>JADJOS010000001.1:0-2607500 GCA_016713675.1 Acidobacteriota bacterium
CCAGCAGGCTCAGTTTCTCCGCACGAGTATATTCCGAAACGATCGCCGACAAGATGAAGGTAACGGATGAGGATATCGCAAAATATATCTCGAGCATCCCGAACTCGACCCGAAGAAAAGCGTGCTAAAGCCAGCAGATCCTTGAACGCGCCAAGGCCGGCGAAGATTTTGCCGCGTTGGCAAATGAATTTACCGAAGATCCGGGCAACAAAGGTCCGGACGGTGTCAGTCAGGGCGGCATCTACAAAGATGTGCCCAAGGGCCGCATGGTCGCTCCGTTCGAAACGGCAGCTCTCGCACTTGAGCCCGGACAGGTCAGCCCTGAACTGGTCGAAACCGATTTTGGTTTCCACATCATCAAGCTCGAGCGAAAACTCGGCCCGAGCCCAAATAAAGAAGCTAAACCAGCCGCCGGCGAAACTGGGGCGGCAAGCGAAACATACGACGCTCGCCACATCCTGATCTCGACCAATTATAAGGATCCGGACAAACCGCAGGCTCGTGAAATGCCTGTCAAAGAATACGTCCGAGCCAAACTGGAAGAAGAAAAGGAAAAGAAAATGCTCGACGAGATCGTTGCGTCAAATAATTTTCAGGTTCCTAGCGACTTCACCGTTCCTGCGGTAACTGAAGACCAGTTAAAACAGATGCAGCAGTCAACAGATGCGGGGAATGCCTCCGGGAGGCCCAGGTGGTCCCCGGCGGACCAGGGGTCGGGCGGACCTGATGGCCTGGGCACCCGGCGGTCGAAACCCGGAAAGCCCGAGCCCAAAAGCCCGAGCCGAAGAAGAAATAAAGCGAAAGCTTTTCGTATGGTAAGGGGTGATCGTCGAGTCGCCCCTTACTAATTTCAATAGGACGTACAACCGGCAAGACGATGAGTATAAACAAGGGAAATACATTGAGATGCATTGCAGGAGCTCTTCTTCTTTTTTTCTTTATTTCTGTTAAGGGGCAGACTCAATCTGAATTGTTGAAAGCTCAGGAATTTCTGTCGTCTGGAAATGCTCTCTTGCAAAAGGGTAAGTTAGAAGAAGCAATTGCGGCATTCAATGAGGTTGTGGCGATCCTTCCTAAAATGCCCATCGGTTACATCAATCGAGGTGTCGCTTACGCCGCAAATTCCAGATTCGCGGAGGCTCTTGCAGATGCTGACAGAGTTCTATCCTAAAGCGAAGATGCGTCTTCGACAACCTTTCGAGGATGGCCTACCAGATCAAGGGACACGTTTACCAGGCTCAGGAAACCTTACGGCATCGATTGAAGGTTATAGTAAGGCGATTGAATTGGTGCCACGCAATGCTAAGTTCTACAACGGACGTGGAATTTCTTACATGATGCTCGAACAGGACGGTCTTGCTCGGAAGGATTTCGACAAGGCAATCAGATCGATCCAAGTCTATCGCAATTTTACGTAAACCGAGCTGTCATATTGCGACGGGCGAGAGAATTTAATGCAGCGATCCTTGACCTCGACGAAGCCTTAAAACTCGATCCGTCAAATGCTCAGCGTACCTGAACCGTGGAAACAATCACCGAAGCCTTAAGAAATTAGACGAAGCGATCGCTAATTACACGAAAGCGATCTCGATTGAGCCAAAGTCCGAACAGTTTTATAATCAGGCCGTCGTGCATTTCGAACTGAAGGATTACCAAGCCGCAGTAAATGACAACACTGAAGCGATCAGATTGGACCCAAAGAGTTCCCGAGCGTTCAAGAACCGGTCCCTTTCATACCGGAGGCTTGGAAAGGTCTCTTTGGCGCTCTAGAAGATCTACAACAAAGCGATACAACTTTCGGACAACTCAATGTCTGCCAGATACAACTTGGCTTATTTGCTATATGAAACCGGACGTTTCGTCGAAGCTCGCGATGAAGTTACTCTTCTAATAGGTAAAGTGCCTTTGTGGAAAGCACCGTTCCTTTTACGGGCAGAGATACACGCGGGAAGTCCTGGTAATCTCGCAAAGCGCGCGAGGACCGTGCAACTGCCGCAAAATTGAATGCAGACTGGAAGCCACAGGAAGACGACTTTTGGTCTTCGACATGACTTTCACAATTTCGGGCGAACTTAAGTAAATGGAAAAAGTAAACATCGGAATTATCGGCGGCTCTGGGCTTTACCAGATGCCGGAACTTGAGAATGTGCGCGAAGTGCCCGTAAGCACTCCGTTTGGCGACCCTTCGGACGCTTTCATTGTCGGCGAACTCGACGGCGTGACGGTTGCGTTTCTGCCGCGTCACGCACGCGGGCACAAATTCACGCCCAGCGAACTTCCCTACCGGGCAAACATCTACGCGATGAAGCTGCTCGGCGTCGAATACATCCTGTCGGTCTCGGCCGTCGGCAGTTTGCAGGAACAGTATGCTCCGACTGACTTTGTGATTCCCGACCAGTTCTTTGACCGGACGCGTGACCGTTCGAAAGAATCCACATTCTTCGGCGAAGGCATCGTCGGCCACGTGACGTTCGCTCATCCTGTTTGCAATGAGCTTGGCGACATTCTCGAAGAAGCTTGCAAAAGCAACGGCGTCAAGACTCATCGGGGCGGCACTTACATCTGCATGGAAGGCCCGGCGTTCTCGACCAAGGCCGAGTCCAACGTCTATCGACAGTGGGGCATGGACATCATCGGGATGACCAACCTGCAGGAAGCCAAGCTCGCCCGCGAAGCCGAGATCGCCTATGCCACCCTCGCCCTCGTCACCGATTACGACTGCTGGTACGAAGGCCACGACGACGTCACCGTCGATATGGTCATCGAGTACCTGAACAAAAACGTCCGCAACGCCCAGCTCGTCCTAAAAGACGCCGTCAAAGCCGTCACGGCCAAAACGACGCCAAACCAATACGCGAACGCAACCAAAAACGCGATCTTCACCGCCCCGTCAAACTGGCCGGCTGAGACGGCGAGGAAGCTTGACGCGATCATTGGAAAGTACAAGTAATGGCACAAGCCCGCACGTAGTAAGGGCGTAACATCCAACAGGTGAAACGCCCTTACTACGTGCGGGCTTGTGCACTCGCCGGAAAACTTTCCGATGCCAAACAGCATCTGTATTAAGTTATGAAAAGAAAGTTCCTTGCAATAATCTTTACAGTCTTGTCCATCGGAATTATTTCGGCACATACCCAACCAACGTCACGCCGGCGATCGACCGTGATCCTTTGATGGAGCAGGACGCGAAGCACAATCTGGACGTCGCGAAACGTATTTCCCTGCTCAAAAGGCGTACAAAGGCGTGTGAGCGGTTCGAAGAGACCTACGCCGCGTATCCGACGTTTTCAAAGATGGACGAGTTCCTCTACTACGCCGGCATGAGCAGCTATTACCTGTCCGAGAACAAAGGCAAGCAAAGATCGATCTCAAACGACCAAAAAAGACCCCGCCAAATACGGGCCCGCGAAACTAAAGGACGACGCGATCGGCTATCTCTCGACGATCATCGAGAAATACCCCGAGAGCAAGTTCAAGAATGACGCGGAGAAAACGCTCACGGTTCTCAAGAAATAAATAAGTTGCCACTAGCTTTAGCTAGTGGCCAACCCCTAAACTAGATCGGGCTTTAGCCAAAAGATTCGGCTAAAGCCAGGTCTTTTAGTTTCCGTATCCACTAACTGAAGCTAGTGGCAACTCTATAATACATGAACCTCAATCAAGTCACCATCTACAGCAAGCTGCCCGTTGAGACGGTCAAGTTCTTTGAGAAGCTCGGCCTCAGACGCATCGTCGATTCCCTGCCGCGATATGCCCGGCTCGAATGCCCTGACGGCGAATCGACGCTGTCGGTGCACATCGACGACGCAGCCGTTACCACCAACAGCATCGTCCTCTACTTCGAGTGCGAAGATCTCGACGCCGAAGTCGAACGCCTCAAGTCCCTCGGCCTCGAATTCACCCCCAAGCCCCGACCGACGAACCCTGGCTCTGGCGCGAGGCTTATCTGCTCGACCCAAGCGGCAACAAGATCTGCCTCTTCACAGCCGGTGACAACCGCAAAAACCCGCCGTGGCAGATAAATGCAAGCCCACAGGTAATTCAGGGCGTTCGACTAATTTTATACCGCAATTCGTACGCTTAAGATCGTTTTCCGTAAGCTTTCAAGCGTATTTTGAGGCCTTGCAACGTATTGTGAAAGCTCAAAATACACCCTGTTCCTTAAATATTGCCGTTCGCTTTAGCGAACGGTCGCGATTCCACAACAAACAATTGGGCTTGAGCCCAATTCTCTATGGTTAACCGCCCACAAGTCGCATAAAGCCCGCAAATACTGGCTCTTGATGAAAGGTAGGCGGCTCTAGCCGTCTTTCCGCGTTTCGCGGCACACAGCCACGCTCCTTTAGGGCGTGGGAAAGGTTCGCTCAACGATTCCTAGCCCGTTTCAATGGGCTTAAATCCAACTGGCTTAAGCCGCCGGAGGTAAGGACGGTAAACCGCCCTAAGAAAATCTCTCACAACCCGACCACGCCCTAAAGGAGCGTGGCTATATGCCCTTCAGGAAAGCCGCGTAAAACGCGGCTGACAAATCTTCGGGCTTTGCCCGGTGATGAGCGAGCGGTTGCGGGCCTACCACCGCACTGGCGTTTTTGTGCCAGAAACGGCTACGCCTTTCCGTCCGTCAAACTAAATAGACCAAGGAGGCTCGGCCTCCGAACGCCGCGAATATCGGAGGCACAGTCGTCGCCTTCTCGCCGGGCGAAGCTATGCTTCGCCGTCGGGCCAATAATTTATCGTGCGGTTCCGCCGCCGCTTTGGTGGTCGTCGCAAAGCGAACGGCACAGCAAGAGATTTTAGGGTGCCTCAAGCACAGCTTTTCCGCTCGGCGGAAAGAACGTTTCGTATTAGCGTATAATCTAATAATGAAGCCGATTTTTCTATCCATATTGCTTTTCCACCTTGCCGTTGTGTTTATCAGCACAGAAGGTAAGTAACGCGAGCGTCGAAGTTATCGATTGTGGTTTCGGTAGCGAAAATTGAGGAGGTAGAGATGAACGCGGGTTCAAGCGGTCCTTTTCGAAACAGTCGTACATTTGGCAAATACTCTGACAAATCGCGGTACCCGACCGGTGATTCTTATGCAGAAAGAACCAGACGTAAAAGGGGCAGTGCTTACGAAAAAAGGATATCAGGGTGGATTTCAGGGCTCCGATGTGTTGGCTGATTACATGGGGGAATATTATTCGTCATCTTATTTTATGGACGCCGAACGATGGGCAGAGATAGAGAGGAAATTTGATAAATCTTTGCCTCCACAGGAGTTGACCCGCACTCTACAAGCAGGCGAATCAATAGAGTTTGAAACCAAGATATGCTTTTAATCTTCCTAAAATATACAAATACGAAGAGATCAACTTCGGCCTCGTCAATCAATCCTTAATTTCATAAAGCAGATGTCCCCGTCGAAGCTAACGCTCGAATACAGAACCTGGTCAACAGTTAGTTTAGGTAGGGGATACAGAGGTAAGAATCGAGGAAATTTATAGCCTAAACTTGCTAATCGCTGGCGTAGTAAAGGTGACCTCACCACCCCGAAGACATAGATGTTAAGGCAATCCCAATAGACTCCAATTTAATTCAGCTAAGATCTCAGTCAAATAAATGTCCCAGCCCTCCGGCGAAGGTTGAATGTTACGCCCTTACTAACGTGCGGGCTTGTGCATTCGGAGAATCGCAAAATACGTCGCATTGCCGTGTAAAATGTAGCATTGCGTTTTGATACTAATATATTCGGAGATCGATTTAACACATGTCATTAACAGTTGTGGGTAGTGTGGCGTTTGATGCTTTGGAGACGCCGTTTGGGCAGAGGGATAAGATATTGGGCGGGGCGGCGACGCATTTTGGCCTTGTCGGCGAGCTTTTTACGAAGGTGAACGCGGTCGGCGTCGTCGGCGGTGATTTTGGCGACGAAGAATGGGCCGTTTTTAAGCGTCACGCGATCAATACCGACGACATCCAGATCGTGCCCGAGGGCAAGACGTTCTTTTGGAAGGGCCGCTACGACTACGACATGAACACGGCGCACACGCTCGACACGCAGCTAAATGTGTTCGAGACGTTCGAGCCGAAGCTGAGCGAGAATTCGCAGAGTGCGGAGTTCCTTTTCCTCGCGAACATCCTGCCGATGCTGCAAAAACAGGTGCGCGAGCAGATGCCGGACGCGAAGTTCGTGGCGATGGACACGATGAATTTTTGGATCACTTCGATGAAGGACGCCCTCATCGAGACCATCAAGGTCGTCGATTGCATCATCATCAATGACGCCGAGGCGAGGCAGCTGACGGACGAGGCGAGCATCCACGCCGCCGCACGCAAGATCATGGAGATCGGCCTCAAAGCCGTCGTCATCAAACGCGGCGAATACGGCGCGACGCTCTTTACGCAGAACGGCTATTTTGCGACGCCGGCATATCCGCTCGAGAGCGTTTTCGACCCGACCGGAGCCGGCGACACGTTCGCCGGCGGTTTTATGGGCTATCTCGCCGCTCACAAAGAAGTGACCAACGACACGCTCCGGCGGGCGATGGTCTACGGCTCGGTGATGGCTTCGTTCAACGTGGAGAAATTTGGAACGGAACGCGTCGATGCTCTCGATTATCCTGAGATCACCGAACGTTTCAAGGCGTTCAAGACGATGACGCACTTTGACGATATTCCGTTTGAAAGAGCCGCGAACGCATAGTTGTTGTATCTTGGTTTTATGAGTTGCCTCCACTTTTAGGTGGAGGTTGAGTGCTTTCGAGGTCTCGGGCTTTAGCCCAAATTTGGCTAAAGCAGGGAAATTTGCTTGCCTATCCACTAGCTACGGCGTCAGCACTGGCCGATCCGTGAGGCCAAAACCTAGTGGCAACTCATTTTCGATCCGGTGAAGATGGACAAGAAGAACGACAATCCGCTGGTTCGTTTTGAGCCGCCAAAGACCAATTACCCGCTGATCATCGCGAGCGGTGCCGTATTGGTGCTGTCGATCGCGGGCGTGGTGTTGTCCGTGCGTGAACAGAGTATTGCGGCGGCCGTCGTTTGTGCTGCGGCGGCGTTCGTTTTCGTGCTGGTCGTGCTGCTTTATATGGCGGACAAACGCCGGACGGCGGCGACCGACGATCGTAAATTCATCCGCTGGGATGCCGCGATGCCTGAGCTGCAGCGGCAGAATGTTAATCTCGAGGTCCACGAACTCGCACGGCTGTTAAACGTCGGCGGCGATTCGCTGACCGATCTGCTGACGGCCTACATCGTCGCCGAAGACCTCGCCCTGCGGCAGATCCAGCAGGAAGAGAACCTGCCGCTGATGCGTCACGTGAATATCGGCGGAGCGTCGTTTGACGGCATTTTGGTCGAACAGGACCTGATCACGTGTATCGAGGTCTCGTTCCTCGTCACGCCCGACGTCCGGCAGGAAAAGATCGAGTCGATGCTCAAAAAAGTGTCGCTTGCAAAGAAGAACCTCGCCGAGGCAAGGAGTCGATTGCGTTTGCGTCTGATGCTCGTCCTCGTCACGCAGATGACCCAGGACGAAGAAGAACATCTCCGCGGCATGCTGATCACACGTCGTTTCACCGAAACGCCCGTCGATATCGACATCAGAATGCTCGATTTTGAGATGCTGCAGAAAGTGTATGTTAGTGAGTAGGGCGTACGGACGATGCACAGGGGACGAGTGATTCTTGCTCGCCACTCGTCACTCGGCACTCGCCCCTAAAATCTTATGTTAAAAGACAAAGTAGGAATGATATTCGGGGTCGCGAATAAGCGGTCGATCGCTTGGGCTTGTGCTGTGGCTTGTGCCGGGCAGGGCGCCAAGATGGCGTTTACTTATCAGGCCGAGCGGATCAAGGAGAACGTCGAGGAACTTGCCGCAACGCTCGATGGTTCGCTGGTCGTGCCGTGCGACGTGTCCGATCAGGACCAGGTCGATGCGGCGTTCGCCGCCGTCAAAGAGAAATACGGCAAACTCGATTTTCTCGTACATTCGATCGCATTTGCACCCAAAGAGGCTCTCGAAGGCGAGTTTGTCGACACGACACGCGACGCGTTTCGAACTGCTCTTGAGGTCAGCGCCTATTCGCTTACGCAGATCTCCGCCGCCGCAAAGCCGCTGATGACCGATGGCGGTTCGATCATTACGATGACGTATTACGGCGCCGAAAAGGTGGTGATGAATTATAACGTGATGGGCGTCGCCAAGGCCGCTCTCGAGGCCTCGACACGTTATCTCGCGTCCGATCTAGGCAAACACAACATCCGTGTCAACGCGATCTCGGCTGGTCCGATAAACACTCTGTCGGCACGCGGCGTTAAAGGCATGGGGTCCCTGCTCGCGTACGTCGGCCAGCGTTCGCCGCTGCAGCGTAACGTTACGCAGACCGAAGTCGGAAACACCGCGATGTTTCTCGTCAGCGACCTGTCGAGCGGTATTACAGGCGAGACGATCTACGTCGATTGCGGTTATAACATAATGGGAATCTAATCAATTATGAATGAGGAATGAGGAATGAGGAATGAGGAACGCATAACCCTGCTTCTAAGATTCATAATTCTGCATTCATCATTCTGCATTTACAAAATGGCAGTTAAAAAAACAACCAAATCCAAGCCGACGGTGAGCCGTAAGAAGAAGATCGCGGTCCCGGCGACCGTTGCCGAGGCGAAGGAACGCGAGACCGAGCCCGGATATTGGCACCTGACTGACGACGAGATTTTGCTTCGCTCGCCGGAACCTGATGATCCGTATCGGACGTCTGATTCGTGGCGAACGTTTCGAATCATGGGCGAATTCGTCAACGGTTTTGACGAGCTGGCGACTATCACTCGCGGCGTTTCGATATTCGGTTCGGCACGCACGCATCCTGACGATCCGATGTACGAATCTGCCCGTGAGGTCGGGCTTCTGCTCGGTGCCGCAGGTTTTGAGATAATCACAGGAGGCGGCCCGGGCATCATGCAGGCCGCGAATCAAGGCGCACACGAGGCTGGAGCGGTCTCGGTCGGCTGCAACATCCAACTGCCATTCGAGCAGGCCGCGAACCCGTATTTGACCAAATCACTGACGTTCAAATACTTCATGGTTCGCAAGACGATGTTCATCAAATACAGCAACGCCTATGTCATCTTCCCCGGCGGTTTCGGCACGATGGACGAGTTATTCGAGGCATTGACGCTGATACAGACCAAAAAGATCCGCAACTTCCCGGTCGTACTTTTCGGCTCACAATACTGGCGCGGAATGCTGCAATGGATCACATCGGCAATGCTCCACGAAAAATACATCAACAGCGAAGATCTCGGCTTGATACACCTTACCGATTCACCTCGCGACGCCGTCGATTTCATCATTAAGACGTGTTACGCCGGGATCGATAATGGCAAAAGGTAGTCAGATGTCAGATGCTAACACTACTAAGCTGATCTCTGATCTTCGAATGCCGATGACATCCAATTTAGATATGGCTCTGATACCTTCTCTGCCTTGATCGCGACGATCTCGGGGATGTCGTAGCTGTGGTTTGCGGTAATGAACGAGGCGAGTTCGTCGTATTTTTCTTCGAGGGTCTTTATCAGCAGCAGGTGTTCGCTTTCCTTGTTGACCTTTCCTTCCCAAACATAGACCGATGTCATCGGCGGCAATATCTGGACGCAGGCGGCAAGCTTTGACTCGATGATCTTAACGGCCATGGCGTCGGACTCATGAAGAGACGGAACTGTGGTCATCACGATCAACATTCGGCTACCTAGCGGACTGAAGTTTCTTTGCGATCTTTTGAACGTCATCCAAAACCCTCAACAAATTTCCGCTCCAGAGTTTGGCCATTTGCTGCTTGGTGTAGCCGCGGCGGACAAGTTCGATGGTGACGTTGAGGGTTTCTGAGGCGTCGTCCCAGCCTTCGACTCCGCCGCCGCCGTCAAAATCGGACGAGATGCCGACATGGTCGATCCCGATCTTCTTCACCAAATAGTCGATATGGTTGACGAAATCCTTGACGTTCACGTCCGGAGCTTTTTCGGCGAGACGCTCTTTGATGATCGGAGCGATCTTTGCACGAAAGGCACGGACGTTGGCCATATAGACGTTGCGTTCGGCCTCGGGCAGCTTCATCGCATCGGCACGGGCGAGGATCTTGAAGCCCTCTTTGGCTGCAAGTTCCGCACTGATCTCATTCGATAGTTTCGAACGCAGCTCGCTTTTTTCCTTGCTGACGTAGGCACGAAACGCGACCGCCTGAACGACGCCGCCGTTTCGCTTGATCAGTTCGAGTTCCTCATCACTCAGATTCCGGCTGTGATCACAAAGTGCTCGAGCTCCTGAGTGCGATGCGATGACCGGTGCTTTTGTGAGTTTCAGAACCTGTATGTTCGACTCTTTTGACGGGTGCGAGAGATCGATCATGATGCCCCATTTGTTCATCTCGGCGACAGCCCTTTTGCCGAGATCGCTGAGGCCGTTGTGGAGCCAGACCTTGTCGGCCTCTCCGGTATTCGAATCGGCAAACTGGCTGTGGCCGTTGTGACTGAGCGACATATAACGCGCTCCGCGCATCGCAAAATCCTTGATGTTGGCGAGGTCGGTGCCGACCGGATAGGCGTTTTCGACGCCGATCATGGCGATCTTTTTGCCCGCTTTGTTGATACGGCGAACGTCCTTTGACGTGAGTGCAAGTTCGATCTGGTTTGGGGCGATCTTTTCGGTGAGGCGACGGATCGCGTCGAATTTGTCGATGGCGTTCTTGTATGCCGATTTATAGCCATCGTCGGTGAGCGGCCCCTGGCCCGTATAAACGATCATCCACGAGACGTCGAGCCCCCCGCGTGTCATTTTCGGCAGATTTACCTGATTTGGCAGATCCTGCGTGTAGTTTACCGCGTCGGTAAAGTTCCGCGTGTCGATGTCATTGTGCGTGTCGAGCGTGATCACCTCGGCATGGATCTTTTTCGCTTTGGCGATCAGCTTGGCTTCGTCATCGACCGTTTGGGCATTGATCGAAACACCGGAAAATGCGGCAAGAACTGACGCAAATACAACTGCGGACAAGAAACGCTTCATAATATTATTGAGTCTGATCTATTTCCTTTTCATCAATTCCTGATACTCGCCGCTTTCGACCCATTGGAGTATCTCGGAGACTCGCCAAACGGGTAGCGGGTGTGTAAGACCGGCGTTGATGACGTTTGCCCAGAATTTATCGAGGCCTTTTTCGTCGCAATTCTTTTGAAATTCACGGCCTTGTTCGAGAAACAGGTCGTAATCGATCTTTGAGGCGAATGTGCCGCCGGCGAGCTTCATCATTGTCCGGCCGATAGCGTGCGGATCCTGTGTAACAAGCAAAGCCGCACGGTCGCATGAGAGTTCTGCCCGGCGTGCCCATGCCAGCAAAGCGCTGTTGATGCCCATTGAGACGATCAGTTTGAAGATGTCCGAGCCAGGCATCAGCTTGGCGACCGAAGCGTTGGCGAGCAGTTCCATCAGCCGAGCGGCCGTTAAATAAAGGACGTGTTCCGAGTGAATGTGGCCGACCTCGTGAGCGATAACGGCAAGGGTCTCGTCTTCGCTGAGGCGTTCGAGCAGGGCCGAGTGGAGCACGATGTACGGCTTTTCGACGCCGTAGGTAAAGGCGTTGACGATCGGGTTTTGCTGGATGAAGAGGTCCGGCATATCGACGCCGAGCGTCGTGCAGGCGATCTGTAACTTGGCGTGAATGTCAGGACATTGCTTGGCAGTGACCTTGACCGAGCCGGCCATCAGGGCAACGTGGATCGCTGATTCAAAAGTGACGGCGATCAATTTCTTAAGCATCGAATCGATACCCGGGATCGCACGCAAAGCTGCAAGAGCCTTGCTGTCGTCAGGATGGATGTAGTCGTGTTTCGACAGGTCCGCAAACTTCTTGTGCGGCTCGTTCGAGAGCGGCAGCTTACATTTGCCACAGTTCGCCGAATTGTTCTTGTAACCGTCCTTGACCGCATTCTTCTGCCCGCAATAGCGGCAGCGGACCGAAAGAGTTTTTGTTATTGCAGCAGAAGGTTCTTCGCCTGATGGTGTCTTTTTTGGCATAAAAGGATTTTATGAATTGCCACTAGCTTTAGCTAGTGGAACGGGCAATTATTTGTATTGGGCTTTTGCCCCGATCTCGATCTAATATGAGTACGAGAATGATCGGCGATTGTTCGGCTAAAGCCGGAACAATCTTATTCCTAGACCACGAGCTGAAGCTAGTGGCAATGTTTAAAGCCATTATCTCGAAAGCCTCACGATCGTCTCAACATGATGCGTCTGCGGAAACAGGTCGATGGCCGTCATCGTGTCGATCCGGTAACCGCGATCAAGTAATATTCGCAGGTCACGGGCCAGGATCGACGGTTCGCATGAAACATATGAGATCGCCCGCGGGGCCATTTTGGCGATGAGTTCGACGACGTGGTCTTCGGCTCCTGCTCGGGGCGGGTCGATCAGGACGAGATCGGTTTTGCTCAGCTCATGGCCTTTGAGAAAATCACCGACTCGCATCCGTTTGAATTCTACATTCGCCGCCGCGGCCCGGGCCTTGTTTTGTTTGGCGAAACGGACGGCTTCGCCATTTTCTTCGACGCCGATCACATTTGTGAACTGTTTCGCCATCGCCAGAGCGAACAGACCGACACCGCAATATAGGTCGAGTGCGGTCTCGCCCGATGCATCGCCGATCGCAAGGCGGACGAGGTCGCCGATCAACGATTGATTGCCCTGAAAAAGCTGCGGGCTGAAAATGCATACTCGATTCCGGCGTGCGAACAAGTGATCTCGGCGGTCGGTTCGGCCATGTCGGATGAGTAGAGCGAAACAGCACCGCGGTCACCGGCGGCAGCTTCGATCTCGGCGGTGTCAGCCCACATTTGGGGCCAATCGATGTTTTGGCGGAGCGATCTGAGGACGGCTTCGAGCTCGGGGCTGAGGATCGGGCAAACATCGACATCGACGGTGTCGTGCGAATCGCGTGCGTAGTAACCGATCTTTTGCTGCTCGCGATCGGCGTGCCAGCGGGCACGCGAGCGATATCCAAATTCGTTAGGGCTTGGGATTATGCCGAGATCTTCGAACTCGATCTTGCCGATGCGTTTGAGACAATCGCGGATGATATCGAGTTTTGCACGAAGCTGCGTCTCGTAATTCATCTGCTGAAAATCGCACCCGCCGCAAACCCCGAAATGCGGGCAAGGCGGCACGATTCGATTGCCGGACTGCTCAATAATATCGACGATCGAGGCAAAGGCGATGCGTTTTTTGATGTGCTTTATTTCGGCGCGGACAATGTCGCCGGCAACCGAGAGCGGGACGAAAACGGTGAGGCCTTCGACAAATGCGAGGCCGAGGCCGCGCGGCACGATCTTTTCAATTTTGAGTTCGAGTATGTCGCCGGCGGCGTAGTTTGGTTTTTGGGTCACTTATTTTGCGTACGTAAAGAGAAATTTGCTTCCTCAAGTATACGCCTAAACGCTGCGAGATCTTCGGTCTCGTGATAAGTAAATGCCAAAATGATCGCATAGCCATCGCGAACGGTCGCATAGAGCCGCTTTTTCTCTTTCGCGGCCGTGATATCGAGAAACGCGAACTGCTGAGCGCCGAGCCTTTCGGCATTCGTGACGGAATATTCGTAGTCGGGCGGCAGCTTCATCGTGCCGATCTGGGCCCGCATGAGGTCAAAATAATCAACTGCGTCTTTGATCTTTGGGTTGGTCGAGAGGTCTTCGGCGGAGATCAGTAGGACGGCATTGCCGGGCGTGCCGATGGCCGAGCGATAGGCAGTGAGCAGGAGTGTCACCTGTTTTTCATAACGGCGAATGTTCGCGGCCTGTTGCGGATCGTTGCGGTTGATCTTCGGGCGAAGCTCGTAGCCTCTTTCTTTCCAGTACTTTTCCGTATCGATGCCCGGAATCACCCACGTCGCCGGGAACGTGATGTCGAATCCAAGATCGATATGCGTGTAGATCTGCCCGCTCAAAATGCCGGGATCGAGTTCGGCCTTAGACTTCATAGCTGTCGTCTTGGTGCCCGGTTTGACCAGCACACCAACGGGGATGCTGGACGGCGTCGGCTTTGCGGTCTGTGCCTGCAATGAAATTGCTGTGAGAGCGAAAATGGTCGCAAGAATGAGCTTAGTCATAAATAAAATAGGCCGAGTCGCGGAACACCGGCTTCTTCGCGTAGTCGTTTCAGCAGCATGAGATTGAACGTATTCTTGTATGCATCGGGCTCCATTTCGGCTTTGTATGCCTTGAGCGACGCCGCTGTTTCTTTCTCCAAAAGTTTTAGATGCGGCTTGTTCCAATTTGTTAGCATCGAGCGTTCGAGCAATTTTTCGATATCCGAAAGCGTGCCGTCGATCGACTCGAAATTGTCGGTCAGATTCGCTTTCAACTCTTCTAAACGAGCAATTGCACGAGAGATATCCTCTTTCAATTCGTCGTTCGATATCGCCGCGAGCGTAGCGATCGACTTTGTAATATGAGCCGCGACCTCATCCGTCGAATACTGCGCAGTGTCGCTGCTGTCGCCGCCGTCCGACTTCCCTGCCTGCGAACGCGACCATTCGGCGTACTGCACCTCGATCTCATCGCGGCAATAGAACAGGCTCTTTATCGACCGTGTTCCGGGCGGCTGTTTGTCATAAATGTCGAATACCGACTCAATCGAGCGAATTACGATATGCATCGGAATGCCGCGGTCCTGCCACGATTCGATCAAAGCCCAATCGATAGGGCTCAAAAACAGATTCTTCCCGCGGCGGCGGATAAACGTGTCCTCGATCTCAGTGAAATAGTTGAAGTAGTTCAAGCTTTTTATGCTAGACAATAAAGCAGATCAGAACAAGAGTGTCGAAGGACTTTCTGAAAACCCTTTATCGAATAGCAGTCGATCATTTTTGACCACTTACAAGGTCTAGGTGAATGCCCGCCCGAAACACTGTTGTGATAATCTATCCACGATATGGCTGAACGACGCGAACGATTTGAGACTTCGTCGGGGATCGAGCTTCCTAACGATTTTAATCCTGAGAACACAAAGGGCGTTGACTATGACGCGGATCTTGGCGAGCCGGGCGAGTTTCCGTACACGCGCGGCGTGCGGCGGAACGTTTATCGCGGGCGGTTTTGGACAATGCGTCAGTACGCGGGGTTTGCGACGGCTGAGGAATCGAATGAGCGGTACAAATATCTGCTGTCGCAGGGCACGACGGGGCTGAGCGTGGCGTTCGATCTGCCGACGCAGATCGGGCTTGATTCGGACGATCCGCTGTCGGCGGGCGAGGTCGGGAAGGTCGGCGTGGCGATCGACAGCCTCGACGATATGCTGACGCTGTTTGACGGCATACCGCTCGACACGGTCTCGACCTCGATGACGATAAACTCGACGGCTTCGACGCTGTTGTGTCTATATTTGGCCGTCGCACGGCGCCAGAACGTCGGTTTTGACAAGGTCACCGGGACCGTTCAGAACGACATCCTCAAGGAATACATTGCCCGCGGAACCTACATCTATCCGCCGAGGCCGAGCTTGCGTCTGATCACCGATATGTTCGCGTATTGTGCGGCCGAGGTGCCGAATTGGAACACGATCTCGATCTCGGGCTATCACATCCGCGAAGCCGGTTCGACGGCCGCACAGGAGATCGCGTTCACGCTGGCGGATGGGATTTGTTATGTTCAGGCAGCGATAGATGTCGGGCTAAAGGTAGATGATTTTGCTCCGCGATTGTCGTTCTTCTTTAATTCGCACAACAATCTGCTCGAAGAGATCGCTAAATTTCGTGCCGCACGCCGCCTATGGGCGCGGATAATGCGTGACCGTTTTGGCGCGAAGGATCCAAAGTCGCTGATGCTGCGTTTTCACACGCAGACCGCGGGTTCGACGCTGACGGCACAGCAGCCCGAGGTAAACGTCGTTCGCACGACGATCCAGGCGTTGGCGGCCGTTCTCGGCGGAACGCAGAGCCTGCATACGAATTCGATGGACGAGGCATTGAGCCTGCCGACCGAATCGGCGGCACGCGTCGCGCTTCGAACGCAGCAGGTTATCGCTTACGAATCGGGCGTTGCCGACACGGTCGATCCGTTTGCCGGAAGTTATGCGATCGAGGAACTTACGACCAAACTCGAACAGATCGCCGTCGATTATATCGAGAAAATTGACGCCATGGGCGGCATGCTCCGGGCGATCGAAACCGGTTACGTCCAAAACGAGATCCAGGACGCAGCTTTTGATTATCAGAAAGCCGTGGAAAAACATGATGCGATCGTAGTCGGTGTGAATAAATTCCACTCCGACGAAGAAGTTCCAATTCCCATCCTCAGGGTCGACGAACGGATCGAACGCGAGCAAGTCGCAAGATTGCAGGCAGTCAGAGCAAAACGCGATGCCGCCGACGCCGATGCCGCGATAAAGCGGATCACTGACACCGCCAACAGCACCGAAAACCTCATCCCTCACATCCTCACCGCCGTCGAATCGCACGTCACCGTCGGCGAGATCAGCCACGCACTTCGCAAAGTGTGGGGCGAATACCAAGAAGCCGTAACGATCTGAAATCACAAACTCATTTTCGCAAAGGAGCAACCATGAACGCTAAATCACTCAAACCGTACATTCTCGCGTCGATCATTGCGGCAGCGGTCCTGATCGGCAAATATGCACATATTTCAACGGTTGAGGCCGGATCGCTTGATCCCAAGAGGCCGCTCGGGAACCACTCGTATGTCATCTTCGATCTTGGCGTCGTTGAGGTTGGTGATGCGAATTCTCAAGGATTTGGCGTTTCGGTTGACGGTGTCGCTGTCGGCCGGTCGATACGAAGCGGAGGTGCTCAGGCTTTCAGCTGGTCGAACGGCACGATCGTCGGACTGCCCAATCTCGCGGCCCGGCCATTTTGCGTGGCAAACGCAGCAACGGGCTCGGCTTTGGTCGTCGGAACCTGTGCAACGACGCTTTTCGGGACCAGTCGCTTACCTGCAGTTTGGCAAAACGGCAGCGTTTCGCAATTGCCCCTGCCCGACGGCGAGACGCTTGGCGATGCAAATGACATCAATTCTGCGGGCGTTGCGGTCGGTTCGATCAACAGCGGCAGCTTGCAGCGGGCGGCGATCTACAGCGGAGGCTCGGCGACCGTTATAACGCAAACGACCGCCGGTGGCAGCTTTTTTACGACAGCATTCGGCATCAATGATTCGGGCCGTATTGTCGGCAGCGGCATCGATCCGAGCAATGCGGCAAGAAATGTCGGAATGGTCTACGACATTGGAGCCGGTTCCGCGACTGAAGTTGGAGCTTTGCCCGGAATGAACGGAGCACTTGCGTTCGGTATCGGTAACGGAGGCCACGTCGTTGGTTCGAGCATGATGAATCAAGGCTCGGGCACGCCTTTTATTTGGACACAAGCGAACGGAATGGTCGCCATTCCGTTTCCGGCAGGCACGACACAAGGCTCAGCACGAGGAGTGAATTCAGCCGGATGGGCCGTCGGCACGGCATCGTCGGCGTTTGCAATTCCGTTTTTATATGACGGAACTGCTACCTACCGTCTGGCAGACCTGATCCCTGCGGGCACCGGTTGGGATCTTTCAACGAACACGTCTTCATCGGCACTTGGCATCAGCGAAGGAAATGTCATAGTCGGAACCGGCGTTCTAAACGGGGTCGTTCACGGATATGCGATGGTTCCGGCGGGTAATGTGACGATCAGTGGACGAGTTCGTACCGCGAGCGGCAACGGCATTCGCAACGCTGTCATAACGCTTTCAGGCGGCGGACTGCCGGCGCCGATCTTCGTTCGAACAAGCAGTTTTGGCTACTACTCACTTGGCCCGGTGCCGATCGGCGGCACTTACACTATGACGATACAGACCAAGAATTACGTCTTTGTTCAACCATCCCGCAATTTGACACCGACCGGCAATATCGGAAATATCGATTTCACCGCAGAACCCTAGACGTTCTTTACGAAAGAGGGCCGCACATTGCGGGCCCTCACAATCATCGCGAACCATCATATCTCCCGCGATCTGCGAAAAATCAGTGACAAACTTGTTTTACTGTGTTAGTATCGGTTGAGGTGTTGCCACGCTCTCGGCTCACTTTACTCAATTCCCTTAGGCTGATTCTCTCGCATCCAATCCAATTGAAATGGAAAAACTTAACGAATACCTGCAAACTCTGCTCTCATCATGCAGCGACGAACTACATCTCGAACCCGAGCGCAATCCATATCTCGTCTCGGAAAATCGGACGACCGAGCTTGGCAATGTTCCGATGCTCGGCACCCAGATCAGTATGATGGTGTTTCCGCTGATACCTTCGGACGTCAAATCGGCACTGCCGCACAGCTCGGAGGTCGAATTTGTCCATCCGCACAACCTCGGCAATTTCAATTTTGTCGTGCAGAAATCGCCCGCCGGATTTAACGTCACGATCCGGCCGATGCTGGGCGATTCGTCAGAATCGGTCCGCGTAAACCCTCCGCTCCCGGAAAGGCCGCCGGCTTTTCAAGCTGAACTTGGCACGCCGATATCAGCACTTGAGCCCGTCGCAGAACCCACACCGGCGGCCGGCGAATATGTATTTGAAAGTGCATCGGCCGGCGTTGAATATAACGCAGGGATCGCTGCCCCTTCAGCCCTCGACGATCTGCTCGTGGATCACACCGAAATGGCGTCCGAATACATTCCTTCGAACGAATCGCCAGTAGAGATCGTTTCGGCGAACGACCCTTCGTTCCAAACCATATTCTCTGACACGTCGACATACGAACCGCCGGGACGCCGCGATGATCTCGGCGATAGCCCTTACATTACTCCTACTAAGGCTTTTGTGCCGGTGCCGGTCATTGAAACCGCACAACCTGCGTTCGAAACACCAATGAACGAATATAGCCAGCCTCAAGAAGCCTACGTCCCTCTGCAAAACTACGTACCGCCAGTATCCGCCGCTCCCGCCCTGCCGGCGGAACCGACGCAAGCGGGATTTGTGCCTGCGGCGGCCAATGCTCCGATGCGTGCGAAAATGGATTCGCTATTCCAGCAAATGTCGGATATCGGTGCATCGGACCTTCATCTCTCGGTCAGTATGTCGCCGATGATCCGCAAGGACGGCAAGATGAAGCCGCTGAAGGAAGGCGAACAGGCCTTGACATCCGATGCGATGCGAACGCTTTTGACATCGATCATGCCGCCAAAGAATCAGGAAGAATTCTCAATGCGCAACGATACCGATTTTGCGTACGAGATCCCGAATCTGGCTCGTTTCCGCTGCAATGTGTTCATGGATCGAAAGGGCATGGGGGCGGTGTTTCGAATCATCCCGACCAAAATTTTGACGGCGGAACAGCTAGGGCTTTCGAAAGCGATCATGGACCTTTGCTCGCTGTCAAAAGGACTGGTCGTAGTAACGGGACCGACCGGTTCCGGTAAGTCGACGACGCTGTGTGCGATGGTCGATTCTATTAACAAAAATCGAAAAGATCACATCATTACGATCGAGGATCCGATCGAATTTACGCACGAAAACCAAAAATGCCTCGTCAATCAGCGTGAGGTGCATAACCACACCGATTCGTTCAAAGATGCACTAAGGGCCGCTCTTCGCGAAGACCCGGACATCCTGCTCGTCGGCGAAATGCGAGATCTCGAGACCATCTCTATCGCGATCGAGACCGCCGAAACCGGCCACCTTGTGTTTGGAACGCTGCATACGACGACAGCCGCATCGACGGTCGACCGAATAATCGATCAGTTCCCGGCTGATAGACAACAGCAGATACGCGTAATGCTTTCAGAATCTCTCAAAGGGGTGATAGCCCAAACACTGCTGCCGAAAAAGGGCGGCGGCCGTGTTGCGGCTCTTGAGGTCCTGATCGTAACGCCGGCGATCTCAAATCTGATACGCGAAGGCAAGACTTTCCAGATTCCGTCAGCGATGCAAACCGGCAAAACGCACGGCATGGTCATGCTCAATGATGCCCTTTACGCCCACGTGGAAAGCGGTATGGTCGAGCCCAGGGACGCATACGTCAAGGCCGTGGACAAAGCAGGCTTTGAGATGCTCTTAACACGCGGCGGATTCTCGCTTTAGAAGATCATTCATTAAACATCTGACGGTAGAGCCAACGCTCTGCCGTCTTTTTTGTTTGGTGCATTCTATATGCAAATCGCTCCACGCCTTTCTCTCGATGTTAAGCGACACATATCACAATCTTGACTTTGGCATCGAAGCTGGAGTTTAATAGCGTCACTAAACCACAATCTGATGAGGGGGCTATTCGATGATCCAATGGCGCTTTTCGTTCTATTTGTTATCTGCTGTTTTCGCGTGTCTGATCTCGCCTGCTCCGCATTTTGCGTGGAATGGTTATCACACGGCAAGCAGATCAGACACATTTAACATGTTGTCGGTCGTGCAAACTCCGACCGACGGCGGTATTCGAGAGGAAGTTCCGCAAAAATTCCGGGCCCGGTTCGAAACGTGGAAAGCGGAGCTGCTCTCGACCGAGTTTGGCAGACAACAGTGGGGAACGTACGCGAATAATAAGAACTTTGTTCTCACGATAAAGGTCTCGGGTAACCGCGGGAGTGACGCAGGAACTGATAGATTCCAATGGGACGAAACCGGCAACTTTGTCGGTGCAACGATCCCGATCGGCTCACGGATCGACTCCGGTTATCCGCCGCCGATATATTATCCGGTGCTAAATTCTCTCGCGTCCGACGCAGCGGTCCATTCGATCAACGGCAGCATCCTCGCCGCAACTAAGCTCTCTCATGAGCTCGGCCATGTAGAACAAACCGCTGAGGCAAACGTCAAATTTCTACAATTGCAGAACAAGCTCGTCCCGGCCTATATCTTGATCTTTCTGAAGAACGGCCTCAATACCCGCGACAAAAAGCTCATCGAACTGGCTGACCAAATGGGCGGCACACCGACCGAGATCTGGGAAAGCCGCGAATACTGGAGCGAGGTCACTGCCATGCAATTCCTCCACGACAGACTAAGCAACGAAGAAATATATTGCCGCGTCTTCGAAAAGATCAAACGAAACGTTCGCGAATATGCCAAGGGTTACGAGGATCGATTCCACAAATTCCCCGAATTAATAAGCGCCCGCTGTGCGAAGTAAAGGGTTCTTATTTTGTCACGACAACGTTGTTAACGGCCAGGGTCTTGCCAAGTGCACGGTAGAATTCGGAGATAGCGATGTTTAGGTCGGTCTGGGCCTGGAGTTCACGTCCGCGGGCCGCCAGAAGTTCCGTTTGGCGAAGCGACACCAGAAGAAATGTCGTTGTGCCGGCACGGAATTGACGCTGCTCGCTGGCCGACAATTCTTCCGCCGCCGATCGGGCTGCTGTCGCTGAAGTCAAACGGGACTCGGCAGAACGCAGTGCTTGGAGAGCATTGCGGACCTCGGCCTCGATCAATTGCTCGGTCTGGGCACGATTATTTGCGAGCCGATCTGCAAGTACCTGCGTTCGGCCAAGATTTGCTTTGGCGACGCGATTGCCCCACGGCAGCGAGATCTGAACGCCGATCCGATACGTTGGATAATCCTGTTGGAGCAGATTGCCCAGCGAATTACCATACCCGCCGATCAGGTTCGGCGGCAAATTGGCGACGCCCGATGCCAGCGGATTCGGCGTTCCGGCGAGGCCCGCAGAAGTATACGAACCGACTAGGTCGATCTGCGGTTTTGTTTGATTTCTGAAGTATTTCAGGTCGATCTTGTTGATGTCTTCGTTGATCTGGATCTGTTCGATCTCGGGTCGATTGGACAACGCCTCAGTAACGGCGATCTCGAGGCCGATCTTCGGAATGATCTGCGACATCGGCGAGACCGGTGTCAACGGCCGTGACCATTCTGCCGCGGTCCGGTCCGGCAATACCAACGTCTTCAGCGTATTTTCCGAACGCGTAACAGTCTCCTGAGCAAGAAAGATCAGCTGCTCAAAATTTGCGATCTGTGCTTCGGCCGCTACGATCTCGATAGGTGCTAGTACGCCTTGGTCGACCATGCGGCGATTGCTTTCTACTTGTTCGCGTGATTGCTTAAGCGTATCGACCTGAACTTGCAGGTTGCGTAGAGCAAAAGCGTGGTTCCAATAAGCCTGTTCAACGCTGGAAACGACGTCGATCGCCTTTAGCCTGAGCGACGTGTCCGACAGCGTCAGATTCTTTTTTGCGATCGCTATCTGTCGGCGATTATTATCGACTGCCCGGTTTCTCCATAGCGGCTGGACATAAGTCGCGACCAGCGAAGTCGGAAATTGCGGATTAAGCGTTGCGTTGCGGTTTGTCGTGTTCGTACGCGAATTATTGAAGGCAACGTCATAAGATCCGCCGAATTTAGGTACAAATCCCGAAAGGCCGATATTCGCGAGGAACTGCCGCTGGGTGACGGCACCATTCACTGCACCGCCGATCGTCGAAGCAGTTGGAGTCGTGCGGCTTTCGTAATACGATTCCGAATCGATCAACGGGTCGTACACGCCTCTGGCACCGAGCAATCCGAACTCGGCGATCTTCACATCATTTCGCGACGCATCGATGTCATTGTTGTTTTTCAGCGCCATTTCGATAGCCTGGTCCAATGTGAGCGAAAGCTGATCGCCCGTTTGGACTCCGATCCGCGACTGGTCCGGTATTGGCCTCGTGACTGTCCTGAACTTGGGAACGGACGGCTGAGGCTGATCAGGTTGAGTCGGGGAATCTCCCTGCCCAAAAGCGACAATGCCAAGGGTAAGCAGCGTCGCCACGCCAATTATGGTGCGGCCAACGACGAAGTTCAAAATTCTGCAATTGAATAAAAACATCAAAAGATCAGGCGGCATCTCCGGTATTTGACGGAAGATCGGATCCGCGTTTTCCACGCAATCTGCCGAAAGTGCTGCGAATGCCGCCTGCTATCGACTGAAATACCGTTGATTGCTGGGCGTCATCGAAGATCGAGTAAAAAACCGGAACCGCAAGCAGGGTCAGCAGCAAGCACATCGACTGTCCACCCACGACAAGAATTCCGATCGAACGGTTTGTCGCCGCCCCGGCACCGGTTCCTAAGGTAAGCGGGATCATGCCGGCAACAAGTGCCAGCGTGGTCATTAGAATCGGACGCAACCGGTCGCGGTTCGCCTGAATGATCGCATCATAGCGGCCCAATCCCTGTGATCTCAGCGTATTAGTATGGTCGATCTGAAGGATCGCGTTCTTCTTGACGATTCCAAACAGCAGTAAAATGCCGAGAGCCGAGAAGATATTCAGCGTCTGCCCCGCGATCGCCGTAGAAAGCAAAGCGAACGGCACCGATAGCGGCAGTGTTATAAGGATCGTGACAGGATGAATGAATGATTCGAACTGTGCAGCAAGGATCAAATACATGAACACAAATGACAGAAGAAATGCATAAAGGAATGCCTCATAAGCTTTCTGCAGTTCCTTGGACTGGCCCGTGACTCCGACAACGTATTCTGCCGGCATCTTCAGTTCTGCGGCGAACTTCTCCATTTTTGCGATCGCGTCTGATTCAGCAGCATTAGGCGGCAATCCGGCCGAAACCGTTACTTGCCTTTGGCGATTCAGACGATTGATCGATGAAGGCGATAGGCCTTCGTCTATCTTAATGACCCGCTCGAGATCGACTGTACCGCCATTCGAAGAACCGACGGTGAAGAACTTGAAATTGCTGCGGTCGCGGCGATAGGCTTCTTCTGCTCGGACAACAACGTCGTATTGCTTTGAATTCTCGCTAAAGGTCGATGTGATCTGACCGGCCGAAAGGATATTCAATGCCTGAGCAACGTCACCGGCCCGAACGCCCAGATCTGCCGCCTTTGTGCGGTCGATGGTCACGCGGACCTCGGGATTGCCAACCTCTATCGAAGTGTCCGGATCTCGATAGATCGGGTCCTGCTTCATTCTCTCGACCATCGCGTTAGCATATTCCGTAAGCTTTGCCATATCCGGCCCTGCGATGTACATCCCGACCGATGAACCGCCCCGGCCGAGGCCGATGCTGCCTGCTATCGAAGAAGACGCCGATACGGTTACCTGATAATCCTTGGACGAATACTTTTTCGCGATAGCCCGTGTTTGATTGATTAGTTCGGCTTGCGACTTCTTACGTTCGCCAACCGGCACCAATGCAACATTGATAAATCCGTTATTTGAGCCGGACCCGCGGCCGAACCCGGCGAGAATAAGCGTATTCTTCACGCCTGGGATCTCTGCTCGAATGTCTCGGGCAATTCGATCAAGGATCGATTGTGTTGCCGACAGTGAAGTTCCCTGCGGGCCGCGAATATTCACTTGATAAAGCGATTCATCCTCGTCGGGCAAGAAAGCCATGCCCACAAACTTATAAAGCGGAACGATCGAAGCGACAGTAATAACGCATAATAATACAACAGCCCAACGGAACCGCATCGCCAGCCGAAGAAGCCAAGTATACCCGCCGTCGATCTGGCGATAGAACCAGCCTGCTTTTGAATCGTTGACGTGACCTGCTTCCAAAACCGCCTTCGCATCCTGACCGGCCTGATCAAACGACTCGTCGTCAAAGCTTGTCGATGCTGTCCGCTCTTTTTTTGCCGCTTTCCGCTTGATCCAGCGTGCTGCCAGCATAGGCGTCAGCGTGAATGAGACTACGAGCGACACCGCGATGGCCGCGGCCGCCGTCAGTCCGAACGAAGACATGAACCGGCCCACAATGCCGGTCATAAATCCGACAGGAATGAACACCGCAAGCAGCGAAAGCGTGGTCGCCAAAACAGCCAGGCCGATCTCGCGGGTTCCTTCGATCGCTGCCTGAAACGGATCCATGCCCTTTTCTTCGACGAATCGGTAAATATTCTCGAGCACAACGATCGCATCGTCGATAACAATACCGACCATCAAGGTCAGTGCCAGCATTGTCATCTGATTGAGCGAAAAACCGAACGCTGCGATAGCGGCAAATGCTGCAATGATCGATATCGGGATCGCCAGGGCCGCAATGATGGTCGAGCGGAAATTCCAAAGAAAGAGAAAAACGCTGATCGCCGCAAAAAGCCCGCCCAAGACGAGGTGCTCTTCGATCGCAGTAAGCGAATTTTGAATAAACTCCGACTGATCGCGGATGAGTGCGATCTTCATGTCAGACGGCAGGTTTGGAATGATACTGGCCATTCGGCCCTTGACGTTGTTAATAACAGCGATCGTATTGGCTCCGGCCTGTTTGCGAATACCAACGGACACAGCCGGAACGCCGTCGAGCGAAGCCGCCGAGCTTGGCTCACCACCCGTCTTTTCGACCGTTCCAATGTCCTTTATCTTGATCGGAAAGCCGTTACGCGTCGTTATGACGACATCATTGAACTGATCTACCTCGGTCAGCTTGCTCATCGTTCGAACGCCAAGCGTTCGCTGGCCTTCGACGATATTGCCGCCCGGCATCTCTTGATTTTGTGAGCGTATCGCTGCAGTCACGTCGGTCACAGGAATATTGAAAGCTCGCAGCCGGTCCGGATTGACGTTCACACGGATCTGCGGCGAACGCGAGCCCCACATAAAGACCTCGCCGACGCCGTCAGCACTTTCGATGCGCTTTTGTATCAACTGCTCGACCTGTTCGGTGAGCTCCATAATGTCGCGCGGGGCACTAATGGTATACATCAGGATCGGCTGCGAATCGGGATCGCTCTTCTGTGCCGAAGGCGGGTCGGCACTATCCGGTAGCCGGTTGATCACATTGCTGAGCTTCTGCTGGATCTCCTGAAAGGCAACGTCCGGATCCTTTTCGAGGTTGAATGTGAGTGTTACGTTTGAGCTGCCGCGTGACGAACTCGACCGCATTTCTTCGACACCGGGAACCGTGTTAAGTGCTCCTTCGACCACGTCAGTGATCTCGGTCTCGATCTCTTCGGGAGCCGCTCCGGGATTGCTCGTCCGAACCGAGATGGTCGGCAGATCGATCTTTGGAAAGCGATCGACGCCAAGCGTAAAGAAGCTAAATCCGCCCACGACCGTCAGAAACATGACGATCACTGTCGCGAATACAGGTCGATGTACACAAATTTCAGCCAGCCACTGCATAATAACTCCTAGCTAAAAACTCACCTTTGCCCCTTCGTACAAACTCTCCAGATTGCTCGTTGCTACCGTTTCATCAGCCTCTACACCGGTGACGATCTGAGCAAATCCACCTTCTTCAGTACCGAGCTGCACCACGCGAAGTTTAACGATGCCTTCTTGTACAACAAAAACCCGGTATGATTGGGTTGCCTGATGATTGTATACAGCCGTTCTTGGGACAAATACTCCCTTCCCTCCGCCATCTCGATTGATCCGAACAGTTGCAAACATTCCCTGGCGAAGCGAGTTATCACCATTCTCGACCGTTGCCTCGACAACTGCCGAACGTGAGACCGGGTCTACTGCCGGATTTACCGCAATTACAGTACCTGCGAATTTTCGGTCCTTATAAGCATCGACCTGCACCGAAACTCCGCGTCCGATGCCAATGTAAGGGATATCCGCCTCGGCGACCTGGATCAAGACCTTGATCGGATTTGTCCGCAGTATCGTTGCCACAACGGATGCCGAAGATACGTATTCGCCAACCGCGACCGCTCGGTTGCTGATAAAGCCGGAAAAAGGAGCTTTGATAACAGTATCAGTGATCGCTTGCTCGGCGTCTGCAACCTGCGTCTGCGCAGATTCGACATCGGCTCTGGCACTGGCGATCGCCTGATTGTTCTGCTTTGCGTTATTTATGGCAGCTTCAAGCTGCTGTTTGGCAACATTAGAGCGGGCCCTGGCGGTGTCACGGGCTGTTCGATATTGCTCGTAAGTTATCAACGCGACATCGCCAGTCTCCGTGAGTTCGCGATACCGCTTTTCGTTAGCCTCTGCCTGTTTCAGTTCGGCGAGCGTCTGCTCGTAATTCGCATTTGCCCCACGAACCTCGGGTATCGTCGATGCGTTAAAAGAACCTCCGCGGCCGAGCCCCAACCTTGCCTCCGCCTGAAGAACACTTGCCTGCGCACGTTTAACGCTCGCTCTTGCTGTGGCTAACCTTAGCCGTGCATCACGATCATCAATGCGTGCAATTACAGAACCGGACGCGACAAATTGTCCGACGTTGACCGATATATCAGCGATCTTGCCTGCGGTCTTAGGTGCAATGTCTGACGATTCCTCAGCCGTCATGCTGCCGGTTGCCTGAATGACCGATGCGACATCTCGCGACTCGCTCTTGGCAACAGTGATGACAAGCGGAGCGTCTCCGGGATTCGCGTCGGTATTTGAGTTGTTGCGTTTGGTTTCGGTGGAACCCGAACCGCAGGCGAGCGACCCGGCCATTGCCATCGCGCAAATTACTGATCCAACAAGGTAATTCCTCATAGCAGATTCGTCTAAGTGATGTATTTTATAACAATTTGGGAGAACGCCGAACAGCGGCTTTGTAAACTTTTGTCAACAACCGTCAGCAAGCCACATTTCGGGTCATCATGTGGGTAGTGTTAAACTAACGAAGATTTGATTTGAGAGGAAAAGCAATTACATGCAGGAAATTACCGCTTTAGAACTAAAGGATCTACTCGATTCGGGTTTGGATGTACAGCTTATTGACGTGCGGCAACCCGACGAATTTGCCTTCGCAAGGATCGAAGGTGCCAAGCTCATTCCGCTGGGCGAGATCATCAGCCGAATGAACGAACTCGACCAATCGCGCGATGCGATCATCCAGTGCAAAATGGGCGGCCGCAGCGCCCGTGCGATCGAAGCCCTGCAGCGAATGGGCTACACCGGGACGCTAAAAAACCTCGTCGGCGGGATAACAGCCTGGTCAAACGACGTCGATCCGAGCGTGCCGAAATATTAGGGTCTAATACCTGCTGAATGGCCGGTCTTACGCGATCTTCGCTGTCGATCGGCTGATAATGTGGTGCCGTTGCTATTTGATACTGAAACCGTAGTGGATCGACAGAAAGTTGTTCCCCCGACCTGAGTTTCCGATCGTGTAAGCGACCGAGAGATTCTGCGACCGTTTGAGATCATAACTGAAGCCGAAATTCGAATAACCCAAGCTGTTCTTTCCGCTGGTCCAGTCCGCTATAAGTTTGAATTTCTTTGTGATGGGCTGTTCGAAACCCACCATCAAACCTGTTCTTGACCCAAAATCCCTTGAGGTATTAGCCAATCCATAGATACCGCCGGTTAACCTCATATCCTTGACCGACTCAAAGGTCTTACTGGCATTTAAATAGAATTGTGCGGTCATGCGGTCACCTGCTTTTTTATTCAGTGGTATAAAAGCGACCGT
The DNA here is from genome assembly GCA_016713675.1 of Acidobacteriota bacterium. Taxonomy (NCBI): domain Bacteria; kingdom Pseudomonadati; phylum Acidobacteriota; species Acidobacteriota bacterium. Next base: position 28,308 of record JADJOS010000001.1, read on the forward strand.
CCCGACTGAAACGGCGACGCCGCTATTTTCGTTCTCATAAGCTTTCCACTTGATGTTCGGCTGCAATTCGTGTGCTCCGCCATCGACATCGTACGTTAAGTAGTAATTGACGCCGATCTCGACGTTTTTTTTCAGGCCGTAAACGATCGATGGGCCGTAGGACTGCAAGCCGCCGTTCTCGTACTTCGCGAAGTGCGAATAGGCCTCAAGCGTGACATGAAGGGTCTCCTTTTCCTGTGTGTCGGTCGACGGCACAAAAAAGACCCCTGATTGAGCAAATGCCGAGGTGATGAATATAAATATGCAGAGGGCCGATATCGCAATTTTGGGAAGACTCATACTCAATGCCGCAAATCTCCGTTTCTTGATGGTTGCGATCAACGCATTTTAGTTGTCAGCGAGATCAATACCCTCAGCCAACCTAACGATCTTCATATCTTCGGCAACGGTGGTGCGGCAGGACATGACCGCTTTTTCTTTGTCGCCGTTTTGGAGCCAGACCTGGCAGTTGATGCATTCGCCGTTCCAGCAGAATTCGCCGTACGAGATATTTTCCATCGCGAGAAACTGAAAACACCTGAGCAGCGAATTGTTCTCCGGGACCATACGCTTTTCGCCGAGAATGTCGATTTCGATCAGCTTATCGAAAGGAGCAAAGATATCATGGTGTTCCATAGAAATAGTTGTTACAAACGGCCGGTATCGGCGCTTTCGCGACTAGATAATCTTATCGAAAAGGTGTAATTTTAAGCAATGTCCTTAGTATTGTATACCAAACCGGATTGTCCGTATTGCCAGCGGGCGCGTGAACATTATGATGCTCACGGGATCGAGTATATTGAGCACGACGCTCAGAACGACAAGCTTCGCCAGCGCGAAATGCTCGAGTTTTCTGGGGGCGATCTGACCGTTCCGTGCATTATCCAGAACGGCGAATACATTGCTTCGGGTTGGGGTGATCCGCCCCGCGGCTGAACGATCCGTATTGATTGAGCGGCAGTTTGCCGGTCACTGATATAAGATTTTTCCAGATTTCGCCCGTTTCCTCTCCGCGGGGCTTTACATGACGGCTCGTAAATTTTACGATTACCGTTCGCGAAGATTTGAGCGGCATGCCGGATTTTTTTGATCGGCGTTTTTTATGGTTGGTTCGCAAATTAACCAGTACAAGATACTAGAAAAGATCGGCTCGGGCGGCCAGGGAACTGTTTACAAGGCCCTCGACACCAAGCTCAACCGCACCGCCGTCATCAAGGTCCTCCCGCCTGAACTCACGCAAAAAACCGCCAACTTCAAGCGTTTCGAACGCGAGGCCCAGCTTTGTTCGCAGCTCGATCACCCGAATATCTGTACGATCTACGACTTTCACAGCGACGATGGAGTATTTTACATCGCAATGCAGTGGGTCGACGGCAAGAATGTTCGCCAGCTTGTCGCGGGCCGGCCGCTCGAACTGAAAAGTGCCTTGTCTATCGCGATCCAGGTCACCGACGCTCTCGCATATGCCCATTCGAAGAACATCATTCACCGCGACATCAAGGCCGGGAATATCATGGTCACCGATTCGGGCCAGGTAAAAATACTCGATTTTGGCCTCGCCAAGCTCCTTGAGGACGAACACGCCGCTATCAACGAGGGCTATGACCGCACCGAGATAACCGAACTTGGGATCCCGTACGGCACAGCAACTTACGCAGCTCCTGAACAAGCAAAGGGCGAACGGGCAGATCATCGCAGCGACATCTTTTCAACGGGCGTTTTGATCTACGAAATGCTCACAGGCATTTGGGCATTTCAGGGCAAAACTGTCATCGATGTGCGGCATCAAGTTCTTTACGGCACGCCAAAACCGCTCGCTGACCAGCGGAAGGAACCATTGCCCGCACAGCTCCAAAGCATTGTGGATAAAGCACTTGCCAAAGATCCGAAAGACCGTTACCAAAAGATCGCGACGATGCGAGATGAACTTCGTGCTGTGCTGCATCAGGTTGCAGGAGCCCAGATAATGCCTGGCGATACATTTTCACCCGGCCACGCTGACGGCGGCACGGTCAAACGTGTACTCAACTGGTTTACCGGCAAATCCGTTCCGGAGGCGAGCTCGATCGGCAGTATGCCCCAAATGACCAGTCAGCCTTCATTCTCGCCGGACATTTCGATGACTGCCACGGGAATTGAGAAGAAAAGTGTAGCCATCCTGCCGTTTCAGAATATGGGCGGCGATCCGGCCTCGGCGTTTTATGAATTTGCACTTGCCGATGCCGTCATTACGGAATTGGCACAGATCCGGTCGATCATCGTTCGGCCAAGCAGCGTCATTGCAAAATATCAAGGCAAAGCCATCGATCCTCGCGAAGCCGGCAAGGAATTACGGGTCCACGCTGTGCTTTCAGCCGGCTTCTTGCGGGCCGGCGAAAAGCTGCGCGTGACCGCGCAATTGCTTGACGTAGTGAGCGGCGACATTCTATGGTCAGATCGGATCGACGCCGAGGGCAGCGACATTCTCGCCCTGCAGGACGGCATTGCAACGAAGATCCTCGAAGGACTGCGACTCGAATTGACCGATATCGAGGCCGAAAAACTAGGCAAACGAGCGACGGACAATGCCGAGGCTTGGGAAGAATATCTCCGCGGCCGTGATAATTTTGGCCGTTTCATTTTCCGCACTATCGATGCCGACGATTGCGACGCGGCAATGGCGAATTTCAAACACGCGATCGAACTGGATCCGCATTTCGCCCTCGCTTACAGCGGCCTCGGCGCCTGCTACGCGAATCGTGTATTTAAGGGCCTGGGCGAACCGGAAGATTACACGTACGCCGAAGCTGCATTCAGCAAGGCCTTTTTCTACGATCAGAACGTGGTCGAGGCACGAGTTCTGATGGTCATGATCTACATGGCACGCGGCGAGAAAAAGAAAGCGAGGAGCGAGATCGATCTCCTGCAGAAACAGTTTCCCAATGATGCTGCACTATATTTCGTTAAAGGCGTCATGCACCGGCTCGATGGCGAATATGAGGAATCACTCAGATCATTTGAGAAACTCTCAAGGCTTGATCCTGCGGCTCGCGCGGTCGCCGCATACAACCGAGCCCGCATATTTATCTACAAACGCGAATTTGACCGGGCGAATGAGGAACTCGACAAAGGATTCAAGGTCGAACCCAATCATCCGATGCTCAAGATATTTCGGTCGGGCGTGCTCTATTATCAGGGGCAATACGACGAGTCGTTGAAGTTGATCGCCGGCGTTCTAAAGGATAATCCGCGAATGGACGGCATCCGTCCGCTTTACGCTCTCTTTCTCGCCGGCAGCGGCCATCCGGATGAAGCAAAAGCCCAATTGACCGAAGACGCTCTTGCGATCGCACGTGCCGATCACGATATGGCATATTGGGTCGGCTCGACCTACGCCGTCCTTGGTGACAGAGACCTCGCTTTCAAATGGCTGAACAAGGCCGTCCGCCTCGGCAACCAGAATAAACCGCACTTTGAGAACGATATAAACCTTGCCACGATTCGGGACGACGAGCGTTGGCCGGAATTGCTGGAAAAAATGAAACTTGGCGATTAGCTCAGTTTGCACCGTTCGATACATAAAAGGCACGAAAAGGAATTGAAAGTTCCCATTTCGCGCCTTCTTTATTGTTTCCGAACCGAGATCTCTCCGGCCCGCTACCCGTTTTTAGTTATTCTTTCAAATACGAACTCGTTACACCCCAGGCCAACTCCGCCGGTGGTTATCTTCTTAAGCGTGAATCCGCGTTCCTTATAGAATTCGAAGATCTCATCGACGGTCGCGACCTCGTATGGATAGCCGCCGACCCAATCGATGATGTCGTGCCAGCGGTTCATGCCGCGGCCGTTTTTGTATTTGGTCCACGAATGGACATAACTAATCGGTTTGAGCGTGACAATGCTGGCCGCGATCTTCTTTAGTTCATCGGGCAAGGTAACAGCGACGGCGAATGGGGTTTTCAGAACGCCCGGCAGTCTGCAATAGGTTTTCTTTATCCAATGCCAGCGACGTGCCTGACTTCCCGTGTCGTTGTAGATCGCGATGAAGAGCTTTCCTCCGGCGGTCGTCGGAATGACGGCATTCTCTAACGCACGCCACATCTCGCCCGTGTGATGCAGCACGCCCCACGAATAGACGACGTCGAATGTGCCTAACGAAGCGACATATTCAGCATCAAGTGCCGAGCCTTGTTCGACACGCCAGTTCGGGTCGTTCGCGAAATAGCGGTTCCGGAGTTCCTGCGTACACGCAAACGAATTGCTGTCAAAATCGAACGAATGAACGCGGGCCCCGAGTTTCCTGGCCGCCAGCGAAAATAGTCCGCTGCCCGAACCGATGTCGAGGAACGACTTGCCTTCGAGCGTTTCGACCTCGAGCATCGCCCGCAGCGATTCGACTGCGGTCGCGATCCGTTCGTCATTGAGAACCGAGAGAAACGCGTTCCAGTTCTTGCCGAACTCGAACCGCTCGCCGCTAGCGACCTCGCGGCCGTGTTGTTCGGCTATGTCTAAATTATTGGTCAATGTGGCACTCATCGTATTTGCAAGGGGCAAACCTCTACTTATAATAGGCGTAATAGACCGCCGATTTCACATATTCGCCCGCCACGAACTGCCACCCGCGAAGCTGCAGCCACCAGTAGTTCGGATTCGGTGTCCGGTCGGTCATTCCGGCGTGCTCGATGCCGATAGCGACGCCGGTGCCTGCTAGAATGCGGTCGAAGGTCCACAGTGAACGCCGCGAATGGTACGCGGATGTCACTACAACGACCGATCTGATCGAATACGTATCGAGATTTTTTGCGAGTACCTTTGCTTCTTCGTCCGTGCCCGCGACAATTTCGGTCAACACTATGACCGCTTCCGCCGGAACACCGGCAGCGGCCAATTCACGTTGTTCTAGTTCGACGTACGCGACATTTGTCTGCTCATTCTTTAACCAACCACCGCGTTCGCCGTCGTTCGTGATAAAAATTAGTGGAGCAATGCCGCGTTTATACAGATCCGCTGCCTTTCGGGTTCGTTCTTTGTAGACATACGAACCGCTTAGGACGATGATCGCGTCCGCCCTTTCGAGCGGCCGTTCGACGATCAGCCGGGCGGCAAGCCACGGAGCAATGAAGGCCCACGCCGCAATAAGGATCAAAAAGGCAATCGTTATCTTAAGTCGCAAGTCCATCCTTGGCGTCCGGCTCATTAGATGCGGAGTTATTTGCCGCGGGGTCACGCAGGCGGTTCTGACAGATCAGCATGCGAAGTTCATCAACCTTCGATTCCCAACTCTCGTGGGCAATAGCGTCGCTGACGACGTCGCGCGGTTTTGGGTTAGCGAGAGCAGCTTCGATCTTGGCAATAAAATCGGCATGATCGATTCCAACGAGGCAATCAGGGAGAACATGAACTTCAGGAATATCAGTCGAAACAACCGGCAGCCCGGCAGCCAAATACTCTCGAACCTTGAGCGGGTTGGCTGCCAGCGTCAGTTCGTTGATCGCAAACGGATTGAGCGCGACATCGAATGTCTTGCAATATGCCGGCAGTTCGGCATACGGCTTGCGGCCGAGGAAGTGGATGTTCGGGACGCCGTTGAGTATTTTAACCTTCTGCTCGGCATCGACCGCTATCTTGCCGATCAGCACGACCGAACCGCCGCTGAAATGCTCGGCCGTCTTTTTGATCAGCTCATAATCGACCCAATCAGCGAGCAGCCCGTGAAAGCCAATGATCGGCCGAGGCAGATCGGCGACTTCGGCCGGAATGGCAAGCGACGGATCCAGTGCCGTACGAAAATGCCGCCAGTCGGTGCCGTGGCGGATGAGAGACGTGTTCGAGTTGAAATGTCTTTTCTTATCGAGCAGATTTTCTGCCGACACGATCACCAGATCGGCCCGTTTGAACAAGCTGTCCTCGACAGCTTTCAACCCGTTCGACGCTCCGGTAAATGCCGTGTATTCGTCGACGCAATAATAGATCAGCTCGCTTTCGCCCAATCGTCCGGCGATCATTCCGGCGGCGGGATTAAAGACCATATTGACGGCATCATGCATACCGAGTCTCCGCATCGCCTTTTTGACCTGGCGGGCAAGAAAACTCTGATTGATCTTGAGGATCGAGGTGTTGCCGTACGACGGGAACGCAAGCGGATTGAGCACAAAAATATTCGGTTCGACCTCGCGGACCGGTTCGACAAATGCTTTGAGTTTTTTGACAATGCGCGACATGTCTTTTGATGACGTAGTCGGCATCCGGTTGGCGATGGCGTTGATCCAAAGGATGCGGTTATCCTTCGAAAGCACCCGCATAAGGTGCGTTTTCGAGAGCGGATCACCGGTCCAGTCGTGCGAAAAACACAGGATGTCGCGGCCGCGAAGTTCTTCCCCCGCGACAGATCGTTTCTCAAGATCAGATTTGCTCATCGTGCTCATGCAGTAACCGCTTTTATCCGTTTTCGCATATTTTCAGGCAGCGACTGATATGCTTTGACTGCCATTCGCTCGGCCCTTTCGCGTGTCTGGTGTCGCTTGAGAAATGTACGGTCGAATTGATAACGATGCGACGAAACGAGTTCCCCGCCAAATCGCGATAGAAATGTGTGCGACGCTCCAAGACTGAATTTTGCAAATCCCGCCGAACAGGCCCATTCTATTGCACGCCACCCTAAGATCTCGTTCGGCCGCAGCTTCTGATGATCACCAAGCGAGTTGTTCGCCGCATATTCGATAACGCCTCCTTCGCAAAATCTGAGAAAGGTCCCGGCGATGATCTTTCCTTCGGTCAAGGCAATAAATACCGCTCGGTGCTTGGAATGCAAAATATCCTGAAATGCCTCAAATGCGTCGGGGGCGAAGCCTTTGCGTGTATTCCAATCTTTGTGTATCTCATACAGCTCGGCGAGTTCGGCCTCAGTTTCGAGCCGTTTTACCTGTACGAGTCCCAGCTTCATCGTCTTGCGCAGGTCGGTGCGTCGGCGTTCGGAGAACTCCTTGAATAACGCATCGGGACCCTTTGAAAGGTCAAGCATCACGACTCGGCCCGCGTCTTCAGCCTCAAGGTGTGAGTAACCTGCGTCCTCCAACCCCTCGATCGGTTCCCAGCTGTGAAAGGTGAATAGCCCGACATTCGGGCCGGCAAATGCTCTCATTCCGTCCACCAGTGCCCTTGCGGCCGAACCGCGGTCGATGCCGTGCCGAAATGCGGTTTGCGGACGAACAGCCATTCCCGAGGCGATCTTTTTACCGGATCTTATTCCGGTAACAACTGCATCGACCCGTTCGTCCAGCAACGCCAAGACGGCGAACCGTTCGCCTTTCCCGGCGAACGGATCCACGAAGAAATCCGGAGTTACGTAATGCGACGCAAATAGAGCATCCTGCAGAAGATCATTCCACCGGGCGAGTAACTCTCCATTGGGCGGCTCGGTAATAATTTGAAATTTGTACATGTTCTCACCCATTCGTGCCATCAAAAAAGCGGCGTTGCCATATCTCAAAATTGACCAGAGCCCAGATCCGTTCGTCATGGTTCTCACCGGCGTTGTGCCTGGCAACGAGAGCCTGGACGAAATCCGCGTCAAAAATACCGCGTGCGAGAGCTCGTTTACCGAGCACACATTCGTCAACGATATGTTTGAACGGCCCGCGGAACCAGTTGCCGACCGGAACCGGAAAGCCCATTTTCGGTCTGTCAATTATTTCGGCAGGTAAAATGCCTTTCATCGCTTCGCGCAGTATCCATTTTGTCGTCGATCCGCGAAGTTTCATCTCACGCGGCATACGGGCGGTAAACTCGACCAGCCTGTGGTCAAGAAACGGCACACGGCTTTCTATCGATGCCGCCATCGACATCTGATCCTGTTTCATCAATAGCTCGTGGAGATACGTTCTTGTATCGGCATAGAGCAATTTATCTAAAACGTCTTCGGCGTCACATTTTTCGAGCCAGGCGTTCTGCCGAACGTATGGATTCCGATTTTCGAATTTTTCGGATATTTCGCGGCTAAACAATTGCTTCTGCATCGCCTTCGGAAACACACCGAAATTGTCAAAGAATAGGTTTTCAATATCGGCATCACGTGTCAGGAATGTCCGTTCGAGCTTTGTCGCGATGCCGCCGGGCAATGTTGCGACGCCGCCCCGGACCGCGTCCCGAAGGAACGACGGCGTTATAGACTCGTACTTTTCGCCGTAATTCAATAATTGCAGTGCTTTCGGATATCGCCCGTAGCCCGCCATCATTTCGTCTGCACCTTCGCCGGTGAGTACGACCTTTACGTGTTCCGCGGCGAGTTTCGATACGAAATAGAGCGGCACCGACGCGAGAAACCCGATCGGCTCATCCTCATGCCAAACTAGGTTTGGCAGAGCCTCGAAAAATTGCTCCGGCGTGATCGTTATCTCGTGATGATCGGTGCTGAATGTCTTCGCAACGAGTCTTGCGTATTCGAGTTCGTTGGCATCCCGCTCGCTGAATGCGACCGAAAATGTCTTGATCGGCTCATTGACCATCGTTGACATCATTGCGGCGATCGCACTCGAATCGATCCCGCCCGACAAGAACATTCCCAACGGAACATCTGCCATCAGCCGCAATTCGACCGATCTTCGGAAAAGCTCACGCCATTCGTCGATATATTCGGCATCGCTTCGGGCATCATGTTTGGGCTCGTAGCTGAGATCCCAAAATTCGCGAATGTCCAGCTTGCCGTCGCTCCATGTCAGCGTGTGGCCGGGCAGAAGCCGTTTGACTCCTGCGTAAAGGGTCTCGTCGCCCGAGGTGCCGTGGTTGGCGAACTGATCGGGCAAGGCATTGAAATTGATCTCGGCTTTGACGGCACCAGCTTCAAGTAGAGCCTTTATTTCCGAGGCGAAAAAGAAATTGCCGTCTCTGTCGTGAACGTAATAGAACGGCTTGACGCCTAAACGGTCGCGGGCGATAAAAAGCTCTTGTTTTCCGGAATCCCAGATCGCAAATGCGAACATTCCGCGTAAATATTCGACACAGTCGCGGCCGTGCTTTTCGTAAAGGTGAAGGATCGTCTCGGTATCGCTGTGATTTTGAAATTTGTAGCCGTCGGCGATCAGTTCGTCGCGATAGTCGGCGTGGTTGTAGACCTCGCCGTTGTAAACGATCGCGACATTGCGGTCCGCACTGAACATCGGCTGGATCCCGTGCTTCGGATCGACGATCGCGAGTCGCCTGTGCCCGAGCCCTATGTTCTTGTCAACAAAGATCCCGCCGTCATCTGGGCCCCGATGGTGCAATATGTCGCGCATACGCGTCAGGACGTCAGCCGAAACTTCCCGACCCGACCGCGTTGTAAATGCAATGCCGTTAATACCGCACATAAGAGTTATAAATAGTATGAATTGACGCGAATTTGCAGACTTTGGCGCGCGTCCACGCGAGGCTTTTAATAGATTAACGGTTTTACGCTCTTTTTACCAGATTTTTTCATCGGATCAAGTGGATTTCGTGCGGTTTTAACCGTTTAATAGACAAACGATTGTGGAAGCCGGATATCAAATGGTAGGAAGTGCGATAAATGTACGAGCGAGATCGATCGCTGCTCCGCGACGCTCAGCCATTCGACTATGGCTGTTTGCGGCGGCTGCTTTTGCAGTCGCAGGATCGGTGTATGGTTTTGACTTCTATTCGGGCAAATTCGGCATAGCGGCTCCGAGTGCCGTGATAATGGAGACTCCGGCCGGAAAGGTGATCAAAGTGCCGCCCGGCGGCAATATTCAGGCTGCGATCGAGCGGGCCAGTGGCGGCGACGTTATTGAATTGCAGGCAGGCGGCGTTTACAGCGGACAGGTGACGCTTCCAAGCAAACCGATCACGGATTTCATCACGATTCGATCGTCAGCCGCGGCCCAACTGCCCGAAGGCGTCCGCGTCACGCCGTCCCAACGCTCGTCGATGGCGACGATCACGTCAGGAATGCTTGGCCGGGCGGCCGTCATGGCTGAGAATGGTGCTCATCATTTCCGCTTCGTCGGCATCGAATTCACGTCCGCCGGCACGATATTCAATTACGGCCTCGTCGTCCTGGGCGGCAGCGAAAAACGGCCGGACGCAGTACCACACTCGATCGAGATCGACCGATCGTATTTTCATCCGCATAAGCCCGGGCGTTCACGACGCGGCATTGCCGCTAACAGCGCCAAGACAACGATCACCAACAGCTATTTCGAAGGCTTTGCCGTTGCCGGCGAGGAAGCTCAAGGAATCTGCGGTTGGACCGGATCAAAAGACATAAAGATCATCAACAACTATATCGAAGGCGGCGCTCAGAATATTATGTTCGGCGGAGCCGATCCCATGAGTAGTGAGCTGACGCCGTCGGATATTGAGATCCGCGATAATCATCTCGACAAGCCTAAAGATTGGGTCGGCAAATACACGATCAAAACTATTTTTGAATTGAAGAACGCCAAACGCGTCCTATTTGCGAACAATCTGCTGACCAACAACTGGATCGGCTCCGCATTTCGCATAACCGTGCGAAATCAGGACGGCGGTGCAAATTTCTCGACCATCGAGAATGTTATCATCCGCGACAACGTGATCAGAAACTCAGGTGACGGGATGAACATCCTTGGTAAGGACGACACTCATCCGAGCCAGACCCTCAAGGATCTGACGATCGAAAATAATCTGTTTATCAATATCGCAGGCGGAAACGGATTTGACGGAAGCGGTTATCTGCTGCAGATCGCCGAGGGCGAGAACATCACATTCGCCAATAATACTGCCTTTAACTCAGGCAACATCGTCACCTTTTACGGCGGCATCCCTCGAAATTTTGTCTTTCGCGACAACATCACCGGTCACGGCAACTATGGCATTCACGGGCCGGTGGATCTGAGATCGGCGATATTAAGAGCGATGTTTCAGAACAACCTATTTATGAACTTGAACGGAGTCAGCTCCGGCGATCACGCTTTTCCCGAAGGCAATACGATCGTCAACTCCATCTCGGACGTAGGTTTTGCTAATCCTACAGCAGGTGATTATCGGCTTTCGCCGAACAGCCGCTACCGTGGAAAGGGTCGAGGCGGCAAAGACCTGGGCAGCAGCCTGCCGCCGCGTGAGCAGTAGTTCGATCTATAGCAATTCTCTGTACGAACCAACGACGGCTGCGATATTTTCGTTGCCGTTTTCTTGTGTCGAAACCGTCCGTTTGCCATTTGATACAGCCGTACGGACAGCCTCGGCCAGGCCGCTTCGGTCATCGTTCTCGATCAATACAACCCCGCGAGGCCTGGAACCGTTGTCCGTCGCGATAACCGGCGTACCCAGATAAAGAGCCTCACGCACCGAGATCGCGTCGCCGTCAAACAGTGTCGTCCGCAGCAAAATATCAGCGTTCCTGATCAGATGCAGCGTTACTGCATGCTCGACATTTCCGGCTAGGCAAATGTGCTCAGAAAACTTCGTCTTCTCGATCGCTTCTTCTACATTGCGTCTGATTGAACCGTCGCCGACGATCATCAATCCTGCATTTGGATAAAGTGCCAAGATCTCTTTCATTGCCGCAACCTGAAACAGCGGATCATAATCCGGTTCGAGGCCTCCAACCGCAAGGAGAACGGGTGAATGTCTCTCACAAAAATTCTTCAATTCTTCCGGAATTGCGACAAACGGATCCGGTTCCTGCAGAGAATAGGGTGCAATGACGCGGATCTTTTCATCGGTCACACCGAACCGTCGAAAGACATCGGCAATCTGCTCATTGACTGCGATGACACGGGAAAATCGCCTGAATATCATCCCGCGAATTGAGAACGGCCGCGCTCGCTTCGCTTCTTCAGTCTGAGGATATGCTCCGGAATGGACCGTCAGGACGCTCCTATTACCGCCAAGGACCGAACACGCAAAGGCGAGTGCAAGCACGCGGACGTTTAGTTCGCCGCCGACGTGGAGATGCAAGACATCGAATTTCAACGCCCGCACCTGCTTGATCAGTCCCAATGCCGAGCCCGGGTGGTAAACATCAGGTTCGATTTTTGCATCTGAGCTTTTTGTGGTCGCGATGATCGAACAAACATCTCCGTTACGTAGTATTTCGTCGCGTATCGCAAGCATATTGCGGCTCACACCGCCGACCGGCGGCGGATATGGCCCGAGTTGTAACACATGCAATGCCATCAGGATTTGCGGCCGTCTAAAAGATCGCCGTAGAGTTTCAGTGTCTCGGCAAGCCGGGAATCTTGGGAGAATTTTTCGGTTACGATCTTTCGGCCTTCAAGTCCAAAGCTTTCGGCCTTTTCGGCGTCCGAAAGCAGCCCCTTCAGCCTCGCCGCCAAAGCCACATCATCATCCGATGATATCAGATAGCCGGACGCTCCATCGGCGATCGCCTCGGCAGCACCACCGACCTTGGTCGCAACGACCGGCTTTCCGGCAGCCATATATTCGAGTATCGAATTCGAAAACCCCTCAGCCGTCGATGTTAGAACACAAATGTCCGATGCCGCCAGCAAGGCCGGGACGTCGGCACACCCTCCAATAAAATGAACATTTTCCTCAATTCCGAGCTCAGAAGATATTGCTCTCAGCCGCGGCCCAAGTTCACCTTCGCCCGCTATGACAAAATGAGCATTCGGCATCGTCCGAACGACCGTTTTCGCTGCCCTGAGCAGCATTGGAATGTTCTTGACCGAATGTCGAAGATTGGCGACGAGCGTGATGAATTTAGCATCATTGTCTGCCGGCAGGCCAAATCTTGCTGCTATTGAGGCCTTATCAGCGACCTTCGTCAAAAACCGAGAAAGGTCGAGACCGTTGTAGATCACATGGATCTTTGCTTTACTGACCGATCGTTCGATCAGATGCTCACGAACAGCCGCCGCATTTACAACGATCGCATCTGCCCGGCCGAAGGCCAGCTTTTCTACAAAGTCCTGCCCCGGCGTGCGCATGGCGCCGGTCTCGCGTTTTGATGCGATACGAACAGGAATGCCCGCCAGCGTTGCTGCCGCCATGCCGAACACATTGGTGTAAAAATCATGAGTGTGAACAACGTCGATCTTATTCGCTCGCAAATACGAGGAGCATAGACGCACTTGACTTACAAAATTGGCATTATAAAACGAAGTAAGTTTGAATTCTTCGATCACCGGCAATCCGAGGACCTCGATCTCGTCGAGCAGAATTCCCTCTTTGTTAAGCGTCGCGACATGAACATCGTACGTCGCGTCAGAATGCAGCAGCCGCGCAAGTGACACAGCCTGACGTTCAGTGCCGCCCTGGTGAAAGCTGCCGATAAATTGTAGTACGCGTTTCTTCAACTGGAATGGAGTGGGTCAATCGAGCGTCAGGGTTGCGAACTCACCGTCCGACCGTACGCAAAGATCGCTGCCGAACCGGCGAATTGCCGCCGATCCGTGGATCTCGTCGCCTTCGAATAGTTCGTGGCCATCGACCGCGAAGCGGTTTCCGCCGACGAGCACATATTCCTCCGGCACCGATTCGCCCAACGCGAGCCTTGCCCACGAAAAGCGGAAGTTCGTATCAAAGAGCTCGGTCCTGAGCGTTTCGCCGTCGCCCGCAACAAAAACGTCCGTGTAGCCGCGGTATTTTATGACGAACGCCCGTCCGCCTGTTATCGGCATCTCGAATACCTCTGGTTTGAGGTGTCCCGTCTCGGCGGGCATCAGAAACGTAAAAAACTCCTGCGTCCCGCGGCCCTTTATCGTGAATCTTAGCAGCGGAGCATTGACCTTGTTGCCGTATTCGTTCGAGACCCAACTTTCATTCTGATGCCAGCTTCCACCGTCGCCAAACGAAAAAATACGGTGACGGTCGTCGCCGGTAAAATCGCCTTCGATATCGGTCGCGATCTTACTGTCGACTGCGTAGTGAAAATTCAACGCGTGCTCATGTTCTCCGGCCGTCCGCACGAGGTCGCGAATGATCCAGTAATCGTTCTTGAGGAACAAGATGCTCCGGGTCTGGGTTGCACCGCCGGACAAACTGCTGTACCCGTCTACCTTGCCTTCGAAAAAGTCGAACCGGGCATCCGTAACACATGCTGTCTGATTTGCCTCGGCTCGAGATCTCCAGTTGAAAATATTGTCCGGCTCGGACGACGAGCGATTGTCGATCGTGATCGTATTGTGTGCCGGCGTCGAACGAAACAGATCGCGCATCTCCCTCGAAGCGTGATACGAATACGTTCCCGGATCGACCAGCAGAGTACGTCCGTGGATCGCCGTATCGATCGATAATGCATCGGCATGGCCGTGGCCTCCCGCGATCGCACCGACCTCGCCGCAGTCGACGACCATGAAATTGTCTGTTTCTGTCCAGCCGTCACGCATTGCAAAATAGCCGCCGGCAGCAAAGTTCTTACTTGTCGCAGCAGGCTCGGCTGCCGCGAGACCGTCGAAGTCTGCGGCTGCGTCGGCTCCGAGCAGCCAGAAAACTTCATCTCTGCGGTTCCCTGCAACGAATTTCAGATCGCTTCGGCCGAACAATGCAGCACCCGCAGCAAGCGTTCCGCGAAAGTCACCTGACCTTGCATCCGTCAGCGGCAGCAACCGTCCGCCGTCATCGTCGCCGATGATCGGGGTCGTGCCGTCCGGCCGCGTCAAATGCATCATGAATTCGAAAGCCCTGCCCAACCTCTCGTCCATCAATGCATTTCGCCGGTCATAAAAACTGTCATAGGACAGCGATCGGAGTATTGCGAACTGCGTATAGAAATCGACACTATAACGTTGGTACCATGTGCTCTGCTCAAAATACACGCCGTCGCTGTGAAACTGACGCGTCACCTCGTCAAGCAAAATATCCTGGCCGAGCTTTCGCCAATGCTTCGCCCGCAACATGAACGGCATTTGCGTGCCGAGATAATATAGGCCGAGTGCCTCGCCTGTAAGGTGCGTATTCGGGCTGTAATATTTCGACAGGTATTTTTCGATATGGCGACCATGGAGATGCAGCATCTTGAGCGCCATTTTGAAGATCTCGGGCGTAAACGCCTCCGAATGACGAAAGAAATGAAAAGCCCAGATCCATGACATCGCCCGGAACGAAACCTCGAGACTGCTCGACCAGTTGATGCCGATCCCGGGCGGATTCTGCTCGATCCAAGATTCGAGATGACGGACAAACGTCTCCGCAAACCGCTCATCACCCGTCAGCAAATACGCGACGCCGAGAGTAAAAAAATGCTGGTGCCTATTGAGCTCCCAGACGATCTTCTTGTCGCCGGTCTCGCTGCTGTCGAGTTCGTCGAACTCCTTCCAGTGCTTCGCAGGCGAGCGAAAACCCGAAACCGGTTCGAGGTGCCAATCGACCTCAGTTCCGACATAGAGGTTTTTGTAACCGAGCAGATCGAACCGGCCGGCGATTATCAATTCAGCCTTTTCGACAAAATACTTGCACGTCTTCTCGCCGACACACTCACGATAGGCACCGGCGGTATCACCGACAAATGACTTGAAAAACCGCTCGTCGGCGTTCTTGTAGAATTTTTGCCACAGGCTCTCAGCAATTATCGGCGAACGGCCGAACTGCGATGAATCGACCAGCCGTTTGAATTCCTCATCGCTCGGAAGTTTACTCCCGATGCCGATCGTTTCTCCGTATGCAGAAAAGCCTGGCCGCTGCGCGAGAATAGCTCGCCGATGCTGCGTCCGCGGATCTTCTTGATCTTTGAAAATCGATTTGTTGTCGATCCTACTGTCATACGTTCTGCATTATCGCCTTCAGCCGATAATCTCTGTGCTCATTCGGGCTCCCCGTCTTGCCGTCGACGGCGGCGGAGACCATATTAAATAATTCGCGAGCCGATGCAAAGTGTATCGTTCGTTTGCCCGACCTTTCTGATTCCTCAATGATGCCGCCAAAAAATCTCCTTGCATCCTCACCGATACAAGCTGATTGGTCTCGATCAAAGAATCCGTGGCAGTAGAGTTTTACAAATATCCAGTCCGGCTTACCTGCGACCGTGATATTGGTCGAGGTCCAACGCCGCAGTCTCGACGGCGACGTTCCCATCGCTTCGGTCAACGAGCCATCCTCGATCCGCGGCACCGGCAAACCGCGCTTGAGCCGCGTATAGTCAAACGTCAGAGGCCCGGTAATTATTAGTGGCAATACGCTCTGTTTTCCATTTACGCCGACCCGTCGGCCACGCGAATGCGGCACGGCCAACTCCGGATCGCCCTCGTATTCATATATTTGATTTATCAAAGGCACCTGAGTCTCATCAGGTGCGGACGGCAATGTAAGATCGGCATAACAGCCGGTATCGCGAAGTATCGCCATCTCATTATCGACGCCGCAGAATTTGCCGGCGGCGGAATTCGCCAACGCCAGATTGCCGTGAACGAACGCATACATCGGATCGCCGCGGCCGTCCATTCGTGACAGGCATCTGTGTTCATCCGCGAGCGTGTCGCGAAAGCCGATCAGCGTTTTACGCAGGTTTTCGGCCGTATCGGGCCGCTCGACGCCGTGATGCAGATGGATCTCGACCTCGCCCAGACCTTCCGCCTGCATCTCGGCCATGATATCGATTATCTCGGGATGATATTGCTCAGCCGGATAAAAATTGGTGTGGCGAAATTTGGTCCCGTCCATATCGCGGACAGCCTCGCCGGTCTCGCGTGCCGTTTTGTGATACGCCTTAAGCCGTGCGATCTGTGTTTTGTGATCGAGTATTCCGTTATCGCTCCAGCCCGGCTCGAAGTGGTTGGCAATCGTGAAAATGATGTGCTTGTGTTCGAACGCTGTTTGTTCGAGCAATGACGCCGCCCGCGACCCTGGATAGCGGACGAGCCATGGCAAATTCGAACGGAGTTTTGAAAGGAATGTTGGTTCTGCTCGTTGCATTTCAGCTCTGCGTTTCGATCACCGGAGTGGTGCGGCGGCCCGGAATGACCTTTGCCAATATCTTCCTAAGGGTCTGCTTTTCGTCATCTTCGATCACTCCCCAGAGGTTTGCCAGGATCAAATAGATCGGCAAATACACTAGGCTCGAGATTAGCAGCACAAGCCCGCCGCCGACGAAATTAAGTATGCTCAGTTTGGTAGTCGAAAATGCCGACTCCGCAAAACGTTCGCCGAGCTTCAACATATCTACATGGATATATTCGTAAACAAAGTACGTGGCGATGCCGGCAGCGATACTGATGATGGCCGTCTTGCCAACATTCTTAAGCAGCGGCAAATGCTGCCAGCCGAGGCCCAGCTTCTTGATGATCATCGTTTCGGCGACAAATTTTTCGATCAAGATGGCCTTGACCGCAACCGTGATCATCATCGTCAGGCTGAACGACCCAAGGCCGTAATAGAGCACCGCGATCAACGCCGTCAGCACAAATATCCGCAATAATAAGAATAGCCGTCCGAGCTCTTTATACGACCTTAGGATCGGATCGGTGATTATCACCATGAATGGAAGCATTGTGATATTTATGACAAAGATATCGGCGCTTGCTGCGTATTCTTCCGTAAACAGCGTGATGATGAACGTCTTTGCCGTGATCATCAGGAACACATAGATCGGAAAATAGAACAACGCCAATTTTTGCGAAGCCCGGGCGGTCAGACGTATCATCTCGTCGCGGTCGCCGGCATTCTGGAGTTTGTTCATGCGGGGGATCAGCACCGACGTGACCGATTCGGACAACATTGCGATCAGCGGTACTTCAAAACATCCGTATGCATATATCGCATAGTCCGCCGAAGAGAACTTATATCCGACAAAGTAATTGTGGACGTCATTCTGCGCCATCCACAAGATCCCTGCTAGCCCGAACGGAAGTGCGTATCGCATCTGCTCCCAAAAGAAGCCAGCATCGAATTTAAGCCAAAACCCCGGAAAGCGGGATCGCAGATACCAGAACAGGATCGCTGTCTGTATCACGCCCTGGATCATCGCCGCATAAATGAACGCCTCGACGGTCGCAAATGCGAAAACTGCCGTTCCCATCAGCAGCGTTTTGCTGAACTGAGCGAGAATGATAAAACCGGTCGCCACTCGGGCTTCCTGATTAGCGATCGCGACCGTTTCGAGAAAGGTCGAAAAGATCCATATCCAAATGACGACGCCGATCATTGGCGTAAGTGCGGTGAGTTCGTCACTCCGGAAAATTCCGCCGATCATCTGCGGATAAAGCTGAAGAACAAGGCACGCGAGGCCACCGACTACGAAATTGAATACGAGGATATTTAGGATCGCCGCACCGCGACGCTCGGTCTCGCGAGCCAGAAAATAATAGGCACTCATCGAAAAACCGAGCGGCAGGATAACGATCGCGTTGGCGATCACCTGAAACGCTTCTCGGTATGTGCCGACAGCATCCTTTGCCAGATACCTGACGATCAGCAGCGGCAGGACAAAGCTAAACCCAAAGCCGATCACCTTAGCTGCTAACAGCCAGGCACTCTGCGATCTGAGAGATTGCGTTGTCTCGCCTGCGTCACTCATTTTCGGTCGAGGGAAATGTGTCTTGCGTGGGTATCATACCAGCCGGGGATCGACCGTCTAAAAATTCGCTCAAGCGTCGAAATGAACTTTCGACCTTTCGCTGTCTGGATCATGTACGAATAATCGCCAAAGAGCCAGTACTTTGTGAACACTCTGCGGTAATACTTGAGCACCGCCTCCCGCGTCGCCCATCGTCCCAAAGTGTGTTCGCCAAACGGCCCTGAGGCTCCATCCTCGAACTCGTACAGATGCAGTTGGTCAGGCAGTGTCTCGCGGATCCGCTCGAAATCCTGCTTTACCGCCTTGAACGACGTGTAGCCAAGCTCCTCGAGAAGATCAAATTCGTATTCCAACTTTGCAAAAATGAGCTTTTCTGATCGTATCGACAGATAATCAGGCTTGTTTTCAAAGTCGAGCATCGCACGCAAACAGATCACTTCTGACCCAACGATATCGGCCTTGAGATAATGTGGAATGCCGTGTTCGGCCATCGCTTCGGCAAAATCTACCGCTTTCACCTCGATCGCCTCCATCTCTGTACCGAAGATAGTGTTTCGCTGTGCCCATTCTTCGGAAGTGCTGCCCCACGGCGAATGACCTTCATTTCGAAAGAACCGCCGTACGGTCGTCGCCGCGTGCAAGCGGCGTCTCCGTTATAGCCCCTTCGACGATGATCAGACGACCATCGGCGATCGCATCCGCGAACCGCTCACGGCACAGTTCGACATTGCGTGGTTCCGCTTCAAAAGCGACCACGCGATACCCTTTCTTCAGATAAAAATCCGTATCCTGTCCGCAGTTTAACCCGACGTCATAGATAAGATC
Source organism: Acidobacteriota bacterium (assembly GCA_016713675.1). Lineage (NCBI taxonomy): Bacteria > Pseudomonadati > Acidobacteriota > Acidobacteriota bacterium. Next base: position 47,596 of record JADJOS010000001.1, read on the forward strand.
CTCATGTTTTGGAGTTGTTCTAAGCGTTGACATGGCACAATTTCGCTCGGGGCCGAGCGGTATCGATCGGGGCGGACCAATACAGCTCACACTCTAAGGATATACCGAATCAAAGTAATATTTCACTAAATTATTGTGAAATATGGATGTTTGGCCGTTTGGATACGAATGAACCTCACTTAATAAAGGCAAAAACCAACCCGATCAAGCCGCCTGAGAGAATTACCCAGAGAACATCGATCTTGAAGCGAAATAATGCCACAAATGCCGCCAAACTCATCGCCGCGGCAAACCAATTGATATTGTCCGTCGATCCGTTTACAAAAATGACTGCCGTGCCAAAAACCAGCGCGAGATTGAGTATCACGCCAACAACGGCTGCAGTCACACCGGAAAGTGCACCAGAAAGCGTCATATTGCCCCGTAACTTCTCTATGTACGGGGCTCCGAGAAATATGAACAGGAACGAAGGTAAAAATGTCGTATAGGTCGTTATAAGAGCGCCAATTATGCCGCTAGCCAGTGGCGACAGCCCTTCAACCGGATTGTTCCACCCAGCCATAAACCCGACAAACTGGAGTACCATTATTAGCGGCCCGGGGGTCGTCTCAGCAAGTGCTAGTCCGTCCACGGCCTGCGTCGGCGTGATCCAGTTGTACGGAGCCGTCGTAACCGCTTGGGTTACATACGCAAGCACCGCATACGCTCCGCCAAATGTTACCAGAGCCGAAACGGTAAAAATTTGTACTCCTGAACATGTAAACTGCCGTAACCACGCCAAGCTATCAACACGGCAAACGGCAGGATCCAGAGCAAACCGCCGACGGCAAGTATTTTGAATAAACGCGAACGGTTCGGAACCGTATGATCGACCTGTTCGGCATCATCGCAGAAGACCAGTGAGCGCTCGGCGTCGTTTTCAGTTGCTGTGTCCTCTTTTCGTTTCTCGGTCGGTGCCGCAAAGAACGCAGGAGCGAATCGGATACCAATAAGTCCGACGATCGCTGCACCCAAAACTATCAATGGAAATGGAATATGTAGGAAAAAGATCGAAACAAATGCAAGAGCCGCGATCGCGTAGTGTACTTTGCGTTTGATCGCCCGTTTGCCTATCTTGAATAACGCTTCAACAACGATCGCGACGACTACCGGCTTAAAACCTTCGAGGACCCCATTGACCGCCGGAACATGTCCGTACGATGCATAAATATATGATAAGCCGAGCAGAATAAAGATCGACGGAATTACAAAGAACGCCCCCGCGACGATGCCGCCCCACGTTGGATGCATCAGCCAGCCGATGTAAACCGCCAACTGCTGTGCCTCAGGCCCCGGCAGCAGCATACAGTAATTAAGCGCGTGCAGAAACCGCTCTTCACCGAGCCAACGCCGCTTATCGACGAGTTCCCGATGCATGATCGCGATCTGCCCCGCGGGACCGCCGAACGAGATAAACCCAAGCTTCACCCAAAAGCGAAACGCCTCCGCAAACGAAACGTGTCGTTTGTCAGCAACGCTTTCTTTCTCAGGATTCACAGTTTCAGAGCTTCCACTCGTCTATTCACCTCGTCCCAATTCACATTGGTCATAAATGCATCGACGTATTTTGCAGCAGCCGCACCGTAGTCCATTTGGTAAGCATGCTCATACATATCGAGCACGAGCAGCGGGACCGTGAACGGAGCGTGCGTCGCGTGGTCGGACGACCAGTAGTTGTGGAGTTCTTTCGTGTGCTGATTGTAGGCGAGCACGGTCCAGCCCGAGCCGCCGGAAAGCGAATTGCCGGTCATCTTGAACTCAGATTCCCATGCTTCGTAGCTGCCCCAGCCTTTCTCGATCAGCTTTTTGGCATTGCCGTCGGCCTTGCCGTTGCCGCCGAGATTGGCAAAATAGTTTTCGTGCATCACGATCGAACCGGTACGGATCAGCTCTTGCCGTTTCAGATCGCCGTAGATGTATGCCGGCAGGTCTTTTTCCTTTTTGAGAGCGAAAAGCCGCTGCTCGACCACGTTGAGAGCCTTGACGGCACCAGTGTAGTTGTTCTCGTGATGCGAGCGGATCAGTTTCTCCGAGATGCCCTTCAGCTTGGTTGGGTCAAACGGCAGAGGCCTCGGCAAATGCTTGCCGCCAAACGCCGGCGGCACCGCTTCCTGCATCGCCGATGTCTCTCCGTTGAATGCCAACAAACCTGCTCCTGCCGCCAAAACACCGGTCACCGCTTCCCGCCTTGATAGTTTTTTCATATATTTCCTCCGTTAAAAGTATAAACCTAAAAAAGATTAGCCACGAACTTACACGAAAAAACACGAACAAGAGTTTAATAAGTTGCTTGTTCGTGTCTCGTTCGTGTCCGTTAGTGGCTAAAGTCTTACGTCGTTCTCCGTGAAGGCGCCGCACCCGGCACAAACTGAATATCGTCGCTCCGATGCGTGCGGTAGTGGTTCAATAATAATCGCGGAGCGAACCGTGCTAGCAAAGTGATGCCGGTCAATTTCCACGATCTGCGATGGCGGTTCGCCTCTGCAAAAGCCTCGCGTGCGTTCAAAAACTCTTCTTTCAGCAGAAACGCCTTGCCGCATTCGACATGCAGGTCGCCCTGCAGCAAACTCAACCGCCGCTCGAGTATTTCGGTCTCCTCTGCGTTCAACTCGATCGACTTTCGGACGCGGTCAAAGACGTCGATCTCACGCTCCACTCGGCTGACCGAGTCGCCCGACAAGCTGTCGAGATGCACGCGGTATTTGAGCAAGACCTTTTCCTGATAACCGATCTTAGATCCCTTTTTCGCCATTCGCACCCAAAGGTGAAAATCGTGAGCCCTGGCCCGTTCCGGCTCAAACAAACCGGCCGCGACGATCGCCGTTTTTAACGCGACGGTCCCCGACGTGATGACATTGCACCTGAAATCAAGCAGCGACGCCGCTGTCACCTCGCCTGATGACGGAGCCGATTCCATGAACGTCTTACGCAGAACCGAACGCATACCGAACTGCTGTGCGTCGCAGTAGACCATGTCATAGCCTTTGCCGAGAAAGGCGATCTGTGACGCCAAAAAGTCCGGCAGCCAAAGGTCATCGCCGTCCAGAAACGCGATTATCTCGCCGCGGGCATGACGGATCGCCGTATTGCGTGCGGCCCCGGCTCCCAGATTCGGCTGTTTGATGTAAACGATGTCCTGAAGATGCGACCGTATTGCCCGTTCGAAACCGACCGTATCGGGCGAACCGTCATTGACGACGATTATCTCGTAATCGCGATATTTTTGGCCTGGACCGAATCAAGCGTTTCGCTGATAAATTCGGCGACGTTATATGCCGGTATGATCACGCTGACCTTCGGCGCCACGAAAAGACGTTGCGGCCGACTACCACCTGAACACCAAAATTGTAGCTCTCAAACGAGTTCATCTTCTGTTAGCGGGTGTCGCGGATCGGTTCCCATGTGGAAACGCGCTCTCCGCTGATGAATTTGAAAAAGGCAATTACCGAAGCCAGATTTGCGAGAACGAAATAGAGTGGAATGACCAAAAACCTTAGGCGGACGCCTGATTTTTCGAGCACCCAACCAACGAGTGCCAATAAATAAAATAACACTTGTGCAGCAAAAATGACAGAGAAAAATATCGAGAGCTCAGCGAGAAGGGCGTTCGAAACAAAAAGTGCAAGCAGCATGATCGGCACCGCATACCGCAGCACCTTGTGCGAGATCAATTCGATCGCATAAAACCCGCTTCGCAGCGGATTCAGCATATCGATGTTTCGCCAAAGATCGGTGTACGTTTGCGAGATCACCCGCACACGCATCCTCATCTCATCGCTCGGCCGCTGGTTGGTATACTCAAAGCAGACCGCCGAAGGCTCGAAAACGCTCCTCAGTCCCTGCCGGTACAGCATCGTACAAACCAGAAAATCCGAACACGCCTCGGCATACATCGCCACATATGCCGATCTCCGTACCGCGTACAGACAGCCCGAGGCTCCGATCAGCGAACACGCATTGCTCTCGGCGGATTTGATAAACGTCTCGTAATTCCAATAGCTGCGCGCACCCTTGCCGACATTCGTACTCGCGTCATCTACATAGATCAAACGCCCGGCGACGCAGCCGACCGTTTCGTCCGCAAATGCCGGCAGCAATTTTCGCAGCACATCGCTTTCATATTCGGTGGTCGCGTCCGAAAACAAAATGATCTCGCCGGTCGACCTCGCAACGGCATTATTCTGGGTTTCGGTCTTGCCGACACGTCCCTCTTGCCGAAATAGTCTGACGCCGCGATCGGCAAATTCCTTCACGATCTCATCCGTCGCATCGGTCGAGCCGTCTGACGCAACCATTATCTCGAGTCTATCGGCCGGATAATCCAGCCTGAGCGTGTTCTCGATCTCCGCCCTGATCGCCGCCTCTTCGTTGAATGCCGTGATAAGAACAGTAACGGCCGGTTCGATCTCGCCACGTTTGAGGCTTCGCGGAAAGGCAAGACTCACAAGATACACGAGCAGCGGATAGCCCGCGTAAACATACGCCAGCCCCGCGAGGCTTACCCAAAACACGATCTGTTCGGCTGTGTTTATCATCTAAGCTTCGGCCGGCCTTGAGTCCCACGCCGGGCTCGATCCGGCTTGCTCGTTCGCCTCGCGTTCGACGCTGTGGATCCTGCGGAACGCGACGGCGTATGCGATCAGGTAGTAGATGAACCAATTATAAGCAACAGATGCAAAGAAACTCGACACCATATATCCGATGATGCTCGCCTGCAGTCCGATCGCAAGATAGTAGAACCAATCCGCCTTATTCTCGTCAAAATGCGTCCGTTCGATCGCCGAGAGTTTGCGGAACGGGCTGATCATGAATACAAGATACGCGATCAGGCCGAGGATGCCGAGTTCGGCACTGACCTGTGTAAATGCGTTATGCGATTGCAGATTGCGGACGCCGACGATCGGAAAATTGCCGATGCCGATGCCCCACGGGTTTCGGGCCGTTACCAACAGTGACCGCTCAAGCAGTTCCTTTCGCTGATCTGACGAACCGACCGCATCGAGGCCGGGAATAAATATCGACAGCATCCTGAGCCCGTAATTTCCGGGTGCAGCGATTATCGCGATCCCGCCGATAACGATCGACGCGATCGACACGTTCAGCCGATGACGGCGTCCGATCTTCCATGCCAGCACGACGCCCGTCGCGATCAATCCGAGAAATCCGCCGCGTGAGAACGTGACCATATTTGCCGCGACGAACAGGAACGCCATCCCGAAATATGCCCAACGCCACAGCTTTGATCCGGACGCAATACCGAGTGCAATGACGAGCGGCGTCATCATCACGAGGTGCATCGCCATTTCGTTCGGGTTGCCGAACATGCCGCCTACGTCGACAGCCACGCGATATTCCTCAACGTTGAACTGCCCCTTCATATACATATCGAGGGCAGCGAACGAAAGATAGACGGCGATGCCGAACGACAGCCACATCATTCCCATCAGCCGTTTGCGTGTGCGGACGACGTTCACAAGTACGATGAATATCACCACCGCCTTGATGAACGGATCGTTGAATGTGTCCCAAGCAAGGCCGGGATCTTTGGCGATCGGCATCGTTGCGATCGAGATCAATGTCAATGCCAGTACCGCTTTGACCTCGGTAGAGAACATCGTCAGATTCCCTTCGATCGCGATCTGTGAAGGAACGTAGATGAGCAATGTCGCTAACGCAAAGTAGAATGCCGTCGCCGCCAGAAATCCGAGTCCGGGAACAATCTCATACGGCCGAAAAAGGACGAGTATCGAGAACAGATACAGTCCGATATACGTGAAAAAATGACCGTTGCGGACAAGCCAGCGTTCACTCTTCAAAGTCTCACGGTCCTTTTCGATCTTCTCCGCTTTCTTTGCGGCCTTTGTATTCGGTTTCGGTGCCTCGGCCGCCGGCTTGGCCGCCTTTGCTGCCGGAACGGCCTTTGGCGATCGTTCCGCTACCGGCTTGCCCGCCTTGGACGGTGGCTCGGGCTCAGGCTTGGTCAAATTTCGAAGGCTCTCGACCGCTGCACCGGCGACCGGTTCTGATACCGGCTTGAATGACGCAAAATCGCCGCGAACCGCACCGCCGTTAGTTTTCACTGACGACGAGAACGGTTCGTGATCGCGGCTCTTTTTTCCGTTAAATGACATCTGCGGCTGCCTTTGTTCCCGCCGGGGAAATTGCTACGCCGCGACTTCTTCCCGGTCCATCGTGATCAGGTCACGAACCTTGAGTTTCAGCGCTTTTTCGAACTGGCGTGCTTCATTGACGCCGTTGAATGTCAGCTGCTGCAGGTTGGCCTCGATCCGTTTGCGGTAATCGGATACAAGCGAATCCGACACACCGAGCATCTCCGCGACCTCGAGCTGGTTGCCGCTGTCCGAGACGAGATAGCAATGCCATAGCACGTTGATCATGCGGTCGTACTGCTTAGCCTTGCCGCGAACCGATTTGTGAAGCGTGACGAGAAATCCGTCTACAAAGCCGGCGGCGGCAAGTTCGGCTTCATTGCGAAGCAGATCTTCCTCAGGCGTTTCGCGGATGTCCTTGAATTCGAATTGCATGCGGTCATCGTCGTCTTCGCTGCCGCCGCTGCCGACCGGGACAAGATGTATGTCCATGATCGGAAGTCGCGACATAACAAACGAGCGAAGCGAACGCACGTCCACCGGCGAATCGATCGCCTTGAATACCCGGATGATCAATTTCTCGAGCTCGACATTGCTGATCACGATCTGAGCGTCGCCCGTACAGCCGACCATACGCGTATCGCGGCTCTGGAACGAAACCGCCTTTACACGCTCGTCCATTTCCTGAACGTCGCGGCGCATCTTTTGCTCTTTCCAATCCGACAGTCCGTAGAGGCGGTCCGCCAAACGGCGATGTGCCTCGGGATTGCCGATATTATCAAAACGTTTGAATGCCTTGCCGGTCTGAATAAGTGTTGAGATGCGACGCGCCAGACGGTAAGATTCGGGATAGCGTTTGCGGAGCTCGGCCGTGAGCATGTTGGTCAGCTCGATCTGGCTGATCTCGGCCTCGATCTCGGCATCGGACATTGCCGTGTCGATGTAATGCTGAAAACGCTCTTTGCTGAGCAGTGCGACGAACAGTTCCTGCGTCAGGTCGGTGTAAGCGTTGTGCTTGCCTTCTTCCACGAGAAAGCCGGCACGTTTTGACGCACGGACCAACGGATGTGACGACACTATTCGATGCAATTCCGTCCAGATCTGGTTAACGTCAGATGTCTTTAAACTGTCATTCCATTTGCCCACTCGAATTTGCCGGTTCGGGGCGGGGCGGGGAACGCGTTCCTGTGTTTTCACTTGATTCATAATCAGCCTTTCCGAGAGCGATCGTCCTTGTTCACCGCGTTCGAAACCTGTTTGTGTCGTCGGCTAAATTGCGAAGTCCGGCAAAAAAGCCTGGCTTTCGATGCGCATTTCGCCCCTTGGGATGCGAACACAATTTCGAAGATCGCGAAAGTTTTGGGTAGAGAGATCTGGCGTGGTTAACTGCCGAGCTAAGCTGTTAATCCTTGTTTGAGGGCTTGTGAGATAAATGCCTCTCACTACCTACACTTAAGATATTAGCAGTTATGAATGGTTTGAGCAACAAGTTTTTACATCGTTGTATAGTTTTTATACACCTATCGTAACTGCTGCAATAACGAGGGTTACGCCGACACCAATGCCAGATAGTGGAATTTCGGTACACATTTATGAAAAATTAACGGCCAACTTATGGAAGCGATCGCCCATTACAGATTTACTTTTGTTGTAACAACAATACAGTTCCGCCTCGCAGCATGCGGGCCGGCTGGTAAAGGCCTGAAAGGTAATTTGCACCCTATGTTCACTGCAAAGTCAGTAAATTTCTGCAAGAACGAAGATTGTCCTTCGTCCGACGAACTGCTCGATTTCCAAAACGGAGATCTGATGCGCGAACGCGCCGTCGACATCCGCATCCACATGGCGTCGTGCGAGTTCTGCACCGCCGAGGCCGAGTTCTATTCCCGTTATCCACAGTTGACGGGCGACGACCTCTCGACCGAACCATCCGAGATCCCGGCCCCGCTCTTCGAACTCGCCGAAGCATTGCTCAAAAACCGCAGCTACGACCCGCGAGCATTGAATACACTCCTCCGCGAAACCGAAGAACTGGTCGGCGACGCCGCCTGACCATTTACTTCGTAAAGGCCCATTCGTTCCATTTCTCCAAATCCGGCGACAGCATTGATCACGACCGTGCAGAGGAAGACACGCTCCCTATCGGTCGTGTTTCTTTGCTGGGCGAGATGGACCCGTGATGGGCGGTTGGGGCGTGTGGCCGCTTTGGTGGGCGCGATGGGCCGGTGATGGGATCAAGTAGATCACGCCATTTAGATGGGGGCGATGGGCGGCGTTGGGGATTTTGACGGGAATTTAAAAAAGAGATGGGTGTTGCCAATGTGACAGTCGCTTTCGCGATTGTCGCAGGGCGTTTTTTTATTGTCGCTAGGCCACTTTTTGATTGTCGCTAGCCCCAAAATAATTGTCGCAACAGCCCTTTTTAACTGTCGCAGAACGCTGTTTTGACGGTCGTTTTGAAGATTTTGTTGATTTATTTGTGGTACGTACCACAATTTAGACCAAACACATAAAAAAACACGATCGGTTATTTTCGATGAGCGACAAAAGAGACACTAGGAACCGCAGATCTCGTCGATGGCTTCGGTATATTTTTCGTCGATGACGTTGCGTTTGATCTTGAGCGTCGGCGTCATTTCGCCTTTGTCGATCGAGAATTCACGGGGCAGCAGATAGACGCGTTTGACGCGTTCGTAATCGGAGAGTTCTCGGGTAAGGTCTATCGCGTCTCGCTGAACGCGCTTGATGAACTGCGGATCCTCACAAAGCTCTTCGCGGGTTCGTGACACGTCGTGGCCCTCGGCTTTCATCTCGTCCTTTAGAGCATCCCAATCCGGCACGATTAGTGCACCGACCTGTTTACGGCCCGAACCGACAACGACCGGCTGCGATACGAGCGGGCTTTGCTTGAGCAGACTCTCGACCTGCAGAGGCGCAACATATTTGCCGTTTGATAATTTGAACAGGTCCTTCAGACGGTCCGTGATGTAAAAATGGCCGTCCATGTCCACATATCCGACATCGCCCGTATGGTAAAAGCCTTCTTCGTCGATAACTTTGGCGGTTTCTTCGGGGTTGTTGTAGTAACCCATCATTACGTTAGGCCCGCGAACCAACACCTCGTCCTGTGCTCCGATCTTCATTTCGATGCCTTCGAACGGGGTTCCGATCGATCCGACCTTGTTGTCGTCGGGCCGGTTGGCACATGTCACGCAGGCCTCGGTCATACCGTAACCTTGCAGAATAGGTATTCCGGCCGCCCAAAACGCGTACGATAATTTCTTGGATAACGGAGCCCCGCCTGACACAAAGAATCGAAGCTCGCCGCCAACGCCGTCACGCCATTTTGAGAATACGAGGCGATTGGCAAGAGCGTGTTTCGCCGCCAATGCCGTCGACACGCGGCCGTGATTGTCTTTCGCCGCCCAATATTCTTGTCCGACGACCAACGCCCATTCAAACAGGCTCGTCTTCCAACCACCGGCTGCTTTCCCTTTCTTGACGATCTTGTGATAGACCTGCTCGAAAAGCCGCGGCACCGCGGTCATGATGGTCGGTTTGACCTCTTGCAGATGCGAGGCGATCTGATCGAACGCTGCGCAATAATGTATCGACACGCCGTTAGAACAAAGCACGTAAAAAACGGTGCGTTCGAAAATATGCGAGAGCGGCAAAACAGCCAGGCTCCGGTCGGTCGAACGTATCGGCAGGCTCTTTGAGACGGCGACGATATTTGAGACAAAATTCTCGTGCGTCAGCATCACGCCTTTTGGTTCGCCGGTCGTGCCGGAGGTGTAAATGATGGTAGCGAGGTCTTTGCTGTCGATCGCGGCAAGCGAATTTTCGATCACATCAGCGTCGATCTTTCGATAGGCGTCTCCCTCGGCTTCGACATCGGAGAGTGAGATAGCTCGGCTATTGCCCTCCGGTTTGCTGTCAGCGTCAAAGAAGATCAGCTTCTCGAGCCGCTCGACGCTCTGGATCGCATTTTCGGCGTGTTTCCACAGCTTTTTGCCTGAGACGAAAAGCATCTTGGCACCCGAATTTTCGAGGATAAATCTGATCTGCTCAACGGCTTGGGTGGTGTATATCGGAACGTTGACCGCCCGCAAACTGAGGATCGCGAGATCGACGAATGACCATTCCGGCCGATTCTCAGAAATTATCGCAACGCGGTCGCCGGCCTTTACGCCCATCGCGGCGAGGCCCATCGCAATCCGTTTGACACGTTCGACGACCTCATTTCCGTTCAGATAATTCCAAACGTCGTCGATCTTGAACGCAAGGGCATCCCGCTTGTTATGCCGCCGAAACGACTCAAAACAATAATGCGGTATCGTCTGCGGCAGGGCTTCAAATCCTTTTTAGGTTATTAGCGATCATCAAAGATTTTCAGTTAACACAGGCGAGCCTAAGGCTGTTCGCGTGAATAACATTCTTGCAAACGCACGCGGTTATGTCCAATTGTGGGCTTGTCGCGGACCTAGTTTTCCCTACGCCTTCGCCGACGGCGCGAGGTCTCTCGGCCGCCGCCGAAGTAGGCGAGCACCATTACGACCAGATGGGCAATGAACCAGACATTGTCGTAGCCCAAGTTTTGGTAGATGTAGATAAGTATCAGTATTCGCGGCGCAAAAACCCCGAGCAGCAGGTCCGCCCACTGCGGAACTGTGTTCGCCGGAAACATGCTCGGATAAAGAAACAGATACACGAGCATCACGATCCGAGGGAAGAAAAGCGAAAAAAGTAAGAAATAAAAGTCCATATTCGTCGCTCCTTATTAAGCCAATCTTACGCCTGGATCGGAGGCTTTTCCAACTTCGCATTCACTTAATACTGGAAGCTGCGGTTGATTCGACCTCTAATAACTCAACGGAATTTTGTCTTAAGAGAGACCCTTATGCGCCCAACTTTTTCTGTGATCGTTGCCGCGGTCATTTTCGGCCTTTTGACCTTGCCGACGAACGCGCAGGTCAAGGAGCCGGAGACCGGCTTAGCTCCGGCTTTGTACCAAATTCAGCCGGGCGACAAGATCAGCCTTAAGTTCTTTTCCAACCCCGAACTGAACGAACCGGCGATAGTCGTTCGCCCCGACGGATTTATAAGCGCCCAATTGATCGACGATATCAAGGCCGGCGGACGCACCGTCGCGGAACTGAAAAAAGAACTTGAGCTCCAATACAACGAAATTCTGCTTACTCCGATGATATCGGTATCGGTCATCGATTTCGTACAGCCGCGCATTTACGTCGGCGGTCAGATAAATAAGCCCGGACGTTACGACCTGAGGGAAGCAAAGACCGTTGTCCAAGCGGTTTTCCTTGCCGGCGGATTCACGCGCGATGCTCGCCGCTCGATGGTCATTCATGCGAGGCCGGACGGCAAAGGCGATTGGAAGATCCAGACGGCAAATGTGATGAACATTCTCAATCAAAAAGGAACTGATCGCGACCTGACGCTTCAGGACGGCGATTATGTTTTCGTTCCGGATTCGAAAATGTCCCAATTCAACAGGGCTGTCGAAGCATTTAGAGGACTGCTGCCAAGCTTTCTGTGATCGAACGCATCTTAATATGAGGTATTTGAGCTCAAGCATTGACGCCGTGTCACCGCGGACAAAACTGTTCAAGCATAAATTGCTTATGCTGACGCTAGCCCTTTTGGTCGTAGCGACCGGAATGTTTGCGACGTTCATGATCACGCCAAAATATGAGGCAACGATGAGCCTTCTGGTCTCGCGTGACCGTATCGATCCGCAGATCACGTCAACGGACAAAACAGCCGAGATCACTCAGACATCGATCAGCGATGAGGAATTTAACTCGGAACTCGAGCTTTTCAAAAGCCTCGAAGTGATAAAGGGAGCCGCTCAGGAACTCGATCTCGTCAACGACCAGAAGCCGAAGCAAAACACTTGGCTTGGGGACATGCGTGCAAAAGTAAAGGGTGCGATATATTCGCTCACGTCAAAGTCCGATGAGCACATCGAAAATGTGAGCACTAATGACCAAGGCTACGATTTCGCTCTCGAAAAGGTCGTAAATCGTGTGGTCGGAAATCTCGATGTGGTACCGGTCAAGAAATCCCGCGTGATCAAGGTCTCATATATTGACACCGACCCGATCCGTGCTAAACGCACGCTTGACGCGATATACCGAAAGTTTGTCGATCTGCACGTGCAAATGAATGACAAGCCGGAGGCCGGAGAGGTGTTCAACGAGCAAACGGGCAAATTCAGTGACCAATTAAATGCTGCGACCAGATCGCTCAAGGACTTTGACACTTCGAACGGTGTCGTCGGTGCCGATATTTCGACCCAACAGGGCCTGCTGCAAAAGCAGCTTTCTGATACCCAGATCCAGCTGAGTTCGGCTCGAACAGAGATCGGAGAAACGATCAAGACGATCTCTTCGCTTCAGGAAAAGATCGCTCTTGAGCCAAAACAGATCCAGACCGGGTTTGTATCCAAATACGTCCCGCACTCGATCGGATGAAGGATGAACTACTCCAGCTCGAGCAGCAGCGGACCCAGCTTCTGCAGAAATATCAACCGAACAGCCGCTTCGTTCGCGAAAATCAGGAACGCATCGATCAGCTCAAAAAGACGCTTGCTGCTGAAACAGCAAATCCGCCACAGGAACGCACATACGCTCTCAACGATCTGCGCAGGCGATTGGAAAGTCAGCTTGTGGACGCTCAAACAAAACTCGGGTCGCTCAAAGATCGCGAAAAGACGCTGTCCGGCCAAGCCTCCAAGCTATTGACCGACGTGGAATTTCTCAATACGAAGAGTATCGAGCGTACCGCGATCGAACGAAAACGGAACATCAGCGAGGAAGCATATCTTTTGTACCAGAAAAAGGCCCGAGAGAATGAGATAGGCCAGGTACTTAACAAAGAGCAGATCATGAATTTTGTCGTCGTCGATCCGCCCCGGACCGATGGCGAACAGAAGAATCCGAAACCACTGCTGAATCTTGTCGTGCTCCTTGCCGTCGGATCGATGGCGGCATTTGCCGGTTCTATTGCTTACGACAAATTCACATCCCAAGAAACTGAGCCCCAAATGATCGTGTCGGCACTTGAGTTTGAGCGCCGGTTCGATATTCCAGTCTTGGCGTCGATCTCGCATTTTGAACGATCAGACTATATCGAGGTTCGGCCAAAAAGCTACGGCAGCAAACTACCGCCGGCGGTTATCGAGGCCGGCGAATCAGGCAGTATTTAGGTGAAGAAATGAAAGAAAGACTCAGAGCATCATTGCTTTTTCTGTATCGAATACTAGATCTCTCTGCACTTAGCTTTGCATTGTGGATCTCATTCAAATACGGTGGGCCGATCGGTATGGACTACGTCATGCTCGCTGTCTATGCGCCGACGTTTGACAGCGTTTTGTTCTTCGGCGGAGTATTTGCGAGCTGGATTTTCATGCTCTCTTCATTTTGGCTTTACCGCTCAAAGAGGCTGGCGAGTCTGAGTGATGAATTGACCGATGTGTTTCGAGCGGTAGTCTTCGCAACACTGATCCTGGCTACATTGATCCTGCTGGCTGAGTGGTCCATATTTCCGAAACGGTTCTTAGTTATCTTCGCGTTCGTGTCATTTGTTCTGCTTTTTTCGATCCGATTGCTGAAGCGTACGCTTCTGCAGCAGTTTAGGCTTCACGGCCGCAATTTGCGCTCGGTCGTCGTTATCGGTGCCGGGCCGAGGGGCCGCAAGCTTGTCGATCTGATCGATGAGCATCCGGAAATCGGCTATCAATTTCTGGGATTTATCGACGATCTAAAGGGACCGGGCGTGATAGGCAAATTATCTGACATTCCCAAGATCCTTGCACAGAATGTGATCGACGAGGTCATAATCTGCCTTCCGATCAAATCGTACTACGAGCAGATACAGTCGATCACGGCAGCGGCCGAGGAACAAGGCATTACCGTTAGGATCTACTCCGACCTTTTCAACCTGAATCTCTCACGGGCGGTCGCCGGCGAGATCGGCCAGGCTCCGATCCTCTCGATATATGCTTCGCGATTGACCGATTGGCAGGCATTCGTAAAAAGCTCCATCGACTTTGCCGGAGGCCTTGTTTTGCTGGTTGTCTTATCGCCCGTGATGCTGGTCATCGCTTTAATGATCAAATTGACGTCGCCGGGGCCCGTTTTCTTTGTTCAGGAACGCGTCGGTCTGAACAAACGGCGATTCAATATGTTCAAGTTCCGTACGATGGTCGCGGACGCTCCTGCACGGCAGGCCGAACTGGAAAAACTTAACGAAGCCGACGGCCCGGTATTTAAGATCAAGAACGATCCTCGCGTGACCAAACTCGGCGTTTGGCTCCGAAAGACCAGCCTCGACGAATTGCCGCAGCTATTCAATATTCTCCTCGGCGACCTATCGCTCGTCGGTCCGCGGCCGCTGCCCGAACGTGATTTCCAACGCTTTGATAAACACTGGTTCAATCGGCGTTTCAGCGTAAAACCGGGCATCACATGTATCTGGCAGATATCAGGACGCAGTGAGACGAGCTTCGATAAATGGATCATCCAGGATCTCGAATATATCGAGAAATGGTCACTGGCCCTCGACCTCAAGATCTTGTTCAAAACGGTCCCGACCGTGCTCCGCGGAACCGGTGCAATGTAATTCGAGTGGCCAATACCGCATCACGAACCAACAAATTTGATCTTGCCAAGCGATTCACCGTCGTCTGTGCATTTATCCTGGGCGCGTGCGCACTCGGCTACGGCATGGTCGTTGCCGGTGATGGGCCGAGTTCAAAGATAGTCGGCATCGGTGTTTTACTTTCCGTTGCCCTCGGCGGTGCTGCCGCGATCCTGTTTGAACTGCCGTGGATACTAGCGATCCGATACGCCTTTATTGGGTCATTCTTTTTCAAAGGAGATCTGAGCCTCTTCAAGATCAACGAGGTAGAAGATCCGTCCGGCCTTAATTTGTCGCTCACATTGTTCACGGCAGTGATCCTTATTGCATACGATCACTTTGCGGACGGCGATCGCGAAAGCGTACTGCCTTCGGCGTTTCTCTATCTCGCCGGCGGTCTTTTTATTTGCGCGGCGGCATCGATACTTTTGGCAGGCCCCACGCTGCTTGGCGGTTTCTCATTGTTGTCCGTTTTGACGTCGATACTGATCGCCTATGCGGTCGCATCGCATTTCGGCACGCGTGAGAGGCTGATCGAACTTACGATCGGAATTGCGGTCGGGGTATTGTTCACAGGAGTCGTCGCCCTTTCACAATTCGCCCTCGATTTTCCGTCAAACCTGCCCAATTTCGGCACCGGCACCGACGAAGAACTGCTTGGCACACAGGCCGAACTTCTGTCGCGTGTGCCGGCGTTCCTTAGAACACCTACCGAGATGGCGTGGGTCATGAGTTCACTGATCCCAATTGTACTTACCCCGCTCCTCTGCCGAGTAAAGTCATTCGGATCGTATCAAAAGACGCTGTTGGCGATCGGAGCATTGGCGGGCACGATAGCCGTAATTCTATCGCTTGCACGCGGCAGTTGGGTCGGGATAATAGCCGCGATACCGCTAATGATCGTGTTTGGGTGGTTTCGGCTATCCGCACATGAAAAGAAGCCGTATTTTGTATCGGTCGCAACGGCTATATTTCTGACATGTTTGATGTTAAGTCCGTTCGCCGGAAAGATCTACGACCGCTTGACCGAAGACGATCAAGGCTCGGCTCAGATACGTTTGCCTTTGATGGAAACAGCTCTAAGGATGATCGACGACAATCCGCTCGTAGGCGTCGGTCTCAATAGCTATCGGGCGAATATGACTCGGTACGACGAGACCGCCATTTTTGTGTCGCAGGTCTTTCCAAATCCGGTTCACAACATATTTGCGCACATCACCGCCGAGATCGGAATTCCGGGCGGCATACTATTTTGCCTGCTGATCCTCTATTCGTTTTATGAATGCTACCGATCTTCATCAAGCAGCGATCGGCTGCTCTATGCATTGTCGATCGGATTAGCGGCTGGAATGATCGCGTTCGTTATCTCGGGCACAAAGGAGCCCGGTTCGCTTGGCTCGGTGCGGCCGCCGGTCAGAACTTGTTTCTTTATGTTCGGAACGATCTTCGCGCTAAGCCGTGTCGTTCGCCGTTCGAATTTACTTGCAGAACGCTAGATGGAAATGTCGACGAACATCGCCAGAAAATTGAGTCCCGAGTCTGGCACACTCGGGCGCAATTTCCTTTGGATGAGCTGGTCGGGCGTTGTCAGCATTGCCAATAGCGTGCTCGTCTGGATCTTCATGGCCCGGATGCGCGACCTGGACGAGGTCGGACGATTTACGATCGTCATGGGCCTTTATTCCCTATTTTTCAGTATCGTCTCACTTGGGCTTCAGCCATATCTGGTAAATGAGATCAGCCGACGACGGTCAAATGCAAGCGAAAATCCGGGTTCGATCGACCAATTGCATTGCGCCGCAATTTTTCTGTTATTAGTGTCCGGAGTGGTTTGTGCATTCCTAATGACGTGTTCCGGATTCGTGATAAGCGCGTCGTGGGAGGTGCGAATCGCGACACTGGTCCTAAGCCTCGCAATGATCGCCACGGGGCCGGGCGTCGTTTGCGAAGCGACAGCCATTGCCGAAGGCCGTGGCAAACTTATCGCAACGGTTTCGACCGTGGAGAACGTCCTCCGAACAGCGATTCCGCTCGCATTGATCTGGTATGGTTTCGGGCTGGTCGCGATCTGTGCATCATTCGCTGCTGTGCGTGCGGTATCAGTGGCGATCTACTTCGCATCGAGCCGCGTGTCGATCTCAAAATTCAGATTGTCATTTGCCGTACTTCGTCAGTTGGCGACTGCCGCACCGACTTTTGCAGCGACAATTACCGTCGCCTCGATCAATTGGCAGGCCCCGATATTCCTTCTCGGCTTTGCCAGCACCGAACTCGAATCGGCAGAGTTCGGCGCCGCATCGCGCTTTCTGATACCCGTGACGATCCTGATGGCAAGCTACGCCAATGCGATCCATCCGATGATGGCAAAACACAAGGAATCATCACCGGATTCATTCGGCCGCTACCTGACAAAAATGGCGAGCTACGCGGCGGCGGCCGCCGCAATAGTCGCTGCCGGATCTTTGCTTCTTTCCGGGCCTGTCCTTGCAATGTTATTTGGTGAGAACTACCGGCGAGCGGCACCTGCCCTTGATCTGCTGGCGTTGAGCGTGATTCCCTTCTGCCTCGTAATGGTGGTTGCCCGCGGGCTTATCTCGCTTAATTCACAGCGAGTCGACCTTATCGGCAACCTTCTCGGCGTTGCGGTCTGTATTATTTCCGGCTCACTTCTGATACCGAAATACGGAGCGATCGGTGCGGCCGCGAGCCAGCTATTCTCATTTCTCGCAATCGCCGCGATCGAGGTCGCCTATCTCTATCGCAAGATCGGCCGCTTTGATAAGTGGCGGACAGCCGCCGTTTCATCTGCCAGCTTTGTAACTATCTACCTCATTCTCTGGAATCAATAGCCTTTTAGTGGTCTAACACTGCATACAAAGTATACAGGCGAAAACGATCGCTATTTTTTTCAACACATGTCCGAATACCGTTTCCAGATCGAAGACCTTAGCCGAACCGCCGCCGCGACCCGGAGTGACGTGCAGGGCAACCGCACTGTGCGGACAAAACGGCGGCGGATTCTAATGGTCGGAATGCATTTGACCAAAACCCGCGGCGGAATTTCAACATTGACAGCGGATATCCTCAAGTCTAGTTTCGTCGTGGAAAACGAAGTGCGGTACATCGCCTCGCAGGCCGAAGACTTTGGCCCGTTTCGCAAACTCCTGCTCGCCGCCGCCTCATTTGTACGATTTGTCTGCCTTTGCCTATTTTGGCGGCCGTTGCTCGTATACGTCCATATGGGGAGCAACGCCAGCCTATATCGCGAATCCTTATTCGTTCTGGTCGGCAAGATGTTCCGAACGTCGGTTATCGTCCACTTTCACGCTGGCGACATTGATAATTATTATCCGCTCCAGCCAAAGTTCGGCCGCGTATTCATAAAAAGTTCTCTTGCCAAATGTGATCGCGTGATCGCCGTTTCTCTCGAATCGTCTCGACAACTTTGGGAACTTGACCGGCAGCTTAAGATCACGGTCATTCCAAATGCGATCGACACCTCTGCGTTTCGAGAACGCAGCTCAACGGCAGAGTCCACGTTTGATGAGCCGATACGAATACTCTTCGTCGGAGCCATCGGAAAACTCAAAGGTGAAAAGGACCTTATCGCGGCTCTAGCCCGGGTACGAAATGAAATTCCCGAGACACTCGTTTCTATCCTCGGCTACGGTGCCGAAGATCTGGCAGCAGAGTGCACCGCTCACGGAATAGCCGATCTGATCGAGCATCTCGGTCCGGTATCGATGGACGACCGCATCGCTTTCTACGAACGCTCTGACATATTCGTCCTTCCGACTTATGCCGAGGCGATGCCAATGTCTGTGATCGAGGCAATGGCCGCCGGTTTGCCCGTCATTACGACAAACGTCGGGGGCATCCCCGAACTTATCGAGCATCAGATCGAAGGCCTACTGCACGAACCCGGCGACATCACCGCTTTGGCCCATCAGATCAAACGGTTGGCAAACGACAGAACTAAAAGATTCGCATTGGGCACTCGTGCCCGCAGTCGAGTCGATGAACAAATGAATTTTTCGAAGTATGTCGACAGGCTTCGCAGCGAGATCGATAGCGTTTGCGGAGCAACAAAATAGATATGACAAACCCATCGTTATTGATAAAGCGTTCGATAAAATCCGTCGCCTCAATTGCAAAGGCCGGCCTTGGATATCCGCAGACAGCGAATGGCTCGATCCATGTGGTCGCTTATCACCGCGTCGTTGCAGATATCGCCAAGGCAGAACGCGAAGCCGTTTACGGTATCGTCGTCTCGACCGGGACCTTTCGCCGTCATTGCGAGATGCTGCGTCGCTCATACGACGTCGTTTCGCTCGAAACAGCAATGCACTTTTTGGAAAGAGGGCGATCAGTCGCACGCCCAATGGCTGTAATTACTTTCGATGACGGCTATCAGGACTTTTATGACGAGGCATTTCCAGTGCTGAACGAACTCGGCCTGCCGGCTACAGTCTTTTTGCCTACCGGCTACATCGGCAAGGAAACGCCGCTGCCGCACGACCGCATCTTCTGGCTACTCAAGATCGCGATGGAAACGTCGACAGCCGTAACCCCTGCGCTAAGGCGTGTCGGCCTCGAAGACCACGTTTGTGATTCTCTGCTGAAAAGAGGCGATCTGCTGAAGGCAACTGATTCGCTCGTATATTTGCCAAATAAACTACGCGAGGCAGCGATAGGTGCATTGGAGACCGAGCTTGGCAACCGCTTAGAGCGTTATCCATCGGAATATCGGCTTCTCGATTGGGACGTGATCCGTGAGATGTCTCGAAAGGGTATCAATTTCGGCTCGCACACGGCCGATCACGTCATCCTGCCTCTTGAGAGCGAAGACACAATGCAAAGCGAACTCACAGAAAGCAAGATCGCACTCGAACGCGAGCTTGGCAAACGCATCATCTCGTTCGCCTACCCGAACGGTGAATATAACGAATCCATAAGATCGGCCGCATTAAATGCGGGCTACACGGTCGCGGTTACTACCAAGACAGGAATGAACACTACGGGGGCTGATCTGCTCTCATTGACTCGCACAAGCCTTTGCGAAGAATCTACACGCGGAATAAACGGGGCATATTCCGCACGCGTTGCCGGACTACGGCTGGAGTATGATCAATGGAACAAACTACTATTACCAATTCGCAAACTATTGTCGGACGTCATAACGGTCCACCGTTAGGAAATGTTACTCAGCCGGAGCCGCTCACGAAAGTGCAGGAGCCGGCCTACGTCACAATGTCGCTGCATCCCGGCAAGGTCGCGATCGCGCTTTGCTCGATTACAGCTGTACTTGCGGCCGCAGATGTCGCAGTCCTTTCTGCGGACTATTACACCGGTTACAGTTCGGTCGTTATCCACAAATTGGTCAAACTCTTCGATCTGGGCCTCGAGGTGAATGTGCCGGCGTATTTCTCCGTGACACTCCTATTCTCGGCGGCAGTGCTCGTCGGATTGATCACTCTGATCACCAAAAAGCAAAAGGGCTCTCATGTGATCGAATGGGCGATCCTGACCTTTGGTTTCCTTTTCATGGGATTTGATGAGATGGCGTCCGCCCACGAGCGTTTGATCGAGCCCACCCGTGCATTGCTTGGGATAGAGACACCAGGACTTTTGTATTTCGCGTGGGTCGTTCCGGCCATTGTTTTAGTCGCTGTCATCGGCACCGGATTTGTCAAATTTCTTGTCGATCTCCCACCACGGACCCGCACGGCATTCATGATCGCTGGCTCCATGTATCTCGGCGGCGCGATCGGACTCGAACTTTTCGAAGGCGCGTGCACCGTCGGCAGCCTTGCATACAAGACATTGGTGGTATTCGAGGAGAGCCTCGAGATGGCAGGCGTTATCGTTTTCGTCTGGGCATTGCTCGATTACCTCACGACCAACTTTAAGGCAAACGGCGTCAAATTTGATATTGCAAAGCCGTCCGGTCCTCAGGAAAAGCAATGGGCGACCTCTGACCTCGGACTGCAATCGTAAGGCACAACCCATGTCGGATAAGCAGTCTTTCCGCCGTCAGAAAAATTGGAATTTTATTGCTTTTACAACTCTTTCAAAGCAGGAAAACTATTTGAATCAATAGTTTAGATCCATTAACTAAATATGAGCGTAGCTATAATTACAGGTTGTTCAGGTTTGATCGGCAGTGAAGCGACGAAGTTCTTTCACGCCATGGGCTTTGATGTTGTCGGCATCGACAACAATATGCGCGAATACTTTTTCGGCGCCGACGGTTCCGTCAGCTGGAATACGCATTCGCTAAAGGCCGAATTGCCGAATTTCGTCCACTTTGCCGAAGACATTCGCGACCAGACGGCAATGGATCGTATCTTCCAGGCCTATGGCAAAGACATCGCCGTTGTCATTCACGCAGCGGCACAGCCAAGCCACGATTGGGCAGCAAAGGAGCCGCTGACCGATTTTAGCGTCAACGCCACCGGCACGCTTATTCTGCTCGAAGCGGTCCGTAAATTCTGTCCCGACGCGCCGTTCATTTTCACTTCGACGAACAAGGTTTACGGCGATACGCCGAATGATCTGCCGCTCGTCGAAACCGCGACTCGTTGGGAGATCGACGCTTCTCATCCATATTTCGAACATGGTATTGACGAGACTATGTCGATCGACTCGTCAAAGCACAGCGTCTTTGGCGCGAGCAAGGTCGCTGCTGATGTGATGACGCAGGAATATGGCCGTTATTTCGGCATCAGGACCGGTGTCTTTCGCGGCGGCTGCCTGACCGGGCCGGCACACTCCGGTGCGATGCTTCATGGTTTTCTCGCATACCTCATCAAGTGCATCGTCACGCACAAGCACTACACGATATTTGGTTACAAGGGTAAGCAGGTCCGCGACAACATACATTCGAATGATCTCGTCCGTGCGTTCTGGCATTTCTACAAAGATCCGAAGGCCGGTGCCGTGTACAACATGGGCGGCAGCCGCCACAGCAACTGCTCCGTCCTCGAGGCGATCGAGATCGCTGAGGAATACGCCGGCGAAAAGCTCTCTTACAGCTTCTCGGATCAGGCGCGCGAAGGCGACCACATCTGGTGGATCAGCGACATTCGCCGCTTTCAGCAGGATTATCCGGACTGGCGTTACGAACACGATCTCAAGTCGATCATTCACGAGATCGTCGATGCGACAGTTGAAAAGCATCACGAAGAAACAAAATTCGAATTGGCAGCGGCGTAAAAAACAATGATCGATCTCGGAAGACAAAACGTACTCGGTGTCGGTGTAAATGCAGTCGATTACAACGCAGCCGTCGAAAAGATAATCGGTGCGGCAATGGATCGCGAGCCGTTCGCCGTAAGCGCATTGGCGGTGCATGGCGTAATGACCGGAGCAACGGATGCCGAGCATCGGTATCGTTTGAATCACCTTGATCTCGTAGTTCCCGACGGACAGCCCGTGCGATGGGCGATGAAATGGCTCTACGGCGTCGATCTGCCCGATCGCGTTTACGGCCCCGAACTCACGCTTCGCGTTTGCGAACGTGCCGCAGCCGAAGGATTGAGTATTTACCTTTACGGAAGCCGGCCCGAGGTTTTGGAAAAACTCGAGCAAAATCTGATCGAGAAATTTCCGGCGCTCAATATCGCCGGCAGCCAGCCATCTCGATTTCGCAATGTATCGGAGGAAGAACAGGCAGAGATCGCCGAGACCATTCGCACAAGCGGAGCCTCGATCGTTCTGGTCGGCCTGGGCTGCCCGCGACAGGAAACATGGGTGTTCGAATATCGAGATTTGCTCTCAATGCCGCTGCTTGCGGTTGGTGCGGCTTTCGATTTCCATGCCGGCTTGCTTCCGCAGGCTCCCTCATGGATGCAAAAACGTGGCCTCGAATGGGCCTATCGCTTTGCTCAGGAACCTCGACGCCTATTCGAGCGATATACCAAGGTAAACGCTCTCTATCTCGCATATCTCGCAATGCAGATCACAAAAATGCGAAGGACCGCACTCGAAGATACCATCTCGCCAAAGACGCAAATGCGATTCGGCTGATAGTGCACTCCTAACAGAACATTGAAAAGGAAACGCAACAACGCAATTTTGAGAATTGTCCGCCGAAAACTCCTCGGCGGCTTTCGCATTGTTGGGCTTTCGGCCTTTGCGTTTCTGGCGATCCTTAACTTCGGCTGCAGCACTTCCGCAAGATCCGTTTCTGCCGAACCTGAGCGCGAACAACGAAACCGGATCGCGATGGAATCGGCAAAAGCGTCGATCGACAAATTTCGAAAAGGTGAGATCAATATAACGGTTGTCGATGAAACCGGCCGTCCGATACCGAACGCCGAGATCACGATCCAACAGATCTCGCATACTTTCAAATTCGGCTGTTATCTGAAGATCGACGACCTCGACCCGGCAAAGCTGCCTAATTATCAACGCCGCTTCTCAGCACTCTTCAATTACGCCGTGATAGGCACATATTGGGACGCGAACGAGAACAAACGCGGCGAAGAAAATTGGTTATGGTTCGATCGCGAAGCAGAACTTGCACGGCAAATGGGAATGCGAATTCAGGCCGCTCCGGTCTTATGGGGAACTAATAAATACGGAGCGCCGGCGTGGCTTCCGCGAGAGGCGAGCGAACTGAGGGCCGTCCTCGACCGCCGCGTCCGTTCGGTAGTTGCACGCAACGCAAATATCGCAGATTGGGAGATCGTCAACGAACCACTGGCACCGAAAAAAGATGCATTTGCATCGGTCGGCACGGATGAATACATCGCATCGGCATTTCGCACGGCAAAGGAAACGGCTCCGGCCGGCCGGCGTTTGATAAATGAGTTCGGCATTTTCGGTTCGTCGGACAAGCAAAACTACAACCGCGACCGGTATTTTGATCTGCTGCAGCGATTGATCGCAAACGGCGTCCCGATCGACGTCATTGGAATCCAGGCACATGCCAACGGTGAGTGGTTCGAGCCGGCCGATGTTGCCGATCAATTGAAACGCTACGGTTCGCTCGGCAAGCCGGTGCAGATCACCGAGTTCAGCGTACAAACCGCGGACATCAACGGCCGCCGTTCGCCGAAGACGATCTCAGGTCCGTATCGCAGCGGCATCTGGGACGACGATAAACAGGCTGAGTTCTATCGCGAGTTTTACACGGTCGCCTTCGGCGATCCCAATGTTGAGGCGATCGTCACTTGGGGCCTTGACGATGAACGGGCCTGGCTGCCGGGCATCGGCCTGATCGACAATAACGGTGAGCCGAAAGCCGCATACACCGAGCTCGATCGGCTGATCAACAATGAATGGAAAACCAACTCCGCGGCCAGAACCGACGGAAACGGCGTGCACATAACGCGCGGATTTCTCGGCGAATACGAGATAACGGCCGCAAGCGGATCGAAACGGGCAAAAGCGAAATTCACGCTCACCTCCGGCGGCAAGAGCGATTGGCTCGTCAAATTACGAAATTAAGATGGAAGTGATCGAAATACTAACAGGCGGAACTGAGGTGATCGGACGGATCTCGGCCGAATGGACCGCGCTTTCAAACGAAGGTGCTAGTTCGGCCCCGTTCTTCCGGCCTGAATGGTTCACAACGTTTGTCCGTAATTTTGAAAAGAAGGTCGATATCGTTACTGTCCGCCTCAACGGAAAATTAAGTGCCGTTCTTCCACTCTCGAAGAAACGCGGAACGCTGCACGGTATTCCGGTGCGAAAGCTGCAATCGGTCTTTAACCTCAACACACAGCGATTCGACCTGATTCACGGCAGCGAAACAACGAACCGCCGCGAGATCGTCCAAGCGATCTGGAGAACGATCCGCGAAACGCCAGGCTGGGACGTGCTCGAATTCCGGCTCGTCAAACGCGACAGCTGGCTCGGCGATGTGATCGAATTGGCTGAAAAGGAAAACTACCTAACAGGCGTATGGCAGATGGACAGCGCTCCGTTTATCACGCTGCCGCGATCAGATGACAAACAGCAGGCGATCGCCGATTTTTTCAAAGGCTCGCGCAAACACCTCCGCCAGGAACTTGACCGTCGCCTGCGACGCTTGAAGGAACTCGGCAGCGTCGAATTCGTCGTCTCTACCGAAGCAACGCCCGAGGTAATGCAAACCTACTTTGACCTCGAATCAAAAGGTTGGAAGGGCCGCGGCGGCACAGCGGTAACGGACGATCCGCTTGTTGCCCAAATGCATCGGGAATTTGCTTCCGAAGTCGCAGATCGGCGATCGCTATTCATTTACCAGCTCAAGCTGGATGGCAGGACCATTGCGATGAGCCTGAACATCAGATACGGCGACGAGACGATCCACTGGAAAACATCCTATGACGAAGAATTTTCTCGATATTCGCCGGGGAATCTGCTTTTTCGCGAGCTCGTCAGCGACTGTATCCGCGACGGTTCGACCGAGATCGATTTTCTGAGCCCGTCGACGCCGAACAAACGGTTTTGGGCCACAGGCGAACGCGAACATGCTGCGTTTTATGTTTTCCGTAGAGGCATTATCGGAACGCTTATTTGGGCGTGGAAGTTCAAACTGATAAGCCGCCTGCGCAAATTGCGATCAGACAACACTGGGGTGCTCGTGCCTGCCCACGCCGAAAAATAATGAAGTATCGCATCGAAATACAACTCGGCACAGCCGCTGAGGCATTCGCAGGCATCAAGGATGATTGGCAGGCTCTTTTTGCTGTCTCCGAAGGTGCTCCGTTCCTTTCGTGGGAATGGATGTCTGTCTGGTTCGATCAATTCGGCGAGGACCGTGAGCCGGTCATTCTGAAAGCCTATCGCGGGGAAACTCTTGCAGCTATTCTGCCGATGTTCCGCGAAACAAAACGATTCGCCGGAATGTCATTGCAAAAACTCGCTCTCATGGGCGAGGGCATTGGCGGTGCCGATCATCTGGATGTGATCTCTCGTCCCTGTGACAAAAGCCAAGTTCTGGACGCGATCCTGGCCTATCTCAATGAGCATGAAAGGTGCGAGACGATCTCATTCGAAGCCCTCGACCAAAGCTCTGCAACGCTTAATGTTTTGAAACAGAGAGCCGCGACGTCCGGCATTAGGCACAGCCGTGTATCCGAAAATGTCGCCTCGGTCTGCCCGCAGATCGATCTTGCTGCGGGTTGGGAAGCGGTTCTGAAAGCCGGAAAACGCAGCGACAATTTCAAACGCAAACTCAAAAAGATCGGCCGCGAATCAGGCTTCGAGTTTCGCTCCGTTACGTCGCCGACTGAGACAGATGCCGCATTTGTGCGATTCCTTCGTCTCCATGAGAAACGCTGGGAAAACGCGGGCGGCTCTGAGCTTTCGGGACATCCGCGGCTCATTTCATTTCAACGCCGGGTCGTTGCGGAGCTTTCTGCTGCGGGGATGATCAGGTTTGACGAACTCTGGCTTGGCGGCGAATGCCGCGGGTCGATCTACGGTCTCGACGACGGAACGACTTTTTACTATTACAATTCGGGCTATGATCTCGAGTTTTCAAATCTCAGTGTCGGCCTCGTTTTGCTCGGCTTGTCCGTTCAAAACGCGGTCGAACGCGGCGTGACGCTTTACGATTTTCTACGCGGTGATGAAACATACAAGTCCGACTGGGCGAACCGTCGTGTCGAGTTGATCAATTTTCGCATTAGCCGGCCGACTGCAGCAGTGTTCGCGGGCGAGGTAGTCGGCGGCGGGATCAGCAAATTGAAAGCGGCCGCAAAAGCAGCAATTCCGCAAATGGTGGCTGAACCGTTGGCCAATTGGCAGCGTTCGTGGAGCCGTAATTATCAACTGTCCCAGCGTTAAAAGCAGCTATGGATCACAAGGTTTCGATCGTCATCATCGGACGCAACGAGGAGCAAAGCATCGGCAAATGCATCGACGCTGCACTCGCCGCGTCCGCGCGTGTCGGCGGGGCCGAGGTGATCTACGTCGATTCTAATTCGACCGACGGCACCGTCGCCGTTGTTCGACAGCACGGCGTCAGCATACGTTTGCTCGATCCGAATTTACGTGCCTGCCCGTCCGCCGGGCGATTTGCCGGCTCGCTCGCTGCGGCGGGTGAATACATCCTTTTCCTAGACGCCGACACGCTGATCGATCCCGACTTTTTGCCGCAGGCTATCAAACATTTCGAAGGCGATGGCAGTATCGGCGGCGTCAACGGCCGCATCGATGATCTTACCGAATCGGGAGCCGCCGTCCCCGAGATAGACGAACGCTCCGATGGGATAATGGACGTAAAATGGCTTCGCGGCCCGAGCTGTCTGTATCGGCGGACCGCATTGCTCAAGGCCGGCTCTTTCAACCCCGAGCTCGCTATGGAAGAAGAAGCCGAACTCGGCCTTCGCATCGTCGCTCGCGGCTGGAAGCTCAACGTCCTGCCGATCCCGATGTCGTGCCATACTCGCGCGTTTCATCCGAATTCCCTGCGCAGTACATGGGCCACATTTCGCCGCGATATTCGTTCGAAACGGATCGGCGAGATCACCCGGACAATCGCCTACGCATTTCAGGCCGGCAACGGCATTGAATTTTGCTGGCTTAGATTAAAGACGACGATCGTCTTTGCCATCTGGCTGGCTATGATTGCCGCATGCTCGCTGCTGCCGTCTTCTGTTTATCCGCATTACTTCGCTTTCATGCTGTTTCTGCTCGGCGTCGCTGCAGTGTTTGCAAAAAAACGCAGCCTGCCGCAGATCGTTACCTTTGCTGCCGCAAAAACCATCAACCTGATCGACGTCATCGCAGGAATTCCTCTCATTTTTAGATCCCGTGAAGGCGCAAATACGGACGGCAAACGAGCCGGCCTGATCGCTAACGAAAACTAGTATTCATGTCCAGTAATTTCGGTCCAGCGAGCGATAATTGATCGCCTCACTGATGTGCGATGGCTCGATATTCTCGCTGCCGGCAAGATCGGCGATCGTTCGTGAGACCTTGAGAATACGGTCATGTGCTCGTGCCGACAGACCTTGCCGCTGCATTGCCTTTTCGAGCAGCTGTTCACTCGCGTCATCCAATGCGCAAAATGTACGGATCTGCTTCGGGGTCATCGCTGAATTCGAAAAGGCTTTGCCCTCGAATCTGTCGAGCTGTATCTTGCGGGCGGCGATCACACGCTCCCGTACCTCAGCCGAAGTTTCGCCCGCCGGCACGCCCTTACCGCGCAGCTCGCTAAATTTGACGGCCGGCACATCGATGTGAATATCGATGCGGTCCATCAGCGGCCCCGAGATCTTGCCGACGTAACGCTGTATCTGCGGTCCCGAGCATTTGCATTCGCGCGTCGAACCAAAGTATCCGCACGGGCACGGATTCATCGACGCCACCATCGTAAAATCGGCGGGAAACGTCAGCGAAGTAGCGGCCCGCGAAATGGTCACGTTCTTGTCTTCTAGCGGCTGCCGCAAAACTTCGAGAACCGAGCGGTCGAATTCGGGCAGCTCGTCGAGAAATAGAACGCCAAGATGCGCGAGCGAGACCTCGCCCGGTTTCGGTATCGAACCGCCGCCGATCAGCCCGGCCTGCGACACAGTATGATGCGGCGATTTGAATGGCCGTTCAACCACGAGGCCCGACTTCCCTGTCAGCCCGGCGACCGAGTGGATCTTGGTGATCTCAAGCGCCTCTTCGAACTCAAGCGGCGGCAATATCGTCGGCAAACGCTTCGCCAGCATCGTCTTGCCCGATCCCGGCGGCCCGATGAACAGGATGTTATGCCCGCCCGCACTCGCAACCTCGAGAGCTCGTTTGGCGGTCTGCTGTCCGCGAACCTCAGAGAAATCGATTTGATACTTCGACTCACGCGAACGCATGTCGTTGATGTCTAGTATGACGGCTTTGATCCGCGTGTCACGCTGTGCGTCAAGATCGAGCACGAGTTCCGCGGCTTCACGCAAATTGTTGACAGGAAAGACATTAACGCCCTGCACGACCGCCGCCTCAGTCGCGTTTTCCTCGGGCACGAGAAGGTTCCGCACGCCGTTCGCCCGTGCCGCAAGTGCGATCGACAAAGCCCCGCGAACCGGCCGCACACGCCCGTCGAGCGACAGTTCGCCAACACTCATCGTGCTCTCAAGCCCCGTCCCCGTGTGCAGATCGCCATTCGCACCCAATATCCCAAGTGCCACCGGCAGATCAAAACTCGCACCTTCCTTACGCACATCCGCCGGAGCCAGATTGACCACCGCTTTGTCTATCGGGAAAAAGTACCTGCTATTAGTGATCGCCGCCCGTATCCGCTCTCGCGATTCACGCACAGCCGTATCCGGCAAGCCCACGATAGTTATCGCCGGCGAAGTGTCATTCTCACTCGAAGGGCGCA
Source organism: Acidobacteriota bacterium (assembly GCA_016713675.1). Lineage (NCBI taxonomy): Bacteria > Pseudomonadati > Acidobacteriota > Acidobacteriota bacterium. The sequence goes on from JADJOS010000001.1 coordinate 76,708, forward strand.
GATTCACCTCAATATCGACGACCAAAGCGTCAATACCAAAAACCGCAGCCGACTGCGTCAGGAAGAGCATAGATATCTAAATTTTAGGGCAGATTTTAAGCAAAAGCAGTGTACCGCATTTTCCGGGGAAATTGAAAATCCGCCGTTCAGAGTTATACATTTGGGGCGTGGTGACCGTGAAATGCCTCGACCCTAAAGGCTAATTTCTAAATGTGTGCCACAGATAACGTCGTGATCTTTCGAAAGATGGGTATGCCATGTATCATTCTCCGTCATAATTTGAACGGTTTGCTTGGATGAATAGACGCTAAGTTGTCTGAAAATACGCGAAAGTTTGCCGCTGATCGCATTTTCGCTCTCATCACTTTCTTCGAATCCGTCTATTTGGTCGAGTTCGTTTGTAATTGGAGAATGAATCTTAGCTTTCTCTCGGAGATGACAAAGTAATATTCACTGTGCCGACGATCGTGGTCGGCTTTGTCGGCAGAGTCGGACCGATCAGTTTGGTCACTCTCGTCGCCGGAGGTCATAAGCTCGAAATATGGACAATTTGGGGCATGAGGCCTTCTGCGACAGTCGTTTTGTGTCAATTTTGAATTGTCGCTGGACGGTTTTTTTGTTGTAGCAGAGGTCCTTTTTGACTGTGGCAGAGCCGTGTTTTGCTGTCGCAGACCCCTCTTGGATTGTCGCAAAACGAAGTATTCATGACAATTTTCACCTGAATCCAATGTTCGTTTGCACAAATTGTGGTACGTACCACAATTCAACCTAGAGGTTAAAAAATACACGATCGGTCGTCCACCAAAAACGCGCGTGACACGCGCATTTTTTCGAAAATGTCTGCTAATCTATTGCAGACATTTCGACGTAAATTCGGATGAAGATCATCTTAGCGGAAATCGGCATCGGCGGTGTGGAGGCGGACGAGCGTTCGTTCGATCTCAACTTGATCCGCATCGGACGGATCGCAGGCGAATGCGAGATCGCGTTCGACAGCGAACTGTATCCGATGGTCTCGCGAAAGCACGCCGAACTCCGCAGCGACAGCGGGAAATGGTTTCTCATCGACCTCAATTCCAGCTATGGCACCTACGTGGATGAGGTACGCATCTCGGTGCCGACGCCTCTCCGAGCGGGCCAGACGATCCGTTTCGGCGAAGACGGCCCTCTATTGCGTGTGGTGTGGTTTGAGGTGTTGAACGAGTCGATCCCGCCCGTCGTACCAACACCGGAACCGGTCCGACAGCCGATTCCACCGGCTCCAAAGCCCGTTGACCAGCCTCTCAACCCAATCGAAATACCAAAGGCTCCAGCCGAGATAAAACCGGTTCCATCCGTCCAGGCCGCCGATCCGTCCGCACGTCAGGATGCGGCCGCTAAGCTCGAATTTGTTGACGAATCTTCACGCCCTGCCGTCATACTCGGCACCAATGCGGTTTCGGTGGGACGCGACCCTTCGTGCGATATTTCATTTACCGCGGACAAGATCATGGTCTCGCGAAAGCACGCCATTATTAGGCTCGACGGCGGAAAATTCATCCTCGAGGACAACGGCAGTTTCAACGGGACATTTGTCAATGATCAGCGTATTGCCGCGGCAGTTCCGCTATACCATGACGACGGTATACAGTTCGGGATCGGTGGCCCTGTTTTGCGTTTTAACTCGCCGTCTCGAGTTGCTCCTGAAGGTTTAAACCTCGCCGGACAGCGTTCCGTTGCCATCTCAAACCTCGCGGGTCAATTCGATCTGCCGGACGCCGCTAAACCGAAGACAATGGTCTTTCGCGTCGACAAGACGCCTCAGTCGATGAAGACGGGCGGCGACACCAGTGCTCAGCTGCTGATGTCGCTTACCTTCGGCGATAAAAAGGAATTGTCGATCGGCCGCACCGAAGCAAACGACATCACTCTCGACGGCCTGCAAATATCGGGCAGGCATGCACGTCTTCTGCGTTCGGGCAAAGACATCGTCGTCGACGACCTCGGTTCGACGAACGGCGTCTTCGTCAACGGCATTCGCGTTTCTAGGCAGTCAATATCGGTAAGCGACAAGGTTCAGATCGGCTCATTCGAACTGCGAATCGACTCCGCCGGCAACATTGGCGTTTTCGATACGCGCTCGAAAACCAGGATCGATGCCGTTAACGTTACCAAAGACGTCAGAACTAAGAGTGGCACGCTGCGGTTGCTCGACGAGATCTCGTTGACGATTCAGCCAAACGAATTCGTCGGCCTGCTTGGCCCTTCGGGAGCGGGAAAATCTACGTTGATGGATGCCATGAACGGAATGCGCCCGGCGTCGTCAGGCAACGTCCTGATAAATAATCTCGACCTTTACCGCCACCTCGATTCGCTAAAACAAGCGATCGGCTACGTGCCTCAGGACGACATCATTCATCGCGAACTGACGGTGTACCGAACGCTCTATTATGTAGCAAAACTGCGGCTCTCGCGTGACGTTTCGGCCGCCGAGATCGATCAGACCATCGACGAGGTACTCGACGTAACGGGCCTCGCCGACCGTCGCGATGTTCCTGTCAGCCAGCTTTCCGGGGGCCAGAGAAAGCGAGTCTCCATCGCCGTTGAATTGATCACAAAGCCGTCGATCATCTTCCTTGACGAACCGACCTCGGGCCTCGATCCCGGAACCGAGGAGAAGATAATGAAGCTTTTCCGCCAGATCGCCGAGTCAGGCCGGACCGTCATCCTGACAACTCATGCGATGGAAAACGTGAAGCTTTTCGACAAGGTCGTTGTACTGATGCGAGGGCGTTTGGTTTTCTACGGGCCGCCGCAGGATGCCCTAAAACACTTAGGTGCAGCTAATTTCAAAGAGCTCTTCGACAAACTCGAAGAGCCCGTAAACGCGGGAGTTCGCCAACATGGTGAGCACGTCCGCCGTGAGCTGACCGAAAAGACTGCCGACCAATGGAAAACCCGCTATGCTGCCACACCGCAATATGCCGAGTTCGTGGCCGCTCCGCAAAGATCGATCGGTGCAGTCCAGGCAGGGGGCATCGGAAGGCGCAGCAGCCTTGGACTTTCTGGTGCTTTCCGACAATGGATCACTTTGTCGAGGCGTTATTTTGAGGTGCTCTTGAAGGACAAACTAAACCTCTTTATCTTGTTTGTTCAGGCCCCGCTCATTGCGATCCTTACGTTCTTTGTGCTGGGTAATAATCTGCCGCGGGACCTTGCTTATTTTGTTCTGGCGCTCGTCGCAGTCTGGTTCGGGACCAGTGTTGCCGCCCGTGAGATCATTCGTGAACGGCCCGTTTACGGTCGTGAGCGAATGGTAAATCTCGGTCTGATACCCTACGTTGGCTCAAAGCTCTTAATTCTCGGGATCATCGTCAGTGTTCAATGCCTGATGTTGTTTGTGCCGCTCAAATTCTTTGATCTAACTCGGCTTATGCCGATGCCCGGTGATCTAGCCGGTATCCCGCAATTATGGACGATGCTTGTTACGGGCGCAGTTGGGATCGCCCTCGGTCTGCTTATTTCGGCCATCGTGAAAACGTCCGAAATGGCGACGAGTCTGGTGCCTCTGATACTCATTCCGCAGATACTTTTATCCGGGATATTTGGAGTGCCTAGCGGCCTCTCTAAACCGGCAAGTATGCTCGTTCCGGCGGCATGGTCCTTTGACACGATGAAACGCTTCTCTACACTCGATACCCTCGAGCCCGAGGGAGCCGAGCCGAAAGGCAAGACCGCAGGACAGGGCCTTTACAAACAGATCGAAACGGACAACGACAAGATAATCGCTGATTCACGCAAGAATCTTGAGGATTATAAAAAGTCGTCGGAGGACAAGCTAAAGACATTTGAGGATCAGATGCGCCAAGGAAGGAGCCCTTCGATGCCGAAGCTGGATGAGCCGCCCGCAATACCCCCGGCAAAGAAACTGCCCAAAGATCTGAGCAATTACATCACATTCCTGCACCCGTGGATGAACGAAATTGTAAATCAGATCGTATTGATGCTAATGTTTGGAATACTGGTCATCGCCACACTTATAGTGCTTAGGCTAAAGGACATTCGGTGACCGCAGTAGTAATTATGATAAATGTGTTCAAGACTTTTTTGTTATTTTCGGTTCTTTCGATCGCGTTTTCAAGCCTGATCGGCTGCTCGGGGAACGCCGGGAACAACTTGAATTCCAACAACGCGAATTCAGCTCAGAAAACAAATTCCACTCAATCCAAGTCGTCTGAGTATCCTCCGCTTCCGACGGGGATCGCTCAGGCGGATGTCGAACTACTGGATGGGTCGAAATTCAAAGTTGCAGATCGAAAAGGAAAGGTCTTGCTATTGAACCTCTGGGCGACCTGGTGTGGGCCCTGCCGTGCCGAGATCCCGGAACTCGTCCAAATGCAGGATGCTCATCGTGATAAGGGCTTTCAGGTCCTGGGACTCGATGTAGGTGATGGAGAAGGCGGCCAGGAAACCATCGAGCAGATCAAGACCTTTGGTGAAAAATATAAGGTCAATTACGAATTGGCTCGCATTTCAAATGAAACCACGAGTGAGTTTTATCGATTTACAAAATTCAACGGTGTGCCGATCAGCCTCCTGGTTGATAAGGAAGGCCGTATTCGGGGCGTATTTATGGGCGGAGGCCCAAAAGTTCTGGGCCAGATGAAAGAAGCCGTTGAAAAGCTGGTGGCCGAGGGATGATCAGTCCTTTAACTTCACTGATACCTGTGGCACAACAAGAATGGTCTTAAAGCTCGAAAGGCTTACGAGTCCAGGCACCGAACGCTTCGGTTTATTGACAAATTTTCGCTGCGTATAGTGAACGGCGGCTTTTGTCTGCTCACGCCCGCTGCTGTAGAATGCGGCTAATTGAGCGGCTTCGAGGAGTGTTCTGTTTGGAACCTCTTTACGGTTGGGGTTTCGGATCACGACATGAGAACCGGGATAATCGGCAGCATGCATCCAGGTGTCTAGTGATCGGGCGACCCGAAAGGTCAGGAAGTCATTGTCTTGTGCTTTTTTGCCGACCATAATTTCAAAGCCGTCGGACGATTCGAACCGGCGAGCTCCCTTAAACGCCGCCTCTGCTTTTCTCTTCTTCCCAAGAAGAATCTTCTTTTTTGGTGGTTCGATCAGCGAGGACAAATATGCTTCGTCGCCGGATTCAACAGCCTTCTCGATCGAAGCAAGGCGAGCTTCTGCGTCAATGACCTCGGCTTCTGCGGCCTTCATTCGGTCGGCTATTACGGCAGAGCCGTTTCGGGCCTTTATGTAAAGTTTAAAGTATCCCTCGGCGATCTCATTCAATGAACAATGTTCGTCGCCGTCAATCATGATTGCCGGCGTGTCGTCATCAAAGTAGTCAGTAACAACTACCTTGTTGCCTTCACGAATAGCATTCTGCAGATTGGCAAGAATGAGATCGCCGTATCGTTTCCATTTTTCGGGATCGCCGTGTTTTGCGAGATCGCCCTTCAGGTTGGTGATCAGCTTCTTCTTCTTTGCAATTATTTGCCTTTCTTTTGATCTCGATCGGCCGGCGAGCTTCTGAATGAGTACGCTGGCGGCTTCGATGGGAGTCTGGTCCGTATGCGGCCGCTTATCATTCATAGACTCAAGTGTAATCCAGACAAGAAAATGCCCAAAACACCTGCATGTCTTGGGCATTCAAATTTCTCTGCGAAAAAGGCTAAAATTCCCGAACTATTATCGTTCCTGAAAGCAGATCATGGATAGCACGGTTTTCTTCGTTGAAGAAAACTGTGGCGAAACCCAGTCCACCAAATGCCAACGAGATCAAATACACCGCCGAATGCACGGCAGCCTGATGGATCGTCGGATATTCGTTCTCTTCGGCATCCACTATCTCGAGCGAGAAGATCCGCATTCCGAGCGTCTTGCCGTAAAATCCGACACAAGCCGTGAGGTAAACGAAAATCACGATCGAAAGGCCGGCGATGAATGTCAATAAGCCTGAGATCGAAACCCAATCACCGCCGGAAAGTGCAAGCGGCGACAACAATGCCATCGTAACGACCGACCCGATGATCAGGTCGAATAGGCCGGCATTGAAACGCATCGAAAACGGCCAGGTCCTCGATCTCCTCGATCTCGGAATTTTCTGTATTTTCCTCTGCCGGAATGCTCTCGGCACTGATGAATATCCGCTTTATGCTATCGAATTCAGGTTCTGAAGCGTTCGGCAATTTGTCGCGGGTAGTCGATATCGCCTCGACCTTTTCGATCTTTTTAGGAGCTATCTCTTCTAGTTTCGGTAATTTGTTCGTATCAAATTTTTCAGCTCGAGCAGGAGCAACCAATGTCGGTTTCGGCAGTGCGTTGACTGCCCCCCGCGACAGAGTCGGCCTTGCAGCTGCATCAGGCGACGGTTCGATCACGTCAAACCGAAAATTCCGATGCGTTGTTTCTCGCGGTGCAAACGCTGTCTTTGCAGGCTCGGCCGGCAAGAATGAACTTCGCGAATCCGCGATCCGGCGAAGAGCGGCGTTTAGCCGCGGATCTGCGTTCTCCGGGAGAGGCTCCGGCGCGGGTTCCGCCTTTAGCGCGTTAGCTCCGTTTGTTCTCAACGTCGGTGACGCGACCGCATGAGGCATCTCGCTAACTGCCGAGGTTGTTGATGTGCCCTTTCGCTGACGAACAGCATTCTGTAACTGCAGTCTCCAGTCCGGAAGCGATGTGTTCTTGTTCTGAAACTCGACAAGCGTTGGGCTAGTCTTCGCAACAGTTAACCCTGCCGTTTCAACGCGCTTTGCTGTTACTGCGGCCGTTTTAATTGCGGTAGCTTGAACCGGCGGCATCACAGTCGAAGCCGGTGGCGGAACCGCATAGGGATTCGGCCTTTCAACGTATGGCCTTGGTTCCGGCACTTTTATCGCTGCGGGTTCGATCATTGGGAGGTTACCGGAAGTTACTGCTTTGGGCTGCAACTCTTCACGGACAGTATCATTCATCATGGCGCCGCACGTCGGGCAAATTGACAGCGTTGGCGCCAAATTACGATCGCATACCTGGCATTTCATAGGCTATCCAAATTGGTCGAAAGGAAGTTGTTAAGCGCGTTTCAGTAAAAACTACGTGATAATATCAGAACCTACTTTAAGTAGTCAACAGTAAAGTGCAGTCGACATTGAAGTTCCGTCAAATTACGTGGTTGTAAACTATTTGTCGAAACCAATTAAACGATTTAAGCACCGCTCAAATGCGCTGTCTACCGGCGAACCCGGCGTCGGTCTCGTGCCACCATTCGATCTCATCGGCGTCACCGATCTGCCAACAAAGGTAAACGACGCGCTGTGAGCGCATCGACGGAAAATCGATCAGGCCTCTCGTATAGTCTTTCAGTTCGATCCCGCACTCGGTCAGATCCGTGGTGAGCTTTCCGACTCTGTAAAGAGCCTTTACATATCCGGCACCGCCCTCCATTCCCCCGCCGAACTCAGATGCACTTGCCGCAGCACGCGATGAATCACGCATATCGTTGATCGCTGCGTATAATTGTTTGATCTCCTTGAGTTTCGGAATGATCGTCGGCAGCAGTTCATTGGCTTCGCTGATCGTAAATAGCTTCATCGTTCAAACGGACGTCCGCCATAATGCGGTTCAACTTCATTATCGTCTTGAAAATCCTGCTCAATAGGCACGGGCCCACCGATCTCTCCCGGCGGCACAAAAGACGGTACATCGTATTCGCCGCCTTGCGAGATGTCTTTTCTAATAAGGTCCGCGATATCTCCGAGGTCAATAAAAAAGTCGCCAACATCGATCAGTCGCGGTGCAGTGTTGGATCGAAATCCGGCAACCTCAACACGGCACCCTTTATAAGCAACTGCGTTTACTGCGTAGACAAAATCCTCATCGCCAGACACAAGGACGGCAGTGTCATACCGTCCCGCAAGGCTGAGCATATCAACTGCGATCTCGACATCGAGATTTGCCTTCCGCGTGCCGTCGTAGAACGTCTTTAGTTCCTTTTGTATTACCCGAAAACCATTTCGCCGCATCCACAGCAAAAAACCCTGCTGTCGTTCCGCTCCAACATCGACGCCGGTGTAAAAGAATGCACGCAGCAATCTCCCATCGCCTAACAGGACTCTCAAAAGCTTGTTATAGTCGATGTCGATATTGTGAAAACGAGCGGCGTGGAACAAGTTATTTCCGTCAATAAAGACGGCAACTCGGCCACGATGGCCAAACTGCCAGGAAGTTCTGGTAGTCGAATCGAACTGCATTTTCTTGTACCTCAAATTACGAGAATCTTGGCACAGTCAGGGCAGGCGAGTTGTGTGGATCGAGCGGCGGAATCAAAAAAACTAACAACTCAAGCGTCAAATAGTCGGATCAAATATATCGATAACTTAAAAAATTTCGGTCTAATTCAAAAAATGGTCTTAATCAATTCCGCTAATGTCGCTCACGATCTTTGCATCGAACAACCCAAGTTGAGCCAACTAACAGTTTGCATCGGCACGGCAAATGGGTCAAGCAAAATCTGAGGTTAAGTGATAAAATCAGGTGTTTACCGAGATTCGTATGAACAATTTGCCCGATCGGACCGATGAAGATCCGAAAGCATTCGATCCTGCGATCCAGTCTGAAAAAATCGCATTTGCTCCCGGCGAATTAGTTAGCTGTGACGCCTGTTCGCGGCAGAATCCGCCAAATCGGACTCACTGTCTCTATTGCGGCAAGGAACTGGAATTCAGGGCTGAGGATCTCGATGATCGAAAGCCTGTGGCCAGGGCTCTGGAAAGTTGGGAGGCAGGTTTTAACGTTGTATTTCGATCGGCGCTCAGCAACTGCGACGTATCGGCGGCAAATGTACTGCTCAGCGAAAATTCTGAACTTGCGGCGATCGTGAGATCAGGCATCCCGATGCCGATCGCCCGCGTTGAGAGCCTGAAACTGGCTGAGATCTTGGCGGACAAGTTGAAAGGAGTTGGCATCGATTGTATCGTCGTCGGCGACGCTGATCTTGATGTCGAGCGGCCGCCGGTTCGTTTGTCAAAGGTCGCGATCGCGGGCGGCCATTTCGAGTTCACGGATTTCAACACGCACTCGACAGCCCGGATCGCCTTTTCGGATCTGACATTGATAGTGACCGGCCAATTGAACCGAACAAGGACGGATCTGATCGAAAAGCGAAAGCGAAAAGGTCCCGAGTTATTGGATGAGACCGCGTCGTTTGCGGACGAAACATTGCTTGACCTTTACACGACAAATGACATTCGCGGATATAGGATCTTTCCGTCGGGATTCGATTTTTCGTGTCTTGGTGACAAGATGAGTTTGTTGGCGAGAGAAAACATGGATAGGCTCATCACTTACTTGTCAGATTCTGCTCCTTCAGTAATCGTCGTCACCAACTACGCCGCTGCCAGGCGATATCTTGCTCCGTTTTGGGAGATCGAGACACGCAGCGATGCCCAGGGAATCAAGCGCATCGGCTTTGGAAAGCTAGGTTTCGGCAAGACGGAATCGACGTCAAATCTGCAGCAATTTACAAAATACTCGCGTTTGCAGCGGCATCTGTTATGAAGAAAGATACTAGATCGAGAGTTTCGGGCCGAGAGCGTGACGTACGCGATCGCCGCCCAAAGACGCTGCCGCCAGCGACGACAAATTCTTCGCTTATCTACGGCGTTCTGCCTGTGCTTGAGGCATTGCGTGCCGATTCGCGGCGTGTCGACAAGGTGCTGATCGCCGACGGTTCGCATGAGAAACGGTTGCAGGAGATCATTGACCTTTGCCGTTCGCGGTCGATCGCATGGAGTCGTGTGCCGAGGGAGAATTTCGCCAAACATCTCGAGTCCGGCGTTAATCATCAGGGCGTTTTGGCGTTTACGGCCGCGGCCGGTTATGTTGCCGTTGAAGACATTCTCGATGCGTCTGAAGTGCCGTTAATGCTGCTGCTGGACGGCGTCGAAGACCCGCGCAATCTAGGTGCGATCCTTCGCGTTGCCGAGTGTGCAGACATCGATGGAGTGATCATTCCGGAGCGCCGTGCCGTCGGCCTGACCGACACGGTCGCCAAATCGTCGGCCGGTGCGATCGAGTATGTTAAGGTCGCAAAAACCGCGAATCTGAACCGACTGATCGAAGACCTAAAGGCTCGTAATATTTGGGTCGTAGGCACGAGCGTCGATGCCGAGATGGACATTTACGAGTGGGATTGGCGGCAGCCGTCGGCACTTGTTCTGGGCGGCGAAGGCTCTGGGCTGCACCGCTTGGTGGCCGAAAACTGCGACGTCTTGGTAAAAATACCGATGTATGGAAAAATAGATTCCTTGAACGTATCGGTCGCCGCCGGCGTAGTACTTTTCGAAGCACGTCGGCAAAGAGAATTAGACAATAAACAGTAGGCCGGCCAGTTACTATTCACTATTTTATGTTTTGCCCAAAATGCGGACAGCAAAATCCTGAGACCGGCAAATTTTGCCGCAGCTGCGGTACCGATCTCGGCAACGTTTCCAGTGCTCTTGCGGCACCGCACAAGGCAAAACAGCTCGTCAATCACAAGGGCAAACCGATCCACTGGGAAGGCGCCATCACCAAGATCTGCACAGGCATTGCGTTCTTGATCATCTCGATCGCCCTGTCGTTCTCGCGAATGGGCGATAGCTGGTGGTTTTGGATGCTGATACCGGCCTTTGGTTCGATCGGCGGCGGTATCGCCCAGTATATGCAGCTTCGCCGAGCGGAACAGGGCCAGCCAGTTTTCGCTTCGCCAGAATCGATCAACGTTATCGATACTCAGCCCAACAATGCCTTGCCGCCGCCGCAGACCGAATGGGTCTCACCCGAATCCCGGTATAAGACCGGCGACCTCGCACCGCCGAGCGTCACGGACAACACGACCCGACACCTCGAGATCGACAGCGAAGGCAAGACCATGACACTGCCCAAAAAGTAGGCTCCGGAACCGGGAGCGGCAGCGGCCGGATCCTCTCGATGACTGGGTGGATCGCTTCCCCTAAAAAACGCATTTTAAATTACCGATCATGTATTTTTTAGTGTTTGGTCCAGATTGTGATACGTACCACAAATAAATCAACAAAAACTGCAAAACGACCGTCAAAACAGCGTTCTGCAACAGTCTAAAAGGGTACTTGCGACAATTTTTTGGGGCTTTGCGACAATAAAAAGCGGGATCTGCGACAATAAAATACGACCTTGCGACAATTGTTAAACCGGCCCCAAAATGTGCAGCAGGTAGTCATCCTTGTCCATTTCCATCAAAGACCCAACGCCGCCCAGCCTTCCCATTCGAAATTACGATTCCCAACGCCCCATTTCAAACCCGTAAGCCCCAAACCAAACATTCGCATCCATCCGATACCCAGCCTTTCCGTCACAAATAAGCGCGGCAGGTAGCAAGTGGACCAATATAAGGTCGTTTAGGGCTTGGGGCACAAAAAGGATCGATCTTCGCCAAAGTCGACGAGTACCGAATGTGAGCCGCAAAGATCGCAGGTCTGACACGACCCCTCTTTTATTTGGATGGAAGGGTTTTTGCCATTGTATTTTGGCGGGTCTCGTGATGGTCTTTCAGACGGTCACAGACGAGATCGCAGAGCTCGAATATTGTCGGGTCGGAGACACGATAGTTTGCTGTTAGGCCTTGTTTGCGGCGCGAAACGATACCGGATCGAAAGAGGATCGAGAGATGTTTTGAGACGTTGGCCTGATTGGCACCGGTGGCTGCGACGATCTCAGTGACCGACATTTCGTTTTCGCCGAGCGTGTTCAGAATACGGAGCCGCATCGGCTCGGACAGCATACGAAACCGTTCGGCGATCAGCTCCAGTGCGTCGTCGGTTAGATCAACATTTTTCATCAATAGCTCTATTGTCCTGCCAAAGCCGCTTCGGGTATTTGAGCTCTTTAATACCATATTATTGTCCAGATACGCAGCCTCTGCCTAATCCGCCAAGTTAGCCTCACTGAACTATTTCCAGTTTCTATTCGGTTGCCCTTGACAGCCCCCTCCAAAGAGGACTAAATTAAGTATACTATATCACTATATAGTTATCTATTGAATTATTGAATTGGAGAAAGATATTATGACCATCCCTAAAATGATCGACCTTATCGCAGGAGTGTTTGTATTTATTAGCGTCGTGCTCGGGTTTTGGGTAAGTCCGTACTTCTTTTATTTTACGGGCTTTGTCGGGCTTAATCTGGCACAGTCCGCGATCACCGGTTGGTGCCCGATGATGTCTATCCTGAAAATGGCCGGAGTTAAAGAAGCCTGATCGAAACGGTCAGCCGCGAGCAACAATGCCCAATCAGCTAACAAATATCAGTTCGTTCAGGTCATTGCGATATCTTTCGGTGTTGTTGGTCATACTTGCAGCATCGTCGGCCGGCATCCGGGCCCAAACCATCAATGCTCCGCGGCTCGAACTCGATGACGCGGTCGACAAAGCGTTGGCAAACAACCCGCAGACCAAGGTTTCCGAATCACGGCTAAAGATCGCCGACCTCAAGATCAACGAGGCAAAGGCCGGGCGAAAGCCGCTCGTGCAGTTTACTCAGTCGATCATCAACAGCAACAATCCGGTCTTTGTGTTCGGATCATTACTAGAGCAAGGAAGGTTCGGAACGTCAAATTTTGCGATCGACGCTCTCAATGATCCGAGTGCCCTCACCAATTTCAGGTCGCTCATCAGCGCCCAGATGCCGCTTTTTGACCAGCGGCAGACCAAAGCTCGCACCGATATGGCATCGACGGCGAGGAACCAGGCAGAACTGCAGTCGGAGGCCGTAAGACAGCAATTGCGGTTTGACGTGCTGCGCGACTTTTACGGAGCTGTACTCGGTAAAGAAATGCTCAAGGTCAGCGACGAAGCGGTTCGATCCGCAGATGCCAACCGTAAGAAGGCAAAGGACATGGTCGATGTCGGCATGACGACGGACGCCGACTTTTTCGCGGCAGAGGTCGAGCTTGCGAATGCAGGCCAGCAAAAACTCGAGGCCGAGAGCCGGCTGGCGGTGACCAAGGCGGGACTCAATCTGCTGCTCGGCGACAGACCCGAAACTGAACGCGAGATAATTGGCGATCTGCAGGAAAAGTACTTTCCCGTCGGAGATCAGGCCGAACTTATCCGTACCGCTTTTATAAATCGTCCCGACTATCTCAGTTCGGAATTAGCAATAAAGAATTCGAAGCGTCAGATAAGAGCTGTCAAGGACCTCGATCTGCCGCGTGTCGACGCCTTTGGCAATTTTGGCTACAGCTCGCCTTATATCGCAAACGGCAGCACAGATTATACGGTCGGAGTGACCCTGAGCTACACACTATTCGATGCAGGGCGAAAAACGCGAAAAGCTTTGGCGGCCGAGGCCGAAATTCTTGCCGACAGCGAACGACAAGTGCTGGCGAACCAAATAAGCCTCGGCGTAGTGCGGGCATTTCAGGAACACAACACGGCAAAAGCGAAGATACAGGTCTCGATCAAGAGCATTATGCAAGCGGAAGAATCACTCAGGATCGGCAAGGACCGCTACAAATCAGGACTGACGACATTTAACGAAGTGATCAGGTCAGAATCGGCGTTGGTCCGGGCAAAGCACAGCCTTTTGACAGCTCGATATGAGTATTACGTCTCATATGCTTCGTTGCTGCTCGCGACGGGACAACTGACCGATGTACGGCTCTTTTACTAGACAGGTGAAGGTATGAAAACGAAATTTGCATTGATATCGGCGGCGGTGATCGCTTCATTTCTTGCCTCCTCGTGCGGCAAAGAAAAGGCACCGGAAACGAATACGCCGGCTGCGGCAGAGATGAAGAATGTCGCGATCGTAAAAGTCTCGCGTTCGTCGATCGAGGATTTTTACGAGGCGACCGGAACCGTCAAGGCAAAAACGACGACGCAGGTGTCGGCGAATATGATGGGCCGCATAATCTCGTTCCCCGCCGCCGAGGGCGACACGGTCACACGCGGCCAGGTCCTGGTCGAGATCGATAACAGCGAGAGCAAAACGCAGCTTGCACGGGCTCAGGCAGGACTGAAAGAGGCTCAGGCGTCGCTTGTCGAGGTGGCCAGATCTGTCGACAGTGCAAACGCCGGCGTACGGAGCGCCGAAGCTAACAAGCAGCTTGCCGAGAAGACATTTGCCAGATACAAGGAGCTCTATGAAAGGCGTTCGGCAAGCGCACAGGAATTTGACGAGGCACAGTCGCGGTTGAAAGCCGCCACCTCAGAGCTCGAACGAGCCCGTGCAAATGTGCAGACAATACTCTCAAAAAACAAACAGATCAATGCACGGATCGATCAGGCAAAGGCCGAGATCGCAAACACACAGGTCTATTCAGGATATTCAAAGATCACGTCGCCCGTTTCGGGCATTGTAGTCAAGAAATTTGCCGAGTCCGGTGCGACGGCAGCACCGGGATCGCCGCTGCTTTCGATCGAGGACAATTCGCAGTATCGGCTCGAGGTAGCCGTCGAAGAATCGCATTCGCGTTCGATCCGCGTCGGCGGCCGCGTCGTTGTGCGAATCGACGCTGTCAGCGAAGGCGAATTCATGGCAACCATCGCCGAAATAATGCCGACCTCCGATGCCGCGAGCCGGAGCTATACGGTCAAGGTCGACCTGCCGGCAAATGCGGCGTTAAAGAGCGGGCTTTACGGCCTCGCACGTTTTCCGGTTGCGCAGAAAGAGGCGATCACCGTGCCGCAAACGGCGATCGTCCAGCGAGGCCAATTGACAGGGGTCTATCTGGTCGGGAGCGAAGGAAACGTGCAGTTCAGGATCGTCACGACCGGCAAAACTTCCGAAGGAATGGTCGAGATCTTGTCGGGCGTCTCTGAGGGTGACGAGATCGCGAGTTCGGAAGTCGACAAGTTGAGCGACGGCACAAAGGTCAGGTAAGAAAATGAAAGATCTCGGCATCGCAGGCAAACTCGCCAAAGCATTTATCCAGTCAAAGCTGACACCGCTCATTATTGCGGCGTCCGTTTTACTCGGCGTTGGTGCCGTGGTCATGCTTCCACGCGAAGAAGAACCGCAGATCATCGTACCGATGGTCGATGTAATGGTGCAGATGCCAGGTGCGTCGTCGGACGAGGTCGAGCAGCGTGTTACCAAACCGATCGAAAAGCTTCTGTGGGAAATTCCGGGTGTCGAATATATCTATTCAACGTCATCGCCCGGTGCGTCGATCGTCATTGTTAGGTTCAAGGTCGGCCAGAATGAAGAGGACGCCCTCGTCCATCTCAATCAAAAACTCTTTTCCAACGCCGACCAGACTCCTGTCGGGGCCTCGGCACCGCTTGTCAAACAGCGTTCGATCGACGATGTGCCGATCCTGGCACTGACATTGTCGAGTGCAAATTACGACCATTTTACGCTCCGGCGTGTCGCGGCACAGGTCAGCGACCAAATAAAAGAAGTAACAGATGTCTCCGATGTGCAGATCATCGGCGGGCAGCGGCGGCAGGTCCGCGTGTTGCTGGACGACGCCAAAATGTCGTCACGCAATATAGCACCTGCCGCCATCATCCCGATGCTACAGCAGTCTAACCAGCAGCAGGCATCGGGAAATTTCTCATCGCAAAACCGCGAGGTCATTGTCGAGACCGGCAATTTCCTCGCGTCGGCGGATGATGTTGGCAGCGTTGTTGTCGGGGTATTCGGTGATCGTCCGGTGTTTTTGCGGGATGTAGCGGGAATAGTCGACGGGCCGGCCGAACCGGCAGATTACGTCATGCACGGCGAACGCGGAGCGAGCGGCGTCGATCCGGCCGTGACGATCGCGGTTTCGAAGCGAAAGAGCACCAACGCTATCGAGATCGCCCACAAGGTGATTGCCAAGGTCGAATCGCTCAAGGGCTCATCGATCCCGAGCGATATGCGTGTCACCGAGACGCGAAATTACGGTGAAACGGCAGCCGAAAAATCGAACGAATTACTGCTGCATATGCTGATAGCTATTGCGTCGGTATCGGTGCTGATCATGCTCGCCCTTGGCATTCGCGAAGCCGGAATTGTGGCGATCGCGATACCGGTGACGCTGGCTTTGACACTCGCGGTCTTTTATTTCTACGGCTACACACTCAATCGGATCACTCTTTTCGCACTAATATTTTCGATCGGAATTCTCGTCGATGACGCGATAGTTGTCGTAGAAAACATGACGCGCCATTACAACCTGCCCGAGAACAAAGGGCGTCCGCTGGTCGATATCGCTGTCGCAGCGGTCGATGAGGTTGGCAATCCGACGATCCTCGCGACATTCGCGGTGATGGCGGCAATTCTGCCGATGGCATTCGTCGGTGGCCTGATGGGGCCGTATATGCGGCCGATACCGATCGGAGCGTCGGCGGCGATGGTGTTTTCGATGCTCGTCGCATTTGTTGTTACGCCATGGGCGAGCCTGAAGATGCTCAAGCGGGACGTAAAGCACGAACACGGTAAAGAGGGCTATACCACCAAACTCTACCGTAAAGTGATGAACCGCATCATCTGCCGTCCGGTTTGGCGTTACGTTTTTCTCGGAGGTGTGGTCTTTCTGCTGCTCGCGTCAATGTCGCTGGTCGCTCTGAAGGCCGTCAAGGTCAAGATGCTGCCCTTTGACAACAAGAGCGAGTTTCAGGTGATCGTCGATATGCCCGAGGGCTCGACGCTCGAACAAACGGCGGCCGTTACTCGCGAGCTCGCAGGCTATGTCGGCACGATGCCCGAGATCGTCAACTATCAGATGTATGTCGGCACCTCGGCACCATATAATTTCAACGGCTTGGTCCGTCACTACTTCCTGCGACGAGGATCAAATGTCGCGGATATTCAGGTCAATCTACTTTCAAAAGATGAACGCTCATTGCAGAGTCACGACATTGCAAAACGCGTTCGCCCAGCCTTGCAGCAGATCGCATTCAAATACGGTGCGAACGTCAAGATCGCCGAGGTTCCGCCCGGCCCGCCAGTTCTTCAGACCATCGTTGCCGAAGTTTACGGCCCTGCCTATGACAGACAGATCGAGATCGCCCGGAATATCCGCGACATCCTTGAACAGACCGACGGTGTGGTCGACGTCGATTGGTACGTCGAGGACAACCAGACAAAATACAGCCTCAAGATCGACAAAGAAAAAGCTGCGATAAACGGCATCACCGCGGAGCAGATAACGCAAACGATGCGTGTTGCGGTTGACGGTCTGAACGTCGGCCTCCTTCATCTGCCAAACGAAAAAGAAGACGCCTACATCAACCTGCGACTGCCAAAGGCCGACCGTTCTGGGATCGCTGATATCCAACGAATAAAGGTCGTCGGAAATCGCGGGAATCTGGTTCCGGTCTCCGAGCTCGTCACTGTCCAAGAACTGAAGAACGACAAGAGTATCTATCACAAAAACCTGATGCCGGTCGTCTATGTGACGGCGGATGTTGCCGGTGCTATCGAGAGCCCTGTTTATGCGATCCTTGGCCTGAACGAAAAGGTGGATGCGATGAAGCTGCCCGAGGGCTACGCCCTGGAACGATATGTCGCGTCTCAGCCTTTCCTGACCGACAAATATTCGATGAAATGGGACGGCGAATGGCACATTACGTATGAGGTCTTTCGCGACATGGGCATCGCTTTTGCGGCGGTGATGATCCTGATCTACATACTCGTCGTCGGCTGGTTCCAATCGTTCAAAACACCGCTGACGATCATGGCTGCGATACCATTCTCGCTCGTCGGCATCTTGCCCGCACATGCCTTGATGGGAGCATTCTTTACGGCGACGTCGATGATCGGATTTATCGCCGGAGCAGGCATTGTCGTGCGAAATTCGATCATTCTCGTCGATTTTGTCCAACTCAGAATGGCCGATGGAATGCCGTTGATCGAGGCCGTAGTGGACGCGGGTGCCGTGCGATTTCGCCCGATGCTGTTGACTGCGGCGGCGGTGATCGTCGGTTCGTCGGTGATGCTGTTCGACCCGATCTTTCAGGGCCTGGCGATCTCACTAATGGCAGGCGAAGTAGCGTCTTTGCTGCTGTCCCGAATGGCAGTGCCAGTGTTGTTCTACTTGAGTGAACGCAAAAATGCGCAATTGGAATGCAGCGATGAGTAGCCAGCCTCGGCCCCTCGGTTGCAAACGGCCACCGCTTATTTCTTACGCAGGCTCATCTTGTGACCGCTGATGCGTTCGATCACTCGGAGGTAGCGTTTTGGGAAGAGGCGTGAAAATGCGCTGATGGCAAAGGCGTCAGAGCCGATAAGGATGCGCGGGTTGCGGTCCTTCATACCCTTGACGATCGTTTCGGCGGCGGTTTCGGGCGAAGTGCGGGCGACCTTGTCAAAGAATTTGGTGCCCTGCTGTTTCCATTCTTCGGGCGTGCCCTCGCCGATACGCGAATTGCGGGCGATGTTGGTCTTGATGCCGCCGGGATGGATGGCGGAGACGGTGATGTTAGAACCGGCGAGCTCGTGCCGCAGGCTTTCCGTAAAGCCGCGGACGGCAAATTTGGACGAGCAGTATGCGGTCTGCTCCTCGGGTGCGATGAAGCCGAAAACGCTCGAGACGTTGAGGATATGACCGCTTTCCTGCTGTCGAAGGATCGGCAGAAATACCTTGCAGCCGTAGATGACGCCCCAGAAATTGACGCCCATCAGCCATTCGAAGTCGTCTATCGAGAGTTGCTCAAACTCGCCGATCACGCCGACGCCGGCGTTGTTGACAAGATGCGTGACGCGGCCGTGTTTGGCAACTGCTTCGTCCGCGAGCCGCTGAACCTGATCGAGTTTGGACACATCGATGACGTGCTGCGAGACTGGGACGCCGAGTCTCTCTACCATTTCGGCAGTCACGGCGAGCTCAGCCTCGTTCCAGTCAGAGATCGCCAGACCTGCGATCTTTTCCTCAGCCATTTTGACCGCCAAAGCCCGCCCAATTCCCGACGCGGCTCCGGTGATCACTGCTACGCTGTTGCTATTTAGACTCATAAGAATAATTATCCACAGATAAACACGGATTGACCCAGATAAGAAAAATGATCTTCATCTGTGCCTATCTGCGTCCATCTGTGGTTTCACTTCCTGAAGACGATTCTAGCATTTCCGGCGTTTCCGTTTACGTCGTAGACGCGGAGTGTGACGGCGTATTCGCCTGCGGCCGGCGTTGCGATCTCGACGGTGTAGCGTTCGCGGGGGCCGTCGGAAATGCCGTCGTCGGCGTAGACCGGCCGCCATTCGCTGCCGTTGATGCTATATTCGGCACGCTTCAGATAGCTCGCGGAGTCAGTTGCATCGAAAGCCACCCGCGTTTTGTCGCCCGCGATCTGCGGCGTGCCTGAGGCAGCGACGGTCGGAGCAGAATTGTCGATGTCGATCGGTTCGGTAGTTTTTTCGCCGTTGAGGGCGAGGCTGATTGGATTTGACGGAGAATCTTTGGCGACGATGCGGAAAATGTATCGGCCGTCGGCGAGCGATTGGCCGTCGATAGCGATGAACGGATCGGTCAGGTCGCCGCGAAGCAGTTTGTAGCTCGCGTCGCCGATCTCTTTGTAATAGACGTCGTAAACGAGCTTGTCGCTGTTGCGGTCCTCGGCGGTCCATTGCAGCGAGGTCGCACCGCGTTGGTAGAGCCGACGCGGCGGGACTGCGGCATTTGGAATCCCGAAAACTACCGGGTCGAGGCCGGATAATTCAATATTTGGATCGATCTGCTGCGGCGGATTTGCCGCTAAGCCGACGTTGGTCGGCAGAACCTGTATCGACAGAACTTCGGGTGCGATATTGCGGGCGATGAAGGCCACGCTGACCTCGTTAAGCGAGGCTCCGGCTGCCTTCAGCCCAGCCCGCCACTGGATGTATTTTGCCTTCGGGCTCGCGATCTGTGCTCCTTTTGGATCTGTCAGTGCGGTGGTCCATGCACTCCAGGTTTCGTCAGCCTTTTCGGTGTTTCCCGTGCGGGTCTGGATCGTCACATTACCGCTCGAACGCCACCAGATGCGTCCCCAGGTCGCACTTCCCTTGGCATCCAGAACCGCCGATTCGTACGTCCCCTCAGCAGAATCGCCGCCGAAACGAAACAGCGAACCTTGATTGCTGGAGGTCGCGATCAAGCCGCTGCCGGCCGAGCGGATCGTCGAGATCTGGCTGGCGTCGGTTTGCAGAACGAGAGTCTCGCGGCCATCGTTGCCGATGTTATAGATTCGGCCCTTGTCCGATGTACCGAGCAAAACGCCTTTTCCGGTCTGATGTGCGTAGAGCGAAAAGCCAACGACGGTCGGCGATGCCCACAAAATGTCGGTTCCGCCGTCGGGCATGATTCGATAGACGGCCGATTTTGCCGCCGTAAGATCGTATTTGCTCTTCGCAGCAGGCTCGGGCGTTGCTGGGTTTGGTTTATCGACAGAAACGGTTTTGCTTTCCGCGGCCGCGGGTGCAGCTGCGGGCTCAGCCGATTTTGCCGAGGCAGATTCGCCGAGAGCCAGTACATAGACCGAGCCGTCGGGGCCGACATCGATCGAATGGATCTCACGAAGCGGAGAATCAAGCAGGCCGAACGGCCTGCCGTCCGCACCGAATCTCATCACGATACCGCTCGAATCGGTGCCGGCGTAGAGATTTCCGGCTTTGTCGGCGGCGAGCGAGATGATGTGAGTTTCGCTGGTGTCGAACAGAAGCGAACTCTCGGGCGTGGCGTTGGCCGCTTTTACTTTGTATATCTTGCCGACATCGCCCGTTCCGACCGCAAGGCTGCCGTCCGCGAGCAAAGCAAGCGACCAGATGTATTTTTCCTTCGGCTCAAAATAGACGTCGGCCTTGCCGCTCGCGTCAATTCGATAAACCTTGCCGTCCGGCGAAGTTCCCGCGAATATCTCGCCGCCTTTGCCGATCACGATCGCCGAGACATTGATCTCGGCAAGGTCGGTAAAAAGCGTGCCTTTCCCGGCCGTGTCAACCTTAAAGATCTTGCCGTCACCGCCCGTGCCGAGGAAAACGTTCCCCGCTGCATCGGCCGCACTCGTCCAAATATACGACTGCCCGGTCTTAAAAACCTCGGTGAGTTTCGGTGCCAGCGAGATCGTCCCGTCCTGATCGATCGAAACGCCACGTGCATCTCCCTTGAGCACGTCGGCACGCGAATTAACCGACCAAACGAGCGGTTCGCTCGCGGTCACGGTCATTGAAAATAGAATTGGAAAGAGAAAAACGGAAAGAAATTTCTTCATTAATTTGAACGCAAAACGCTAATCTATGACGGACAATATCATAGCAAATTTGAGATCAAACGCGTCCCGTAAACATCCGGTTTTTCCCTACTTGCCTGACTTTAAAGCCGCAGCATTCTTTTTCTTTGGCAGCGATGTCTCGGATTTCGATCCGCCGCTGATGAACCTTAGCGCGTCCTTCATCTCGTCGGCGTCGCCGGTGATGAGGCGGGCACTGCGTTCGCGGGTCAGGTATGCCCAGAACCAAGAGAACATCACCGAGACGCGGTTGCGGAAACCGATGAGGAAGAAGACGTGCAGGAAAAGCCACATCAGCCACGCGACGAAGCCCTTGAACTTCATACCGGCGGCCTCGGCGATTGCCTTTTTTCGGCCGATGGTGGCCATTGTGCCTTTGTCCCAATAGGTGAATTTTTCGCGAGGCTCGCCGTTGAGTTCGGCGAGAATGTTGCTCGCCGTAGCGTTTCCCATCTGCATTGCCGCGGGCGAAACTCCCGGAACCGGCTCGCCATTCTCCTGTAATAGAGAAGCCATATCGCCGATGACGAAGATGTTCGGATGATCCTTGAGCGAGAGATCGTTCTCGACGTGGACGCGTCCGGCTTTGTCCGTTTCGACACCGAGAGCCTTGCCCAGCGGCGACGCGGCGACGCCCGTTGCCCACAGGACGACGTCGCAGGCGATCCAGTCCTCGCCGACCTTTACGCGGCCGGGCTCGATCTCGCTGACAAAGCTATTCAGCCGCACATCGACGCCGATCTGCTCGAGCTGGCGTTTGGCGCTCACGGATAATTCCTCTGCAAATGTGCCGAGGACGCGGTCGGAGCCCTCGAATAGTACGACCTTCGTTTTCCTTGTGTCAATTGCTTTGAAATCACCGGCTAGAGCCTGGCGGGCAATGTCGGCGATGGCACCGGCGAGCTCGACACCGGTCGGACCGCCGCCGACGACGACGAAATTGAGCTGACGCTGTTCGCCGGTGAGATATGCGTCGCGTTCGGCAAGCTCGAATGCGAGCAGCACGCGGCGGCGGATCTCGACCGCGTCCTCAAGCGTTTTCAGCCCCGGTGCCGCCGTTTCCCAATCGTCGTGGCCAAAATATGCGTGTCGAGCTCCGGCGGCGATGATCAGATAATCGTAACCGACACGGGCACCGTCGTTTAAGATCACGGCGTTGTTCTCTTTATCGAACCCTACGGCCTCGCCGAGGATAACCTCGGTGTTCTTCGCCTTCGCCAGAATTCGTCTGATCGGCTGTGCGATCTCACCGGGCGACAGCACTGCGGTCGCCACTTGATACAGCAGCGGCTGGAAAACGTGATGGTTCTTACGGTCGATCAGCGTCACCTCGACCGGCTTGTTCGCCAATGCCTTGGCCGCCCACAACCCGCCAAATCCGCCGCCGATGATCACTACTTTTGGTGCGCCGTTCATAAATTTTGTCCCCGCAAAGTAAAGCGTAAAGCGGTTGTGAAAAGTATCACAATATCATTACGGAATCCGAACAGCCAAGTTCGAGGAAAGTTTCACGAGCCGATAAATTTTGCGTACAGCGAACGTGCGACTGAAATATCATCAGTTCCCTTAACGATCGCACGGCCGTCGCGGAACACTGTCATCTCGTTTTCGCCAGTTGTGAACCGCAGCAAATATTCATTTACATTGACGGCGACCAAGAATTGCAGACGCTCGGCGAGCGATTCGAGATCAAGAACGGTCGCGGACGGCGGAGCGATCTGGACGGCGTTGCGGCCGCAGAGAACGGCGGAGAATTCGCCTTGCTCGGTGTCGAGAAATTCGAAATTACGCAATCCGCAGGTTTTGCAATCAGCGTTTGGTTCACCCAGTTTTATCCGCTGGCGGTCGTTCGCCCAGATATCGAACTGCATAAGCGAACCGTGCAACGATTCGAGATCGCCGACAAGGATCTTCAACGTCTCGGCGACCTGAGTCGCCGAAACCGTCGCGATGATCGGCATTATGACACCCGCCGTGTCGCAGGTTGGCGAAGTTCCGGCGTCGGGCATTTCGTCGAATATGCACCGCAGACATGGCGTCTTGCCCGGAATGATGGTCATCGTCGTGCCGTAGCTCGAAACGGCAGCACCGTAGATCCATGTTGTGTTGTGCTTAACGCAGGCGTCGTTGAGCAGATAGCGAACCTGAAAATTGTCGCTGCCGTCGAGCACGAGATCGCAGCCGTCGATCAGCGACTCGATGTTCGAGTGATTTACATCAGCGACGATCGCCTCGACCTCGATCTCAGAGTTGATCTCGGCGATCCTGCTCTTCGCCGCGACGGCCTTTGGCAACCGCTCGTCAGCGTCGCTTTCTTTGTACAGCGTCTGCCGCTGGAGATTGGTATATTCGACAAAATCGCGATCGACGATCCGCAATTTTCCCACGCCCGCGCGAGCCAGCATCTCCGCATGAGCCGCCCCAAGTGCGCCGCACCCGACAAGCAATACGCGCGAATTCCGGAGCTTATCTTGCCCCGAACTACCGATTTCGCGAAATAGTATTTGTCGGCTGTAGCGTTCGTTCATAAAATGCTTCGCTCGTTATGCTTTTTCTGCTACGATGTTGGTCGAAATAGCAGGTAGGTATGAATAGGATTTTAGCATTTTCATTCGTTTTCATCTTTGCGGTTACCTGTTATGGACAGACGAACGCCCCTTGGGCTGAGCCAAAACCGCATGACTATCCGAAATTGAAGAAACTCGGAGCACGAGTATCGGATTTCGTACCTAATGGTTTCAAGATAGTTAAAACAGTTTATGGCGATCTTAATCAAGACAATATTCCTGACGCAGCCGTTCATATTATTGGAACGGCTAAGAAATTTCTTAATAAGAACGACGGGTTAGGATCGGATATTTATGATACCAATCCCAGAATTCTCTTCATTTTATTTAAGAGTAGATCTGGCTACACCCTTGCTGAAAAAACAAATAATTTCGTTATTGCTCCGATGTCTCCGGTGAGTACCGAACCATTCCAAACCATGTCGATAAATAATGGGGTTTTGAAGGTTGAATTTGAGTTGTGGCAAAGTGCGGGCAGTTGGGGAGCTACAAATGCGTCTTACAAATTCAAATTTATTAATTCCAAGTTCATTCTGATAGGAGTCGACAGGCGAGACTATATGCGGAATGATTCAACCTATAAAACGCATAGCTTCAATTTCTTAACAAAAAAAATGAAGATAACGACTGGCATCCGTAGCGACCTTGATGAAGAAAATCCAATTAGACGAACGAAGCCTACCATCGTTTGGAAATCAATTAAGGCAAAGAGGCGATCACTTGCGTCACACGGTCCTGCGTTTGGCTGGGAAATTGAACCCGACATCTCGATCTGACATATTCGAAATTATCGTCCTTGAATTTTTCTGATCCGCTTCGACGAGACCCATTCGTTCTCATCTGTGTCGTAATCATCATAACTCACAAAATGCGAGCCGCCTTTGATGTTTAAGATATGGGCAGCGAACCACTGTTTTTTCCACTCGACCTCGACCTTTTCGCCGATCTTGTAGATCGACGTCACCTTTGGGATACGGATCATTTTTGCGGTGACCCATTCGTCATCGGTCTGTTCGTAGCCGTAGTAATGGACGAGAAATTTGCCGTTTTTGGCGTCAATGATCGTACCTTTGTACCAGTCATCGATACTGTAGGCCTCGACGCGTTCGCCGACGCGAATCGATGGAGCTTTGGCGGCATCGGCTAACTTTGTGTTCGGATCGAACGTGCCGGTATAGGCAAAGGACGCCACCTGTTCCTCACCGAACAACATATCCGCTTTCGCGTTTACCTCTAACTCTGCGAATGTAATTGCCCCGTCACGGTTAGTGTCGGCATGTGCTTCGCCGCTGAACGCTGAGATGATCGCTTCGGTAAACGTCCAGTTCCCGGTCGATGACTGGCTGGCCGACGACGAGGCCATAACGGCATACGAAACGCGGCGTTTTGAGGAGTTTACGGCATTTATCATCGCGCCTGAATAGCAATTATCCATCGCGATGATCGCGGTCGAGCCTTTGAAATATCGCTCGATCGCATCAGGCACCGCCGAAAACGGCCATCCGAGAACCCTATTTTCGTCGCTAACGTTATAGCTCGCGAAAAACGCCTTTTCATTATCGTCCTTGTAGCCGTGGCCCTCATAATAGACGATAAGCGTGTCGCCGGGCTGTGTGCGAGCGAGCAGTTTGACGAATTCGCTTTTGATACGGGCCGTCGTGGCCGACCTATCCTGCAGATATACGACCTGACTCGCAGGAACGCCGCGATCCTTTAGCACCTTTAGGAATATCTCATCGCGGCGGTTTTCTTTTGGAAACGATGCAAAACTCTCGCTGTCTTTCCATTCGAGCAGACCAACACAGAAAACCCAAGTGCGCTGTGGATCCCATGCCGAGGTTTGAGCAACCGCAAATTGCGACAGCACGAGAAAGACAAATAAAATCAGAACATAGTTTTTGCACGAAAATTTCATGTGATGGACATCCGTTTTTTCGCTTGTCCAGGGCTAATCGAAAAGACTGGCGATAAATCCCTTGATGCCGACTTCGTCATTGCCCTGATTTGCGATATTCATATCGAATCTTCGATTCTGAATTCCGAATTTGCGTTGTTCGTCTCTTAATTGATCGCGTTCGGCCTCGATCGCCATCTTTTCGCGCTGCCGTGCGAGGTCCATGCCGCCTTTTTGGATAAATTCGATGATCTTTGGCAGTTCGCCCATGTCAAACCAGACACCGTGCTGTTTGCAGATGTCAATAATGACGCCCGAAACCTTGGCGAAATTGCTGCGGTTCATCAGATTTTTGCAATCAGGACACGGCACGTAACTTATCGTCGCGGGATGTTCGACTGTTCGATTTCGCTCGCCTAAGAAGCCGAGCACCGCCGAACGCTCCTCGCCGCGTGAACAAAGATGCTCGAACGTCTCGACGTCTGCCCATATGCCGTCGCAGCGTTCACACTCTCGCATCTTCGTTTCGCCGATCTGGAGCAGGCTGAATTTGATCTTGCATCGCGGGCAATCGCCGAGTTTTGCTTCATCTACAACGGCAGTTTCAACAGCCCTCGCACCGCAATGGCCGCAGAATTTTGAGCCTTCGAACATCAACCCGAGGCACGAAGGACAAGCCATTGTCTTAAGCCGGCAGCGGCAAAACTCGCACTGTGTCCGGTCGCTCTCGACGCCGCCGCCGCAATTTGGGCAATTTAATGCTTCGACATTCATCGTCACTATTTCGGCATTCGCGCGACCAGCGAGTCTCGCATTAGATCCTCCGGAGCCTCGACGCCGGTCCATATCTCAAACTGTTTACAACCCTGTGCGATCAGCATATCAAGCCCGCCAATCGCCGGAATCCCAGCCTTTTTCGCCTCCGCGATCAACGGCGTATCCGTGATTTTGGTCACGAGATCGTAGACAAATTTCAGCCCCTTTAATTCATCGGCCCTAAATAACGAATCATTTTCATACTGCCCTTTCATTCCGAGCGGAGTCGCATCCACGAGGATGTCGAGATCCGATCCTAGATTTGAAATTTCAGATTTGAGATCTGAAATTTCCGAGAATTTCGCCCCAAATTCATCGGCAAAAGCTTTTCCCTTCGCCGCATCACGGGCAAAAACGGTCACTTCGGCTCCTTCTTGTTTTAGCGCATAAACACAAGCCCTCGCTGCTCCGCCAGCTCCGACGACAGCGACGCGGGAGTCTTGGAGATGACCGAAATTTGCCTTAAGCGGCGTGATAAAGCCGTGAGCGTCGGTGTTGTAACCAGTTAGTTTGCCGTCAGTGATCTTAACTGTGTTGACGGCACCGATCGCTTTCGCCGTCGGATCGATCGCATCGAGGTGCTTCATTATCGCTTGTTTATGCGGCATCGTGACAGAAAAACCGCCAAAATTTAGTTCGACCTCACGGGTTTTGGGCTTGACCATTCGAAGTATAAATTCGTCGAGATCTTTCACCAGAATCGAGAGGAAAACAGCATTCAAGCCGCGATCCACAAACGCCGGATTGTGCATATACGGGGATAGCGACTGAGCGATCGGATCACCGATCACACCAAAAACCTCTGAATGTTCATCGATTTCTTTGACGCGATAGACTTCTATCATGTCTTTCGCCGTTACCTGTCCCGGAGCAGTCTCATCGCCTGCTTCAAGCGACGCATAAGTCATAAACGCCCCATGTGCGAGGCCAAGAATGCGTGTCCATTTGCCCGCGTCGCCCATGGCGATCGGGATGAACTGTTTGTGTACGTCGTTGGCTCGTTCGAGGAGTTTCCAAATTGAAAGGCAGTCAGTGATGTCGTTTGGGGTTACGGCGAGTTTAGTAATCTCAGCACCTGTTGCGGACATTCGTTCGTAGATCGCATCAAGATCGGCCGGAACGCCAACGAGATCGTGCTGGGAAATAATTCTATTGGGCGATCCATTAAAAATATCAAATACGTCACACTCAAGATCGGCGCCCCAATACTTCCCGTTGATCGATCTCCAGAATTCTTTTCGTTTTTGTATCGAAGCCGCAGATTTGCCCCCTTGTTCGGCGGAACGATGCGTTGCAAGCAAAAGAACATCCGATTTCAAATTTGAAATTTGAGATCTAACTTTCGAGATTTGATCGCTCCGCAGACAATCGAACCGCACCTCGATCACATCAGCGAATTCCTCCGCTTGTTTGATCTTGGCGGTCATTTCGTCGGCCGTTTCGGCACAGACTGAGACGCAGATCTTGCCTCTATTCATGCGTTTGTGCTTTTCAGGTCCATTACGAAGCTGATGGAAAGTACTAGGCAAAATATCACGCAGATCGCACACGCGAGGATGATCGCAGTATTGCCTTGCTGCTCGATGGCAATGCCGGTCGCGGCCCAGGCGACAGCTAGCGGATATAGGAAATTGCGGAGTTTCACACGTACAATTATCGCTGCGAGAAGTGCGGCCGTGATAAATATACAGCCGAGAGTGTTCCACGCCGAAGCCGACATCTGCACGTCGATCGATCTCAGATAAATAACGAAATTGACGATTGACGCCGCCGTCACCCAGCCGAAATAGATACCGAACGGAGCCTTGGTGAAAAGCGCGTCGCGAGCGGATTGAGCTGTTTTGAGCTTGATATTTATCACAGCCAGCGTCGCGAGCAGTGCAAATAGTAGAATTACGCAAATGCCGATCGCATAACTGTGCCAGGCGTATAGCCATGCGCAATTGAACACGCAGCTAACAACATACAGCAGTCGTACCGACCGCAATCGTGCTAGTTTCGACGGCAAAAGCTGATATATCGTAAACGCGATCAGCCCGAAATAGATCAGGCCCCAGATCGAAAACGCGTAACCTGCGGGCGTCAGAACGGTTGGATATTTGTCGGAGACCACGTTGGTCATTACGCCGTTGAGGCGTCCCGTACCTGCGAGGGCATTAAATACGATAGTCGCAATTGTTGCAACCACGACTAGTATCGACTGCATCCGATCAGTGCTGTTTGGGGTAACGGTCATGCGTCAATTATGCCATTTTTTGACTGGGCAACAGGGCAGTTGCCGTAAAAAGGATCGCTCTTTTCACGATTTCGTATAAAATTAGCCGAAAACGTAAAGTTTTGTAAATGAAATTTGCGGGCAAAATTCGTTTACCAACCAAATACGCGTGCTTAACGTCAAAGATTCGTCTGTGGCATTAAGATTGCCTATGATAAAAGCGGACGCACTTTCCCTCTTTCCCCGAGAAGCGTTGATACAAGAGGAGAAAGTAAATTAAAGCCATGAGAGTATTACAAAAACTATTATTTGCGGTTGTGATGATAGCAGGCCTTGCGGTCGCCGCGTCGGCTCAAAAAGACGGCCAGGATCGCCCGCCGAAGGATCCGCCGGTCGTCAATCCGGGCACTAAGCCGCGGCCGACGCCGCAGCCGACGCCGCCGAAGAAGCCGAATTACGCGTTAGTTATTTCGGATCTAGGAGTAACACGCTACACCGTTTGATCTGTAACTGAATTCAAAGAGAGCTGCTCTGAAAATGAGCAGCTCTTTTTTTGTTTGAAAGTGCACTTCTGACCGGCTGCCCGCTGCTATCGTATGTACGCCGCCGGGATCGGAATATCACCGTTACTACCGAAATGGGTGACGTTGTACGATCCATTTGAGCTTTTAAGGATGTACCAATTTCCTTCGGACGGCCGAAATACGGCATAGTCGGTTTTGCCATCATGATCATAATCACCGGGCACCGGCTTGTCCGTGGCGACGCCCCAACTAGTGAAGCGGAAGCCAAAATCCGAACTCTGCATCACATACCAGACGCCGCTCGATGGCCGATAGACCGCAAAGTCTGTCTTCTTATCGCCATCAAAATCACCGACCAAGGGCAAGTCTCCAATTTGACCAAATCTGATACTGGACATATTTCCATCTGTACTTTGCATGACGTACCAGATGCCTTCCGTCGGCCGCCAAACTGCGAGATCGGTCTTGCCGTCGCCATCGAAATCACCTGCGACCGGGACATCGCCGTTGAGACCAAAGTGTCTTGCGTCGAATGCACCGTCTGAGCTTCTCAGCATATACCAGTTGCCGTCGCTCGGACGAAAAACAGCGATCTCGCTCTTGCCATCGCCGTCAAAATCGCCTGGGGCCGGCTGGTCGCCCGCGAGGCCAAATGAGACTATGCGGACAGTACCGTCCGTGCTGTTCATGATGTACCAAACGCCATTTCTAAAAACGGCAAAGTCGATCTTTTTGTCGCCATCGTAGTTACCCGGTACGACGACATCGCCGAATGCTGCGCCGCCGAATTGCGAGCTGGTATAACCGTTATCCTTAGAACGGGACACATGCCAAACACCGGTTGACGGCCGCCATACCGCCAGGTCCGAACCACCGTCTCCATCAAAATCGGAAAGCTGAACCTGCAGTGTGCCTGTGAAATCGGCGTTCGATTGGCTTGCCGCCAAGTTGAAATAGACACGACGCTGCGGTGAAAAAGTGTAACCATCCTTCCGTGCCCGCAAAACATAGTTTGCAAACGTCGGAATGTTCGGGATCGAATAATTTCCGGCCGCATCGGTCGATGCCGAACCGATCAGGGTGTTTTCAGTCGCCTGATCACGCACCTCTACCGTCACGTCGGCGATGCCATTACTGCCCCGATCGACTATCCGTCCGGATATGGCGACCGGTGATGGTTGATTCACCGTGATCTGAATATTGACCGACGTCTGCAGTCCGCCGTTGTCGCGAGCGGTCGCCCACAACGTGTAATTACCCGGAATTGTCGGCTGCCACGGAGCGTTGAAGGTGCCATTGTTCGATTGGCCGATCGTCGTAGACATCGTACTGCTCTGTGCCGTCACCGTCAGATGAACGACCTGTCCGTCAGCATCTGCAGTGGTAACGTTCACCGGTATTGCCGCCGGCATGTTGAAGACGCCGCCGTTCGTCGGTGTGTTGATCTGAACGGATGGAGGCTGATTTGCGGCCGACGCTTCAAAATCGATGTCGAATTGATCGAAGGTCGCGTTAAGCACCGTCACTGACGGCGGTGTAAACGTCATTCCTCCGACTCCTTCGGGCGTGATAGTGTAGTTGCCTCCCGATATAAGATTAAAGAATCCGTACGCGCCGAATGAGTTGGAGATCGATGTCTGGTTTACCGGACTTCCGTTCGCGTTCCCGGTCAATCTGACGGTAATTCCCTGCATCCAACCGCCGCCCGGATTAGTAATATCGCCCTGAAGCCGGATCGTCGTCGGTTGAGCGTTGACCGAGATCGACACCGTTCCCGTTTGAGCGATGGCGCCGCCGATCTCCGTTGCCCGGGCAAATACAACGTAGCCGCCTGCCGCAACATTTGTCCAATCAACCGAGTATGGTGCCGTTGTGTCAGTACCGATCAAAGTGTGATCGCCGTTCGGGAACCAACGAAAGAACTCGACCTTCGCGATGGAGCCGCTAGTACTCGATGCCTCCGCGGAAAAACTAACATTCGCTGGAGCGGTATACGTTTGTCCCTGCGTCGGACTCGTGAGATTGATGGTTATACCGGTTTGGGCCGTGGATGAGAAATTCTGATTCGGCCACTCGATGTAACCCAAATATGTGATGGCCCTGTTCGCAGGGTTAAAATCGTAGCCCGGACGTGTCGGCGTGATTATTACGCCGTCATTCGGCGTGGTTCCGAGTCCGGTGAACAAATAGCTTCCGGTGCTGTCCGTGACCGTCGTCGCCGTAATGTTCGGATCTGTAGGACTGACCAAGTTAAGCGTGACGCCGGCTAGCGGAGCGGAAGTGATGCTGTCCAGGATCTTTCCCGTAATTCGATGGTTTATCGGCGTAACAGAGATGTTGACGGGCTGTGAATTCGCAGTCTGTCCTTGCGAATTGAACGCCTTCGCCGTCAACGTGTAATTTCCAGTGTTCATTGCCCGCCAGGTCGTGGTCCATGGCAAGCCAGTCATTCGACCGACCAGTTGATCGTTCTGGTCACGTACTTCGACGAGGTTCACTGATGAAGAAACGCTGACTGCGATCGGAACATAAGAACCTTCGGTTAATGCCTGACCGGATGTCGGACTCGTGATCGAAACACTCACCGGATTTGGGTCAACGACGAATACATGAACGGTGGGTGTCGAAAACCCGCGAAGTCCTTTGCTGTCAGTCGGAATCGCGGACAGCGACCACGTGCCGACCGGAACGCCGGTCCATGTGAATTCGTAAGGCGCAGTTGTGTCAGTCGCCAGATTGATAACGCCGGTCTGGCTCGAGTACGCGACAAACTCGACTTTCGCGATGGCATCGCCGTCCGGATCCGTTGCAGTTGCCTGTATCGTGATCGACGCCGGTGCATTGAACGTCGTGCCATGT
Organism: Acidobacteriota bacterium; assembly: GCA_016713675.1. Lineage (NCBI taxonomy): Bacteria > Pseudomonadati > Acidobacteriota > Acidobacteriota bacterium. The sequence goes on from JADJOS010000001.1 coordinate 108,771, forward strand.
GCCGGACTGGTGATCACACCTTCGGGAGCTTGATTTGGCTGGATCGTAAAATCCGCAAATTGATTTGCCCCAAGACCCGTAAACACTACCGACTCAGGTAACGTCGTAAAACCTATCTTATGGACACTTACGGTGTAATTGCCTCCCGCCGGGAGATTTCCAAAATGGTACGGGATCATACCGCTGCCGCTGCCGTACGGCAATATGTACGATCGGGAAACGGTTCCGGTAACGGTCACAGTGATCGGCTGATTATTGCCGAACTGGGTTGGATCAGAAACAGTTCCGCTGATGCTGTAGGCGGTAATGCTCTCGTCGGTTGGAGCGATCTTGAGAACATACGCGTCCTTTTGCGAAGACGATGACGCTGCGTCACCTTTCATCGTTTGAAAAGCCCCGGGCGTTACCGGTATCGAAGTGGTGTGACCCGTTATGTATGCATTTCCGATAAGATCGGAAGCAACGTCATAAGCTCCGCCTTGACCCAACAGTGTCGAGAAAACAAGAGCCGTCGCGTCTGTATTGATCCGCGTTAAAAAGATCGTTCCGTTTGTGCCGTTCAAAGAATTCCTGAGCGGAAAAGTAAGCGGCCCAGTCGTCTCACCGGCGATGAATACATCGTTGTTTGGGGCCAAATCGATAGCGAAAGGCTCATCCTTGCCTGTGCCGCCGAGAAATGTGGAATAGATCAGAGACGAGCCGGTGGAATTCAATTTCGTGACGAATCCGTCTTCGCCGCCGTTGTAAGTTTGGTCAAACGCACCCGCAGTTGTCGGAAAAGCCGTGTTCTGAGTTTGCCCCGCGGCATAGATATTTCCGGCCGAGTCGATCGCGAGTCCGCGAACGCGGTCGGATTGCAGGCCGCCTCCCAGGAACGTTCCAAATGTTACTGCACTGCCGGCAGGATTCAGTTTTGCAATGATTCCCTCGATGCCGCCGCTGCTGACCGGCTGATACGAACCTGCGGTCGTCGGGAATGTCGCCGCCGCCGTTCCGCCGACCGTTGCATTGTTATTCAGGTCAAGCACTACGTCGTTAATGCCGGCATCGAACAAGGTCGAATAAACGATGTTGCCGTTCGCTGAAAGCTTAACTACATAACTGCCGGTGTAGAATATGCCGCTGCAAGTTGCCGGCGAATCGCACAATTTCTGTTTGTACGACCCTGGCGTTGTCGGGAAATTAGGAGACGACGCAAACCCCGCAAACACGGCATCGCCGGTCGTCGGATCAAAAGCGATCCGGCCGCCGGTGTCAGTATTGTTGCCGCCAAGATATGTCGAATAGATCAACGAAGATCCGGTTGGTCCCAGCTTCGCCGCAAACGCATCGTCCGTACCGCCGAAAGTAGTCTGGTAGGCATTAACTAACGGCATATCCGTCGCCATTGTGGTGCCGCTAAACAGGATATTGCCCACGGCATCGACCGCGACACCGCTTCCCGTTTCGCTGCCGTTTCGGCCGCCGAAATAGGTGGAGAAAACAAGCGCGGTTCCGCTCGGATTCAACTTTGTCACGAAAGCGTCGTACCACTGAACGTTATTTGTCGAAGGCGGATTTGTCGTTTTTAGCACTCCGGCAGTGGTTGGAAAATTCAGCGAGGCCGATGTGCCAACCACATACGCATTGCCCTGCGGATCGACCGTTATCGCTCGGGCTTCGTCGAAGACGCTGCCACCCAGATATGTACCGTAAGCGAGGATCGGATCGATGATCAGTTCCTTCGAGCGGTCGTATTCGGCTAAACGAAATGATACTGCGAATTCGCCATCGATCTTCTTCAGTTCATACGATGAGGCGACCTCAGAGCGTCCGTTTTCGGTATTCTGATAGACGATCGGCCTCATCTGCCGGATCGGCCCGGCACCCGTTTCAAAAACAAGATCGCCTGTCCGCTTGTCGATCCTTGCGTCCTTTGGACCGTCAAAGTTGAGCTTGAGTTGATCCGGATCAACACCCGGAGCCACAACAAAGTCATATTCGAGCTGCTGCCCGTTACCATAGTAAACGGCATCGATTCCCGGAATTATCTGTTCGTATTTTACCTTTGAATAGTTCGGAATTTCTGTTTGCCATTTCGACGGGTCGTTGCCTATCAGGTAATTTGTCTTGCTTTCGGTCTGGCCGACGCCTTCGATATGCGGCATTGGGTTTGCCGATTCGACTCGCATTCTGACAAATGATGACACGGCTTTGCGATCAGCTGTCGACGGCCTTTGCAGCGAAAGGATCGCTTCATTCTGTTTGAGAAACAGCGAGTAACCGCTTCCTCGCGCGATGAATTTGACGGTATCATCAGTTTGACCAATATTAGGCTCGAATTGGATCGGCAGCTTACCGTAAATTTCAGATAGCTCTTTTTTGTTTAGCTCTGCGATATTTTGGGTCTCTGCCGGCACATTATCGCTCACGGCAGCATCAGGTTCATCAATTTTCGTGCGCCTTTCGGTGTTTTCAGCCTCAAATATGGACAAGCTGACGAATATAGTTATGAAGAGAATTAAAATGAATTGTGCGGCTCTAATTAGGTTTTTCATGGTACTTCTTCCCAAATATCGTTAATTTCTCGTTTCGATAACGCTGTCCTCCTAAACACAGTGCCCTCGGCCGGAAAAAAAAGACAATATTCATAGTCGCCCTTGTCACGTCCTCGAACCGAGTCACGCTTGTCCACAAACAAGTACCAACTGCAATATCTATTCCGTTCGGTCCTGCCATAGACCGGCAGAAAAGAGATTCCTATTGTCTGTTGCGGCATGTGTTTACCACATATAACCCCGCGGCAACTCGATTTGAAGGATTTCGGCCGTGCGAAATTTCAGCCTCGACCGCGGAATTTCCCCCAATGATAAAACAAAAAAAGGGATCCGATCTGGATCCCTCAATAAGAACTGAATGGTGCCGTCTACAAGATTTGAACTTGTGGCCTATCGCGTGTGAATCGGAAGGGCGGACATTTTTATTACTTTCCACAAACGCCATTTTTATGTTTAACGCAGTATTTATCAGCATCTCACGTTGACTTTTCTTTCAGCACCGTTCATAGTAATACTAGCTAATACTAGCCATTTTGGCCGCTTTAGTGGGAATTTTAGTGGGAATTTTGGTGGGACTTTAGAGACGTGGCGAGCAATAAAATCAATGGAAATCAAAGATCAGGTCTTCAAAAGAAAGAGTGGAAAATCGAAAGGAAAATGGATCGCCCGGATCGAATACTTCGACGATTCCGTGGGGCGGTGGAAGACGATGGAGAGATCCTACGATACGAAGTACTCTGCGGGGGACGAACGGGACCGCCTAATAATCGAAATTAAGAAGTCGCACGGACAAATTCAGACGGGTGAACGGATGACGTTCTCGATGCTTGCGGACATGTCCTCGAAGGGCTTTTACAAACCCGCTGTTCTGGCTAATGGTCGAAAGATCGAGGGAGTTAGGTCCCACAATACAGCGATGAATCACCTAAAGGTTCTAAAGCAGTTTTTTGGCAAGAAGATGGTCGGGCAAATTACGACCCAGTCATTAAGAGACTACCGCACCTGGCGTTTCAAAATTGGCTCGCGACACCCGTCAATTAAACCGGGCGAAAAGAAGGAAGTTAGTATTTCAACAATTAATCGTGAGCTTTCAGCAATGCGACGAATAATGCGACACGCATACGCTCAGGGCTGGATCACTAAAGACATATTCTTTAAGTCGGATGTGATCCAAACATCTGCTGAAATCGCACGTAAAAGGCGTCTGTCAGAGGAGGAGGAGGTTCGCCTGCTCGCGGCCTGCCAGGGGGAACGGGAGAAGAAATATGAACGTACCCGTTTCGGCAAAACAGAGAGCATCACGGCCAAAACAAAAGTTGACAATCCTCATTTGAAAGCCATTATTTTACTAGCAATTGACGCGGGACTCCGACGGGGTGAGATTCTCAAATTAAGATGGGTAGATATCGATTTTCTCGCGAATAATATTCTCATACTCGGAACGAACACAAAGACGGAGGAGGAACGAATGGTCCCCCTGACCGAGCGAGTCAAGGCCGAACTTAAACGCGTCAAAAAGTTTACTCCGGGGAACGGCCTTTTCCGTTTGCAGATTTCAAAAGGAGCTGGAATACCGCGAAATCAATTGCTGTCATTGAAGACCTTCATTTTCACGATCTTCGACGCACCGCTATTACTCGCTGGATCGTGCAGGGCAATCCAATTGCCCTGGCCGGCAAAATTGCCGGACACGCGAACATCGCTACAACCATGAAACACTACACGAGCATCGACGCTCAAATCGTGCAGAGTTTTACCGAAAAGATGAATGCGATCCATACAGACTCTACGCAGACACGGCCACCGACGACGAAGTAGATTGAACTTCGATGACCACATCTTTGGGGTGAGGAGTTTATTGCCGCAATATATAGTAGGTACTGTGTATTGACAGAATGCTTCTGGAACCATATAGTCTTAGAGAAGTAATTCTGCTTCGCTCTTTCGAACCGGAATTTGCACGTTCACTCTTGCATCTCCCGGTTCCCACCGATTCGACTTTCAAACTCACAAATAAGGAAAATTATCCCAATGGACAATTCGAACGACTCACCTGAGTTCCTCACAAATAAGGAAGCTGCCCAGCTTCTAAGACTATCCGAAGTTACACTCTGGCGACTTCGAAAAAACGGCGCAATCCCCTTCATACGGATCATGAGCAAAATTTTGTTTCGAAGGTCCGACCTTGAAGGATTCCTGTTGCGAAACCTCCGTAACGCATAAGCCCCAGTAAGACTTCTAACACACAGACAAGTTATTTCCCGGCGAAGAAGGTGGGGCCTAATCTAGGCCTTGCTCTTCGCCTCCAACCCCTCACTCCGTAAGACATGGTCCGTGACGACCCGCTCAAAAACTACCTACCTAAGAAACCCAATGACAACATCATTAACAACAATGGAAAATGTATCCCCGAATCGTGCTTCGAATTTAAGTAATTACGAGAACGCGATCGGCAATCTCTTTCATCAGATAGGGCTCTCCGCAACGAGTAGCGACCTGATTCGCAGCTTGTTTCGAATATCTAAGGGTGAAGATTCGTTTGAAGCATCCTTTGCCGACATAGCGAATGAATTTCCAACTGACGCTACTGGTCTAAAGAAAATGCGAAGTCGGATTAGAGGGAGAATCAACAGGCTACTCAAGTGGCAGGCAAAGCACGGCGTCGATTTGATAGTTATCGAAAAGGGCACCCGCAAACTGACACAGACCGGAGAACATGAATACTTGAAGACAAAGTTTACGTTCTCCCTACTCGCCCCATTAGCCGAGGCCATTGCGCGTAGTGACATTGGCTTGATCGAGAAAGAATGTCCAAACATTTTGGATGCGGTCAAGGCCGCCGATGGCCCAGCAGGAAGGCTTCCCACCCTCTATGTCAGGGACCAAACGAAGGCAGACAAAAAATGTGTCAAAACCAAAATTATCAAGATGTACAAAGCTATAAAAGGGCCGGTTATGAAGTCTCCCATGGACTGGATACGTACTGAAGTCTTCACACCGATTGAAGACTTCCATAAGCAGCTCACGACCGAGCAAAATAGACTCAACTTCTTAGAGTCTTTCGAAGGGCTGTACCCCGAGCCCGCGTCGGTCATTCAGATCTAACAACTCACACCTCATCCGCCAGTGAGGGGTGTGTACATTTCATTACCTTCTAACCAGTAATACGCTCTGGCTTTCAGATAGGGACAATAATAGCAATGGACTCAAACATTATTCACGAAACCGACGAAATAGGAAGAATTCTAAACGTAAGCCTTGATCGACCGGTTCACCTTATGGTGGACTACGCACTCAATTATGCCGCCATGGGCATCCCGGTATTTCCGGTTCATGGTGTACGGGCGTATCAAGGAGGGTATATATGCGATTGCCGTCAAGGCGTAGATTGTAAATCCGCCGGAAAGCATCCGGTGACGCGTAACGGGCATAAGGACGCGTCGACCGATCCCGTTGTGATCAGCCGATGGTGGGCGAAGCCACCCATTTCCAATATCGGAATTCCAACGGGCAGTTCGTCAAAGTTGTTTGTCCTTGACGTTGACGGACCTACGGGCGAGGAGGCATTAGAGGACCTTCACGCATACTATCGAGCCCGCCAGGGTGACCATTTTGACTGCGGAACCGAAACGCTACAATCGACTACCGGTCGTGGGCGCCACTTGTATTTTAATTATCGGGAGGATAGGCCGTTTCACGGCAGTGCGTCCGAAATAGGTTCAGGCCTCGACATCAGGGCCGACGGAAACTACGTGGTTGCGCCCCCCAGCCTCCACAGATCGGGTCGAAGATATTCATTGGTCGGAGCATCAACACCTGTTCTTGACCCGCCAGACTGGCTTATGTACGAGATTCTACAGCGCGAAACAGGAATATTCGGTCATACCGAGCAGCCCCTTCGGCGCTCGATCGGATGTAACCGAGGCGAAGCGATAATGGATGGCACCCGAAACATCGACCTGTTTAAGTATGGTTGCGGGTTGGTAAACAGCCATCCACCGGACGAAGTGGCAAGGAGAATAACCGAGATAAACGCCGGGCAATGCGTGCCGCCAAAAGACGAAAAGGAGCTGGGGAGATCATAATCAATATCGAAAAATACCGGGGCAAGACGAACGGCAAGCCCGATTAAAGTCACGAAACGGCCCCCACTACAGAGACCAACTCGATCACGGCCACACCAGTTTTATCTCTTGGGCCGGGAGACCGCGTGATCCAGATGAGTATCGATTGGGGCCAGCCACATTGCAACGACAAAGTGCTTGCGGGCGGCCCAGACTAGCGTGGCGAGGACCAGGGCTATCGAGGGGAGCCGATGATAGTCCCGGGAATTCCCGTAGCCGCAACCCTGGCCCCAAGCACCACCGAAAAGAGCCCCCAGTATTCCCTACGGCCCTACAAAAGGCCATCTCAGAGAACATCTCAGTGACGAGGGTCAGATGTGAGTTCTAAGCAAGACGCCGCGAACCGAGGGGACTCGACGCGGCGTCTTGCTTAAGCAACCGAAAGTTTGGGATGGAGACTCTGAAAAAACTCAAATCCACAAGAGGGCGCAACACAATAGCGGCTCGTGTTCGTATGATATAATAGAGACGGTTGTCACACTCGCTCGACCCGCTAACCGGCACAAATCCGACGGTCCCACCCCACCACCAACATGCCTAAACCCATGTCCACAATGCGAATTAACTGACCGCCAGAACGTCGATATCGTGATCGCAAAAGATTTAGTCTACGGCATGCAGCAGGGTATGTGTTCGCTAGGGGCACATTTTTTATGAATACAAAACGAACGCGAAAAAACGCCCCAAAGGTGAGTGATGCAAAGAAGGTTGCAGTGCTTGTGGACAAGCGGATTGGTTTGGATACGGTCGTGGCGGTGGCTAGACACCATGGAATCTCAACCAACCATGTGTATAAAATCGAGCGAACTGCCTCGCCAGCTGTGCTAGCCAAGGTCGAGGCAGTGGTCAGCGATTTGGCTGAGCGACTGGCTCGGGTACGGGACAAAGCACTGGTGGCAATCGAAGACCGCCTGGGCGATGGGGAAGACATACCGCTGAACCAGCTGTCTAGCACCTTCGCTACGCTGTACGATAAGCATGCACTGAGACCAATCGACCGACCAGCAGGGTCGAGCATTTGGTCTCGGCAGACCAGCATGCCCTCGATTTCTTTGCCCTGTTGCAGACCAAAATGGACAGGCAAAGTGCCTTGGAATACCTCCGGAAGGCAGACCTCAAGCCACTGGTTTCGGACGGAACGCGAGACCGAATCGTGCTGCAGCTGACCAGCGGAACGGTCGAAGAGGTCGCCGTCAAAATTTGATGCACTATATGCAGGTGAAAGTGTGAGGCGAAAAACGCGAGCCCGATGCGAATCGATGATTGTGATGACGGCGACCTTCATCAGTTTGAGACCGCAAACCACTCGTGTCAGACGGTACGCGAGACCGTGTTGTCTTGCAGTTGACCTCGGGGTCTGTCGAGGGGTCGATTTAGCCATTTTTGCGCTCCCTTTGTTTGCAACGACTTAGCCTCAAAAAAGGGGGACAGGCTGTATACAGGATGCGACAGGCTGTATACAGGCTGTGACAGGCTGTATACAGGATGCCACACTCTTACTCTTACTCTTACTCTTACTCTAACCTTCGGTAAGAGTGTAGCCGTGCTTCGAACTGGCAGAGCCTCGGATGAGGAGAGCCCGACCGCTAGCCAATCGGACGGCTACCTCTGAGCGCCAGCTGGTCGAGCGGATGGTGGTCGGGGTCGGGCTAGCCAGCTGGCTGGGCAGGGTGTCAAGAAAGTATTGTTTGTTGACATCCGAAAACCAGCACGGTCGAACCAGCATCCACGGGCATGTGGCGAGGCAGATCGGCGAGGGGTTAATTGACACCCAGTTCTAGCCATCGGGATCGGCCGGCAGGGTGGCTAACGGTGCTGGCTGGCGGAGGTGGGCAGTCAGTGGGCCGGTGCATGGGTGCTAGGCACATCCGCTAGTCTACATGTCGAGCCACACGCCAGTGCCGGGGCATTAGGGGTGATGGTTCGGGGCTGAATAGGCGATTGCTGCGCCGTGAGCACACCTAGGGGCTCACTTCGGATCGAGAGAAGGCGCTAGCCGCCATTCGGGGGAATTTTTCAGTGGGGGCGCTCCTACGACATGGCACCGGGCAAGGGGTGGGTGGGGGGTGATGGACAAGGGTACTTGGCTTGGGGTTCGCTGACCGGGGGAGGGGCCGTCGCTCGCCAGTAACTCTAGGCACCAACTCCAGCGATCAGCGCTGCACCGACCCACCCCATTTGCTTTTCCAAAACCCTGAGCAAAAACGCAAAAAAAATTTCTAAAATTTTTGAAAAGTCAGGATTTGCTTGCTGATTCTAGTATTTCTAAGCTCCTCGAATTCAAGGGAATCAAAAACCATAAGGCTACCCTTCGGGAAGAAGACTAAGTAGCTAAGGGGCTTCAAACTAAAATGTGTAGGGAAGGCGACGCAAAGGCTTGGGTAGGCCCCGGCCGGCCGATGACCGCGGGGCTGAAAAAGGATCCAGATCCGAGCTCAAGGCCGGCGAGCTCAACCACTCGCAGATCGCCAGGAAGCTGAAGATCAGCCGCGGCTCGGTCATAAACTAGCTAAAGGAAAATACTTCGAAATCGTAATTCCGAGATAACATCGGGTCCCGCCCGGGGCGGACGGACGGTGTGCGTGGAACCCTATCACACGTTATCGAGGCCTTTCGGGAGTTGAATCGAATTTCCGATAGGGATAGAGACGCACGACACCAAATCCGGAATTCCGTCTTCAATATTTATTTGTGTAAATAGGCATCATTTCGAGAAGGGGGTAATGGGCAAAGGTACTTAGTATCAGCGGACATACCGGCCAGTGGAACAGTCTGCCCGGCCGTAGGCGTCTTTGGCAGATTACCGACACCTAAAGCTATACGGGAATCGATCATTCCCGAGCCCGGTCAACCGTGTGTAACGTTCTACTGAGCCTATTACGCTAGAATCATCATTTTATTGGAGATGTCGCGGCAATTTGAGAGTGACTGATAATACGTTCTTGGCTATTGTTGACTTTTGGAATCACACTTCGAATCTTGAATCGGTGAAAAAATCATGACATATTCCTTCAAGACTCTTGAGAACTGTCCGCCGAGGTAAGAACATGAGAAATGAGCTGAAAGGTCTCACTAGAAACAGTCCACGACCTCTGCAGGCTCTTTTCTTGGAGTTGTTCGATTGGTTAGATAGATTTGAATTTAAGAAAGAGCGAAGTGTTGATAGATCAGGAAAGCCCGGAGGTACAGTTAAGTTTACCTCGAAAGGAAATCAGGTTTGCTCACTACAGGTGTCACCGGCTAGGGATATTCACTTGCACTTTGGCACCGCATTCTTTGCGGAGCAAGGGCTCTTAGAAGAGCTTCGCGAGATAATATTTTTAGATATTCAGCCTCATGTCGTTGGTGATTCAAACGGCACTGCGTTATGGAAAACGAAAAGTGGGCAAAAGATCATATTAACCGGAAGTGATCTAAGCATCGCTGCCACCATCGTCGAAAAGCTCACACCTCTATTTGATCGAATTAGGAAAGAATAATTCGAGAAGTAGTTGCGATCTCGCAAACATCAGATTGATTCAAGAATCGTAATAACTCAAAAAGTGTTGCCTTAGCCCCGTAATCAAGACTTTCATACCGAAGGGATATAACCGGTGGTCAAACTATGGATTCAATTGAGCAAATTGCAGTATTTGTCGACATTGAGAACGTAATTGGTTTCTGCAATGAATTACGACTTCCCGTAGACCTCGCGGATGTCCTTGAAAAACTCAAGGAAGAAGGTCGAATAACCGTTCGTCGGTCATTTGGCGATATCACAAAAGCTCTTTCGGCAACGGGCCAGATTAGAGAGACAGATAATGTCCGGCGGATGCTCAGGGACAATCTTTTTTTTCATGAGGACATACCGTATGTCTCGCAATTCAAAAATTCTGCAGACATGCGGCTTGCCGTTGAAGCTCTTCACACAGCTTTCACTCTTCCAAGCATTTCAAAATTTGCGATCGTGTCCGGGGACAGCGACTACGTCCCGCTTTTCCTCAAGCTACGCGAGCAGAGTAAATCCGTAATCGGAATTACCGGCAGCGACAAGAGGACGGCCATTATTTATCGTAATGCATGCGACAGCTTGTTCTATTTTGAAGACCTAACAGGTCTATCAATCTCAAACGCTCAACTAGACCCTGCCCCACCGACTAGTGGGGACATAGCTGGTCAGGATGCTCCCGACGAGGAGGCGAAAGTTGACTATCAGGTATTGAAAGACGAATATGCGAGTCTTTTAGTAAAGTCAATCCAAGTGCTTCAGCAACTCGGCAAAGCCGCGACACCGTCAGCTCTTCATCCCCAGATGCGACAGCTTCAAGCCGACTTCGACTATGAGCGAGCAGGCTTCACGTCTTTCAACGAACTTGTTCGTTTCGCCGAAACACAAAACATGATCGTCGTCGAGCAGGAGAACAATGACCTGCAAATTTCCTTACCGGCCCAAGCTATCGATGCGAAGCAAGTAGTTTCGACTGCACAGTATAGGCTGTACTTGCAGGAACGATTGAAGTGCCAGTTGCCGGCAGTTGACTTGCTCAACGTGATTAGTGAACAGGCATTTGCCCAAATAGGGTTCAGTCAAGATGACGGGGTATTCTATTGCGGGACCTTTCCCACGATGTTACCGACGAACTCGTGTATAAGAATATTAATGTGGCTCAGCCCGAGGTTTATAAATATCTTTATTCTTTATACCGTGCAAGGTGCTTTATTTTTGAACCTACGTCATATGGTGAGTTTAATCCAAAGATTAAAGGGTTCAACGCTCAAAAAGACGAGTGGGACGATCATTTTGTCGCCGCTCAAATTCGGTTGATGGATCAAGATGCCGACCTGGCGATATACCCACGGAAACTCAGCATGCTCTTCTACGGAACTGAGAGCAAGACTATGCATATCAAACAAATCGCACAGAGCTTAGGCATCAAATATGAAGTGGATTGAACATTCTTTGGTGCAATAGGACCGTGCTTTTTTGAACCCGCGTTTCCGTTTATATGACCCGAATCCTAAACATCAGTTCTTGCCCTAATCCATCGGATGTCGATTGTTCGGGCGTGCTTGTGATCACACCTCACCGGGCCGCCGCCTCCGCTCTTGGTAAGGCGTATTATAGTTTGCCGCGACTTGCTCGAGGCGTACTCAAAGAGGCCCGTGGGTTGGAGTTAGCTACCGATATAATGGCTCGGCACACGCTAAAAGGAGTTCTTGCCAAAACAATCAAGAACGCTGATCCGGGGTCGATGGCAGTTCGGCTGAAGACAATAATGCAGACGGTGTTACGGACCGGTATTGATGTTGATGCACTGATCGAACGAGGTTCGCCGAGAGTTCTTGAACTTGGGCTCATCACCAAGGCCTATAAGGCCGAGTTGCTAAAGGACAATTTGATCGACAGGGCAGAACTGCTTTGGGCTGCTGCACATTGCGAGCCGGAGCTCCGGTTTCTTTTCATTTATGGCCATCACCGTGCCCGCAAAGAGGAGATCGTCTTCATCAATGCGATCGCAGGCGAAGGCAGCACATTCTATTTGCCTTGCCACGGAGACGGTATATTTACCGGCAATCGGGAGTGGGCGGAACGGCTCGTCACGTTTGGCTGGCAAACTGCCGACAACACTGCGGATTCTCCGCAAACGACCGGTCAGACGCTCGCAGCAAACTTTACCAGTCCAACAAAATCACCGTCCGGCAGTGACGCCATTGCGTATCCAAATATCGAATCCGAAGTTCGAGGCACGCTCTCTCGAATAAAGAAGATGGTCGTCGACGGGACCGATCCCTACGAAATCGCGATCGTCTGCCGCGATCAGGAAGCTACGCACCGGTAATCGACGCGGTGGCGGACGAATATGGTTTGCCGGTGCGAATCGGGCACAATGTCCGGCTAAACAGCACGGTTTTCGGCGGCTTTGTCCGCTTGATGCTCGACGCATTCGATCAGAAATTCGGCTACGAGCCTACGGCACGCTTCATGTTGCATCCGTTTGGTCCGGGCCTGCCTGATGGGATTTGGACGGCGGCCCGTCAAACTCGCACATCCGGGCGGGAAGCGTGGTCGGACTCGGTGTCGATCTCACCTCGGTGGATTGGCCCGCTATTCAGACATTGACCAGGTGGGCGAGCTGCACCAGACGAGCGTTTGAGGCGTTGGGTGTCAGGAAGAAGGCCGCTAACCGGGCACGTGAAATTCTCGCTTACGATACTTTCATAGAGTCAATCTCCGCAGTCGAAAGGATCGAAGGAGATAATGACCTGACGTTTGCCGAATTTTCAGCGATCATCGGCGAGGTCCTTGCCGAAGATTCTGTCCCGTTTGCCCCCGGTGCGGCGGGCGTAGCTCTTTTTGAGCCGAACACGATCCTCGGTGCAGAATTCGATCATCTTTTCGTGATCGGGGATGGCGGAGGGCGTTTTCCCTGCACCTGCTCGCGAAAACCCAGTGATCGATTTCTTTGAAAGAAAGCTGCTAGGACAACACGGAATCGAATTTGAAGAAGCCGCCGAGGTCGCCAGGTGGGAAGCTCTGTCATTTTATTTGACGCTGCTGGCCGGACGAAGATCAGTGAGCTTTAGTTATCCTTCCAGCCTCGACAACGGCGAACTAATGCCGAACTCCTTCTTTGACCGCCTTGGCCTCACGCCGTTAAAGGCTCCCCCGGATACAAAGATCGTCTCAAGCGTGAAAGAACGAAGAATGGTTGTGCTTAGAACTCAGGAAAGTCCTTCTGACGACATGGTTCTGGCTCCGGCACGCGTTCAGTATGCGGTCGAGTTGAACCGCGAGAACTCGCCGCATTACGACGAGTATGATGGCGTGATCGGGGTACCGTTCGAACCCGGAGACCGTCGCTGGAGTGCATCGCAACTAACGGCGATCGGCCAATGCGGATTTCGTTGGTTTGCACAGCGTGTTCTTAAGCTCGAGCCTGTCGAGGAGATCGAGCTAGGCATGGACTACACCAAACGCGGCACCTTTTACCACAAGGTTCTGGAGCTCGCGGTTTCCAGAGCAATGGCTGAGGGAGATATACGAGCCGCGACACTTCAACACCTGGATGCAGCCTTCGCAGAGGCGGAAAAGAGTCCGGACGCAGCCGTACCAACGCTGCTTAACTGGGACCTGCAGCGGGCCGAACATATCGGGGCACTCAGGAAAGCAGTTGAGTCGGTGGAGTTCATCAGCGATGGTGCCCGCGTTATCGGTCTAGAGCAGATGTTCGAGGAAACTTGGAATGGATTTCGGCTCATTGGTTACATCGATCGAGTCGATGAAACTCCTGATGGGTTGATCGCCATTGATTACAAGACCAGCTCGGTGCCGCCGAAAGGTGCAAAAGACGAGGCCGGAAAACTCACGGTTGATGTACAGATCCCGTTATATTCAAATGTTGCACTCAAAAAACTCTATCCCGCGGGCACTCTTGGCAACAGCGTCTATTACTCACTGGTCAAAGGCAAGGTACTCAGAGCAGAGAAGGAGGATGACTTCGTCAAGCTCGATGGTCTGGTAAACAGGATCAAGAAGACTCTCGCTGACGGTAATTTCGCGGTGGATCCTGATGCGGATGAATACGCCTGTACCTACTGCAAATTTGACCAAGTATGCCGCAAGGGGCTGCGTCTGGAGCGAAAAACAGCTAACACATGAATCTCACACCGGATCAAAAAAGGGCTGCGACCGCAGTCGGCAGTGTGGCGGTCACAGCAGGTGCCGGGACCGGCAAGACGAGCATGCTCGCGGCCCGTTACCTGCACCATGTTCAGACGGACGGCATGTCTCCACTCTCGGTCGTGGCGGTCACCTTTACCGACAAAGCGGCGGATGAACTGCGTTCACGAATCCGCAAGACGCTGAACGCGGAGCTTGGTGATGAGAAGGTGATCGCCGAAGTCGAGGCAGCTCAGATCAGTACGATGCACGCTCTCGCATCTCGGATCTGCCGGGATTTCTATGATCTGGCTGAGATACCGCCGGATTTTTCGATCCTCGATGACACCGCAAAACCTCTATGGATGGCCGAGAAATTTGAAGAGGCAGTCAGCCTCATCGACCCGGAGATCTTTCGTACACTTGGTTTCAGTTGGCTAACGTCCGCCATCTCCGTTTTGCTCAAGGACCCCTACTCGTCAGATCAGGCCCTATCGCTCGGTTCCGATCAATGGAAGGAGACTATTGAGAAGACTTCAGCCGAGACGGTTACAAAGATCATCACTTCAGGTGAATGGAGTGCGGCGAATGCGGCGGTATCTGAATGCCGCGGGAAAGACGGCGACAAACTCGAGGCGGTCAGAGCCGATGTCATATCAGCAATGGCGAACCCGAAAGACATTGAGGCACTCAATGACTCACTCAAGAATTTTGCCAGAAACAAAGGGGCGGCGGGAAACTGGCCGGACGGTGGGCTTGAAAGGCTTCGGCAAAGCCTCGGTGCACTAAAGGACCACCTAAAATCGTGCTACGACCTCGCAACTCTCGAATACGGGCCGGAGGACGACGAGGCCGCCCGCCGGATCGAGCCCCTTGCCGCGGCCTTTAGACAAGTTCGCGACTATATCTCTGCTGAAAAGCTGCGGGATAAGGTGCTCGATTTTGGCGATCTTGAGCATTATTCGTTGAAGATCCTTGACCATCCGGAGGCTGTCGAACATTACAGTATGCGTTGGAATGCGTTTCTTGTAGATGAGTTTCAGGACACGAATCCGATTCAGACCGAGATACTAAGCCGCTTGACCGCCAATGCCAAGCTGACCATCGTAGGTGACGAAAAGCAGGCGATATATGGATTTCGCGGAGCCGATATTGGAGTATTTAGCCGCGTTCGCGAAGAGATCGTTACCGCTCGATCAGGAATCGAGGTTCCACTCTCATTAACGTTTCGGACCCACCACGAGCTTGTCTTGACGATGAACACGATCTTCGAGCCTGTGCTCGACGACCTTCATCAGGCACTCGACGCCGATCGGACGGATCGGCCTTTTGCGGCTCCACATGTCCATTCGTCTGTCGTCGAGGCCGCCAAGGGCGTCGGCAAGGCCAAACACAGATCATCGAGGCCCGGTACATCGCCCGGCAAATAAATACCCACGCTGCTGGAGTGCCGTATCGTGATATTGCGATCATTTCCCGCACGTGGGCCCCGCTTGATGTATACCTCGGCGTTCTCACCGCAATGAAGATACCGGCAGTCCATGCCGGTGGCGGCAGTTTGCTCGATACCCGCGAGGCTCTCGACATCTACGCTTTGGTCTCATTTCTCACAGAGCCGAACGACGATATTCCGCTTGTTGCCCTGCTCAGAAGCCCGTTTTTTGCGTTCAGTGACATCGACCTGCACAATGCTGCCGATGACCTAGAAAAAGGTGTTTCGTGGTGGCAGGTGATCAAATCTCGGCCTGAGTTTGCTCGATCGGTTGATATATTGCAGAACCTTCTTGATGCCCGTGCCACAATGTCATCCGGCCAGGTCGTGCAACTGGCGGACACGCTAACAGGTTATGGTGCTGTTATTGCCAACCTGCCGCACGGAGCGAGGCGGTCTGCCGACCTTCGCGGTATGCACGATCTGTTTCGCAGGTTAGAGCGTCAGGGGCGTGGCGATGTGTTTGGAACAACACGATTTTTGCGCGAATTGATCGAAACAGAGACCGAGGTCCCTCGTCCATCGCTTGATTCCGGCGAAGCCGTATCGCTAATGACCATCCACAAGGCAAAGGGTCTGGAATGGCCGATCGTGTTCATCCCGGATCTTGCCAGAGATATGAAGAGCGACAGCTCGGTTATATTGGTCGATCCGGATATCGGTGTCGCATTCCAGATGGAAAGCGACAGATATGAGAAAACCGAACCCGCGATCCATAAGCTGATCAAGCATCGAAGAAAGAAGAGGGGAAATTGAAGAGCGCGACGCCTCTTTTACGTCGCAGTGACCCGTGCACGTGACAAAGTGATCCTTACTGCAACGAAAGAGAAGGGTTTCGCAATGGATATTCTCAAGCCCGGGCTAGATGCGGCGGGAATCATCAATGAGATAATTCCTTACGACGAAAAAGCGGCAATTGCGCCCAGCCCTGGCGAAATGGCGCCATTCAGGACGCCGCAACACGTAAATGTTGAACCGGTCACTTTCGGCCTGCGTGAACTTCCGGTCACCGCATTGACCACTTATTCGAAATGCCCTCTCCGATTCAAGTTCCAATATGTTGACGGTCACCAGGCCTTGCCGAAGGTTACGGTGTCGGTATGGCGATAGGGTCGTTGGCCCACCTCGCCCTTGAACTCGACATCGATAACATTGAAGACCTTCGCGTCGAATCGGCAGACAGTCCCGACAGCCATCTCGCGACGGCACTTGAGCTCGCTGAACGCTTTCGCTGCGACTCCGCGTTTGCAAATGTAAGATCGGCAGAATGTGAACGTGAGGTTCCATTTATTATTAAAATTGGAGTCACCACTCTTCACGGCATTGCAGATCTCGTCGGAGCTGACTTCGTATTGGACTACAAGACTGATTCAGAAATGAACCCAGAGGAGCATCGATTCCAACTTTGGGCATACGCAAAGGCCCTTGGAAAATCAAAAGCATACATCGCATATTTAAGACACGGCGTTCTCCATGAATTCGACCAAATGAATACGAACGACTCGAATCTGGCTGCGGAAAGACTGATTCAAGGAATAAAGGACGGTTTCTATAAGGCGTCACCTGCCAAAGAAGCCTGCGGCAATTGTCAGTATTCTGAAGTATGTATTGATCGATTTCCCCATTAGCCAGAGGATGCGTGTCGTTGCCGAACGGCTTAAAGTCGAACAATTTCTTTTCGACATTGGTACATCGGCGGCCCAATCTGCTCACGACTTAAACGACAGGAACCACGAGGGCAGACGCCTGAAGAAAATGGCGACGCTCAATTTCCTGCTCAGTGAGCTTGCAGGTCTAGTGATTTAATTCCACCGGGTTGAAATGAAGACGACCCCGAAGCGAAGTAGCGAGTCCGGAATCCGGTGAAAATACCGTCTTGGGGGATATGGGGCTCTACAGTGTCACAGTCAATGATTTATATAACCTGGATTAACATCAGAAGGAACACTTGCGTCATATGCTCGTACACTTATCTTCTAGGTAGTGATCACTAACGACCCGAATGACTGCATCCGACCTAAGGCGGAGCAGAAATATGTTGATATGAAACCCACAGAATCGAAAACACCGTTGGACCAACTTCCGGAGCGAGTTTTAACCGATCCCAGTCCGGAGAATCGCCCCATGCCCTTGGTACTTTCTTCTGCCGAAGAAGCAAGGCTTGCTCGGTTCAAAGGTTGCTTGCTGGCGGGTGCAGTCGGAGACGCCCTTGGTGCGGCGGTCGAATTTGATTCGCTTGAGCGGATCCGTGAGCGGTTCGGCGATTCGGGATTGAGGGATTATGCATTAGCGTATGGACGTATCGGAGCTATAACGGACGATACGCAAATGACGCTATTTACTGCGGAAGGCCTTATTCGATCGTACATGCGATCCTCAGAGCGAGGTATTTGTAATCCGGCAAGTGTGATTCACAGGGCCTATCTGCGTTGGCTGTATACGCAGCGGATCCATGTTCCGAACGACGATCGTGAGTTGCCAGATTATCTAACGGGGAGCTGGTTACTTGATGTTCCTGATCTTAACGTCCGCCGTGCCCCGGGAAACACCTGCCTCTCCGCGCTCCGATCCGGCGAAATGGGAACGATTGAAGAACCAATCAATAACAGCAAGGGTTGCGGCGGCGTGATGCGTATTGCCCCCGCGGGCCTTTTTGGCATCGAGCCGTTTCGCATCGGTGCTGAGGCTGCGGCGACAACGCACGGCCACCCGACGGGGTATATCAGTGCCGGTGTTCTTGCGGTAATCGTCAGCAAAATTGTCGAGGGTCGCAGCCTTGTTGATTCTGTTAATCACGCCGTGTACGAAGTTCTGCCAAACGTTAAGAACCACGAAGAAACATTTGAAGCTCTGGACAAAGCGATCAGCCTTGCGCAGGACCGAACAAGAACCCCTTCGCCCGAATTGGTCGAAACGCTGGGTGGGGGCTGGGTTGGCGAAGAGGCCGTGGCCATAGCTATCTATTGTTCACTCGCTCGCGAAAATGATCTGACTGAAGCCCTACTGCTTGCGGTAAACCACTCAGGCGACACCGACAGCACGGGTGCGATCACAGGCAATATCCTCGGAACTTTGCACGGAGTGGGCTCGATTCCCGTCCACTGGCTCGAGCGTCTTGAGCTGAGGAAGGAGATCGAACAGATAGCCGTGGACCTGCACGCCGCTTCACTGGGGGCGGACCTTTGGGATCGATACCCCGGATGGTAGCGATGTGAGTGTTGATTCCCCGGCCTTCATTTTCGCCTAATTGGTATGGAAAATACTGCTGCGTTCGTACCGGGGTTTTCATTGAAGCTTTTGGTTATCTTATCGATTTGAGCAGTTCCGGCCTTGGCACTGCTTGATGTCAGACTCAGGCAGGAGAACCCTCATGACGGAAAACTGGCGTAATGATTACCTAGCGGAATCCGTGCGCCGCAAGCTGTGCACGAAGATTCATTGCACTACATGTGGAGCAAGAGAATTTCGGCTGGGGGTGCTTCGCACTATGTCGGAGAACCAGGGCATACCACCGCAGACTGAGTACGATGGGAAAAATGTCGTTGAGATCGCAAAGGCTCTTGCGGGTATTCGGCCCGGAGAGTCGATCCGTTTTATTAGAAGGCGCAGTCCGGTGTTTGCTCGTCGATCTTTCGAGCCCTATCCCGATCTTGAATGCCGAACTTTACAGCGTTCTCGATGGAACATGGGCGGGAGAATTGCTCGAAAGATGGAAGATCATGAAAATGCTAGGACTAAAGAACGCCGCGCCCGTGATGAGTATGAAGACCCCGTCAACATCCAAAAGCGTCGCGACGAGAAAAAGCGCTTGAAAGCGGAAAGACATCGGGAAAGGCTGGAGCAGAAGAAGGAACGAGATAGACTCTGGCGAAACTGGAGCAGGCAATAAGGAAAGGGCGAAAGGAGACTAAGACTAGTTATGTCCGGCTATTGAGCATTGAAAAGTCGAGAATTGCGAGGGCCTATGGGTCGAACTGGAACCGAACGATGATCCGCTAGGCTTAGTGCCAATGCGGACTACAACGGACGGCAAGAAGCAATGGCTTGACTGGACGACTGTTGCAATAAATTGGACACTTCCGTTTGTCGAGTTAGAGGAAATCACGGCAGATAACTTGGAGGAAACCTTCTGCGGGTCCGGATGTTGGAACTTGCCAAGGGGCCGTTTCTAACTGTTGAGAATAAGCCGGTATACATTACCTTGGAAGACTTGCGGCGGCGAATCGGCTTGCAGGTCGCTGCCGGTATCGCCCTTCGTTCTTTCGAGGCCAATGTACTGGCCTCGTTAAGAAGGCGAGCGAATGAGGAGTTGGACGAAGCGAAAGGCTCGGCTTGATCATTTAGAGTTAATTCCATAGTCACCCAAAGAAAACAATCAAAGTTTTGTTGCTGCTGGCGATGATTATTTATTCGTCGGCAAACGAGAGGTAAATATTTTGGAAGACAAAATTGAAATCCGCAGTCGGGATTATCGGTTCAAGGTCGTCGAGTTCTTGCAGCAAAACTGGGCTCTTGTTGATGAGACGACGGACGGAGTGATCGTGTATTTCTTCGGTGACACTGCTGGCGTATTTGACGAGATGGTTTTTGATTCGGCGGAAGCTGCTGAAACTGGCTTACTAAGGAATGGATTCAAACGATATGTTGATGATCCTGACAGCCAAGAATTCATCGCGATACCTGACGAACCGTTTGTTCGTCGACCCCATCCGAATCGAGCGATATATTCAAGCGGACGTTACTGGAAGTAAGGCAAAAAGATAATGAAGTTAAGAAAGAAGTTAATCGAAGTAGCGTTGCCGCTGGAGTCGTGCAAATCATCCTAAGGTTGAAAATTTTATTCCTGAATTTATTTTCTCTCTAATTCCTTCAAGGTACGCATCGTATTTTCATCGTTTTCCCCGTTAAAGTACTTTTCTAAAACCGAATAAAAGACGGAACCCGGGCCGGCAATAAAGGCAAACAAAGTCATAGAAGATCTCAGTTTCAAGTGATCGGGGTAACCGAAAACACTTTCTGCACCCCCGCCGTCTATGGCAAGAACCGTCTCTGAGCATTCGATCAGGCGTGGCCCGAGTAAGGGGATGGTCGAGGTACCGACGAGCTTCTTCTATAGACTTGATCGCAAAATGTCTCGATGTCTGACTCATCGCCAGACCATCTATTTGGGGGAATATGAACCACATCCAATGGGTTTTTTTGGCCGGAACGTAGTTCCGTAAGTGCCGTTGCATACACCTCTCTTCTTGGGCAGTAACGAATCGTCTTAGATCATATCTTAGTAATACTCACGCTCTGACTCCTTATTCGGATCTATGTCAGTAAGTTTCGAGACATATAAACCATATCCAGGCTCGAGATAAGATGTTACCGTCCATTCACGATCTACCAGGATCGTTCGGACCCTCTTTCTCCGCCATTCCGAAGCGATGGTAGATTTTACATATTTGAGGATCAAGAAACATCGGTCCGGATCTTCAGGAAAGTAACTTGCGAGATCTCTTAGAACATCAGCGGAATCATCGCTGGCTAAGAGGACCGGCATTATCTTGCTGTCAAAAACCGGAAGTTCCCCGTATTATCCGTTGCCATCGCTCTGAATTAACCGTACTGAACAAGATCACACGGTAACCCTGCTCCGTCCATAACCGAGCCGCTGGTGGAAAGTCGGGGTAAAAGTGCCGTTCAAAATCACGAGAAATAAAAGCCTGATTCACTAGATCCCGGGCATGTTGAATCTGATCCAAAATGGCCTGACCGTCGGGAAAGTCTTTTACTTCGGGGTAATCATCTAAACTAAAAATCCAGCCGCACAATCTTCGCATCATAGAGTTGCCGGCGAGCTCCAAGGATAATTTGGATAAACTTTATCGAGCTTCGAAAAGGACCCTGCAAGTTCTTGATCACGATCCAAAACAAACCTCACCAAACCGGGGGACTCGGCGGAGTCAACATGGTAGTAGTGACTCACACAATCTAAATCGAGAAATATTGTCCCTTCGCCATTCATTTACGCCACCGTGCCCCAAACCTAATACCTATACTTCTTCTATCGATTTGCTTACCCCTTCTGACATGTTTTGGAAATTATAACTATTTTTCTCAAATTATGTGCGGCGGCGGATCCGGGTGGTCCCAAATGACAATTCAAGGCATCAGCTACTTTACTTTTGGCGTCTGTTTTGGTATCATTCACTTGTCATCAGGAGTGACGCGAAAGCGTCCGGCAACCAGGCTAGGAGAGCCAACGGTGCCTTGAAAGCAAGACTGCTTTCGATGTGCAGAAGCGATTTGCTTCCGAAATAATTTCTCCAAGTCATATATACGAAAGCCGCCAATCTGATGAAGGTTTGCGGCTTTGCGTATTTCCAGTCCGAATCCCATGCGCTCAATTTCATAGAAGGAGTGTGCACCACATGTCACTAAGAAGATCTAAACAAACGCCCGTGAAACTCGAAGCTGCGGGCATCTATGGTTACGAGGATATCGAATCCGTAATTCTCGCGTCCTTGGTCACGGCCGACCCTTTATTGCTCATCGGCAACTGCGGTACGGGCAAGACCTTTTTACTTAACAGCCCGTCTGAGGCCTTGGGCCTCGAACATCGTCACTACAACGCCAGTCTGATCAGTTTTGACGATCTGGTAGGTTTTCCGTTTCCTGCGGCCGAGGGTTCGCGGATCGAGTACCTGCAGACGCCCGCGACGGTCTGGGGAGCGGAGTCGGTACTTATCGACGAGATCAGCCGATGCAAGCCGGAGCACCAGAACCGGCTGTTTTCTCTGGTTCAGGAGCGGCGGGTCCAAGGCATCAAACTCGACAAGCTGATCTACCGCTGGGCCGCCATGAATCCGTGCGGGCTGGAGCAGAACGGGGACTCTTACGAGGGATCTGAGCCCCTCGATCAAGCCCTTGCTGACAGATTTGCATTTGTTGTCGAGGTGCCGGACTGGGACGAGATGAGCGATAAGACTCATCGGGCGATCGCCTGTGCTGACGAACAGACAGAACGGCCCGGATTCTCATCAGCCTTGCGATCCCAACTTGAGTCCTGGCGAACGGCCTACAGTTGTATGACGGCCAGGCCGGACGACCGGACAGTCGACTACTGCCTCATAGTCGCAAACGAACTTGGCCGGGCCGGATTCAGGATCTCTCCACGAAGAGTCAGGCAGTTGGTCAAGAACATCGCCGCGCTTCTGGCCGTACGAGGCAACCGCCGCGAGGAAAAGTCGTTCGAAATGGCTCTTACGTGGAGCTTGCCCCAAAGGGCCTGGGGCGTCCAGATATCGGAACACGTCATCCGTTCGGCCCACCGGACGGCCTGGGACTCGGCGAGCCTTAGCGGAAAACAAAAGTGGTTGAACGAATTTCATCTCGAACGGCGTTTTCCGGCGAAGATCAACCGGCTCGTGACAGGATGCCCGGATCCCGACACAGGAACGCTCGCCGTAACCCAACTGCTCGCAAATGAATCCAAGGAACGGGCCGCACTGTTTGCCTACGCGGTTTATCCGGCTGCCCTCGCCGGCGCGCTGAACATCGGCAGCGAGGGCGTTTCGGATCTTGGAAAGGCAGCGACAGCGGTGATCGATGTCGATTGGGAACTCAAGTGGAAGGAATCCCAGGCAGATGCGAACGGCCGGAATCGCGACTGGGTGCGGTTACAGAAACTTCTGGACCCGATGTCGGGGAAGCGAAGGGAGAGGGCGGCCCAGCTCTATAACTATCTGTATATCAACGACATGTCACCGGACGATCCGGTCGCCGTGGAGGAGGAATTGAACGAATGCGTAACGTATCTATCGTCACTGGGCCTGTAGTGCCCGGAACATTGTCTGAAGGCATGCAGTTTAACTACGGAGCTCCACCCCGGATGCGAACCACGCGGATGAGAGAAACGCTGCTCGGAGATGCGGAGAAATCAATAGCGTGGCCGCGGCGGGAGAGGGTCGGCCTTGTGTTTGACAAGGATATAACTCCGCTTGAATTTCTCGAGGAGATCCTTGAGGCAAGGGTGATCGATTCTCCGGAAGAACTACGGGCTATCTTTCAGATACCGGCTCAGATGCTTACTTGCCGCCCGATCGGCCATGATGCCGAAGGCTTGGTAAAGGTAGATCGTTTGGCTGACGAGGATGCGGTGCTCAGGCACGCCCTGATACTTGGCTTGTGCGGGCCGAGCTTCTACGATCCGAACAAGGCGGTCATCTGGACCAACAGCCGGCTATCACGGACGCTTGACTTGTTTGAGCCGGGGAGGTTTTATGCAGATAACTGAAAGACACTTCAATTCCATATTGCTTGAGCTTATAGACGAGAACCCGATCGCAAGCCGAGGGATCCTGCGGGTGTCGGAGGTGGAGTTTACAAAAGAGGTCCCGACGCTCGGGATAACCCTGACCGGGAAACCAAAGCTGTGCGTGAACCTCGATTTTATAAAAGAACATTGCGGTACTGAGGCCCACGTTAAAGCGGTGGTCATCCACGAATTCCTGCACGTGCTGCTCAACCACACTGAGAGGTTCAAGCGAATGACGCCTGCACTTAACCTTGCTCTCGACGCGGTCATAAACGCGATCATCCACCGCTCGCTCGGGGCCGCCTACAGCGACATGATGGGCAGTTACTACGCGAAAGCAGAAGGGCCGCTGCGACTCCTCAGGCCCATGGCCGAGGGAGAAGACCGCGGGTTGGGACAGGATCCACCGGAGATTCGCTTCTTCTCTGTGTGGCGGTCGCTTTACGCGGGAAAACTCGTGGTAGACGATCTGTTCGACATAGCCGGACGCCTCGGCGATCCGGGCGACTACGAGTACGAACTTGGCGATGGCACCTTCCTCGGCAATCACTCAGAAGCCCCCGACGATGCCGAGGAGATCACGGTGGAGGTTGAGGCTGCACTACGCGAGACGTTAACGTCTATGAACGGTGGCGGGATCTGGCGGAACCCTCGGGATCACGGAGTCGGGATGAACTACGCGAAGACGGAAAGCACCGCCAAGGGTGATTCGCCGATGAAGATCTGGGAACGAGAAGCGATACAGGCGCTGACGGAATGTGTAACGCCGGATAGGGACTCGACGTCCGAACACAAGCCGGTGCCCATGACGCTACCGGTCCTTAACGAGGGTGATAAGCGTGGATTCCTGCGGGCGATGTGGAGCCCGTTTCTCCGGACATCACCTGGCAGACGCAGAAAAAGTGCGGCGCGGAACGACGCAGATCTACCTCGACGTCAGCGGTTCGATGAACCATGAGATGGATGCTCTTGTCACGCTCATCTGGCGGCTCCGGCGGCATATCAGGCTGCCATTCTGGGCGTTCAGCGACACGGTTGAACCGGCCGAGATCAGAGACGGCCGCCTTGTCACGTCCACTACGGGCGGCACATCGATGGACGCAGTGTTGCAGCATATCGCCGAGACACGCCCTGGCAAGGCAGTAGTAATCACCGACGGGTACATCGAGGAATGCGACCCGGGCCTGCTCCAGGCAATCAGCGGACAGGACGTCCGGGCGATCGTCTCGAGGGACGGCTCACCGGCTGAACTCGAACGTGCCGGTATCCCTCATTTACAGCTTGGGCGGTTTGGATATGATCAGAACAGCTGAGGCGGTGCTCGACGGGCACCCCGACAAATTCTGCGACATTCTGGCGGACGCGATAATTGCCGAAGGGTACAAGGCGGATCCGGGTTGTTACGCCCAGATCGAGGCCGGCGTATGGTCGGACGCAGTCTGGCTTTCGGGAGTAATGGTCACAAGTAAGCCGATCCGGAAGACGGTCGAACAGATCGTTCGCGAGGTCGGCAAGAGGATCGGTTATGTAACCGGCAATCACATAGACGCCATGAAATACCGAATCCTTAATGAGATCTGTTTCATTAGCGACGATCCCAACCCTTACACCGCCGTTATCCACGACCAATCGATCGTCATCGGGTGGGCAGGATACGACAGGAAGACCAACTTCCTACCGCCGGAGCAGTTTCTGGTCCACGAGTTACGGCGTGATCTAATAGCATCGCTCAAGAACGGGCCGCTCGACGGTGAGGGGCCGGACGGCAAGTTCCTGGTGATCATTCGGGAAAGCGGCGGCGAGTTCATACTCGAGGACGTGGTTGTCACGCTGCAGCATAGGCGAACAACCGGCCTTCGTGAACTCAGAGCGGGAGAGGAAAAGGTGTTCGCAGCGTCTTATGCGAAGATCCGACAAGGGGACTCAAGATGGGCCGCAGAGTGGGGGGCGGTCCGTATCCTTGTCAACCCTAACGGTGAACTGATCGCGGGCGGCAGCGATGGCGACAACGGCCAGACGGGCAGGAAGCTGGTGATGGACCATTATGGCCCGCGTGTTCCGATCGGCGGCGGTGCTCTGGCCGGCAAGGACTTTGCCCACATCGACCGCCTCGGGGCATACGCCGCCCGGAACGCTGCAGTCAAGGCCGTGGAGAGCGGTGCCGCGGAGTGTAAGATCACACTCGTTTACGCACCTGGTAAGAATGAACCGCTCGATGTGATCTACGATATGAGCGGATCGGGCAAGGTGTTTGGGAAGGAGCGTTTTGGGTACGAAAGAATGAAAAAAGAATACCCTTATGTTCCGACCAAACTAGCCGGATCAGGCGTTTTTAGTACTTTTTAGAGCAGTATTTTGATATCATATAGGAGGAAATCACAAACATGTTTAATGAATCGCAAAGTGACTTTGCGGCACACTCTGTCGAGAACGAGGAAGCTGTCGCCGAGTTGCGTTTGACGTCAAATCAGCGGTGTTAAATGCCGGGAAGTGTTCCTGTCTTGCGGCCCAAGTTTTGAATGACCAGAGGCATCGGAAAGCCACACAGTGGCAGATTGTGAAATAGTGGAGGAAGAAGGAATGAAAGAACCATTGACACGGGCAGAGATCGGTAAGTACCTCTCGGCCCTTGATGTAGAGGAAATTAAAGCGGGCGAGGCGTACGCAGCCCAAATGTCTGAGTCTACAGCGGACTTGGGCGACTTGGTGTTCGCGTACAAACCCGAGGATGAGGCCAAGGGGCTCAAATTGGCTGGGATATTTGGACGTCTCGGGGGGGTTGTCGAGAGAACACTTTCGAAAGACGGTGCGGCCTTCGACTGATCGTAGCTCGGGTTATCTTTGGCAAAAGCATTGCCGTATAGGACGGCCTGCTCTTGATCCAGATCGCGATAATCGTCACCCATGTTACTATCCCGTTTGAAAGGAAATTCGATCCGTGGGCTTGAGGACTATTTTTTGATTCGGTTAGGAACAAACAAATGAATAATATTTGGCAACAAGAAAAATATCTTAACGCGTGCAAATTCGCCGCCGAGGCACACAATGGCCAACTGGTGCCCGGCACCGACTTGCCTTATCTCGTCCACCTCAGCCTCGTCAGCATGGAAGTGATCGCGGCGATCGGCACGGACGACAGATACGAAGCAGATCTCGCGATGCAATGTGCTTGGCTGCACGACACGATCGAAGACACAAAAACGTCCTACGACGACATTGCCGATAACTTTGGTGCCGAGGTTGCTCGGGGGGTGCAGGCCCTGACTAAGGACAAGAGATTAACGAAGACAGACCAAATGCCGGACAGTTTGAAATGGATCAAAACGCAGCCAAAAGAAGTCTGGGTCGTAAAGATGGCGGATCGGATCACCAATCTGCAACCTCCTCCGCCCAAATGGTCCCAGGAAAAAATCGCCAAATACCGAATAGAGGCGCTGTTGATCCACGCCGAACTAAAGGAAGCTAACGAAATGCTGGCGGATCGCCTTTATGAGAAGGCAGAAGCCTACAAGGCATTTATCAAGTCAATATGAAGAGGAAGTGCATCAACTTCCCGGACTCATGTCCGTAAGGAGAAATCAATTATGGCAATGCCAAATAATCTGGTGATTGTCCGCCACGGACATTCAGAGGGCAACCTGGCGGTCGATCTAGGCAAGAAAGGCGATGATAGTTTGTTCACGCCCGGGTTTCGAGAGACGCCGGGGCACCAGTGGAGGTTAACAGACGATGGAGTTGAGCAAGCCGGTACGGCTGGCGAATGGATCAAGTCCGAAATCAGCGAGCGGTTTGATCGATACTACGTGTCGCCATTTGTCCGGACCCGGGAAACAGCTGGCCTGCTTGGGCTCCCTGATGCGGAGTGGCGAGTCGACCAGCGGTTGAGGGAACGTGATTGGGGAGAGATAGGGTCGATGCCGCGAGCCGAGTTCAAGGCTAAGTACAGCCAGAGTGCGTTTTTGAAAAAGATCGATGCACTCTATTGGCGGCCTCCGTCAGGTGAATCGATCGCGGATGTGCGGTTGCGAGTAAGATCGTTCTTCGATACTCTCCACCGGGAATGCGAAGGACAGAGCGTGATAGTGGTAACGCACGGTGAATTTATGTCTGCGGCACGGGCCGCTCTCGAGTACATGAGTGACGAGGAATGGATGTTTGCGGACAGTGACCCGGACCAGAAGATCCGCAATACCCACGTTTATCATTATTCCCGACAAGATCCCGAGACTGACTCGCCCCAGAAGTACTTAAGTTGGGTTAGAAAGGTCTGTCCCTGGCGAGACGAAGGAGAAGCCGTTTGGAAGACGATAGTTCGAAGGCGGTTCTCGAACGAAGAACTTCTACAACAGGTCAGCGGTATCGGTCCGATTCTAGTTTCGTCGGTTGCGAACCCAAAGGAAACTGCTTTCGAGTTTGTTCACCTCCCGGAAACACCTTGGACAACCTACTTCGAGGCATTCCCTGTAAATCCCATGTCGGGCGAATACAAGTTAGTGCCGGTGGACGAACTGATCCTGACGAAGGGGCCCGAAAATGACGTTAGGGTGACGAACCGTTTGAGCCCGGTAGAACGAGCCCATCGGTTTATGGCAGATTTGGTGAACGGAGTACCCGGAGCCGGAAAAAGGGCCCCGATCGAAGTCCGGTCCAACGCAAACGGCACCTATTCGGTGGTCGACGGCAACGCCACAACAGCAGTAGCCAAAATTCTGGGTTGGAAGGAATTGCCGGTTCATGTCATTGAGGATCAAGCACCCGCGGGGACTTCTGATTTCAACGATGAGGAATAATTTAAGGGCTTCGATGAGACTCAAAACACTTCAATGGAATATCGGCGGCGGACGCATTTACAAGAGCGGTGCGGACCCGCTCGATCCGGCTTCATATTCCGAAGACGGCATCGACTCAATCGTTGAACTGATCAGACGCGAGGATCCGGACGTGATTACGCTCCAGGAAACCCATGAAGCGGGCGATAATTCACAACCCGGAATCATTGCGAGTGCTCTCGGATACAGATTCTGGCTAAACCATACGACGGGCAGTTCATTCATCGACACATCGATGCATATTGGGCAGGCCGTCATTTCGAGGTATCCGATAATATCGAGCAGTTTTTTGCCGTTTACAAATCCTAAGTTCGAGGTGCTTAAGGATGGTGAGTTGATCCGTTCAAAAAACGGCGGGCTGACGACTTGCATTGTCGAGTTGTCTGCCGGCGTTCGGGCTCAGATAAGGACCTTCCACATGGTTCCGTTTCACTTTTTCGGCGTCGATCTGAAAGCTCAGGCGGCCCTTGATGCTTTGAGCGAAGTTGATATTTGCCTAACATCGGATACCGCAAGGCGGGCAATATTTCAAGGAGACTTCAATATCAATTCAGCGACAATGAGAGAGTACTTTCCCAGGTTGTTCGCGGCTGGCTGCGTTGAAATCGTACAGACCGACCCAAGTACTCCTAAGGGTAAGTCACTCGACCACATTATCTACAAGGGGCTGTTAATGGAAAGCACCCGTGTAATCAACCAATGTCGAACTGATCACTTTCCGATCGTAGCAGAATTCCGAGAAAACAGACGACAGTGACACGGGGGCGTTAGTCATTGGTCGCTTCGGGGCGCTCACGTTGCAGATAAAAGGTGCCTGCAACTCGGTTAATATATCCCTATCGATCACAATTAGAGGTCGTGTTTTTAGTGCTCACCAGGCCATGTGTAGAATATTTGACTAAGAGCAACTCCTCAAAATTGTTTTTGGCAGATTCAAGTTCGTGATTTGAATAGATTCGATATGGGAAATATAAAGGCAGAGCAGACGTTGGAGCGATTATCACAGTTGAATGGACAGGAACGCATCGATGCATTGATCGACCTCTTATATTCTAAGGACCGGGCCCAATTAACCGGGGATCAATACATGGACTTGGGATTGCCCGGGGTTAATGAGATGTCTCGTTTATATGGTGCTGCCAGCTCAAACGGCACATTCGAATGGCCATCGGAGCCTCTTGAGACCAGATGGAGGTGCTCTCATCTTGGCACTTGTATGACACTGGATCCGGGATACGTATGCACCAGAAGATATAGCAGACATGTTGGAGGACAGTCTAACTGAAGAACGGTTGGAGGAGCTGCGAAACGGAAGCCCGGTCCTTGACGAAGAATGGGAACAAGTAGAAGACTCTTGTGAGTTATCCGAATCTGATAGTAGCAATTCAGTGGTCGCGTTCGAAACAAACGACACGCTTGGCCGGAGCATGTATTTTGTTGCAGAGTTCGGCGATTGGGGCACCAATCTGGGATGTAGCGGCCCCTATATCGATAATGAGGACCTGCTGGTCAGGTACACAAAGGACGATGTCACGGTGTTTGAGGATGTTGATGACTGCTGGGAAGCATTTACGCCCAACGGGTTTCCAATTAAGAACGAAAAGTGATGACTAGCCGCCCTTAAGTTGGCCGCTTAGGTAACTCCCCAAAACAAGGATACGGGTAACGGCGGGCTTGCCATCGATCGACGTACATTCAAAATAAATTGCTAGGGTAAAGTGCGGTGAATATAGATAGAAAAATTGAGCTAGACGAGCTTCCTGATTGAGTGGCTAAACGCGAAAATGAAGAAAATCAGAAGAAGATTGGAGACTTAAGGACCTGGGAGTTGAATAAGTTAATTCGCGAAACAATGTATATGGAAGCCCACAATGGCAAACTGCCCTTGTTAAATCGTGATCGCAGAAAAGTGGTAATTGCGTCGCTCGTTGTCTTGATTCTTGTCGCCTTTATCGATTTCTTCGGTGTTCGGTCATATTGGCTCAGTAACACGTTTAGCGATTTTAATCTGGTCGAATCCGTTTCAATCGGAATCGATAGAATCCAAAGGGGATGGCAATCCCTTCGAAAATCGATTGACTACAAACGGGCGACCCACATCGACCCCGATGACGCAAAGGTTTTGATTTATGACGCCTTTGATCACCGTCACCTGCATATTTCTCTTTTCAGTGAAGTATCGCAAGAGTTTGAAACCACGCCGGACTCTACTCTGTGGTCGCTGGAAAACAACTTCACCGAGTCGTTTAAGAAGCTGAAGCCGATATCGCAGTTCAAAGCAGCGGCCAAGTTGCCAGGACTCCTCGATTTCCAACTGGCTAGAATCCACAAACGGCCACCTTGGGCCGCTTAGACACACTAACTTCAAAAGTATAAGTGTGTATCTTTTAACAAACGAACTTGTGGCTTCGCCTTTCTTAAGTTAAAAAAACGCCTTGGAATGCTCCTTACCCGCATCTATGAATGATAGGAAAGATATCGCACTTTCAACCAAAGCCCTCTTTGACCGAATTTTGTCCAGCAACGGAAATGTCGATTGCCGGATTTTCGGTTTCAGTCGCGAACCTAATCAAAATAGGACTGAATAAGCAATTTTACTTGAGTCCAGTCTGGATGTTCAGACATATGGCACCACGAAATTCGTATCGCTCCCTTTATTTCGTCTTCCTTTAGCCCCATTGCCTTGAGAACGTGACTAGGTTGATAGCTATGTGATGTACATGCAGAACCATTTGAGATCGCCATATTGGATTTAAGCGCAACCATTAGGGCTTCTGAGTCGATACCTGGGAACGATAAATTGATGGCGTTCGGCATCGTACTTTCCGCAACGCCATTGATCCTTGGATTAAGTGGCAAAAGTTCAGTAAGTAAGTGTTGTTTGAATTCTTCGCAATGCGTAATCCGTTTCTGCCAGTTCTTTGCTGCCAACTCTGAGGCAAGGCCAAGGCCCGCAAGAAGATGTACAGGTAACGTGCCCGGCCGGAGTCCACGTTCTTGGCCGCCGCCAAACATAAGCGGCCGAATGGGAAGGCGGTTGTACCCGCGGCGGCGGGCGATTAGGGCACCTACTCCCTTAGGAGCGTAGATTTTGTGACCGCTAATACTAATTAGATCAATTCGTGGGTTTTTTAGGGTTGGAATTTCTTTGCCAAAACCCTGAGCCGCATCCACATGGAAGAAAGCTGAACGCCCTTTCAATTGTTCGCTGATTTCACCTATGGGCTGAATCGCACCTGTCTCGTTGTTGACGTGCATGACTGATACAAGCAAGGTGTCCTCACGTACATTAGCGCAAATCCTATCAGCCGATACTATTCCGTTGCGATCGGGATCGACGATCGTAACTTCGAATCCTTGCTCCCTTAGTTGGTGCAGGGGCTCTAGTACCGCTTTATGTTCAATTGACGTACTAACGATATGCAATTTTCCCGTCTCCGCCCCAAACTGAGCCAGCCCAAGAATCGCGATGTTATTACTCTCGGTTGCACCACTCGTGAACACGACTTCCGAAACTTCACTGGCAACGACCGCCGCAACTTGAGCCCGAGCGTTTTCGACGGCCCGTTGAGCCCGCATGCCAAACTCATGCGTTCTGCTACCTGAGTTGCCGAATTCCTCAGTCAAAAAATACATAACAATGTCCTTTACAGCGGGTTCGAGCGGAGTTGTAGCGTTGCAATCAAGATAGATCATTCTATGTTTCGTTGTACATCAAAAATAAGAGAATGTATGTTATTTCTATTTGACAAAATAACAAACTAGACGACATAATGCAATCGAAACAAAATTATTTAGTCAAGTTATTGGATGCCGACAATTTTGTTCGACAGAATTTACCGTGAGTTCATCATTCGAGTATATCTTCCCTGCAATAAAGGGCATTCAAGCGAGACGCGAGTACTTCGTTTCCATGTGCCCACTTCGCCTTATTCCGAAGATCTTTATTTTTGATGAGGAGGAACTTCCCGCTGACGTCAGGGCTCAAAGGACGTTAAACAAGAATCGGTTGCCGGAAATCGTAAACTACCTTATTAAAAATCCTGGTGATTACACCTTTTCAGCTCTGACCGCGTCAATTGATGGAGAGGTTACATTTGAGTCGTACGACGAGGGTTTGGGAGACCGACAATTAGGCCGACTTCGTGTTCCAATGACCGCGCGATTCATAATTAATGACGGACAGCACAGACGTGCTGCGATTGAGCTAGCGATGCGTGAAAAGCCAGAGCTGGCTGACGAGAGTATTGCGGTTGTGTTCTTCGTGGATCGAGGCTTGGAAAGATGCCAACAGATGTTTGCGGATCTTAATAGGTATGCCATAAGGCCATCAAAGTCGATTGGGGTTCTTTACGATCATCGGGATCAAATGGCGAAGCTAGCGAAGTTAATAGTCTTAAGGATTCCGCTTTACCATGATCTTGTTGACATGGAAAAAAGCACCCTCGCTTTGAGGTCACGAAAGCTCTTCACTCTTAGTGCAATTTATACCGCTACGAATGCTCTATTTGCGTCCTATAAGGATGATTCGATTGCCGAGCGGGCAAGGCTTGGCGAGTTTTATTGGAATGAAATTGCAAAGCAATTTCCCGATTGGAAACTTGTCAGAGATGGACGAATCCCTTCGAGTCAGATTAGAACCAATTATATCCATTCTCATGGAATTACTCTTCAGGCGATGGGAAAACTTGGCTCCCAATTATTGACTTATGAACAGGATGAAATCCGATCGAAATTGATGCTTCTGAAACAAATTGACTGGTCACGTGCGAACACCAAATTATGGGAGGGACGAGCCATGATTGGAGGACGTATATCGAAGTCAGAGTCGAACGTGATATTAACGACTAATGTTCTAAAACGGCAGCTTGGGCTTGGCCTCACGCCCGAAGAGCAGGCATTCGAGAATGCATTCTTAAGCGGAGAAAACAAGAAATGACAACTACAACAAAAAATTCGGTCTTTCGGGAGTTCGGATTGAAAAACATGGTCGAGGGGCTACTGGAAGAGATTTCTGTAATGTATGCCTCTGACGAAATTCCGTGGGTAGTTGGGTACAGCGGGGGCAAAGATTCAACGGCCGTTCTTCAGCTGATCTGGATGGCACTCGAAAGAATGCCCGAAGAGGACCGGAAGAAACCTGTGCACGTGATTACAACTGACACATTGGTTGAGAATCCAATCGTCGCAGCGTGGGTGAATAGGTCAATGGTTAGAATTAGGCAAAGTGCCAACGAAAGTGGCTTGCCTATTTTCTCACCGGCTCACGCCGGAAGTGGCGGATACTTTCTGGGTAAATCTGATTGGAAGAGGGTATCCCGCGCCAAAGTCCAAATTCCGTTGGTGTACCGAGCGGTTGAAAATTAAGCCTTCGAACCAGTTCATAAAGAATGTGGTCAAAGAGAATGGCGAAGCGATCGTTGTTCTTGGTACACGCAAATCTGAAAGCTTGAACCGAGCTCGTTCAATGGAGAAACTTGAGCGAAAACAGGTTCGAGACAAGTTGAACATCCGACCCAACCTGATTAACTCATTCGTTTACAGCCCGGTTGAAGACTGGTCGAATGATGATGTCTGGATGTTTTTGATGCAATACCCGAATGCTTGGGGGTTCGACAACAAGGATCTGCTTACGATGTATAAGGGAGCATCCGCAGATGGTGAGTGCCCACTGGTTGTTGACAGCACAACACCAAGCTGCGGTGATAGTCGTTTTGGTTGTTGGGTGTGCACGGTAGTGGATAAAGACCGTTCGATGTCAGCAATGGTTCAAAACGACGATGAAAAGGAATGGATGCGGCCGCTTTTGGATCTGCGAAACGAGCTCGACCCGCGAGATGAATTTGGAAATAGAAATGATCGTTCCCTGCGTGATTTTCGAAGAATGGATGGAAGCGTTACGTTATACAACGATTCAAGTATTCCTGGACCATATACTGAGGAGGCAAGGATAAATTGGCTAAGGAAAATTCTCTCAGTTCAAGAATGGATAAGGGCGAATGGACCTGAAGCAGTAAGGGACATCGAGCTAATTACGTTACCAGAATTACGTGAAATTAGACGCATTTGGGTTATCGACAAACATGAAATCGAAGACGTTCTGCCACACGTTTATAAAGAGGAGACGGGGGTCGACTTCCCAGACTGGGATTTAGATGAAAAGTCCGTGTTGGGAACAGACGAAGTACAGATTTTGAAGGATATTTGCGGGGACGATAACATCCTTTATCAGCTTACAAGAGAGTTAATAGA
This sequence comes from Acidobacteriota bacterium, assembly GCA_016713675.1. Taxonomy (NCBI): domain Bacteria; kingdom Pseudomonadati; phylum Acidobacteriota; species Acidobacteriota bacterium. The sequence continues at coordinate 143,946 of JADJOS010000001.1, forward strand.
TGTAGAGAACAGATTCAGAACTGCCAACAAGCGGGCGGGGCTGTATTCGGCGATCGAGAAGGCCTTTCGACGTAATTTTTACAACGACATTGAAGATGCCAGATCGCGTGCTCAACGTCGTAAGGTAGTAAGCAATCTGTCCGAATTGCGTGGAACGAATTTTTCCCAAGTTGAAAATGACACAAATCAATCTGTGTTTGACCAATATGAGGGAATAGATATTGACGGGCTGATTGAACAGGTCGGCCGAGAGGGGTAAGCGTGTTAATTGAAGAATTAGAACTTTACAATTTCGGTGTTTACAAAGGGCGGCACGTTGTCAACCTGCACTCGATCAGAAAAGAAGCTCCGATTATTTTGATTGGTGGGCTTAATGGAGATGGCAAAACGACATTTCTCGATGCTCTCCAACTGGCTCTGTACGGAAGGAGGGCCCGTTTCGCAAAACGGGGAAACGTTTCATACGATACATACCTAAAGAACTCTATCACTAGGGGGGTCCCTCAGGCGGCTGGTGCATCAGTGTGCATACAATTTCGCCTTCGGGTTTCCGGACAAGACCAAACATTTCGAATTTCGCGTTCGTGGAGTTACCAGAAACATCGGATTGTTGAGAATGTCAAAGTGGAAGTAGACGGGCGAGATGACCGTGTTTCCGCTGAACGATGGAATGAAATAATAGATGAATATATGCCCGTCGGAATTTCCCAGCTTTTCTTCTTTGATGGCGAGAAGATCGAAGCCCTGGCTGACGAGGGCAAAGCCAGAGAATTACTTTCCAAAGCAATCAAGTCTCTTCTCGGATTAGATTTGGTCAGTCAATTATCAACCGACCTTGCTGTATTTGAATCACGTCAACGGATGGTACACAAGAGTCGAGATGAGAAGGCCGAGCTTGAGAATTTACGACATCAAATCAACGAAATCGAAAAAACTCGTGCTTCATATGTTGACGCCCAGGCCCACTTGCAAACGAATGAGGTTGATAAGTACGAACGGCGACTGGATAATTTATCTCGCGATTATTTGCGAAAGGGTGGACAGCTTGCTGAAGAACGCGAAAAGGTTGAGTCGGACCGGGCGCGAGCTAATCGGTAAATTGAATGAGACCAATACGGCATTAGTAGATCTTGCTGGAGGCGTCTTTCCACTATTCCTAGTGAAAGCATTGTTGTCAAAGATTCACAGTCAAGTGCATGTGGAACTTCAGGCTGATCAGAACGATCTAATTCTCACCACGTTGGAAGAACGTGACGAAGCCCTTTTGGATTCCCTTAAGTCGATTGAATTGAGTTCCGTTATTCGAGCATATTTGGAACAACATCTCCGGTCCGATCGCCTGGGGAGAAGTAACACGTTAAAGATTGATCGCTTTATAGAACTTAGCCCACATGGAAATGCACAGTTAAGATCCCTCTTAAACGGTGATGTTCTAAGCCATACGAGGCCAAAATTATTGTTCTTTTTGGAGTTGGTTCAAACCCTTGGGACCGGAATTTATGACTTGGACCGAAAATTGGCGGGTACTCCGGATATCGACTCCATTGCCACAATCCGCGAAGAAATCGGACAAGTTAAGAAGATGCTTGAAGAGAGCAGAATAAAGCTAGCCGCCCTCAATCTCGAGGAAAAGCGATTAGCCTCAAAGAAGGACGAGCTTCAAGGCAAATGGATTCGTCACCTTCAAAACTAATCTTGAATCGACGCTTGAAGGTGAGGATGCACTCCGAATTCTGGGTCATTCTACAAAAGTTCGGCAGGTGATAGCTGACCTAAGTCGTCGAATGCTCGAAAAGCAAACAGGACATATTTCCGACCTGATTTTTGATTCGTTTACGAGTTTACTCAGAAAGAAGAGTTTGGTTTCGAGCTTGAAGATAAATATCGATGACTTTTCGATGGAAATTATGGGTGCCAATGATCAACGTTTATCCCCGGATGATCTTTCGGCGGGAGAACGACAACTACTTGCTGTGGCAATGCTTTGGGGGCTTGCCCGTGCGTCAAATCGGCCGTTACCAGCGGTAGTTGACACGCCGCTAGGAAGACTAGATGCAGGGCATCGGATCAATTTGGTTCAGAACTACTTTCCTTATGCTAGCCACCAAGTTTTCCTTCTATCCACGGACGAAGAAATTGACTCGGACCTCTATGATGTAATTCGTCCATTTGTTAGTCGGAGCTATACATTAAAATTCGATGATACCGAGAACGCAACGACTATAACCGATGGGTACTTTGGGTTCGCCTTAACTGAAGCCATTGGTACCAAGGGATTGTCAGCGGATGCAGCTGTTTAGAATAGACGTCTTTAACTGGAGAAATTATGTCCATCGAAACCATTCGCCTATCACAACAGGCTAAGGAACAGTTAATTCGCATAAAACGTGCTACTGGCATCCAAAATTGGAATGTCATTTGTCGTTGGGCATTTTGTGTTTCGTGTCAGAGCCATCGACGCCAGCCCCGATCAGGATCGTGACCGATAGCTCCGTAGAAATGAAATGGAATGTCTTCGGAGGAGAATTCCAAGAGATATATCTTGCCTTGCTAAAACAGAGAATCAAGAACGATGGAATGGGACTCGACGAAGAGACTCTCGCAAGTCAGCTGAAGCTCCATTTGCATCTAGGTATTGGATATTTGGCAAGCAAGGTAAGTAACAAGCAAATTTCGGATATCAGCGGACTATTTTCGCTTCTTCCGGATTCGAATGACTAGTACTATTGTCTAACTCAAGCTCACTAGTTGATGTTCATTTTGTTAAGGCTTGATTCAGGGTTTAACAAAACCGTGGAAGACCCGCAATCCCCGCAGTCCAACGAGACTGTACTGAGTTTTCCCTTCGGGTTCTTGCTGCTCCAACCCCTCCACCTTCAATCGCAACGCTAAGTCCTTGACTTCACAACATTTTACTGTTAAAACTTCGTTACAAAGCGGTTGTCACTATCTTATTGGCTTTTCGCAATTATTTTCCTAATATTTGCCGGGCCCAACCGGATACGAACTCCCTGATAATTTTCCATGTCCATAGCTTGCAACCGACAAAACCCGACATCATTATGGAAGAAATTTCACAAGAACAATTAGAGAACTTCGTAAAGCAAGTGGTCAATATCGAACGAAAATATGGCTACGAACTTAGAAACGTTACAACCGAAAGACAACAAGAAATTGGGAAATGGCTGAACAAATTCATCTCGAGGAATTCTTGAATGATAATCCGGAAAATTAGCCTCGAGAATTTTCGACAATTCTACGGCACTCAAGAACTTGATTTTTCAACCAGTACGGAAAAAAACGTAACGTTGATCCACGCAGAGAACGGGTTCGGGAAAACGACCCTTCTAAATGCTGTTTTGTGGACCTTCTTTCATCAAACGACTACGAAATTTGAAAAGCCAGACGAGATCGTTAACTACGAGGCTGTTCGGGAGCGGACTAAATATGCCAAAGTTAGCGTTGAATTTCAGCATGAATCCAAATTGTACGAAGCTACACGGATTCACGATGACGAAAGTGTCGGTTCCAATAAGACCAAATTTACAATTTCAAGCATTAGTGAAAATGGCCATTACAGTAGCTTAGAGTCTCCTGAAACCTTTATTCGAACGGTTATTCCGGCGGAAATGGCAAAAGTATTTTTTTGACGGGGAAGCCGCGGAGAGCTTTACATCTGCGAGAAATTTCAAGGTCATAAGCGAAGCAATCAAGAACATTTTAGGCTCAACGCTTGCGAAAGCGGCTATCGCTGATTTGAAAGATATTGAAAAGGCGGTGGTTAAAAAACTCTCCCAATTGCCTGGTCAAGACAAGCTTCGAGAGATTGAATTACAAGTTACTAAGTTAGATGAAGCTCTCGAAAAAACCGAAACCCAGATATCTGAGCTTGAGGATGAGCGTAACGAATTGAATGAGTTGCTTAATGAGGTGACTGAAAAGTTAAGAAATTTAGCTGGTGCAGAAACAAATTCAAGAACGTCAGAGACGAGAAGGAGAGATTACTTCATCGAACAAAAATGAAATTGATGACATTCGAAGAGACATCATAGACTGGATTGGGCGGAAGGGGCTTCATGATCAGTTAGCCAAAGCTGACCTCGGTTTCACTTGATTTCATCGATGAACAGAGCCTTAAGGGTAAGATTCGAGCCCTTACAATGAGGAATTTGTAAGAGGGTTATTGAATAGCGAATCGTGTGTATGCGATCGGCCGATTCAGCCCGGGACCCCAGAATGGAGAGCCGTGAGTGGGCTTTTAAGCAACGCTTCCAACGCAGAAACATTGCGACGGGTGATAAATGCAAGATCAAGGATAAATCAGTTAAAACAGGATGCATACGATGCACCTCAACAGTTGAAAAAACTGAATCAAATACACGCGGGCAGATTAGAATTCAGGTCTCAGCTTGAACACGAAGTTGGTGAATTGGGTGTTCAAATCCAGGGCTTGAATGTGATCGAAATCAACGAACTCGAAACGGGTCGGCAAAATGCTCAAAAAAGAATTCAGGAGGTCAGTCAGCAAATCGGTAGTCGTCAATTAGCAATTGGGAGCTACCAGAAGCAAAAAAAGGTTCTGGAGAAGGAATTGGCTAGCATCGCGGCTCAAAACACGGTATCGGCCGCACTTTGGTTTCGCAAACAACTGCTTGAGCGTGCAGGTTTGTTTATCGCTGGACTTCTCGAGACATATGAAGAGGAAGCACGTTCTTCGATTGAGGATGAAATAACGCGAATTTTAGAAGAAGTTGCTCACAGGCCTTACAAATGCAAAATCGAAAGTAATTTCTCGATTGATCTCACCTTCGCGGATGGTCGGTCAGTTCCTAGGAGCGGCGGGGAGAACCAACTTCTGAGCCTACTTTTTATTGGGGCACTTATCCAATTTGCTGGCTCGAGAATGAATGAGACAAGATTTATTTTAAAACCGGGCACGATTGCACCGTTGATCTTAGATGCTCCGTTCGGGCAACTCGATCCTTATTATCAAAGGGACGTCGCTTTCCACATTCCGAAATTGACCCACCAAGTGGTTCTTTTGGTTAGTAGTTCGCAAGGTAATGAAGGCGTTTTGAAAGCACTTGAACCATTTGTTGGAGCAGAATACGTACTTGTGTCTGAGAATCGAGAAAATATGGGAAATAGAGGTGTAACCGAGTTAACGTTAAATGGAACCAGTTATGTGACATCGCTGTTTGAACAGCCGAAGACAATGACCAGAATCGAAAGGATAAGGTAGGCATGAGAGCAATAAGAAGAAGTGAAGAGTTCGAGAATCTTGTTCAGAAATTGGGTAACACAGAGCATCCGGTGACGAAGAAATCTTTGTTTCCTACCATTCGGGACGTTATATGTTTTGCCGGAATTTTAGGGTTTGAACATGACTCCCGGAAGCCACTTTCATCCAACACGAATGAAGTTGATGCCCGAATATGGAGTAATAGTCAACAAGCACTTGACCTTGTCTATCTCATTGCTTTGGCTTCTGAAAAGGATGGGGAGATTCTGCGAGAAGAGAATGAAGACAAAATGGTTCAAATATTTGAAGAGTATGCCCAAGGAGGGCTTGAGATTGTCGAAAGTTGGATGAAGCAATCCCCTTTTGATCAAAATGGAGATCAGGCGCTCCTTGTTGCGTTTAAGGCCCACGGTTTTCTTGACCAATCTACAGATTCGGAAATAGCAATCCCCGACATTTCATTCTAATGGGCCTCAGAGACCTAAACTTAAAGTCGGTATATCGAACAAACGAAGACAACATCGTCTCGGACTTTTATATACCAGCATTAGAGAAATCGGTTAAATATGACAGGGCCGTTGGTTTCTTCTCGGCTGGCATGCTCTCCTATGCTGCGAAAGGGCTCTCTGCTTTTGTTCAGAATGGCGGGTATATCCGTCTGATTTTTGGCGGCGAACTTCAGCCGGAAGATTATCGGCAATTAAGTCCGGTTACGAACTTCGGGATAGTTCTCTTGAGAACATTCAAAATACTTTCGCTTCCGGAATTTGATAAAACCGTCGATGGGGTTAGCGACAGCCTTTTTTACTCGGCGCCTAGAATTGCTCTCTTTTCTAGTTGCAAATGGCCAATTAGAAATTAAGGTCGCCCTTCGTCGGCGAGGCATGTATCACGAAAAAATAGGGGTATTTACAGATCCGGACGGTGACAAGATTATTTTTCAGGGATCAGCAAATGAGACAGCCTATGCCCTTTTGCCTGATTTTAATTTTGAGTCAATTAACGTTTTCCAGAGTTGGCGGCCTCAGTTTACTGAACATTTCGAGCCCTACGTTAGTGGTTTTGAGAAGCTATGGAATAATGCTACTAAGGACACGTTGGTCATCGGCTTTCCAAAAGCCTCAAAAGACAAACTGATTACAATTGCAAGGCGGGCCCCCAAACTACTCACAACTACGGTCGAAATTGGATTGGACAAAGAAGCAACATTGGAGTTCGACGAGGAACTTCCTTGTGACTCACCTGAAGTCCCAAAATACTTGGGTGGTGACGAGTTTTCAATACGTGAACATCAAAGACTAGCTCTTGAATCATGGAAATCTAGCGACTTGCATGGGGTTATGGCTCTTGCGACTGGTGCGGGCAAGACTATCACGGCTATTTACGGAGCGGTGAAGATATTTGAGGCAACTAAGAAGCTCTTCGTCGTGATAGCGGTGCCTTACCAAAGTCTAGCTGACCAATGGGTGGAAATACTTACAAAATTCAAGATTTATCCGGTTAAGTGTTATGTTAGCTCTGCTCTTTGGGTAGAGCAATTTACACAAAAGACAGCCTTATATAATGATGGCTCATTAAATTTTGTCTGTGCCGTTGTCGTGAACGCCACACTTCAGTCGGCAAACTTCCAAGCAATCATTCGTACCGTACCGTCAACTAATTTCCTATGGATCGGTGATGAATGTCACCATCACTCAAGCGAGAACCTACTAAAAGCTCTTCCTAAGAATGCTAATATGCGTCTCAGTTGTCCGCGACGCCTGAAAATGCCGTGGAACGATGCCAATTCGAAGTTGCTTGGTTACTATGGTCCAATTGTTTCTTCATATTCGCTGGCTCAGGCGTTGGCCGACGGCGTCCTCACACCTTACAAATACTATCCAATTTTAGTAGATCTTACCGAGGCAGAGTCCGCTGAATATGAGGAACTGAGTGTTAAGATTGCCCAAGCGGCCGCCGCTGCTCAGGGAGGCGTTCCAGATCCAGATTCGAACGAAGGGTTAAAATTACTGCTAATCAAACGAGCGCGAATTCTTGGTAAGGCCGAAAATAAGCCGATACTTTTGAAACAACTTCTTGCCGACAAAGCACCGCAGCCACTGTCACTTTTTACTGCGGTGACGGGAGCCTGAAGACGAAGATTCTGGTGAAACTACGAGGCAGGTCGATGTAGTATCGAAGACTCTTTATAAGTTGGGTTGGCGATGTTCACATTTTACAGCTAGAGAATCTCGGGCGGAACGGGTCAACATATTGGATAACTTCCGAACGGGAATGATTGATGCTATGGTGGCCATCAAGTGCCTGGACGAAGGTATTGATGTTCCCGCGTGCAAGACTGCATATATTCTTGCGAGCAGCCGTAACCCCAAGCAATTTATCCAACGTCGTGGACGCATATTGCGCCGCTCGCCGGGAAAGGAATATGCCGAGATTTATGATTTTATTGTTAAGATCCCGCACGGGATACTTGAAAACAGTGACTATGAGGAACGACTTGTACTTGCTGAGTTCGAACGGGTTATTGAATTTGCTTCACTAGCGGTCAATTCTGTCGATACTCTCAAAACGTTGAAACCGGTTCTGACTCAATACGATAAGCAACATCTATTGACTCGCCTCTATACGGATTCTGAGTCTGCCCAGTCCTGATTACTCTGCGAGACAAAAAAATGAACGGTAGCGGATGCAGCACAATTATTTCAAGGTTTGTGAACCAGTAGCAAATTCTCCCTACTCCTTTCTTCCGAATCTTATATTCGGCTCGCTGGCAATGACCGCACGGACGCATGATCTTGAATCGCTCCAATTTTCTGACCATTTCAATATTTTGGATAAAAACGCGACTCTTAGGATTCATTTGATTCCTGTGGTCCAGAGTGCCCCAAAACCCGTCAGAACTTGGACCAAAATAGCCCGCGTATTCTCCCTGAGCGTCGGACCGATAGAAAAAGACTCCGCCATTATCGTCGACACCGAACAGACGATATCCGGCACCCGCGCTCCCGGATCGGAGTTAGACCTCGCTTTGTCCCTGTATGTATTGGATTGGCATAAGATTGAGGATAAGGAATTTAGAAGATTATTGAAAGATGAATAAGGCAAGATACCTCACGAAATCCCGCTTCTTCCAATTTTGGATCAGCCCCTCGGCCACCCCCAGCTCTCTAGCAACTGACACCACCGTCTGCCACCAACTACCTTCCTCATCGCCTCCCATGCACTCATCGTCATATTTCCTCATTTTCCCCTCCTAAGATTCATTTTCTAAATCCTACCGTGAGAGTCGTGTCCAGAGAAATTAAACCACTTCAGTAGCAACCCACTGCACATCTGGAGTGTCACCGAGTGATAAATGATTTGGCAGAATGCAGTGAATAAGGCGTCATCACAATCAGTGAAGTTTCGAGTAAAGAAATTTGCAATGAGCAAGTCGCCTTTTTCCCAAGCGACCCGACATCGTTTTCGCTTTGGGCCGATGGCGCCGAAGTCGATCCGATTTTACTTACTTTGTCTGGACACTCAAACCCGAGAAGGACTTTCCTAAATCGACTCCGCGTAGTCCTAATTTTAGTCCTATGGACAAAAGGACGGTAATGTTTCCGTCTTTCGCATTTTGTAAATGCCTGTAGTTATTAGAGTTATATGAAGCCGGTGATAAGACTCGAACTTACGACCTGATGATTACAAAAGCTCAAAGACTGTTTTCTTAGGTTCGAACTGTTTTTCTAACACTTATCCTATTTGATATTTTGTGATTTCTGTTCGAAATAGATTCCATTAGTTTGGCACACCGTTGGCGCACAACCCATCTCGGACATTAGCCGATTTTTTCAAGCCGAATCGTTAAACCGCCGATGTTGTCATCGTCAAGCGTATCTGCAATAAAGAAATTAACAAATGATCGACGGGTAAGTCTGAATGGCAACGAATTTGCGTGAGCGATTGCTGTCGCGATGTCTTCCGAGCGAAATGATCTATTCTTGATTGTGTTATTTGGAGCCGAGCGAAAATCCTGGCACCAGGCGTTAAAGCTCGTCAACCATCCCCGCTTGCACTCCGTTGGCGACGTGCATTCGTCTGCAACACCGCTCCAGGCGTTCCACGCAGTGAAGTCGTCATCATCACCTTTGATTGGGGTGGCGACGTAGGATCCCTTTTCAAGAGTCAGTTGGTGGTAAGGCTCGTATTGCCCCATCCCAGTACTCGATGCAAGCCGGAAGATTATTGAATCCATTTCTTTATTATCCTTTTCTTATCCCGGCGATATAATAGTACAGACGGCAGTTCTTCTCAAAACCGCCCCGCGTGTCGCCCAGACACAGTAAACTTCAGCATATTGATTTCCGTTTATGATGCTAGACGATTTATCATTAGAGCGATTTTGAAAGTCCTTCAAAATTTATGCTCGGTAAGAAATCTCTCACTTTTCGACGCCGACACGACCGGATCGTTGGTAAAACCTGATGTCGCCTTGAAACAGATCGAAGGCGAACAGGCTGTACTTGCGATTCCTGGCCAAGATCAAGAGACCGGTCCGATCGTAGGTGGCCGCCATGGCTCGCCAGTTCCGTTAGCTGGAACGTCGGAACCGACCCCGCCCATTGCAACCCAGCCAAAGCGATTTCATGGAACTGCATCGCTCGATCCAACCCGCGGCGGTCGCGACGCAAGCCAGATCGCTGATGAGGTCATCGCTCATCTTTCTGGCCTGTTAGGGGCAAAAGTTACGGTCACGCTGGAGATCGAGGCCGAAATTGCCAATGGGGCATCTGACAACATCGTGCGCACGGTCACCGAAAACAGCCGGACGCTGAAATTTACGAGCCACGGGTTCGAACAGGACTAATGTTCCTCTGGTGTGGCCGTAACCACCAATCGTAATCGGCCGCGTAAATCGGGGTCTCAGAATATAAGGTGTCAAAAACCCCTCGAAAACATGCGGCGTTAAACGCTGGGTTTTATTGGATTTCGCACACTTGATTGCGAGTGTCAATAAACAGTAGTTTATTGACACTTTGTTTCTTCTTTGCTATTCTGCTGTCATGAGAGTAGGAATATACGCACGAGTATCGACAATTGATCAGCAAACGCTTCCAATGCAGCTCAAGCAGATGAAGGAATACATCAGGAACCGCAACTGGACACTTACGGTCGAAGTTGAGGAGGTCGGCTCTGGAGCAAAGGTGCGGCCGAAGCGTGAGGAACTGCTCAAGATGGCTCGGCGGCGGGAGATTGATGCGTTGTTGGTTTGGAAGCTCGACCGCTTCGGGCGTAGCCTCGTCGATCTCGTCACCACATTGAATGAGCTTCGCGAATTAGACGTTGTCTTTGTGTCGCTCACTGAGTCGCTGGACTTCTCTACACCCTCTGGAAGGGCAATGGCCGGAATGCTCTCAACCTTTGCTGAGTTTGAACGCGACATGATCCGTGAACGCGTAAAGGCCGGTATTGCAAACGCCAGAGCCCAAGGAAAGGCTCACGGAAGAAGACCTCGAACGGCGTCGTTGAAAAGGACGAAATCCGGAAGCTCAAAGCGAATGGAATGAATAATTCTCAGATAGCGAAGAAATTAAAATCAGCCGCGGCTCAGTAATCAATCAGTTGGTTGAGTAGCGAATATCTGCCTTTGCAAGTTTAATCCCATAACGAGACAATCAGCTCTGTTTAACTACCCTCGAAGCCCTGAGCATCGTTGGTCAAGACTTATCATGGCGGCAGTCAGTTCGTCTGTCTCTAAATGAATAAACCAAGGGAAGCATTGCTTCGCCGATCTCAAACAAAATCGCAGATTCAGGGTCTCGCAGTTCGTATCAGCTCTCGCACCCTCCAGACGAGTTTTCGATCTGTTCCTTGCTCTATGACGGAAGTCAGGAGTGAGGTTAGAAAAGCACGGCGCACTCTACAACCATATTGTTCAGCATAATCAAGTAATTCATCAACTTCTGCATTTGAGCCCTGAGACATTTTCTCCTGTAACTCGTCCTGGAAGAAGTCTAAAAAATGCTCCTCACTGAGGCCTCTCCTTCTGAATTCAGATCGTGCCTGAATACTATCCTTATAGATTAAATATTGCTTCGCATAACCATTTCTTTCGATCTGAACACCAGTTTCATCGTCTTTCACAAGCGATAGTGCCGATGCGTAGGAACCGTGAAACGTGTGAATAGTGACCCCGACGGTATTCTCTACCTCAAATTTTAATGTATTTGTAAACCAAGAACCATATCTTTCTTTGAATTCCTCGAAACCATCAAACTGTTCTCCTTTGAGAAAGACTGGCAATTTGCGGACACGTAATGCTCGTGAACAACGATTGAACAGATCCTTTGACAGCCAATCGTTTCTTTCCTGAAGGGTGGCCTCACTATAGTCGATTTCCCATTCGGAATCCGTAGCTAGGAGCGACACAAATAGATCATCTGGGGGTTGTGACGGCCCAACCATCGACGTACCACACCGGGGCCCCTTAGTGATTCTCACAACTATCATTGTCCTGCTCCTTGAAGGATCGTCTTAAATCTCTCATCGCTACCTTCGAAGATATTTAGGTCCACCGGAAAACTGATTCCGTCGATTTCTCCTTGACGGCTATACTGCCAAAAACCCATTCATCTCCGTAAAAACATGAGGGTGCAAAATGATTCCCCTGGCCCATTTGATATCTGGGTTTCCTGAATTATTGTTGAATCCGGGAATATAGATCCGGTTGTCATAGACAATCGGTCTTCGACCGGTAGTCCGTTCGATTTCGTTTAAAAACTAATAGTTCATTTCGAGGGTTTCCGTTAGCCCCTGCACATGGAAGTCCAGACGCTACGTCTACAGCCGGTGGCAATGCAATTCCACGGTCGCGCCAAACTAATAGAAAGTTTCTTGCCTGCTCGACTCCTGTGCTGCAGTTCCCAAAAACGTGAAATGCTCCGGGAATAAGCCCGACGCGCCGAACCTCCTGCCAGTTTCGCTCGAAAAGCCGATCCTGGAGGTCATTACCTTCCGATGCCTTGATGTACACAAATTTTATGTTCTGGGTTGCGACCCTTTCCCAATCGATCTGTCCATTATGATGCGATACATCGACCCCCCTCACAGGGTACTCTGTCATCGATGGGGTAACCGCAAGGATCTTGAAGTAAACAAGTATGAAAACGAACGCGATTGTTAGTAAAAGAAAAATGATAGCGACGGCTACAAATCTGTCTATCAGCCAAGTTCGCGGTCGTCTGGCGATATCCAGTGTAGGGCCCTGTCGAGATGCCGTAGTATTCGGGGGCTTCATTTCTCTTTTCTAATCCTGTGTAGCAATCAAAATTTAGGCAACCGCAATGGTGATTTCGAAATTCCTTATTCTGAAGGAATCGCAGAATAATTGGTAATAAATGAATCGTCAATATAGTGTCGGTATTCCGGATTCTTTATAGCTCCAATCGCGATGAGTCCTGCAACTGTTTCATCCCAGTCCGGGTAATTAAATTGCAAAACCCACGGAACTGAGTCTAGCGGGTTTCCGTAACCAACTCCCAATGAAACACAAATCTCACTGTCGAAGGTATTTGGTGTAAATTCTTTCAATCGATCAGCGCCTCTCTTACAATCATATAACGCCCATTTCCAACCGTCAGCCATGGTATTCACAAACGCCTGTACAGTTTCCGGGTTTGATCGCACAAATTCCCGGCGTGCAAAATATATTCTTCCGACGTAGACTACATCGTAATCCAATGGCTTAATTGTCCTATGACTGTAGTGGAGATAATTAAGGCTCTCTAATTCAAAGAAGATTGTTGCCGGGTAGACGTCGTATTCGCCTACCTGTAATGCGTACATAGCGTAAATATAATCACCTGGGGGCAACACAACTTCGGTAAATTGAGTTGGTGAAAGGCCCTCTTTTTTAATATGGATCTATAGACGTTTTCTTGAAGGGTCTCCCGGGATTACCCCAATTCGTTTACCAATCCAGTCTTGTGGCGTTTTGATCTTCGTCCGACCAAGCGAAACAAAACGAGTTGGCGTAAGCTCATTGACGACACCTACGGCCACAAGATCCGCCCCTTTCTCGTTAGCCTCTAGAAATTTATCGGCCGCAATAATGCCAAAATCATTTAACCCACTCGTCACCGCTGTAACCGGATCGGGTGTTTTGTCGCCGCTGGGTTCAAGCTTTAAGTCCAAGCCCCATTTCCGAGCAAAGTCCTTTCGTCCGATAACTTCGCCTGCAAACCTCGCACCTCCAATTGAATTTCGGTATCCATCTAATCGTAGGGAGACCGGCTTTCCCTTTGAGAACCAAGTTCCACAGGAGTTGCAACACCAGACCACAACGAGACAAATCGCTAGAACTAAAATACTTCGGATACTTACTATTTTCATCACTGCCTCCTAATTTGACTTGGCCCTCGAAAGGCGGCCAGGGCTCTGGATAAGTTCATCCTAACAATTGACACCTCTCTCAAAGCCCTTAGAAGCCGTATGTAAGTTCGAACTTTGCTCCCGATTGAAGAAAACTGCCTAAATCGGATTGTCAATGAATAACTGAATTTTGTTTAGAGTAGCATTATGTTCGTCGAATTAGATCTCGAAAGCGCGTCACCAGTAACCTATCAGTACCCTGACTAATAGCAACACTTAAAAGACTGCTAAGGAAATCGCGATCGAACTTAATGCCGAATTTCTTTGCATAATCTAGTGTCGTATTGACCTCGGAGTTCACGCCTTCGGCCATCTTTATTAAGAGATCGGCTTTTATGAATTCAAGGATCTGATTTTGGCCGATCATCGAGGTTCTGAAATCGATGCCTTCTTGCAGACAACGTTCAATTTCACCGAGAACCATATCGTTCGTCCCAGTTCGCCAGACAGCCACCAATGTTGCATCATCTCGATTATCGTAAGAGTTGTCTCGGATAAATTGCGAGAGCTTTTCCTGCAAATCACTAGATCCAACGATCGCGTCAAACTGGGAGGTAAATGCCTCATTTTTCGATATTCCGTCAGACACCAAAAGCAAGACTTCATGGCTGCGGAATGGCCGCGTTTGGACTTCAAATTCTAGCGGATCCGTTTGACCCAAACTGCGGGTTACACCGCGCATAAACACCGGTATACCCGCGTTCAAGACGACTTCACCGTTTCGTTTCAGCAGAATCGGTGCGACATCGTCACGCGTGATCTGCTCAAGATCATTCGCAGGTCCAAGATATAAGCGAGAATCTCCAACATTCAGGAAATGAATTTTATCCTCGTTAACATTCCATGTAGCTAGCGTCAGAGACGTGATCGAGCTAGCGCAGTTTCCGCCGATCTGCCGAACCGCGTTGTTCGCTTTCCCCGCGGCCAAAACCATTCGGGTGTCCATGCTCCCTTGGCAATCCTTGAATTTCCTGACGACCGCCTCACAGGCAACCTCGGACGCCTTCCAATCACAAGGACAAGTACTTACACCGTCTGCAACGACTAATAGCAGTATTCCCTCTTTCTCCAAAAACTCGACGGCGAACGAATCCCCGCATTTGTTTTTTCCAACTTTGATAACGCGATCAGCAAAGACCTTAAATGTGTTAGACGGGGATATATCAGGTCTGGTATTTATGACTGAACGCGTGGCTGCCGAACTGTTAAGGCTCTCTATTGTCCGGTCATCCAATTGTCCGGCAAAGTACTTTTCCAACACCAAGTGGAAAACTGATCCCTCATCGGCTACAGTGCAAAACAATGTCATACACGATCGCAGTTTCAGATCGTCTGGGTAAGAAAATATATCTGTTGCGGATTTTTCTTTGATGCCGAGCAACGCTTCAGCACAGTTCTTCAAACGCGAGCCAAGAACGGGATGCTCAAGATATTCGCGTGCTTCTTCAACCGACTTTATGGAGTATCTATGGGCGGTTTCGCTCATCGCCAACCCTTCCATCTGCGGGAAGATGAACCACATCCAATGAGTTCGCTTGTAACCAGAAGCTAGCTCATCAAGGGCAGTTTCATACAGCCCTTTTTGGGCTGAGAGAAACCGTTCGAGGTTGAACTTTTCTGTCATTTTCTTATTCAGGTAGTGTGCATCAGGTTTCGATGGGCCGTCCGTTATCTTTTACCTTGAGTCTCCAATCTATCCGGCCTTGGACCAATCACCATCTCGACAATTGCAATGACTTTACTTCTTGCCTCAACTCCTAAGGAAACGACCGATTCCACGTCACTTTTCTCGAAGTTCGGCATCAAAGCGTCGAGTTCGATACAAAGTTCAACTAGGCACTCCTTAGGTCTTTCAATGCTATTTTCAACATCACTGACGAGAGAGTATAAGTCACGGACCCTTTCGAGCCATAGCCATTCCCAACGCGTGAGGCGGGCTACTTTGGCGATCTCTCCCGCGATATTAAAAAGCTCATGAACATGGTGAGATAGTGTCGTCATTGTTTTCTCCTAAGTTTTACCGCTTCTTTAGGCAGCTAAAAGAGACTGCCAAAACTGAAATATGACCAGCGCCGTATTTCCAAGAAATTCGAACATTAGTTTACTGCCACCAAGCACATAAGCAACAATCGATCCAACCCAAAACAGATTCATTAGCGGTAGTATCAGAATCGATTTGAAAAGTCCAACTTTTCTGAGATCGCTCTGCCCCGAATGAGCTTCGTCCCATGTCGAAAAAATGTGGAATCCCGTGCCTAGGCCAATTGCCATGAGCGGAATTGTTCCATCAAAGCCGCTGAGATCTCCGATAAGCAGTATTATAAACGGCAGTGTCGGAAAGAAATAGGGCCCCAGTGCGATCCATGTGCACCCCGTCGTGCCTAGTCCGAGATGCTTGGCCGATCCGCCCTCATAAGCCGTTACTCTCAACCCAACCGGGATCTTGAGAAAAAGAAGCCCTGCCAGGATATGAGTTAGCTCGTGTTCAAGTGTCTTCAAGAAATGCCACTGCCGATTGAAGAACGATTCGGCTAAGAGTCTCGCTGGAAAGAAAAGTGCAACGCCCGCTATGAAGGCGACAATTCTACCTTGTCGCCACGAAGCGTTGCTTAGCATTTCATACCATGACCTTGTGGTACCGTAATAGAGCGCGGGAAGCGACGCCAGAAACAAGCACATACAGATTTTGCTAACAGTGTTCATTTTGTTCCGAGTTGGTTAACTTGTCGGAGTGTCTCTCACTAGCGACATGCCTTTAAGCAAACATCTTCGCGCCAGGCCCTGAATTGGCTAAGGGCGGCTTTCGCCGCCCCTTGTCCTGTTTTACCCGGCTCCGCCGCCGTGAATGGCCGTACGTCACCTCCTTTCATAAGATTTGAGACAATAGTACGGGGAACGGTTCGAACTCAGGTGTCAGTTCATTGATCCGCAGCGGTACTTGTTGTCGGTCACGAAACTGAGCCTTCAGGCAAAAACTTATGCCACAGATATGACGCATTCGGTTGTCGGGGCAGCACACACGCTGGTTAATGGTTTCTCTAGGTGGCCGATCCGTCGAGGACAGTTGCGTATTTTGCGATACCAATTAAGGCAGCGTTTCGACTATACGGTGATCGACTAATCTGAGGGGTTTTGAGCCAGTCAGGCTTTTGAATGGCGAATTCACTCCGCATCGTTGGTTCAAACTTATCCCATGCGTTATGGGTTATGCCGCCGCTAAGAACAACTGTTTTGGGTCTGAAGATACTGCACATACCGGCCAGGAAGGCTCCCAACCTGTACCCAAATTGAATCTTCCCTTGCTCCTCTCCCAAATCCTTTTCGAGTTCACTAAGCCCGCCTGATCCTACAGCCCACCACGCCTTATTATTACTTGCTCGCGTCGGTATCGATAATTCTCCGACGTCAAAATTTACATTGTCAGGCGGGCGGATAATTTTACCGGTCTTATCGCCGATCGAGAAACCCAGCGACGTCCCAAGGGAAATACTCATGCACGGAGAATCATACATTCCGGCATGCGCCGTTAAATGGGCTTCCGCGTCATTCAAAATGTACACACTTGATGAAGGAGACAAATCTATAATTTCTTTGGCAAGCGGTTTATCGACCCATCTCCCAACCCTAAAAAGCTTTACATTTTGATTATTCTCGATAAACCCGGCACACGCGATGCCGATCAGGTCGCTTTCAAGAAGTCCTAGTTCGTTAGCCCATTCGGCAAAATTCGCCCAATCCGGTTTCGGGAAAAATGCGACCTCCTGGCCATCGAGAGACTCAATACCTTCATGTGATGTCAGATTTACAGTCTTGACTCCCGACCCGCCAATATCGAATATTTGCAATGCTATATCCCCCGTTTACCGAACACGCTTAGCACGGCCTATTGTATTCATTTGTTCGGGATTTTTCTATGCATCGTCCATGTGATCCAGCGGAGACGATTGTCGTAGTTGGTGTCATTGTGGCCAAAGCCTAGCCGTCCTACTAACTTACCGCAAGCAACTGAGAAAACTCCTTGTGTTTTTTGTGATATTGACTGAGACCCTAGACTTCGCGGCACCATCGGGACGAGCTATGGAGCCGATACAGTTAATTTTTGGGAAAGTTGAATGGGATCTTATCCACGATCGGGTGACGGCTCAAATTTCAGGCGGTCATGGAGACGGCGAAGCAAGCGGCCCAGCAAGAACTAAAATGCAGAAAAACGTCCATGCGTGAATAATTCGCGAATCGCCCTCTAGCTGACAGTAAAGCTCGGACCACCCGAGTGCTCGAATAGGTAAGCCCTTTTCGACTAATATTACCCCGTCGTCGCCACAGACGATCGAATGTCGAAAGTGACATTCTCTAGGTGCGTTTTCGCCGAAAACACGACCGGTGTCAAGGTAAATTGGAAAGGTACTTTATAGTCATTTCAACACAGTCGTTAAAATCATCCCAGCTAGCGTCGCGGAAACCAGAGTGCGAAAATCGCTCCTTTGTGTCTATCAAATGAGCCCCAATCTCATCTCCTCTATTTCTAATAGTGGATCCTAAGGTCAAAGCAACCCTCGTCAAGCCCATGAACGTTCTCGACTATCCCTGCCGTCTTATTTATCAGGGCGCTAAGAATGAAGCTGTCATCTCTTGTACGATCTTTATCTTTCCTTAAATGCACCCAGCGTAAATAGTTCCTTGTAAGATTCACGCAGTCAAAAAGCGTTCTCGAAATCTCATCGGCGTCTGCCCTTGTCTTGTCACCATTTATCCATTCTTTTGAGGCTGACCAATTGGCGGAATATAAACTCGTAAATTCCATTGCGAACCTTGAATAAGATTTCAATAATTGGTAACGTGGCCCGGCCAACTTATCCACCAGAAAAATGAGCAAGAAGTAATTATAAGCCGAATCAAACGCCGTCCGGCGTTCATCGAGCCCTTCTTTGACCCAATAAGCGTCGGAACCTGCATTCATTAAAACATCATGGGTGGAAATCTTATTAGACGCAGTTGTAACGATAACGGGAGACCAGGAAATTCGCCTTTTAACTTGTCCAGCAGTAATTTCCCAGAAAGTTCTTCAGGCGGTATACCAGACTGCTTTTCATCAAATAACCTTAAGTCCAGCAACACTACATCGGGATCCATCCGGTTCACGACTGGCCGAACTTTTCGGTAAAAAACGCTTCAACTCCGGACTCCTCAAATCCATCGGGATTAATTGACTCCACATCTGCACGGAACATCTCTTCGAAAATATGCTCATATCCTTCGTCAGCCTTGTCGTCGATGACCAAACTCTTTCTATCTGTCGGAATAGACCAAGACGGAATTCTGGCAAACAGATCATTCTTAACAGCGGGGTAAATATTTCGAATAGTGCTTTCGAGATTCTCTATCTGAGAGTTTAATTCATTCTTTAATTTCTCGAATTTGTTTCTTTCGTCGCGAGCATCACCCAAAGCCTCGACTCCCTCATTCAAAAGCGGCTCCAATTTTATTTCAACGATATCTCGGACGGCTTGAAATTCATCAGAAGTGTTTCCAACAAAACCTCGAACAAAAGACCATTCACGATCAATTTGTCCCTTGATGGAATTCACCAATTCTTCCCATTCAAGTTCTTTAACTTTAGCGGTACCCAGTCCATCACGGATAATATCAAGTTTCGAAAGCAGGTCAGACTTTAGTTTCGAAAGGCGGAGTTGGGCTTGTTGAGCGAATTGGGTAACGTCCAATACTTCAAGACTGTGCAAATAAGCTCCTACGGCATTGTTTAGATCCTTAAGAGCATCCTCAATGAGTGACGGATAGGGCTCTCGGAATTGGCCTTCAGTGTAAACACGGTGGACGTCCCACAATTGCTTGAGGCCCCACCAATTTGCATCGCTGTGGCGAAAGTCATCGATCCTAAATGACGCTTTAAGATAAGCATCTAGATTTGTTTGTTCTACTCTATTTTCATTAAGCAAATCGAATTGAAGTTCAGTAAAAATGGCAGGAAGTTGAACAAAGGAATTGCCCTTCGAAAATATGATGAGGTTTCTCTGATTAGCTGCCGCGACAGAATTAACACTTTCAATTGAATACAGAACACAGTGGTTGGTTACCCCGTTGATACGCATCCAACTCAAGAGTCTGACCCCCTTATGAAGATCACCACTTCCGACACCAGACAAAAGATCGGCATTGATCAACAGAACGGCATCCACGTCAACCATACCGTGTGATATTTTTTCAGGCATCTCAAGCATGCTACTGATATCCGAAGCATCGAGGGTTGAGCATTCAATTCTTTCTTGAGAGGAAAGTGACGTTTCCAAATTCTTTGCAAAGGCAGCGTTATCGTCGACGATTATGATTTTCATGTTTTATCCTCCGCGGCAACTCCAATGAGCAAACTCCGCCAGTCATTTAGATTTCAATAATGATACCTCAAGTTACTCATGAGGGGGCAAGAGTCTTGCGAAGTAATTCAAATGCTTTGAGAAATTCCGGACTAGAACAATTCAGTTGCCCGGGAAGTGTTCTAAGTCGCGCGATTTCCCTGATAAAAGTTTCATACGCTTCGTCGGCATTTGGAATCCCCTCGAATGCCGCCGGCAAGCCCAGCGGTAAACTGTGGGAAAGATCTGAACAATCACTTAGAAAACGCCTTTTGGCTTCAGATTTTAACTGAAATGCAATATCGATAATACGTTCGACTTTTTGTGGGCATTCATCACACATAACCTCGACAACTTCGTTGTAAATCCTACCTACTGTACCATGTTGTCCCTCCACGAATCTTAAGGCAGATCCAACCCTTTTAACAAACCTTTCATTCACGAACTTCGGATTTGTATGCTTGACTAGGTAAAGATCTTCTTCTTTGAATCCATCGATCATTTCGAGGAATGTCTCAACGGCTATCTTGTCATTTGCGAAGTAAAGTCCATGTGCTTCGAGTCTATCAACAAAATCAAACCTCGCCGGCTCCTCGGCGAAGTGGCACATTACGTTGGTACACCAAGGCTCCGGCAGACTATATTTGTTAAGAAACTCCTTTCCACGAGGCACCCAATAGATGCTATCCGCGTTGGTGAAGATAATAATTATCATTGCAGTTTTTCGGCATTATCCGCAAGATCCCGTCTGGCTGAACTAAGGAGAGACACCATTGAGAATTTACTACGAACTTCAGTGAAAACATTTAAGACCGGCGACAAGTGTACAAAACAGACCGCGTCAGGGAGACCTCTTACTTTGCCTCGCCCTGAAGTTACAACCACCTTCGCAAACTTTGCCCAAACAGATAGTTTCTCATCGATTGCTTCCTTATTAGACCTGAACATTCTTTCAAGTATGCTGTAATGAACCAAAACAAAATCTGAGTCTTTCCAAGTTTTTTCTCTAAAGCGGTCTTCGACAAATTTAATGATTAGATTCGTTATCCCTTTTTCAAAGTTTCCGGTTCGCCAAAGGGAGCGCCTTGGAAGGAATACGCACGTTTGTCTTTTCAAAGATGACGCGATTCAAATTACCGTCCACATATTTTTCGTCAGCAAACCTCTGAATTCGTTCATCTACGACCACAATTTTACATATCGCCGCTTCGAACAATTTGTACTTTGTTGCTCGGTCATGCTCAACTTTCCTACAATAGTGGGGCAACTCTGGGCCATTACTACCCGGTAAGCGAGATATCGCATTACTTGATAAGGCCTCCTTGTGATGACAATTGGCTGGCTCTCGCCATGCGTCGCCGTGATGCAACATCAGGATCCGATAAGTGCCTACCGGTGGATTATCCCTAGCCAGATAAGAATTCGGTATTACCTCTACATTCTTAAATTCCCCCTTAATCGAATTGAACCTTTCTTCCCAAACCCATTTCTCAACCGCATTGAATGAGTACTCTTCCTTTTTAAGAATAGAGTCGTGTAATTTATCTACCACTATTTTCCGCGTCGGTAATAAAGTATCGTCCCTGTTATTTTTAGTAGGTTCAAAATCCAGCGAAGGATTGTCGAAAATGACAAATTCGTGGCTGAAAACCGCCCCGGCTTTCAACTCCGTAATAAGATCATCAAAACGCCTAATCCAAATACCGTCTAACAGGAGCTTTTTTTTGTAGGCTTCGTCAAATTTGACGTCGCTGACCAACAAAAAGTTTGTGGGTTTAAGCAGGAAGAACCGATATCCTAGGCACCATCGTTTCAATCCGTCTGAACCAACCTCTTTCGCAAAGGCCTTTAATATTTTGAGGTGTTTTCCCTTGTGGATTTCGTCGTCATCAGTAATCTTGTATTCGTCTTCTTCGATCTGGTTTACTTCCAATTTTCTAAGATAAGCAGCAGACGCCTCCATTTCAAGGAGTCCAAGGCCCGACCCTCGCAGTTTATAGTCCTTATCGAGGACACTGTCGTTCAGCCTTCGATTTTGATCGAGCACGAGCAAGTCAATTTCTCGCTTAGTGACGTCATCGTCCATTACAGGGTTCGATTTATCGATATCGTCAAATATCTCGACTTCATAAAACAAGTTACTTTGACTATCATCGAATTCAGAGCTGCGACTGGAACTGGAGGCACTAGCCTGGGTCTTAAAACGCACCGTAAACACCGTAAGGGGTGGCTTTTCCTGATTGTGCTTAGCGGTGTTGCGAATTACATTCTCAAGTATGTTGTAAAAAGGCCTGGCAACCGAGCAGGTCATTGGGGACGGCAACCATCAAGTCCTTTATTTGTCCATCTTCCAAAGCTGTTGAATTCAATTCCTCATCGTTGATCTGGAATACGATCCGATATTTAAAATCATCCAGCCCAGATATATGCTCCAATAACAACCGGACTTTGTCGAGATCCTTATACAGGTCCCCAAAAATCCTTTTATTTGTATGCATTACTGGGGTGCCGAACGTAATATCGCTCAAATAGTCCATTCGACACCTTACATATTGGTTGAACAGTCCGATTTGAGAAGTGGGGAACGCAGTTCGTAGGGAAGTAGGTCACCGTCATTGGGCAAATAAGACTTAAAACCCTTGAGCCTCATCTTTCTTAATGTTGCACCGTCAGTCAGTCGGTTCAATACGTGCGAGCCTATGTTATGACTCGCATTCCGAGCCATGGCCTGCGAGATTGCCGCCCGCGACGCCTGTTTCTCTTGTTCGCGGATGGCTTTTGAAATAATGCCGTCAAAAAAAACCGCCTCCGTTTCAATATCCCCTAACTCATTTGCAATGATAAGCAATTGTGGAAGCGTTGTATCATAAAAATGTGATGTGGGGCCGTACAATTCGCGTTTTTTCGTTTGTTCTGGCCCGCAGTATGTCGTTCGCCAATTGAAATAGTTAAAGCCTCGCGAATCGGAATCCTTTATATTACAACTGAAGAAACCCGCATAATGAATTACCTGCGAATTTCCAACCTTAACATTATCTTTGAACGTGGCGGGCATATGGAGAATGGGGTGGAAAATCAGGCCTCGACATGCCCGCTCAACGCTACCGGATTGGAAGATACCGTGTAGGCTACGATTTAAAAAGTGTATAAAAGGTCTGATTCTGGCCCGGCTTACGAAGGCAGATCGTTTATCCTCGCTTGTTTGCCCTTCTTCATCCGTTGTCCATTTGGAGAGGAGTGAAAAGTAGGTATTGATTAGCGTCGGCCAGTCGGTTCCAACGAGCACCTCTTCTGGGCGCTTTTCTTCAAGATCGCTATCGTTCAAAAGCAGCAAACTTCTTCGTTCGAGAAAGGTATGAAAATCTTGCTCAAATATCTTTGCGTCGTCATCTTTTTCGAAACCATCAAAGTAACGTTTTCCATTATTAGTCTCGTTTGTAATCAGAGCCAAGTACTCACGTGATTCATGAGCCTTATCATCGGTAGAATCAGGGAATATCAGGAAGTAAAGATATTCGAGGCACGCAATCATTTTCTCGGTTGGAAGCTCTCCATCAAGATAGCCCCAGTCTGTGAGCCATTCTTGCAGGGTCTGACTCGTAGTGCCTCCGCTTGTACGTAGCAATAATGAAAATGATCCTTTCTCCCTCTCTTGAAACTCAAAGACGCTCTGGAGACGCGTTTGTAAGGGCTTGTCCCAAGTTAAAGCCTGCCAAAATTTCCACAGCACATCAGGATTGGTCAGTCCTACACAATCAATTGGGATTTTCTGGTCAAGTCTGTATTTCGCCCCACGGTCCGCAACATAAAAAAGCTAAGAGTTGAAAAATACAATGGTCAATCTCTCCACTTGGAATGTAGAGAATCCCAAGTTCTAGATCTCGTTTATTTCGCTTTCGCCCCAAATAGCGGTTATCGTTGAAAAGTTTAATGAAGTCCTGCTTTTGAAAGGGTTGGGTCTCCCGGTAAACCTGATTTATCGACTGAATAAATTTCTTGAAATCGTTGTCAACAGGCACAAGCGATTTTTCGCCATCATCATTATCCAAAGTGATGAAAATTGGAATTTCAAACGAAGGTTTGATCTCCTCGTTGCGAAATCTCTCCCGACCCCACAGAGTGAATGGCATCTGATTGTCGGAAGGTTCGTTTGAACGCACTTTGTATGGATCGATATAAGTATAGAGCCCGAAAAGAAGCTCTGCCTGCTTTCTTACATAGTAATAGAAGAGAGATTTGTTTTCATTAGGAGGCTGCTCACGATCGTTCAAGTAATTATCAAGTACGCTGTAGTTTGTATTTAGGCCATCGGCTATACGTTGTTCTAGGGGTTCATTTTTCCTTTGATCCGCAGGCTCGTATTTGCTGAATTACCTGGAGAAACGTGCTAGAACAGTCCTCCTCAGCCTTAGTTTGGCTAATGTTTCGTTTTTCTTCAGTGTCCACAGGACCTCATCGTTCAACTGTAAATGTCAGACCTGAAATCAACTATCGAAATAGTATATCCCGCCCCAAAGCCGGCCAATAGAACTCTCTCACCTCGCCGGATCGTCCCATTCTTGACGAAGTGCGAAAGGCAAATCGGAATTGATGCTCCGCCGGTATTTCCGATTTCAGTTATGTTTACTCGAAACTTCTCGATGATCCCGGCACCAAGTTCCTTGGCCGTGTCTTTGATCATGTTTAGATTAGACTGATGAGGGATTATGTGCTCAAAATCGGTCAGATCCAATTTACTATCGTTCAAATAAGCTCGCACATTCGCCGCGGTAAGTGCTATTCCGTTTCGATAAACTTTTCCGCCATCTAACTCGAATTTTTCAGAAGGCCAATCGGTAGAGTTGAAAGGAGTCTTGTAGAATACATCTTCCAGATTATCCGCGACGACTCGATTTCGATGCCCATAAATTATATTCTCATCGTCACTTGCTTGCTGCACGAGCACAGCCCCAGCTCCATCTCCAAATAAAAGAGCGGTTCGATAATCGAAGTTGTTAAGCGTCCGGCTCATACGGTCCGCTCCACAAACAATGATGTTCTTCGCATTTCCCTGTTGAACCATACCGGCCGCAACCGAAAGGCCGTACGTAAAGCCAGAGCAGGCCGCCGAGAGGTCAAATCCCCATGCCTTTCCAGCCCCTAACCGGTTAATCGCACTCACAGCAGTCGATGGAAAGAAATGATCCGGTGTCAAGGTACCGACAATTATGCAATCGATTTCTTTGACTGAAATAGTTGATTTGGAAAGCAAATCGGATATGGCCAAGCTTACAATATCACTGGTTGTTTCGTCAGTTACATATCGACGCGTTTCTATCCCGGTCTTTTCTATAATTTCGGGAACTGAAATTCCATATCGCTCAGAAAGTTCCTCGTTTCCCCACGACGCGTTCCGGCAGATAGTGCCCAACTGCCGTTATTTTCGCTTCTCTCATTTTGAAATCCACTTGCAATTCACATCTCGCCGAACTTTGCCGTAAAATCTCAATGCTTCCTGTAACCGCTGTTCGGGATTCTAGTCATCGTCCGGCCCATATAGCCGAGCGAGACCTTCCGACGCGATTCGCATTCGCTCGTCTTCCATTTTTTCTTTGACATCGCCAAAAATGAACTGCGCATACCTCTCATCTCGCTCAGTGACCTCGTGCGCAAGACCCGAGATCATAGTGTAGGATACGTTCGTCTTTGGGCCTGTGTAGGATTCTAAAAATGTGAAGTAGCTAGGACGGCAGTGTTTATCCAAACTTCCCGCGCCGATGTTGAGTAGATTGCTTCCCTCATAACACAACAGCTGTATCTCAAACGGAACGCAACTTTTGTACGTACTATCGTCGACGAAACAGCCTTTCTTTGTCTTTGCCTGTTCGATAGCTTCCTTATCATGAACTGTCACCCTGTAGATGCCTACAATTGGAGTTGGTCCCCACAAGACGGTCCGCACAAGATGTTGCAGCTCGTGCTCGAGGAGTAAAGACATAACGACTCCGCAGCCGTAGCTGCGAGCGAAGATCATATATGGTGCTTTCTCCTGTTCTAGCTGCCTGAGTGATTCTAGAGTTACGTCAGCGGCTGTTCTTTGATCGAGAAAATGAGCGGTGCCGGTAAAGCTGTAATGTCCGGGGAAGCGCATTGGGGGTAACGGTTGGATACCGCGTTTTTCGCTTCCTTGGTAATAAGATTGAATCCGGCCTTGTAGACTGGGCTCTCTGGGTCGCCTCCGCCCGGAACTATCAGTAATTTCATATGACTACATGATCAGAATCCACGAAGTTCAAATCGGCCCCCAAGTCTCCCCTTTAGAGAGTGGTTACCTAAAAGTCCCAAGGCAACTGCGACAATCCCAATATAGAAGACTGAGGTTGACGTTCCAAATATGGGCTGCAAAAAAAGTTAGCAATATCGAAATCGGGATGAATAGTGACCTAATGATATTGGGAACAGAGGTTGTGTAAGTCGAACGAATATTCGTACCAACCTGTTCGGTCGTGAAGGTAATTAGCAGAGCCCAATACCCCGATGCGAACCCCATTAGCGGGGAATATATGTAGAAGTACTCGCCGGGGTCGTTGGTGGGAAGAAATACAACCCTGCAATCGGGACGAGGCAAAGGATGATGTAAAAATATATGACCTTTTTTCCTGCTCTGAAGCATTTGACTAGCGAAGTTTGCAATGAAGTCACTAAGAGAAAGGGCTAAATAGAAAATAATTATTGGGATTGTCCCGGCGATGGTCAGTCCAAACTCCTTACCATAATCCGCAGCGAACTTGATCGGGATGCTAACGAAGAAATAAATCGGTGCTCCAAGGAGAATAGAGCTAATGAAGATCTTCAAAAGTCTCCAATTGCGGAAAATCAGGAGAAAGCTTCCTCTTTCAGCCCGCTGGTTTTCTTCATTAAGGTAATGTGAGGTTTCGCTGACGCCGTAGCGGAATCCTAAAAGCAAAAGCCCCGCAACCCCGCCGATAATAAAGAGGTATTGCCAAGACACCTTAAAAAATTCGAACAGTACTGCTGCGAGAACACAACCCAACACCCCAAATGACACCACCAGCATGGTGCCAATACCTCGCGTTTTCGCTTTCATCGTTTCAGCGATCATGACAATCCCAATGCTGAGTTCCGCCGCCAGAGCGAATCCCCCGACAAAACGCAGAATACTGTATACTGCTCCTACGTACGGAATTTCTGGAGTCAGTATTGCATTCAGGAGAATGGCCACAGTATAAATGAAGATAGACGCATAAAGCATTCGTTTACGTCCCAGCCTGTCACCAAGCACGCCGAAGAGTATGCCACCGAGAAGAATGCCAGCAGACTGAGCATTTTCGAACAAAAAAGCGTACGATTTGTGTTCGGGAGTTCCAGCCGTCGCCAACCCTAACTCTACAATCGCACTCCCTCTCGCCACGCTAGCGACGATCAAATCATACGCATCGACGAAATAGCCTAAAGCTGCTACCGTAATCAAGAGCCAAACTTTCGAACCGGTATTTGCAGAATCACTTTGGTTAGCTCCGGGATTTGCCATCATTTTTTCCTTTTACATCCTATTGTGAAAAACCTTTGTAATTGTATCGGATGTGGTTAGAAATCCCAATCCGACTGCGTCTACAACCCTCGTTGGGCATAGTCAAATCTGCCACGAAACTTTGGTAGCCCGCCTCGTACCATAAGATCCCAGTACTGGAACTGTTCCCCATGATCGTGATCGTCTACAATCTCTTTGAAACATATCCAATTGTGCACTAGTTCGTGTTTAATGAAACGGTGAAGGTGGGGACTTGCAAAGTCTGATTTACAAGTCTCGATGAAAAACTCCTCGAAAATGGTTATCAGGTCAGAACCGCTAGCGAAGCCATTTGCCCCCGAATGATCTGGATGATCTGCTTTTGACCTCATGCGGATCGTCGGTTCTGGCAACCCTGGAAACAAGTAAATATAAGCGGCCACCAATTGCTGCAATTTCTCAGCAATGAGCCTGCTCGTGACTTTAGGCGAAGAACCGTTTGATTGTGAATCAGTGTGTTGGGTTTCAGGCTCAGCAACCTTCGATTTTGACGTTTGGGCTCGCTGTTGGTGTTCGTGGGCATTTCCCGACTCGCTTTCTTGTTCATCTGTACCCGCTTTGGCCGTGTCGAGCTCTGTCAGCCTCAGCAGCACGCGGCGGTCTCTATTTAGTTGGTCGAGTAACGGGACTATAAACCTTTCAATCAGTTCGCCATCCGAATTCCGAGCTTCCCGAATTTCGACATTAACCCTCTTTTGCTCCTTAACATCTTCGAGGAAGATCTCTATCTCTGACATAAGATCGTCGAGCGTGACGGTGAATGTTTCCTTTTCCGTAAGAAACACCTCAAACTGGTCGGCGGTGAATTCCGGTGCCTCGATTTTTATTCTGGTGCGGTCCGCAGTCCCATTTGAGTGCTCATTAGAAGCGAACATTTCATTGTTTAGTTCTCTGACATAGCTATTCGCAATCGCATCGGCTAGTGTCTTTTCTTGTCCACGAAGTTTTTCTTGGTTACCGCTTTTAACCGACGTAATCACCGCCTCAAAGCGTTCGTCTTTGGTCTTCAGACGATCGTCGTGTCGACGCAACAGTCGATCGTATTCACACTCTTTCGCCGAAAATTTTAAGTACAACCAGAGCGTATCGATGATCAGCAATACTAGGGCAATTAACAAAAAGCCGATTGCAGAAAACGGATTGGCGAAGACCAGTTCCAGCATTATCCTATGCCGGGTTTCCGGTCCGTTAGCAGCTGCCTCAATAGTTTCTCTCGCATTAGCCGCAGTGTCTATTTTGCTCTTCACATCGTTGAGCCTGATTGTTAACTCGTCGATTGAGTTTTGCAACTGGGCTCCCTGTTCGGCCAGTCTCCTCCGCGCGTTTTCGAGCAGTTCAGCCTTTAGCTTAGCTTGTGGCCCTTTACCTTCGATCCCAGTTGTTCGACCTTCGACCTTGACGCCTCCCATCTCGGCATCCAACTCCCGTTCCGCTTTTTGGACCTCGTCTTTAAGCGTTACAAGATCATCTTCCGATTTCTTTATCTTACCGGCCAGTTCACTTCGTTCGGCTTCATACACGGAGCCTGACCGGGTATCATTCACGGCGATCTTAGTTTTCTCCGCAATTGCACGGTCTATCTCCCCTTTCATCGCAAAGGTGAACATCGCCTCGCCAACGGTAGCCCAAATCAGCACTGCAAGAATAACTCGAGGCACAAGCCTTCCAAATTCTTCCTGCCGCCCTTGCCGCCCTTTCTTAATCCCTTGCCTTTTTTTTCCAGAAGACCAGCATCGCCCTATCTACGGCTAAGACAATGGCGCCCCATCCAGCTGCCCCAAGTATCGCATAGTGGCCGAGCAGACCCAGAGAGACCAGATAGAACGCCCCGGAAATAAACGCAATAAATGCGGTCACACACACCATCGTGCCGATTACCGTAAACTTGCCCCAGTCTTCGGGACAGCGGACCAACATATTGGTGTTTGCTCCGGCACACCACCATAAGAATCGCTGAATCACTGTGGTCAGGTTCTTTGCTTTATCGTTATCTGTCACTCTAGCTGTCGTTTCGATCATGATACCCTCCGTTGCGTATTCGTTTCTATTTCTTCTTCGATTCGAGGAATTCTAATTAGTCGCGTCCGGTCGACCGTGGCCCCCATATTAGTGACGGCCTCTGACTAGATGGTGCGTTACAACGCTTTTCCAGCCCTTTCCCGGTGAGCTGGCACTTATCTTCCTGCCGGGGCAGCTTCCTCGTCGGTTACGTGTTGACCGACATTTTCAAGGTTACGCCAGCCCTTTCCCGGTGAGCTGGCACTTATCTTCCTGCCGGGGCAGCTTCCTCGTCGGTTACGTGTTGACCGACATTTTCAAGGTTACGCCAGCCCTTTCCCGGTGAGCTGGCACTTATCTTCCTGCCGGGGCAGCTTCCTCGTCGGTTACGTGTTGACCGACATTTTCAAGGTTACGCCAGCCCTTTCCCGGTGAGCTGGCACTTATCTTCCTGCCGGGGCAGCTTCCTCGTCGGTTACGTGTTGACCGACATTTTCAAGGTTACGCCAGCCCTTTCCCGGTGAGCTGGCACTTATTTTCCTGCCGTGGCAGATTATCGCCATAATCCTCTTTTGTTGTTCTCCTTATGCTTCGCACCTTCCAATCGGTCGGTGCCGGGTCGCGTCGTTAGGCTCCGGACCTTTCTATAGTAGGCCCACCGTTTTCGTCGGGTCTGGCAGTTTTTACAGCGTCGGCGGGATCTTTTGCCCTCCTTCAATGTAAAATGGCGAGTTCGGATATTTGCCCCCCAAGATACTTTTGGGAGAGACATACGAAGGGCATTTGGAATTTACCGGTATGATGGAGTGTAATGAAAGAGGCTCTTGTATTCGTAAGAGCCGGACTAGCCGCTGGCCGGTGCTGGAAAGGATATATTATTAGGGGTGAGGAAGGGTATCTGTTATCATGGCCAAAAAGCAATGCAATTGACCATGATGAAGCACAATGGTGTTGCGATCAGCTTCAGCTTGTTCTGATAGTGCAGTGCAAGGTCATACACGATTGGTGCGCACTGGCTTAAAGCAAACCAGTTCCGCGAGCGACATTTATTTCGTTATTCCAGCGGTGTAACACCACCAACCTAATTATATTGGCTTAGAAGTTCTCGAATCCACGACGATAGCCCAAAAGGTTATCTTTCCTTCGCCTTCACCTTCACCTTCAGTTTTCCTGAACTTTAGAAGGTTGCAGGTGCGATTCATAGCCTCGCCGGCGATCAAGTCCGGAAACAACATTGGTGCCAGCGTCCTTCGCAGTTTGGAGACAAAACTCGCACCCTGGTCATCGGGAACGTTCGCCGCCGCCGCAGAAAATACAACCTCAGTCGATATTTCACAGTTTGGATGCTGCAACAGACATCCTAATTTCCTAAACCGAGCATTTTGGGGCGTCGAAACGATGGTTTCCCTGTCATCTATCTTTAAAATCAATCGACCTGTGGCATAATCAGTGCCATTCAAGATCTCAATCCGCGGTAGTTCTGCAAGTTCAGGTCCCAGCTTTCTATGTAGGTCGCTCAACGTCTGCCAATGAAGGCGACCGATCAAGCATCCTCCTTTCCCAAAGGGCCCGTGCGGATTCCACCAGCACATCCACAGTCCCGAATCGCCCGGACTCGATTATGTAGTCCAAACCGATGCCAAAGTCGACGGCCTGAGATATGAATCTCTGGTCGGTAGTCCTATTGGTCAGCAGCAAATATTCCGAATCATTAACGAGCAAATCTTGTTTAATTTTCTCGAATATTCTGGATTCCCCCGTTCGTTCAACGGCCGTTCCTGAGCACTCGACAATCAGAACGATATCGGGCTTGCTTTCAGTTAGCTTAATGCTGCCAAGATCTACAACCTTGAAGCCGCTTGCCGTCAGCTCTCCGACTAACTCATTCGGAGCCTGTGACTTCGGGTCAACCAAAAGAATTGTTCCCTCGCCTTCAAATTTTTTTTGACGAGCTGCATGTTTTCTATAATTCACCATCCGCAACTCAGCATTTTCAATACTCCATCGAGCAGCAGGTTCTGATAGCCTATAGTCGAAACTAATTGGTACGCCGCAATCAATTTCTTTTTCTTTCACAGGAAGTTCCGATCTATTCGAATTTGGTTGTCTGTCGCAGTTTCCAAAATTCGGCTCTTTATTCTAGAGACGATGGGTCCTGCAATTTCCCGATCATCTATTTTTTTTGGATTACGAACATCTTTCCCCCTTGGGGTACAAGACTCAAAGATCTTTTCCAAGCCGTCTTGCAGGCGTCCGGCCACCTCAAAAGGGATTTTGTTTAATCTGAATTCGACGCCATTTTCAAGCCCCGATTCTTCGTCAGCTATATATACCATTTCTAATACGACCTTCGGCGGTTGCACTAGAATCTCGTTGAGCACCCGAACTAGGTCGCGCTCTAAAAGGTCTTGCCTCGTCAGCTTTGTCAAAAACCAATTTTCCGGTACCCCTAAGGACCTCATTTCTTTTCTTTCAGAAATTGTTCCACCCGCCGTCAAACATACGACTGGAACGCCTATCCTCGTAAACTCCTCGACAAGTACACCATTTGCCAATTCGCAACCGCGGAGCAACGAATACGAACCGACAATCACCGAGTCCGGCAATTGAGGCACTTCAGAGAAAATGGTACGGTCCTTTAGTTCGTCGAATAACGTTTGGCAGCGAGCCGCAAGTGGGCCCCTCCCCGACTCAGGGACGAATTTGATGCTGATCTTAACGCGACCATCTAGAATTTTCTGAACTTGTCCTACGGTCGCCTCAATAAATTGTTGCCATTCGTCATTTTCCTCAAAAACGTAAACGGTAACGGTGGTCCGTTCAGTGGCCGCTGACCTCAAGTTTTGGATCAACAAAGCTGGACTTTCTATGTCCCGGATTAGTGTACTTAGCTCATTCCGGAGATCAACGAGAAGACCGTTGGCCTCTTTCTTAGTTGTGAAGCCTAACGGCACGGTGCTATCGGAGAATCTATTAACAAGGGTGCCTATGTTGTTTTTACTGTTCGACTTTAGCTTACCAACGATCTCATGGCATATTCGAACGACATCGTTAAGCGTCTCAACCGCACCGTTAAATTGCCGGACACCACTATGAAGAAAATGATAAATTTGTGCATCGTGGGGCAAGCTGAGTTCTGACATAACGGTCTCGATTTGATCTCGTATCGCTGCCGCCACACCTACCGTGAGATCTGCACCTTGCTCAGGCAACGTCAGCGTGTGTAACCTCTCGAAAGCCTGGTCTTCAAAGCGATTTAGTGCAATATCTTTAATTGACTGAGCTAGGCCTTTCCATTGGCGTGTCAAGCCGTCGATAAGCATAATGCACAATTCGGCAGCGTCTCGAGCGATCAATTCATCAGGTCGCTTTTGCCAGTCTTCCATTGCTGGAAGCACGGCGTGCCTTTCTCGGGCCGCAGCCCAAATTGTCGAGTGGATCGAGTTGATATTTTGCGAATTCCGACCCGTACACCGATAAACACCTTCTGGTAGCAAGTCGGAATGTGGGTCGGTAATACTCGTACACACGACAACGGGTTTTCTAATTCCATTTTCCAGTCGGGTTCTTGCTATCGCTTTCTTCATAACCTCGAGTCCTTCAAACTCGCCTTCGTCGCCGGTGTTGTACCGTTTGAAGTGTAAATCACAAAGTACGATGTCGAACTCTCCGTTTTCGATCGCCGAGATCGCTGCGGAGGCAACTCTTTTAGTGGTGACTTCATATTTGAATTCACGCTGTAGCATTTGAACAATACCATCCTGCGGTTTGTCGTCTGCGTACAAGATGCGGGTGAACCCCATAGGCGGTGATTTGATTTGGGTAAAAACTGCTTGCAGCGGTCGTGGAATAAGTTGGTCCCTTAAAGCAGACAGATGTTGCAGGCGGTCCTTCGGCAATAACATGCCGTCTGTTACTTTAGCCAACTCGAGCTCAGTCAAGAATTTCTTTAGGTTCTCTTCCGATCAATGGCCCAGTTGGAGACAGAATGAGTAAGCTTGTTTATGAGAGAGTGAAAATCAGAATCGATTTGGCACTGACCAACGTCTATAAAATAGTGAAACAGCGAATGTATTAAATTCGACCATTCTCCCTCGAGACCCGAATCCCAACGGATAATACTTTCAAGTCCGTCATCGTCAAGAGCTTCATCAGCCACCTGGCTTAAAGTCTCCACAAAACTATCGAGTAGGGTCGGAATCTGTACGAAGCGATTGCCGGTACGCGACCTTACGATGCTGTACCTTTTCGAAAGTTCCTCGACACTGACTTCTGAACAAACGATGACGGGGTTCTTATATCTTCTTTCGCGGCGAAGCCTCTGAAACAACTCGAGACCTTTTCGCGACTGATCGCGACCGGTCTTAACTCCGGCGTCAATTACAATCACGTCTTTTTCACTTATCTTAAGCGCTTCAAGACGGTCGGCCGCAGTCTTAACAACAACGAGCCCTTTTATATTTGACAGTTCTTCAGCCAAATTCCCAAAAAACGCAGATTTGCTTTCTATAAATATTATCTTCATATTGTACGCCCCGGGGTAGAATTCATTATCTCTTCGTTATTCTAAATCCACAATCTATTTTCGGTCGGATGATTCCGAAGAAGACCCGTCCGCGAAGGTGCTGACTGTCATCTTCGTTCTTCGAAGTATTGCCACACGGCGTGTCGGACTCAGCGTCCGATCTACAACGGATCTCCGCAAGTGCTCTCTTGCCGGGCCACGCTCGTAGTTCGAGATCCAGTCTTTGACTAACTGGACGCCATTCCAAGACTTGGTGTGTTTGGCCAACCAAGACATAAATTTACTCCACCGATTGTACTCACTGGAGAGCATTCCTATGACCGGTTTTAGCCCGCGAATACGTGGCCATATTGAGAAGACGATCAAAGCTGCCGCGATAATGGTTGCGGTCGAGGGAAGCGATATTACAGGCGAGATTCCACTGTAGAAGTCTGCGACCCCCGAACTCACCAGAATGACCGCGGGAATTGTCGCCACACCAAAAGCGACTAGGCAAAATCCAGCCCCGACATTGAGCAGGAAGGAAACAATTTTCTTTTCGAGTTCCATTTTCATTTCGTAACCTCGATTTTCACCGTCGGCTCACACATCTGTGGTTCACGACCAACCAGGAAAAACTCAGCAATGCCACCCGTTACCATTTGGCAGCCTCGTTCACGGTCAATCTGCCGTGTAACAACATTCGATGGTCTAGCAAATTCACCACCCAGCCAATCAGGTCTGGCATGCTTAATGTATTTTAAGAACTCAGCTGCGATCGGTCCGGCGGTGCTAGCTCCGGAAAACCCGTCGGACATTCGCAGTTCGGGCTTGTTCATCGGCATAGATACCCTAACGGCCACAACCACGCTCGGCGAGAAAACAACAATCGTGAGATCTGCTGTTTGCCCCGTTCCTGTCTTTGCTCCGAGCCGGTATGCCACTGACTGAAGGCCCGCCTGTTTCCTGAAATTCGGAGCCGTGCCTCCGGCTTCGATGACCGATCCCAACATATCGGCTACAATCCATGCGGCACCTGGATCGACAACCGTACGAGGTCTCACATGGCCAAGGTCGATTTTCACTCCGTCTTTGTATACCGCCCGAAATGGCGTTGGAGAGGCAAATTTGCCCTGAGCGAATATCGTATAGCCAGCCGCGAGATCAAGTAATGTCGTTTCGCCGGATTCACCGATAGCGGATGATAGCTCAATACGCGGATCCGAGCCAGTGAGTGCTCCAACAAAGTCGACGGGGATGCCCGCTGAAGCTGCAAGCCCACATGCAGCAAAGTTGTAGGATTTAGCTAGAGCTTCACGAAGTCCGGCACGTCTTCCAAGGTGGTTTTGGGCGCATCGACCGAGAAGTTGGTCCTTCGAAGGGTCGAAGATCGAGGCCGGCGTTACCGGCTCTCCCTGCCATGAACCGCTTTCTACGGCCTTGCAGGCAAAAAATGGCTTTAGGCAGCTGCCAGGATCGCGACGAGCGTCTGTCGCGTAGTTAAACGCGGTGCCGATGCCGCCGACCATTGCCAAAATCTCCCCGTTTTTGGGATCGATGGCGACAAGAGCCGCTTGAGGCCTGACTTTTTCGATACCGCCGTCGGATTCGATTACGGAGCAACTGACATGCTGTTTTCGACAAGCTGTGTCCACACGGGTCTGAAGGGACTTCATTGACCTTTCTACGATTTCGAACGCCTTCTTCTGCACCGGGGCATCGATTGTTGTTATCGTTACCGATTCACCTGGACGTCCTGATGCGGTTTCGAGTTCATTTGGGACATTTTTCGCCGCATACCTTATGAAATTTCGCGACACCGCTTCGATCGGCTTTTCGGCATCATTTTCACTCGCGAACACAAACCTCAAGGGCTTGGCTTTTGCCGAATTGATGCTCGCCTTTGTATACAAATTGGGGCGGTCTTCGTGCATCCTGTCGAGAACCCAATCGCGTCGTTCCGTCAGATCTCGGCAAATTCCAAGCCGGATCGCGGCGTCCTCGCATCTGTATCCATTTCGAACGAATTTCAGAAAGGCCCCGGGTCGCCGAATGAGCGCAGCGAGTGTCGCTGCCTCTTCTAGTTGAACCTCCATAACCGAATGCCCTAGATATTCGCGAGCGGCGGCCTCGATTCCAATTATATCGATGCCGCCCGAAGGCCCCAGGGGAACGGAATTCGCATAGAACGTGAATACCGCTTCCTTTCCAAACTCGGATTCCAAGGCAAAGGCAAGCTGGCAGTCTATCAACTTACGCCGCATTTTGGGACCAACAAAGTGAAAAGATCATCCCAGAACTCATGCCCTGCCCCGCGAAATGATCTAAGTTTGAGAGCCTGCTGACCTAAGACCGATCCACCGTCTTCTCCGCCGGAAAGTACAACTCGACGGGCAATATTGAGAGGGGCGCAACCAAAATGAGCGGGAACCTCACTCGTACCGAAAAATCGCCGATCCTCAGCTCCGGTTATGGCATGACGAACAACGTCGGGAATGCCCTCTGAAGTCAGCGGAATCTGTCTGATCGGCAGACTGTCCTTATTTGCCGACGGATCAATGTAACGAGCAAAATTCAAGATTTCTGGGGGCTGAAGTTGTGCCGAATTGACGTTGTCAGACCCCGAGATAATTTGTCGAATACGACGTCTTTCAACGTTGATAGTGAGGTCAGGGAAGATTATCGGCAATCCCGAACGAACCTGAATACTTTTACCATCACTGAAATAGGTTTGGGGCCGCCATCCCGAGATGCTGAGTAGCCGACATCCTTAAGGTAACTTTCAATCTCGCCTAACTCGATATGGTCGTTTATCGCGACGGTTAAAGGTCGTTCCAAGAACCGGTCTTCCCGACGATTTCGCGGTACGGAAATGTCAGCGCGTTGCACATATTGCTTGGCCAAAATATAGGTCCAACAGGTAAATGCTGTTGCTGCAAGAGTAAATACAGCTAGGGCTACAGTAGTAACTCTAAGAACGATTTGCCATTTAAGTTGTTTCAACATTGTGATTTTCCTCCGCATTCCGGCGGTATCGCCCCGACGCTTTTTTTTTCAAAACCAATAGATTGTCCTCATCGCGGGTGACCCGCGTTGCGATTGCTCGCAACAACCTCACCAAAAGCGACAAGCCTGCAAAACTGATCACGCTTTCATAACCGTAAGCAATCGCCAGAACCATAAACGCGATATGGGCAGCTACCGCAATCATCGGGGCCGCGGCAGACTCGCAGATGTCTACAAACTTTGCGGACAGATATGTGGCTATAAATCGCATCGTGACAAGTTCTCCCACTCGGAACAATTGTACGCAGACACCTTTTTATCCCGCTGGCACTTTTGGCGAGCCATTTACGTACGCCCTGAGTTCGGGGCGGCAGGGCCAATCCCAAATGGAGTCGACCCGTGCCATGCTCGCCAAACAATTCACCTCACCTTGGACTGTCGCGAAGAAGAAAATATGGAGAAGAATAAAAACGGGAATCGAACTTCGATACCAGTAACTTGTTGTTTTAATTGACTCCGCAGGTAAGACTCGAACTTACAGCCCTTCGGTTAACAGCCGAAATAAGACGTGGTGCGAAAATCAGGGGAATCGGAAACGGCTATTGGCGACAAGAACTATTATCCCTGATACCCAATTTGAGATTCTCGGATCCCGGGGATCGCAATGTAGCGAGAAATGTAGCAACCCTCCGCCTATATGGCGTGTCACTGAGTGAAACTGGAATATCCGTAGCTAGTAATATGGCCTCATGCCTGTCGGTGGCATTCGGTGCATTTTGCCTGAAAAGAATTTGTAATCATCAGGTCGAGGAATCAGTGGGGCAGTAATTCTTCCAGGTAGCCGTTTCTTGTCGGGTCAAGACGGTCGGCGTGCTGGTGGGCCCAGCGCAGCCACTTTGTGAAAGGGGCCTCCAAATCTGACAATGTTTGGTCCGAAATCTCAGCTTCACATAGACTTAGGAACGATCTTATATCGGCGGCACGTCGCCAGGACGAGACTTGATTTACGAGTTCCTCGCGACGACGATTCTCTTCGATCTCATGCTGGATTCTTTCGGCCTCCAGACGCCGCTGTTCGATCTGTTTGAGTCGTTCATTTTCTCGTCTGTCATTTTCGAGCATTACCAGTTCGGTGGAACTTACTATCTCAATTAGGATGTCGGCAACGCGATCTTCAAGTTTTCGTTTTGGGCTGTCCTTAAAATGACGTTGGCCGAGCGGCCATCGGCTTACTGTTAGCTCGAACTCCCCGGACGGTTCAAATCGGTATTTGTCGTATCGCCACGCATTAAGATTTTGCTTTTCGGTAAGAATTTGTTCGAACCTATTAAACCGCTCATAAAGCCCAAGACTCAACGCAATCTCCCCTTTTCGAACAACCGTTTCGCCTCTGTCCGAAATAGTCACACCGTAACCAAGCCTTTAAAGATGTTTGAAAAGCGTGTCTATGATCAAAAGAGATCGCATCAATGACCGCTTCGACACTCGAAGATTTAGACAAACTTCAGCGGGCCTAAGAGCACCATACGAATCGATATCGCATTTAGTCATTGCACCCTTAGTGATCTTTACCAATGAATGAGGCTTTTTGAGTGAGTCAGGCACAACAATAATGTTCTCCGGGCGCTTAAGGTGACCAATTAATTCCGTCGTGCTCGAACTAAGTTCTGTGACGGGATTTGGGGATGTCCTTCGAGAAAGATAAATGCCGCTTCTTTGACCATCCCTCTTCATGGGTAACGGCGTCGCCTTAACTTTTTTCCCCGCTGCCTACCGAGCCCAGTAGCCACGTTCGGGTCTGGGAACACCAAGCTTGCTGCAGGTTTTCGCAAGCGCAACATCGCTAATCCCAAATTCTTTAGCGAGGTGTTGCATTGGCGTACTCCACACCATTGCGTATAGTTCTTCCCGCGAAAAATAGTGATCCGCACTTCTCATATTCACAATCCTCCGTTTTTTCTTGGAGATAGAATAATAATTGAAACGACTGGATTCGACCCAATCCAGTTCGGGACTCTAAATCAAAATTATTTAGTGGGAATTTGGGTGGGAATCAAAAAAGAGGCATGCTGGAATGCCTCTAACTTGTTGAAAACATTGGTGCCGTCTACAAGATTTGAACTTGTGACCTATCGCGTGTGAAGCGAGTGCTCTACCACTGAGCTAAGACGGCTTTGGATATGGCTACAACGCCTGATCGTCGGCCTTTGCGGGGCGATTTTCGTCGGTGCGTTTGATCGTACCGATCGACGAGTCAGTGTAATAATGAATGCTGCCGGTAGCTGTAACGCCCTCGGAAACCTGCGGGTCGGCGTTAATAGAATAAAAAGCAGGTTTACTGGCGGACGGTTCTTCGACAGTCATCGAAAAGACATAGCCGTTGACGACCGGACGTTCACCTTTGAACGATTCGTCGAGGCCGACAGCCTTGATCAATTCGTCAAAATTCGGTGCAAATTTACCGCGGTTCTTTGCCCCGTATTGAGCCTGAAAGATGCGGAGTTTGTCCATCGTCTGAGCGGCAGCCGTTTCGTTGCCGGATTTCATCATTGCCGACCAGCCGTAGCCGCCGACGGCGATCAACAGTCCGATGATCGCGATAACGATCATCAATTCGATCAGGTTAAATCCGCGTTGGTCACGCGAGGCTCGTCGTAAGTTCTTCATATAGCTACAATATACCGTCCGCGTATCAACACGAAATGGGCATAGTTTAGTTTCAAAAGTTTAGTCGGTTTTGGCGCGAAATTCAATTTGGAGCAACGCAACTTTTTTGTGCAGTGATAGTGTCTAATCAGTTAGAATATTGATTGGGCCTGCTCGGCAGGGTTTTGTCTATGAGAGATTGGGTCACAACGAACGGCGGCGATGCCGGGATTGTCGCGAGCGTCAATACTACAGCCAAGATCGCGGAACTGCAGTCTGCGATGGAACGCGTCATCAAAGGCAAGTCCGAGACGGTCAAGTTTGCGATGATCGCCTTGCTCGCGAAGGGGCATTTGCTCATTGAGGACGTTCCGGGCATCGGCAAGACCACTCTCGCAAACGCATTGGCTCGTGCTCTTGAATTAAGTTTTCAGCGTATTCAGTTCACGTCGGACTTGTTGCCGTCGGACGTGATCGGCCTATCGGTGTTCAATCAGCAGACCAGTGATTTCGAATGGAAGGCCGGGCCGATCTTTTCGAATATTGTGCTCGCCGACGAAATAAACCGTTCGACGCCGAAGACGCAATCGGCATTGCTCGAGGCGATGGCCGAGGAACAGGTCACGGTCGAGGGCGTCTCGCGGCGTTTGCCGCTGCCGTTCATCGTGATCGCGACTCAGAATCCGTCCGAACACCACGGCACATACCCGCTGCCCGAATCGCAGCTTGACCGGTTTATGCTTCGGCTGCACATCGGGTATCCGAGTCTCGACGACGAACGCGAATTGCTTCGCGACCGCGAAACGGTCAATCCCCTCGAATTCGTGCGGCCGGTAATGACGCGCGATGATGTAATCGAACTGCAAACAAAGGTCTCTGAAATCAGATTTGACGATGCTCTGCTCGATTATCTGCTCCAGATAGTCGATCTTACACGTCGCTCCGATCTACTTGAACTCGGCATTAGCCCTCGGGGCACGCTGGCATTGTTTCGATCGGCTCAGGCACTGGCACTCATTGAAGGCCGCAATTACTGCATCGCAGACGACATCAAACGCCTTGTCGTGCCGTGTTTTGCCCACCGCATCATCATAAACTCCCGAGCCGGAGCCCTCCGCCAAGGCACCCGCGAAGCCGAACAGATCTTGCAGGACATACTCTTGAAAGTCACAGTACCAATTTGAGCAACCGCGAAAACCACGAAAATTAGCTAAAAGCAGGGTCTTATATTTTCGTATTTTTCGCCTTTTTCGCGGTTAGATCCTTTTGAATGAACCTCAAAAACCTCACTCAATTGTTTAGTCTCCGCGATTTGCGCAATGCGGCGTTGGGCGTGGGTGTGGTTTTTGGAGGGCTGGCACTTA
This sequence comes from Acidobacteriota bacterium, assembly GCA_016713675.1. Taxonomy (NCBI): domain Bacteria; kingdom Pseudomonadati; phylum Acidobacteriota; species Acidobacteriota bacterium. The sequence goes on from JADJOS010000001.1 coordinate 185,056, forward strand.
CAGCATTGACACTGTACGCCCATCGGACGGGCGACGTCCAACTTGCGGGGATCGCGGCGGGAATATCTCTCATTTTTGTTCTGCTGATACTCGTGTTTGTGGTGCCGCCGCTGGCGAGAAACGCCGGACGCGAAGCGGCACAGATGAACCTGCCGTTCGAATTCACCACCGGCGGCGCCGTGATGATCGTGCTGATCGTCGTTGTTGGTTTTTCGGCATGGAATACCGGCAATAATCTCCTCTTTTTAGTGCTTTCGTTTTTGATCGCAGCTATGATCGTCGGCTTTTTCGCGGGACGGATCGTATTGCAAAAACTGGATGTGAAGATGCGTTTCCCTGAGTCGATATTTGCCGGGGAACCGACGCCCGTGACCGTCAGCCTCGGCAATCGCAAACGGCTGTTTCCGGCGATCTCGGTAGTCGCCGATGTTCGCGGCAAGGAACGCGAAAAGTCGATCGTAGCAGACGAATTGCACGCGATCTTGCCGGGATTCATCGCAAAACGATTGGGTCGGCCTCCGACCGTTCGCCGCACCCTCGGGCACTTTGCTTTCGTACCAAAACGCGGAACGGAGGAGAACAAGGTCGAGTACACATTCCCGAACCGCGGCCATTTTCTGATCAAGAATTTTGAACTTTCGACTCGTTTTCCCTTCGGATTCTTTCGTCATCGGCGGAGGCTGCCGGCACGTGAGACGGAGTTGATCATCTTTCCAAAGATAACGCCGTTCAGCGCCGCACACGCTGAGATCCCTCTCGATGCCGGACGCCTTACTTCCGCAAAACGCGGCGTCGGGCAGGATCTACTGGCTCTTCGCGATTACCAGACGAATGATGACCTTCGACGTGTCGATTGGAAAGCCACGGCACGCTCGCGGCAGCTAACGGTTCGCGAATTTGCCGCCGAGGACGAACGCCGCGTGACCGTAATTTTTGACCGTTTACTTGAACATTTCGGCGGCGAAAAACTGCCTCTCCGTGAAAAGCTGGCCGCTGAACAAAACGGACAGCCGGTCGTCATCTCCGAGCGATTCGAGTCCGGGGCTGCGGTCGCGGCATCGATCCTCGCTCATTTTTCCGATGAACGTGCGGAGTTTCGCCTCTTGATCGACGGCAACGGAAGCGAGTTTGGTTCTGGACGTGCTCACCTATACGATTGCCTCAAACGCCTCGCCCTCGTTGAACCCGCAAAGAACATCACAGAACCGGAATCGCAGTTTGAGCGTATATCCAGCCAACGGGGCGACAGCCATACATTTTATGTCACGGCAAACGACACGGAAACGCTTCCTGCCGATATCGTCCATTCATTGAAAATAATTAGGTTTTAGGGTTATTCTTGTCATAAATCGGCGTGCCGCGGTGTATCTAAAGTGAAGAGCATGTTCGATGCGACGAATGAGCGAGAGTAGCCAAATATTTGTGGACATAATGTCCGAACAAACAGCGACGTCGGCAGCAACTGCGAAGATCGAATTTGAAGAGGCGTTTACGCTTCATCACAGGACCGTCTTCCGCGCGGCACGGTCCGTTGTACAAGATCCCGGGCTCGCCGAAGATGTAACGCAAGAGACCTTCCTGCGGCTGCACAAACATCTCGACTCGATCACAGACGAAGAAATGCTCCGGCCTTGGCTTATCCGCGTGGCGATAAATGTTGCCCGCAACACTGTTCGCGGCAACATTAGAGCGAACACGCGGGACGAGAATTACGTCAAACAGACAGGTTCGATTGAAGCCGCGTCGGTCGAGGTAGACTACGAAGAGTACGCCGGAGTGAATGAGATCTATCGTGCTCTCAACAAGATCAAGGAGCCGCTGCGGAGTTGCCTGCTCCTCAAACAGCAAGGTCTCTCTTACAAAGAGATCGCCGGAAGCCTCGAGTTGAACGAATCGAGCATCGGAACGTACGTGGCTCGTGCAAGACAAGAATTTGCTCGTCTATACGGCAAAACGGCGAAGGATACGATATGAAGAAAGATTGTTTAGACATCGGTATTATTCAGGCCTTTTTGGATGGTGAACTTGCTCACGACCAATCGGCCCGGGTTTCCGGTCATATAGCGGCATGTGATGCGTGTGCATTAATGCTCGCCAACGCCGAGGATGAATCGGCCGTCGTATTCCCTGCTCTCGAACGCGAATTCAACACACTCGTCCCTACGCAGCGTCTGTGGAACAAGATCAACGCCGAGATCGAAACGGAACGCGAAAACGCACGGTTCTGGACAAAGGCCTGGGCATTTATTTCGGTAAGTTTAATGAACCCGTCGTTTGCGGCCGCGGCCGGTTTGTTGATCGTTTTTGGTTTGGTTTCCGTCGTTTGGATGTCGCGCACCTCGCCCGTGGGCGATAAAGTTGCGAGCGGCCCTTCGACGATCTCAAAGCCTGCATCGACGGGCGGATCGCCGCCTGCAGAAAGGGTCATTTCTAACGAACCTGCACCAGCCGCGATCCGGACATCGGCTCCTGTACGTGCGGATCGTTTGATCCCAATGGCTGCGGTAATTACCGAAAGGCGGCCTAATATCGGGAATTCAAGCACAGCCGCGGCAATACTCCCCGGTGAAGAAAGCTACGTGAGAACGATCGCAAGCCTCTCAAAGACGGTCGAAACACAGAAGGATACCGTACTTCGCCCCGGCGAACGTATCGCCTACGAACGCGATATGGCACTAGTTAACGACGCGATCACTAAAATGCGGGCCGAAGTGAGACGCGACCCGAAGAACGATTCGGCCAAGCAAGTGCTATATTCGTCCTATCAGAATAAGATCGACCTGCTCAATTCGGTGTCGCAAAAAGAGGAGTTGCTGGTCAGCTTGAAATAGGCCCTGAATTAGGGTGTTACACCGATCTTGATGAAAAATCGCATTGTACAATCCATCTTGCTCGCGTTAGCGGCAGCGGTATTTTATGCCTTGCCTGCGGCAGCACAGCGCACAGAGCCGCCCGAACCGCCGGCAAAACCGAGTGTAAAGAACACGCCTCGGATTCCATTGCCAAAGGCCGAAGTATGGTCGCATGATGGCTATACCTCGGAGCGGACGATCGCTGTTGAGGGGAATGTCAATATTTCGATGTGTATCACCGGCGGCGATCTGAAGATCAACGGTTGGAACCGCAGCGAGTTTCGGGTTTATGTAAAAGGCGGAACAAGATTTAACTTCAAGGTACAGCAAACAAGCCCCAAGACCGGTTTGCCGGTCTGGGTGATGTTAAACGGTGCCGGCGAGAAAGCAGGCGATCGCCCCACGCAAGGTGATTGCATACGCGGCGACGAGATCGAAATGGACGTGCCCACAGGGGCGAGTGTAAATATCAAAGGACAGGAAGCGACCACCACGATCGACTCGGTTCGAAAAGTGGGCATCCGAATGATCGGCGGTGACATGGACATTCGCAATGTCGCAAACGGCATCTCAGCATTCGCAGGCCAGGGCGACATCACCGTCGAAGGATCTACCGGCCCAATGATGCTCGAGAGCACAACCGGCAACATCGTTGTATTCGAGGCCGGGCCAAGCGAGGTCGGTGATATTTTTAAGACAAAAACGAACAGTGGAACTATTTCGATGCAGGGGCTCCAGTATCGTCAAGTCGAAGTCAATTCAATTTCGGGATCTGTGGCCTTCGCCGGCGAAATTTTGAATGGCGGAACCTACGGATTTAGTACGTCTAACGGCTCCATTCGATTGACCGTTCCTCAGACGTCGAAGTGCTTTCTTATTGCATCGTACGGTTTCGGTGCCTTCCGTTCCGACTTGCCGGTTGAGACGATCACCGAAAATATCACGCCCGGACCTGTCAAAAGTATCAAGGGAACCATAAATGGCGGCGGCGATGCGACACTGAAACTTACCACTAACAACGGCAGCATCTCGATCAAAAAACAATAGTTTAGAAAAACGCAGGCGGTTTGCCTGTTCGCTGCTCGAATTGCTCGGCCAGCGACTTTATATCTGCGTTCCCTTCGTCACGCGTGACCCGCTCGATCCGCCACATCGGTAGAAAATAATCGCTCATAGGCAAATGCGGCTCACCCGCAGCGATCGATCGGCACCAGTCTTCGAAATATCCAAGATCTATTCCGCGAAGCGAAACGCCCGCCGCGCTGATCTCATCCAATACCCCAAATAACTTTTCTCGCGGCGTGTGCAAAATCACAACAACGTATTCGCCAGCTTCTATCTTCATGTTCGTATTATCGCTGAATTCTCCTTTGGCGAGAAACTCGCAGCGACCTCCTCGTCCTTCTTTCCGGCCTCGACGTAGAAGATCCCAACAGAATACTATCGCTGAGTGCACAGAGAACTTCGTCGAAAATCGATACAAGAGAGCAATTTCGAAAGCCAAGACTTTTCAGTCTTTTTCTTTGCCCGAAAGTATCCTAATATTAAGTATCAAATTTGAAATTTGAGATCTGAAATTTCAGATTTAGACACGCGCCCATGCATATCTCCAGGATCGAGCTTGAGAACATTAAATCTCACGCCGCCGCCACTTTCGAATTCACACGCGGAACGACTGCAATAACCGGAGAGAACGGTGCCGGCAAGACCACGCTGATCGAAGCCGTGGCGTGGACGCTATTCGATCTGCTCGAATACAAAAAGGAAGATTTCATAAAACGCGGCGAGAAAAAAGGCGTGGCACGCGTGACATTTGAAAGCGGTTTGGACGAGCGCGAATACATCGTCTATCGCGACACCGGTGCCGGCTATCACGTCACCGATCCGCGGCTCAATACACGCATCGCCGACAAGAAAGAAGAGGTTTTCCGCTTTCTCTGGCAGCATCTCGGCCTCGAACCGGGCACCGATCTCAAATCGCTGTTCCGCCAAGCAATAGGTGTTCCGCAGGGCACATTCACAGCGATATTTCTCGAAGGTGCGACCGAACGCAAGGTCGCCTTTGACCGTTTGCTCAAGGTCGAAGAATACCGCCAGGCCGCTGAAAAGCTGCGTGAGACAACAAGGTTTCTCGATGTTTCGATCGCCGGCGTCCGCGAAAACCTGGCTCGAGCCGAGGGCGAATTGTCGCGAGCCGAACTCGTTGATGAGGAATTCAAAAGCTATCAGGGCCAGACCGAAAAGCTGGCCGGCGAAGTCGAAAACCTTGCAACTGAGATCGAGCACCGCCGCGTATATGTAGCCAATCTCAACGAGATCGAAAAGGTCGAAAATGCTCTTGAAAAACTAAGGGCCGACCAAAAGGACCTCCAGGAGAAATTGCAGTCGCTCGAAAACGCCCATCGAGAGATCGCCGAACTCAAGCCGAAAGCCGCCGAACAAGAAACTCTCGAAGCTGAGATCACACGGTTGCGCGAAGAGATCGCCGTTGCAAAAGCAGTCGAAAATCAAGTTATGGGGCTCGATGATCGAGTCGCCCGCCTTCGCGTCAGCTACAAATCCAATCTCGACCAGCTCAAAGAAGCCGAATCAAAGGCGGCCGGAGCGGTCGATATCATGACCTTTGAAAAACGAGATGGCGAACTGATCGAGCAGATCGCCGCCCTCAAGGCCGGACTGGAACGCGACCGGAAATTCCAAAGCGAGATCCAAAACGGCCTTTGCCCGATACTTTCGCAAAAATGCCTTAATCTGAAGCCCGGTCAGACGCTCGAAGATTTCGTATCGAGCCAATTCACCGACCTGACAGCCCAGATCGAAACTGCTGAGGCTTCGCGAGCAAAAGTTGCGGCTGATCTTAGATCCGCTCGCGAGTCCGAACGGTTTGCCGCTGCTCTTGTCGGTCTTCGCCGTCGCGAAGCCGAACTAAAAGCCGAGGGAACGCATCTTAACAACGAACGGGCGGATCTGGAAAAGCAGATCGCCGGGCTCGATGCGTTGGAAAAGGAACTGTCAGCTTTAGATGCGAAACTTCGTGCCCTGGGCGATCCGCGATCGCGAACGAGGATTCTTGATAACGAGATCGCACGCGAGAGCGAGCTTCGCGGAAATGTAACAAAGATCGAGAGCAATCTTGAGCGGCTCGTTAACGACCGTCGGATATTATTCGAACAGATCGACGGGCATGATTCCGAGAGCGACGCGGCAATTTATGACCGCCAACGTCACGCCGCCGAACGTGTCGCATTGCACGAATCAGAAAAACGGCATGCCGAAGTGCGGGCTACATTTGAAGCCACCAAACGGCGCGAAGAGCAGCTGGCGGCAGAGCTAAAACGTTTTGCCGAGATCCGCAAGTCGATGCAGGGCGAGTTTCAGGAGAAAGAACGGCTCGAGACGGTCGCCGAGACCACGGCGTTTATCCGCGACACGTTGAAAGAAGCGGCCCCGCGTGTTGCTCGCAATTATGTCTATCACGTTTCGCTTGAGGCGAATCTGATGTATCGCGAGATCACGGGTAATGCCGAACGCACGCTGAAATGGGGCGAGGATTACGCCATAATACTTGAAGAGGACGGTTACGAGCGTCCGTTCCAGAGCCTGTCAGGCGGCGAACAGATGGCCGCAGCACTGTCGGTGAGGCTGGCGTTGCTAAAACAGCTCACGGATATTCGCATCGCGTTTTTCGACGAGCCGACCACAAACATGGACGCCGAACGCCGCGAAAACCTGGCGATGCAGATCAGCCGCATTACGCACTTTGATCAGCTTTTTGTCATCTCGCATGATGATACGTTTGATAGCTATGTGGATAATGTTCTGACACTGGGATAGAAATGAGCCGTTTATACGATAGATCTTTTAAGGTCGGATTCATTGTTACGATATCAGTATTTGTTTTACTAAACATTCTCAGCTATCTGTATGCGAGAAATGAATATCTAGCGGCGGAAAGACGGATAGAATTTATTCCTTTGTCAGGACGTCTGCGTTTCCCAAGTTGGGGAGTTCCGTTTTCCTGGATCGAGGAGCCCACGTTGTTTGAGAACGGATTAGGCCTTGTCTTGAATGTCTTCGCCATTGCAGGATGCGCTTTCGTGATCGGGCTTATTTTTAGATTCATCGGCATTAAGAAGGCGGCTCGAACTAAAATATGAAACAAGTAACAATAGTCTGCGACGGCTCGAGCCTCGGCAATGGCAGGGGAAATCCGAGAGCGGCGGCGGCGGCGTTGCTTGGGTTTAAGGGCATTTGGAAGGGCGTCGCCGAGTTTCTCGGTGCTGCGACAAACCAGCAGGCCGAGATCGCGGCTGCGGCATTGGGGCTGGAGAGTTTGAACGAGGCTTGCTCGGTCACGCTTATGTCGGATTCGCGTTATGTCGTCGAGACGATGGGCGGCACGTGGAAACGAAAGACCAATCACGATTGGTGGAGCCGGCTCGATAATGCATCGAAACGGCATCGAATAACGTGGAAATGGGTCAAGGGCCACGATGGCCACGAGCTGCAGGAAGCCGTCGACACCATCGCCCGAAAGACCGCCGAACTCGGCCGCGTCGACCGCGACATGATCGACGACGTAGTCGTTAGTGTTGGAACACAAGAGATTTGACCGCAGAGACGCCGAGATTTTTAGAAAAAGTTTTGAACATCGCATTAAGCCCAAACCTTAGACTAAGGAATAGCCGCCTGATCGAGTTGGCCTCGCTGACTCTGCGTCTTTCCGTCTTTGCAGTGATTTTCTTACTGTCTTTCCATGCCGTCGCTGCTCAGCGGAACAGCCTCGGCTGGGTTTGGCAAAATCCTCTGCCGCAGGGCAATCCGCTGTACGCGATACATTTTGCTAAGGACAAGCTAAACGGTTATACGGTCGGTTCGGACAATACCATCCTCCGTACCACGAACGGAGGGTTTCGTTGGCAAAAGCAGTTTTCGGACACTGACGTCACCTTCTCTGACGTTTGGACGTTCAGCGAGGAGGACGCGATCATCGTCGGTGCCCGCGGCACGATCATCTCCACCGCGAACGGCGGCAAGACATGGAAACAGGCCGCATCAGACACTCGCGATCATCTGTACAGCATTTATTTCATCGGCGACGGCAAGACCGGCTGGTCGGTCGGAACGTATGGCCGGGTCATCAAGACCACTGACGGCGGCATTTCGTGGAAAACGCAGTCGACCGGCAGCGACAAAGATCTGCTCGGAATCTCTGCATTTGACGCCAGCCGTGCCGTGGCGGTTGGTCTCAACGGTATTGTCTTGACTACCTCGAACGGTGGCGATTCTTGGGGCTCGTCGTCGCCATGCGGCAGTGTGATCGTTTCATCGGCAGCGTATCTGTCACAAACGACGATCGTCGCGGCCGGATACGACGGCTGCGTTGCACGAAGCAGCGATTCCGGCATGACATGGTCCCGTTCAGAACTGTTCAGCCGGGCCGATATGCTCGCTGTCGCGTTTTCGGACGAGAGAAACGGCTCGATGACGGATTCCAATGGCATGGCGTGGATGACTGGCGACGGCGGTGTAACGTGGCTGCCCTTCAACGTTCGGACAAATCCGAAACTCGTCGCAGTATATTTCGGCGATAATTTTACAGGCTGGTCGGTCGGCGAAAATGGACTTATACTTCGAACCGATGACGGCGGTTACAGTTGGCAGCGTTTGAGCGAAGGCGGCCGCGAGGATGTCAATGACCTGACGTTTCTTGACGACGAGATCGGCATCGCTGTGGGTTCACGCGGGCGAATTTGGCTGACAAATGATGGCGGCCGCGAGTGGCTCGCGACCTATGGCGACACGAACGAAAATCTCAATGCTGTCACATTCTTTGACGGCAAAAGGGCTGGGCCGTCGGCGATAAAGGAACGATCGTCCGCACCAACACCGGCGGAGCTGCGTGGGGCAAGGGAATATCCAACATTACCGACGACCTTTCCGGGGTTTCGTTTGTCTCGGAGAAGGTCGGCTTCGCGGTCGGAGCCGGCGGAACCATCATCCGGACAAGGACGGGCGGGGCGTATTGGGAGCTGGTTGATTCGGGTACGCGACTCTGGCTCGAGGATATTGAGTTCTTTTCTGAAACAACTGGGGTCGTGGTTGGCGATAAGGGTACCGTCCTTCGAACGGCGGACGGCGGCGAAACCTGGACAAAGATCAAGACGGAAATAAAGGAGAACCTTTACGCCGTAAGTTTTTCCGACGATAACAACGGCTTCATTGTCGGAGCCGGCGGCCTGATACTCAGAACGGTCGACGGCGGCATGACCTGGGCCGATCAGGAATCGCCGCTGCGAAACAACCTCTTTGCCGTAACGGCGACTGGCCAAAACAGCGCGATCGCAACCGGCGATTTTGGAACGATCCTGATCACCGAAGATGGAGGAAAAACGTGGGCGATGCAGCCGGCCGGCACGAGCAAACTTCTGCAAGCGGTTGCCTCACGCGGCGGTTCAAAAGTGTGGGTGACTGGACGCGGCGGAACGATATTGAGGCGAACGGAACCATTCTCAAAACAGCTCATAAGTTGGCCCAAATCGCCGCCTGTGCTCATCAAAGCGGGAAACAAAATAAAACCGCAAATACGAAAGCCGCTCGTCACCATTGCCGATGACGGCGACATTCCAATTGCCGTTCCGCAAAAGAAGCCCTAGTTATTTAACTTCACGATAACCGAAAGCCACTCGCCGGAGATCTCAAATTTGAAGTTTGAAATTTGAAATTTCTTTAGCGCCTCAGTGACCTCGTCTCGCTGTTCGACCAAAATGCCGGAAAGAAGCAATGTGCTCTTCGCTTTGGCGATCAGCAAACCCAGGATCGGCACGATCACATCGATCGTCAGATTTGCGATGACAAGATCAAACTGCGGCGTGTGTTCGTTGATCGACCCAAAACTGAATTCGATCGCATCGCCGACGCCGTTTTGGATCGCGTTTTCCCTTGCGATCTCCACCGAATCTAAATCGGTGTCACACGCCAGGATATTCACCACAGAGGACAAAGAGGCTACGGAGGAAGGCAACGAAACCGTTTTCTCTTTCTCTCTGACCTCTGTGTTTTCTGCGGTTTGTTTCCTCAACTTGGCAACAGCGATAGCCAAGATCCCGGTTCCCGTCCCGACATCAAGCACGCTTTGTCCGGCTATGTAGTGATCACCGATCGCCCGCAGGCAGAGCTGTGTCGTGTCGTGGGTGCCGGTTCCAAAGGCCATATTCGGCTCGATGCTGATAATGATCTTGTCCGGATCATTTGGCTTTTCCCAGGGCGGCGTGATGATAAATTTGCCGATCGGCGTTGGCCGCCAGTGTCTTTTCCATTCGGCAAGCCAGTCGGTTTGCTCGACGGTCTTCGATTCGATTCTATCGATCGCCGATCGATCCAGATCATACACCGGCAGGATAAGGTCGAGTTGATCGCGGGCCTCATCGACATCCGGAGGCAAAGCAAAAAAGGGGCTGACGGTGACCATATCGCTAGGGCCTTTGCGAAGGTGGTTGATCTCGGTGCCGAGGGCGTCCATTTCTACAAGTGCGTGCTCGATCGCCTCAGCGGCCGCCGCCACGGCGTTGACCTCGAGCGAATACCAGATCTGTTTGCTTTCTAATGACATTTGTTGCGAGAAATTGGCAGCAAGCTATCGCTTTCGATCGAGCCCAATGTCGTCTAGAGTGCGTTCCTGATTTCGCCAATCTTCCACGACCTTGACGAAGAGTTTCAAGTAGACATGCTTACCTAGCAGTTTTTCTATATCTATGCGGGCCTTAGTCCCGATATCCTTGATGCGTGAGCCCATTTTGCCAATGACGATCTTTTTTTGTGACGCTCGCTCGACAAAGATCACACACGCTATCTTGACGGTTTTGGGATCAGATTCGTCAAATACCTCGGTCACGACCGCCGTCACGTACGGGATCTCTTCGCCAGTGCTCGCCAATATCTTCTCGCGGACCATTTCGGCTGCGATCGAACGCATCGACTGATCGGTCATCTCGTCTTCGGCAAATATCGGTTCGCCGACAGGAAGGTGCTTGATGATCAGGTCGAGTAAGATATCGATAGAGTCGCCTTTCAATGCCGAGAGCGGCAGCAATTCTGCAAAATCGTATTCCTCAGAATACAGCTCGATCAGCGGCAGGAGGCCGCCCTTTTCCCTGATCTTGTCGATCTTGTTAAAGGCAACGATCGCCGGCTTCTCTGACTGTTTGACAAGGTCGAGGACGAACCGGTCGCCATTGCCGGTCGAAACGCTTGCATCGCGCATTAACACGAGCAGATCCACCGACAATATAGCGTCGTGCACGCTGGTCATCATTCGCCGGTTCAACAAATGCCCGGGTTTGTGAACGCCCGGGGTATCGACAAAAACGATCTGTCCGTCATCGCGAGTGACGATCCCCTGAATTCGATGGCGTGTTGTCTGCGGCTTATTGGAAACGGCGGCGATCTTTTCGCCGACAAGTCGATTTAGAAGCGTAGATTTTCCCGCATTTGGGCGGCCGATGAGCGCGACATAGCCGCTTCGAAAGTTCTCTTTGGACATTGATTAGACGTTAACAGATTTGGCGCGGCAAACAAAAAATAAAAGGCCGCCGCAGACTATTGATCCTTCAGGAGCCGTTGCTTCCCGCTCATAGCTTCACGAAAAGCCCCGTCTTTGACGTCGCCGAATTGGATCGCTCTATCATACGCCTGCATCGCCATACTATTCTGGTTAAAGAACTCGTAAAGGCGGGCGATAGCAACGTATGTCAGTGACAACAGAGCAGGGTCGGTCTTTGGGGTCGCTTTCCTGAGAGCATTGCCGTAAAAGGTTTGAGCATCAACGAGCCTTGCGGCCTGGGCATCTTGATCTGTGATCTGTTCGGCCGAGAGGCTGGCAACACGTCCAAGGTTGTAGTAGATCCTTACGTCATCCGGTTCTTCTATCAACAGTTGTTTAAGGTCGGCATTCGCTTTGGTAAAGTTCTTCGCGTTGATCAATTTCTGAATTTCAAGCAATCGCGTCGTTACCGGATTTTCGGCCAATACCGATGTTTCCGGCTTCGTCTTTCGAGATGCATGCGCTGCCATAGCTCGTTTGCGGGCATCCGCATTTTGAGCGAGTCGATCGGTTTCTTTGGTCGGGTCAAAAGTCGCAAGCATCTCGCGCATTGATGATGCGATATCAAAACCCGAATCTTCAGTACCTTCAAGCTGTTCGGCAAAATAGAATGCCAAAACGGCGCCTTTCTCGTAATCGACGGAAAGCCGCAATGCGGTTTCGTCGGCAAGGGCAGCTTTGAATTTGTTCAGCTCCGTCGAAATTTCCAACCGCTCGGCGTCTGACTTTACCATTCCGATCTTTCGCCTGGCCTGATCGAGGGCAATGGAGCTCTTGACGTACTCTTCCTGCCTCGCGTCGACCGCCGCGATCAACGAACGCGAGACGGTCAAAAACACGTCCGGCGAGATCGACGGGTCGACCTTGCGGCGCTCATCGAGCAATACTTTTATTGCATCCTTGATGCCAAGGATCTCCTTGGAATTCTTCAGTACGAGCGGATCCACAACAAACTGTAAAAAGGCACGGCGAACCTCCGAGTAACTAAGATCCTTATCAGGCGGCAGGACAACGAAGTAATCATCCTTAATATTCAGAAAATTCACATTTCCAACAGGACTCAGCATTTCCGGCACAATGATGAACCGGCGTTCGTGATCGCGGACCTCTATCTTCTGCAGTACAGCTTTGTTGCTCTTGCTCCTGCCCGTCTCGATCTTGATCTTCTCAGAATAAAAAAGCTCAGGTTTTGTATGCAGATAATCGAGCAGATCACTGACCATATCGCGGGCAGAGGCCCGGAGAATTCCGTCAGCGTCCGTTCGGTAGGTCTTTACATATTCGTCGAGCCTTGCCGAGATCCCTGATCGTCGATAAAACTCACGAACCAACGGGGCAAAATCAAGGACATCCAGCAGGCTGCCGGGCAGATCACTGGTGACGACCGGATCGGCCAGTTCCGGGGCGGCTGACAGAGTGTACGCCATCGAAATAAATGGCGAAACGACCTCGGCATCAGTCGCCTTTGAGTGTCGCTTTTTGTGCTGGATCAGGAAATTCGTGATCTTTGATCTGAGGTCATTCGGCAGATCGGCGGTATCCGCCAAAAGCCGTTCGCGAAACTTCATTCCGTTTGCAGATAACGGAGTATTGATCAGCTTTACCGTTTGACCGGATTCATTCGTTGTGTGAGCCATTTCGAGTGTCGCCAAAACCACGATCAGCCGTTTGTCGGGCTCAATTCGGACACCATAATTAGAAAGGTCAAATCCCGGTGCCGGCGTCTGCGCCGTCGCCCCGAGGGCCAATACCGCCAATAATGTGAACAAAAGGATTTTTCGCATCTGTGTTTCCGAGCGTTCTCTCAAAATTTTCCGCAACTTAAAAGGATGATATTTCCCGGGCAAAAGATGTACACGCTCTTCAACGAAACAAAGGTAAAGGACAAATGGCTCGTCCTTTACCCTTAGTGTTTAAGTCGTGAATTGCCGGCCTAGTTAAAGCTGCTGAGAGCTTCGCCTTCGTCGTCGTAGACGTCAAATACGGTCAGGAGCTTAGTGATCGCCAGCAGATCTTGGATCTTCTGTGTAAGTTTCAAAAGCTTGAGCGTTCCGCCTTCTTTGTTAACAGCAGTAAAGCTCGAAACCAATTCGCCGATGCCGCTCGAATCAATATAACCGACACCCGCGAGATTCAGAAGGATCTTGTTCTTGCCTTCGCCCAATAAGCGGCGAATGGTCGTGCGAAGAGCAACGCTGCCTTCGCCAATTGTAACTTTTCCGTCCAGATCAAGGATCGTGACGTCGCCTGCCTGGCGTTCGGTGATTGTGATATCTGACATTTATTTCTCCTAATTTAGTAATTTTTGCGTTAGCCGATTTTAGACCAATGTGAACCTAAAAGTCCACGTAGTAAAAAGTAATTATCTTTTCTTCAGCATTCTCACGACCATTCCGCCGTCCGGATGGTTTGACCAGTGGATCTTGTCCATGAATGAATTCATAAACAAAATACCGCGCCCGTTCGTTTTCAATAAGTTCTCAGGGTTAGTTGGGTCCGGGATCTCATCGACCGCAAATCCCAACCCGTGGTCGCGAACGGTTACCTCAAATCCATCAGGTACATCAGCAAACGTCACTTCCACAGCTTTTGTTTCGTCAAACTTGTTGCCGTGCTTGACCGCATTTGCAACCGATTCGCGAATGGCAAGGTCAATAGCAAAGACCAACTCGTCACCAAACCCGCGGCTCTTGGCAAATTCGTCGGCCTTCATCGCTGCCTCTTCGACAGATTCAATTCGACTCGGCAGTGTTATTTCGTGTTTCTCAGCCACAATTATATTTGTTTTAACTTATCGGTTTACGCACTTTACTGTCAAGACAAACGCGTGACATTCGATCTAAGATGAATGTAATGAAGCTGACCTCAGCAAACTCCATTCGCGGCAGGGTTGTGTTGCCGGGCGACAAATCTATGTCGCATCGGGCCGCTATGATCGCCTCGATCGCAGAGGGCACGACACGGATCGAGAATTTCTCGCGGGCGGTCGACTGTCAAACGACCCTTGACGCAATACGGTCGCTTGGCGTCGAGGCAGTTCGGAACGGCACGACGGTTATGATCGCCGGAAACGGGAAACGCGGTCTCCGTGCAGCCTCAAGCCCCATCGATTGCGGCAACAGCGGAACGACAATACGCTTGATCTCAGGTATTTTGGCAGGACAATCGTTCGAATCGGTTCTCACAGGCGACGAGTCGCTCGCAAAGCGTCCAATGAAAAGGATCATCGATCCGCTGCGGGCGGGCGGAGCCAAGATCAAAGCCGAAAATAATCACATTCCGCTTCATATTTTCGGCGGTCAAACCCTTTACGGCCGCGAACACAAAATGGAGGTCGCGTCCGCACAGGTAAAATCATGCATTTTGCTCGCAGGACTATATTCTGACGGCACCACGACCGTCATTGAACCGGTCGCAACTAGAGATCATACCGAGCGAATGCTGCGATGGTTCGGCGTCGAGGTTGTCGAAGAGGAAGTTTGCGGCGGCAGATCCATTTCGCTCGATGGTTCGGCTCAGTTGACTTCAATCGATCTGAACATTCCTGCTGACATTTCGTCCGCGGCCTTCTTTTTGGCGGCAGCATCGTGTTTGCCAAACTCGCAGATCGCGATGCCAAACGTCGGAATCAACCCGACGCGAAATGCGGTCCTCGAGGTGCTTTTGCAGTTTGGGTCAGATATCTCGATAGAGAACGAACGCATCGTCTGCAACGAACCGGTCGCTGACCTGATCGTCAGATCCAGGCAAATTACCGGTGCCGCAACCGCACCAAATATTTTGCGCGGTAACATCATTGCAAATCTGATCGACGAGATCCCGATCCTGGCGGTCTTGGGAACACAGCTCGAAGGCGGTCTTGAGATCCGCGACGCGGCCGAACTGCGTGTAAAGGAATCCGACCGTATCGCATCTATAGTTGAGAATCTTCGACGAATGGGAGCCGGTGTAATCGAATTTCCCGATGGTCTTCGAGTGTCACAGTCGCAGTTGCACGGAGCACTTATCGACTCGTTCGGCGATCACCGGATCGCGATGGCATTTGCAGTCGCTGCATTGTTTGCGGAAGGAGAAACAGAGATCAACGGCCACGAATGTGTCGATATTTCATTCCCCGGCTTTTTCGAAACACTGGCTGGTGTCGTAGTGTAAAAGTAGCTCGACCGCAAAACACGCGAAAAAGATCGATTAGAAAGGTATAAGAGGTGCGGCTCAGAATTTCATCGATCGAGTGAGGTCTAAATCGTTTTTTTCGCGTCTTTTTGCGTATTTCGCGGGCAAGTTCCTACTGATGAACAAAGACATCAAAATTGCAGTCACGGGTTTCATGGGCGTCGGCAAATCGAGCGTCTCGCGGCACCTTGCGCATATGCTCAAATGCAGACGCGTCGATCTCGATCACATCATCGAAGAATCCGAAGGCCGAACGATCGCCGCGATAATCGACGAGGTCGGCGAAGCCGCTTACCGTGATATCGAGACCGACAATCTGGAACAGGTCTGTAATCGACCTGATGTCCGGATACTCAGCCTCGGCGGTGGCACATGGACGATGGAACGAAACCGTGAGCTTTTGAAGGAACATGGCTTTACAAGCGTTTGGCTCGAAGCAACGTTCGAACATTGCTGGCTAAACATCGCTTTCTCGCGCAAGGACCGCCCGCTCGCACGAAATAAGCAAAACGCTATAAGACTGTTCGAAGAAAGACAGAAGGTTTACTGTCTCGCCGACTGGCATTTCATCGTTCGCTCCGATTACACCTCATACGATGTAGCCCGCAATATAAGGGAAGAGATTTTTTCCTGATTCGAGACTTTTTCTCTTGCGCTTATCGCGAATTTGAATCAAACTTATCTCACTAATTAATTAGCGCCCGACGAGAGCAATTTCCGAGGGTCCGTGTGGTTAGGATCGCAGAATGTTCTTTTGAAGATCAGCGATAATAGATCGGATTTTAATAAACAGAGTTTTTCGGGAGGAAAAATGAGAGTTAAGTATTTTACAGTTCTAACTTTGGCGATCGCCCTCTTTGTGAGTGCGTGCGGCAAGAGCGACGCTGACCTGACAAAGGCGGCAACTGACAAATTGGCTGCCGATAAGGTAACAGGCGTTACCGTAGTCGTCAAAGACGGCGTGGCAACACTCACCGGCGAAGTCGCTGACGTCACGGTCAAGAGCAAAGCCGAAGCTGCGGTCAAATCGGTCGAAGGCATCAAGTCGGTGACCAATAGCGTCACGACCAAGCCGCTGCCGACACCTGCTCCGCCGTCACCGGACAAGATGCTCGAAGGCACGATCAACGAAGGCCTCAAGAAAAAAGCTATCAGCGGTGTTACAGTTGCTGTTAAAGACGGCGAAGTAACGCTCAGCGGAACCGTCGACAAGGCAAAAGTTGCCGAGGTCATGATGGTCGCCAATGAAGCGAAACCAAAGAAAGTTGTCAACAATCTCAACAAATAGGCCGACACAGGAGGAATTATGTCAGTACAAGAAAAATATCAGTCTCTTCTTGAACTCGCGAACGCCAACGGCACAACCTATGAGTTGAGCGAAGGCGACGGAGTTCTCCACATCACCGGAAACGCCCCTGACGAAGCTGCAAAAGCTGCACTCTGGGCACAGTATGAGGCGATCGACCCTGATTTCTCAGGCGGCGATCTGATCCTCAACATCTCGACCGGCTCCGGCGATGCCGGCGGCGGAGCCAATACCTACACCGTTGTTTCAGGCGACAGCCTGAGCAAGATCGGCAGCAAGTACGGCATCCCCTGGAAAGCCATCTGGGACGCCAACCGCGACATCCTCAATCACCCGGACAAGATCTATCCGGGACAGGAATTGAAGATTCCCTAAACGGAAACTTTTATCTAGACAGAAAAGCCTGCTCATTTCGATGGGCAGGCTTTTTGTTGCCCACGAAACACTCGAAAAACACGAAACATTGCGATCTAAATTTCCTTTCGACTATTTTGTGTATTTCGTGGGCAAATCTTTGATGTTCCGGTCGATACGGCGTGAGCAATTTGTTAAAGTTTCGTTAATGTCTCTCGAAACAGATTTTATCGTTATCGGCAGCGGAGTTGCGGGGCTTCGAGCCTCCATCGAGCTGGCTTCGGGCGGAGCTAATGTTACGGTCCTGACCAAGGACAAGGCGAGTGAATCGAATACTGAGTACGCTCAGGGCGGCGTTGCGGTTGTTTTGTCAGACGATGACAACGCCGAGCTGCACGAAGGCGACACGCTGATCGCGGGAGCCGGCCTTTGCGACGAACAGGCGGTCGAGACGCTCGTCAACGAAGGGACAAAATACATCAAGCAGCTCATCGATTGGGGCGGCGAATTTGACCGAGAGGGTGGCAAGCTTGTTTTCACTCAGGAAGCCGCTCATTCGCGCCGCCGCATCATACATGCTCACGGTGATTCGACCGGAGCCGAGTTCGTGCGTTCCCTCATCGCCCGTGCCAGGGTTGAAAGGACGATCAACCTGACACCGTTCGCCAACACCGAAAGCCTGATCGTTCGCGATGGGCGATGCGTCGGCGTGAGGTTCCTCGATCCGGTGCTTCGTGCCCCGCGGGAGGTCTTCGCAAAGGCCGTGATCATGTGCACGGGCGGAGCCGGACAGCTATATCAGCACACGACCAATCCGCCGGTCGCGACGGGCGACGGAATGGCAATGGCGTATTTTGCCGGTGCCGAGATGGCGGATATGGAATTTATCCAATTCCATCCGACGGCATTGAATCTCGACGGCGCACCGCGATTTCTACTCTCCGAAGCGATGCGCGGCGAGGGCGGTATTCTCAAAAACAAATACGGCGAGCGCTTTATGCCAAACTACGACGAACGCGCTGAGCTTGCTCCACGCGACATCGTCGCCCGTTCGATCGTCGCCGGAATGCGCCGGACGGGCACGCGAACGGTCTTCCTTGATATGTCGTCGATGGACGAGGAGTTTCTCAAACACCGCTTCCCTAAGATATACGACACATGCAAAATGTACGGCCTCAACATCGCGACCGACCCGCTGCCCGTCTCGCCCGCGTCGCACTACTGTATGGGTGGCATCCGCACGGATCTGTGGGGACGCAGCACGCTTCCCGGACTTTATGCGGCCGGCGAGGTAACGTGTACGGGAGTTCACGGTGCGAATCGGTTGGCGTCAAATTCCCTGCTTGAAGGCTTAGTTTTCGGAGCAAGAGCCGGAGTCGCGGCAGCGGATGACAGTCGGCAGTTGGCAGTTGGCGGTTGGCGGTCAGCCGACGAAAACCAAAGACCCGAAGCCAAAGACCAAAAACCATTCCTCTCAACTGCGGTTCGCAAACGCGTCAAACGAATCATGTGGGAACGCGTCGGAATTCTTCGGGACAAAGATTCGCTTACGCGGGCGATCAGAGAATTCGACCAGATCGCTGCCGGCAACCTCAGTACGTCCTCGCGCAACTTTGTCACTCTCGCCAAACTTGTTGCAGCCGGAGCCCTCTGGCGCGAAGAATCTCGCGGCGGACATTTTCGTAACGATTTTCCCGAGCAGGACGACCGCTTCAAGGTTCATTCGATACAGCGTTTAAGCGAAACTATTTCTTCATCCGCTCTTATTTCAACCTTTGCTAAAGTTAAAAATTAGGCAATATCTTATCTAACGATTCGAGCAGAGCAGCACCGCGTAGCGACGGCTCTTCACGATCGGTCCGGCTGATCGACAGGACATTGCCCTCGGGCGAGATCAGAAATGTGGTCGGAAAACTATTGACCCGCAAACCTTCTCTCAGAAACTCGACGACGCTGGCAAACTGGGCGTTCGTCCATGTCATTCCGGCATCTTTCAATCCCTTCTTCATTGAATCGACCGTGTAATCCTCGTCGGTATTCAGCCCCACTATCACCAAATTTCGCGCACTAAACCGCCGATGGGCTTCGCGGATGTATGGCAACTCACGCCGGCATGGGCCGCACCAAAATCCCCAGACATCGAGGAGGACGTACTTTCCGCGAAACTCTGAGAACTTGCGCTTCTTACCTTCGAAATCAGTAAAATTGAAGTCCGGGAATTCTTTGTTGATGTATACCTCGCGGCGTTTATAGTCTTTCGCTTCGCGTTCTGTGACTATTATCTGATTCTTTCCGATGTCGGCCTTTTTTGTTGCTAAATAGACCTCGCCAACACGAAAAACAACTGTCTCATCGTTAGCTTTGGTCGATTCGGCCGACATTTTGCCCATGTCGACACTTCCGTTACTGTCCGCGTCAACGCCGAGCAGGCCGGCCTGCGGATTGACCTTGTTCTTGCCCGGATCATAGGCATATTGAAATATGATCTTTTTGCCGCGCACATCAACCGCTCCGCGTGCCATGACCTCGGTCGATTGGGTCACCAGACGATCCTCAGGCCCCATCTTCTCCATCTTTACCGATTTGAAATATTGAATGTAGATCGGACAGGTCTTAAACAAACCTTCCTTCATTTTCAACTCTGCTGTGATCTCCCACAGATATGGATTATCGGATTCGGATGGTTTGAGTGTGTGTTTTTCCTCGGGAGCAAGTGTACCGTCACCATCCAAATCAACGTATAATACAGGCAATTCGCCCCGCTGTTCGACGAGCAATGTGATCACCGAATAATTCTGCGTCCGCGGATCCATAAGCCGCGATGCCGCCAGGTGAGCGTTCTCAGACGCTTCAAAACTGCCTTTTAATTTGTCGCGCGTAACGAACTTGAGGATCACTTGCTCAAAATCTTCTTTGTTCGCAACAAGATTCGGCTCAAATTGCCCGGTAAAATCGCCGGCAACTACGGTAGAGGTAAAAAACAGGCATATTAGGAGCTGAAAAAACATTGTCGGAGGTTTATTTTTCATTGTGGTTTGAGGGACGTAGTGCAATGTCTGACTTGAACAGCCAAAGTTTAGGCAATAGACTATCGTAAGTCAACTTTTTTTCACCTTCGTTTTTCTGTTAAATTTGTCGCGAGATCGCCGATTGCCGGCGGGGTAAATCTTTCTATGAGTTTCGGAGCAACTTCACTAAACTTAGCGTCGATAATCACGCACAATGCAAAGCTGTCGCCTGACAACGAAGCGATCGTCTGGGACAATGTCCGGATCACTTACGGCGAACTCGACAAATTGTCGAACCGCGTCGCCAACGCCCTGACCGAAATGGGCATCGGCCACGGCGACAAGGTCGCGCTCAATTGCATAAACATCCCGTATTTCCCCGTCGTGTATTACGGCATCATGAAAGCCGGAGCCGCGGTCGTGCCGCTGTGCGTTTTGTTCAAGGCGGCGGAGATCGAATATCATCTCCGCGATTCCGACGCCAAGGCAGTGTTCGTGTTCGAAGGAACACCCGAACTGCCGATGCTCATCTCGACCAAAGCGGCCTTTGACGCGGTCGACAGTTGCGAGCATCTGATCATTATGACGGCCGATATGATCGCGCCGTCACCGATCGAGGAGCATAAAACGCTGACGCAGATCACGTACGATAAATCCGAAGAATTCGAGATCTATCCGACGAGCCCGAATGACACCTGCGCGATCCTCTACACATCCGGCACGACCGGACAGCCCAAGGGGGCGGAACTGACGCACCTAAATCTCTACTCGAACGTCACCACGACGTTCCTGATCCATCTACCGGTGCTCGATTTTACCGATGGAGTGCAGAAGACCTGCCTCATCACGCTTCCTTTATTCCACACAACGGGCCAGACGGTGCAGATGAACACGCAGATGTACGCGGGCCACCGCGTGGTTTTGCTGCCGCGATTCGACGCTAAACAAACGCTCGACACGATGGTGCAGGAAAAAGTGAATTTCTGGGTCGGCGTACCGACGATGTATTGGGCCCTGCTCAAGTACGCCGAGGAAACCGGCTACGACATCAGCAAGGTCTCGGAGAACATGAAGGTCTGCACCTCGGGTGGTGCTCCGATGCCGGTAGAGGTTATGCTCGACTTTCAGAACAAATTCGGCGTCCGCGTGATGGAAGGCTACGGCCTCAGCGAGACGTCGCCGCTCGCGACTTTCAACCATTTCGAACGCCCGTCAAAGGCCGGAACCGTCGGCCAGGCGATCTTCGGCGTCGATGTTCGGTGTTTTGACGACGATGACAACGAAGTTCCACGCGGAACGCGAGGCGAGGTCGTCATTCGCGGCACGAACGTGATGAAAGGCTACTACAAACGCCCCGAGGCGACCGCCGAAGCGTTCCGTAACGGCTGGTTTCACACCGGCGACATCGGCGTGATGGACGACGAAGGCTATCTTTCGATCGTTGACCGCAAAAAAGACATGATCCTCCGCGGCGGTTACAACGTCTATCCGCGGCAGCTCGAAGAAGTTATCATGACGCACCCTGCCGTCAGCCTCGTCGCCGTCATCGGCGTCCCCGACGACCGCCTCGGCGAAGAGGTCAAGGCCTTCGTCGTCTTAAATCAGGGCTTTGACCTCACCGAAGAAGAATTCATCGCCTGGTGCCGCGACCAGATCGCCGCTAACAAATACCCGCGAAAGGTCGAATTCCGCGAAGCCCTGCCCATCGGCAACACCGGAAAGATATTCAAACGCGCGCTGAAGGAAGAGGTTGGTTCCGCCTAATGTCACAGCCGCCTGCGTACGCTGGTGGTTGAACAAACGACACCTGCAGCATTACAGATCGTTCCTGCAAGCTCGCACCTAACGTCTGCGCGGTTACAGACGACAGTTGCGCGGTTACAGACGACAGTTGCGATTGACTTTAAGACTCATGAGACCCAATACTTTATTGATGAATAGCTCATTCGGCCTGTATCTTCTGCTTTTCGTTACGATCCTTGGTATTTCCGCATGCTCAGATCCGAAGCCCGTGCGTTATTCGATCCAGAACAGCAAGGCTTATGAGGCTTCCCTCTTCAAACAGAACTGCGTGATCTGCCACGGGCCCGAGGGCGAGGGCCGCACGCTCGGCGACGGCCGCGTCATCCCTAATATGCGCGAGGGCGAACTGAAATCCCGCTCCGAGGCCGATATCTACAAACAAATTGCCGAAGGCGGCAACGGCATGCTCCCTTTTCGCGACATGCTCACCAAACGCGAGATCGACCTGCTCGCCAAATGGATCTACAACGACCTCCGAAGTCAGAACCACCTGCGTTAGCGGGTGGCGTGAACTCACTTGTCTAACGGCCGTCGTGCCGCGTTAATGCCGCTAGCCTTAGTTCCTCGCGACTATTAGCTTATACTAGCTATACGCCGCCCGCTTACGCAGGCGGTTCTGACTTATATGAAAGTACTGATCACAGGCTCGACAGGATTGCTCGGCAAAGAGCTGCAAAAGTCACTTACCGAAAAAGGCTACGACCTGCTTCTCGCTTCGCGCAAAGAGCCGCAGGACGACAAACACATCCAATGGAGCATCGAGGAAGGATTTACCGACCCTGAAAAGCTAGAGGGCGTCGATGTCGTCGTCCACCTCGCCGGCGAGAACGTCAGCGGACTGCGTTGGACCGACGAAAAGAAGAAGGCCATCCGCGACAGCCGCGTTTTAGGTACGCGCAACGTCGTCGACGCCATCTCCAAGCTCAAGCATAAGCCGAAGGTGTTCGTCGCGTCTTCCGCCATCGGTTTCTACGGCGAACGCGGCGACGAAGAAGTTACCGAATCGAGCGCCGCAGGCGACAACTTCCTCGCCGTCACCTGCAAAGAGTGGGAAGCCGAATCCCGCCGTGCCGAAGACGCCGGCATTCGAACCGTCCTGCTCCGCACCGGTATCGTTCTCTCCAAAGACGGCGGAGCTTTGGCAACAATGCTCACACCATTCAAACTGGGCGTCGGCGGCGTGGTCGGCAGCGGCAAACAATGGATGTCCTGGATCTCGCTCGAAGACGAGATCGCCGTCATTAACTACGTCATCGAAAACGAAAACATCCGCGGCGCCGTCAACGCGGTCAGCCCCAACCCGGTCACAAACCACGACTTCACCAAAACCCTCGGAGAAGTGTTGTACAGACCAACATTCCTCCCGCTACCCGAATTCGCCGTAAGCATGATCTTCGGCGAAATGGGCGACGCACTGTTACTCGCCAGCACAAAAGTAATACCCAAACGCCTCGAAGACGTAGGATTCGAATTCAAGCACCCAAACCTAAAAGAAGCGATCGAAGCCGCAGTAAAATGAACCACATAGGAACATAGTTCACATAGGCAAGAAAAAAGATATCTATGTGTTCTATTTTCCTATGTGGTAAATAAAACTGGCCGACTCGGCGCCGCATCAGACACAAACGGCGCGATCTGCAGATTTAGTAAATACTCCCCGTCCGCAACCTCCTCCGGCACGTAGATAAGTTCCGTGATCGTACTCGTCCTCCGCGTCGCCGCATTTATCTCACGGCTTCCCGGCTCGACGTTCCAAAAATGCGGTGATTCACGAGTTTCCCTTCGTCAAACATCCGATCTATCGAAGGCATATCAACCAGCAAATGCCTAAACCCGCACGTTACAATAAATTCCATCGCCTCCACAGTAAAATACGGCGGAACATTTCCCTCACCATAAAGCCGCGTCAGCTTACTATCATCATTCGGCAAGGTCCGCACGATCAACGCCGTCGCGTTTGAGTCAGTACCACCTGCGGTAGCGGATGGTTGAACGCCCGCATTTCTCAACGAATTCAGCGACAGAACCCGATCTTCGCCGTCTGATTCCGGCTCCACCGAAACCAAAACCGCCGTCAAAAACACATCCTTCAGGCAATCCAACACCGAGATCCGCTCGTCCGTAATATGCCCCACACACTCCGTATGCGTCCCGTTGCAATGTGGAATAAACGTATACTGCTCAAAATTAACACTCGCCCCCTCACGAGTATCGCCGATCGCCTTCGAAGTCGCCACATCCACGCCAAACGCATTCGGCTGCTGCCCGTCAAAACGGAGTGGAACCCAAATATCAATTGGTTCTCCAAGTTTTTCGAGGTCGATTATCACAGTTCGCTTATCCTCGCTTTGACTTCGCTGAGATCAAAATCAGAGAAACTCTCAACGCCTGAACAGATCTCCATCAACAGCCGATCCTGCGCATTCCCTTTTTCCTTCGCGACGGAATACGGCAGGTCTTCGCGGAAGGTGACCATTGAGTATTTTGAGAAATAGTCGGGATATGTTTGTTCTAGTTTGGTTTCGAGTTCGCGTTTGCGTTGGAAAACTGGATCGGCGACGCGGTCGCGCATTTCGTAGAAATTCTCCTCGGCCATATCGGCAATAGCGTCGGTGTTGATCTTACGAAGCAGGCCGTATTCTTCGTAAACAGTCTCCCAATCAGTGCCGTGCTTCTCGACCAAACTATCCAGAACGCGAACATCCTCGAACGCACAGTTCATCCCCTGCCCGTAAAACGGCACGACCGCATGAGCCGAATCGCCGAGCAGCAAAGCCTTTCCGTCGATATTCCAAGGCCAGCATTTGAGCGTGCCGAGATTTCCGGTCGGATTGGCGAAGAAATCTTCGACTAGCGTTGGCATCAGCGAAACGGCGTCGGAAAATTCGCGGCTGAAGAACTCTCGAACGGTGACCTCATCCGTTAGTTGGTCGAACGCGGCCCCGGCATTTTTGTGAGCCAAAAACAGCGTACACGTAAAACTCCCGTCAAAATTCGGCAACGCGATCATCATGAATTGATGTCGCGGCCAGATGTGCAGGGCGTTCTTTTCAAGTAAGAAACCACCGTCAGGTGCGGGCGGAATGTGGAGTTCTTTGTAACCGTGGTCGAGGAAAACGGTATTCGATATATGCCCCTCGATCTGGTCTTCCATCGCGAGCCGAACGGCTGAACCTGCACCATCAGTGGCGATCACGGTGTCGGCATTTACAACTCGGCCAGCTTCAAAACTCGCCGCTCCGCTTTCACAATCGAATACTGTGCAACGCTCATTAAAATGAAACGTAACCTCATCGTATTTGTCGGCCTCGTTAATGAGAGCGATATTAAGACCCGCACGCGAGACGGAGTTGATATATTCGCCTTGCCGCCCGCTGTATGGCAGCAGTTTGGTCTCGCCGGAAACGGTGTGGATCATTCGTCCGGTCATCGGAACGGCCTCGGCAAGCATATACTCGTCCATCCCGACCTCGCGAAGTGCAGCGATGCCGCGATCCGACAACGCCAGATTGATCGAACGCCCCGCCGCGACCTCTTCGAGCCGCATATCGCCGCGAGCTTCGTAAACATCGACTTTAATGCCACGTTTAGCCAAATTAATGGCGAGCAGCGAGCCCGCAAGGCCCGCACCAATAATGATTACTTTTTCATGCGCCATCACGAAAGAACTTTAATGTATTGTTTCTGAAATTAATTAGTCTTCGCTGATTACCACGGAAGAGCCGTCGGCCTTCAGCCACTTTTGGGCGATCACCACCTTTGACAATGGCGCAACGTGAATCTCCATAAATTCGCCTTGTCTGATCTGCAGATACTCGGGTTCGCTCATACTATATTCGACCCCGCGAATGGTCATATAGTATTTTGACGAAATTTCCCCTCGAGTCCTTCCACTCTTACTCTCTGTCGACTCTATTCTTTTATCCTGAATAGGTGCGATGATCACATTTTTCCGCCCGACCGCGATATCTTGATCAATGATCCGATTCGTCTTCATATGAAAGCTGAAATAAAGGGCAAATACAGCTAAAGAAATCACGACATAACCGGCGATCCACACAGGCGAGGGATTCACAAAAAATGCGAGCAGCACTATCGCTATCAGCAAAACAGGAATCAGCGTGACCAAACAACCAACCGGTTGCTTTTCCGCTCGCAGCGCGGCCACATCTTCAACCGTGAGCATGGCTTGTTGTTCTGATTCCGTCAAAATGGTGTCCTCCTGATCGAAGTTGATTTCAACACAGTGATGACCAGAACACAAAGCTGTGCGAACTGATTAGAGCTTTTCTATTTGAACAGCGGTCACCTTAAATTCGGGTGCCTGCGTAAACCGGTCGCGTGTCGGGCCGGTGGCATAGTTGAGAAAGACCTTTGGATCGTGGAACGAAGCAAATAGTTCACCGGTTTTGACCTTGTCCGTTATCTCGACCGGCAGAACCGCTTCGCCGTAATTGCTCTTCAAACGCACCGATTCCCCGCCCGTGATCGACAACCGCGTCGAATCGGCCTTCGAGATCATCAGCAGATCGGTCGGCCGCAGTTCGCGGTTCGGCGTCCGCATCGTCATCGTCCCGGCGTTGAATTGCTCGAGCACGCGGCCTGTAGTGAGCAGGAACGGAAAATCGTCGGTGACAACCTCCTTCGTAGCCCGGAATTTTATTCGCCGCAATGCCGCTTTTACGCCGTTCGAGAACGATTCGCCGTGCAGTATCTCAGTGCCCGGATGATCGAGGTCGGGGCAAGGCCATTGTATACCGGCTTTTTCGATCCGCCCGTAGGTGATGCCGTATCCCGGAGGCCAAACGGCGCGGACCTCGTTCCATATTTCCTCTGCACTGTTGAACGAGAAATCCTTCGCGTGTCCCATCGCCGCGGCGAGATCGCAGATGATCTCCCAATCCGATCGCGAATTGCCGCGTGGGCTGACGGCACCGCGAATTCGCTGCACACGCCGCTCGCCGTTCATAAATGTTCCGTCTTTTTCAAACGATGTCACCGCCGGGAAGAATACGTGGCCAAACCGCTTAGCGGTCTCGTTCATAAAGAAATCCTGGATAATGACGAGGTCCATATTGGCAAATGCCTTTCCGGTCTCGTGAGCATTGGCATTCGAGAGGAAAACGTCGTAGCCGATCGTCCACAGTGCCTTGAGCTTGCCGTCGCGGGCCGCGTCGATCATTTGCAGTTGATTGAGTCCCGCGGCCGTTGGAACAGGAGTTTTCCAAACGCTTTCAAACAGTTCGCGGCCAGCTTCGATCGTGATCGAGCCCGTCAAGATCCCGGGATCACAGCCCATATGTGCCGAGCCTTGAACATTATTTTGCCCGCGAAGCGGATTGACGCCCGCACCGGGCTTGCCGATATTTCCGGTCAGCAGTGCGAGATTGACTATCGTCATCACGCCCTCGGTTCCCTGCAAATGCTCGGTCATGCCGAGCCCGTGCATCGCCATCGACGGCGTGTCGGTCGCGTAAATGCGGGCGGCCTTGCGGATCAATTCGGCGTCGACTCCGCATCGCTCGGCGACGGCCTCGGGCGAATAATCGGCAACGAATGCCTTAAATTCTTCGAATTCATCAACGCGAGTTGCGATAAATTCGTTGTCAGCCAGTCCCTCGTCGACGATCGCGTGGGCGATCGCGTTGAACATCAAAATGTTCGTTCCCGGCCGCAGTTGCAGATGCACATCCGCATATATTGTCAACTCGGTCTTTCGCGGATCGATGACGATCAGCTTGGTGCCGTTCTTGATCACGGCCTGCTTTATGCGGGCTCCCGGGATCGGGTGATTTTCGCTCGGGTTGGCTCCGCAGAGAATGATCGTCTTCGCCTTTTCGATATCATCGAACGAATTCGTCATCGCTCCCGTACCGATCATCATCTTCATCGCCGCTGCCGAAGGCGTATGGCAAACGCGTGCACAGCAATCGACGTTGTTGGTACCGAGCACGACGCGCGTGAACTTCTGAGCGAGATAATTTTCCTCATTGGTCGCCCGTGCCGAACCTAGCACGGCGATGCTCTCTTTTCCGAATTCCGCATCGATGGCCTTGAGTTTGTCAGCCGTATATCGGATCGCGTCTTCCCACGAAACAACGACCCAATCACCGTTCTCGCGGATCATCGGCTCGGTCACACGGTCGTCGGCATCGACGAAATCAAACGCGTAGCGGCCTTTTACGCAAAGATGGCCGTAATTCACCGGTGCATCCATAACAGGTTTTACTTGAACGACGCGGTCATCACGGACGCCGACGTTCATTTCGCAGCCTGTTCCGCAGTACGGACAGGTAGTCTTGGTCCACACCGTCGGAAAACCACGCTCTATTACTGTCTTGTCTTCCAAAGCTCCGGTCGGGCACGCATCGGCACACGCACCGCACGAAACGCACGTGCTGTCGCCAAATGCTCCGAACGAATCCGGCATGATCTGCGATTCCTCTCCGCGGCCGAGCACGTGCCAGACGAACTGTCCCTGCACGTCAGCACAGATACGTGCGCACGCGTAACAATTGATGCACCGCGACATATCGACGTTGATGTAGGTATGCGACGAATCGGCCGCGATCGAATGATCGCCGTGAAAATCGGCTGCCGTCAATCCATATTCCGTTGCGAGTTTGTGAAACGGTTTCTCGGGATATTTTGTAAAGGCGTCAGCCGGATAATTACCGGCGAGCATTCGCAAGTTCCACGTGCGGGCCTCTTCGACCGCCTCGCTGTGGGTCTCGACCTCCATGCCGTCGGCAAGCAGCGTCGTGCACGAGACCGTTTCTTTAGCCATGCCTTTGACATCGACAAGGCACATTCGGCAGGCACCGACGGGTTTCAGGCGGTCGTCATTGCACAGCGTGGGAATATTTACCCCGACTGAGCGAGCAGCATCAAGGACGGTTATACCGTCCGTAAACTCACCATTTACACCATTTATCTTTGCCCGGATCATAAATTATTCTTATCTCGAACCGAGCCTGCCGTCATCAGAGAACTGACTTTAGCATCTCGGCAAATCTGTATACGTCACCAAAAGTGTTGTAAAGCGGAACCGGTGCGACCCTGATCACGTCCGGTTCCCGCCAATCGGCAACCACACCTCGCGACGTAATTGCCTCGAACAAACTCTTATCCGCATCCCTGACGCGGATCGAAAGCTGGCATCCTCGCTCGGCCGAATTCGTCGGAGTGATGACCGAGATCCGATCATCGCCGATCTCGCTGATCAGCTTTTCAAGATAACCGGTCAACCGTTCGGATTTTTGCCTTAATGCCGGCATTCCCGCCTCGTCAAATATCTCGAGCGACGCCCTTAGTGCCGCCATCTGCAGGATCGGCGGATTTGAGACCTGCCAGCCCTCCGCTCCTGGGATCGCTTGAAACTCGGGGCCCATCAAAAAGCGCGACGCTTTGTCGTGGCCCCACCAACCTGCGAACCTCACTAGGTCTTCGCAATTGGCGTGCCGTTCGTGGATGAATGCACCGCCGACCGCTCCGGGTCCAGCGTTTAGATATTTATATGAGCACCAGGCCGCGAAATCTACGCCCCAGTCGTGCATTTGCAGTTCAAGATTACCGGCCGCGTGAGCGAGGTCAAATCCGACGATCGCCCCAACCCTGTGGCCTGCCTCGGTGATTTTACACATTTCAAACGCTTGCCCTGTGTAATAGTTCACACCGCCGAGCATTACTAGAGCGACCCGATCACCCTCGCGTTCGATCGTTTCGATGATATCCTCGGTCCGCAGGGTCGATTCGCCTTTGCGGGGCGTGAGTTCGATCAAACAGTCAGCCGGATCGAGACCGCGAAATTTGATCTGCGAAGCCACCGCATATTGATCCGATGGAAATGCTCCCTTCTCGATCACGATCTTTCGCCGCCCGCCGTTTGGTCTGTAAAAGGACACCATCAACAGATGTAGATTCACGGTCAACGAATTCATCACGACGGTCTCGATCGGCTTTGCACCTATCACACGAGCCATCTGTTCGGTCAAAAATTCGTGATACGGCAGCCACGGATTCTTTGCGTGTATATGGCCCTCGACCGCAAGTTTCTCCCAGTCCGCAAGTTCCTGTTCGACGTAACCGCGCACGGTCTTTGGCTGAAGCCCAAGCGAATTACCTGTAAAATAGATTTGTTCTGATGCGTCGGGCCCATTCGGAATGTAAAACCGATCACGAAATTGGCGGAGCGGATCTTGTTCGTCCTGCGTTCGTGCGTAACTAGAGATCATTGTTGTTTGTTCCTGCGACATAATTGTTTGTAATTTTATGTTATCTTGCATTTCGTGGGAAACGCCGCGACAGAATCTCGTGGGCGCAATTAACCGAAGCATTTTCCGGACAAAAGTGATACGAGTCATATTTCCGGCAAGACCTTTGGCCTATCATTGTTTTTCCGGTTTCAGACACCGGCAATTTTTCTTATGCATAACGTAGATATCGACCTTGTCGAGATGTCGCTCGACGTCATCAAATTTGCGATCGGACGCATTTCGGATAACGATCCGCAGCTCGGCTTCCCGAAAAAGGCCGAAGAACTAAAGGCTCTCGTCGGCGAGACGATCACGCCGAAAGGTATCGGTGGCGAAAAGGCGTTCGAGCTGTTTCGCGATGTTTTAGTTAAATCAAGTGTGTCGATCGACCATCCGAGGCATCTTGCATTTGTGCCGGCCTCACCGACGCGTGCTGCCGTTATGTTTGATCTTGTCACCTCAGCGGCCAGTGTTCACGGTGCCTATTGGCTCGAAGGTGCAGGATTGATCTTCGCCGAAATGCAGGCGATGGAATGGCTCGTAGAGCTGACCGGTATGCCGACAGGTGCATTCGGTGTATTCACTTGCGGCGGCACCGAAGCGAATCTCTCCGCAATGGTGGCTGCTCGTGAAAATTGGCGGGAGATCGATCCGGCAAAGAAGCACGAACGCGGGATCGTTGTTGCTTCGAATGGTGCACATTCGTCGATCTCGGCAATGGCGAAAGTGATAGACGCCGATATCATCCTTATTGAGACCGAAGACCGTCTCGACGGCATTCAATTGGCAGCGTCGATCGAAGCAATGCCGCCGGTTGACCGAGAGCGGATCTTTGCCGTGATCGGGACAGGCGGAACCACAAACTCCGGGATAATCGACGACCTCGCAAGTATTGCCGAGGTCTGCAAGCAGTATAAATTGTGGTTTCACGTTGACGCGGCGTATGGCGGTGCTGCACTCGCTGTTAAGGCGGTGCGACCGCTGTTCAATGGGATCGAACAAGCTGACAGCGTTACGATCGATCCGCACAAATGGCTCTTTTCACCATATGATTGTGGCGCTGTTATTTACCGCGATCCGGCACTCGCCAAAAAGGCTCATGCTCAAGAAGGGTCTTACCTGGATATTTTCAGCGACGACAGTTACAAGGGATTTAACCCTTCGGACTACCAGATCCAGCTCACACGACGCGTTCGCGGTCTGCCGTTATGGTTTTCGCTGGCTATGCACGGCACAGACCGTTATGAACAGGCCATCAGCCGCGGCATCGAACTCGCCCAGATAGCCGGCCGCCTGATCACCGAAGCCGAACACACCGAACTCGTTAGGGAACCAAGTCTGTCATGCGTTCTGTATCGAAGAAAAGGCTGGCAGGCCGAAGACTATCGTCAATGGACCTACAAGAATCACAGATCCGGTTTCGCACTGGTCGCCCCGACCAAATGGCGAAATCCTGACGGAGCCGAAACCGTATCACGGTTCTGCTTTATCAATCCCGACACGACCGAAAAGGACATCGCGGATATTTTGGATTCTATGAAGTAGCGTTTACAGGAATTTACTCTTATCGAGCCTGAGCCATTCGAGAGCAGTTCCGCTCATCAGACGCTCTTTCGCCGCATTGTCGTAAGGCATCGAGTCGATCAATTTGCCGGGCTCGAGTTCGCCAAGCGGAAAAGGATAGTCAGTGCCAAGAGCGATCCTTTCGGTTCCGACCAGATCGACAAGGTATTGAAGCGTCGCCGCATCGTGCACCAGCGAGTCAAAGTACATTCGGTCTACGTATTGTCGCGGATTATTCGGATTGTCGACCGCACAAAGATCGGGCCGGACATTGAAACCGTGCTCGATACGTCCGAGCGTCGAAGGAAACGCTCCGCCGCCGTGAGCAAAACATATCCGCAATTTCGACAAACGTTCGAGTGTTCCCGAAAAGATAAGCGAACAGATAGCCCGCGAGACCTCGGCCGGCATCCCGACGAGCCACGGCAGCCAATATTTCGCCATGTCCTTTTCGCCGGCCATTTCCCACGGATGGACGAATACGGCCATTTCGAGCTCTTCGCAGGCCGCGAAGAAATCGAAAAATCCCGGCTCGCTCAAATTTAACTGGTTTACATTTGTACCGATCTGAACGCCGGCGAGGCCGATCGATCTGCATCGTTCAAGTTCGCGGATCGCGAGATCAACATCCTGCATCGGCACGGTCCCGAGCCCGGCAAACCGCCGCGGAAACTCGCCGACGATCTCCGCAATATGGTCGTTCAGGAAAGCCGCGATCTCGGCCCCGTCCTTCGGCTTCGTCCAATAGCTGAACATGACCGGCACGGTCGACAGCACCTGGACATTTACGCCAGACGCGTCACATTCCTCGATCCGCTTTTCCGCCGACCAGCAATTTTCCTCAACATCGCGAAACGCCACCCCATCATCGCGAACCATTCTGGCACAGCACGGCTTGTAATGGTCCAGCGAGATAAACCCGCCGTAGCCGAACCTATCCTTCCAACGTGGAATATCACGCGGCAAAATATGTGTGTGAACGTCGATCTTTAGCATTTTCGAGGAGTTGCTCGGGCTTTACCTATCTAGGTTTCCCAGCGTTGAGCAGACGTTCTTTCTTTCGGAGATCTCTAAGTTCCTGTGCTTCTTCCGCCGTAAGTGGCTTTGCTTTTGACAACGATAAGGAAAGGTCACGAAGTTTACTTGCCATTCGTAACCTTCTGCTTATCGCCTCTGATGACATGTCAACCTGCTTCATTTTCTAACCTCTCAATGTCAGTGAGATCTTGAGAACGTCCAGCTTGCCTTTTCATCTTTATCAGCCCATTTCGAGACACGATAGGAATGACTTCACCTTCAACTTCCTTCCATTCGCGTTCTTCCCATACATCTTCGACATGCTGCGTGACCAATAATAGATCGAGTGAGATGACATCTTCACCGACGATCTTTGAAACGCGTCTGATCTCAACTGTTCTTTCTTTGAACGACATATCGAGGCCGCGAATGTCGAACCCGACTTTAGCCGCAGCTTCGTAAGCCCTTTCCAGCGATTCTTCTCTGATAAGAAAGTCAATATCCTGAGTAGCTCTCGTAAATCCATGAGCAGCAACGGCAAGTCCACCACATAAAGCAAACTCGATCTCGCGGTCGTTAAACTCTGCAACAAGCTGTAAAAGTTCTTCGACAAGTATCGACATCATCGTTAGCTTACCACAGCCGGCGGCTCCATCACCGCACCGCACTCCTTGCACGTCCGCAGCTTTTCCGAACCATAGAATTTCTTAAACACACCCTGAAACTGCGTAGTAATATCCCCGAGCTGAAAATACTCTTCATAGAGCTTTTCGTTGCAGTTTTCGCAGAACCAGAGCAGTCCGTCGAGTTCTCCGTCGCGGCGTTTGCGTTCGATGACAAGGCCGATGGTGTTTTCACCTCGGATCGGATTGTGCGGGATTCGCGGCGGCAGCAGGAACATCTCGCCCTCGCGGATCGAGACTTCGACCGCCTTGCCGTCTTCCTGTACCTGGACCGTGATGTCGCCCTCGAGTTGGTAAAAAAGCTCCTCGCCCTCTTCCCAGTGATAATCCTTTCGCGAATTCGGTCCGCCGACGACCATCACGATAAAGTCTTCGTCCTGGTAAACACACTGATTCCCGACCGGCGGCTTGAGCAGATGCCGGTGCTCATCGATCCATTGTTTGAAGTTAAAAGGGCGTCTGATCTGCATAGTGCTGTCTGCAGATATGATAGCTCAATTTGCTCCTCAACAGTATACAATCAATACAATGAAACTCAGATCGAACGAGCCGTTTTGGCTGGTAAAAAACGGGCTGATCGGATCGTATCCGTCACTGGATAGAGATCTGGAAACCGAGATCCTGGTAGTCGGAAGCGGAATAACCGGCAGCCTGATCGCCCACCGTTGTGTGGCTGAGGGCTACAAGACAACGCTGATCGACCGCCGCGAGATCGCCAACGGCAGCTCGTCTGCGACGACATCGATGCTCCAATACGAGATCGACACGCGTCTTTGGGAACTTATCGACATGATCGGCGAACTCGGTGCGGTCGACAGCTATTGGGCATGTTTCAATTCGATCGACGATCTCGGCAAGATATCGAACGAGATCGGTTCGACCTGCGGTTTCAAAAAGAAAGATTCCCTATACTTTGCGGCTAGGAAAAAAGAAATTCCGTCTTTGAGGAAAGAGTTCCACGCCCGCCAAAAGCACGGCTTTCCGGTCAGTTGGCTTGAACCATTCGAGATCGAGGAGAAATATGCACTTCAAAGGACATTCGGCGGAATTCTTTCGCGTCAGGGCGGCAGCATTGACGCGTTTTGCCTCGCTCACGAGATACTCCAATTCAACCAAAAACGCGGCCTCGCGATCTATGACAAGACCGATCTGATCAAGAAAGTACATACCAAAAACGGTGTTACCTTAACCACCGAATATGGCAATGTCATCAAGGCAGAAAAGGTGATCTACTGCACCGGCTTCGAGAGCGTCGAGATGATCAAGGACAAATTCGTCGATCTCATCTCGACCTACGCGATCGTCGGCGAAGTGTCAGAGGACGACCATTCACATCTGAGTGAAACACTATTCTGGAACACCGCCGACCCTTATATTTACATGCGGACAACGGACGATAACCGCGTCTTGATCGGCGGCGAGGACGAAGATTTTGTCGATGCGGCCAAGAGAGATTCGCTGGTCACCGAAAAGGCCGATAAGATCGAGAAAAAGCTGAAAGGGCTGCTGCCGTCCATCAAATTCCGAACAGATTTTGCCTGGGCAGGCACGTTCGGCGAGACCAAAGACGGCCTTCCATACATCGGCGAACACCCGAATTACCCCTCCGCCTATTTCGTCCTCGGCTACGGCGGCAACGGCATCACGTTCTCGGTGATCGGAGCGGACATGATCGCCGCCAACCTGAAAGGCGAAAAGTATCCGCTCGACGAATATTTTCGATTCAGACGTTGAAACCTATTTAGAGAACAGCTAGTTTCTGCACGGTCCGCCAATTACGACCAGTCACGGCGACCTTTAGTTTCTTCTCAATAAAGCCCTTGCCGAGCAAACTGTCCGCCACGCCCAGAGGCAAATGGCAGTATATCTCGCGGCCGGTCACGGCAAAACGCTCGGGCGGCATTGCGGCGGCCATTAGTTGGTCTATCTTTTCTGCTGGCATCTCCTCACGCAGAAAGAGAACGTGCATCTCTTTATGACTTTCGAATTCTCCCTCGAACGGATTGTTCGCGAGGATTTGGTCGATCCACGCTTGTTCGCGGATCATTACCGGGATCTGTTTGCCGAAATTGGTTTCGATCAATTGCCCGATCAGCGAAACCAAATGCCCTTCTTCGGCGTCGTCTGCAACATCAAACGCGAGATTCCCACTATTGATATAAGTAACGACATTCTCAAAGCCGCATCCCTCGAACGCGGCCTTGAGTTCCGTCATCTTGATCATCGTGTTCCCGCCGACATTGATGCCGCGGAGTAGAGCAACGTATCGCATAAGAGGATTGCCCACGAAACACACAAAGGGCACGAAAAAAAGAAACTCAAGTGACTATTCTTTCATATTCAACCTTCGGGTGATGTCCAAAATTGATCAGAAGCCCAAGTCGAAAATTCAAAGCGTGAAGATAATTCAAAACCTGCGACCTATGCTCATCGACAAGTTTGGACATAGCTTTCAACTCAATAACAATGCAACCGAAACAAACGAAATCAGGAATGAAGAACTGTTCAAGTTTCGTGCCTTTGTATTCCAGTTCCAATTTAGGTCGGGCAACGAACGGAATCGACTGCCGCTCAAATTCGATCTTGAGGCATTCCTGATAAACGGGTTCAGTAAATCCGCAGCCTTTTTCTTTATAGACTTCGAAGCAGGCTCCCATTATCTTGTGAGATTCTTCCCTATAAATTATCTCAGCCACAATGAGTTTCTTTTTTAGTGCATTTAGTGTGTTTCGTGGGCAAATATTCTTATTCTTTCCCCATATCGATCACAAATCTATACCGAACGTCTGACTTCACTGTACGGTCATACGCTTCCTCGATACGGTCCGGTGAGATGACCTCTACATCGGAAACGACATCATGTTCGGCGCAAAAATCCAGCATTTCCTGTGTCTCGGGAATGCCGCCGATCATCGATCCCGCGAGCACTTTATTGCCGCCTATCAATGCGAACGCATTCACCGGCGAAGGTTCGGTCGGCACGCCGACGATGACCATCACGCCGTTAAGCGCGACCATACTCAAATATGTGTTGTAATCGTGGTTCGCCGATATCGTATCGAGCAGGAGATCAAATCGGCCCGCGACTGCCTTTACCGCGTCGGCATCCCGCGTGTTCACAAATCCCGTCGCACCGAGTTTTCTTGCGTCAGCCTCTTTCGAGGGCGAAGTGCTCAGCACCGTAACATCGGCTCCCATGGCCGCCGCTAATTTGACGCCCATATGCCCGAGCCCGCCGAGTCCCGCAACCGCTACTTTCGTTCCCGGCCCGACGCCCCATTTTTTCAAAGGTGAATACGTCGTGATACCGGCGCATAGTAACGGTGCGACGCCCTTGAGATCTTGGTCCGCACGTACCTTGAGAGCATATTTCTCGTCGACGACATAGGTCCTTGAATAACCGCCATATGTTGGTGTGACGCGGTCCATCTCGGTGCTGTTGTATGTCTGGGCACTTCCCTTGATGCAATACTGCTCGACGCCTCCGGTACATGCCGGGCACTGGCGGCACGAATCGACAAAGCATCCGATTCCCGCAATATCACCGACCGAGAATTTAGAAACATCACTGCCCACCTGCGAGACACGTCCCACGATCTCGTGGCCCGGCACCATTGGGTACAAAGACGGCACCATCGGCTCCCACTCGGCCTTTGCCTGATGAATGTCCGAGTGACAGATACCTGCGTATTGAATATCGATCAAAATGTCATTTGGCCCAACGTCTCGGCGTTCAAAGGTGAACGGAGCAAATTGGGCATTCTTGTCATGTGTTGCGTAACCTGTTGTTTGTATCATTTACTTCCCCTTGTTCTGATCTCTATCTATCGTTGCTATCACCTTTAGCTCGATCGCTATCGGCGTCGGCAGTTTGTTGATCTCGACCGTCGTCCGGCACGGCTGATTTTCGGCAAAATACTCGGCATAAACGCGATTGTATGCCGCAAAATCGTCCTTCATATTGGTCAGAAAGACCGTCACATCGATTATGTTCGACCACGACGAACCTGCATCTTCCAAAATGTACCGTACATTCTGAAACACCGATCTACACTGCGTTTCGATATCATACGAAACGATCTCGCCCGCGTCATCGAGCTCAACGCCCGGAATAATCTTCGTCCCACGTTCCCGCGGCCCAACGCCGGACAAAAACAGCAGATTCCCCACACGCCTCGCGTGAGGATAAAGGCCGACCGGTTCCGGTGCTTTTGATGAATTAAGGACTTCGTTCATTGCAATTAAGTGTCTCTCAACATTTTATCAGTTTCACCGCGAAAGGAATAAATCCGATAAAAGTGAGAGCCACAAATAATGGGTGACCTTTGAACGCGGATTGCGCAGATCAAGCGGATTTTCCGGATCTCAGTCAAAACATCCGTTCTTATCCGCTCGATCCGCGTTTAAAACTACCTCGCCTATTTTACGACTTTCGCATTCAGACATCCTCGTCAGATAGTTTCCAAGATTCTCGCCTGAATCCAAACGCACAAATTAGGAGAAAATCATTTCGTCGGAATAGAATGATGCCGTAAGGGCATCTAACAACATTATGAGAGCGCTATTCTTTATGAAGTTATTCACCGTGTTATCTATCGCCGCTGCTATTGGCTGCAGTGTTGTCAGTAGTTCGTCAAAGGCTGTCGACCTAAAAGACGTGATGCCCGAGGTAGCTCCCGAAACGGCAACGACGGCGAAAGGAATGCAGACCGCGGTCTTCGCAGGCGGCTGTTTTTGGGGTGTCGAGGCGGTGTTTGAACGCGTAAAGGGCGTGACTGATGTCGTATCAGGCTACTCAGGCGGCGACGCGAAAACCGCAAATTACGACGACGTAAGCGACGGCAAAACAGCCCACGCCGAGGCCGTTAAGATCACTTATGACCCGACAAAGGTCACGTACCAGCAGCTTTTGTTCGTATTTTTCTCGGTCGCCCACGACCCGACGCAATTGAATTATCAAGGCCACGACCGCGGCACGCAGTACCGCTCGGCGATCTTCTATTCGGACGAAGAACAAAAGAAAACGACCGAAGCATTCATCGCCGCGATCGAAAAGTCAAAAGCATTCTCCTCGCCCGTCGTCACCCAGGTTGTCCCGCTCACAGCCTTCTACGACGCCGAGAAATACCACCAAAACTACCTCGTCCGCAACCCGAAAAATCCATACATTGTCGCCCACGACCTGCCAAAGCTGGCGAATCTAAAGAAACAATTCCCCGATCTGTGGGTTGAGAAATAAATATCCAGGGTCCAGTCGTTCGATCCCAGCGGGTGCTGTCACTTTTAGGCGGGGGGGGGGCGCCCCGGGGGGTCCTGGGCCCCCCCGGGGGGGGGGAGATCAGGATTAGCGTGACCGGGGCTGGGGCCAGTCTTTTGCTGCGGGCTCTCGACGGGCTCGAGAGCGTAAACCTCTCGAGTCATCGTTATTCGCGTCCCCAACTGCCGACGTGCCGCGACATCGCTTTTGGCGGGCCGCGCGCCCTCGCATCCGTCACGCTGGTCCGGGCCATGTCAGCCTGAAAGGGGCAGATTCGCCGCCTGCGCGGTCAGCAATCCAACTCAAGATCTACAGCCTCTGTGACCGACCACGCCTCGCGCTCTGCCTCAGAAACCTACAGCCTCTGAAAATCCACAGCCAACGGCCGCTAAAAACTCTACACTCCGTAGAATCCCAACAGCCGTAGAACTCGCCCGTGAAGGGCGGGAGGGCTCCAAGTCGCTATGGCGGACTTGATCAGATGCGGCGTTATTCTCGTTATTGTGAGCCGCGAAACGACCTATTGCGGATGTCAGGGGTCTCTATGCTGCATTCGCGGCTAGCCGCCGGAGAACCCGCACAATGAAGGCGTTACAATCCGTTAGGCTATGGCGGGCTATGTGCGTGAAGAGCACATGCGAATGCCCTATATTTGCGGGCTGACCAACAACAAGCGCTACACATCCGTAAACTTAGGAGGAAATATGAAGAAGTTGCTTCCAATATTCATGACTTGTTTGTTGCTCTCAAGCCTCTCGTTCGGACAATCTAACCAACCTAGCTCGGTACTGGTTGAAGGGGAACTTCAAAGTTCTCTAAATGTTGCCACAGCAAAATTAGGTGATGAAGTTGTTCTCAAGACAACGAAGTCCATTAAACAGAATGGCACGGTCATCATCGCCAAAGGTTCAAAGATCTTTGGGCTTGTTACGGGTGTTCAAAGGAAATCGACTGATAACACAGGATCGAGTATCTCAATCCGTTTTGATCGAGTTGAGCGAAACGGTTCAGTTACGCCTATTAGATCTTTTGTAAGTTCTGTATTCTCGATCGACGGTAAAATGCAGTCGGCTGAAAACGATCATGATCGAGCCGTTGCCGCTGCAGCGAAGGTATCCGGGCCCTACGAGCAACGGCGGCCTGCAATACAACCAACTCCGTCAGGGATCTTCAGCCCGAATGACGGCCAAGGCAATCCGACCGGCTATGTTAAGAAATCGGCAAGTCGCACTCCGCCAAATATGCCGCAAACATTTCAAGGAGTAGAGGATTCTGCCCGTATTTCTGATCGTGACCGCAAGTCGCTCTCGATCTTTCAATCATCCGATACTGCATCTGAAATAAGTTCTACCATCAGCCTTTCAAACGGAAACTTGAAACTAGGAAAATGGACCATGATCACCCTAGTGATCATCCCCTAAATACAGTCACCTCATCAATGGGCCTCGCTGACTGTCAAAAACACGATATTCGAGGTTCCGCCCCTCACCAGATCGGGAGCCCCATTTTTTGATGCTCCCCCAAGCTGTTTTTGGAGGGAGCCGATACCCAATATCGGGCGACCATCCGTCACAACGGATGTTACCACGCCCCAAAAAGCAAGAGATCAGTGTCAGCCCTGCGATTCGAACACTAAGAGACCCGTGAACCTGCATCCGTCATGTGATACAGTATTTCATAGATGGAACGCTGTAAGACAAAATCTTGCGTTTTTTTAGAAAGGAGTGGGACAAGGTCAAAAATGCATTGTAAACGTTGAAAACACACTAGTTATCTGTCCCGCAATGTCGCGGGACAGATGCGGGACAGCGTGGGACAGGAATTGAGCAAGATCTCGGTAACAGGTTGCCGGACAATCACTTACGCAAGCTTAGTCGGTTCTGTTGTCCCGCGCTCCACCTGTTGACACTCGTCCGCCAATGCCGGTTTTACCAGCAAATTACCGCGACCGGACATGAGTATCGCAAAAATAGCTTTACCTTTATGTGAATTGAACGTAAAATTTGTGGGTAGTTAAGCAACCAACGCTTGGAGGTAGGTCATCATAGCCCAAGAAGAAGTTTTACAATCCGGCAGCGATCTATTAGGAGCGACTATGAACTTGAGTTCGGTGGCGGTCGAACGGGATCTTCCGTTTGGATACGAAGAGAGTTTAGAGCAAACATTTCAGGCACCGAGCTGTCGAAGCGGTGTTTGACGAAAGTGCGCCGGACATCGACCTGTGCCGTTTGGCGACGGGCGGCAACCTCGCGGCGTTTGAGATGATCTATCAGCGGTATCATCGCCGCACCTACAGCCTCGCGCTTCGCATGACCGGCAGCCAGACCGAGGCCGAAGATCTCACACAAGAAGTTTTTATTCAGTTGTTTCGCAAGATCGGCAGCTTTCGCGGCGATTCGGCATTTTCGACCTGGCTGCACCGCATGACGGTCAATCAGGTCCTGATGCATTTCCGCCGCCGCAGCGTTAAAAATGAACGCACGAGCGAGGACGGCGAGATGCCCGAACAGACAGTTCGCGGCACCGCAAATCCGAACAAAATGCAGGTCGTCGATCGCATCGCTCTCAAAAACGCGATCGCCGAACTGCCCAACGGTTACAGAAACGTATTTGTCCTGCACGACGTCGAGGGCTTTGAGCACGAAGAGGTCGCCCGTATCATGGGCATCTCCGTCGGCACGTCGAAATCGCAGCTTCACAAAGCAAGACTCAAGCTGCGCGGACTATTGATCAAGCAAAAAGATTAACTGATCGTCAATTAAAATGACACGAACAAACCTTCCCGTTGTTCGTGTTTTTTGTGTCAAACGACCGCAGCTTTAAAGATAAAGATCAGTGTCGAAAGGCAACTATTTACAGGGTTAGATAATCTATCTAAACGGAATGCATTGCGACGAATGTAGAGAATTATTGAGTGCCTTTATGGACTGCGACCTTGATGAGGTCCGCTCCGAAGGTATCCGCGCTCACCTCGCGATTTGTGAGGATTGCTCCGCAGTATGCGAGGACATTGCATCGCTCGTTGACGTCTGCCGAACAGAATCGCCAAATGAGATCTTGCCGCCTAATTCGCAGGCTCTCTGGTGCCGGATAAACAACATCATCGAAAGCGAGGTAGCTCCTGAGAAAGTTGTTCCGCCCGAGCCTCGAAAACGCTTTTGGCAGCTCTCGTTCCCGCAGCTCGCCTCTGCATTGGCTGGCATTGCATTGGTCAGTTCGCTGCTGACCGTGGTCGTGATCAGACAGTATACTCAGCCCACGGCCGAGGATTTCACAACTCGAAACCCGGCCACGCTGACGACATTTGAAAAGGTCTTGGGTAAGGTCGGCCTGATAAGCACTCCGCAGCAAGCCCGTGAAAAGCGGGTCAGGGAACAGCAGGCTGCGATCGACTATTGGAATAGCCGCGTTCAGGCCCGACGAGTACAGTGGGACCGGAATACGCGTGAGGCATTTGATCGCAATTTGAAGGTCATCGATCAATCGCTGAATGAATATACCGTGATCCTTGAACAGGATCCCGAGGATGACCTCTCGAGCGAGATGCTCGACTCGGTTTTGAATGACAAAATGAATTTGCTCCGGGATTTTTCGGATCTCTAGTTTCAGGTAATGTTAGTTGGTTTTAACCCCTCGTTTTGGCACAAGGCTGCCGCAAAAACTACGATTCTAGTGACCGTAGTTTTTTTCTTTGCGCTGTTTTCAGCCGAAGCATCGGCCCAAAAGAAATTCTCCCGTACCTATCCGGCCGGACAAAACGTCCGTCTCCAGCTTCTTAATCGTACCGGCACTGTGACAGTTGAGGGTTGGACTCGAAATGAGATCGCCATAATCGCTTCGCTCGAAGCTCCTGCCGCTTTGATCGAGCCTCAGAATCTCAGTGGGACCATTGTTATCAATCTTGTAAAAGACAATCAGGGCCGCAACGAGGTCGGAAGCGTCAACTTTCTGATCCGCGTGCCTTACACGTCGATGGTCGATATCGAGACTAAGATCGGCAATCTCAGCGTTAGCAATATTCGCAGCGGGCTGGTACGCGCCCGCATCTCCAGCGAAGGCGACATAACGCTGATGAATATCGGCTCGAGTGCGGTCTCAGCAGAAAACGTCACCGGTGATATATTTTTCGACGGAGAGATACAGGACGGCGGCAACTATCGCTTTTCCTCGATGCGCGGCAACATCAATTTGCGAATACCTGTAAACTCTTCGTTCCGAATGGTTGCGACGGCACCTTCGACCCGAAATATTTCACTCGGCTCATTCACCAACGGGAATACCAACTACCTCGGTGACGGCCGGCGTGTCGTCGGACGTTTTGGCGACGGCAGCGCCACCCTTTCGGCAACCAACCAGCAGGGCAGCATAACTTTCCTCAGGCGTTGAGCCGGACAGCATTGACCGGACCTTCGCGTAAAGCGTAATATTGTCGCAGTTTCTCTCCGTTAGTACACAAACAAAATGAAGAATCGAAACCTGACCTACGCGTTTGCCGTCGCAGTTATTATTGCGAGTTTTTCATTCGCCGGACACGGCCAATCAGCCAAGCGCACCATCACCAAGACCGACAGATTTGACTTTGGAGCGGGCGGAACTGTATCGGTCATCGGCGCTCCGAACGGTTCGATAAAGATCACCGGCGGGGCAAAGAACGAGATCGAGATAAATGCCACGATCCAGATCGAGGCCCCGACCGAAGCTGATCTAAACCTATTGGCCATGGTCACTACATTTATCTTGCAGGAAGCGACCGGAAAGGTCTCGATCCTCAGTTCCGGGACCCATAACAAACTCGGCGACAAAAAAGCATGGAAGAAATTCCCTAAGGCCTTGTTCGGACTCCCGTTTAGGATCGATTATGTGATTCGCGTACCGCGTTATTGCGACCTCGACATCAACGGGGGAAAAGGAGATATCGATATCTCAGGTGTAGAGGGTACATTCAAGGTAGCGTCGATCGAATCGAATTCCAAGCTCAACCTCATCGGCGGCGGCGTCGCAGCAACTTTTGGGGTTGGGACGGTCGATGTCACTATGCCGGACCGCAGTTGGCGGGGTAATGTGATCGACGTCGCACTTGCCAGCGGCACAATGACCGCTCACCTACCGTCGAGTATCAGCGCCGACCTCGATGCCGTCGTCCTCAGATCAGGCAAGATCGAAAATTCGTTCGTTGATTGGAAGCCGCGAACGCGGACAGTGCCGTTCACCGAACAGTCGATAATCGCAAAGGCCGGAAGCGGCGGCGTTCCGATGAAATTCACAGTTGGCGAAGGCAAGCTTAAATTGATGCGGATCGCGAAAACGAACTGACGTTTTGAGTTCCAACTTCAGTTGGCTAATCGTATAATGTTTGGAAAGCTAGAACTGGAACTCACAACCTATGACAATTAAATCTGATATTTGGCTGCGCCGAATGGCCGATGAACATGACATGATCACGCCGTTTTTGCCTGAGCTGGTGCGTGAAGTGAACGGCAATCGCATCATCTCGGCCGGTGCATCGAGCTACGGCTATGACATGCGGCTGGCCGACGACGGTTTTCGCATATTCTCGTCCGTTTACGCCGACGAGATCGACCCAAAGCGATTTGACGAAGATTCATCATTGATCGAACCGCCTGTCCGCGAAGCAGACGACGGTGCGAAGTACTATCTCCTGCCGCCGCATCATTACGGCCTCGGCGTGACGGTTGAAACTTTCAAGATGCCGCGAAATGTGACCGGCGTCGCCCTCGGCAAATCTACCTACGCCCGTGCGGGCCTGCTGGTCAACACCACGCCGCTCGAAGCCGGCTGGACCGGACGCCTCGTAGTCGAGATCGCCAATCTGGCCAATCTACCGCTCCGTGTATACATTAACGAAGGGATCGGCCAGATCTTGTTCTTCGAATCTGACGAGGATTGTGCTGTCAGCTACGATGACCGCGGCGGCAAATACCAAGGCCAAACGGGCCTGACATTCGCGAA
Organism: Acidobacteriota bacterium; assembly: GCA_016713675.1. Classification (NCBI taxonomy): domain Bacteria; kingdom Pseudomonadati; phylum Acidobacteriota; species Acidobacteriota bacterium. The sequence goes on from JADJOS010000001.1 coordinate 229,899, forward strand.
GGTGTAGTCAGAACCAAATGCAGCGAATCGACAATTACATCAATGGCGAGCTAGTACCCTCATTGTCGGGCGAATATTTAGACAGTTTTGATCCGTCTACAGGATCCGTCTATTCGTTGATCGCCGATTCGGACGAACGCGACGTTCGACTCGCGGTTGATGCGGCGAAAGCAGCTTTTCCGGCCTGGTCGAGCACATCGACGGAGGCTCGTCATGATATCTTGATGCGGCTGGTCGCTCTCATTGACCGCGATCTTGAGCAGTTGGCATTGGTCGAATCGATCGATCAGGGCAAACCGCTTTCACTCGCCCGCACCGTAGATATTCCTCGTGCGATCTCTAACTTCAAGTTTTACGCTACCGCCGCGATGCACACGGCAAACGAATCGCATGACAGCGTAGGTCAAAATGCGATCAACTACACAATGCGTCAGCCGCTCGGCGTGGTCGGATGCATCAGTCCTTGGAATCTGCCGCTCTATTTATTCACCTGGAAGATCGCACCCGCAATCGCTTCCGGCTGCACTGTTGTGGCCAAACCGTCTGAGGTCACACCAATGACGGCATATTTGCTTTCGAAGCTCTGCATCGAAGCAGGCATGCCGCGGGGCGTGCTCAATATCGTTCACGGACTTGGACCAAAGGTCGGATCGGCGATGTCCGTTCACAAGGACATCAAAGCGATCTCGTTCACCGGCGGAACAAAGACGGGCGAGGAGATCGCCCGCGTCGCTGCTCCGATGTTCAAAAAGCTCTCGCTCGAACTCGGCGGTAAAAACCCCAACATTATCTTTGCCGACTGCAACTACGAGGAAATGCTTGCTACAACCGTTCGCTCCTCATTCTCAAATCAGGGCGAAATATGCCTGTGCGGCTCGCGTATCTTTATAGAACGGCCGATATACGAAAAATTCAAGTGCGACTTTTTGGAGAGCGTTTCCGCCTTACAGGTAGGCGATCCTTTGCTGGCTGACACTGATGTGGGAGCGATCGTCTCGAAACAGCACTTTGACAAAATAATGTCGTATATCGAACTCGCTCGCGAAGAAGGCGGCACGATCTTGACCGGCGGAAATTCGGTCACAGTCGATGGACGATGCTCCGACGGCTGGTTCATTGAGCCGACCGTGATCGAAGGACTGACTTTCGATTGCCGGACGAATCAAGAAGAAATATTCGGCCCTGTCGTTACGCTCATGCCGTTTGACACCGAGGAAGAGGTTCTGCGGTATGCAAACAGCGTTCGATACGGTCTCTCAGCGACGGTCTGGACCGAGAATCTCTCACGAGCCCATCGTCTGGCGGCCCGACTCGAATCCGGTATCGTCTGGATCAATTGCTGGCTACTGCGCGACCTTCGGACACCGTTTGGCGGAGTAAAGGACAGCGGCATGGGCCGCGAAGGCGGCTTTGAGGCGCTACAGTTCTTCACCGAAGAAAAGAACGTGTGTATACGCATTTAGTCAAAAATTCAATGCTGTTTCGTTTGAGGAAAATATGAACACCATCAAACGAATTCTATTAGGAAGCATCGCATTAGTACTGGCCTATTTTGCATTTAGTATTTATCTCGACAGCGTTTTCATTCGTCCGCAAAAGGTCGTTCTCGACAACTACTTTCGTCCGGGCGATAAATTGGTCAGCAGATTCGAGGGGTTTGACCAGACTGTTCTCGGAGTAAAGGACGGTTGGCTGCATACGCGGCTCGAAGTGATGCCGAACGCCGCCGGCCCGCCCGAACACGCCCACGTCCACTTCACTGAAACTTTTACGGTCAAAAAGGGAAAATTAAGCATCCTAATAAACGGCGAAAAGCGAGTCCTTAAGGAAGGCGAGACGATCTCGATATCGCCGATGACGATGCATAAGCCCTTTAATGAAACCGGCGAAACGGTTATCATCGAAAGCGACGACACCAAGACGTTACCCGTCGAATTCGGCTATCATCTCTCTCAGATGTACGGCTTTATGGACATGCATCCGAGCGGCCCGTCGATGCCGCAAATGCTGATGCAGCTTTCGGTCTATGGTGACGATTTCGATTCGATCATCGCCGGCCCACCAGTCGGGATCCAGCGTGCGATGCGTACGCTGATCGCCCCGACAGCCCGATTGTTCGGTTATAGTAGTTATTATGAGGAATTCAAACCAAAGCGTAGTTGAAACGTAATAGAAATGATGAAAAAATTTGCCGTAGTCCTGTTCGCGTTGTTGTTTAGTATTCAGGCTTTTGGCCAGTCAAAAGCACCGACGGAATCCGTGATGTCGCGCTTTCTGCGGTACGTTAAGATCGACACCCAATCGGCTGAGGATCAACCGGCTCCGCCGAGCACAAAAAAGCAGCTTGTCCTGGCTAATTTGCTGGTTAAGGAGCTGAACGATCTAGGCGTTCAGAACGTTCGAATGAGCGAATGGGGTATTGTTTACGGCACGGTTCCCGGAAATTTGCCTGACAATTCGAAAGTTCCGACGGTGGGTTTTATCGCCCACATGGACACTTCGCCTGCAGTTTCCGGTGAAAACATCAATGCGGTCATTCATAAGAATTATCAGGGCGGCGATATCGTCTTGCCGAATGATAAGACCCAGATCATCACGGTCGCCAAGAATCCGGCATTGAAAGGATTGATCGGCGATGACATCATCACCGCCGACGGAACCACTCTGCTTGGCTCCGACGACAAATCGGGCATTGCTGAGATAATGACAATGATCGATATCCTCAAGCAGAATCCATCGATCAAGCACGGCAACATCTCCGTTGCGTTCACGCCTGACGAAGAAGTCGGCGGCGGGATAGAAAAGTTTGACGTCAAAGGTTTCGGTGCCAAGTATGCTTATACGGTCGATGGCGGCGAACTTGGTGAGATATCCGATGAAACATGGACCGCCAAAACAGCTACGATCACATTCAGCGGCAAATCAACGCATCCGGGGTATGCCAAGGATATTCTCGTAAATTCGTCATTTGCCGCCGCGGACCTTCTATCGCGGTTCAACGACCCAAAAGTACCGAGGCCGGAAACGACCGAGGGCCGAGTCGGTTTTGTCCATCCGTACAATTCGACGCTCGATATCGAAACGTCGACCGTCCGTGTCCTGCTCCGGCATTTTGATATGTCAGGTGTTGATGAACAGGAGGCAATGATCCGCTCAATGCTCGATGAGACGAAAAAGAAGTTCCCAAACGTTGGCTCCGAAATGACGGTCCGCGTCGGTTACCTCAATATGAAAGAGGAACTGAAGAATCACCCGCAGCTTGTCGAATATGCGAGTGAAGCTGCCAAACGAGCCGGTGTTACGCCAAAAATGAAACCGATCCGCGGCGGGACCGATGGTGCGAGGCTTACCTTTATGGGTCTGCCGACTCCGAACCTATTTACGGGCGGTCACAATTTCCACGGCAAGCTCGAATTCAACTCGCGCAAGGGCCTAGAAAAATCAACTGAGAGTTTGGTAAACCTCGTCCAGATCTGGGCGGAGAAAAAGTAGTCGCTTGTCAGAACCGCCTGCGTTATCGGGCGGCTCTGACCTAACCAAAGATATTCCGCACCTTATCGAGGAACGACTCGTCCGTAAAATCTGCGTCTTCGATCTCCGCAAGCTGCTCTAGCAGCTTGCGTTGTTCTTTTGTCAGCGTCTTTGGCGTGATGAGCGTAACCGCAACAAACAGGTCGCCGCGGCCGCGGCCGCCGAGAGCCGGCATTCCTTGTGATTTCACTCGGAAAACGGTTCCGGTTTGGGTTCCGGCGGGAATCTTTAGTTCTTCTTCGCCGTCGAGGGTTTGGACCTTGATCTCGGCACCGAGAGCCGCTTGGGCGAACGTTATCGGCACTGCCGAATAAAGATTCGCACCCTGACGTTCAAATCGCTCGTGCTCGGCGACGTGCAGGACTACGAATAGATCGCCCGCGGGGCCGCCGTTTACGCCGCCTTCGCCTTCGCCGGAGACGCGTAGGCGTGAACCGGTCTCGACGCCTGCGGGGATCTTGATCTCGATCGTCTTTTCTTTTTCAACACGGCCCTGGCCGCGACAAGTTTTGCAAGGCGATTTGATGATGCGGCCTTGGCCCGAACAGTTCGGACAGGTTCGCATGACGCTGAAAAAGCCCTGTTGATAACGCGTCTGGCCGCTGCCTGCACAGGTAATGCAGATATCGGCGGTCGTGCCTTTTTCGGCACCGCTGCCGCTGCATTCGTCGCATTTTTCGAGACGCGGAATGCGGAGCTTTTCGTCCTTGCCGGTCGCGGCTTCTTCGAGCGTGATCTCGAGGTCGTAACGCAGGTCCGAGCCGCGTTGGACGGTCGAACGCCTCGACTGCCGCTGCCCGAACATATCTCCGAAACCAAACACTTCGAAGATGTCCTCGATATTCGAAAATCCCGGATCGAATCCCGCACCTTGTGCCCCGGCCTGATGCCCAAAACGGTCATACGAAGCCCGTTTGTCCGCATCCGAAAGCACCGCATACGCCTCGGCCGCTTCCTTGAATTTCTCTTCCGCCGCCGGATCGTCAGGGTTCTTGTCCGGATGATGCTGGACCGCTAAAGCCCGATACGCCTTCTTAATATCCGCGTCCGACGCCGTTTTCGCAACGCCCAGCACTTCGTAATAATCTCGTTTAGCCATAAGAAAAGATCAAAGTTCGAATTTTGGTGCATAAGGTTTCGATTTTTTGAACCTTGTACATTGAACCCTGAACTTAGAAAACGTCAGCCCAAATACTTTGAACTGACGCATCTCTTATTTTGCGATATCGGCCATGATTTCTCAAGTCCGGCAGTCTACGCCATTGTCAGCATCGCCGCTGTGATGCGGTTGGCGGCGGATTCTACTTTGCCTAGCTGTTCCTGGATCTGGCTGACGCTTTCGGACTGCATCATTTCTTCGGCTTCGTTTAGGATGCCGTTGATGGTTTGCTGGTCTTCGAGGGCGAGCGATTTGCCGATCTCGACCATTGCCCGGCGGGCGTTGCGGATGAGCGAATCGAGGCGGTTGCGTTCGAGAATAAGTTCGCGTTCGCCGCGGTCGCGTTCGACCGACGTTTCGGCTTCGATGATGAGGCGTTCGATCTCGTCCGGGGCGAGGCCTGACGAAGGCGTGATCTGCATCGCCTGTTCGAGGCCGGTCATTTTGTCTTTGGCCGAAACGCTGACGATGCCGTTGGCGTCGATCTCAAAACTTACATCGACCTGCGGCACGCCGCGTGGTGCCGGCGGAATGCCGACGAGTTCGAATTTGGCGAGGCTGCGGTTGGCGCTTGAGATCTCGCGTTCGCCCTGTAAAATGTGGATCTCGACCGACTGCTGATTATCGACAACGGTCGTAAACGTCATCGTATTCTTGAGCGGAATGGTCGAGTTTCGCGAGATCAGTTTGACAAACAAACCGCCGCGGGTTTCGAGACCGAGGCTGAGTGGCAGAACGTCGAGTAGCACAATGTCTTTAACATCGCCCGTCAGAACGCCGCCCTGGATCGCGGCTCCCATCGCAACGACCTCGTCAGGATTGATCTCCGACGATGGCTCTTTGCCGAAAACCTCGGTCACCGTGCGGGCGATGATCGGCGAACGCGTCTGGCCGCCGACGAGGATCACCTTGTCGACATCGCTTGGCTGCAGCTTGGCATCCCACAGAGCTTTCTGGCACGGCTCGACGGACGATTCGACGAGATCTTTGACGATCTCTTCGAACTTATCGCGACTTAACACAGCGTTGATGTGTTTCGGGCCCGACGGATCGGCCGCGATAAACGGCAGGCTGATCGTCGTTTCCGCAACGGATGAGAGCTCGCATTTTGCACGCTCTGCGGCTTCCTTGAGACGCTGCAATGCAAGTCGGTCGCCGCGAAGGTCGATGCCGTTTTCGGTCTGGAAACCTTCGACGAGCCAATCGATTATGCGTTCGTCAAAATCTTCGCCACCGAGAAAGGTGTTGCCCGATGTCGAGAGGACTTCGAAAACCCCGTCGTTTATCTCCATGATCGAGATATCGAAGGTGCCGCCGCCGAGATCGTAAACAGCGACCTTTTCGGTCTTCGATTTACCAAAACCGTAGGCTAAGGCAGCCGCCGTCGGCTCGTTGATGATGCGTTCAACCTCGAGTCCGGCGATCTTGCCCGCGTCGCGTGTCGCCTGACGCTGCATGTCGTCGAAGTAGGCGGGAACAGTAATGATCGCTTCGGTTATCTTGTCGCCGAGGAACTCTTCGGCAGCGAGTTTCAGCCGCTGAAGCACGATCGCCGAGATCTCGGGCGGACTGTAAATGCGGTCGAGAACGCGAATGTGGGCGTCGCCGTTTGGCGCTTTGACGATCTCGAAAGGCACGTTTGTGCGCATCTTTTCGACTTCGGGAGCGTCGAATTTGCGGCCGATCAGACGTTTGACGGCATACAGCGTGTTCGCAGCATTCGTCACTGCCTGACGCTTAGCGATCTGGCCGACGAGACGTTCGTCCTTGTCCGTAAAGCCGACCACCGACGGAGTAGTGCGGCCGCCTTCTTTGTTCGATATGATCTGCACCGTGCCGCCTTCGAGTACGGAGACGCAGCAGTTCGTAGTGCCTAAATCGATTCCTATTACCTTGCCCATAATGGTTGAGTTCCTCGTTAGTTGTTAGGTCTGACGCCGGGAAGCGACAATTTACGCTTCGGTGGTCGAAGCGTCCGGATCGTGAGGTTCCGATTCGATCTCGGCCGCAGGTTCGGCCGTCTGTGGGGGAATAGACTTGTGTGTTGAGGTTGAAGTTGTGACCTTGACCATCGAATGGCGGATCACTTTGTTGCCTATACGATATCCGCGAAGCAGTTCATCGGACACCATATTGGTCGGCATATCGTCGCGTTCCTCGGTGGCGACGGCCTCGTGAAAATTCGGGTCGAACTCTTCGCCCTCGGTCGGGATCGCGGTCACTCCCATCCCGGCAAATACTTCGTTGAGTTGCTGATTGACGAGCACAATGCCGTCATATAGTTGCTGAAATTCCGGCGATTTCTTCTCGGCATCGCTCGGTACCGAATCGAGTGCACGGTTCAGGTTATCAAGCACCGGGAGCATCTGGGCCGCCAGATTGGCGATCTGATCGATAAATGAACCACGCTTTTCCCGATCCATGCGGTACTTGAAATTTTCAAAATCCTTTAGTCGACGATCGCTCTTTTCCTGGATCTCATTTCGCTCATTGCGGAGCTCCATGACCTTAAGTTTGAGTGAAGCGATCTCATTCTCGAGTTCGAAATTGCGGGCCTTTGTCGCCGGTGACGCATTTCCGTCGGGTGCCGCAGGCCGCAAATTGAGATCCTGCTCAACAAACGCCTGCGCAGGATTCATATCCACATCCGAATCTTCGATCTCGATCGAAAGGTCGGCTGTGATGTGCAGATCCTTTTCCTTCGCTTCGAGCTCGCGGATAAAATCCTCGACCGACGGGCTCGAATCCATATCGAGGTCGTCCAGCGAATCTGTGGGCATTGGGATTTGATCTTTTTGGTTCATTAGCCGTGCGACGGACGCTCACGGCTATTTCCTTTCGCCGTCAACGGACATCATTTTTTCTAACGTGCGGGCAACGTACGAGACGATCGAGATCATTCTCGCGTATTCGATCCTCGTCGGTCCGAGGACGCTTAGTGTGCCGACCGCCGAGCTGTTGCCGATCCGGTAAGGAGCCGAGATCAGTGTGCAGTTTTGAAACGACGGCGTGCGGTTCTCGCTGCCGATGACGACCTGTACATCGCCTTTCGCCTGCGCATCGCGTTCGATGCACTCCGTGAGTATCTGCATCAAACGTTATTTTTCGCCTATCGTTCGCAGCAGTTCACGGAGGCGTTCGAGATCGGCAAAATCGCTCTTTGACAAGATATTCGACGTGCCGTCCACGAAAACTTCGCCGAGCCGGTCGTCTTCGTCCTCAATACTCTGAGAGCAAAGGATCACGGCTGTTTGAAGCAATTTGTCAAACAAGGCCTTTTCCTCGTGCATTAGAGACATGATCTCGGCACGGATCTCGGCCAGGCTCTTTCCGGCAAATTCCTTGTTTAGATAATTTGCGGTTCGTTCGAGTTCGTCGCGTGTAAATGGCACGCCGGTCCGGATTATCTTGTTATGGACAATGTTCGGGGCCGAGACCAGAACCACGAGAATGCGGTTGTCGCTCAGGTTTACAAACTCGATGTGCTGCAGGCGATCACTCGCCAAACTAGGCGATACCACGATGCCGACATTATTAGAAAGAGCCGAAAGCAAATGGGAAGTACGTTCCATCAACCTGTCCGGAGTGTCGCCTAGGTCAAGCGAATTCAGGCCGTATTCCTCGCCTATGCGATGGAGGTCGTCATTCGAAATACTCAGCACGCCAAGCAGGTTGTCAACGTAAAACCGGTATCCTTTATCAGTCGGAACGCGTCCGGCGGAAGTGTGAGGCTGCTCGAGCATTCCCATCTCTTCCAGTTCACCCATCACGTTGCGGATCGTTGCCGAGCTGAGACCCGAAGCATTGGCGAATTTGTCTGCAAGTACCTTAGAACCTACAGGTTCGCCCGTGACAAAGTGTTCATTGATAATGGCCGTCAGGATGATCTGACCGCGAGAATCGGGAATTTTCCCGCTATCAGTAACTGATCTTGGGTTGATTTGATGCATAGGCCTTTCGGGGCGTATGCTATTCCCATATAAAGAGATAGCATTTTCGCATACGCGGTGTCAATAAAAATTGTTTAAACCAGTTGTTTTATCTTGTCTGCTACGTGACCGAAATCATCCAACAGATCAACGAACTCTACGCCGAGGCTTTCCGCTGGTACGACCCAAAACGCGCCTGTCCGGCGATCCATGTTTCATTTTACCCGTATGTCGGCATAAATCATACGATAAGGATCCGCGAGGGCCAAATTTTTGTTCGCATCGGCACGATCTGCCTTGAGATGCCGCTAGCGTGTCACAAAGGCCTCGCGTATATTCTCGTCGGCAAGCTGCTGCGAAAGAAGATCCCGGTCGGAGCCCGTGCGGTCTATTCGGCGTATGTAAAATCCGACACGATCCGGCTCCAAGCCGCGGATAACAAACGCGCCAAGGGTCGAAAGGTCGTGACAACATCGAAAGGCAAGGTCTATGACCTCGACGAGATATTCGAATCGATCAACCGCGACTATTTTCGCCATGCGATCGAAAAGCCCGTGCTGACGTGGTCGGCCCGCAAAACCTATCGCATCCTCGGCCATCACGACGCAACGCACGATCACATTACGATCAGCACTTCGCTCGATTCGCTCGATGTGCCGCGATACGTGGTCGAATACGTCGTCTTCCACGAAATGCTCCACATCGCCCACCCAACCAAACACGTCAACGGCCGCCGCTACAACCACACGCCCGCATTCAAACGCGACGAACAGAAATTCGCCTACTACCAAGAGGCTGAACGTTGGATCGAACGCAACGTCCGAAAACTAAAACGCGAAGCGAAGCGATAGTCTGATCGGCAGGTTTGTCCCGCTTGTCCCGCTGCTGTCCCGCAATTTTTCGAGTCCTAGCGGGACAGGTAAATCATTGTGTTTATTGGTGTCACAGCAATGCTATACCTTTATCCCGCACTATTTCAAAATAAATGCACGACAAGGTCTTACAGGACGCTAACCATTGCAAATAATAATGTTACGGAATTTAGCATGTTCCGGCAGCGGCGATCTCACGTGGGACAGGCATTTTTGAATGATCGTCGCTCCGGCGATAAAATCCCACGTTCCGCGAGATCGATAGCCTCATATTCAATTGTCAAAGATCCCAATTCCCGGCAATTGGGCACAAACTATTATAATAGATTTGTGTTGTTAATTGGTAATATTTTTATAGATGCAACAAATAATCAGCGGTCATGTCAGTACCACCTGCGGTAGCGGGTGGTACTGACAAGTTATTCATCCCCGTTAAGTTGAGCGATGATCGAGCCGATCAGGCCAAAGTCGGAGGTCGTGCGGCGGTCGATGCCGGTTTTTGTGAAGCGAGTTTCGGTAAAATAGGTCGAAACGGATCGAATATCGCCTTGTTGCTCGCGTGCGAGCATTTCAACGAGCCGAAGAATATTGGCGGTCTCGATCCCGAAGGTCATGACTGCCGCATTTTTTTTGTCAAATAGTTTTCCATTTGGGGTAGTTCTAAACCCGCCATTTGGCTTTTCGTCAAGACATTTTGTAACGCCCTCGTTATCACCCACTAGGACACTGCCGCCTGCGAAACCGGCAGCAATGTCGCCGTCCGCTTCGGTCCAGTGCTCAACATTTGCAATACCGAACGGCTCCTTGTCGGGCTTCAGCCCTTCAAGAAATGATGACCTTACTTTGTTCGGATCGGTGACACTCGCAATAACGACCGGCTGCTCGCCATCGGCCCCGAACTTTGTCGTTATTAACGTTGAACCGACCGCACTCAGGAAAACCTCCGGCGAGCGAACGCCATAAGGTTCGAAAAACAAGCCGCCGAATTCCAAGATGACTTGTCCAGACACCGGATCCGCAGCCTTCTGGGCGATCAGCAATAGGCTTCGCCACGCGATCTGCGGCTGTTTTAGGTTGTAAACAGTAACGGAAGTTGAATCAAGAGGTAACTGGTTAAGACCTTCCGTATTTGCATCACCAGGAGCCATCGTTTCAGCAAAGACAGCGGTTATGTCCGGTGGCATACCAATAGTGTATTTGTCCTCGATTCCCTTCTCGGTATTTATCGAAGTCCACGAAATTTCGGTTATCGAGTTTCTGATCAATTTCGGAAGAATGCCGGCGATGGCGGATTGGACTTCGGATTCGTCGGCAGCTTCGCTGGCGAATTTTAGGCCGGCGAGAGCTGCTATTTGGGCGATGCCGTCGGTGGAAACATAACCCTGGGCAAGGGTCGTTCGGTCGGTCACGGGAACTTTTCCGGTTTTTAAGATGCTGTCGGTCTCGCCGCGTTTTACGGCGAGGCATTTTTCGATAGCCGGTTCGTCGTTACCAAAATAGATGATGCTGTCGATGACAAGGGCGTACGCCTTTCGTCCGTCAGTAGCGGTCCAGGTGAAGTATTTGCCGCCGTTTTTGTCGGTCTTTTCGACGGTTGGTTCGCTGTCGTAGATATTGGCGACAAAGCTGCCGAGCTTTTTCTCGGCGAAGGTGACGGCGTTTGAGTTCCACGCGTGCGTATCGGCGATAGCGACGAAACGCGGCTGGACACGGCCGACGCTGTGTTCGTCAGTGAGCTTTTCTTCTCTGGTCTCAAAACCGGTGACCGCAACGGCGAGCTGCACGCCTTTGAGAGCGGAGAGATCAGGCTTGCGCTTTGCCGCTTCCATAAACGGCTTGGCATCAACGATCGGCTGCAGAGCGGCGGCGAGGTCGTTCGTCTCAAGATAGACCAGCGTCTCGGCGGGAACCAGTGTACGCATATCGGTCGGTTTGGTTGAGCATGAAGACAGGAAAATCAACCACAGATTGACACAGATAAGGATAGATAAGGACAAGATATTTCGCAACAATTTGTATCGAATTCGGAAATTCCTATATCTGTGTTTATCCGTGTTCATCTGTGGACGATTCTTTGCTAAAATCCGAAGTCAATATGGACAAAATATTTGCTGATAACATTTTACAGGGTAAGGTTGCGTTTGTAACAGGCGGCGGGACGGGTATTACGGGCGGCGTAGCGAGGGCGTTTGCGGAGCATGGCGCCAAGCTTGCGATCACGAGCCGCAAGACCGAAAATCTCGAAGCGATGAAGGCTGAGGTCGAGGCTTTTGGCGGCGAGTGTTTTACGTATGCGGCGGACGTTCGCGATTATGATGCCGTCGAAAAAGCGATAGCGGCGGCGGCGGAGCATTTCGGGCAGATCGATATTGTTGTAAATGGGGCGGCGGGCAATTTCTTATGTGCGGCCGATCAGCTTTCGGCGAACGGGTTTGGGACGGTTGTCGATATCGATACCAAGGGAACGTTCAATGTATGCCGAGCGGCATTCGAAGAGCTGAGAAAGTCAAAAGGGCAGATCCTTAATATCTCCGCAACACTCCATTATCTGGCAACGCCGATGCAGATACACGTGTCGGCGGCAAAGGCCGGTGTCGACGCGATCACGCGAAACCTGTCGGTCGAATGGGGCCGCCACGGTATCCGCGTCAACGGAATCGCGCCGGGGCCGATCGAGGATACCGAAGGCATGAAACGCCTCTTGATGCCGGAATTAAAGGAAAAACTAACCCGAAAGATACCACTCCAGCGTTTCGGCCGAATCGCCGATATTGAGAACGCGGCTCTATTCCTAACGTCCGATGCTGCAAATTACATCAACGGCGTCACTCTGGTCGTCGATGGCGGACAGTGGCTGTTGGGAACAAGTCTGGCCTAACGCGGATCGATCGGATCGTCGCGGTCGGTCATGACATCGGTCAGCTTGTCCGATTTGATATCTGCGGGTGTTCGCTTATCCAGCACCGCCCGCAGGACCATCATTCTGGCCAGCACCCGCACTTCACCGCGTTCAAATGTGTTGGTCAGATTTTTCGTCTTAACAAAATCGGCCTTCACGAGCGAACGGATCGTACCGCTCGCCATTCCGAGTTCGCCGGTCAATTCGCGTATCATCGAACCGCCGAACATACCCACCTGCACTTCGCCATCGTCGATCATCTCTTCCTGAACGTCGATGAATTCCGCGACCTTTACGAACGCATTGATCGTGTCATTTGCACGCAATATGGTCGATTCGAGCAGCGGAAAAGCTTTGTCCGGATCTGCCTCGGCATATCCTGAAGCGAGCATCCAGCTCAGCAGATAATCCTGATAATTCTTCGGATTCGGATCGACCATGCGTTCGGCATCACGCATGATCTCGTCTGCCAACTCCTTGTCGCCCATCTTTGCGACCTGAGCAGCAAGCAGGCTCAGGGCGACGATCTTTTTGTCCTTGCCCTTTGTCTCTGAGATTATCTTGCGCGCGTTGGCGATCACCTTGTCACGTTCGTCTTTCGGCAGGTTCTTGCCGCCGATCGAACGGAGATCGTCCATCATTTTGCGTTCGGCCTTTTCTTTCTCCTCACGCTCTTTCATATCACGTTCCCATTGCTGCATGGTATTCGAATTTGAACGAGGGGCCGGAACAGCATTCGCCGCCATTGTATTAAAAGCTGTGCCCGTGCCAACGGCGGTATTTGTGGAGGCTCCGGTCGTTTTTGGAGTTTTGAATTTTGCCCGGATCTGGGCCGCACGGCCGGGCAGGTATTTTTCGATCTGATTTGCCCATTGCGCGCTGCCATATGTCGATCCGTCTACGTCCTTTATCTCGAGAACTGCCTGGGCAAAGATCTCGGCGATATCACGGAGTTCGTTTGCGTCATAGATCGCCTTTTTTGCTCCGGGCTTTTTCGATTCTGCGAGGTTCGAGGCACCGTAACTCAGCAGCGTGCTGAAAAAATAGGGGGTCTTAACGACCGAACGGTCAGAACTGATCTTGCTCAAAATGGCGTCGCCAAATTCGATACCCTTTTCCGTGTCCTTTGCATAGATCGCCTTGAGCAGTTCGATGTGGTTCGAATCGAGACCGCGTTTGAGAGATTCCTTTCCGTAAGCGACGCCCTTGGCGGCATCGCTCTCAGCGATCTTTTTCATCAAACTCGTCTCGAAGTATCTGTCGCTTGATTCGGCTTCCTTAAGAAATTGCGGATTTGAGATAGACGCAATACTGTCGACGAAAAAGTTGTACGCGAGGTCAGGTGCGTGCTCGGCGAGGCTCATAGCGATCTGCTGGCGAACCGCCATCGCGATCCGAAATTTTCGTTGTATCTTGGTCTGTCCGCGGCCGCCGAAAAGGAATCCGCCGCCTTCGTCGTCATTTGAGGGGTCGGCGGCAGTGTTCATCTCAGCATCAAACTGCGTCAAAAGCTGTTTGAAATCGAGAACGACCTGGCCGTACATCGCCTTCGCCTCTTTATCGTCGTGAAACCACATCAGCGAAGCAAGTTCGGAGCTAAAACTGATCCGGTTTTCGATCGACCGCAGGCGGCCGACCTCAGATGCCGTATCGCGAAGGAATTCGATCGCGTCCTTTTCGAGCTTTTCGGCGGCCTCGGACCTTTTATCGGGAACGGTCTGGCCGAACGAAAAAGCGGTAAATGACAAGATAAGAAGAATAGAGAGGAGTCTTTTTGGCATAATTGCGACCTCGGGCGTGTGTGCGTTTATGATAGAGTTATTGGTCGAAATAGTAAATGGAGAACGCCCGTAGAACCGCGTTTTTGCATGCCTGATGTAACGATGCTGTTAGTTATCGACAATTACGATTCGTTCACTTATAACCTCGTCCAATATCTCGGCGAGCTTGGGGCCGAGATGCTCATTGTGCGAAATGACGAGGTGACGATAGATCAGATCGAACATGACGTAAAACCGGATCGAATACTGATCTCGCCCGGGCCGGGCAGCCCTGATACAGCCGGAATTTCGCTGAGCGTGATCGAGCGTTTTGCAAATAAACTGCCGATCCTGGGCGTTTGTCTTGGACATCAGGCGATAGGGCAGCATTTCGGCGGAAGAGTAAAGTGGGCTCCCGAGCCGGTTCATGGAAAGCCGGTGGAGATACTACATGACGGAAAAACGATCTTCCGTGATCTGCCGTCGCCGTTTAGGGCCGGGCGCTATCATTCGCTGATCGTCGAACGCAATACGTTACCCGAATGTCTCGAGATCTCGGCCGAATCGCCGGATGGTCTGGTAATGGGACTCAGGCATCGAGAGCTCCCGATCGAAGGCGTCCAGTTTCATCCTGAGTCGATATTGACCGAGCACGGCAGAAAACTGTTGCAAAACTTCCTCGAACTCTGACATATTAGATAGAGGGGATCTTTCCCGCCTTTCGCTCCCTGCCGACCGCCGATTCGCCGATTCGCCGAAAATATGCGACACAATAAGACTGACTGGTTGCTAAGTGCACCGGTCACGCCGACAAATCCAAAGGCAAATTCGCCGTTATTCCCGTACATTGCGAGGCTGATACGCGGCGAGGATCTGAGCGCAAAGGAATCGGTCGAGTTCTTTCGTATTCTGACCGATATGCGGCACGGTTCGATCCAGATCGCAGCCGCACTCACGGCATTGACGGCAAAGGGCGAAACTGCTGCCGAACTCGCCGGCATGGCGAGCGTCATGCGTGAGCAGGCGATAAAGATCAAAGCGTCTCAGAAAAATGCGGTCGATATCACAGGAACGGGATCGTCGTCGGCAAAGACCTTTAACGTATCGACCGCCGCGGCCATCGTCGCCGCCGGTGCCGGATTGATGGTCGCCAAACAGAGCAGCCGCGGCGTGACTAGCCAAACAGGTAGTGCCGACGTACTTGGCGAACTCGGCGTCAAGGTCGCAGGCGAACCGGAGATCGCTCAGGCGAGCCTAAACGGCGTTGGACTTTGCTTTATGTTCGCCCCAAAATTTCATCCGAGCCTGAAACGCGTCGGCGAAGTAAGGCGAGCACTGGGTATTCGCACGTGTCTCAACCTTCTCGGCGTCATTGCGAATCCGGCGGTCACAAAACAAGTAATCGGGGTGTGGCACAATTCGCTCGTCGTGCCGGTCGCAAATGCTCTGGCGATGCTGAAAACAGACAGATCCTGGGTCCTGCACGGTGCAGATGGAATGGACGAGATCACCATCGCGGGGGAAACTCACGTTGTCGAAGTTACCGGCTCGCAAACACGGCAGTTCAAGCTGACACCAAAAGATTTCGGTCTCAAGGCCGGCCCGACCACAGCCTTGAAAGCAAATTCCGCCAAAGAAAGTGCAGCGATCATTCGCGAGATCTTGGCAAGCAAACGCCGCGACGAAGCCCGTTCGATCGTTGTCATGAACGCCGCTGCGGCTCTTGTCGTCGGAGGCGTAGCCAAAGACCCGCTCCATGCCGCCCGCCTCGCCGAACAAAGCATCGACAGCGGCCAGGCCCAGAACAAGCTAGACCGGCTCATTCAGATCACAAACAAAAAATAACCTGTCCACTCGTCACTGACGACTGTCCATCGCCAAGGATCGACCTTATTCAGTGGATAGTGGCTAGTCGCAAGTGGATAGTTTTGGAGTGATGCCTGATAATTAAGAGCAATGCTCTGGCTGCTTGGTCACATTTTCGGCAAGGTCGCGGAACTTCGAAATTCGCTGTATGACAAAGGCGTGCTCGATGTTTTCGATCTGAGAGCGCGCGTGATCAGTGTCGGCAACCTGACCGCGGGCGGCACCGGAAAGACGCCGCTGGTCGCGTATATCTCGAATATTCTTCATTCCCGCGGCGAGACGGTTTGTATCCTTACACGAGGCTATGGGCGAAAAGACCCGAAAGAACGTGTCGTCGTCACCGACGGCAAACGGATCCTGACGGACGCCGAACACGCGGGCGATGAACCGTTCGAACTCGCGAAAAAGCTGCTCGGAAAGGTCATTATCATCGCCGATGCCGACCGCGTTTCGGCGGGCGAATGGGCAAGGCGAAAGTTTGGCGTGACGACATTCATCCTCGATGACGGCTTTCAGCACCGCAAGGTAAAACGCGATTTGGACATCGTTTGCATCGATTCGACAGATCCGTTCGGGGGCGGCAAGATGCTCCCGGCCGGTCGACTGCGTGAGCAGAAAGTCGGCTTGGATCGAGCCGATGTAGTGATCGTGACGCGTGCCAATCTCGGCAGCGGAATTGCCGTCTTGAGGTCGAGCATCGCCGATCTAAATCCCGAAACTCAAATATTCACCTCGGAAACTGCGATCAGCGGCGTGGTCGACCTCAAGGACATCCAGTCAAAAAGGCGGCCGACGCAGCGTGAGATCAAGGAGCACAAGGTCTTCGCCTTTTGCGGAATCGGAAATCCGGAGATCTTTTTTAAACAGCTCTGGCAAGACGGTTTCGACGCCGCCGGAACAAAGGCCTTTCGCGACCATTTTGTCTATTCGCAGAAGGATGTCGCCGAGATCGAAAGGCTCGCTCGAGATTCGTCCGCGGACCTTTTGCTGACGACCGCCAAAGACGCGGTGAAACTGCAGGAACTCGAATTCACGCTTCCCTGTTATGTGGTCGAGATCGAAATGGTAATAGACAGGCCGGCGGAACTTGCGGCTCTCGTTTAGCGCCTTTTTGTAGGCGGCTCCTTCTTGTCGCCCCAATAGAAAAACTTGATCACGAGCACGTAGACCGTGATGCTCAGGAACAGCAGGACAAAGAAAAGGGTTATCAGCCAGGCCAGTGATGACATTTATGCATTCTCCTCGGCGGGAAGTTCGTCTTCTTCGAACCAGTGCGAAAAAAGGCTGCGGCGGCCCTGATGTTCGAGGATGTGCCGGTAAAATACGGTAACGATCGCGACGATCGGTATCGCGATAAAAACGCCGGGAATTCCCGCCACCTGCTCACCGGCAAGAACCGCAAGTATTATCGCCAACGGATGCAAATGGATGCCTCCGCGGACGATACGCGGATAGGTGACGTAATCATGCACTATCCTAACGACGATCAAAAAGATCGCAACGTAAAGGGCTTTCCACGGATCGTCCGAAGCGGCCGAAGTCAAGATGACGATGAGCCCGATACTGGCCGGCCCGAGAAGCGGCACGAACTCAAAGATCCCTGCCAGGATACCAAGCAGCAACGCGTATTTTAGGCCCAAACTGTAAAATCCGATCGTACAGATCGTTCCGATAAGAAAACACGAGATCAACTGGGCCCTTGTGTAGGCTGCCAGCGTCGCATTGACATCCTGCAGCACAGATTCGGCCCGTAAACGCCAACGCCCTGCCGGAAATGCCCTCAGGACAGCCAGTCTGAGCAGATTTACATCCTTGAGGAAGAAGAATGCCAGGATCGGGATCAGAAGCAGCCAGGGGACAAATGTCGCGGACGATAATACAAAACTGCCGATACCTAATGTGATCCCTTCGCCGAGCGAAGTGGCCTTTTCGTTTATTTTGTTCTGGATATCGTCCGGTATCCTTAGCCGGTCAAACCGTTGGTTGAGCTCGTTCGCACGCTGTTGGATCGCACGGCCATAGGCCGGCAGGTTGGTCCCAAATTCTTTGCCCTGCTCGATCACTCGCGGTGCGACATTTGAGATCGCGTAACCAACGGCAGTAAAAACGACCAGATAAGCAATGACGATCGCCAGCGACCGTGGCATAAAGCGTTCAATGCTGCGGTCCTTGAACGGCTTTCTGATCAGTTTGACGATCGGATCGATCAAATATGCGAAGAACACCGACAGGACAACAAGGAAAAATAGATACGTGAGCGACGAGATGATGCTCTGAACATAACCGGCGACAGCGACGAGTATCAACGTGATTATCACCACTCGTGCGATCGAGGCAACCGACGGCGATGACGGATCGAGGATAACTCGCCGGATCGCCTTTTTGCTTTCGACACCGCGGATCTTTTCGGACACGGGCGTTTCTTCGGGTAGATCTTGGTCAGCCATAGGTCGCTTCCATCAAATTCAATTATTTTGTGTTCGCGTTGCCGTTTTCGATCACTTTCTCAGGTTGTGAATAATTCTCAACCGCAAATCTATCATAAAGTGCGAACATTTTGTCCGCCGGAATGGCAGAATTTGAACCGATAACGAATGCTTTCCCGTTGTCCGAACTTATCCGCCGGTTCACCCCTTCAGTGTTCAACTTAAGTGCTCCGCGGTCCTCCGAGTCGATCTCGCCGCCGTCCTTTCGGCGAAGCACGTAGATATAGATGAAATTGGCCGTTCGCATTTCGTAGATATCGGCTTCGATCGAGGTACGCGTCGGACCCCGATCTTCCGAAACCGAATTGCTCCTTCCCGACTTCAACACATCCTCATTCGGCCCGCAGGCGAAAGAAAACGATGTAAGCAGAAAAACGGCGAATCCCAAAACCGCACCATTTCTCCTCGTTTTCGCTGCTCCGCTTTTAGTTTTCAAGGTCTTCGTCATCGATGTTAGCGTTCTTATTAATTGCCGCGTTTCGCTCTTCTTCGTCGAGGATGCGTTTCTCTTCGTCAGTTTCTGGCGAATTGTCGACGTCTGAATCGTCCGGGGCGTCGCCCTTGACCTCACGGATCTTCAATATCCGCGCGTCCTTATCTTCGTAGATGATCTCGGCCCAGCCGCTGTCGAGGGCTTTGGCGATCATATCAACATTCTCTTTTGCATCCGCAAAGATGTACTTCGCACCAAATTTGCTGCGGATCATCGGTGCAGGGTCGTCGACCTTACCTTCCGTCAGGTCCTTAAGGAGCTTGTACAGCTCTGGATTTGCGGAATAAAGATAGTTCGGATCGAGGCCGTAAACGTAACGGTGCTTGGTGTTGTAAAAGAATAATTTCGGAAAATCATCCCAGGTGCAGTTGAAAATGATCTCGCCGGCAGGAATGTTGTCGGCCCCGGATGCATCGAGGGCTGTCGCCCATTCCATCGCCTGTTTGTATTTGTCGGCCGGTTCGTTGGTCGAGATACTGTCGACGACACCGTTGATCTCAAATCCAAGCTTGTGGAAGCCAACTAGGCTGACCAAAAACCATACTGTCAGTACGATCCCGAGCGTCCAAACAGCGGCTTGCCGCACCACATTCCAGCGTGCGTCGATACCGACAGCTTCGCCTTTGTCGAGATATGGGTCGATGTCACGTTGAAATTCGTCGGGCAATTCGGCGGCTGTCGGAGCGGTGAACGCCTGCCAGCTAAAGGCAGCGAAAAGCACCGCAAACGGCGGAAAATACTCCGCAAAACGCTTCGATCGAAATTGTGCCGCCAACAAAATCGACACAAATGTAAGGAAGAACGCAGCTCGCTCCGGCAGTTTGGCTCCTCGCGGCACGAACAGGATGTAGCCGATCAGCATTGCCAGCATCGCGATCGGAAAGTCGGTCAGCAACTCCATTCCGGAGTATGGGTACCACTCGCCGCCGACAGCGACGGCAAAGTCGCTGCCGACCTTGAATTTCGTATAAAAATGCTCCCAGAACAGGCCAAGATTCTGCGGAAAATAAGGATTGATCACATTGCCGAGGATCATTCCTGCGGTGGCATAAGCAAGGGGCCGCCATTCGAACCGCTGTTCGTTCCATGCGATTATCAGCGTCCAAATGATCGCCCCGAACCAAAGCAGCGGGAAAAGACTGTACGTCCACACGAACGCAAACATCAGCGGCAGCAGCCAGACGTATTTCCGCTGAAACAGAAGGTGGATGCCGAGCACCGTAATGATGATGGTCAACGGCGGTGCCTTGGCCATGTTCATGCGGTAATAGAACGCTGTCGAACACGTCAACAGCCCGCCGAGCCAGAGCAGCTGGTGCTTGACGCCGTAGCGGAACATGAGCCAATAAAGCGAACAGACGGCAAGCGTCGAATACACGATAGCCGACACCTTCGCCGCCGTTTCGGGCTCAAAGAACCACAGAAACGGTATTTGCAGCAGATGAAATAAGAAATGATGGTCGGCGTAATCCTTTGGATTTAATACAGTTAGAGGTAGCCACTCAAACGACGGCAGCCACTTGCCCTGCTTGAAGTTCTGCCAAAGCAGGTCGCTCCAGCGGATGTGATAATAACCATCCCAATCGCCGCAGCAGATCGCGTCTGTCCGCGTTTGTAAGAATGTCATCACCATCGCGATCGCGATAAAGCCAAAGATCAGATAAATGACCCGAACGGCTTCGTCGGTCTCGAGAAATTCCTTCCACGTTACTTCGCGAACCGCCGGTTTTTCCTGTGTTTCGTCTGTATTTTCGTCCATTTGGGCCAGAGATGATAAAAAGAAAAAGTACCACGTTTACAGTGCGGAAATCTAATCGAAAGAGTGTTCCCACGAAACACACGAACTACACGAAAGGCAAAAGAAATGGCTTTTATCATTTCTTGTATTTGGTATATTTCGTGTGTTTCGTGGGCAAAATCCGGCGTGCTTGCTTCGCAACGCCCCAACGCCTAGAATTGATGGTTTAGCTATGTATCCGAAAGGCAACCTATACATACCGGCGTCGCACGGACGCCTAGAAGCGATTTTGAAAGAGCCGTCCGGCGAACGGCGGGGCGTGGCTCTCGTTTGCCACCCGCATCCGCTCGGCGGCGGGACGATGCATAATAAGGTCGTGTTTCGAGCTGCCGCCGGACTTGTGGACGCGGGACTCGCGACTTTGCGGTTTAATTTTCGCGGTGTCGGCGATTCGACCGGTAAGCACAACGAGGTCGAAGGCGGACGCGAGGATGTTCGCGATGCCCTGGATTATCTGGCCGGCGAATACGCGAACGAAGACCTGACGCTCGCCGGATTTTCGTTCGGTTCGCGAACGGGAATGGAAGTTGGAATGGCAGACGAACGAGCAAAGCGCCTCATATCGATCGGCACACCGGTCGATAAATACGGCGATTACGAATTTCTGCTTGGCGTAACTAAGCCGATACTGTTCGTGCATGGCAGCCGCGACGAATTTGGCTCGGTCGAAAACCTGCGGCTTCTGACGGACAAGATCCCGCACGCCGAGGTCGTCATTTTCGAAAACTGCGGCCACTTTTTTGACGACCATCTGAACGAACTGCGTGAGACGATACGGGAATGGGTAAGCGGGAAAATTCAAACAGGATGAACAGGATAGGCAGGATTAAGTATCCGTCCGATCGGAGTCTTTATCCTGCTAATCCTGTCCATCCTGTTAAATTCTTTTTATGGAACAACAACCAATACGAGATGCAGCGATTCGGCTGACGATGATGCCGCGTGACACGAATGCACACGGAACAGTTTTTGGCGGTGTGATATTGAGCTATATCGACGTCGCCGGCGGCGTCGAGGCCGTGAGGCATACAAAGCACGAGCGGTTTGTGACGGTGGCGATGAAAGAGGTGATCTTTCACGAGCCTGTATTTATCGGCGATCTAGTGAGTTTTTACGCTTCGACGGTGAAGGTCGGCAACACTTCGATCACCGTCCACGTCGAGGTCGAGGCCGAGCGTTTCGGCAATAAGGGCGAGGTCGTCCGCGTAACTTCGGCTGATCTCATATTCGTTGCGATAAACGAGAAACGCGAAAAGGTGAAGATCGGTACTTAGCCACGAATTACACAAATGCCACGAATTGCTCTTATTTAGTCTTGATTTTATTAGTGCCATTCGTGTTATTCGTGGCAAAACAATCTTATGCCAACATGGAAACTAGAGGTCGAGTACGACGGCACCCGTTATCGCGGGTGGCAGATGCAGCATCTTTCAAAGACCATTCAGGGCGAATTTATGGAGGTCACGCGGCAGCTGTTTTCGACGCCGGCGGAAATATTTAGCGGTGAACCAACGGTTGCCGGTGTTCACGCCTTGTGCCAGACCGTTCATCTGAAAGTGGCGGAACTTAAGGCGGATCTCAAACCGTCGGAGATCCTCCAAGCGTTTAACGAACTGCTCCCACCCGACATAAACGTCATCCGTCTCGCAAACGCGCCCGACGAATTTCACGCCCGCAAAGATGCCGTTGCCCGCTCGTATCTATATCAGATCTCGACGCGCCGGACCGCATTTGCAAAGCCGTTCGTCTGGTGGGTCAAATCCGAACACGACACAAAGGCAATGAATGAGGCTGCGAAAATGCTCGTCGGACGGCACAACTTTCGTTCGTTTAGTGAGCTTGAATCGGACTCGCGGGTCTCAACGATCGTCGATGTTCATCACGCCGAAGTTTTCACGGACGGTGACCTCATCTGCGTCAGAATGGCTGCGAGTCATTTTTTACCGACAATGATGCGGCGAATCGTCGGCCTGATCGCTGAGGTCGGCCGGAGCGACATGACCTACGACGCATTCGGACGGCTCTTGAAATTCGAATCGCCCGTCGCGGCAAAATACACTGCACCGCCGTCGGGGCTGTTTCTCGAGAAAGTTCTATATCGGGGCGACAGTGCACCGACAGGAAAGCGCGCAGCGTTCACAATTGGTTAATGGCGTCTGGCTTGCGTTCAAGCGGTCGATGTGCCAAATTCAAGACATACTAATTTTTGAAATTAACGTACAAGGGAGACATTTTTAATGCCACATATTACTGCCGAAACGGCGACGGGACAGGTTGCTTTTGAGGCCGAAAGCGGAAAGAAACTGGTGCTTTGTCTTGAGGACAATGGCGTCGATATTTTGCATCGCTGCGGCGGCAACGCCCGCTGCACAACGTGCCGTGTTGAATTTTTGTCGGGCGATCCGGGCGAGATCGGCGAAGCCGAAGCTGCCGTCTTGTCGACCAAGGCCGACCTGCCTGACAATGCCCGTTTATCGTGCCAGGTCCGTGTCAACGGCGACATGCACGTTCGTGTGATCAATCAGGCGAGTGTCGCCGGGATCGATGCCGGAACACGACCGGAGGAATAGGAAGAATAGGAGAAAGGGAGACAAAGAAATGTTTGATAAATTGAAAGAAAAATTTGTTGGTGAACTAGAAGTTGCGGAGGCCCATTGTGATGCTCCTTGTGGTATTTATGATCCTTCGTCGGCACGCGTTGCGGCCGAGGCCGCTTTGTCGATGACGAAAAAGATCCTCGCCCTGACGGCTCCGGACGGTTCTGATGCGAAGGCGACGGCTGCGTTTCACAACACTTTGACTCGCTATATCGTCGTCAAAGAAGAGCAGGCACATCTTGCAAAAGAGGAGCTTTTGATCCTCTGGACGGATTACTTTAAACCGGTGCATCTCGAAAAATATCCAAATCTGCACGACACATTCTGGAAAGCCGCAAAGCTCTGTTCCGCAGTCAAGGTCGAGGTCAGCCTCGAACATGCCAATGAACTAATGGCCGCGATCGAAGAGATCCACGGCATCTTTTGGGCGACCAAAGACCGCGATGTAGCTTGGTACACGGCGGGTTAATGCCCTGTTACGTTAGAATTGAACGGTGGAGGGTCGCTCGATCTTCCGCCGTTTTTCTATGAGCGACACGATAATCAAATCGACTTGGCGTGAGCGAGCATTGTATCTGATCGGCCGCCGCAAGGTTTTTCTGGTCGAAGGCGACTCGATGCTGCCGTCGCTCGCACCTGGCGACAAAGTGTTGGTTGATCCAAGAGGTTATATCACCGTTGGGGATGTGGTTTTGGCCGAACATCCATACAGATCGGACATTAAGATCATCAAACGCGTCGCGGACGTTGCGGACAACGGACGTCTCACTTTGAGCGGTGACAACCCGACTGAAAGCACCGATAGTCGCACTTTCGGCACCGTTTCGTTAGAATCTATTATTGGCAAAGTGACCAGCAAACTGAAATGATCGAAGAACAGGTTTTAGTTAACAATTTTCTCAATCGTAAGGGCCGTGAACGTATCAAAAAGCCGGATTGGCTAAAGATCAAGCTCGGCGACCCGAAGAATCAAAACGCCGTTCTCGAACTGATCGACGGATTGAATCTTCACACCGTCTGTCAGGAAGCGAAATGCCCAAACATCTTTGAATGCTGGACGGACAAGACCGCGACCTTTATGCTCGGCGGCGACACCTGTACGCGGCATTGCGGTTTTTGCGCGGTAAATAAAGGCAAGCCGATGGACCTCGACCCTATGGAACCGACCCACGTCGCCGAGGCTGTCAAACATCTTGACCTTGCTCACGCTGTAATCACCTCGGTCAATCGCGACGATCTCGCTGATGGCGGTTCGATGCACTGGGCTGAGACGATCACCAAGGTACGCGAACTGAGTCCGGCGTGTAAGGTCGAGGTATTGATCCCGGATTTCAACGGCGACGAAGCCGCTCTCAACAATGTTCTCGCCGCCCGACCCGATGTTCTCAATCACAACACCGAAACGATCGCCCGGCTCTATCGCCGCGTTCGTCCCGATGCAAAATACAACCAAACGCTCGAACTGCTAGAACGCTCGGCACATTTCCGGGACACGCAGTTTCCTGCGATGAAAACCAAAAGCGGCATCATGGCCGGCCTCGGCGAGACTTTCGAAGAAGTGGTCGAATTGATGCGGGACCTCCGTACCGTTTCATGCGACATCATGACCATCGGCCAATACCTCCAACCCTACGAAAAACGCCTGCCGGTCGAACGCTACGTCACTCCAGAAGAGTTCGCCGAATGGAAGGCGATCGGGATGGCAATGGGCTTTAAACACGTCGAATCGTCGCCGCTGACGCGAAGCTCTTATCACGCGAGAGAGCAGGCGGAATAAAATTTTGGAGTCCAAATATGAACCAAACCGATAAACAAAACGCCATCGAGGTCTTGAATAAGATACTTGAGTTGGAATTGGCTGGTGTGGTGCGCTATACGCATTATGCTTTGATGGTCTTTGGGTATAACCGGATACCGATCGTTTCATGGCTGCAAAGCAATGGTGATGAATCACTGATGCATGCCCGAAAGGCTGGGGAATTCGTGACGATGCTCGGCGGGCATCCGAGCCTCAAGATCGGGCCTCTGCTCGAAACTGAAAAGCATGATATTGGCGACATTCTACGTGAGAGTTTGGAGCAGGAAAGCACTACGCTTGCGGCATATTACGAGTTAATGAGAGTCGCCGAGGGCAAATCGGTCGCTCTCGAAGAATATGCACGCGAAATGATCTTGCTCGAGGAAATGCATCTCGATGAGGTCAACAAGATGCTTCGCAAACCGGGCGAGATCGAACCTTTCAAAGAATAATTCGGTGAATATTCTCGAGACCGAGCACTTGATACTACGAGAATTAGACTCCGCCGTGGACGCGGAGTTTATTTTTGCGCTACTGAATACGCCAAAGTTCATCCAATATATCGGCGACCGCGGGGTCCGCAGCGTCAACGAAGCCGCTGCGTTCATTGATGGCCGGTTTGTTAAGAGCTATCGCTATCATGGCTATGGGCTTTATGCCGTCGTGCGGAAGGACGACAAGAAACAGGCGGGGATCTGCGGATTCGTGAAGCGCGATCATTTTGAATTCCCGGACATCGGATTTGCATTTCTGCCTGAGTACGAACGATTAGGGTACGGTTTCGAATCGGCCGAGGCAATGATGGTATATGGGCGTGAAACTCTCGGGTTCGCAACCGTATTGGCGATCACTACCCCGGACAATGATGCGTCGGGACGTCTGCTCGAGAAGCTCGGATTTGCGTTCACCGGTTTGATAGATTCGCCCGAAAATGAAAAACTACGCCTGTTTACAAGCGATCCACTGATCGTTAGTGAGAATTCAAGCGAATGAGTTTTATCCAAAGATTTGTGAAGGCGATACTACCCGCGTCAACGTTCGCATCGATGGAGGCTGAATCGCGTTCATGGATGGTCGTCTGCAATGCTTGCGGTACGACGCGAACGCTGTGGGACATCGGCGGAATTCGCGGCGGTGCGGCAGGCAAGACCAGTATGAGGCTAAAGTGTACGAAATGCGCCGAAAACACATGGCACACGATCAAACGCGAGGATCAGCCGTATAGAGCTTAGAAACGAATATGAACTACGGACTCATCGCCGGAAACGGCCAGTTCCCTTTTCTCGTCGTCGAAGGCGCTCGAAAAGCGGGCGTTTCGTTGTCGGTAGTTGCTATACGAGAAGAGACAGACCCGCGGATAGACGACGTCGCGGAGAATGTCATCTGGGTCGGCATTGGCCAGCTTGGCAAGATGATCTCGTTCTTCAAATCGCATAACGTCGAAAAAGCAATGATGGCCGGGCAGGTCAAGCATGTGCAGCTATTTTCGGGGGCGATGCCGGATCTGCGTATGGTCAAGATGCTGTGGAACTTGCCGCGACGGAATACCGACGCGTTGATCGGCGGCGTTGCAAGCGAATTGGCAAAAGATGGCATCGAGTTGATCGATTCGACCTATTTTATTAAGGATCAACTCGCTCCGCATGGGGCTCTGACGAAGCGAAAGCCGTCAGACGTCGAGATCGAAAACATCGAATACGGCCTGCACATTACCTCAGAAACAGCTCGTCTCGACCTCGGTCAAACCGTCGTCATTCGTGCAAAGGCGTGCGTCGCGATCGAGGCGATGGAAGGCACCGACGCGACCATCGAACGTGCCGGAAAACTTGCTAACGGTAAACTCACTGTCGTAAAGGTCGCCAAGCCCGAGCAGGATATGCGCTTTGACGTTCCGGTCGTCGGCGTTCCGACGATCGAGACAATGATAACCGCGGGAGCGACCTGCCTTTCCGTGACGGCCGGAAAAACGCTCATCTTCGACCGCGAAGAAATGATCGCACTCGCCGACACGAAAAAGATCTGCGTGGTCGGATCTTAACGCGTGAAACAAATCACACTGTGGCCACGTATCTACAATTGAAATTATTTGCCGCGATCGTGTTCAGAATTCACAACGAAAATGTATGAACTGCAACGTGTTGCCCGCGGCTAAAACCCTTGGAGAAAAAATGAAAAGAACTTTTTATGCGTTTTTGTTATTGGCGACGTTCGCCTTTCAATCGACGGCGTTTGCTCAGACTGCTGTCAAGGTCACACCTGCTGATAAAAAGATCGTCGAAGGCGTGACTGCCAAACAGTTGAGTGATTATCTCTATTTTGTCGCCTCCGACGAGATGGAAGGCCGCGATACGCCTTCGCGTGGACTCGACACGACCGCAAAATTCATCGGCATGAACCTGTCGCGTTGGGGATTCAAGCCCGCGGGCGATAACGGCACTTTTTACCAAAAGATCGCTCTCAAACGCGACGCCATCGACCCCGCTGCGACCTCTGTCGAGATCGGCGGCCAGAAGTATTCGTATGGCGACGATCTCGTCCGTGTTTCGGGCAATACGACCGGAACGATGACGGCTAAGATCGTCTATGCGGGCAACGGCTGGATGGTCAAATCGAAGAATCTCAATCCCTACGAGGGCATCGACGTTAAGGGCAAGATCATCGCGGTCTTCGGCGAAGGCCAGCTCGGCGGCCGCAATCTGGTGCCGCTGCCGGCAGGCGTGACGCAGGCCGATCTGACCGGAACACGCGGAAAGGACTGGGCCGATGCTGTGACCTATGCGCGTGAGAACGGAGCCGCCGGCGTTATGGTTCTCGCGTCCAAGTTCTTGTCTAGCAACTGGGGAATGGTCTCGCAGATGTTCGGCCGCAGCCGAATGGTGGTCGAAAAGCTCGCTCAGCCGCAAGCTGGCCCGCAGGGCGGTCCCGTTCCTACCGTATTCATGGCGTCAGAGAAACTATCTAACGCGATCTTCGCGGGCGAAGCAGGCAATCCGCTGGCAGGGTATACCAATTCATTTGCGTTAAATAAAGACTTCAATTTCAGTATCGGCACCAAATCGGAAACCGCATGGACGCAAAATGTCGTTGCCGTTTGGGAAGGGAGTGATCCGGTACTCAAAAAAACGAAATGGTCGCCGTAGGCTCCATTACGACCATGTCGGCATTAATCAGAACGCTCCCGGCCCCGACAAGATATTTAACGGCGCCGACGATGACGGTTCGGGCACGGTCGCCGTTCTGGGCATCGCCGAAGCACTGGCAAAGGCCCCGAAGCGTCCGAAACGCTCGATCCTGTTCGTTTGGCATTGCGGTGAAGAAAAAGGCCTTTGGGGCAGCGAGTACTTTAACAAATTCCCTACCGTCGATATCAAACAGGTCGTAGCTCAGCTCAATATCGACATGATCGGCCGCAGCAAAAAGGAAGGCAACACCGAGCCGCGTGATAAGGACCTGACGGGCGAAAATGGTATCTATGTGATCGGGAAGGACATGATGAGCTCGACGCTCGGCAGCGTCGTTGACGGTGCTAACAAGGGCTATCTCAACCTAGCTTACGACACGCGTTATGACGACCCGAAAGACACCAACCGCTTCTTCTTTCGTTCGGACCACTTTAATTATGCGGTCAACGGAATTCCGGTCGCGTTCTGGTTCGATGGCGTCCATGTCGATTATCACGGAGCAGGTGATCATCCCGACAAGATCGATTATCAGAAGATGGAAAAAGTGACGCGGACCATAATGGTCACAATGCTGAAACTCGCCGACCTAAAAGATCGCCCGAAGGTCGATAAGCAGCTCCCGCCGGAATTGACCCAAAGGTAAAATATAAAAAAGGCGGGCAGCGAATGATGCGGCCCGCTTTCTTTCTTTTTCACACTTTCGCTATTTCACTTTCAGATGCCGATAGGCTTCGGATTTGCTCAGGCCGTGTTCTTTCGCGGCCTTTTTTAGTGCCGTTTTGGGGTCGACACCCTGCTTTTCGAGTTCCTTTATCCGCTTGGAAAGAGTTGAGGCGTCGGCATCTCCGTGGGGTTCCTTTTTTGCCGAATTGCGTTCGATCACGAGAACGATCTCGCCTTTTACTGTTTTCCCGGCAAATTGTGTCGCGAGCTCCGACAGCGCACCTGTGACCGTCTCTTCGTGGAGTTTTGTTAGTTCCCGTGCGATGGCAGCCCTTCGGTCGCCCAGGATCTCAAGACAATCTGCGAGCGATCTAACCAGACGGTGCGGCGTTTCGTAAAACGTGAGCGTAGCAGGAATATCTTTCACTTCCTCGAGCCGCTTTTGCCGTTCACCTTTTTTCGACGGCAGAAAACCACCGAAGAAGATCGAATCCGTCGCGATCCCCGACGCCACAACAGCATTTACAAATGCCACCGCTCCCGGGATCGGAACGATTTTCGCTCCGATCTCATGAGCTCGTTCGACAATGCGAAAACTCGGATCGCAGATGCCCGGCGTGCCTGCGTCCGAAACGATCGCGATATTCTCGCCGCGGACGAGACGGTCGGCGAGTTCGTCGGCGCGTTCCTGTTCGTTGTGTTCATGATAACTCGTTAGTGAATTCGAGATCCGAAAATGCGTGAGCAGCTTGCGTGTATGCCGCGTATCCTCGCACGCGATGAGATCGACGGACCGCAGGACTTCGAGAGCCCGCAGACTTATATCCTGCAGATTGCCGATCGGCGTTGCGACTAGAAAAAGGGTTCCGGGCATGATCGAATTCCGAGTAAAGATCTTTGTTGCTAAATTCTAAACCATCAGCCGGCCAAAGCTCGAGCTAAAAACAAAAAAAGCCCGCATCGATTCAGATGCGGGCGTAGAAGAGGTTGTGAACTGATCTAGAAGGGCCACCAGCTCGGCATGTTGTTGCCTCGGGTGTTGCCTCGGCCATTGCCCCAACCGCGGTTCCTGCCGCTGTTGTAATTAATGCCATAGGCATTAGCGATTATCTGAAGGTCGTTCTCGATCATGTTCCATTCGTTACGCAGATTGTTGCTCGAACGCATCCGCCGAAGTTCACGGTCAAGCTGCGAGCCAAGCTGAAGAACCCGCTGGGCCTCATCGCGGCTGTTGTTCAGGTTGCGGCCGCGGCCGAATTTGTCTTCGAGACGGCTTGCAGCCTTGCTGAAATCGTCAGCGATATCTTCAATATTGCTGTTAGTATAGCTGCCGTTGCGGTTGTTGCCCCATCCGCCATTATTGCCGTAACCGCCGTTATTGTATCGGTCGTTATTGTCGGTCTGGCGCTCGAATGAACGGGCACGCTGTTTCAGGTCGCGAACCGCTCCCTGCACATTTCCGTAATAACCATTGTTATTGCCGTAGCCGCCGTTGTTTGGATAGTTGTTGCCGTTGGGGTACCACTGAGCCGAAGCGATGGCCGGCAAACCCATTACCAAGAAGGAAAATGCCGCGATTGATATGTATGTCTTGATGTTTTTCATTGTTAACTCCCTATATAAAGTTCTAAGGCAATGATTTGGCCATTGCTCGCTATGGTCAATCGCAATGAGTGTGCCAAAGATCGGCGGCGTTCAAGTGTAATTTGTTAATTATTGAAATATTTGAAGTTATGAAGATATTTCGTTTAGCCTGAAGATGCGGGAGATTTCAAGACGACGGGCGATATTCGAAATCGTTTACGGCCGCTCCCAAATTGTTAGGCAACCAGTGCTTGATCGATCACCAGCAGGTAAGAGAAAATTTCGCCTTTTTGACGGAAATTGATTAGAATCTTGAGAAAACTATAGGACAGATCGAGATTGGACAAACCGCGCGGCAAAGAAATAACCAGGATATTGCAGGAATGGAACGAACGCGGGCCCGAAGGCGAAGCTTTGCTTCTCGCCGAGGTGTATGACGAGCTGAAACGGCAAGCCAGATTCCTGATGGCGCGCGAACGCAAGGACCACACGCTGCAGCCGACAGCCCTTGTTCACGAGGCGTTTCTCAAACTCGGTGATGGCTCGAAGATCGAATGGAAAGACCGGGCTCATTTTTACGGAATTATTTCTCGAATGATGCGGCAAATACTGGTCGATTACGCCAGAACAAAAAGTTCGGCAAAAAGGGGCGGTTCGCCGATCCACCTTTCGATCGAAGAAATACAAATATCAGCCGAGCAGAGAGCAAGTTCGATCGTGGCGGTAGACGATGTGTTGAGCCGGCTGGAAAAGATCGACGAGCGGCAGGCAAAGATCGTTGAAATGCGATTCTTTGGCGGAATGTCTAACAACGAGATAGCTGAGGCACTTTCGATCTCGGACCGGACCGTGCTCCGCGAATGGCGATCGGCGAGGCTCTGGCTGTATCGTGAGCTCAATAACGGCAATTGATCGCTGACCGATGTCGGTTTTGGCGATCGTTTTACGCATTTAAATATAAATGTCGGTTTTCTAATTGCGATGCACGGAAATTCCTGGGAGCAAACTAAAGACACCTTGCTCGATGTGCTGGCTGTCGAGCCGGCAAAGCGAAGCGAGTTTATCGGCGGCCTTGGTCTTAGCCCCGAACGGCAGACCGAGATCGAATCCCTGATCGCGTTCGATTCCTTTTCCGACTCGATCCTCGACACATCCGCTCTCGAACTCGCCGCCGATCTTATTGCTCCCGATCCGACGGACGAAAACATCTGTAACGGCCGTGTGATCGGCAAGTACCGCGTGATCGATGAGCTTGGCATCGGGGGCATGGGTGCCGTTTATCTTGCAGAGCGTTTCGACGGTAAGATCACGCAGCGTGTCGCGATCAAATTACTCCGACGCGAATTCAACGCTGCCAAGATCCGCGAGATGTTCGGACGCGAACGCGATATCCACTCGCGGCTCGAACATCCGAACATTGCTCACGTGATCGACGCCGGTTCGACCTACGATGATATTCCGTTCCTCGTAATGGAATATGTCGAAGGATCGCCGATCGACCAATATTGCCGCGATCGCCGGCTTGGCATCATCGAACTGCTTAAACTGTTCAATAAAGTTTGCGGCGCAGTCGCATTTGCCCATCGAAACCTGATCATCCATCGCGACCTGAAACCGTCGAACATAATCGTGACCAACGCCGGCGAGCCGAAGCTGCTCGATTTTGGCATCTCAAAGCTGCTAGACGGCGAATCCCTTACAGCCGGAGAAACGGCCTTTAACGCAATGACTCCCGAATTTGCGAGCCCGGAACAGATCCGCGGCGAACAAATAACGACCGCGACCGACATCTACAGCCTCGGAGCGGTGCTTTTTCGCCTAGTGACCGGTTCATCACCGATCGATCTTGACGGCAAAACGAACGGAGCCATCACCGAAATGCTGGACAAGATCGAGATCAAGGCCCCGAGTTCGCTGATCACAGACGCCGCCGCTCCGATCATTGCATCGCAGATCAAAGGCGATCTGGACAATATAATACTGAAATCGCTCGCGGCGGATCCCGACCGCCGCTATTCGACGGTCGACGAATTATCCGCTGACATTTGGCGGCATATTGACGGCCTTCCGGTGCTGGCTCGGGGCGATGGTCTTTCGTATCGTTCCGCAAAATTCGTCCGCCGCAACAAGGTCGCTGTCGCTGCGGCTGGTCTTATCGTAACGAGTTTGTGTGCCGGAATTGGCGTTTCGCTCGTTCAGGCAGATCGCGCGAACGCTCATGCACTTTTCGCCGATTCTCAACGTGACGAAGCCCAACGGGCAAGCAAACGCGCCGAGAAGACGAGTAAGTTTATGCAGAGTTTTCTCGAATACGCCGATCCGAGCTGGTATGCCCGAGGTAAGGGCCGGTTGGATGTGACCGTTCTCGAAGCGATCGATGATGCGGCCGCACGGGTCGACGTCGAACTCGCAGATGAGCCCGAGGTCAGGGCGGATCTTCACTACACGATCGGGAATGTGTACTCGGCTCAGAATCAAGCGGAAAAGAGCCGTTGGCATAAAGCAAGATCGCTCGAGCTTTACAGAGAGGTCTTCGGAGAAC
Source organism: Acidobacteriota bacterium (assembly GCA_016713675.1). NCBI lineage: Bacteria > Pseudomonadati > Acidobacteriota > Acidobacteriota bacterium. Next base: position 263,058 of record JADJOS010000001.1, read on the forward strand.
GCCATCCACGTGTTGCTCGTGCATTGTGGTATTACGCGATCAGTATTCCAAAACCGCCCGGCGTGATTCCGCCGAACATTGAGGCACTTGTCAGGGAATCAGTAGAAATGATGCGTGAAACAGGCCCGGACGACATCAATCTTCCCTATATGATCCAGACGCTCGGCCACTATGACATGATCATCGGGAAATCTTCAAAGGACCCTCAGCGGCTCGATGAGGCGGAACGGTTATTCCTTGAGGCCCGTGCACTTTTTGTTCGTCACTATAGCGAACATAATGGATCGACGACCACCATCACATTCAATTTGACCGAACTTGCGATAATTCGCGGAGATCTTGCCGCAGCCGTGCGTCTTGCCGAATCGGCCGTTCAGGAATTCGAACAGTGGAATTCTGAAAGTGCCGGGAAAATAACTGCTTATCAATATCTTGGAAAGGCCAAACTCGCCTGCGGAAACCGTGCCGATGCCGACCGAGCATTCGATACCGCCCTCGAATTGGCCCGCAAGCGTTTTCCTGCTGATGACCACAGGCTCAAGAAAGTGATCGACGACGTCGAAAAGGCCCGTGCCGTAAAATGAGAACTTAGTGGCGACCCACGAAATAAAGGAAAGAGAAATGGCCGGAAAATCGTCAATTCCGGCCATTTCTATGGGAGTTGTGGGGGATATTTGGGATCTCATTCCAGTTCCGGCATTATCTCGATCCCTGAGACCTCGTCGCTGACGGCGATCAGTCTCGGCGTAAAGACATACCCTTTTGCCCGCACACTTATGGTGTAATTCTGGCCGGCCGCGATGTCCTCGAACCTGAAATGGCCGAACGTACTGGTGACCGCCGAACGGGCGTTGCCGTTAGCATCGGTGATCGTTACACGGGCATTACGCAGCGGAACTCCGATCGACCTCATGACAGTTCCCGAGACCGCGACTCCGGCAGCCGTTGGCCCTGCCAAAGATATTGTCGAAGGTGCAAACGTGGTCGTAAGCGAATTTGCCAGCCCATCGACAACCTCAGCAACGACCGGATCGTTGCCGAACATAAGCTGCGTGGACATCGGAGCTCCGTTTGCAATATCAAAGACCAACCGCAAGACCAACTTGCTTCCGGCAGCGATCGGCGAGTTCGGCGGCCGATCAAGGATGATGCCGAGTTTGCCGGTGCCGGCCTGAGCCGTATTGACCGTCAGCGTCGATCCGCCGGCATCGGCACCAAGCTCTACGACCGGATTACTCAAAACCGCCGGATCAAAGTTGAGCCCAAAACCGAGCCCGGTCTCATCACCTTGAGCCTCAAGCCTTATTCCGATGATGATCTGATTCTGGAACCGGGCGATGCTCTCGCCTTTGATCTCACGCGGCAGCATCGCGGCCTTCTTTCCGGGAACAGTTCTCGGTGCGCGGCCCGATGGTTCATTGGGACCGTCAGCCGCCGCTGTATCAGCGACTCCGGCCACGTACCGCCGGGCCTGCATGATATCAGCGACGGATAATGTTCCGTTGCCCCGACGTCACGTGGTGAAATATCCGCACGCTGAAACTCGTTATACGTAAAATCAGTATCGAGTCCGGCAACAAACCGGCGAACCTGGTCGGTGTCACCACCATCGAGCGTACCGTCATTCCCATTCGGCCTCGGAGCAAGGTCAGCCTCCGTATCACCGCCCAAAATAGTCGTTTCCGCATCTGGCGTTAGCGGGGCTGTTTCAACATTACCAGCATTGTCGCTGCAAATTGACCGAAACGCATAGTGTATTCCCCAGCGTCCGCCCAGAATTCCGGAGCCAGACAATTCAGTTTCTGAAGATATGGGAAGGAAAGCTCCGCCATCCATCGACGCCAATATCTCGCATTTTTTGAACCCGGACCCATTAATATCGTCGGTCCCGCTCCAGCTAAATGCGATGTCGGGAGAAGCCAGAGTTTCAGGCATTGAGACCATCGTACTAGCGGGAACTATACTGTCTAGAAGGTTAGCCGTCGAATTCGTCACGATCGGCTCGTTCACGTCGAAGACGATCGTGGCGGAGTTATTGATCGCAGTGCGATTTGGAAATGTCGCCTTCGGTTGGACGGTGAATGTGACGTAACCTTCGCCATCGTGATCCCCATTATTGGGTGGCAAGAGACCGGCCTCAGGATCCAGCGGAGCTTCGCCCGTCGCGGGATCGATGGCAGACAGCGTCCATGCCACTCTTCCATTTACAATGTCGAGTCCGGCCGAGATATCTGCGGCTAGATTGTTAAGATCGGCACCAAGCTGAACGCGGGCTTGATAGAATGCCTGATTGTTTGGGATCACAATGCGATTCTGTTTAAATCCGATCTCCTTGAGCCGCACTGTCCTCGGATCCAGGGTCGGAGGAAGTTGATCCGTAATAATTATCTTCTGCGCGGGGCCGGTCGCGGAAGCGAGATTTTCAAAGTTTATTCGATATAACATCTCTTGGCCGATTGGCACAAATCCCTCCGTTCCATAGCCCTGCGGGCCCAGTTTTTCGTTTGGATCGATGCCAAAGAAGTAAGCGATCCATGTCCTGATCTCATTATTGAGGCACTCTTTAAGAAGCTTCAAAATGTTGTACATATTCCATAGAAAATTTATGACTTTTATCGAGGGAAGTTCGCCGAGCACGCACTCACCTATGTTCTTTGCAAGATTGAAGACGAGTTGAGCGAGGGATCCCCGACAGCGGCGTCGTTAATATCGCCGCCAGTTACGTCAGTCATTACTAATCCCGATACATAACTTATGATCGCCGCATGAGCACTAATAGCTTCATCAGCACAGCCCACGCCCGGAACCAGGTCGAACAATAAAAAGGCCAACTGCCTAAAGAACTCGATAGTACACTCCCCAGCGGTGAGACTCGGAGCTGCAGTTCGCACCGCGGCAAGAGTTTCAGGTGAAAGCTGCCCGCCCGATTTGCGCAAGTCTGACAACGAAGGAAGTGCGGCCATCGCGAGGTCAAAACTGCCCGATGGAAGACCAGTCAGATCAATGCCGAAATTCGCACTCGTATTGCTCCGGAGCAGCGGGACCATCAGCATAACGTACCTAACGCCGTCAAGGTCGAAGTGCGTGGCAACGTCATTACGATTGATATTGGAGGGGAGCATTTCGTCCGGAAGTTCGATCATGTCCTCGGGATCGATCTGGTAGTTTATCGAACTCCGGAAGGATATGATCACCGGCACAAATAACGCATCGTTGAGACCGGTATTCTTAACCGAGAAAGTAGCCCGAATCCGTGACTGGCCAGGTCGGATCCCGCCTGGAGCAAGGATAGACTGAGTTAGTGTGTACCCGCCGCCATTGACGATCTCGAAGCGGTTCATCACCCTCGTAACCAGGCCTCCCGGGTTTGTGATGACCACATCGTATTGACCGGGCGCTACTCCTGAAAGTTCAAATACGCCCACGGCAACGGTTGAACTGCTCTTGAGATGAATCGGAACGAGGGGGGCCTGTCCCGTCTTTTCCAGTGCTAATGTAAGCCCGCTCTGGAACTTAGCCCCCTTTATGACAAGAGTTGCGACACCCTTATTTCCTGCCCTCGCCGGACTAACGGAATGAATCGAAAACGGCAGCACATTGGCGCTGATCGTTATGTTTTGGGGCGGTACCGGGACGGTTCCGATCTGTCCGTTCACGATCTTTTCGGGCTGTTTGTCAAACAGAACATCCTGCGGCTGGATGTAGTCATGGCTGACCATTGTGTAATAGCGGCCCGTGTCAGTATTTGGTATGAAATTCTCCTGATCGTCCGTCCTTTCGCCGCTACCCTGAAAATCGAAATCGGCACGGCTGGCGGCTGAGTAGAAGTTGGTGAACAGTTCGTTCGAATTTCCCTCTTCGCCGGTCAGCGAGACGAGTACGGTCTCATTTGCCGGCGGATCGAATTTGAATGACTTTGTTCCGCCATTGAACAACTGCGTCATGAACGGCGTGTTCATCGTGAGGGTCTGAACAGTGATCGGCATCTGCGAAACGGAAACTGAGACGTTGTTTGCCTCATTGGTCTCGCGCACGCGGTTCTGCGAATCGAGCCTGACGATCACGTAGTAATTGCCTTCCTCGATCATCGGGATCGAAACGCCCCAAGTTATCTCCTCAGTTTGCGAAACGTTTAGCGGCGGTCCGACCCTTTCCTTCTGACCTAACAGATAGTCGCTCGCATCCCAGAATTGATCGCGGGAGAGATAAACGCTGTCGCGCCACGGACCGATCGCCGGGAATTGGCCCGAGTTCTGTACTGTCCAATTAAACACGGCACTGCCGCCCGGCGTTCCGCCTGCCGGAACAGCAATGTTGGTCACATTCAGATCGGCGGGTGGCGGCAATTGAAGGTCAACATCGAAGCCCGGACTAAGGTTGTTGAGGTCGCTGCTCTCGGACACATTGTTGTGATAGTCCGTCACGACGAAGATCCGATATAGACCGGTCAGGCCCGAAGGTATCCCGACGGATTTTGTAAATTGATAGCTTGCTCCGCCGGCCAACACCTCGTTATGTTGCTCGTATCCGATCCTTCTATCAGTCGAATCGATAACTGAATCTCGTGAAAGGATGATGTAATCGGTCCAGTGATTAGTGAGAGTCGGCGTCGCGCCCGTGTTTGTCACGGTGAAGGTCACCGAGGCACTCATTCCTGAATACGTGGGCGAAGAGACCGAGTTGACCACAGCCTGAAGATCAACATTCGGCGACGTCACCGTGATCGGGATCGAAGCCAGCCGATTGTTGGTCTCATAGATACTATTGCCGGGACCTTCGTAAATGTCACTCTCATTGTCGGCTAAAACCAGAATATAGTACTGGCCGGCCGGCACATTGCCGGTATTGACGTTGACCGTTTCGGTATAGGCCTCGCCTGGCATCAGGTTACCCTGCTTGTTGACGTAGCCGATGCGGCGGTCGCTGTTGCTTAAAGTAGGATTGCTAGACAGATAGATTCCGTCTCGCCATCCTCCGGCCGATGTTAATTGGCCGCCTGCATTGCGTCCAGTGTATTGGATGGAGAAATTGGTGCCGACTGCTACCGGCCCGCCCGGGACCGAAACGCTGTCGACAACCAGATCCGGCAGATTGTTACTGACGCTAAATGAAGCCGAGTCGGCCGAATTATTGTCCTCACCCGTGCCGCATTCCGTGACGTTCCGCGAATAATCCGTCTGAACGGTTATGACATACTGCCCCTGCATAAATGTCGGGAGATTGACATTCGTGCTGCGGGCCACTGACTGTCCTGATGCCAGGGCACCTTGTTGGGTTACTCGCCCGACCTCGGCCGAGCCTAACCCAGCGAGAGACTTGAGCACAATTCGGTCGACCCATTGATATGGCCCGGGACCGGTGCCCAAATTGGACCCGGTCCATGAGACTGTGACAGCCTGTCCAGGCATTGTTATAGGCGAGAATTGAACATTAGTCGCCGTCAAATCGGCAGGCAATGTTGTAATTGCCAGTGCTTTTGCCGGACTGTTGTTATTTGCCTCAGCATCATATCCGGGGTCAAATTCGGCGACCGCATTGCCGGTATCTGTTCTTGCTAGCAAATAGTAATTACCGGTCGTGACGCATTCGGGCAACTGCACGCGCATCTCGATGAGTCGGCTTCCACCAGGGCCAAGGCTGGATGTTGCCTTTGTCCCGAGTATTGTGTCATCGCCAAATGTCTGATCCGTCGAAAGATAGATCGCATCGGTCCAACTGCCAGCCGTCGCAAATGCTCCTTGGTTCGTTACGGTGAAACTCACATCGATCAATTGGCCGCCCGAGGCGTTAGCTGGTGCCGTAGGCTGGGCGTTTACCACCAGATCTGCGGGCGTTGCGAGAATGTTTATTGGAGAACCAGTCGGCGCGATCTCATCGTAGGCAAAGTTATTATTCTCCGCATTGAATTCATAGACTACGTTGCTGTAATCGGTCAAAACAAAAACGTAGTACTGTCCCTCGACATCATGCGGCAAAAGGACGTAATTGCCGCCCGTTGTAGTCGCAACGAAGGTATTCAAAGAATAACTAGCTCCGGCGGCTAATGGCGTCGAGCGCGAAGACCGTGTGTGGATCAAACGGTCCTGCGAGGTATTGAGCACTGTATCACGCGACAGATAGACACGATCGGACCAACTCCAGGGCCTATTGAGCACCTCGTTGTCTCCTGCGGCGGCAGCGTTGCCAATATTATTAACCTGCCAACTAACATTTATCGGCCCGCCGGCAAATGCCTGTTCCGGTGCTTGAACGTTCGAAACCGTAAGATCCGGCAGCGGCGGAACGTTGATCGTGATCGGCCGCGTGAGTTTATTGTTGGTTGTACTTTCCTCGTTCAGAACTCCCTGTATGTCTGTGTAAACAACGATTTGATAAGAGCCATTGTAACCACGCGGAACCTTGACCGTCGCCGATGCGATGTAGCTCTCGCCGGGCGCAAGGGCGCTAATGCTATTCACATCGATCAATGTCCCGCCCGGAGAGCCGGTAGTGTTCATACTCACACGGTCTTTCCAGTTAGATGCGTTCGTTGGTCCGAGGCCGCTGTTCGTTACAGTCCATTGCACCTGAATTGTCTGGTCAAAGAAGGCAGCGTTTGGAGCCTGTATATTCGTGATCGTGAGATCAGGCCGGAGCAGGCGGCGAACGAAAACCGCCTGAAAGCGCGTATTGTTTCCCTCATTTTCACCTTCGTTGATGTTTGTGGACGAATCGGTTTGGACATAGACGAAGTAGTTGCCGGTCGTGGCGATCGCACTCGTTGGGATCGTTACGTTTTGGATACGGTTTACCGAAGCCCCGACCGCTAGGCCGCCCGGAAGCGAAAATGTCCCAAGCAGCACATCGCCGCCACCGACCTGATTGTCTGGCGAAAAATAAACGCGTTCGGAGAATGTTCCGGCGGCTTTGTTGCCTGCGTTCGTGGTCGTCCATTCCATTGCGAACGCCGCATCGGTGTCGACTTCGGCCGGAGCGACGGTTGACGCGACCTGTAGATCAGCGACTCGATATTCAAAAGCCGTGTTCGCGGTCGTCGTGTTGTTGTTTTCGCCGGTTCCGGCCGGCAGCCCTTCGTAAACGTTATTTCCATAGTCGGCCCGGACATAAAAATATGCCGTACCGTCTGGGCGCGCAGGGACGGTGGATATGTTGAAATTGACGTTGTGATTCTGAGTTGCATTGGGCGCAAGAGCGGTGTTTGACACCGTATCGAGCAAAATGTCGTTTGCATCACCAAGTGTCGCATCTGGTGAGTAATACAAGCGGGAACCAAACGTTCCGCTCGTCGCTGTGCCGGCATTTCGCGTGGTCCACGATACGGGATATGTTACACCTGGTTGGATGAGAGACGGTAAAACCAGATTCTCGGCGACTATATCAGGCAGGTTGATCTGGATCGTGGTCATCACCGTGTTATTTGTGGTGCGGCCGCCCTCGAGGATCCCTTCGTTCGGATTTGTTCGCAAAAACAGATAATACTGGCCCGACGTCGGCGCGGCAGATGATGGTATGGTCCGCGTGATGTTAGATATGGATCTGGTAGCGCCAACGGCGAGGGCACCGGAATTGTTAAATATCGGCAATGCCACGTCGGTCGAGTCGAGCTGGTCGTCGATCGAAAAATAAAGCTGATCCAGCCATCCGGCCCCTGTCGTTGTCTGGCCGATATTTTCTATCGACCAGCCGAGCTGAAACCCCACACCGGGAGCGACGCTCGCCGGAGCGGAGAGCGAGATAGCTCGCAGATCCGGCCTTGCCGGAGTTACCGAAACAGTTGCTTGTGCCTGTCCGAAATTCGGAGTTGGACTGTTCGCATATACATCCAATATCCGGTAGTCGGTCCTGAATGGCGCCTCGATCTGAAAGGTCCCCTGTGTTTGGCCTTCGGGGATAAAAACACTATTCGCAGGAAGATTCAGGATAGGCGTCTGGCCTGGACCCGTCGGGTTAAATACTTGAAGGGTTATTGTCACGCCACCCGCCGGAGCGGGCGTTGACCGCGTAACTGTACCCGTGGTTGACGTTCCGGCCAAGAGAGGATGCGGCGAATTTATACGCAACGTAAGTGCCGGCACTGTCGCCGATGGTATTCCCCAGTCCATACCGTTCAAGCCGTAGGGAACGGTTTGAGAAAGTATCAATTCCTCGAAGTCGGTATCAAGGTCGATCGTTCTTATTTCCAGGCCCGGAATCGGATTCTCGGCATTCTGGTTGCCGGCCAGATACGCGATCTTGTTCTCGCCCGGATTGGGGGACCAAACGGGCGAACCCATAAAATTGGTCGGCGTAAAATCCTCTTCCGCTCCGGTTGGCAAGCCGTTTGACAATTCTATGATCCGCAAGATGTGTACCCCAAATCCCTGAATATATATGGCGATCTTGGACCCATCGCGCGAATAACGGGCGGTCGTCGGACCGGACGAGGACTCTTGGCCGTCGTATATGCGGAGGCAGTTCGACCCGTCGGCATTGATGCGATAAACATCGTGCGTTCCATCGTTGCTGTCGGGATAGCCGAAGATAATGTAGTTGTTGTCAGGCGAAAAATTAGGTGTGTCGAAGTCGAAAATGCCCGGGCTCAGTGCTGTGGGTCCTAGTGATCCGCGTTTTGATATTCGACCGCGCTCTTCCGCAAAACACCCGTCCGTATCCAGGCGTACGTGATTCTGGCCGTAAGGATCCATCGTGTAGATTCCACGTCCCTGCCCGGAATAATCCGCTACGAATACGATCCGTTGATCCACGGGATTGTTGTGAAATGAAAATGACGGCTGAGTCTGTCCGCCTACAAAAGCCCCACCCACGCGCTCCTGCCCGCTGCCGTCTGCATTCATTGTGTATATCCTGCGATACTGAACGTCATTGGTCGGGGCGGAGGTTCCCGAGCCGTCACGCAGACTTACAAATGCGATCCGTGTGCCGTCAGGTGACCATGCCGGCTCAAGATCATTGATAGCGGTCAGCTCCTGTGAGCTGCCGCTGGTATCGAACGACAGGATCTTGTCCCGGCGCTGGGGAAACGATGTTGGGAGATTCCCCAGGCCGTAGATGAATTTGTCGTTCGCCCCAAGTGGCCGCGAACGCTCGTCCGCTTTCTTTGTCTCTACTTTCTTATCGCCGCTCTCCGGTTTGCTTTCCTGGCCGGCGGCGGAGACGGAGAATAGGTCCGTCAGGGCTGACGGAACGATGCGTTCGCCAAACGCAAGTGTTGCAATTCCCAAAATAATTATGGCAAATGCCCCGACAAAAACTCCGCGAAACGACAGAACCGGTTTGATCGACATTATTTTTACTCCCGAGTTAAATGAAAAGATGGTCTTTGAATGGAAATGCGAAAAATTGACGCAAAACATGACAAAAAAAGCCCATTTCTTTCGAAATGAGCTTTTTTATTAATGAAGCGATTATTCTTAGGACTGATTATCTGGTCGCATTTGCCGCACAGACACGGCCGCCGTTTTCGACTTTTCCAGAGAGCGAGTCGATCTTGTCAGCCGAACTGAGGAGCTTTGCACGCAGCTTTTCCATCGTGATCTTCGGCTCGTTTGCGATGATCAGAGCCGCGACGCCTGAGACGTACGGCGTCGCCATCGAGGTTCCCGAAGCTTCGCGATAGCCGTTGTTTAACCAAGTCGAAAGGATGTCCTTGCCGGGAGCCGCGATGTGGACGGTCTTGGTGCCGAAGTTTGAGAAAGACGCGAGTTTGTCGTTACGGTCGAGTGCGGCAACGCTGATGACGTTCGGCAGATCGTAATTCGAAGGATAATGCGGCCGTTTGTCGTTGTTCGAACCGTCATTTCCCGCAGCGGCGACAAACAGTATCCCGGCGTCGCCCGCGGCACGGATCGTGTCTTCGAGCGCTTTGGATCTGGATGTCGAACCCCAGCTCGCACTGATGATCCGAAGGTTCACGCCATTCTTCTTGCGGTCGATCGCATAATTTATCGCCGCGATCGCGTCTTCGGTCGTACCCGAACCACCGCGTCCGAGGAACTTGAGCGGCATTATCTTGACGTGCCAATTGACGCCCACGACGCCTTCGCCGTTATCGCCCTCAGCTCCGATGATCCCGGCACAGTGCGTGCCGTGGCCGTTGTCGTCCATTGGATCGGCAATTTTATCGGTACCGTTGAAACCGTTGAGATCGTTGAATGTGCCGAGTTCGTCGTCCGTGTAGGCGGCTAGATTCTTCGGCCTGACCCACATGTTGCCGACGAGATCGACATGTGTGTAATCTACACCGCTGTCGAGCACAGCGACGACCACTTCCTCACTTCCCTGCGACTTTGCCCACGCGGCAATTGCATCAATATCGGCTCTTGCGGTGCCGCCGTCCTGACCTGTGTTGCTCAATGCCCATTGGTCGGTGAATAACGGATCGTTCGGTTTTGCCGTAGACGGCTGCCTATATTTCAGGTCTTTGGGCGATTCTTTCTGGATCGGATCGTCGAGTTTTATCTGAAAATTCGGCTCGGCATACGCAACCTCAGCCATCGCACTGTAGTGAGCCGCAACTGCAGATGCGTCGGCGTTGTCGAGATCATCGATCGCGGCGAGGCCGCTGACGGATTCGATCTCGTCGGTCATCGAATCGTTATTCGCCACGGCGATCGCTCTGATCTGCTCGACATTGACGCCAGGTTTGAATCGAACAAGGATCTCAGGTGCGCTCGTTCCGGTTACCGTTTTGACGGTTTCACGTTGTTTCTCCGCACGTGTGAAATCAGCGTTATTCGATTTCAACTCGACGCGCCAACGGTCGATCTGCCCGACTACGGCCGCGAGTGACAGCAAAACAACTCCTAACCCTATGTGTATCCAGATATTATTGCGATTCATGGTACTGCTCCAAAACCTATGATTCTATGACGTAATTCTTGCCCTGAAAGTTGTGCAGCCGCAGCTGATATTTATCGGCGCGATATTCATATTTTTTGCCGCCGGCACCGAGCTTTATCTGCCATCCGCCCGATATCATCTGCACCGACATCTCGCCGTCCGTTGGTGCTCCGAGCGACATATCAGGAAAATCCTTGTCCGCAACGCCCTTTTCTGCGACATCGCTCTCGTCAATTTTTAAACGTTTCGCAAGGTCAGCAATTGCAAGTTTTGTCGAACTTTCTTTGGTAAAACTCATACAAATTCCGATGTTCTCAATCTTGCTCTTTCTACGAATTGAAGTCAATAAAAGTTCGATCGGCCGTAAGCATCAAAAAAGAAATTTAACAGGATAAACAGGATGTAAAGGATAATCAATGCTCTATTCAGACATCTGTCCTGAATATCCTGTCCATCCTGTGTGAATTCCTTCAGGCTCTTCGATACGTCAAATTTCTCGTGATCTCGACAATTGCCGGCACAATATACGTCGCGCACGCCACGCCCAATATCAGGCCGGTCACGAACCGCGAAAAGTGGTTATTCTCCCAGATCCCAAAAACGGTAAGCGACCAATCAATACCGATCGGTATCATCGACAGGAACAGCCAAAACCTCGGCAGCGGCTCGATATCAGCGATATTCCGCCATAACGGATAGATCACAAATCCCGCGAAAAGCCCAAAATAAACTCCAAAACACCGTGAACAAACCCCAAACGGTTCGCCCGCGACGTGAAATGTCCGCTCCGGCAGTTGGTGGCAAATATAGCTGAAAAAATGATAAAGCGGAGTGGAAAAGTCGGCTAGCCCGTTGGCCTTCGCAACCGGAGCCGCAACGATCAGTAATACAAATGCCAACACGACCGCCAACCCAACGGCCCAGGCCCTGACCGCTTGTTTTCGCATTTTCGCAGCAATATCTTGTGGAATATAGTTTTCTGCGGATTCAGCCATCTTCACAAGGCCTCCGAAACAACTGACAACTAATAGCTGACAACTGATGATTTTAACCTAACAGTTATCAGTTGCTAGTTATCAGTTTTCAGTTATTTCGAGGCGGCCGCCGCCAAGGCTTGTTCCGTTTCGAGAATATGATGCGTCGTCTGTATGACCGTGTCCGGATTGAGCGAGATCGAGTTGATTCCGCGTTTGACCAGAAACTCGGCAAACTCCGGATAATCGGACGGTGCCTGGCCGCAGATGCCGATCTTTTTGCCGGCACGTTTGGCGGCGTCAATTGCCATCGCGATCATTTTTTCGACGGCGCCGTTACGCTCGTCGAACAAATGTGCGACCATCTCGCTGTCGCGGTCGAGCCCGAGTGCGAGCTGCGTCAGATCATTCGAACCGATCGAATATCCGTCGAATATTTCAAGAAATTCGTCGGCAAAGACAACGTTCGCGGGCAGTTCGCACATGGCGTAGATCTCGAGGTCGTTCTCGCCTTGCTTGAGGCCGTGTTCGGCCATCAATGCGATGACCTTTTTGCCTTCTTCGACCGTGCGGACGAACGGGATCATCGGCTTGATGTTGGTCAGGCCCATGTCCTCGCGGGCACGCTGCATCGCCTGGCATTCGAGCCTGAAACCGGCCTTGTACCGGTCGTCATAGTAACGCGAAGCACCGCGGAAACCGATCATCGGATTTTCCTCGACCGGCTCAAATTCCTTACCGCCGATGAGCATAGCGTATTCGTTCGATTTGAAATCAGACATGCGAACGATGACAGGTTTTGGATAAAACGCCGCCGCGATGCGCCCAATGCCTTCGGCAAGCGAACGGACAAAAAACTCTTTCGGATCTTCCTCGAGAATGCGCCCGGCGATCGTTTCGATGTCCTCGCGTTTCTTGAGGTTCGGGTAATTTACGAGCGCCATCGGATGGATGCCGATGTGGTTGTTGATGATAAATTCGAGCCTCGCGAGGCCGACGCCGTCGTTCGGCAGACGCGAAACGTCAAACGCATGGTCGGGGTCGCCGACGTTCATCATGACCTGTGTCTGCGGCCTTACCTTGTCGGTGATCTGCTGCTTTTCGACCTTAAAATCGATCTTGCCGTAGTAGATATTGCCGCGTTCGCCTTCGGAGCAGGAGACGGTGATGTCCGTGCCGTTCTTGACCTTTTCGGTCGCATCGCCCGTACCGACGATGCACGGAATGCCGAGTTCGCGGCTGATGATCGCGCTATGACACGTGCGTCCGCCGCGCTCGGTGACGATCGCCGACGCCCGTTTCATGATCGGTTCCCACGCCGGGTCTGTCATCGCGGTGACGAGTATCTCGCCCTCTTTGAACGTGTTCAGCTTCGCCGAATCAAGCATCACGTGTGCCTGTCCGTGGCCGATCTTTTCACCGACCGCTACGCCCGTCGCAAGCGGAGCTCCGTGCGTGCCGACGAGCTTGTATTTCTCGATGTAGTTGGTCGTGTTCTGCGCGTGGATCGTTTCGGGCCGAGCCTGGAGGATAAATAATTCGCCCGTGATGCCGTCCTTGGCCCATTCGATATCCATCGGCTGGTGCTTTCCGGCGAGCTTTGAATAATGATCTTCGATCGCACACGCCCACTGCGAGAGCTGCAAGACCTCAAAACCGGCGAGGCAAAAACGGTTCCGCTGCGTCTCGACCACATCGCGGACCTGCGTGCCCGTGCCGTCGTCGGCAAAGACCATCTTGACCTCTTTGACCCCTAGTTTTCGTGTAACGATCGGCCGAAAGCCCTGCTTGAGCGTCGGTTTGAAAACGATCCATTCGTCCGGCGTCGCCATCCCCTGCACGACCGCTTCGCCTAATCCCCACGCACCGTTGATGACCACAACTTCGCGAAATCCGCTTTCCGTATCCAGCGTGAACATCACGCCCGAGCAGGCGATATCGCTGCGCACCATCGGCTGAATACCGATCGACAAAGCGACATCGAAATGATCAAATCCTTTCGCCGTACGATACGAGATCGCCCGGTCGGTCCAGAGCGAGGCGTAACATTCGTGACAAGCCTCGATGATCCGCTGTTCGCCGCGAACATTCAATATCGTGTCCTGCTGCCCCGCAAACGCAGCGTCCGGCAGGTCCTCGGCCGTTGCTGATGAACGCACCGCGACCTCCAAATTCTTTTTGCCAATACGCGTACCTAGCCTGTTATAAGACTCGGTAATAGCAGCCTCGACCTCAGGCGGAAACGGCGTTTCGAGCATCAGGCGGCGTGCTTCGCTGCCGACGCGGGCGAGTTCGTCGAGGTCATTGACGTCAAGCCCCTTGAGCAGCGTTTTCAGCCGCTTTCGCAAATTATCGGTCTCGAGCAGCACTTCATACGCCCGGCTGGTCGTCGAAAAGCCATCGACCGAGCGCACACCTTGCCCCGTCAGCTCCTGAAAAAGCTCGCCAAGACTCGCACATTTCCCACCGACGATCGCCACATCGCCAGCGCCCACCTCGCTGAAATCAAGAACGTATTGTTTTGCGTCTTCCATAAAAAATAATAGAACGCGGATCGGACGGATCAGGCGGATAAACGCGGATCAAATCCTTTGGCAAATCCGTGCTGATCCGCTAAATCCGCTTCATCCGCGTTCCATTTCTTAGAATCGAATAACAGCGTCCGGCCCGCCTTCGACGTGCACCGTGTCGACGAAGCGGATGCTCTTGCTGTCCGTCGTCATGACGACGGAATGCGTGCGTTTGCCCGCTCCGAAGAATCTGACGCCGCGAAGCAGAGAGCCGTCGGTAACGCCTGTCGCCGCAAAGATGATCTTTTTGCCCGGTGCGAGGTCGTTAGTATCGTAGATCTTGTTGGGGTCGGTAATGCCCATTTCGGCGAGGCGTGCCATGACCTTTTCGACCGGCGGCACCTTTGATTTGTCCACACCGAGACGCTCGGGATCCCAGACGAGCTTGGCCTGTATCTCGCCGTTGAGGCATTTCATCGCGGCGGCAGTGATGACGCCTTCAGGGGCACCGCCGATGCCCATCAATGCGTGAATGTTCGTTCCTGCGACCGCCGCCGAGATGCCTGCCGAGAGGTCGCCGTCCGAGATCAGCCGAATACGGGCACCGGCCGCACGGACCTCGTCGACCAGAGCTTTATGGCGTCCGCGATCGAGGCACATAACGGTCAGATCCTCGATATCACGGCCCAAACGGCGGGCGATATTCTTGAGATTTTCGGCAACCGGAGCATCGATATCGACCGAGCCGCGGCACGAAGGCCCGACGACGATCTTGTCCATATAGATGTCAGGAGCGTAGAGCAAACCGCCGCGTTCCGCCGCCGCCAGCACGGCGATCGCGTTGTTTGCTCCCAAAGCACATAGATTCGTGCCCTCGAGCGGATCGACAGCTATGTCGACCTCGGGAAATTCAGCTCGGGCGTCATCCGAAAAGATGCCGCCGCCGACCTCTTCGCCGATGTAGAGCATCGGAGCCTCGTCACGTTCGCCTTCGCCGATGACGATGCGGCCGCGCATAGGGACCGTGTCCATCACTTCGCGCATCGCTTCGACGGCGACGTGGTCGCTGTATTTGCGGTCGCCCTGGCCCATTGTTTTGGCCGATTCGATAGCGGCCGCCTCGGTCACACGCAGAAAATCGAGTGACAATTCACGTTCAGCTTTGATGTTTTTCATTCAGTTTCCTTAATTGAACCGCAGAGACGCCTGGTAAAATGGTAACAGGATCGACATGATCAACATGATGTTCTGAATCGAAATACACTGGTTTTCCAATCCTGTTTATCCTGTGCATCCTGTTTGAATTATCTATGTCCCTAACGCGTCGTTGCGGTGAAGATCGTATAGTTGATGTTGAGATTCTACCACTTGTCTAACCTGATTTGACAAGCTATCCTTGGAGTATTACGGTTTTATTTTGCTTTGCAAAAGAGTTTGTAGAGTTCATTGAGTGTATTGGGTTCGTCGCGTAATAGTGATTTGTATATAAATTCACAAAACCCCAATAATTCAAGAAACTCGAAGAACTCAAAAAAACTCTATTAACTTCTAATTATGACTTATATTGTTGCCGAGCCTTGCGTCCAGTGTAAATACAGCGACTGCGCCGCCGTTTGTCCCGTCGAGGCGTTCCACGAACTGCCCGACAAACTGTTGATCAACCCCGACACTTGCATCGACTGCGACGCATGCCTCCCCGAATGCCCCGTCGAAGCCATCTACTCGGATATGTCCATTCCCGAGGAATACCTCCCGTGGCTCGAGATCAACGCAACCGCCGAAAATTACCCGATCATCAGCGTAAAGCAACCCGCCCTAATGGGCCCCGGCTGCTCCGGCCCGCCGGAATAGGTTTATTGATCGATCAAATTAGTAAGGGCCACGAACAAGCCGTTCGCGGCCTTTATTAGTTCCAACGAACGCCGGCGCGAAAATTGATCGGCGAGCTGACCGTTCGGATCGGAGTTCGGCTGGTCGGGTAGCGTGTATTCGTGACATTTTCGAGAGCGGCAAATATTGAGGCATTCTTCCCGACGCGGCGTGAGGCAAATAGGTCGATCTGGAGGAATGGCTCGAGGCGAAAGAGGTTTTGGTCGTCGTCGAACTGCTTTCCGGCGGCACGCCCCTGCAGGGCGAGCGTCCATTTTTCCATTGAATACCGGGCTTGGAATGTGACCTGATGCCGGGCGACCTGCGGCACGCGGAGGCCGACAAGTGTTGGGTCCGCGGCAAATTCAACGACACGCGAATCCGCGAACAGATAGCCTGCGGAAAAGTGCAGGCGGCGATATGTCGTCTCGGCCTCGATCTCAAAACCTGCCGACCGAGTCGCACCGACGTTTCTGCGTTGGCGGGTGATCAGCGTCGGCGTGGTCGAGATCGTCACATTCGAAACTGCCCGATCGATCTTTGTCCAAAACACAGACGAGCGAAGACTGAACGAACGGCGCTTGTAATTAACGCCGCCCTCAGCATTTGTCGCCCTTTCAGCCCGCAGATCGGCATTGGCGAGCGTATTTACATTGCCCACCCTGAACGAGCGGTATAGCTCATTCAGAGTCGGAAAACGAAAACCGGACGAAGCACTTGCGTAGACCGACACCTGGTCATTTGCATAATAGAGCAACGCCGCCTGCGGACTATATGCCGTCTCCGAGCGGTCAGGAAACGCCGTCGTCCCTGTCAGACCTGATGCGAGGCCAAGCGTCGATACGAGACCGCGGGTATTTTGCCAGCTGTCAAACCTGACGCCGCCGACAAGCACCAACTTCTCGCCGACCTTTACGAGATCCCGCAAAAAAGCCCCGATCGCCGTCTCACGGCCCCCGGCACCGACCTTAGTGGTCGCTAGCCCGCTGGAATAGACGATCTCATCGCTTGACCCGCGAACCTGCCGTCCATCTATACCGCCGACCAGCGAATGATCGCCTACGACGCCCGAAAATACTAACGAACCGCCGATATTCTGTGCCGGAACACGCTGTATGCGCGTCAGGCTCTCAGCCGTTCGCGTTGCGTTAACAGCGGAGAATGTCTGATCGTAGGTCTGCGTTCCGCCGTAAGCACGCCATTCGGCAGTGATCGTGTCACGCCGCGAGAACTTACCGCCCGCGACGATCTGACGGATATGTGTGCGATTCGTCTGAAGGCCGGTTCCGTTCGTTCGAACTTCGCCAAATATCGACGGCCTGACAAAGACCGACGCCGTTCTGCCGAATTCGCGGCGAACGCGGCCTAAAAAACTTGTATATCGGACGCCTGCATAACCATCCACCGGACCTCGATCCGCCATATCGACCGCACGAAACCCTTGCGTCTGAAACGCCGCCGCCGCTGCGTCAAACGTGAATCCTTGCCATCGAGTACCACCGAACCCTGAGCCCGAAAAGGTGTTCTGACCGCCGGCAAATGCCTCGGCAGAAAAAGCGTGATTTTGCGCGGCCTTTCGCGGTATAATATTGACAGCTCCGCTGAGCGCGTAGTCGCCGTAAAGGCTCGACGCACCTCCGCGAAGCACCTCGACCTGTTCCACCGCTATCGCGGGCACGCGTTCCCATTGAACCCAGCCGCCAAACGGATCACCGAGCGGCACACCGTCAAACAGCACCGCCGCACGGCTCGCACCGCTCGAACCTGTTCCTCGGAACGAAACACCCTGTGTTGTCGGGTTTGAAGTTCGGCTGCCGGTCCGGCGAAACGTCGAGAAGCCGACACTTTGCCGCAAGGTCTCGTCGAGTGTCGGAACTGCCGAAGTCTCGATCTCGCGTTTTGACAATACGGTGACGCTCGCCGGAGTTTCGCCGATCGTCGAGCCAGTTCGGTCAGCGACGACAACAACGTCTTCGCGGATCGGCTCCGGCGTTGGAGAAACGACCGGCGTTTGGCCGCTAAGTGTTGCAGCAAAAAGGAAGATCGTGCATATCGCCGCCGGCATTAGCATAAGAAAAGTGTTGCAATCGGGAACAATTCGATGTTTAGATATGTTATCACGGAGAAAATTTTGACTTTTAGCGAAAATACCCTATGTTCGACAACGTGACTCCAGGAGCAGCCAAACCGTCGCGCCGTGTGGTCGATTGGCGCATGAAGGTGCTCGTCCTGTTTGGAACGAGGCCCGAGGTCATCAAACTCGCGCCTGTCATTCACGAACTCCGTAAGAAATTTTTCCAGACCATAGTCGTTTCATCAAGCCAGCATAAACAGCTGTTAAAGCCCTTTCTCGATGCTCTCAAGGTCGACGTCGATTTTGATCTCGGAGTAATGAAACGCAACCAAACTCCTAGCGATGTCTGCTCTCGGATCTTGTCAAAACTCGACAAAATACTGGCGTCAGAGCAGCCCGATCTGATTCTCGTCCAGGGCGATACGACTACGACATTGGCAGGAGCTCTCGCCGGATTTTATCGCCGGATTCCCGTTGGGCATGTCGAGGCTGGTTTGCGGTCCGGCAACTTGATGAGCCCGTTTCCGGAGGAAATGAACCGCCGCGTTGTCTCGCAGATCGCGTCATTCCATTTTGCCGCGACCGAAAAGAACCGCCGCAATTTACTGGCTGAGGATGTCGGCAGTGAAAAGATATTTGTCACCGGAGATCCGGTCGTTGACGCGATGAAGCAGATGCTCAAGCAAATGACGCCGGGCGATAAGATCAAGCAGCTGATAAAATCGACCGAAGGCAAAAAACGCCTGCTGGTAACGACACATCGCCGCGAGAGCTTTGGTCCCGTCATGACGGCAAATCTACGTGTTTTGCGGGATTTTGTCGAAAAACGAAAGAACGTCTGCATGTTCTTCCCTGTCCATCCAAACCCCAATGTTAAGGCCGCCGCCAAAGAGATATTGGGCAAGTGCGACCGCATCTTTCTCATCGAACCGCTAGATTACGGCGACTTTCTGGCTGTGATGAAATCGGCGTGGTTAATCGTGTCCGACTCGGGCGGCGTGCAGGAAGAAGCTCCGAGTTTAGGCAAACCGTTGCTTGTTCTTCGCGAAAACACCGAACGCCCCGAGGCCATTCGATCCGGCGTTTCAAAGCTGATCGGCAATAATCCCGGTGCTCTCAAACGCCTGCTTGAAGAAAACTACGACGTCGAGACCTGGATCAAATCGGTCAAAGAGGTCGCAAATCCATTCGGCGACGGCAGATCTGCTGCCCGCATTGTCCGCGTTATCGAAGAAAAACTCGCCTCAAAGCCTATCCAGGCAAGGTCCATTCAGGGAAGCCTGTTTTAAACACCGATGTCATCCGGCGCAAAAATTGGCAAGCATTTACTCACCATTCTGGTCGAGGACTATTTTCACGTCGGTGCGTTTGAAAACCTGATTCACCAAAAGAATTGGTCAAATTTTGAACCTCGTTACGAACAGAACACCCTCAAAACCCTGGATATATTGGATGAGTTCGACACGAAGGCGACCTTTTTTGTCCTCGGATGGATCGCGGAACAGAACCCGAATCTGATCCGTGAGATCGTTGCCCGCGGTCACGAGGTTGCCAGCCGCGGGTTTTATCATCGCAGCGTCAAGAACCTGACGGACGATGAATTTCGCGTTGATCTTCGCCGCTCAAACAAGGCGATATATGACGCTTCGGGCCAAATGGTGATCGGCTATCGATCCGCCGAAAAGCTGTCATACACCGGCAACGATTGGGTCTTTGACGCGCTGGCGGACGAGGGATTTGCGTATGATTCGTCATTTCTACCCGGCCGAAACTGCGAAAAGGCAAAGCGGGCGGCACATCAGATACACCGCGGCGGCAAGGCTATCTGGGAATTTCCTTATTCGACACGCGATCTCAGCGTCGGTTTACTGCCGATCTCAGGCGGCAATTATTTCCGGCAGATCCCGTATACGTTGACACGGCATTTCGTTAGGAATTGGAATAAGGAAACGGACGCACCATTCGTCTCATATTTTCACGTCTGGGAACTCGACCCCGAACAGCCGCGTATCTCTGCCGCCTCAAAATACAACCGTATCCGCCATTATCGAAAGCTCGATAAAATGGAGTGGATCTTACGCGAAAACCTCGAACTATATGACTGCACGAGTATCGCCTCGCACCTCGGGCTATCAGATGAGATCCGAGAGAACGTCAAGGCCCACGCCGCAGCTGCTGACGAAACTGCGATCGAATTGATCTCGACTTCGGTCGAGCCGACACCAAAGATCCGGAGAAAGAATACGATACCGGTTTCGATCGTCATTCCCTGCTATAACGAAGAAGATGCACTGCCGTATCTCGCAAATACGCTTCGAAGCGTCGAGCAGCGGCTCGAAACTGTTGGTTTTAATGCGAATTTCATATTTGTAGATGACCGGAGTACGGACGCGACGTTTGAAATACTCGACGAACTTTACGGCGCCGAAAAAAATGTAACTATCGTCCGTCATGACGAGAACAAAGGCGTCGCTGCCGGTATTATGACCGGCATACGCACAGCAAAAACCGAGATCGTCGCATCGATGGACTGCGACTGCACATACGACCCTCACGAGCTTGCCCGCATGCTGCCTTTGCTCAGCGAAGAGGTAGATATGGTCACTGCGTCGCCATATCACAAGGACGGCGGCGTGCGAAACGTGCCGGGCTGGCGATTGTTTCTATCGAAAGGAGCTTCGTTCCTCTATCGCCGTGTTCTACATGCGAAACTCGACACTTATACTAGCTGCTTTCGCATCTATCGACGTGATGCGATGCTGGGCCTTCAACTGAATGAGACCGGCTTTCTCGGCGTTGCCGAAATGCTTGGAAAACTGGATCTTTCGGGCGGCAAGATCGTCGAATTCCCTTCGGTTCTCGAGGTGCGGCTATTTGGCATTTCAAAGATGAAAACGGCCCGAACGATCGTTGGCCATCTTTCGCTTCTCGCGAATCTCTCAAAAGTCCGGTGGTTTCGGAAATCCGAACCGATTAAACCTTCTATAACACTTGAGGAAAAGTCGCGTTAAAACGGCGATTTCCGAAAGACAAATCAGCCGTTCGATATCTTCTTGGAGACGATCAAACTTTCTCATTTCCCCTAACTACACGTTACAAAACACGATCATTAAATTTAATATGACCCCTACTGCAACAACCGAAAGACTTATGTGCCTGCCATCGGATCAGGATTCGACCGGACGGACCTTTGGCGAAGAGGAAATTCGCTATGTGACCGAGGCACTAAATAGCGGCACGCTGACAACCACGAAAGGCAAATTCGGCAAGATGCTCGAACAGGCTTTTGCTGAAAAGCTCGGCGCAAAATATGCGTACGCCTGCACATCCGGCTCAGCTGCCATACATATCGCGGTCGCGACCGTTAACCCGAATCCCGGCGACGAGATCATTACGACATCGATAACAGATATGGGGGCATTGACGCCGCTGATGTACCGCGGCGTGGTACCGGTATTTGCTGAGGTTGACCCGAAAACGCTCAACGTCACAGCGGAAACGATCGCAGCCAAGATCAGCGATCGCACTAAGGCGATCATCGTCACACACCTCTTCGGCAATCCGTGTGTAATGGATCCGATCATGGCACTCGCGAAAGAGCACAATCTGCCCGTCATCGAAGATTCGGCACAGACATTCCTGGCAAAATGTGGAGATAAATATGCGGGAACAATAGGCGACATAGGCTGTTTTTCGCTCCAACAGGGCAAGCACATGACCACCGGCGAAGGCGGCATGGTCGTCACAAACGACGAAAAGATCGCCCGGCATATGTTCCTGTACATCAATAAGGCCTGGGGCTACGGCGATGCGAACGCAGATCACTATTTCATGGCCTTGAACTACCGCGTTAGCGAACTTCAGGCGGCCGTCGCTCTCGGACAGCTCGAAAAGCTCGATGATTGTGTATCTAACCGGCAGAAAACGGCGGCGATGTTCGAAGAACTGCTGAAAGGCATCGACGGCATCGAAGCACCTGTGATCGAAGCCAATGCGACACACGTTTACTGGAAATACTGTCTCACGGTCGATGACTCGGTAATCGAAGGCGGTTCGCCCGCACTCGCGGTTCTTCTGAAAGAAAAGAACATCTTTTCGGCTCCGCGCTATATCGTCAAACCGGCGTTCATGTGCCAGGTCTTCCAGGAAAAGAACACTCTCGGCGACAGCCAGTTCCCGTTCAACCTCGCCCGAGAAGGTGCGGTCGATTACGAAATGGCAAATTATCCACTGACCGCGAAGGCTCTACACGACGTTCTCGTCCTGCCGTGGAACGAAAAATACACCGAGGAACACGTCCGCTACATTGCTGACAACGTACGAATTGCCGCCTCGAAATTGAGAAAGTAAATTAACAGGATATGCAGGATGAAAAATAAATCCTTTATATCCTGTCCATCCTGTTTGAAACCAACTTAATATATGAAGAAATTAAAATTTGGACTAGTCGGAGCCGGTGGTATCGCACAGGCGTATGCTCAGGCATTTAATGAGAGCGAATGTTGTGATCTCGTCGCCGTTGCCGACGTTCGCGAAGCCGCTGCGAACGCCTTGGCAGAGATCGTTTGCGGAACTGCCTTTGGCGACTATCAAGAGCTCGCCGATCTCGAACTCGATGCGATGATCGTCGCAACGCCGCCGAGCACACATCCCGAGATCGCATGTTTCTTTATGGAACGCGGTATCGCGGTGTTGTGTGAAAAACCCCTGTGCTTGAGCGTTGCCGAGGCTGAAAGGATGATCGTCACTGCGGCCCTGAACGACGTTCAATTTACCATGGCGTCGAAATTTCGCTACTGCGAAGACGTGATCAAGGCAAAAGGTATTCTCGCCTCGGGTATGCTTGGCGAGGTTCTGCAGTTTGAAAATTCCTTCACGGCAAAGGTAGATATGTCGCAGCGTTGGAATTCAAATGCGGAGTTTTCTGGCGGCGGCGTGCTGATCGACAACGGAACGCATTCGGTCGATATCATCCGGTATTTCATGGGCGGAATCGATTCGGTCCTGGTCGTTGATGCCGGCGGCACGCAGGGCCTCTCGGTCGATGAGAACGTCAAGATGTTTGCCAAAACAAATGGGAATGTCACTGCGAGCGTCGATCTGACTTGGGGTATCAACAAAGAGCTGCCATATTTCATCAGCATTTACGGCACCAGCGGCACACTCCATATTGGATGGCGCGAATCAAAGTACAAGACCAACTCAAGCCCGGATTGGACCGTTTTCGGCAGCGGATATGACAAGGTCGCTTCGTTCAAGGGCAAGGTCGAGAACTTCAGCAAAGCCCTGCTCGGCAAAGAAGAACTATACATCAAACCCGAAGACGCTCTCGCATCCGTCCGCGTGATCGAGGCCGCGTACAAATCACTCAACCAAAACCTCTGGCAACCGGTGGTTGAAAAAACTCTGGCAGCAAATTAACTACTTAGAAACATAGGGCACATAGAATAAGCCTAAGTGTCCTATGTTTCTCTGTGGTAAAGATCTCTTATGGCACGTATACATCCGACAGCAATAATCGAAGACGGCGTCACGTTTGGCAAAGGTACAAGCGTTTGGGACAACGCACACATCCGTCACGGTGCGAGCCTAGGCGACGAATACATCGTCGGCGAAAAGTCATACATTGCCTACGACGTTAAGATCGGCAACCGCGTAAAGATCAATGCTATGGTCTATATCTGTGCCGCGGTAACGATCGAAGACGGCGTGATGATATCGGCCTCGACGACCTTTACCAACGACCGCTTCCCACGTGCGACATTTCCCGATCTCAAATCGCTCCGCCCAAGCGAACCCGACGAACACACTCTGCCTACACTCGTCCGCGAAGGCTCGACCATCGGAGCGGGGTGCATTATCGGCAACGACCTCGAAATAGGCCGCTGGGCAATGGTCGGGATGGGGTCGGTAGTCACCAAGTCAGTCCCTGATTTTCATCTTGTCCTTGGGTCGCCGGCACGATCCGTCGGGGCAGTCTGCAAATGCGGGCTGCTGTTCCATAAATTCGCGGACGGCAACAATGGCGAGTTTGCATGCGAATGCGGACTCGACTATTCGATCAGCGACTCTTTCGTCGCTGAGAAGAATGTAATCGCAGAGTCGCCGAAGATGGCAGAGACAGAGACCGAATTGGCTTTTCCTTAACTCTGCGTCCGCAGCGTTCTCTGCGTTTAATTTCTCTATGACCCAAAACATCGCTATCGTCGGTTCCGGTTTTCTTGGTTTAACGCTTGCATTGCGCCTTGCGGAACGTGGCGATACCGTGACGTTGCTCGAATCGGCCGGTGAGATCGGCGGCCTGGCATCGGCATGGGAGATCGGCGATGTCACTTGGGACAGGCATTATCACGTCACGCTCGCATCTGATGCGAACACGCGAAAGATCGTTGAGGAACTCGGACTTGGAAACGATTTCAATTGGGTCGAAACAAAGACCGGATTCTACACTGACGGCGAACTCGTTTCGATGTCCGACACTATGGAATTTCTGCGGTTTCCACCGCTTGGTCTCATTAGCAAACTTCGGCTCGGAGCAACGATATTTTTCGCATCACGCTTAAGGGATTGGAAAGCACTCGAAAAGATCCCGGTCGAGAACTGGCTGACCAAGCTCTCAGGCAAGAGGACGTTCGAAAAGATATGGAAGCCGTTGCTCAAAGCCAAGCTCGGCGAGGCATACAAAGACGTGTCTGCTGCGTTTATTTGGGCGACGATCCAGCGGATGTACGCAGCCCGCAACTCGGGGCTCAAAAAAGAAATGTTCGGCTACGTCCGCGGCGGCTATGCACGGGTGCTTGAGCGTTTCGGCGAAGTTTTGACGGAAAAAGGCGTCGAGATCAGGCTCAATTCCAAGGTCGAAGAGGTCGAAAAACTCTCAAACGGCCGGTTACAGGTCCATACGGCGGCGACCCGAAGGCGGACTGACAAGAAAGGGCGTTTGTACCCGCAGAAGGCCAAATACGCCCGTGTTCTGCCAGCGGTCGCTGTCTCGGGTTTCTCGAGCGGATTCTTGTCCGAACCTGCATTACCCGCCTCTCGGCGAATGCAGGGGGAGGCAAACACATTCGACAAGGTGATACTGACTTGCCCGTCAAATGTCGCAGCGAAAATGGTTCCGCAATTGTCGGTGAATGAAAAGCAGGACCTGGAAAATATTCGATATCAGGGTATCGTCTGCGCATCGGTACTGATGAAATGCTCGCTATCCAAATATTACGTCACAAACATCACCGACGAAGCTCCGTTCACGGGCGTGATCGAGATGTCCGCACTCGTTGATAAAAAAGAATTTGGCCGCAATGCCCTTATCTATCTGCCAAAATATGTCGCGTCCGACGATGAGCTTTTTGATAAGTCGGACGAGGATATCGAAAGATCATTCCTCGCCGGCCTCGAACAAATGTACGTGCATTTCCGACGGAAGGACGTGCTGGCGTTCAAGGTATCGCGTGTTCGGCAGGTGTTTCCGCTGCCGGTCCTAAATTATTCCGAATCGCTCCCGCCTGCAAAAACGTCGATCGACGGCCTGTATGTCATCAATTCGTCGCACATCGTCAACGGCACGCTGAACGTCAACGAAACGATCGCGTTGGCAGAGAATTTTCGTGGGGAGATAGAGGCAGAAACACGACCGGTAGGGAGTGTGCTTCATCAACGTTGAATAAGTCCCCAGAGAAAGAAGGCACCCTTACTACCGTGCGGGCTTCTGCATCATATCTATGAAACCGATAGCAAGCTTATCGCTCGACCTCGACAATAAATGGTCGTACATGAAAACGCACGGTGATGCCGAATGGGAATCGTTCCCGACGTATCTCGATGTGATCGTGCCGCGTGCTCTTGCGTTCCTGGCGGAGCGAAAGCTTGATATTACGTTCTTCGTCGTCGGCCAAGACGCGGCGCTAGAGAAAAATCGCGATGCGATCGCCTCGATCGCTTCTGCCGGGCACGAAATCGGAAATCACTCGTTCAATCACGAACCGTGGCTGCATCTTTATTCGAAAATGGAGCTTTCCGAGGAATTTGAACGGACCGAGAATGCGATCTTTGACGTGACCGGCAAACGAACTGTCGGCTTTCGCGGCCCAGGTTATAGCCTCAGCCCAACGGTACTTGAGGTCATGGCAGAACGCGGCTATGAATATGATTGTTCGACGCTGCCGACCTATATCGCTCCGCTTGCGAGAGCATATTACTTTTTCAAATCGCCCGAGATGTCCGACGAGGAACGCGAGAAGCGTAAGAAATTGTTCGGCAAATTCTCCGACGGCTTTCGTAGTCTAAAACCCTATTCATGGCAAGTCGGTTCCGGCTCGATGATCGAGATCCCGGTCACGACGCTCCCGATATTCAAGACACCGATCCACGCAAGCTATCTTTTATATCTCTCGACGTTTTCGAAGACGGCCGCTCGGTTTTATTGGAAATCGGCTCTTGCGATGTGCCGAATGACGGATGTTCAGCCGTCGATATTGCTTCATCCGCTCGACTTCCTGACTGGTGACGATGTACCGGAATTGAAGTTCTTCCCTGCGATGGGCATGCAGATCGAACAAAAGCTCTCGCTGATGGCCGAATTCATTGACGAATTTGCCGCCAGATTCTCGATCACCACGATGCGTGAACATGCCCAAAGTCTCGCAAACCAGCCGATAAAGGCTCTGGATTATGGAAAACAACCGGCTTGAACTTACTCCGGCAATTTGCTGTCTCTGCGGTGCGGACGACGCCGAAGCGATCGGCGTCGGTTTTGACTATGAATACAAAACGACTGACGACCGTTTTTCCGCCGTTCAATGCCGAAAGTGTTCGTTAGTTTACCTAGATCCGAGGCCGACGCTGGCCGATATGGAGACGATCTACCCGGCCGAATATCATGCATGCGATTTTTCCAAGGAGGATTACGGCCTGGTACACAAGATCCGTTCGCGGCTCGAGGCACGCCGGTTGTTGGATTATTGCGGGCCTTTGCCGGACGGAGCCCGGATCCTAGATGTAGGCTGTGGCGACGGTTTTCACTTGCGGCTGCTCCGCGAATTTGGGAACAAGACATGGGAACTTGAAGGCATCGATCTCGATCGACGCGCGATCGAGGCGGCCGAAAGTTCAGGGTTGAAAGTCCATTTCGGTAGTGTCGAATCGCTAGATCTCGATAACGGCAGTTACGATCTCATCTTCATGATCCAAACGATCGAGCACGTGGAGCGTCCAGATGAGATCATGTCTGCGATCTTTCGCCTGCTCAAAACGGGCGGCCGTTTGGTGATCGTTACCGACAATACCGATTCCATCGATTTTGGCCTTTTTAAAAGCAGCTATTGGGGCGGCTATCATTTCCCGCGGCATTTATGTCTATTCAACAAAGTCTCGCTCACAAGACTCGGAGAGAACGCCGGTTTTAGGGTCGCGAGTCTTACCACGCTCGTAAGCCCTGTTAACTGGGTCTATTCGATCCATAATGCACTCGTCGATAAGCGGGCTCCGAAATTTCTGATCGACCGCTTTACGCTTCGATCGGTCGTCTCGCTTTCGGCATTTACCCTTCTCGATATTGCTTTGCAAAAGGCAAAACGCGGGGCACTGCTCCTTGCGAATCTGCAGAAACCGCAAGCAAATTAAGATCATGAACGAAGACACACGACCAATTGCCATTATCGGAGCCGGCCTCGCCGGATTGACCGCCGCGAGGTACCTACACGACCGAGGTGTTCCATTCATCTTGTTCGAAGCCGGACAAAAGATCGCAGGCCTCGCCGCAAGTTTTAAGGACGACGAAGGGTTCAGTTATGATTTCGGTGCACATTTTGTCACGAACCGTTTGGCTGACGCGATCGGCGTTGGCGATGAATGTTTGACCGTTAAACACTATGGCGAGGTTGTTTATCTTGGGGGCAAATTGTATTCATATCCGTTCGGCCTCGTCAGGGTGCCTCGTATGACTATGAGTGCGATCAAGACAAAATTGTCCGGAAACGGCCACAAGCCATCATCCGCCGCAGAATGGTTCAGAAAGAACTACGGCCCTGCCTTGGCTGACGAGGTCGCTCTGCCGCTTATCGAGGCATGGTCGGGGGCAAAGGCAGACGATCTTTCAGCCGCCGTCGGCGAAAGCCTGCCGGGAAGTATCGCGAAAACGCTCTACCTGAAAGCCGCCAGCAAAGTAACCGGCCGTGCCGTTGCCTGCGGTTACAATCGGGAAAAGCCGGAATCTGCTGCCGTTTACCACGTCTATCCCGAGAAAGGCGTCTCGACACTCTGCGAGAAGCTTGCTGACGGACTCACGGACCACATAAGGCTCGATACACCAGTCGAGGAGATCATCGTCGAAAACGAAAGGGTTGTCGCTCTAATGGCCGGGGGCGAACGATACGATGTCTCAGCTGTGGTCAGTACGGCTCCCGCCAATATTCTGGCCAAGCTTGTGACCGGAACGAACGCCCTTGATGACTTCAGGTCATTTCGATATCGGCCGATGATCTTCGTGAATATGAAGTTCGAAGGCCGTGGCCTATTGCCGGACACCGTTTTGTGGTTCCCTGAAAAGGAGTTTCCATTTTTCCGCCTTACCGAGGCAACGCTTTCAATGCCCTGGCTCGCTCCGGAAGGAAAGACCATGATCACTGTCGATATTGGCTGCGAAAAGTGCGATGAGTTTTGGGAAATGCCCGAGGAAAAAATGATCGAGATGTGTCTCGAGAATCTTTCCCGCGTGGTTCCCGAGGCTCGAGGAAAGTTCCTCGGAGCCAAGATACTGAAAACGCCGATCGCCTATCCGGTTTACCTTAACGAATACGAAACGGCACGTAAGGCGTTTGAACGATCGACCAATATTGATAACCTCTTGTCGATCGGCCGAAACGGCGAATTCTCTCATATCTTTATGGAAGATGTGTATTGGCGGACGCGAAAAAAGGTCGGAGCTCTGGTAGATTCGTTGTGATCCGAGGCTTACGATAATGTCGAGACCGACCGGAAAATGGATGCTTGTCATGCTCGTGATACTTCACGCGCTTATCGTGCTGCCGCTCGCGTATTTGCTCAACGTATGGGTTGACGAAGCCTCTACGCTCTATACGACTTCGAATGGCATCGTTGCCACCTTCTCTAATCTTTTCACCAACGAAAAACAGGCTCCGCTCTACTTCCTGTTGCTCAGTATATGGAGCTCGATCGACAGCTCGATATTTTTCGCCAGGCTGTTTTCGGTGATCTGCAGCCTGCTTTCGATCATTGTATTTTTCCGCTTGGCAAACAAGATATGGGAACGGCACGATGCTCTTACGGCCTCGGCCCTATTCGCATTTCACCCGTATCTTTTTTGGGCGAGCCTTGAGATCAGGCTCTATTCATTGGTCATTTTACTTACGTGTCTGCTGCTGAATTTCTTTGTCGATGGATTTTTGAGTGATGAAAACGATGAGACAAGTTCACGCAAACAAACGACCGCTCAGGTTCTTTATGCTGTAACGGCATCGCTTTCACTCTACACAAATTACTACTTGGGCTTTCCGATCGTCGGCGGATTTGCTGCGTTGCTCTTGCTGCGACGTTGGCGAGATGCAAAGAAATACTTCCTTTGGATGAGTGCCGTTGGCGTTTCGATCTTGCCGTTGTTGTATATAGTGAACTTGCAGTTTGCGGATCGAATTGCGAATTTTCAAGATGAGAAATCTCTTACCGAAGGCCTGCGAATGGTCTGGAATCACTTCCTAACATTTGCTCTTCCCAGCGAGATCTATGCTCCGGAAGATCAGACTACATGGTCACTGGTCCGACTGTGGATCGTGAGATTGACAATTGTCGGCTCGCTCATCGTTCTGATAAAAAACAAAGGTCGAGACATCGACAAATCTGTCGTTTTCTTCGCGGCCATTGTCGTAGTTTCGGCCATATTTCTGGTCTTTGTATATTTCCAACTCGGCGCGAACCACATTGAGATACGACATGCAGCGATCTATTTCGTAGCTATTTTCGCACTGGTTATCGGCCTGATGTTCAAGGTAGTGCCGATGAGTTATCGCATCTTCGCGATCATGGTGTTGGTGATGTTTTATGGTTACGCACTGCTCACACTTTATCCAAACAGCGTAAAACAGGGCGATTGGGCGAACGTCGCGGCATTTGTTTCGGCAAACGAATCGCCTGGTCAGCCGATCATGGTGTTCCCCGTTTTCGAGACTGTCGGAATGCGTGCTTACTACAACGGGGCGAATCAGGTTTTGCCCAATGACAGGATATTCTCGTTCACTGCGGACGGGCCGACAGGGACATCATCTAGACACGCTCGAGAGATACCGTTCCTGATCTCGCAAATTCCGGCCGATGCGAAAGAGTTCTGGCTCCTGACCGGCGACAGTTGTTTGGACATCGAAGCTTGTTCTCCATTGGAAAAATTTGTTGATGCGAATTACACTGTTTTGCAGGAACAAGATTTTTATCGCGAAAAGGTTCGCCTTTTGAGAAAGAAACAATGATCGCCTCAATGGACCCGAAAACAGAAGATAAGCCGCTAACACGCTGCTCTGAGTGCGACCGCGAGGTCGGCCATTACAATACATTCATCTCACCTACGAACGAAGAACGTGCCGTCTGCTGGGAATGCCTTGCTCGTGAAGAGAAAGGTTTTAATGCTATACGAGGTTTTGCTCGTATGTCGCGCCGCGGCGTGATACCCAGATAGCAATGGCCGTCAGAAAGATCACAGAATATCCCGAAGAAGTACTAGGGAAGCTCGGACAGCCGGTAAGGCAATTTGACGCTGACCTCGCCGAATTGTGTGCCGATATGTACGACACCATGTACGAAGCCGAAGGCGTCGGCCTCGCCGCACCGCAGATCGGGCTAAATTTGCGTCTTTTTGTGATGGACTGCGACGGTATTAAGCTGATCGCCGCGAACCCGGAGATCGTTCATACCGAAGGCGAGCAATCCAGCCAGGAAGGCTGCCTTTCGCTCGGAAAGGTCCCCGCCGTCGTCGTCCGCCCAATGAAAGCCCGTCTCAGGGCACAGGACGAAAAGGGCGATTGGTTCGAACGAGAAGCCGAGGGCTACGCCGCCCGCGCATTTCTTCACGAGACCGACCACTGCGACGGCAAACTCTTCATCGACCGCCTTCCGAAAATGCGTCGCGATATGGTAGTCAAACGATTTAAGAAAGAGAAAAATTGGAAATAGGGCAAAAACCTCGGCCGCTGGGACTTTGTTCTTAGATCTCGTCGAATTCAACGCCGAAGCTTGGCACGCTCCCTACCGGACGTTCTTTTGCCAATATGCTCGATAGACAGGCAGATCCTTGTCTTCGACAGCCCTTTCACGTTCGGTCTTTACCGGAAACGGATTCGAATCAATTGGCGTCTCGGTCAATCGTGATTCGGCTCGAATTAACTCGAACATTTCTTCGGCCAAAAATTCGATATCGGTCTGAACGAACAGGCGTCCGCCGGATGCGAGTTTCCTTACGACCGCGTCGATCAGCTCAGCGTTCACCATTCGCCGCTTCGCGTGCCTCTTTTTGAACCAGGGATCGGGAAATTGGATCGTAACCATCTGCAATATGCCGTCCGGAATGTCTGAAAGCAATGATCCGAGGAAAAGCATCGCGTTGCAAAATGCGTATTGGAGGTTCTTTAGACCCGCTTCGGCGGCAAGGCGATTCCCCTCTTCGACCAGCGGTTCGCGGATCTCGACGCCGAGGAAATTCCACGCTGGCTCAGTCTCGGCCATCCGCAAAATGAATCGCCCGCGAGCGCATCCGATATCGAGATGAAGCGGCCGCGTCGGATCGGCAAAAACGCCTGCAAGATCGACCGGGGTTGGCTCTTGCCGATAAAAGGGACTTAGCGGATTGACATGCTGATGAACGCGGACGCGGGCCATAACTTACACGATATGCAGGATGAGAAGGATCGCAAAACCGCAGCTCGCGATATAAACGGCAAGTGAAGCAAAGCCTGCGATCTCGGCAGCCGAGCCGGCTTTTCGAGGGTCTGCATGCGGGTCAGTTGGAACTTGGAACAAAGCATATATTGCCCCAGTTATTAGTCCGCCAATGTGGCCAAAATTATCTATAACGTCGTATAGCACCAGCCCGAACACCAGAATAAAACCAATATTGAAGAGCAAATTCTTTCGAAATTCAGGCGTGATAAACTGCCGTCGGCGAAAGGCATATACCGCCAGATATCCGATCAGACCGACAATTCCGCCTGACGCTCCGACCGATACACCGTTTGGTGTGAATATTAAACTTAACAGTCCGCCGCCGACAGCTGACAACAAGAATACTGCCGCGAGATGGGCCTTGTTGGACAGCATTTCAAATATCTTTCCGAAACTGTAGAATGCATATGCATTCATCAGAATATGTGCCGCGCTTCCATGTGTTGCTGCTCCGGTCAGGATCAACCAATATTGATGCCCGTCCAGGAACGAACGTTTGTCAAAACCGGCCGCATGGATCGAGGCTTCGAGTCCTGTACTGAACTGGACAAGAGCAACGACCACGATCGCGCCGACAAGAATTAACGTGTAATACGGCGGAGTTGGCGTCTCTACCGGCTCGTGATCTTGTTCCTCGGAGATCTCACTTTCTGCATCCTCGGTTTGATAGGTAAATGACATTTGGATCACATCGCAAGCCCACCGTCGGGCTGGATGACCTGGCCGGTTATATAGGCCGCAGACGGTGAAAGCAAGAAGCATGCGATCTCAGCGACTTCCTGAACGTTGCCTAGACGGCCGAGCGGTATCATTGCAAGGATCTTGTTGCGATAGTCTTCGTTCATTTCTGACGCCATATCGGTCTCGATCAGGCCGAGGGCAAGAGCATTGACCGTGATCTTACGGCTGGCGATCTCCTTTGCCATCGATTTGGTCAGGCCTATCATTCCGGCTTTCGAAGCCGAATAGTTTGATTGCCCAAGCATGCCGATCACTCCGGAGATCGATGAAATATTGAGGATCGAACCGCCCCGCTCGTTTCGCATTAACGGCCGAAGTACCGCTTTTGAAAAGTTCCACGCGCCTTTAAGATTAGTGTCAATGACGGCATCCCAATCTTCTTCCTTCATACGCAAAACCAATTGATCGCGGGTGATTCCGGCATTATTAACGAGATAATCAATGCCGCCAAAATGGTCGTTGACCTGATTGGCGAACTCTGCAGCAGCGACCGTACTCGCAACATCGCATTGAGCACAAAATACCTTTACGCCCAGAACTTCGACCTCTGCCTTCAGCTTTTCGGCCTCATCAGCGCTCTTGGAAAAGTTGAACGCCACATTCGCACCGCGACGTGCCAATTCCATTACAATTGCCTTTCCGATCCCACGGGTCCCGCCCGTAACGATCGCCGATCTTCCTTCAAATTGCCCTTCGTTCATAACTTATGCCGCCAACGCGATCCGCTGGATCTCAAATAGTCTGTTAACGCCGATCTCCGCTAAAACGAGCATTTCGTCCATCTGGTCGCGTGAGAATGGCTCCTTTTCAGCTGTTCCCTGTAATTCGATAAATTTGCCGCTGCCGGTACAGACAACGTTCATATCGACGTCAGCGGTCGAATCTTCGGCATAGGCGAGATCTAGGATGGATGTCCCTTCGATAATTCCTACGCTGACCGCTGCGACCTCGCTGAGTATCGGACTTGTACGGATAATTCCTTGTTTGACCAGCTTTCGGCAAGCCAACGCGAGAGCAACATATGCACCGGTGATCGACGCACAGCGGGTTCCGCCGTCAGCCTGAATGACGTCGCAATCTAGATAGATCTGACGCTCACCCAGCAATTTCGGATCGACGACCGCACGCAAACTTCGTCCGATCAGGCGTTGAATTTCCTGAGTGCGTCCCGACGGCCCGTTTTTCGTTTCACGCTGCGTTCGCGTATTGGTCGCTCGCGGCAGCATCGAATACTCAGCCGTTACCCAACCGATACCCTTGTTCCGCATAAACATTGGAACCCGGTCCTCGACCGATGCCGTGCAGATCACTTTCGTCCCGCCAACTTCGATCAATGCCGACCCTTCGGCATACGGCGAAATATTCGGCGTGACCTTGGTATTGCGTATCTGGTCGAGGTCTCGTTTGTCTGGTCTTTGGTATGTCATATTCTTGGCGGAATCCCGCACGGTAGTAAAGGTGTTCCAACTGCTTAAAGCCGCTCCATTGCCGAGCGGCACACTTCCTACCGGTCGTGCTCCTGCCTTAATTCATCCACCCCGTAAACTTCGATAGCTTCGAGCTTCGACGGTTTTATTCCCAAAAATCGCTCGGCGACCCGGCCGAAACGGTCAGCGGCATCGGTAACGTAGAAATGGTCGAGGTCGTCGCAAAGCTGACGTTTCCCGACAACTTCATTCGGATTCGCAAGATCTTTCTCCAACAAAAGTGCCGCTACCTCTTCCGCGGTCGCCTCACCCGAATCCACAAGTTTAACATTTTCGCCTACTGTTTGCTGGATGACATCTCGAAGGATCGGATAATGGGTGCATCCGAGAACGAGGGCGTCCGGCTTGAATTCGTTCATCTTTGCTAAATATTTCGCTGCGATCGAAAACGTCTCCGGCTCGCTCGTCCAATTCTCTTCGGCCAACGGCACGAATAACGGACAGCCCGCCTGATAGACCTCGGCCGTGTCAGAAGCACGACGGATCGCCTCAAGGTAAGCGTTGCTAGCGACCGTGGCTTCGGTCGCGATAACGCCGATACGCGCATTTGCTTTTTCCTTCGTCAGTTCAACAGCCTTTCGACCGCCCGGGCCGATCACTCCGACGACCTCGAGCCCGATCGATTCTCGAATTTTCGGCAAGGCGAGAGCGGATGCCGTGTTGCAGGCAACGACAAGCATCTTGATACCGCGTGAAGCGAGAAACTGTGAATTCTCGATCGCATACCGCTCGACCGTTGCCATAGATTTGGTTCCATACGGTACTCGGGCAGTGTCGCCGAGGTATATGAAATGCTCGTTCGGCAGTAAATTGTGCAATGCCCGATAGACCGTCAGTCCACCGACGCCTGAATCGAAGATGCCGATCGGCATTGTCTTATTTGCTGCACTATTATTTTGTTTTTCGTCGTTCATCGAACAAGGGGGCACAAGCAATGAGGATAACTTTTCGATCGAGTGAATCCAAGATAAGAGATCAAAATTATGTCGGACATTACGCTTTTCGCTGACGCAATATTAGTAAGACTGCAATTCCGAGGACACCAACGACTGCCGTGATAAAGATCGGATCACTCATTATTTCGTTGATCCTGGAGTATCCGCTGATTTCGGCATTTGGTTGGTCGGACTTGGGCCGGCCTGCCGCCAACATCCGGAGCTCGGCATTCTGCAGCATCCCTCTCACCTTTTCGACCGCTTCCTTTTCAACAACGCTTCGAGCGATGCCGCTCATCATACCGTCGAGTGCGTCAGATCGTGAACGATCGGTAAATATCAGATATCCGCCCGGATCGTTCACACCTGAACTGATCAACATTGTGAACGAAAGCGATGCGTCCAGATACCGGCTCGCATAAATCTGTTTGTTTGCAACAATAAACCGCGACAGGCCATTCTGCGAAACATCGAACGCAACAGTGTGCGTGATCGTTATCGCCGGTTTCAGGCCGAAATCGACCGTTGACCAGTGCATCTCACTTTCGGCTCTGGCCACTTGTTTTTTGGGAAATTCCCCAAAGTAGCCATAGATCTCCGGTGAAATATCCTTGATCATAAGTGAACTTGCGAGCAGCGACCTATGCGCGTCAGCGAGGTCAACGATCTCTCTTCGGTTGGCATATTGCCCCAGAGTTCCATCACCGTTTGAAGTATAGCCGCGAACGTATTGCAGCAACATTTCGCGAAACAACACCGTTGCCCGCTCCTTGTGATCAGCAGCATTCCAGTCAACTTCGGCACCCAGCCTCCTGATCATCTCTGCCGACATATTCATGTCGCAATCGCCGACCGAGCATTTCTTTAAGACCTTATAGTCCTTATCT
Organism: Acidobacteriota bacterium; assembly: GCA_016713675.1. NCBI lineage: Bacteria > Pseudomonadati > Acidobacteriota > Acidobacteriota bacterium. The sequence continues at coordinate 299,315 of JADJOS010000001.1, forward strand.
TCAAGTTCGAGGCCCTGGAGATCATCTGCGGCCGGCGGCACGCTGAATCTGCCGCCGCCTTTCATCGCCCTATTACTTCGCTGCGTCAAACTAGCTCGAAACTCTTCCATCGGCACGGCAGAAATGTCCTTTAAACGCACCGCGCCAAAAACCGAAACGATTTGTTTGTCGTTGGTCGGGATCGCTTTGACCACGATCTTTCCTTCGTCCAATTCCTTCAGATCGGATGGCTGAAACGTCGCCTTTTCGATTAGGACCTCGCGAATACGGTCATTCGGCGTCTGCGCCTGTAAACCTATCGCAAAAGCTCCAACAAAGAGGAGCGTGATCAAAACACGTGAGTTCAAACCGATTCGTTTCATATGAAAGCCGTCGGCTAATTATACGGATTTTATTTTCACATGAAAATGCCCGGCCGACGCGACCGGGCAAATAGGAAAAATGATGGTGGAGGCGGCGGGAATCGAACCCGCATCCAAAGGTTGCGACCAGTGAAATCTACACGCTTAGTCGTGTTCACTTGATATTTCGCATTTCGAGAGCAGATGAACCGACAAGACCTCTCAACAAGCTAACCCGACTAACTTTAAGATACGTTCGCAGGTGGAGAACGCTTCCGAGCCTGAAATGAGTTATGCCTTATTCGGTCGCATCAGGCGGACTTCCGATAAGACACTTCTGGTTTAGAGTTAACTAAGCAGCAAGAGCTAATTCTTGATTAGCATTTGTTTTTTGTATAGTTTTTTTAACGAGCTAACCACACAAGCCCGACGTGCATTCAAAGATCTAAACAAGCCCCTGTCGAAGCCTGTCGCCCCCCCCCATTCTCTTCGAAACGATCCGACCTAACGGACCGATTCGGAGAATAGCAAGTGTACGACAATCAGATGCAATTAGAAAGTCGCCGGTTCGCCGCTTTTCGCAGCCGCATACCGACGGCTATGGCAAACAGCCCTACTTAGCGTAACGCGCTATCGTTTCTTGAAAGCCCTTGGTCGCTGCCGGGATCGATACGAGCGAAACTTTATTATCGCCGGTCAACAGTTCCTTTGCATTAAAGCCGTAAAGTGCTTGATTGCGGTCGTTATCCGAGCTAATCACAGCTCCTGTCAGCGAAACTCCCGCGAATAGCCCTTTGCTTCGGGAATAGGAGAGAATTTGCGCCTGAAGTTGTGCGTCAGTCGACGCTTTTGCGGTACGGCCAACCGGCCCTGCGGCTGCTGAGGCCTCACCTCCGATCTCAAATTGGTCCTCAAGTAAATTCTTGAGACTGTTCTCGGTCATAAAGAGCAGCACATAATCGGTCGAAGACCCGCCGATCTGAAAACCAACGCTGCCGCTCGCGATCTTGAACGCCGTCGGTGCACTCCAGCCGCTCTTCAGCCGACGCGAGATCAGTCCTTGTCCGCCGCTGCCGCCTATTCCGAATGCCGCCTTTAATACGCCCGGAAACACTGCGATTGCCTTTGCGTCTTTTAAGAGGGCTTCAGGTATTGACTTTGCCTGAATACGCATCAGTTCATCGAGCGTTTTCGAAGCTTTTTTGGCCGTTTCGCCAGCTTTCTTTATCTGTTTCGCCTTTTCCTTATCGCTCATTTGAGCCACTGCGGTTTGGCTTGTCATGATCATCAGAGATATCAGTCCGAGTAAAAATAGAAATGTCCTAAATCGTATTCTCATTATATCCTCCTTGAAAGGTAACTGCATTGATGAAACATCCGGCCGAGAACAACTCTGCCAAGTATTAGATGTTGAAATTTCAACGTCCCAATTTGAGCGTATTCCTATTGTCGGGAGGTGTCAATGGTCAATTATTTGAGTCACTTTTAGTGTTTATATCAGGCAGCTTTGCCATTCGCGATGAGTGTCGGATATTTACCGGTCCAGCACGCTGAACAGGTCGAGCTTGTTTCGAGGCCGACCGATTCGAGCATACCGTTGAGCGAGAGGTAGCCGAGACTGTCGGCACCGATGTATTGACACGTTTCCTCGACCGTCATACGCGATGCGATCAGGTCCTTTCGGCGGGGCGTATCGACGCCGTAATAGCACGAATGAGCCGTCGGCGGACAAGAGATACGCATATGTACCTCCTCAGCCCCTGCGTCGCGGACCATCTCGACGATCTTTTTTGATGTTGTACCGCGGACGATCGAATCATCGACCAAAATGATACGTCGGCCGTTGATCAGGTCTTTGATCGGATTGAGCTTTAACCGAACACCGAACGAACGGATCGATTGGGTTGGTTCGATAAATGTACGTCCGACATAATGATTGCGAATTATCGCCTGACGAAAATTGATGCCCGATTCGCGAGCATACCCGATCGCAGCCGCCACACCTGAGTCGGGAACGGGAACTACAAGATCCGCTTCGACCGGATGTTCTATCGCGAGCTGTTTGCCCATCTTATGCCGCGATTCATTGACCGAACGTCCAAATATGGTCGAATCAGGCCGCGAAAAATAGACATGTTCGAAAGTACAGACCGAAACCGGCCGCTGTTCGAGCGGTTTCGACGAATGCAATCCGTCAGCATCGACGATCAACATCTCGCCCGGCTCGATCTCACGAACGTATTCCGCATCGATCAGATCAAATGCGCATGTTTCGCTGGCGACGCACCACGAATCCTGAACTTTGCCGAGAACAAGCGGCCGGAAGCCGCGGGGATCTCGAACCGCGATCAACTGCTTCGGTGTCAAAAACAAGAGCGAAAAAGCCCCGTCCGTATCGTACAACACCGTTTTGATCGCATCGACCGCGTCTTTCGCGGGTGTTCGGGCAATACCGTGGAGTATGGTCTCTGTATCAGATGTCGATGAGAAAATAGCTCCGGCCTTTTCGAGTTCCTCACGTTTTTGAGCAGCGAACGGGAGGTTCCCGTTATGGCAAACAGCGATCTTTCCGTGCTGGCACGTGACCGAAAACGGCTGGACCTCGTCGATCGTATTCTTGCCGGAGGTCGAATATCGCGTGTGCCCGATCGCACTTGTACCTTTGAGTGTCGAAAGAACATCAGGATTCAAAACATCCGCGACCAAGCCGATCGAGCGATGCTGCAGCAATTCACCGCCATCGGCCGTTACGATTCCGCACGCTTCCTGCCCCCGATGCTGCAAGGCAAAAAGCCCGAGCTGCGTCAGCGTCGAGGCTTCTGCGTGACCGAAGATGCCGAATATTCCGCACTCCTCGTGCAATTTATCGAGAACGAGTTCCATTTATATTCATTTTGCCACAAAAAGAATTTAGCCACGAATTACACTACTACAACGAATGATATTTTTGGATTTTATTCGTCAACTTCGTGTAATTCGCGGCAAAAGCCCTATTTTGACGCCCGAACTGAGATAACAACACACTTCGAAGTCGGTGTGAAGCTGCGTTTCGCGACACTTTTCAGCGGGATCAGCGGATTTGCCTCAGGAAAATACGCCGCCGCACAATCGACCGGTATTTCGTAAGGCACCACAGCGAACCCCGAGACACACCTTTCGACATCCTCAAAATGACTCGTAATGTCAACCAACTGCCCTGGCCTGAGTCCGCGGGCAGCGATGTCGGCCTCATTCATAAAGATCACGCGGCGATCACCATCGATTCCGCGATAGCGGTCATCGAGTCCGTAGATCGTCGTATTAAATTGATCGTGGGAACGGATCGTCGTTAAAAACAACTTGCCGGATTCGAGTTTAGTATATTCAAGTTTGCTCGGCCGAAACAGTGCCTTTCCCATCGGCGTCGGAAATTCACCGCGGCCCGGCGGATTTGGCATATAAAATCCGCCGTCAGCTCGGATGCGCTCGTTGTAATTCTCACAGCCCGGCACAACACGCGATATCGCATCACGGATCAGATCGTAATCCGCCGCCATCGCGTCCCAATCGACGCTCGACCGGCTGCCGAGAGTAGCTTTCGCGAGATCGCATACGATACCTGTTTCGCTCCGCAAATGCTCGGAGATCGGCTCAAAGATACCTCTCGACATCTGAACGTTTAGCATCGTGCTCTCGGTTGAAACAAATTGCTCGCCGCCAGCCTGCGTATCGATCTCCGAACGGCCGAGACACGGCAGGATGAGCGATGTCTTTCCGGGCGTCAGCGCGGTGCGATTAAGTTTCGTTATGACCTGAGCCGTCAGATCGCAATTCGCCAACGCCAAGGTAACAGCCGCTGTATCAGGCGACGCGGCCGCGAAATTACCGCCCATGGCGAAAAAGACCTTTGCTCGCCCGTCTGCCATTGCTGCGATAGATTCTACAGTGTTCAGGCCATCGACGGCGGGTGCAGCGAATCCGAATTCCCTCTCCAGATTCTCGCGAAAGACCGGCGTCATCCGTTCCCAGATCCCCATCGTACGGTCGCCCTGGACGTTCGAATGCCCGCGAACCGGACAAAGACCGGTTCCGGGCTTGCCGATCGAGCCGCGAACCAGATGCAGATTGACGATGTCCTGAATGGTCGCGACCGCGTCAGTGTGCTGCGTGACACCCATCGCCCAGCATGTGATCATTTTTTTCGCGCCGAGGATCATCTCGGCGGCCTCGGTGATCTGTTCGCGAGTCAACCCCGACGCCGCGACGATGTCCGCCCATTCAACGTTATCGATCGACGCGATCACTTCGTCATAGCCCGAAGTTTTGTCAGTTATGAAACCTAGATCGAAAACTGTTCCCGGTGATTCCCGTTCGTGTTCGAGCAGTATCTTCATCAGCCCTTTGAGTACTGCCATATCGCCCCCAATGCGGACCGGCAGATGCAGATCGGCGAGTTTCGCAGGACTGAGGCCAAGTACGCCAAACAAATTGCCATGCTGCGGGTTCGGATCGACAAAGCTGGTCAGCCCGGCCTCTTTAAGCGGATTGATCGCGATCATACTTGCTCCCGCAGCCTTGGCGGCAGCAAGCGATGAGAGCATTCGCGGCGAATTAGTCCCGGGGTTTTGCCCAATTACGATCACGAGATCGGTCTCTTCAAAATCCTCGAGCCGTATCGTCGCTTTCCCCAGCCCGATCGACTCGTTCAAAGCAACACTCGTCGATTCGTGACACATGTTTGAGCAATCGGGCAGATTATTGGTACCGAATTGGCGAACGAAAAGCTGGTAGAGAAACGCTGCTTCATTTGACGTTCGGCCTGATGTGTAAAATATGGCTTCGTCGGGCGATGCGAGTGAATTGAGTTTTTCTGCTATCAGGCCGATGGCGTTATCCCACGAGATCGGCTCGTAATGCGTTCCGCCCTCGCGAAGTATCAGCGGCTCTGCGATACGGCCTTGGTTGTTGAGCCAAAAATCTTCGCATGCGGCGAGTTCTGCCACACTGTGCTCGGCAAAAAACTCGGCACCGATCTTCTTCTTCGTGCCTTCATCAGCAAGAGCCTTGGCACCGTTCTCGCAAAATTCGTTGATCGTCCGATGTTCCGGATCGGGCCACGCACACGACTGACAATCGATGCCGCCCTTCTGATTTAGCGCGAGCATTCCACGCGTGGCATGAACGGGCCCCATCTTTCCATAAAGATGTTTGAGAGCATTCGTCACGGCATGAACTCCCGCCGAAGTTTCCGGCGGCGGCGTGACGATTAGTTTTGAAGCGTCGTCTTTCATTTCCTCCAAATTAATAATTAGTAATTATTAATTGACCATCGTTATTGGAGCGTCGATCCGATGACGGCCGCAATAGATATTGAAACGCTCATCACGAACAAATCCAATCAAAGTCATCCCATACTCACGAGCCAACTCGACCGCGAGACTCGACGGTGCACCGACCGCGGCAAGTATTGGTATTCCTGCCCACAGGGCCTTTTGCACCAGTTCGAAACTCGCACGGCCGCTCACCATCAGGATCTTGTTCGACATCGGTGTCTCGCCCGACATGAATTTTCGGCCGATGACCTTGTCGAGAGCGTTATGGCGGCCAACGTCTTCGGCGATCGTGTCGACGGTGCCGTCGAGATCGAAAATGACGGACGCATGCAATCCGCCGGTCTTTTCGAACGTTGCCTGAGCGGCGAGAAGCGTCGCATTCAAACCATGAACCACTTCGGACGAAACCTGTATGTTGCTGATATCGAGTTTTCGAACTCCGGTATGCAATGCCTCGAACGAAGATTTACCGCAAACACCGCAGCTTGAAGTCGTATAGAAATTGCGCGTCAGGCGTTCGAGATCGACATCGACGCCCTCGGTGAGTTCGACGACGACGGTATTTTGTAGATCCTTGCCCTTGGCTGGAATGCCGCAACGGCGAATTGTTGCGATCTGGCTTCGATGCTCTAGAATTCCTTCCGTAAACAAAAATCCGGCCGAAAGATCCTCGTCATCGCCCGGCGTCCGCATTGTGATCGAGATCGCACGGTGTTCGATCTTGCCATTTTTCGGAAACCCAAGCCGTATCTCGAGCGGTTCCTCGATCGCCAGGACGTCGTCAAGATCGACGCACGGCTCGCCCGATGCGACACGACGAACCGCAAATTCCGAATAGGCTGGTGCTGTTTTCACTCTTGAATTTTAACAGAGCGGTTAGATAAACCACATAGGAACATAGTTCACATAGAAAAGAAAAAAACTATGTGCTCTATGTTCCTATGTGGTAAAGGATTCTAATCCGCCGGCAGAATACGACCACGGCATTCGCCGAAGCCGATTCGGCGAAAGCCTTCGCGTTCGCAGTAGCCTTTCATGATGATCTCGTCGCCGTCTTCGAGGAATCGGCGTTGTTCGCCGGATGGGAGTTCGATGGGTTCGGTGCCTCGCCACGAGAGTTCGAGCATTGAGCCGCGTTCGGACTTTTCTTTGCCGGAGATGGTGCCGGTGGCGATGAGGTCGCCGGTTTGAAGGTTGCAGCCGCCGGATGCGTGGTGCGTGAGCATTTGGCCGATCGTCCAGTAGAGGTCTTTCATGTTCGAGCGGCTTAATAAGAAAGGTTCGATGTTTTCCGCACGCATCTTCTCGGTTTGGATAAAGACCTCGAGAGTGATGTCGATGCCGCCGAACTTTTCGTTTTGCTCATCCGCAAGGTAATCGAGCGGTGCTGGATCGCCTTCTTCGCGTTCGAGCGCGGGTGTGCGGAACGGTGCGAGAGCTTCCATCGTGACGACGAAAGGCGAGATGGTCGTGGCGAAATTCTTTGCGAGAAACGGCCCGAGCGGCTGGTATTCCCACGCCTGTATGTCGCGGGCGGACCAGTCGTTGACGAGGCACAGCCCGAAGATATGCTGTTCGGCTTCGCCGATCGGGATCGACTTTCCCAACTCGTTTCCACCGCCGACGAAGAACCCGACCTCCATCTCATAATCTAGACTCTTACACGGAATAAACACCGGCGGAGCCTCCGCGTCGCTCCGGTTTTGCCCGTGCGGCCGCTTGATGTCCGTCCCCGACACCACAATGCTCGAAGCCCGCCCGTGATACCCGATCGGCACATATTTATAATTCGGCAGCAGAGGATTTTCGGGGCGAAACATCGACCCAACATTCGTCGCATGATAGATCGAGCAGTAGAAATCGGTGTAGTCGCCGATCTCAAACGGCAGTTCGGGGTCAATGCTCTTTGCCGGAACTAAACAAGCTCTAGCATCTCGAACAACGTCTGCGGGAGCACCCTCACGCAGGATCTCGAAGGCCGCATTCCTGATATCGGCAAGGACCTCGGGCCCGTATACCTCGGTCAGGAACGAGAGGTCGCACAATTCCATTTCCTGAGCGATCTCCTCGAAGTCAGAACCAAATAGTCCGGACCCGATCGCTGCGTAAAGATCGAAGATCTGATCGCCGATGGCCATTCCGAGTCGCGGCGATTCGCTGTCGCGTGACCGCCAGAACATACAAAACGGTAAATTCTGTATCGGAAAATCTGTATTCGGATCGTTGGCGGATTCGACCCAGCTTTTCAAGGAAGGGTCGTGTGTTTCGTTTATTTCGTAGGTCATAAAACAATTTAGCCACAAAATGGCACAGATGGCGCAAAAAGGAAAGAATTTATTTTGCGCTTTTTGCGCCTTCTCGCGGCTATAGAATTCCTAATTGCTGCAGATCCGCGATCGGTTCGTCGAATGAGCATGAGCCGAAGGACTGGATGCCGAGTTTGCGAAGCCGTTCGATCTGGTGGTTGCTCAGTTCGAATTCGCGACGCCATTTAACGCCGCTCGCGTCGAACTCGAATACCTCATCAAATTCCTCTTCCATCACGTCTTCGAGAAAACTGCGGCGATAGCCTTCGACGGCAAAGCCGGTCATGAGAAACAGGTTGAGAAAGCCATGCATCGTGCCTTTTTTGGCGTTCTCTTCGTACGTCAGCGGCCGGAAACAGCGGATCGGATGATGCAGCCCCGCAGTCGCCTTGAACGGCACATTCGCCCCGACGCACGCCTTTACAAACCGCACAATATCAGCCGAACGCGGAAACGCATCGGGAGTAACGCCGCCGGTTCGGATCTTAGCCCGTTGGCCGGCGAGTGAGATAGCTGAAAGCAGCTCGGGGAAATTAACATTCGGATCGATCTCAAAATATGCCTTAACGCCCTCCGGCAGCGACACCGAAACGGCCTCGATCTGATATTCGGTCACGGCCTTCATCTCGATCATGTCGCAAACGACGCCGGGACCATGCACAGCGTTAAATTCTGCAACCGTTTTTACAGTTTCAGACAGATCGTCGCCCGCGACGACCGCGACTCGCCAGGTACTTGCCGCGTCCCGAGAAATAAAATCGGACGCACACGCGTAAAATTCCTGCAGCCGCCCGACACCAACGACAAATCTGCCAAGCATCCAGTTGTAATTGCTGTTGCGGTAGGTGGCGTAGTTGATCACCGCCTCGGGCATTGACACGGCCGACGGCGGAAACAATCCGGCATAGTCGATCGCACCTGCGAGCAAAATTCTGACTGATTCCGAGACACTCGAATCCTGAGGTTGATTCTCCATTTGCGTATTTCGCGTGAGCGGCGTAAGTACTGATAATAAGAATATTGCAGGATTTTTACAACCGTCGAATGGCAGGCGATCTTGAGCGAATGACCGAGATAATTTTTACCGCAGATAAACGCAGATAGACGCGTATTTATACAAGTAATTATCGATCCTGGTCTAACGGTCTATATCTTTGTCCATCTGCGTCCATCTGCGGTTAATTTCCTTTCTTTGCTCTTTACTTGCGTTTCGATAAAATTTTGAAGTATCTTGTCTAAATTGAATAAGCGGTAAATCGATAAAATGCGTGTTTTAGGAATCGATCCGGGCAGCGAAACGCTCGGTTGGGGTGTGGTCGACGGCACCGGAACCAAATACACGCTGGTGGATTTCGGCACCGTCAGGTCGAGTACGCGCGATGCTTTCTCCAAGCGGCTGCACAATATTTATGATGCCGTCGCTGACCTGATGGCGATACATTCGCCGGATGTGTTGTCGGTTGAAGACACGTTTTACGCGGTGAATGTTGGTGTCGCTTTGAAACTCGGGCAGGTTCGCGGCCTCATGCTTCTGCTCGCCGAGCAGCGAGGAATGGCGATTGCCGAATATGCCCCGCGATTGATAAAGCAAACCGTCGTCGGCCACGGCAACGCAGAAAAGCACCAAGTACAGCAGATGGTCAAGATCCTGCTCAAGATGAAAACGATACCGACGCCGCACGACGCGGCCGACGCCCTCGCGATCGCGATCTGTCATTTTCATCATGCCGGCATGCAGGACAAGATCAGGAAAGCCGATAAGCGGCAAAAATGATCTCAACGCTACGATCGGGAACGTGATGAAACTCCCTTTACTTGCAACACTCCTTCTCACGATCGCCGCGATCAGCGGCACAGTGAACGCACAGCCCAAAAAGCCTACTGTACAAACAAAGCCCCGGCCTTCAGCCGCAAAAGCGGCCGAGGTTGGAAAAACGGCTGTCGTTGTGGATGAGACCCTTTCCGTCGTTCGCGAGGAACCGAGCCTGTATGCCCGCCCGATCCATCGTATACAGCGCGGTCGAAATGTCCAGATCGTCAGCGTTGCCGAGGCTGATGGTGTTAAATTCTTCAAGATCGCCGCACCGCCGAGCAGTTTTGGTTGGGTACAGGCAGATGCGGTGTTCGGCAGGTTTCGCACGTCCGATGACGAACGCCTTGCAAGGCTCGTGCAGGCCCTGGACGGTTTTGATCACGTCGAAGCGGCAGGCGAGTATTTTGCACTCTTTCCCGAATCGAAATTCCGCCCTGCGATCCTGCTGCTGTATGGCGACATTCTCGAACTGATCGCTGCTAAGCTATCCAAGGACGCATCAAGCCGCTTGAATCGCAGCGAAATGGCAGCGTCTAATGCGCCTATGCATAGCTATTATCTGAACTTCAATATGCTCGACCGGTATCGCAAACTCGGCGTTGTCTTTCTGTTCAATTCGGCGACAAAACAATACCATTACAACGGCGGAAGTTGGGCTGAGATAATCAAGAAACACGCCGGAACTCCCGAAGCCGTCGAGGCACAAAAGCGGATGGATTCTTTGAAAGCAAAGATGGAAAAGCGTCCGACAAAATAAACGGTCAAACTTCCTTGGTCATAAAAACGCTGTTCGGATCGTCGAGGTATTCGGCAAAAGGGCCGCAAAATTCAAATCCACAACTTGCATAGAGCCTTCGTGCCGGTTCGAACTCTTCCATCGAACCGGTTTCGAGACTGACGCGGCCGTAACCGCGTCGAACCGACTCGCTGATGATATGAGCCAATATTTGCCTCGCGACGCCTTTTCTCAGATGTCCTGATGCCGTCCGCATCGATTTTACCTCGGCGTGCGTGTCATCGAGTTCTTTTAACGCACCGCAGCCGAGTAATTCATCGCCTTCCCAAGCTGTCCAAAAAGTGATATCGGGCGCACGGAGTTTGTCGAGATCTAACGCGTGAACACTTTCAGGCGGCGAGATCGCCCTCATGTTCTCAAGATGCTCATTAAGCAGTCCGTGTATCCGTGGATCGGTCAGACCGTCAACTCTGATTTCCATTTGCTATGGCTGCCGCGACCAATGCGGCGACTCGGGCATTGTTTTCAAGCAAAGCGATATTTGCTGTGAGCGTTCGTCCGCCGCTTCGCTCGGACATCTGCGAGAGCAGGAACGGCGTGATCTCTTTACCTAGCACGCCTCGGTCATCGGCGAGCTTCAGGGCATCGGCGAGGATCGCTTCGAGTTCGCCGCGGTCGATCTCAAATTCCGTTGGGATCGGCACGGTCAGTAGGATCGAGTTTTTTAACCCCAGCTCATCGCGGGCACTTGCGACCTTCGCCACATCTTCTGCCGACTCAACGCGTTCGTCGATCGCCAACCCGCTTGCCCGCGAATAGAACGCCGGCAGTTCGCCGCATTGCCATCCGAGCACGGTGATGCCGTTCGTCTCGAGCCATTCACGCGTTCGCGGCAGGTCGAGGACGATCTTAGCTCCGGAACAAACGACCATGATCGGCGTTTGTGCGAGTTCCGGCAGGTCGGCAGAAATATCGGCGTCAAACCCGCGATGTACGCCGCCGATGCCGCCCGTCGCGAAGATCTTGATACCGGCCCGATGTGCGACAAAGGCGGTCGTCGCGACCGTCGTCGCGCAATCCAATTTGTTAGCGACAGCGATCGGCAGGTCGCGGCGTGATATCTTGCGAATGTCCTTTCGAGTCGCAAGCTGTTCGATCTGTTCCTCGACGAGCCCGACGTAAAATTCGCCTCCAAACACCGCTATCGTTGCCGGGACCGCTCCGCTGTCACGGACGATCTGCTCAAGTTTTATCGCCGTTTCGAGGTTTTGCGGATAAGGCAGGCCGTGGGCGATAACGGTCGACTCAAGCGCGACGACGGGTTGTCGCTGCTTAATAGCACTTGATACTTCTTCTGAGATACTTAACTTCATATTGCCGTTCGCTTTAGCGAACGGATGTCGTGCTCAAATGAAAACGGGCTTTAGCCCAACGCAAAAGTTGGGCTAAAGCCCGTGTTGAGGATCCAATTCTAACCGTTGCCTAAAAGCAACGGCAATACAACTCTATTTCACAAACTTTCCGATCCGGCTAAGGCGCGGGTGCGTTAGGCAGCCAAAGACACTTCCGTTCGAGGCACCTCGATCACAAGACCAATAAACGAACATCGCCCGCCCAATGATCAGGTCGCGCGGCACAAATCCCCATCCTCGACTGTCATCGCTCCGGTCACGGCTGTCGCCCATCACAAAGAAATGGTTATCTGGAACCCTCATCGGTTTTCCCTGGACCCCGAAATCCCAATCGCTGACCGAAAGATCCCTGCCCGATTGAACGAGATTCATCCGCTTTTCCGCATAATAGACGTCCCATTTTTCGTCCGGCTTTCGTTCTTCGAATTCTTTGGTCGTCAGGGCGGAGATGTCATCGGCCGCATCGCCCAACACTCGGTGTTCAGCCAATAGTTCGCCGTTAATAAAGACCTGATTATTCTTGAATTGAACCGTCTCGCCGGGCAATCCGATCACCCGTTTGACGTAATTGATCTGATATTTAACGAGGCCGCGTTCGCGGTCCGACGCGGGATTCACGGCATCACCCGGATATTTGAACACGATTATGTCGCCGCGTTCGATCTCACGCTGAGGCAGAAAAGGTAAACTGCTGCTGCCTCCGGGCGTGAAAATGAATTTGTTTACGAGCAGGTAATCACCGACGAGGATCGTATTCTGCATCGAGCCCGTCGGAACTGTTACCGCCTGCAAGATGAACGTCATGCCGAATATCGCCATCACAAGTGTAACGGCAAACGATTCGAAATACTCACGAAACGTCGATTTGGGAGGGCCGGTAGGTTTTGATCCGGAAGCCTCAGTATTCTCTTTCTCTTCTGTGCTCATAATCTGAACAAAAATGTGTCTGTCTCAATTAGCGTGTTTCGTATGCTTCCCTCCACCGGAAAGCTCAGCCAATGCCTCGTTTGCCGCCATCATTTCTGCGGCCTTTATCGATCGCCCTTCGCCCATTGCCTTACCGCCCGACCAAACAGCCTCAACATAGAACTTTCGCTGATGTGGCGGGCCGTCAACGCGAATTACATTGTAACTTGGCGCGACGAGTTTTTCAGCCTGGAGCCTCTCTTGCAGCATCGTTTTATAATCAAGCGAGCTTTTGGGAGTGGCGGACTTTATTTCATCCGCAAATATTTTGCCGACAAACGCCCGGGCCTTGATGTAGCCGCCGTCGAAAAATATCGCCCCAATGATCGCCTCGAGCGTATTTGCCAGCAGTGCTTGCTTTTTCCGTCCGCCGGTCTTTTCTTCGCCGCGGCCGACGCGAATATATTGTCCGATCTCAATTTCGGCAGCGATCTTTGCAAGTGTCACGGTGCTGACAAGATGGTGCTTCATCAGCGTTAGATCGCCTTCGCTGAGCCGTGGATTATTGCGAAATACCTGCTCTGCTATCGCTAAGCCGAGCACCGAATCACCCACAAATTCGAGCGATTCATTTTCCACTGCCCTGATCTCTTCGTCCGACGCTGCCGGCATATTTTCGAACGCCCACGAGCGATGCGTGACGGCGCGTTCCAGTATCGTCAGGTCCGAAAATTTGTGGCCCGTCAGATTTTCGAGCGTTGCCAATTTCGAGGTCATTGTCCCTAATTCTATTGAGAATGATTCGAAAAAGAAAGCCGGACGCCTATAAATAAAGCGTCCGGCCCGATCTTTAGACAATTCGATCTATTAACGTGCAGCTTTTTTCTTCACAGCCGCGACGGCAGGCTTTGCTCCGGCAGGCTTTGCACCGGCAGGTGTTGGTTTTGCTGCTGGTCCTGCCGGCTTGACCGGTGCAGTTCCGCTGGGCGTCGACGGTTTAACGGTCACAGGCGTTCCGGGTCCCGGAGTTGCGGTCGTCGTCGATGCCTTTTCAGCATCGAGCACCGGCGTGATCGGTGTTGACGGATTTACTATCGGTTTCGCAGCAGCCATGTCGATCCATGTATCAACGGTCGGCGTGGTCGCATCGGGCTTTTGGAAGCGAATATCATATATCTGCTTAAAGCTGGCCTTCAAACTGTCACGGTACGCTTTGCTCGCCGGTGTCATTGGAGCGAATTTGAAAGCTCGTGCGTAAGCATCCATTACTCGCTCGGCGGCTCCGTTGACCATGCCGGTCTTGTCTTTGATAGCATCAACTTTCTGCTGTTTGACCTCAGGAGTATCCGCGTCGACAGGTGCCGGAAGGGCTTTGAGCTCCTCGATATTCTTATTCAGATCAAGGACATAGAACGATGCGATCGAGCTGTAGACGACCGGATTGGTCTTCGTGTCAGACGCGATCTGCGATGCCTTGTACATATAATCGGCAGCACCCTTCTTGTCTTTTCGGTCATTGAAAAGAATGTATCCGATCGTGTAGTTCATCCAGCCGAGGGCATCGTCCTTACCTTTGTATACGAACGGTGCTACGCCCCACGCCGCAAATGTCTTGCCGGCTTCGATGTCAGCGATCGACGACTTCGCGTATCTGATAGTATCCTCGTTCCATTTTGTCACGCTCGGCGACTTTCCGGTCTCATCGAGGCCAATGGAGCCGAGAACGAGCTTTGCGGCACGATATTTATCTGCCCGGTCCTTTTTCTGCTTTTGCACTTCAGGCGTATCTGCTGCCGAGTTGACGTCGATATCGACGTACTTTGAAACAACTTCCTTTCCGGAGGCATAGACGTCATCCCAGTTCTTCGCCTTCATGCCGTCGTCGAACCTCTTCAACAACGCATTCTCGTAATTTCTCTCTTCGATCCGTTTGATCACAGCTTCCATACCCGGAAGGCTGTCCTTGATGAAGATACCGCCGTCCTTTGTCGGTTCACAGCTGCCATATTTGGTGACAAATTCTTTGCCTTTCTCAACTGCAAGTTTTCGGCTCGCAAGATCTTTCTTCTCAAAAAGTGCGGTCCATTCCGCATAGGCGGCAGTCGCGGCGTCACAGGCATCTTGAGCCATGACGCTATGCGAACCGGCACCAAGCAAAACCGTCAAGATCGCCGCAAAAAATAATTGTCTGTAGATCGTTTTCATTTAGTTCGTCCTCCGCCAAATAATGTCGGCGTACTATTTATTCCGCGGCAACCGAATTAACGGTTTCGCGTGAAATCAGATGATTAGCAAAATAAATTAGTTGCAATACTTCGTATCGAATATCTACACTCGGCGGCAAATAGCGAAACAATCACCCAACTTTAGGAAAAGTAAATAATCCCGTAGTTTTTGCAGTTGTGTCAAGCGGACATCGAAACGATACGAAACAAAAAGCATCAATACGCGTTTTTGTCCTAAAAGGTTTTGATCCGAACACAAAAACCCTTATCTTTTGGGCAGTTTCAGCTATTGCGGCTTTGCTAGACGTTCACGCTTCTTATTTTGTTGATCGTTGATAATGGTCGTTGTTTTGCCATCCTTTGAATAGGTGATCACGACCGGGGGAAATGTCGGCTGCGAACTGCCCGTTTTCTGGACGAGTTTTTTCTCGGTTCGCGGTGCATTCGGCACGACTATTACATTACGGCCGTCATTCCGATTGCCGTTTGCGTCAGCGATGTCGCCCTTTGCGAGGTCAGCATCGTCGGCCTCGTCATCATCATCCTCATTCGCTGCAGCAACAGTCGATGCTGCAGTGATCGCAGTTTTAGGCTGAATATGAAACTCGGTCTGCGCGAGGTTGCGGTCGGTTCGGACGATCTGGGGCGAAAGTGCGGAATAGATCTTAGCGGCGACAGCTGCGGCGACACGTCCTCGTGCATTGGGGCCGCGGGTAATGACAGCGATCGCATATTTGGGCTGCTCGATCGGTGCGACAGATGTAAACAGGCCAACCCACGAGCCTTTGTCGATGCACGAGCCGGTCTTTCCGGCAACGCCGAGATTCTGGTCCATATTGCGGCGGGCAGTGCCGTATGCGGCGGCACCCATCATTCCGGGAATTACACGGCGAACATTCTGCTGCGGTAGTTCGACTTTGGCCTTATAGAATGTCTGAAAGTTTGCCTTCTCTACCGTATTTCGCGGGACACGCGGCAGAACGCGGTTGCCGCCATTGGTCAAAGCTGCTGCCATAACGGCTAGCTGGAGCGTCGAAACCTCAGTGTCGTCGCCGTGTGAGTAGATGCGTGCGTTATTATTGTTGTA
Organism: Acidobacteriota bacterium; assembly: GCA_016713675.1. Classification (NCBI taxonomy): domain Bacteria; kingdom Pseudomonadati; phylum Acidobacteriota; species Acidobacteriota bacterium. The sequence goes on from JADJOS010000001.1 coordinate 315,453, forward strand.
CGGCAGACGGCCGGGAGCCTCGCCTTCGAGATTGATGCCGGTCGGGGCACCGAGGCCGAGTTGACGGCCGTATTCGACCAACTTTTGGTTGCCAATGCTAGCACCAGCACGCTGGAAATACGGATTGTCCGAGAATGCTAACGCGTCATCTAGATTTCGCCGTGTCGAGGCATTGCGGACACTGCCGTTCTCTTTGCTGATGACGCCTTCGTTCAAACCGGCGGCGGCAGTCACAAGTTTGATCGTCGAACAAGGCCTGATCGTGCTGCGAACGGCCCAATTCTGATTAACAATAGTCAAAACCTTGCCCGTCTGAGCTTCCATCACAACGACCGAACCGGCGTTTCCGCCAAGAGCATTTATCGCGGCATTACGGATGGCGAGGTCCTCGCCGTCGATCCGGTCGTTTGCGATATTCGTTTCGGTCTCAGTTCGCAGGCCGCGGATATATGCCTGTTGTCGGGCGATCGCTTCACGGCGGGCCTGCTCGCGGCGGCGTTGTTCCGCAAGGGCGGCCTGGCGGCGTTCCTCTTCTTTGCGGCGGCGTTCAGCTGACTCTTTTTTCGATTCAGTAGAACGCTTGTCTGCTTTTTTGGTCTTTGCGTCCTTAGCCTTGGCGTCGGCTACGCGTTTTGCTTTGTCGTCCTTTGCACGAGAATTCTTACTGTTCTTTGCTTGTTCCTTTTCTTTCCGTTTGTCTTTCTTGGCATCCTTTGCCTTTGCAGTCGCCTTCTTATTATCAGCGGCTTTCTTGGCGGCGGCCTTTTTGTCGGCTGGCTTTCGCGTTTGGGCAGTCGAATCGAACGAAACAGTGAAAATGACCGCAAGGATCGCAACCAGCGAAACTAAACGGAATTTTTCGGGGAACATAAATTTCATGCTTTACCTCGTGCTAATTGGATTGGAGAAGAGTTTGAGGAAAGAGCGTAAATTCTAGACCTGATAACCCTGAAATTCGTAGATCAGGAATTTGCGTTCAAACTAACCAAAACTATAACATTCAACCGACGCACGTGGCAAGCGGTATTAGGGCAGCGGTTTTTCAGATCCATGACGTTTCTAAACACATTTCGCGGACGGCTGCTGCTGATACTCGCATTTTTGCTGATCACGACGCTCGGCGTCCAGTATTATCTCAACCTGCTCACGCAGCGGCAGAACAACGATCTGCGCGAAGCCCAAACCCGTGCCCTTGTTGCCGGGATCGCCATTGGCTCGAACGGAATCACGTCGAGCGAATACATGCAGGACCTCGTCAAACGCGAGGATCAGACCTTCTTTGACGACACCGCGACCGAACGCATTAAGGACGTAATAATCGTCGATAACGAATGGCGGATCGCGGACAGCCTTAATCCCGCACTTGAGCCGAAGGTCGACGAAAATGGCAATGCTGTCTATAGAAAGCTATCAGACCTGACCGATCTGCCAAGACTGATGGAGGCGAGCCGCCTCGGCGAGGATCTGAAACAGTTTCCAAATAATACGGGTACAGGCGTCAGTGAAGATGACGAGGCACACGCCATTCCGATCGAGACGAGCAAAGGCCGCTGGTATGTGATGGTGCTGCTCAAAAATGACAAGAGCAAGGCCGCCTGGCGCGCCGCACAGCCGCTTGTTTACACGCTCGGAGTGCTGATGGTTTCGTCGCTCATCACATTTTTACTCGTGTGGCGATTTTCGCGTCCCATCGCCGACCTTTCGGTCGCGGCCAAGCACGTTGCCGATGGCGACCTCACTGTTCGTGTACCGCAGAACCATAGCGATGAGCTAGGCCGGCTCGGCGGCAATTTCAATGAAATGACCGCCGAACTCGAGAAAAAACGTGATCTCGAAGCCCAACTCCAACAAGCCGAAAAAAGCGCCGTCGTGGGCCGTCTAGGTTCCGCCATCGCCCACGAGATCCGCAATCCGCTCAATTACATCAACCTGACGCTCGACCATCTGCGTTCGAAATATGCCCCCGAAGAAGCGGAAAAACGTGAGAAATTTGACAAGCTCACCTCGCAGTTAAAGGATGAGGTCGGCCGCATCAATTCGCAGATATCCGATTTTCTTAACTACTCACGACCCGCGAACGCCAACCTGCGTGCAGTGGTGGCTCGTCAGATAGTCGAAGATTCGCTCCGCATCGTCGAGGCACAGGCGGCCGAGAACAACATCAAGATCGGCGTCGTCGAACACGAAAACGTACCGCAGATACTGGGCGACCCTGAATTCTTGCGAAGCGTATTTAACAACCTTTTCATCAACGCCGTCCAGTCGATGGGCACCGAAGGAGGACATCTGAGCGTCAAAATATCGCCGGACAACGGCTTTGTCCGTTTCGAGATCACAGACACAGGCAACGGCATCCCGGCCGAAAACCTCTCAAAGATATTCGAACCGTATTTCTCAACCAAAGAAACCGGCACCGGCCTCGGCCTCGCGATCGTCCACAAAATAGTCGACATCCACAACGGCACGATCGAGGTCGAATCAACCGAGGGCGAGGGAACGAAATTTACGGTAAAATTACCGAAAGCGGAAGTAGATTTACCACATAGAAACGTAGAAACATAGAAAGCAAAATGGCCTCTGCCTATGTACCTATGTGGTGAAAATAATTATGGCAAGAAAATCAATACTCGTCGTGGACGACGAGAAAAATCAACGCGAAATTTTAGAAACGATCCTTTCGGGCGAGGGCTACGACGTGACGACCGCTTCGTCGGGCGAGGCGGCGATGAAGTTTGTCGCGGACCGGCATTTTGACCTTGTTTTGACCGATCTCAAGATGACCGGCATGAGCGGGCTTGATCTGCTCAAGCAGCTCACGGATTTTGACAAATCTATCATCGTCATTTTGCTGACGGCTCACGGCTCGGTCGACTCGGCGGTGGACGCGATGCGTTTGGGAGCGTTCGAGTATCTGCAAAAGCCCTATGACAGCGAAAATCTGCTCTCGACCGTCTCGCGCGCGTTAAAGAAACTGACAACGCTGGACGCCGAGATCATTTCGGTCTCGCCCGAGATGGACAAGGTCAAAAAACTGATCGTCAAGATCGCCAAATCTAATTCGACCGTCCTAATCCGCGGCGAAAGCGGCACCGGCAAAGAGCTGATCGCGAGATCGATCCACACTAACAGCTTGCGTTCGAGCGAGACATTTCAGGCAGTAAACTGTGCCGCGATCAACGAAAATCTGCTCGAATCCGAACTCTTCGGCCACGAAAAAGGCTCATTCACCGGTGCCGTCGCCGACAAAAAAGGTTTGTTCGAGATCGCCCACAACGGCACGTTGTTCTTAGACGAGATCGGCGAACTCGACATCTCGCTGCAAGCAAAAATATTGAGAGCTTTGCAGGAAAAACAGATACGCCGCGTCGGCGGGATCCGCGATATCGACGTCGATGTCCGCGTCGTCGCCGCCACCAACCGCGACCTGCTCCACATGGTCGAGGAAAAACGATTTCGCGAGGATCTTTATTACCGTTTGAACGTCCTCTCGATCGAACTTCCCGCCCTTCGCGAACGCCGCACCGACGTTCCGGTCCTGATCGATTATTTCGTCAAAAAACATACCCGCGGTACAAACCGCAAGATCACATTCGAAACTCCCGCCCGACGCCTGCTCGAGGAATACGCCTATCCCGGCAACGTCCGCCAGCTCGAATCAGCCATCGAACGCGCGATCCTGCTCTGCGAAAACGACACCATCACCATCGACGATCTCCCGCCCGAGATGACCGGCGCACGGGGCACAAGCGGCGTGAGTTCCAACGACCTCTTCAAACTCCCCGCCGAAGGCGTCAATTTCGAAGAGGTCGAACGCAGCCTAATAATGCAGGCTATGGACCGCACCGACAACAACATCACCAAGTCGGCCAAACTGCTCGGCCTAACCTTCCGCACGCTCCAATACCGCCTCGAAAAATTTGGATTTAAGAAAGACGGAGATGGAACCGAAGAGGCTGACGAATCGTAATCTGACCATGCTTGATCTCGAACAGGATATTTTAGTAGACAATAATGTGCATCCTGTCTATCCTGTTTGAGTGTTCGTGTCGGAGGTAGATCGCGATGGAATGGTTTTCAACTTTAAGTCTCGCACTTGGCTCCGCCTGGACGTCGGGGATCAATCTCTACGCGACGGTTTCGGTTCTTGGTTTGCTCCAAAAATTTGGAGCTACCAAGCTGCCGGGCGGGCTTGATGTGCTGGACAACTGGTGGATCATAGGCTTTGCGATCGGACTTTACCTGGTCGAGTTTTTCGCCGACAAAATACCGTATGTCGACAGTGTCTGGGATGTGGTACACACCTTCATCCGCATTCCGGCCGGAGCGATCGTCGCGTACGCGGCGACCGATCAGCTCGACCCGAGCATCTACATTCCGGCCGCTCTCGTCGGCGGCGGTTTGGCATTTGGCTCGCACGGGACAAAGGCCGCACTCCGCGTCGGTGCCAATCTCTCGCCCGAGCCTGTTTCAAATTGGGCACTCTCAATTGTCGAAGACGTCATCGCATTCGTCGGGGCACTTCTGGCCGTCTTCGCACCGATCATCATCATGTCGATCCTCGGAATATTCGTGGTCGCATTCATCTGGTTTTTCCCAAAGATCATCCGGGCCCTAATGCGAATGATGCGGGCCGTCGCTGCGTTTTTTCGAGGCGAGAGTTTTCGCGAAGTAGCCCGCAAGGCAGGCTAAACAAGATCGTTCTTCGGTTGTAGAATTTCGACGCTGGAGGCTATATGAAAATCATCCCGTCATTCGCCCTTTTTCTTTTCGCTCTATCGATCTCATGCGGCAGTGGCGAACAAGCCGCCACTAATGCAAATGCATATAAATCTTCCGGCACTTCGCAGCCGTCAACTGCGGCTCCCGCCCAGAGTGATCAACCCGCGACCAGGACGGGCAGCGGTAGCGGTAATGGTGGCGGGGGCGGTGGTGGCCGTGAAACTCAGATCGCTGCAGTGGCCGGTGCTCCAGACGCCACGCTCGCCCAATCTCAAACATCGCAGATCGACACAGCTCCGACCGACCGCAAGATCGTCCGAAACGCTGATCTCAATCTCGAAGCAGAATCTCCCGAAGAATCGCAAAAAAGTATCACGTCAATCGCCGAGAGCAAGGGCGGCTTTGTTGTCGAATCGCAGCAGAGTAGCAGCGACAAGAAAGGCACGACCCGCGACACCGTCACGATGACCGTCCGTGTTCCCGCCGCGAAATTTGCCGAGGCAGTCGACGAGATCAGAAAGACCGCGAGCCGTGTCATCGTCGAGACCATAAAAGGCGATGACGTTACCGAAGAGTTCATCGATGTCGAGGCTCGCCTCAAGGCAAAAAAAGCGCTCGAACAGCAGTTCATGGAGATCATGAAGCGGGCAAATTCAGTCGAAGACGCGCTGAATGTCCAGCGTCAACTAGGCGAGGTACGCAGCGAGATCGAGAAGATCGAGGGCCGCAAACGCTTCCTTGAGAATCAATCAAGCCTTTCGACAATAAAGGTTCGCATTCAAACGAAAGCGGCATTCGCCGCGAATTCCAGCGGTTTTTTCACTCGGCTTACCGAATCGTTTAGTACCGGCCTCGATTTTGCGTTAAGCTTTATTTTGGGAATGGTGACCTTGGTCGTGTCGCTTCTTCCCTTCTTATTGTTTATCGGCCTTCCGGGATTTTTCCTGATCCGATACTTGATAAGAAAACTGAATCGCTCAAATACGGTCACCGTGATCGAGAATTCGACCGAAGAGAAACCCAATTAAGATGGAAATCGGACTAAAGATCCTTGCGGCGGTCCTGATCGGGGCCGCCGTTTATTTTTACAATATCGGGCAATCGGACTATACTTTCGCGGCCGCTGTCGTCGGTGTTTGTGCGTTCTTTCTGAGCATGAGATTCGCGATCAAAAAGCGTTTGAACGCCGCCGCTGAAACCACACCAAACGACAAAGAGATCAAATAATGTCACGAGTAGTTTTAGCGACAATGGGCAGCCTCGGCGATCTGCATCCGATGCTCGCCCTCGCCATCGAACTCAAAAAACGCGGCCACACGCCCGTGGTCAATACGTGGGAAGGCTACCGCGAAAAGGTCGAGGGTCTCGGTCTTGAGTTCATGCCGCTCCGCCCAAATGTCGACCCGACCGACCGCGAACTGCTTCGCAAGACCATGGACGCCAAGACCGGCCCGGAGATGGTCATCAAGGAGTTGATCTTCCCCAATCTCGGCGATATGTACGAGGATCTCGCGGCCGCGTGCGAAGGTGCCGACCTGCTGATCAATGGCGAGATCGTCTATGCGACGGCCTCGCTCGTCGAGAAAACGGGCATTAAGTGGATATCAACAACCCTGGCTCCGCTCTCGATGTTCTCATGCGAGGACCCGAACATTTACCCGACCGCCGAATGGCTCGAATACGTGCGGCCGATGCCCGCATTTCTGCATCGTGCCCTGTTCAACGTAATGCGCTTGAGCCTGAATAGCTGGTACGAACCGTACAAAGCATTTCGCCGCAGCATCGGTTTGAGCGAAGATCACGAGCCGATCTTTGACGACAAATTTTCAAAACTGCTCAATCTCGCGTTATTCTCAAAAGCGATCGGCCGCCCGCAGACGGATTGGCACTCGCCGACGCTGCAGACCGGTTTTTGCTTCTTCGACGAGAGTGAATCCGGTGAGCTTGACCCGAACATCGCCGCGTTTCTCGACGCAGGCGAACCGCCGATCGTTTTCACACTCGGATCCGCCGCGGTTCTGGATGCCCGCGATTTCTTTGAAGAAAGTGCAAAAGCCGCAAAAATGCTCGGCAAACGTGCACTTCTGCTTTACGGCCGCGAAAACGAACCGCCGAAGCACCTCGATGAGAATGTCGCCGCGTTTCAATACGCTCCGTATTCACAGGTCTTCTCGCGGGCAGCATGTGTCGTCCATCAGGCCGGCGTTGGTACGACGGCTCAGGTACTGCGTGCCGGCGTTCCGCATCTCATCATGCCGTACAGCCACGATCAGCCGGATAATGCCGCCCGCTGCCGCCGTGCGGGTGTTGCCGAGATCATCGGCCGCGACCATTACACCGCAAATTCTGCCGCCAAAGCACTCACGCCGATCCTCACCGATCCCAAATACCGCGAGAACGCCGCCGCCCTAAAACGCATCGTCGATGCCGAGCACGGCACCGCTACCGCATGCGACGCGATCGAAGATATTTTGCGTAAATGACCAATATAGATAAGATATAGCTGTGGGAAACATCCAAGAACTTTTAGAAAACAACCGGAATTGGTCCGAAAACGTTACACGCGAGAATCCGAGCTTTTTCGCGAATCTCGCCGACCAGCAAAATCCTGATTACCTTTGGATCGGATGCAGCGACAGCCGCGTTTCGGCAAACACCATCGTCGGCCTCTTGCCGGGCGAGATATTTGTCCATCGAAATGTCGCAAATCTCGTCAATCATACTGACATGAACTGCCTCTCGGTGATCCAGTTCGCCGTCGAGGTCTTGCAGGTCGATCACATCATAGTTTGCGGCCATTACGGCTGCGGCGGCGTTATGGCTGCGGTGGATGACGAACGGCACGGCCTGATCGACAATTGGCTGCGGCACATCCGCGATACCGCCAACCTCCATGCCACTGTGCTTGAGTCTATCGCCGACCCCAACGAACGCCTCAATCTGCTCTGCCAACTCAACGTTGTCGAACAGGTGCAGAACGTCGGCGAGACAACGATCGTTCAGGACGCATGGGAACGCGGCCAGCAGCTCGAGATTCACGGCTGGATCTACGGCCTCAAGGACGGCAAGGTCCGCGATCTTGAGATATCGATCAGCAGCGAAGCCTCATTAAAGGGCTTGCGAAGGGCTTTTCTTTTTAACGACAAACGCCGAAGTGCCGACCCTGCATCGAATTGAGGTCATTAGAGGATGTCTAAAAAGGTGAGTGTCGAAAACAACTAAAATTATTTAGAACGCGGATCGAGCGGATTTGGCTGATCAAAAGTGAATTTAAAAGATCTGTAAGATCCGCTTGATCCGCCCGATCCGCGTTCAAAAAATACCTACAATTGTGAGACCCTGACTTTTCACAAAAATATATATGCGTCTTTTAGCCACTGTCATTTCCCTCTTTTTGCTCTCCACCGCAGGTCAAGCTCAGATGTCGCGCAAACCGACGCCGACCCGCGAACCCGCGGGGGCAATGAGCAAAAAGCCCGATTCGAACCGCAATTCGCTGCCAAAGCTCGAATCCCGAAACGCTTTTGACTCGATCGCCCGCGTTTATCACAAGGGGACTCCGTACGCGATGCCGCACGTGATGTTCGTCATCGACCGCCGCGACAAGGACAAGATCTATTTCGTGAATTCGCAGAAATTCCGCTTTCACAAAGATTTCCTGCTCGCGACCTATATGATCCCTCGCGGCACCGAGATCTTTAAGGCCGTCTATCAGGATCTCGACCGCCGCTTTATTGTCGGCACGCTCGCGTGGCAGCAGCCGGTCGAAAAATACACCTGGGAACTCTGGGAAGGCGACATGGCTTCGGCAGAGCTGATCAAAACCGCCAACACTGCTGTAAACAAAGCGTTCTTTCAAAAGGCGTTTTACAAACCAAACTCGATCCGTCAGGAAGATGTGTCAGTGAACATCGGCATCGACCGCATCCTGCAGGACGAGCTGAACCGTAATCAGGCATATCTTGCATTGAACACAGGCAAGGCGACCGGCCGCCTTCACATAATTGACAAACTCGACGACACCGTTGAGATCGGTGAGAACGAGATCCTTGTCCTCAAGGAATTGCCGCTTACGCTTCCGCCGGTTCGCGGAATTATAGTCGCAAAGCCCTCGAGCCCGCTGTCGCATATAAATATTCTTGCGAAGGGCTGGAACATCCCGAATATCTACATCAAGAACGCCGACAAGCTGTTCAAGGAATACAACACCTATTGGATGAAGCTCGACGCTTCTCTGACCGATTTTAGCCTCGAACGTGTGACGCAGGCGGCCGACATCCCGCGGCCGCCAGACGAGCAGATACCGCCCGCTGACCTGAACACCACGATACTCGGCCCGCTCGGCTCGATGCGAAAGAAGGACAGCATCAAATACGGCTCAAAATCGGCCAATCTCGGCGAGATGCTGTTCAAAAAGATCCCCGGTTTCACCGTGCCCGACGGGTTTACCGTCCCGTTCTATTGGTACGACAAATTCATGAAGGAAAATGGTTTCGATGAGATCATTATCAACCTGATGGACGAGAACGATTTTGTCCACAACCCCAAATTCCGCCGGCAAAAGCTCGAAGAATTTCGTGCCACGATCCAGAAAGGAAAATTTGACGAGAAGTTAAAAAGGGACATCATCGCCCGTTGGAAAACACAGCTCGGCGGAAAACCGGTCTTTGTCCGCAGCTCTTCGAACAGCGAGGACCTGCCCAATTTCTCGGGTGCGGGCCTTTATTCGAGCGTGCCGAATGTCATCGAAGAAGAAAAATTGATCGAGGCCGTCAAAAAGGTATGGGCGTCGCTCTGGAAGTTTGAGGCGTACGAGGCACGCGTCCGCAATTATGTCAGCCAGACCGATGTCTACATGTCCGCACTGATCCAGGTCGGCGTAGATATGGAAAAAGGCGGCGTAATGATCACCAAGGATCCGTTCGACGACCGCAACATAAATTCCGTCTACATCAGCGCCGTTTGCGGGCACAATTCAAAGGTCGTCGATAACACCGGCATTCCCGAACAGATATTGTTCAACCCGAGGTCGAATTCGGTCATCGTCATGACGCTCTCGCAGCAGGAAAATGCGCTCGCGTTCGATGAAAAAGGCGATCTCAAGGTAACCGCAGACAAATGTGCCGCCGGGCCTAAAAAACGCGTCCTCACCGACATCCAGGCCCGTGCCCTTGCCAAAGCGGCGATGCAGATCAAGGTCGCCTTCGGCAACAAAGCTCAACAGGACATCGAATGGGGGATTCTCGGCAACAAGATCTACGTCGTCCAGTCGCGGCCGTACATCGATAATAAATAGGCCATCCGCTTATTCACTTGTTGGCGACAGGTTATTAGCGGATAGTTTGATAGAATTGATAAGAGGACAAATTCAATGAAATTAGCAATTATCTTTATCGGCGCCATCTTTGCAGCGTCGTGCAACAACGCCCCTTTGCCGGTGCAGTCGAATAACACTTCGCGGACCAATACGGCCGCTTCCGGAACGCCGCAGACCGTCATCGCTCACAGCAGCGAAAACCAGACGCCGAGTCCCGCCGCTCCGGGCGAAAAGGCCAAATGGACCCAAAGCGGCGAGCCGATCGACACCAAGGAGTTGGATGCCGCGGTCACTTCGGCCGAAAAGGCATTGGCAGCCAAATCGTCTGACGACAAACTGAAAAAGGCCCTCGCCGAAGCTTATTACAAACGCGGCGTCGCCCTGACGGACGCCCGTCAGTATGCATCAGCCCTCGGCGATTACCGCAAAGCCTTGAAACATGACCCGTCAAAGGCCGAGGCAAAAGAATGGATCGAAAAGATCATTATGATCTACGACGGCCTCAACAAGAGCTACCCAAAAGAAGGCGAAGAACCGCCGGCACTTCCGTTCACCAAGTAAGAATAGGATCCTGACCGGAGTCCGGACACTCTGTCCGCCGGACAGCGGACACTCCTGTCCGCATTCGTACTTCACCGGGCCTCTCGCAATTGGAACGTGATGTTCGGGCCGGACCGTCCACTCTGCCGCTGAAAGCTTGACCGAAAGACCGGAACGTCGTGATTTGGCCACACCCCTCGACAGAAAACCTTGCCGCGGCTGGGCGGTTGGGACCGATGGGTGCGAAGTGGGGCGGCGATGGGATGTTGGAGATCGCGCTTTTGAATGGGAATGTTGGGGAGCGATGGGTCTTTGTTGCAATTGGACCGCAGCAGCGGCCGACGACAGTTTTTCACACCCTTTTTACGATTGTCGCTGGGGGTCTTGTTTATTGTCGCTGACCCTGTTTTTTACTGTCGCAAGCCCCCTAAAACATTGTCGCCAGGCCCCTTAAAAACTGTCGCAGAACGCATTTTCACGGCATTTTCATCAATTTTGCTGATCAAATTGTGGTACGTACCACAATTTGAATGGGAGGTGAAAAATACACGTTTGGTTCACCCCAAAAAAGGCGCTGATCGATAGTGGTTGCGAGGAAATTAGACCCGAATGGTACAATTGTCGTCAAGCCGCTCAATTCCCGGATCGCATTCGGTCACACTACTTAGATATATGAAAAAACTGCTGCTTATCACATTCGCTTTTTTTGTATTGTCGATCATGTCGACAGCCGTTTTTGCTCAGAAACCGACGTCGATCCGGTTCGCCCGCGGCACGCACGAAACGGTCGTCACCGGTACTCTCAACGGCTACAAGTCAAAGCGCGTTTACACGATCCGCGTCGGCGAGGGCCAAACGATCACTACCGAAAATGTCGGCAAAAACTACATCACGATCTCGATCGAACCGCCGCCAGGATCGACATACGAACAGGACATGGCCGCCGATTGTCATGACAAAAATGAGGTGACGCCGACCGCCAAAGGCGATTACAAGATAACCGTTACCGAGTGCGGCAAGGCCGACCCGTGGCGTGGCACGTTCAAATTCAAGATATCGGCCCGCTAGACAAATCCACGCTCGGAAAACTAAACTATCTCTTTTGTGTTTACACGAGAATACCTAACATAACGGAGATCGGATAGGTTTTATGGCTATTTCAGCAAACGATATCAGAAAAGGAATGGTGATCCTGCACGAAGGAGCACCCGTAAAAGTGATGGAATTTCACCATCACACGCCCGGCAATCTGCGGGCGATGGTCCAGGCACGTCTTCGCAATCTGCTTACCGGCAATTCGTTCGAGTACCGCTTTCGATCGAACGACACGCTCGAAAAGGTGACTCTCGAGCAGCATAAAATGGAGTATCTCTACTCAGACGGCTCGCACCACCATTTTATGAATTCCGAAAACTACGAGCAGGTCGCCCTGACCGAGGACGAACTCGGCGACGCAGCCCAATGGCTGATGCCGAGCCTCGTGATCGAGGTCGAGTTCTACAACGGCACGCCCATCGGCGTCGCTCTGCCGGCGTCGATGGAACTGACGGTCACCCGCACCGACCCGAATCTGAAAGGCGCGACCGCATCAAACTCGAACAAGCCCGCGACGCTTGAGAACGGCGTCACCGTCTCAGTTCCGCCGTTCATCGAAGAAGGCGAAAAAATTCGGGTAAATCCGACCGAATCGAAGTATATTGAAAGGGTAAAGTAATTTTACGGTCCCAGGTTTCAGGTCCAAGGTCCAAAGTATTTCAAGAGGCTTTGGACATTGGGCCTTTGGTTTTGGGCTATGTTCTTTTTCTACAGCCTCATATACACATTGGGATTTATACTGCTGTCGCCGAGGTTTCTCTTTGACCTTGTGACCGGCGGTAAATACGCGTCCGGATTTGCCCAACGGTTAGGCTGGCTCCCTGAATTCAAGCTCGATACGCGTCCCGTCCTTTGGCTCCACTGTGTTTCGGTTGGCGAAGCGAACGCTGCCCGGCCGCTGGTCGAGAGCATAAAAACGAACTTTCCGAAAAATCGCCTGGTCATCTCAACGACCACAAAAACAGGTCAAAAGCTCGCCAAAGAGATCTTCGCAGATTCGGCCGACGCGGTCTTTTTCTTCCCTTTTGATTGGAGATTTAGCGTCAAAAAGGCTCTCAGGCATTATCGGCCGTCGGTCGTCATGCTGATGGAGACCGAGATCTGGCCCAATTTTATTCGCGAGACAAACCACGCAAAGTCCCGCATCTGCATCGTCAACGGCCGTCTGTCCGAGCGTTCGTACACGCGATACGCCCGTTTCAAAACCTCAATGCGCCGCATCCTCGGCTATCTCGATCTGGCCTTGATGCAGACAAATGCAGATGCAAAACGCCTGATGGAACTCGGCATTCGTGCCAGCAAGGTCCGCGTCAGCGGCAATCTCAAATTTGACCACAATGTCGAATCGACGGAAAATGAACTGACCGAAGCATTTCGCTCAAGGTTTTCCATCTCGCCGGACGCTCCGCTGATAATTGCCGCCAGCACTCACCAGCCTGAGGAAAAATGGATACTCGATGCCTTTAAGGAAGTTTGGAAGAATGCCGGCGAACGACTGCCCCGTCTGATGATCGCTCCGCGGCATCCCGAGCGTTTTGCCGAGGTCAGGGCTCTGATCAAAAATTCCGGTTTCGATTGGGCCTGCCGTACCGAGGCCGAATCGTCGCGTGACAAGACCGCCGAGATCATCTTGCTGGACAGCATAGGCGAACTGCGGTCCGCCTATCCGCTTGCCGAGATCGTCCTTGTCGGCGGCAGCCTGATCCCGCACGGCGGCCAGAGTATTTTTGAGCCTGCTGCGAGCGGCAGAGCGATAATTACAGGGCACAACACAGCAAATTTTGCCGACGCCGTGACCGAGTTTTTGGACAAGGACGCCCTCTTGCAGCTCGATGAGACAAATGATTCAACCGTCGTGGCGAAACTCGCGGACGCATTCCGCGAGCTGCTCCAGTTCGATGAAAAACGCAAAACCCTCGGCACCAACGCACTCGCAGTGATGAATAACAACCGCGGTGCCGCCGAACGCACTATCGAATACCTGACGCCGCTCATCGCCCCAATTTCGCACACATGATCTTCGTGTATTATTTTTTCGCGGCGGTCCTTATCCTATTGAGCTACCGATCGCTCGTCGGGGGATTTCGCTATTTGGCGTTTTTCCGCAAAGAACTCGCCCGCCCGCGTTCGGAATATACGCCGTTCGTCAGCGTGATCGCGCCATACCGCGGTATCGATGACGGGATGCCCGAGAATTTGGCCGCACTGTTCGGCCAGGACTTTCCGGAATACGAGATCATCTTCGTCGTCGATGACGAATCCGATCCGGCCGTTGCTCTTGTCAGAACCGAGAGCAATGCGGGGTCCCCAGACGGGCATCCCGGCCGGGGTGTCAACGTTAGGTCGAGACTCGTCATCGCCCCCAAGGCCCAAGACTGCAGCCAAAAAGTAGAAAACCTAAGGGAAGCCGTTCTGCACGCAGATCACAGGTCCGAGATCTATGTCTTCGTCGATTCTGACGCTCGTCCGTCATCCAATTGGCTCCGCGACCTGATCGCTCCGCTCCAGGACGACGAGGTCGGAGCGACAACAGGCTATCGCTGGTTTATCTCGAAAAAGCCAAATTTCGCCTCGGAATTGAATAGTGTTTGGAACGCCTCGATCGCTTCGGCGCTCGGCCCGAACACAAGCTCGAACTTCTGCTGGGGCGGCTCGATGGCGATTCGCTGCGACACCTTCGAACGCCTCGATATGCGTACAAAATGGCAAGGCACTCTCTCTGACGATTTTGCGGTTACACGGGCGATGGACGAGGCGAATATGCCGATCGTATTTGTTCCGCAGGCGATGGCAGCAACGCTCGAAAGCTGCGATCTTCGCCAAATGCTCGAATTTACGACACGCCAGATGAAGATCACCCGCGTTTATGCACCAAGCCTTTGGCTGATGTCGTTCATCGGTTCGGGCCTATTCAATGTCGTTATGATCGCTTCGCTTCTGATCGCGATCTTCAGCCGTTCGAACGGTTGGCAGGTCGCCGCGGCGATCACCACACTTGTTCTCGTCTCGGCATTCAGCATCGGAAAGGCATATCTGCGGCTCAAAGCGGTCCGTCTCACTCTGACCCAATGGGATAAGGAATTACGAAAGCAAACATTTTCGCAGTTAACGCTGTTTCTCCTGGCTCCGCTCATTTTCTTTTACAATTGCTTTGCCGCCTGGCTTTCCCGACGGATGACATGGCGCGGAACGACCTACGTGTTGAAATCAAACCACGAAACTGTCATTATTGCGGATTAGACGAGCAAAGAAGCGATGAACGACGACGAGAACCCAATCGAAGATATGCCGAAGCCGAAACGGGTCCGCGCACCACGAATTGCGGCCGCCCCGGTTTACGACGATCCGTACGCCGATGATCTCGAATGGAATCTAAACTCGGAGGTTGTTGCAGAACCGGCAATTACAGAGACGGCCGTCGATCCATATGCCGAACCGCCGATCGAGCGAATCACGGATCCGATGGTCGAATCCGCGCCGAGCTACGACGCCCAGCCGTTTCATTCCGAGAGTAATGTCGACACGCCGCTATTCCAACCGGATATTGTTCCAAACTTCGTTCCGGCCCCGTTTGAACCCGAAACAACCGAAGAAACTGTCCGCCGCAGCGGCCTCGCATATTCGATCGGCATAGTGTTTGTCGTCTCGGTCGCCTTTATGCTGCTCCTTGGCTGGATCGCCGATTGGATGTTCGGCACAAAGCCGTGGGGCCTCGTCGGCGGGATCGTCCTTGGCTCGATAATCGGATTTGTTCAAGTGGTCCGCATCTCTTCACGCATCTTCACTACGAACAAGAATGGCCCGTCGATCAGTCCGCTAATGTCGCACGTCGACGACGAACAAGATGAGAACCTCTGAGATGATCCGTGCCATTTCTCGTGAATTTGCGGTTCATGCTCTGAGCTTTTGAATTTTCGCCCATTTCTTTGTAAAATTTAAGATTCGCGCGTGAGCACCATGCTGGAGCCTTTGACAACCGAAGACCAATTGCCGCCGCAAGTATCGCTAAGCCGCGTGCTCGTGATAATGGCCGTGATCATAGCCGTCGGTGCTATCGCAGGTTATATATTCGGCCCTGCCAGGTTCGGTGCCGGCGTGATGGTTGGCGGAGCGATGTCATTTGCCAATTATTTTTGGCAGCGGAATTCGACGCGGGCAATATTTGCCCAAGCAGCAAATGGTGAAAAGCCCATGCTGCTTAGCGTCAGATACATTCTTCGGTACGTTTTTTTGGGCCTCGTGGTTTGGGCGATATATGCGACCGGCGTGCTGCCGATAGCGGCTGTTGTTTTGGGCCTCGCAGCATTTGCATTAGCGGTCGTGATCGAAGGCTTGATCGGAATTTTTAGTAGTTTTAACGGACAGGAATCATAACAATGTTGTTATTTGCAGAAAGCGGCGGTCATCATGTTCCCTTGATCGTCGAGTTTATCAACCATTACGTCGGCAAGCCGGTACACGAATTTCAGGTCGCATATACCGAGCCGCTTTGGAACAAATACGTCTTTTCGAAATTCGGTACTACCGCCGCAAAGGCATTTGGTCCGTACACGGTCGAAAACGCGATACCTTGGTACACGATCATGTTTGTGATCGCGTGTCTATTAACTGTTTTTGTCGTTTATTTGCTGAAAGGCAAGCTTTCGCAGGACGATCCGAAGCCCGGCCAGCTCACACTCGAGGCCGGCGTGCTCGCGATCAAGGACATGATCGTCAGTATCATCGGCGAACACGGATTCCGCCATTTCCCGATCGTTGCGACGTTCGGAATTTTGATCCTCGTATCGAATCTGATGGGGCATTTTCCGATGTTCATGTCGCCTACCGCCTCGGTCAACGTGACGTCTGCCCTTAGTCTTTCGCCGTTAGTCTATTACAACTACGTCGGCATCAGCGAAAACGGTCTGTTCGGGCACATCGCTCACTTTGCGGGGCCGAAACTGCCGCTGCTAATGTTCCCGATCACAATTCTGATCTTCTTTATCGAGATCATTTCAAATTCGATTCGTCCGTTCACGCTTGGCGTTCGTTTGTTTGCCAATATGTTTTCGGACGAGCAGGTGTTCGTACAGATCACAAATCTGGCACCGCCGTTCACACATTTTATTTTGCCGCTCGCGTTGACGCTGCTTGGGGTATTCGTCGCGTTCGTTCAGGCATTTGTATTTACGCTGCTCTCGATGATCTACATCGGCGAGGTCTCACACGCCCCGCACGATCACGATGAGCACGAGCATGAAGCACACGGCGAAGTTGCCGTCGCACATGCATAAAAGGTTTAAGGTTCACGCTTTATTTGAACTTTGAGAAAAGGCCAACGGGCCGTTTGATTGAAAACTTGTGAATAACTCAGCCGGTCACGCGACCGGCACGATGCCCGCACGCATCAGGAGACGCGGACTCTTTGGGAGTATAAAATCCGCGGCATACCGGAAGTGAGGCGAAATCATACCAACACAAGTTTCTAATTGACCGCTCCGCTCGGCCTGTTAATTAACAAAACAGGAGAAACATATGAAAAAATTGAAATACGCATTTTTTGCAATATTGGCACTTGCCCTTATGGCATTGCCTGCACTCGCACAGGGCGGAGCAGCTGACAACGAATCGTCGGTCCTCGCCGCTAAAGCTATCGGCGGCGGCATCGGCTTCGGCCTCGCAGCCGGACTCGCCGGCATCGGACAGGGCCTCGTCGGCTCGCGTGCTGCCGAAGGTGCTGCACGCAATCCCGGAGCAGCCGGAACCGTTCAGACGCTCATGATCATCGCGTTGGCACTTATCGAATCACTCGTGCTCTTCGCTCTGCTGATCGTCTTCGTCAAACTCTAATAGGCAGAAACCCGACCGGTAGGAAGGGTGTTCATATTGCATAAGCCCGCACGAAGTAAGGGCGATACTTGCAAGATAAACCAAAAAGGTCGCCCGAACAGGCGGCCTTTTTTCTTGACCTCTACGCAAAATAGGTAGCGAGTTTATTCAAGCAGAAACTTCTTGAAAGAAATGCCGCATAGTTCTATGCTTTTAGTTGCAACCTGACGCTGTTTTGAGCGTTCTAAATACAAATGGTCAACGACTTTATTGGAAAACTCATAGCCGACAAATACCGCGTCGAGAGCCTCGTCCGCGAAAGCGACTCAGGCGACCTCTATCTCGGCGTTCACGATATTACCGGCAAGCCGCTGATGCTGCGTATCCTGACGCCCGCATTGGCGATGGACGCTCGCTGGTCAAAACGTTTTTTGGATGAGGCCAGGGCCGCGGCGGCATTGGACCATCAAAACATCCTTAAGCTTAATGATTTCGGCACCGACTCAAAAGGCATCGTCTACGCGGTCTATGAAAGCGTGTCGGGCGTGACGCTATCTGGCATTTTGACTGGCGATGCCAATTTCGAACAAACCCGTGCCGTCAATATTGCCGGACAAATAGCCGCTGCGGGAGCATTCGCTCACGAACATCGTGCGATCCACGGCACCCTGGCACCTGCAAACGTATTCGTGGACGACATGGACGGCGTTGAAACCGTCAAGGTTCTCGGCTTCGGCTCGGATAACATGTCCGTACCTCGTGACGCCGATGTGCGATATCTCGCTCCTGAACAGTGCACTAATTTCCCCGTAGCTGACGAACGCAGTGACATCTATTCGCTCGGCGTTATGCTCTACGAGATGCTCGCAGGTGAGGTACCGTTCGACGGAATGACCGCCGCTGATATCCACACGAAACAAAAGGAACAGCCGCCGCCGCTTTCAGCCTTTCGCCAGGATCTCCACCCGCAGATCGAGCCGATAATCTTAAGCGCAATGACGAGCGAATCGGAAAATCGGTATCAGTCAATGGCGGACCTCGCAGAAGACCTTGATCGACTATCGACCGAACTCGTTGGGAAAAAGGCAGCAGCGGCGGCTTCTGGGCAGAATATTTGGCAGACCGCATTTTTAGTGCTCGCCGGGATCACTCTGTTGGGAGGTACATTGATATATTTCACGATGGGCAAGAAGACCGATCCTACGACAGCGGCTCTAACGATCGATGCAAACAGCCTTCCCGTCCAGCCGATCAATCCGGCGACTGGTGCACAAGAAGACGGCTTGATGAAGATGATCGGCGACACGGATGCATCGCTGATGCTGAACGCGAATAGCGAAATGATACCTCCGGGAACGCTTCCTGGCGGTGACGGATACAATCCTTGGGCAAACGGCGGGGCCCCGCCAATTGGAGCCCCGCCTATCGGTGCTCCGCAACCGCAGATGATCCCTCAGGGCGGTCAGGTCGTGACGATCGACCCGAATAGCCCCAGCCAGTTCATGCCGAACGAAGGTGGTATTATTCTCGTGCCGATTCCGGCGAACACTACTCCGGATGTAAAACCGACGCCGACGCCAAGATCAACTGCCGGCAACACCACGGTTCAACAAGCCCCTACAACAACGGCTACACCAAAACCAATGGCAACACCGCCGCCAAAGACTCCAAAAACAACTGACAAACCGAAGGACAAGGTTCCGGCGGCCAAAACTGGGCAAAGCGGAGAAACCGGTGAGTCACCGTCCGGCCGTGAGTAGTTTGACTATGTCTTTGTGGCCCTTGGCACGGGCGAGGTCGAGAGCTGTTTTGCCGGCGATGTTGGTGAGTTTCGCATTTGCCTTGAGCAACACAAAGGTTTTTACGATTTCGGTATGGCCGCCTTCGGCAGCCAGCATCAAAGCTGTCATACCGTCCTGATCTTTAACATTTAGATCGATCTTGCGAAATAAGGCCGCCAGCTCCAGCATTTGCTTTCTTTCTGCGCGGGGCAGTTTAGCGGCCTCGGCCGGAGCCCTTGCTGCAAATTGCAGAGCATACGAATAAGCTCTCATCGTGTTGATGCTCCCGTTCGCTGCAGCGACCATCAGTGCCGTCCGCCCTTTTTTGTTGGGTAGATTTGGGAATGCCCGGCCCAACAGCAGTAGCGTTGAATCGAAATAGTCGTATTCGGCAGCATATTCGAGTGCGTTCTTTGCGTCAAGATCGCGTCGATCGACCTCAGCTCCCGCAGACATCAATCTCTTTACTAGCCATCCGTTGTCAAACATGACGGCACGCATCAGAGCCGTATCGCCCTTTTTGCTCACCTTATTGACCGCCCTGTGATCAAGACTAAAAAGCTCGTCGGTATAGAGCTGCGGGCGGCTTGCAAAATAGAAAAGGTACGTTTCCCCATTCTTATCGACCTCGACCTGCCATTCGGTCTTGTAGCGATCCGGGGTCCGTCCAAATACGATTCCATAATATGACGCGGCCATCATGGCCGTGGCGGAGTTAGAGTGACGGGGCATTTTCTGTACAGTTTCCCACGGAGCAGACCAGTTGATGTCATCCTCGAGCAGCAGCCGCCAGGCCATATCGTCGTCTTCGACCGCTTCGTGGTCGTCGTAGTACTTTCGCTCAGCGTAGGTTTTGCCGTATTTGTCTTTCTTGTTGACGTCAGCACCCGATCTGAGGAGCAGACCTTGCGGGTTCATCGGTGTGTCTGGCATCCGTACGGTCCCAAATAAAGCGGTCGAGCCAAACTCATTTGTCGCATTGATATCTGCACCCGCAGCCAGGAGCAACCTGATCACCTCAGGTGTATTACGAAATACGTCAAACCCGCGAACCGCTCTGAGGATCGCCGGCTGGCCGAATATGTCACGCGTGTCGGGCGAGATGCCCTGTTTGAGATAATTCTTGACTGCCTCGATATCCGCCGTTTCGCAGGCGCGAAGAAACTTCTCTTTCTTGATCCATTCAGGGATCCTTGCATTTTGCGAATACGCCGATCCGGCGATGATAAGGATCGCGGCAAATAGCAAATATCTAAAAGGATTGGAGTTCATCTGGGCACTTCAACTGTCTGGATGATATCAGAGATGACTGCGTCAGTTGTCGCTCCATCGAGTTCGGCCTCTGCACGCAATGCGAGTCGATGACGAAGAACCGGCAGCGACACATCACGAATGTCATCCGGCGTAGGAAAATCACGGCCTCGAATCGCCGCAAGGGCCTTTGAGCAAAGAAGCAGTGCGACCGACGCTCGCGGACTTGCTCCGTACAGTATCGACGGATGTGAACGCGTCTTTCTGACTATGTCGACAATATACTTTTGTACGCCCGGCTCCATTCTCATCGTGCGGACCTCGTTTCGACAAATGTGTATTGCGGTTGGGTCCGAGATCGGGGTCAACTCGACCTGTTCGAGATGTCGTGAGTTAAATCCGGCATCCCATCGTGCGACGATCTCCTGCTCTTCGGTTTCCTCCGGATAATCAATAAGGATCTTGAGCAAGAATCGATCGAGCTGGGCCTCGGGCAGCGGATATGTCCCCTCGTATTCAATCGGGTTTTCGGTCGCCAGGACCGTAAAGATCGGCGAAAGCGGATAGCGTTCTCCGTCAATTGTCGTTTGACGTTCTTCCATCGCCTCGAGCAGAGCGGCCTGCGTTTTTGGCGGCGTCCGGTTGATCTCGTCGGCGAGCAGAATGTCGGTAAAGATCGGCCCCTGCCGCAAGCTGAATTCGGACGTCTGCATATTGAAGACATTCGTGCCGGTGATATCCGAGGGCATCAGGTCGGGCGTAAACTGTATACGTGAGAACCCGGCACCGATTATCTTGGCGATCGTTTTTATGATCAGCGTCTTCGCCGTCCCGGGAACGCCTTCGATCAACGCGTGCCCTTCGGCGAGCAAAGCCACAAGTATTTGCTCGATCGCATCGTCCTGCCCGACTATCGTTTTGGAAAGCTCGTTCCGGATATGTGCAACTGTTGAGGGTGTGGAATTTAGCATCTGTTAAATGAAATCGTAAATTGTCTTTATCGCTAACACAAAAACGGTTGTCAAAAATATTCTCTTTAACCACATATCATTAAGTTTGGTCGCGTAATGTGCCCCGAGATAAGCTCCGGCAAACATCGTCACGCCGAGGACAATACCGAGCGAATAATCCACTAAACCTTGCCACATGAAAACGGCAGTGGCAATCGCTGAGGAGACGACATTTATTAGTTTGGTCGATGCAACCGCCTCGGTAAATTGCATCCCGAAAAACGCGACCAATACAGCAGTCAAGATAGTCACATAACCGCCGCTGAATATTCCGCCATATATACCAAGCAAAAAGGTCAATATGAATGTTACAACCAACGAACGCCGCGATATCGGTTCCAGTTGATCGACACCGGAATCGCGTTTGAGCAGTATAAACACCGCGACAAGTATCATGGCGATCGATACTATCAGCTTGATGCTCGTATTCGATATAAGACCCACGAGGGCGGCACCGATCGCCGAACTGATCAGCGTCAACACCAGCAGCGGTGAGATCTTTCGCATATCGATCGATCCCTTTCTTAAAAACGGTATCGTCCCCCCGATCGACATGAAAACGAGGCCGAACATATTTGTCGCGACGGCGACTTTTGGGTCAACGCCAACCTGAAACATCACGGGAACTGCGATCAGCGAATTGCTGCCTGTTACCACCCCGACAAAGCTTGTCGCGAGGAACACTAATATCAGTAAAATAAGCTCGTACGTCGGCATGACTTTCCTCGCATCTAGCCCTTTATGCGCCGACGCATCCCCAAAGCGTCCTCAAATTCGCGAATATGCTTTGCAAGAACAAGCACCTCGCTCTTGTTCGTCGGTTCGCCGAAAATGATTTGTTCGCAATCGTCGAGCGTCTTTTCAACAATATGTTGGTCGATCCCAGTTCGTTCTGCGATTGCTATCGATAGGGCATTTGTCGTAACCGCATGGTTATCAAGACCGAGAAGCCGCGATGCTCGACGGCGAAAATCACGATAGATGTTTTCGATCGCGAGATCAAATGATCGCGTCCGCCGCTGCATTTCGGCCATTGCCGAAACATATTCGAGTTTTGAAAGCCTGTCTGCCTCGAATTCAGGAACAGAACGCCCAAATCGTCTGCTTTTGGAGTAGAAAATGAACCCAACGAGTACGAGACATTGGAAAAATATCGCGACAACGGGTGTTCCGGCAAAGTACTCGACAAACCGATTATTATTCGACCCAAAGCCATGATGAAATTCGTCGAACGCAACAATTCCGTCTCGAGTCGCCACAAGATTGATCGCCAATTGTGCATTATCTACCAGAGAAATCCCGGCGTTCGACACAATAAAAGGATCTGAGACAAAGACGATCCTCCCCGAGCCGTAAGGCACATCGACCACAATATTTTTGTTTCCCGAAACAAAATGTGAGACGGGCGCCTCGCCGACCTCTCGATTTTCACCATTATCCGGAGTCGCGACGTCATCATCGTTGGGCGTGCCTCTATCTTTTGATTCTTGTTCGGTCATCCGCCGAAATGTGACATCCGAAGTAAATATCGATGGCTGGATCGAATTTACTTTTGCAGTCAGTAGCGTCGGCTGTCCCGGCCGTGCCGCCGCGACGTCTTTGATCAACGCCGTCGAGTCAGTCGCGTCAACGCTAAGCAGTTTGCCATAGTTGGGAATCGACAACTCGATCGTCCAATCGGCACTCGTTGTTAATAACTCAGTTGGCGGTGCCCGATCGATCAAAACGAGTCGGCCGCCGCCGGAAACCCACTTCAGCAAGTACTTTGACTCCGCGTCAGTGATATCCCGCCGAATGCGTCCTATTATTACGAACACATCTGGCTTGCGATCTCGGGCAGTTAACAGCGCTTCGGTCGATTCCTGCCAGCGAACGACCTTGCGGCCTGTCTCCGAAAGCAGCGAGTAAAACGCCTGCGTACCTGTTGGCCCCGAATTGAAAGTCGATCGATTTGGCTGCAGTTCGTTATCGACTACTTTTGGCTTTTGAGTGTACGAGGCCGCATTCAGCCCGATCAGGATCGCACCAAGTATGAAAACGCCAAGAATAATAAATAGCCTTTGTTTCACTTTGATCAAAAGATCATTGCTTTCCGGTGTCGTTCACGGCACGTTGATACGTGGCCCGGAAGTCCTCCCACTCGTTCGCTTCAATTTGCTTTAAGCCGTACCAATGCTGCTCATAAGTCCTTGTCATGCCGGCCATATTTTCAAACAGCCTCGGCCGCCTTCGGACGTCCCGAAGATAATCGCGATTTGTCTTGTGTCTGGCAAGACCTATCAGTTTGCGGTCGCTCAGTTCGCAAAGAAGAGCAATATAACCTTTTCGGATAGCGAGCCGAAGTTCACCCGTCCTGGCGAGATCATCGGCCTCCGTAAAGAGGTCGTGAGCCGATGCATTGGCAGCAATTCGTTCCCCGAGTATCACTCGGTCAGCTTTCTTATTTTTGGATCTTCTGCCGCGTCGGTTGGCAAGAAACGGCACGAACCGGTAGATAAGAAAACCGATCGCAACCGCCAATCCTCCGTATAGCAAGATCTGCAAGACAAAAGAAATTGACGAACCGCCGGAGCCGCTTGTCGGAGAGATATCCGGACTTGGGAATGCATTCCTTAGCCATTCCATTAGCTCGCGTAGCCATCGTTCTATCAGGCTCTCTTTTGGCGGTTCGGGCATTTGATACTCTTCGCGCCTTAAGATCTCGGCAAGTTTCTGTTTGTCCTCGTCCTTTGATCTCTCGGAGGCGGCGGCTTGATTTAGTTCGTCCAATCGGTCGGCGATCGAATCGAGCCGTTCTTTGATCCCAACTAGAACTGCAGTCTTTTCTGATAGGTTTACGCGGCTCTCGAGATCGTCCAGTTCGGCAATAAGCCACTGCGTATCGCTCTCGATAATTCCGCCAGGCACGTCGATCTTTAGCCCCGGAGGCAGCGTTTCACGAATCCTTAGTATCACGGCTTCACTTCGAACCAGGTTCCGTTTGCCCGTCCTTGTATTTTCAACATCGGCAATGAGAACGTCCACGTCAGATCGTGCCGCTTCTAATTTTGAAAGGTAATCGGCCAGCCCAATTCCAAAAGCCTGGGTTACGAACATGAATGACACCAATAGCTGCATGACGAGCAGTCGGATCCGTTCATTGCCTTTTTTGCGTTTTAGCGGTTTCATTGTCGATCCAGACCCAAGGTCGAATGAGATCTGCCTTCCACTGGAGCATTGTTCGTAGTTGTCGCCTCCGCACGAGGTGCGAGACTGATCGCAGGCTGCAGTGGATTGATGTACGTCATCGGTACTGTTGGTATTTCACCTAGCCTGCGAGCTGCCATTAACTCCAAGTCATAACCCTCTGATCGGACCCGCTCGTCAACATAGAGCAAACAAAGCCCGATCATCCAGACAGGCGAGAGCAATATCAAACTGATCTGCCAGATTAGATTATAAGCAATTTCGTACCACGCTGGAATAAGGTCCGTACTAAACGACATTACCTCGACACCTGCACCCCACGCATACCATGCCAACGGTACGTACAGGATCGCCAAGGCTGAATATGTTGCGACCAAAGTGAACGAAAACAGAGCGATCAAACGCCTAACATTTCCACTTGCCAGACTCGCACTGCGGCCTACCGCCGAAGCAACGCCCTGACCTTCGACCAGCATGACCTGAGGCACGTATGCGAAACGCGAAGCGATCAGGAAAAACAACCAAATTGTCGCTCCAACACCGAGAATTCCGGCGATGATCGAAAGGATCGTCGCGACCAACGGTATCGAACTAAATATCCCGACAATGAGAACGATCACCAGCCCCGTTATTATCATCCCAAAATAGAAGAAAATAATTCCGATGACAGATAACAAGATCGTTATAAGTGCCGACGCCCCGATCAGGCCGAAGATCCGCTTTCGCGTATTGTCATAAGTGTCCCGAAAGGAAATTCGCTCGCCGAAGAGCAAATGCCTGACGAAATTTCGCGACGCCCCGCCCATCACTACTAATGTAGCTATCATCTCGGTCAACCAGATCACAGCGTTTCCGAACCAGACAAATAGGCTATACAGCGTCGTGTCTGCCGACCGCGGATCTAGATCGACCGTGAATAACTGTCGCCCGAGCATCGTCCAAACGACCGAAATGAAAGTGCCTGCTACGACGGGCGGAGCTGCGATCATCACAAAGGTCAGAAAGTTCCTTCGGTAAAATCTTACGGCGCGATCGATCAGATCGCCCGCACCGAGCGGTGTCAACGAGATATCTGCATTATTTACACCGTCATTTCCCATTTTAGGATCAGTCAAGTATAACGGCTTGATGGCCGCGAACTGAACTGTCGAGACAAAAAAACTGCCGCTCTCAAAAAGAGCGGCAGTACAAAATAAGCCAAGAGGCCTAAACTAGAATTCGAATCGAGCTGCAAACTGGAAGATACGAGCATCACCCGCTGAAGTGATCTGGCCGAAGCTCGTGGCGTTGATATTCGCTAGCTGCGTATTGTTTCGCAAGTTGACGTTGTTAAGCACGTTAAATGCCTCAGCTCTCAACTGAACACGCATTGATTCGGTAAAGCGGATGTTCTTCAACAACGCCATGTTCACATTAAGGGATTTTGGACCATTTAGCTGCGTGCGTCCAATATTACCTGTCTGTCCGGGTGCAACGTTAAAGAATACCTGTCCGTCAAACGCAGCGTTAGTGCTGAGTCCGGGATAGATATAGCCCGTTGCTGCCTGGCCGGCGGTGTTGATTATCGACGGATTGATCCAATAGATCCGTCCGTTGCTCTCGTAGATGCCGGACAACGCACGGATCTGATCATCCGTTAACGTGCTGAACGGCGTCTGGCGTCCGGAACGGACACCTCGGTTTAGAGTTCCGCGAGAATCCACAAAACTGATCGGTGCGCCGCTGCTCCACTGCATGAGCCCCGACACTTCCCAACCTCCAAAGAGTTTATCCCAGCCTCCGCCCATATTCATGAACTTCTTACCCTTGCCGAATGGCAATTGGTAGATTCCATTAAAATTGAACGTATGGGTCTGGTCAAAATCGGCACGCTGCCGGTCAAGGTCCCGATTGTTGTTTTGCAAATACGGCTCAAACAATGCCTGCGAAGTACCGACCGTATCGGTAATGTTCTTCGACCAGGTGTAATTCACCTGGAAGTAGAGCCCTTGCGAGAACCTACGCCTGCCTTCCAATTGGATCGAATTGTAATGGAATGATCCGGCATTTGTGAACAACTCGATCTGCCCGATGTTAGGGTTCTGGTAAAAACCGATCCGAGGGACCAAGGCGGGGTTTGCAACGGTCGGGTGATTGTTCAAATTGTTTGAAATAAACAACTGTGCCAGATCTGCCACAGTTCCTGCCTGAAGCTGTGCTCGAAGGACAGCCAACGTTACCCCTGTTCCAACCACCAGGCGGCCCGGAGCACCTGCTCCGCCGTTCTGGAAGATAGTGAGCGGTACGCATCCGGCATTGTTGCAGAACGGTGTAGCATTGTTGATGTTTCCACCATTCGCCGCGATCGAGATAGCGAGATTCTGCTGAGCACGAACGAAATCCCCGAGGAATCCGTTGTTCACAACGTCGATCTCGTTAAGGTCGATACCGCGGGCCAGGTTATCGCTTCTCGTCCCGACATAACGGGCCTCGAACACGATGTTGCCGGGCAATTCACGCTGAATTCCGATACTGTACTGATCCGTTCGCGGGATCTGCAGTTTCGGGTCAACCGCATTTGCCACGCCGAAGAAACCCTGGGTCGCCGTGTTGTTCTGTAGGAACGACCTCGGCGGAGGGATGAATACCGGAGGAAGGATCGGCGTGTTATTGCCGCCCAATCTGTCATTAACAGCGGTTGTTCCGGTCGGGCCGATCGCTGAAGAGGATGCACGGCCGAGGCCGACATTCCCACTAAGCGTGTTGTTTAATGAAGTGATGATCGAGTCATTACCATACGCTTGGCTATAGCCGCCGCGGATAACGGTCTGACCCTCGTTTCCAAAGAAGAAACGGCCAAGAAATCCGCCTACATTCGGCGTCCACGCAATACCCAACGAAGGGGCAAAGTTATTCCAGTCGGTCTTGTAATACAAATACTCTTGTCCGGCATTCGTGCCGACCACGTTAAATGTTCCATTACCCGTCACCAAACTTGCCGCCGGGTTATTTGGATCTGCAATGACCGGTTCAAGCGACAATCCGTTGTTGATCTTCATCGCCGGGTACATTTCCCAACGCACGCCGCCGGAAATGGTCAACCCACGAGCCGCCGACCATCTATCCGAAAAATACAGGGCATGATTCGAATTGCGGAACGGTGACAGGTTTCTGACCGGAGCGTAACCCGAAGTAGGCGTGGCTGTGTTGAAACCCTGAACTCGCTGATTGACGATACCTGCGAGCAGCGCAAGTAAATTACTGGCCGTGCCGGCCTGTGCAGTGCTGATAACGCTGGTCGCACAAGCAGGCGTACAGTTATTCGGGAAGTTACCGGTCGTAAGGTTTGTGTTGTTTACACCGGGAGCCACCACTGACGAAGGGCCAATGTTGTAGTTCGGAACGATCAATACGTCATTATACGAGTTGACCTTATAAAGCTGGGTCTGGCCGCCAAACTTCAATGAATGTTTGCCAACGATCCAGTTCATGTTATCGGCCCAGGTAAACAGCTTATTGTTACGGCCCTGATCGAGAAAAATATTAGGTTGATTGACCAATCCGGCAAGCGTTCCGCTAGTGGTTCCCTGTCCTCCAAGGAAGAAAGCAGGATATTGGCTGACTCGCGCAAAAGGAACCTCACTGGTAAATATCCCGTAACGAAGTTCATTCACCATTGTGTTCGAAAGAACACGGCGGTAAGTCAACGAAAGCGTCTTATTCAGTGAATACTGTGTGACATCCGGACTTTCGGTATAGTTGGCTGTGTCCACATCCGGACGAAGCACGTTCTCTTTGTTCCAGGAATAAACGCCCGACAACGTGTCACGCTTCGTGATGTCTACATCTATCCTTGTAGTATAAGTTTCGCGGGTAGTGTCAAATCTACGGTTAAAACCGTAGCCCGTTGTGTTCAGGCCATCGCCGCCGGTTGTATTGCCAGCCGTTGGCATAGGTCCAAGAACCAGATCCTGGATGATCGGATTGATCGCGTTCGGGATACCTAAGATGCCCTGGCTTTGAGCAAACGCAAGAATGTTAGTTACCGTACAAACGCTTCCCGTGGCTGTCGAGGGACACGAAATGCCGCCGCTATTGATCGGATTGGCCGTCGAACCTGCCGGCGGTGCGGCACGCAAGAACGTAAACGTTCCGGCACGAGCTGCCGGGGTCAAGATCGTACGTGTATAACGCTGGGCAAGAGGATCCTTGATCCCTTCATACGCAAAGAAGAAAAATCCCTTGTTCTTTCTGAAATACGGAGTTCCTTCGCCAAACATCGGAGTTGGAAAAGGCCCGCTGATCTTTCCGCCATATTGGTTACGGTTGCGGAAAGGCGGCTTCTTAGCAATCTCCTGCTGAACACCATTTATGTCAGGTGTGCGGTTGTTGAAAAAGTTATTCGCCGCAAATCTCGAGTTGCGATTATAAGCGAACAGAGCTCCGTGAAACTCGCTCGTGCCGCGAGGCGTCACAAGTATGATCTGAGCACCACCCGAGCCGGTATCGGCTTCCTGATTAGATGTTGAGATCGTAAATTCACCGGTATCGTCGACGGACGGCCGGCCGGGAGCAAAGTCGGTCGCGTTTGCACGAATGAACTGGTCATTTATACTTATGCCGTCACGGGTGATATTCGTGAGTGTAGTCCTCTGACCATTGATCGACGTACCTTGGAACGGGTTGCTTTGAACACCCGCTTGCAGCGTCGTCAAGTTGAGAGGGTTACGGGCCAACAGCGGAAGCGAAAGGATCTGCTGCGGACTGACAACACTCGTGACCTGAGCACTGTTGGACGTGATAACGTCCGCACCCGCGGTCACTGTTACCGTTTCGGTTACGGCACCGACCTCAAGTGTCCTGTTGAACGTATATTCGCGCCCGATATCGACTTTGACATCCGTCGAGCTCGATACCTTAAACCCGCTGGAAGTGACTGTAACGGTGTACATGCCGGGTTCCAGCTGGTTAAAATTGAAAGCCCCGTCACTTCCGGTAACGGCGGAATATGACTTTCCGGTCTGGTTAAACTTAGCCTCGACCGTGGCTCCCTGAATTACGCCGCCGTCGGGACTTGTGATGGTTCCCGAAATTCCGCCCGTAGCCGTTTGGCCATATGCGGAAAATGCGGCAAAAAAAGTAGCAAGAGCTACAACCAAAAATTTCCTCATTCTGCTCCTCCTAAGTCTAATTGTAGTTCGATTCAAATCCGGGTGGATACAAATTGTATGTGAACACAGATGTTAAAAGGCAAAAATTATGCCACGAAACAACGATAAACAAGCCCTTATAAACTGGTAGCTTATATATTTAGTAAATTGATTTCCGACTGCGTTATCGGAGATTTGTGCAAAAATTTGAATATTTTGCGCAATTGGTCAGTCACGCGATAATGGCGGGCTTGCTCAGGAAAGATCGCGAAGTTGATCAATTTCGAGTGGGGATATTATGTGTCTTTATTTTCGAATTCAACGTGGTCGCATTAAGGCCAAGTAGTCGGGCAGCACGAGATTGATGTCCGCCGGTCTGTTCCAATGCACGGCGGATCAGATCGATCTCATACTTTTTGACCTCGTCGTAAAAGTTGACGCCGCGGGCGATGTCGAGTTCACTCGATGATCCTTCCGTGCTTTTCATCATGTTGAACGCAAGGTTCGGATCCCGCACTTCCGGGCGGAGACATTCAACTGTGATCTCATCCGTCTGAGCGATCACAACTGCACGTTCGATAATGTTCTCGAGTTCGCGGACGTTACCCGGATAGTTGTAATTCTCGAGCAGCGACAAAACATCGGGCGAAACATTTTCGGATATATCACGACCATTCTCTTCGTTATACTTCTTAATGAAATGCTGCGTCAGAGGCAAGATATCTTCCCGGCGGTTTCGCAAAGCCGGCAATTCGAGAGGTACGACGGACAAACGATAATACAGATCCTCGCGGAACTGTCCGCTTCGAACAGCCTCTTTCAGATCAACGTTAGTTGCAGCGATTATACGGACATCGACCTTCGCAGGCGTAGTATCTCCAAGCGGCGTAAATTCTCGCTCCTGAATTACTCTAAGCAATCTCACCTGCAGTTCAGGACGAAGATCACCGATCTCATCCAGAAAGATCGAACCTGTATCCGCGACTTCGAACAATCCTTTTTTTGAAGCGACAGCTCCGGTAAATGCGCCCTTAGTGTGGCCAAAAAGTTCAGACTCCAACAATTCCGACGGAATATTCGAACAATTTACGACGACGAACGGATTGTCCGCCCGTGGGCTTGCCTCGTGGATCGCTTTCGCGACGAGTTCCTTTCCGGTTCCACTTTCGCCGGTGATCAGCACCGTTGATCGGGCCGGAGCGACACGCTCCACCAGTCGAAACACGTCCTCCATGATCTCTGAGCGGCCGATGAATCCATCTCGCTTTACGGATTTGGCCATTGCCTGACGGAGAGTACGGCGCTCTTCTTCCTTCTTCCGATTTCGGATGCCCCGTGCCACAAACGCGAGAATTTGCTCGTTTTGGAATGGCTTTCGGATAACACCTGCCGCACCTTTCTCCCACGCGGAAATAGCCGTGTCGAATGTTGCGTATGCTGTCACCATTAGGACCATCGCTTCTGGATCGATCTTGATCAATTCCTCAAGCGCGGTAAGGCCGCCGATGCCCGGCATCGACACATCCATCAGCACGAGGTCATACACTCTCTGCGAGTAGACCTCGATCGCTTCTTCGCCGGTCTTAGCAAGATCCACCTTGTAGCCCGCACCCGAGAGGATCGTCTCAAGTACGTCTCGCATTATCTCTTCGTCGTCGCAGATGAGTATCGAACCCTTCTTAGCCATAAACTTTGAATATATCGTACTTACGGCCGAGACGCCAAAACCGATCCAGGGCACTAGCGTTGTTTAGGAGCAGATACCCGGTGCAGGCACGCCGTGTTTGGATAAACACCCCATGCTCTGGCGACCCGCCGGCCCAGGTAAGTACCAAGCCCTATTGGGCCACACGCTCTAAAGCGTAGATGTCAGCCGATGGCGAATGCGTTGGCTTTCGATCGGTCAGTCCGTTAAAATATGAAGCGCCTGTCGGATCGATAAAAAGTAAACCTTTGCAGGTAATTTTGCGTAAATAAATTCAATGGGATCAGCGATTTGTGTGCTGATGAGTTAGTTAGAAAAGAATGTCGAAAACCTCGAAAACCTTACTTATAATTGGCGGTGTCGTTATCGTTTGCGTGATGGTCGGGATCATCGCGATCGCGTTGTTCGCGGATTCGCTTGGGCGGCCGAGTGTTCCGGAGAACAGCGTGCTCGTGCTCAATGTTTCCGGCGATCTGCCTGATTACGTGCCCGAAGAGCCGCTCGCCAAGGCATTCGGCGTCAGCCAGACGCAATCGTTCACGAGCCTTTTGACGCAGATCCGCAAAGCGAAGGTCGACAACCGCATCGGTGCTGTATTGTTGGATATCAATTTCCCGGGCATCGGCTGGGGCAAGGCCGACGAACTCCGCGATGCGATCGCCGATCTCCGCACCTCGGGCAAGCCCGTTTACGCCTACATGGAGCTCGGCATGAACCGCGAATATTACATCGCGTCCGCCGCCGAAAAGATCTTCGTGCCGCCCTCGGGCAGCCTGTATGTCAATGGTTTCGCGGCCGAAGCGATGTTCTTCAAAGGCTCGCTCGACAAGCTCGGCGTCGAGACCGACGTCATCCAGATCGGCCCGAAATACAAGAACGCACCTGATCAATACACCAAGACCGAGATGGGCGAGGGACAAAAGGAGGTCGTCAATGCCATCCTCGACGAGTATTACGGCCGCTTTACAAACGCCATCGCGACCTCACGCAACAAAGCGGTCGAGGACGTCAAAGCGATGGTCGATTCGGCGCCGTTCACGGCCGTACAGGCGAAATCACAGGGCCTGATCGATGACGCGATCTACCGAGAACAGGTCGATACCGAGCTCAAGGCCCGGCTCGGCTACAAGGAAGATACAAAGCTGCGAACGATCAGCGGCGGCAAATATCGCGAGATACCGTCGGATTCGCTCGGCCTCAACAAAGGCGAAAAGGTCGCCGTCATTTACGCTTCGGGAGCAATAAATTCGGGCCGTTCGAGCAACGGCGTGATCAACGGCCAGATGGTCGGATCGGACACGATCGTCGCTGCCGTCAACGATGCCGCGGCCGACCGATCGATCAAGGCGATCGTGCTTCGTGTCGATTCGCCGGGCGGCTCGGCACTCGCTTCGGACCTGATGTGGTACGCGCTAGAGAACGCCAAGGCCAAAAAGCCGGTCGTCGTCTCGATGTCCGATGTCGCTGCGTCGGGCGGCTATTACATCGCCTGCAACGCCAACAAGATCGTCGCCGAACCCTCGACCGTCACGGGCTCGATCGGCATGTTCATGGGCAAACCGGTGATCAAGGGCCTGTACACCTGGCTCGGCGTCACAAACCAATACACGATGCGCGGCAAGAACGCGGGCATCTTTCGCGAGACCGAAAAATGGACGCCCGAGGAACGCGAAAAGATGGTCGAACAGGCCAACGCCGTCTATTACGACAATTTCATACCGAAGGTCGCCAAGGGCCGCAACAAGACCACGGAAGAGGCCAATACGCTCGGCCAGGGCCGTGTCTGGACCGGCACTCAAGCCAAGGCGAACGGGCTGATCGACGAATTCGGCGGCCTCGAAAAGGCGATCGATATCGCCAAACAGCTTGCCGAGCTGCCGGCTGAAAAGGACGTCCGCCGCGTCGTTTTCCCCGAGCCGCGTCCGTTCTTCGAGTAGTTTTTCGACAACGACACATCTGCTGACATCAAGGAACGCGAAGCTCAAGAGGCCGTAATATCAGCCCTGCCGGCCGACATTCGACGCCTGTTCCGCTACGCTGCCCTATTCGATCAAATGCAAAACGGCCAAGCCCTCGCGATGCTGCCGTTCGAGCTCGAGATCAAGTAAGAACCGGAATTGGCCGCGGATGAAGCGGATCGAGCGGATCATCGCGGATCAAGAAAATTTCTTATCCGTTCGATCCGCCTGATCCGCAAGATCCGCGGCCAATTCTGCGCTCTAAAACCACGGCGAAGATGGCGACGGTGAGATAAAACCGTTGTTTCACGTGCATTATCGCAACGACACATCGATCTGCCGCATTTGATGCTGATTGCAGCCAACTAACTCGCTGCAAACGCACGACTTAGCACACCTTTTGGTGCCGATTTCGGCACCAAAACACTCCGGGCATCACAAAATTGGCCTTTGGCAACACCCAAAAGCCGGTCCAGCAACACCAAAAAAGCACCTGGCAACAATCGCTTTTTCGCCCGATCCGAACGCCGGACGTCTCAATATTAATCACCGTCGTCTTCAACATTTTCTACCCAACATCGTCCGCAATATCCGCGGTTTCTCTTCATCGCCCGCTACGCATTGTGATCACTGGTA
Source organism: Acidobacteriota bacterium (assembly GCA_016713675.1). Classification (NCBI taxonomy): domain Bacteria; kingdom Pseudomonadati; phylum Acidobacteriota; species Acidobacteriota bacterium. The sequence goes on from JADJOS010000001.1 coordinate 349,588, forward strand.
TCCGCTCATATGCCGCACTGTCGTCCGGAGTTCCACGTGTTGATAAGGAATCCGCAGCCTTTCGGACAAGAGTGTCCGTACTCCGTCATTGACAGATGCGAGATCGGGTGTATGATAATGGGCAAACTCGCATTTTGAGTCAAAAACACAACCTCGAAGGAGATTTCCCAATGTTTGACGTACCTCACAGACGCTTCGACCTAACCGGCCGCCGCCCCAAAGTTGAAGAGATCATGGCCAACTTCTACGCCCTGATTCCCAAAACCCTCATCACCCCAAAGGTCAGGATCATCGAGGCATTATTTATGAATCCGATCTACATTATCATCGCTATTTCATGGTTTTCGGTTTTTGCGGCTGCACAGTCGAAGTCAATTTCGCAGGAAGATTACGAAAGTGCCCATCGGTATGCCCTATCCGAGACCAATGGCCGTTTTCCTTTTGTCCACACATTCACCTCGGAGATCTTTGAGAACGAAAAAATGATCGCGAGTTCGACCCACGTTACTGAACGCCAAGGGGAGGGACTCGAGCGACAGACCTTCACCAACACTGAAAATGGAAAGACGACGAGATCGTACCAACTCCGAACCGGATTTGGCGACAATGTTTACTGCAGTACCGACGGTAAGGTATGGACAGGGCCGCAGAAATATGAATGCCCAAGGTCGATACGCATATACCGCCCGCGAACCCCAATATCGGTAGAATACAGCCTTACGGAAAAAACGGTCGCGGGTAAAAAGGTTAAGGAGTACCGCAAATTTGAGGTTTACGGAGGGGATGGCAAAGGCGCGGAATTCGACGAAGAGATCGCCTTGATAGATGCTGACGGACTATTTATTTCGACGATCCACACAATGGGGAACGTCCAATCGAAGCAGATCAAGACAAGGTTAACCAACGCATGGAATCTAGGCGCGAAATTCAGTCCGATCACAGTACCTAAGAACCTGAGATCAACCCCCAAAGCCCCGACGAAACCTACGACGATGACTATCACTACAAATTAGTGTCTAATCCCCGCCGTTGACAGATGCAAGATCGGGTGTATGATAGACGGCAAACTCGCATTTTGAGTCAAAAGCACAACCTCGAAGGAGACTTCCCAATGTTTGACGTACCTCACAAACGTTTCGACTCGCCCAACCGTATTTTCGAAGCGTCATTCGTCAAACGGGACCGTTCCGGCTCTGAGATTTTACATTTTCCATTTTCAATTTTACGTTGCAAAGCCATCGCCACGTGGAACTCTGCAGCCCAAGTCGAAGCGCTACCAACGCCATAAGGCATAACCAACAGGACGGCGTGTTCATCACGCCGCGCGTTCATTGAACTATGCACCTTGACCCAGAACAAGAGGAAGCTCTCGCAATCTTAGTGGAAGCTGCTCGAAACATGCCCAGCAACAAGCGAGTACCCTTCCTTGCCCTTCATGTGGATGAGGAAGTTAATTTAATCGTTCAACACCCAGGGCTTCAGGGAGGTCGCTGCTCTCTTTATCCCGGAGATTTTGATGTTTTACGACGGGTGAATTTTATCAACGTTGATGTAATCTCTCCTCGCGGCGCATGGCAGTTTGACATCCTTCCAACTGGTTTCGCTTAGTACAAAGCTTTGAAGGAGCGGTCCGGCGGACCGGTTGAAGTAGTGGAGTCAAACGTCAAGAAATTCCTTGACGGAGATCGGCTGCGAACAAAATATCCAGCGGCGCACCAAAAGCTGAAAAGCGCCGACGATCTTTTATGGCAAAGTGATTCTGAGCTTCAACTAACAACTATTGGTCATTTATGTCGCGAGGCTCTTCAGGAATTTACAACCGCTCTTGTTGACGAGCATAAACCACCGGAAGTTGACAACGACAAGGCTCATTCTGTCAGTAGACTTCGAACCGTAATCGCTCTTTTCCGTGGCAGACTCGGGGAAGCAAAAGCGGCCCATCTGGATGCACTTATCCGCTACTGGGGAACGGTCAGTGACCTAGTTCAGCGACAAGAACACGGGGGGCAAAAAGAAGGTGAGGATTTAATATGGGACGATGGCAGCCGAGTTGTATTTCAAACGGCGTCAGTGATGTACGAAATTGACCGCACTTTGAGCAAATAACTTGAGAGGACTTCGGTAATAGTGAACAGTAAACAGTGAGTAGGTAAGATCGAAGAGAGGGAAAAGGATGGGAATGCATATCGGACTTGTTGCTGTGCGGGGTTCGGTTTCGGAGTTTATCGACGCCTTTGCGGAGGTTTGGCCGAAGTTTGAGATCGTCGCGACGAAAGACGGCTTTGCAAATGAAGACGAGATCTGGGCTTGGAAGGATGCAAACGAGCGCTTTGTGTCGGCTGCGGACTGGACCAAAGCCGATCCCGGCCAAGAGGTATACGTAATCTGTCAGGACGGACAATGGGCGGTGCTGATGGACTTTAGCTACGTGCTCGCGACCGATGAGAAGGCTCTTGCTCAGCTTAGTGAGCGGTTCGGCTCGGCCCTCTCTTTCGTCGCACAGACCACGAGCGGATGCGCATTCTTTTGGAACTACGAATCGGGCGAAATGAAGCGGTCGATCCAGAGCGTCGACGGAGAAGCGGAACTGGCCGGCGAAGCTCTGACCCAAGAGGCAGGCATAGACATTCAACACTATTACATGAATGAGACCGAGCAATTGATGCAGGCATTTGGCCTTTCCAAACTCGATCAGCTTCTCGTTCCGGCAACCGCCGTCGCGATCGCCGTCGCCGACCGGACAGACTATTCGGACCTCCACGTTGAAGCAAAGGCAAAACCGTGGTGGAAGTTCTGCTAATAAACAATTTCGACCACGTTGTTGACATAAAAAAAACGACTGCATAACGGGTATATCACCGTCTTCGACGGTTCGGGGATGTGGGCGGTTATCCCCACGGTTTGCACCGTGGGCTGCAGTTATGTTGTCGGCGTCGTCTGGCATCGCCGGTCTGCGATAGATCTCACAGGCTTGCCTTACTCGCCGAGCGGAAAGCGTCTTTCGGAGGCCTTGTGCTGTGGGGCATAGCGGGGTGGTCGGTCGGAAAAGCATAGCTTTTCCGCTCGGCGAATCAGAGCTCAAAGCACAGGTTTTCCGCCCGGCGAAGCGGAGCTCAAAGCAAATGTTTTCCGCTCGGCGAATTAGAGCTCAAAGCAAATGTTTTCCGTTCGGTGAATAAAAGCTTAGCTTCTCCACCAGGAAAGCTATCTCCAGTCTATTTTCAAATGGTCAGTCAGCAAAGGCTCATCAGCCTTGGACCCTGCCCACAGTCTCGCACTCGAAAATCTATATTTTAACGGATCGTCTACAAATCCTGCACGAACAGGATTCTGGTGAATATACTCGACCTTTTGGTGAAACGTGTCTTCGCCAAATATCTCAAGCGAGTGCGAAGGGCATCGCTCATCTCTTTCTGTGAATAAACGAGCAAGTGAACGTGATCGAGCATGATCACATACGCGAGAATTAGTATGCCATGCTTCGTTCGAACTTCGCTGAATGCATCGCACAGTATCTGTTTTACTTTGTCAGTACGAAAGATCGGCAAGCGGTGATGGGCTATCGAAGTGAAATAATATGCAGGTATTGTTCGGGATATCCGGAACATAGATATCATGCCTTTTCTTATTCACCGAGCGGAAAAGCACAGCTTTTCCGCTCGGCGAGAAGATTCTAAACATTTATTCAAAAACTTACCAATTCCGTGTCGGCGATCTTAGATCTTTCTTGACATTGCGTTGCATCGTTGATACACTTTATGATGTGTAATTCATGTTGGAGGGAGTTTACGTTGTGAGGAAGATCAAATGGGAGACGTTCGAGGGGCGGCAGCAGCCGTATCGGTCGAGCCGCGAGCCGCGGGTGACGTTGGGGCCGAAGGGGACATTTTATCTGAACGGCGTGGCATATGAGGTGCTTGGGTCGCCGGCGGCGGTCGAGATGCAGAATGACGACAGTGGGCGTATCGTCGGGCTGATACCGACCGACCCGCAAAAGACGAACGCCTTTAAGATCGTCACACACGGCAAGGCCGGAAGTTACAGACGCATATGTGCTTCGACATTTTGCCGCCACCTGCGGATCAAACCGCGCGAGACCATTGTATTTAACAACCCCGATCTGGATGACAAAGGCCGGCTCGTCCTCGATCTCGATTCGACAACTGTGATCGGGCGCGGAGCACGATGAACAGTGGTCAGTGGTCAGAAATTATCTTGAGATTCCGCCGAGCGGTCTTTGATCAACGACCGTGTTGGCACGCTCGTTCACACTCGCGTTTCCGCACGCGATCTTGCGAAAAAAACTCTTCCCTTTTCCTCACAATTATCGTATAACTAATTCGGATAGATGGCATAAGCTGTAATAATGCTTGCATCTCTTGACCGAAACCAGCCATCCAATGTTTGCGACCTGCAGTTTTTGGCCCTATGAACAACGCACAACTAAAAATTGATAGATCTCGGGCAAATTGTGCTATACTAGCGTCAGCTTCGCTTTCATGTGCCGCGAAAGCCTGCCTTTCAACAAAGAAATCATCAATGTTCAGATCTATCACAACAAAAGCCATTGGGTTATGCATCGCCGTCTTAGTAACGGCCGCCGCCGGAATCGCCCAGCCGGCACCGTTCCTACAGGACATCAAGGTCCGCAATACGACGCCGACGCCGTACCCGAGCTCGACACCGCTTGTAAAAAAGACCGGCGGTTCGACGATGGCAGGCGTTCCCTCGTCCAATGCCGTCCGGACGATGTTCCCGGCCCTTGCGGCTGTCGAAATTCCGGGTTACTCCGGCGTTATCGTCGAGACTCTCGACGGCAAGATCGTACTCGAAACTAACTCGGGACTTTTGTTCAATCCGGCATCGAACGTAAAGGTGGCGACGACGTACGCGGTTCTTAAGACATTCGGCCCCGAGTTCCGTTTTCAGACAATGGTCTATACCGACGGTGCGATCGACCGAAATACCGGCACGCTGAACGGCAACGTTTACGTATCGGGCAAGGATCCGATCTTCGGATTTGAGCACGCCGTCGCAGTTGCCAACGAGCTGAACCGGCTGGGCATCCGCACCGTAATGGGCGACCTGATCGTGACGGACAATTTCGCCATGAATTACAGCGGTTCGTCGCTAAATTCGGCAAAATTATTATCGGGCACGCTTGATGCGTCGAAACGCAGTGCGGGAGCGACGCGGGTCTGGCTCAACTATCTTTCGTATTCAGGCAAATACGGCCAGGTTAGCGGCGTTCCGAGCGTTTATTTTTCCGGAGCGACCTACGTCCAGCCGATACCGAGCAATCTGCAGCTGCTGTTCACGCATGAGTCGGCACCGCTGCGCGAGATCATCAAAGCGATGATGTGCTACTCGAACAATTTTCTGAGCGAACGCCTCGGCGAAATGCTGGGCGGGCCTTTTGCGGTCTCGCGTGTCGTACAGCAAAATGCCGGCATTGCTCCGAACGAATTTTCGCTGGCGACCTCGAGCGGCCTCGGCTTTAACAGAGTGACGCCGAACGCAATGATGAAGCTGCTTCGTGCTCTCAGAAACGACCTCAGCCGATACAAGATGACGTTTGTCGACGTCATGCCGGTCGCCGGCATCGACAACGGCACGCTCGCCGGACGGTTCGATTCTGATTTTGCTCCGGGCAGCGTCGTCGGCAAGACCGGCACACTCCCCAACACCGACGCCGGCGTCAGTGCCCTGTCGGGCGAGATCAACACGCGTAACGGCAAACTGCTGTTCGTGATATTCAACCAACGCGGCAGCGTACCGAGATTCCGGGCGTTCCAGAACAGTTTCGTATCGCTCGTCCAAGGGCAGTTCGGCGGGGCCCAATCGATCGGCTACCAGCCGACTTCGCTCGACGTACTGCTCGCCAGAACGCGAATCGTAAATCCTCGCGGCCAGTCGTATTAACGGTCAGAGCGAATCCAATCATTTCAAAAAGGGAGCATGGAATTTGCTCCCTTTTTTTATTCAATGGTGCATGCGATAATCCGTATCTTAAATGGCGACAAACGAGACCGAACAAATTGAGCCCGAGGAATCGCCGGAAATGCTGGCCGAGCCCGAGGCGATCGCTGAGCCTGTGACCAAGCAAACGAGCGTCGCACGTTCGGCGGGGATCGTTTCAATTGCGGTCATGTTCTCGCGCGTTTTGGGGTTGGTGCGCGAAATGATATTTGCGCGTTATTTCGGTGCGGGCTTTTTGATGGACGCTTATGTGGTGGCGTTTCGAATACCGAATGTACTCCGCGATCTGTTTGCCGAAGGCGCCTTGTCGGTCGCGTTCGTCAAAGTTTTCACGGATTATCAGGTAAACAAAGGCGAGAAAGAGGCGTGGCGTTTGGCAAGCCTGGTACTCAACCTGCTGGCCGTGATATTGAGCGTGGTGTGCATCGTTGGGATCATCTTTTCGCGGCAGTTCGTCGATCTTGTTGCGGATGGCTTTTCACCCGAAAAAGCAGCACTTGCGACGACGCTGACGCAGATAATGTTCCCGTTCATCCTGCTTGTCGCACTCGCGGCGGTGGCGATGGGCGTGCTCAATACCAAGGGCGTTTTCGGCATTCCGGCGTCGGCATCAACTGTGTTCAATATCGTTTCGATCGCTTTTGGTTTGGGGCTCGCATACTGGCTGAGCGGCGGCGGCTGGCTGAATGCGGGCGATGAGAATGCTATTCCCGAATCCTCAGCACAATGGGCAATTATCGGTATGTCGATCGGCACACTTATCGGAGGCGGTGCGCAGTTCTTTATGCAGATACCGTCGCTGTTCAAGGTCGGTTTCCGTTTTTCGCCGGTGCTGAGCTTGATCGATCCGGGCATTAAAAAGGTTGCGGCACTGATGGCACCGGCGATAATCGGAACCTCGGCGGTACAGGTCAACGTACTGATAAACACGTACTTTGTCTCAAATATCGAAGGCGCGCAAGGGTGGCTCAATTTCGGATTCCGGCTGATGCAGTTGCCGATCGGTGTATTCGGCGTCGCGGTCGGAACCGCAGCGATTCCGGTAATGTCACGCCTCGCGAGCGAAGGCAAGATCAAAGATCTGCGAGATACGATCTCGTCGTCGATGAACCTCGTTTTCCTAATGACGCTGCCGTCCGCCTGCGGCCTGATCGTGCTCGGCGAACCGATAATCCGGCTGATCTACGAACGCGGCAAATTTGACGAGACCGCGACGACCATGACCGCCGCGGCTCTTGCCGGCTATTCGATCGGCCTGACAGGCTATGCCGCGATCAAGATCTTATCGCCCGCGTTCTACGCGCTTGATGACGCCAAAACGCCGATGCTCATTGCATTGGGCTCGATCGCCGTCAATTTCATCGGCAGCTACGGGCTTCGGGAATGGCTGTCGCACTACGGCGTGACGCCCGAAACGCCGCACGGCTACGGCCACGTCGGTGTTGCACTGGCAACGTCGATCGTCGCGATCGTCAATTTTCTGGCGCTCGCATTGATATTGCGTAGGCGCATCAAACGGCTCAACGGCCGCGATATCTTTTTCTCGTTCGCGAAGATCACGGCGGCGTCGGCCGTGTTGTCGGTGGTCTGTTATTTTAGCTACCACTTTATGGTCGGGCAATTTGGCGTCGCCGGATTGCCGCTGCGTCTGGCCGAGGCTTTTGTACCGATCGGGCTCGGCGGGATCGCGTTTGTGATAGTCGCCAAATTGCTGCGGGTGACCGAACTCGAGCAGGCGTTTGGAATGCTGCGGAGGAAATTAGGGAGATGATCAGGACATTCAATTCGATCGAACCAAAGGTTCACGAGTCCGTATTTGTCGCCGAGGATGCCGTGATCATCGGCGATGTCGAGATCGGTGCGGACGCGAGTATTTGGTACGGTAGCGTGGTCCGCGGCGATGTCAGCTACATTCGCATCGGTGCGAGGACCAATATTCAAGATATGACGATGATCCACGTCAGCTCCGATTTTGGCCCGACCATTGTCGAAGACGAGGTGACCGTGGGCCATCGCGTGACGCTGCACGGCTGCCACGTCGAACGCCAATGCCTGATCGGCATGAGCGCGACCATTATGGACCATGCCCGCATCGGCGAGCAGTCGATCATCGGTGCAGGTTCGCTCGTCTCGCCGGGAACGATAATTCCGCCGCGAGTGCTCGCGATCGGTTCGCCGGCCCGCGTCAAACGCGACCTGACCGAGGCCGAGATCGCATATCTCGACACGTCCTGGCGAAACTACGTCGAACTAAAGCAGCATTACGTCACGACAACGTAGAATTTGAATTTCAGGTAAAATTAAAACAGGATATACAGGATGGACAGGATCAGTCGATCTTTTATCCTGCTTATCCTGGCCATCCTGTTTAATTTCTTATGGCAAGTACTAAACCAGCCCGCGGCACACGCGATTTTTTGCCCGCCGATGTCCGTAAACGCGACTATGTGATCGGCGTGATCAAAGAGGTGTACGCGAGCTACGGCTTTGAGCCGCTCGAAACGCCGGCGTTCGAAAACCTCGAAACACTGATGGGCAAATACGGCGACGAAGGCAATCAGCTCGTATTTCGCATTTTGAAACGCGGCGAAAAGCTTGATGTCAGCGGCGGAGAATCAGGGCTCGCCGACCTGGCTTTGAGATACGATCTGACAGTTCCATTGGCTCGCGTCGTCGCGAACAACAAGAACGAGCTGCCCAAATTCTTCAAACGCTATCAGATACAGCCGGTTTGGCGGGCAGATAGGCCTGCACGCGGGCGCTTTCGTGAGTTTTACCAATGTGATGTGGACGCGATCGGTTCTGAGTCGATGGTGGTCGAGGCCGAGGTCTTGTCGGCGGTCAGCGAAATATTGCGGCGGCTCGGCTTTACGGATTTTACGATCCGGCTCAATCACCGTCAGGTCTTGACCGACATTCTCGACACCGCCGGAGTGCCCGACGAACTCCACACCGACGCGCTTGTTGCCATCGACAAAATGGACAAGATCGGCGCCGAAGGCGTAGCGGCAGAGCTTGCGACCCGCGGCATCGCCGAAGATTCGGCAGCGATGCTGATGCAGATCTTTGCAAAAACGCAGGAGATATTGAATCAGGAAAAAGACATCAACCGCACGATAGTCGCCAATCTGATCAATATCGTCAGCAACGAAACTTTGTCCGAACTCGGCCAAATTCTGAAATTTGCTGACAAAGCACCGATCCTCATCGACCCGAGCCTCGCTCGCGGCCTTTCGTATTACACCGGAGCGATCATGGAGATCACGGTGCCGGACCTCGCCGGAAGCCTAGGCGGCGGCGGGCGTTATGACGGGCTGATCGGCATGTTCGGCAAAGAGCAGATACCGGCGTGCGGATTTTCCCTCGGGCTTGAGCGGATCTTGGTCGTGATGGACGAAAAGAATATGTTCCCGCCCGAGATCGCCGCGTCAAGATCGGCGGACGTGATGGTCACGATCTGGAATGAAGAGTCGATTGCCGATTCGCTCAAACTCGCCGCCGACCTTAGAAAACAGGGCCTGCGGGTAACGGTCTATCCTGAGGCCGACAAGCTCGGCAAGCAGTTCAAATACGCAGATTCGATCGACGTGCCGTTCGTATGTGTTTTAGGCGACGAAGAAAAGTCGAGCGGAAATGTGAAGCTCAAGAACATGACCTCGGGCGACGAAACGAAGCTGCCGATCAAGGAGATCGGCAACGCCATCCGCAGTTCCTTCACTGAATAGCTGCCAACAACAATAGAAAATGCACCGCAAACTCGAACCCAAACTGCTGACCGTCCTTCGCGAGGGCTATACACTAAAGCAGTTTCGGGGTGACCTGTTGGGCGGATTGACGGTCGGCGTCGTCGCATTGCCGCTGTCGATCGCACTGGCGATAGCATCGGGCGTGAAACCCGAACAAGGGCTTTATACGGCGATATTTGCGGGCTTTGTGATCGCAGTACTGGGCGGCTCGCGTGCACAGATCAGCGGCCCGACCGGCGCGTTCATCGTCATCGTGTACGGCATCGTCCAGAAGTACGGCTACGACGGACTTGTCGTCGCGACGCTGATCGCCGGAATCCTGCTCATAATAATGGGGCTCGCCCGAATGGGCGCCTTTCTCAAATTCGTTCCGTATCCGGTCGTCATCGGATTTACATCGGGCATCGCGCTGATCATCTTTTCGTCGCAGGTCAGCGACTTTCTCGGCCTCAGGCTCGAAAAGGTGCCGGCGGATTTCACCGAGAAATGGATCGAATACGTTAGACATCTCGGATCGATCGATCCGTACACGCTCGCGGTCGGTGCGGCCTCGCTGCTGATAATCGTCGCGTGGCCCAAGTTGACGCATAAGATACCCGGGCCGCTGGTCGCGATATTAGCGGCCACGTTTGCCGTTCAATATTTTCAGATACCGGTCGATACGATCGCGTCACGTTTTGGCGAAGTGCCGAACACCTTGCCCTCGCCGCAGTTCCCAGTCGTCACGTGGCCGCTGGTGCAGCAGATGTTCTCGCCGGCGATCACGATCGCGATACTTGCGGGTCTCGAATCGCTGCTCGCGGCCGTCGTGGCTGACGGCATGACCGGAACGCGGCACCGCTCGAATATGGAATTGATAGCCCAGGGAACGGGCAATATCGTGTCAGTTATGTTTGGCGGCATTCCTGCGACCGGGGCGATCGCCCGTACCGCGACCAACATTAAAAGCGGCGGCACGACGCCGTTCTCGGCGATCATTCACTGCGTATTTTTGCTGCTGGTGCTGCTGTTTATCGGCAAATGGGCGGCGATGATACCGATGGCGACGCTCGCGGCGATCCTGATCGTCGTTGCATATAACATGAGCGAATGGCGCGAATTCTCGCACCTGCTCAAGAGCCCTCGCGGCGATGTGGCGGTGCTGCTCGCAACGTTTCTGTTGACGGTCTTTATCGAACTAACGGTCGCGATACAGGTCGGAATTTTGCTCGCGGCATTCCTGTTCCTGCAGAAAATGTCCACCGAAACACACGTCGACGTGATAACGGATAATCTGAAAGAAGATGAAGAATTTCAGACCCGCGACATGACCGGCATCGAGATACCGCCAGGCGTCGAGGTATTTGAGATCTATGGTTCGCTGTTCTTTGGCGCGGTGCGGCAGTTCAAAGAGTCGATCCGCGTGGTCGCCACCAAACCAAAAGTGCTGATACTCAGGATGCGGCAGGTCCCAACGATAGACGCCAGCGGCGTTCACGTTCTCGAGGAGCTTGTCAGCGAAGCTCACGAAAACGGCCAGATCCTCATTTTCTCGGCAGTTTCTCGCAGCGTTTTTCGAGTTATGCGAAAGAGCGGATTTGTCGACAAGGTAGGAAGGAAGCACTTTGCAGCCGATATTTTCGCCGCACTCGACCTCGCCAAAGCACATTTGGATTCGACTGATATTGATAGAACACGATGAGAGAAATAATTGAAAATTATCACACCGACGCTCTTTCTTCGTTTCGTAACTATAAGAAAATGGCCGAGCGCGCCGTAGAACAGGTCTCGGACGAAGAGTTTTTTGCGTTGATCGATGTCGAGGCGAATTCGATCGCATTGATCGTCAAGCACGTCGCCGGAAATCTGCGTTCTCGTTGGACAGATTTTCTTACGACCGACGGCGAAAAGGATTTTCGCAAGCGCGATACCGAGTTCGAATTGATCGGCGACACGCGTGAATCGTTGATGCAGTTTTGGGAAAATGGCTGGCAGGTCCTTTTTAATAGTATCGAGCCGCTCACGGCAGAAGACTTTTCCCGCACGGTCACGATACGCGGCGAACCGCACACAGTCGTCGAGGCCATCAACCGCCAACTCACGCATTACGCATATCACGTCGGACAGATCGTCTTGCTCGCCAAGCATTTTCGATCGGCCGATTGGAAAACGTTGAGCGTACCGAAAAACCGCTCGGCCGATTTCAATCGGTTTCTCGCCAATAAACAAGCCGCCGGCGAGGCCAAAACTGACCGACTGGAAGCCCCGTTCGAATTTTCCGAATCCAATCAGTAGTCTCGTCGCGAATTACAAGATGCTCTCCGGATCGGTTCATTCCGTTCCGCGTTTATCTGCTATAATCTGTGGCTGGCTCTTCTTATGAAATCGATCTCCATTCTTGGCTCGACCGGCTCGATCGGCTGTAACACACTAAAAGTGATCGAACATCTCGGCGACATCCGCGTCGTGGCGATGGCCGCGGGGCGAAATATGGCGAGATTCGCACGTCAGATCGCTGAGGTTCGGCCTGAGTTGGTCTCGTGTGACGACCAGTCCTGCGCCGAGACGCTCGAACGCGAACTCCACTCGCTGGGAGCAAAAACACCAAGGATCGAGCTTAATTCCGCTGGTTTGACCGCCGTCGCGACGCACCCAGAGGCTGACACGGTCGTGTCCGCAACCGTCGGTGCGGTCGGTTTTGTCCCGACATTGCGTGCCATCGAGGCCGGAAAGCGGGTCGCACTCGCCAATAAAGAAACACTCGTTATGGCGGGAGAACTGATGACCGCGGCTGCGACAAAGTCCGGTGCCGAGATATTGCCCGTAGACAGCGAACACAACGCGATCCATCAATGTCTTCGCGGCGAAACCAACAGTGAGGTTCGGCGGCTGATTTTGACGGCATCGGGCGGCCCGTTCCGAACAAAATCAAAAGCCGAGATCGAGAATGCCACTCGCGAAGAGGCCTTAAACCATCCAAACTGGAAAATGGGCGATAAGATCTCGATCGATTCGGCGACGCTGATGAACAAAGGCCTTGAGGTGATCGAGGCGAAATGGCTGTTTGGCTTTGAGGCAGATCAGATATCAGTGATCGTGCATCCTCAATCGATCGTTCATTCGATGGTCGAGATGGTCGATGGCTCGATGATCGCTCAGATGGGCGTTACCGACATGCGGCACGCCATTCAATACGCGTTGACATATCCTGAGCGAATGGAAAATTCGACACCGCTCCTCAACCTTGCGGAACTGCGGAGGCTGGATTTTGAGGAACCTGACCTCGATCGCTTTCCGTGCCTGCAGCTCGCTTACGATGCATTACGGACCGGCGGCACGATGCCGGCGGTTTTGAATGCAGCAAATGAAGTTTCCGTCCAGGCATTTCTCGACGGCAAAATAAGCCTTAGCGAGATCGCCGAGATAAACCGCAGCGTAATGAACGTCCACACGGCGGTGCCGGTCGAGAGCATCGACAACGTTCTCGAAACTGACAAATGGGCACGTTCACGCGCTATAATGAAACTAAGCAGGACGGCGTCGGCTGTTTGACCAGCCGCTTACTTTAATTACAACGCCCGCATCGGGGCACGAATCCAACTGCATTGATCTATGGAAAGTATTTTATCGACAGCATTTTACTACGTCATCATTCCCTTGCTCGTCTTGGGCATCGCGATCAATATTCACGAATTTGGCCATTTTATTATTGCCAAGATGTTTGGAATGCGTGTCGAGGCGTTCTCGTTCTTTGGCCTCGGGCCGAGGGTCTGGGGATTTAAGGTCGGTCATACGGACTATCGCATCAGTGCGATCCCTCTCGGAGCATTTGTAAAACTCTACGGCGACGATGCGACCGGGCCGCTCGAAGGCAAAGACGACGAGACGATCGAAAAGGTGCCGGAATCTGAGCTTTATGAGCTGCGTCCGCGTTGGCAGAAGTTTTTCGTGATGCTCGGCGGGCCGTTCATGAATATTGTGCTGGCGTTGTCGATCCCGTTCGGGATGGCGATGATACAGGGAATTCCGGCAGTGCCGGCTCCGGTCATCGCGTCCGTCAGGGCCGATGGTGCAGGTGCCAAGGCAGGATTGCAGGTCGGCGACCGAATCGTTTCATTTAACGGCGTCGAGAATCCGACTTGGCGAAACATCACGGTCGAGGCCGGCATCAATCCCGACCGCACGCTCGATATGGTCGTGGAACGCAATAGCCAGCGTGTGCCGCTGCAGATCACGCCGCGCAAGGAAGAGGTCTTTGCCGGACAAAACGCAGGCTTGATCGACGCCGAGGCGGATCAGGGCGTCGTACCGGTAATGGTCGGCGAAGTCGCCCCGAACACGCCCGCAGCCGAGGCAGGACTGCAATTGGGCGACCGCATCGTGTCGGTCAACGGCGAACAGGCAAAGAACATTCAGCAAACCAAAACGACGGTCGATAAGAACAAGGCGCTTCCGATCCAGTTGGTAGTCGAACGCGGCGGACAATATCTGACGCTCAACACTCAAGTGCGAAAGCTCGATGACGGCACCGAGCGGCTCGGTTTCGGATTTCAGCGGCCTGACCTTCCGCTCGAAAAAGCGTCGATCGGCTCAGCCATCGAATTTGCGTACACCTCAAACTGGGAGAATCTAAAGGCGACCGGAGCCGTTCTCGGACAGGTATTTTCGGGCAACCGGTCGGTCAAAGACTCGGGCATCGGCGGCCCTGTCGGGATCATCCAGCAGTCGGCCGAAGCGACGCGGCTGATGGGCATAGAGGGCTTTTTCCTCATTCTGACGGCGATCAGCCTTAGCCTCGGCATCTTTAACTTGCTGCCTGTGCCGATGCTCGACGGCGGACAGATCATGGTGCTCGGCATCGACAAGATCATGTCGTGGTTCGGCCGCACGCTGTCGATGGTCGCACGTGAACGCATCCAATTGACGGGACTTGCCGTTATTTTATTGTTGATGGTGTTTGTCTTTTTCCTTGATTTCTCGCGTATAGCAGCGAGGTTTGGCGGATCAACTGACAAGCCGGCGGTCGAACAGACCAAGTAGTTTTATGGCCAGAATTACAAGACCAGTGATGGTCAGAGACGTTCAGATCGGCGGCGGTGCGCCGGTGGTCGTACAGTCGATGACCAAGACCGATACGACGGACGTTGACGCAACGATCCGGCAGATCGAAGAAATGGTGACGGCCGGCTGCGAGATCGTCCGTATCGCCGTACCTGACGACGACGCGGCGGCGGCGATGTATGAGATCCGCAAACGCACCAATGTGCCGATCGTCGCGGACATCCATTTTCACTATAAGCTCGCACTCAAAGCGCTCGATGCCGGCATCGACAAGTTGCGGATCAATCCGGGCAACATCGGACATATCGACCGCGTCCGCGAGGTCGTTCGTGCTGCCGAGGTTCAAAAGGTGCCGATCCGCATCGGCGTCAACGGCGGTTCGCTCGAAAAGGACCTGCTCAAAAAATACGGTTCGGCAACGCCGGAAGCAATGGTCGAATCGGGCATGCGGCACGTTCGCATTCTCGAAGATCTTGGCTTTTCAAACACGATCATCTCGCTCAAAGCGTCCGACGTTAACCGCATGGTCGAGGCATATCGTCTGATGGCCGCGAAGGTCGATTATCCGCTGCATCTCGGCGTGACCGAGGCCGGAACGCCGTTTGGCGGAACGATCAAATCGGCGATCGGGCTCGGGATTCTGCTGCACGAAGGGATCGGCGACACTATCCGCGTCAGCCTTGCCGCTGAACCGCACGAAGAGGTTCGCGTCGGCTGGGAGATCTTGAAGTCGCTGGAACTGAGAAAACGCGGCGTCACTGTCGTTGCGTGCCCTACCTGCGGACGGCTAGATATAGATAATTTCGTCGAGATCGTCACCGAGGTCGAACGCCGGCTCGCACACGTCGAGGAACCGCTACACCTCTCAATAATGGGCTGCGCCGTCAACGGACCCGGCGAAGCTCACGACAGCCAGCTCGGCATCACATTTGGCCGCAACGTCGGCATGATCTTCAAAGACGGCGTCCCGATGCGCCGCGTCGCGGGAGCAGATATCGTTGAAGAATTTGTCAAAGAGGTCGAGCAGCTCCGCAAAGAAGGCTCGACCGCCAAATCCATTGCCGAAGCAAATCCGTTCGTCCAAATCACCTAAGAATAGTTGCCTCAAAAAGGCACAAAAGCCGCAAATAGGAAACCCCTTCTTATTTTGCGGCCTTTGTGCATTATTGCGGCAGATTAAACTTATGGAAATAGTATCGTGAATGGGTAAGCGGGAATATTGCGCAAGACGCCGAACGTTAGCAGGACAACTCCGAATATTGTGATAAATCGCGGATTTGTTGGCCACATCGGCAATCCCTTTCCGCGAACGGCCATCATTGTGAGAGCTACTGCTGTGTAGGCAAATATCAGTGCCCAAAATGGCGTCAGCATGTTAAAGTCGACCGCCGTAATTATGTCGCCGTGGAATAATGCGTGAAACGACCTGGTCAATCCGCAGCCGGGACAAGCCAAACCAGTCAACGCAAACAACGGACATACCGGCAGAAAATTGGCTTTCGATGGGTCGAAATAAGCAACAAATGCAGAACCCGCCGCAAGTGCAGCAACGCCCGCCGCCGCAGTCAGACGCAATGAGCTTGGTAAGTTAACCTGCGGAATTTGCGATTCGACTTGCATAAAGACAATTGTAGAACGGCGGCCGAAAATTTCAAACGCCGGCCATCGAAACAAACAGGGCGTCGGTCGCAACTTTGCGGTTGATATTAACGATGAAGTTTTGCCGTATCGTTTCGATCGACGTGAGCCATGACGGCAGATCATTACGTCCGCTCTCGGCGGCGAGATTCGTTAGTTCGGCGGCGAGGTCGGTGTTTACGATCCGAGCGGCATCGCCGCTGACCTTGATCGTCCAGATGTCGTGAACGAGCGATTGGAGAATGTCGAGATTTTCTTCAAAATTCTCTTTGTTCTTGGCGTCGTTCATCTCCTCAGAGATTCGGAGCAGAGCGGCAACATCGCCGGTTTCGATGACATTGAGGACGACCGAGAGCATCTTTTCACGACGAGCCTTGAATTTCTCGACATCGATCGTTACCGCCCGGCCGATACTGCCGCGAGCAAGGCGGGCCGAGAGCTTGGCCTCGTCATGTGTGAATGCTCGTTCGTCGATCAAATAATGTTCGATCTCGTCCGTGGCCACTGGTGCAAAGCGAAGCGTCTGACACCGCGAACGGATCGTCGGCAGCAAACTGTCCGGACGTGACGTGATCAAAAATATATGCGATGTTGCCGGCGGTTCTTCGAGAGTTTTGAGCAGTGCGTTCGAAGCCGCGTCGTTCATTTTGTCGGCGTCGTCGATGATAAAGAACCGCGATCTCGCTTCGTACGGCTGGAAATTCGCTTCAGATTCGATATACCGGATCGCATCGACCAGGATATTGCGGTTGTACGCGATTATGGTGCCGATATCGGGATGATCGCTCCAGATGACCCGTTTGTGAGCGTCCTTATCATCGGATTTGGGGAATTTGAAATTATCGGCTCGGAGACAAGCCGGGCAAACCTCGCAAGCCTGGCCGTCAGGCGGGTCGGTGCAGACAAGTGCTTTGGCTAGTTCGAGTGCGAATTGACGCTTGCCGACGCCCTCGTCGCCAGCGAACATCAGCGAATTCGGCACGCGGCCGTGGGCCACGAACCGCCGCAGAATATCCTTGACCTGATTGTTTCCGATCAGCTTTTTGAACATTGAAATAAGTTGCCTCCAGCTTTAGCTGGAGGTTTTCTCGCAGACGGATTCGGGCTTTAGCCAAATTTCTTTTAGCCGAAGCACTAAAGAAGTCTTCAATTTATCCATTTGGCTAAAGCCCAAAAACGGTCGAATCTCTTCCGTTAGCTAAAGCTAGTGGTAATTCATATAAGAAGTTTGGAAACTACACTCGCCACATTCGCTTGGATTTCCTCGATCGACCCGCTCGCATCGACAACGATAAATCTCTCAGGTTCGGCCGATGCGATGGTTAGATATGCCTCGCGGACACGCGTGTAAAACTCTGCCGTTTCCGCATCCATCCGATTTGCTTTCGCCTCTGATTCGTCGCGGTTGCTCATTCTCTCAACCGCAATTGCAACCGGAATATCAAAGAAAAGCGTCAGGTCGGGCTTAAGGCCGCCGGTCGCGAGTTCGATGACCTGATCGACCTTGTCCTGCGGAAAACCACGGCCCGCACCTTGATAGGCAAATGTCGCGTCCGCATAGCGGTCCGAAATTACGATCTTGCCTTCGGCGAGAGCCGGTTTGATCAAAAACTCAACGTGTTGTGCACGGTCGGCGGCGAATGCAAGCAGCTCGGCCATCGGTGCGACCTTTTCGTGCGTTTCAAGAAATGCTGCCCGAAGTTGTCGTCCGAGTTCGGTTCCGCCGGGCTCGCGGGTGGTTATTGCATCGAGGCCGCGGGCGCGCAAATCATCGGCAAGTAATCGCAATTGCGTTGATTTGCCGCTGCCGTCAATGCCCTCAAACGTAATGAATTTACCGATCAAGATGCGTGATGCTCTGGCGCACTTGGCCGCCGCTCCTGTGAGATCGACGAAATGCCGTGTTTGAATATCAAAACGTCGGGGCCGCCGACATCGAGAAGCACCGAAAACTTATCGAAACTTTTGATCCTGCCGGAAAGTGTCGATCCGTGCAGTAGGTGAATAACGACCGAAACTCTCTCGCGACGAGCCGAATTCAAAAACGCGTCCTGAATATTTTGGGCAGCCTGCTTTTCCATTTCGTTTCCTCTTCTCAATTACAAACAAACGGGAGAATTGCACAAGTGGGCTCGATTATATCAAATTTCCCTGTATCGACAAGTATTTCAGTTTTCAGGCACTGATCGCTTCAACCAACGCCTGAAATACGTCGTCATCGCCGCCAAAACCATCGAGCCATACTGCGTCAGGCTCGCGGCGGAACCAGGTGAGCTGCCTCTTGGCGTAATTGCGAACATCCTGTTTCGACTTTTCGATCGCCGATTCAAGCGTTCGCTCGCCTCGAAGGTACTGACAAACTCGTCGATATGCGTGTGCGCCGAGTGCGTTCGTATCGTCTTTAACGTGTGCCGCCCGTAATTGTTTCACTTCGTCAACGAGTCCGGCGGCAAAATGCTCTTCGGTGCGGGCGTTTATCTTTTCGTAGAGAACATCACGCGGAGGATCAAGTACAAATAACCGAATTCGCGACGCAAATTCCGGCGGTTCGGCTCGGTTTGGTTGGATTTCGGAAATACGAGTTCCCGTTTGGAAAAAAACTTCGAGTGCGCGTGTCGATCGAACATAATCGCGGACGGTTATCTTCGCCGCAGCCTCGGGATCAAGCCGCGTCAGCATTTTGTGCAGATATTCGGCGCCCTTCGTCGAGCTGATGGCCTGCAAACGCTTTCGCAGCGTATGGTCAGTTTTCGGGCTGTCAAACAACGGCTGGCGCAATGTGCGCAGATAAAAGCCGGTTCCGCCGACGAGGATCGGCATGTTCCCGCGTGCCTCGATCTCCTCAATTTTCGCCGCCGCATCGGACGCCCAATCGGCGGCCGTGTAGTTTATATTCGGATCGACATAATCGATCAGATGATGCGGTACACCGCGTTTTTCCACTTCGCTCGGCTTGGCAGTCGCGATCTGAATTCCCTTGTAGATCTGCACCGAATCGCAATTGATGACCTCGCCGCCGACCTTTAGTGCCAGCTCAACCCCAAGCGCGGTCTTGCCCGACGCCGTCGGCCCGGCGATACAATAGATCGATCTGTTAGCCGAAGCTCTCATATCAGAACTAAATATAATATCATTGGCTTCACCTTTGTGTTTCCGATCGCTCTGGGAACACAGCTCGAAAATGATCGGTAACAACCTCAACATCTTTCTCGGTGCTTTTTGTATATTGGGTGCCCTCACGTGCGTTTTTGCCGAATGGCGGAGACATCAGGTACTTAGAATTGCCTCAAAGATAGCGGCGAGCTCTGCATTTGTTACGATCGCAGCGGTCAACGGTGCGTTCGAGTCGAACTACGGACGCCTGATACTGATAGCGCTTATCCTGAGCTGGGCCGGCGACATAATGCTCCTTTCATTGCAAAGTTCGATGCTGCTCGGCGGGATCGGCGCCTTCTTTCTCGCTCACCTAGCATTTGGGGCGGCGTTTGTATTGCTGCCGATCGACGGTTTACGGTTAGTGATCGGGCTGCTATTTATGACGGTAGTTGCTGCCATCCTGCTCAGTTGGTTGTGGCCGCATCTTGAGTCGTTTTACAGATTTGCTGTGCCTGCATATCTCGCGGCGATCGTTATGATGACATCTCTTGCGATCGGGGCAAGTTCCGGCGACAGTACGTGGCTGCCGGCAATTGGAGCAAAGTCGGGCGATAGTTTTTGGCTGCCTGCAATCGGAGCTGTCACTTTTGCCGCATCTGACATTTCGGTTGCCCGCGATCGATTCGTCGAGCGAGGCATCGTCAACAAAGCGTGGGGGCTGCCTCTCTATTATGCCGCTCAGATCATGCTTGCGATTTCCGTGCTCTCGCATGGATAATGCTGTATCGTTATTTCGATCGAACCCTAGTTCTCGTTGTTCCGGAGCATTGCAAATGAAAGCATTTTCGCTTGTCGTAATCACCACTTTTTTGTATCTTGTCGTTCCGGCGCAGCGTGCGAACGACTATTTCCAATATGTCAATCCACTGATCGGCACGCAGAAGATGGGGCACACATATCCCGGAGCGACGGTGCCGTTTGGGTCGGTACAATTGTCGCCTGATACCGACCAGCAGCCGCATAATGTCGGCGGGAAATACAACAAAGACACATACAAATACTGTGCGGGCTATCAATACGACGACCGTGAGATCGTCGGATTTTCGCACACGCATTTTAGCGGAACGGGACACTCGGACCTCGGTGATTTTCTTGTGATGCCAACCGACGGGCCGCTGCAATTAGAACCCGGAACCAAAGGCGATCCGGAGAGCGGCTTTCGATCGGCGTTCTCGCACGCCAACGAGACAGCCGAGGCCGGCTATTACAAGGTGCTGCTCGAGGACGACAACATCCTCGCCGAAATGACCGCGACGACGCGTGTCGGGATGCATCAATACACATTCCCAAACGCGTCCGACGATGCTCACATCATCCTCG
Organism: Acidobacteriota bacterium; assembly: GCA_016713675.1. Taxonomy (NCBI): domain Bacteria; kingdom Pseudomonadati; phylum Acidobacteriota; species Acidobacteriota bacterium. Next base: position 370,467 of record JADJOS010000001.1, read on the forward strand.
ATATGATGCACGGGATCTATGATTACGCGGACAAGAATGTGTGGACGTTTGCCCGCGTCGAGAACGATCACACCATCGTCGGCTATCGTCAGACCAACGGCTGGGCACGGACGCGAACCGTTTATTTCGCGATGGAGTTTTCGAAACCGTTCAAATCATACGGATTCAAAGAGTTTGACAAGCAGGACTACAAAGGATTTTGGCGCAAATTCGACCAAACGAAAAACTTTCCTGAAATGGCCGGCAAGCAATTGCGTGCCCATTTCGATTTTGACGCGAAAGCGGGCGAGAAGATACAGGTCAAATTTGCGATCTCGCCAGTTTCGACGGAAGGTGCGGTCGAGAATATGAAGGTCGAGGTCCCGCATTGGGATTTCGTGCGAACAAAACGCGAGGCTCAGGCCGCTTGGAACAAGGAACTCTCAAAGGTCGAAGTGACAACACTCGATCGCGGCGAGATGGTGAATTTCTATACGGCTCTGTATCATGCTTTGCTTTCGCCGACTGTTTATATGGACGCGGACGGGCAGTACAAAGGACTCGACCAAAACATTCATCAGGCACAGGTTCGATCATCGGCGAGGGCGAAACGATCGAACCTCCAAGCAGATTTTACCAACTACACGACGTTTTCGCTTTGGGATACCTATCGCGCGTTGCATCCGCTGCTCAATATCATCCAGCCGGCCCGCAATCGCGACATGGTCCGGTCGATGCAGGCTCATTATGATCAGAGCGTGCACAAAATGCTGCCTGTTTGGTCGCATTATGCAAACGAGAATTGGTGCATGATCGGCTATCACAGCGTTTCGGTCGTCGCCGATGCGATCGTAACCGGCAATCTGACCGGCGTCGAGGCGAACAAAGCATTGGATGCGTCCGTGCAGACCGCCAAGACAAAATACTACGATGGCCTCGAATACTACATGAAGCTCGGATATGTGCCTGAAGACAAAAACTCTTCGTCAGTTTCGAAAACGCTCGAATACGCGTACGACGATTGGGCGATCGCTCAGGCGGCGAAAAAGCTCGGCAAGACCGTGATCTACAACGAATTCATCAAACGCAGCGAGAATTGGCGCAATGTCTATGACAGATCGAGCGGCTTTATGCGGCCGCGGCTGAGTGATGGCAAGTTTCGCGAGAAATTTGACGTGCTTTCGACACACGATCAGGGATTTATCGAGGGAAATGCTTGGAATTACAGCCTTTATGTGCCGCACGATCCAGCGTCGATGATCGATATGCGCGGCGGCAAGCAGAAGTTCACCGAACATCTCGACGAGCTTTTCACGATGCACCTGCCTGACGAGTTCTTCGCCGACACCGAAGACATCACCCGCGAAGGCATCATCGGCAACTATGTCCACGGCAACGAACCCGCTCATCACGCCGCCTATCTTTACAAATGGACCGACGCCCCTTGGAAGACTCAGGAACGCGTCCGGATGATCCTCAAACACCAGTATAAGCCCCAACCCGACGGCCTCGGCGGCAACGACGACTGTGGGCAAATGTCGGCGTGGTATCTGTTCTCGGCGCTCGGATTTTATCCCGTCGCTCCCGGCTCGGGACAATATTCGCTCGGAAGTCCGGTAGTTAAAACTGCGGTCATCAGTCTGGAAAACGGAAAGAAACTAACTATCGTCGCCCGCAATCAATCTGACAAAAATGTCTACGTCAAGAGCGTCACACTGAACGGCAAACCGATAGACCGTCGCTACATCACCTACAATGAGATCGCCGCCGGCGGGATATTGGTGTTCCAAATGGAGGATAAGCATTGAATATGAAAATTTAGATCTAGAATTTTGCTGTTGATCTGTGTCGCAATTGCTTTTGAGACGACCTCGTTATCAGCTCAGGATCCTGAGCCAAGGCCGACGCCGCGAAACGTAGTCATTATCGGAAAACCTGTGCCGCCGAAAGAGACCATCGAAAAGATAGAGCTGTCGGAATTGGTTTTTCCGAATTCCCAGATAGGAAATACCAAATTTGTTAACGGCGAACTTTTTATGGGTTCGAAACGAAAAGGATACTACTATGTACTCGCGGCGCCCGAGGGATACATCACAATTGGAGGAAAGGCTCGTGTTACTCTTCGAAATCTTCAGGCCGCACGCTCATCGCTTGGCTACGGCATCGTATTTCACAGCGACATAACGCCGCTGCAGCAAGGCTATGCCTTTGTGATCAATACGGTCACCCAAAAATATCGGGTCGTTCATCACATTCCCGGTGACGAGAAGACCTTGGTTCCGTGGAAGGTATCCCCGTTCATCAAAACAGGAAAGGCACAGAATACTCTTGAGATCAGGGACAAGGGACCTGTCACTGAACTGTACATCAATGACAATCTAGTCGATTCGGTGAAGAATACATTCGCGTTCAAGAACGGTGTTGTGGGCCTCTATTCCGGCGATGCGGTGACGATCGCCTTTTCGGATCTTACTGTTACGATCGTTGATCCAACAAAGCCGTAGTCGTGGTAGACTCAGTAAAACCAATCGAATTCAAGGAGAGAACTATGTTAAGAAAAGCATCGGCAGAGTGGAATGGCAGCATCAAGGAAGGCGGCGGGACAATCTCGACGGAGAGCGGTGTGTTGAAAGATACGCAGTATTCGTTCAGCACGAGGTTTGAGGACGGTATCGGGACAAATCCTGAGGAGCTGATCGCGGCGGCTCATGCAGGCTGTTTCTCGATGGCATTGTCAGGGCAATTAGGTGCGGCCGGATTGACTGCTGACAGCATAAATACGACTGCGGCCGTGCGTCTCGAGAAACTCGATTCGGGATTTGCGATCACTAAGATCCATCTTGAAGTAACAGCCAAGATCCCAGGTGCCGACAACGACGCATTTCAGACGGCGGCGGCAAATGCCAAGGCCGGCTGTCCGATCTCAAAGCTCTTTAACGCAGAGATAACAATGGACGCCAAGCTAGAAAGCTAGAAATCGTACAAACGCAACAGAACAAGAGCCAGGATCATCGCGAGCACGAAACACGCTCCGGTGATCTGGCTTTTTGAAAATCTCATTTTCCCTCGAACAGCAACGCCGGATTTATTTTGAACTGCAGCATTTTCGCCGATTCACGGCCGCCGTCGCCGCCTTTGCGTTGGACGGTAATGCGGCCGATCTTGAGGTTGCCGTTGCGTGTGAGCTCGACCTTGCCGTCTCCAAAGAACTTAGTAACATAGTCGTCGCGTCTGAGTACCCAACGCGGCGTTGCCGACGATTTCAGGGCAACCATCATCCAGCCGGCGGAATGAATACCTTCGCCGGAGAAAAGATCCGAAACGATCATTTCTTTGTTGGCGGTGAAAAAATCGGTCACGGCCTTTTGCGTCGCCGCATCGAGTTCATTGAGATACATCCGCTTAGGGTCTTTCGATGGACGATCCGGCGGCGTCTCGCCGACGAATAATTTGAGAGCTGCTTCAACATCTGCCGGGATCCTCCACATCTTTACGTAGTGCGAGAGCCAGCGTTTGTCGATCTGATTGAACCCTTGCGGACTGCTGACAAGTTTTATTGAGATTCCCTCTCGCTTTTCGCCCGCTTTGGTTTTTATCAGGACCTCGACATCTGCCTTTTCGCCATGCGGTTTGGTCGCCGTCACCGATTCGATCTCGGCAAGCTTGTAATTCATCGCTCCGAGCCAGATCTTTGCCTCGTCGTCTGTTTTCCAGTTATTGAACTTGTCGCGGATCTCGTCTTCGTTCTTGAATCCGTTCTTAGCGGTGTTGGATCCAAGCTCGACCTTGTCAGCTTGCGTTTTTTGCGCGAGTGCCGGCAAACCCGCAGCCAATGCCGCGCAAAGCAGAACAAGATATAACAGACGTCGGGACCACATTAAATGCGATTATACGACGGAAATCTTCGGCGCAATAGCGGCGGTTCAATCGATCAAGAAATGATCTTGCGAGAGCACGTCCGCATTCAACGGGCCGTGAGTCATGTGGTCGTGGAAAAAGATACAGTTTCTGCCATTTGCTTTGGCTTTATAAAGTGCTCGGTCGGCATTACGGACGAGGTCGATCTCGGACATGTCCAGATCCGGAAATGCAGTCGCGATGCCGATGCTGACCGTAAGGAACGGACTCGTGTCCGATCCGTTGTGAACGATCTTCATCTGCCGTACATTCTCGGCGACCTGTTCGGCGATCAGCCTGGCTCCGGCAGAACTGGTGCCGCCCAACACCAAGGCAAACTCTTCGCCGCCGAACCTCGCAACGAGGTCGGTCGGCCGCTTGATCGTTTCGGCAAATGCCTCGGCTACCTTTTGCAGGCAATCGTCGCCTGCCTGGTGGCCGTAAAGGTCATTGAACCGTTTGAAATGGTCAATATCGATCATGATCAGCGAGATCTCGGTCTTGAATCGAACCGCTCGATGCCACTCATCCGCCAGGAAAGTTTCAAACCGGCGGCGGTTGCCGATCTTGGTCAGCCCGTCCGAATTTGCGAGAGCGTGCAGATTCTCATTCGCCTCAGCAAGTTCGCGCGTTCGCTCGGCGACGAGACGCGTCAGCCGCTTTTCTCGCTGTTCCAATTGATGGACGCTAACTTTCCAGATGATGAGCAATACGATCGAAAACCCGAGAATGCACAGCATCACAAAGAACCACGTTTGGTAAAAGAACGGTTTGAGCTCGATTTTGACGGTGGCTCCGGCGTCGTTCCAGACGCCATCGCTATTGGCAGCCTTGACCCGAAAGGTGTAGCTGCCCGGCGGCAGATATGAATAATAAGCCGTTCGGCGTGTCCCCGCATCGATCCACTCCTCATCGTGTCCTTCCAGCTTGTACTGGAACTTGATCTGACTGGACTTTATCAAGCTGATCCCGGTGTATTGTATCTCGAGATCCTTAAGGCCGAGCTCGATCGATGCACCATCTTTAAGATCGATCTTTTGGTGGTCAGCAACGATATTTTCGATTACGACGGTCGGCGGATGCGGATTGCTCGTCTCGGCTTTCGGGTCGACGATCGCAACGCCATCCTGCGTCGGAAACCAGAATCGGCCTTTCTCGTCTACGAGGCTTGCCGGCTGGCGGCCGCCGTTGCATTCGGTCGATAGCATACCGTCCTCTTTTCCGTAGCCAATGCTGTTGATCTTGCCGATCCGCCCATCGGCAAGGTCGTTCAGCTCGCGGCGGCTGACACGATAGATGCCGCGGTTCGAACTTATCCAAAAATTGTTCGCCTCGTCTTCGCGAATGGCAAATACGCCGCTGTTGTAAAGCCCGTTGTGCTCACCGTAATTAAAGAAGCTGCCGTCCTTGAAACGGCTCATTCCCTGATCATAGGTGCCGATCCACAACGTGCCGTCGTTATCCTCGTAAATGGTTCGAACGTAGTTGCCGGCAAGCCCTTCCTTTGTCGAATAATTGATGAACTTGCCGTTCTCATAGCGGCTTAGTCCGCCGTAGCAACCGAACCACAGATTCCCTTTCGAATCCTGAAAGACGGTCGTCATGCTTTCGTTAGGCAGGCCGTTGTCCGTCGAGAACTTTTCTACAAGCTTTTCATCTACGTATCGGAAAAGTCCGCGTGTCGTTGCCACCCAGACATTTCCCTCTCGATCGTTCTGGATCGCCATAAAATACGCGTCGCCCTGGAGTTTGGTCGCCACGCCGTTTTCGACAAGAAAAAGGCCGCCGCTCAATCCGACCCACAATTTTCCGTTTGGCGCTTCCCAGAGTGACTGGACAAATGCACGACCACTCGGCCATTGCGAGTTCTTGTCCGCCCCTGCCGCCGATCGCAAGGTCTGCGCTTCGAACTTTCCGTCCCGGTAGGTCGTCAGACCGTTTACCGAACCGATCCAGATGGTTCCGTCTTTTGCCCGGAGCATCGGATAGATCTCGTGATGATCGATCCCGTCTGCTTTTGAATATCCCTGTATGATCTGCCTGCGTCGACGTGCCAACCCGCGGTCGGTCGCGAGCCAAGGCGTTCCTTCTCGATCGACGAACGCATTACTGATCATCGTACTCGTCAGGCCATGTTCGGCTCCCCAGATCGTTACCGTTTCGTCCCTGACCTGAACGAGCCCGATACTGATCGCGGAATTGCCGCCGCTTGCGAACCAAACGCTTCCGTCATTTTCTTCCCAAAATGAGTGATAATAGGACGCGGATGTAAGGCCATCGCCGTCGCTAAACACGCGCAACTTTCCGTCTTTGATGCGATATACACGCTGTTCGCTGAGCCATAGTGCTCCGGTGCTGTCCTCGAATGCGTTGATGTGAGCAGTTAGGGTCTTGAGATCAAGCGGAACAAAACTCTCGCGGCCGTCTCGGCTCTCGGTCACGCCGTTTTGATTCACCGTCCAGACCGTCCCCAATTTACCCTGTATCACACGGCCGCTATTTGCCGCCTCTAGCTTTCCGAGATATTCGAACTTCCCATCGACCAGCCGGTACCAGGATCGCCCTTTGCGGTCGTCGTCTTCGCTAAGGAATTTTACGTTCCCGTCGCTGTCCTTTTCGAACCAATCGACATAGCGGCCCGGAACCATGTCCGAATCGTAAGACGTGAATTCGCCATTGCGAAAGACCGACAGAACACCATCGTCCATGGTCGTGGCGTAGATCGTGCCGTCATCATCGACAAACATACCCGTGAATCGATTATTAATGATCCCTTTGGTGTTGCTCTTGTTGAATGTCGTAAATTTAACACCGTCAAAACGAACCAGCCCGTCGAACGTCGTAAACCACAGATACCCTTCCGGCGTCTGAGCAACCTGCCGTACACCGTTCTGCGGCAAGCCGTTGTCCGTCGTCCACGTATCAAAACGATACTGTCCGACAGCCATACTCGCGGCAAGGCAAATTAGCAGGCAAAGTCCTATTAGGAGTTTCATTGGCGGGCGAAGATCAAAGAGACGGATCGATTGCTACGAAGGTGAAAGGAAATCGAGCGGCTGCGTTATAGAAACGCTCTTAATATTAAACAATGATTAACGCAGATAGTCAATCATTATCTTATAGAAATTAAAGGGAATTTGCCGACCTTAATACGCTTTCGTCAGGTCAACACCTGAATAATAGTGTTTGATGATCTCGTCGTATTGGACGCCCATTTTGGCGAGGCCGAAGGCTCCGTATTGGCACATGCCGACGCCGTGTCCCCAACCGCGGCCGGTGAATGTATAGCCGGCGACTGTGCTGCCTGAATATCGCTTGTTCATAACGAAGAGCTGTTCCGGTAAACGCAAAGCCGAGCGGATCCTTCCGCCTTTGAGCGTTTTTGTGCCGTTCGAACCGATGATCTCCAGCTCGATCGGTCGGCGCGAATAGCCGACCTTTTTCACGTTGACATCGTAGAGTGTGCCGATGCCCCGAACATATCGCGACAGTCGCGACTGAACCTCGCCTGCCGACGCAGATTTATTCCAAAAAACGAACGGAGACATATTCTCGGCGGTCGTCGGAGTAATGCTTGGTTTGATCTCGAGGTATTTTACAAGCCCAAGGGCGTCCAGCTGATATTTGACCTCTTCGCCGCCGACGAGCGCTGTCTCACGCACAGGATACATCTCAGACCCGAACTCGCGAAACAGGAAAACGTCGGGGCGGATCGCAAACGGCTTTTCACCTTTTCCGGACCTTAGAACGAGTTTGCCGTCGGCGGCCGGTTTGGTCGTACCGATCATCATCTCGGGCATCCACTTTTTCTTGGTATAGATCTGGCGTATAAGCCGCAGCATTTTCGCCCGGGTAAACGGCCGGTTCGGCTTTAACGTTAGGTCGGGATGGATCGAAAAATAACCATCACGGAGCAATATCGCCATGTCGGCCCGGCGTTCTCGGGGGATCTCGGCGGCATCGTCAAATGCGAGCTGATATGCGATGTCCGATTCGCTCATCATCGTATCCGTATAGCCCGGCGAGTAAATAAAGCCCGCCAGGACACGTGCCAGTTCGAATGGCTTGGCCGTTTCACGACTTACATTTGGATACGGCCTGCCGAATTTACCGGCGAGGTTGTTGAGCCAATTGGACATTTCACTCTCGGTCGGCACGTCCTCAAACCATTCGTCGGTCATCTGTCCGGTCGAAAGCTGAAAACCATTTGATGCAAACAACGACATCAGGCGAACGAGTTCGAGATTGCCCTCGTCGCGGAGTTTTGCCGGCATGCGTGAGGTTTTGATCAGGAACGGCTCAAAATGCCGCCGCCCCTCGAGCGAGCATTCGACGCCGACAAGATAAGGCTCGGCGTGATCGAAGATATTCTCGCTGCTCTCCGTTCGTCCGCCGCAGGTCGATGTATAGTAGGCCATGATCGGTTTGCCGTTATACGTCGCTACCATTCCGCGTGTCTGCTGGACGGCCATTGTTCCCATTCGGTTCTCGATCGAAACGCCTTTGTAGACCTGCGATGAGACTGTCGGGACCATATCAAACCCCTGCTTGCCGAATGTGCCGATATTTGCGACTGCGTATGTTCGTGCAGCGACGGCCTGTGCCTTTTGCGCTTCGAGCTGCGGTAATCCAAGTTCTGCCGGGACAACGCCGAGCAGATAATCCTCGAGCGGAACGACGTTGACGACCGTTAGCGAGCCGCGGGCGTTCACAAAAACTTCGATCTTGCCGCGATATGCCTTGCCGTTCAGCCGCACGGGATTGGCTCGTTCGTTCAGTGAGCCGAAAGCGACCGATTTGAGCGATGAATATTTCGCCATTTCGCTCGGGCCATTGACGATCACTTCGCGAAGATTCGGGTCGACATAACCAGTAGCTGTTGGGTTCGATGATCCTGTTTTTTGGGTCAGGCTCCGCACCTCGGACGGCCCGCCCGACCTTAACTGCTGCGTCAAAGCGATCGCATCCTGCGAAACAACGGCCTTCTTCTCAGTTACCGTCACCGCATCGTCAAAGCCCTTTTCGGCTAATCTCGCCTTCAATTCGTCGGCCTCGATGATCGAATCTTTGATCGAACCGACCCACACTTTCCATGTATTTGTCGCGGTGTCGATACTCGCAAACGCCGTCTCGCCGGTCGCATCGCGGATCTCTCTGGCAAGCGTTGCCGCTTCGTTCTGCGTCGGCAGATCCTGAAATTCGATGCGGTAATTCTCGATCTCCGGCGCCCGATAGGCTCTCGCCGAAACCGTCACCTTATTCGTCGCCAGCAGCTTGATCTGTTCATCCGGGCTCACCGAAACGAGCGACGAATCCGTCGTCGTGATTGACACCGACCCCGCGTTGGTCGACAGGCCGATACGGATCAGCGGTTCAGCCGGAAGACGGTAATATTCGGGCTCGGTCTCTGCGAATGTTTGCGGAACTGTAAGGATAAATGCGGAAAGTATGAAGATAAAACGACGTATTTTCATTTTTCAATAATAACAGAAATGATGATGTTCGCCGATCATTTTTCGAGAGCGTTGAAGATGAATGGGAAGGTCGCCCAGCTTTGGCCGCGATGCTGCGGTCGGAATCCAAACAATATGATCTTGCCTTTGCCGTAGTTGGTTTCGACGAGGGCGGCTTTGCCGCTCAGGAATTTTTCGCCGAGCATCCAGCCGGAGAGAAGAGCGTCTTTAGCGGCGTAGCGGGCGATCACCTTTACCCGTGCATCGGCGGCGATGTCGAATGCCGAACTCGAATTAAAATATGCCGGCGTCATCTTTTTCAGCCCTTTTGCGAGATCCTGGCGCGTGTCGACATCGAGAGCGACGATCGAGCCGGGGTTGTAAAAGTCGCTGCGTTTGAGGCCCGCAAGAACGTTGCGGATCGGCAGGCCGAACCGCTTGATCACCATCTCGCACGAATCGTCAAAACAGATCAGCTTGCCGCCGTTTGCGACGTATTTTTTGAGATTCTCGACGCCCTCTTCGCCGATACCGCCGGCAAATTCGGCCGGATATCTGTCGGCACTAAGGCCTTTGACGATCGTATTTTCGCTGTCGGCAGGCAATACCACGGCGTCACAATCGATTCCGGGACCCGGCGTGACGTTGCGTTCGCAAACGAAATTTCCTGAGCGCAAATCAGTATCCGACAACCTACGGTAGCCAATGCGGAATGTATCGAAAACAAGCCTCGTCCAGCCCTCGTCCATTGAACTGGTAGACCCTCGGTAAAGTGCGATCTTTGGAACTGATCGAAGCGGATATTTGGCGCCTTTGAAAGGCGTAGCGGACTGATCAATGCCCAAGTGTGCCCTTACGAAATTGGCAGTTTCTACACGCTTGAGCGTTGCTTTGTCCTTTTCAAGATCGCGGATGTCCCACGCGGCGTCCGTCTCGACGCCCATCTGCAGCGGCAGCGTCCAACCGGCGACATCATACGGCGGTTCGGCGTCGCCATTCGGCAGCAGACGATGCGGATATACCTGTCGCTCAAACAGGCTGAGGATGTTGTTCTTTTGCGGCTGATTTACAAATACGACATAGCCGCCGAGCGGCATTTCGTGGAATTCGGCCTTTGGCTCCATTTTGACCCACAGTTCCTGGGTCATCTGATGGACCTCGACGCCCTGCGCCATCAGGATCTCGATAAAGCGGGCGACAGCCTCGTGATTGGGCTGGCCGGCACCGACAATGAATGCCTGCGGCTCGTCCGCCTGTTTTACCAAATTGGCCTTGCCGTATTCGTAGAAATTGCGCAGATATCGCGGACGGAACTTCGCCGCGAGCGACAATAAGCTCCGCGACGCCGTCATCTCGATATTCGCGATATCAGCAGGCCGCCACAGCCCGCCTTCCCACGCGTCGGGATAATTGGTCGCCGTCTCAAGCAAATTGGGGAGCCCGCGGGTATTTCGGCTGCGAGCCAGATCTTCTTTTTTGATCGTCACCGGCGACATCAGTCCCGCACTTGCGGCCTCGGACAGGATACCGATCGAATTGTGAAAATACGGCGCTGACCGGAAACCGCCGTGCCACCACGTATCGTATGCCGAATTTGTCGCCACGCCCGCCACACCTTTCGCCTGCAGATCAGCCGCCATTTTATATCCGACGAGACCGACTTCCCGGAGAATAGACGGCGAAATGCGCGGATTCGGCGGATCAAAGAACGGAGGTATCGTGAACCGCGATGAGTTTTGGCCCTGCTGATGAACGTCATAGACAAACTGCGGAAACCACTCGCGCCAATACAGTTTTGTTATCGCCTGCGTCTCGACGAGGTTGAGCATGAACCAGTCGCGGTTGTTATCGTGTCCTGCGTAATGATGATAAAGCTTGGGCGGCGATGTACCTTCGCTCTTGGTCCCGAGCGTCTTGCGATACCAATTGGCGACGATGTCGATACCGTCAGGGTTCGACGAAGGAATGAGGAGCAGTATCGTGTTGTCGAGGATCTCTTTGGTCTCAACGTCCGTTCCGGTCGCGAGTTCGTATGCGAGGTTCATCGACATCTGCGAGGCAACGATCTCGGTCGAGTGGATCGAACACGAGATCGACACGATCGTCTTGCCGTTTTTGACGAGATCGGCAAGTTCGGCGTCGCTCGAAACGGTTCGCGGATCGGCAAGTTTTGCAGAGATCTGACGGTATTTTTCCAGATCCTTGATGTTCTTCGCCGACGAGATGAACGCCACGATCAGCGGCTTGCCGTTCGTCGACTTGCCGATCTCCTTGACGGTGACATTCTTGCTCGCCTTGTCGAGCTTCGCAAAATAATCCGTGATCTGTCCCCAATCGGCGATCGTCTTGTCGTCGGTCGGATTGAACCCGAGCACTGACCGCGGCGACGGCACCTGAGCCGCGATCGCAATTCCGCTAATGAGCAATAAACCGCAGATACGCAGAGACGCATAAAAAACAAATGAGATTTTCATAAGATTTGATTTTCTAATCCGAAGTAAATTGCTCATAATCTTAGTGTTCCGGACTCTGCGACTCCGCGTCTTAGCGGCCAAATTATCTATGGCAGAATCAGCCAGCCACGAAAACATAAAACTGACCTTTCCTGTCAAAGAGCATAACAAATCGCGCCTTAGCGGAAAAATTAGGTATTGGTGGAGCTGGCTGGTCGCCGGATCGATGATCTTGCTGATAGCGATGCCGGCAATGATCTTTTTGTCATTGATAGACCGCAGAATGTGGCTTTTCCCACTGTGCAAATGGGGTGCTCGCACTTGGCTGAGAACCTGCGGGGCAACGGTGACTGTTAAAGGCGTCGAAAATGTCGACCCGAACCGTTCATACGTTTTCGCGTCAAATCACCGATCCTATCTCGATACTGCGACGCTGTTCTTTTATGCCGGCCCGAAGATGGGTTTGGTTGCGAAGAAGGAACTGCTAAAGGTCCCGATCTTTGGCCAAGGAATGAGCTTTGTGAATATCATCGCAGTCGACCGTTCGAATCCGGAACGGGCTATTCGTTCGATGGAAAAGGCACGCCAGGTGATGGACGACGGCTATTCGTTCGGCGTGTTTGTCGAAGGTACGCGAGCTATGCCGGGCGAACTGCTGCCGTTCAAGAAAGGAGCCTTCCACCTCGCCTTTCAGACCGGTTCGCCGATCATTCCGGTCGCGATAAAGAATACCGATTGGATGATGGGCAAACGCACGGGCGTTGCGTACGCAGGCGAGATCGAAATGGTCCTGCTCCCTCCGATCGAGACCGCCGGCCTCGACCCTGACGCAGATCTTATGGATGTATTGCTGCAGACGCGAGAGGCGATCGCATCCGAACTGTCGAATGACTATGGGAGACAAGATACAAGAGACTAGCGATCTGAATTCTCTAGTCTCCTGTCTATGGTTTACGGTTTCGGGCTCGGAGTCGGCTGCGGTTTGGCCCGCGGATCGTCGTCGTCGAGGATAATGACATCGGTCTTTCCGATGGTGTAGTCCGAATAGCGGACGCGGACCTTCATCTTGACGACCTGTCCATTTGGAAAAACGAGCGTATCGTCCGAACTCGAATACGTCGGGAAATAAAATCTGTCGTCGACATTTTCGCGGATCGTCTCGATGATCGGAAACCGCTGTTTGCCCTCGGGCACGGCCTTTCCCTGTGTTTTGACGATCATCAGCCCTTCGTCATCGACCCAAACGCGGCCCTGGAAAAACTTAGCGACACCCTTTTTGGCATCCGGCATGACTTTTGGCCCGACATCAAAAACATACAGGTCGAGTTCGTCGATACGTTCTTTGCCGAGGTAATCGAATTTGTATTGATCGACAAGCCTCGGCTCGATCGCGAACGGATCGATGCCGCCTAGATTGTCGATATCTTCCTTGGAAACGCTTATCTCCTTGAGAGAGGACATCGGAAAGAACAGGATCTTTTCGAATCGGTCGCCGGCTTCGCTAAAGGTCAGATACGAATCGCGTTTGTAGGTGCCGGTGATCTGCCCGCCCATGCCGATCGTCTGTATCGTCGCAAATCGCTTGAATGCGTAAATGTTCAGAGCTCGACGAAACAGCCCTTCGTTGGTAGTGAATTTCTTGATTATCCGGTCGATCTCCGCCTGCGGCAGATCTTTTTTCACGATCCCGACCGGAACTTGGCCGAACGCCGCCCAAGACATACACAAAACCAGCAAACCAATGACCGCAGTTCTTTTCATCATTTCCCCATTATCCACAATTGCTAACCAATAGATGCAGGCCGCGTGAAAAAAGTTGACAACCATGACCAGCCTAGGTCGAAATCGGCGGCGCGGATTGTCGTATAATAACCGGATGATCGACGACAAAAAAGGCCGCGTCGCTGAGATCGCGAAGCGGCTTAAGAAACTCTATCCTGACGTCCATGTCGAACTTGATTACGGTACGCCGTTCGAGCTGATGATCGCGTCTATCCTCGCCGCACAGAATACTGATGTGAATGTCAACAAGATCACGCCCGAGCTGTTTCGTAAATACCGCGGGCCGGCGGATTATCTGGCCGTTCCGGTCGAGGAACTCGAAAAGGATATTTACGCGTCGGGATTTTTCCGGCAAAAAGCGAAGAGCATTCGGGCCGTGAGCCAAAAGCTGATCGAGGATTTCGGCGGAAAAGTGCCCGAAACAATGGAAGAACTGCTCACTTTGCCCGGCATTGGACGCAAGACCGCAAACGTCGTCCTTGGCGACGCGCTCGGCATCGCGGCCGGCATCGTCGTCGATACGCACAACATTCGCCTGTCGGGACTGCTTGGCATTTCAGAGCAGAAAACCGCGGACAAGATCGAGCGTGAACTTATAGAACTCGTCCCCAAAAAAGACTGGATCCAATTCGGCCAATGGATCACCTGGCACGGCCGCCGCGTTTGCAACGCCAAAAAACCAAAATGCACTGAATGTGTCCTCGCCGACATCTGTCCGTCGCGGAAAGACGAATAGAATCTGTTAGAATATCAAAAACATTATGCAGTTCTCATTTGATAAAAATTTAATAGACATCGCGTTCAAGGTCGAGGACGGCGAACGGCTGACGTTTGACGAAGGAATGGCTCTCTACAGCACGACCGACCTCAACGCTCTCGGCAAACTTGCGGACACCGTGCGGCGGAAAAAGCACGGCCTGACGACGTATTACAACGTCAACCGCCATTTCAACCATACGAATATCTGCGTCGCCGATTGCAAATTTTGCGGGTTTTATCGCCGTGCACGGCAGGACGACGCCTATACTCATTCGATCGAAGAAGGTATCGAGATCGCCCGCGAGGCGGTCAACGAAGGTGCCACCGAGCTGCACATCGTCGGCGGCCTGAACAGCAAGCTCCCCTTCGAGTACTACACCGATCTTTTCTCATCGCTCAAACGCGAGTTCCCAAAGCTTCATCTCAAGGCCCTGACGATGGTCGAGCTCGATTTCTTTGCGCGGTTTTACAAAATGTCGGACGAAGACGTGATCAACAAACTCCACGCGGCCGGAATGGATTCGTGCCCCGGCGGAGGAGCAGAGATCTTCGCCGAACCGACGCGCAGCAGGATCTGCGATCACAAATGCGACGCCGACCGCTGGCTCGAACTCGCCGGCAAGGTCCACGCCGCCGGCCTCAAGACCAACGCCACGATGCTCTATGGCCACATCGAGACCATCGAAGACCGAATCGACCACCTTGTCCGCCTCCGCGAGCAGCAGGACAAAACCGGCGGATTCCAATGCTTTATCCCGCTCGCATTCTACCCGCCGGGATCGGCCCTCGACACGCTTCCCGGCCCCGACGCGATCGACAATCTCAAGACCATCGCCGTCTCACGCCTGATGCTCGACAACTTCGACCACATCAAGGCCTACTGGGTCATGCTCGGCAAAGCCACCGCCCAGACCGCCCTCCACTTCGGCGCCAACGACCTCGACGGCACCATCACCGACGGCGGCGAACTAACCCACGCCTACTCGGTCGAGTCCGGCGGCGAAGTAAAAATGACCAAGCAAGAGATCATCGACATGATCGAACGAGCGGGCTTCGAAGCCGTGGAAAGAGACACCGTTTACAATCGAGTAGAGAAGGTTGGAGCGTAGATATGAGGCTTTTTAAGGTGAATGCAATCAGGCTGGTTGTTCTGTTTTCGGTTGTTTTATTTGTTGCTGGTTTAGTAACCGCGCAGAGCAAGCTCCAATGTGTAGTCGAGGTTGAGCGGGCAACGGCGGCGGCCGTAAAGTCTAAAGACTATTCGCAGGCTCTTGCGAAAGCGGAGGAATGCCTTCGCAAGAATCCTAAGTCTGTGGAAGCACTCACCATTCGTGCCGGTGTCTATGCGAGCAAAGGCGATTTTGATCTGGCGATCGCCGATGCGAACAAGGCCGTCGCGAGTTCGCCCCGCAGCGGTGACGTTTTTTACCGGCGCGGATTGATCTACGACAAAAAGGCGAGAAACACATATCTCAAGGATGAAGCAGCCGCCAAGACCATACGGAAAGAAGCGAGCGAGGCTGCCTTTACAGACTTTGATAAGGCCCTTGAGCTCGATCCCAAAAAAGGCGAGGCTCTGGTGGCGAAAACGACCTTGCGGCGATCTTTCATGGGCAGCGGTTACGCGTCGCTCAGGCCTGAATATGACCGTGCTATCGAGATCCTGTCGAAAAACGGAAATACCCGAGAGTTGGCTGAGGCCTATTACCAACGTGGCAACACCTATTCGCTCGAACAAATGAACGATCGGGCCATCGCTGACTTCACTTCTGCAATAAAGCTCAACCCCGAACATGTCGGAGCATACGCGCTTAGGGCGACCGTTCATGCATCACCATTCTTCAATCCAAGGCGCGATGTCGAAGCGGCCATCGCGGACTACACAAAGGTAATTACGCTCGAACCAAGCGCCTATACTTACACAAGTCGAGCCGGGCTCTTTGAAGAGAAAGGCGAGCGGGCAAAAGCTGTCGCCGATTACCGAGCGGCGCTCACGCTTGAACCCAATAACTACACCGCAAAGACAAAGCTTGCCAAGCTTGCCCCGGCCGCGGTGGCCACTCAACCGACAACACCTCGGTCCGAGCAGCCGACTGCAGAATCGTTCGCCGCCGAGGGCAGACGACAGCTTTCTCAAAAGGACTACGATGGCGCGATCAAGACCCTGAAAGAGTGCCTGCGGTTGAAAGCCGATGCCGCACCCTGTTACGCATTTCGTGGTTACGCTCACGGGATGAAAGGCGACATGAAGGCGTCGAACTCCGATCACCAGGCCGGGGTCAAACTCAACCCGACCGAGGCCGCTCTCTATTTCGTTCGCGGAATGATGTTCGTCGAGCTAGGCAAGAAGGTCGAGGCGATCGCCGAATTTCGCAAGGTACTAAAGCTCGACCCAAACAACAAGCAGGCACAAGCTCAACTCCAAGGCCTGGGAGTCAAGGCCAATTGATATTCGGCAAAGCCACCGTTACTCGGTCGAATCCGGCGGCGAAGTAAAGATGACCAAACAAGAGATCATCGAAATGATCGAACGAGCGGGCTTCGAAGCCGTCGAACGAAATACCGTCTACAACCGTGTCGCCGCAGTGTAAGTTTGTCGTCCAGTTTTGAGTTTAGTGAAGTGTGGGTGCGAAGTTCCGGCAACCGCACCGCGGACCCTTAGTTACGAGCAAATACTGTATATCTGAGCCGCAGCCCAGATCGTTCGTGCGCGCTCCTTTGCGCGGAACGATAGCCAATACGGGCGATTCACGACAACCATGTAACGCACGCCCCGCTTACCCTTTGGCTGCCAGTAATAAATTGCTCTGTACGCTGTCTTTTTGATTTCTTTCAGACGAATTCCGCCCAACGAAACATTCGCAGATTTCGCCAAGGACTCGACTGCAACGCGCTCGGGCTGGTCGTAGCGCCATGTATCGCTTCCTCTATCTGCCTGCGTCTGTAGTTCGATCAGACGAGGGGCTTTATCGGTATCAAGGTAGCCCATGCTTCCACAACCCTCTTTGTCGAGGTCTGGACTCTCGACGCTCGACGCATAGTCAAGTTCGGCAAGGTCATGCGGATCGACAGAAACGACTTCTTGGATCACGAATAGGCTGAACATTCCGAAATGGCCATACCCAACCCAATGCTCACCGCCTGGAAACTTTTCTTTCGTTCCCGAAAAGAACCTTCCACGAAGTGTGGCGTGTACGTTCCTGCCGCCGCCGACGTGAAGTAACTCGTCAAATTTCTTAAACTCTTTGTCTTCTTTCAGTGAGGTTTCGATTCCCTCAACCGTCAGTGATTCAGGCGCCTTGCGCACATCACTTTCCCCGCAGCAATACATTGTGCCCGTACGGTTGACGCCGCCGAACTCCATCCAAATGCCCAACGGACGCGGGCATGCCGGATCATAGATCGATGAATCCTCAAACCCGTGAGAGGCAAAAGCTGTGATCTCGATAAGCCTTTGATTGTAGGCTCCCGGATCGTCTTGCAGCTGACAGAGCTCGACCTTTTCGTAGTTAACTGTCGCTCCTTGTGTTTGGTCGGGAGACTTGCGGGTTTGGCCGCAACACGTAATACAAAGAAAGGCTATTAGGAGTAATATCTTCATGGCCCGATATTACCACGGCATCTCGATGAAAGGCTCATTGATTAGGCTTCAAAGCTCGCCGTTGGTTATCGATCGCTTGCGCGACCCGGAAAGACTAACGCGAAGTACTGCAACTCGCTCACGAAGCCCTCAAAGTGCCTCACGAAGCGCATAAAGGGGCCTGCGAAACGGTAAAAATGGTGTATTATTCTCAAATCGCATCAATTTAACCTGCTTCAGCTCCATCCTCTGACGCAAAAAGTTATTGATTCCGTTGCGGGGCAGAGATATACTTGCGAAACAAATTTTCGACGGAAAGGAGATCTACGATGAGGATCATTATTCTTTGCTTCGCACTGGCGATCGTTTCTTTGACCTCCACCGCTCGCGCCCAATCTATTGAGGATGACGTAAATTACAGTAGATTCAAGGGCTGGGCGATCAATACTCAGGAACCGAACCCGTTGCCGGTGATGTTTGACCGCTGTATCGAATATTACGATAAGATGATCGCAAGCGGCATCTCGCCTGATACTCAGGTTCAGGAGTACGTCATGGAGGCCACATATGGCTTTCCCAGGATCCACTGGAAAGGAACCATAAAAGAGATCAAGGAGAATTGGTGTGACGTCGGCCAGAAAAAGCTGACCGGCGATATTGAGTCAAAACATGCACCATACAAAGCTGCACTCAAAGCTGACAAGCTGCGTCTGGTCATCAACGAGAAAACCGGAATGGTTTACTCATACGCACTTGCCGGCGGCAAGTATACGAGCGATGCCAAGCAACTCGCGACTGCCCGCGTTTGGTTTCTTGATATCGGTGCGGCAACCAACGAAACGCGCATTTGCAGGAATGGCGGAAAACTAAGTTCGGTCCGCCGCTATTCTTTCGACGTAAATCACAAACTCCTCGGCACCACCGAAAAGGAATACTGCGGAACCCCGCCGGCATCGGCGTACCGATAGATCTCGATTCCGGTAAACCCGTGAGTGACACAGGAATCTATCAACTGCGTATGAACGATCTTACACCGCAGCGTGCAGCCGAGATCGACGTTCTAAAACAAGCCTACGCCGCGCTCAACCGGAACGACACCGACGGGTTCGTCAAGGATTTTGACCCGCAGATCGTGCGTATCGAATTTGAGGGGTCACCGATGGCTGGAGAATTTCACGGTATCGAAGCGGTAAAGGAGCACGTCACCGCTGGCCGCTCGACTTGGGCCGAAGGCACCTGCGAACCCGCACAGTTCACCGTCTTGGGCGACAAGATCGTAGTCTCGGCCCACGTTCACGTAAGACTCAAAGACCAAACCGACTGGCTCGAAGGCCGCACCGGCGACGTATTCACATTCCGCTACGGAAAGGTCATCGAGTTTCGCACGTTCTTCGATGAACAACAGGCTCTGGAATGGGCCGGAGTCGGGGATTAGAAGGAGGCCTCTATGTTACGAATTGTTTTCGGAGTTATTGGTGGATTTATTTCCTGGATCATGGTATGGTTCGTCAGCGAAAAAGGGCTTTCGGCGATCTGGCCGGCGTTCGGCGTTCATCAAAAGGCGTTCGAAGAGGCGATCAAGAATGGTGGGCAGTTCACAGCCGACACGACCATGCTGCTCACGCATATCGTGACCGGTTCAATAGTCTCGGTAATGGCCGGATCTCTCGCTGCACTGATCGCCGGTGAAAACTCACGAGCTCCGCTGTTCGTCGGCATTCTGCTTTTACTCATGGGCATCGCAAAGGCAGTCATGTCGTGGCAGCATGTTCCAATTTGGTATCACGTCATCTTTACGGCGATGCTGCTGCCGATGGCGATCGTGGGCGGCCGGCTCGTAACCACGAATCAATAAACTGTAAATTCCGCATCTAATTTCCTCCTTAAAACTTACGAAACCATTCGGTTGCATTTGACATATGCAACCGTTTGGTTGCATACTCTTCTTCGAAGTCATGAAACGAGATATTTTCCAGGCCATAGCTGATCCGACGAGGCGGGCGATCATTGCGTTGATCGCGTTGCAGGCGATGACGCCGAATGCTATTGCGGAGCATTTTGACACCTCGCGGCAGGCAGTTTCTAAACATCTACGCATTTTGGCGGAGTGCGAGGTTATCAAACAGTCGCGAGAGGGGCGGGAGATCTATTACCAACTGGAGATCAGCAAAATGAAAGAGATCGACGAGTGGTTAGAGCAATATAGAAAGATCTGGGAAACGCGGTACGAGCAGCTCGATACGTTGCTTGCCGAGCTGAAACAACAAGAGAAACAGGAGCGAAAGATATGAAACCAGCCGAAGCAAGCCTGCCGTCAGAAACCGAGGTGCTCGTCAAACGGAGCTTCGACGCTCCCGCCATATTAGTGTGGCGGGCGTACATGGAACCGGATCTATTGCGTCGTTGGTGTACAGGTCCGCCTAATTGGTCGATGCCTGTCTGCGAGATGGATATGCGTGTCGGCGGCGAGTATCAATGGCGTTGGCGCAATGACGAAGACGGCATGGAGTTCGGATTCACCGGCGAGGTTTTGGAGGTAGTTCCGCACGCCAAGATCGTGCATACGCAAGCTTTCGATCCGGGCAACATGGGCATCTCGATGGGCGGCGAACCGTCGATCATCACCGTCACTTTCGACGAGATCGACGGAATCACGAACGTCGCGACCACGATCAAGTATGCGTCACAGGCCGACCGCGATGCAGCCCTCGCAACCGGTATGACAGACGGCATGGAGACAAGCTACACGCGGCTCGACGAAGTGCTGGCGGAGGAGATCTAACATGGAAATGGATTTTATAGTCAACAAAGAAACGAAAACGGTCACGATAACCAAAGAGTTTAATGCCGAGCTGTCGCTCGTCTGGAACGCATATACAAACGCGGAACTGCTCGACCAGTGGTGGGCCCCGAAACCTTTCGCATCACGAACAAAGGTCATGGACTTTGCCGTTGGCGGCAAGAGATTTTACGCAATGGTAAGCCCCGAAGGCGTCGAGCGTTGGGTCTTGCAGAAATATACTTCGATCACGCCTAAGACGAATTTCAAGCTCTTCAATACATTCGCCGACGCCGACGAGAATGTGGAATTACCGGGCTCCGATTGGGACCTGAATTTCAGCGAACAAGACGGAAAGACGACGGTTCACGTTTCTATCTACAACAAATCGCTCGAACGGCTTGAGCGCATGATCGAATTCGGCTTTGTCGAAGGAACAAAAGCGCAGCTGCAAAATCTGGAAGAACTGCTCGTAACATTGAAGGAGAGCTAAGAGTTTTAGCCACGAATTACACGAATATCACTAATAAAAAAATTCGTGCCATTCGTGCCATTCGTGGCTAAACGATCTTTATTTTTATATGGACGTACAAGAACACATCAAACAGTTTATTGCGGGTCACCCGGAACCAAAACGCAGTGAGATCGAGCAGTTGCATCAACTCATTTCGCGAGTAGATCCGGGATGTAAATTGTGGTTTCTCGATGGCAAGAACGCCGAAGGCAAGGTCGTTTCTAATCCGGACATCGGGTACGGGTCTCGCGACCACAAATACGCCGACGGGACGATCCGCGAGTTCTATCAGATCGGCCTGAGCCCAAACAAAACCGGGATCTCCGTCTATATCCTCGGCATCGAAGACAAGAAATACCTGGCCGAAACATACGGCAAAGACCTAGGCAAAGCGACCGTGACCGGGTATTGCATCCGATTCAAAACTCTAAAAGATATAAACACCGATGTTCTCGAAAGGGCAATACGATTTGGGTTTGAGAATAGGGATAAAAAGGCGAGGTGAGACACGAGCGTAAACGATGATTCAATTATCAATAAAAGCAATGTTTTTTCTAGCTCTGCTTTTGGAATCCTTTTCCGTCGTAGCTCAGCCGACCCGATTCCCAGTGTACAAGCCGGGCAAGGCGGGTTTCATAAATAGACAGGGCAAAATTGTGATTCCGTTGCAATTTGACGTCGCCGGGGATTTTTCGGAGGGTCTTGCGCGCGTAGAGATCAATAACAAGTGGGGCTATGTCGATGAGAAGGGAAATATGGTTATTCCTCCGCAATTCAGCAAAGCGAGAGATTTTTCAGAGGGGCTAGCTCGGGTTCAGGTCGGCGGAGACGAATATGGGTTTTACGGTAAGTGGGGATTCATCGACAAAACTGGCAAATTCGTAATTGAACCACAGTATGGAGAACTGCGAGGCATTGCGGAAAATTTCGAGGGCTTTCGCGAAGGGCTGGCTCTCGTTGAGATCGATTACAAGAAAGGATTTATAGACAAAACGGGAAAGATGGTGATTGAACCCTTCTTTGCCTATGGTTACCACTTCACCGAAGGGCTTTCGTGTTCCAGTTCCGGACTCGATGCGAAATATGGGTGTATCGACAAAACTGGGCGATATGTCATTCCAGCAATTTTCGACGATCTAAGTGCATTCTCTGAAGGGTGGGCGGATGGAAAAATAAATGGTAAATGCGGCTATATAGACAAGACTGGAAAGACAGTTTTAATTCCAAAGTTCAAGAATGACGCAAAAGGAGATTGTTCCATCGTTTCTGGAAGCTTTTCAGAAGGTCTGTCACGTTGGCGGGTCGGATCAAAATTCGGTTACATCAATAAGAAAGGAAGGCTAGTCATTCCTGCTAGGTATAAGTATACGGACCATTTCTCCGAAGGCCTTGCATGGGTGGAGGACAACGGAAAAATCGGTTTTATAGATAAGCAAGGAAGGATGGTTATCAAGCCTCGACGTCTTCATTCCGTGGAAAGCTTTGCTGGTGGACTAGCATATGTCGTCACGAACGATGGAAGGCACGGATATATCGATCGTACCGGAAAGTATATTTGGCAACCTCAGAAGCAGAGCAAGCCATAGCACGTTGACAGCATTTGAAAGGAGAATATGAGAAAGATAATTGCAGCAGAATTCATGACGATCGATGGTGTCATACAGTCGAGCCCGGAGGACGGGTTTAAGTATGAAGGGTGGTTTTTCGGATATACGGACGAGGAAGCCGGGACCGTGATACAGAGGCGGCTGGGAAAAGAGGTCGATCTGCTGTTGGGGCGGAAGACGTTTGACATGTGGGAGCCGTATTGGCCGACGCACTCGCATTTCTGGCCGCATGTGATGACCGCGACGAAGTACGTCGCCTCGAACACGCGCACGTCGAGCGATTGGCAGCCGACGGTCTTTTTGGGCGGCGACCTCGCGGAAAAGGTACGCGAACTCAAACAAACAGACGGGCCCGATCTGTACGTATTCGGAAGTGCAGACCTGCTTCAGACGCTTTTCAAAAACGACCTGGTCGATGAGTTGGAGCTAATGATAATGCCGATCACGCTCGGCGAGGGAAAACGCCTCTTCCAGGACGGCACGATCCCAGCGTCCTTCAAGGTAACCGAAAGCCTGATCTCGCCAAACGGCAACATCTGCATCACATACGAACGCGACGGCGACGTAAAAACCGGGGCTCCCCAGATAAAGGAAGATTAAGAGGATTCACCACAGAGGCACGGAGGGCACAGAGTTTGTGGGAAGGGCCTTTTTTGGTGAATAGGTTGAATATTGCCAAATGAATTATTAATTGCATTCTCAGTGTCCTCTGTGACTCCGTGGTGAATTCTTTGATTGGAGATAAATATGAAGTTAACAGGTTTCTTTATAATTATGCTTTTGTCCGGTGTTGTATTAGGGCAGCAGAAACCAACTACGGGCTACGCGCCAGTTAACGGACTCAAGATGTATTACGAGATCCACGGCAGCGGTGAGCCTGTGGTGCTGCTGCATGGGGCGTTCATGGCGATCTCGGGTGACTGGAATGATTGGATCGGCGAACTCGCCAAAACGCGGAAAGTGATCGCCGTCGAAATGCAGGGCCACGGGCGCACGGCCGACATCAAACGCGACATTACTTTCGAAAACATATCCGACGATGTCTCCGAGTTGCTCGAGCATCTCAAGATCGGGCGGGCGGACATCATCGGTTACAGCTTGGGCGGGGGCGTCGCGATTCAGTGTGCGATCCGCCATCCGGAAAAAGTGCGCAAGGTTGTCAGCATTTCTGCCGTGTTCCGCCGCGACGGCTGGGTCAAAGAAGGCGTCGATGCGCTCGCGGGACTCACGGCCGAAGTCGTCAAGGGATCGCCTATGGAGGCCGAGTACAAGAAACTGAGCCCGACGCCGAACGAATTTCCGCAATTCGTGGGGCGCATCGCCGCGATGGCTTCGAAACCATACGACTTTGGAGCAGGCCTTCTCAAGGCGACCAAAGCCCCGTTTTTCTACATCCACGGCGACGCCGACGGCGTACGGTTCGAACACATCGCCGAACTGTACCGCCTCAAAGGCGGCGGCAATATCCATGGCGACATGCGGCCGCGTGCCGAATCAAGACTCGCCATATTACCCAACACAACCCATGTCACCCTAATGGACCGGATGACGACGATCGTCCCAATGATCAACGACTTTCTCAATGCGAAACCCGAAAAGCAATAGACCTGATACGCGCTTTCGAGATCGGCGATGCGGATGTTTACGTATTGTTCTTTTTCTGTCCTCGCAATTAAAATACCTACAATGACAAAAGCACATAAGATCATCTATTGGATCGCGACGATCTGGCTCGCGTTGGGAATGACATCGAGTGCGGTCGTGCAGTTGATGAGAATTCCCGAAGGTGTCGAGAACGTCGCCCGCTTGGGATATCCGTCGTACCTTCTTACGATTCTCGGCATCTGGAAGATATTGGGCGTTTTAGCGATACTTGCTCCAAAATTACCTCTTGTAAAGGAATGGGCGTATGCGGGGTTTTTCTTCGTCACGACCGGAGCTCTCGTTTCGCACGTCACGATGGGCGATCCGTTTGGCGAGATCTTTCCGTCGGTGCTGTTGATGATTCTGACCGTGGTTTCGTGGTATTTTAGGCCAGCGGGCAGAAAGCTTGTGTGAAGTGGAACAAAAAATGGATCCCAAATCAGAAAAGAATGGTGTCATTCACACGGAGCGTTTATTTTCAGCAAGTCCGCGAGCGATCTTCGCGGCTTTTGAGCAGCCCGACAAACTTGCCCGGTGGTGGGGGCCGGCCGGTTTTACCAATACGTTCGAGCTGTGCGAGTTCAAGCCCGACGGGCGTTGGATCTTCGTGATGCACGGCCCGGACGGCCGTGATTACCACAACGAAAGCGTCTTCCGCGAGATCGATCCCGAAAGAAGGATCGTGATCGAGCACGTTGTATTGCCGCGATACAACCTGACGATCACGCTCACCGAGCATGACGGCGGAACTCGACTAGACTGGCGACAGGAATTTGAGAACGCCGCGTTCGTAACGAGTATGCGTTCTTTTCTCGAAAATGCCAACATTGAAAATCTCGACCGGCTCGAGGCCGTCCTCGCGAGCGAAGGTTAATTCTTTAATATGAAGACCAATAGAAACGAGCTGTTACCCGCCGACCGCGAAGAGCTGCTCAGCGAACTAAAAACGCGCTTCGAAAAAAACATGGACCGCCACAAAGGCCTTGAATGGGCAAAAGTGCAGGCGAAGTTGGAATCCGACACCGCAAAACTATGGTCGCTAAGTGAGATGGAACGGACCGGCGGCGAACCGGACGTAGTCGGTTATGACAAAGCAACGGGCGAGTTTATCTTCTGCGATTGCTCACCGGAAAGCCCCAAAGGCCGCCGGAGTCTGTGTTACGATCGCGCCGCCTGGGAATCGCGCAAAGAACATAAACCCGAAAGCAGCTCACTCGAAAGGGCCGCCGAAATGGGCATTAAGCTCTTAAACGAAAAAGAATACATAGAGCTGCAAAAGCTGGGACGTTTCGATACCAAAACCTCCAGTTGGATCGAAACGCCATCGGACATCCGCGAGCTCGGCGGAGCGATCTTCGGCGACTGGCGTTACGGACGCGTTTTCATCTATCATAACGGCGCTGAATCTTATTACGCGGCACGCGGATTTCGCGGCTCACTGAGGGTGTAAATGGCTGAAAAGAAAGGCAAACTGGCTGAAATAAAGACAAAACCGACGACGGCGAGCGTCGAGGATTTTCTCAATGCAATTCCCGACGAACAAAAGCGCAAAGACAGCTTCGTGATCATGGAAATGATGAAACAGGCATCGGGCGAAGATCCTGTTTTATGGAGCAGTTCGATCGTCGGTTTTGGAATTAAACGATATAAGAGTCCCAAGACCGGCCGCGAGGTCGACTGGCTTCGGATCGGTTTCTCTCCGCGTAAAGCAAATCTTTCTCTTTACATCAGTGTCGGCATCAAAGAACATGCTGCCGCACTCGAAAAACTAGGCAAACACAAGACGGGCGTCGGCTGCCTCTATATCAATAAGCTCGCGGATATTGATATCGATGTTCTTAAAGGTATGATCGAATCGTCCGTCAAAGCCGGTTCCTGAAGCGAAAAAAGGCGGCTCGTTTCCGGGCCGCCTTTGCGATCGATACTCATCGAGTTTACGCCAGATCGAAGCGATCGGCGTTCATCACCTTGTTCCACGCCGCGACAAAATCTTTGACAAATTTGTCGCCGCCGTCGGCACAAGCATAGACCTCAGCCAGGGCACGCAGTTCTGAGTTCGAGCCGAAGACGAGATCGACGCGGGTACCGGTCCATTTCAGATCGCCGTTCTTGCGGTCGCGTCCTTCGTAGGCTTCGCCGGACGGTTCCCACTTAGTACTCATGTCGAGCAGATTGGTGAAGAAATCGTTCGTCAATGTGCCCGGACGCGATGTGAATACACCGTGGTTCGAGCCGTCCCAATTTGCACCAAGAACGCGGAGGCCGCCAAGAAGTACGGTCATTTCAGGAGCCGTCAGGCCGAGAAGCTGTGCCTTGTCGACCAGCAATTCCTCTGCGGGCGTCTTGTGGAGGCCCTTCTTGTAATTGCGGAAACCGTCAGCTTGCGGTTCGAGGTATTTGAACGAGTCGACCTCGGTCTGCTCTTGCGTCGCATCGCCGCGTCCTGATGTGAACGGCACCGAAATGTCGTGTCCGGCGTCCTTGGCCGCTTTTTCGACCGCAGCACATCCGCCGAGAACGATCAGATCGGCCATCGAGACCGTTTTACCGCTCGCGTTGAACTCAGCCTGAATGCCGCCCAACACGCCAAGCACATGGTCGAGCTGTACCGGATTGTTCACTTCCCAGAACTTCTGCGGCGACAGGCGAATACGTGCACCGTTTGCTCCGCCGCGATTGTCGCTGCCGCGGAACGTCGATGCCGACGCCCAAGCGGTCGAGACGAGCTGCGAGACCGTCAATCCGGATGCCAGTATCTTCGCCTTGAGAGCGGCTTCGTCTCCGGCGTCGATACGCGTGCCGGCTGGAACAGGATCCTGCCAGATCAGATCTTCGGCGGGAACGAGCGGTCCGAGATAGCGCGCCTTTGGGCCCATATCGCGGTGCGTCAGCTTGAACCACGCTCGTGCAAATGCATCCGCGAATTCCTGCGGATTTTCCATAAATCTACGTGAGATCTTTTCATACGCCGGGTCCATACGCATCGCCATGTCGGCGGTCGTCATCATCGGCAGGTGCTTTTTGTTCGGGTCTGCGGCGTCGGGAACGTTCGGTTCGACACCGACCGGTCGCCACTGATTAGCACCGGCAGGGCTCTTGGTCAGTTCCCACTCGTTGCCGAAAAGCGTTTCCCAATAGCTGTTGTCCCACGTGATCGGCGTCGGCGTCCAGGCGCCTTCGATGCCGCTCGTGATCGTGTCGGCGCCTTTGCCCGAACCGTACGTACTCAACCAGCCAAAGCCTTGAGCTTCGATAGCACCGCCTTCCGGTTCGATTCCGACGTTAGCAGCATCACCTGCACCGTGAGCCTTACCAAACGTATGACCGCCGGCCGTCAGGGCAACTGTCTCTTCGTCGTCCATTGCCATACGGGCAAATGTTTCACGTATGTCGCGTGCAGAGAGAAGCGGGTCAGGATTGCCGTCAGGGCCTTCGGGATTGACGTAGATCAGTCCCATCTGAACCGCAGCGAGCGGATTCTCGAGGTCGCGTTCGCCGCTGTAACGCTTGTTGCCGAGCCATTCGCCTTCAGAACCCCAATAGACATCTTCCTGCGGCTGCCAGACGTCAGCACGTCCTCCGCCAAAGCCGAATGTTTTGAAGCCCATCGACTCAAGAGCCGCATTACCTGCTAGGACGAAAAGATCTGCCCACGAGAGTTTGCGGCCGTACTTTTGTTTGATCGGCCAGAGCAAACGTCGCGCTTTGTCGAGGTTTCCGTTGTCGGGCCAGCTATTGGTCGGTGCAAAACGCTGTTCGCCCTGTCCGGCTCCTCCGCGGCCGTCAGATACACGATACGTACCGGCAGCATGCCATGCCATACGGATCATGAAAGGCCCATAGTGTCCGTAATCGGCCGGCCACCAATCCTGCGAATCGGTCATCAGTGCCTTAAGGTCATCCATCACGGCATTGAGGTCAAGCGACTTGAACTCTTCAGCGTAATTAAATCCATCGCCCATCGGGTCCGCAAGCTCGGAATTTTGACGCAGGATCTTGAGATCCAATGCATTCGGCCACCAATCGCGGTTAGACCGCTTGGTGCTGGTCGTAAAATTGATCGCTCCGCCCGTGAAAGGGCATCGGCTCGAATCGTTGATTTCTAATGCTTCGCCACTATTTTGGTCTTCTGTATTTTCCATTTTGATGGTCTCCCCTATTTTTCTTTTATATTATTTCCAAAAACTAACGTTTTAACATTCTATTCAGCACAATCGGGACACAAACCGTGCAGCGTAAGTTCTATTGAACCGGTACTGAACCTCGAAAGCTCAGCGGCCTTCTTGATCAACGCGTTCGGAATGCGCAGATCGAGATCAACGAGCTTTCCACATTTATTGCAGCTCGCATGGTCGTGCCGTGAGAGGTTTCTGTCATATCGAGCGGCGTCAGTACCGAATCGGACCTCACCAATAAGCCCCTCGTCCTTGAGATAGCGAAGTGAATTGTAAACCATAGCAAACGAAATACCCGGAAGCAGACGCCGAGCGTCTTCAAACACCTCATTGGCCGTCAGGTGCGAATACGAATCGCGTATTACCTGAAGGACCGCCAGGCGCTGTTTGGTCAATCCTAAACTCTCGATCTCGTTCATTTTTTACTCGTATGACTTTATTCGCTATTAGAATGATTCTAATTATAAAACTTGTCAAGCGGAGACACGGCCTCGAAGAGTTATATTTGCAAGCAGCTAAAAGGTCGACGTTATCACCGGTTTAACGTTCACGACCGCCAGGGCAAAAGGCTCGCCATCCGGACTCGCAAAGTGCCTCTTTTTCCTATATTCGGTTACAATTCATAGAAATGAGTACCGCCCGTCACAACCTCGTCCGCATCCTCCAAAACGCCCACGCCGGCGAGGTCGCGGCCGCCTATGCCTATCGCGGCCACTGGAGATCGCTTAAGGATTCTCCCGAAAAAGAACGAATCAAAGAGATCGAAGCTGAGGAATGGGACCACCGCCGGCGTGTCGGCGAGTGGCTGGCAAAGCTCGATGCCGGGCCTAGAGCCTTTCGAGAGAAGTTATTCTGGACGATCGGCCGCGCGCTTGGGGCGACCTGTTTTCTCTCGGGCTGGTTCATGCCGATGTATTTCGCCGGGCGGCTAGAGAGTCAAAATTCGGTCGAGTACGAGGACGCAGCTAAATTTGCGACTGAACTCGGCATGGACGATTGCGTCGAAGACCTGTTGGACATGGCTCGCGTTGAGGTCGAACACGAAGAATTCTTCCGCGAAACCGTCGCCGGCCATCGGCTGCTGCCGGTCATGAAACGGGTCTTTAGATGGAGTTGAGTTGATCCATGAAGATTACCGCAATAACGATCTTGTTGTTGGTCATCGGTCTGTCGGGCTGCTCCGGAACTATCCCCGGACTGAAAAAGCGGACCGCGGTTCGAGGCGACGACCTTGCCATCACGCTCGTGCGAAATGCCTGTTACGGCACATGTCCGGTCTATGAGCTGACGATCGACGCCGACGGTAACGTCACATTCGATGGCCGAAAGCATACCAAAACCCTCGGGAAGGCAGCCGGAAAGATCAGCGGAAACGAGATCGACCGTTTGATCACGGAATTCAACGCAGTCGGATTTCTTGAGCTGAACGACAATTACGATCAAAACAATTGTCCGTCATTTGCCACCGATATGAGCACGATCGCGATCTCGCTCAGACAGAATGGCCAGACCAAAACTGTTGTCCACAATTTGGGATGTTCGACGAAAGGCGACCACAAACCCTATCCGCCCGGCCTCAGCGAACTCGCAAAGAAGATCGACGAGGCGGCCCGTACTGCACAATGGATAAAGTAAGAGGCGTGACGCCGCGAATTCGCGGCAGATAATGCTGTTACCGATCGTGCTTATCCCTGATTTGGTCTGGGCACATCCACGATCACCGTGTACCCGTTCCCGTGTTGCACATATGCAATCTGTTTACATCACTGCACTTTTATGATAAGATCGGAAATAAAATCGGGCGATAGCCGTAAGTTCTTTGAAATTCGAAATAGAGAACAGGCAAGATAAGTTTTGACGCAGCCACGCACTCAACGAGCTCAGTGTTTCTGCTTAACGCCTCGCTGTAAGACATTGTCGTATGTTTTTTTCAAAAAAGTGCGGGACAGCGGCCGCGGATTGCTGTAATTGTTGCAAATACATATAGTTATTTGTCCCGCTAACCACGGCAAATGAGCGGGACAACAGCGGGACAGGGCGGGACACGAAACGGATGCATTTTGCCTTAAGTCTCATGTATTCTAAAGTTTAGCCGTGACATGCCGGAAACCTTGTCCCGCTTTCCACGGCAGGACTCAAACCGT
This sequence comes from Acidobacteriota bacterium, assembly GCA_016713675.1. Taxonomy (NCBI): domain Bacteria; kingdom Pseudomonadati; phylum Acidobacteriota; species Acidobacteriota bacterium. The sequence goes on from JADJOS010000001.1 coordinate 401,233, forward strand.
CATTCCGGATGATCTATACCACTCGACGAACTTCGGTATTCCGTCGACGATCGTTGTGGCCGGATTGTAATTGAGCAGCTTGCGGGCCTTTGAGATATCGGCGTAGGTAATGGGCACATCGCCAGGCTGCATCGGCTGGCGGTCGATGACAGCGCTCATGTCGAGACATTGTTCGAGCAGGGCGATCAATTCCCTGAGTTCGACGGTCTGCGATTCGCCGAGGTTGAACACTTCGTGCATCGATGCGTCGTAATCGATCGAGGCACGAACGCCCTGTATTATGTCGTCGATGTACGTATAATCACGCCGCGTCGTGCCGTCGCCAAAGACGGGAATGGGCATGCCTTCGGAGATCATCTTTGTGAATTTATGTATCGCCAGATCGGGCCGTTGGCGGGCACCGTAAACGGTGAAGAAGCGTAAGCAGACCGTGCGAATGTCGTGCAGGTGCGAGTATGTATGGCAGAGCAGCTCACCCGCAGCCTTGGTCGCCGCATATGGTGAGATCGGCTGCTGGATGCGGTCTTCTTCGGAAAACGGCATGTGGCTGTTGATGCCGTAAACGCTCGAGGATGAGGCGTTGACGAATTGTTTGACGCCATGAACCCGTGCCATCTCGAGCAGATTCAGCGTTCCGGTGACGTTTGTCTCGTAATACAATCGCGGCTGGCTCAGACTCGGCCTGACGCCTGCCCGTGCGGCAAGGTGAACGATGCAGTCAAATTCGCTTTCATTGAAAACTGTTTCGAGTGCGGAAACGTCGCGAATATCAGCCTCAACAAATCGGTAGACCTCGCTGCCCAAATGCATCGCTATGTTAGCCCGCTTTATCTCGGGCGAATAGAAATCGTTGAGATCGTCGATGACCGTGATTTGCCGCGCCCCTTCCGCGATCAGCCGGTCAACAAGATGCGACCCGATAAATCCGGCACCGCCGGTGATGAGTACTGATTGGTTTGACATTAAGTTCGCCAAGCTTGGTAAGCCTTTTGGTCGTTAAATTGTGTGATAAAATGGAAAATAGCACTTTCGAAGACGACTAGCAAAACGGTTATCCACGTATAGCCACTATGTCGCCACTACTCGTTCTTCCAGATCTGTATTAGGAGTTGCGATGAATATTCTTCACTATTTGGCCGTTCGCGGTTCGATCTGCTTAGTTTTTGGTCTCTCGATTACCCTTTTTTCATCGAATGCAATTGGTCAGCAAAAAATAGCCTCTATCGAGCGCGAGCGTCTAGTTACGATGCTTCAGACCTTGCAGGGAGCCATAAAAAGGGATTATTACGATCCAGCATTCCACGGTATCGATCTTGACGTTAGATTTGGTCTCGCAAAAGAGCGATTGAAGCAGGTGCAGACGCTAGGACAAGGGTTCGCCGTAATCGCACAGGTATTGCTTGACTTTAATGATTCTCATCTTTTTTTTCAACCTCCTCTGACAAATTTGGATGTTGATTATGGCTGGCGTGATCGAATGATCGGTGACAAGTGCTTTGTTCTGACGGTTAAGCCGAAGAGCGATGCCGAGAAAAAGGGTCTGAAGGTTGGCGATCAGATACTCACTATCGAGGGCCACCCGGTAAATCGGACTGATCTGTGGAAGATGAATTATTACTACAACACGCTAAATAAACAAAAAGCATTGAGATTATCAGTCTTAAGCCCCGGCGGGACTCAGCCGCGGGACCTGCAGATCGAGTCAAAATTATTCACAAACCGTGGGGCTCGAGCCGGCGGGCAATTATCTGAACTGTACTACTCCTCGGGCACTGAATTTGACTTGAACCTGTTCGCGAATATCGGGAGCGTCACGATATGGAAGATGCCCTCATTTGGATTAAATCCCAATTCGATCGACTCACTGATGGACAGAGTCAAATCCTCGACTAGCGTAATACTCGATCTTAGAGGAAATGGTGGAGGTTACGTTTTAGCCCTTGAACGACTTGCGGGCTTTATGTTCGACAAGGAACTGACAATTGCTGAATTGAAGGGACGGAAGAAGATGGACCCTCAAAAGAGTAAGCCATCAGGCTCCACTTTTACGGGGCGACTTGTCGTTTTAACCGATGCTGACTCAGCCTCTGCATCAGAGATCTTCGCGCGGCTCGTTCAACTCGAAGGTCGCGGAAAGGTAGTCGGAGACGTTTCCGCCGGCTCTGTGATGCAGTCAGTTGATTTCACAGGCACCATGTCGAATGATTCTATAGCTTACGGAGCGAGCATCACGAACGCGGATGTGATCATGTCAGACGGGAAAAGCCTCGAAAAAGTTGGTGTCATTCCCGATGAGAGGGTTATTCCAACCGCTGAGGATCTTGCAAACGGCCATGATCCTGTACTAGCTAGAGCAATCCAGATGTTAGGTGGTTCGATCTCACCTGAGGATGCCGGAAAACTATTTGTTTACGAATGGAAGGACGAAAAAGTGCGAATGGTCAAAAAGTAAGCTCTTACCCACCGAGTCAGATCGTCTAATTCAGATAACGTTGCCGTGCATGAAATCGGTGGAGGATATCTTCGAGAAAGCCCTCATATGTGAAATCCGTGAGGTTGTATTCCGGCTTGAGTTTGTACATCAGCGGCAAGGCGATCCGCCACGCCATCCAGAGTCGTTGGCGCTCCGTCAGATCCCATCGGCGACGGAGAAAACTCTCGACGACCTCGATCTCACCTTCGTTCAGTTTAGCGACGTTCGCATTTGTGTTGACGGGCTTTTGCACTCGGCTGAATGCCCTGTCGCTAACCGGATTTGAGAACGTCTCCATAAATGTCGGAGCCTCGTCAGTGCGTTCGCGAATAACGACAGTTCCGGCAAAAAGATCGCCCAGACGCTGGTCACGGTTACTTAAGAAGATCGCTATCAGCCCGATCGAATATACAGGAAGCACAAATCCGGGGATCGCATCGCAGATACGCAGGAGATTTCTGGCGATCGCTTCCCACAAGGTCAGCGGGCGGCCGTCCTCGCGTATGACGCGCAGCTTGAGCAGTCGTTTCCCCGGCGTCTGGCCGTTCCAGAGCCATTCGAACAAGATGAAATAAGACGCAAAGATCAGAAAAACGCCGATTATCAGCAATGCCAGCGTCCATTTTGGCATCTCCGAAAAGAACTGCTCCGGAGCATCTATACCGCCGCTGCCGCCCAGATTGCCCAGATTTATCACCAGCCATGCGATCAAGAATATCGACAAGTACTGAATAAAATGATCGATAGCAACAGCCAGGAATCGGTTCCCGATCGACGCCAACGCGAACTCGAGCGGAACGCGCTCAGGCGTTTCGATGATCAGCGTTTCTTCGGTTTCGATGATGTGGCGAGACATTTAACGGTTATTATTCAGAGAATCTCCGGGAATTGCAAAGGGCAGTCTTCCCTTGTCTTTATCAAACCGTGTTCTCTATACTCTCATTTAGTATTTACGTCGGTGTGCAGGTGAGTAGAGTTGAAAACTGAACTGATACGAGAAAATTTTTCGGCCGAGGGCATGCGTTTCGCGATTGTCGTCAGTCGCTGGAATCACGATCTGACTTCGAGGCTGGCCGCAGGTGCGGTGGAAGCACTGGTTGAATCCGGAGCGTCCGCCGATAATGTCGATCGATATGATGTTCCGGGAGCGTTAGAATTGCCGCTGTTGTGCTTTAAGGCAGCAGCAAAACGACAATATGACGGGGTGATCGCGATCGGGGTCGTGATCCGCGGCGATACGCCGCATTTCGAATACGTCGCCGGTCAGGCCGCCGCCGGTATTATGCGGGCCTCGCTTGATACCGGCGTGCCGGTGATGTTCGGCGTCATCACCGTAGATACTTTAGAACAGGCGCTAGCGCGAACGGGCGAAAAAGCGGATAATAAAGGTTACGAAGCGGCTATGTCCGCGATCGAGACGGTTCACGCAATGCGAGCTTTAAATGAGCGGTTTGAACCGAATTTTTAGGAAATCAGTCTAGCGAATGTCGTTTGAAAATATAGAAAAGGGTTCCGGCACCAGGCATAAGGCCCGCGAAGCGGCTTTGCAGATGCTCTTTGCTCACGACATGGACGACTCGCCGTGTCAGCAGCTCACCGATCATTATTGGAACGAACTCGGTGACACGAACCACGATGACAAAACCCGCGAATTCGCCAACAAACTTGTTTGCGGAACGATCGACAAACAAACTGAGATCGACGACATAATCCGGATCCGCGCCGAACATTGGCGTATCGAGCGGATGGCAATTGTTGACCGCAATGTGCTCAGGCTAGCGGTATTCGAGATGTACTTTCACGACACGCCTGACACCGTCGCCCTGAACGAGGCTCTCGAGATCGCACGGAAATTCTCTACCTACGAGGCGACACAGTTCATAAACGGGTTACTCGACTCGATCAAACAGGATCACGAGAGATCTATTGCAGACGCGGACAGTGACGCTCCCCAAGTTTCAACCACGACATCCGCGAAATAGCAGCAGCAAATGAGAATTCTGATCGCAATAACCGCAGTTTGGTTCCTTGCGTCCGCGAATATTAGCTTCGCTCAGGAAATGCCTGCTAAGATCCGCGGCTACAAGGTCCACAACGCAAAGATCCAGGTCCGGAGTTCCGAGGATAAACAGCCCGCAAGCACCGATCGCGAAGCAGTTATCACGCTGGGCGAACTAGAAGTGGCCGACTACGGCATTTCCGGGATCACTTTGAGTGCCGGAGCCAGGATATCGCCGGTCGATCACAGCGGCCGTGTCGAATTTCTAACATTTCGAGACTTTCGCATTAACGGAATCGCGGTCGATATCGAGGAATACAAACACGAGTTTTCGTTCAAAAAGGGCGAACAGATATCGCTGCCCAAACCTGCACGTGTTTTTGTCGGCACCCTTAATTTGGCACGCGCCGCCCGAAGTGCACTGCTCGATCCAAAAAAGAAATGGAGCGTGACCGGAACAGTTTTCGTTTTCGGTAAGTTCAAGAAGTTTGGCATGAGTTTCAAACGGGTCGTTCCGATCAAGATCGATCTGACCATCGCAAATCCACTCAATTAGGTCATCTCGGCCGACTGAAACTACTTTTTTCAGCTGTTTTGCGTTAAAATGTCAGATTCGACGAGGCTAAAGGAAATAAAGTGAGCGAAATCAACACCAATTTATCCGCATTTATCAAAGAGAGTTTCGGGTCGAATGCGACCTATGTCGAAGGCCTTTTGACACGGTATCAGACCGATCCCAAATTGGTCGACGAGTCCTGGCAAACCTATTTTCACGATCTGCTGAATGGCGGTTCCCCGACTCCTGAGGCGAGCTCCGCATTGGTCGAACCAGCCGCACAAACGTCAATATCGGTTCCGCCGCCGGTAAAAACGCCTGTCGCCGTTCCGCTTTCTTCCGATACCGGATCACGTCCGATCACGGGCCCGGCAAAAAAGATCGTTGAGAACATGGAACAGAGCCTGACGGTTCCGACGGCGACGAGTTTTCGTACAATTCCGGTAAAGATCCTCGAGGAGAATCGCCGCATAATCAACGAACATTTGGCATTGAAGGGTCTCGGGAAAGTATCCTTCACGCACATTATCGCCTGGGCGATCATTCAGTCGGTCAAGGTCTATCCGAGTTTGAACGTCGGTTTCGCCGTCGTAAATGGAGTCCCGTCGCGGCTCGAGCATGACGACGTCAATCTCGGCATCGCTATCGATGTCGAGAAAAAAGACGGCTCGCGAAATCTGCTTGTGCCGAATATCAAGGCCGCAGACAAGATGAATTTTGCCAACTTTTTCGCGGCTTACAACGAACAGGTCAAAAAGGCTCGAAACGGCAAACTCGAGATCGCCGATTTTCAGGGTACGACCATTTCGCTGACCAATCCGGGCACGATCGGCACAGCGGCATCGAATCCGCGATTAATGTCCGGTCAAAGCGCGATAATCGCGACCGGAGCTATCGAATATCCGGCAGAGTATCAGGCGATGACCAATGCGGTCCTATCATCGATAGGCATAAGCAAGACCATAACGCTGACCAACACCTATGACCACCGCGTCATTCAAGGCGCCGAGAGCGGTTTATTCCTGGCGAAACTGCACGAATATCTGATCGGCAGCGAGGCTTTGTTTGACCAGATCTTTGCCGATCTTGAGATCAACTACCCGCCGTTCCGATGGGCCGAAGACTATAATCCGAGGCTCTTTGGCGGGGAACACGAAAAGATCGAGGAACAGGCGAACGTGCTGCAGATGATCAATACATACCGGGAACGCGGCCATCTGCTTGCTGATATCGATCCGCTGAATATGATCCAGCGTCGGACGTCAGAGCTCGACCTCGAGAACTTTGGTTTAACGGTCTGGGATCTGGATCGGGTCTTTATCACCGGAGGACTACACGGCGAACAAACTGCAACGCTCCGTCGCATTCTCGAAATTCTCCGAAAGGCATACTGCGGAAAGGTCGGCATCGAGTACCGCCACATGGCAAGCAACACGCAAAAGGCGTGGATACGTGCCCGCGTTCGCGAACAGTTCGTTGACACCGAACCGCTCACGCCTGAGACCAAGATCGAATTGCTCCAAAAATTGATCGAAGCCGAGCAATTCGAGCAATTCCTGCACAAAAAGTACCTCGGCCAGAAGCGGTTTTCGCTCGAAGGCTGTGAAACGGTGATCCCGATGCTCGATCAATTGGTCGAAGGTGCTTCGGCGCGCGGCGTTGACGAGATCTATCTCGGCATGGCACATCGCGGCCGCCTCAATGTACTATCGAACATTGTCGGCGATCCGGAAACCGGGGCGATGGCCGAACGTATTTTCACCGTCTTCGAAGGCACCTCGCACCCTGACTTCCCTGCCGATGAGGGCGACGTGAAATATCACCAGGGAGCGATCGGCAACCGCAAGACAAAAGCCGGCCGCGACCTCAAGATCCAGCTTTCCTGTAACCCGAGCCATCTCGAAACGGTAAATCCTGTCGTTGAAGGAATGGCCCGTGCACGCCAAGACGAACTTCGCGACGGCAAAGGGCTTAGCCGTCAGGAATCGTATTCGCATATTCTTCCGCTGCTTCTGCATGGCGACGCGGCATTTGCAGGGCAGGGTGTCGTGATGGAGACGCTGCAGCTCGCTGGGCTTCCGGGCTATCGCACGGGCGGCACGGTTCACATCGTGATCAACAATCAGATCGGTTTCACGACGTCTCCGGGCCTCAGCCGCAGTTCCATTTATTCGACCGACGCCGGACACATTACCCAAACGCCGATCTTTCACGTCAACGGCGACGACCCCGAAGCGGCATATCGTGTTGTGCAGATCGCACTCGATTACCGCCGCGAATTTGATAAGGATGTGGTCATCGATCTCGTCGGATTTCGCCGCCTCGGCCATAACGAAGGCGACGAACCGAGCTACACACAGCCGGTAATGTACGCCCGCGTAAAGGCTCATCCGGGTACCCGCCACCTCTATGCTCAGCAGCTGCTTCGCGAAGGTGTTATTTCCGAAGAGGCACTGACCGCGATGACGAACAAGGTAGGCGAGAAATACGAAGGTATTCTTGCCCGAGCCAAAGAAATCGCAGCCAATAAGCCTGCAAAGGCAACGCTGGCGGCACACTCGATCGACGACGACGGTTCGACGATCCTTGAGACCGGCGTTTCGGCAACCTTGCTCAAACAAGTTTCCGAAAAGATATCCCTCGTACCTGAAGACTTTTACATCAATCCGAAAATGGTCGGCCAACTTGCCCGTCGTGCGAAAATGGGCGACGGGAGCGTGCCGATGGATTGGGCATTCGGAGAAGCAATGGCGATCGGCTCGCTCGTTCTTGAGGGCCTGCCGGTTCGATTCAGCGGACAGGATTCGGGCCGCGGCACATTCTCGCAGCGTCATGCCAATATGTATGACACGATGACCGGCGACCGGTGGGCTCCGCTCAATGAATTGAAGAGCGAATCAAATCCGAATGCCCGTGCATACATTTTCGACAGTTCGCTTTCGGAATATGGTGTGCTCGGTTTTGAGTATGGATACTCGGTGATGTCGCAGGATCAACTCGTGGCCTGGGAAGCTCAGTTCGGTGATTTCTCGAACGGCGCCCAGATCATGATCGATCAGTACATTTCATCCAGCGAAGACAAATGGCAGCAGCGTTCGCGTTTGGTAATGCTGCTCCCGCACGGCTACGAAGGTCAAGGGCCTGAACACTCATCGGCACGGCTCGAGCGCTATCTGCAGCTTTGCGCTGAAAACAATATGCAGGTCTGCTACCCATCGACGCCTGCTCAGTATTTCCATCTGCTCCGCCGTCAAGTCAAGCAGGAGATCATTCGGCCGCTCGTCGTGATGACGCCAAAGAGCTTGTTGAGGCTCCCGGCAGCTACATCGGAAATGTCTGAACTCGAATCCGGCGGTTTTCAACCGGTTATCGACGATGCCCGGATCACTGACCGTTCCGGCGTCAAACGCGTCGTTGTTTGCAGCGGAAAGGTATTCTACGATCTTGATGCAGCACGCGAAAACAGCGCCTCATCGGATGTTGCGGTCGTTCGGCTTGAGCAATTCTATCCTTTCCCTGCTGCAAAACTCGTTGAGGTGTTCGCCTCTTATCCAAACGCAGCAGAGATCGTCTGGACACAGGAAGAACCGCAGAACATGGGCGGATGGACATTTGTCGAACCTCGTTTGAGAAACGTTTTGCCTGAATCCCCAACACTAAGCTACGTTGGCCGCTCAGCGTCCGCATCGCCGGCGACGGGCTCGTACGCGATACACAATCTTGAACAGGAGCAGCTGGTTACGCGGTCTTTGCGGATCGAAAGGGACATATCGTTGGCTGCCGGTTGACCTGTTTGTTCGGTATAATCAAAAATTGCATCTAACTTTTCGATGAAACGCCTAGTTATGAAATATCCAAAAATATTCGCAGCCGTTGCGGTTGTTCCGTTCGCGGTGTTTTTGATGCTCGCCTGCCAGCCCAAAACGGTAAGCAGCGAGGAGCCAGCAAAGACAAATACTGCTGCTCCGGAACCGACGCCGCCTACAAATAAAGAACCTATCACGATCGCGGCTGTCGGCGACATAATGTTGGCGTCTCCGTTCCCGAACGAATCTCGGATGCCGCCGAATGACGGTGCGGACATGTTGAAAGATGTCACGCCGATCCTCTCGGCCGCCGATATCGCGTTTGGAAATCTCGAAGGCCCGATCGTTGACGGCGGCACATCGGCGAAGTGCCGTCCCGGCTCAACGCAGTGTTTTGCTTTTCGCACGCCGACACGTTACGGCAAATCTCTCAAAGAAGCCGGATTTGACGTTATGAGCGTGGCCAATAACCATGCCGGCGATTTCGGCTTGCCCGGGCGTGTGAGCACGCAGAAGGTATTGGATGAGCAAGGCATCAAGTATGCCGGCAGCCTCGATCCGCCGGCGACCACCACTTATCTTGATGTCAAAGGCAAGAAGGTCGCCTTTATCGGCTTCGGCCACAACAACGGAATGCCGAACATAAATGACCTTGCCGGTGCACGCCAGCTCGTTCTCGACGCCAAGAAAAAGGCGAACCTGGTCGTTGTATCTTTTCACGGCGGTGCTGAGGGGACCGATGCACAGAACGTCCCCAATCGCAACGAGATATTTCTCGGCGAGAACCGAGGTAATCTGCCGGCATTTGCCCGTACCGTTATCGACGCAGGAGCCGACCTTGTCCTCGGCCACGGGCCCCACGTAATGCGCGGGATGGAGATCTACAAGGATCGGTTGATCGCTTATTCACTGGGCAATTTTGCGACATACGGCTGGTTTCGGCTTGCCGGGGAAACCGCTTTGACGATGGTGCTCGAGGTCAAACTGGATGCGGACGGGAAATTTATGAGCGGCAAGATCAACGCCGCAACGCTCGAAGGCAAGGGTATCCCGACACTTGATAAGAACGGCACATCGATACGCACAGTAAAGAACCTGTCGACCAACAATTTCGGTACCAACGCCCCAACGATCGCCGACGACGGCACGATCTCTGTGAAGTAATACCTAAATTGCAAAAGGGCCGTGTAAATTCGGCCCCCTTCCCTACAACCCAATTCGGCGGATCAGGTCTTTAAAGCGACGGTCAATCCGGAGCGGTTCGAGCAGAGGTTCGTATTTGGAATAGATGATTCCGCGGTCGCGGTTTTCGAAGGCCTGTTCGAGCCACGCGAGGCTCGTTTCTTTGTCTCCGAGGCGCACGGGAACGAGCGATTTAAGGTATCGCGGATAGTTTTTCAAATGCGGGCGCGTTTCGTATTGCTCGAGCCGCTTGTGCCAGACGCCGTTCATTCCATTCTGATCATAGGCAGCCTTTAGTTCCTCACCGATCTCCGCGGGCTCGCCAAATTTCGTCGCCGCAACCGCAAATACATCGACAGCTTCCTGCTCTTTCCCCGCAAATTCCAGGCCAAAGCCGAGATAAAAATGGCCATAGCCAAAATCCGGGTCGATCTCGATGATCCGTTTTGCCTGTCTAATCAGCCGGGCCGAATCACGCTGCGTGTAATAATAGCCGGCGAGTCCCGTTGCAGCCATGGCGGAATCAGGTGCAAGCGAGATCGCCTCCGCAAAGTGTTTATTCGCCTCATCAAAACGGCCAACCACATTCAGCAGATCGGCATACCATTGATGAGCAGTAGCAGATGTCGGATCCAGGTCGAGTGCCGTCAGAAACTCGCGTTCGCCCCCCGCCCAATCCCAATCGTAAAAGGCCTTTGCGTAAGCAAGTGTCGTATGTGCAAGTGAAAGCTCGGAATTGATCCGCTTCGCATCTTCATAACCGTTCGCGTAACCATCCGGCAAAGCTGCGGCATAGTAGTCGGCAAGCATTCGATGACTGTCGACGAGGCCCGAATAGGCGAATGCAAAATTCGGGTCCTGGCAGATCGCATCTTCAAAATGCGTAACGGCCTGTTTAAGGCCCGCCTCGGTGCGCTTATTCCAAAACGATCGTGCCTGCACATACGATTCGTACGCTGCGGTACTGACCTTTGGCGAGGCGGCAAACCGCTCGTATTTATTGATGTCGAGCGACCGTGCGTCATTCGTCTCGGCGACGTTGGCAATGAACTGATAGCCACGGCCTGGCACGGTCAGGATGAATTTGGGGTTCTTCTTCCCTTCGCCGAGAGCTTTACGCAAGACAAAGATCGTTTGCGAGAGATTCCCTTCCTCGACCACCGAACCCGCCCATACACGATCGAGAAGTTCTTCTTTCGTGAGTAGCCGACCCTTGCTACAAACAAGCGTTATCAGTAGCAAAACCGCACGCGGCGTGAGCGCTACGGTTTCTCCTGAGTCGCACCTATAGAGACGCTGACTCTTGGCGTCAAGCCGAAACTCACCGAACTCAAAAATGACCGGCTTGGAAAGCTCCTGCATAAAACACAAATTTGAGAAGTTTTGAGACTAGTTTTGAGGATTTTTGAGAACAGGTCAAGTTAAGTTTGCACCCTAAGCCCTAATTGATAACCAATTTAGCAAGAGGTGCAAGGTGTTGAACGATGAACTGGTGACCGCAAACGCGGCCGTCGTCTCAAAACTACTGGTGATTGCCCCTTTCTCCGCCAACGGTTTTGCTAAACCGTACGGTGAACAAACCGGCGAATATCCACGACGAAGCAGACCTGCCAACCAAAACTTGGCCGGCCCGCTAAGCCGTGCCTGGTCTAATGCCGGTTGGCCATCAACCAAACAATCTGAACAAGTTGCGAAGGCCGTCATCACCAGTGCCGCCTTCGTTGCATCCGGTGCGTAGCGTGTACACGGTTCGCACCGGAATTTTGGTAAAGAACCTTGGAGCAATGCGGTGAAGAAAATTAAATTGACTGAGGACAAAATGATTATGATGGAAAGATCTTGGATAGCGACGACTAGTAGTTTGCGGAGCTATTGGTCGCTGAGTTTGTTTGTTGCTCATGTTTTTTTTACTGCGGGATTCGGATTCGAATGTGGGACACTAACCTATATACCACCGGAGGTAGATGCCGAGCTCGATCCGCGATTTTACCAAACCGGCTTATCCGGAGGGTCCTCTTATGCGCCGCTGAAGGTTTACGCCACCGCCGTGGACCCGAGAACCGGGAATGTCTTCATTGGAGGGCAGTTTTTCTCTGTTGACAACGTTCAGGCACAGAATATCGCATTTTTTGACAAAGATCAGAACCGATGGTTTTCCCTCTCGGGGGGTGGTTTGACAGAAGGCTCGAACCAAAAAGGCAGCTACGTTAAGGCTCTGGCTATTCACGGTAGCTATTTATATGTCGGCGGCTATTTCAATCAAACAGAGAATGGGGTAACAACCGGGCTCAACCGAATTGCCCGTTACAATTTCGGATCAGGAACTGTCGATGAAGTTGAAAATGGAACTTGGACACCGTTCGCCAATGGCGGCCTGGATGGCGATGTAAACGCGTTTCACGTTTCCGGTACTGATCTATATGTCGGCGGTAGTTTCGCAGAATCACACGACGGGAACATTCCAAATCTTAACAACATTGCTGTTTACGCCAATCACACAGTCTGTACGGTCGGCTGTTGGGCCGCACTTGCGGGCAACGGATTGAATGGAGCAGTGAATGCGATGGATTCGTGGGGCGGCGGCTTCTATGCCGGCGGTGAATTTACGGCCCCAGTTCTCAATCCAGCAATGCCTCTAAACCGTATCGCACGCTACTCAAATGGCGCCTGGCAAATACCTCCTAATTTTGGATTGAACGGTAATGTCTATTCCGTGAAAACTACTAATGACTACATATACGTAGGCGGCAGTTTCACGGGAACCGTAAGCCCATTTGTACCTCTCAGCCGTGTTGGTTATTATGACGAGTCTTATACAGATTCATGGCAGGCTCTAGATAGCGGTTTGAACGGCACCGTCAAAACTATATCACTTGGTGGTCCGGGCGTTATCGTCGGCGGAGATTTTCTACAAACGGCCGATGGACTGACTGAGTTGAAGAGCATTGCCTGTTATTGCAGCGGCGATTGGGAAGCATTTCCGTATGACGGCCTGAATGGGGCAGTAAATGCCATTTCCCGATATTACAATATCGAAACGGATGCCGATCTTTTGTATGTGGGCGGAACATTCACGGATACGACGGCCGATTCACCCAATCCTTCGTTCGGTGTCACGAGTTATTCGCTTAATCTTAACATGATCGCATCGGATGCAAAATTAGGTTCAACCTATTCTCACTTACCGATGGGCCTGAACAACGGCAAAGCGCTAAACGAGCAAATTACGGCACTCGCGGCTGATCCTGCGGGCAATATTTATGCGGGAGGCTATTTCACCGCTACTGCCGATGGTGCAACCCCCAATCTGAACCGCATTGCCCGTTACGATCCCGCGATGAACACTTGGTCCGCTCTGGCTAACATTGGATTGAATGGTACCGTAACCGGACTGGCAATTTCCGGCAATAACCTATATGTTGGCGGAGCCTTTACTGCGACCGCCGATGGCATGGTCACGGGGCTCAATCGCATCGCCCGATACGATCTAACCACGAATACGTGGTTTCCATTGACGAACGGAGGCTTAAACAACGAGGTTGCGTCGCTGGTGATCTCAGGCGGCAACTTGTATGCCGGCGGCAGTTTTATCCGAACCTTTGACGGTACGGTGTTAAACCTCAACCGTATTGCCCGCTACAATTTGACGACAAATATCTGGTCACCTGTCGCGTTCAACGGGGTAAATGATGCGGTTTTTACGTTGGCAGTGTCGGGCGATAATTTGTATGCGGGCGGCTTCTTTACGTCAACTTTCAGTTTTTCCAACATCAATTTGAACTTCATTGCCCGCTACAACACCGTTACCAATACGTGGTCACCGCTCGCTAACCTCGGTTTGAGTGATTACGCCGAGGCGTTGGCCGTAACGGGAAACTTCATGTACGTTCAAGGAAACTTCATTGTTACCGGTGATGGCACCAAACAGCTCAATGGCCTGGCCCGGTATGATCTGCAAAACAACATCTGGGTGACGATCACGGGCGCGAGCGATGAGCGCAGCGCCGCCCGTGACACCCTGGCGACGGTCCAAACGGGAAACGAAGTTTATTTCGGCGGCAGATTTCACGGAGCGGGTGACGGTGTGGCTCATTTTTTCACGCGGTTATATCTTCAAAGGTGGAATGTTCCCGCACCGACATCTGATTGGTTTGACATTAATAACTGGTCCACCGGAGCGGTTCCAGCCTCTAACTCCAGTGCCGTGATTCCCAACGGTGCCGGAATTATTAATATTGCCACTGCCGATGTGGTAATGAATGATCTGAATATCAACGGCGGGACTTTGAATATTGCCACCGGTCGAACTCTCACCGTCAACGGTATTCTCAACCTAAAAGGCGGTACGATCACAGGTGATGGAACGGTTGTCATCGCCAACTGCCAACCCGACGGTATTATGGGCGGCGACGCGACAGCCTACATCCGAACAGCACTGGTTCGATGTGTGAACAACACGGGAACCTTTACATTTCCTGCTGGAACGAAGAGTGGCTATGCTCCTGTTTTCCTCAAAAACATCACTGGTACAGGCAATATTTTGGTCCGAGCCAATCAAGGACCGTATTCCGGTCCGGTGATGTATTTACCGACGGACCGGTTAAGGCGTTGGTGGCAGATCGAGAATCCGGGCGGCGGCGTTACGAATTCTGAGGTTATCTTTAACTATCTTCAGAGCGACATTGTTGGGAACGAGGCCAGCTATCGAGCATATCGTATCTCAGGCGGCTCGGCGTCGGTCTTTAGCACGACCGCAAACACGTTCTCCAACCGCGTTGCCGTACCCAATGTTACAGCCTATTCCGATTGGACGCTTGCCGATTTTGGCCCTACAGCTGCAAGTGTATCCATCAGCGGACGCGTGGTGACGGCTAATGGAAATGGGATAAACAAGGCGATCGTGACTCTCACGAACCAAGGCGGCGATGTTCGGAGAGTGATCACCAATTCCTTTGGTTACTATCGCTTTGACGCAGTCGAAGCAGGGCAGACCTATGTCTTGTCAGTCGGCAGTAAACGATATTCCTTCGTCAACCCGACGTTGGTTGTTTCGCCAACCGACGATGCGACCGATATCGATTTCATGGCGGAACAGGCGCCATATGTCGGTCCTTCCATTGACCGGAGCAGAACTACTTTTAGGCTTCGAAAATGAGGGCTACTTCTTTGTCTTTTCGATTTCTCTGATGAGCTTTGAGCGCGGTTGCGGGCCATTAGGGGCATGCGTTCGTCAGTTGAGAGTTTGGTCAAGATCGGTATTAGGTGCGGCGGATCGGGTATCTCATTACGATTGACATAGATCGTGATCGCATCCATCAGGCTTGGCGTTTGGAGCGGCTGCATATCTGCGGCGAGGTTGATCTCAAATCGCCATATGTATTCTTGGCCGATGCCGCGATAGGTATCCATCAGTACCTTCGCGTCCGTGTTTGTCGTCCAGTTGTATTTCGCAGTTCGCGACTTGCTGTCCTTCTTGACGGTTATCGCGATATTTCCCATGTGCGGATAGTCTTTTTCGTACTGATAGCTCTCCGTCGACTCAAGAAAATTGAGATTCGCGAACGCCGTTCTAAGCTTTTCCATCGTTCCGAGAGAAAGCTCGATCGGGTCGGTGACCATTTCGTCGAATTCCTGCCGTTGAAATGTGATTTTGCCTTTTCCTGTTTCGTCATGCTCGATCCATATCTTACCGATAAGAAATCCGGGGCGTGAAAATTCGTAAAAGTAAACCGGTGTAAACGCGGGGATCTTGGGCGTTTGATCGACTTCGGTCGGGCGTTCATTTTTCTTTTGAGTCTTTGAGGGCGTCGGTGTCGGTGTCGGTTGGGGCTGTCCAACTACGGGCTGCGCGACGGGTTTCTTAATTACCGGCTTCGGCTTTGTCTGAGCAATAACGGCTGACGCGGCCAACGCGGTCATTACGAAGGGAATGAGTTTTCTCCAAAATTGCACCATAGACCGATCGCGCTATTATCAGATGGACGGCTGTTTGATGACAAATTGGTATCTTAGGTTTGTTCCGCGTGAAACGCTTTTGTGTGTGGTGGAACGGAACAGAAGTCCGCTATTCGAATTTGACGGAAACGACCTTTGAAACGCCTGCTTCTTGCATCGTTACCCCGTAAAGCGCTCTTGCGGCTTCCATGGTTCGTTTGTTGTGGGTGATGACGATGAACTGTGTCTTTTCAGACATATCGGCGATCTTGTTGACGAAACGTCCGACGTTAGCGTCATCGAGCGGCGCGTCAACCTCGTCGAGCAGACAGAACGGTGACGGACGATATTTGAATATCGACATCACGAGTGCGATCGCCGTCATTGCCTTTTCGCCGCCTGAGAGCAGCATGATGTTCTGCAGGCGTTTGCCCGGCGGTTGAGCGACGACTTCGATTCCGGCTTCGAGTATGTCGTCGGATTCAAGCAATGTCATCTCGCCGCGGCCGCCGCCGAACAGCTCGTGGAAGAACTCGATAAAATTCGAGTTTATCGAATCGAACGCCGTCCGGAACCGTTCCCGCGAACGCTGTTTGATCTCTCGCAAGGCTTCTTCGGTCGCGGCAATACTGTCGACAATGTCCTGCCGCTGTGTCGTCAGGAACAGCAGCCGCTCTTCCGATTCGCCGAGTTCCTCGAGGGCGAGCATGTTGATCGCACCAAAATTTTCGAGCCGCTGACGAAGATCGTCTGCCTCGCGGCGGGCGGACTCGAGTTCCAGATCTTCATCGATCACCGTCTGTTCGACGAGCTCAGAAAGTGCAATGTTTAGCTCTTGCTGGCAATGTTCGGCAGTGTTGCGGAGCTGCGTTACTGCCTCAGCTTGGCGGATCTCGATCTCGGCTCTTTCGTTTCGAGCATCGCCCAACCGACGGTTGATCTCGGCAAGTTGCTCGCTCATCGCATCGGAATTGGCCCGAGCGGCCGCAAGCGCGTTGATCGCGCCCGAAAGCTCCGAATTCTCGCGTACGATCTCGTCGTCGGCATTAGCAATGCGATCAGTGATCTCGGTGATCGAAGAATGCAGAGCTTTGATCTTGGAATCAGCCTCTGAGATCTCAAGATTTTGGAGTGCAAGCCTCGATTCGATCTCTTTGCCTTCGTTCTCGACACGGCGAAGGGCCGATTGAACAGAACGTCGACGCTCTCCTGATGTCGCAGCGACCATACGCTTTTCGTTGAGCACCGCACTAGACGCGTCGAGAATGACGCGTGCCTCCGTGAGCTGTCTGGCGATTCGTTCGAGAGCCGAGGTCGACTCGGCACGTGCTTGGTCAGCAGCTATCTTGTTTGCCAACGCATCATCTCGTTTTTGGCGGAGCTCGGTGATCTCCGAGACCGTCTGGCCTGACTCATCCGCGACGACCTTGCGATGGCGTTCGGCACGTTCGATCTCTTCGCGGGCCGTACGGACCTGGATCTGCAAGCCGTGAACGCCGCGATCGACCTTGATGATCAGTGACTGCAGATCGACCATCTTGCTCTCGTTGTCAGCGAGTATTCGTCGTGCCTTTTCGGCCGCTGTCCGGGCCGTTTCGATCTCGGAAGCGAGGCGTTTGGTCGTTTTTTCGAGGCCGCTGAGTTCACGTTTGAAGGCGAGCAGCGATTCGTTCTTGCCGTCCAAACGCTGTTTTCCGCCGACGAACAATCGGCCGCCCAGCAGCAGATCTCCGTCGTGATTGATCAGCACATCTCCGGCACCTGAAATTTCAAGATCATCGACCAACCGCGCCGACATCTCTCGTGGAAAGACGTCGCGAAGCAATGCTGCGATCTCAGATGAAACCCCGAGACTGTCGCCGATCGTATCGCCGCTGCTTGAGGTCGCCGTCCTCGTTTCACCTCCGCTCGGCAAGATCAGCATCGCCGTCCGGCCGATGTTATTCGCCTTGAGCCACTCTGAGACACGTTTTGCATCGGCGAGCGATTCGACCAAAACTGCCTGAAGATAATCACCAAATAGCGTCTCAACGGCTGTCTCGGCATTTTCGTTGACGTTTAGTTTATCAGCGAGTACGCCGGCGAGTCTTACGCCGATCGATCCCTGTTCGGCAAACAGTTTTTGCACCTGAGGCGTGTAAACAGCACGGCTATCCTCGAGTTCAAGCAAGGTAGCGAGCCGATGGCGTTTTGCGGAATGTTCCTCGTTGAGCGACTCAAGTCCGGCCTCTTTTGAACGAAGTGCATCGAGAGAGGCGTTCGTAACAGCCATCAGCTCGTCTTTTTCAGCATTTAGCTCGTTGAGTTTTTTCTCTTCGGCGGCTAGTGTCCGCGCGAGTTCGGCCGCTTGCTTTTCGTGCTCCGCAAAATTTTGTTCCGCCCGCTTTGCTTCTGATTCAAGGCCCGACGCACGCTGCGATAGACGGTCGAGATTGATCTCAAGCTGGCGGCCGATCTCATCAAACCTTTCGGCGGCAGACGTGTGTTGGATCAGTTCAGCACGAACAAGTTCCATCGCGGATTCGACCGCTCGAAGCGACTCGAATTCATGCGAATGGATAGCCTCCGCCTCATTAAGAGCGGCGTCGGCGAGGTTGAATTCGACGGATTCCTTTTGTTCTTCTTCCTGCAGGCGTTCGAGCTCGGTCGCAAGCAACCCGAGCCGCTGTTCGCTGGCAGCGATCTCGCCTCGCAGAACCTCCATTCGGTTGTTCAGATTGACTACCTGCTCGCTCTTGTAGATGTGCTCACGCTCAGCGCGATCGCGTTCGAGCGCATTTACCGAGTGGATCTTCCGCAATTCGGCCAGGCTTTCTTCGGCTTTTCGAGCGGTCACTGTCGAATCACGAGAGGCCTCTTCCTTAACGGCGAGTTCAGCGTGAAGTCCGGCCTCGGCCTCGGCAGCTTTCGCGAGATCGATCTCAAGCCGGGCGGAAAGTTCGGTCAGGTGTTTACCTTCGGCGGCAAAAAGCTGCCGCAAAAGGACACGGAATTCTTCTTGGAGTATTTTGAATCTTCGCGTCTTGGCGGCCTGGCGGCGAAGCGAATTGACCTGTTTATCGATCTCGGAAACAATATCCGAAATTCGGCCGAGATTTGTCTTTGCACTCTCGAGTCGCGATTCAGCGGCACGCTGGCGGGTACGGAACTTCGAAATCCCTGCCGCTTCTTCGATCAGATTACGGCGATCGGCAGGCTTTGACGACAGGATCTGGCCGATACGGCCCTGTTCGATGATCGCGTAATGCGAACCGGAAAGGCCGGTACCGGCAAACAGATCCGAGATATCGCGTAGACGGCAATTTTTGCCGTTTAGCTGATATTCGCTCTCGCCCGACATATATAAACGGCGAGTGACTGAAACGGCCTCGCCCGGGGCAAAGTCAAGTGCGAATGATCGTGGACGCCAATGGCGTTTTGTCTTGATTTTTTTCTCAATGGTCTGGATCGAACCGACCTGAGCCGCCATGACCGACTCTACTTCAAACTCCGACTCATGATGGCCATAGCCATTGGATTCGAGATCAACGACGGCCTCGATCACCTCAGTTTCCAGATCAGGATCGACACCTTCGATCTCGTCCATATCGACGGCCATTTCGTCGATACCGCCGAGAGCTTCGTCTATGCCTTCGAGTTCATTTTCGTCTCCAAGATCGACCGAATCGTCGCGGACAAGGTGGAGGACGACCTCGGCCATTCCTCCGGGTTTACGGTTCTTGGTGCCGGCAAATACAACGTCCTTCATCTCGCCGCCGCGAAGCGATTTCGCTCGCTGTTCACCCAACACCCACGAGATCGCATCAGACACGTTCGACTTGCCGCAACCATTCGGACCGACGACGGCGGTGATGCCATTTCCGGTAAATACTATTTCGGTGTAGTCCGCGAAAGACTTGAATCCGGTTATTTCGAGGCGCTGAAGCTTAAACATCCTATAGTGCTCTTCGAATGAAGGAACACTATATTTTGCGGTAAATGAACGTTGAAGTCAACCTAAATCATCTCATCGCCGACGTTTCTAAGACCTTGCTTTTCGGCTCGCTCATTATCCAGTTCAGTAAGGCAATCCAGAAGAAAATTCGTATTGCTGGTGACATTGATAACGACGGGAAATTCGTTGTCCGAAGTGGAAAATTCAAATGTACCGCCACTGATCTCGATGATCTCGCGAAACGCCGTAACACCATTGCGCCCGTTACATTCAGCATCGACGATCTTGCCTTCGTTAAACGCAACGTTGGCCAGATGCATATCGGATTTGATCACAAGTAGCCCGGTCATCTTGGAATTCTCGATGACCTGTACCGCGTCGAAAACATTAACGTAGGCTAGGTTTCCGGCGAATGTAACGTCGGTGCGGACCTGTTGCGATGTTTTTTCGCGACCGACAGCAAAATCGGGCCTGCGGGCTCGGCGAATCGCCTCGAGCCCCGGTGCCACCGATATTCGAGGGTCAAGCAGCTTTGCTTCCTGCAAACGGTCGTACGCGACGTCAAATGCCTCGCGGCCTATATACAGACTCACCAATGCAAGACACTGCCGGGCTGCCTCGTTGAGATTCTTCTGACGGACACAGATATCCCTCATCTTCTCACGGAGTGAGATGGAGCGAGGGCTTCGGTCGATAGCGTCACGAAGCAAAGCAAACGCCTTTTCCGGCGAACTGTATTTTACAAACAACTCGGCGTCGAGCAGCACCGATTCGATCGATGTCTCGGTGAACGGCAACCGCGGCTCAGTCAAAACCTGATTCATATTGGTCATGTGAACAAAGATGTTCAACAATCCAATTTACCACGTTTACACCTGCTAAGTCATCATCTTTGTTCCCAACAAAAAAAGGCCGCCTCCAGGAGAAGCGGCCAAGTGACTCAACTTGAAATGCAACTAGAAATCGAATCGAACTCCAAGCCGTATCGTCCGTTGGCGATAGGTTCGGGTCGGAACGAGGAAATTCTGTCGCGCAAGAAGTTGGGTGGCTGTCGGTGCCGTACCATCGCTTCGCAAAGCGGCGAAATCGATGAACTCGGAGCCAAAGCTAAAGACCGAAGAATTGAATAGATTATTGATCTCAATGACTGGCCTCAACCTGAATCGCTTTTCAAATTTGAATTCGCGTGTAACGTTGATATCAAAAGTGAAGAGGCTCGGACCGGTACCGGCATTCCTCATCAAATTTCCGCTTCGGGCACCGATCGGCTGAAGTGAGAACTGTGCGATCAATGCGTCAGGGATCGGAGATCCGGGTTCACGATAGACAATGTCCTTGATGTTCCCGCTGAAATTCAAACGGTCGGTCCCAAGATCGTCCAGATTGCGGTCAGATCCGCCTGCCCCGAGATTGAATCGACCCGGGCTCCCCCAACGAAGTAGCGGTGAGAAGCGCAACCGGCCAAACCATTGCGGTGTCTGAATCGTGCCTGAAACGGCAAGCCGATGCCTGCGATCCTGTAGGTTCGGGGCCCATTCACGGCTAAAATCGCCGTTGACTTCGGCATTTGAAGTATTATTCAGGCCATCGTCCTTTGTGCTCGACAGCGTATATGCCATTCGGATCGAACCGGCAAATCCGCCTCCAAGCTGCCGGTAACGGCTGCGCAATTCCAAGATCAACCCTTGATACAAGGAATTTCCGCGTGAACCGATAAGCGACGTTTCCTCGACCGTTTGGTCAGGGCGAAAACGTGAGATCGCGGCAAGAGCGATGCCGATCGGAGCTCCGGTCGAATTGTTGTTCTGTCCGACCACGGCCACGGCAGGAGAGGTCGATGAACTGTTGAGCGTGTTCAGATTGACAAAGCAATTTGCCGTGGTGGTGCCGCAAGCCGTGGCTCCGCCCGCTGTAGTTGCAAGTCCGCTGCCGTCGCCGGTGCTGCCAAGATAAAATGTATAGCGCCGCGTCGGGGAAAGATCGAACGGATTCGCCACCAAATAAGCTGTCCAGTCGGCAAATCCGGCCGGTAGCCGCGGAGCGTTCGAATTGTAGTCGCGCCAGAGATGGACCGTTTTATTCCACGTATAATTGGCTTCAAAAACCCAGCCCTTAAGGAGTTCTCGTTCGAAACCAATGTTGAATTGATAGCTTTCAGGTATTTTCAGGTCGGCTTCGACGGTACGAAGGGGATTTCCGGCAGTTGAAAGATTGCCGACCGAAAAACCAGTGTTTGAATTACACGGAAGTGTTGTTGTTATTGTCGCACATGCTGCCACGACCAATGCCCTTAGATCTGCTACCGAAGCGTAGCTATTGGGGAAACCGGCCGATATAGCATTCAGGATGGGGATACGACGAACATCGGTCGCTCCGGTTCCAATAAAGTTCGAATCGAAATCGACCTGAGTTCCTCCGCCGTTTTGAATTGAATCGCCGACGGTGCGGAGCAGGACTCGGTTGTAGAAAATACCGGTTCCGAAACGAATGGCCCCTTTTCCGGATTTGAACGGGTCCCAAGCGATCCCGAAACGCGGGCCGAAATTGTTATTGTCAGAGACGGCAGTTTCACGTTCATAACGCAACCCAGCACTGATGGTAACGTTTGAGGTCGGCTTGAATTCATCGTTGAAGAAAACCCCGTAGTACGTGTTTTCGACATCCTGACCGGTGCCAAATCTTTGTCGGAATCGAGTAACTTGGTTGTTCGAATACTGGAGAACGCTGCCAAAATTGAATGTTCCCGTCGCATCACCCAGCCCCAAAACCTTCGAAACGACATTCTGGATGTCCGCTCCGGCTTTGAATGTGTGATTTCGCCACATGTATGTAAGCGAATCCTGGATCTGGAAACGAGTTTCATTTCGCGAATCAGAGAAATTCGAGGAGGTGCTGGTGGTCGAGTTGCCGGCAATGAGCGTCTGAACGCCGTTTGTCACCGGATTTCGGAATCCAACGAGAACGACCGGATCAAGCGGGTTAGCCGTTTGGAAACTAGGTTTGAACTGCGACCATTGGGCACGGATCTGATTGACCGCAACAGCACCAAATACCTGATTGTCGGTAATATTATATGCGATCGTGTTGTTGTTCTTTTCCTGAAATGCGTCTTCGAGACGGGTTGTCGACGAACCGTTCGTGCGGCGATTGCTGCGATCAGCAAATTGGATCCCAAACGTAAGGTCGTTGCCCTTAAAGAGCCGATGGTCGATCCTCGCCGACCAAACGTGATTGGTGCTGGGTGTGGAATACAATACGGAATAAGGCGAAATGAAGCCCGCCGTTAACGGACAATTGGCGGGGTTCGCATTATCGCAAAATTGCTGTGAACCCGTCGGTGTCGGCAGCGTATATCGCGGGTTTGGAACAACCGGAATATACGTGTCGATCAGCGTCGTATCCTCTAATTTATTGTATTCGTAGGTCGATGCAAAAAACGTGCGGTTCTTGCCATCATAGATGTAAGGGATCTTGACCGGGCCGCTGAGCGAAAATCCGGGATTCCACTCACGAAGATCCGGCCGTGGAATGGCTCGGCTGTTGTTGTACCAACTGTTTGCGTTGAGCGAATCATCGCGAAAGAACATAAACGCACGTCCGCGGAAATTGTTGCCGCCGGCTCGTGTCCTGATATTGACACGGCCGCCTGACGCACGTCCGTACTCTGATGAAAACTGATTAGCGATCACCTGCACCTCAGCTATCGCCTCAAGAGAAGGCTGGAAACGGTCGCGTGACGATCGGTCATCATTGTTGTCAAGGCCGTCGATCGTGATGTTGTTTGAATAGGCCGTACCACCTGAGATCGAGAAATTACCTTGTTCGAGCGGTGCGGAACTCGGATTTGCATTGCGATCCTCAGCAAGGCCGCTTGTCGACAACTGCTCCTCGGATGTGCCGCCGAGCGTTAATACAAGGTCAAGTGCATTTCGCGTTGAGTTTGGGATCTCTTCGATGTCACGTTCGGCGATCGTTCCGCCGACGATCGTCCTGGTCGTATCGACAATTGGAGCATCGTCCTCGGTAACGGTAATACTCTGTTCAGCCGTTACTGCCGCCGGAGTTAATTTGAAATCCCTCAGCACATTCTGAGCTGAAATGGTTGAAAAAGCGGGCGTTTCCTGAGCTCCGAATCCGCTGGCGGCCGCCTTGACCTTGTACGCTCCGGGCTTGAGCTTAAGGAATCTGTATCGGCCGTCACCATCTGTCGTCAAGGTTCGGGTTTCGCCCGTATCCTCATTTGTGACTGTAACGGTTGCCCCGACCACGGCGAGCCCGTTAGAGTCAGAGATCTGACCACCAATGGTCACGTCATCCAGATCCTGAGCGAAAGCGACCAAACCAAGTGCAAAAACAATAAGCGCCAATGCTAAACTGCGTGACAAAATTCTTCCAAACATCGATAACTCCTAACGAAAATATAGTAGCGAGAATCTAAGAATCCTATCCCAAAACCGAAAGGAACGCAATAGAAGCCCGGCTCGACGTTAATTGATTGGTAAGACCGCCCTGAACAAAAAGCGGATCAGCGGTTAGGTTGCGTCTTCAGTGTCGGAATGCGAAGCAGCCCTCATCACGCGATGTCGCGAAACGGGAATGAGAGCTTCGCTGGAGGAAAAGGCTTCGCTCCGGCTCGAAAACTCAGAGGCATGATTTTTGAGGTATTCAAAAAAGCGTTCGAACTCGCGCTGCATTTCGTCCATTTTGGCTCGCATGTTGAGAATGATCTCGACACCGGCCAGGTTGACACCGAGTTCACGCGTTAAGGACAGGATGATCTCAAGGCGCTCGAGGTCGCTGTCCTCATAAAGTCGCGTGTTGCCGACCGAACGCGACGGAAGCAAAAGGCCTTCGCGTTCGTACAGCCGCAGCGTCTGCGGATGAATGTCGTACATTTCCGCCACCGCACTGATCGTATAAGTTCGAATCCGTGATTTCACCATTTGCCGACTGCCTTCGCTCTCAATATCTAATCGTGTTTCGTTTTGTTCCGTTCCACCTCACACAAAATTAAGTGGAACAACAAAAATGGGCCTCCACTTTAAGCCGAAATCTTTTTGCTTAAAAGACTCGATCGCTCAGTTTTGTTCGTCCGTATCAAATATACTCCGAATATAATTGCCAGTGCCGACGAGATCGCCGGCCAAAAAAGATATCTAAATTCTGTCGAAGGCGTCGTTGGGAAATACGCCATCGAATAAAGCAAACCGCTTGATGCCAGCACAAATACAAACTGCCAATCACCCGCGAGCCGTATCCTAACCGATTTATACAACATAAACAGGCAGATTCCCAAGCAGATGAACATACGGTGAAAGAACGTTTGCATCAGAGGCCGCCGAAACGCCTCGAAATACTTCATCAGCACCAAAAAGCCTGAATTTTCCGTTCCACGAAACTCCGTGGGACTCGTGGCAAATCCGTGAAACCAATACGGCACAGAGACCGACCTCTTCAGCCCTACAAGCTGGGCAAAAATATCGAACCGGTGGCGCATATACGTTATGGGATTGGCCCACAACGCCGCCGTCCAAGCCGTTTTGAGGTCTGCGATATTCTCCGGATCCTGTGTCAACGCTAACACCGGCCGGTCACCCTCCAACGGAACATCTTTATAGATCAGGTCGTTCACCGACCTTTCGTTGTACCTTTCGCGAACCGCATTCATCGAGAAGTCTCGGTCCTGAGCGATATACGCCGGAAACAAGTTCTCATTCGTAGCGACCGAGATCGCCGCTAGATCGTAAAGATAGACCTGCTGAAACGGAAACGTCGTTTTGCCTTCGGTCAAAGCAGTATTCACTAGGTAAACTCCGGTCCAGAGCGTTGCAAGATACACAATTCCGACAAAGGCCGAAGCTAACCGCGACGTTTTGTATCCGAATACCTCAACAAAAACAAATCCGGCCCAGATAGCGATCGGAACGATCGCCGCTATTGCATTTAGCCTTGCTGCGAAGGCATAAAACAAAAATACCGGCGAGATCAACAGTGCAATACGGCTCCTTTTCGAAATCGCGAAATATAAGAGAGCGATGGACGCAAACAGCCCGGTCGCCAGTGCGACATCCTTAAGAACCATTGTCATCTGTGCCATGATGCCCGGGGTTGATCCAAACAGAATCACACACAATCCCAACCATCGAGATCTATCCGCTACCGAAAGCCAAAGGAAATAGCACGCCGTCCAAAATACAATATTATGAATGACAAAGATCAGGCCCGGGCCGGCGACGATTCGATCAAAAATGCCCATCAGGTACGACATCAACGGAGCGTTTACGTCGTAGAAAACACCCTCGCGTCCTTGCGTCAGGTTCGCGATCGAATCGGGTGTCATAAACCCCGGATAGAACGACCAGATGGTCAGACCACACGTCAAAACACAGATCACCAGAGAAATGTACGATCGTTTTTGCTGTGCCGTTGATGCCGACATGATCTATTCCAATCCGATCACCTTTCGCGGATTCTCGGGGTTTAATCTTTCAAACTCACGCAAAACCTGCTTCGTCTCTTCTGAGATCACCCGCGGCAGCGTGATCTTGACCTCGACGAACTGATCGCCGCGAAGCTGCGGATTTCTCAAACTTGGGAATCCGCGTTCTCTAAGGCGAAACTTCTGGCCTGATTCTGTTCCCGACGGGATCTTTAGCTGGGCTTTACCTTCGACCGTAGGCACATCGATCTTGGTTCCAAGGGCAGCTTCGGAAACGGTGATCGGCACGAAGATGTAGATATTGTCGCCTTTGCGTTCAAGGAACTTGTGCTTGCCGACGTTGGTCAGGATAAAGAGATCGCCGGGTTCGGCACCCAAACGGCCGCCGTGGCCTTTTTTCGGGATGCGTACCCGTGAACCCGTATCGACGCCCGCAGGAATCTTGACCTTTACTTGTTCGGTCTTTGGCGTCACTCCCTTCCCGTTACACAAGGAACAAGGCTGTCGACGCCTGCCGGTACCATCACAATCGCTGCAGCTCTGCGAAAATTGCAGCCGCCCGCCGGTCCGCATCACTTGTCCCGCGCCCTTACAAGTGGGGCAGGTAACAACGGGCCCGCCTGTATCACCGGCTCCATGGCATCGCGAACATTGCTCACTGCGATTTACCGTGATATTTGTCGTCAATCCCGTGAATGACTCTTCAAAACTCAATGCCAGAGGCATCTCGATATCGCGTCCCTTCTTCGGCATTGCACGCGGCGGTTCGGGCTGGGCACGTGCTCCGCTTGCTGCACCGCTGCCGCCGAAAAGGTCGGAGAAGATATCTCGAAAGCTTGAACCGCCGCCACCGCTGCTCGGCCCGGTCGAAAAATCGAATCCCGAGAAATCGAAACCCGGGCTTCCGGCTCCGCCGCCGGACGGACCAGTCGAGAACGGCGAATTTACATCAAGATTATCCGCGTAGTAGCCAAAACGATCGAATACCTTTCGCTTCTTGTCATCCGAAAGGATGTCATAAGCTTCCTGGACTTCCTTGAACTTGTCCTCCGACGCCTTGTCATTCGGATTCACATCCGGATGGTGCTTGCGCGCCAAACGGCGGTACGCCTTCTTGATCTCGTCCGCTTTTGCGTCTTTTTTGACGCCCAGGATCTGGTAATAGTCTTTTTTGGCCATTTGTCAGTGACAAGTGTAAAGTGACGAAGGGCGAGAGGCAAACTCAGCTTTAGCTTGTCCCTCGCCCCGCATCAATGGTTAAAACTCACTACTTCTTTTCTTCGTCTTCGACATCAACGTACTCGGCATCGATGACATTATCATCGGCCGCCGCGGCTCCGCTGTCACCGTCGGCCCCGGCCGTTGCCGATGCCGCCTGTTCGTCCGCCGCAGCACCGCCTTCGGCCGAAGCTGTATTTGCATAGAGCACCTCAGCCAACTTGTGCGAAGCGGTCTGAATGCGGTCGAACGCTGAGTTCATTGCGTCCACATCGCTGCCGGCGAGGGCAGTTTTCGATTCGGCGATCGCGGCTTCGAGTTCGGTCGACGAAGCTTCATCGAGTTTATCCTTGTTCTCGCTGTACGTTTTCTCGACGCTGTACATCAGTCCGTCGAGACGATTGCGGGCTTCGATCTCGGACTTTTTCTTTTCGTCCTCGCCTGCGTGTGCTTCGGCGTCCTTCATCATCTTGTCGATCTCTTCTTTCGAGAGGCCCGACGATGATGTGATCGTGATCTTCTGCTCACGTCCGGTTCCGACATCCTTTGCCGAAACATTCACGATACCGTTAGCGTCAATGTCGAAAGTAACTTCGACCTGCGGTACGCCGCGGGGTGCCGGCGGAATGCCAACGAGGTGAAACTTTCCGAGCGTCTTGTTGTCCGAGGCCATCGGGCGTTCGCCCTGCAGCACATGGACCTCGACGGATGTCTGATTGTCCGATGCGGTCGAAAAGATCTCCGATTTGCGTGTCGGGATGGTCGTGTTCTTTTGGATCATCGGCGTCGAAACACCGCCCAAGGTCTCGATACCGAGGCTCAGCGGAGTGACGTCAAGCAGGAGAATATCTGTCTTCTCACCGCCCAAAACACCGGCCTGGACCGCAGCTCCGAGAGCAACGACCTCATCAGGATTTACCGATTTGTTCGGCTCTTTGCCAAAGAACTCTTTGACCATTTCCTGGACCTTCGGGATACGGGTCGAACCGCCAACCAGCACGATCTCTTCGATGTCCTTCGGCGTTAGGCCGGCATCTTTTATAGCCTGTTCGACAGGCGGCATAAGGCGTTTGAGGACAGGCTCGACCAACTGTTCAAATTTTGAACGCGTTAGCTTCATCACCAAATGCTTCGGCCCTGAGGCGTCCGCCGTGATGAATGGCAGGTTGATCTCCGTTTCCATTGCCGACGAGAGCTCGACCTTTGCCTTTTCACCGGCCTCTTTGAGACGCTGAAGAGCCATTTTGTCGTTGTGCAGGTCGATACCCTGGTCTTTCTTGAATTCTTCGATGATCCAGCCGACGAGCACTTCGTCGACATCGTCGCCGCCAAGGTGCGTATCGCCGTTGGTCGATTTTACTTCGACCACACCCTCGCCGACCTCAAGCACGGATATATCAAATGTACCGCCGCCGAAGTCGAAGACCGCGATGATCTCGTCCTTTTTCTTGTCCAGTCCGTATGCCAAGGCGGCCGCGGTAGGTTCGTTTACGATTCGCAGGACTTCGAGGCCTGCGATCTTTCCTGCATCCTTAGTCGCTTGACGCTGTGCATCGTTGAAATATGCAGGAACGGTGATAACGGCCTTTTCGACCTTTGATCCCAGATAATCTTCGGCAGACTGCTTCAATTTCTGCAGCACCATCGCCGCGATCTCGGGCGGACTGAAATGCTTGCCGTCTACGTTAATGCTGACATCGCCATTCCCGGCTTTGTCGACCTTGTATGGCACCTGTTTGATCTCTTCGCTGACCTCACCGAATTGGCGGCCCATAAATCGTTTGATCGAATACAGCGTGTTTTCAGGATTTGTCACGGCTTGTCGCTTAGCTACCTGTCCGACGAGGCGGTTGCCATCCTTGGCAAATGCCACGACCGACGGCGTCGTGCGACCGCCTTCGCTGTTTGTTATAACGATCGGTTCGCCACCTTCCATAACGGCGACAACCGAATTTGTCGTTCCCAGATCGATACCTATAATTTTGCTCATATATATATTCTCCGTCGAAATTATTGCGTAGCTCACCAATATAAACTTAACTTGAGCCTAGAGCGAATATAATACTTGAGTGTCTTATTGTCAAGTTTAAATCTTTTCCTCGAACGAGATCGTATTTCAGTTCGCACAAGGTCGCCGCGGGCAAAGTTTTCACGCAACAAAAGCGAGGTTTTATCCATCCAACTTTGGAGGAGATGATCGGTTTGAAATAAGTCTCCGTGTCGGTTTGGGCAAACAAATGCCGGTTTGCTATATTTTCAAAATAAATTAATTTTAGGAGTTTGGTATTTCATGAAGATATTGTTTTCGACCGCAGCAGTTATGATGTTGACGGTTATGTTTGTTACGTCGGGCATCGCTCAAAAAGAGCTGTCAAAGGACGAACTGTTAAAGGAACTTGCGACGCTGTCAAACAGTTCCAGCACTGACGACAAGGAAAAGGCGTATCAGACCGGCAAGGAGTTTTTGACCAGGTTCGGTTCAGAAAAGAACGACAACGTTAAGAAGGTCCGTAAGTATGTAGAAAACTATAGGACATCGACGTTCTTCAAGGCTGTGGACGGTAATAAATTCCCCACTGCATTCACATTGGGCAAGGAAATACTTGCTGACGAGCCTCAGAACGTAGATATCCTTATCAACCTGACATACGCCGGATACAATGCGATGGCAGCCGGCGATAAGTCGTTCGTTGACGACACGATCTCGTCCGCAAAAAAGGCTGAGGAATTGCTTGAGGCCGGGACCTCGCCGAAATCGTTTGCACCTTTCAAGGACAAACCCGAAGCATTGGCTTGGACCTACTATATCGAAGGTACGTTGGTCACTCCTCGGGACAAAAAGGCGGGGGCTGTCAGTATTTACAAAGCAACGCTTCTCGAATCGCCGATAAAGGAAAATCCTTTACCGTACAACATGATCGCCCTCTACTATGAGGACGAATATACCAATCTCGGCAATGCAATGAAAGCAAAATTGGGATCAAAACCGGTAAACGAAGCTGAGGTGGCCGCACTGGAAGAACGGGTAAAGAAAGCCCTCGATCTGATGCTTGACGCTTATGCCCGTTCATCGAAAAAGGCCGATGCGGAAAATGCGGCAAATAAAGATGCGCTTAAGAGCCGTCTCGCCCAGGTCTACAAATTTGTCAAGAAGACGGACGAAGGCCTTTCGGAATACGTCAGCTACATCACTAAGACGCCGCTTCCGGATCCCAGCAAGTTCTAGCTTGCTCACGAAAAGTGATCGACAAGGGCTTCGCCGAAACGCGGGGCCCTTATTCTTTTTCGGCTTCACGCATTAGTTTGGCGACGTGGAAGATGTAATGGATGCCGGAGAAAACTGCGAATCCGGCTACCGTTGTATAAACAGTAGGAAGATAGAATCCCCGAAGTTCGGGGAAAACGGCTGCAACAAGTATTGCAATGACGCCGATTACCTGGACAAAGGTGCTCGCCTTTCCGAGCCATGACGGTTTGAATCCGCGAAAACCGGTCATCACATTTATTGCACCGGCGATCGCTACGATCGCCACATCACGGCCGATAACCGTCGCCGTCACCCAAAACGGCACCGGAAGGTGACGCGGTGTTCCCATAACGCTCGACATCGTCAGCATCACGAACGCGGTCGTCATCAGCAGCTTATCGGCGATCGGATCGATGATAGTGCCGAGCTCAGATTCTTGTTTGTATCTGCGGGCAACAAAACCGTCAATACCGTCAGACACACCTGCGATAGTAAAAACAACAAGAGCCCAGCCGACGCGTTGGTATACAAGGAGGATGGCAAAAACCGGTATTAGCCCGATCCTCAGGAAAGTCAGGATATTTGGGATCGTCAGGACCTTGGTCGAAACTTGTGGGTCGCTCATTCCGCCGCTCTTAACTCCAACAACGAGATCTCGGGCGGACATTGGTATCGCATCGGGACCACGACCGTGCCGATGCCGCGGGTGATGTAAACCTGTGAATTTTTGCGTGCGTGCAGCCCGGCCTTGAGTTTGCGTCGGGGCAAAATTCGTTTCTCTTCGTCGCGTATCTTGATCTGCCCGCCGTGCGTGTGTCCGCTCAGCGTTAGATCGACACCTGCCCTTACTGCCTCGCGGAATATCAGCGGATTGTGTGCGAGGAGCAATTTCATTTCGTCCGGAAATGAACCTCTGAGGGCCGAGACGATGTCGGTCTTGCCGACCATATAATCATCAACGCCAGCGAGCCAAAATGACGATCCGCGGGCCTCGATCCTGACACCCTCGTTGACGAGCATGTTAATCCCTTCGCCGCGGAAAAGGTGCGTAACAAGCTCCGCATCGGTCCAATGATCGTGATTGCCGAGGCAGGCGAACGTACCGAACCGCGACTTCAAATGCCCTAATGCGGCCGCTACCGGAGCAATGTATTCACGCTCATGCGAGACATAATCGCCGGTAAGCATTATCATATCCGGCCGGAGTCGATTGGCCACTTTGATAACGCGCTCGATATGTTCTAGGCCAGTGAACGGGCTATGATGAATATCTGATAGATGAACTATCTTAAAGCCATCAAGTTTTTTGGGCAGGCGGTCGAGCGTGATATCGACGTGCTCGAGCGACAGGCTGTTGGCCTCGTCCATTGCGACCTTGGCTGTCTTTGACCAATTCCCCGCCATCGCCCGAAGCGGTGCTTCGCTGGTAACGTAAGCATTTATACGTTCAGCCAGTTTGACACGTTTTGGTGCAGCGGTTCTCATGAGTATTTCGGATTATATCACAATCTCAGAACCGTATTACGAACCGAAGACCCTCAGAAACTTTCGTTTGCCGACCTGCAGCAGGACACCGTTCTGATCGATCACGATCTCCGCATTTGCGGCGGCCGCCTTTTCATTATTGACCCTTACACCGCCTTGTTCGATAAGGCGGCGGGCTTCGCCCTTTGATGCCGCAAGTCCCGTATCAGCGAGCAATTGCGCTAATGCAAAGTTCCCGGCGGCAATATGCTTTTCGTCGATCTCGTCGGGCACCTCTGTCTGGACGAAGCGTTTGACGAAATCCTCTTCGGCCATCGCTGCATCTTCGTTCGAATGAAAATCCGCGATTATCCGCTTGGCGAGGTTTACCTTTTCATCGCGAGGATTACCGCCATTTGAAACTTCAGACCTGAGATTTGAAATTTCCGATGGAGTGAGGTCGGTCAGCAGCTCATAATACTTCCACATCAACTCGTCCGATATCGACATTATCTTACCGAACATCTCATTCGGGGCGTCTTCGATGCCGATGTAATTGCCAAGTGATTTGGACATT
Source organism: Acidobacteriota bacterium (assembly GCA_016713675.1). Classification (NCBI taxonomy): domain Bacteria; kingdom Pseudomonadati; phylum Acidobacteriota; species Acidobacteriota bacterium. The sequence continues at coordinate 434,062 of JADJOS010000001.1, forward strand.
TTCTGGACGCCGTCGAGGCCCTCGAGCAGCGGCGTGGTGATGATCACCTGCGGTTCCTGATCGTATTCACGCTGAAGATTGCGGCCCATCAAGAGGTTGAATTTTTGATCGGTGCCACCAAGTTCCACGTCCGCATTTAGTGCAACGCTGTCGTAGCCCTGGACGAGCGGATAGAGCAGCTCGTGCAGCGAGATCGGTTTTTCCTCGTTCATCCGCTTTGTAAAATCGTCGCGTTCGAGGATCTGTTTGACCGTCGTTTTCGCACACAGTTTTACAAAATCGGCCGCCGTAAACTTATCGAGCCATTCACCGTTAAACCGGAGCTCTGTCTTTTCCGGGTCAAGCAGCTTGAACATCTGCCGCTTATACGTCTCGGCGTTCACATTTATCTCTTCACGCGACAACGGCGGCCGCGTCACGTTCTTGCCCGAAGGGTCACCGATCATTCCGGTAAAATCGCCGATCAAAAAGATCACCGTATGTCCGAGGTCCTGAAAGGCCTTCAACTTTCGGATCACAACCGTATGCCCGACATGAATATCCGGTGCGGTCGGGTCGAGCCCAAGCTTGACGCGCAGTGGTCTTCCGGTCTTCGCCGACCGTTCAAGCTTTTTCCGCAAATCTTCCTCACGTATCACATCGACCGTGCCTTTTTTGAGGTATTCGAGTTGTTCGTCAATGGTCATGGTAAAACAACAATCATACCTTATGTGGCGAAATGTCTGAACGCGAGGCGGCTACTCACAGGCCCAATATAGTTCCAATAACTCATAAGCGAGCTTTGAAATCTGTTTCCGTACTTCTCTTTCTTGACCAGAAACCGACTGAAGCAGTCGTTTCAACTCAAGATAGACTGGATTCTCTATCCCGGAAATGCGATATCGCCGTTCCTTGAGATTGGAGACCATTTCTTCTTGCAATGTCGTTTTGTCAATCTCAAGCTTGCGTACGAAGTCGAAACCCGTGTTTAGAAGCGGAGAGCTACGTACGTAGTGCAAATGTCTTTCAAAAAATGGCAGGCCAAACTTCGTTACGTCGTCGCAGATCTGCTTTACCCGATCTGTAGTAGTAGAGATTCTTCCGTTGTGAAAGTAGTAGGCCTCTTCGAGTGGAATGCCTGGCGTCCGCTTCTTAAGACCGATCAAGGGCTGTCGAGGATTTAATAGACCAGAATTGTATTGATTCGAGTATAGGTAATTGAGATTGAGGCATGATGAAACCGAACAGGAAATATTACGCCCACTAAAGCTGTGCATCAGTTCAACCGTCTGCCAAACTTTGAATCCCTCATTTTCGGCTGTGCGCCGAAACCGATAGGCACCTTTTTCAAATCCAACGTACGAGAGTTCCTGAACGCGATCAGTGAAGCACTCAACCAGAATGCCCTTCAATTCGCCTTTCTTGAGTTCTCGCGAGCCATCTTCAAAACGAGTTTGGGTTATGATCTTATCGTACCAACGCATACAAACTTGGGAATCTTTCTATAGCTGGCGATACACTGATGTACGCATTCGTCAAGCCGTTTATTGCTCGGGCAAAGACCCGGGATATCGTCCACGATCGAGCTGCTTTTGCCAGGACAACTTCGACCTAAGAGTAACTGCGTTTCTTATTCTTGTGCGACAAAATCAATATTTGTCAGTTCTTCGTTGACGCTCAAAATTTGCGACGACGGATCGAACGTATATCGTTTCGAATTAACGGAAATGACGTAGGTTTCGCCAACCGCGATCTCATCGAAGCGAAAATAGCCGAATGTGCTTGTACGGGAGGTCAGAACGCTTCCGTTTGGCGAAACCAGCGTTACGATCACATTTTTGATGCCGTTTCCGGCTGCTGATGAAATTCTGCCCGAAACCGAAACGTTGGCAGATGTCGGGATAAGTTCGTTTTGATAGCGCACAACGGCAAGATCGTAATCTGTTCCGTTCCAGGTTTTCCCGGCCGCGACAATTCTGTCGGTCAAGTAAAAGCCCAAGGCGTTGATCCGGGCGTCGTTGTTTGGAAATGTCGTAGCGATTCTGCCCAATGTGCCGAAACCGAGCGCCGGCGTGCCGTTGGCGTTCAACTTTGCCACGCCGAAGCGTTTGTCAACTGCGTTATCGCTCAAGCCGCCAGCGATCATTTGTCCATCGGGCTGAAATAAAAGAGCGTTTGCGTCGTCATTGGGATTGCCGATGACAAAATCGATCAGCGAAATGCCGTTGGTGCCGAAATTCTCCGTAAAATTCGGGTCTAAAGCTCCGTTCGGATCGTACCGTAATATCGCAAAATCGCGGTCGCCGCCCATATTTAGACCCGTAGAGGTGACCACGATCTTATTGTCCGGTTGAACGATCAGATCTGTGGCTCGATCATTTAACGCGGCGGACAGATCGTTGGTCACAATGCCGCTTGTGCCGAAGGCTGTGTCAGTGGCAAGCGTGGTGAGTTTGCGTGAAATGCCGACAAAATCACTCGTACCGTCGTTGCCGTAGCCGGCAACGATAAGCTTGCCGTCGGATTGCAACGAGCATTCGAAGATCTCGTTATTGTTGGCGTTGCCGAAATTTGAAAAAATATCGGTCTCAAGTGTCCCCGTCGCAGAAAGTCGGACGATCTTACCGTTTCTCGGTGCCAATCCTGAACCGTTCGAACCGCAGCCGATGATCTTGCCATCCGGTTGCACGGTCAAACCGTAGATCCGCGAAATAGCACTTACATTTGTAACGCCGTCAACGCTGAATGTGGTGTCAGGTGCTCCCGACGGAGTGAATTTGGCGATAACACCGCCAAGCGGGATTCCGCCTTCGCCCGCAACGAAAAGACTGCCGTCGCTCAACACTTTCAAGTCATTAAAATAGGTCGAAGTCGAGCCGTTTGAGTATTCATAAACGCCTTCGTCCATAAATGTCGTGTCGAGCGTACCGTCCGCATTCAGCCGAATCAGTTTTGCAATATTGTATGACTGATTCGCAACCTCGCCCCAACCGGCAACATAAATTTTGCCGTTCAGTTGGGCAGCAATTGCTTCGACGGAACTAAATTCCTGCGCGGACAGGACGGTTTGCTTCATCGTGCCGTCGCCGGCCGAAAAATTCAGACTTGTATCAACCGCGCCGTTATCGTTAAATCGTTGTGTGCAAATGCCGGAGTCGTTCGGACTTGACGGACGCTCTTGCCAACCGATCGCAACAATTTTGCCATCGGTTTGCAAGGCAAGATCCGAACCTTGCTCGCACCATTGCGAGCGGACAATGCCATTTCCGTCGAAACTCGTATCGAAACTCCCGTCCGCGTTGAGACGCAAAATTGTAAAATCTTCGATAACGAAAAGTGACAGTATAGAATAGGTCGTGTCGCCGATCGCCAAGATCTTGCCGTCCGCCTGTGCGGCGAGGTCGTTGAAATATTTGTCGCCGCTTCCGATGTTCAAATTGAATGTTTTTATGCCGTCGCCGTCGAAAGTAGTATCGAGCGAACCATTGGAATTGTAACGGACGAGTGCGGCTTCGGTTTCGCTTCCGTTTGCTCCCGGACCACCGCCGACAAGGATCTTCCCGTCCGTTTGGATCGCCAAACTTCTTGCTTCGCTGTCGCCAGCGTAAACCGCGGTTACCGCGATCCCGTCCGAGTCAAAGGTCGGATCGAGTGCGCCCGTGGTCAGGAGGCGCACCGTCGAAATATCGCCGCCCGCAAAGATCGAACTCGACCCCGCGACAACGATCCGGCCGTTTGATTGAATTGCCAAACCGTACGGCTCAAAATGACTCGGACTCAATGAGACAAGTCCATCCGTGTCGAAAGTCGTGTCGAGTCCTCCTGTTGTCGTCAAACGAATGATGATCGATTCGCCCGACAAGCCGCGCGAACCGATGACAATTTTTCCGTCCGTCTGAAGAGCGACCGATAGAGCGATTCCTGCGCTTGTGATCTCAAAAATTCCGTCCCCGCTGAATGTCGTGTCGAGTGTGCCGTTCGTATTAAGGCGGATAGCGTACGCCTCGGACGACGAATTACTTTGCCCGACCGCCACGATCTTTCCGTCAGTTTGAATAGCGACAGCGTTTAGATTATCTGAATTTGAGTTATGTAAAAGAAAGATCCCGTCGCCGCTAAATGTCGTATCGAGCGTACCGTCCGCGTTATAACGGGCAACCAAATAATCGAGAGCATTGATGCCCGCATATCGGCTTCCGACAATGACTATTTTCCCATCCGTTTGCACCGCAACATCGTTCGCGATTTCATCGACCTGCGCCACCAGAAAATCCGAAACGACATACCCGTCGGAAACGCCAAAGGTCGTATCCAAGTCTCCCGGCAAAGCGAAACTGGCGGAATAGAGAAGTAAAAGTATGGATATAGTGCGTAGGCTCTTCATAATTTCCCCCAACGATCTGACAATAGAACTGATCTTTTCTTTCGGTGCGATTTTCCGATTATTTTATATCTTTCCGGCTTTGATGTCATCGCATTTTACCGATCGGGCAAAGCTTTTTTTTCTAAATTCAGTCGACAATTTTCTTTTACCGGTCCAGCTCGTTTCGCAAATCTTCGTCACGGATCAGATCGACCGTCCGTTTACGTATTCGAGTTGTTCGCCAATGGTCGTGCTCAGAGCCGCAGCCGCTAATATTCGCGAGTTGCTCGCCTTGTCGAGCGACGATGTGTTGTTGTATAAATACAAAAACAAACCCAGACTATTTCAAAACGACCATTATTTGGCCGAAGCGTAACTATGAAGAACCTGATCCCCATCGTCTTGATATTGTTGTTCTCTATTATCGGCTGCAAGCTGCCCGGCCAAAATTCGTCCAATACCGGCAGCAGCGGAACGTCAAATAGCGGAACAGCCAACACCTCAAATACCGCAAAGGCCGATCCGGTCGCACGGGCAACGGATGCATTGAAAAAGCTGCGGTCGGTTCCATTTGTGACGTCAACATTTACTCGAGGGAAAGGCGGCTCATATAAACTCATCGAGCAATTCTCGGCAAAAGACGAGAGTTTTAGCAGATCATCTTCAGATGACAGCGAAACGAAGGTAATAATTATCGGCAAAGAGAACTTCAGTAAAATGAACAGCGCGTGGCCTTGGCGCATTGATTCAGGAGTAAACTACACTGCGGCAAAAACATTTTATTTTCCCTTGGATGATTTAGAAAGAACTTTGCCCGGGTTCAACGCAGCTTCAGAGGGCAGTGAGACTTTCGACGGTCAAGCCGCCGAGGTCTTTAGCTTTAAGTTGACCGAGAAAAAGCTTGATGTGCCCTCATCTGTCAAGATATGGGTAGCCACGGAGACAGGCCTTCCATTAAAGTTGATCTTCGAAATGGATGACGGATCGACGAACGAGCGAACGTTTGACTACAAAACACCCGTCAAGATCGAACGGCCAAAACTCGAAAAGAATTAGCCGCTAATTTGGCTTAGAGCTTCCGGCCATAATGTACGCATTCGTCAGGCCGTTTTGTGCGTGGTTCATCGCGTCGGGGATCTCGCCGATGATCTCGAAACCGATACTTTGCCACAGTTTGACCGCGACGGTGTTGGATCGGACAACAAAATTGAACTGCATCGCTGTGAAGCCAAGCCGACGTGCCTCGCCGAGCGACCACAGAGCGCTCTGCTTGCCGATGCCCTTACCCGCAGCTGAAGGAGCGACCATATAGGCGGCGTTCCCGACGTGTCTCCCCAGGCCCGGATTGTTCGCCCGCAGCCAAAATGTCGCGACGACCTCGCCGTCGTCAACGGCGATATAGTTGTGCTTGTCCGGCGTAAACCAAAACGCCATCATCTCATCTTCGGTCGAGTCAGGTGAAAAAACATACGTATCGCCACCGGCAATGACGGCCTTAATTATCTGCCAGATCGCGGGCTTATCGCGGTCTTCGGCATTGCGGATCTCGATCGTTTTTGCTGCCATTGCGTTCTGGGCGACTTTGGGTAAAACTCGTATTGCGCCGGTTGAGGTATTTTTACGCAAAGCCGCGTAGCGCGCAAAGTCGAATGCCAATTGAAAGGCGAACAATAACTACCAATGCGAAATATCATTTGGGATTTGACGTTTATTTATGACGTTCTCCAGAAACACTGGCCAATTGCCGCAATCGGCGGAGTATTGGCGGTCGCATTCGGCTTTGTCTTCGGACGAATGTCGATGATCATCACCGGTGCGATCGTTTTGTTTGTGGTGATCGTGGACCTGATCATACTGCTCGTTCTCAGAGTGCGTGGTCAAAAGTGATCGGAAGCTTGCAGCGCCTAACCTTTTCGGCGGCAATTATCTATGGCAAACGAATTGAAATATCTGCACTTGGCATTCATAGGCTGCGGCGTGAACTGGTCGATCCGAAGAACATCGCGGCGAGCCACCCACGCGAGTCACGGCGATATAGTTGTGCTTGTCCGGCGTACACCAAAACGCCATCATCTCATCTTCGGTCGAGTCAGGTGAAAAAACGTACGTGTCGCCGCCGGCGATCACAGCTTTGATGATCTGCCAGATCGCGGGTTTGTCACTTTCGATCGCCCGTCGAATTTCAACCATTTTCTAGATCAACATCTTTCACTAGTTAAGGTATGTAAGCACTTGGCGTCGGGATGTCACCGGCGATGCCGAACGTCTGGATCAACGTTCCGGCAGTCGAGCGGTCGATAAACCACGTGAAGTTAGACGGACGGAAGACCCCAGCGTCAAATTTGCCGTCGCCATCATAATCTCCCGGTGCCGGAACATCGCCATTTGTACCAAATGGGAACGCAAAGAAAGAAAAGTCTTCGGAACGAAGTACGAACCAGTTCCCGTTCGACGGCCGCCAAAAAGCAATGTCTGCTTTTCCGTCACCCGTAAAATCGCCCGGAACCGGACGATCCGTCGAGGCTCCAAATTGCAGTGCAAATACGCTGCCGTCGGAACTGCGGCGGACCCACCACTCAGAAGTGCCCCCGTTCGGACGAAATATTGCGATGTCTGCTTTTCCGTCCCCGGTGTAATCGGCGACCACAGGCTTGTCATTCAATGCTCCGAATCCGATGAAATCGACCCCTCCGGTCGATTTTTGGATGATCCAGGTAAGCGTCGATGGACGGAAAACGGCCGCATCGGCTTTGAGATCACCGTCGAAATCCGCAGGAACAGGCACATCTCCGTTCGTACCGAACGGGAACGCAAAGAACGTCAGGTCTTCGCTTCGCAATACGAACCAATTACCGTTCGACGGCCGCCAGAATGCGATGTCTGCCTTGCCGTCTCCCGTAAAATCGGCCGGTACGATCTTGTCGGACGATGACCCAAACTGCGTCGCGAAATTACTTCCATTCGATGACCGAGACAACCACCATTCGCCGGGCCCGGGACGGAATATCGAGATGTCCGTCTTGTTGTCGCCGTCGTAATCAAATGGGGCTCGATTCTGAGCAACAGGCGCCGTCTGTGCCTCGAATGCACCGATGTCGGAGCCGTCGCTGTTTGGGGCGTTCGTTGCGGGCAGATCGACGGGGCGTCTGAGGCCGCGTTGGTCTGAGGTTGCGCCGGAACTGTTGCCTTTGTCGAGAGCAGGGCTTGCGAAAAGCAACGCGTGAGTCGGCATTTGCCCGCCGTTTAGTGCTAAGGAAGCAAGTCCCGGATTCAACACCACCGCGGCTGAACCGACCTGATCGCTGTTAACGCCATTTGTAAAGCCTGAGCCGCCGGCAGAGTTGCCGATGAGATTGAAGCCATTAGAAACAAATGTGCCGAAGATGTTAGGCGCATTGCCGCCCGAAGCGTCTATGTTTCCGGCAATGATGGTGTTGCGGACGTTGATTGAACCATTTGCCATACGGATACCTCCGCCATTTCCGGCAGCTGTGTTGTTTGTAATGGTGGAGTTGTTAATTGTCAGCGTTCCGGTGCCGGTTTGATGGATACCGCCGCCGCCAAGGGGTGATGAACTATTTGCCGTGTTGCCGGAGATGGTTGTATTGCGAATCGTCATCAGCGTTGCGGTTTCATTTTGAATTGCACCTCCATTGAATGTTGAGGTGTTGTTATCAAAAGTCGAGTCGCTGATATTCACCACTGCATTATCGCTGTTCAATAACCCGCCGCCGTTGCCGTTCGTTACCGTATTGCCTGTAATGCGCGAGCGGTTGAGGTTTAAAGTGGTGTTTGGACTAAAGACATTGATCGCACCGCCGCCACCGCCGCTCCCATTTCCGCCGGTGATGGTCATTTCGCTCAAGGTGGCGGTAGAGCCGGAGTTGATGTTAAAGACGCGGCTTTGGTTACCGCCCGAAACGGTCACGAGATTTGCGCCGGGGGCGATGATGTTCAGGTTTCTGTCTATAACCAATTCCGTCCCGCCGAGCGTGATGGTGCGCGGCGTGTTGAAAAATGTCGGGTCAAACAAAATGTCGCTGTTCGTGGGCGATGAGCCAACTGCGTCGCGCAGGCTGTTTGATCCCACTCCGCCTGCGTTGGTCACGAGAAAGAACGAATACATTTCCACCGCGCCGATGTCTGCGCCGTCCGTGCCATTGACATTGGGAGCGAACGGCAAATCAAATGGACGAGTCCGCCCACGCTGGTCGGTCGACGCGCCGGAACTGTTGCCTGCGTCGATCGCCGGACTGCCGCCGAGCAAAGCGTGCGTCGGCGTTTGCCCGCCGTAGAGCGCTAAGGGAGCAAGTCGCGGTGTCGCGCTGGTGATGTCGTTGGCGAGCGGTGTGAACACGCCGTTGTAGTTGTCGCTCAGATTAAAGCCATTGGTCGTGACAGTTGCCGTGCTACCGAATTTCGCCAAATTGATCGGTGTGTTGTTCGCGACAATGCTGTTCCTGAGGGTCGTCGTTGCGGAAGCCCCTGCTCCAGGGCTGACCGTGGTAGCAATGCCGCCTACGGGGCTGAATCCTGTCGACGTGTTGTTGGCAATGGTACTACCGATTACCTCCAATATGCTGTTGACGCTGCTTGAGGCATTCGCGTTATTCATGATGCCGCCGCCAGTGTTCGCGACATTGCCGCTTATCGTGCTACTCACCAACCGCAAAGTACGATCATCTATGAGGGTCGCGATTCCGCCGCCGAAGTCGCCTGCCCTGTTGTCGCTAAACGTGCTTCTTGTAAATAGTCCATCAGCGAACCTCAATAACACTCCGCCCCCGTCGTTGCTTGCTTGATTGCCGGTTACATGAACATTGGCCAGCGTCAGAAGACTCTGGCTGTAGATGCCCCCGCCGCCGAAAGGCCCGGTATCACGCCCGCCGGTGATAGTCATTCCGCTTATGGCGACACCGGTCGTGATGCCGATAGGAATCGTGAAGATGCGAAAGTCCGTGACTGCGTTAAAGGAGCGTCGCACGGTGAGTAGATTCGCTCCGGGGCCGGCAATCGCCATGCTTTCGGTGATGTCGGGAAGTGGCGTGAGGAGATCGATGGTCTTCGGCGTGTTAAAGCTGGAATCGAAACTGATCTGATCGCTGTTGCCGGGGGCGGCGATGGCGGCGTTGATCGCCTCCCGAAGGGTGCATTCCGAACCGTCGCAAACGCCGTTGCCGGGGTCATTCGTTGAATTGACAGTAAAGATCGCTGGCACCATCACAAGCAGCGTCCAGCCGCCCGCGATCGAGCCCGTGTCCTGCGTGGCGTCATCAACCACATACAGCTTCCACTGTCCGTTTGGGTTTGTCTGGTGAAATACGCTCAGATCGGCCGGTGCGTCGGTCAATGTGTTCGGAGCAGGAAACGGAGCGGGAAACGTGTCGGTGAAAAGAGTCGGGGTGTTTCCGTAATTCGCCGCCCGAAATGTGCCGGTCGTCAGCGGCAATTCATCCGGCAAAACTGCGGATAAGGCCGCCGTCGAATCAAAGATCAACTTTAGGCCGCTAACATCGATACCGGCTCCGGCGTCCGACATCACCATCGCCCGCTGCCCCTGCGGGCCTTCGAGAATGATATCGACATCGTCCGGAAACGTATGAGAGAAGTTGTTCAACTGCACACGGACCCGCGTGATCGACGTATTGACGCCGCTGACGGTCGCTTCGGACGGATAGAGCGATGCGGTCGTGTTGTCATTGATCGTGATCGGCGCAAGATTGCCCGAGATCACGGTCGTCGCTTCGGGAGCGGCGATCTGGTCATCAGTGATCTGCGCCGAGACGGTCGTCGTCCCGATCAACCTTAACGCGATCGCGGGGAGCGCGACTCCGGCAAGAATGGCAATAACAATGATCCATCGAACCCTGCTCATTACGACCGTCAGCTTCAAACCCGTCTGTGATCTCGGCATAAATCTCCCTTTTTTCGAATCACCTCGCGGCGAAACAACCCACCGCGTTCATCATCCAAAATTGCTCTTTGTCTTTATTGTATTGGGATAGTATGTCATTTCGGTAAACAATTCAATAAAAATCGGAGCCGGTCCGAATGCTGAAACGCAAGTATGAACGAGCCTGCCTAGTCGCCACACCGGGAGCTCGGTCATACTCGCGTTTCTTCCGCTTTCGATCTAAACTTTTATCATGTCAACGAAACTCAACGATCTGCATCTGGCATTTATCGGCTGCGGCGTGATGGGCGAATCGATGGTCGCTGGACTGCTGCGGCGTGAACTGGTCGATCCGAAGAACATCGCGGCGAGCCACCCACGCGAGTCACGGCGCTCAGAACTCACGGAAAAGTACGGCATCGCCGTGTTTGAGAGCAACGCCGAAGCCGCCAAAACCGTGGTCGGGCAGGCGAATTCGGCGGTCTTGATCTGCGTTAAGCCGCAGCGGCTTGCTCGCGTCCTCAGCGATCTTACCGGCGTTTTGCATCTTGATCAGCTTGTTCTTTCGATCGTCGCCGGAGCGAGAATTGAGCACCTTGCCGACGAACTCGGCACGGCGAAGATCGTTCGCGCAATGCCTAACACGCCTTCGCAGATCGGTGCGGGAATAACGGCGTGGACGTGTACCGACGCTGTCGTCGACGCTGAACGCGGACATGTTCGCGAAATACTCGCCGCTCTTGGCAAAGAGTTGTTCGTCGAGACCGAAAATATGATCGACATGGCGACATCATTATCGGCAACGGGGCCAACATATATCTTTATGGTGATGGAAGCCCTGACCGACGCCGGCGTCCACCTCGGCTTCTCACGCGACATGGCCAAGGAACTCGTTCAGGAAACGATGCTAGGTTCGGTAAAATTCGCGATGGAATCGCACAGACATCCGGCGGAGCTTCGCAATATGGTCACTTCGCCCGGCGGCACATCCGCGGAGGCTATCTATCAAATGGAGAAAGGTTCGTTGAGGACAGTGCTGTCGAAAGCCGTATATGCCGCTTACAAACGCGCTGTAGATCTCGGGAAAAAGGGTTAACTCAGCATTGTTTCGGACGCTGTCTCAACCGCATTACTATTGTAAATTGCATGGGTAACTGAGAGAATTTGGTTTCAAGTATATTTGCAAGGGGTTACTGCAATGAAACGAACTTCCACAAGACTTATTGTTGTTGATCATCGGGCGATCCTTTTGGCTGTGCTGGCGTTTGCCGCAATAGTCGGCTTCTTGGGCTTTTCCCGGGAATCGTCGACCAAGGATGTTGCCACCCAACCAACAGCCCTAGGCCGACTCGCCTATGACCGGACGGATTTCACTACGAGCGGCTTTGGGTACATTGCCATTGCTTCGTCCAACAGCGATGGAACCGGCACCGTAAACCTTGCGGGTGCAGGCGTTCCGCCAATTTACAACAACAATCCTTCGTGGAACTCGGTCGGCACAAAGATCGTTTACGAAACCGACAATGAGATCTGGGTGATGAACTCCGACGGGAGCGGGAAGGTAAATCTCACCAATACACAAACCGGAATCGCGTCCGAACGCGATCCGTCGTGGTCCTCGACCGGCAAGATCGCCTACGAACGCAATTCAGAGATCTGGACGATGGATGCGAACGGCATGATGCAAGCACCCTTCCCAGGGATCACGCAGCCCCTGCCCGCCGACCCGGCATATTCGCCGGACGGCATCAAACTCGCGTTCCAATCCGGCGGCGATATTTGGATAATAAACACCGACGGCACAAATGAACGCCGCCTGACGGGCCCCAACTACTATGATTCGGGTCCGGCGTGGTCACCGGACGGCACGAAAATTATCTTCTCCAAAGGCGGCTCCGGCATCTCGGTCATCAACATTGACGGCACCAGCGAAGTTGCGTTGACCAATGGTATCGGGGACCGTGCCCCTTCGTGGTCAAACGACGGTACAAAAATCGCCTATGTCAGACGCGGAACCTCGATCAACGGTTTAGACGGCATTTATACGATGGATGCGGTAGGCGGCAATCAGATTCGCACCCTAGCAGACAATCCAACAAGTCCTGGCCGTACCGAACATAACAATCCGGCTTGGCAACCCGTTGCAGTCCAACCAAATACTGTAATAATTAGCGGCCGTATTAACAGAAATGGCGAAAGCCTCGCGGGTGTTACTGTCAATCTATCCGGTTCGGCGACAATGGCGGCGACCACGAATGTGTTGGGCGAGTTTAGCTTCGGAAACCTCCCGAGCGGCGGTTCTTACACCGTGACGCCGACACTCGCAAACCACATTTTCACTCCGAGTCGAAAGATCTTCAACGGTGTTACTACAAACCGGATCGCAGATTTCGCCGGCGGCCAGACGTGCTCTACGCCGGGCTGCAAGGTGAATGGCAAGGTAACGTTCGTTCGCGGCTCGGACATCTTCATTTCGAGCGTTGATGGTACGACCCTGATCAATCTCACCAATGGGGGCAACGTTAACGAAGACCCTGCATTCTCACCGGACGGCAACAAGGTCGCCTTTATGTCCGATCGAGACGCAACCCGTCAAATCTATCAGGTAAATACAAACGGAACGAATCTCCAGCGATTGACCAATAATTCAGGTAACAATGAATATCCGGCATATTCACCGGACGGTTCGAAGATAGTGTTTGTAAGCAATCGCGACGGAAACCCGGAGATCTATACGATGAATGCGGCGGATGGCTCGAATCTGCAGCGGTTGACCAACAATTCGGTTGTGGACAAAGAACCTTCGTTTTCAATCGATGGCACAAAGGTCGTTTTTGCTAGAGCTTATGAAAGCACGCCACAGGGTAGAACGGCGATCTACACGATGAATGCCGCTGACGGTTCGAACGCTGTGCAGATCACGTTTCCGTCAACGGCCGCTCCGCTCTCTGATAATAATCCGTCATTTTCGCCGGATGGAACTAAACTGCTGTTTCGGCGGTACGATAGTGGGCCATTTCGGTCGGAATTTTTTATCGCAAATGCTGACGGGGCAAATCCGGTTTCCATGGGCTTCAGCGGATTTATTTACAAACCTTCGTTCTCGCCGGATGGAACACGGGTTATTTACTCGGGTATATCAGGAGTTGGAACTTATAATATCTACTCTTCGCCAATAAGCGGAGGAACCGGAACGTTGATGTTGTCGAATGGCCATCACGTTGATTGGCAGCCCGTAGCACCTGCGGTCAGAAGGCCACCGTTCGACTTTGACGGCGATGGAAAAGCAGATGTCGCGGTATTCCGTCCGAGCGAAGGCATGTGGTATATACTTCGCAGTTCTGATTCTGGCTTCAATCAGACACCTTTTGCGTTGGCGGGCGATCTGCCGGTAGCGGCCGATTTTGACGGTGATTCAAAGACCGACATTGCGATCCATCGGCCGTCAAACGGTGATTTCTGGTCGCTCAGCTCTTTGAACGGCCAGCAGATCAACTACCGTCTTGGCCAGACCGGTGACATCGCCATGCCGTCCGATATCGACGGTGACGGGCGTTCGGACTATGTGGTTTACCGGCCGTCGAACGGCCATTGGTATCGCGTAAGCACCGCGACAGGAGTACAGTCCGACATTTGGTTTGGGGCTGCCGGCGATAAACCCGTTATCGTTGATTTTAATGGCGATGGGATCGCCGATCCGGCTATTTTCCGTCCATCGGATGGTAATTGGTGGTGGCACAGCAGTGCTGACGGAGTGCAGCGGGCGATTCGCTGGGGCATCGCCGAGGATATCCCTGCTCCGGCCGATTTCGACGGAGATGGAAAGACGGATCTTGCCGTTTTCCGGCCTTCCACCGGAGTCTGGTACATCGTTAACAGCGGCAACGGATCATTCACCATCTTTCCTTTTGGATTGTTGGGTGATAAGCCGGTGCCTGCCGATTACGACGGTGACGGCAGAGCCGATGCTGCCGTTTACCGGCCGTCCGATGGCATATGGTACCTGTTGCGCTCAAGTGCAGGATTTACGGGCGTTCGCTGGGGCATTGCCTCCGATGTTCCCGTGCCGAATGTATTCATTCACTAGAAATTTGAGCAAATAGAAAAGAGGCCGCCCCAAACTTCTTGAGTAGGCCTCTTTTCACACGTCAATCTCTCCGTTTTACTTCAAATACTTCTCAAACCAATCCAAATTGCTTTGCATTGCCGCGAGCTGCATTCGCGGTTCGGTCGGGCCGTGGGGTTGGCGTGGTAAGACGATCATCCGAGTTGGGACGCCCTGAAGTTTTAGAGCGTTGTAGAATTCGTAGCCCTGCGATATCGGGACGCGGATGTCGGCGTCACCGTGCTGAATGAGAGTTGGCGTCGTGACGCCTTTCACATTGAACATTGCGGAGTGTTTTGAGTAGACCTCGGGGATCTCCCATGACTGTCCGCCAAAATAGTCCGGTATGAACGCCGGTATATCTGCGGTTCCATTGAAACTCATCAGGTTCGTCACCGGTGCTCCTGCCGAAGCAGCCTTGAATCGTTTGGTCTTTGTGACGATCGTCGAGGTCATGTAGCCGCCATAGCTCCAGCCCATAACGCCGAGCTTGTTCGCGTCGGCAACACCCATTTCGATCACTTTGTCGACGCCTGTCATGATGTCTTCGTAGTCGCCGCCGCCCCAATCTTTCATATTCGAACGCCGAAACTCAGTTCCGTATCCGGAAGAACCGCGAGGATTCGGCCTCAGTATCGCATATCCGCGAGCGGCAAATGTCGCAAGCGGATAGACGCCGCGGCCGCCGAGATAACTCTGCTGAAAAACGCCCGCCGGGCCGCCGTGGATGTTAACGATCAACGGAACTTTCGTTCCCATTTTGAAACCAACTGGATAGGTCAACAGGCCCTCGACAGCACGGCCATCCTTGCTTTTCCATTTGACGAGTTCCGTTCGACCGGTCGGGATCTTGGTAAATTCGTCGTTAAAACGCGTGATTTGTGTTGGGGTTTGATCGCCCATTTTGACAACGAAAACCTCGGCCGGTTCGCTCGCACGCTGTTTTACAAAACCCCACGCTGTACCGGTTGAATTGAGGTTTAGGCCGCTTATAACGGCATCGTCTGTCTGCTCCTCTGTGATCGTTGCTGAACCGACATTAGCTGAATAGAGCGAGGTGCCGGTTCCCTTCGCCTCGTTAAAATAGACCTTGCTGCCGTCGGCCGACCAGGCGATGATACCGGGCTGTCCGTCATGAGAGAGCGGCATTACCTTTGCAGGTCCGCCGCCTGCGGGAATTATGCTTACACGGTTGCTCTGCGCCCAATGGACCGGGCCGTCGCTCGCTGAAAACGCGATCCATTTGCCGTCCGGCGAATAGCTTAGACTACTTTCGGCCGCGGCGGTCGCGACTAGCGGCGTTATCGCCGCACTCGCGACATCGACGACCGATATATCAGATGTCGGCCAAAAATCTGCCCGAGGATCGCTGACGTGGCTGAAAACGATCTTCGTTCTGTCAGGCGACCAGTCAAAGCCGTTGACGCTGCGATTGTTGGAGGTCAGTTTCCGCGATTCGCGTTTGCCGTTTGCGTCCTTTGCGACCGGCATTACATAGAGCCGGGCGAGTTTGATATTCTCATCGACATACCGAAAATCATTTTTTGCCTTGTCATCCTTCTCTTCGTCTTCAGACTTGGCATCGGTCATTGTGAAGGCGACCATTCGTCCGTCTTGCGACCAGTCAAAATCCGTAACGCCGGATTTTACGTCTGTCATCATCTCAGCCTCGCCGCCGCCCACGCGGAGCAGATAGAGATTGCTCTTGTTGTCTTTTCGGGTCGATGTAAACGCGATCCACTTTCCGTCCGGCGACCATTTCGGATTTGTCGAAGACTTGTCGGCAAAGGTGAGTTGCGTATTCTCTTTTCCATCGGTCGAGGCGAGCCATATCTGCGTCAGGTATTCGCTCTTATCAGCCGTCATCACCTCGCTGACAACCGTGTAAACAACCTTCGAGCCATCCGGCGAAACACGCGGCACACCCAACGCTTTCACCTTTAACTGCACCTCCGGCGACCAGGCAGTCGTCGGCGTTTGTGCGACAGAACCTATAACAAAACCTGCGAAAACAAAGAGAACAAGCGCGACATTTCTCATTTCAACAATCTCCGTAGACCTTTTCTAAAGTAAATTTCCACACCATTCTACTCTGACCTTCATCGAAAATGTAACTGCCATTCGTAATTCGCCAATGACCGAGAAACTCCCAACGGCCTGGGGCAAGTTTGTTGAACAGCGGAACCGCGATCTCCGAATCGACTGCATCGAGCAACGCGCGATTTGCCGGATCGAGCTTTTGATCGCCGCGTCGTCCCGAGCCTGTGTAGTGAATAATGTCCGTTGAGTCGCCGTGAAAATCCGGATAGCACGGATTGATCCTGCCGAAATCGGTGAGCAGCGATATCAGCCGCCCGTTTCGCTGGTAAATACCGTTGCGAACGCGATGAGTTTCGCTGACCTGATCCCACGAATAGATCGACCCCGGTTCGTACTCTTCGACGTTGCTGGTCATTTTGAACTAGGATGGCAGGCCGACTTTTCGCACGAGTTCTGCAAAACGCGGTTCCGATCGTATTTCGTTAAAATTTGGTTCGATCATTAGAAACTGCATCTGCGAATCCCGTTCGGCAAAGCCGCGTTCGAGGGCGGCGAGAGCTTTTTCTTTTTCGCCGAGTCCGATATATAAAATCGCCAACTCCACGGGCGATACATACTCGATTCCTTTTTCAAGCCGTCGCAGGATCGCTCTCGATTCATTGATCCGGCCCGCTTTCGCAAGTGCGTATCCGAGATAACAATTGACACCGGTGTGTTCTCCATTGAGACGGATCATCTCTTTGAAATCGGTGATAGCCTCCGCGAAGTTTCCTGTCGCGGTTCGCGCCAATCCTCGGCCGTAATAGGCTCCGCCATACTCAGGCACCAAGTCGATCCCGTTCGAGTATTGTTCCAGGGCCTCGTCATAACGCTGTGCAAAGTAAAGCACGTATGCGATGTTGAGATTGATTCCCTTCTTGAGCGGATCCAGATCTCGAGCCTGCTTCATTTCAACAATCGCCTGTTCGTGCCTTCCCTGCGTGCTGAGAAAAAGAGCATAGCCAAAATGCACCGACGCGAGATTCGCGTTTAGTTCTGTCGCTTTCTCGAATTCGTTTTCAGCGGCAGCCCAATTCCAAGCAAATTGATTGATCGTCGCTGATGCAAGATGAACCTCGGCAAGGTCGCCATTAAGCTCCTGAGCCCGAGCGGCGGCAATTTCCGCTCGCTCCATACTTTCGTTCGGAGCGTCAAACCCATTTGCTCCCAAATAGAGATATGAGCTGGCCATAGCCGCGTGTGCCAATGCATAGTTCGGGTCGATCGCGATCGCTTGTTCGAAATATTCGATCGCCTTTTTTGCCCCTTCTTCCGTGCTTTTTGAATGTGAGTAACGCCCTTTCAAGAGCAGTTCATACGCTTGAGGATCTGCTTGAGCAACTTGCTGTCCCGATTTAGCGGGCAATAGGTTTAGACTCACGCCGATCTGCCGCACAATATCCCTGTGGATCTGTTCCAGTTCCGATCGGCGGCGGACGAAACTTCCGCCCCATATCTGTGAATTATCGCTCGCATTTACCAACTCTGCGTTCACATTTAACATGCCATCCCGCAAAGAGACTTTGCCGGTCATGATCGCCTGAACGCCTAGTTCACGGGCGACGCGTTGGATGTCAGTGTTTTGACCTTTGTACTTAAATGAGGAGCCGCGAGCGATGACTTTGACGTTCTGGAGTTGGGAAAGTTCGTTGATCAGAGCTTCGCTCATTCCATCCGACAGATACTCGCCTTCAGTGTCGCCACTTTCATTTTCAAACGGCATCACCGCGATCGAATTCACAGATTTTGAATTCGAAGTGGAGTAGTAATAGCCCGCGAATGAGAGCAATGCTATCAACATGGCCCCGACGCCCATCGTAAGCACCCGATGTTTTCTACGGGCGCGAACAACTTGGCCTCCGCCGAACTTGTTGATATCGCTGAGCAGTTCGTCCGCACTTTGATAGCGAGCATTCGGATCTTTAGCCAGAGTTTTGGCGATAACGTCTCTAACGGCAACGGGAATGCTTTCAACTAACGACAACGGCGATCCGTCCAATATCGAAGCCCTAAGTTCGTCCGGCGAATCTCCAATAAATGGCTTTTGGCCGGAGAACATCTCAAACATCACGACGCCGAGGCTCCAAATATCGCTGCGGGCATCGGTTATTTTGCCGGCCGCCTGCTCGGGCGACATGTAAGCCAGCGTTCCCATAACAAGGCCCGGAGATGACAATTTAAGGTCATTTTGAACCGGCACTATCGTGTACTCACCCAGCGTGGGTGTTCCTGCGATCTTTGCCAGACCAAAATCCAAGACCTTAACCAGTTTGTCGGACCTCAGCATTATGTTCTCGGGTTTTATGTCGCGATGATATATTCCGGCCGAGTGGGCGGCGATAAGAGCTGATGCAACCTGAACGACAATATCGATCGATTCCTCAAACCGTAAGCCGCCGTTATCGAGAACATTGCGAAGCGTTTTGCCTTCGATGAATTCGGTCGCGATAAACGGAGTGTCCTTAGTTTTTCCAACCTCGTGAACGGTAATGATATTTGGATGATTGAGCGATGACGCGGTTTTTGCTTCCCGTAAAAATCGCTTCAAGCCCGCAGCGTCTTGCGAAAATTGTTTGCTGACAAATTTGATCGCGACGTTGCGTTCGAGGACGGTATCCTTTGCGAGAAAGACATCGCCCATGCCGCCCGTACCGATCTGCGAAAGTATCTTGTAATGTTTGATCTTTTTCCCAATTATATTGGGGTGGTGATTCTCGCGGACGAGTTCCGCTGCAACGTCTAGCGGCGGGACATCGATCAGGCTGTGCGGTTTGTTTGAATACGAAAGCAGCGACTCGACCTCACGCCGCAAATCGGCGTCGCCGCCGCAGGAACTAGTGAGAAACGACGGCCATTCCTCCGCCGACACTTCGAGTACGGCATGATAAATATCCTCAACCTGTGCGAGTCGCTCGGCTTTCATATCAGGTAGATAGTTCACGCAGCAGCCATGTCCGGGCAAACTGCCAATCCCGAATAACCGTCTTCGTGGTCACCCTAAGGACATCGGCCATTTCTTCATTGCTGAGGCCGCCGAAGTATTTCATCTCTACCACACGGCCTTTTCGCTCGTCCAATTTGGAAAGCCTCGTCAGAGCGTCATCGAGTTCAACGAGACCGGCGTTCCGCTCGTCCGAGACCATCATCGCCTCGTCCAGATCGACCCGTTGGCCGCCTGAACGCTTTCTCGACGCCCGGCTGCGGGCATGATCGACCAAAATATGCCGCATTGCCTGGGCCGCAACACCGAAAAAATGTGCTCGGTTCGCCCATTTCTGCTCGTCCTGCCCGGCGAGTTTGACGTACATCTCGTGTATCAACGCCGTCGGCTGCAGCGTGTGGCCGCTCGGCTGGCTGTTCATGTATTGCCGGGCCATTCGATGCAGTTCCGAGTAGACACGCGGCATCAATTGCTCAAGAGCTATTTCATCGCCGCCGCTCCAATCATTAAGAAGCTGGGTGATCTCGCTGGTTGATTTAACAGACATCGGCAATCAGGGGAATTTATGGATTATATATCAGTTTCTACTTAGCAAGTAGCCAATTAGCCGCTATGATTCACTTTCCTCGATTGGGGTTATCCGCTTTTTTCTTCTTTGAATTTTATTTCTCGATAACATTGTCCCTTTTCATTGCCCGTTCTCGTTTGAATAAGTGAATAGGGAAATTATCAAATTCGCGATTAATGAGCGTTTGAGCCTCAAAGGAGCAACATGAAAAAACTAACAATTGAGATCAATATCCGTAATTTCATCATCGGAGCGGCGGCTTCGGCCGTTTTAATATGTTTCGGCTCGATCGGGACCCAGGCCCAGGCAACTTGCCTCACCGCCCAGGCGATAATGGCTCAAAAGGACACGATCACACAGGCTGAAGTCCTCAAACAGCGCGATTGCTGGGTCGCGAAGCTCAAGAATCAGGGTAATCGCGACATGAATTTTGCCGGAGCATTCCTTATGGGAGCTGATCTGAGCGCTTCAAATATCACCATGCCTGTCGATAAATACAAGAATCTCGATCTGAACGACGCCAATCTATCGAGGGCGGATCTATCCGGGGCGAATCTGATGGACGCCATCTTGAACCGGGCGGATCTCTCAGGAGCTGACCTAAGAGGGGCTGACCTAAGAGGGGCTAAATTGAACGGCGCAATTCTGATATCTGCCAATCTATCGGGATCCAAACTCTACATAGCGAACCTCACTAATGCGGATCTTCGCGGAGCAGATCTGACAGATTGCGGATTTTTCACATACGACGAAGGTTTCGCGAAGGTCCGAAGCAACTATTCCGACGAAGAATGGCGGAGGATCCCGGGTGCCGACCTAACGAATATCAAAAAGGACATAGCCACCCGCACAGAGGTCGGCCTATCAGTCAACCTAAAGGGTGCAAAGATCTCAAGCGCGACAAAAGGA
The DNA here is from genome assembly GCA_016713675.1 of Acidobacteriota bacterium. NCBI lineage: Bacteria > Pseudomonadati > Acidobacteriota > Acidobacteriota bacterium. Next base: position 454,899 of record JADJOS010000001.1, read on the forward strand.
ACGAGTGTTACGTATTGGACGGCAAACGGTGGCGTGGTGGCCGATTAAGAAGAATGGAGCAAGAATGCCTAAAACAAAGGACAATATGATATTCACTTTCCGACACATTCGAGTCTTCTTCCTGGTAACTTGCCTGGTTTGGGTTTGTTCCCAAACCGCATACACGCAGAGCCGGACGTGCCCGCCGGCGTCGCTGAAATTAGCCGGCAAGGCCGAGAAAGCAAAGTGGAACTCGATAAAGGACAGCCGAAATGAAAAGGACTATCAGTCCTACCTCACTCAATTTCCAAAAGGCCGCTGTGCCGAGACCGCTCGTCAGCAGATGGCCTCGTTAAAGGCTCCTTTTCCAACGAAACCGCCCGTATCGACTAACGTTCCGATCGGTAATGTCTCATTGATCCAGGAATCGTTGTTCAATGAGAAAGAATCGGTAATGACGGTACGATTCAGCCCGGTGATGAATATGATAGCCAGCGGAGGTTGGAATAATTCTCTAAAACACTGGAGGGGCACGGACAACGAGCAGATGTATGCCGCAAATGCGAGTGTAAGCGGCAACTTGATATTTGACCTGGCATTTAGTCCCGACGGAAAAAGCATCGTAACCGGCAGCCGCCCCGACTATTCGAAACCCGCGCCTTCGGTTCGCGTATGGAACGCCGCTGATGGAACTCCCGGTGTAGCGCTGAAAAATGTACCGTCCGAACTGTGTGGATCGGTCGCATATAGCCGCGACGGAGCACGCGTTGCGGCCGGCTGTTTCAATCAAGATACCGCCGCGCGATCTGTACGTATCTGGGATGCAAAGACCGGTGCCGAAATAAAAATCATAAAGGATGTCGACGGCCCCGTTGTTTTCAGCAAATACGGCAGCCGCGTGACCGGCGGCCATGGCTACACCCGGATGCTTAAGTTGTTTGAGATCTCTACGGGCAACGAAGTGTTTTCGATCAACGGACAAAGCTTCAATGGGGTTGAAAGCGTTGCAATGAGCCCTGACGGCAAGCACCTCGTTTCAGGTAATTCCAACGGATCGATAACGATCTGGGACGCGAATACGGGCAAGGAAATTACTGCGATCAAGGGCCACACGAAAATGGTCAATTCCGTTTCGTACAGTCCAAACGGACAGATCATCGCCAGCGTGAGCGAAGACGGCTCGGTCGCGATCTGGAATGCAGCTACCGGGGCCGAGCTTTGGACGGTCAAAGAGACGAAGCCGGCTAAGTCAGTGTCGTTCAATATGGACGGTTCCAAGGTCGTCATTGGTGGGGAAGATGGGATACGTGTCGTGCGCGTGCAGCGCTAATCAATGGGGTATATGGAGAGCATCGGAAGGAGCACCATGAACAGAGTGACAACTGAGACCAATATCCGTAGTTTCATTATCGTAGGAGCGGTGGCGGCACTTCTGATGGGTTTCGGCTCGGTCATAACTACGGGCCAGACGACTTGCCTGACAGCTCAGGCAATAATGGAGCAAAAGGACACAATTACACAGGCCGAAGCCGTTAAACAACGTGATTGCTGGGTGGCAAAGCTCAAAAGCGGCGAGAAGAAAATGGCGGGAGCATTCCTTTATGCCGCAGACTTGTCCGCTTCAGAAACGAATCCTGCTAAGTACGCAAAAGTGGATCTGACTAACGCAAATCTGGCCGGAGCAGACCTCTACGAAGCGGATCTGTCCGGAGCCACGTTGAACGGTGCCGACATGACATCCGCCCGGCTCAGGTACGCCAATCTTAGGGATGCCAAAATGATCGGGGCAACACTTATGTCGGCGAATCTGAGCCGTTCGGCTCTCTACCGCTCGGATCTCACAAACGCCGATCTTCGAGGGGCGGATCTAGCGGATTGCGGGTTTAATACGCATTTAGAGGTCTTTTCCAAGAATCAGAGCGAGTTGGGTTGGGGAGGTTGGGAGCGATTGCCGGCAGCCGAGAGGCGAGCGATCAATGATCGTATTCAGATGCATCTGGAGAACATGGAATCGGTCAAGCTGAAAGGGGCAAAGATCTCAAGTAATACACAAGGGGTCAATATCGAAATATGGAAAAAACGCGGAGGAGTGGTCGTTGAGTAGCCGCATCGCACGCTTAGAACATTCATCAAAAAGAATATGAAAAACATAGAGTTGCTACTGAAATTATCCGTGGTCGCCATTGCTCTAACCTTTGGTGCACAGACATCTAATGCCCAAAAGCCTTCTAAGACACCCGCGAAAACGGGCACCGGCAAGGCAAAACCGACGCCGACGCCAAAAGCGACCCCGTCATCCCCAACGACTGCCGTGGGAAACATGACGAACAGCTTCGGGATGAAATTCGTCGCAATCCCTGCGGGTAGCTTCCAAATGGGTTTCAATACCGCGGTAACAGAAAATTGTCAGGGGTGTGCCGAGAGTTCCAGCGAAAAGCCGGTTCACAAGGTGACACTTAGCAAGAGCTTTGAGATGCACGCCACCGAGGTCACCCAGCAGCAATGGCTCGCCGTGATGGGTAAGAATCCGAGCGAGAACGCGACGTGTCCGAAATGCCCGGTCGAGAAAGTATCGTGGGATGACGCACAGGAATTTGTCGCCAAACTGAACTCGAAAAGTGACGGTTTTAAGTATCGTTTGCCTACCGAAGCAGAGTGGGAATATGCCTGCCGGGCCGGATCTAGCACCAATTACCCCTTTGGCGACGACGCTAAAGAAACGGGCACGTATGCGTGGTTCCTTGGAAACCACTCGGGAACAACCCACGAGGTAGCTACAAAAAAGGCAAATGCCTGGGGCTTGTTCGACATGCTCGGAAACGCTGCCGAATGGGTGGAGGATTGTTGGGACAATTACTCCCCGAAAGATGCCATTGATCCGGTCATTTCTTGGACCGGCGGCTCCGTGAGGTCGATCCGCGGCGGGTCTTACTACCAGGGGGCGGAATTCATGCGGTCATCGCATCGCTACTCAAATTCTCCGACGATGCGTCATGGCAGCGTTGGTCTCAGGGTTGTCAGAACGAAATAACTTGAAAAAGATAATCGAGAAAAGTTGAGGCCCATGCTCGCCGTCGATCAGATTATCAATGGGAATTTTAAGGAGAAATTATGAAAACGAGATCGGCCAAGTTCTTGTCAGCCGCGAGTTTTATTGCATTGTTCACTGTAATTACCACGCTTGGACAGGGCGGTTCGGAGTATTTGATCACCAGCGAATCGGTCGGCGCAGTTCGTCTCGGAATGACGATCAACGAGGCGAAAAGGGCACTCGATGACGCCGAGCTCAATATGCAGGGCGAAAACGGCGAGGTCAAGGTCTTCCGCAAGGGAAAGCTCGTGATGATCGCAACGGTTGTGACGACTGATGCAAATGAGATCACGGGCGGTTCGAAGATCTTTGCGGTAAAGGCCATCGATTCCCGATACAGGACCGCCAACGGTCTCTATCCCGGAATTACGATCGTTGCAGCAGAAAAGGTAATGGGCAAACTCGGCCGGATGACACTATCCTACGGCGAAACGGAAACAGGTGATTTTGCCAATCAGCCGGACGGCTTTAACTTTGAGTTCAAAGGAGCGAATTCTGCAAAAGCCGGTATTTACGATGTGAAAACTCCTGACCCGCGAGAACAGTATGCGAACAAATTTACCCCAGGTGCTTATATTTACGGCATCGGGCTCTCTCTCTACTCGGATGAAGACGCCAACACGCAGGACTTTACCGCCGGCCTCGCGGGAACGGGATGGACATACAGCTATGGCGGAACCACCTACCAGTTCGATTTTGGGCAAACTAGGATCGAAAAATTCTCAAACGGCTGGTGGCAAGGCATTACCTGGACTTCGATCGGCAACAATCAAATACGGCTTAAAAATCTTGAAAGCGGCAAAGAAATGACCCTTACCTTCGATTCGGCGAATATTTATTCCGGCATCGATTGGGACGGTCAGACCAAGGTCTCGGGCACCCGCCGAAACGTCGCGTCATCATCACCCGCAAATTATCTGATCACCAAGACCTCCGCGGGCGGCATTCGTCTCACTATGACGATTGCCGAGGCACGCACGGCGATGAAAGGAACGACATTCGAACGCACTAGCGACGGCGAAGGCGTGGCTCTGATCTCCGTCAAGCAGGGCGACGTCCAGTTGATGACGCTCTACGCTGACGAAGAAGACCCGCAAAGGCCGATAGACGAAACTGCCCGCATCATGAATATCGAGGTCTGGGATTCGCGATTCAAGACACCCAATGGCGTTCACGTCAACATGAAACTCGTTGACGTTGAGAAGATCCTCGGCAAGGTCACAAAGATAATCACAAGCGAGATCGAAGCTCGCGAATACGCCGATTTTACCAAAAAGGCCGACGGCTTTATGTTCAGGCTAATGGGGCCGGATTCCAATGCGGGCATTTACGCTGAAGGCACGCGGGAAACCACTCGATACGTCGCAAATGCCTATATTTACACCATTTCGATCGCACAGGAACGCTCGCCTGATGCGGTGGAATGATCAATTCCGTGGACACAGACAAACAGGAGAATCTTAAGAATATGAGAAAGATGTCATGGATGATCATCTTGATCTTTGCGTTGATGTTGGCGATGACGCTTGGGCTCGCCGGCTGCGGCGGCAGTTCGAGTTCACAGGAAACGGAAAAGTTAAAAAAGGAGATCGAAGACCTAAAGAAACAAACAGAGGATGAGAAGCTGGCCAAACAAAAAGAGGACCTGACGAAGCAGCAAGAAGATCTCAAAAAAGAGCAGAAAAAACTCGCCGATGACAAAAAGAACAGCGCCCAGCCGGTAAAAGCCGGGCCGGTCTTTGTCCAGGGCGAACTCGTCAATATCAGCATCAAGAGCAGTTTTTTGAAATTGCGTGCCGCCGCCAATGAAACAAGCGAAGTTCTTGCCGAAGGCTTCAATGGTGATGAGGTCGAGATCGTGTTTTACGATAAGACTTGGTGCAAGGTACTATTCAAAGGAAAAGAAGGATTTATGGCGACCAGATTTTTGGTCAAGCACCGGGACTAACTATTGGTATGAAAAGAATAGCAAACAGTTTGGCCTTGATGGCCGTTGTTACGATCGCATTACTAGCTGCGGCCGGTTTAGCTTCGGCACAGGCTGACCGTACGCCAAAGAAACGCCTTACGAGTCCGGCTACGGTCAAAGGCTACGTAGGCGGCGAAGCTCATGACAGCTATGTTATTCGCGCGCAGAAGGGCAAGACACTGACGGTGAACATCTCTTGGCGTCGCCGTGATAATAACCGGGCCGAATTCTCGGTCAGCCGCTCGGCAAATTTCTTCTCGAGCAGTGCGGTCACGTTCGGCGCCGAGTCGAACGGCGGAAAACGATGGCGGGGCAAGATCCCAAGAACGGGAAACTATTACATCTATGTGGTCGCCCACCCGACCGTAAATTATACGCTCAAGGTTAGCCTCAAATAACCGAAATATACCCACAATTCAGCGTCCCGCGTCCAGCCGCTGGTAGTGTCGATTCCTAAGATCGCTCTGCTGGCGGCGATTGGTTGATTCCTCGCCGCGTTATCGATTCTTTGTACACTTGACTCAAAGAAGAATGGTGATAGAATCATCTCGCCTTTCAGAATCTTTAACAAAATTTAACGGTACTTTTGGCAGTTCGTTCGACAATTTTAGCTATTTGGTGAAATTGGTTAGAGCACTCTTTCCATATCGTTTCGCCATTCCTTACATTGCTGCAAATTAAAAATTAAGGAGATCATCAACGTGAAAAAAATTCTCGGCCTTTTGGCGATAGTTGTAAGTGTTTTGATCGTATTCGGCACTATTTCGAAGCGTGCTGAGGCGAACAAGGCGTTATTTGGCACCGGCTCGCAGGACGAACGCGAAGTTGCCAAACGAATAAGTTTGGATATTCTTCGCGACCGTGCGGCCCAGAGCGCGATCGGTAATGTCGACGAGTTTGAGATACAGAAGGTCGAGATCGATGAACTTCGGATGGCTCACACGCGTGTCCGGCAAACCGTCGGCGGTGTGCCGGTTTGGGGAGGTGAGGCGATCGTTCATCTCAAATCGGACGGAACGCTTGCGACCGTCACCGATGATCTGAGGGAAAATATTTCGGTCAACACGACCGCAAACTTTTCGCAGAAAGAGGCTCTCCGTTTCGCCGAAAATGCTTACGCCGGCCGCGCCAAACAGACCGATTCACCGATGGTCGACCTCTACGTCTACCGCGGCGAGACCCGCGACCATCTGGTCTATCGAGTAGAAACGCCAAGGCTTGACGGAACACGGCACACCTCGGCCCCGGTCGTGTTCATAGACGCTCACACGGGCGAAAAAGTGTTCGAATACGACAATCTCCAGACCGGCACCGGCAATTCGTTGTACAGCGGAACTGTCGCGATCGACACCAGCCAATCAGGCTCTACCTTCTATATGGAAGATCTGTCCCGCAAGATGGGCACTTTCAACATGAACAACACCGGCAACACGACGACCGGCACGGGCGGCACGCAATCGCGTTACTCGGGCACTGACGACATCTGGGGCGTGTCGGGCACCGGAACAAATACTGAGGATGCCGGTGTTGACGCACATTGGGGAGCTCGCTGGACATATGATTATTTCCTTAACGTTCACGGACGAAACGGCATCAACGGCAGCGGCGGCCCAGGAACGACAGCGGCGGCGGCAAACAGCGGCGTCAGTCTGATCACATCGCGTGTCCATTTTGGGCGCAACTACAACAACGCGTTTTGGTATCAGAATAAAATGACCTATGGCGACGGGAACGGAACGACATTCTCACCGCTCACGACCGTCGATATCGCCGGCCACGAGATGACGCACGGCGTAACGCAGTATTCGGCAAATCTCACTTATTCCAGTGAATCCGGAGCTCTCAACGAATCGATGTCCGACGTTTTCGGCTCGATGACCGAACTCTATTCCCGCGGCGGCGTTGTCACCGGAGACACCTGGAAGATCGGCGAACAATCATATACGCCCGCAACGTCGGGCGATGCCCTTCGTTACATGGACAATCCGCATCTCGCCGGCAATGGCGGCTATACATCGAATGACGATCCCGACCACTACACCGAACGCTACACCGGAACGGCCGACAGCGGCGGCGTACATATCAATTCAGGTATCGCCAATCATGCGTATTACCTCGCAGCAGCGGGCGGCACGCATCATTTGAGCGGCGTCACTGTTACCGGTATCGGTGCGACGGATGCCGCAAGGATCTGGTATCGTGCCCTGACCGTTTATATGACGTCAGGAACCAATTTCTCGGCGGCTCGGACGGCAATGCTCAATGCCGCAACCGACCTTTTCGGCTCGTCGAGTGCCCAATATACGACGATCGCGACTACATGGTGTGCAGTCGGCGTTGGAACTTGCCCGGGCGGCAGCACACCGACTCCAACACCGACGCCGACACCGAGCGGAAACGAACTGATCGTCAACGGCGGATTTGAGGGTAGTGCCAGCCCATGGGTCGGATCCGGTACCGGTTATTTCTACACCGCAAATGGCAATGCTCCGCACGGCGGAACCGGCTATATCTATTTCGGTGTCAATAACAGCGTCACCGGACAGTCGTACCAGTCGGTTTCGATCCCGTCGACCGCGACAGGCACGATGACCTTCTGGCTCAATGTGACGTCGAGCGAAACGACAACGACGACGCAGTACGACAAACTGTTTGTCGAGGTCCGCAATACAAGCGGAACGCTGCTGTCAACTCTTGCAACATACAGCAACCTGAACAAGACCACACAGGGCAGCTACTCGCAAAAGTCGTTCAACGTCGCTGCCTACAAGGGCCAAACCGTGCGGATCCAATTCCGTTCGACGATGGACAGCTCGATCACGACGACCTTCCGGGTCGACGACGTATCGGTGAAATAAGGACGCTGCTCGCCAAAGAGCAACAAAAAGGCACTAAATGGGAAGAAATTCCTCTTTAGTGCCTTAACATTTTTTATGGAGGTCAGTACTTACCTTACAAAGACGCTCGGCAAAGGTACATCCCCGGCAGTACCGAATTGCTGTATCAGGGTTCCTGCGGTAGAACGCTGGGCAAACCACGTTGACGTCGAAGGACGAAAGACAGCAGCATCAAATCTACCGTCACCGTCATAGTCACCGGGGCTCGGAACATCCGTCGCAGTACCGAACGGGAACGCGAAGTATGAAAGGTCTTCGCTTCTCAGCACGAACCAATTGCCGCTCGACGGCGTCCAAAATGCTATATCGGCTTTACCATCTCCGGTGTAGTCGCCCGAAACCGCTTTGTCCGTCGGAGAACCGAATTGCACGGCAAATACCGACAGGTCAGTACTTCGCTGCAGCCACCATTCAGTTCCGCTTTGTCCGTTTCTTCGAAATACAGCTATGTCGGCTTTGCCGTCGCCGTCATAATCGGCCGCGACGGGAAGGTCATTTGCCGCACCGAAATTGCTGATCTGCGTACCGCCTGTCGATCTTGAGATGAACCATGTCGTAGTCGACGGTCGATAGACGGCCGCATCAGATTTGCCGTCGCCGTCGTAGTCGGCGGGTGTCGGAATATCGCCCGTGGCTCCGAACGGGAACGCAAAGAATGAGAGATCATCACTCCTAAGCACATACCAAAATCCGGTCGAGGGCCTCCAAAATGCGATGTCGGTCTTGCCGTCACCGGTGAAATCAGCAGGTACGACCGTGTCAGTCGAGGTGCCAAACTGAGTTGCTCGATTTCCCCCATCCGAAGATCTGAGGTGCCACCATTCCGCCCCGGTTACCGGGCCCGGACGAAAGATCGACAGGTCCGTCTTGCTGTCGCCGTCAAAATCAAAGATCGGACGCCGCACCGTTGCCTGCGAAACGCTGTTGGTGGTGTAAAGCTGATCGCCGTCGGGCCCATTACCGTTATTCGCCTGATTTCCCGCGGCATAAAATGTCACAGGGCCGACTAATGCAGATGGGGCGGTCCAATTTACCGTCCATTCGGCAGAAAGAGTTTGCCCGGTGTATGTGCCTGCCGTCGTGTGTTGAATGTAAAAACGGCCATTTTCTGTAATGGTCTGTGTGTTTCCATTTGCGTTAGCGAAAGTCCCCGCCGAATTTTGCCCTGCAAGGGCCGTCATCTGAAAGCCCCACTTCAACCGTGTCGTATCAGCCGTCGTGTGCCTGACCTGGAATTGGTATGTCTGACCGGGAGTGTAACTCGCCGGAGCATTTAAGATCGCAAACTGTCCGACAGACGCGGGGCCGAGGTGACAACTCGCACAATTGTTCTCGTCAGGAGCACCCGAAAAACCGGCAGGCGGCCCGGCCGTGAATGAGTTGGCCGTTTGAACAAACCCGCTTTCCGAAAAAAAGCCAAAGATCCCAAGACCCGCAAATAGAAGCAAACACGCAAACTTGATCTTTCTCATTTCTACCTCGACAACATCTCAGTTATCGACAGTTCGATCCGCCGCGTTCAAACTGCCGTATTCCCAATGCTATCACACGGTTTGCCGGAAAACGCGCCCGCCTGTCTATCGGACGAACGCATTTTGCACCGGCAGATCTCCGGCCGTCCCAAATTGCTGAATTAACGTGCCTGCGGTCGAGCGTTGCACATACCAGGTCGAACTCGACGGCCGAAATACCGCCGCGTCAAACTCACCGTCGCCGTCATAGTCGCCTGCGACGGGAATGTCACCCGACGTGCCGAATGGAAACGAGTAGAAGCTTCCGTCTTCGCTGCGCATCACAGACCAAAATCCATTCGAAGGCCGCCAGATCGCAACGTCAGCTTTGCCGTCGCCTGTGAAGTCGCCCGGGATCGTCCGGTCGCCGTTACTGCCGAACTGAAATGCAGTGAGCCCCTCGGTGCTTCGCTGTATCCACCATTGCCCCGATGCGGGACGAAAGATCGCGATGTCCGCCTTTCCGTCGCCGTCGTAGTCTGCATTCACTGGAAGATCGCCGGCGGTGCCGAACTGCGAGATCGTCATACCGCCATTTGAATTGTCGATGAACCACGTATTTGACGCCGGCCTGAAAATTGCCGGATCGGCCTTGCCGTCACCGTCAAAATCAGCCGGCACCGGTGTGTCGCCGCTTGTACCGAACGGGAACGCATAGAAAGTTCGATCCTCGCTCCTAAGCACGTACCAGAATCCTGTCGAGGGCCGCCAAATTGCTATATCCGTCGTGCCGTCGCCGGTGAGATCGGCCGGTACGATCTTATCTGCAGCCTCGCCGAACGTGACCGCACCGTTGCCGCCGTCCCCGCTCCGCTGAAACCACCATTCGCCGGCAGTCGGACGAAATACGGCAATATCCGACTTCGCATCGCCGTCAAGATCAAATTGACACGCTGTGCGCGATGTCATGCATGCCCCGTTTGTATTAACGAAATTGTCGATCTCCGTGCGTGAGTATTGGCAGAATGAGAGCGGAGTGCCTCCGCTCAACTGGGCATTCATGAGTGAATTGCCGCAGCTTTGAGCAATTTCGGCGTGGTTTGCTCCGAGATTGTGTGCGAGTTCGTGTCCTGTGACCAGATATCGGCCCGGCGACCAGTTGATATACCCGCTCATACCGTACGCAAAATTCGGATTGTTACAGATAACACCGATAAATGCCCATCCTTGAGATTGAAGGTGTGCCTTGCCCGAAAATAGATGAGCCGTGTCCCTCGGGGCTGACGACAACGGATAGTTTGCGTTCCAAAACGCCTGGAAGCTTCGAACCGTCAATTCGGTATTTGCCCCTGCATACGGGTCCGGCGTCGTCCAAGTGTGCTGAAATGTCACCGCGATAGAAAGGTTGAGGTCACTGGAATAGAGTCCTTCGATCGTATTCAAAATACCCAATATCTCATCGTTTGCAGACGAGACACTGCCCAGAATATTGACATATTCGAGATCAGCGTCCGTTGCGATCTCGATCCGCTTCGGCCCCGACGGACGCGCCGCGAGACCCGAATCTGTTAACTGCTTTCCGTATTCGATCTTGTCCGCAAGGTAAGATCCGCATGAAAATTCGTCTGTCCGAATTGCATCCTGAGGGCGATAAATAATGTGATCTCGAGGTTCTGCAGCCGCTGAATAGTTTATAGCCGGCTCGATAAAATAACGCGTACCTCGCAGCTCAAAAAACCCTTCATATCCGCCGCGAAGAAGATTCAATCTTGCGTTCGATCCAGAGTCTCCGTTTACAGTGCCGATAAATGTGTTTACCGGCCGCCGCTCCTCCGCGGTATTTCCCTCGAAACCGGTATTCTCCGCACGGTAATCAGGTGCCCGCAGGTCGTGCGGCTGTAACGCAATTTCCACCGCTCCGCCGGCCGTGCGAAACCTCATCTTCCCATTAGACACTTCGACACGAACGACATCTGCACGGCTGAACGAACGCTCGACGTCGCTCCGCAGCACACCGCTTTGTGCACTGCCGGAAACAGCTGCTAGGCAGACGAAGAAAACAACGACGGTGAGCCATGACCTGATATTGACGTAACGCATAATAAAACTCGCGAAGGGAAACTGCTATGATGATCGTTAACGGTACGCATTCAGAACGAATGGTCCATAGTGTATATAAAGTTTTAACGCTGTTGTTTTTCCGCGATCACACACGAAATTTTGATGGGTTTTGTCCTCTCTACAATCGGTAATTCTTGGAAACTGCTGCCGTCATGGGCACGGCTGAGGATAACGCGGGCGACGCAGCATAAATTCACTGCCTCGGTCGTTGGAATTATAACTAACGAAAAGGGTGAATTGCTCCTTTTGGATCACTTGTTGCGTCCGGCATCCGGATGGGGTTTGCCCGGCGGCTTCATCAACCCCGGGGAACAGCCCGAGGCCGCTATCCGGCGCGAGATCCGAGAGGAAACCGGGCTCGAATTGACCGATATCACTCTCTACCGGGTACGCACGCTGAAGCGTCATGTCGAGATCCTGTTCATGGCCAGGTCCACGGGCGTCGGAGTGATCGGCAGCCGCGAGATCAAAGAGATCCGCTGGTGTCATCCGAACGACATACCCCGCGAGATGAATCTCGACCAGCAATTCCTGATACACAAGATATTTCAGGCTGATGTTTGATAAAAGACGGCCGCGTTATTAAAATCGATTATTCGTTTATTTTTCACGCTTTCATAGGAGATTTAATATGGTTGATCTGATTCCTTCTGCCGAATCTGTAATGAAGATAATGACCGACACCGGTGCTTACCGAAAAGGTCATTTTATTTATCCGAACGGCAAACACGCATCGCACTATTTCCAGATGCCGCTCGCATTTCGCTATTACGACACGGCACGTATTTTGTCAGTGGGACTTAGCCGTATGTTCCGTCTCGAAAAATCGATCTCGAGCCGTTTGCCGAAAGTTTCGGTGATTAGCCCGAGTCCGGGCGGAATTATGGTTGCATTCGGTGTCCGCGAAGCTCTCGGTGCTCAGCAGATCTATTGGGCGGAGACCGAAGATGGGATCAGGCAGTTTCGCCAGTACATGTCTGATTATGAGGTCTATCCGGCGATCATTGTCGATGACATCAACCGTTCGGGCAAGGCCATTCAAGAGACGATCGATATCGTAAAAGATCTAGGCACCGAAGTGATCGGCATCGGGACGATCGCCAAATTTGACGATGCCCCGAATGAATTCGATGGTGTTGCGGCAAAATCGCTGCTCAGCTTTGATGTGAATTTCTACGAAACCGAAGAAGAGTGGAAACATTCACGCAGTGCATCCGAGGCCGAGGAGCAGAAAGTAAGATTTTAGAAATTCCGGAGAAAATAGAAAGGAGACAGGATGATCGATATCTCCCGTCTCCTTTTCTCCTGTCTCTCGTCTTTCTTAGATCTCGTGTCGGTTCGACAATGCCTTGTCCATCGTCACTTCATCGACGAATTCCAGATCGGCCCCGACCGGCATCCCCATCGCAATTCGAGTGACGCGCATACCGAGCGGTTTGAGCAGCCTGGCAATGTAGTTGGCGGTCGCTTCGCCCTCGGTGGTAGGATTTGTTGCGACGATTATTTCTGCGATCTCGACGCCCTCGTTATTTTCCGGCCGAAGCCTCGGCAATAAATTCGCTAACATCAATTCGTCCGGCCCGACGCCGCGAAGCGGCGACAGTGACCCGTGCAGAATGTGATAAAGCCCCTTGAAAGAGCGGGTTTTCTCGATCGAGACTAGATTGTACGGCTCTTCGACAATACAGATGATCGAGCGGTCGCGTTTTGGATTTGAGCAGTACAGACAGGGGTTTACGTCGGTCAGATTGTTGCAGACCGAGCAGAATACGATCTTTGCCTTGACCTCAAGCAGCGAATTGGCAAAATTCTCGACCTCGCCCAAGGGCCGCCGCAATATGTAAAAAGCCAGCCGCTGAGCTGACTTGCTGCCGATACCCGGCAAACGTTTGAATTCGTCGATTAGCTTAGCGACCGGTTCGGAATAATCAAGCATAAATAATGATGAGTGATAAGAGATGAGTGACAAGACGTTCACCGCTCACCATTCATATTCAACTTACATCAGCCCCGGAGGCAGCATTCCGCCCAGTTTGCCCTTGAGCGACTCTTCAACCTTTCGCTTAGCCTCGTTCAATGCCGCGACCGTCAGGTCCTGTATCATTTCGACATCGCCGTCTTTGACGAGGTCGGGCGAGATCGTGACCGAGACGACCTCAAAATCGCCGCGCATTTTCACATTCACCGCACCGCCGCCCGCCGATGCGTCGACGACCATCTGCTTCATCTCGCGGCCCATTTGCTCCTGCATCGCCTGAGCCTGCTCCATCATTGCGTTCAGGTCCATTCCACCCGGAAGTTTCATTTCCTTTTATCTCCAAAAATATAGATTACTGCCTTTCTTGACCGTGATTATACCATTCGAACGATCACATGTCGTATAACGCCCCTGCGGCGCGCATCAGATTCTTCGATGCCGCCTCGATTAGGTATTTCTATGCTATCATTCTCGAAAAAAGCGTAAAGGAGTTCTTAGTGAGAGTTTTGGTTTCTCGTTGTCTGTTCTTGTTGGTACTGGCTGTTTCCCTCGCTGTTTCGATCCTGGGTCAGGTTTCTCAAACCTCGCCGCAAACGGCACAGGAGTTTTTCGACAGGGCAAATGCCCTGTTCGACAAAGGTGATTACGATGCCGCGATCGCCGATTTCACGTCAGCGATCAAGCTAAGGCCCGTCGCATTCGGAGCGTACAACGGACGCGGAAACGCTTATTATAGGAAGGGCTCAAACGCCGAGGCTCTCGCCGATTACAACGAGGCGATCCGGTTGAATCCTGATTTTGTCCTGGCATTGTACAACCGCAGCCTCATCCATCTTAACCAAGATCGCTTTGACGAGGCACTTGCCGATTGTAAGGCGGCGACAAAACTACAGTATTCTCACGCCGATGCCCATGTCGTATGCGGCATGGCTCATCACTCGAAAAAAGAATACGACGCGGCGGTCGCCGAATACGAAATTGCTCTCAAATACGACTGGAAGAACGCCAATGCATTTGCCAATCTTGGAGATCTCTACGGCGAGAAGAATGACCACAGATCTGCGATCGCCAATTACACCAAAGCCATCGCCATTGATCCGAACCTGACGCTCGCATACATTCGCCGCGGCTGGGAACACCACAACTTGGGCCAATACTATGCAGCTGTCGCTGACTATACGACCGCGCTGAAACAAAGACCTGACGACTCAGAGGTCCTTTATTACCGCGCACTTGTTTATATCGATCTGAAACGAAACAAAGACGCCATCAGTGACCTCAAGCGCTCGATCGCGATCAAACCCGATTACACCGAGGCGAAAAGTGAACTCGAAAAGCTCACCAAAAAGGCGGGCAAGACTCCGTGACCAATGATCACAATGAGCGAACGTAGCTGACGATCTGGTTGACCTGTGCCGTGGTCAGCTTTTTGCTGAATCCGGGCATATCACCCTTTCCGGCCTTTATGATCCGCGCCATCTTGGACGCCGCCATTCCCTGCACTTTTGACGTGGTGAGGTCGTCCGCGTCAGTTTCGCGGCCTTTGGCCGTATTTGCTCGTCCGTCGCTGCCGTGGCAGCTGGAGCAATTCGCTTGGTATAGCGACCGTGGCGAGGCGTTGTTCTCAGCAAAACCCGCGCTCGGGTCGGCAAATTTTGCGATCGTCGGACGCGTCGAGTAAGCGAAAATTCCGGCGAGGATTATGGTCGCGGCGACCGACACTTTTAACAGATTCTTCATAAGTCTCCTATCTTGGTTCAAAAGTACGAGAATTTTAGCCATAGTCGCCCGAGATGTAAAGATAACCGCATTGTCTGGATAAATTGGTCTATCAGGCAAGTTTGTGTCTGTGGTATGATGCCGAAAACCGAATATTCGATCCTATGAAAAAGATAATTTTACACTTGTTCCCGCTTGTACTGTTCACGACTGCTGCCGTCTCGCAGAATCGGCAGGACGTCGTCGATGACGGCTTCACCTGGTTCGAATCTCCGGTCGCGACCACGAACACGGGCGTTAACGGAGCTCCGGTCCATCACGGCTGGATGCTCAAGGCATATGCTCGCATTTTCGGCAATTATCCGGAGGGCACTCAGATCAAGTTTGTTGTGTTGAAGAACGGCAAGCCCACAGGAACAACGCTCTGCAACACCAGCACCTATCATCCGCTTTCCGGACTATTTGTCGAGGGATTTGCCTGGACCGTCGATTGTTGGCAAAAGGATTCCGCTACCAAGGAAACCGGCGTGTTTGACGTGCAGGTTTACCGAATGAACGGCAGCGATCAAAAACTCGTCCGCACTTACAAGATCGATATTAAGCCAATAAATCGAGCACCTTCGGGCCAGCAGCCCGGCACGGCCCCGCCCAAATACATGGTCAACCGCCACAGCGAGGCGGCCGTCGGATTTTTGTATATGCGCCCCGCCGGACATATTCCGTATTTCGACTATGCACAGCGGCCCGAGCGTTCGGGCCACAACGAGGTCGAATTCTATTTCAGCGTCAGCCCGCCGACCGACGTCATGAATCCGCTGCCGGCGACAACCTTCGGCTGCACGGTCGATGGCAAAGCACTCACCTTTCCCGGTCCCGGGGAATACGCGACAGAAGCGAACATGAAATACGTGCAAAACGCTTTTAATATCTACCAGGACCGGCTTGCTCCAAAATACAAGGCCGGTATGCCGTACGAGGAGAAGATGCAGTTCTACATGGTATATCTGAGGGCGCCGCTCTCGTTCGGCGGCGACCGGCGCAGCGGTAGACTTCAGATCGAGGATCACCCGGGCAATTGGCAGTGTACGATATCAAAGAACAGCACGGTCTGGCGAACTTGGCGTTTTACGGTTCAGCGCGGCGGCCGCATCGTGACGCATCCCGAACAGGTCAGCAATATCAACCTTGCTGCAAATGCCTATCTCGTCGATATGGAGATTCCGGTCGGCGGGGCTCCGATGGATGGAAGGCTCGCCGGGCCCTCGACCTCGCTTTTTAGCGGACTCGCCTGGACGACCCCCGAAGGCAAAGCGATGGCCGCACGCCTGCCAAAAAAGGGCCAGCCGTGGCCTGTGCCGTCGGCCGGTGCAAAATAAGATCGTCTACCTCTAGCGGACATGGATCGTCGGTTTTTAAGCAAAATCCCCTGCCATCTGCGTCCACTCTGCGTGGGCGGATCTTGCTTTTCTAAAACGCCTGCGACAGACGAAAGGAGGAAAAACCATGAAATCTATTTGCACCGCAATTATCGCATCGGCGTTTATCTTTATCCTCTCCCTTGACGCATCAGCTCAAAAACGGGACCGGTCTCAAAACACAAATTCCACCGCCGATCCGAATCGGAGTTCCGCGATATCGATCTCTGTGGATCCGATGATCGATACACCTCAAAGAGTTCGCAGAACTTCGACGAACTCGACAACTCCGGCGATCGGCGGCCGAATATCCGGGATCGCCATCGACCCGAGCGACCCGAGCGGGAATACGGTTCCCGCACAAAGCCGGAATGTTCGAGTCAAACGTGTCACCGATCCGTCACGATCGCTGATCGGTGTGCAGGGAATGATGGGCCAACAGCAAACAACCGTTACGTCTACTTCCAACGTCGTCCAAGGCAACTACATCGGTACCAACCGCCGTTCCCGGATCGGCCCGGAAATTCATGGAAACTGATCCCGGAAAATTCTGCCGGGATTATTGATTTACGGCATAGCGTGCTATAAATGAAACAATGGCACGCTATGTCCTAAAACGCGATAAAAGTTCCCTGCCCGACAAGCTCACTCGATACAAGAGTGAATTGAATGACGAGCAGTTTCGCGTCGTGACGGCAAAGCCGCAGGCCGCACTCGTCGTCGCTGGTGCCGGCACGGGCAAAACACGGGCGATCACCTATCGTGTCGCCTACCTCATCGAACACGGAGTTTCGCCGCAGCGGATATTGCTCGCGACGTTCACCAATCGTGCGGCCCGTGAGATGCTGCGGCGCGTCGAGCAGCTAACCGGCTCACAAAATGTCCATCGCGTCTGGGGCGGCACTTTCCACCGGATCGCGAATATGCTCCTGCGGCGGCACGCGGTCTCGATCGGTTACGACGCCAATTACTCGATCCTCGATAGCGAAGACGCCCGCGAAATGATCAATGTCTGCGTCGACGAAGCCTCCATCGACACAACGAAAAAGCGCTTCCCCAAGGCCGAAGTCGTTCAATCCATCATCTCGTACGCCAACAATACAGCGACTCCGATCGATGCAGTGATCGTCGACAAATACCCGTATTTCGAACCGCTTACCCAAAAGATCGAACGCGTCGATACGATCTATCAGTTGCGCAAACAAGAGCGAAACGTGATGGATTACGACGATCTATTGCTCAACGTAAGACGGCTGCTCGTCGAAAAACCGGAGATACATGCTCTCTACGCTGAGCAGTTTCAACACATTCTGGTCGACGAATATCAGGACACGAACAAACTCCAGGCCGAGGTCATCGACCTGCTCGCCTCCAAACACCGCAACGTAATGGTCGTCGGCGATGACGCCCAATCGATCTTCGCGTGGCGCGGAGCCGAGTTTACTAACATCTACGAGTTTCCAAAGCGGTATCCCGAGGCATCTGTCTACAAACTCGAAACAAACTACCGCTCGACACCCGAGATCCTGGGACTTGCGAACACGTCGATCGCATGCAACCGCAAGCAGTTCCCAAAGATGCTCACAGCGGTTCGGCGTTCACGCGATTTTAGCCCGGCGATCGTTCCATGCAGCGATGTCGAGCAGCAATCCGCCTTTGTCGCCTCACGCATCCTCGAACTCCGCGACGAAGGCACCGATCTCGAAGACATTGCCGTCATGTACCGCTCGCACTATCATTCGATCGAACTGCAGCTCGAACTCTCACGCCGCAACATCCCGTACCGCATCCAGTCCGGCGTCAGATTTTTCGAGCAGGCACACATCAAAGATGTAATTTCGTACCTGCGAGTCATCGTAAATCCCCGTGACGAGTTGGCGTGGAAACGGATCCTGAAGATGATTCCCGGGATCGGAAACAAGACCGCCAATCGCGTATTCGAGGCGATCGTTACCGGGCCGGATGTGTCATCGAGTGCTTTAAACTCCCCTCCGTACGAAGGAGGGGTGGCAGCCGCTTCGGCTGACGGGGTGGTTCTCTCAACGTCGCGATTGATCGAACTTTCATCGTCACTGGACCGTCTTCGCTCCAGCACTTCCTGGCGAAATTTCATCGTGCTCCTCGAACTCTTGGTATCCGACGAAAACCGCAACAATCCGAGCAAGCAGATCGAGATCATCCTGACGCACGGCTACGAACAATATCTACAGGAAAATTTTGAGAACGCCGACGCGCGCATCGAAGACCTCAAAGGCCTCGCCGCCTACGCCATCCGTTACAAATCGACCGAAGATCTCCTCAGCGAATTAGCTTTGCTCTCGACCGAGCGTTTCAAAGAACCGCAGCCGCTGGTCGGCGAAGAGGTCGTCCAGGGCGGCGACGAGGACGAACTGCTCACGCTCACATCGGTCCATCAGGCGAAAGGGCTCGAGTGGAAGGCAGTCTTTATCATCTGGGCCGCCGAGGGCAAATTCCCCAGCCCGCGATCGCTTCGCGAGATCGACAGCGAAGAAGAGGAACGCCGACTCTGGTACGTCGCCATGACGCGTGCCAAGGACGAACTGTATCTCACATATCCGCTCTTGATGACCGACTACAACCGCCAAACGGTCCTCCAAAAGCCGTCCCGCTTCATCACCGAATGCCCTGCTTCGCTCTACGAGATCTGGAACCTCGAAGAAGAGCCCGCCGCCTTTGACGCGCCGCTATTGCCCGATCCGACCGAGGCCAAAGAATTTATTAACTGATGCGGCCGCAAAAGAGTTAAGATTCTAACGTCACTCTTTCATATAGCATTCCGGAGGTGAATTATGGGCGTAAAAGAACAAATGATCTCGATCCTCAAAAGCGGCGAGACGCAGCGTATTTCATTCAGTTTCACGGGTTCGACCGGTGCGACCGTCTCGGTCGATGCACGCAGCTTTGCCCGTGTCGCCGACGCACTCCGCAGCGGCAGCATCGCCGTCGTCGAGGGCCGTTTCCCAAACGACATCGCGATGTACTCGGCACGCAACGACACTGCCAACGGCTTCGCGGCAAATACCTTTTACCTCGGCAACAACCCGCGATATTCACGCCTTTTCAACGCACTAATTTGCCACGAAGCGGTTCATGCATCGTTCGATCTTACGCGCTCCGCGATGCCGTGGGTCGATAACGAAGCCGCCGGCTACATCGCCCAGGCATACTACGCCCGCAATTCGGGTTTGCCGCGAATGGCATATGAGTTTGGTTCGCATGCGATCCACGCATATTCGATCGTCGAGAATATGCGTGCCCGCAATACGAGCGACGTCGCATTTTTCCTCGGCGTCCTTCGTGATTCGCTTGCCGCCGACCCGATGTATCACAGCTACATCGGCGGCCAATTCTCCGGCGACGGCTAGATCGCGATATTTCTCACTCCCGCAAAAGCAACCATTCAAAAACCTCGATGCATCTAGGCAGTTAGCTAACACGCAAGTTTCTCTCCTCGGGAACATTCTTTAATTCTGGTTGTCTAATAGGTGACAACAAAATACAAAAAAGCGTCCGAGTACGTGAGGATACCACTATGCCTAAAAATGGATTTATCGATAATGTAAGCGTCGGCAGCCCCTGTACTGCGGATTGGGACAAAATGGTCGGAAGCGAAATGGTGCGCACCTGCGAGCACTGCTCTAAGGACGTCAACAACCTCTCTGAAATGAACCGAAAGGACGCAAAACGCCTCGTCCGAGCCTCTGACGGCAACATCTGCATCCGCTACATGAAACACCCCGTAACCAAACGGCCGGTGTTCGCCGGCCAGATGTATCAGATCACACGGCGCGTTCCCGGCATTGCGGCCGGCGTGATGACGGCGTCACTCTCACTTTCCACCGCTGCTTACGCTCAAAGCGAAGGAGTCGTTACTGGTGTCCCGCATGTATCGCGTGGACCGCTTGAAATTTCAACG
This sequence comes from Acidobacteriota bacterium, assembly GCA_016713675.1. Taxonomy (NCBI): domain Bacteria; kingdom Pseudomonadati; phylum Acidobacteriota; species Acidobacteriota bacterium. The sequence goes on from JADJOS010000001.1 coordinate 475,456, forward strand.
CTCTTAAAGCCGCAAAATAGCGAAACCGCCGCCACCGGCCGTATTTCCGGCACGATCTTAGATCCGCATGGTGCGGTGATCCAAAACGCCGTCGTCTCGGTCATAAATGTCGCGACGAACATTGATCACAAACTCACGACAAATGACGAAGGCCAATATACGCTGTCAGGCCTCGCTCCCGGCAATTATCGTATCGAATCGACCGCCGCCGGCTTTGCCGAAAGTTCGGCCGAGATAGCCGTCACCGCCGACAGCGAGACGAACACAGACCTCACGCTTGAGATCAAACTTGAAGCGACCGTCGAGATCATTGCCGACACCTCCATCACTACTGACAGTTGGGGCGGCGTCATTGCTGTCTCTCGCGATTATGCAACCGCGTTGGCACGTGCCGTTGACAGCGAAGAGATCGACGAGGTTCGCGAGCTTATCTCAAAGGGCGAGAATGTGAACGGCAAGGATAAGAACTACGACGACCTCACGCCGCTGTTCATCGCGGTCGAAAACGGCAGCCTCGAGATCGCCGAGATGCTGATAGATTCGGGTGCAAAGCTAAACGTCCGCGACAGGAACAAACAGACCGCCTTAATGCGGCTCGACGCCGATGCTAGGCCCGAACTGATCGACCTGCTCGTCCGCCACGGCGTCAAGCTCAACCTCTCTGACAATGACGGCAACACGGCGTTGATACTTGCCTCGGGCGGAGTCTCGACCGAGGTTCTCCGTGCCCTGATCGACGCCGGAGCCGACGTCAACCTCGCTAACAAAGAAGGTAAAACGCCGCTCATGCGTGCCGCCGAGGCCGGTCATCTCGAGAACGTCCGCCTTTTGCTCGAATCCGGTGCCAACGTCAACGCCCGCGACAAAGAGGGCGAAAACGCCTGGTACTATGCCGAAGAAGATGCGGTCGAGCAGCTCTTGGTCAGCTACGGTTCCGAAGTAATGCCCGACGAGCCCGAAACAGATCCTAACGACGATTTAAAACAGGTTATCAGCCGTCGATAGATCGTCGGCTTCTTTGCGGCCTCTGCGAAGATCTCTCCGGCCTCTGCGTTGTAAATTTACATTTCAACGCAGAGGCCGCTGAGTTTCTCGCGGAGTTCGCTGAGGTTGTTTGCCTTTCATCAAACATTTCGTGATAAAATAACGCGTTTTCAAAATTCGACCGGTTCGTACGCCGCCTGCCATAAACTCTATGAAATATTGCCCGATCTGCGACATGCGTTTTGACGAAGAGATCATTCGATTTTGCACAAAGGACGGCACGCCGCTGATCGAAGAGGCCGAGCCGAAATTTACCGAATTGCCCAGCGAGAATATGGAACCGGAAGAGGATGATATCGGTGAGATCACCATGATCCGCCGCAAAGACGTGCCCGCACCGCCCCCGAATCTCGACGAAGGCCTGCCGCCGGTCGAGCCCAAAGGCCAGCGCATCGTGATCCCGACGACCAACGAACCTATCCGCGAACAGGCCGTCCGTCCTCGTACCGCTCAGGCGTACTATCCGCCTCCGCCTCCGCAATCGAATACGATGAAGACGGTCGTACTGACTGTATTTCTCACGCTGCTCGTCCTCGGTGCCGGTGCAGGGCTGTTTTGGATGCTGCAGAAAGACGACTCGGCCAACAAGAACATGAACGTCAACACGTCGGGCCCGAACGTTAATCTCAACGCCAATATCGGCGGTATCGATTCCAATTTCAACTTCAATTCGGTCCCGCCCCCGATGAATCTCAATCTGAACACGAATATCGCGACGCCGACTCCGAGTCCAACGCCCAAGCCGAGCCCGAGCGTAACACCCAGCCCGAGCCCGAGCCCATCTGCGTCGCCGTCACCTACGCCGACCCGAACGCCGGCCGGCACGCCGACCCCGAGGCCAACTCCATCCGGAACGCCCCGCCAAGGCCCGCGTCCGACGCCAAATCCAAACCCAACGCCTTAGCAGCGACGCGGACGGCCTCGTCCGCGAGTATAGATAACGAGAACGCGGGACGCCGAAAAACTGCACTCAGCGGCAGAACAGCGTCCTCTGGTCTCGCTCTCTCTCTGCGTCGCTTCGCTAATTTCCGCTATGTTCGCAACCGAACAGAGCCCACGTTTGATATCTGACATACTTTTCTCAGAGGAGATTTGTTTTTATGTCACTACTATATTGTCCAGAGTGTAATCATGAGGTCTCGACGGGTGCCGACGCGTGTCCAAATTGCGGTTTAAGAATGCGTCCGCCAGCCGTCGAAAAGCGGGTGCTGATCACCAAAGCAGAAAGCGAGAACAGCTTTCCGCCCTGGGCGATCGCCGCTGTTGTATTCACAGGCATTGCCGTCTTGATTCTTGGATTTCTGCTCTTCCGCAGTACCAACGACCAGGGAAATACCAATGTCAACGTCAATCTGGCCGGGCGTCGCAATTCGACCAACGAGCCGCTCCGTGATACCAAGACGACCACAGTACCTTCGACCTCCACCGATGTGCCTGTGACCAGCAGTGCCCCGACGCAGACGACAACGGTCCAAAGCACCGAGACGTCCGTGCCCAACGCACCGCCGCCTGACAAAGGCGTCGTCAAGATCAATGCCCGCATCGCTCCGCGTCAAGGCGGTCCGCGTGCGGCAAGCGGGACCAAATTCTATTTGCTTGATAAAGATGTCGAACAGATCCTCAGCGAAGCCCGAGTCGAGCCGATCGAAGGCAACACGCTCGCCGCCAGCCTCGGCCTCGCCGCCGTTTTTCCCGACCGCTATGGCGAATTTCAGCGAGCCGCGATGCGTGCCATCGGCTCGCACGTCAAATATTCCGGCACTACCGGCGGCAGCGGCACCACCGACCTCAAAGGCGTTTCGCCTTCGTCGTATTACCTTTTCGCCATCTCACGCGTCGGCCGCGGATTCGCCCTCTGGAATTCGCCCGTCTCCGTGATCGCCGGCGATAACGTAATGAATCTCTCACCGCAATCGGTCACCGAGATCCCTGATCCTAACGGCTAGGGCAATGTCTTTTACATCCTCTAGCGATGTAAAGCAAACGCCGCTGCCCGGACTGAGACATCCGGACAGCGGCGTTTCCATATCAGAACCGCGTGTGTCTGTTGCGATTCGGACGGAACGCAGGCAGCCTGCCTGCATCAGCAACACCAAAAGTAAAAAAGCCGCAGATCTTCGTCCGCTTTATCTCAAGAACGCGCTTGGCAGCGGTACGTCGCCGGCGGCACCGAACTGCTGGATCAGCGTTCCGGCGGTCGAGCGTTGGATGAACCACGTTGAGTTCGAAGGCCGAAAGACGCCCGCGTCCGTCTTGCCGTCGCCGTCGTAATCGCCCGCGACGGGCACGTCGCCCGTCGTGCCGAACGGGAACGCAAAGTACGAAAGGTCCTCGCTCCGCAGCACATTCCAAAATCCCGTCGAAGGCCGCCAGAATGCAATGTCAGCCTTGCCGTCACCCGTGAAATCGCCGGGAACGGCCTTGTCGGTAGATGAACCGAACTGCAATGCGACTACCGCCGCATCCGACGAACGCCTCACCCACCACTCGGCCCCGTTCACACCGACGGGCCTGAAAATGGCAACATCAGCCTTGCCGTCACCGTCATAATCGGCCACCGCCGTCTTGTCGCCGGCCGACCCGAACCCGAAGATATCCGTCCCGCCCGACGACTTGTTGATGAACCAAGTCGACGAACTCTCACGAAACACAGCCGGATCCGACTTCCCGTCACCATCAAAATCCGCCGGCACAGGCACATCCCCATTCGCCCCAAACGGAAACGCATAAAACGAAAAGTCTTCCGACCTCAGTACAAACCACTGCCCCGTCGCAGGCCGCCAAAACGCCACATCCGTCTTCCCGTCCCCCGTAAAATCAACCGGCACCAACCGATCCGTCGAAGCCCCAAACTGCAACGCCGAATTCCCGCCGGTCGAAGACCTCAACCACCACCATTCGCCCGGGCCGGGGCGGAAGATCGACAGATCGGTCTTCTGGTCTCCGTCAAAGTCGAACGGTGACCGGATCGTAACTGCCACGCTGGCCTGTGTGACGGTGTGGGTTTGTCCACCGACCGTGATAGTGCCGGTTCGCTGAGCACCGGTATTGGCAACAAAGTTATAGTTCACCGCACCGTTGCCGCTGCCGGCCGAACTGGTCGTCAGCCACGCCGCGTTGCTCTGAGCTGCCCACGCGCAGCCCGCGGTAGTCGTAACGTTGAAATTACCGCTTCCGGCACTGGCCGCAACGTTCGCACTGCTCGACGAGACCCCAAAGGTGCAGCCGTTTGTCGCCAAATTGAGCGTGTAATTTCCCAATCGATTGCCCTCGACCGTGGTGGCATAGATCCGGTAGGTCCCGGTCGCCGGGAGCGAAAGAAAACCCGTTCCGGCAGGTATTCGTGACGTCAGGCCGCCACCGTTCTGGCCAATTACATTGCCGTTTGCATCAACAAGAAATAGATAGGTAAAGAAGGCAGCACTTTCCGTGATGGCAATTCCTTGCCCCTGAGTTCCGTTAAAAGTGTAGATATCGGTTCGGCTGCCGCCGAGCATTAGACAGTCGGTATTTGTGAACGATCCGTTAACGGTTTGACCAAAGGAGATCGCGGTTGTGGATGAGCACGGATCTGCGTTCGAGGCGTTGAGTGCCGCATCCAGTTTGATTCGCGGCTTGACCAGGCCCTGTCTGGAATCTAAAACCTGCACACCGCTGTATCTGAGACGCGTAAGTGTTTGTGGGATCGTGTCGCCTGGAAACTTTTCCTTCATCACGGCCCATGCACCGGCTACCATCGGAGCGGCCATCGATGTTCCCTGCTTATTGTCATAAGAGCCGCCCGGAACCGCCGATAGGATAAGCTCGCCGGGAGCGAGCAGGTTAAGCATCAGTGCGGCGTTTGAGAACGATGATACAAAATCGACAGGAAAAGAATCGCCGTCATTGGTAGAGCCAACACTGATACCCGTCGAGACGCAGGCCGGCGCCGATATGGAATCAGCGTAGCCATCGTTTCCTGACGCAATGATCGATACGATCCCAGCCGAACGCAACGCATCGATCGCCGATTTATATGCCGCCTGTTCAGTATCGCAATAGTTGAAATACCGGCCTGATCCGAGACTCATATTCACAGAATCGATCGAATAGACCGTTCTAAGTGCATAGACACGTTCAAGACCGAGGATCACATCAGATGTGAATGCGGTGGTGCACGGCGAAGGGTTACCGCCGCAATCCGTCGTTCTGGAAAAGACTTGCATCGCAATGATGTTCGCGTTTCGGGCCACGCCGTTGCCGGAAATTAGAGGATTGCCTCCTGCAGCGATGCCCGCAACATGTGTCCCGTGGGCGCAGCCGTCGACATTTGCCGGGCATTGAACACCTGACCCGGAGGCGGTGGACGAACCCGCACCGCCCGGGCAGAAGCTCGTCGTCGAGCCGCTTGTCGTCGAATAGCAGGCCTCGGAAACGACACGGTTGTTAAAGAATGGATGAGCCTTGTCGATGCCGGTATCCAGTATTGCGACCGTTCGTCCGGCACCTGAGAATCCGCCGAATGTGCCGCCCGTCGCTCCGCCGAACGGGCTTCCGCCGAGGATCGGAATGCTCTGCGGCAGCATCGGATAGTTCACCTCATCTTCCTGAATAAAGGTCACGTCCGACGACCGGATCAGGTATCGCAGTGCATCAGCCGACGTTTCAAGTGCAATGAAGGGAATGTACTCGAATCGCTTTGCGTTCGTGAAGCTGAAATTTCTCAGACGATCGAGCAGGGAAATCTGCATACGCTCGATGTCGTCACGCTGCTTTTTCTGTGCCGGGCCGGCAAGGCTTGAATCTGGTTCGTAATTGTCGATCCGAAATCCCACGATTACTTTGACTGAGCCGTCCTCGTTCGCGATCCTGATCAAACGATCGAGATCGGTAGGCGATTCGACCGGACGCTGAGCTTCTGCGGTTCTATTTGCCTTCGAAACCGCCGGAAAGAGCGTCGAACTCAGTTCTTGGGCATTTACATCTATAAGTCCAACGAATAGACCCAGAATTACAGCAAACAACTTGATCATCGATCTTTTCATTTCGAGCCTCCACCCGGATTTTTACTTTTCAATGCTAAATGCGAAAAACTCGGAGAAGATACGACAAAATAGTCTCGAGCGTTACTTACACCCGAAAAGCACGACAGACAGGCGTCATCACCTTTTAGTGACCTCATCGGGGACTGACTCGCTTTCCGGCGATTCGCCTGAGACGTTACTCATAGAGCCGACGCCGATCACACTGTTCCGACCATTGTTTTGCCAAAGAAAATTCAGAAATTCCGTTTCACTTTCACAGTCGCTGCGATCACGTTAAATAAGACGTGTCGGACCCGTCGGTCTTGTCGGCGGCCGGCAGTGTGAAAGGCGGTTTTTGGTTCATTTAATGCGGCAAACCGAAATCGATGAGCCGATGTTCATCATTGTCATCGGCATAGTCGAACTCGACATTTTGGTGGTAATGGTCGGAGAGAGGCGAAACGCACTTACGGCACCAATTCTTGCTGCGGAGCGGCCAGCGACAGTTTTGGTTCGTCCAAAAACGGATTGTCGCTGGGGGTCTTTTTTATTGTCGCTGACCCTGTTTTTTACTGTCGCTTGCCCCCTAAAACACTGTCGCTGGCCCCCTTAAAAACTGTGGCAGAACGCATTTTTACGATATTTTCATCAATTTTGCTGATAAAATTGTGGTACGTACCACAATTTGAACATGAGGTGAAAAATACACGTTTGGTTTTCCCCCGAAACGCGCTCAATAAGTGAAAAAAAGCAGCGAATTTTCATTCACAGCCCTTTAGCGGAATGACACCGCCCGTTCGACTGCTTGTCGGGCGTCGATGACGCCCCAGCCTTGGCGGTCGACTTCGTATTGGGGAAGGCGTTCTGCGGTCGAGATCAGGATTCGTTTAATGGCCCCGGGTGTGAGGTCGGGGTTTGCTTCGAGCATTTGGGCGACCAGCGACGACACGATCGGGGCCGAGAACGATGTTCCGTCAACGTATTTGTAGTGCCGCGTTATCACGTTCTCACGCCGTATTTTCAGGGTAATTAGCTGACGGATGCTGTGCGGCTCGCGGTCGGCGGCGGCGTCCAGTTCAGGGTCGATCTCGGCATTAGCGTCGATGATCGGATGCAGGTCCTCGTCGGCTGCTCTGTCGAGCTTTTCGAGCAATTCGGCCTGTTGGGCGGTCGGTGTGTTCGGTAATATCGGAGCCGGGACCCAGATCGACGACGCGATGACCTCAGGTTTTTGCAGCCCGTCGATCGTCGGGCCGTAAGACGAACGGTACATACCGCGTTTTGCTCGATTGATCGAATTTTGATCGTCCAGCCCGCCGACCGCGATCGCCGACGGAGCACTCGCGGGCGGCAGAACGGGATGATTCGGCATGTGCCCGGCATTGCCGACCGCACAGACAACCGCGATTCCGGCACGCGAACATTCCTCGACCGCTTGCGACAAAGGATCGCTCAGATAGCTCGCCTCGTAATCGCCTCCGGCCGAGATATTAACGACGCGGATGCCGTATTTTTCCTGGTTTTCGAGCACCCACGCGAGGCCGTCTTCGATGTTTTGGTCGGTAATTCGACCGGTGCGGGCGAGCTTTACGAGCACCACATCAGCGTCCGGAGCGAGGCCTCGGTAAAAGCCGTTCGAGAGCTGCCCGTTGCCCGCCGCTACGACCGACGTCATCATTCCGTGCCAGCTCGCGACATCCGGCTGGAACAGCGACGAAAGGTCGCCGTCCTTGTCGAGCAGGCTGCGATAGGCGACGATGCGGTTTCGCGGCGTCGTCAGATCAACGTGCGGATAAAATCCGGAGTCGAGAAACGCGATCGTAACGCCTTTGCCGGTAACGTGTTCGTCGGCGTCTAGCCGCAGAGGAGTTGAGAGGACATGCGAACCGTCCTTTTGCATCGCGGCGTCTTTGATAATATGATCCTTCGCCCGTTCGAAAAGCAGCACGCACCTCGCACAAACGGCCTTAAATTCGGCCGTATCAGGAGCATTTGCACGGATCAGTTTCGCAAGGTCTTCAGGAAGCGACAGAAGCGGTACGTATTCGTCACGCGATGCACGCGAGCAAACCGGACACGCCGTCTCGCCCGCAGCGATATCCGCGATCGTGCTCTGCCTCGGAAATAAAAGTGATTCCTGTGGAGTCATTTAGGGATTTAAGTTTTCCATAACGTGCGAGTAAAATCAATTTGCGGAAGTTTGCCCACGAAATACACGAAAGGCACTAAAATTCGGAGAAAGATCTGCTCGCGAATAACGCTAATCTTCGCGATTCAATGTCACTAGATACTTATTAGCGTTCATTAGCTTTATTCGCGGCCAAATTCTTTCTGTTTTTTCGTATCTTTAGTGTCTTTCGTAGGCAAAAAATCTTATGGAACATAAAAAGATCGGGCTTGCATTATCGGGCGGCGGGGCACGCGGGTTCGCTCATATCGGCGTTCTCAAGGTGTTCGCCGAGTACGACATCAAGTTCGACATGATCGCCGGAACGTCCGCCGGCTCGATCATTGGCGGTTGTTTGGCCGCCGGAATGACGCCGGACGAAATGGTGTCGATGTCGAGCAAGGTCGGTTATTTCAATATGATGCGGCCGTCCCTATCGCCCCGCGGCCTGCTCTCGAACGCCCCAATGGGCGACTTTCTTCGACGCGAATTGCCGTTTACTCGATTCGAACATCTGCCGATTCCCTTTGCCGCGGTCGCCTACGATCTCGTCGCCGGACGGCAAGTTGTCCTAAAAGAAAGCGGCGATCTGGTGACGGCGATCCGTGCAAGCTGCGCCGTTCCCGGCGTGTTTGCACCTGTCAAAGGCGAGAACGGCGAGCTCTTCGTCGACGGCGGCGTGACCAACGTAATGCCCGTCGATGTTTTGCGCGAAATGGGCGCCGATATCGTCATCGCGGTCGACCTGTTAGCGTGCGGATCCGATTTCAAAGGCGTTTCGGGTACCGCAGTCGGCATTATGATCCGCTCGGCAATGACACTGTTGCGTACATCGGCTGGCGTTCAGGGCAGAAATGCCGATGTCGTGATAGTCCCGCCGATCGCCCATCTTCGGCCCGATCAGATCGGAAAACGCGACGAATTCTACGCCCCCGGAGAATCCTCAGCCCGCGAAAGGATCGACGAGATCCTCGCTTTCATTGAGCAAACGTGAATAAAAGTCGATTTTCACGCTTGCAACGCGCGCTCGAATTTTGCATCATACCTCTTGTTAGTCCTGCTCTCGCGCATCGACGGTGATGCGCCCCGTACTTTGGATTTGTTCGACGGCGTTTGGAAGGCGAGAGGGTTGGTTGTTATTTGGTACCTGAAGCAGATCGCATCTAATGCGAACGTCCGAATGCTTGGATTCTTACGAAGAAGACCGTATCTCCGCTAGATCAGATCCTATTTCGAGCTTCTATTCAATTCCCCGATTCCGAGGGAAAAGGAAAAAAACTTGTTATGTCAATGAAATTGTATGTTGGAAACCTGTCTTTCCAGACCTCAAGCTACGAGTTGGAAGAGCTGTTCGGCGGCGTCGGAACAGTTGAATCCGCAACCGTGGTCGAAGATCGCGAAACCGGCCGCTCACGCGGTTTTGGGTTTGTCGAAATGTCGTCACAGGAAGAAGGGGAAAAGGCAATTGCCGAATTTAACGGCAAAGAATTTGCCGGCCGTGAGATCAAAGTAAACGAAGCTAAACCTCGCGAAGATCGCGGCGGCGGCGGACGCGGAGGATATGGCGGCGGCGGTGGTGGTCATCGCGGAGGCGGAGGCGGCTACGGCGGCCAACGCGAAAGCCGTTGGTAAGCTCATTTATAGTATTAAGAAAGCCCGAGGCGTTTAGCATCGGGCTTTTTTGTTTATTCTTGGTTCTTTTTCGGTCTGCCGATAACGACCGGCTTTTGCCTGGATTTTGTCGCTGGTGCGACAAAAGATGATCCGGTGTCGGTTTTGGGACCATTTATGTCAAAAGAAACGTCCTTAACGACTTTTCCGTCGACGAAGATCTCAACGCGATATCTTCCGGCGACCCACGAAGTCTTTGGTTTGCCGTGAAAATTTACTCTGTCCTCGCCATCCTTGGTCGTGTAGCTGGTCGTTACGACCCGGGTCTCGGGTTTGACGCCGGGCACGCTAACGGCGACAAAATGCATTTTGACCGTCGCCGGCGTACTTGATGGCAACTGAACAATGCAGAAGATCCGTGAGTCAGTGGTCTGAAAGCTCGTTGCCGGATCGCCCACCTGTCCGGTGCCGTCGTCCTTGGCTAGAAAGATCTCAACCTCGTTGGATGGTGTGATGACCGGATCGGATTGGCCGGAAACGATCATAGCGGGCAAACAAAGGATCGCCGTCACCATCAGATATTTCGAAATTCGTAGTAAAGATTGAGCGTTCGACATATATCTCGTTAGAGACGAATTGTCACAGGCAAGTTGTATTTGTCGGCGGAAATTTATACCACGACCGATTCTCTTACCTGCATTTCGTTCTCGAGAACCGACTCGATCGCCTGCCGCAAAGCGAAGGCGTCGCCCGCGTCGACAGTGATCACGCCCGCCACTTTTTCGATCCCACATGCGGACGACGCAATAACCGGCACATTTGCGGCAGTTGCACGCAATAGCCGGTAAGGTTTGTGTTCAACAAACGCCGGCAGGACGACGAGGTCGGCAGATTCGAGCCAATCGTCACCCCCACGCGTTGCATCGAACCCTTCCCAAAATTCGGCGCCCTCGATATTCGGGCCCATCGTTACAAGCGTGAGGTCGAGTCCGCGTAAAGCCTCTCGAAGTTCGTAGCAACCCTTTCGCCCTACGGTCGACGCAGGAAATACGATGCGCGGTTTATCGTTCTTAATTCTGTCGAAGTGCTTTACTTCCGGCATCTTCCACGAGAGCAACTCTGCCTTTTCGGGAAACAACATTGCGATCGCGGAATGTGTGGCAATGATCCGGCGCGCGTTTTTGAGAGCTTCGGTCTCGGCACCGACAAGCTTTGGGTCCGCGCGGAAATCGCCGAGCGTTTTGCTTTCGCCGTGGAGTTCAAAGGCGTGATCGAGCCGATTCTGCAATTCGGCCATCGGCAACGCGGTCATCAAAACGTCGAACGTTCTGCCACCGAGATGCCCCCCTTTCCACAAATGTGGCAGTAGATTTTGCTGAACGACAACATGGAGCACGTCAAAACTCAATTTCCTGGCATAGCTCTCAGCAAGTTGTTCGTATGTCGCGAGCAGGTTCTTTTGCCTCGCTGCACCTTGTGAAGAAAGGCGACGTGATTTGAATGCCCGAACCGCCGTGATCACAGCAGATTGCTCAGTAGAGCTAAATCCGCTCGTCGTCCAAGCGTAATTTGCCTTTTTGAATCGATTGCCATCAAGCGGGATCAAAAGCGCGTCTTTACCGGTTCGGTTCGCTTGAATGTAACAGTCAAATTCGCTGGAAAACTCGTCAACCAGAAACGCGGTCTTGCCGAAATCAATGTTCTTTTCAGGTTTTACCGAACGAAAACAATCGTCCATTCCGCACGACGCACAGCTATTGACGTGGTCGACCTTGATATTCCGGCCGATCTGGTGAAATTTGGGGCGTTCCTGTTTTGTGCCCCGGAAATTTATTAGTAGGTGGTCGCTCGTCAGTTTCGCCTCGATACGAAACGAGTGTTGAGATCGGAACCTCAGATCGACATAATTCCAGAAAACAGTTGCGTCGCGACCTTGTTCGGCGAGCGAACCGGCGATCGTCTGCGTGTGAGCATGGCGCTCGACGATCTCGAAATTAGCCTTGAGCGCCGCATCATATAAGGCATTTGAAAGTTGGCACAAACCGCCGCCAACGTTTGGGATTATACAGCCTTCGCGAAGTTCGCGGCCCTCTACATATCCTTTGAATTTGGTCGTTCGTCCAACTTGTTTCCAAAACGAGAACACCTCGCCTGCCGGCACCTCAAGACCATCGAGCGCGGCGATCGCGACACGCAAATTCTGGATCTTTCCGGCGACCAGGAATCGTTCTTCTGGCTCGATCTCTGTCCACAAAGCACTTTTCGATTCCGCAATTAACGGCATCCCAACAAGCTCGGATCGTTTGGCAAATCGCTTTGCCTCGCGGCCAAGAACATCTGAAACTGCCCGTTTTGACTGAAATGCCAAACTTTTAAATCTAAAAACGGCGGCTTCGCGTACTGTCGGTAATTTGCGATCGGTGTCGGACGAATGGGTGAGGCTCATAATTCGAAAAGCGAACTTCTAATGAAACACAATGCCGCAGGATTTGCAACGAAATGCCGGTCTTGAGTGCTACAATATCCCCGATCTATGCGATTCGTATTCTCACGCCGTTTCTTTCTGCTGATTGCTCTCGGCATTGTACCGTTGTCGCTCTCGTGGACCTATCCGGACCTGCGGTGGGTGGTTTTCCTGTTCGATGCGTTGCTCGTAATCACTGCCATAGTCGACTTTATCATAAGCCGACAATTGCCCGAGGAGTTTAGGGTCTCGAGAGAATTCGACCGAAGATTTGCGATCGGCGACCCGACTCAGGTCAAGATCCATATCGAGAACGGTACCGCTCGCGATATTCATCTGCGTTTGAAGGACGAATATCCGGCCGAGATGAAGCTGAACGAAACGCGTGAGGCGGAGTTTATGGTTGAAGCACAGACCGCTGCCTCATTCGTTTATTCGGTCACGCCGCCGCATAGGGGCGGATATGAATTTGGGCAAACGGCGATCCGTTTTCGGTCGCGGCTCGGGCTTGTTTGGTGCCAGGCGTCGGTCGGGGCAACGCAATCAGTCAAAGTCTATCCAAACATGCGACGGGCCCGCGAAATGGAATTGAAAGCTCTCGGAGCCCGATCGTTTCTCGCCATTCAACGGCGTGCGGTAAGGCGCGGTGAGGGGCGTGAATTCGAATCGATGCGCGATTATGTTCGGGGCGACGAGTTGCGGCACATTTCATGGACCGCGACGGCGAGGCGTAACAAACTGACCACACGCCAGTATCAGATCGAGCGTGACCAGACGATCATTATTGCGATCGACGCTGGGCGTCTGATGACCGGCCGCATCGGGACTGAAACTAAATTTGACTCTGCCATTCACGCTTCTCTTGCCCTCATTTCAGCGTGTGCCCGTGCGGGGGACAACTGCGGCTTGGTCGTTTTCGGCCGCCGTGTTCGAAAATATATACCGCCAAAACGCGGCGTCGAACATATCGATGCAGTACTCGAGGCTTTGCACGATCTGGAACCAGAATTGATCGAGCCTTCGTATGCCAGGGGATTTCAATTCATTGCTTCAAATTCGAAAAAACGGGCATTTGTCGTGATCCTGACGGACTTGGTTGATAAAGAAAGCTCACGGGAATTGCTGACCTCACTAAAGCTGCTACGACCCCGCCACCTGCCACTCGTCGCCACCATCGGTGATCGGGACCTGACTGCTGCGGTCAGTCAGTCGCCAAGCGAGATAAAAGACGTCTTTACCCAGTCCGCCGCCGAGGAGATCATCCACCAACGCGAAACGGCTCTTCGAATGGTCGAAAGCCTAGGCGGGCTGGCTATAGATGTGACAACAGAAACGCTCGCACCAAAATTATTGGAATCATATCTAAAGGTCAAAGAACGCGGAATGCTCTAATTTCCTTGACAACCAGTGGTTTTGTAAATGGGCTCGCTTTCAAATAGAATTTCGTCAACGATGAAAAAACGATTCGCATTGGTTTTGGTAAAGCCGTCTCATTATGATGACGACGGTTACGTGATCCAGTGGTTTCGCTCGGCAATTCCGGCGAATTCGCTCGCATGTCTCTATGGTCTTGCTCTAGAATGCGCTGAGGAAAAGGTTCTTGGGCCGGAAACTGAAATCGTCACATCTGCATTTGACGAGACAAACACAGTGATCAATATCGAAAAGATCATCGAGTTGGTCCGGGCCGGTGACAATGGGATGGTGATGCTCGTGGGCGTTCAATCAAATCAGTTCCCGCGTGCACTTGATATCGCACGGCCATTGCATGAAATGGGGATCAAGGTGGCTATCGGCGGATTTCATGTCTCGGGAACGATGGCGATGCTTGAGCACCGCGATCCATACGTGCAGCAGGCTCTCGATATGGGCGTGACGCTGTTTGCGGGCGAAGCTGAGGGCAGGCTTGGCAATGTATTGGTCGATGCCGCGATGGAAGCGTTGCCGCCGATCTACAATTTCATGGGCGATCTGCCGAATATCGAAGGCGTTGCCACTCCTTTGCTGCCGGCGGAACGTGTCCATCTGACTGCCGGCGCAACGACGAGTTTTGATGCCGGTCGCGGATGCCCGTTCACCTGTTCATTTTGTACCATCATAAATGTTCAGGGACGAAAGTCGCGGCGGCGTTCGCCTGACGACATTGAACGCATTGTCCGAGCCAATGTCGGGCAAGGCTTGCATTCGTTCTTCATCACGGACGATAATTTCGCTCGAAATAAAGATTGGGAAGTGATACTTAACAGGCTGATCGATCTCCGTGAGGTCGAGAAACTGAACATCAGCTTTATCATTCAGGTCGATACGCTTTGCCATAAATTGCCGAATTTCGTCGACAAATGTAAGCGGGCCGGCGTCAAGCGCGTTTTTATAGGCCTAGAAAATGTAAATCCCGACAACTTGCTCGGCGCAAAAAAACGGCAGAACAAGATCACTGATTACCGCACAATGCTCCTAGAATGGAAGCGTGTCGGGATCGTCACCTATTGCGGTTATATTCTTGGTTTTCCCGGAGACACCAAGGCGTCGATACTGCATGATATTGAGGTCATCAAGCGCGAATTGCCGGTCGACCTGCTCGAATTTTTTTATCTGACGCCGCTCCCCGGCTCTGAAGATCATAAAAAGTTATACGAGGCGGGCATCGCCATGGACGAGGATCTGAATAAATACGATCTTAACCACGATGTGACCGCACACCCGAAAATGTCTCGTGTGGAATGGCGCGATGTGTACAAACAAGCGTGGGACACATATTATACCGACGAACATATCGAGACGATAATCCGTCGGTCGATCGTTTCAGGTACAAGCCCCGGCAAGACGACGTTTTTTATCGTTTGGTTCCGCGGATGCCTTGGCATCGAACGCATCCATCCGCTTGAGGGCGGCTTTCTCAGGAGAAAGGTCAGAAAGAATCGCCGTTCGGGCCTCAAGATCGAAAACCCGCTCGTGTTTTATCCCAAATATTGGCTTGAGACGCTCGTCAAGCAATTGAAATGGGCGATTCTTTATATTCGGCTCCGCATCATCTACAAGCGTGTCAAACGCGACCCTGCCCGTTTTGATTACATGGACGCTGCCCTGGAGCCGGTGACAGACCACGAAGAAGAACGGGAACTATTCCAGTCCGATGCCGCCCAAGGCTATCTCGAAAAAGTTCACCGGATCGAGCGGATGAGTAGGGGCGAAACTGTCTGAGGTTTTCGCACGTGTCGCAATCGTGTATCATTCCTTTTTGCCCGTCCTTTTATGCCTGAAGATAAAGCGATCCTGATCATTTACACGACCAAATACCGCCTCGGAGGCCATCAGTTTCCGATAGTCGCAAAGACCATCGCCACCGAAAAGAGGGCCGCCGGTTTTGACGGCGAGATCGTCACTCGTGCTGTCGAGAGCAAGGTCGATGTGCTTAAAGCTATAGCCGATATCAAAGATGCTGGGATGCAGATCAGTGAATTCCATTTCGTCGGCCATTCGGGAATGTACGGGCCGATGTATGGCTCAGTTGCGTTTCCCGAGCAATTCTCCCCCTATGAATGGGAGCAGATGGAAATTCCGTTTGCGGAGGACGGAATGGCATATTTCCACTGCTGCCGTTCTGCACGCTGGTTTGCACCATTTTTCGCAAGAACCTTCAATGTTCTGGCATATGGCTTTTTTTGGTACACGACATTCTCGCGAAGCAATTCGAAATACGTCTCCGCTGGTGACAGCACCGAAGGCGATCTATACACAATAGGCTGCAAAGGCCGAAAATCGCACGGATTACTAGCATCGGCACAAAAGCGCCTAGGGTTTATGCCCGCTGAGGAAATGAAACGTTTCGAGCCGAAGCCACCGGATGGAGATACTTCGTATGACCACGTTGCCGAATTGTACGACGATGCGTTTGTCGATATTCGAGTGCGAAAGGATGAGTGGAAATGGCTTGACGAACACCTGCCGCCCGGCAATTTCACAATGCTCGATATCGGCTGTGGAAACGGAGCTCTGCTAAACGCGCTCGCCGATCGCGTGACGATTGGCCGAGGAGTCGATGAATCAGCTGGCATAATCGAACGCGCTAAACTCAAGAACATTGGGCACCAACAGATCGAATTTCAGAAGATAAACGGCCCTGTCCTGCCGTTTGCCGATAATACGTTCGATGTCGTAACTTCGCTGATGTCATTTCGATATCTAGATTGGGACCCGTTGTTGACTGAGATCAAACGTGTGATGAAACCCGGCGGAAAATTTCTAATAATTGACATGGTCACCGTTCCTGTCGCAATCTCAGAATATCCGCGGCTGCTCAAGGATAAGATGCGGACAAAACGCAACCAAAAGGCAAATGCCCGGTTCGACGCCGCATTGCAGAAACTCGTTTCTCATCCCGATTGGAAAAAGATGCTCGAGTATAATCCGATCCGATCCGAACACGAGATGAAATGGTATCTCGAAAGCCGTTTCCCCGGTCAAAAAATGGAAACGCTTAATATGGCTTGGAATTCGCGGATCGTCGCCTTTGACAGCGGGCCGGTTGAGCAAGGTATCGAAGTCAAACTATCTTATCCATAAATGAATCGACTCGGCATAATCGATTGGGGCATCGGCGGCGTCAGCATTCATAAGCTAATAAAGGAACGACTTGGCGGAGTGCCGGTGACCTATTTTTCTGATACGGGAACTACACCGTACGGCAAGATGTCACGTAAGGAACTCTCGTCCCGCCTGGATTTGGTTATTGATCATCTGAAAAATAAAGGCGTCACTCACTTGATCATCGGCTGTAACGCTGCGAGCACTGCGATCGGCGACCTGGCCGACCATTGCATCCCGATCGAGGGGGTCATAGAGCCCGCAGTCGCGATGACCGTGAATCTTGAGCCGAAGGATCTCGGGCTGATCGGTGGACGAAGGACTGTGATTTCAGGAATTTACAGACGAGCCTTTGCTGGATCCGGCATCTGTCTCAGACAACGCATAGCCCAGCCACTGTCCGGAATGATCGAAAGCGGCGACGTTTCGTCGGACGAATTGAGATTGTCGGCACGCCAGATCATCTCGCCTCTTAGGAATTGCTCTCACATTCTGCTTGCTTGTACTCACTATCCGGCGATTACCGAACTACTTGAAGCCAATGTTTCTCCGGAAACAAGATTCATAGATCCCGCTGGCGCTCTTATTGATCGGGTCGCAAAATGGAAATTGACTGGTGACGGCAACGACGTTTTTCTTACCACCGGCGATACTTCGGTGATGAAAAAGCTGCTCTCGCAGCATTTCAAGCAAAACTCGAACACGTGAAGAAGACCTCGATATAACGCAAGAATTCCTACTTTCCGCCGTTCCTAAATTTGGGTTCATTATTTTGCAGACCCGAATCTAGGAGCTATATGAGAAAAATTATCAAATCCGCTATTATTACGATGATTTCGATTTCGATCATCTCGACGACAGCCATTTCCCAGTCTTTACCGCAAGGCAAATGGCGGCTGGAATCGTACAATTTTATGCAAAAGATCGCCTATCCGATCGATAAGAATACGATTACGCTGAACATCCATGAGGAAGGAAAACTGGGCGGCAAATCAGGTTGCAATGTATACGGCGGCAACTACTCGATGGAGGATGGAGAACTTTCGATCACCGGCATCATCTCCACAATGATGGCGTGCGAAGAGCCATCGATGCAGTTTGAGCAGACATTCTTTCGAACTCTGGAAGGTGCAAAAAACTTCGAACTATCAAACGGAAAGCTTACGATCACAAATGCCGTTACCGCAAATTTCCTGAGGTTTGTCCGTGTGAAAGAACGCCACAAATGCCAGCCGTCGATCAAAGTGATCGACTAGGGGATGTCCTCATTTACAGGCAGCGGATCACGGCCGGCCATCATCAGATACGAGTACATAACAATTCCGGTGAAAACCCCTGTCGCGATCTTATATGGTGCCGGCAATGCCGAAGGAGAGAGAAAACCTTCGATAACGCCTGCAACTACTAGTAAGCAAGCACATCCGAACACGATCTTGGCAGCTTCCATGCCTTTTTTCTTGAGTGCCTGAGCCCGTGTCAGATCGCCGGGATCGATGAAAGCGTACCCGATCATCATGCCCGCGCCGCCGGCCATGAAGATCGTCGACAATTCAATAACACCGTGGCCGACCATAAACGTCATTAGCTCATTGGCAAAATCGGTATTTCCACGATAGCAAGCACCGACGACTCCGCCGATACTTACGCCGTTCATCATTAGAATATAGAACGAGCCAAGTCCCAATAACGCTCCCCAAGCGAAAGCGAGAAATGCAACCCTAATGTTATTTGTCAAAATTTGACTGGCACCAACCTGATTTGCTTCGTTAAGCGAGAGCCACCACATTTTGTTTGATCTTGCCGCGTCCGCCGTCTCTTCAACCCCGATCAATACTGCGAATTCAGGATTATTGAAGCTGAGCCAGCCTGAAATAAATGCTGAAACAGTAAAGACCAAAAACGCGACCAATATAAACACTCGGGCACTTCGGAATGCGGCCGGAAAATCCTGAGCAAAAAATTTCCAAATAAGCCCAAAGCCATCGCTCTCCGCACGATAGATCTTGCCATGTGCCCGGATAACAAGGCTATTCAGATAATTTATGAGCTTTGCATCCCGCGTTTCAGCCCTTGCAATGGCAAGATCGGCGGCCGCCCGCCGATAAAGTTCGCCAAACTCACGGACCTCGACCCGCGACAGTGAGCGAAGACTCGAACCACTGAGCATTGTCAGTAGGTCTTCGAGCCGCTGCCAGTTGTCCTTTTTCTCCTTTAGAAATCGATTCATTAATTAGTTGGACTTGGCTAATCAGTACCGAATTCGCCGGTCTTCGCCGGATCCGCATTTACTCTGAGAAGGTTTGTAGTTCGCTCCGTAACCGACGCAGGCGGCGTTTCGAGTTCGAATTGATTTGAACGGTCCGGAAAAGGTAGTACCGAAGTTGAGGATCCCATCAATTCTCTCTCATTTTGAGATCGTTTGAGCGAACGGTTCATTCGGTTCCAACCGAAACAAACAAATACAGTTGAAAGAAACGACAGCACCATACCGATCACCAACAGTGCCGCGATGCCTTTTCCAAACACGACCCCGTTCAGCAGCATTGCGAGCAGTGCCGAACCCATAATAACAGTTGAAGCGGCTGACACAATAAAGGTCGTCACGACGGAGGTATGGCCAGCCCGGATCTCTGAATACATAGGCAATATTTCGAGTTCGTTTGACTCGACGACCATCTTCGATCCGCATCGACGACAAAATCGAGAATCGTCAGTCGATTCAATTCCGCATGCAGAGCAGATCTTGTCGAGGGCACGAACCGTCGCCAGTGCGGAGATCGCCTCGGCTTCTCGAGTCAAAACTTCCTTTTCGCCCTTCGAAAGTGACGGGTGTTTAACTACATAATCGAAGGTGGCACGCGTGGCGTGTTCGCCCTGCTCCTTGAGCTTAACGATCAACGTCATCGGATAATCGAGCACATCCGCCGACGAATACGACGTACCCCAACCGCGTGCCTGCCGCCTGCCGCGAACGATGTGGTCGTCGTCATCCAAGATGTCATAATCCAACCGCTCGAGTGCCGCGATCAATCTGACTCGAACGCTTTTGATATCGCCGACGAGCACCTTTCGTAGGTAGTGCTCGGTTGTGTGATAAGGACTCGCCCCGGAGTCGCCTAGAACGATCAGATCAGACATACAGTGTTCCCCATTAAGAATATTCGCGAACGTAAATACGAATTCGGACGGTTGTAAGTTCGTGATACCGCAGATTTAACAGTTTAGTAACGCTTGATCCGTTCCCCCTCAAACTCATGCCGACCCGTTGGCGCAAATCGTTCGTCGTGACTAGAATCTATTTATAACTATGTCCGACGAGGTTCGCAAATATCACGAAGAAGACGAGATCGGAAAAACGTACGACCTGCGTGTGGCTCGCCGTCTGTTGCGGTACCTGCGCCCATATTGGAAACTCGTCGTTACTGCTCTATTTCTAACACTCATAACAAATATATTGATCAGCACGCAGCCACTGTTCACAAAAATGGCGGTTGACGACTACATCACGCCCAAAAAGACAGACGGTATTTGGTTGTTTGCACTCGTATTTTTTGGTGTATTCCTGTTCCGGTTCCTCTTTTCCTATATTCAGGAAATTCTTCTTAATAATGTCGGCCAGCGGGTGATGTTCGATCTGCGGACGGAGCTTTTCACAAAACTCCAACGTCAGGAAGTAGCCTATTTCGACCGATATCCTGTTGGGCGGACGATGACTCGGCTGACCGGCGATGTCGATGCTCTCAATGAACTTTTCACCTCAGGTGTCATCGATGTGTTGGGCGATCTGGTCGTCATTTTCGCGATCATCGGGATGATGTTCTGGATGGATTGGAAGCTTGCCTTGGTCTCGCTGATCACAGTCCCACTCTTGTTCACGGCCACAAATTGGTTTCGCAAGCACGCCCGGAATGGTTTCGACAAAGTTCGGACCCGAAGTGCCAAGCTCAACGCATTTCTTCAAGAATACATTTCTGGTGCTCAAACCGTTCAGCTATTCAATGCTGAGGATAAAGCAAAAAAGCGATTCTCCGAGATCAACGACGATTATCGCAATGCGAATATTGAGACCATTTATTACTACGCGATATTTTATCCGTTGGTCGACTTCATTGGGGCGATCGGCATTGCGATGGTCATCTTTGCTTATGGTTACGAAAGCTTGAGTGGAATGTCTGCGGCCGGTGCCGGGCTTACGGTCGGTATCCTTGCTTCATTTATCCAGTACTCGCTGCAGCTGTTTCAGCCGATACGTGATCTTTCGGACAAGTTCAACGTGCTGCAGGCCGCAATCGTAGCTTCGCATCGCATCTTTATTTTGCTTGACCGCGACATTGAGGTCACCACACCGGCGGCGCCGAAACGCACGGGCAAAGCGGTGGGCAAGATCGAATTTAAGAACGTTTGGTTCGCTTACAAAGAAGAAGATTGGGTCCTTAAGGATATTTCGTTCAAGGTCGATCTCGGTGAAAGTATTGCTCTTGTGGGCCATACAGGTTCAGGCAAATCGACAGTCACCAATCTGCTGATGCGGTTTTACGACATTCAGAAGGGATCGATCCTGCTCGATGGTGTCGATATCCGCGAGTGGGATCTTCACGACCTGCGTTCGATCTTTGCGGTCGTTTTGCAGGACGTCTTTCTGTTTAGCGGGACGATCGAAAATAACATCAAACTCGGCAATGATGAGATCGGTATGGAACGCGTCGAGTGGGCCGCGAAAGAAGTGCGGGCCGACGAATTCATTAAAAAGCTGGATGGCGGCTATTCCGCAGAGGTTCGTGAACGCGGTGCCGGCCTGTCAGTCGGGCAGAAGCAATTGATCTCATTCGCCCGTGCACTCGCCTTCGATCCGACGATATTGATCCTGGACGAGGCCACCAGCTCGATCGATACCGAGACCGAACAGCTTATCCAACGCGCCGTCGAACGCGTAATGGAAGGCCGAACGTCTCTGGTTGTCGCTCACCGTCTTTCGACGATCCAAAAATGCGACCGCATCATCGTTCTGCATCACGGCGAACTCCGCGAGATCGGTACGCATAATGAACTGTTGGCAAATCGAGGCCTTTATTGGCGTCTATACCAATTGCAGTATTCCGACGAGAAGCTGCACACTTCAGCTCCCGGATTTCTGACGCCGCCGCTGGGTGTCGAAAATGGAACACAAGGGTGAACTTTTTAATTAGGCTGCTCATTCAAATTTGTTTATAATTACGGGCAAATAAATTGCTCACTCTCAACCGATGAATGATTCTCTCCAAAAATTAGCCGATTCGATGATCGCCGGTATTTACGCCGGTTGCTACGAAAACGAGCCTAATTTTGGTGTTTCGGCTGACACATTCAACGCGTCGCTAAACAAGACCGCCGCGAAATATCTCTTTGCCGCCTCGTCTGAGCCCGTTACAGAATCAGACCTTCGGGAATTTCTCGGTCAGATCCAGGCAGACGATCTGTTTATGGCTCTCGCCTGCTCGGCTGGCAATGAACGTGCCTGGTGGGAATTTGATCAGCAGCACCGGTCCTACATGGAACGCGTCGCCCGTCACCTCGCCAAGACCGACATCGACGCTCAGGAAGTTATCGACAGTGTTTACGTCGAATTATATGGAACACGCGTGGTTGACGGTGAACGCGTCTCAAAATTTGCAACCTACAGCGGCCGTGGCTCTCTTCGCGGTTGGCTCCGGACGGTAATATGGCATTCAGTCGTCGATCTCCATCGTGCTAGCCACGACGAAGTTTCGCTCGACGAAATGACCGAGACGATCGGTGAAGGTGCCGCTCACGCCAATTTTGCGGCTCCACCATCCGGCGGCGAAGATGCCGTTTTCGAAGAGATGGCCGTCAATCGCTACCGAACCGCCACGGTGTCGTCTCTTAACAACGCTTTCCGCTCACTCGACGATCACGAACGGCTCTTGCTGATGTACTACCACGTCGATAATCTAAAGCTGCGAGAGATCTCGCGACTGGTTGAAAACGAAACTTCGCCGCTCCGCGGATGGTTCCAGCGAAAGTCTGCAACGCGCGACCAGCCCGGAGCCAAGATCCACGAATCGACCGTAATGCGTTGGCTCGAAAAGAGTTATGCCAAAGTGCTGCAGCTTTTCCGCGACGAACTTACCAATGTTCACAATCTCAAAAAGGAGGAGATCGAGATCTGTCTTGGCCTTGCAACACAAGACCTTTCCGGCGGCGATATTTATCGAAACTTGACGGCAAAATGATCGCTCACGCTCGTCTAGTTTAAGGAGATCAAGTCGCATACAAAATACTTACGCAAAAAGTTTTGCGATCTGCGTCTAGTATTCGGGAGGTTCATAATTGAGATGGGAAACATAGAAAAGATCAACAATACGGACGAGAGGTTCCAGGCATTGCTTGGCAGTTTCCTTCGCGGACGCTCGTCGAACGAAGCAACTGTTAGCCATCTCGATCAGGACACTCTCAGTGCATTTGCCGAGGGCAACATCACGGAGCGCGAAGCCGCGCCGGTTGTCAGCCACCTTGCCGATTGCAATTATTGCCGGCACATCACCTCCGAACTTGTCCGGCTCGACCTCGCATTTGCCGAAAACGACAACAGTGCCCTGCTCGTCTCCGACCGCGCACCAGCAAAAGTTTCAGAAGTATTGAGCGGAATACTCTCACGGATATTCGGATCTGCCGACTCGGCCGTATTCGCTCACCAGGAACCTGATAATGATGAGAAAGCTTCTGAAGACGAAACGAAAGACGACAAATAGAGATCGCCATCGATGGATTACGAGGCTGCCGGAAATTCGCTTTCCCGGCAGCTTCTTAGTTTCTATATTTGATCGACTTGCTTCACGTCGGGGAATCGGCAATTCTCACCGCTCAAAGAAATTGCGCCTACTATATGCATCTGAGCTTGAATAATTGCATATACGGAACGCCTCGCTATCTATGATATACTTCTTATTGGCCTCAAAATTATCGCAGCGAAGAGGCGTGATCTTTGAAAAAATAGGTGGTCTAGGGCAAAGGAGGTCGGGGAAAACTTGTCCCAAAGAGACTTCGCCAGCCGAAATTGTTAAGCCTACTGTTTCCAGCAGTTTAGCTTTTTTTTGATCCGCGGAGATTTTTTTCAGATTTTGGCGAAAATTTCACGGTCAAACACTGCAACTCTATTGTTTTCAGTTACTTCCCTGTCCCAGACATGAGCGGGACAACTGCGGGACAAGATATTAAAGTTTTGGCCAATTTTTCCCGTGAGAGCGAGGAATAGTACGCCGTGCGAAACTAGTTTCGGGCATTGATCCGGATAGAGGCGGCATGGTCGATACGATCGAAAATTCGATCCGCTTTGAAGAGAATTGTTGTTTATAGATTTTGTTCGCGTTAAAGTTTATAATCCAGCAATAGGAAAAAGATGCTAGAAAACTCCGGTCAACCTGAAAGCAGTCCCGATTGCCGGGGGGCCTCCCGCACAGTCACTGTCGAACGTGTGGCCACTGCCAAACTGCCAACGCAGATCGGCGAGTTCAACATCACCGGTTACCGCTCGCTCACCAGCGATGAGGAGTTTGTTGTCATTTATAAGGGCGAGATGGAGGCAGACGTGCCGACTCTTGTACGTATTCACTCGCAGTGTCTGACGGGTGACGTCTTCGGATCGATCAAATGCGATTGCGGCCCGCAGCTTCACAAGGCGATGGAAATGATCGAGGCCGAAGGCCGCGGAGCTATCGTCTATCAACAGCAGGAAGGCCGCGGCATCGGCATCATAAACAAGATCCGGGCCTACGCACTGCAGGACGAAGGTGCCGATACTGTCGAGGCCAATGAGCAGCTCGGATTCGCAGTGGACAGCCGAGATTATCAGCAGTGTGCCGAGATCTTGTTCGATCTTGGATTATGCAAGGTCCGCGTGATCTCTAACAATCCCGACAAATTGAAAGCTCTTGAAACAGCCGGACTCAGGATAGTTGAACGAATTCCGATCGAAGTGGCAGCCGAGAAGCCCGCAGCCCATTATATGAGGACAAAAAAGGAAAAAATGGGCCATTTGATCAATTTTTGATTCGAAAAATCCAAATTCGTGAATATATTACGATAAATTGAAATCCCGCATTGAAATTCGCTCATCATCCCGCAGGTAACCCTGACGACAAGTCATTTGTTTTCAACACTTTAACATCCAACACCGCAATGGTTTCCCAATGGCTTCAGAATTGCATTAAGTAAGGTGTATTTTGCGCATCGGTTGAGTATTTTAAATGGTTTGATCGATTCGCTTATGTATTTAACTTCACGACTCTAATTTTTTAGGAGATAAAAATGAACAAGAACTTCAAATTTATTACCGCAGCTCTTTCGCTGGTCTTTTGCTTCACGGCAATTGCATTCGGCCAAAAGACCACGGGTAATGTTGAAGGAACCGTAACTGACCCGAATGGTGCCGTCGTAGCCGGCGCAACGGTGACGTTAAGGGCATCGGGATCAACCTCTGGTTTTTCTGCGACGACCACATCGAGAGATGACGGCTTCTTTCAATTTTCACAGATCGCTCCGGGCTCATACACCATGACCTCGACGGCGACAAACTTTAAGCGAACCACCCAGGAGATCCAGGTTTCGGTCGACAAAACGACCAACGTAAGCCCGAAACTCGAAGTCGGTGCTGGTGAGGTTACGGTCGAAGTCACATCTGACTCGGCTGTTAGTATCGATCTTGGCAATACCAAGGTTGACACGACCATCACCAAACGCATCATCGAAGATCTTCCTGCAGGCGTTACCTTTGCTTCGTTGCTCAAGATCGCTCCGAATGTCCGTCCGGAACTCGGCGGATTTCAGATTGACGGCGCCAGCGGATCGGAAAACGTGTTCATCATCGATGGACAGGAAGTTACTAACTTCCGTACCGGTTCACTCGACGGGAACTTCAACATTCCTTTCGAAATGGTTCAGGAAGTACAGGTAAAATCGACCGGTTACGAAGCTGAATACGGCGGAGCTACCGGTGGTATCGTCAACGTTGTCACCTCTGGTGGTAATGACAAATGGCGTGGATCGTTCGGTTCGTCCTTCCGAGTCGCAAAATTCCAGGGTGACCGTCGTGCGATCCTGGGTTCGTTCAACGTCGGCGGTGTCACGAACACGGCCGGTGCAACGACCTATTTCCAGCCGCCCAATGACGGCGGAACTTCTTTCTATCCGACTGCTTCGTTCAGCGGCCCGATCGCCAAAGGCAAACTTTGGTTCTCTGGTTCGTATGCACCGCAGATCGATGATGTAACACGTGACATTACGTATTTCATCACAACCGATCCGGGCAGCAGCGCACTTAACCCTGCGACGCGTGCGGTCGCTCCTGCAGGTACCGTTCGCTATCAGAGCAATACCCGTCAGGAGAATATGTTTGGTCGTTTGGATGCACAGCCGTTCAAGAGACTTCGCATGTTTGCAACATTCCTTTACAACCCGCCGGTTCAGGACGGCCTGCTTCCGGGAACGACCGAAGGCCTTAACGGCTCTCCGGCACCTGTCAATTACGGCGGCACCATTGGAACGCTTGTCGGTCCTGACCTTTATGGCCAGTATGGTGGACGTCAGAACGCCAACGCGTTCAACTCAGGCGCAACCTGGAATCCGACCAACTGGGCGATTCTGAACTTCCGCTTCGGCCGAAGCTTCCTGAATGAAAAACTTGGCTCATATTCAGTTCCGCGTATAACCCGAGTGCTTTGCTCTCAGGTTTCGGGGCCTGCTACCGCCGCTTTGACCGGTTGCACCCAGGGCTTCCAGAACGTTTCCACTAACTCACAGGTTAGCTACGACGTTTCGACCCGTACCACATTTGATGCTGATGCCGGATTTGTTGGCTTAAATGCCGGCGGACGTCACAATATCAAATTCGGTTACCAGTTGAACCGCTTGTTCAATACCGTTGATCGCGGATACGCGGACCTCGGCCTCATTCAGTTGTTCTATGGCCGTTTGGTCAACGCACTTGACGGTGGAGCAACCCCGTCAGGACCGCTTTGCCCGACCGCACCTGCTCCGCCGACCCCTGGCTGTGTACTCGGATCTGGTCTGATGACCCGTTTCGGCACGGTCGGAGAAGCCAGCAGCGACAACCACGGTTTGTTCGTTCAGGACAGCTGGCAGGTTAACAGCCGCTTGACGCTCAACCTCGGTGTCCGTATCGAAAACGAACAGGTCCCGAGCTTTGGCCCGGCTGCAACTTCGCAGGCGATCACCTTTGGTTGGGGCGACAAGATCTCACCCCGCATCGGTGGTGCATTTGACCTGACCGGTGATGGCAAGACCAAATTGATTGCTAACTATGGTTGGTTCTATGACCGCTTCAAGTATGAACTGCCCCGCGGTTCGTTTGGCGGCGATTTCTTCCGTCGTGATTTCTTTGACCTCACGCCGGCTCGCGGCTACAACTACCTCGGTTACACTTACGCCAACATTCTCGGCAACACGCCGGATATCCTTGGTGGACAGTGCCCGATCGTTGGCGGTACCGGATATTCGATCTGTCAGCGTGATTTCCGTATCGCGACGAACATCATCGGAGCCGATATCTTTGAATCAGGCGGTATCGATCCTGACATCAAGGCCGCTCGTCAGAGCGAATACACATTCGGACTTGAGCGACAGCTTGGCCAGAACTTTGTTCTTGCCGGACGTTACACGCACAAGCAGGTTGACCGTGCTATCGAAGACGTCGGCGTTTTCAACGCTCAAGGTTCGGAAGCATACATCATCGGAAACCCGGGACTTGGCCTCGTTTGCGAAATTTCGCGTCAGGGCAACTATCCTTGCACGAAAGCTAATCGTAAATACGATGCTATCGAAGTTCGTTTGGACAAACGTGCTACTAACTACTTCTTCAATATTAACTACACCTGGAGCCGTCTATTCGGTAACTACTCAGGTTTGGCAAGTACTGACGAAGGCGGACGTAACAGCCCGAACGTAAACCGTTACTTCGACCTTCCGCCCCTCGGCTTCACCGCTGACGGCGATCCGGATAACGGACTTCTTGCAACAGATCGTACGCATGTCGTCAAGGCATACGGCGGTTATTCATTTGATTGGAAGAGCAACGGTGTCAACCGCACCAGCGTCAATGCTTTCACGACCATCCAGTCGGGAACTCCGTTGACCACGATCTACAATCTGTACAGCTTGGGAACCACGATCCTCAACGGACGCGGAGACCTCGGCCGAACAGAAATGTTTACGGAAACCGACATCGGTATCAATCATCGCTACAAGTTCGGACGTGACAATCGCTTCGCTATCGAAGGATTCCTCGATATCCGCAACTTGTTCAATGAAAGCAATGTACTTGGAGTACAGAATAACATTAGCGGAGTAAACTTTGCTGGTGGACTGCTATACGGGCGGCGTAGCGGGCCAGCAACCCCAATGCTGGTAATCCTTCGACGCGCTGGTCCTTGGCGGCTGCACCACATGTCAGGGTGAACTTCAGGTATTCCAGACAATATTCAACGGTACTGGAATTAGCCAGTTTGTGCTGAATTATATCAACAATAAATTGGCGTTCCTTTGGTCACCTGGGCCTTGTCCAGACACCTCAAGCCAACCGTACGCTCAACACGTACGGTCAGCCTAACTCATTCCAGGCTGGACGTGACGTCCGCTTTGGATTCCGTTTCTACTTCTAAATTATAGTTTAAGAAACGCTTTGGGCCTGTCCGGCAACGGACAGGCCCTTTTTATTTCCCGACATGCATATCCATATTGACCGGACTCAAGGTCGTCGACAGATGTCCTGCTCCGGCAATATGATTGGCTTGGCGTTACCCGGAACTGAGCATATCTCCGGAACCCCTTAGGCAGATATCGCACACTGCATCGAGCAAGCTATCGGAAAGATATTCGTTGATGTTGCAGCGATCCTGATACAGCTCAAACTCGGTTCACTTGAAGAATTATGACAAATACGGGGTTTGAACACTCCGCCGGTCATTCGTATCCGATGAGAAGTTGGGGAGGTCTTGCGAGAAGAACGATCGGAAACTCTCGGAGCGGAGATGATCCTTCCTGGGCATAAAAAAGAGGCTGTCTTGCCAGACAGCCTCATATACCGGTCAGATCTGAAACAATATCAATTCGAAGGCTTTGATTTAGCTCTAAGATCCGCGATCAGCTTTTTGGTCTTCTTTTCATCTTCACCCGTAGCTCCGCTTGTTTTGAGGTAAAGTTCAAGTTCCGCCGCGGCCTCGCCATATTTCTTCATATCGTTTGCATATAGCTGGGCAAGTTCCTTATGGATCTCCGGCACCTTGGACGCTGAGAGCTTTTTAGCAAGCAGATAATGAGTTTCCGCGTCGGCAAAATTGCTGTCACGCCGCTCGATCTTGCCCATAAGCATCAGTACCTGCAGCGATCCGGGAGCCATCGAAAGCGCTTCTTTCGTAGCGGTTCTCGCAGCCTTATTGTACTTATCGCCAAGGTTGTAAAAGTCAAAACCCAGGTAATAGAAAGATGTTGCACTTTTCGGATTGATCTCGACTGCCTTCAAAAATACTCCGGCAGACTCGAGATACTGTTTTCTCACAAATAACTCCGTTCCGAAACGATGAAGCATTGTAGTAGTTTGGAAATAGCTCAAGGGCTTTCTTTATTCCTTGAAAAGCTTCCGAATCGCGTTTACTTGCAAAATCCTTCAAGGCCTGATCATATGAATCCTTGGCGGCCTTTGGAATATCCTGCGCGAACACAACACCCATTTCCGACTCCTTAAGCCCGCCTTTCTTCGGCTGAAGGAAAAAATCCTGGACAATGGTCGAAACTCCCTCGGTGCCTCTGACGGTCATCGTTTAGATCTCGATCGGGACGTCCTGATCCGCAAGATCATATCGGAACGCGAGAACACGTATTGTGAAGCGTCCGTCACTCAATCCGCCAAAGTAGTATCGACCGGTGGCATCGGTCTTGGTACGATTGAGCGATTGATAGAGATCATTCAATATCTCGACATCCACGTCAGGCAATGGGTTTCGCTGCTTGTCGTAGACCGTGCCCTGCACACTACTCGCAACGGGCGTACCCGCGGAACCTAATACAGCCCCGGCAGCCAATAATGACACGGCAGAGATCATAAGTAGTCGTTTGTAAATTGGTTTCATTGCAACCTCCAGGTAATAAGAACGAAATTGATAGGAAGAGTGAATTATATCATCAACCTATTTTGATGTGTAGTTTTCGCCTTATCCTGTTAAAATTCGAGCTTAGACCTCGGGATAATTCGTTATGAGCAAACACGGACGAGAGCGGATCTATCGAGATTCGGTGCACAATATTATTCGCGTCGGTAATGGTTCGACCGATGGTCAATTGCTCGTGTCGCTGATCGACACCCCGGAATTTCAGCGGCTGCCGTGTCCGGCAGCTAGGGCTAGCGTATTTTGCATATCAATCGGCAGAACATTCACGATTTACGCATTCACTTGGAGCATTGCATCTGGCAACGCGTTCACTCGATCGTTTGCGGCTGAGATATTCGATCAGCGGCGAGGAATATTCCGCAGTGCGGATCGCCGCACTTCTGCATGACGTAGGCCACGGTCCGTATTCACATGTTGTTGAGTCGATCCTCGGTTTCCATCACGAGCAATTTTCGATCGACTCGATATTGAGCACCGAAACCGCGATAGGCCGCCTGTTGTATGATCACTCCCCTGATCTTGCTGCGGACGTGGCGTCGATCATTCGCGGCGATTTTCGCCGGCGGGCACTGGCTCAGCTTGTATCGTCACAACTCGATGTCGACCGAATGGACTATTTGCTCCGAGACAGCTTGATGACCGGTGCCAAATACGGCATCTACGACCTTGAGTGGATCATAAAATCGATCGAGATCAACGAGGCCGAGGACCATCTTTATATCTCAGCTCCGGGCATTTATGCCGTCGAAGATTATCTGCAGGCGAGGTACTATATGTTTCGTCAGGTCTATTTTCACCGAACGCTTCGATCAGCTGAGGCCGTGCTCAAACTGCTGCTTAGACGTGCCCTTCAGCTGTTTCGTAACGGTGGAGATGTTTGGTACCGGCCCAATACGCCATTCGAAAATGTACTTCGCGGACAGAAATTGACTTTGACCGAACACCTCGCCCTCGATGATACTGACGTGCTCTTTTATATCAAGCAATGGCGCACATCGACGGACCAGATACTCGCCGACCTGTCCTCGCGGTTTCTCGACCGTCGGCTTTTCAAAGCATTCGATCTTGATATGCCGGCCGAGACAAGGCCGGCATTTATCGAAGGCGTCCGTCAAGTTGTCAAAGACCACGGCTTCGATCCCGATTATTACGTGATCGAGGACGAAGCGGAAATTCGGATCATTATTTTTATACCAAGGACAAATCGGACGCCAAAGATCTGATATATGTCGAGCACGGTTTTGCTAAGCCGTCGATCCGCGAGATATCTGAGGTCAGCGCAGCCGTTCGAGGACTACAAGAGGGCTATTCGCTTCACCGTATTTGTTTTCCTTCCGAGCTAAAAAATGAGATCGGCCGGCTTTATCATAAAAACTAAGTTCTCGAGTGGAAAGGTAAAAGGTGCGCATAATTGGAGCCCCATTCTTTTCATCAGCTTACTCTTGTGTATTTTCACCGTTTCGGTAGAAGCCCAGATCGTCGCTGTGCTGGAACCGAATGCTGAACCGGTCTCTGACCTTGTTCCCAAACTCAAAGGCGACCTTTCGGCTCATCTTGATACACTTGACCCATCGCTTGTCGAAGCGGCCTTCAAGGCTTCGAAGCATAGCGATCCATACAATATGACCTCCGAAGAGGCCAAGATCACTGGTTCGGCGATCGGGTGTGACTTCCTACTCCTTATAAAGACGGGAAACCTAAGGCGAACGTCATTTGAACGGCCCGAGTATTACGAATCGTTCGCTGCGATCTATGTCGTTAGTTCACGCACCGGACGACTCGCATATTGGACGATCCGAAACGCCGAGCAAAGAACTCAGGCAGAGGCCAATACCAAGCTGCTCGCTCTTATCCCGGCTATGGCCCTCGATCTTGCGGCAACGATCAAAGGAGCTCATAAGCTGGAGATCGTCGAACATCGCCCTTTGAACATAGCAGAGCCGCCGCTGCCGGTACGCCGGATGCAAAAGGCTTTATTGCCCCGATCCCTTATCGACGCATCAAACCCGAATATTCAGAGACGGCCTATCTCTACAACGTCACCGCGACGGTCGAGATTCTCGTCGACCTCGATGCTGCCGGCTCTGTCACCCGGAACCGAGATCGTCCGCTGGGCTGGGTTCGGGCTCGATGAATCGGTCCAAAAAGCGGTGCGAACGATGAACTGGCGACCCGCGGAACGTGACAAAAGGACTTTGCCAATGCGCGTTTTGCTTCGGTACAATTTCAAAAAGGCCGAAGCCAAACCGTGATCTATGCAAACTGTTCGGGCCACCGTCAAAACAATTCTCTTCACAGTATCGACGCTTGGGCTTTATTTCTTTTTGGCTCATCACGCATTACTTTGTTCCAAACAAAATACATTGGCGTCAGTCGATCTTTTACTGGTGGACGCTCAGCTTTGCAAAAATATCGGCAATGCGGCTTGAGGTCATCGGCACCGCGCCAAAGCCGCCGTTTTTCTGGTCTGCAATCACCTCAGCATTGTCGACATGTCAGCATTGCGAGTTGCTGCAATGGGAGTATTTGTCGCCAAGAGCGAGGTCAACGGTTGGCCGGTCGCAGGCCGGATCATACGCGATATGGGTACCATCTTTATCGACCGTCAAAATCGCCGCGACATTCCGCGTGCCGGCGAAGAGATCATAAAACGCCTCGACGACGGCGAAGGTGTGATCGTCTTTCCCGAAGGTACAAGCACCAAAGGCGAAACTGTGCTGCCCTTTAACTCGTCGTTTCTACAATTTGCCGCCGTCAAAAATATTCCGGTCTCGTATGCCTCGATAAGCTACCGGATGCCGCCCGGCGGAATGTCGGCAAATCAGGCTATTTGCTGGTGGGAGGACATCAGTTTTTTCGAGCATCTCTGGCGAATTTTCAAACAACCTGAGTACACCGCGACCGTTACATTCGGTGAAACTCCGATCCAGAACCAGGACCGCAAACTGCTCGCTGCCGAATTGCGTGACCGTGTGGCCGAGATGTTCGTTCCGGTCTTGTGATCCGGTACGTTTCGACATAAACTTTTGTTAATTCCCTCCGTATTAACACGACTTTTCTTACAGGAGCAAACTATGCCTAAACACCTTTTCCGTTCAATGACGGTCTTCGTTATTTTGATGTCGATGTACTCGTCCACCCTTGCCCAGAGCACCGGGTTTGATACCGGCCGAATGGACCGTTCGGTGGATGCCTGCCAGGACTTTTCGAATACGCCAATGGCACTTGGCTTAAGAATACTCAGATCCCTCCGACCGAATCCCGCTGGGGAACCTTCCAATATTCTCGGCGATTCGAACAGCGCTTTGTTGAAAACGATCCTCGAAAAAGCGGTTACAGCAAAAGCAACGAAAGGCAGTGATCAGCAGATGATCGGTGACTATTACGCATCCTGCATGGACGAAGCGTCGATCGAAAAGGCGGGCCTCAAGCCGATCAAACCGTATCTCAAGGAGATCGAATCGCTGAAATCGTCAGCAGATATCGTCAAATTGATCGGGAAGATGCATAATGCTCCTCTTCCTGCCCTTTTCGGTTTCGGTGCCGGGCCCGATCTGAAAGATTCGAACGCCGTGATCATAAACGCCGGTCAAGGCGGACTGACCTTGCCGGGCAAAGATTACTACACCAAAGACGATGCCAAATCTGTAGAGACGCGTGGCAAATTCGTCGAATACATGACGAATATGTTCAAGCTGCTCGGAGATGCTCCAAATTCTGCAGCAGACCATGCCGCCAAGGTCATGGAGATGCAGACCCGTCTTGCCAAGGCATCACTTGCTCAGACCGAGATGCGAAATCCGGACACTCGCTACAACAAGATCACAATGGCTGCGGCACAGGATCTGACTCCGAATCTCTCTTGGGCAACCTATATGGCGACACGCGGCGTGACTCCCGAAGCCACCATTAATCTCGCCCAACCTAATTTCTTTAAAGAAGTGAACGCGATGCTCACGTCCGTTCCCGTCGAAGACTGGAAAGTATATTTCCGCTGGATGACGATAAACTCGACCGCTCCGGCCCTGCCCAAGGCATTCGCCGACGAAAACTTCAATTTCTTCGGCAAATATTTAGCCGGTCAAAAGGAACGCCAACCACGTTGGAAAACCTGCACTCAGGCCGTTGACGGTGCACTCGGAGAAGCACTCGGAATGGAGTACGCAAAGATCGCGTTTAAGCCGGAGGCGAAGGCAAGGATGAACGAACTCATCGACAACCTGATGGTCTCGATGAAAGAGCGTATCGACGGACTCAAATGGATGAGTGCCGAGACCAAAAAACAGGCTCATGCAAAGCTCGCGACGTTCAAACGAAAGATCGGCTATCCTGATGTCCTTCGCGGATATGCGGGCTGACGATCGACCGCAAATCGTATGCGGGCAACATTCTGCGGTCGAATCAGTTTCCAGATCGCGCGTAACTTTAAGGACCTCGGCAAACCGCGTGACAAGACGCGCATGGGCATGACACCGCCGACGGTCAACGCCTCGTACAACAGTGTCAACAATGACATCACTTTCCCGGCCGGGATCCTGCAGCCGCCGTTTTTTAATTTCAACGCTGACGACGCCATAAATTATGGTGCTATCGGCGGTGTCATCGGCCACGAGATCACGCACGGATTTGACGATTCGGGCAGCCGTTTCGACGCCGACGGCAACCTGAAGATGTGGTGGACCGACGCCGACCGTAAGCAGTTCGAGAAACGTGCCGAAGGTGTCGTCAAACGGTTCAACGAGTACGAAGTCCAGCCTAACCTGTTTATCAACGGGAAACTGACACTCGGTGAGAACATCGGCGATTTTGCAGGGCTAACCGTTTCGTACTACGCGTTCAAGAAATCGATGGAAGGCAAACCTCGTCCGGCCAACATCGACGGCTTTACACCGGAACAGCGTTTCTTCCTCGGCTGGGCCCAGGTCTGGGCCGGCAAATACACGCCCGACGCTGAACGCCTGCAGGTCGCAACCAACTCTCATTCCCTGCCCCGCTGGCGCGTCAACGGCCCGATGTCGAACATGCCCGAATTCGCCGAAGCATTTGCATGTAAAGCTCCGGCCAAGATGATCCGTGAGAAGTTCTGTGAGATCTGGTAGATCGATTGGATTCTAAACTGGTCAATGGCTGTCGAAGCAATTGGCCCATTTTGCTTCGCCGACTCGTTTGAGCTGTGTCACAAATTGTCACAGTTGACACGGCTAACTGCCTGTAAACATTCAGTTTAGCTAAGTATCGGTACCGTTTACCGTCCCGTTTGTCGCTGCTGTCCCGCACGTCGTAATTCCGGAAATGTTGTAAATAGTATGGTTGCGGTATTCAAGGGTCATACCGCGAGTTTTTGAAAAACGTTTGCGACGATCGACCGAGTCAAGAATGGCGGTTTCTTTTCAAAGAGCAAAATCGGATGTGATCCATCCCTGCGAGTATATCACAAAGTGCGATCCTAATACACTCTCTCATATATGCAACGGCGTTCAGGAACAAAGGCCGCGAGCGTGGTTCTCGCGGCCTCTATATTAATTAACGTTGAGCGGACAACAGCGTCCGCACTCGATTAGAGTTCGTCGTCCGGAAGCTCGATCTTCATGGCTTCGTCGATGTCAAAGATCTCGTCATTTTCGAGCTCCTGGTTCTCGTCCACATCGAGATCGATGTCGTCATCAAAACCGTCTGCCTCGATTCCGGGAACGTCCATCGGGATCGGGAGTTCGAGGCCGCCGCGGATGTCGGTCAACTCGTCGAACTCGTCCTCCTGCTTACGATTCTCGGTCGGATCGTAGGCGACCTTGACGTTGCGGTAGTATTTCATACCCGTACCGGCCGGAATGAGGCGTCCCATGATGACGTTTTCCTTGAGACCGCGCAGATAATCGATGCGGCCCGAGATGGCAGCTTCGGTCAGGACACGAGTCGTTTCCTGGAAGCTGGCCGCCGAGATGAACGAATCGGTCGAAAGCGAAGCCTTCGTGATACCCAAGAGCAGCGGTTCGCCGACAGATGTCTGTCCGCCTTCGTCCGCGACACGTCGGTTTTCGTCTTCGTAACGGAAACGATCGACCTGTTCTTCGAGCAGGAATTCCGTATCGCCGACCTCTTTGATCTTGACCCAGCGGAGCATCTGACGAACGATGACCTCAATGTGCTTGTCATTGATGTTAACGCCCTGCAGACGATAGACTTCCTGGATCTCGTTCACGACGTAATTCTGCAATGCTCCCGTTCCGAGAACACGCAGGATATCGTGCGGGTTGAGCGGGCCGTCCATAAGCGGTTCGCCGGCACGGACGTGATCGCCTTCCTGCACGTTGATGTGCGTACCACGCGGAATGTCGTATTCGCGTTCGCTGCCATCGTCGCCGGTAACGATCAGTTTTCGTTTACCCTTTGAGATCGGTCCGAACGTGATCGTACCGTTGATCTCTGACATGACCGCCGTTTCGCCCGGACGCCGTGCTTCGAAAAGCTCGACGACACGCGGCAGACCGCCGACGATGTCTTTCGTCTTGGTGGTTTCACGCGGGATCTTAGCGATAATATCGCCGGCCTGAACCTCATCACCGTCTTCGACGTGAAGGTTGGCACTGATCGGCAACTGATAGGTCTTGAGCACCTTGTTGCCGTTGCGGATCTCGAGACGCGGCTGATTTTTCTCATCCGAATCTTTGACCACGAGACGTTTCTGGCCCGTGACCTTGTCGATCTCTTCTTCGACCGTTTTGCCTTCCTTCAGATCCTGGTACTTGATCGTACCCGAAACCTCGGAAAGAATAGCGAAGGTGAATGGATCCCAGGTGACGATGATGTCGTCTTCCTTGACCTTTTGGCCATCCTTGACGTGGATCTGAGCTCCGTAAACGATCGTGTAACGAGCTACTTCGCGGCCGCGGTCGTCCAATAGGGCGATCTCCGACTGGCGGCGAAGCGACACGGATTCACCAGCACGGTTCTTAATGACCTTGGTCTCGCCGAGATATTTGACCGTTCCATCCATCGCAGCGACGTGTTTGGTCTCCTGTTCGAGACGAGCGGTACCACCGACGTGGAAAGTGCGCATCGTCAACTGCGTTCCCGGTTCGCCGATCGACTGTGCGGCGATAACGCCGACAGCCTCGCCGATCTCGACCGTGTTGCCGGTCGCAAGGTTGCGGCCATAACATTTGACGCAGATACCGCGACGCGATTCGCAGGTCAGTGCGGAACGGATACGAACCTTTTGTAGGCCCGAAAGCTGAACGGCAGAGCCGAGGTCCTCGTCGATCTCAGTGTTTGCGGCTACGATGACGTTGCCGTCGACCGGATCGATTATGTCGTCGAGCGATGTGCAGCCGACGATTCGGTCACGAAGACTCTCGACCTCTTCACCATTACGGATGATGGCCTCAGAGTAAACACCGCGGAGCGTGCCGCAATCCTGTTCGGAAACGATCACATCCTGTGCGACGTCAACGAGGCGGCGTGTCAGGTAACCAGAATCGGCCGTTTTGAGAGCCGTATCGGCCAGACCCTTACGGGCGCCGTGCGTCGAAATAAAGTACTGCAGGACGTCGAGACCTTCGCGGAAATTCGCGAGGATCGGGTTTTCGATGATCTCGCCCGACGGCTTGGCCATCAGGCCTCGCATACCGGCGAGCTGTCGGATCTGAGCTTCCGAACCACGAGCACCTGAGTCGGCCATGACGAGGATCGGATTCAGTTCGTTGCGTTCATTCTCACGATCGTGCATCGCCTTGAACATTTCTTTAGCAACGCGATCGGTCACGTCGGACCAAATGGCCGTCACCTTGTTGGTACGTTCCATATCGGTCATTGTGGCGTCTTCGTATTGTTTGCGAAGTTTATCTACCTCTTTCAGGGCTTCGGCAATGATCGCCTTCTTGTTGGTCGGCGTCACCATGTCATCGATTCCGATCGAAACACCGGCCTTCGTGGCATACAGGAAGCCCATCGCTTTCAGATCGTCGAGCAATGCGACCGTCTGCGTGTGGCCGAGTTTAAGGTGGCAAAAAGTAACTAGGCTCTGCAAGCCTTTCTTCTTGAGAACACCATTGATATATGGCAATCCGTCGCGGGTGAGGCGTTCGTTGAGGATCGCACGGCCGGCGGTCGTTTCCATGAGAACGTCAACACCTTCGCGAACGTTGGCACGCATCACGTCCTGATTTGAATGTTCGGCCGAGAGATCGATCAGATCTCCGCGCCAACGCAGACGGATCTTGGTTTGTGTTTCGATGACGCCGGCGTCGAGTGCGAGCAGTGCGTCTTCGATCGAGTTGAAAGCCTTATTGTGTCCCTTCATCTCGTCGCGAGCGAGCGTCAGATAGTAGCAGCCCAGAACGATATCCTGCGAAGGAACCGTGATCGGCTGGCCGCTGGCGGGCGACAGCAGATTGTTCGACGCCAGCATTAGTACGCTCGCTTCGATCTGTGCCTCAGGCGACAGCGGAATGTGAACAGCCATCTGGTCACCGTCGAAGTCGGCGTTGAAAGCCGTACGAACGAGCGGATGGATCTTGATCGCCTTACCTTCGCCTAGTCCCGGCTCAAAAGCCTGAATACCAAGGCGGTGAAGGGTCGGTGCGCAATTCAATAGAACCGGATATTCGCGAATGACCTCTTCGAGAAGGTCCCAAACGATCTGCTCCTGACGTTCGACCATTTCGCGTGCCTGTTTGATGGTCGCGGCGTGCTGGTCTTTTCTAACTTGTTGTAGATAAACGGCTTGAACAGCTCAAGAGCCATTTTCTTCGGCAAACCGCACTGATGCAGTTTCAGTTCAGGACCGACGACGATCACCGAACGTCCTGAGTAATCGACACGTTTTCCGAGCAGATTCTGACGAAAACGGCCCTGCTTACCTTTGAGCGTGCCGGACAGCGATTTGAGCGGGCGATTGTTCGCACCACGCAGACACGGCCTCGGCGTCCGTTGTCAAACAACGCATCGACAGCCTCTTGCAGCATGCGTTTTTCGTTGCGGACGATGACCTCAGGAGCACGCAGCTCGATCAGTTTCTTGAGACGGTTATTACGGTTGATAACGTGGCGATAGAGATCGTTAAGATCAGATGTCGCGAATCGTCCGCCGTCGAGGGGCACGAGCGGGCGAAGCTCAGGCGGGATGACCGGAATAACGTCGAGGATCATCCAGTCGGGATGATTTCCGCTTCGTAAGAATGAGTTCGAAACCTTGAGACGCTTGGAATATTTAAGCTTCTTCTGCTGCGACGTTTCGTCTTTCATTTTGGCACGCAGCTCTTCGACGAGCTCGGCAATATCGATGGTCTGGAGCAGGTCCTTGATCGCTTCGGCCCCATTTTGGCGACGAACTGATTAGGATAATCACGCGACAATTCGCGGAAACGCTCGTCGTTGAGCAATTCCTTGGGCTTGAGATCAGGCACGTCGCCTTCGTCCACGACGATGTAGGTTTCGAAATAAAGGATCTTTTCGAGATCGCGCAGAGTGATGTCGAGCAGGTGGCCGATACGCGACGGCAGGCCTTTGAAGAACCAGACGTGCGAACAGGGCGAAGCAAGCTCGATATGGCCGAGGCGTTCGCGTCGGACCTTCGACTGAGTGACCTCGACGCCGCACTTGTCGCAGATGACGCCGCGATGCTTCATTCGCTTGTATTTTCCGCACAGACATTCCCAGTCAGAGACCGGGCCGAAGATGCGGGCGCAAAACAGGCCGTCGCGTTCCGGTTTGAACGTTCGATAGTTGATCGTTTCCGGTTTGGTGACCTCTCCGTGCGACCACGAACGGATCTTATCCGGCGACGCAAGTGAAATGCGGATCGCTTCGTAATTGGTGGTCAATTGTGTTTTGCTCTCGTTATTAAATCGAAACATATTTCTCCAAAATGATTCCAGCTATCCAAAATTTAGGATGCTTATCGCGGGTCAGAACTATTCACTCTTTTTGTCAAAACCTATGAAGGCTCTCCACATGCCAGCTCCTAATACAAGAAGAAAAAAAGATAGAAGCTGGTCTGCAGTACTCCTCCAAAGGAAAGCAATCAAAACGGCCGCTCCCCATATCGCAAGTACTCCGATGATTTGAGACCGATTCATAAGCTCCTAATGGGCTCAATCAACGCCAACCAGGGCATCGACACCGGCTACGATCTCTTCCGGATCGATCTCGTCTTCCTGGATCAGTTCAACGTCGAGGCACAAGCTCTGCAGCTCGCGG
The DNA here is from genome assembly GCA_016713675.1 of Acidobacteriota bacterium. Taxonomy (NCBI): domain Bacteria; kingdom Pseudomonadati; phylum Acidobacteriota; species Acidobacteriota bacterium. Next base: position 515,703 of record JADJOS010000001.1, read on the forward strand.
ACGAGAACGTTGAACGATTCGGGAATGCCCGGTTCGAAGTTCGAAACGCCCTTGACGATCGTTTCGTAGATCTTCGAACGTCCGGCGACGTCATCGGATTTGCATGTCAGCAATTCCTGCAGGATGTGAGCCGCACCGTAGGCCTCGAGTGCCCAAACTTCCATTTCGCCGAAACGCTGTCCGCCGAACTGAGCTTTACCGCCCAGCGGCTGCTGCGTAATGAGCGAGTACGGCCCGATCGAGCGTGCGTGGATCTTGTCGTCGACCAGATGTGAGAGCTTGAGCATATAGATGTAGCCAACGCACACCTTCTGTTCGAACTGCTCGCCCGTCATGCCGTCATAGAGCCTGGTCTTGCCCGACGGCCCGACCGATGCCGGAATGCCGAGTTCGTCGTACTTCTGATTGGCCTTAGTGATGTAGCCCTTGATCTCTTCTTCGCTCGCACCGTCAAAAACGGGCGTCGCAAAGTGAAGTCCGAGAATCTTGCCGGCCCAGCCAAGGTGCGCCTCGAGGATCTGTCCGACGTTCATACGCGACGGCACGCCGAGCGGATTTAGCACGATCTCGACCGGAGTTCCATCCGGCAGGTACGGCATATCTTCCTCTGGCAGGATGCGTGCAATAACGCCCTTGTTACCGTGGCGTCCGGCCATTTTGTCACCGACGCTAAGCTTACGCTTCATCGCGACAAAGACCTTGACCATCTTGATCACGCCCGGAGGCAATTCGTCGCCCTGCTTGAGCTTGGTGATCTTTTCGTCGTAGATGTCACGCAGAATGTTGATCTGGCGTTCGGTACGCTGCTGGTATTCCTTGACCTCACCGGCGATATCGATCGATCCGGCCGAAACTTCGGCTTTGCCAAGATGGCGGATATCGATTCCGGTCAATACTTCACGCGTCAGCGTTTCGCCCTTTTTGATCAGCACGTCTTTGCCGTCAACGAGGTCTTTCGTCAGCTTGCGGCCGTCGAAAAGCTCGTAGATGCGCTCGTCACGCTGTTCCTGCAGGATGCGAATTTCGTCGTCGAGATCGCGGTGGAAATCGTCTTCTTCCATTCCCTCGATGTCGAGCGAACGCTCGTCCTTGTCCTGGCCTTTACGTGTAAAGATCTGAACATCGACGACCGTACCATCGATTCCCGGCGGGCAGTTTAGCGAAGCGTCCTTAACGTCGCCGGCCTTTTCGCCGAAGATGGCACGGAGAAGTTTTTCTTCAGCCGTCAACTGCGTTTCGCCCTTCGGCGTTACTTTACCGACCAGAACGCTGCCCGGCTTGACCTGTGCACCGATGCGGATGATGCCCGATTCGTCGAGGTCGCGGAGCATGTTCTCACCGATATTCGGAATATCGCGTGTGATCTCTTCAGGTCCGAGTTTGGTATCGCGGGCCTCGATCTCGAGTTCCTCGATATGAATCGACGTGTAGTAATCGTCCTTGACCAGTTTTTCGGAGACCAAAATGGCATCCTCAAAGTTGTAACCTCGCCAAGGCATAAATGCCACGAGCACGTTTCGGCCGAGAGCGAGTTCGCCGCGGTCGGTACAAGGGCCGTCGGCTATGACCTGGCCTTTCTTGACGCGTTCGCCGACCTGAACGATCGGACGCTGGTTGATACAGGTGTTCTGGTTGGAACGCTTGAACTTGACCAGCGAGTAAATGTCGGCCGTCACCTCACGCGAGATCGTGCCGTCGACCTGATGATCGGCTTTGACGATAATGCGTTCGCTGTCGACAAAATCGACCGTGCCATCACGTTTTGCGATGACGACGGCACCCGAGTCGCGGGCAGCGATCTTTTCCATACCGGTACCTACGAACGGCGACTCAGCACGAAGTAGCGGCACCGACTGACGCTGCATGTTCGAGCCCATGAGAGCACGGTTGGCGTCATCGTTTTCGAGGAACGGAATCAGCGACGCGGCGACCGAAACAAGCTGTTTCGGCGAAACGTCCATGTACTGCGTGTCCATCTTGTCAGCGGTGATAAATTCACCTTTCTGACGCGCGGCATTACGCTCGTTTACAAAATTGCCTTTCTCGTCCAGCTCGATATTTGCCTGGCCGATGATCCATTTGTCCTCTTCCCAAGCGGTGAGGTAGAACGGCCACGGTTCAAACTGTGCGATCTGTCCGCCCTTGAGCTTTTTATTTGCTGCCTCGACGTCCTCGAGCGGTAGCGACGAGATCAGACCGATATTCGGGCCTTCAGGCGTCGCGATCGGGCAGATACGGCCATAGTGCGTCGGGTGAACGTCGCGAACCTCGAATCCCGCACGTTCACGCGAAAGACCACCTGGTCCCAGAGCCGATAGACGGCGTTTGTGCGTAATTTCCGACAGCGGATTAGTTTGATCCATGAACTGCGAAAGCTGTGACGAACCAAAGAACTCGCGGACCGCAGCCGTCACCGGCTTTGCGTTGACCAGGTCACGCGGCATCGTGGTGAACATATCCTGCTGGATCGACATCTTCTCCTTGATCGCGCGTTCCATGCGTTCGAGGCCGATCCGGAACTGATTTTCAAGCAGTTCGCCCACCGCGCGGACGCGGCGGTTGCCGAGGTGATCGATATCGTCCTGACCAAAATGCTCGCTGTCCTTTTTCATCCGCAGCAAGTAATTGACGACCTCGATAAAATCGGTCGGCTTGAGCAGCGGATTGGTGATGTCCTCTTTTTCAGGACGGCCCATCTTGATGTTGAATTTCAAACGGCCGACACGCGACAGATCGAACCGGCGTGCGTCGAAGAACATGCCTTCGAGCAGACGGTAAGCTGTCGGAACCGTCGGAGGATCGCCCGGACGCATCTTGCGGTAAATTTCGAGCAGAGCATCGACCGGTTTCGAAATAGCGTCCTTGCGAAGCGTCGCGGCGATGACGTCGCCGATGACGTCGCGTTTCGGGAAAAACACCTTAAAGCTCTCGACACCTTCTTCGATGATCTGCTGCAATTTGGCAGCGGCGATCTCGGTGTTCGATTCGATGATGACCTCACCGGTTTCTGTGTTGATGACATCCTCGAGTGCGTAGGCGGTCTCAAAATCCGCAGTCGCGACGGCGACCTTTCCGGTGCCCATCGAGCGAAGTTCGCTCAATGCGGACTTGGTGATCTTTTTGCCAACACGTGTGACTTCTTCTTTCTTGTTCTTAATGTCCTCTTCGGCACGCATACCGACGAGGTGCGTTTCGCCCTTTCAGGGACCTTAACGAACAGCTTGCCCTTTTCGACAACCGCTTCGTCTGTCACGTAGAAGAGTTCGAGAATGCTCGAATCGGGGTATTCGGCGTTCTTGACCACCTCTTCGAGGATCTGGTCAGAGACCGTTTTCATATCGATCTGCGGATTCAGCCACAGGCCGAGGGCCCGCAGGAAGATCGTTGCGATGATCTTGCGTTTACCGAGACGTGCGTGAAGGATACCCTTCTGGTCGTATTCAAACTCGACCCACGAACCGCGGTACGGGATGATCTTCGCCAAATAATCGTCGCGGTCACCCTTGAAAAACACGCCCGGCGAACGGTGAAGCTGCGAAACGATGACTCGCTCGGTACCGTTGATAACGAACGTGCCGTTATCGGTCATGAGCGGAATTTCGCCAAAGAAAACGTCTTCTTCTTTAATGTCGCGGATCGTCGAAACGTTGGTCTCGGGATCTTTGTCGTAGACCGTCAGGCGGATCTTCACCTTGAGCGGCACGCTATACGACATTCCGCGTTCCTGACATTCCTGCTGATCGTGTTTGTGCTTAAGGCCGACCGGCTCCCCGCAGTTGTTGCAGAGATTCGGGCGGACGGCATTGAACGTGCCGCAATTCTTACAAAGCACTTCGGCCGGATTAAAAGGATCGACCTTGATCTTGGCCGAGCAGTTCTTACAGTTTGCACGTAAGTGCTCGAGGCCCTCGAGGTTGCCGCATTTGCACTGCCAGTTGCCGATCTGATATTCGACATATTCAAGCGTCGCCGTCTCGCGAAAATCGGAAACCGGAAAGATCGAAGCGAATACCGACTGCAAACCGATATAATCGCGTTCCTCAGGGATCAGGTCCATCTGCAGAAAGCGGTTGTATGATTCGCGTTGGACCTCGATAAGATTCGGGATCTGGGCCGACGTGTAGATCTTAGAAAAATCTACGCGTGTCGGCGACTGGCTTGTGCGTCGTCCGAGGCCGTTGGGGCTGCTTTGTAGAGGATTGTTGATCATATTATTAAAAGCGGGCTATAAAAACTTGTTGATTTTTGCAAAGGTTGCTGTTACGATTCTTCGTAATCTAACGCTCCCCGTAGTAAAAATCTGTCAAGAATAGACGGCAACGGCGGTCGAGGGTAAAGTTCTCCCTGACCGCTTAGCAGCAGCTTTTGCCGTTAGATATTTTGTACGAGCGTGCCTAAAAGGGACACTAACTCTCCACTTGATTGCGATCTTTATCGCGGTAAAAACCACCGAAAGCGTAATAAAACATTGCTTCCGAACCGACCGTGCCTGGTTCCGCGTCTCCGACATCAATAGAGTCCCGCGAACCAAGTAGCATAACAGCCATTTATTGTAAACACAAGTTACGAAAGAGCCGGCGCGTCAAACCGCCGGCTCTCCGTAATAATTGAATGTTTACTATTTCAATTCGACGGTAGCACCGGCTTCGGTGAGCTTGGCCTTGATATCGTCTGCCTCTGACTGCGAAACGCCTTCTTTGATGGCCTTCGGGGCAGCATCGACGAGATCCTTGGCTTCCTTCAAACCGAGGCCTGCAACGACTTCGCGAACAACCTTGATCACTGCGATCTTGTTGCCGCCGGCCGCTGTCAGAACAACGTCAAACGAATCCTTTGCTTCTGCCGCAGGAGCAGCGTCACCGCCGCCTGCACCGGCACCAGCGGCCATCATCATCGGAGCTGCGGCTGCGGCGCTAACGCCGAACACTTCTTCCAATTCCTTGACCAATTCCGACGCTTCGAGAAGCGACATTCCTTTCAAATACTCAACTACATCTGCTTTTGTAACTGCCATGATATTTATCTATCTCCTATTTAGGGTTCTTAAGTTATTGATCGTGAATCTTTTATAATCCACGGTTTTTGCCTTGCCGCTAGAACCCAGGGACGTGTCGAGTAAGGGTTGCATCACCTTTCTTTCCGCGTCCGAAGCCCACTTGACCTGACAAATCAATTGGACTCGCTTTCCTTGAGTACGGCTTTTTCAGATCTCATATGTGAGATCTAAATCCTTGTTATTCCGCCTTTTCTTCAGCCTCTGCTTCGGTCGGCTCCTCTAAAACTTCTTCCTCGACGGTTTCGACTGCGGTTTCCACAGCTGGTGCGGCGTCCGCTTCAACTTCGGCCACACTGTCGCCAGCATCAGGCTCGGATACAGCTTCCGGACTTTCTTCCGGTGCCGCTTCGACCGCCGGTGCGTCTTCTGCTACGGCAATTTCTGCTACCGGTGCAGCTTCTGCCGCTGCCGGTGCTTCGGCCGCCGGTGCTGCTGCAACTGTTGCCGCCTCTGCTGGTTTCGCTTCGCCGATCTGTTTGATCACAACGGCCAGGTCACGCGGCACGGCATTGATGACCGTAACGAGACGCTGTGCACCGCTGTTGAGCACCCACATCAGTTTCGAAATAAGCTCTTCTTTCGAAGGCAAGTTTGCGATCGTCGTCAATTGTGCGAGATCGACCAGTTTGCCATCAACAACGCCCGATTTGAACGTGTAGATGTCGGCATTGTCCTTCATGAACTTCGAAATTGCTTTCGAAAGAACCACAGGATCACCGTCGGTCCACGCGATCGCGGTCACGCCTTTGAGGCTCTCCGTCGTATCTTCGAACTGCGTTCCCTTGACAGCGATACGTGCCAAAGTATTCTTGACGACCTGATACTTCGCACCTGCTTCGCGAAGCTGAGCACGGAATTCCTGATCTTTGGTCACGGTCAGCTTAGTAAAACTGACGACCATCGCGGATTTCGACGTAGACAGCGACTCAGTGAGGGCGGCCAGATCTCTTGCTTTTGTTTCTCTGTTTTTCATTTTTCCTCCAACTCCCTCGCCGGTCTGCAACCTCACTTATGCGTACGCCAATTCGTCGAGCAGAACGCCCGGGCTCATGGTCGCGGCCAAGTTGATCTTTTTCAGGTAACGCCCCTTTGCGGTGGTCGGCTTAGCTTTCATCACAGCATTGATCAGGACCTTTGTATTCTCGGCGAGTTTGTCATCGTCAAACGACACCTTGCCGACCGGCGAGTGAATAACGCCTGTCTTATCGACGCGATATTCGACCTTACCGGCCTTGGTCTCTTCGATGGCAGTTTTCACGTCCATCGTGACCGTTCCTGTTTTTGGATTGGGCATCAGGCCTCGAGGACCGAGGACCTTACCGAGCATACCGACCTTGCCCATCATATCGGGCGTTGCGATCAGTGCGTCGAAGTCGAGCCAACCGCCCTTGATGCGATCGACAATGTCGTCGCCGCCGGCTTCGTCAGCACCTGCTTCTTGAGCTTCGCGGATCTTGTCGCCCTGAGCGATAACAACGATACGTTTTGCCGTGCCGCCAAGGCCGTGGGGCAGAACGATCGTGCCGCGGACAAGCTGATCGGCCTTTCGGGGATCAACACCAAGCCACATTGTCAGTTCGACGGTCTCGTCAAACTTAGCAAATGCGATCTCTTTCAACTTTGCAACCGCTTCTTCAAGCGTGTGCTTCTTGTACGGCTCCACTTTTTCGAGAGCCGCAAGATATTTCTTGCCTCTTTTCATTTTACCTCCAGGTATTAACGAGCAATCTAGTTGCTCTCCCTAATGAGACCTTTGGGACCAATGGGTCCAATAGGACTTGTTTCTTAATCTATGGTCAAGCCCATCGATTTTGCCGTTCCTTCGATCGTCCGCATTGCGGCTGCAAGGTCTGACGTATTCAGATCGACCATTTTCAACTTCGCGATCTCCTCGATCTTAGCTTTCGAGATCGAACCAACTTTTTCGCGATTGGCTTTACCCGAACCTTTAGCGATTCCCGAAGCCTTTCTCAATAGATCGGCAGCAGGCGGAGTTTTCGTTTCGAATGTAAACGAACGATCGCCGTAAACCGTAATCACGACCGGGATTTTCATATCCGGATCGTCGTTCTGCGTTTTGGCGTTGAACGCCTTGCAAAACTCCATGATGTTGACGCCATGCTGACCCAAAGCCGGGCCGATCGGCGGCGCCGGATTGGCCTTACCGGCCGGGATCTGCAACTTAATATAACCTTCTATCTTCTTTGCCATTTTGTGTCGAATCGCAGGCTGCCAGCCTGCGTCTCTCCTTGTCGATTAACGATCCCGATACTTATTGCGGGAATGTCCTCATTCAAACGAATACTTTTCAAATTCTCGCAGCCTGGCAGCCTGCATTCCGGCTATTCTTCTTCTGCGAAAGTGACTTTTTCCACTTCCAGGAAGCTCAACTCGTACGGGGTCGAGCGGCCAAAAATCGTGATCGAGACCTTGAGAGTCGCCTTGTCTTCGTTGACCTCTTCGACTTTGCCGGTAAAGCTGGCAAACGGGCCCGATTTGATCCTGACGACTTCGCCGACCTCGTACGAAAACTTTGGTTTCGGCTTCTCTGTCGTAACCTCGATATTTCGGTCGATCTGATCGACCTCTTCCTGCGAGAGCGGCGTCGGCTGTTTTCCGCCGAGAAAGCCGGTCACTTTCGGTGTGGATTTGATCGCGTGAAAAACGTTGTCGGGTATTTTACCCTTTTCGTCACACTCGATCTCGACCAGAACATATCCCGGATAGAACATACGCTCCGAGACATATTCCTTGTTGCCGCGCATTTCGACGACCTTTTCTTTCGGGAGTTTTACTGAGGTGATCTGCTCAGCGAGTTCCAGATCACGGATCCTCGCCGCAAGGCTTTCAACGACCTTGTTCTCATGCCCCGAATATGTGTGGATAAAATACCACTGCTTCATTTCAAATATCCTTATATACCCGCGAGCTTATTAACAGCCCAAGTCAGCCCTTCTAACAGGTATGTCCAACCATGATCGACGAGAAAGAGGTATGCAGCGAAAAAGAATACCGCGACGATCACAATGATCGTCGTGCCTTTTACATCGTCCGATGATGGAAATGATGTTTTATCCAGCTCGCCGCGAGTCTTTGTGATGAACTCGCCGATGCCTTCTTTATGTTTCCCCTCTATCGGGGCTGCTGCTTCTGACACTACTTTCTCTCCTAATAAGATCCAATGGCAGGGGTACCAGGACTCGAACCCGGACCTAAGGTTTTGGAGACCTCCATGCTAACCATTGACACCATACCCCTATTTTCAATGAAGAATTCGACTTTCTGAATGGCAAACTTGGTTTCAAATTCATCATTCATCATTCGATATTCGGCATTTACTTATTCTCTCTGTGCACGCGATGGCAGCGGCAGCGACGGCAAAACTTTTTAAGCTCAAGCCGATTAGGCGTGTTCTTTTTGTTCTTCGTCGTCACGTAATTGCGCTCTTTGCACTCAGTGCACTGCAAAATAATGTTATCTCTTGGCATAAATCCTCTACAACTGTTCGTCGTTCGTCGTTGGTTGATCGTGGCCGTTCTTAACAACGAACCACGAACAACTAACTAATTCTTATTCCACCACTTCCGAAACCGTTCCGGCTCCGACCGTTCTGCCGCCTTCGCGGATAGCGAAGCGGAGGCCTTTTTCCATGGCGATGGGGGCGATCAGTTCGATCTCCATCTGGATGTTGTCGCCGGGCATCACCATCTCGACTCCTGCCGGAAGGTGTGCAACGCCCGTCACGTCCGTTGTTCTGAAGTAGAACTGCGGGCGGTATCCCGTAAAGAACGGGGTGTGGCGTCCGCCTTCTTCTTTGGTGAGGACATATGCCTCAGCCTTGAACTTAGTGTGCGGTGTGATCGAGCCCGGTTTGGCGATGACCTGTCCGCGTTCAATTTCCTTTCTTTCAACTCCGCGGAGCAGCAGTCCGACGTTGTCGCCTGCCATTCCCGAATCAAGAAGCTTCTTGAACATTTCGACGCCGGTGACGACCGAGTTTCTCGTGTCTTTGATACCGACGATCTCGACAGGTTCGTTGACGTTGATCACTCCACGCTCGATTCGTCCCGTCGCAACTGTTCCGCGGCCCTGGATGGTGAAGATATCTTCGACCGGCATCAGGAACGGCTTGTCCGTCTCACGTGCAGGCGTCGGGATGAAATCATCCACCGTCTGCATCAGCTCGTCGATCTTCGATTCCCATGCCGGGTCGCCTTCGAGAGCTTTCAGTGCCGACCCTTGCGTGATCGGTGTATCGTCGCCGGGGAATTCGTACGAACTGAGAAGTTCACGGATCTCCATATCGACGAGTTCGAGCAATTCAGGATCGTCAACCGCGTCGACCTTATTCATGAACACGACCATCGAAGGCACACCGACCTGACGTGCAAGCAGGATGTGCTCGCGGGTCTGAGGCATCGGGCCGTCCGTCGCTGCAACGACCAGGATCGCTCCGTCCATCTGTGCCGCACCAGTGATCATGTTCTTGACATAGTCAGCGTGGCCCGGGCAGTCGACGTGGGCGTAGTGGCGGTTTGCCGTCTCATACTCAACGTGAGCCGTCGCAATTGTGATACCGCGTGCCTTCTCTTCAGGCGCGTTGTCGATCGAATCGAATGCACGTACTACCATCTTGGCGTTGTGCTTCGACATCACTTTCGTGATCGCTGCCGTCAATGTCGTCTTGCCGTGATCCACGTGCCCAATTGTCCCAATATTCACGTGCGGCTTACTGCGGTCGAATTTCTCTTTGCTCATCTCTTTTCTTTCCCTCTAAAAAATATTTAGCTAAATCAATAAAATCTGGAGCCCAAGGCGGGATTTGAACCCGCGACCTCATCCTTACCAAGGATGCGCTCTACCCCTGAGCTATTTGGGCAGATTCTCGCCTGACAAAAAACTGTTGGAGCGGGAGACGAGATTCGAACTCGCGACATTCAGCTTGGAAGGCTGACGCTCTACCAACTGAGCTACTCCCGCAAATCAATGATGAATGACGAATGCAGAATTATGAATATCGCAGTTATTCGACATTCCTGATTCGAAATTCATAATTGTCAAAATGGTGCATGGGGTAGGATTTGAACCTACGTAGGAAATTAATCCGACGGGTTTACAGCCCGTTGCCTTTGACCGCTCGACCACCCATGCGTGATCTCTTTTATTTGCTCCTACTGACTTTTAGAGTCAAATAGCAAATTTCCAATACTAACTAAAAAGTCTATCGGTTGCAAGCGCGTAAACGCTTGTTTTTGGCGCTATTTAGCGCGCGAACGCGGGTGGAAGCGTTCGTAGTTTTTCTTTAGGTGGGCGCTTGTGATGTGCGTGTAGATCTGTGTGGTCGAAATATCCGTGTGGCCGAGCATCTGCTGGACCGAGCGGATGTCGGCGTTGTTTTGGATGAGATGCGTCGCAAATGAATGTCTCAAGGTGTGCGGCGACACGCCGGTTAGCCCGCATTTTTCGGCATATTGAGTGACCGAATTATAGATCGCCTGCCGGTCGATGGGCGAGCCGGCGGCGTTTACGAACATATTGTCGATCTCGATATTTTCCTTCTTTCGCCGCAGAGCGAGGTAGCTGCGGATCCATTCGATCGCACTCGAACCGACCGGAACACGCCGCGTTTTCGAGCCTTTTCCGGTAGTAGTGAGAATACCACCGTCGAGATCGATGTCATTTATCCGTAAATTTGCCGCCTCCGAAACGCGCAGTCCGGAAGCGTACATCAGTTCCAAAATCGCACGATCGCGGAGCCCGATCTCTGTCGAAGTGTCGGGCACGGCAAGCAGCGTTTCGATCTCACTACAATTCAAGAATCTCGGCAGATAAACGCCTTTTTGCGGTGCGACGAGGTCCTCGGCGGGATTGTGTTTGATATGGCCATCGAACATGAGGAACTTGTAAAACCCACGAACCGCACTTATCAGACGGCGTTTTGAGTTCTCAGACAATTTCTCCGCTGACAGATCGATCAGCCACTCACGCAGGTCGGTCCGTTTTATATCCAATAGGCCGCAGCCATTTTTCTTTGCCCAATCGCCCAAACGCGAAAGGTCGTGTGCATAACTCTCGATCGAGTTCGCCGAAAGCCCTTTCTCGACGCGGCAGTACGACAAATACTCGCGAATCAGGTCACGTTTTGGGCGTAGATCTTCGGTCATTAGCAATTTGTGTTCGGAATAGAATAAGATGCGTACCAGATAGATCGGGTGGCGCGTCTTAAGACTACGCAAATCAATGACCCAAATGCAAGAAAAATATGATCATTGCCGCGGATATGCGAATCGTGTTCCGATGCACTCACCAAAATGCATCAACGCGCCCTCTCTGAGCAAAAGGGCTGAATATGCATTGCGGCGGGCAATGCTCCAACTTCGCAGATCGGCCTTTTCATTTAGGCTGCAATAGCGTTGGCCAATATTTATGAGAACATATTTCTTGTCCTCAGAGTTGAGTTCATCAAACGAATCGATAAGCACCGGCAGAGCATCATTGCTGAGCCTTGAATTGTAGGTCGCGTCGAATTCGCGTCCCTGCTGCATTAGAGCGATGTTCGTTTTTACGATAAACGCATCCGGGTTTAGAATATGCGTCGCCCCGAGGATCAGGAAAGCCGACCAAAGTGCTCCCCAGGCGAAATGCTGACGGGCGCCGCGAAGAACCGTGATCGAGAACCAGACAAAAACCAAAGCAAGCCACAACATAAAGATCATCGGATAGAGCCTTATAGTTGTTAAGCCGTAACCGAGGTTGCCGGTCAGCAGCACGAGCCGCTGGCCCGCGGACGCCATGATTACAAACAAAAGGCCGATCTGAATACCGGCGAATACACGGAAAAGCGTCGTCGCCAGCGGGCTGTCTTTTCTGATCAGCCAGTGCGAAGCGAGCAATATCGGCAGCACGAGAGCTGAAACGGCTACGAGTTCGCCAAATCCGCGGCGTGCGTAGTCGGCGAGTTTGAAATCAGGCGTATTTTGGACGAGGTCCATTCCGCCGAAAAGGTACGGTACCTGGACGATGACGAAGCTGAGGAATAGCAGATTTGTAAGTCCTAGAATGACACCGATCTCGACCGAGCCGAGGGTGAATGCCGTCGGCATGACCGTATTGTCGAATTTTTGCCAGTCCCATTTCTCTTTGGGCTCGTTCTCGTTTTTCGGCCCTTCAGCCGAAGCGTCGGAAGAAGACACACTCCCTGCGGCCCGCGTTTCCGCCTTTGGATTTGGTGGATCGGACAGGTTGATGTGTTCGAGGATCGAGAGATTATTTGGCAGAACCGGAGAACTTTCGGCCGCATCGGTTCGGAGATCTTCGACCTTTGATCGAATTGGACCAGCGACGGACACCCGCCCTTCTGCCTCCGTAGGCGTGACTCGAAGTGGTATCGCAACCGCCCAGTCGATCATCACGCCGCGGAGATAACCTGCCGAGAACCATGCGAAGATTGACGTGAGCAGCAGATGCGTGAATAGCACTGCCGGTTCGATATTAAAAACCCGCTGTACCCAGCTCTCATAAACCGCATCGGCCGCAACAAATAGCGCTCCGAATATCAGCAATATAGGCGTTGCTATCGCCAGTCCGCGAAAGACCGAGAAAGCGTGCTTCGACCAACCTGTGCGTTCGATGGAAACCCATTCTATATCGTTGAACACAAGGGCGAACGGTGCGAAAAATGCACTGAATATCGACCATAGGAACGCCACGGCGTATTGAAAGACACCGGCGAGCCGCGTTGTCGTCCTCATTTTCGGCACGAATAGTACCGATAATATCGCGATGATCGCAACCGAATCGGCAACCCTGAGCTCGACCGAATCGCGCAGGACGAACATAGCCGAGAAAAATACTTGGGCCCCAAAAAGAGCATACGTTTGAGCCGTCAGATACTCAGGCTTGTGCCGCCTGAGCAGCCCGATCATCCCCGCCGCAAATGCGGCGTTGAACAAGAGTACATTGAGTCCCCACGGTGCCACCCTCAGCAAAAGATTGCCCAAAATACCGATAACGACTGCCACCTGCAGGATCTGAAGGCCTGCCTTCGTTCGTGCATTCATTTTTTTATAAAACCTCGCTTTATGAAAAACCAACTCATGAAACCAAAAATAATTGCGGCAAGGGGAAATGCGATCGCCCCGATCAGCATCCCGGTCGAACGGTAGTCGGCCGCGTTCTCCAACGTCAGATTGAGCCAGATCAGCCGAATTGTGTAATAAGCAAAGAAAAGTGCCGGTAGGGCGAAAGCAGCTCCGCAGAATATGAACAGGATCTTGGTGATGATCGGAGTCTCGCGGTCCATTTCTATTTGACGCCGGCCGGGCGGCTTTGTTCCCAAACTCTTGACCGAACGCTAACGTGTGAGCTTGCTCGCCTATCGCGTTTTCGCATCAACGTTTCAAAGCCGATCGTCGCCAGCAGGAAGAATGGAAATCCAACAAACCATAAGAAAACAAAGGCCATCAGGGGAATCGCAGTCGAGTCGGTATCGGCGGCGAATGCCCCCATTTTCAAGTTTTGCCAAAGCCAAAATCCGTAAATCACCGGAGCGTACCAATAGGCAATAAATGCAAGCATGTAGAGGCTAAGTCGATTTCTCGATCGTCTGGACCGTTTTGTGTAGCTCAGGTCGTTTCGGGTTATCACTCGGCTCATACTTTTTTCATAGCCTTGATCAGGGACTCCATGTGATTTAGATATCGTTCCAGCGCCGCCCGGCCGTGTTTGGTGATCTTGTATTCGGTCAACGGCATGCGGCCTTTGAATGATTTTTCGCAGGTTACGTAACCGGCGTCTTCGAGTTTGCGGGCGTGGACACTGATGTTGCCATCGGTCGTGTTGAGCAGCGTTTTGAGCTCGGTAAAGCTGAGCTTTTCGTTTGCCGCAAGCGCGCTCGTGATGCCGAGCCGCATGCGCTCGTGGATGACCTTGTCGAGATCGCCCGAGACATTTTCGGCCGCCGCTTCGACGCGAAGCCGATTCTTCCCGTTATCGTCGGCCTCCTGCCTTATTGCTAGATTGTTTTTAGACATATTTCCACCGGGCTGTTCTTCCTGTCCTAACCTCCCGCAAATCTCGTCCCGATCAGTCCGACGGCGAGTTCCGCCCAGACGATGAAAAGGACCAGTCAAATGGCCGCACAGATCGCCAATCGGTACTGAAGCTTTTTGACGAGACGCAGCACTAGCTCGATTGCGAGCCCCGTTCCCAGCAGCAAGACGCCAGCGATTACAAAATCAAATGCCGACCATTTCACTTCGGCCGTTAAATTCATTGCTGTGAACGGTATAAGCAATAGCAACCCTACTCCCCACACAATTCCTATGAGTCTCTTATTCTGAAATGTCATATATGTTTCCATTTCTAACCTCCGTACCGCCGTGCGATGATCGCTCCGAAGATTATGTGCAGCCCACCGAAACTTGCGCCCATCATCAGGTTTCCGTAATTCGAAGGCAGAGCAAACGCGACCGCTCCCAACACGATAAAGCACCAGCCCATTACGGGAACAACCTTTACCGAAAACGCTCCGCCACAGACCACGGCGGCCCCGTAGCATAGCATGCAGATCGCCGGCATCGCGTAATAATTTTCGTATTTCCAAACACCGAGAACGATCGCGACGCCGACGATCAGCGGCGGGGCAAAGCTCATCGCAAACTTCTTTGACGGAGCCGACAGCAGCGATGTCCCCGCGATCTTCGATTTTTGCCACATCGCCAAAAGTCCTATGGCGAATGCGAGAGCGGCCTCGATGAGCCAGACAAGGAGCGAATCACGCAGATACATCTGACTGTTTGCAATAAACGCCGCCGCGACCGCGGTCGCACCCATCAGCATTCCGCCATAGCCCGGCACGGCCGTGAAATGCGTCGAACGCTCCATCGTCTCGCGGATAAACTGCAAATTGTCGATCGCTCGATCGCCGATAGTTACCGGGCCGTTCGTCTCGGTTTCACTCTTTCGCGCAGCACTCAGTTTCGCCATAGTAGATGTAAATTACATCAAGTAATTCTTGATGTCAAGTACTTTGTATTGCAAAGTACTAATTATTTGGGCGCAAAAATGGGGCAGCCGCAGGGCCGCCCCGAAAAGGAGGATGAACGCAAACAAAAACTAATGGTGATCCTCGACCGCGACCTTTCCTTTGAATGTACGGAAGAGGAATGTGAAATATCCGAGTGCAATGATGATCCCGATCGGCCACCAGATGAGGCCGACGCCGAGGCCGTAGGCACCTGCTTTCGCGTTGTGAACGGTCAGGCTGTATTGAGGATCGAGAGCCGGCAGGACGTTAGGATAGAGCCCGTAGACGGCGCCGCCGAGCATCATTGCCAGATAAACAGACGATGCGATGAATGCAGCCTTATCGCTTCCCTTGGCGTTGAAATATTTGATCGCGATAAGCGAAGCGATAACAGCTGCGGGTATCAGCCAACCGATAGGCAGATAATAGTAATTATCAATCAGAGTCGGCCTCACACTCATAACGGCGGCGAGGCTCAACACTGTAACGATGACCAACGCGAACCACGCGATGCTGACGACCTGGCGCGAACGTGTATTCATTTCGCCCTCGGTTTTGATCGCCAAGTAGCTTGCACCGTGAATTGCAAGTGCGACAAACGCCACCACGCCCGAGAGGACGGTGAACCAATCGAGAATTCCCGTCGCTCCCGTGGTCGTCCAGTCGGTAAAAAGCGGCTCAAAAAAGTAGCCGGTCGCATCCAATGGAACTCCGCGGATGACGTTGCCGAGAGCAGCGCCGAAAAAGATCGCAAGCAATATGCTCGAAAGTGAGAATACGAAATCCCAAAACTTGACCCACAACGGATTGTCGAGCTGATGCCGAAGCTCGATGCCGGCCGCTCTCATTATCAGCAGCCACAGCACCATGATCAGCGGCAGATAAAACCCGCTGAAACCTGCAGCATAAAGGGCGGGAAACGCGAAATACAATGTACCTCCGGTGGCGAGCAGCCAAACCTCGTTGCCGTCCCAAACGGGGCCGATGGCGCTGATCGTGGCGGCACGTTCGCCGCTCGTACGGCCGACGTAATGGTGGACGATCCCTGCTCCGATATCGAAACCGTCGAGGATGACATAACAGACCAACATAAACGCAACTATCATGAACCAAACTGTTTCCATATCGTCCTCCTTAAACGGTCTCCGCTGTTATCTCAGCTCCCAATTCATCGGCTCCGTGCTCGATCCTACGAAGCATCAAGAAGATGTAGAGCAGCGACAATATCGTATACATACCCGCAAAGCCGAGCAGCGTAAACAGCACATTGCCGCCCGAGACCATCGGCGAATGACCGTGTTCGGTGCGGAAAAGCCCGTAGACCAGCCACGGCTGCCGGCCAAGTTCGGCGACGGCCCAGCCGACCGTATTTGCAATGAAAGGGAACGGAAAGCTGAGCATCAATATCCAAAGCAGCCAATTTGCGTCAAAGAGCCATCCACGCCACAGCCATATTGCCGCGATCACCATGATCGCAATAAATATCGTCCCCAATCCGACCATTATGTGAAAGCTGTAATATAGCAGCGGAATATTAGTCGGGTGGTCTTCTTTCGGGAATTCGTTAAGCCCGCGGACCTTGGCGTTCCAACGCTGGTAGGTGATAAAGCTAAGCATGTTCGGAATATGGATGGCATTATCGAGTCGTTGTTTCTCCATATCGGGTTGACCGATGAGGGCGATCGGGGCACCTTCTTGGGTTTCGAACAGACCTTCCATCGCGGCAAGCGTCGCAGGTTGGTGTTCGGCGACCATTTTGCCCTGCAGATCACCGGATGGGAACAGCATCCAGATGCTGCTGATACAGCCGGCGATGACGCCGACCTTCATGAACATCCGTCCGTATTCGACCTTTTTCTTAGAAAGAACATAAAACGCACCGAGAGCCGAAACGGCAAAAGATCCGACAACGACGGCACCGCCCATATTGTGCATGTACTGATAGACGGCCCACGGATTAAGCACGAGTGCCCAAAAGCTTGTTAGCTGGACCGACCCGTCCGGCATCATTTCGTAACCGACGGGATGCTGCATCCACGCGTTTGTCGCGATAATGAACCAGCCCGAAAGCCAAGTGCCGGCAAACAACAAAAATGCGGTGAGCCAATGAAGTTTTTGGCCTAGCCGTTTCTCGCCAAAGAGAAATAGGCCGATAAATGCTGATTCGAGAAAGAAGGCAAACGTGCCCTCCATCGCGAGGGTCTGGCCGATCACGCCGCCCGCGTATTTTGAAAAAGCTGCCCAGTTCGTTCCGAACTGAAACTCCATCGGAATTCCGGTCACTACGCCGAAGAGGAATGTGATGCCAAATATCTTGCCCCAGAAACGTGCGATCTCGTTCCAACGCTCGTCCTTTTTCAAAATCGCAAGCGACTTAAAAATGACGATCAATGGGGCAAGGCCCATCGTTAGCATCGGGAACAAATAGTGATAAGTAATAGTAAATGCAAATTGTATTCGAGCGAGCGTATTAGATTCCATCGATCCTCCTTGAGGTGGAAAACATTGTATATTGGGCTTACTTTGATGGTGCACAATCCGACGCGCCGCCGTATGCCCAGTTCCTTTAGCTCAAAGATAACGAACCGACCGTAGGTAAAACGTGATAGATATCACAATGCATTAGAAATTTGCGACTTTTGTTCCCGGTATAACGTCTAAACGGATGAACCAACGTACCGATATGAAAACCAGGCGCGCAGTTTTGCTTTGGGTGGCTCTTTTTGGGGTGTCTCTGACCGTGCTTTCGCAGGACAAAGCCACGGACGAGACCATCAAGGTCGATACGGCCTTGGTGAGTGTACCGGTGATCGTAAGCGACCGGAACGGCCGGTACGTGCCTAAACTTACGGCGGCCGACTTTAACATTTTTCAGGATGGAAACAAACAAAATATCGAGTTCTTCGCCGCTACCGAAGAACCGTTAACTATTGCATTGCTTATAGATACGAGCCAGAGCACGCGCGGAGTGCTTGGCGATATCAAGGATTCGGCCGTTTCATTCATTAAGTTGCTGGCACCCGCCGATAAAGCGATGATCGTCAGTTTTAACCGCGATGTCGAGGTCCTCAGCAGCCTTACATCAGATCAGGAGCAGCTAAAGAAAGCGGTCAGATCGGCGGAGATCCCGGACGGCGAGTTTGGCACGGCTCTGCGGGATGCAGCGTATGAAACTGTTTTTCGCTCATTCTCGGGAATTAAGGGACGCAAAGCCGTCATTCTGCTGACCGACGGCAAAGACGCCGGCAGCCGAATCTCAATCCGCGAGTTGCTCTACCGGCTGCAGGAGAGTGACACGCTTGTTTATCCGATAATGTTTAAGACTGACGAACGTCGAATGATAATGCGGCAGATATTACGTCGTGATGACATATTCGGCGGCGGTTTTCCTGGCCGTCGAGGCGGAGGAAGTTTCCCCGGCGGCGGACGAAATGGCGGCGGACTTCCGCCTCGGCGCGACAACGGCCGGCAACGCGAACGCGTCGAACGCGTCGAACGCCAAAATCGCGAGGCCTCGGAATTTCTGCAAAAAATAGCGGACACGACCGCAGGACGGTTTTACGAAAGTGACGACGGCAAGCTCAAAAAGCTGTTTGCCTCGATCGTCGAGGAGCTGCGGTTCCAATATCGTCTAGGCTTTTATCCTCCGGACGAAACAGGCGAAAAACGGCTGCACGAGATCAAAGTAAAGGTCGCCCGGGCAGATACGGTCGTGCGATCGCGTTCATCATATCGAGTCGAAACTAAATAGCAATTACTTTTTAAAGTTCTTCGGATTATTGACGATATCGCCGAGATTTTCTTGCGGCGGGGCAGTCGGATCGCCAACTGGAAATGTAAGTCGCTTTCGCTGCATGAGGAAGTTCTTGCCGTTCCATTTGTAATATGAACGGGTGAAAAATGTCGGGCAACATAGCTGCTCTTCGTCGCCCGTGATCTTGCCGGTCTCATTTTGGCCTAGAACAAAGCGGTCCTGGCCGTACAGCTCAATGACGAGTTCGCCATTCTCAGCTCGCACATCTTTAAGCCCGCCATCGGCGCGATCACCGGTGCGGAAGGGCCAGATCAGCTCGGGCTTGCCGCCTTTCCACTCAAAAACATATGCGATCTGCGGAACGGCACCGCCGCCGGTCTCGATCTTGAGTACGACAATAGCCTCGTCCGCTCCGTCGCTGGTCACGTCGAGGAATTTCGCCGTAACAAATGTCATCCCGATGCGCCGCTGCTGTTTAGCCTCTGCCTTTTTCTCGGGATCCATATCTTCATCAACTGCCGTTTCGACCGGTGCGATCTTTCCGTTCTTCAATGTGATCTCGGTCGAACCATCAGGATTTTGCCAGCCTCTAGGCAGTTCGTAGGTGTAGTTTTTGAAATCAAACTTCCCGATCGGCGAGGTTGTTGTCTTATTGCGGTCGTCTGTCAGCTCTGCCTGCAGGTTTGGGATCGACGGCGTCGGAACGGCCGTTGGCTGAGGTACTTGTGTCGGTGCGTCCAAGGTGGTCGAAGAATCATTGGTTGGAGGTTCGACCGGTCTCGTGCACGAAACTCCCAAAATTGCCGTAGCAATGATATAAAAAACATATCTCATCGATCATTAATACTGACGGCCGCTATTCGATCGCGTCGGAATAGGCGGATTGCAAAGCACGATATTCTGCGGCAAGCTCCGATTCGCCAACGGCGTCAGCCCGTGTCGCGGCAGTTCGGTAATATGTTACGAGCGATTTGCGAACATAGTTTCGCTGCTCAGCCGTCGCGAACGCCGTTTCGCCATCATGCTTACCGAGCTCGGACAGTTCCATTTCCGCGACCTCTTTCGCCAATATCCTTAACCTGTCAGCATCGCCAACTGATGTGATGATCTCGGTCAAAACGCCGATCAGCGTGCGAACGATAACATGGTCGCGTCGGCCAAAATGATAGATCTGATCGAACGCATCATCAACAAATTGTTCAAAACTCGGCTCCTTGACGCTAATTCGATGATTAGCCAGTTCTCTTGCCGTGCGTGACGTGAGATCGCGTGTCGAAAGTTCCTTGATGATAACGCCGAGATAGTGAATGCAATTGACACACGTTGTGGGATCATTGACCGCAGGCGAGATAGCTTTGATCCCGATATCGACCAACTGCCTGATGCCATATTCGACGTCCTGGTCAAAGCTTCGAAATTTCTGTATCGAAAAACTTTTGCGTATCAAAGTTTCCAGTTCGCCATCGATCGCGACCGGCGGCTCGATCGTGACCAAAGTCGAACCGACCTCGATAAAGCTGCCGAGATAATTGGTGACACGCAACGAACTCTCCGGATGTGTTTTCGCGATCCGGCGACTCGCCTGGACCAGCAGATCGGCGTCGATCTTTTCGAGAAATCCGCTTCGTTCCGAAATTACGGTACCGTCGGCAACCTCGGTCTGGGTATCGATCGGCCCCAGATCGTAGACGCCATCTATCTCGGCGACAGTCCGGTCGGCGATACTTTTTGTGATTGTGGCAGCATTCAGATTGTCCGCCAGGTAGCCCAAAAACAGGGGAAACAACACAAAGGTCTGATACGCACCGAGAAATAGCCCAAGGGCGTGAAGCGACGAATTTTCACCGAATTGGACTACAAAACAAAACGCGCAAACAGCGATCGACGACCACAGAAACAACGCTCGAAACCTGTCGCGGTGCCAGAAATGCCGCACGATCCGAGGCGAAAATTGAACAGAGACAAGCGACAAAGCAACGAATACGAACGAAAAGGTCGTCACCAAGATCGTGACACCGATCGAGACCCAAGCGCTCAAGGCCGCACGCATCATCGGCTCGGCAAGCGCAAAAATGCTTCGAGCATTGATGAAAACCGCCCATCCGACAATAAATACGGCCAGTATCGAAACGAGCAGCAACGCCCGGTCGCGGTCGGTTCGGATCGGCACCGGTCGTCGGTCTCTGCTGCGTCGTGCGGTCATTTTTACGTACTAGGCCCGTGTCAGGCTGCGATATTTTATCCGGTGCGGCTGGTCTGCGTCGTGGCCGAGGCGGCGTTTGCGGTCGGCTTCGTACTCGCTGTAGTTGCCGTCAAAATACTCGACGTGCGAGTCGCCCTCGAACGCCAGAATATGCGTCGCGATACGGTCCAAAAACCAACGGTCATGACTAATTACGACGGCGCAGCCGGCAAAGTTTTCGAGCGCTTCTTCGAGGGCACGCATCGTGTTGACGTCAATGTCGTTGGTCGGCTCATCAAGGAGCAGAACGTTGGCACCGGTCTTGAGCATCTTGGCGAGATGAACTCGATTTCGTTCGCCGCCAGAAAGCTGGCCGACGAATTTTTGCTGATCGGCACCGGAGAAATTGAATTTTGAAACGTAGGTTCGTGCGTTCATCACGCGGGTTCCGAGCGTAACATTGTCGAGTCCGTCCGAGATCTCGTCAAAGACATTCTTTTCGGCATTGAGCGAGTCACGCGATTGATCGACGTAGCCGAGTTTGACGGTTTCGCCCACCTTGAACGTCCCTGCGTCCGGGGTTTCCTGTCCGGTTATCAGTCGGAATAGAGTGGTCTTACCCGCACCGTTCGGGCCGATGACACCGACGATCCCGCCCTTTGGCAGCGAAAATTCCAGATTCTCAAATAAAACGGTGTCGCCGTAAGCCTTAGAAACTCCGTGTGCCTCGATGACATTATCGCCGAGCCGCGGGCCCGGCGGAATATAGATCTCGAGGTCGTCTGCATGCTTTTCGGACTCGGTCGCGACCATCGCCTCGTAATCATTGATACGTGCCTTTGATTTGGCGTGACGGCCCTTGGGCGACATGCGGATCCAGTCGAGTTCGCGTTCGAGCGTTTTCTGCAGCTTGTCTTCCTTACGCTCTTCCTGCGCAAGACGCGTGCTCTTTTGCTCAAGCCACGACGAGTAATTGCCCTGATACGGGATGCCCTGTCCGCGGTCGAGCTCAAGTATCCAACCGGCGATGTTGTCGAGGAAATAACGGTCGTGCGTGACGGCGATGATCGTGCCTTCGTATTTTTGCAGATGCTGTTCGAGCCAGCCTACGCTCTCGGCGTCAAGGTGGTTGGTAGGCTCATCAAGCAGCAGAATGTCGGGTTTTTGCAGCAGCAGACGGCACAGGGCAACGCGGCGTTTTTCACCGCCCGAAAGATTCTTGACGACCGTATCTGCCGGCGGACAGCGAAGCGCGTCCATCGCCATCTCAAGCCTTGAGTCGAGGTCCCACGCGTCGGCGTGATCGAGAGCCTCTTGAACCTCGCCCTGACGTTCGATGAGTGCGTTCATCGCATCGTCGTCCATCGGCTCGGCAAACTTGGCGTTGATCTCCTCAAATTCCTTGAGCAGATCGACCGTCCCCTGGACCGCTTCCTCTACGATCTGCTGGACCGTCTTGTTTTCGTCCAGGTGAGGTTCCTGCTGAAGATAGCCGACCGAGTAGCCCTTGGAAAACACCACCTCGCCGTTAAAATCCTTGTCGGTACCCGCGATGATGCGTAGCAATGACGATTTACCCGCGCCGTTTAGGCCCAGTACACCGATCTTCGCACCGTAAAAGAACGAAAGGTAAATGTCCTTGAGGACAGCCTTTTTGTCGTAAAACTTACTGACCTTGACCATCGAAAAGATGATCTTGTTTGGTTCTGAATTGCTCATATACAAATAATTACGGAAGTGAGTCGGGATCGTGAAGTCCCGCGGTGATATCCATATTGCTATGCATCACGCGCCAGACATCAATTTGATGCTCGGTCTCAATGTAGAAGATAAGGAACGGAAATTTCTTCAACGGCCAGAAACGGATACCGGCCAAGCTAGGCTCATATCCATATTTCGGCGAACCCGTTTCGGGGAACCGCGAAATTAACGTGACCGCCTTTTCAAAATCGTGCAAGAAGTCCACGGCCACATCAGTGCCGGCAGTTGCCAAATAATGATCGCGCGCGCGATCGAGATCGTCCTCGGCCAGGACGCGAGGGATGACAGGCTTACTCACTTCTTTTCCGCTTTCAAGCTCTGACGCATTTTCTCGAAGTATTCCGCATTCCACACGTTTTCACTCAGTGGTGACGCGGCCCCTTCCAGAAGCATCTCTCGCAGTCGTACCCGATCTTGTTCTTTTCGCAAAAGCTCCCGCACATACTCGCTGCTGCTGCCATAGTCGCCATCAGACACTTGTGTATCCACAAATGTTCGAAGAGTTTCCGGCAATGAGATGTTCATTGTGCTCATAGTTAGAAAATAACAGTTATGGCAAACTTTGCCAAGCCGAATGCCTTTTACACCGAAAAGTTGATCCTGGCGGTTCTGGATTGCCCACTATTTATTCTTGCTCAACCAATTCTTCCACCAACGTTGTAGCTCCTTCCGATTCTTTGGTTCCAAAACGTAGTTGAAGTACGCATAGATGCCGTTGGTTTCCCATTCTTCTTGGTATTTCCGCGGAAGTGATTCGAGCAACCGCTTCTCCCATTCTTTGTCGTCACCCTTGCTCACTATACGGAGGAGTACGAATAATGCAGTATCACCGACCGCGTAGCTATGCCACGTCGGAACCGAATATCTAGGATCCTTTATTAAAGTATCGTTGCCTATTTTTTCGACCAAACACGGAATTGCTTCATTACCTTTAAGTAAAAGACTCTCGTATATCGGATCCGTGATCGTCGGATCGTGGGTCGGAAGGACCTCAATCTGACCCACGCGATCGCACAATTCAGTCGCTGTCATTTCGGTGATATGTACCGGTATTGACGGTTTGGTGGGTTCCGGAGTTGGCTGGATCTCTATTTGCTTTAGCGGCTCGGCGATCCTTACTTCGTTCGGAGTCGAACAAGCAAAAAAGACCACTAAGAACCCCGTAAATACTAGAAGGAGCTTCATTGTATAGAGAATCTCCTTGTTGTGGCCTTTTCGATTCTTTCCTTGCACACCCGAAACCCAATTCCCGGCAAATCAGGTGCGGCAATCGTTCCATTTGCTGAAACCTCAACCGCTGGTTCTATGATGTCTTCGTGCCAATATCTCTTCGAAGCAGAGACGTCGCCGGGCATCGTGTAGCCGGCGAGGGTCGAGATGGCGATGTTGTGGGCACGGCCGATCCCGCTCTCCAGCATTCCGCCGCACCAGACGGGCATTCCGGCTTCGCGGCAGATCTGCTCGACCATTTTCGATTGTGTATGGCCGCCGACGCGTCCGTTCTTTAGGTTGATTATTTTGCCGGACTTTAATTCGATCGCCTTTCTGGCATCTTCCGGCGATTTGATCGGCTCGTCTAGGCAGATCGGTGTTTTGAGCTGAGCCTGCAGTTTGGCGTGGTCGATTATGTCGTCGTAACCAAGCGGCTGTTCGAGCATCATCAGGTTAAATTCGTCTAGACTCTTGAGCAGGTCGATGTCGGCGAGCGTGTACGCCGAATTTGCGTCGCCCATCAGCAGAATATCGCCAAATTCGGCACGCACCGCCTTGATCACGTCGTAATCCCACCGAGGGCTGATCTTGATCTTGATGCGTTTGTAACCCGCTTCGACCTCGACGCGGATCTTCTCTAATAATTGAGCGACATTGTCCTGAATACCGATCGAAACACCGCATTCGATGGTTTGATTGACGCCGCCGAGATGTCTCCACAACGGCACGCCGAGTTTTTTGGCTTCGAGGTCCCAGCATGCGGTTTCGATTCCAGCCTTTGCCATTCGATGTCCGCGGACCCATTTCATCGAGTCCCAAACTTCTGCCGCACTTTCAAATTCCTTGCCAATGACCATCGGGGCAAGTATTTGTTCTGCAGTTGCCCACGCCGAATCGGTCCATTCGTCAGAGTAGCCCGGCGTCTCGCCGCAGGTAACCTCACCCCAGCCCTCAGCTCCGCCCGTGTCCTCGACTCGCACCAAAATTATCCGACGCTTATACGTTCGGCCAAAGCTGGTCTCGAAAAAATGGACGAGGGGCAGATCGATCTCGGTAAGCTGTATTGATTTGATCTTGAGCATGGCTGCAAAAATCCAGGTTAGTTTCTGAAGGCTTCAAAAGCAATCGGCGGTGCCGCAGGGGTGTTCCGTTCCACCACACAAAGGTGTTTCACGCGAAACATTATTCTACGACCTCAAATTGCACGAACTGCGTCGCGATCTGCTGTTTCGGTTTGGCAAGACCGTCGGTGACGATGATCTGGAGAATGTAATCGCCGGGCAGCATTTTGCCGCCTATCACAAGTGCACCGGCAGATCTAAGCCGCTGAAGATCCGTTTGACCGGCAGGATCCAAACGCTGATCCTTGCCGTCGAGCAGTAGTTTGCCGTCTCGATAGACCCTGACCTTAGTAGTTAGAGATGGTTGTTTTGAATTGTCGAATTTGGCGTTATAGATCTCAAATCCATATCTCAGTACCGTATTTAATTTCACCCGGCGAAGTGCGGTCGCAGTCATCGGATCACCGCGAACAGATCCGCCGTTCGGGTCGTTCAAACTCTCCCATTCCTTGACCGACAGATTCTCAAGCAAAACGCTTGAGGCCGACAGGCGTTCCTTTTTGAGATCTGGCACCTCGATGAACTGGCTTGCCGAACCGATCTTGCCGCCCTGAGCATCGCGTAGGGCGACTCGAAACTGATATGCACCCGGCTTTTTGACAGGAAATTGAAAATGATAGACAAATCCGTCCTTCATTATTTTCTTTAGCGACTCTGCCTTGTCGGTAATCGTGTAGGTTTTGGCGATCTTGTCTATCGGCTGTCCGTTATCGCCAAAACTCATCGCCATCACATCGAAAACCGCTTTTTTCATGCCGTCCTTTTCGTCTGTGAATTTTAGTTCGCTTCCGTCCACAAAAAGCAGCGAACGGACGAACGAACCGCTAACCCTGTCATTGCCGAACAGTGCGTTGAGCCGAAGATTCAATCCGTTGACCGCAAAAGGTGAAACAAGCGCAGTCTCCAACTGATCGAGCGGTAGCGAATTTGCAGTGATCGGAACACTTGGTCTGTCAGCAACGTTAAAAAATCCGCTGCGATATCGTGCCGTTGCACCCTTGCGGGAAACCTTGACCTCCAGCTTGTTGTATTTTCGTTTTGCGGCATCGAACGTATCGCTGTCCGGTTCGTAGGCTATCAGGTAATAGCTCTGATCTTCGAGAACGCGCCGGACGCCTCCGCTGAGATCGTTGTTATTTTTGATGGCGAGGCCGCCGGTTTCCTCGGCAAGGAAACTGAGTCCCGCCTGCGTATCGGAGAGCAATTCACGGCGGGCCGAAGCTAACCGGTTCATCCCCTCCGGGCTTGTGTTTGTGATCGAATCGGCTGCGGTAAAGCCCGTAAATACAAGCCCGCGTGCATCAATAGTATAAAAAACGACCGACGAGCGATTTGCCTGGTCGATCAATGCCCTCATAAAATCGAGCACCACACCCGTGGTCGAAATGCCGCTTTCGTCCGTTTCGAGAATGCGAAATCCGTCGGAGAACAAGATCACCGATTTGCGTCCCGGCAGTTCGCCCATGCCGGTTACGATGTAGCGAAGGGCACCGAGTGTCCCGGTCACAAAACCCTGCGTTCTAAAATCGTCCAGGCTCTGGCCGCTGCCGCCCGCTGCCGGAACCTCGTCCGTTGATCCATCGTCGCCGGACGTTTGCAGCGAAGTGTCGGGGGCAGATTCGATGGGTGCGAATGCGCTTATACCGCCGCCCCCTTGCGGATTCCATTTCACCTTTTCGATCGCTGCGTACAATATTCGCTTGTCCCCTGTAAATTGCTGGAGCGCACCGATGCCGGCCCCGGTCCGGATTATCGCGACGAGATCGCCGTCCTGCATCTGTTCGTCGACAAATTTCTTTAGGCCGCGACGCGTTTGGTATGCGCTTTCAAACGATAAGGAAAGGTCATCCACAACAAGGGCGATCGTGCGGCGGATCTGTTCAGGACGAAGCGTTCCCTGCGGTATTGGAACGCCGGTCTTGTCGATGACGGCGGGCTTCACGGATCTTACAGTGTGGGACGAAACAAATGAAAAATTTGAGATCGTCTGCTTTTCGCCGTTCTCATATATCTCGACCTCTTCCGGTCTTATGTCAGTGATCGGCTTGCCTTTGGCATCAGTGACGGAAACATCGATCTGGATAAGGTTCGTGGAAATTTTAACAACGTCGTCGTCGGGCGGGGTCGGTTTTGGAGAAGCTCCGGTGTCTTGGCTTAAAATGTTCGCAGCCGCAAACAACAACGTCAAAACGATCGCGAAACATTTCTTCATTACAACAAACTCCAAAACCAGCCACTGTGTTTGATATGATATAACGGTTTGGGTCTTGCGGAAAGTCTTTTGTCTCATGCAAAGCGAACTTTCAAAACTGCATCCAAACTTCTTCGGAGCTCCAAGCAATATGTTTCAAAGGTACCTTTCAGAAATGGCAAAACTCGGCATCTCGGTATTCGTTCTCTCGGTCCTTTTCACCGTAAGCTGCTCTGCCCAGCAGACAGAGGAACAGGCCCTTAAGAGCCTTCGCGATATGACTTCCAGCGGTAAATTGCCGCCGGAGAACGTCGTGGCCGATCTTGAGAAACGGTTCGCGGGCAAAAAGACCGGTTCCCTCGCCGCTCTTTTGCATGCCCGTATCAAATTTGAGAATCAGGATTTTGCAGGAGCGGCAGCGATCCTGAATTCAGACGTTTTTCGCAATCGAACTAAGCTCGCGGATCACGCGATGTGGCTGAGAGGAAGGGCTTTGCAGTCAGCCGGAAACCACGGAGAAGCGATGGCCGTGCTTGCAAGATTGCTCGACGATTTTCCGGAATCGATCCGTGTCCGAGATGCCAAACTCCTCTGGTCAACGTCAGCAATTCAGGCCGGACGAGCGGTCGAAGTGCCGCCGTTTCTTGTTCAGTTGAGTGAAAAAAATGACGCCGACGCCCTGCTCGTGACCGCAAAGGCATATGAGGCCCAAGGCTCGCAGGACGATGCGGTCGCGTATTTTCGCCGAACATATTTCTTTGCCGCCGGTTCGGCTGCCTCGAAGGAGGCTGAAGCAAAATTGAATTCGCTCGGCCAACCGCTCGCCCCTCAAACGGCCGAGGAACAGCTCTCGCGTGCCGATAAACTGCTCGCTGCAAAGAGTTACGCCGATGCTGTCGCTGCGTATACATTGCTGGTAAATAACTTCCCTAATTCGCTCACCCCGCAAACGCGGCTTAGCCGGCTCACCGCGTTGGCAAATTCAGGCAAAATGCCCGATGCGCAAAATGCGTTCTTTTCACTTCCCGAATCTGCGAATGAGCGGGAAGAAGGCTATCGCCAGCTCGTTCTCGGTTATGCAAAAGCTAGAATGTGGGCACAAGCGAAAACGGCTGCGGAGGAAATGCGTGCGAGATTTCCGAACGGCAAACTTGCGGCCAAAACATTCATCGATGCCGGCCTCGCCGCTCGTGACGCCAAGAACCGGATAGACGAAGGTTACTTTCTCAATTCGGCCGTCTCAGCATTTCCCAATGCGATCGAAGTCGCTCAGGCACAATTCGAGGCAGCCTGGTTTCAGCATTTGGGCAAAAATTTCGCGGCCTCGTCGCAGATGCTGACCGAACATCTCGCCCGCTATTCCGGAAAGGACACGACCAATCGCGGCATCGCCGGCTATTGGGCCGCCCGCGATAGTGAACGGGCCGGTAAGACCGCCGAGGCATGCGCTCTCTACGACGGTGTCGCTTATCGGTATAGCGCGAATTGGTACGGCTATCTGGCTATAGGGCGCTTGACTACGATGAAGGCTCAGGGCAAATGTGCTTCGACGGTGCCGCCGAACGACACCATTGCCAGGGCCGTCGCTAATCTCAAAATTGTCACGGTCGCCGCTGAAACTTCGACCGCCAAGGAACTCGACCGCGTCGAAAAGAGCGACGAATTGAGTATCATCGGCCTTTTCGATTGGGCGATCAGCGAACTGACGGAGGCCAAAAAGACCGCCGGAAACAGCCCCAAGGTCAATCTCGCCCTCGCACGCCATTACCGCTGGAAAGGCGACAATACCGCGGCTTTCCTTGCACTCAAAGGCAGCTACCCTGATTACGCGCAGATGTTTCCCGAAGAAATGGGACGCGAGGAATGGGCGATATTCTATCCCCTCACGCACTGGAACGAGATCAAATATTGGTCAGGTGAACGCCGCCTTGATCCATATGAAGTCGCGGGCATGATCAGACAGGAATCGGTCTTTATGCCGGCCGCAAAATCGCCGGCAAATGCCCACGGACTAATGCAGCTTCTCGTTCCGACGGCCCAGTCGATGGCGAAGAAATATGTTTCGAAGACATCGATGGTCACAGCCTCATCGCTTTATCAGGCCCCGTTCAACATCGAGCTTGGCACAGCCTATTTCCGCGATCAGCTCGACAAATTTGGCCGTATCGAATTCGTAGCAATGGCGTACAATGCCGGACCTGGCCGTGTGCCGCAATGGCGGGCACTGTTGCCGCCCGACATGGACGATTTCGTCGAAGCCATACCGTTCAAGGAAACAAGGCTCTACGTCCAGGGGATCATTCGAAACACGGCCCAATACCGCCGCCTCTATGACGAGAACGGCAATTTCAGGACAAAGGTCGGCTCGCGGCCGCTGAGGGGCGAGATCGACAGCAACCCGCGTGAGCAGTTCACGGCCGAGTACCCTGAAGTGAATGTTGATGACACGGCAGCTGAATAAAGCTCTGTTTTGATCTATGTCATAGTTCAGTACTAATAGATTTCCGGCCGGCCGTTATCGTGTTCCCTTTCTGCTTCGCTCGATGCTATAATACCGCCATTGTTTTATTACACTTTCTGACAATCAAATCCATCTGATTTGCGATCTGCGAGGTTATTTTTATGGCTAAGATCAGCGTAAACAGTAAGCAGTACGAGACCAATGCGGACCCGAGCACGTTGCTGCTTTGGGTGCTTCGCGATGAGCTCGGACTGACGGGCACTAAATTCGGCTGCGGTATCGCCCAGTGCGGCGCTTGCACCGTGCACGTCAATGGCGAAGCCCGGCGTTCCTGCGTAACGCCGGTGAGTGCGGTCGCCGGCAAGGAGGTGACTACCATCGAGGGCTTGTCCGACGACAACAGCCATCCGCTGCAAAAAGCCTGGATCGAGGCCGACGCTCCGCAATGCGGATATTGCCAATCGGGCCAGATCATGGCGGCCGCCGGTTTACTGAAAGCAAAACCCAAACCGACCGACGCAGATATCGATCAGGCAATGGCCGGGATAATTTGCCGCTGCGGCACATACAACCGCATCAGATCCGCGATCAAGCTGGCCGCGATGAACGGAGGCTCGAAATGACACAAACTTCCGGATTAGACAGGCGTACATTTCTCAAGGCAACGATCGTCGCCGGCGGTGCAGTGGTTTTCGGATTCAATCTTCCGCTGGGCACTCGGGCGGCTGAACGGCTTGGCATCGAGATCGACCCCGCCGCTGATTTTCAACCGAATGCTTTTATCAGGATCGCCAAGGACGGCAAAGTTACGGTGGTCGTCAGCCAGGTCGAGATGGGCCAGGGCGTTTACACTTCGCTGCCGATGATCGTCGCCGACGAACTCGAGGTCGAATGGTCAAACGTCTCGTACGAAGCTGCCCCGCCGGACAAGGCTTTTATAAATCCGGCGATGGGAATGCAGGGCACGGGCGGCAGTTCGAGCGTCAAGGGCTTTTTTATGCCGCTTCGCAAATCTGCGGCTGCCGTTCGTGAAATGCTGGTGGCTGCCGCGGCTCAGAGCTGGAATGTGTCGCCTGACACTTGCAAGGCCGAAGGCGGCAAGGTGATTCACGCGGAATCAAAACGCTCGGCCGCATACGGCGAACTGCTCGAGGCAGCCGCAAAGATCGCCCCGCCGAAAGAGCCGAAACTCAAAGATCCGAAAGATTTCAAATATATCGGTAAGGCCATTAAACGCCTCGATTCACCCGACAAGGTGAACGGCAAAGCCGTTTTCGGCATCGACGTTCGCGTACAGGGAATGCTATATGCGACGATCCTGCGTTCGCCGGTCATCGGCGGCAAGGTCAAGACCGTCGATGACGCTGGGGCCAAAGCCGTCAAAGGCGTAACCCACGTCGTGCCGCTCGGCTACGGCGTCGGCGTCGTCGCCGACAATTTCGTAAATGCCCGAAAAGGACGGAATGCACTGAAGGTGACGTGGGACGACGGTGCGATGGCGACAGTTTCAAGCGAAACGATAATGAAGTCGTTCGCTGACGGTGCAGACAATAAAAAGGGTCTCGTTCCGAAGAAGATCGGCGATGTCGCGGCCGCCAAAGCCACCGCGGCGAAGACCATCGATGCCGTCTATTGGGCACCGTTCCTCGCCCACGCGACGATGGAACCGATGAATTTCACGGCCGACGTTCGGGCCGACGGTGCAGAGGTCTGGGGCGGTATTCAGGCCCAAATGGCCGTTCAGGGAACGGTCGCAAAAGCAGCCGGAGTGCCTATCGAAAAGGTCAAGGTCAACACTACGCTGCTCGGCGGCGGGTTTGGGCGCAGGTTTGAAATGGACTACGTGGTCGATGCGGTGCTGCTCTCAAAAGCTGCGGGAAAACCGGTCAAGGTCATTTGGACCCGCGAGGACGATATGCAGAACGACTTTTATCGTCCCGGCACCTACAACAAAATGTCTGCCGGCGTCGACGCCGCGGGCAAGCCCGTATTTTGGCACCATCGCGTCGTCAATGATGCGATCATGGCACGTGTCGGCCCGGCGTTCGGTTTCACGCTCAAGGACGATCAGCCCGACGGAACCTCGTTTGAAGGTGCCCATGACCTGCCATACACTTTCCCTAATTTTCAGTGCGATTGGGTCCGCGTCGATACGGGCGTACCGGTCGGATTTTGGCGGTCCGTAGGCAGTTCGCATACGGCGTTTTCGACCGAGTGTTTTATGGACGAGGTCGCAGCCGCGGCGGGCAAAGATCCGTTGGAATTGCGGCTTTCGATGCTCGATCCTGCTTCACGCCATGCCGGCGTCCTGAAATTGGCAGCCGAAAAGGCCGGCTGGTCGACAAGGCCCAAGGCTGGAGTCGGCCGCGGCATTGCGGTTCACGAGAGTTTCGGCAGCTTTGTCGCACAGGTCGCCGAGGTGACCGTCGCGGCTGACGGCAAGGTCAAGGTCGAACGCGTCGTCTGCGCTGTCGATTGCGGACAGGTGGTAAATCCGGATACGGTCGCCGCACAGATGGAAGGCGGCATCGTCTACGGTCTCAGTTCGGCCCTGTTCAATGAGATCACGTTCAAGGACGGGCGCGTCCAGCAAAAGAACTTTAATGATTACCGAACGCTCCGCATGAGCGAAATGCCAAAGGTCGAGGTCCATATCGTTCCAAGTAAAGCTCCGCACGGCGGCGTCGGCGAACCGGGAACTCCGCCGATCGCACCGGCTCTGGTCAATGCTATTTTTGCGGCGACCGGAAAACGTGTCAGAAGTTTGCCGATCAAACCTGCGGATCTGGCGACAAAAGCGTAATGAGATACTTGTTTAGCTATTCCAAATATTTGAAATTGACGGTCATTGCTGCTGCAGGATTGCTGATCGCGTTTTTTGCATATTCGGACCGTTCAGATCGTTTGATTCGGGTCGAGGCATCAACTGTTTCGAGCGAATCTATTGTCTCCGATCCCGATCCGGCAAAGGCGCGCACTGCATTTAACGACGCGGTCAGGGTGTTCTTTTCGGCGAGATGTGCGAACTGCCATCCGGGGGGCGACGCCCCGACGCAAGGCGATTCGATGACGCCGCATTCGATGGAAGTGAAACGCGGGCCTGACGGCCGCGGTGTCGGCGAGCTGAGCTGCTCGACTTGCCATCAGGACATCAATCTTGACGGCGACAACATGCCGCCGGGAGCTCCCGATTGGCACATGCCCGGAGCCGCTCAGAAGATGCCGTTTCAGGGCATTTCCGCCGTTCAGCTTTGCCGAAATCTTAAAGACCCACTTCAAAACGGCGGCCGAAAGACCGCCAAGGACGCCGTGCAGCACATTACCACCGATCCCAAAGTTCTCTGGGCGTGGGAACCCGGCAACGGC
This sequence comes from Acidobacteriota bacterium, assembly GCA_016713675.1. Classification (NCBI taxonomy): domain Bacteria; kingdom Pseudomonadati; phylum Acidobacteriota; species Acidobacteriota bacterium. The sequence goes on from JADJOS010000001.1 coordinate 548,834, forward strand.
CGCACTACGCCGCCGCTCAGCCATGCCGAGTTCCTCAAGAAAATGAATGATTGGGTCGACAATGGAGCGGCGTGTCCGGAGTAGGTGTTATTCTCATCAGTTGCCACTTGCTTCAGCTAGTGGTTAAATTTGGAAAAGACGGCGGGCTTTAGCCCAGTCCTCCAGCTAAAGCTGGAGGCAATTGATAAGAACGCTTGTAATTGATGCGGCCTCACTATTGGGTCGCTCTTTCTGTTTGGATGAAAGAAATTGCTGAAATCCTACGAGTCGTCACCAGGTTTACCGACGGCGACAAAGCGATCCTAGCGACGGTCATTGACGTCAAAGGCTCAGGCTATCGTTTGCCCGGAGCCCGGATGCTGATGCTCGCGGACGGGCAAACGGTCGGCACAGTTTCCGGCGGCTGCCTTGAGGCCGACGTGCTGGAACGTGGAAAGAAAGTGCTCGCGAGCGGCGAGGCCGAGATCTTCACCTACGACACGACTGGAAACGAAGATTCGGTTTTCAGCCTAAACATGGGCTGCGGCGGCGTTATCGATATTCGGCTCGAACCGATAGGAAAATTCAGCCCCGTCATCGGAAAGATGCGGGTCGCCTACGAAGATCGCATCAGTAATGATGAGTTTGAGATCCCGCTCGCCGTTAAATTGTTCGGGGCAGGTGCGGATGCTATACCGTTTGTCCGGATCGGAACTGAACTGGGCTGGCAGATCACGGTTCACGACCATCGGCACGCATTCCTGACGACCGAACGGTTCCCGACCGCACAAATGCTCGTCCATCAAACGGCGTGCGATGTCCTGTCAGATCTCGAAACCGACGACCGAACCGCCATCGTGATAATGACTCACAACTACGCCCGGGACCGCTATATTCTACCGCCCGCACTGAACTCCGACGCATTTTATATCGGAGCCCTCGGCCCAAAACGCCGTACCGAACAGCTTCTCGAAGAGATCGGCGGCTCGTTCTCGCCCGAACAACTCGCCCGTCTCTACGCTCCGGCCGGCCTCGACATCGGTGCCGACACGCCCGAGGGCATCGCTCTTTCGATCATCGGCGAGATCCAAACCGTCCTCGCGAACCGCAACGGTGGCCACCTTCGCAACCGCCAAGGCTCGATATATGACCGAAAATAGCAAGTCAAAAATCGGCGGAATCCTGCTCGCCGCCGGAGGCTCGTCCCGTCTCGGCCAGCCCAAACAATTACTAAAATTCCAAGGCAAAACCCTCATCCGCCGCGCCGCTGAAACACTTTTTGGCTCACAATGCGATCGGATCGTCGTCGTCCTCGGCGCCGAGATCGAACATGCGACTGCGGAACTCCACGGCCTTGAAGTTGCGATCTGTATCAACGAAAATTGGCAAGCGGGAATGAGTTCGTCAATAATCACCGGCCTGGAGAGAATGCTGGAGATCGAGCCCAACCTCGACGCCGCGGTAATTACGCTGTGCGATCAACCGCACGTAAATTCAGTAGATATCGACAAACTCATCACGGCCTATAACGTCTCCCGTCCGCCGATAGTAGCCGCAAAATACGGCAAAACCACTGGGGTTCCCGCTCTGTTTTCCAAGGAAATATTTCACCAACTATTCGAGCTGACTGGTGACAAAGGTGCTCGTCAAATTATCCAAAACCATATCGAGATCGTTGACACAGTTGTCATTGAAAAAGCGGCTGGCGACATCGATTGTCTCGATGACGTCAACCGCCTACAGTCCGACGAGATAGTCCTATAGATTCTTCAAAATATAATCCGTCATCATCGTATACATATGATGGACCTGTCGCGGGTCGGTAACGCCGTGGCGGGCGGTTGGGTAGATCATCAGGTCAAACTGCTTGCCGGCCTTTTGCAGTTCGTAGGCGTATTGCGTCGTGTTCTGCATATGCACGTTATCGTCGATCTGGCCGTGGATGAGCATTAATTTGCCAGAAAGTCCGGCGGCGGATCTTACGATCGAGGTCGTGTTGTAGCCTTCGGGATTGCTCTTCGGCGTCATCATGTAACGCTCGGTATAGATCGAATCATAGTTTCGCCAATCGGTGCCGGTGCCGCCGGCGATGCCGAGTTTCCATGCTTTGCTGTGGTTCATTGCATAGCTCGTCATCGAACCGCCGTAGCTCCAGCCGTGAATGCCGATACGATCGGCATCGACGTAACCTGTTGATTTGAGATAGTTTATGCCGTCCTCAAGGTCGCGGAGCTCGAGCTCGTACATCCGTTTATAGATCGGCCAGACCGATTCTTCGCCTTTGCCGCTCGCTGAGCGGTTGTCGCAGACCCAAACGATGTATCCCTTTTGAGCGAGCATCTGAAACCACATTCCACGGCTTCCCAACCATCGGTTCGCCACCGAAGGCGCGTGCGGGCCTGAGTATGTGAACTGGAAAACCGGATATTTCTTCGACGGCTCAAAATCAGGCGGTTTGATCATCATCGCTTCCATCTGAAAACCGTCGCGCGTCGGCACCTTGAGAAATTCGACGTTGCTGAGGCGATAATCTTTCAGAACCTCGACCTTGTTCTCAGTAATGACGCGTTCGAGTGAGCCGTCCGCGCGGTAGAGCCGCATCTGCGGCGGCGTCAGAGCATCGCTCGTGACATCGATAAAGTGCGTAAGGTCTTTGTTGAAAGACACTTGATGGGCACCCGCACCTTGCGTCAAACGCTCAGGTTCGCCGCCCGTGAGAGCAACCCGATAGGCGTTTTCGGCGATATGACTGTCCTTCGTTCCCGAAAAATAGACCCAGCCGTTTTTCTCATCGACACCGTGGACGCTGCGAATTTCCCATTTGCCGTTGGTCAATTGCCGGACCAACTCGCCGTTGCTCTTGTACAAATAGAGATGCCGCCAACCGTTGCGGGCCGATTGCCAAACGGCGGTGCCGTCGGCCAGAAAATTGGGGTTATCGTAAACCTCTACCCACGCGGGCGTCGTCTCGTTGATAAGCTTCGTGACCTTGCCTTTCTCGTCAGCCGAATTGAGATCGAGAAACGTCTGCTCGCGATTGAGCGCCTGAAAAACGACCGCACGGCTGTCCGGCGACCACGCGACGCGGGCGATGAGCAGATCTTCGGGCTTGTACGCCGCGAGATCAACGAATTGGACCGAATCCCCAAATCGAAGCAGCGTCGGCGGCAGGCGTTCGCCAACCTTTGGAATACGGCCGACGTTGGGCATGAGCGAGTTCTTAGTGACATTCGCGATGCCGATCCGAACGATCGGATTCGGCTCGCCGGCCTTCGGATAGCTCATCGTCTCGACGACCTGCGGCTGCGTCACGTCGTTTGTGAGGATAAATTTGGACACCGGCGATTCGTCGAGACGTAAGAACGCGATCCGCGTCGAATCGGGCGACCACCAATAGCCACGCTTGTTTCCGCGGCCGTAGAGCTCCTCTTCGTAGACCCAATCGAGATAGCCGTTGTAGATCGGCTTGTCGCCCTCTTTACCGTCACGTGTGAGCTGCTTTTCGCCCGATTTCGCGAGGTCGATCACGTAGAGATCATTACCGCGAACAAAGCTCACCCATTTTGCGTCGGGGCTGAAATCAGCTTCTTTTTCCTCTTCACGAGTGTTCGTTACGCGCTTAGTGACTACCGTTGCGATATCGAACAAATAGATATCGCCTTCGAAGTTGAACAACACCTTCGCCTCGCCGGCGTCGAACGTAAAGTCTCCGGAATCAACGATCCGCTGGGCCAAACGTGCCCCAATGCCCGCACGAGCCGCCGCATTTATAAACTGCATCGTGTCAAAATACGGTGCCGAATTCCCGCTGACCGGATCGACCCGCAGCAGTTTGCCGCCGGCGATCTGCATCAGCGACTTCCCGTTCGGCGCCCACCGCAACTGCGGCAACGCCCCCGAAAACCGCACCCGCTTCGCGGGATCAGGATTGTAGATGTCGTCGATCGAAAGCAGTTTTTCTTGAGCAAATATAGCCGAGGAAAAAACGAAAAGGGCGATTACAAACAGGTTGATCTTTTTCATATTCCGGATGAGTACCAAACTTGATTAAATACCAATGAATTGCATCATAAGCCAATAAAGAGCGTCAATCAACCTTGACAAATTGTATCTATTTGGATACATTTGGGCGGTCGTGAGTGAGTTGGAAAGTGAAGAAATTAAAAATGGCGAAACTGACTAAATTTGATGCTTCAGAATATCTGACGAGTGACGTAGCGATAGCCGAATATCTCACTGCGGCACTTGAGTACAAAAATCCGGACGTTTTTCTCGCAGCGATCGCAGACGTTGCCAAGGCTCGCGGCATGGCTGGGATCGCCAAGGAAAGCGGACTAGGTCGAGAGAGTCTCTACAAGGCTCTCACTCCGGGGGCGAAGCCGAGATACGATACGATCTTGAAGGTCCTGAACGGCATAGGTGTGAAACTTTCGATTTCAGCGTAGTTTGGTTCCTTTTAAATGGACAAAGTCGAAATCAGTAAGATCGTCGATTGCTTGGATTCTGCCGTTTCTAAGGAGAGTGCACACTTTGCCATTTACACGTATGGAGGAGGTGCCGACGAGTCATTTACTCAGGGAAATACGACTGGATATTTAAGGTACGGAATCGAGTTCCTTAAGGCCGGACTTCGCATTACAGAAGACAATAAAGATGAAACTCATGCTGAACTCGATTACCTGATCAACGAAGACTCGGACTTCCATTGCCACTATTTTAAGGTTAGTGATGAACCTCAGGCCGATGAATACAAGCGAAATTGGAAGGACGATCTCGTCCCGGTAGTAGTCATCGGCTGCCTAGTTCTAATTCTTTTCATGGCATTTATTGGAGTCATAACCATCGTTAGGTATCTTGTTGCTCAGGCTTTTGGATGAGCCTTATCATAAACCTCGATCATCTTTTCCATTGAGACCTGCGTGTATATTTGCGTCGTCGACAGCCTCGCGTGGCCGAGGAGTTCCTGGATGTCGCGGAGGTCGGCGCCTTGGTCTAATAGGTGCGTAGCGAACGTGTGCCGCAGGCTATGCGGGCTAATGTCGTGGATATCGGCACATTGGCGAATGTATTTGTCGATCATTCGGCCGACGCTGCGGGTCGTGATGCGGCCGCCGCGGCGGTGGAGAAATACGGCCTGCAGGTCGCGATCGGCTTCGGGGCATTCATTGAGAAATGTGCCGCGAGTCGTTTCGAGATACAACATCAACGCTTGCAACGCCGGTTCGCCGAACGGCACGATGCGCTGTTTTTTGCGTTTGCCGGTGACGCGGACCATCTTTTCGCGAAAATCAATGTCGCGCAGGTCAATGCTCACAAGCTCGCCGACACGAATTCCCGTCGCGTACAAAAATTCAATGATCGCACGGTCGCGGCGGCCGAGGTCGGTGTTGATGTCGGGTGTCTCGATAAAGCGAACGGCGTCTTCGATGGAGAGATGATTGGGCAATGTACGTTCGATCTTTGGCGTTGCGACCTGTTTTGCAGGATTCGATTCGAGCTTGCCTTCGCGAACGAGAAACTGGAAAAAGGTGCGTAAACTTGCTAGTTTCCTCGCCACGCTTGTTTTCTTATGATCCGCGTGAAGCTCCGCCATCCATTCGCGGATCGTCAGACGATCGATCTCCGCGACAGGCACGTCTTGACGCTTTTCGACCTTAAATAAATGCAGCCGAAACTGCTCGAGATCGCTCGTATAATTACGCAGCGTGTGCGGGCTCACATTACGCTCGTATTTGAGGTGCTGGAGAAATTGTGCGAGATGGTCGTTGAGCATGGGTCACTTCTTCCCCACATAATACCCTTTTCTCGCCCTTACGGTCACGTTTTGTTTGGTCTTGACGGTCACCGCGATCTCGCGAAATTCGCCCGCCTTGTCCGTCTCAGTTTCCGGGTAATAGCTGATCACGTATTGCTGTGCGAGTTCGCCTGAGATGCGGTCGAAGGCGTCTTTCATTTCGCGTTCGTCGATCGGGGAATAGACGGCTCCGCCGGTTTGAGCCGTGATCTCGAGCATCCGTCGTTCGGCAGTGAGAGCGTGAATGTTGGCGTTGCCGGTACGCGTCCCGCTGCGTTTGTAATTCTCAAAGTCCTTTGTTTTCACCACATAGACCTGGACGTTGTTGATATGCAAGAGGCGAACAACTGCTTCGAGCGTGTTCTTTTGCTCGCTGTATGTGTCTTCGCCGTCCGAGACAATGACCAGCACGCGGCGGCCCGTGGACTTTTTAAGATAATCGGCGGCCTCGACGATACCGTCGAGCAATGCCGTAGCTCCTTTAGGTTCGGGGAACAGCTGTATCGCCTGTATGAGCCGGTCGATGTCGCTTGTAAACGGCTGTTCGAGCCTCGTGTAATCGGCGACCGAAAACAACGCGGCCTGATCTTTTTCAGGTCGGATAACGCGGCGGAAAAATCGGATAGCGGCCTCGCGTTCGAAATCGCGGGCGATCAGCACGCTCGATGAATTATCAAACAGCATCGCGAGCCTGATCGGTGCATCGCTCCGGAATATCTCGCCCATCTCCGCGAGTTTGCCGTCGATCCGCAGTTCAAAATCTTTCTCGTGCAGGTTCGAAACCGAGCGTCCGTTCGCGTCCAGGACCGAAACCGGGATCGGCACGAGCGTCGAATCGACCTTGACGATATCGTCTACCGTGGGCGTTGGTGTCGGTTTTGCGCCCGGAGGCGTTTTGATCTGGGTCGGGACGTAACCAACTGACGTCCGATCCTGCGGCGTAGGCGTCGGCGTCGGGCTCGGCTTTATACGGCCCGATTGCGCCGAAACGCTGATCGTCAATGCCAAAATTGTGAACAAGACTGACTTCATTAAAGCTGTAAAGAAATCGAACGCTGATCAGACAGATGAGACGGATCTGCACGGATATGAAATAAGACTTCTGATCAGCGAAAATCCGCCGAATCCGCTTTATCCGCGTTCTATTCTCTCCATTTGATTGCAAAACCGCGAGAATATATGCCTAGACAATAATTAACTTCACGCCCGCGACAACCAGCACAATTGCGAGGGCACGTCGGAGCGTCAACGAGTCGAACCTTTTCGAACCCATCGTTGATCCGATCGATCCTCCTATAACGGCAGCCACGACCCAAGGCAACACACTCATCGGCAATGCAAGGGCTTTCTCATAAACACCCGCGAGACCAGCGATGGAATTTACCAGAATAAACAACGCCGAAACGCCCGCAGCAACACGTGCCTCTGACCAATTCATCAACAGCAGAACCGGCGTGAGGAAGATACCGCCACCGACGCCGACAAGACCGGAAACCAACCCTATCGCCGCACCGATCGCGAAGGCCAATGGCAGCCGCGGCTCGGTTATTTCGCCTTTTGATCTGATATTCAGCGAAAGTCGGAGCGCCGTCACTATCAGCACAACGCCGAGAACGACCTTATAAATGTGCATCGGCAGATCGATGTTTCCACCGATGAACGCAAACGGTATCGACGTAACTGCAAATGGCCAAAACAGCCTCCAGGAAAAATGCCCCAATCGAGCGAACTGTACCAATGCGATCATCGAGACAATGACATTCAACGCCAATGCCGTCGGCCGCGTAACCTCAGGTGCCACCGCCAAAAGCGCCATCACCGCCAGATACCCCGAAGCCCCGCCATGCCCGACCGATGAATATAGGACCGCGACGACAAATACGGCGAGAATGATCAGAATTGCCGCTGGTTCCATAACGAATCGATCTTAATAATAATTCGGATTTATCCCTGCAAGAATCTAGGACGTAAGCCAATCCTATGCTAACATTTCGGCATATTTTCGCACCTACCCGATTGGATCGCGAACATGTACTGATACAGTACTTCGAAATTTGATTTCAATTTACTTTAGGAGATAACCATTTCGTTTATGAAAAAACTCGCATCTTTTGGACTGTTCAGCATTCTCCTCGTGATAGCTTCAGCGATCGCGGGCTATGCCCAACCATCTGAAGCTCAGATCAAAAAGGATATGTCCGGTCCTCGAACCGTTTCAATTACTTTTGGTAAGCCTGGTTCTCGAACGTGGGACACATCGTCGCAAAAATGGATATGGACGCGCGACTATACAACCAAACTTAAGAGCGATGACCCGAAAATATTTCAGATCGTAACGGGTTACGCCGCCTATAACGCCAACGGTGGTTCATACACTTTTTGGCGCACGTTCCCGAATTCGAGCAGGTTTGAGGGAATTCCAAATCCGACGAACCAGGAGATCCAAGCGTTGATCGATCGGTTTACTGTTAAGGAGATCTTCGGCAGTATCAACTACGACAATGTCGTAGGCAAGATCGAATCGTTCGGCCCGCCCGCTGATCCAAAATTCGACTGGCACACGATGAATTCGGTCTCGTTCGATCTAGTCGGAGTATATACACAAAAGACCAATGGCATCGGCGGCACAGAACGCGGTCAACGAACGTTCCGAATTCGACTCTATCGAGATAACGTGAAATCCGAATGGAAAAAATTTCTAACCACGAGTTCAAAAGATTGGAAAGCGTTATAGCTCTTTGATCCATTCATCCCAATCCTCAAGGGCACGTTCGACCTGAATGCCGTGCCTTTCTCTTTTATTTCGGTGTTTCTTTCGAAGCTCGACCGGCAGCGGTTCGAGCAAACCGAACGTAATATTCACCGGCTGAAAATTTTTGGTCTCGACGTTTGAGACGTAGCGACATAGCGCTCCGATCGCCGATGTTAACGGCGCGGATACCATATCGAAACCGCGAGCGACCCGAACGGCGTTGATGCCGGCGAGCCAGCCGGTGGCGACGGATTCGACGTAGCCTTCGACGCCGGTGATCTGGCCGGCGAAAAAGAGTCGCGGATTTGTGCGTGTTTCGAGCGATTCGTTTAATATCTTTGGACTGTTGATGAATGTATTGCGGTGGATCTGGCCGAATTGCAGGAATTCAGCGTTCTCGAGGCCGGGAATGAGTTTTAGGACGCGTTCCTGCTCACCATATCGCAGATGATTCTGAAAACCGACCATTCCATACGCGTCTGCCATCATATTTTCCTGTCTAAGCTGCACACACGCCCACGGCTCTTCACCGGTCTTCGGGTGCCGAAGGCCCTTCGGCTTCATCGGTCCAAACCGCAGTGTCTCAGGCCCGCGGCGGGCGATCTCTTCGATCGGCAGGCACGATTCGAACCAATGCGTGTCCTCAAACCGTTTGAGCGGGACGGATTTCGCGTTCAGAACCGCGTCGATAAATACCTCGTACTGATCGCGGTCCATCGGGCAATTTATATAATCGTCGCCGCCTTTGTCATACCGGGCCGCCTTGAACGCGATCGACATATCTATCGAATCCGCCGCGATGATCGGTGCGATCGCATCATAAAAATAAAGCTGATCGTCGCCCGTCAGCTTCATGATCTCTTTGGTCAACGCGTCCGAGGTCAGGGGCCCTGTCGCGATTATTGAGATCTCATCCGCCGGAATTTCCGTAACTTCCTCCCTGATCACCTCAATATCCGGATGAGCCTCAACGCGTTCGGTTATCATCTCCGCAAACTTCCCGCGGTCCACCGACAAAGCCGCACCAGCCGGAACGCGAGTCGCGTGAGCAACCTCCAGCACCATCGAACCGCCGCGTCTCAGCTCTTCTTTCAACAGATAAGGTGCCGAGCCAGGCTCATCCGTTTTGAGCGAATTTGAACAAACGATCTCTGCGAGTTGGTCGGTCCGATGTGCGGGCGTCTGCTGCACGGGCCGCATCTCGTACAACCTAACTCGCGCACCCAACTCCGCCGCCTGCCATGCCGCTTCTACACCAGCCAATCCACCGCCAATCACGTTTATCTTTTCGTTCATTCGATGCTCATTATAGTTGAATCAGGCGAAGACTTCAGCGAATGTGTCGTTGAAGTATTTTCTTGACAATTAAACATTGTTTAATACATCATCTAGGTAGCTCTGTCCTTCCGGCAAATGCCGGACCGATGGATCTGTTTCCCCCAATCCGGCCCAAAAAAACAAATGGAATCCCAACTGCACAATAATCTGAGTCAGGATCGTTCGATCCCATTGACGTTTAGCGAAGTGGAATCGGTCACCCAATCGAATTCGGCGCCGGTCGATAGCTTCGTCGGCGATTTGTCAGCGCAAAGCCTCGGTGACAACATCTTCAACTCGATCTCGGACGCGATCCTTGTCCTCGACGCTGATGCCAGGATCGAACGGATCAATCCTGCAACGCTTGAGCTGACGGGCTTTTCCGAAGCCGAGCTTGTCGGCCGATCCGTCGAAATTCTCACCCGAAACCGCCGCTTCTTTGAAAAGATGTTTGAGCGTTCGCTGCACAAGAGTGCACTCGGAAACCGCTTTGAAATGCATTGCCAGCGAAAGGACGGCAGCCGGTTCCCCGTATCAGTTTCGACCTCGACCATATTCGATTCAGCGACCGATTCGCACAAATTGATCTGCGTCGCCCGCGACATTACAAAGGGCAAACGGCTCGAAGCCGAATCCCGTGCCATCTCACGCATCATCCACGGGGCCGCCTCTACCGCCAATCTCGAGGAATTATTCGAACTCATTCACCGCACGATCAAAAAGATCGTCTATGCCGAAAACTTTTTCGTCGCCCTTTTCGATCCCGAGACCGAGATGCTTACCATGCAGTTCTGGGTCGATAAATACGACCCAATGCCGGCACCGCTCAAGGTTGGCCGCAGCCTGAGCGCGTATGTATTTCGTAAAGGGCGTTCGATGTTGTTTACCGACGCCGATGCGAAACGTCTGATCGAACGCGGCGAGGTCGAATCGGTCGGCACCGATTCGCCGATCTGGCTCGGGGTACCGCTCAAGACGCCGTCAGGCAACATTGGAGTGTTGGTCGTCCAGGACTATGAGAATTCCGATACGTATACGTATCGCGACGTGGAATTATTGACGTCGGTCGCCGATCAGATCGCATTGGCGATCGAGCGCAAGCGTGCCGAAGACGCATTGATCCGAAGTCAGGAACGCTTCGAACTCGTCGCCCGGGCGACCAGCGATGCCGTTTGGGATTGGAATCTTTCGACGAATGAGATCTGGTGGAATGAGGGCTTTCAAAAGCTCTTCGGCTACGAGAGCGAAGCCATCGGCGGCGGCCTTGATTCTTGGATCGGGCGTTTGCATCCTGACGATTCGGAACGCGTGGTACATGACATCCACCGTCATATCGAGAGCGGCCACACAAATTGGTCGGACGAATATCGTTTCAGGCGTGCCGACGGCTCGTATGCTTTTGTCATTGACCGCGGCTATGTCGTTTACGACAACGAAACGCCCCTGCGAATGCTCGGCTCGATGATGGACGTCACCGACCGCAAATCGCTCGAAGATCAGCTGACGCATCAGGCACTGCATGATCCGCTGACTAAGATCGCAAACCGAGTACTCTTTAAGGATCGGGTCGATCACGCACTGACCAAGCTCGCGCGTGCAAATACATCGCTGGCCGTTCTTTTCCTTGATCTCGATAATTTTAAGGCGATAAATGATTCGCTCGGCCACGCGGCCGGTGACAAGCTGCTGGTCTGTGTCGCCGAACGCTTGCAGGATTGCCTGCGCGAGGCTGATACGGCAGCCCGGCTCGGCGGCGACGAGTTTGCCGTCCTCGTCGAAACGATGTACCGGCCTGACGAGGCCGTCATGATCGCCGAACGAATTCTCTCAGTATTTCGCCAGCCTTTTGTCGTTGACGGCAAAGAGATCCACGTCGGAACCAGCATTGGAATAGCCGTCAGTTCGCCTGCCGCACTTTCGTCCGAAGAATTGCTCCGTAACGCCGACCTCGCGATGTACCTTGCAAAGAGCCAGGGCAAAGGCAAACACATCGTTTTCGAAGCCAAGATGCACGAGGCTTTGATGGAGCGGATCGAACTCGAAGAAGAGCTTCGCCGCGGAATAGAAAAGCGTGAATTTGTCCTTCACTACCAGCCGATCCTCGATCTGCAATCGAACAAAATGCTCGGCATGGAAGCCTTGGTGCGCTGGATGCATCCGCGACTCGGCCTGCTCGCACCGATGAAATTCATCCCGATGGCAGAGGAGACGAACCTCATCGTGCCGCTAGGCGAATGGATCCTCGGCGAAGCTTGCCGTCAGGTTCAGGCATGGCGGGTGCAGTATCCGGAAGATCTCGATGTCGCCGTAACGGTCAATATTTCGATTCGCCAGTTCCTGCAGGCAGAGCTCGTCGAGCTCGTCAGCCGGGCGCTTCGCAACTCGGGCCTGCCGCCGCGTTCGCTGATACTGGAGATCACGGAGAGCTTTATGATGCAGGACACCGAGGCGACCATCGCAAAACTCCACGAGCTGAAAAAACTCGGTGTACGCCTCGCCATCGACGATTTCGGTACCGGCTATTCGAGCCTCAGCTATCTGCAGCGATTCCCGATCGACATCCTCAAGATCGACAAATCGTTCATCGACAAACTCGGCCAGGGCCGGGAGGGCAACGCCGTCGCACGCGCGATAATAATGATGGGCGACTCGCTCAACCTCAAGACCATCGCCGAAGGCATCGAGCACCCTGAACAGATCAGCGAACTCCAACTGCTCGGCTGCGAGGCCGGCCAGGGATTCCATTTTTCAAAAGCATTGACAGTTGGTGATATGGACGAGTTCTTACTCGATCGCCGTCCGACCGCCAGTGCCTGACAAAAAACAGGACGGCCCCGCGGCCGCCCTGTTTTACACATATGCTTTCACGCATATATTATCTCACCGAAATACTCATTCCACGTTTTCCGGCATACATCCTTGCCATTATTCGGCAGTTGTCAAAGACCTTTGATGTGACGACGCCTGCGGTCGGTTCATCGACCGTAGCAGCGGCACGGGCGGATTTGATCAGCCATGCTTGAGCCGCGGCGGCGTTCAGGTCGTAGGTCGGTGTCCATTCCTCATTGACGGGAGCGAGGCCATTTGCGTCTTCGAGTGCAAACGCAGCAAGCGTATCGCCGAGTTCGACTTCGGTCAAAGCAGGCTCCACATCCCATGCTGTAAGTAGTTTTAGTTTGTCTAATGAAGTCATAGTTTTCAAGAATTTGCAGAAAGTCGCAGGAGTTGCAGAGTCGCGATTCTCAAAAACTCCGCAACTCTGAAACTTCCTGCAACTCTCCAACTTTTACGCCTTATTCGCGATCAAGCACGCCAGCGCCGTTGGCCTCACGACCTTGGCACCGTATACGTGCAGTCCTTTGACAGCATCGCCAAAGCGCTTTTCCGGCTTGTACGTTTGGACATCGACGACCTGTTCGACATACGACGTCGCGATCGAATGGCCCGCGAGGATCTTGTATTTCGTCCCAGTGGTGTGCGGTACGTTGTTCGATTTGAGGATCGAAAATCCCGCCGCCTCGCCCACCTCGCCGTTTCTGAGCCTATGGTCGCCGGTCGCGGTTCCGGACCGCACAAAGCGGTCGTCCTTGAGCAGCAACCCGTGAAACCAGGCCGGCACGACGACAAACCGGCCGTCGATCGGCGTGTTCGATTCGTCGAGCTTGACGCCAAGATCGACGAGGTATTCGTACGCATTGTCTTTGGTCGGCACGATCGGTACGGCCACCGAGCCTATCTTGTTATCGGTCGGCACGTCCGTTTCCATCAGCCCGGCAATGTATGTGTCCGCCACATTTCGCAGTTTCCATCCCGCCTGACGCATCGCTTCGTCCAACACATTTACATTCTGCTGGGCACGATCGACGCTATCGACATAAAAGTTAAAATACTTCTGCTGATCTATCAACAGGGTCTGGTCGTCGTCCGACAAGATCTCGGGATCCGCGATATCGGCGTCCTTTGTATAGTTGTTGACCGAAACGTCGCTGACCGATGCGATCTTGACCGTATTTCCGGCCTTTTGGATCTCGCCTTCGTAATCGCGATTGCACACATTCGCCTGTCCATATACGAGAGAGTTGTTGAGAGCGGTAAGCAGCCTCGCCGCCCATACTGTTGGTATAAATTCTAATGACATATGTTTTTTCTCCTGTGTTTTCTTATCTATAAGATTCCACTAGCTTCAGCTAGTGGAAAAGTAGCTTTTGGTTCCCGGCTTTGGCCGGATCTCTCAGCACATTTTGCATTTTCACTTTTACATTAAGGTGCCGACAGAACCTGCCGCACCTCCGCCCAATCGAGCTTTGCGATCTCGCTCGCAGACATCCGTGACAGTGCTTCTTTCGTGAGTGCCGGAGCCATCACACGTCCCGCACCCGCATCTATCGACACCGGACGTTCCGTTCCGAACTGCTCCGGAAACTCACGCGTCAGCCGCTCGACGATCGCCGCCGCATTGGCAAGCCCGCCGTCCTCCGCAAACTGCAGATCGCCCTTCGCCGCGTCAAACAATAACGCCGGCGACCTCGCCCCGGCCCTAGCCAACGAAGCCGTGATCTGCTCCTTCGCCGCCGCCAACCGGATCGCTGTCTTGAGTCTTCGCATTCTCCGCCTGAAGAGCCTTCCATGCTTCCGTTCATCAGCCGAATCGTGCCGTCTTCGTTGTCTTGTTGTGTTGTGTTTTCAGTTTCTTTTTGGTAAATTTATTAAATGGTTCGCTTGGCAATCTCGTTTGGTATCAGCATCGCTCGGGCTTGCATGGCCAACCTTGTAGAGTTCCGGTTCCGTGCTTTTAGTAACGGCCTCGCGGGAACAGCGGTTCCTGGCAAATCAGGTCAAACGTCCTCATGCCGGTGGATCGAACATATAAGCTCTTCGTTTATTTGCTTCCTGGAAGTTCGGCCTTTTTCCGACCATTATGACTACGCACCATATCGTTCATTCCCGGCGGTCCTTTACACTGCCTGCCAAGTATATTTGTCGCTCTTTCTAACGGCACGTTTTGGGTTTTTTGAGATCTCGCAAGCCCACTGACGTTGATTGAGGCGCTGGCTTGCCATCATTCAAGAGGAAATCTTTGCGAACCTTTCAAAGGTTCTCTTTCCATCGGATTCCGACCAGTCGATGACCGGCATTGTCATCCAAGTCCTCTTCAGCGTTCGATCGTTATCGCCGTTCTGAGCCTGTCCGATAAAATGGAGGCATTTTTTATCGGAAAAGTTGACTCAAGCCGTTTAGATCATCCACCTCCACCGCCGTCATTCGACTAGCAGCTTGACGATGCGGTTTTTCATCGCATAAACTCGCTATCCATGCGGTCAAAATTTGGGTTCGCCATCGCATCGTTGTATTTCCTCTTCATCTGCGGCCTGCTCGTGCAGCCGAATTTGCCGTTCGCTCTATCGATTTTCAACGTGTCGAAACCGCATTATTGGTCATGGATCTTCCGTGGAGCTCCTCAGTCCATCCTTCCGCCCCGCCGTTTCGACGATCCCGGTTCCGGCAGAACGACCGCGATCGTGATCTATCTGATCGGGGCCCTTATCAACGCGGCCATCATCTACGGGATCTGTTCACTAATAGCGACGCTGATATCGAAGATCAGAGATCGACGCTCTGATTAACTCGCCTTCGTTACCATCGCCTTCACATCAGCCTCACCATAGCCCGCTTCGATCAACGCCTGTTCGACCGGCAGACCGATCTGTTTTTTCAATAGAATATTTTCGAGAAATTCCTTGTCGGACATCGGTGCGGGGTCTTCCCAATCGGTGATTAGCTGGACGCCGCTGCCTTTGCCTTCGATCGTGAGGGCGAACTGCATCGCGTCGGCCCAGATCTGGCCGAACGATTCCTGCCGGTCGCGGACCTTGGCGATAAAACGCGTCTCGGCCTTTCTGAGGGCTTCGCCGCTCGCCGTATTTCGCGTCTGGCTCTGCATAAAATAGTGCAGCGGCGTTCCCGTCACCGAAGCGATGTCGCCGCGAAAACTGTCCTTTACTTTTAAGAACTGTTCGAGGTTCGCCGTCGCAAAATCGCCAAACGTCGCGTCCGCGTTTTGCGAGATCCATAGATGATCGATGCCGGCCGTAAAAGGCGGCACGACCTTGCCGTTGTTGTCCACCTCGACCTCGATGCCCGCCGCCCAACGCTGCCGAAACGCCGAATATTCCATCGCCACCAGCATGTCGAGCATCGATTTATTCAGCCCGTCCTGTATCGGTATCGCCGCCTCCAGCTCCGACCGCCCAAACGCCCCGATCCCCGCATTATTTGCAAAATGAAAGACCGGCACGATGCCGTACGGATTGCGGATCGCGGATTGCGGATTGCCGATTTCCGGCTCGGAAGCTCCCCTCCTTACAAAGGAGGGGTGGCCGCCGCTCTGGGCGGACGGGGTGGTTCTCTCTTTCTCAACGAACGGCACAAACTCCGCAGCATCGAACAGTGAGCCTTCACTTGTTTCTTTCGACACATATTTCTCGATGCTGTCAGGATAAAACAAATTCAGCCTTATCCGTTTGTCCACACCTCGCCAATACTTCGCTGCACGCGCTATCGTGCCCGGCTGTTCGTCGTCGTACGTGACCGTGACGCTTCCCGCACCGTTCGGATACATCACGGCATTGCCCGCCGCGTCCGGCCAGACGATCATATACGCGTCGGCGCATATAAGAACCTCTCTATGCACTTCCCCGGCCCTGATCCGCATTCGATTCGCGTTCCAAATGCGATTTGCGTCGGACCGCACGCCTGCAGCCTGCATTTCGCCACCAGCACTGATGCCGTCAACGCCAAACCCGACCACCCGCAGCTTGTCCCGCACCGCCTCACAAACCGCCGGGCACAGATTGAGTGCAAACTCCCTGAACAGCGACCCGAACGCATTCCTAAACTTGTCCGTCGCAAATGCCAGATCATGATTCCCGCCGTAATACCTTTCCGACCTTGCATACCTCGCCGCGTTCCCGCGAAAACTTTCGATCGCTTCTTCGATATGAATATTCATCTCTATTTCCCTCGTCTACCGTCTACCGCCTAAAATCCAAACGTCCCTTTCGGCCTCTGCGCCATCATCTGCACCGCCAGGCTGACCGCATCGACCTGATCGTCGTGTTTGCCGTCCGGAAACGAACATAGCTCGTCCAGGAATCCCTCGTTCCACGGCCCGCGAACCAAAAGCACCTTGCCGGCCTCGGCACGGCTCTGCCACGACAGGGCTCGTGTAAATTTGTCATTATCGACGGTGATCGCCTTAAAATTGCGGTTTACCAGCCGCTCGTCACGCATCAGGTCCTGTACGAACGCCTTCCCGTGCAGTGCTGACTCGATACCGTGCGTCGTGTTTCGTTCTTCGCGAATGCGCTCGATGATGTATCGCCGCTGCTCGGGAAACTCGATCCGTTTGCGAAAGCCGTCAGCGATGTAGATGTTTCCCTTCGTGTCCATCGCGACCCGAAAGCTCGCCGTGTAGTCGGCGGACGTCCGTGTCGAGACCGCGAGGTCATATCCGCGAAACCACCTCAAACCTCGCGGAGCGTCGTCGATGACCTTGCCCGCAAACCAGCTCCGCTTAAAATGTGCACCATCACGCGGGACCGGCCTTTGCTGGTAGAGTGCTTCGAACGAATACGAGCCCATCTGTACTTGCTTTTCCCGCAGCTGCTTTGCGGTAAAGCGCTTTGGCCACAGAGCGTCGCCCTCGGGACGCCCGATCGGGTCGTGGTCTTCCGCAAGTGCCGGCAGACTGATCACTTCCCATTGTTCGCCGCCGTTTTTCATCCGCTGCAGCAATCGTCCGGCGAGATCGTCGACATGCCAGCGGGTTTGGATCACGATCACGGCCCCTTCCGGCTCTAAACGGGTGCAGATATCGTCGTTGTACCAATCCCAGATCCGCTCGCGGTTGTTCGCAGATTCGGCCTCTTCGCGGCTCTTGACCGGGTCGTCGATGATCACAAGATCGGCCCCAAATCCGGTGATCCCGGCACCTACACCGACCGCCTTTACACCGCCGCCCGATTCGTTTTCCCATTCGTCGGCACGCTGCAGACGTTCGCGGGCCTCGCCGGTCCTGAGTCCGGCTCCGGCAGCTATCCGCTTTGCCCTGAGCGAAAATCGATTCGCGAGTCGCTGGTTATAACTGCCGATGACGATGTTCGTCGCGGGCTCGAAGAGCAGCCTCCAAACCGCGTACCGAACTGTTACCATCTCCGATTTTCCGTGACGCGGCGGCAGGAATATCATCAACCGCTTGCATTTGCCGCGCGATACACGCTGCAGATGTTCGAATATTTCATGCTGAAATTTAACTGACCACGTCATTTGCGGCGATGACCAGTGGAGCCACGTCTTGAACCCGCGTCTTATTCGCCGGTCGTTAAAGGCTTTCCGGTCATCCTCGCTCAAGAGTTCGACCAGCTTTAACCTCTGTATCCAGCCCGGCTGTCTTGTGTGGATCTTGTTATGGAGCATCGACTGAGAAAACGTGTTCCACCCGCGTTCACGCATTTCGGCTTCCAGCTTTTGCAGCTCTCGGCCGCGATATTTAACGAACAGCTCGCAGATATCGTCGATCTTTTTCTGCGGCACCCGCGGTATCTTTCTTTCGAATTTGCTCATACGATCGGATCACCTCAATACCGCTATCGCCGCCGCACCGATCAGAACGTCGCCGAGGCGTCGCCAGATCGAGGTCTTTTTGCGTCTCAATGTGTCAACTAGCTTGTCCTGCGACGCGATGACCGCGTCCTTTGCCGAGATCGTCTCGTTCTTGGCAGCGATGGTCGAACGCAAAGCTTCGCTCTCGCTCTTCCGCGTCTCATTGAGCTCGGTCAGCACTACGGTCGTCCGTTGCTCCGTCGCCAGCCGTTCATTGAGCAGCCGATTCTCGCTTTCAAGTTCCGCGACGAGAACCCGCGACTTCTCAAGGTCGATCGCGGCAGCCATACAAGCGTTCAGAGTTACGCGTTTACGCGTGATATCCGCCGCACTTGTCACACCTAATGGCGCGACTACGGGCTCACCCGCACGGATGCCCGAGTTCGGCGAGTTTGACGCAGAGTTCGTCTGCGTTTGTGTCGATTGACCGGACGCTGCGAGCACGCTCGACATCACGACGAGCACGAGTGGTATTAGTATTTTGTGTTTTGATTTTTTCATCTTGTCTCATTGCCCTGGTTTTCGATTCGGCTATCTGTTGTTCGAGATATTCGATCTTTGACTTGTATTCGGCCGCCTTTTGCTCGGCCGCGAGAGCGATGCTCTCGCGCTCCTCGGCCTGTTGTTTCGCCGCCTCAACTGCCGCCTCAAGCTTGCCGATCTTATGCTCCGACCACGCCTGCCCGCCAATGATGCCGAGCGTGACCAAAGCCAAAGCCGCGACCGCGACGTAGATCTTTGTTTTGTTTGTCATATTTTTCTTTTCCGATGAGTTACTACTAGCTTTAGCTAGTGGGCTTGGTCTCAAGAGTTCCCGGCTTTAGCCTAAATTGGGCTAAAGCCCAGATCAATTTGTCCTCTAACCACTAGCTGAAGCTAGTGGCAACTCATAGCAGATTCTCCCTACCGGTCGTGTTTCCGCCTGAAATAGATCTGCAGCAGCACATCGACCGTCTTGCCGATCGCGAAAAATACGATCGGCAGCACGATGGCTGAGATCAGCGTTATCCACGTCCGTGTATCGATCGCCGTTGCGATGGTCGTTGCCGTACTGGCCCACGCCAGCAAAATGTTCTTTGTGTCGTTCATTGCCTCCCCTCTTTGGGCTTTGCCCATCTATTTGCGGTGAACCTATGGTTCACCGTGCCTTGTCTTATTCTTCCTGCGGCAAAACCGCACATCCAGTTCTACGGCGACGATCGACCGGCAGTCTCCCTGATCTTGCCCAGTACGATCTGCCGGTACAGATAAAAGATCATCAGGCATCCGGCGATCACCGCGACCGTTATCCAGACCTCACGCGGCAGCCCGGCGAAAAACCCGAACACCGCCCAAACCGCCTGCCCGATCGAGCCGCCAACCGTCGCCCACATCGATCTCACCGAATCGGCCCGCCGCGTCACGCCCGTGACAACGCTCTCGACCGCGTCAAATTTCTCGGTCGCTGTGGTGAGAACGTTTTCAACGATCGGTGCTGCCGGAATCGCCGACGTCTCAGCCCCGGGGAACACCGTCGCGGTCGAAAGTTCTTCCGCTCCCCTGCTCCCCTTCTCGTCTTCTCCCCTTCTTCCGCGGGCCGCAGCCTGGTGTTCGAACATTTGGCCCGTCAATCTAACGCCGTTGACGGCGAACGGTGTGTTTAGGGCCCAATTTGCTATTGCGATCTGGCCGAGAAAGAACCGCGTCCGGTATCGCGTTTTGGCGAGCCGCGGATAGCTGGCAAACCACGCATCACGCCGGCGAACATACGCCGTGATCCATTCGCGTTCGTTCCGTGGCCCAACATCGACCCCGCGTGCCACGCGAAAGAATGAGCCGTGGACGACGGAATCATAGATAACAGCGAGGCTCAGCGGCTCGGTAAATCCGTATCTTTCACAAATGACTAGTGCCGGTCTCAGATACAGTTCGAACGCCGTCTGTTCCTGAGCCCGTTTCATCTCGCTCGTGACGGCCGCCGCCCGCAGTGCTTTTTTCAAGACCGTATTCGCCGATAGTTTGGCGACAGCCGCTGCCGATGTGCTTCGGAGCAATGCCAGATTTTCGAGCATCACCGCCGCTCCGACGACGCCCTTTGCTTTCAGATACTTATCGACCACCGCCGCGAGCGAGCCCGATCGGTGCGTAAATTGGTTGATTCCGTACGAGATCCCCGCACCGTCGTCTAGCACGACGCACGCTGCATATTCGCCGAACGGCCGCGACGTTTCGAAAACATGCACGATCGCCATTGCCTTTGATTTGTCTTTTTCTGTGTATGTCATAAACTCTTGCTTTCTTGCCTATTGTTTGATATCTTCTAACGGTCGGACGACGCATAGATGCAACATTGTTGCACAACATGGAATCCGCCCGACATATTCAGACTAACCAAGTCACGTTTGGCAAGTAAATGCAGCTTTGCAGACTTTGACGTACTTTGCAGATAATGCAGGAAATGATGTACTTTTCAGGTTTTGACGTACTTTGCAGGAAATGCGTTACTCGCAGCCCCATTTTTATTGAGGTCTCTCGCCGCGTGCGGCGGACAAATTCAAACTTACACACTACACATATGAATATCACGCAACACTTATTGGATTTGTCGCTCCGGCCAAAGCTCCGCCTTTCCGAGATCGAACGGCTTATCCGCTCACACCGCATCATCATCCCCGCACCTTCCCGACGCGCACTGATATGCCTCTGCGAAGACGGAACACTTGAGACGGCCGGCAAAAAGCGCCCAAACGATCCGTGGCTCGTCTACGAAGATTCGTTCTTAAAATGGTTAAAGAGCCTAGATAGAAGACAATAAAAAAGGACGGGCCGGGCCGTCCGATCTATCTGAGATGTCTGGTTCAATTACGCCGAGGCTTCGGCGTCGCGTTTTAGGATGTACATGATTCGGGTGCAGCTCTCGCAGGTGATGATCTGGTCGCCGCGTTTGACCTCGAGCAGGATCTGCGGGCGGAGCGACATATAGCATGCACTGCAAGAACCGTTGACGACCTCGGCAACGGCTATGCCGTCGCGGCTGCGTTGGGCCATGCGGTTGTAAACGGAAGCGAGTTGAGCGGGCAGTGTGACAAAGACCTTTTCACGTCCAGCCGACAGTTTTTCAAATTGGGTCTTGTCGGCTGCGATCTGTGCATCGTGCTGTTTTAGGGCCGTTTCGAGATTGGTGTCGAGCGTAGCGATCTCTTCGCTGCGTTCGGCGATCTCCTTTTCTACTGTTTCGACCTCTTCCATCGTCTCGACGATCTGCGTTTCATATGCCGCGATCTGCTTTTGCAGGGCGTCGGTCTCGCGCATTGCGGTCTCGTATTCTTTTGAGTTCTGGGCGTGCTTTAGGTTACGGTCGGCACGTTCGAGATAGGTCTTGTTCTCGGCGATCTGTTTTTCGAGCTCAGCACGTTTTGCATGCAGCGAATCACGCCGGTTTTGTATATCCCGAATAGAAGAGGCGTGCTGTTCGAATTCTTGTTCGATCTCTGCACGCCTGGTCTCCGATGATTCTATTGCCTGTTTTAATTTTCTGAGGTGAGTATCCGTCTGCTGTAATTCTATCAGTTTATCAAGATCTGCTATCACGTTGTTAAAATATCTCCCTAATACAAAAGCTAAGATTAATAAGTATTCTACATTACACAAGCAGTAATAAAAAGCCGTGATGTCATGTCGTCAATATCTCGAGGTGACGCCGCAGTTCGGCGGAATCGATGTGGTCCGATGTTTCTGCGTTGCGCCATTTCGGTGCCGGTTCTTCGGCCACGAGCTTCAATTCGGTCGTCTTTTTCGGCATTCCAAAATGCGAAACACGAGCAAATGCGAGTGCCCCGCCGCGCATTATGCCGTCCGCCGGAGTTCGCGTCCAACCTGCCTCGACCGAAAGACATCTCACTCCGTGACGTACCATCACGCGAGTTCCGACGAGGTTTGAATTGCCGTGGGCAAAATTGTGCGGGTCGTCGCGTTCGATGGTAAGTGAAGTGCTGCCGCGGTTTGCGTTCGCTGCGATCTCGATCACGGTGTCGAACAGCCATTTGACGCCCGTCGAACGTATCGCATCATTCGACGCCTTGAGCCGCAGAAAATCGGCGACATCGCTCCGGCCTGCGTCGCTCGCGTTCGCGGCGGCGGCAGCGAGCATTTGCGACCATATTTCGTCGAGTTCGACCATAGGGTGAGGATACCGCCGAGACGTGTCAAAAGGCAATTTCGTGGTATCCTTTTGAGAACGACGGCTCTTAGTTAAAGTGTTTTATGAGATCATTTGCGATCATTTTCCTGTTTTCCGTACTGCTCATCCCGGCCTTTACACAGACCACCAAACCAAAACAAACTGCTTCGAAAACGGCGGCTGCAAAACCGAAAACCACGCCGAAAAAACCTTCAGCCGCCGCTTCCAAGCCAAAGGTGACCGCCACGCCGAAGCCAAAGGTCGACGAAACCGCTGAATGGGAAAAGGCGACCGCGACAGCCGATGCATTTGAGCGAGTCGGGGCGATCAAGAAATTTCTCTCAAAATTTCCAAGGAGTACGCGGCAGAGCGAGGGTCTTGAGATGATGCTCCGTCTGCGGGCTGACATCGGCAACCAGCGAATACTCGCCGGTGATCTCGAAAACGCGGCCAAGCTCTTCAAGGCCGGAGCCGCCGAGGCTCCAAAGCCCGTCGCCGATCAGCTGTTTACCGAGACGCTGGCCAAATTTCCGGCTAACCTATTCTTCCGCGGCAGTCAGGAAGCCGCACTCGACATCGCCAAAACGATCGAGGAACGCATCGAAACAAACCCGACACAGCTGATCACGATCGCCAATTTCTATCTGAGCGTTGAGAATGGTGCCAAGGCAAAACGAGTCGCTGAGAACGTAATAAAGATAGTTCCGGATTCGTCCGCGGCCTACCAAACATTAGGGCTGGCAAATCGTCTTGAGTTCAAACTCGAAGACTCGGCGGCGGCCTACGCCAAAGCTCTCGAGCTTGATGCCGGATCGGTCTCTGCCCGCCGCGGCCTCGCCGAAATGAAACGTTCGCTCGGCAAGGCTGACGAAGCCGTCGTTCTTTATCGCGAGATCTTGACACGTGACCCCGCGAATGCCCCGGCAAGAGCGGGCCTGATATTGTCATTGTTTGATACCGGCAAACGTGCCGACGCCGAAGCCGAGCTCAAAACATCGCTGGACGCCAATGCCGGCAACGTCATCCTGCTCGCCGGTGCAGCCTATTGGTACGCCGCAAACGGTATCGGTGAAAAGGCGGTCGAATACGGTCAAAAAGCGATCACCGCTGATCCGAGATATATTTGGTCGCACATTGCCGTTGCTCGCGGCCTGCTTCTCGAGGACAAACCGCTCGAGGCCGAAAAGACACTTCTTGCAGCTCGCAAATACGGCAATTTTCCGACCATCGAATATGAGATCGCCACGATGCGTGCCGCCGCCGGACTATATCGTGAGGCTGCCGAGTCGCTTTCAAAAATGTTCGTGATGAAGGACGGCCAAGTTGCGACAGATCTGGGGCTTCGCGTGCCCGTTCAGGCGGATTCGTTCATCAAGCTGATCGAGGACGAACGGCGTGCAAGTACCTTTGCTCCTATGGCTGCCGACACCCAAGAGAATGCTTTGAGACTCAGATCGCTGTTCGAATTCATGAACGCGGTCAACGGCTCGGAGGCTGACGCCGCGGCCAAACTGGCAGACGCGTTTGTCGACGGCAGCGACCGAATGAAAACGTACCGCCAGCTTTTCGCGTCGTCGCAGCTGCTCGCAAAAAAACTCGCCCCTGCCAAAGTCGCCGAACTGGCAAAGGCGGCGGTACCCGGCGTTGAGACTGCTCTCGATTTCAGACATGCGACCTCCGCGATCTTGGCGGACGAGATATACCAGCCGAGAACCCTTGCCGAGGCACGTAATGAGTATATTCAAGTGGCAAATGTCTCAAGGGCGACCCTTTCCGCTATTCTTCGCGGCCGCATCGAGGAGCTGGCCGGAGCTGCTCTTTTTCAGATGGACAATACGGCAGAATCGATCATTCGCTATCGGCGTGCAGTCGGCGTGCTTCCGGGCGATAGTGTCTGGTGGCGTTCGACGATGTGGCGTCTGGCGACAGCCTATGAGGCAAGCGGGAACACAGCTGAGGCACTCGACGCGTATTACAAGAGCTACAAGGCAGGCACACCTGATCCGATCAAGTACGCGGTGATCGAATCACTCTATAGACGCACGAACGGAAATACCGAAGGCCTCGAACTTAAGATCGGCCGTAATCCGCTGAGGCTACTGCCCGACGAAGGTGTGGCTCAAAATACAACGCCGACTTCAACTCCGGAAGCGACTCCGCAGCCGACTCCGGAACCGGGCCCGACCATTCCCGCGACCGTTCCTGTGAAGATCGAACCTACGCCTGAATCGACGCCTACCGTTTCAGCTTCGCCATCGCCGACGCCGAAAGCCTCGCCCGAACTGACTCCGGAACCGGCCGCGGACGTTGTCCAAACGCCCACTCCAACGCCAACCCCCGAGCCGACAGCGACCCCTTCACCAAAGACCACCAATCTCTTTCCACCGGTCGTGATCACGATACCGGCCGCAAACTCGGCCATGGCGAAGACCATCGTAGACCAGCCGAAACCGACAGCGTCTCCGACGCCGGGTGAAACTACGGCTGCCGTCAAGACCCAAGATGAGCGGCCAGATATAAAGCCGTGTTCATTCACAGCAAGTGAGTCGTCGATCACACTTCAAAAGGCCGGCAGTGAACTGGCCATAATCATTGGCACCGAGACTGACGAAGACCTGACGGATCTTACCTTCGTATCCGGCGAACCGGAAGAGATCGGTGTGCGTCGCGAGGAGATCTCGGCGGTCAAAGGACGGGCTTTGTTCATTGTCCGCACGATAAGCGGTAAGGCAGGTCTATACCAGATCACGTTTTCCTTGCCATGCGGCAAACAAGAAGTTGAGGTTCGTGTCCGTTAACGGCTTTTTCTTCGTTTGGGTTCGGCCGTTCTAACGGTAACTGTGGCGGCGGCGGCGAGCAGGAGGAATAGAAAGGCATTTACCGGGGTGCGTAGCGGGAAATCAAAAAAGCTGTGAATTAAGATACCAAAACAACCCGCCATGGCCCCGATCGCTATCGATGACCGAAGCGGATCAGCCGTCAACGAGATCACCCGCAGTCCTTTCCTGAACAACAAATAGATGAATCCCGCGACACAGACAAATCCGGCGATGCCGGCATCCGCGAGCGTCTGCAGATAGTCGTTGTGTGCCTGTTCGACGCGAAAGACCCCGTTCCATGTATCGTATCTCGTAAACGCGACGCCAAATGCATCATATCCGGCCCCCAGGATCGGGTGATCGAAAAAGATCTTGATCGCGGTTGTCCAAAAATGGATCCGGCCGCTGCTGACGTCTGCCTGGACACCGGCAACTCCGGTCAAACGCGAGAGAGAGCTGTCGCCGCCGACGAACAAAACGATCCCGATGACTAGAATGATCGAGATCACGATCGCCGCGGCCAGTGCCGCCTTTTGCATCGTCGCCGAAGTGTCTCCGTTCGCACCTTCTCGTGGTTTCAACTTGGCAATAGCCACCAATATGAATGCCGCGATGCCGGCATAACTCAGAAACCCGCCTCTCGAACCCGTCAGTACTGCCGCAACGACCATCATCAACGCAGCTACCGCCAGCAGCAGCATTTTGTCGCGTTTTACTGCCTTGCCGGCCATGAGCCCGACGGCAAGCCCGAATCCGAGCTCCGTGAAAGCCGCAAAATGATGCTGGTTGACAAATGGCCCGAAAGGAATGGCATTCGGCGTCGCTCGCAAGCCGTATATGGCCTCGGGTTTTGCAAGAAATTGAAGTATGCCGAAAAACGCCGTAATTGCCCCAAGGCTGATCACAATGACCGTCAACTGTTTCAGCCGCCGCTCGGTGTTGATAAACGTTAATGCCGCTGCGAAAAATGCGAAGTAAACGATCAGCCTTATCACAAAAAGCCTTGTCGAATACGGATCGGCCGAGATCGGCTGGCTGTATTGCGTCGGCAGCAGGTCGCTGCCAAGACCGCTCGAAAACACCGGAACCAATTGGACCAGACCGATAGCGATCATTCCGGCGATCGGCAGCAGCATCGAGTTGCGGTCAACGAGGAACGCCTTTCCCAACCAGGCGTCTGTCAGCCAGGCAAGTGCGATGATGCCGGCGAGGAGGCTGATCACAACCCAAGTACCCGAATCCACACCGCCGTAAAGTACGGTGGATAATATCGGGATCAGGCAAAGGACAAAAAACACAACGCCGCTTGCCCGCGATGAGGTTTCGCCGATCTCGATCTCTTCAAATCTCGAGATCTCGGTATATTTGGATCCACTCTCAGCCGGACTCATAATTTTTTGATCGAAACGTCATCAAACCAAACGGATCCGCTGATCGGACATACGGGCGACGGGCAACGGTCACGCACGAGCCGAAGAATAACTCCGTCCGTCGATGCGGGAGCTGTAAATTTGATGCTGAGTGCCTTCCAATCACTGATCAACTCAATAGGTTCCGATGATGCAATGGCGACGCCGTCCATTGCATTCACAATGTCCCAACGGACCGTAACACCCTTCTTCAATTCGGAGCGATAAAATATCTCAACGTCGTATACCGCGCCCGGCTCGACGGCGACGAGTTGTCCGAGCGGCCTGATATCTGCGGCCTGCGTAGTGTTAAAGACCAAGTATAATGAGTTGTCGCCGCCGTGTTTCTGGGTCCGGCTGATCGCGATCTGCGGCTCCGCACCTTCCGCGATCTGCCACTCAAAATCGCGTGCACCTTTCAACTTGACTCCTGCCTCGAAGCCGCCGTCCAATATCCGGCCGACGGCAGGCGATTCGTCCTGCGGTCCGTAGAGGTCCGAGAATACGGCAGATGCAGCCCGATACTGTTTTGCCGCCAACAGCGACGACAAAAGCCGGTTGCCCAGATCTTTCACGTCTGCGTCCGGTGGTCCGGCGGGTTTTGATCTCCAGGCCGCCACTGCTTCGTCAAAACGCTTTTGCCTCGCCAAATAATCGGCCAATGCCATATTCACGGCGGTCGTATCACCGAGCTGCTGCCGAACAACGCTCGCATCGCCGGCAAAGATCTCCATCGCGATCCCAACCGCAGGGAGAACGAATCTCACATTTGTCCGCGCCGCGGAATTGATCTGAGCCAGACCTTCGTCAACCTTACCCGCACGCACCAGCGTATTCCCGTACGCCCACTGGACGTCGGCGTAATTTGGCGCAAGTTCCAATGCCCGCTTAAGTGCAAGTTCGGCACCGGACCGGTCGCCGTTTCGCTCGCGGGCACGCCCGAGTTCGAGCCAGCACAAAAAGTTGTTAGGCGACAACGCGGCAACGCGTTCATATTCCGCGAGCGACCGGTCGAGATCTGCGGGTTCAAACGTCCTTCCGTAGATCGCCGCTGCGGCAAATCGCGTCTGCGGATCAGACGGAGCAAGCGAAACCGCCAGATCGGCTACTTCCTTTTGCCCGGCACGCGTCGAAAGGGCGTTTGCAAAGTTCCATTTGGCAGAAAACCACACACAGAGCAACACAAAGACCGCAGCGATCCCTAGCATCGTCCAATCGGTCTTCGTTTTGATCTTAACGATACTTAAAGCCACAATTTGCCACGGGATAGAAATTCAACGGGTCATTCAAAATCGACCGGCTCGATCCTTAGTTGAGCCCGCCGCAATGATATGTTCTGGTCGCTGCACAACTCGCGCAGATATTTTAGCCGTTCCGGGGTCATATCACGGCAAGCGATAAGGATCTCTTCGATATCCTTCTCCTCGCATATCTCCGGCAGCAAACCATTTCCCTGGAATACCGTCAGGCCGTGGATGACCTTGCCGGCCTTGAGCGGGTCGTCATCAATGAAGCCGACCGGCCGAAAATCCCACGTTGGATTGTTACGCAGTTCGCGCAGCACCATTTCCCCGCCGTCGCCTGCACCGTAGATCAATGCACGCCGGCCCTCGTTGATCATCGGGAGCGGGATCGCCTGCCGGATCAATCTAAACGCCATTCGACTGCCGATAAGCGCAGCTAACAACAGCATCGCGTCGACAAAAAACACGGTTCGCGAGAAAAATTCAAATCGATACAACAGAAGCAGCGCCAATATGCTCAAAACAGACCCAAGTGCGACGCCTTTTGCATACGTGATGAAATCACCGACGCTTGTATACCGCCACAGCCCTCGATAGACTCCGGTGGCGAGAAAGGCACCGAGTTGTAGGAGTACGATGATCGGAAGGCTCTTGATGAACAGATCCCATTCACCACTACGCTCGATCGATCCCAACACAATGACAGATGCCGAATAATAAGCGAGCGTGATCAATGCCGCATCGAGGAATACCTCAAAGATCCGCCGTTTGTGCGAGACGTTTACTAAAAATGCGAAGACAGCGTTGTCCTTGGCGGCCAGCTCTTCGTCCTTTGCCTCATAGACCTTTACCTTCGAAAGGTAAACGCCGATTATCACCAGGATGATCGAAAAAATGGTGATCAGTGCAAGGCTCTGGGTAGTCTCAAGCCGGCTGATCGCGATCGAGATCGCCCCGGCAATAGCGGCGAAACCGTAAAGCATCAAAACCGCTGCACGCTCCGAAAGCCCCAACGCCACCAGACGGTGCGATGTATGGTCACGTCCGCCCTGCGAAGCCTTTCGGCCCCAAAGCTTCCGCAAAATGGTTACGAATGTCGTGTCGAATATCGGTACGAACAAGATCAGAACGGGCACCGCGAGGATCGCCAATATACCTCGGGAACGTCCGCCGACCTGATTGAGAAGTACCGATCCGGCGAGCAGAAAGCCGACGAACATCGAGCCACAATCGCCCATAAAGATCGACGCCGGATTGAAATTGAATACCAGAAAACCGACCAGGGCACCGACAAACACAGCGACGAATATCAGCTCTGTCGTTTGACCGTTGACCGCAAAACTGAGTCCCAATGCTATGCTTGCGATCGCCGAAATTCCTGCGGCAAGGCCGTCCATGTTGTCGAGCAAGTTGATCGCATTTGTGATGCCGATGATCCAAAATGTGGTGATCCAGATATCGACGAGCGCGTAGCCCGTGATTGGTAGCGTCAACCCGAAAGAAACCAAAATCGCCGCTCCGATCAGCTGGCCGATCAACTTTTGATAAGGCTTGATATTTATTACATCGTCCACCAACCCGACAATGAACAAGAACGTGCTGCCGCCCATCAACGCCAGTGACTCACGCGTCGGCGGCACAAAAAGCGCGTACATGACGATCGTCGTCAAAAAGATCGCCACGCCGCCCATCATAGCCGTCGGCCTTTTGTGCCACCGGTCAGACTTCGGCTTCGCCACAAATCCGCGTGCGGTTGCATAATGCCTGACGCCCAGCGTCATCAAGATGCCGAGCAAAATGCTCACGCCGCCGATCAAAAGTGGGTTTGATGTTAATTGCAGCATTTTTAGACTTTGCCCGTATCGCTCTGATTGCCGCGTTGCAATTCCCTGTAGAGCGAAGCGATATCGTTAGTCAATCTGTCAACCGAGTACTTTGAGTGCACAAAAGCGGCACTTTCGTCTTTGATCCTTGATCGTAATTTTTCATTTTTCACAAGATAAATCAAGCCATTAACGAAATGTTCAGCATCAAAATCATCCACGACCAAGCCGCGCTCACAAACACGAAATCCGAGATGCTGCTCGAGGGTATCACCTGCAAGATCGACAACGCCGCCGACAGCCGTCGAAATGAACGGAACTCCCGCAGCCATCGCCTCGATCAGCGACAACGGGGTCCCCTCATTTCTCGACGTTAAAGCGATGATATCCATGCCCGGCAAAAGCTCCGCGACGTTGTCGCGATTTCCGATAAAAACAACCGAGCCGCCGAGCCCCAATTCGTCCGACAGTCGTTCCAGCTGCTGTCGAAGATTGCCGTCGCCAATGATGACAAATCTCACCGGCGGAGCCTCACCTGATTCCCGATATTTCGCCGCAACCTCAAGCAGCAGCGATACATTCTTTATCTCGGTCAGACGGCCGGTAAATCCGACGATCAATTCATCGGCCGCGGCTCCTACCTCTTCTCGAAGGATGGTTCGTTTATCATCACTATCTTGGTATTGTTCAAGATCGATTCCGAGCGGGATAATGCTAAATTGATCTCGCTTTCCGACACGAAATTCCTCATGTATCTCGACAAACTGTTGAGGCGTGATCACCACTATTCGATCTGTTGCGATCCTGGCCAGCAACTTCTCGATCAATAAAAAAACACGCGTTTTCGCCGTTCCATAGTAACTATGAAATACATGTCCGTGAAACGTATGGACAACTTTCACATTCCGCGGCCGGCCGACCAGCGTTCCGGGCGTCAGCCATTTGTAAAAAAAGGCCGCAACGCGCCCGACGGTTCCCGCTTTTGCAGTATGGGTGTGGATAATATCCGGCGCTTGCCGGAACATCTCTCGGTAAATCTTGAATAGAGAAACTACGTCTTTAGGCGAGAGCTCGCGGCTGAGCTCGCGAATATAGATCGGATCTACGCCGTTCTCGGCGGCAAAGTAGCTCATATCCTCTTCGCCCTCGGGAACCGTTCCGGCGATGAGAACACTTTCAAATCCGGCGGGCTGCAGTTTTTTGGTTAGCCATACCACATGCCGGGCCGGGCCGCCGACATTGAGGCGGGCGATGATACGGGCGATCTTCATTGGATAAAATTAACCGGCAGGCGGCTCAGTCGAACACGGCATCGGAACTTGTCGTCAGTGGTATTCGGCCATACGAATGTGCGGGCAAGTCGTCGCCGCCTGCCGGATCCTGTAAGGCTCAGATCAAGTTAAACTTGGATCTAATCCATCTTGTAGATCGTCTCAGGGTCATCCTCGTGACGGATCTCGTCTATCGGTTCACGTTTTCCTTCGCCCATGTATAGCCGGTTTGGACAGTTTATCACCATACCGTCCGTTTCGCCGACATTCTTGTATCCATGCACAACGCCCTTGGGAACAACGACTGCCATCGGGTTATCTGCACCGGCCAAAAACGTCATTATGTGGTTGAACGTTGGCGACTCCGGCCGGTTGTCCCACATCCGCATTTTGAATGTCGATGGTCCGATAAAGCAAAACAGATCCGCTTGGTCAACATGTTCATGCGGACCGCGTTGAACGCCCGGCGTCGTGAACGAAATATACGACATCGCCGGATAAAACTCTTCGTCCAATTCGTCATGACGAAATAACTCGGCCAACCAGCCTCGGTCGTCATGATATTTTTTGAGCGGATAAACTACGACATCCTTTATGTCTGCTTCGATGAAACTCATATATTATTCGCACCGCTCTTAGCGACCAAATTCGAAGCTAGCAACAGGCTCTCGAACGTTCCCGCGTCGGTCCACCAGCCGTCGAGTTCGTTCCAGGTCATCTCGCCCCGTTTGATGTAATGATTATTGACGTCGGTGATCTCAAGCTCGCCGCGGCCCGACCGAACCAGCGTTTTGATCACGTCAAATACGGTGGCGTCATAAAAATAAATACCGATCACCGCCATGTCCGATTTCGGATCACTCGGTTTTTCCTCGATATTCAAAACTCGATCGCCATCGAGTTCGGGCACGCCGAAACGCTGCGGATCAGGCACTCTCTTGAGCAGTATTTTTGCACCCTTTCCTTGCGCCTTGTACTCTTCAGCAGCCTGACGGATGTTGCCCTCGATTATGTTGTCGCCCAGGATCACACAGATCGGCTCGTCGTCGGCAAAATGCTCGACCAAACCCAACGCATCCGCGATCCCGCCTTCACCTTCCTGATACGTGTAATTCAAATGCTTCAGCCCAAAATCCTTGCCGTTCCGGAGCAGCTTCAAAAAATCACCCGCCGAATTGCCTCCGGTGACGATCATAATGTCATCAATGTCCGCATTTATAAGAGCCTTGATCGGATAATAGATCATCGGCTCGTTATAAACCGGCAGCAAATGCTTATTAGTAATTCTCGTCAACGGACTTAAGCGCGAACCCAAGCCGCCGGCTAACACAACGCCTTTCATAGAAATTGCCTCTTAAAACAAACAGTTGCGTCGCCCGTCTGATCGAACTCATGCCCAAAAATTTGGCGGCGATAACGATCATCCAGATCCCCGGGATCGGAAGCCGCAACCAGATGTTTGTCGATAACGAAAAGATCGAGCATTGAGCAGCGATCAGAATTCCGCCCAAAACAAAGAAACCAATTATCGAACGCATCGTTTCCAGGCTGGTACTTTTCACCAGCCAGATCATTGCAAAGGTGCCAACGGCACTAGCGCAAATAAGATACGCGAGTGCGGCACCTTTGACCCCAAATCCGGGAATTAGCAAATATGAAGCTAATATGAGAGCTGCATAATAAATGAACCAAAAGCCAAAGTAGACCCTGAGTCGGTTAAGTGCAAGCGCGAAAACCCCTACATTGAACAATACAAAATAACCAAGATCGCCCGCAAATTGAAAAGGCATTACTTCAACCGAAGGCAAAAAGTCGGACGAATAACTGATCAAAACAAGTGCCTCGGGATAAACCAGCAGCAGCAAAACAAATGTCGTTACCACCAAAATGCTCTGCCTGACCGACGCCGTTATCTCCCCGTCCACTTCCTTCGGATCCTTTACGGCACTTACCTTTGGATACAATCTGGCCCATAATCCATTCGTGATGAAAGGCGTATAATATGCCGTAAGAGCTATCGGCACTTGATAGATGCCGTTTGCCGAAACCCCCGAATCGTCGATCAAAAACGTCCTTATCACCAGCGACGCCAACGGCACCAAAGCCCCGTAGGTCAAATTTACAAATCCGTGCGAAGTTGCATCTTTAAAGTTGCTTTTTTCAATTCCAAAGCTAAAAACGTTCTTAAACGTTTCTACTTTGTTTAGGTACAAAATATAAAATAGGAACAACAATACTGAACTGGCCAATATCCCGAAGAACGCTCCCGTCAGGCCAAAGTAATAGGTCAGCACAATAACCGTCAATTGCCCGAGCAGGGTGGCCCATATCCCGGCTTTGGTGTATATGTCGTAGCGGTTTCTCGCAAAAAAGATCGCTTCGATAAAATTCGTCGAAACCACTGAAAATGGAATGGCTAACAACGTGATGATAAAATAGTTCGAATTTTCGGCACTGCCGAAAAAGTACGCTGCCAGCGGTCTTGCCCCAATTATTCCGATAGTCATCAAGACCACTATTGCAATCAACTGCGCGGTAAAGATCGTCGAAAAAAGCTGTTTCGTTTTTTTGTCGTCGTTGTTAGCGTAATTGAAGCTGAGACGATTTATTAGGCCATTTACGAGTCCGAGCGAGCCGAATGAGGTTCCCAAAAGCAATATTTGGTTTGCCTGCGCAAGAATTCCAATGCCGGCGGTCCCGAGCAGAAGCGATGTCACCTTGGCCCTGGCCCAGCCCGTCAGGAGACGGACGATCGTCAATCCCGCCGTATTTAGAGTTGCCCGAAAAAATTCAAACGCGCTTGACCCTGCTTTTACCGGCGTGACACTTTCGGACATGGTTCTTATCCCCTACGTTTTGCGGAGGTCAATATGTTGGTGTAGATATCCGTGATCTCTTTCATTTGGTGATCGGACGCGAATCGTTTTCGAACGAATTCACTCGCACGCGCTCCAAGTTCGGTCCACAATTGCGGGGATGCGGCCAGATAGGACATCTTTTCGGCCAGATCGTCCGAACTATTCGATTCGCATAACAACCCCGTCTTTCCGTCGACAACGGACATCTCAGCACCCGAAAAGTCCGTACAAATCACAGGAAGTCCCGCCGCCTGTGCAATTATCATCGTCAAAGCTGGCCCGGCCTCGTCATCTCCATTTTTCGCGACGACCGATGGCAAAACAAAAATGTCATGCGAAGTGAGAGCTTTGCGATAAATGTCCGGGAAATCCGAACGCAATTCGGTGTCGATGATCGTCGTGTGATTAACGAGACCGCGTTTTTCGATCTCTGCATCGATCTTACCCTTCAACGGCCCGTAACCTATCATCGTCAAATGGACCTTCCTTCCTGAACGCACCAGTTTTTCAAAAGATGCAAGCAAATAGGTATACCCTTTCTTTTCTACAAATCTGGCACAGATCAAAAATCTCGTAGTTTCAGTCGGAATCCGCGGCTGATAGTCGTAAAAATCAAGATCGACAGGGATTCGCCATACGTGGACCTTATCGGGGTCGCAACCGATCTTTGTCATTCTCTCTTTAACGGATTCGCTAAGAACAATGATCGCATCCGTGTACCTAAACATCTCCTGATACCGGGCAACCCAATCCGGCCTTTGCAGGAGCGTGCTGGCATCAAACCCGTAAAATGAAACGACCAACGGCAACCCGCTTTTCCTGATCAGCGGCAGTATTCTGACGCCGGTCTCGCCAAAATGAGCGTGGACAAGTTCACCGCCCTGCTCACGCACTTTGTTCAGACACCACTTGTTGAATCTTAGCCAAATTAACCGCTCCGAAAATTTGTCTTTCAAACGCCCGAAAAACGTGTACGACCCTGCAGTGCCGACATCCGCTTTCAAGAGATACGACGTGTGGGGCGGAAGCATCGAACCGTTATCAGCGAGACGGGCCGCCAGCAGCGTCGAGCCCCAACGATCTCGGTGTTCGAGAAGGTACGTATGGGGTTCGGCAAAAAGTCCGGGGGTAAAGGTGCTCCAGATGTGTACGATCGATCTGCGTTTGTTCGGTTTCGACACTGACATTTATTAGCCGGACCCTTTTGGAACTGATGCGGCGGCAATCAGTGTCTTGGTCAGGATGGTTGGATTTTGTTCGTCCGCGCCTCGTTCCACTAGGTAGATGAATTTCAAACAACTCTGCCATATCGCCTGGCCAAGATTAAATATCCCGCGTTTTAGACCCTTCCTGATCGAGCGGGTGCCAAATAATTTGTCGACCTGAAAGCCTGCGTCCTGCAGTGCACTTCGCAAACTGTGCTCGGTAAACACAAAATTGATCGGATAATCCTTATTCTTGATGTACGAACCGGTCATCGGCGCCCCATTAAATACCTCAACAATAAGTATGCCGCCCGGCGACAAACCTGTTCTTATTGCTTTCAGATAAGGGATAAGCGTTTCGTTCGAAAAGTAATATATTACGTCCTTAGCAATTATCAGTTCATATTTTCCGATTCCTCATTCAAGAATCCGGCAACATCGTTTATCACCTCGGCCCGTATTCCCAGTTTTTCCCTAACGCCGGCGATCGATCTTCCGTCGATATCGACACCCGTCAATTGGGCGAAACCGAGCCCACTCAAATATTCCAAAAACCGCCCGCTGCCGCAGCCGATGTCAAGGATGCGAGCAGACCTGTCGCCAGGCAGTAGATCGGAATAATTTACTGCGAGGTCGTCAAATCTCGCAGCAGCTATAAGGTCGGCATTCATTATTTTTCGCAAACCAAACAAAGAAACTGTCCGACATTTTGAAATCTCGGGTTCATCGACAAGCGCCTATCCCAATTGAATAACCGCTCATAAAGAGACGACCCGAATCTGCCCAACAGCGTTACAAACAATCCCTGCGGAACGATCGAAAGCGGAAAAGACTGCTTCACGGTCAAACCAGCTTTTTCACATTGCCGTTCCCAATTGCTCTTTCTCTGACTCCACAATTCATCCGACCAGCTTTTGTATTCACCGTGCGGTTTCGGAAAGGGAAACTGCGGAAAAGCCGTACGAAAGGTCTTCCAGTTGTTGATGTTATGCCCGTTCCCGGCCGAATGATCGAGCGGCTCACCGATTTCTGCCGGCAGACCTGACGATTTTCGCTTTGGCAAAACCCTGCTCAAAATTCGCTGTGCAAAGTCAGCGTAAAACATGATCGGGTAGACCGCCGACCAGCCGAACGTCGGCACGGTCGCGATCATTCGCCCGTTCGGTTTAAGAATGCGTTTGATCTCACGCAGGCATCTACCTCTGTCCGGAATATGCTCAAGATTATACAGCGAAAAAACAATGTCAAAGCTGTTATCTTCAAACGGCATATCTTCGCCCGAGCAACCGACGACCGAATGGGTTTTGACCTCTAGCCGCTCAAGCAGTTTTTTCGCCTTTGTTAAACCAATTGAGTGCGCTGCGTGAAGCACCATCGGCAGGTCCGATACGACCAGATTATCAGTATGACTTGCCAGATACGCTCCGCCGAACGCATTTCCGCATCCGATCTCAAGCAGCGAGGCCACTTCGCCGATCTCGACCCGTTCGCAGATCATTTCCATCTCGGCCATTCGCCATTTTGTGTGTCCGCCCCACGTTTGCAGATCCGGCGATGCCGAGAGTGTAGTTACAAAGTGTTCAAGCCAATCAGCGTGTTTGTCACTAAGCATAAGACCCTCTGATCGTCGCAATGACATGATCGACCTGTTCGTCCGTCAGGTACGGACTGATCGGTAAGCTGAGTATCGTGCGATGAATTTCTTCAGCGATCGGAAAATCACCTTCGTGAAACTTCAGGTTCTCATAGGCGTCTTGTAGATGCGGCGGTATCGGATAATGGATCAGGTTTCCTACACCGTTTTCGTTCAGATAATTCTGTAGCTTCTGGCGCTCTTTCACACGGACAACAAACAAATGCCAAACCGGCTCGGTTTCGTCCAAAACAAATGGCAAGATCAGATCAAGGCCTGTTAGCCGTTCGAGGTAAATATTAGCGATCTCGCGTCTTCGCGCATTATGCTTGTCAAGATTCGAAAGCCTGACGCGCAAAAAGGCGGCTTGGAGTTCGTCCAAACGGCTGTTATAACCCTTGATCTTGTTGACATATTTGGACGTAGTACCATAGTTTCTGAGGCTTCGCAGCCTAACCGCCAGTTCTTCATCATCGGTCGTTATAGCACCGGCGTCCCCAAAAGCCCCGAGGTTCTTGCTCGGATAAAAGCTCCACCCGACCCCGTCTTTTGATACACCGATTTTTCGCCCTTTGTAAATTGCCCCGTGAGCTTGTGCCGCGTCTTCAATTACTTTCAGGCCATAATCGTCCGCGATCTTTTTGATCGGATCAAGATCCGCGGCCTGTCCATATAGATGGACCGGCATAATGGCCTTGGTCCTAACGGTGATCGCCGCAGCGATCTTTTTAGGGTCAAGATTGTAACTTCGAAGATCAGGCTCTACCGGTACTATTTCCGAACCAGCATAGGACACGGCAAGCCAAGATGCGATATAAGTGTTTGACGGAACAATGACCTCGTCGCCGCGGCCAATGCCGTAGGCCCTCAACAGCAAATGCAGAGCGTCAAGGCCGTTTGCACAGCCAACGGCGAATTTAGCTCCGCAGTACGCCGCGAACTCGATCTCAAACGCCGACACTTCCTCCCCAAGAATGAACCATCCAGAGTCCATCACCCGTTGATACGCCGCGTCAAATTCGACTTTAGATTCTAGATAAGATCGCTTGAGTTCGAGGAATGGGACGTTCATCATTTCGTCTCGTTCATGGCGAATTTGAAATCGTCATATTCGCGATAATAGTCGGCCTCGTTATAGTTCTCCGACGCAAGCGCCATGCAAACCGAGCCCGAAGAAAAGTTGTCGATCTCGCGCCAGAGTAATGGAGGTACAAGTAATCCATAATATGAGCGGTTCAAATGATGCGTTTGCCGTGCGATTCCGTCGTCGAGCGTAACATCAAAACTTCCGCTGACCGCGATGATGAACTGATAGCACGTTTTGAGTGCGTGCCCGGCCCGGCTCTCACCGCCGGGCACATCGTATAGATAAAAAATTCTCTTTAGATCGAATGGCACATGTCGGCCACTTTCAATAAATGTAAGATTGCCACGCGGATCGGCGATCTTGGGTAGTTCGATTATTCTGCAATCGGAAATGGACATAAGAATCGTTTGAGCGATTTCTGATTATAGCTTAATCGATGAATTGTTGGAACCAGAGTTCGAGCATTAGCAGGGACCAAAGCGGTGTCGCATAATCGGTCTGTCCGGAAAGATGTTCGTCAATCATTTTCTTGATCGCTTTTCGTTCGAAAAGGCCACGATTGGACAACTTTTCGGATAGCAGGTTCTCGATCATATAATCTTTCATATATCCGCGAAGCCATCGGCCGATCGGTACACCAAAGCCCATTTTCCGCCGGTAAACCACGTCACTCGGCACCAATCTGGCTGCGACCTTTTTCAAGAGCGATTTCGGACGAAACCTACTCATCTTTTGGCCTTCCGGCAGGCTAGCGGCGAATTCGATCAATTTATGATCGAGAAATGGGGAACGAGCCTCTAGAGAGTTAGCCATCGACGCGATGTCGACCTTTACGAGAAGATCGTTCGGCAGATATGTCATTTGGTCAGTCAACAAAGTCGCATCGACCGACCCTAGACCTGTCGAACTCATGTACCATTTATCCATTAGCTCGAACGCATCATTCGAAGCGATCTGTTCGCTAAACGCCGAAGTATAGACCAAAGGCTTGAACGCCGGCTTAAAAACGGACATCCAGCGAAAATACCGTTCCGACATTTCCTCATTGGCCGACGTCAAAAACCGCTGAACGTCACGGATCCGCGTCTTTTTGAGCTCAGACGAAGGCAGAAAATTGATCGGGGCTTCGATGAAAGTTCGCCGCAGCGGTTTTGGTATTTTTTTATAAACCTCGGCGATCTCCATCGCCATATAACGCTCATAACCGGCAAAGCTCTCGTCGCCGCCGTCGCCGTTCAGAGCGACGGTGACGTGTTTTCGCGTCTCTTTTGACACGTAGTAGGTCGGTATCGCGCTTGAGTCGGCATATGGCTCGCCGTAGTGGTCGACGAGCGTCGGGATTACATCAACCGCATTTGGACGGACGATAAACTCGTTATACTCGGCCCCGACGTGTTCGGCTACGCGTTTGGCGTATTTCAATTCGCTAAAATCCTGCTCCTCGAAACCGATCGAAAATGTCTTGACGGGCGTCGAACTCTCCTGAGCCATCAACGCCACTACCGCCGACGAATCAACGCCTCCCGACAAAAACGCTCCGAGCGGCACTTCCGAGATCATTCGCATCTTCGTCGATTCACGCAGTATTCGGGTGGTCTCGACTATCGCTTCTTCCTCAGTGATCTTTATTTTCTTAGAGAAATTCGGCAGCCAATACCGCCGCGTTTCGATCTCTCCGCTTTTCCATTTGAGCCAATGCCCGGGCTCGAGCTTGCGGATCTGCTTGAACGCTGTTTGCGGAGCAGGCACGCAAAGATACGACAAATAGCTGTCTATCGCTTCGTAATCGACCTCACGCGTGATCGAAGGATGCTGGAGCATCGCCCTGAATTCCGATCCGAAGATCAGATCGCCGTTCGCCTGATGCGAGTAAAGTATCGGCTTTTTACCCACGCGGTCGCGTGCCAAAAAAAGCGTTTTCTCCGTCTGGTCCCAGATCGCGATCGCAAACATTCCTCGCAGATGCTGCAAGCAATCGACGCCGTATTCGTCATACAAGTGAATGATCGCCTCGGTATCAGATTTTGTATAAAACTTATGCCCGCGTTGCTCCAGGCCACGACGCAGTTCCTGATAATTATAGATCTCGCCGTTAAAAACGATCCATTTCGTCCTGTCGGCATTGTGAATTGGCTGCTTGCCGCTCGCCAGATCGATAATAGCCAAGCGCCGCATAGCCAGGCCTACATTCTCATGAACATAGAACCCGTCATCGTCCGGCCCCCGATGCTCGATCGCCAGGTTCATCGCCGCCAAAACCCCACGATCCGCCCCCCTCGACCCCTTATTTACAAAACCAGCAATTCCACACATTTAAATTCTAGATCCGTTTTCCACTCTCCCCCCAAACTGTGCAAATCGTCGTTTCTCATTGGCGATTCGCAGGAATTTGCGGTTCTCTTGTTTTTCGCGATAAAGCGCCCACCCGACCGAAATAAAGATCAAAAGAAAAACTTGGATCTGCGTCCGCTGCCTATATGCCGTCCCGACATTTCCCTGAAAAAGCATAAACAACAGTAAGCAATGTCGAAAAGATCAATATCGGAACGGCAGGACGCAGGCGATGCCGAAGCGGCTGTTTTCAAACCGTTCGATCGACGCAAATCTATCGAAATCGCTGGTTGCCGTTTGCACCAACCCGAGGTACATAAACGCCCCACTAACTATCAGAACAACTAATACTCTTCGTAAAATTGACGACGTCGTCGTACCCAGACCTATCACAATACTGCCGAACACAGCTGCTGCAACCATGTAGAAAACATAGAATCGAAGGGATAAAATAGCCAGTAAAGAAAAAATAAGTAACGCCGCCGATGTAGGATTTAGTTTCTTTTGAATCTCCAGTACCATCATCATAGTCAATATCAAGAAGAAAATAATAAATCCGTCCTTCAGAAACTGTGACGACCAAACGATCATCGATGGAAAGAAAGCGATACAAATTGCCGAATATCGCGAAACCCGCTGATTACCAAATACACTCTTCGCACACCAATAGATAGTTGGAACGGTTGCTGCTCCAAAAAACGAGCTGACGGCTTGCCCGACAAGCATATTGGGGCCGAACGCCCAATATAAGACTCCCGAAAAATAGTTCATTCCCCAACCGGGCCCGCCTATCCGCATTAAAAATCTTGTCGTCGGAGTGGACGCGTCCATTGTGCCGCTCCAAACCGATGAGATGATCCTGCCGATCTCGACATAACCGCGAGCATCCGGCCCAAAAAAATCAAAGAGATCGAATATGTTGATAATGGCAGCCAACAATAAACGAATAAGTAATGCCGTCACAAAAAGGTTAGTGAGAAAGGGCACATCATCGTCAACCTTACGGATAACTAGGATCATGCCCACCGAGAGAACCGCCACGATCACGATGGCGATAGCTCCTTCAGGCATCGCAATAAAGCAATAAGCGATCGCGGTTATTGTAGCTAAGATAACTAAAAGGCGGTTCATTGAAGTGGTTCAGCAGGATGGGTGACGCCTACATATACTAGGGAGAGTGGCTACTTTTCTAAGTAGCCCGCATAGTAAGTGCTAAGGTATTCATTAAGACAGACTTTCCAATCACGCATTATATTGCATTTACGTATATCAAGCTTCTTGTTAATAAGCCTCTCGCTCGGTGGACGAACGGAAAAGAATTCTTTTGCAAAATACTCCGAATTAACCGGTATGACTTTTATCTCGTCGTTCTTTCCGAGAATATTGATCAGCTCGATTGCGACCTCCAATCGACCGGTCGTGCCGCCGCAAACCATGTTGTAAAGGCCCCAATGCTCCTTTTCAAACAGGAATTTCACGTTCCTTGCGAAATCATGGGTGTACGTTGGCGTACCCATTTTATCGTTGACAACGAACAACTCCCTATTCCCATCTTTGAGCTGCTTCATCAATTTCTGTATGAACTTCTTATCCTTTTCCGGGCCCGCCCCCATCATCCACCCGGCCCGGCAAATTATATGTTTCGCTTTGTTCTCTTTTACAAAAAGCTCGCCCATATATTTGCTGCGAGCGTAGACCCCTAGCGGATTCGGTAAATCCCAATCGTCATAGGTGTCCTGATTTCCATCGAAAATACCTGCGGTGCTAATGTAAAGCAGAGGGATGTCGAGTTCATTACTGATGTGTACCGCATTCTCAACCGATAACGTGTTGGTATCATATGTATCATCGGGATTGAGATCACAGTATTCAAGGCTTGTGAAGGCACCCAAATGAAACAAATAATCCGGATCAAACGCGTAAACATCCTTTTTATAAGCCTCAAAATCTCTAAAATCGAGATAGGATATCCAACTTTCATTTACATCGATGTCTGTAACCCTTAAGTCAAAATCATTCCCAAAGATCTGATAAAACCCTTCGCCGAGCATTCCACCTCCGCCGGCAATATATATTTTCTTCTTCATTTTTTATTTTCAGGAACTAAATTATTATTACTTTCGAGCATTCTTACGCAACCAAACTGTCAACTGCATTCCTGAGTTGGTAAATTCCATATACTTCCTGAAAAATGGCTGTAAGATCCTAGGAATGAAGAATATTGTGCAGACTTCATGCTGGCTTCTCTCGACAGTAAATACTAGTTTTTTTTCCCAGTTCTTCAAATGATTTTAAGCCAAACTCATACAAATGAAAAGGAGAATGCATTGGGCTGGTATTAGTTACAAAACTAGTACCTTTCAGTTTGTACACAAGATTTGTGATTCGTGAGATGAGGTGATTGGAGTAAGGAACCTCTATATGGACGACCCCATTTGGCTTCAACCACCGCAGTGCGAGTTCAATGCTCTCGGCGGGGTGATATAAATGTTCGAGAACCGCACCAAACGTTATGAAATCAAAACGTTCTTCATCGTATTCCATTTCCTCGATCATCCCGTATCGTAGCTTGGACCGATCCAATCCCATTTTGTCTATCGCCCGCGCATAAAATGGCTCCGACGGCTCAAAACCGTAGGTGTCAAATCCCGCCTTCTCGAGTGATATCATGCCTTTCCCCAACCCGGCACCTATATCCAACGCCGACATCCCCTCGGTAAACGGAAGCAATTGTTTTGCCGTAATTATCTGATCTGCAAAATATTCGGGCCCCATTGAAAATCATCAGAATGCCAATATTCCTCCGGCGGAATTCCATAGTGGTCGCTTATATCGAAAGGAACCGGCTGGGGCGATGTGAATATGAGCTCGCAACGCCTGCATTTGAAGATCGTAACGGAAATTCCAGGTTTGTTCTTCGAGTCGCGTCCCTGTGAACGATTCAACCGCTGCCCGAGATTTTTATGCAGATCAGGCCCGGATCCGCACATCTCGCAACTATTCACGGCATCAAAAAATATCGGAGGCGATTTTTAGTTTCCATACCCACTCGTTTTCACAGTGCTCTCAAGCACTTCGAGATATTGTTCCTCTACCACGTGTTTCGAAAACTTTTCTAGGACGGTCTGTCGCGCATTGCCCGATTTGTCGTCGCAATTCCGGCGAATCGATCAACTCTGATAGGGCGAAAACCCATTCGTCAACTGTCTTTACCAAAATTCCGTTTTTACCATCTTCTATAAATTGCTGAACAGTGCTGATATCAGTTGCCACACAAGGCAAACCGAAAGCCATATACTGTATCGCCTTTAGGCCGCTCTTTCCCATTACCCAGTCATCCATAGGAAGCGGATATACGCCAATATCTAGTTTCTGTAGGTCTTCGACCTCCCTTTCAGCGGACCACTGAATAACCTCCAGATCCATTTCCGGAAAGTCGTATTCAAAATTCCCGATTACGATCAGTTTGAAATCGCGTTGCTTCTTAAGCTCAATAAACACCGGCCGCAGCAAGTCTAGGAAAGGGACGTGTACTGAATGTACCCGTCCAACCAATCGTAACCTTTTTTTCGTTCGAATATTGATTCGTGGGCACAAAGCGATCAGTATCAATCGATGATGAAATGTATGTACACTGCTTCTGTTGATTTGTCTGCAAACATACTTCATTTAGGGCTGGTGAGCTTGTAATGACATGATCGGCCGATCTAACGAGGAATCTGGTCTTATCTGTGCCTCTCAATATCTGTGCAAGCCCTTTCGTTTTCGCATCGGCACCGAGAAAGCGGTTGTCTTCGAGATCGTAGACGAGCTTTTTGGAAAGGAACCGAAAGCACCTTTCGAAAAGAGAAGTGCCGATCGGGCTAACATACATAAACACATAAACAAGGTCATATTTGCGCAAAACGAACATTGTCCCAATTCGTTTTATGTCACCGCGTAACGTACCGAGGATCTTACCAATCAGATATCCCTTTTTATGTGCGATCGACCACATCCCATCACTCATGAACGACGAGACCGTGATCTCAAAACCCGATTCACGCCAAGCATCGAAGTATTGTTCATATTTCAATCGTTGGCCTGCAGCTACGTTTTGCGGATAAGGGCAGATCACCAATATC
Source organism: Acidobacteriota bacterium (assembly GCA_016713675.1). Taxonomy (NCBI): domain Bacteria; kingdom Pseudomonadati; phylum Acidobacteriota; species Acidobacteriota bacterium. The sequence goes on from JADJOS010000001.1 coordinate 593,300, forward strand.
GTTCTTTTATTCTTCGATCGCATCCTAAATTTATTTACGGTAACCTACCGCCGTCCAAAACGACGTTGTACTGAATGTTATGTTTTGCAAACCACATTTTTCCATCAAAGCTTTCATTTCGGATTTGGTGTATCGTTGTTCAAGTCGCGTTCCAAATCGATCAAGCGAATCATTTCTCATGACATAAAAACTGTTATGACGGTATTGTGCGAGCGGAAACGATTCGACATTCAATCCGGCCTTTTCTAACAAAAATGCGGTTCTCGCTAGTGGCAAATATAAAAAGAGAGCTAGGATCTGACTAAATACATATCTAAGTCCGTGCGGAAGACGGGAAACAACACGCCGGATCATTTCACTCAACTTCCAAATCCAGCGAAACCAGAACGGTCGATTATCAAATGCGTAATAGAGATAGACCAAAAATGGCGAACCTTTCTTTAGTTTGCTGACGCATTTTCGCAGTCCGTTTTCAGTATCAGGAATATGATGTAGAACCCCCAACGAGTATCCAAAATCAAAATGTTCGTCTGGAAACGGGATCTCATCTACACCTGCCACGTGAAATTCGCAATTTGTCTGCCCCTGTAAGCTCCGTTTAGCAACTTCGACGGCCCGCCAGATCGGATCCATCAACACCAGCCGCCCGACTCGTCGCACTGCAAATTTTGCCCAACGTCCGCTGCCGCATCCCAGATCGAAGCCAATCGCATCGGCCGTCAGCTTTTCCCATGGAAAAATGTTGAAATAATTTTCAAACATCGATTCAAGTTCGTTGACGGATAAAGCGGACTGGTCAAACCTTGACCATTCGTCGCCAAACCCCTCGACCACCTCGACTATCTTATTTTCTGGCATTTTCCACTCCCAATAATCGTCGATAAACTCGCCGATATCTCTCTCCAGCTACCGAAGCTAAGTCAAATCTTTTTCTCGCCACACTTTTGCAATGTGCAGCCAAACCGCTATCCAGCATCAATGCATCTATTTGCGCAACGGCATCTAAATAATCTGCCTCGCTGAATCCATTTAATATCGTCCCGACTCTTTCACCGGTGATGAGTTCGTCCAGATCGCCAACCCCGCCATTCGAGATTATCGGCAATCCGGCAGCCAGGTATTCTGCGATCTTTGTCGGGGAGGACGATTGTTTAGAGTAGCATGCCTTGATGAATGAGATCGCCAGATCGGCCGCCGCCAAATAACCGGCGATCTCGCCGGGAGCGACACTCGCTACAATGAGGTCGTCGTCGGCAAAACCCCGTTTTTTCAGGTTTTCTGCTATTTTTTCGGGTTCCCGCTGAGTCAATATCATTGCAAACACCGTCGGGTCGGCTTTGTGGGCGGCCTGAAAGAACTCAAGCATCTCATCGGTCATATACCAGCCGCCAAATGAGCCAACATAGGCTATGACTCGCCGGTCGCCGATGCCCAATCGCTCACGCATTTCAGTTCGACGTCCTTCGTCCGCAGAGCCGATCCGGTCAATGTCCACACAGCACGGTATGACCTCGACTGGCCGCCCCTGTGCCTCCCAGCCGCCTTCCAAGCTTTCTGGGAACAATATCTCTCTCGCCTTTTCGGTTAATACCACAAACCCATCGGAAACTCTTAAAAGCCACTTTTCGACGCGCTTAGCAGAACGAAATATCAATCCATTTTCGGCCCACCGGCCAGCATCCGTATATTCCTCCGGGAAAAACCCGCGAATGTCAAATAGTAGTTTCGGCTTCTGCCGAGAACATTTACGAGCGATCGCTGCCATCAAAACTGGAATATGAACTCGTCCGTGAAGCACATCGATATGCTTCTTTCTGAGCCTGTTCCAAACAAACACCGATCCGCACAGAATATCGTATGCGGTCGCCAGAACACTCAATCGTTTGTGATACGTGAGCCAATCCCAGGAAATACCTTCCGCTGCCAGTTCTTGACGAATCGCCTCTAATTCCCTTTTACGCTCTTTCCGGTTCACAGCCTTTCCAACCTTTCGGGCCGGTTCGAAAGTTAAAAGGCTAACCTCGATGCCGTCCTTCTGGATCTCACGCAGATACGGCAGCACTTGCGTCTGAACGAGCGGCTCCTGTACCCCAAAGTAGCAAATGTACAAATTCGTTGCCATTAGTCCTTGCTCATTTGGCTTATTGGTAATTGAATCGAGTATCGCAAATGCGACGGCCGGCACTTGGAACTCGTTGGGGCGGAAACAGAAGATCTTAAAAATGGGGTGCGATTGAGATACATACCGGTCAACGTTTTATCCTAACCTACTTTCATTCACTCTCTCGAATATCGATATCTGGCGAGATAGCCCATCAAAAGGCATCCATCTGTATACATATTCGGTTCAATACTGTCCAATTACCACGTAATAGGAGTCGATTAACTTGAAGGTTGCAGTGTTCTGCAGAAAAATCATTTTTCCTTGAAGAAAAATGATTTTTCATTGCAATTTTCTTTTGAATTTGCGCATATTGAGATCTTTTCTGCGCAATTTTGTTCCTACATTGAGTACTTTGTTCATTTTTCTGCGCAGTTTGCCGTGGAATTAGCTAACACAATGATTATTCTGCGCAATTTTATCGTTACAATGTGCAATAAGATCAATTTTCTGCGCAATTTGCCTTGAAACTTTGCAACTAAATCATTTTTCTCCGCAACTTTTTCTTTCAATTGCGCAGCGAGAGGATAAAACTGCCAAGAAAACTCGTCACCAAAACGCATATCATCCAGATCCTCACCTCGCGGATCGCGTTTTGCCGACGAAGAACTCTTGGACGCCGGCGATGATTTGGTCTTGGGTATCGCGGTCCATTTCGGTGTGGATGGGCAGCGACAGGACCTGTTCACATAGGCGTTCGGTGGCCGGGAGCGTGAAATTCGGGTCGGCGGTCTCCTTAAATGCCTCTTGTTTATAGAGGGGCACGGGGTAATAGATCATCGACGGAATGTCGCGTGCTGCGAGAAACGCGTTCAGTTCGTCGCGGCGGCCGTCGGCGATCCGGAGCGTGTATTGGTGAAATACGTGCGTCGAACGCGGTTCCCTGGCCGGTGTCTTGACGCCGTCGATGTCCGCAAACGCAGCGTCGTAGCGTTCGGCGACCGCTCGTCTTGCATCGCAGTATTCGTCGAGATGCGGCAGTTTTACATTCAAAACAGCTGCCTGGATCGAATCGAGGCGTGAATTCACGCCGACTCGGTCGTGATAATAACGCCGTGTCTGGCCATGGTTCGCGACGATGCGCATTTTCTCGGCGAGGTCGCCGTCGTTCGTAAATATCGCTCCGCCGTCGCCGTAGCAGCCGAGGTTTTTCGACGGAAAGAACGACGTGCAGCCGATATCACCGACAGTTCCGGTCTTTGCCCGGCGGCCGTCGGCGAAGATATAGTCAGCTCCGATCGCCTGAGCGTTGTCCTCGATCACCGGAATTCCGTGTTTCGCCGCGACCGCCATTATCGGCTCCATATCACAGCTTTGCCCGAACATATGCACCGGCACGATCGCCTTGGTCCTCGGCGTGATTCCGGCTTCGACCGCTTCGGCGGTGACGTTGAATGTGCCTTCGTCGACATCGACCATCACCGGCGTCAGCCTTAGCAACGCGATCACCTCGGCCGTCGCGATGAACGTAAACGCCGGCACGATCACCTCATCGCCCGGTTCCAGCCCGAGCGCCATCATCGCTATCTGCAATGCGTCGGTGCCGTTAGCACACGGAATGACGTGCTCGATGCCCAGATATGCCTCGAGATTCTTCTGGAGATCCGCGACCTGCGGCCCGTTGATGAACTGCGTCGAACTCACGGTCCCGAGCACCGCCGCGTCTATCTCGTCCTTGATCTTTTCATATTGACCCTTGAGGTCAACCATTACGATCGGTTTCATAATTTCCTTGTCGTTGGTCCGCCGGTCCCGTGTTAGATTTTTCGGCCCGTGGCGAAAAGATCTTTGGGCTTTCTTCGAACAAACTGCGTCTTAATATAATAATAGTCTAGAGCCCCAAATTATGAGAGCCAAATTTCTTTTTTTATATGCAACGCTTTTCAGCATCTTGCTGTTGAGCATTTCTCATAATGCACAAGAGGTTCGGCGAATTACGTACAACAACGTAAGCATGGACGTTGTCATTGATAAGCCCGCCAACTACTTCGTCGATGTGCTAATTGCATATCCCGGAACGGTCGTATCTGACGCCAACATTCTTGAAGCGGCGAGGTTTATCCTGCAAAGAACGAAGGAAATCACAAATCGAACAGACATGATGATCGTCAGTGTGGCTTATCCTCAAGAGGGCCGGCTGATGGGCGATAATGTTCGCGAGGCAGAGGCGGCGTTGCTCTGGGTCAAGGAAAAAAGCAGAAAGGACCTGAAAAGAAAGGTAAGAAAGATCTTCCTGATCGGCCATTCTCAGGGCGGATATATCGTCACCAGACTGAACACGATGCATGCCACCGACGGCGTGATCGCAAATGCCCCGGGACCTTTGAATCTGGTCTACCGCTGCGGGCTCGAAGAAACCGGTCAGGCCCCGCAAAGCGCCGTTTGCAATCTGCTGAGACAGACCTACGGAACAACAACGGCAAACCCCGCAGCTTATATGGCACGATCGCTGCTGAACTTTACCGAGGGCCACCGATCTGACATCTTTTTCGTGCAGGGCTTGCAAGATTCGCCGATACAGCTTTTCTCATGGCCGACATTCAAGCAGCAAATGACCAACTGCACCACATGCCAAAACCGCCAATTCATCGAGATCCCCGGCGGCGGCCACACATCGCTATTCGACAGCCCCGAGGCGATCGCCGCTTACAACGCGTTCATAAACCGCTGATCGGGCTATTCCGGACAAAAAAGAGGCCCTTATTTCTATAAGAGCCTCTCTGAGACGCTTTACGATCTCAGATCCAAGTTTTCAGGTTCACACTAACCATTTAGGAACAGGACGTAACCGGGTCACCGCAGAAGTTTGAAGCCTTGATCCAGCCGACCTTCGTTTTGTATTTGACCTTTACCCAACCGCAGGTTAGATCGGTGATCAACACCTGGGTTTCAACGGCGAGCGTCCCGATCTTTCTCTTTGACCTGGCCGCTGCGTAAAGATCGGCGGGCTTGTTGTTTCGTCCGCTTGATCCCTTGATCTTGACCGCGATATTGGCCGAAACCCAACCGATGCCGTCAAACGATGAACCCCCATCTCGAAGGGCGCTGGCAATTTTCACCCAGCCGTTTGAAAATCCCTTTATTACAACCACAATAAACCCGGAATCTGCATCATTAGGGACCGTTTTTACTGTCGCTAAGATCTTACCTTTAGCATTTGGCTGATCTCGGATGTCCAGAGATCTTGGGGCTTTACCAGCTACGTAAGCATTGATAAATGCATCATCGCCACAACCGTCTTGCGCAAACAAATTAAGAGTTCCGCAAAAAGTTATCAACAAACCGCAGATCAAAGTTTTTACAATCATTTTTTCTCCTGTTGCCGTATTTTTGTCCATCTAAGGTAGATCATTTTGCCATTGTGTCCGGGGAATACCCCTCCAAATAATGTTTAAGAGCCAATGCCCTTTTCATGACCACTCCCTTGCGTGCATGAGCATTGAAAGAAATGTTCATCGTACCTTTCTCAAAAGAGTACATACTATCTATTAGCTTAAACTCGGCATTGCGATATAGGATCCAGCTTCGTTGGGATGAGATCAAGACGCTGCGTTCCTTTAAGGTCAATCTCCCCTGCAGTTCTTTATAAACCTTGTTTAGTTCCTTATCCCACAACTGTTCAGCTCTCGTGGCACAACGCGCTCCCCACCCTGCGGTGTCGTCTTTCTCAACACAAACGTCCAGAGCTGTTTCAAGACATGGTTTTTCTTCGTCGTTGGCCGCAGTTTTTGCTTGGCAAGCTTTCAAAGCATTGTCTAAAACAGCAGCCTCGTCGGATTGAGCCATGGCATAGCTGCCAAAAACAAGCATCAACGATGCGATTACCAATATATTTTTGATCATCTGATTTTTCTCCGTATTCTGAATCTAGGTTTTATCCTCATTTTCGAACAAACGCTGCGTCACTTTGCTCGTGGTGCGAGCTAAAGGTTTGGAGGCCCTTAGGACAGATCTGCTCCACTTATTTACAAAGCACGAAGCTCTATAATATCGGGCCGGCAGGCGTACCGAACACCTTAACTTCTGCAAGCATCAACTTCGCACTGGGACCTGTGATCTGCACCATCACATATCGGGCTCGTTTGCTGCCGGTAAATTTTAGTGGATATGTTTGGTCTTTCTTAAAAGTTTTCAATCCCAAAGAGAATTCTTCCCATTCGCCCGTCGCAGTTTTTGTCCAGATCCGAAAATCGGTCAGTGCCTCCGAACAACAATCCGTTCGGTTCCAGATCTGGATCTTGCTGACTTTGTGATCCGCTCCCAAATCCACCTTCCACCAGGGGTTCGCAGACATCCCAACAGCGGTGTGCGAAACCGATTTCCCCAAACCAATTGCCATCCGTGTTTCCGTCCACCGCCAGAGCCGCAAGTCCCTCCGTGGGACCAGAACCGCCCCCAATGTTGCTCGATTGTTCGGCGGGTTTTCGGAGGGCAACATTGACCTCCGGAGTGGGCGTCGGCGTCGGTATTGGTGTCGGTGTCGGTGTCGGTGTCGTCGTCTTTGTCGGTGCCGGAAAGACCATTGAGTATCCGCCATTACCTGAATGCTCGATTCGATAAAGGAGCCCGTCATTATTGATCAGCCACAATTCCTTGCCAACAGAAAATAGAAACTTCGCAGCACCCCATGCCGCCACAACCAAAGTTTTAACAGGTTGAGTAGTAGTAACAGTGCGGTAAAGTCCGGACGATTCAATACTGTAAAAATCACGATCATCGACATTAGTGCCCAAACGGGTACCTGTCAATAGATTAGCCGGACCACCGGCGACCGCCGCGCCAGTTGACGGATTGACTCCATAAATTTGTGAATAGCCAATTATGACAATCATTCCAGCTTGGACAAAAAAAAGTTTGGCACCTGGCCAGGGATTAGTTCCAATTCTCGTTTTAACAGCGCTTATGAGATCTGTTCGGTAGAGCCCCCCATCCTTCTCGATCGTATAAAGAAAAGCACTGTCTGTAGTCAGTAAACGTACGTTGATCCAATTGCGACTGGCGATAATCGTTGACGGGAAGTGTTTCTGAAGATCACCACCAGCGGTAATGCTATAAAGATTTGTGCCATTGGAAAACAAAAACTTTTCCGACTGAAAGCCCTTACCTACTGCGGTTTTTACACCCGTTGTGATTTCCGTGCGGTAGAGGTTCCCATCCGGCTCAGTAGTGTAGAGATCATTACCGACAGTAGTCATCAAGCTTGTATTGCCCCACGACTGGGAATATATTGTGGGCGCGAAAATAAACCCCGCGACAATTATTAGGAATAAGCTCATTCGGAAATAGCCAAGCGCTTTCCAGACACTATTTAACATTTTATTGATCTCCTTATTGGTAACGATCGAAATAAGCCGGTGATCTTCCGCGTATTTGAGTGTTTAGCAAAATCCCGAGGGTCCGCTCGTAGATGTTTCGATCCCTCTGAAACTTCGTCCTTGTTTGGTCGTGGTCGCAAGGCTCTCCTCGTACCACTGGAAAATGTAATTCAACAAACGTTGCACACGATAGAAATCGATCAAGATATCTGGCGAAAGGCGAAAGGTATTGTCTATTGACGTTACTTAAGATGGTCGATCGCCTTGCCGAGAAAATCGACTACTTTTTTCCGTAATCCATCGTCCTTGATAATCCCGCTTTTGGTCTTCGCCGCAGTTACCTCGGACAATGCCGTCCTGAGGTAATTCTTATTTGCATTTAGCATGTTTTCCGCACATAACTTCATTTCTTCAAGACTTCGATTATCCATAGTGCATTCGTCTGATATCGAAGTACGATTTATATTGCCGATCGCATCTTGAGCTCGGTTAATATTGTCCCGCAGTTCCTTCAAAGAGTTTTCTGAGGTTACTTGATCTGAGCGAAGCTCCCAGACGATGTTCTGAGCGTTCATGAGTGCCTGGAAGCAGCATCAAGATCCTCGAAGCTGAGCTCAAGCGCCGGCCTTTCGGTGTCGGCCGCACTCGCAGGTAGTTGAGCGGCGTTCGTCAGCATCAAAACCGCAAACAACGTAAAGATCAATAGCCCGAAATAAGCCAGAGCGTTAGATCGATACATTTCAGGTTTTGTCCGAACTAAAAGTTTCTGCTTCATTTTTTTCTCCTGAAAAGTTGGCCTTCACAGGGCCACTGGAAAATGTAATTCAACAGACGTTGCACACGGTAGGAATGCGGTCCTCGTTGACGAACGAGAGTTCAAACGGCACGCAATGAGGGACTGTTTGGTCCCTTATTCACAGCGTTTGACAGAGGGCTGGGAGCACGAAAAAGGCTTGAATTCAGGAACTATACACGAATAACATCCGATTACCTAATTAAACCGATTAGATTTTCTAACGGCCAATTAACACGAATCGGAACCGCCCAGAAGCACCAGACCTGAAGCGTATACGGGAGCCGGAGAACTAGAATTACGGGTTTAAGACGATACCTATGGACCGTGCGCTCGGGAACTTGGCTATCCGGGATAGGCTGGGAAAGCTATGAGGCACGAGCTGTGGGCGGGGCCACACATCGCTATTCGACACCCCCGAGGCGATCGCTGCTTACAACCTGTTTATAAACCGCTGATGCGAGCTATTTCGTTTTCGCTGCAAAATGATCCCAAGCCGCTTTGGCGATGTCGGCTATGATTCTTTCGTTGGTGTCGAAATCTTCTTTCGAATCGGTGACGAATACGCTGATGTAGAAATACTTGCCGTTTGGCAGAAAGACGATGCCGATGTCATTTACGGCGGCGTAAACACCGGTGGTTTTGTGGGCACCGGAATAACCTGTTTTATGAGCGACGATCGCACCGGCGGGAAGCTGGCCCTTAAGACGCTTTGGACCGGTCGAGGTTTCACGCATTGCTTTCCAGATAAAATCGTGACCTATTTGCGAGAGCTGCTTTTTCTTGTTTTCGTAAAACTTTTTTAGGACATCGTTGGCGGCATTTGGCGTGGTCCAATTCTGGAACATCAAGTCCCAATTCGACTGCATTGTCTCTTCGTTGATCTTGATCGCGATGTCTTTGATGCCATGTTTCTTGAAGTAGTTTTCAACGGCGACCGGGCCTCCGAGAAGCCGCAGCAGAGCATCGCAAGTGGCATTGTCGCTCTGCGAGACTGAGTATTCGATCAATTTTGATATCGGAAAACTGCCGCCTTCGGGGTTCTCTTCTCTTAGCGGACTCCACATGCCGGGCAGCATTTGGTCTTTCTTGATCTCGACCTGTTGATCGAGCGTAAACTTGCCCTTGTCGATCTCCGCCAACATCATCAGCCCGATGTGATATTTGAAAACGCTCTGCATCGGATAGCGACGCTCGCCGTTGATCACTATCTCGTCCTTGCCGTCGCCGCCAACGATCGCAACGCCGACCAAAGCTTTCTTGGTCGAAACGATCTGCTCGATCTGCTTCCGAAGCGAGTCCTTGCTCTGAGTAAATACCGAACTTGACGCAGCCAAAATGGCAAGTGCCGACAAACAAATGAACTTGGTCATTTTCATAGTTTAATGGTGGTCGCCCGAGGCAGCTCCATCCGGATCATGATAGATCTCGCTGCCGGTCGCTTTGAACTCGGCGGCCTTTTCGCTCATGCCGACGGCGACAGCATGTTTACTTATTTGGTTTTATGGGGATCCAAATCTCTTCTTCAGAGTTCGGGTCGTTGTTTTTATACTTTTCGCCCAAGACCTCAAAATGGGGTCTGTCGTCTAATTGATATTCTGAGTTTGGCAGCCAAGTGCCGAGAATATATTGAAAAATAGAGTTCGTGTTTGGGCCTTTGTAATCAAATACCGCGTAAAGTCCGCTTTCCAGAGTGAACTTTTCCATCTCGTCGGGAATGTTTTCAAAGCCGGAAACTTCAACCGCTGCCCATTTTTGAAACTCGTTTGACGGTGAAAAATTCGCGAAATATGTTGACGGATAAACGGCCATTGAGATGAGTTCACTCGTCAGATTGTTAGATATTGCTTTCCGTCGCGGTAAAAACAACTGCCAAAGTTCGCCGACTCGGAAATCTGCCAAACTCATCGTTAGTTTGTTGCCTGCTAATTTTTTCTCATTAGATATTTCTATTCGCGGTGTCATCTTTCTATTTCAATATTGTATTTTTCCAAAAGTCCGCTAACCCCCGAGATCGAGAATTTCGCCATTTTGATCTTGTTGTTATCTGGATCAATGGAATAGTTATAAGAAGTCCGAAAGTCCGATTTTTCAAGTATGGTCTGGTCAAAAACGGCGTTCTTCAAGTCGCATTGGTCAAATATCACGCCCGTCAGATCGCTTTCCGAAAAATCGACTTCGAGTAACCGAGTATTTTTGAAAACAGTATTTTTGATTTTCGTGTTGTGGAACGAAGAATGATTTAGCGAGCAACCGTCAAAGGAAAAGGACAGCCCGAACTTGTTGCAAACGTCAAAGCTCAGTCCCAGCATTTTGCAGTTGTTGAAACTCACATCACGCCAAACCGTTTCGATAAGTTTTGCCAAACTCAAATTGCAGTCGTTAAACTCGCAATCTATAAACTTAAATTCCGAAAGGTCGATTTCGGAAAAATTGCAATTATTAAATGTGTAGTTTTCGTATTCGTTGTTTTTTGGCAGATTTTCCGTAAAATCAACACCATCAACGATTTCGTCTTCCATGACTGTTAATTTTGAGGCAAGAGTTAATGATGCTCTTTTGCCCCATCAGGCACATTCCCGTGGTAGATCTCGCTGCCAGAAGCTTTGAACTCCGCAGCTTTTTCGCTCATACCAACCGCCAATGCTCTTTCCGCCTCTATGTTTTGGGCGTTCGCATAATCGCGGACGTCCTGAGTGATCTTCATCGAGCAGAAGTGCGGGCCGCACATCGAGCAGAAGTGGGCGAGCTTTGCACCTTCGGCAGGCAATGTTTCGTCGTGAAACTCCTTTGCTTTCTCCGGATCGAGGCCGAGGTTGAATTGATCTTCCCAACGGAATTCAAAGCGTGCTTTCGACAGTGCATTGTCGCGGTATTGTGCTCCGGGATGGCCCTTTGCCAGATCGGCAGCATGGGCGGCGAGCTTGTAAGTGATGACGCCTTCTTTTACATCCTGTTTGTTCGGCAGTCCGAGGTGTTCTTTAGGTGTCACGTAGCAGAGCATCGCCGTGCCGAACCAGCCGATCATCGCCGCTCCGATGCCCGACGTGATGTGGTCGTAGCCCGGAGCGATGTCGGTCGTCAGCGGCCCCAGCGTGTAGAACGGAGCTTCGCCGCAGACCTCGAGCTGCTTGTCCATGTTTTCCTTGATCAGGTGAATCGGCACGTGGCCCGGCCCTTCGATCATAGTCTGGCATTCCATTTCCCAAGCGATCTTTGTCAGCTCGCCAAGCGTATCTAGCTCGGCAAACTGCGCTTCGTCGTTCGCATCGGCGATCGAACCAGGCCGCAAACCGTCGCCTAACGAAAACGCCACATCATACGTCCGCATGATCTCGCAGATCTCTCGGAAACGTGTGTATAAGAAGCTTTCCTCGTGATGGGCCAAACACCATTTTGCCATGATCGAACCGCCGCGGCTGACGATGCCGGTCGTGCGTTTCGCCGTCATCGGAATGTACGGCAAACGCACACCCGCGTGGATCGTAAAATAATCAACGCCCTGCTCGGCCTGTTCGATCAGCGTGTCGCGGTAAATTTCCCACGTCAGGTCCTCAGCCTTGCCGTTCACTTTTTCAAGAGCCTGATAGATCGGAACGGTCCCGATCGGCACCGGCGAATTGCGGAGGATCCATTCGCGAGTCGCGTGGATGTTCTTGCCCGTCGAGAGGTCCATCACCGTATCAGCTCCCCACAGCGTCGACCAACGCATCTTCTCGACCTCTTCCTCAATGCTTGAGGCGATCGCCGAATTGCCGATGTTCGCGTTGATCTTGACCAGAAAATTACGCCCGATCGCCATTGGTTCGCTTTCGGGATGATTGATGTTGTTCGGGATGATCGCCCGCCCGCGAGCAACCTCGTCGCGGACGAATTCGGGCGTCACAAACTCAGGTATCGCCGCCCCGAACGACTCGCCTTTGTGCTGATGATTGAGCGACGAACGGTCGCTGCGTTCCGAAAGAGCAAGATGATCGAACGCCGCCTGCCGCCCCAGATTCTCGCGTATCGCGACGTATTCCATCTCGGGAGTAATAATTCCCTTTCGCGCGTAATGCATCTGCGTGACGCACGCACCGTTTTTGGCTCTCAATGGAGCGCGCCTCAGTCCCGGAAATTCCTCGAGCGTCCCGCGTTCATTCGCCTTCGCGATCTCCTCGGCACCTTTGGTCAGATAGCCGTTATCCTGCGGCAAAACTTGGCGGCCCTCGTATTCCTCGACATCGCCGCGTCCGACGATCCAATCCCGACGCAATGCCGGTAGGCCTTCGCGGACGTCACACTTAGTGCCCGGATCGGTCCAAACGCCGCTCGTGTCATACACACGCACCGGCGGATTCTCCTGCAAAGCCCCGTCAAAGTCCTTCGACGGCGACAGAGCGATCTCCCGAAACGGCACCCTTAAATTGTGTTTGTTTTGATTGACCGTCGAGCCATTCGTCTCGACATAAACTTTGCGCGAAGCCGGCAATTTAACCTCATCGCTCGTCTTCTCCACTGACAACTGTCCACTGACCTCTGATCTCTGTTCCATGTTTTTCTCCCTTCGTCGGTATTATCCGCATCAGGTTTTTAGGGTAATGTCCTCTCGAACAACTCTCAGCCTGCGGCTCCCCTGAAAACTTTATTGCAAATCTATTTTACGTTATTTTACCCCAATGAAATAATTGCGAATAGTTCCTGCAACCAATTTACCTTCGCGCTATACTAACTCTTGTCAGTGTTTGTCTAGTTTTAAACAAAAATAACAGGGAGAACGGAGATAACATGCGAAAATTTATATTCGGAATGATCGCTGTCCTGGGCGTGCATATCGTATTTGTGGCGTTCTTTGCGACGCTCGACACGATGGAATCGACCCGAAACGATAGATCGCTTGCCAAACCAAATGCCCTCCCGGCGGCCGGAGAACCCGTTCTCAGCAATGAGATCGTCGTTGCCGGCGGCACCACGCCCGAGGGACCGGCCGAAACGCCCGCGGCTGACAGACGAACGGCCCGGAGGCCGGCGGCCATCGCAGCCGTCGAACGCCGAACACCGAACGCCGGCCCGCGTGCCGCCAGAACGGTCAAACCGCAGCCTAAGTTCGTCGCTCCCGTTTACCGATCTGCCGCGTATACGGTCGAGCGGACCGAATTTCCGCAGACCGTGACATTCACGGCGGCCGACGATAAGCGTTCCGAGTATGCCGCCAAAACCGAAAAAGCCGCACGCCCCGACAAACGCTCTTTCCTCGCCAAAGTAGGTTCGATCATTAAAAAACCGTACGACGGCCTCAAGGCGGTCGCCTCATGGCTCCGCTAAATAAATTTACGCCTATGTTCGATAACTAACAGTTCGATCGCTCCGCGTTGATTAGAATCCCTAAGACCGGGAACTTTTTTTTCCAACGAATAAGGAGTAGATCATGAAAAACATCATTATATTAGCTTCATTGACGATAGGCTTTGCCGTATTTTTAGCAGCCTGCGGCGATGTCAACGTAAACACCAACCGCATGGCCAATCAGGCCGGCAATGCAGTGAACAGGACCGCCAATATGGCCGGCAACGCTGTCAACGCGATAGCGAACACCGCCACGGCGATGACCACACCGAGTGCCGAGGACTTTTTGAAAGCAGCCGCCCAGGGCGGAATGGCAGAGGTCCAACTCGGCAACCTCGCAGCAACCAAATCGCAAAATGCTGAAGTAAAGGCGTTCGGCAAGATGATCGCGGCCGACCACGCCAAGGTCAACGCCGAGGTCAAGGCCCTCGCAACCAAACTTAAGCTCACGCTTCCCATCGATATCGGCTCGCACAAGTCAACCGTTGACGACCTGACCAAGGCGACCGCGGATTTCGATAAAAATTACGTCGCAGCGATGGTCAAAGACCACGAGGACGACGTCGCCGCCTTCCAAAAACAGGCCGACAACGCGACCGATGCCGACGTCAAAGCCTTCGCCGCCAAGACCTTGCCGACACTAAAGAGCCATCTCGAAAAGATCAAAGCCATCCAGGCCAAGATGAAATAGGCGGGAAATCAGTTGGTAAATATAGCGTCCGTTTCGGCTCGAACAGCCGGAACGGACGCTTTCTATTTAACGACGACCCAGGTCGTCATACATCTCAAATTCTCGACATTGGTAGTTTTGATAGGTTCGAGAAACTGTCCGCCGACGCTCGCGGTCGAGTCTCGCAGCATTTGTTCATCGACAATGAATCGCTCTGACCCGTCCGGCATCATATATCGGCCGTTCGATGTCGGAATTAGCAGCTTTTCGATCCCGATCGACGACGCAAGCCGTGCGAAAAATACGCCGCCGGGCTTGAGTACACGCCACATTTCGGCCAGCCAGCGATCGAATTGAGAGCGGTCAGCCGCAAAATGCATCACCGCGTTGCATATCACCCAGTCGAACGTCTGTTCCGCAAACGGTATCGCGTCGAGCGACGCCGTCTGAAAATTATCCATCGGCAGATCGGGGGCAATTAGCCTCGCCGTGTCTCTGACCGCCGCCACAGCCCTTTCATCCTTATCGACCGCAAACACGTCAAAGCCGTTCCGCATCAGCCAAACGATATTCCGCCCGCCGCCGCAGCCGGCATCCAGTATCTTCATTCCCGGCGTGAATTGGCCTTTCTGGATCTGGTCGAAAAGATAGATGTCGATGTCGCCGAACGTCTCGCGAACACTGTTCATACGCCGCTAATCCTCAAAGACGATCCAACCGATCTTGCCTTCATTGTTCATTCGAAAATGATAAAAGACCTCTCTTTTCGCGAGCGTCATTTTGAAACGGACAAATTCGCTGGCCGTCACGTCGAGCATAAAGTGATCGCTGCCTATCTTTTCCGTGCCGAGATACGCGAAAGACCTCATCGCCTTGAGGTTTGACGCCAGTTGTTTTCGAAAATCCGCACTCACTTTCGAGGCGAAATTTGCCGACAACTGATCCGGCGTTTTACCTTCAGCAATATCCTTCAAGATCTGGAGCGACCTCTGTGATTGCTCCGCGTCGATCACTTCTTTGATTCCGCCGGCAAAGGTTCCGGGAATGTAGGCGTCGGCGACGCGTTTCGAAATATACTCAGGCCCAAAACCGCCATCCTCGAGGTTCCCGATTATCGCTATGGTGATCTTTTCCGCCGGATAATAACGCACGACGCTGCCAAATCCGCCGACGGTCGAGCCGTGATGATGGACCATTTTGTGGACGTTAAATGAATCCGTAAAGAACGCGAAGCCGTGGTTTACGCGGCGGCCGTCGCTAGTTTTCGCCGGCATTAGCATTTGCTCTAGGCTCGATTGTTTGACCACGCGGCCCTGAAAAACGGCTTCCCACCAACGGGCGAGGTCGACGGCACTCGCCAGGATCCCGCCGCTTGGAGCGATCACCTTTGGCCGAAAAGGCTCGCCGGTCTTCCACTCGCCGTTTCGCAAAACATAGCCCGCCGCCCGATCCTTCACTACGTCTTCCTGATGTTTGAAACGTATCGAAGGAAAATTCAAAGGCCTGATAATGCGCTCAGTGACGAATTCCTCGAACGATCTCCCGCTCGCTTTTTCGACTATGATACCGATCAGCGGCAAATTCGTGTTCGAATAGCCCCAGTTTTCGTTCGGTTGAAACACCAACGGAAACGGCCTAACAAGATCGATAAATTCCTCAGCCGAATATTCACGCCGGTACGAAAATTCCTTGATCTCCGTCCAGTCTTTGAGTCCCGAGGTGTGATTGAGCAGATTCCTGACCGTGATCTTCTGCCAGGATTCTGGCGCGTTTGCGGGCAAATATTTTCGGATGGGATCGTCGAGATCTAGCTTGCCGTCCTCGACCAACAGCATTACTGCCTCGGACGCAAATTGCTTCGATATAGAACCGATCTCATATACCGTGTCTTTCGTCGCCGGAGCCTGCGTCTCAAGATTCGCAAAACCGTAACCCGTTGCCTTTATTACCTTGCCGTCACGAATAACAGCGATCGAAAGCCCCGGGATCTTTCGCTCCTTGATCTGTTCGGCGATGAATCTATCAAGCCCGTCGGCCCGCGCCGCCGCAGCGGCAACGAGCATCAGCAAAAAGGCAAAGCAGTATCTGGTTCTATTCGTCATTCTGAGCGTCTCAATTGGCCTGCGAATTGCCGATCTTTTCTGCGTCCAGGACATACGCGATCTGATCGCGGGTCAGTAAAAACAGCCGTTTGCCGTCCGATGAGAATGTCATCGCGGCGATCCCTTTTTTCAACACGACCTGCCCGGACTCGCGTCCCGTTGCAATATCGATCACCGAGACACGGCCTTCGGTATTTTCGACTGCGATGAGGCCATTTTGAGGAGAAAACGTTCCCTTCGAGCCGAAAACACGCCGTATAAGCGAACCTTTTGAGATCGAATAGATCAGCTGCCGGTTCTCGTCGTCGTCGACTACCAGATAATCGCCGGCCGCCGTTGCGCTCTGCACACCGAACGAACCCTGTCCGGTTTCCAGTATGAAATGAGATCTCGTGACGCCCGTCGCCGGATCGACTATCTGGATCAGCAGATCGCGTTCGTTCTCTTTCGCGGTCTTGACCTTTCCCTGCAGTTCGCCGTTCTGCTTGATGATCTCCGCCGCTGCTGCCGATTTAACGGGCCACACCAGAACCATCGAATTGTGGGTCGGATTTACAAAGTAACGCGGCGTTTCGTCGCGAAATTCGCGCGTCCACAGCGACGCCCCCGTTTGAGCATCGAGGACCTCCATCGCCGTCTGCTTCGAGCCGATCCGCCGGTCTGCCTCTTCCTCGACGAACGGCTTATCTCCGGCCTTTTTCTCGGCAATTTTGTCGGTTTTCGGAGCTTCTTTTTTCAACGGCCTGCGAACGACGACATACCGGCCGAACTGTCGAAAATCACCGTCTTTTAGTTCGGTGCCCTGCACAACGTTCAATGTGGTTGTATCGAGGGCAGCGATCGACCTCGGTGTCTCGCCCAATTTTGGGAAATCGGCGTAGACCTTGCCGTCAGGAGCGATATAGCTGCCGCGAAACGAACGGATATGAAATCGCCGCTCGCCCGTCTCCAGATTCCACACCGCACCACGCGATCGCTCGGACGCCGCCAGCCATTGCCCGTCATCTGAGAATGTCACGGTCCGCAGCGAACCAAAGTCGCTCTTTGGCAAGGTAACGGCAGCTATGGGTTCGACCGTTCCGACCGTATATATTGCAAGTTCCCCGTTCTTTCTCTCCGCAACGACCGAGTTTCCGCTCACATCGAGGGCTTTTTTCTTTCCCGCAAAGACATATTTCTTTTGCTTCAGATCGAAAACGCCGACCGCGGCACCATTTACCGGACGCACGACGATATGATCGCCTGCGGTCGACTGGCTAAAGCTAGTGCCGCCCAGATCGAACTGTTCGAGCCTTTTACCATCCGGAAACGAGAAAATGCCGGACTTCTTGATATCCGCGTCGGCCCGTCCGACGATCCTGTCCGTCCCCATAAACCCGAAACCGATCCGAACCAGCTTCTTGATGTTATCGCCGACAGGAAATGCCTTTCGGGCCGCAATGTCAACGCCCAGGAACTTGTCCGATTGGAGTCCGAGTATTGACGCACCGCGCATAGTGCTCCCGAAGGGTGAGCCGGAAAATTCGACAAAACCATCTTCGTAACCCGGCGAAAGGTCGCGGCTCACTAAGAGGTATTTAGCGTCCGGCGAAAAATTCAGCGACAGTACGGGTAATTCCCCGCCGCCATTGATCGCCCGCATAAAGTACATCATGCCCATTATGAAGTCCTGCGGCACAAAGAACTTTTTATCCCGAAACAGCTCATCACCGGTCTTCAGCTCGTATATCGCAACATCGCCGCTGTAATGGTAGACGGCTATCTGATCGCCGTTCGGCGAAACCTCCGACTGCCAGAACGGGTCCGGGATCGAGACCTCGTATTCCGAGGTCAACTTGTTCGCCGCGATATTCCATTTCTGAACATGGAGCGATTCGCTGACAACGACGATCTCGCTCGAATCCGCCGAAAACCAGGCCGGACGGGCATCCAACGCAGGAACCTGAAACACGGCCTTGAGCGGTTCGCGCGTCAGCACGGTTATGGTCGATGCGTCCTGGGCGAGAATGTACCGGCCGTTTCCGCTGAACTTGAGGTGCTCGATCTCGCTCCGCAGCGGATTGAATTCCTGAACGTTGATCAGTCCCGGCACGACCTCGGTCTTCGCCGAAGCGTTGAACGTGAGGACGGACGTTCGCCAGGCTTCAAAATCCGCAGTTGCGGCTCCGCCCCTTTGTTCGCGGCACGCAGGCGGCAGCGACTGAAATTGGTCGAGCATTTCCTTGAGCCGTTTGTCAGCCGGGCTGCTGCTGCCGAACAGAGCCGACAGGCCGCCGCGTTTCTTGGCCTTGGTCAAACGTACCCAGAATTGCGGAAATTGCGACGCGTCATATCCGGCGGCAACGAGGGCGAACATGCCTAGTTTGTCCGCTTCTAACTGTTGGTTGTCTTCGTGATTCGAGCCCGTCTTTACGTTTTTCGTGTTCCACAGATCGATCACCTGATTGTATTTTTCGAAAACGTCGGCTCGGTCGCCGACCGCCTTTACATTCAATAGCGAGGTAAAATACTTGCTCCAGTCGAGCCCGCCGTGCCTTACCGTCGCGTGGCCGAGCTCGTGTGCCATTACGCCGGCCAGTTCGTCCTCGTTCTTGACGAAATTGACCATCTTTCGCGTGACCATGATTATACCGCCCGGGAATGCGAACGCGTTCGTGTCCGGAACGTCCGATATCATGAACCTGAATTTGATGCCGGAGTTTGGCAGGTGGCGGCCAAGCCGTTCGCCGATCTTGTTCAAATACGCCGTCACGGCCGCATCGTCGATCACGCCGTGGTTGTTGCGGACCTTGTCCAAAATGGTCTCGCCCAGATACATTTCCTGCTCGGCAGTAAAGATATTTTCCGATCTTGAATTGAACTGGATCGCCGGCGGATCGCAGGCCTGCCCGAAACTAACCCCCGCAAACGCGAAAATGATCAGCGAAAACAAAGCAATATACCCTGGGATCCTAAAAAGACCGGCCCCGGTCGTTGAGAGATGCATAACGTTCCTCCGGCAATATTTGCGCTGTTCAGAAAATCAACCCGAACAAGTGTTCAGGGCAAAGGTCAGCGAACAATTCCCCAATAGCGTTCAGATATGGATGTTAACAGTTTCCTTCGCGATCGCGAAGCATTTTGTGATTTCCGCGATCGCGACGCCACTCTCCGCTCGCGCATTTTACGTGCGGGCAGCGGTCTATCATTTAGACCGTTTGCGGTTGGGGTTCGATCGCTTGCGGACCGGCCTTGTTTTCAGCAGATGGGCGACGAGGGTTTCGCCCTCGACCGATGTTTCGACGAACTGGACCGTGCCGTCAAATCTCAGGTCATGCTTGACGCACAGCGGTTTGGCACGAACGACGTAGTTTCCGCTGTCGTTCTTGGCACGCAGAGCGAAGGCGTTCGGCATCAGCCGTTCGGTCTTTCTCAGTCCGATCAGGTCATTATCGGGGTCATACATCAGATACACGGCCTCGGGCTGCCCCAATGCTTCGTAGGAACCGCGGCCCAGCGTCAGTTCACCGATCTTGTTGATCGACAGATACAGGCCATTCGTCACCCGCGTCGGCGGTTCGCTATAGATCATCCATTTTCGTTCCATATAGTTGTTCACCTCCAAAATTCGGATGGTCAATATAGCATATACGCGATTATGTTGCAACTATGAAATCTGCTCGGATCGATCGATGGTCCGAAGGCACCTCCGCGAACTCCGCGGCCTTGCTCCGTGACCTCTGCGTGGATCAATTGCGGGCGGAAGAGTTCGACGAGATCGATCGATTCGCCGGACGCGACGAATTCGCCTAAATTTCACCCATCGTACCAATTCCGTATTGTCGCTGGGCCAATTTTAATTGTCGCTGCCCCCATTCTTGATTGTCGCTGGACCCGTTTCGAACTGTCGCTGGGCCTTATTTTTTGTCGCAGAATATACGCTTTGAAAAGAAAAGGCTGCCGCCGAAACATGTGTTTCAACAGCAGCCTGTTAAATCGAAATGGTGGCTGGAGAGTGACTTGAACACTCGACCTCGGGGTTATGAATCCCGCGCTCTAACCAGCTGAGCTACCCAGCCACGAACATATGATTATAGTTTCGCGTGCGAAAAAATCAAGGGCAAAACGGTTGCAAGACAGTGAGAGCGGGTTTCTCTCCGGCCTCTGCGAATAACTCTCTGCCCTCTGCGTAGAAATTTTGCCGTGTTCTTTGTGGCTCAACGACATCTCTGTTGTAAAATCAAAAGCATCCCGGCTCGCCGCCGCGGCGTCGAATAAGGACGATATCTATGCGAAATACAAGGGCAAATCTGTGGCTTGCGATAGTGTTTACGGCGGTTCTTCTGCCGTTGGCGGCGACGGCCCAGCCAAAACGCCCGGTCACGGCGGCAACTCAATTTCGAAGCATCACTGTAGTAACCGAGCCCGGAGCTTCGGTCTGGATCGACGGCGTTCTGTACGGCAAGGCAGATAAGGACGGCAGTTTGGCGATAAGAACGGTCACCACCGGCGGTCACAAGATCCGCGTTCGCGCCGACGGTTTCAAGCAAAAGGATCAGCCGCTAAGCGCCGCTCAAAAAGGCGAGATCAAGGTCCCGCTCGTCAAGACTGACGACGAGGCCGAGCTCACATTCCAGGAAGCCGAACGCCTCGGCCAACTCGACCGCGAAAAGGCCGTCGCGGCATATAAAAAAGCAGTAAAACTGCGGCCCGCATATCCCGAGGCATTTCTTGCGATGGCCCGCACACAAGCCGACATGGGCGACCTCGAAGATGCTCTCAAGTCGCTCGCCGCGGCTCGCAAACTCCGTCCCGGCTACGCTGAGGCGTCCGCTGTCGAGGGCCGTGTCCAACGCGAATACGGCGAGGACGAAAAGGCGATCGCCCTCTACAAACGCGCGATCACTGAGGGCAAGGGCTTTCAGCCCGAAGCCTACACCGGCCTCGGACTCCTATATAAGGAACGTGCCGAATCAGCCGGCGGCTCAGGCAATTTCGACGACGAGCAGGCGAATTACAACGAAGCCGCCAAGAATCTAAAGCTCTCGATCAAACAGCTCGCGGGTGCCCCCGACGCCATGGTCATCATGCAGCTCCTCGGCCTCATCTACGAACGCCAGCAAAAACTCGCCGACGCCATCGCCGTCTACGAGGAATTCCTCCGCATCTTCCCCGACTCGAACGAAGCCACCGCCGTCCGATCCTTCGTCACCCAACTCCGCAAACAGCTCGACGGGCAATAAATTGCGTCAATTTGACCGACTGTTCATACTGATCGATTTCTTTCCAAATCGACAAAACTTTTGTTGACACTCGTTGGTTAAACAATGTATATTTAATTGTCAACGATGTTTATCATCGTTTTCCTGTATTACCTCTCAGTAAATTGACCGCGACAATTCTCTTCTGAACGATGCAATGTCGGAGCTGAAGTAACTGTTTAGGCAACCCACATATAAATGTCCACAAAACTAGGCGAAATACTCGTCCGCGAAAATCTGATCACGTCGCAGCAATTGCGCGAGGCCCTCGAGTACCAACGTACCAACGGCGGCCGTCTCGGATCTAATCTCGTCAAACTCGGCATCTGCTCGGACGATGTCGTGACCGCAGTTTTGTCCCGCCAGTACGGCGTCCCTTCGATCAACCTCGAACTTTTCCACATCGAACAGGACGTCATCAAACTGATCTCTCACGAGGTCGCCCTCAAATATTCCGTCCTGCCTGTCTCCAAGGTCGGCGCTACGCTAACCCTCGCGATGGCCGATCCGACCAACGTTTTTGCGATGGACGATATTAAATTCATGACCGGATTTAATGTCGAGCCCGTCATCGCCGCCGAATCCTCCATCCAACTCGCCATCGGCAAATATTACATCGGCTCGAACGAGATCGACATTTTCGACGCTGCCTTCGCCGTCGAAGCCGAAGCCGCCCTAAACGGCAACGGTCACAGCAACGGCAATGGCCACGTTGTTAATCACAACAAATCCGCCGAAGTTCAACGCCTCAATGAATCCGACCTTGATGTCTCCCTTGATCGCTTCGAATTCGCCTCTCACGAGGGGGAGGATTTTGAGGTCCTGGACGACAACGAGGAAATAGACCTCGCTGCACTCGCAAAAGCCAGCGAAGATGCACCTGTCGTTCGTCTCGTCAACGTGCTTATGGTCGATTCACTCCGACGCGGAGCGTCTGACATACACGTTGAACCGTACGAGAAAGACTTTCGCATTCGTTTCCGTATTGATGGCGTCCTTTACGATGTCATGCATCCCCCACTTAAGATTCGCGATCCGCTAATTTCGCGTCTCAAGATCATGGCGAAATTGGACATTTCCGAGAAACGCCTGCCGCAGGACGGCCGTATCAAGATCAAGGTCAAGATCGACAACCGTTCGCGAGAGCTCGATTTTCGTGTATCGTCCCTGCCGACTCTATTCGGTGAAAAGGTCGTGCTTCGTCTGCTTGATAAAGACAAGCTGATGCTCGATATGACCAAGCTCGGTTTCGAGGAAGAGAGTCTCGAGAAATTCAAACGCAACATCGCCAATCCTTACGGAATGGTACTCGTTACAGGCCCGACCGGCTCGGGTAAAACGAACACGCTTTACTCTGCCTTGCAGGCACTAAACACGACCGAGACCAACATCATGACGGCCGAAGATCCGGTCGAATTCAACCTTTCGGGCATCAATCAGGTGCAGATGAAGGAGCAGATCGGGCTCAATTTTGCCGCCGCACTTCGCTCGTTCCTGCGTCAGGATCCGAATATCGTGCTCGTCGGTGAGATCCGAGACTTCGAAACGGCCGAGATCGCTATCAAAGCCGCATTGACAGGCCACCTTGTTCTCTCGACACTGCATACCAACGACGCACCATCGACGGTTTCGCGACTGGTCAACATGGGTATCGAGCCGTTCTTGGTGGCGACGTCGGTCAACATCATTCAGGCACAGCGGCTTATTCGCCGCATCTGTTCAAACTGTAAAGAAGAGGTCAGCCATCCGCCGGAGGGCTTGGTCAGCGTCGGTTTCAAAGCCGAAGAAGTGTCAGAGATACAGCTTTACAAGGGCCGCGGCTGCACGACTTGCAACGGAACAGGATTTAAAGGCCGCGTCGGCCTGTACGAGGTCATGGAGATCACGGACGAACTCCGCGAACTCATTATCATAGGCGCCAGCGCCATGGAATTACGGAGAAAGGCGATCGAACTCGGAATGATAACCCTACGGGAATCGGGTCTTTGCAAGATCCGACAGGGAATCACAACCATCGAAGAAGTGGTGAAGGAAACAGTTATTTAGCACACGGAGGAAGTATGTTAGTTAGGGCAATCGCATTATCTTTAGCATTATTGGTTGGTATCGGCGTCATCGTTCCGCTCGCGACGGACAGCGTCGAAGCCGGCCCGAAACGCAAGAAAAAGAAACAGGTCAAAAAGTACAAAAAGTACTCTAAAAAATGGTGGCGTCAGTATCGCGCCCGTATGGCCCGTAAAAAGGCTCAGCGTAAAAGAGCGAGGGCTCTCCGCCTGCGCCAGCTTCGTCTGGCCAGGGCCGCTCAGGCAGGTTTGCCTAAAACTTCAACACCCAGGCCCAGATCGGAAAAGGCCAAATCAACTGTAGTGTCGGCCGCCGACACCGCACCGAAAGGCTGGAATCAAGCACAGAGTTCGCCGTCCGAACTGCAATTCCGCGTCGATGATTCGGCCGGATCCCAAGTCGGGATCGCGTCGATCTCGGTTGTCGGCCCGGCGGGCGATAGTTCGACGTCGGTAAAAGGCAAGAGCGTCGGCGGCGTTTCGACATCCGCACTTCGCCGCGATGTGATCAACAAAATGATCCGCGAAAACGGCTGGGTCGTTAACGATTATCAGAAAGAGATCGGCGGACGAACGGTATATGTCGTAGCTGCTCAATCTCAGGCAAAGAATGGCCGTGTTCAGTCACGTATGTTCTATTTCACCGAGGTTGACGGCCGCATTTACAACGTCGCGACCAATTCACCTGTCGAACAGGCAGAACGTCTAGCCGAGGAATCAGAAAAGGTGCTCGATTCGCTGCAGACCCGCGTCCGCGGAACACAGCGTGCCGCAACAAAGGACTAGTCGACTCGACTCTCACAGATCATTATGAGCTACGAAAACCAAACCAGTGTTGAATCGCAGATCACACTTCCCGATCTGCTCAAAAAGATGACCGATGCCGGCGGCAGTGACCTTCACCTGTCGACCAACTCGGCACCGCAGGTACGCGTACACGGTCATTTGTCTCCGCTCGTGGGCTTTGCCCCGCTCACGGCGTCGGATACAAAGCGCCTTGCGTATTCGGTCCTGACCGATGCTCAAAAGCACCGATTCGAAGAGAATCTCGAGCTCGACTTCTCCTTCGGATTGAAAGGAATGTCGCGTTTTCGTGCCAATCTCTTCAATCAAAAAGGTGCCGTCGGTGCGGTTTTCCGCTCAATTCCCTACGAGATCAAAACATTTGACGCTCTGGGCCTGCCGCCGATCGTCACAGATCTTTGTAAAAAGCCCCGCGGACTGGTCCTGGTTACCGGCCCGACCGGTTCCGGTAAATCGACCACGCTCGCGTCGATGATCGATAAGATAAATATGGACCGCCACGACCATATTTTGACGATCGAGGATCCGATCGAGTTTTTGCACAACCATAAGAATTGTGTCGTCAATCAACGCGAGGTCGCGGCCGATACGCATTCATTTGGAGCCGCACTTAGAACTGCACTTCGCCAGGATCCGGACATCGTGCTTGTTGGCGAAATGCGAGATCTGGAAACGATCGAGATGGCCCTGCGTATTGCTGAAACAGGCCATTTGACGTTCGCCACACTTCACACCAACTCAGCCTACTCGACGATCAACCGTATCATCGACGTGTTCCCGTCGGCCCAGCAGTCGCAGGTCCGCACGCAGCTCTCGTTGGTTCTCGAAGGCATCATGTGCCAATCGCTGCTGCCGAAAGCAACAGGCGACGGCAGGTGTATGGCGCTCGAAATTCTCATCCCGAATCCGGCTATCCGCAACCTCATCCGCGAGGATAAGATCCATCAGATCTACTCGATGATGCAGACCGGACAGGACAAATTCGGTATGCAGACCTTTAACCAGGCTCTTGCGACACTCGTTCATAAGAAACAGATCACGCTCGATGTCGCCATGCAGCGTTCGTCTAACGCCGACGAGCTCAAGGAGTTGATCGAACGCGGCAGCGGATTGAACTCATCATACGGCGGACCGGCCCGGGCCGGAATGCCGCCCAACGGCCACGCGAGCCCCTACGCTCAGGGACGAAACATCGGCGAAAGGCCGAGATAGTAACGTAAAGCGGAAATTGGAGAACGGAAGATTCAAGCACCTTTCACTTTTTCATTCACCATTTTCCAATTTCCACTTTCGATTTTCCATTGGAGTTAAATATGCCAACATACGCATTTAAGGGTAGAAACCGTCTCAACGAACTTGTCTCCGGCGACCGCGAAGCCGCGACACAGGACGAATTGCGAGCACTATTGCGACGCGAACAGATCGTGATGACGCAGGCCTCAGAAAAGGGCCGCGAGATCTCGATCCCAAAACTCGGCCGCCGCAAAAAGGTCAAGGCAAAGGAACTCGCCGTGTTCACGCGACAGTTTTCCGTCATGATCGATGCCGGTCTGCCGCTGGTCCAGTGTATCGACATCCTCGGCGAACAGCAGCAAAATGCCTTTTTCAAGGATGTCCTGCGACAGGTTCGACAGAGTGTCGAGGAAGGTTCGACCCTTTATGCGGCTCTGGACAAGCATCCGAAGGTCTTCGACAAACTATACACACACATGGTCGAGGCCGGTGAGACGGGCGGTGTTCTCGATCTGATCCTGCAGCGGTTGGCGACCCTTATCGAAAAGGTCGTAAAGCTGAAACGCAGCATCGTATCAGCGTCGATCTATCCGGCCGCAGTCATAGCGGTCGCGATCGGAGCGATCTCGATCATCATGATCGTCGTCATACCGCAATTCCAACAGATCTTTTTGGGCTTATTGGGTCCGGGCGAACAGCTTCCGCTGCCTACTCGTATCGTCATGTCGATCAGTAACTTCCTTGCCGGTTGGGGCGGGCTCTCAACCGCCGTTGCCCTTATCGCAAGCGGTGTCGGCATCAAGTTCTACTACGCCACGCCGAAGGGCCGCTGGCAGATCGACGCTTTGATGCTCAAGATGCCGATCATCGGCAGCATCCTCCGAAAAGTGGCGGTTGCCCGATTTTCACGCATCCTCTCGACACTATTGTCGTCAGGCGTGCCGATCCTCCAATCACTTGATATTACGGCAAAGACAGCCGGTAATGTCATCATCGAAGACGCGATCCTCAAGGTCCGTGCAGGTGTCGAACGCGGTGAGAATTTTGTCGACCCGCTCAAGGCGACCAACGTCTTTCCGCATATGGTCGGCCAGATGATCGGCGTCGGTGAACAAACCGGTGCCCTCGATGCAATGCTCGGCAAGATCGCCGATTTCTATGAAGAAGAGGTCGATACCGCCATCGCCGACTTGCTCGGCTTGATGGAGCCCGTACTCATCGCATTTCTCGGTGTGACCATCGGCTCGATCGTCATCTCGATGTATCTGCCGCTCTTCTCACTCATCGGCAAACTCGCCGGTGGTCCGACGAAATAACCTTGTGGCTTGGCTCACCTCCCTACCAACGAGGTGAGCCCGCCGCTTTGGCCGTTGCTCGTGGTCCTTTCCTCAAATACTAAAACATGCAATCCACCGGTGATGTCAGCTCGATGATCGTGACCTACAACCTGGTTGTCGGCGTCCTGATCATGCTCGCGAGCCCTCAGATCGCGACATTGACGGGATATGCGAGCCGCACTCACCGGGTCATTCTTAAACGATATACACAGATCGGAACCTTCACCGTCGGCGCCGTCTGGGCACTCCTTTCGGGGTTCATCTATGTCGCATGGCACATCTTCAGGATCGGCCTCTAGCACATATCTAAAATAGTAACTACCGTCCGGAAGATTCGATCTCCGGACGTTTTTTTGTAAAAAAATAACGCTTCTTGATTAGAGGACAAGCCGGGTCTGTCTTTTCCCTGCGGTGCTTACCGATCCGCAATACCGGATGACGGATGAGGACGCCCGTTCGCCCAGATATCTTGGGTCTGGCCGGCAACTCGTTTTTGCCGGCAATGTCGGGATCGCTGATCTGGTCGCGGTTGTCAGCAACGGGCGGCTAGGACATTCGTCTGAGCTTGTCCTTAAAGGTCAAAAGGGAGTCTTCCGGCAAAATCTGCTCGTCCTTGTCGGCTCAGTCAGAATCGTCGATTTGATCGTTCTCGTCCGAAGGCAGAGAAAGGACTTTCTGCTCAAACTCGGTCTCCGACAAGGCTAGCGACATTTTACTGCACCCGTTTTTCGATTGTCGCTGGGGGTCTTTTTTATTGTCGCTGACCCTGTTTTTTACTGTCGCTAGCCCCCTAAAACACTGTCGCTAACCCCCTTAAAAACTGTGGCAGAACGCGTTTTTTCGACATTTTCATCAATTTTGCTGATAAAATTGTGGTACGTACCACAATTCAAACCCGAGGTGAAAAATACACGATCGGTCTTCCCCCAAAAATAAAAATATCTTGCTCATTTTGGTGAAATGAAAATATAATACAGCTCATTCGATTTCAATTCCTGGGCAGCTCTGTTAACGGCTGCCAGTCGTTCAGATTTTTGATCCGTACCTATGGAGAATCATATGAAAACACGCTCTTCGCTCAGTTTGATTTTCGGGATCGCTATTGTGATGACGGTCGCATTCGGTTCCTTGTCGCTAACCGGCCCCGGCTCGGGCGCACAGGAACTCGTGCCTGTTTTGGAGCCCTTCGGCGGCGGCGAATTTGAAAATGAGCCAAAGGATCTGATCACAGACGAACAGCGCCGCTCGATCCAGGCTGAGAATCGAGCAAACATTGAACGGCTGACGCGTGAAGGCCTGATTTCAGAGGCTGTTCCGCAGCTTGTGCCGTTATCGTGGCCGGTTCGCAAGACTCCCGGAGTTGACCATTTTAACGCCGACGCCATCTCGAATTACGTCGATCAAAATCTAGCCTTTCCAAATCAGGTACTCGACTGGAATTGCGGTGCAAGGACCTACGATCAGGCGTCGGGATATAATCACGGCGGCATAGACATATACACATGGCCTTTCTCCTGGCACAAGATGGACAATAACCAAGCCGAGGTGATCGCCGCTGCCCCCGGAACTATCATTAACAAGGCGGACGGAAATTTTGACCGCCAATGTGGCTTCGGAGCCGGCAATTGGAACGCGATCTACGTCCGTCACGCGGATAATTCGGTCGCATGGTACGGCCACATGAAGAGTGGCTCACTCAATCCGAAAGTGGTCGGCGACACGGTCGTGACCGGCGAACGCCTCGGCGTGATCGGCAGCTCGGGCAATTCGACTGGGCCGCACCTTCATTTCGAACTGTACAATTCCGCGAACCAGTTGCAGGATCCGTTTCAAGGCACTTGTAATACGATGAACGCAGCATCATGGTGGGCAGCACAGGACCCGTATCGTGTCTCACGCATCAACCGCCTTATCACACATTCCGCTGCTCCGGTCTTCCCGGCCTGCCCAACGACCGAAACCACGAACGAAAAACGTGTATTCAAGCCCGGAGACACACTCATTACGGCCGCTTATTATCGAGATCAAACGACCGGACAGGGAACCAATTATATTGTGCTTAGGCCTGACGGTTCGACGTTTCAATCGTGGACACACAACAGTCCAAATACATACAATTCGTCGTACTGGTACTGGACACACACGCTTCCGGCAAACGCGCCGCGTGGACAGTGGAAATTCCGTGCGACATACAACACGGTCGTTTATGAACAGACCTTCAACGTTGGAGCTTCGACGGCGGTTGATTTTGACGGCGATGCAAAGACAGACCTTTCGATCTTTCGTCCGGGCCCCGGCGAATGGTGGTGGCTAAGGTCGTCGAACGGTACGAATGGGGCCGTAGCGTTCGGTTCGTCGACCGACACGGTCACTCCGGGCGATTTCACCGGAGACGGCAAGACGGATATTGCCGTTTGGAGGCCGTCGAACGGCAACTGGTTCATTTTGCGAAGCGAGGACTTTTCATTCTATGCGTTCCCGTTCGGTACTAACGGCGACGTGCCGGCCCCGGTTGATTATGACGCCGACGGCAAAGCGGATCCGGCCATTTTCCGCCCGTCAAACAGCACTTGGTATATTAATAATTCAGGCGGAGGAGGAATCTCGATCCAGGCATTCGGAACAAACGGCGATGTGCCGGTCCCTGCAGATTACGACGGCGATGGGCACTCAGATGTTGCGATCTTTCGTCCAAGCGTCGGCCAATGGTGGATCAACCGCAGTACTGCAGGTTTGCTCGCTCTCCAATTCGGGCAAAATGGCGACAAGACGGTTCCCGGCGACTTTACCGGTGACGGAAAGGCGGACATTGCATATTTTCGCCCGTCGAACGGTTTCTGGACGGTGTTGAGAAGTGAGGATCTATCATTCTTTGCCTTCCCGTTCGGCACTACGGGCGATCTGCCAAGCCCCGGCGATTATGATGGTGACGGCAAGTTCGACGCGGCCGTTTTCCGCCCGTCCAACTCAACATGGTACGCCAACCGCTCAACCGCCGGAACGCTCATCCAGCAATTTGGAACAACTGGCGACCTGCCCGTCCCCAATGCGTTTGTGCGCTGAGAGCCTGTTTCATCCCTTCGAAAAAAGCTGTCCAAAAGGGCAGCTTTTCTTCTTTTTTTGGCGAAGTTTATTGGGATTTGTGACATATGTCATAGTTCTTGCCCACCGAAATGTGAAAATATTCTCAGTTATTCTTCCGGGAGGGAGCGGCGATGATAGAAAGCCACATTTCCGGACAAATTTTTACAACCGATCGGCTGTTCGCGGGACGTTTATGCATTCCTCCGCCTGAGCCGGAAAATTCAACGCTACTATCCGAAAAAAGCACCGTCTGGCAAGCCGGTGCTTTTTTGTGTTTGCGCCGGATCGGTGAGTGGAGGTCAAGATGAGATACCAAATTCTATTACTCATTGCAGTTTCAATAATTATCTTTGGCGCGATAACGACCGCGAACGGTCAGGCATGCGTGCCGATCCCCTCCGGGGCGATCTCGTGGTGGTCGGCAGAGAATAGTTCCGGTGATAACTTCAACAGAAACAATGCCGTTCTGCAGGGCAACGCGGCATTTACCGCGGGTAAGGTCGGGCAAGCTTTCAATCTTGACGGCGACGGCGACTATGCTCAGGTGTCGACGACATCGGCTTTACCTGTCGGTGCATCGGCACGGACCGTCGAACTTTGGTTCAAAGCTCCGGCGACACCTGGCGAGTCCGGTCTTTTTCAATACGGCACGCCGTCCGGCGGACAAATGTTCGGTCTAATTACATCAAGCAATGCCCCGGGCCGGCTATATTTTTATGGCCATAGTGCAGACCTCGCAGCAAGTACGGTCATCCAGCCAGACACCTGGTATCACGGTGCCGTGACATACGATGGCACAACCGTAAAGATCTACATTAATGGCCAGCTCGAAAATTCCGGGGCCATCGGCCTGAATACCGTGATCGACACAACCGGTATCACGATCGGCTATCGGCCCGGAGGTTCGTCTTGGACGGGTCAGATCGATGAACCGACTCTATATGACCGGGCGCTCTCCGATTCGGAGATCGCCGCGATCTACAGTGCAGGAAGTTCAGGCAAATGTACGATCCAATGCTCGCCCCTTCCGAGCGGTGCGGTCGGATGGTGGCCCGCCAATGGTAACGGCACGGACATTATAAACAGCAACAACGGCAGCTTGGTCAACGGCGTCTCATTTGCACCGGGCAAGGTCGATCAAGCATTCAGTTTTAACCAGTTGAATCAACAATATGTCGAACTTCCATTCGGCACGACTTCGCAGCACCTAAATAATTCGGCGGGTTCCATCTCGGCATGGGTCAATCAGGCACCGGTCGCGGTCACACAGTTTCACATGGTTACGGCATTCGGCAGCGGAGCACCGGGCGAGGCGGTCGGTTTCGGTATCGATAACGGAAATGTGAGGGTCTATCACCATACGGATACGTTTGACTGGCAGACCGGGGTGCCTGTAACAGTCAGTACATGGACGCACATCACCTACACATGGGATGGCACGACCGAACGGCTGTATAAGAATGGGTCGCTGGCCGCGAGCCGGCCGCGGAATTTTAACTACGTTTCAGGGTGGGCACGCATCGGGTTCGGATTTATCAATGACCCTTCGGTCTTTTTTTCCGGACAGATCGACGAGGTCGCGATATTCAACCGAACCCTCATTGCCGGCGAGGTCGCCGCTGTTTATAACGCGGATGCCGCCGGCATGTGCCCGGATTGTGCGCCTCCACCAAGCAATATGATAAGTATGTGGCCCGGCGAAGGGAACGGCAGCGACACGATCGGGAACAATAATGGCACGCTTATGAACGGAGCGACGTTTGCCGCAGGCAAGGTCGGTCAGGCTTTCAACTTTGCCGTTGCGGGTCAGCATGTCGAGATACCGGACAGCCCGAGCCTTCGCCCAGTGAACGGAATAACACTCGACGGCTGGTTCAAATTCAATGAGGCGTCGCCGCAAGCGGCATTGATCTCTAAGCCGTACCTTACGGGTGGATTCAACGCATACGTCATATGGATGCAAGGCGGCAACCTTAACGGTAGCTATGGTGGAGTCTTTTTGTCGTACCCATTCTCACCGACACCCGGCCGATGGTATTACATCGCATATACATACGACGACGCTTCGGATATGCACCGATTGTTTATCGATGGTTCTGTGGTTGCGTCGACAACCGGCGATGGCGACGTCGCTTACGACAGCGCTCCGCTGCTGATCGGAATGGATCGGGACGATGGAATGCCGGTCCTACAGCTAGTCGGCATGGCCGATGAGGTTGGAATCGCCGGACAGGCGATGTCGCCGGCCGAGGCCTTGGCGATCTACAATGCCGGATTCACCGGCAAGTGCAGTTCATGTGCATCACCGCCAGCGAACTTGATCAGCTGGTGGCGGGGCGAAGACAACGGCCTGGATAATGTCGGTTCAAATCACGGAGCATTGTTAAAAGGAACTACCTTTGGTACTGCAATGGTAGGTCGGGGGTTCGTTTTGGACGGAACTGACGACTACGTTCGAATCCCGGCGTCTGCCAGCTTGAATGTTGGTGCAGCGAACGGCCTTACCGCGAACGCATGGATCAGGTCGGACAATTCGACCGGAGAACCTCTCAGACCGATACTCGAATGGAGCGGCGAACCGGGCGACGCGAATGGTTATGGCTCCCATTTCTATTTGTCAGCCGCAGCCGGTGTTTTGTTCGCTAATCTGATCGACACCAGCGGCACATATCATGTTTTCGAAAGCGGTCCGGGCGTGGTTTCTGCTGACTCCTTTTACCATGTAGCATTGACGTACGACAAAACAACAGGGGATGCGAAGTTGTATCGAAACGGCGAAGTCGTTGCCAACACAAACCTTGGGATCTTTACCCCAATGACGGCCAAAAACCTATATCTTGGTGCCAGAGTAACAGATGTGTATGGCGGCCCCGCCTATCGGTTCGCCGGCACTATCGACGAGGTCCAACTATTCGCCCGCACACTATCACAGTCTGAGATCCAAACGATCTATAGGTCGGGAGGACTTGGAACCTGCAATGCCGCCACAGTTCAAGGACCCGGATGTGCTTCAATTCCGGACGGACTGAACACATGGTGGAGGGCTAATGGAAATGCCCTCGATCAACGAAAGGCTAACCACGCAACACTTATGAACGGAACGACGTTTGTCAACGGAATGTTGGGCAACGCCTTTGCCTTTGACGGTGTTAATGACTACGTCACCGCACCGGCATTCAATATGGGCAGCAATTGGTCAGTCGAAGGTTGGGTCAATCCCGCGTCATGTTCAGATGACCGCCACTGTACCGTGTTTGGCAGAAGCAATGGCACTCCCGACGGATTGCTGCTCGCCTATCTGGGAGCGGGCCATACTGAACACAACGAATTTGGACTGAATATTGGTGACGGCAGCGTCTGGCAAGTAGTATTGCGTTCCGGCCTAAAATACTCGTTTGGAAGCTGGTATCACGTGGCGGCGACCAAAAGCGGCGATTCGTTTGCTCTCTATGTAAATGGTGTGCTTCGTGATCAAAAATCAGTCACCGGTGTTTCCGACTCCTACCAGTCAAGGGGGACACGGCTCGGGCTTTGGGATTACGGAACAGCGGCAAATCTACAAGGAAGGATCGACGAGGTCAGCGTTTATGACCGTGCTCTTTTGCCGTCCGAAGTCTGGTCTATTTTCAACGCCGCTTCTGAATACGGTTTCGGCAAGTGTGCGGGCACGCAAACCACCGCAGATCTTGACGGCGATATGTGGTCCGATCTTTCGATCTTCAGGCCAAACGGAACCTTTGGAGCTGAATGGTGGTGGCTCAGGAGCACGGGCGGCAACTCGGCAGTCCAGTTCGGTGTCTCTAGCGACACCGTCGTTGCGGCTGACTACACCGGTGATGGTAAAACTGACGTCGGTTTTTGGCGGCCGTCGACCGGTCAGTGGTACATCCTTAGAAGTGAGGACTTTTCATTCTACGCATTCCCGTTCGGTACGACGTCGGATATTCCCGTTCCGGCTGATTACGACGGTGACGGCAAGGCAGACCCGTCGATCTTCAGACCGTCGAATGCGACCTGGTATATCAATCGGTCCGCGGGAGACGTCGGGATCGTACAATTTGGATCCACCGGCGATAAGCCGATCGGTGAGGATTTCGACGGCGACGGAAAAGCCGACGTTGCGATCTTTCGGCCGAATGGTGTGTACGGGGCCGAATGGTGGATAGCATATAGCTCGGGCGGTGTGTTTGCAACACAATTCGGCCGGCCGACAGACAAGGCCGTACCGGCTGATTACACAGGCGACGGCAAGGCAGACATTGCATTCTGGGATCCGGCGACCGGCTATTGGTACATCCTGCGAAGTGATGACCTTTCGTACTTCGCCTTTCCGTTCGGAGCCGCAGGCGACCTGCCGGTTCCGGGCGACTACGACGGCGATGCAAGGTCCGACCCGGGCGTCTTTCGCCCGTCGAACGGTAACTGGTATATCGACCGATCGACCTCCGGCATTCTCATCCAGCAATTCGGCATCACCGGCGACATGCCTGTGCCGAATGCATTCGTTCGCTGACTCGGACTGAGGTTATTCGGCCCAGACGAAGGCCCCATCGATCGACGATCGATGGGGCCTTTTCTTGCATACGCAATTGTCAGATCACGCGGCACGATGCCGCCGGGGGTTATTTCCGCTCTGACGCAACAGGGATATCGCCGGTAGTACCATACGGATAGCCGTAGTACGACGCGAAGTTGTCGCTGCTTCGCAGAACATACCAGTAGGAATTACTCGGACGGAAGAAAGCAATGTCCGCTATGCCGTCCTTGTCATAATCACCGGGCGTCGGCTTGTCGCTGCTCAGCCCAAATTGAACGCCAAGAACCACGCCGTTGCTGCTTCGCTTGAACCACCATTGGCCGGCCGACGGCCGAAAAATGGCAAGATCCGTCAAGCCGTCGCCGTCGTAATCGGCATCGATCGGTATGTCGCCGTTCAAACCAAAGTGATCGATAAAGGTGGTATTGGTGCTGCTCTGCAGGATATACCAATCACCGGTCGACGGCCTGAAAACAGCCGTGTCGGTAAATCCGTCGCCGTCAAAATCGCCGGGACGGGCCATCGAATCGCAGATCTCAATAACGTAAGGCTGTCCTTCACCTGTAAAGGCGTTCCAGACGACCAGGGTGTAGGGCGTCCCTGCCGTTGCCATGAACGACATGAACTGTCTTTTGTTAGTGCCTGTGACTGACAGGTACGAATCCGCAATGAAATTCGCTTTTGGATTCGTGGGGTCAAAGCTCGAATAGGCAGTGACCTGAAAAACACCCTCGCCGCCATAATAATGGGAACTGACCGTCACACATCCGGAGACCGCCGGCGTAATGGTGTAGGTATCGTATCGGAACGTACCTGTATAATTTGCCTCTACCGGGACCGTCTTGGGCGTGTCGCACGTTCCCGGCGTGCCGCCTGGACGATACAAACGAGCGGGCATTGTACCCGTCGTAACTGACGTCACGCCGTCCGGTATTGCCGGAGCGGTTGCGTCAAGTGTAGATGAAATGTGATGCGCAAAAGCAAGGCCTGAAAAAAGACCTAGCCCGAGCGCGAGAAAGATTACTCTGCTAAATGAAAGGATCCTCATTGTCTTCACCTCCTAAGAACATCAAATAAAGTTGCCTAGACCGGACGTGATTGTTCGATCTCGAACAACGCCGGAGGTGAACTGAAGGTCGATCGCGCGCCGTAACGGTCAATCCACCTCCATATCAATCATGAGCGCAAGAGTTGTGCCAGTCGATAGGACCCGTCGGCGGCGTGCTTTTGTCGGTGACATTCCGGTTCCGGACGCTTATATGCGTGAGTCAGACGAACCTTGAAGTGCGGAAATACTCGCGCGATCATGTGGGCTTTTTCCGTGGTTTTGAGTCTGTTTCATTGTTCGTGTCGACCGAACCGATGTTACGGAAACGCAGATCAGAGCGTAGTCGAACACATGTTACGCCACGTGACCGAATTCGGCCGCGTCCGCATTTTGTGATCCGTGAAACGCGTTTTTGGGGGTGAACCAAACGTGTATTTTTCACCTCACGTTCAAATTGTGGTACGTACCACAATTTTATCAACAAAATTGATGAAAATGTCGTAGAAATGCGTTCTGCCACAGTTTTTAAGGGGGCCAGCGACAGTGTTTTAGGGGGCTTGCGACAGTAAAAAACAGGGTCAGCGACAATAAAAAGACCCCCAGCGACAATCCGTTTTTGGACGGATCAGTACTGTCGCTGGCCGCTCCGCAGCGAAGATCGGTGCCATAAGTGTGTTTCGCCTCTCTCCGACCATTACCACCAAAATAATGAGTTCGACTGTGCCGATGACAATGATGATCATCGGCTCACAGATCTCGGTTTGCCGCATAAAGCAAACTAAAACCCGCCGTTCGCACCGCCAGCCGACGACGAGACCGGCGGGTCCGACAGATTTGATTGAACGTGATCTTAACGACTGTGAAAGTGAAACGGAATTTCTGAATTTGACATGGAAAAACGATTGTCGGATCTTCGTACGCTGCGTTGGTACTATGAGTAACATTCCGAGCGAATCGAAAGAAGGTATGCCTGATCCCGATGATCTGGTTCATCCAACGCTCGACCGCCGGGACGCTTATCCAGCAGTTCGGTGCCGCCGGCGATGTTCCGCTGCCGAGCGCGTTTGTGAGGTAGTCCTGACCCAACCGGAATAAGGGCGGAAGACGGAGACTTGGGTGTTGATCTCGGAAGTTGACGTGGGCCGCCCTTTCAATGTCGTTTCTGCCATTTAGGCATAACGACACGAAATTCGTGTGTTTCCCAGGCGCTACACGAACTCCATTCTTTCTTGCAATTACATTTTTTCTATGCTAAGTAAGTAGCGTTTTAAGGCAAAATTCGATGTGTTGGATCTAGGTTTGGGGTAAACACTCCCCAATGCCTATTTTTTGCCGATTGGGAGATCGTAGTTTGTTGTGGTCTCAAAGCCTCGTGAGTCCGGCTTTTTATCCCTCGATCCGTCGAAATCGCGGGTAAATTTGGACGCAGGCAGAATTTCAGAAAAATCCCTTTTGACTGGAAACAAACAAAAATATGATCAAGATGAATAGCGTTATGCACGAAGTACGGAACTTGCTGATAATTTGCCTGATCGCGTTGGTTGGGCTCACTACAGCCGCCCTTGGCCAATCGAGAACCTCGAGATCGAGCCAAAAACAGATACGGACCCAAAAGCAGAAGACACTTGGCGTTCGAAAACAAAGGCAAAGGTCAAAAGCCGGACTGAGCGCAAACTTCCCGCAGCCCAAATCGGAGGACGGGATCGAAGGCGACCAGAAGGAACGTGACAACTGGTTCATCGATCAGCGAAAGTATCCGTTCGATAAGCTTCCGGATGAGGCCCGGAGACGGGCCTGGCTATCACGCCCCGCAGAAAATTCGATGATGAATGCGACGGCTGCGTCGATCTGGCAATCGATCGGGCCGGCACCGACGACATCGGCGTTTCCGGCGAACTGGGGCGTCACGAGCGGGCGAATAAACGCCGTCGCGGTTTCGCCGGCTAACGCTCAGATCGTACTGGTCGGCGGAGCTGTCGGCGGTATCTGGCGATCGACGAACGGCGGAACGACATTTGCTCCGGTCAGCGACACGCAGGTCGATATGGCGGTCGGTGCAATAGCGTTTGCACCCAGCGATGCCAACGTCGTCTACGCCGCCATGGGCGACTCAAAGAGTGCTTATATGGGAACCGGAGTCCTCAGGTCGGCGGACGCCGGTGCGACATGGACGCGTGTCAGCAACGCGTCGTTCCCGACTCCGGCGCAGGCCGTCAAGGTCGAGATAGATCCGACAAATCCAAACCGTGTATACGTAGTGCTCCAATCGACATTTGCAAACGGAGGGAACGGTGCCGGATTTTTCCTTTCGAATGATGGCGGCGTTTCATGGACCAATACGCTATCGGGTATGGGCACGGACCTCGTCCGGCACCCGACCGAAGCCGCCACACTTTTTGCCGCATTTGGCTTTGTAAACCTCCCGAATACCGCGGGCGGCGTTTTTAAATCCATCGACAGCGGAGCGTCCTGGAACCGGATCTATACATCACCGATCGAAGCTCAGGTCGTAAAACTGGCGATCGCACCCTCGAACGGCCAGGTGCTCTACGTTCTCGCCGGCGACAACCCGAGGCCGCGGCTCGAGGTGACGACCAACGGCGGCGGCATGTGGACGAACCGCGGTTCGGCAACGTTCGACGTACGACAATTCGGTTATAACAATTATGTATATGTCAGTCCGGCAGACCCGAACACGGTCTATGTCGGTACACGCGACGTGTGGCGGAGTACTGACGGCGGCGTGAATTTCACCAATCTTAACAAGAATTTTCAGAGCCCGACCGACAACACATATACTCCGACCCAGTCCAACGCTCATCCCGACCAGCACTCGATGTTTATCAGCCCCGGGGCTCCGAACACGATATACATCGGCAATGACGGCGGCGTATGGCGCGCGACCGACGGCGGCACTACATTTCAAACGCTTAATGCATCGCTCAATTTGTCGATGTTCGTCGGCCTGTCTCTTCACCCGACCAATGCAGCAATTTCGTACGGCGGTACGCAGGACAACGGCACACAGAGAAGGACCGGACAATCCACGTGGCAGGAATTTTTTGCCGGCGACGGAGGGCACGCCGTGATCGACGCCGTCGATCCGTCGATCGTGTTCGCGTCCTACGTCAACGGATATATGGTCCGCTTTCTGAACAACGGGGATAACTATGACGCTCCGGTCGGCTGCGAAACATTTGTGACGTGTGCGACATTTAACAACGACCGCGTGGCATTCTACCCGCCGATCACTGGTAACGGTCTTAATTCCAACCTCTATATCGGCACTTACCGCATTTATATCAGTGCGGATCGCGGTGCGACGTGGACCGCACCCGGCGGAGCTCAGGACCTGACGAACGGCGGAACGGTCTCGGCCATTGGCGTTGGGCCGGCTAACCCGAGCGTGATCTATTCCGGATCGAGCGACGGCAGGGTCATGGTCAGTACGAATGCCGGCGTGAATTGGAATCCTGCCGGGACCAATATCCCTAACCGTTCTGTTACGAGCATCACGGTCAGCAGAACGAATGCAGCGGTGGCATATCTCACGGTCTCGGGGTTTGGTTCGGGGCACGTGTTCAAGACGACCAATACCGGCGGAACCTGGACGGATATCAGCACAAACCTGCCGGACGTGCCGGTCAATACGCTGCTTGTCGATCCGCGAAATGCAAACACGCTCTATGTCGGAACGGACATCGGCATCTTTCGTTCGCTCAATGACGGCGGAGCCTGGTCCGGATTCAACAGCGGCCTGCCGCCCGCGGTCATCACTAAGATCACAGCTCAGCAGAACGGTCTGATCCAAGCCGCGAGCTATGGGCGGGGTGCTTACCAGTTGGCGGTGACCGGCAGTGCCCCGTTCGATCTGGACGGTGACGGAAAAACGGATCTGGCGATCTTTCGCCCCGGCCCGGGCGAATGGTGGTGGCTCAGGAGCAGCAATGGCTCAAACGGAGCGGTCACCTTTGGAGCCGGAAGCGACATTCTTACGCCGGCGGATTACACGGGCGACGGCAAGATGGACATCGCTACGTTCAGGCCGTCGACCGGATTCTGGTTCGTGTTGAGGAGCGAGGATTTTTCGTTCTATGCGTTTCCGTTCGGGGCGAATGGCGATGTGCCGGTGCCGGCGGATTTTGATGGGGATGGGAAGTCGGATCCGGCTGTGTTTCGTGAGAGTTCGTCGACTTGGTACATTAACAAGTCGTCGGGCGGGACCGATATATTCGGGTTCGGGTCGGCCGGTGATAAGACGGCGGTGGCCGACTATGACGGTGACGGCAAGGCTGACGTGGCTATTTTCAGGCCGGTCGGTGTGAACGGGGCCGAGTGGTGGGTGCGGCGTTCGTCGACCGCAGTGGTGGCTGCATTGCAGTTCGGTTCGTCCACCGACAAGGCCGTTCCCGGCGATTTCACGGGTGACGGCAAGGCTGACATCGCATTCTGGCGGCCTTCGACGGGATTTTGGAATGTGCTGCGGAGCGAGGACCTCTCGTACTTCGCGTTCCCGTTCGGCACGACCGGTGACGTGCCTGTCGCGGGCGATTACGACGGCGACGGCAAGACGGACGCGGGCGTCTTTCGGCCTTCGAACTCAACGTGGTTCATCCAACGCTCGACCGCCGGAACGCTGATCCAGCAGTTCGGTGCCGCCGGCGACGTACCGCTGCCGAGCGCGTTTGTACGATGAGTCGGAGTAAAATGCCATTTGTCAGAATTTGATCGTAAGTTTCGGTGCCAATGACTTGGTCAATTGGCAAGAAACTGGTTAAACTGAATCCTAATTCGATCTGGTCATGCGGCCTTTTTTGGGGCCGCATGGTCGTTTCACCCGCCAGCCCGAATCAAACTAAGATCACTTTGCGCAACTTCTGACTGGAATTGGTTTGCAGTCACCGCCGTGATCGTCGAGAAAGTCGACGCACGTACGTTGGATATATTTTTGTAATTTGAGGAGAAAGATCAATGAAAAGCTTTTTGATCGTGAGAACCCTATTTGCAGCAGTCGCCTTGGCGATCTTTGCTGCCGGAGTTCAGACCACGTTCGCTGTAAATAATGATGTTGAGGGTGTTTGGCGGCAGATCGACGCTGCCAAGGTAAGGGCTCGCGGGGAACGCAAGCTCAACCCCGAAAGATTCCAAACATTTAGTCTTGATCAGAGCCGTCTGAAGCGTCTGATGGGTGAAATGCCGCTCGAATTCACCCAGGATGCTAACGAACGTTCGGTCATTCTTGGAATTCCGATGCCTGACGGTTCGATCTCACGTTTTCGTATCGAGCGATCGGCCGTCCTGGCAGACCATCTTGCCGATGCATTCCCATCATGGAAGACATTTCAGGGCTACGGCCTCGATGATGCGTCGGCGACCGGGCGTTTTGACTGGACGAGCAAAGGATTTCACGGTTACATCTTTACCTCAAAAGGCACCGTATATATCGATCCGTTTCAGGAAAATGACCTGCAAAACTACATCGTTTATTACAAGAGCGATTACCCACGGCCGGCTGCGGATGATTTCTCCTGCGGCTTCGACGACAGATTCCGAAAAGAGCTTGGCGTCGCCGATCTGAAATTCGATCTGCCCGAATCGGCTCCGTCATTTACTAACGGCACCAATATTCGCACATACCGCATTGCCGTTGCCACGACCGGCGAATGGGCCCGCGGAACGACGATGTCGACAGATCCGCAAACCGTCAGGACTGCCGCACTTGCCGCTCTAACAACAAGCGTAAATCGCCTCGACGGAATTTATCGCCGCGAACTTTCTGTCACGCTGCAGCTGGTAAACCCGCCGATCACAAATGACGCGACAAACATCATCTTCGACGACCCTGCGACCGACCCGTATGACAATACGGATGGCATCCCGCAGTTAGGAATCAATCAGACGACGATAAATGCTCGTGTCGGGATTCCAAACTATGACGTCGGTCATCTTTACGGTACGGGCGGAGGCGGTGTCGCATCGTCGCCATCGGTTTGTTCGACGCAAAAGGCCGAGGGCTATTCGGCACGCGCCGGATTCTACGGCGATCCGTTTACCGTTGATTATGCCGCTCACGAACTTGGACACCAGTTCGGATCCGACCACACGTATAATAATTCCGATCCGGGCGGTGCCTGTACCACCCGCTCTGCGACCGATGCATTCGAGGTCGCCAGCGGTTCGACGATCATGTCGTACGTCGGCATCTGCAACCAACGAAATCTGCAGCAATATGTAGATACGATCGTGCCGATGTTTCATATCCGAAGCCTGACGACGATGCTCACAAACATTCAAACCGGCGACGGCAACACCTGCGGAACGGCAGGTGCAAATGCAAATTCGATCCCGACCGTCAGTGCCGGACCGAGCTTTACA
This sequence comes from Acidobacteriota bacterium, assembly GCA_016713675.1. NCBI lineage: Bacteria > Pseudomonadati > Acidobacteriota > Acidobacteriota bacterium. The sequence goes on from JADJOS010000001.1 coordinate 635,387, forward strand.
ATACCAAGACTGACGCCGTTCACACTTACGGCAGCTGGTAATGATGCCGACCCCGCAGATGTACCGAACCTGCTCTATTCGTGGGAACAGTACGATCTGGCACCGTCGGCGAGCGGACAGCTTGGAACGCCTGCCAATACATACGATGTCGATACGGACGGCGTATTGCGTCCGCTGTTTCGTGCATATTCACCTGTCGCTAGCAACTCGCGAACGTTTCCGAGCCTGAATTACATTCTTAACACCGGCACGAATAATCCGGCCGGCACCAACAATCCGCCGCTGACCTACACCGGAACACATCCGACCGGCACCACCGGATCGGTCTGCGAACCTATGGTCACCTGCGTTACCGGTGAAAATCTGCCCTCGGTCGCTCGAACGATGAATTTCCGTGTCGCGGTAAGAGACCAACGCGGCGGCATCGCCGATTCTGCCACCACGGTCGCGGTCGCCGGTGCAGCCGGGCCTTTCCGTGTAACTTCGCCAAATTCGCTGGGCGATGAGGGTATCGTTACCAGTTGGCCCGGCGGTTCGACGCAGACCATAACCTGGGATGTCGCCGGTACCGACGCCAACGGCATCAACGCCGCAAACGTCAAGATCTCACTCTCGACCAATGGCGGACTGTCGTTCCCGATCACGATCTCCGCTTCGACCCCTAATGACGGGACCCAAGCGATAACCGTGCCGAACAATGCGACGACCCAGGCTCGGATCAAGATCGAGGCGGTCGGAAATATCTTCTTTGACATCAATAACGCCAATTTCACGATCACGGCGAACCCGAACGCCCGCGGCGTCCGCAGCGATTTCGACGGTGACGGCAAGACCGATCTTTCCGTATTCCGCCCGAGCGATGCGACATGGTATCTGAACCGTTCAACGTCGGGATTTTCGGCAGCCGGATTCGGACTCGGAACTGACACGATCGTAACCGGTGATTTTGACGGCGACAGAAAGACCGATCTCTCTGTATTCCGTCCGTCGAATGTCGAGGGAGAGCCTGATTTCTTTGTTTTCCGCAGTGCAGATTCGACCTTCACGGGCAAGGCCTGGGGCGTAACCGGTGACCTGCCGGTGATCGCGGACTATGATGGAGACGGCAAGGCGGATTACGCTGTTTGGCGGCCTGCGACCGGTGATTTCTATGTTCTGCAGTCACTTGCCGAAGGCCTAAAGCACTATCGCTTTGGCCAGACGGGCGACAAACCGGTCCAAGGCGATTTTGACGGTGACAGTAAGGCGGACTTTGCCGTCTTTAGGCCATCTAATGCGACCTGGTATATTGCCCGCTCGACCGACAACGGCGTGACGATCACACCGTGGGGCCTCGCGACAGATATTCCGGTCTTTGCTGATTACGACGGCGACGGAAAAGACGACGTCGCGGTATGGCGTCCGTCTGACGGTTTCTGGTATGTCCAAAGATCGACGGGCGGTATCAGCTATACTTCGTTTGGGCTAGATGGTGATATACCGGTTCCCGGAGATTACGATGGTGACGGCAAATATGACCAAGCCGTATATCGCGGTGGAACGTGGTACGTAAACAACTCTACTTCGGGGTTCTTCACTGCACCGTTCGGCCTTGCGACCGATATCCCAACGCCGCGCAGATATCTGCCGTAGTCCGACATTTACTATTGTTTCTTTTGCGAGATCGTCCGAAAGGGCGATCTCATTTTTTTGCGGAGTATGATTCGGCCAGGTTATTTTGACCAGTGACATTTTCGCGGAAGGCAATTAATAATTGTGGAGATAGTTGGTGCTGTCCGTTCTACAATCGATAACGACGGTAGATCTCGACACGTTCCCGAAGCGTGTCGCGGTCGATCCCTTCCGCGATCAACTCGTCCGTCGATCTCGACTCTAAAAGCGTTTTTGGTATGACGGCACACAGTGCGAACGCATCGGCCTCGATCTCTTTACGGCTTGATCTTTGAACGCCGTGAAAGCTTGCGGTCGCACCGGAATCAGGCGTGTGGAGGAGAAAATGGCCGAGTTCATGGAATAACACGAGCACCCTTTCAGCGCCCGACAGCCGGCTGTCAACTGCAATAAAATCCCGCCCCGATACGCGGTGGTAAAAACCGCCTACGGTCAAAGGCATCTCTGTTACGCCGATCCGGAACCGTTTGCAGAGTTGGTAGAAATCGTCTTCGGTCAGTGGGCGTTTGTTCCAGCCGGGGCAAAGAGGCGAGATCTTGTCTACGACGAATTGCATAACAGAATCACTGTCGATGCACTATTGTATCATTGCTGCGACATCTCAGCAAGCTTTGGTTTGCGCCGACCGGTCAAGTACACGCTTAGCATCTGTAACCGCTGCGATCTTTTCATCATCAGTGAACTTCTCCCAACCGCGAAAAAAAACAATGCCGTAATCGGACGGACATTCGCGGCCCTCAAATATGTGCCACTCGTTCATGATGCGGATCGGGTCATCAAAACGAGAGATCGCTCTCTCGATATCAAAAGCGTCGATCGAACCGAATTCCCGGACGGTGGGGTGCCCAAGAGCGGCAAGGCGTTTATCGACGATCTCAGTGATCTTGTCCTCGAGAAACCTGCCTAACCCGATCGCGGGCTTTTGATTCCCGTACATCTCACCCTTGCCGGTCAGCAGCCAGTTGAGCGAAACATTCGTTACGTTTGCGATCTTGATCAATACTTCCGGAGCGGGCAGCCGTCCTTGGTAGTAATTTCGCACCGTTGCGTGCGGGATGCCTAATCGTCTGGCGACATCTGACATCATCTCGTGCTCAAACGTACGATCAAGCCGACGAACAAAATCGCTGTTGACACCCATGTCTAAAACGTCTGTTTTCTTCATTAATGCAAATGTTACTATACGTTTTCAAGAAATCAAAGCGATCACATCGGTTTTCGCGTGATAATTAGTTGTCTGATCGACACTGTTCCGTTCCCTAACCTGAGATAAGGAACGTTGCCTATTTTGGTAAGGTCCAGCGAGCCTATCGGCAAACTCATCGACGAATGTTGCGGTCGCGAAAACAGAAAGCCACCGACACAGCCGTCACGCTGAGTGATCCGGAACTTTCAACGAGAACGGATAGACAAGCGTGTACCGGACCGGTCACTCCCAAGATCTGTCGTACCTTGACACAGCACCCAACAAAACCGTATATTCTGTAATTCGGCCTTGCCGAATCGGGCTAGTCAAATTCTCTTTCGTCAGTTGCCCGAACACGACAATTCTTGCCGCCCTAGCTCAGTTGGTAGAGCGTTCGATTCGTAATCGAAAGGTCGTCGGTTCGACTCCGATGGGCGGCTCCACATAATTCAAGACGAAAAATTTCAGCGTGCGGCCATTCGGCCGGTCTAGGCCAAGTGCTATAGTTTCTTCGGAATCGATACCGTATGGGCTCTGTGTAAACGCACCGGCGACCGGAGGATGGTGCTGGTTTGCTGCACCTTCGCGGCACACATACTTTAATTACTTCGCGTTCGGAACGACCCACAGTTCGGTTGATTCCAACGCGCGATCGCGGCGGACGGGCTTGAAAACGCTCGTGATGCGGCCGGCCGTCACACCGAATTTGGCGAGATCTCTTAGAATTTCACGCCGCTTTTGTGCGAACTTTGCCTGGGACGTTTCTGCGATCACTATCTTGCCCCGGCTCTTCGGGCTGGCATTGAGTTCCGCCGCATATTCCTTGAGGTCATACAGATTTCCAAAACAACCTGGGATTCCGTCGGAATATTCGGCGGCATACATATACGGCTTGGTTGGCGGCTTGGCTTCCTTGGGCGTATCGATGGGGCCGTCGCCCGCTTCCGGCGTTGGCATATCCGCTCCCGCGGTCACGAGCCAGAACTGCGTCTTTGCATCTTTCATTAATGAAGCATCGGTGAAGGTCAGCCGTGTTTGGTCGAATTGCCGCATCTTGATGTAATTGGTGAGCGAAAGTTTACGGCGACGGCCAGAATCAGGTTCGGCAGTAGCTGAGTAGATAACGATCACGCCCTGATCGTTCGGGTTGATATTGAGCTCGATCAGGAACGAATCCAAGCGAGCAAACCCTTCCTCACAGTTATTGCCGGCAGTTCGGAACTCGTCGACCAAGCGTGCAGTTGGCCATAACTCAAAAATCACAGAATCCGACGCGGTTGTCGAGCACGCCGGCATCCAGCTGTTGCCGGAAATTTCGACTGTAGCCGTTAGCGATGTCCCCGCAACCGACCGGTCTGTCGCGACGTTGATCGAACGGGTGCCTTGACCGCTGACGATGGTACCGGCGGAAACGGTCCAGTTGTACGTGGCGTCCACCGATCCGCCGACCGAAGCCGTAAAAGTAAGCTGTTCGCCCACGTTCAATGCTCTGTCCGGGCCGTCAACCTTTATCACAGGGCAAACATCCACGTGGACACAGCTATCACATTCTTTGACCGTGGCGGTAGCAGTTTTCGACTCGGTGACCCGCCCGTCCTTTTCGACCGCCGCCGCCGTGATCGTGTACGTTCCGGCCATTGCCCCGGAAAGGTCCCAGTCGAATTCGAGCGGCCCAACACGATTTGCCCGGCCACCCGAAACTATTACGTCCACGCGGGCATTTTTTACGTCCCGGCCTGCGACGGTCGCCTTGACCCGAATTGTCCAATCGTCGCTGCAGCCTTCACCCGAAGGTCTGATACCGGGCGCACATGGCCTAATAACTACCGTTTTGGAAAGTTCCAATTTATCGATCCGAACATCAACCGAAGCCGCGGAAGCAGCGGCAACCCGTCCGGTTTCAACGACGTGGAAGATGGAGATCAGAACCGATACTAATGCGAGCAGAAGAATTTTCGAGATCATATATTTGTCTGTTCAGTTTACACATTATCGACTGATCCCGACAATACAGTTTGAAACGGCTGTCGGAGTATTTCCGAGCCATTCGCGTACCGGCAGCGAGTAATGAACATTCGAACATGCCGCATCGAACCGATCGATCTCATAGCTCGGCGTTCGATATTGAGATATTTATTGGGGGTTTTGAGCGGAAAAGTCAATGCCGGCCCGGCTCGGGCATGCGAACGACCTCGACTGAACAAGATGCACGGGCTGAGACGGCGACCGAAACGCTGCCGAGAAGGAATCGTTCGAACGAATTAAGCGAACAATGCGGGCCAACGAAGATGCTGTTCGCTCCCCAGATCTCGGCTTGTTCGGTGATCATCTCGGCAGGATGCCCGAGCGTTACTTTCAGAGTGGTGCGGAGCCCCGCGTCCGTTAGTTTTTCGAGCGCACTTGCCGCCAGCGTTTCAGCCCATTGGTGTGCGAATCTGGCCTCGATGGTTGCATCCGACATTTGTGGAGTAAAACGTCCGATCGTGCTCAAAACGGAGGAGTCGGCCACAGCCAAGAGACTTACTTCGGCTGCCGGGCCCCATTTTCGGAGAGCGATCGCATCGACGGCCTTTATCGCGGCGGGCGAACCATTAAATCCGACCAAAATCTTTTCGGGCTGATCGCCACTGCCGCCCTTTCCGCGAGCGATCCGAACGGAGCATTCTGCTTCGGTCAATAATGTCTGAGTCGTTTGGCCGAGAAAACTAGTGCCGTGTCCGATATTTTGTCGCTCTCCAAGAACGAGAAGATCGGGTTGATAAACCTCCGCGGCTGCCAATATCTCACGGGGCGGCGAACCCTCACGTATCTCGGCGGCCAACTTCCAACTTGGAAATTCAGCATGAAGTATCGAAAGCCCTTCTCGAGAAACGCTCCCCGCTTCGTCCAGCGATCTTGGCGTTTGCCATGAATCGGCTACGGTTATCAGTCGGACCTCGGCCGCACCCGAAAGCCCGGCACGATGCATATCATAGAGTGCAGCCTTTGAAGCCTCGGAACCGTCATAGCCAATAAGAATTCGCATCTTTGTCGCCACCTATTGTTAAATTGCCGCCCCGCCAACAGCTAACGGGAGATCCACGGCTTGAGCGGACGTATTGCAAGCATTGTGCCAAACGAAAACAGACTGTTTTTGACTTGTTTCGGTCGAACAGGTGCGTAGATTTTCGCGGGGGGCCGCGAAAAGTTTCCGAGATGATCCTTTTTCCTCGCTGCTCAGGTCAGCACTAAGTCGATAAAATATGGCTGCGGATGGGATCTAACATTGGAACGATGGTTGCACTGCGCAGTGTTCCGGACATGAATTGAAAGAAATATTGCGTTGGATCCGGAACTACGGAGGTAACGGCGATGTTACATAAGCGAGAAGGCGAATCAGCTGCGATGTTTTTCATCCGTTGGACAGGAAGGCTTCTAAGCCTCGCGACGGGGTTGCTTTTGGCACTCTTCTTCCTCGGCGAAGGTTTGCATTTCTCCGAGCTGGCCGCTTTGGAGCTGATCGGACTGCTTTTCTTTCCGTTCGGCCTGTTGATCGGATTTGCGGTCGGTTGGCATAACGAACTTGCCGGCGGAGGAATATCTGTTGTTAGCGTTGCTGCCTTTTATCTTATTTACGGGATGGTCGCGAACGGGTCTTTGCCAAGCGGATTTTTCTTTTGCATTATTTACAGTTCCCGGCTTGCTATTTCTAGCTTATGGCCTGATCGACCGTATCGCTCTCCATCATCACCGATCTGGGCGAGTCACATTCTGACCACTTGGGGTAGCTAAATGGATACTTATATTGATGCAAGCGATCGGCAATATGCGGCAAACGCGGAGTTTCGTGCGATCGAAAAGCACGACAACGGCGAGCACATCATCGCGGCACTTGTTGGCACCGCTACCGGGCCGACGTTAATTGCGGTAGGCAGCGTTCACGGAAATGAACCGGGCGGAGTTTCCGCTCTTTCCAGAGTCGCTCAAAAGTTAGCCGATCGCACAAACAGGCTGAAAGGCCGGGTCTATTTTCTGGCCGGCAACACGAGGGCACTTTCGGCCGGTGTCCGCTTTATCGATCATGATCTCAACCGCTCGTGGACGCCGACGAATCTATCTAGTGAACGAGCGGTTGTGATGGCAAATTCGTCGGAGCGTTCTGAGATACGTGAACTCGACGCCATCCTCGACGGAATACTGATCACTGCGATGGACGAGGTATATGTGCTCGATCTGCATTCGACCTCGACCGGCGGAATGCCTTTCGCAACCGTCGGCGACACGTTGAGAAATCGTGATTTTGCACGTAAGTTCCCGGTCGCGATTCTCCTCGGTATCGAAGAACAACTTGACGGCACGATGCTGGAATATTTGAACAACGCCGGAGCCGTCACCCTGGGTTTTGAAGGCGGCCAGCATATCGGCCCTGAAACCGTTGACAATCACGAAGCATTGGTTTGGCTTGGGCTTGTAAATGCCGGCATTCTCGATGCCGACGACGTTCCGGAAATTGAATCAAGCAAAAAACAATTGGCCGGAAGCCACGGACGCTCGCGAGTGTTTGAGGTCCGATACCGACACGCGATCACCGAGGACGACCAGTTTTCGATGAACGCCGGATATGCAAATTTCGATCGGATTGCAAAAGGCGAAGTTCTTGGCACCGACCGCAGCGGCGAAGTAACCGCGATCGAGGGAGGCCTGATACTGATGCCGCTATATCAAAAGCTCGGAGAAGATGGATTCTTTATTGGCCGCGAGATCTCGCCGTTTTGGCTTGGACTTTCCGGACTGCTCCGTCGAATTGGTATTCAGAAGATCGTTTATTGGCTTCCCGGCGTGGCTCGCGATGAACATGACGCCGGAACTTTGATCGTAAACACGAGCGTTGCACGGCTCTTTCCGCTGCAGGTGTTTCACTTGCTCGGTTTTCGGCGTCGACGCTGGAGCGGAAACAAACTTATCGTAAGCCGCCGAAGGCATGACACCGACGGTCCATTCAAATGGAAAGGAAATTAAAATATGGGCGATAAAAAGGTCACACGTGATTATGATGACGAACAGATGCGAGCATTCACGCTGGGCGTTCTTAATGACCTGCAGGCTCTCGAATACATGCTCAAAGCCGGAATGTTTGAGGAAGATGTCCGCCGGATCGGGGCCGAACAAGAAATGTTCCTTATCGATTCTGCTTACCGTCCTGCTCCGCTTGCTCTGGATGTAATCGGTCAGGCCAAGGACAGCAGGTTGACCACAGAAATTGGAAAATTCAACCTCGAAGCCAATTTGACGCCGCTCGAATTCAAAGATGATTGTTTTCGGGTAATGGAAGACGAGTTGAATGAAATATTAGGCGTCGTTCGCAGATCTGCTGTCGAATTTGGCGGCGGAGTTGTCCTTGCAGGCATTCTTCCGACAATCCAGCAGTCGGATCTAACGAGCAAGAATTTAACACCTCACCCTCGCTATTACGAGATCGACCGGATCGTCACCGAACTCCACGGCGAAAATCGTGTGATTCACATAAAAGGCCTGGACGAGCTGCAGTTGACACTGCAAGATACGTTCATTGAGTTTTGCAACACAAGTTTTCAGGTGCATATGCAGGTCGGAGCGAAAGATTTCGTCCGGTATTACAATTGGGCTCAGGCGATCGCGGCACCGGTGCTCGCGTCTGCAGCAAATTCACCAATACTACTTGGCCACCGCTTATGGCACGAAACAAGACTGGCTGTATTCAAGCAGTCTACAGACACGCGCTCACTGACGCATAAGCAGCGAAATCAAAAACCGCGGGTCAATTTTGGTGATCAATGGGTCGATGATTCGATAATCGAGGTGCTGCACGAAGATGCGATCCGATTCCGGATCTTGCTGACCCAGGATATTAAGGAAAATTCGCTGAAGGTTCTATCTGAAGGCGGCATTCCTGAACTATCGGCGTGGCGTCTGCACAACGGAACGATCTGGCGTTGGAATCGGCCGTGCTACGGCGTGACCGATGGCAAGCCAGGACTTAGGATCGAGGCTAGATTTCTACCGGCGGGCCCAACTGTGGCAGACGAAATGGCCAATGCCGCGTTTTTCCTCGGCCTGATGACCGAGCTGCCCGAAGAGTTTGGAGATATTCGCAAGCACATGTCGTTTGACGACGCCCGTACCAATTTTTATAACGCCGCCCGGTACGGCCTCAAGGGTCAGATACGCGGCCTCGACGGCCAGAGCCGTCCAGTGTGTCGAATAATCTTGGAAGAACTGCTGCCAAGAGCGAGAAAGGGCTTGGCGAGGGCCGGTGTCGACGAAGCTGATAGCGACCGGCTTCTTGATATAATCGAGGAAAGAGTTTCACAGGAAAAATCAGGATCCCAATGGATGCTCGATTCTTATGCGGCAATGGATCAGCGGGCCAAGCCTAATGTGCGGCTTCGTTCCCTGACGGCTGCGATGAAGGCCCATCAGGAGGAAAGTGACGAACCGATGCATACGTGGGAGCTTGCCGAGATACCAAACGATTCCCAGTGGATCGACAACTACAAAACTGTCGAACAATTCATGGCCGTGGACCTATTTACCGTTAGGCCGGCCGACGTCCTGGATCTTGCTGCGAGCTTAATGCACTGGCGTCACGTCCGACACGTTCCTGTCGAAGACGACGCGGGCCGTTTGATCGGAATAGTATCGCATAGAGATCTGATCAAATTGATGGCTTCAGGAAAATTCGGAGCTTCTGCGAGCATCACGGTCAAGGATATTATGCAGACGGATATTGTGACCGTTTCACCCGATACACCAACGCTCGAGGCACTCGACATAATGCGTGAACGCAATATTGGCTGTCTTCCCGTCGTTAGGGATAGACGACTGGTAGGCATAATCACTGCTTATGATTTCCTGACCGTTTCGACAAAATTATTCGAAGAGAAGCTCGGTCAAGTCATGTAGTTCTCATTTGGTGCCCGGAAGATATTCACGATGGAGGGAACAAAAAAAATGAACGCTGCGTCAACACAACACGAATGGACAAAATACACGAAATTTTACACCGAGAACAATAAGGGACGGCTGACACGGTTAGGAGTTTTTGAAAAACAAGGTGAAACTGTCAATGACTATTGGCTCGAGAGCGGATTGCCGTTCAACGGGCTTGATATCGATACCCATAAGGACCTTCCATCAGTTCAGATCTCAGTCGGTGTGCTTTGCCATGAGGTCGACCAGGTTGTTGACATCGCCTTTCATTTGAGTGCATCGGGCGATGACGACGGAGTCGATATCAAGAGCACGAACGGTACCTCAACAGTGCTGCGTTTTGAGAGGCACACGGAATGACCGCAGTGCGAATTTTTTCACAGCATGGGGTAATACGACGCGTTTGTCCGGCCGGTTTGCTTTATAGATCAACGCCAACCGCCTTATCTGCAACATTTACGGTTGCTCCATGTTCGGAATGTTAATTGCATTTGAGCAAGTTAAGCCTTTAGTGCAAGAAGGCAATATCTACTATTTAGAAGAAGGGTCGGCGTCAGGGTCGAGTTTAATACAATGAAGGCATCTCACGATCTACAAATTCAGGATAAATGCCAGTCCTGTTCACTTCACAACGAGAATTTCTTTTGCCACATCTCTTCTCCCGGCTGGGATAGCTTTGAGTCGATCGCGATGACAAAAGTGTATCCGAAAGGAACGATGCTGTTTGTCGAAGGCCAGCCGGCGAGCGGTGTTTATATGCTCTGCCAGGGCAAGGTCAAACTCTCAACATGTTCACAGGACGGGAAAGTAATAATTCTCGGTATCGTCGAACCCGGCGAGGTGATCGGACTAAGTGCCGCTCTCGATGGTGTTGAATACGAAACGACAGCCGAAGTGCTCGAACTTTGTCAGGTGAATTATGTGGCTACTGATGATTTTATTCGCCTGATGCGTTCCAGCACCGATGCATGCCTTAATGCTGCCCGCCAATTGAGCCGCAATTACCAGACGGCTTATCGTCAGGTTTGTTCGCTCGGTTTATCAGATTCGGTCGCCGACAAGCTGGCAAAGCTCTTCCTCGGCTGGAGCGGTAACGGGACCGGCGGCGACGGACTAGTCCGAATGAAGAATTTTTTCACCCACGAAGAAATGGCCGAAATGATCGGCGCATCACGCGAGACAGTTACGCGTGCCCTCAAATATTTTCGCGAGCACGACTTGGTTACTCTTAAAGGCTCGGAGATGATCATCCACGACCGGCGGCGGCTAAAGGCCGTGATCGGTACCCGCAAGAACCTGCACACCGAAATGTGACACGCGTCACTTCTCACTGTGACGCGTGTCCTATCATTCGATAGATCCAGATCTAATAATCCATGATTGTCGGGAGGTGCAACGATGATGCTCGAGAAAGCGCCGGAAACACACTTATTTCGCGATCTTATCTCTGTGGAAGATCTCCTCAGCGGCTTGGCTCCCCGCCATCGCCGGTCACTCGCCCGGATCGAACATCATTCACATTTCGCTCCCGACACGCTCGTCTTTGACTCGCATGACCAACCCGAACAGATCTTCGTCCACCGCGGCGGCAAGCTTGCCCTTTTTCGGAACGATCGCGTCGAAGACCTGTTGAGTGCCTGTCCGGTTGGAGCAGGTTGTATCTATGGCCTCGTCGAGGCCCTATCGGGAAGTGATTTCAAGATGAGCGCAAAGACCATCACCGAAAGCGATTTTGATGTGATCGACCGCGACGAGTTCCTACGCTTTATCAAGAATGAACCCGAATTGTGCTTCCGTCTGGCCGAACTGTTAAGCCGCATGTATCAGCACGCCCTAGAAACGATCAAAGCCCATTGATCGTAAAAAATCTGCAACTTTTTTCACATTCCGCCTGATTTGTGACGACGCTCACATATCAAGACTTCGATGTCCGCTACCCTTGAATCATATTTGGCCTGTTCCAGGTCAAACGCACCAAATCGGAGGCATGCGTCATGACGTCAACTAATAAAATTAAGGTTGTATCTTTTTCAGTTTTTACACTGTTTTTGATCGCTTGGGTGGTCACAGGTACGGTCTCACAGGCAAGCGGCGATGTAATTGAAAGCGATTCATCGGCCGCCATACTGGCCGCTAATGCGAATCCTGACGATTTCGTAGGCAGCGAGACCTGTAAAGCCTGCCATGAGGACCAATTCAAGAAATTTAAAAGCACTAAGCACGCTAAATTGCAGGATGTCGCCAGCTGGAAAGACAAGGCTCAAGGCTGCGAATCATGCCACGGGCCCGGCAAACTGCACGTAGAGGGCGGCGGCGATAAGACAAAGATCATTACGTTCGCCGGCAAGAATTCCAAACAGATCTCGGAGACGTGTCTTGCCTGCCATACCGGCAAAGAAAGCCACAACAACTTCCGCCGCGGCGAACATTGGCGCAATGATGTCGGATGTACCGATTGCCACAGTTCCCATGGCTCGTTTGGAAATAATAGGCCAAGCTCGATAACTGAGATCGGTCAAACGACCGTCCAGAACCCCGGCATCGCAACCGTTGCCATGCTCAAGCAGAGCGAACCGCAGCTGTGTATTGGCTGCCATACCGAAACCAGGGCGCAATTCAGCAAGCCGTTTCATCACAAGGTGCTCGAAGGCGCGATGAAATGCAGCGACTGCCACAACGCTCACGGCGGATTTGAGTCGAAGCAGACCAAATTGGCGGTCGGAGCCGATGCTTCGTGTATCAAGTGTCATGGCGACAAACAGGGACCATTCGCATTCGAACATGCTCCGCTTAAGACCGAGGGCTGCTCTGCATGCCACACACCGCACGGCTCTGCGAATCCAAAAATGTTGTCACGTAATTCCGTTCGACAACTCTGTATGGAGTGCCACAGCGCTATCTCCGCTGATTCAGACGGTCCTCCCAATACACCGAGTTTTCATAATCAAACGAATATTCGATTCCTGAACTGTACGGTTTGTCATACAACCGTTCATGGATCAAATGCGAGCAACAGGTTCTTAAGGTAATCGAGAACCTGGAGGAGACGTATATGCAAGACATTAAAACTATAGAACCCCGCGTGGCCGTTGCCCGTATTATCCGATTCTTCGGCTCGCTCACACTGGTCATTTTTGCTATTTCACTTTCAGCGGCGGGACAATCGACCAACCCACCACCCGCTGACACAAATGTCACTTGGGAGGATACAATGTAACATCCACCACCGAGATCGGCTGGCGCTGGCGCGACCTCGAAGGGAACGAGAATAAATATCGGAGCGACCTGAACTATAAACAAGGCCTGCGTTCATTTGACACGAACCTCTTGCTTGAGAGCGACAGCGGAAAGGGCAAATATTTCGATTCGTTGCTTATTAGTAATTCTGGTTGGGGTTCAGATCCGCAAGGATTTACACGTGTCAACGTAGAAAAAACAGGTGTCTACAAATTTAACGGGACAGTCCGCCGTGTTTCTTACTTCAACAACTTGTCGAATCATGCGTTAGGCCAGCATACATCGAACGCAAAGAATACGATGGGCGATTTCGACTTTACGTTTAGACCCCAGGACGAGAAGATCCGTTACAACTTCGGAATATCGTTCTATGATTACAACGGCCCCGGAACTACCAACATTCGTGCGTATAGCGATGAGTTTCAAACTACCCAGTCTACCAACAATAGAGCGACCGATTTCCGATTTGGGGTCGAGGGCAAACTCTTTGGTTTCAATTACGGTCTTACTCAAGGCGTCAGGATATTCCGCGACCGTTCGGCCTACGAGATCACTGACCTCAACCTGGGAAACAACCCGACGAACAACGCAAGACTAACTTCGTTTCGCCGATACTTCCCAACCGACGGAAATTCATATTTCACATCAGCTAATCTTCAGAGAACGTTTGCTAAAAAGCTCGATTTTTCGGGCAAGATTTATATACTCAACACTCGCAGCAATATGACGATGATCGAGATAATGAGTGGCAGGGACAGCAGCAACAATTTCGTCGATCTCGCTAGGTTCGATATCTATGCGTTGAACAAGCGACTGCAGAAGCGCGGCGATATCGGGCTGACATATAACTTTAACGAAAAATTCCGTATCTCAAATACATTCTCGTTCGACGACTTTGACGTAAACGGCGGCGAATCACTTGAGGAAGCTTTATTACGCCGCAACGCGGCGGGGAACCCATTGGCGACTAGTATTGTCCGTTCCAGAGCTTATCGTGTAAACTCCTACACGCGTTATGTCAATACTATCGAGGGTGATTATCAGTTCAACAATTCCATCGCAGGACATGTTGGTTATCGGTATACAAATCGAAGCGTGGATGTAATTGGATATGATGCAACTCTGACATCAGCTCCGTCTGCAACCAACCCAAATATTATTCTTGAAAGCGAGAAGAATAGCACTCATACCTTGATCGCTGGTATGAAGATCAAACCGATCAAAATTGGGTGATATTCTGGGATGTTGAACACGGTACGGCCGATAACGTCTTTACACGGCTTGAAAATTACGAATTCACCAATTTCCGTGCTCGCACACGCATAACAGTCGATAAGTTTGCATTTAATGCGTCCGCGATCTCCAAGGACAATTCGAATCCATCCGAGACTGCGACGATTCCGCCGCTCGACTTCGGAACTCAGATCAAGTCCCGAACTTATTCCGGTTCTCTTGATTTCGATCCGATCGATCAGCTGTCCATCAATGCAGGTTATACTTATAGACATATCACAGCTAACACCCCGATCAGGGTGCCGATCACTGGTGGAATTGTTCTTGGCTTTAGTCAGTATTTTGTCCGCGACAATTTTGCAAATATTGATGTGTCAGCAAAACCGCATAAGCGAGTCTCGTTCTTCGGAAGCTACCGTATCAATCTTGACCGTGGCCAGGGCACACGATTCTCAGCTTTGCCGCAGTTCATCATCTCGTCGTATCCGATGAAAATGGATTCACCGGAATTCCGCATCGCTTTCCGCATCACGCGAAATGTCGATTGGAACGTCGGCTATCAGTATTTCAAGTACCGCGACGACCAAACTCTAACTCAGAACTACAAGGCTCACCTGCCGTACACGTCTCTCCGGATCTACTTCGGAGGCCGTGCGGCCGACCGTTAATTGCACATAACCCTCCACCAAACTAAAACGCCGGTGCGACCAGCACACCGGCGTTTTTCGTTTTTCATATATCAATTTATCTATATTGTGTATAATTCCGCAATGCTGATCAAAATTGCTTCCGAAGGGAAGCTGTCTCTTAAGGTCGGGATCTCGTCCATTCTTTAATAGCGTTATGTGGCAAACGCATGTCATGGAGCGTTCGAACTGAATCATCGCATGCACATGAGCCCCAGTTTGGTCATTGTGGCATGGAAACACAGGCGATTCGATGTCGAGATCGGAATTTGAGACTTTGAAATGCCTTTGTGACTGACATCACAGTGACATAGGCTGGGGACGCGGTACGCTGAGTTAACGGCATTCGTTATTGGTACAATTCGATGGGAACACATCTAAAAACCGCAGTCATACTACTTTTTTTGGCGATTGGGACAAGTTTCTATTTTTATCAATCCCTAACCTCTAGCGCTCAGAATGCACCTGGAACGTACCTCACTGCTAATCAGCAGGCAGATCAATTTCCGACAAATATAAATCTTGACTGTGCAGGCTGTCACGGTCCGGGCAAGACAATTCCAAATTTAGCCGGCGAGCAGTTTCATAAGGATGCCCACGGCGCGATGGAACAGAGCATTCACGCCAAGATAGGCCCCAACGGCACTCCTGTCGCTTCGTGCAAAGCGTGCCACACTGTCAACGGAGATATGACCACGGCATTGCCGGCCGAGAATCCGCAGTCGACTGTCAATCGTGCGAATATGACACAAACCTGCGGTGCGTGCCACAAAGAGGCGGTTAATTCGTTTCACCATAGCATTCACGGAAGCCGAAGTGAAAGCGGCAATACCAAGGCTGCGACCTGCGCCGATTGTCATGGGTCACATAGTATCTTGCCGGTCAAGGCAGGTGATTCGGCGATGAATCGCGCAAATGCCGAACTGATGTGTGCAAAGTGCCATACGCAAAACGTAGCGGATTATGACCTCAGCAGCCACGGCCAGTCGTTCAAACAAGGAAACGCCAAAGCACCGACCTGCACTTCTTGCCATACCGCCGTTTCGCATCTTGATGCGCCGCTTTCGCGTCGTGACTTCAACATGCAGATGGTGAATAACTGCAGTTCCTGTCATTCAAAGCAGGCTCCTAGCTACCGCGACACATTTCACGGTCAGGCGACCGCTTTGGACTTTAAGCTAGCAGCCACTTGTGCCGATTGTCATACGCCGCATAAAAACCTGCCGGCGAGCAACCCGATGTCGTCTGTTCATAAGGACAATCTGGTTCAGACTTGCTCCGCTTGTCATACGAGTGTAAATACGAACTTCGTAATGTACAGTCCGCATCCGGAACCGAATGACCCGGAAAAATCGGCGCTCGTCTATTATGTAAGCCATTTTATGGAATGGCTGCTGCTTGGTGTTTTTAGCTTCTTTGGCATCCATACGCTGCTTTGGATCCAGCGGTCGATAATTGCTTACATTAGTGAGAAGCACGAAAAGTCTCCGGATGATGACATTTATGTTGTCCGATTTGCCAAGGTGCACAGATTTACGCATTTATTGATCGTTATCAGTTTTATCTTGCTCGCCGCTACCGGTTTGCCGCTAATGTACTACTACACAAGTTGGGGACGGGCTCTGGAGCAATTAGGAGGCGGCCTTGAGGTAACTCGTCTTGTACACCGAATATGTGCGGTAATTACGCTTGTTTACGCGCTGATTCACATCGTCTATGTTTTTCGAAAAGCGGTTCTCGAGAAGAAATACTCGATACTTTATGGGCCCGATTCGATGGTGCCGCGTGTGCAGGACATTTACGATCTTTGGAATATGGTTCGCTGGTTCTTCTATCTCGGACCTCGGCCTAAGCTCGATAGATGGACATATTGGGAGAAATTCGATTATTTCGCGGTATTTTGGGGTGTTCCGGTTATCGGGATCTCAGGGCTGATGCTTTGGTTTCCGACGCTGGTAACGGAATTGTTGCCCGGCGTGACTCTAAATTTGGCAATGATCATCCATGGCGAAGAAGCGCTGTTGGCGACCGCCTTTATCTTTGCTTTCCATTTCTTCCATAACCACCTGCGTCCTGAGAATTTCCCAATGGACACCGTGATCTTTACCGGAAAAATGACCTTATCCCGATTTAAGGAAGAGCGTTCGGTTGAATATGAGCGTCTGGTCAGCGAGGGCAAACTCGATACGGTCCTCACCGACCCGCCAAGTCGATCTGCCCGGATCGCGTCAAAGATATTTGGATTTGCCGCTTATATTTCGGGGTTGATAATGGTCGTCGCGATCTTCGTCACATTGTTGTCTAGACACTGATCAATTGATCGACCTCAGTAAAAACTAACGCCCGGAAAACTAATGTCTTCCGGGCGTTTTCAAATTTTCTTGCTATCAAATTTTCTTGCTATGAAATGTCTCGAAGGACCTGTTTTGTTAATTCCGGCTATTTCGTATGACACACCGCACACTGAAATTTCGAAATGTCCCCCAGATCGATCGGATGCTTGAATTTCTGATCAGGTCGATGGCACGAGTCACATTTCCTTTCGGCAAGTGCGCCAAGATCGACCGGATGCCGGAACGGCCCGGTCTTTACGTTCTGTTCCGGCGGCAATTTTGAATCATAGATCACGGTGTGACATACATTACAGTCGTTTGTAATGACCTTGCCGGTCTTGCTGACATGCTGGCCGTCATGGCAACGGAAGCATCCCTGTGAATTGAGATGGCCGGCATTGTTTGGATGCGTCTGCCAATTTGTCTTCATCTCGGGGAAGAAGTAGTTCTGAAATATCCGCTGTAATTCTTCGACAGACTTCTTGATCACATCTTGTCTTTGTGCAAAGACCTCTTTGTGATTTGTTCGGTAAAATTCGGTGATGTTCGACTCGATCGAACTTAGAGCTTCAGTTGTCGTTTCGTAATTCCCTGTAAGTGCTGCAACCGATTGTCGCTTAAGAAAAGGTATTGACGGATCAAGAGTGCCTGCCGCAAATGCTTCGTCAACGGCATCATCCGGCGGAAGATATTTGTGTGCCGGACGGTTATGACAGTCCACACAGTCCATCTTACGTTTGACCGCAGTAGCGACCTTGTTCTCCGGCAGCGGATTATTTCGATCGTAATACTCGGTCACATTACCATCCCTATCCTTGATGCTGACCCAAGGTATTACCTGCCGCTGTTCGTCAGTATTGATATATGTGACCTCGTTGGCAATATTCATATGCCAATGAATACCGGTCACCTGGCCCGCGGCCGTGCTACCGCCCCCGACATTGAGGAGCATGCGAGTCTGATGGAGGGTGTTCTTTTCGTCGTCGCCGTACCGGTTGAATACCTTCATCTGAGCACCGAAGAATTTTTCGGGCCAATGGCATTGCTCGCAGGTATCCGGTGCAGGACGCAAATTATGGACCGGTGTCGTGATCGGCCGTGAATATTTATTGAAGGTGACGGAATAGAGCTGATACGCTCCGGACAATTTTGACCGCACGTACCAGTCCGCTCCAGACCCGACATGACAGTCAACACAGCGAACACGGGCGTGAGCCCCTGCCTTATATGCCATAAACTCCGGCTTCATCACTGTGTGGCAGGTCTCACCGCAGAACACTACGGATTCGGAATATTCAAATGCCTTGTAACTGCCGAATGCACTCACCGCAATAAACATGAGAGTTCCAACGAGAAACACCATGAAGGAACGTCGCGTATGCGGATTATTGAGGTCGAGCATCGGATAGGCAAGAACGTCATCGGGCGTCTTCTTTCGCCGTCTACGCCGTTCAACGATCATCCCGACTATCGCCACAAATATCCCGAACATCATTATTGACGGCAGGATAATGTAGGTGAGAATACCTATGTAGGCGTTCTCGGAGGTAGCTGTTATCTCGATCAAAAACAGAAGCAAGTCGCTGGTGACTGCCGATACAATTATCGCCATACCGACGAAACTAATGTAGTTGCGGAGTAAACTCGGCGTCCGCATTTTCGGCTGTTCCTCGTTCTCGGGCACTTCGTTGATATTTTCGTCGTCTGCCATAATACCCACCTGATACCAATATTTCGACTCTTATATAGGTCAAGGCCGCCCGCTTTCGCGACGGCGGCCATGGCTCTAAAAGGAGCTCGGACCGATCATCGATCAATTAACTTGCCGGCTTCAGCGTTCTCATATACGCTGCCAAAGCCTTTGCCGTCTCTTCCGTCATTCCCTTGGCTTCAAATCCGGGCATAAAGGGCGGCTTCTCGCCTTTCTGACCTTTTAGGATCGCCTGAACGTGATGCTCGTCAGTTTTTGCCGGATCATAATACTTACTCGCCGTTGCGGTATGGCACATTGCACATTTTGCTTTGTATTCAACTGCCGGATCGTCCGGAACGAAAGCCGCCACTTTGGCGGGAGCCGCATTAAATACCGCCAAAAGTAATAGAGGAAAAGCTAAAAATAAAATTGCGAAAAACTTAATTTGATTGGTTCTCATGTTCAACTCCTGAAATTAGACTTTCGAATCGGCTAAAATACAAATCATCGATTCGCCGCTATCAGGTATTGCAAAGGGCGTGCCATGCCCTCAGAGACACAATGATAGGTATTTGCTTAACAATGCCTTAGCTGTTCCGCCAGTATAAGTACCTCAAAACCGATAATCTTCGCGGAGAACGCGAAATTTTACGCACCGTATGCGTCAGAACTTGAAAGTCTTACCTTCGTGGCACCGCTTACAGTTATTGAAATCGCCCGGCCCGAATGCCCTCTTGTTGTTGTGGCAAGCTGCACAGCTTGGCGTTCCCGCGGGAGCAAAGTGCATCGACGCCAACGGAGCAGACACTTGTCGTCCTCTCGCTGCGCCGGCTCGGACCGTATGACAGCTTGCGCAGTTAAGTTTCCCTGTTCGTCCATGTTCCTGATGGCTAAAATTCAGCGAAAAAGCCTTGGCCGACTCAGATGTTCGTACAGGTCTTCCCGGTTCATGACACGTGGAGCACGAACCGATATTCTTGCCGCCAATTTCCGTATTCGGACCGTGACACTGGAAACACGAATTGTGAGCCGATGCTCCGGACGGGATCGACAACGCAACGCCCCGCCTCGAAGGTTTGTGACAGGTTGCACAATTCGTCTGGCGGAGGTGACGGCCGTGATCGAACTTGATATTGAAACTGCGAAGCCGCGGAAACGCCTTAACGGCTACTGATCCGGGGTTGTGACAGATAAGACACATCGGACTCGTGTTGCTGGAAAATTGCTCCACGTGACAGCCCGCACACGGCGAATGTCCAACGGACCTTTTTAGCGTTGGAGATTTGCCGTCCCTATTGTGGCAAAGCAGGCAAGGGAGCCGTGAATGGGCCTCGTTTGCGTGCCTGAACTTGGAATAATCTTGATTTTCCGGAGCCTCTTCGACAACATCGCCCGGCACGATCGAATCGTCCGCAGCGGAGGTTCTCGGGAACATCGTGAATGCGGCGGCGAATACAGAAATGAAGAGCACCATTACAGCTGTTTCCAGATATTTGGTGCGAGCAGGCTTATTTACAATTTGCTTGGGCGGTTTTATGGTCATTTGCCGGCCTCCGCCAATGCTTTCGTATGCGATTCAGGGATCGGTAGTTTCCCGAACGATGTGTGACACTTGACACATTGGAATGCGGGACTTGCTTTCCGCTGATCTGCCTCATAGTTCAGTGCCCCGCCGTCGCCCGCCGTCGCAGTCACATGGCATGTAGCACAAGATGCAATGCTCACCCGCATAGTTTTTGGGTCAGCCGTATTCATTGTGCTTACGTTGTGGCAGGTCGAACAACTCAACTCGGTGTGGGCAAAGAAATCGTGAGCAAACTTACCAGAAGAATCTCGCCGACGCCAAGATTGCATTATCAGTTTGTCCTCGATCTTCATCGGTTCCGCGAGTTTTGCATCGAAGTCGGCCGCAGCGAAGACCGGTTTTATTTTGTGGCAGGTCGCACAGTCGGTCGGAGCTGGAAGCATCCCCGAATCAGCCGAATGACAGGTAAAGCAAGTCGTGTGGCCCAGCGGGGCTGATTTGAACGTCCCTTTCTTAAGCCAGAATCCGTCACCTAGTTTCGCCGGCGGCGGCGTAAAATATTCCTCGGCCGAATCGCCTTGCGGACTTAGCGTTTTATGGCAAACTGAACAACTCTCTTCTCCGGCCCGCATGATTCCTTTCCTGATAAACGAGGCATTCGTAAACGGACCAGAATTTGATCGCCGGATAGAAACGATCTCGATGTGTTTGTCATGAGGAAATCCAATAACGAAATCTGATTCCGCATTTTTCCCCTTTGGCGACCGGTCAAAGACCTCACGCGGGTTTGGGAAAGGGTGTCTCAAGCTATTTCGCGGAGATGGAGCGACGTGGCAGATCGAGCAGATCGCAGGCCTTGCACCTTTGAAGAACTGCTGCTTGTGACAATTCAAACAGGATTCGTGCTTCGGATATTCAGTGATATCAGGAAATGCATCGGCAGCTGTTCGTACGGTCTTCCAGTTTTCTGACGGAAACTTATGGCAGGTGGTGCAATCGAGCTTGTGAGCTTTCGTGTCGTGCGGGAATTCAGAATATTTCACCTTTCTAGGCGTTGCTTTTGGTTTAGGCGTCGGTTTTGGCGAAACAATGGATCCGGCTGCAACGACGCTGGGTTCGGCGAAATAAGCAGCCGAGGCAAAGACGCACAATATCAATGTCGCGACGGCGATCCGGCTTTTCGTTTTATTACTAATTGATCCCATCGTGCGCTAATCTCTCGTTGCTAGTATATTTGAAATACGCGGGGGGTAATGTGACCATTATCACACGGAAATGGTAAGTTTCGCGAAATACTTCACGGTGACTTAGAAAAATTCCGCGTTCTCCTCGTCGGCTTGAGATTCGCCGAAATGCCGGGATTACCTCAAATGCAGCGAATATATGAGTTTCGGTCACCTCACGACCGAAAAGGATGGAGGCACGCATCTTGCCAAAGGTAAGCATCAAGGTGCCCACGACTATCTCAATTAATTATGTCAACGATAGAACAAGCAATAAACAAAGATTCGACAACTATCTCATCGAAACCGCGATCACGTGATTCTCTTTTCGCTAAGTTTCTCAAGCTCCTGTGCTCGGTGCGTTTGGGGGTAACTTTGCTGGTCTTGCTCGGACTTGCATGCTTTATCGGAATGATCGTAATGCAGCAGAACGTAGATGGATTCGACCGGTATTTTATG
Organism: Acidobacteriota bacterium; assembly: GCA_016713675.1. Classification (NCBI taxonomy): domain Bacteria; kingdom Pseudomonadati; phylum Acidobacteriota; species Acidobacteriota bacterium. Next base: position 657,581 of record JADJOS010000001.1, read on the forward strand.
GAACTGACACCGGCACAAAGACTCGTGTACGGGAGACTCGGCCTCTTTAACATCTACCATGTATGGTATTTCAATGTACTCTTGGCCGTACTGTCGCTGAATATTATTCTTGCGTCGATCGATCGTTTTCCAAAAACCTGGACGTATATTTCAAAGCCAAATTTGACGGTTCCTGTCCGTTGGCTGCGTGAACAAAAACAAACGGCCGAATTGACAATGGAAGGTTCAGAAGACGAAATCACCGGTCGTATCAAAAGCTCAATGCAGGATGCCGGCTGGCGAAAGATCGTTACCAGCGAAAAAGGCGGCCGAACCTACATTTTTGGACAATCCGGCACATGGAACCGTTTTGGAGCTTACGCAGTACACGTCGGGCTGTTGACAATTTTCACCGGCGGATTCTTGACCGCTCAATTCGGCGCAACGGGCCAGTTGCCTGTAACACAGGGCAAACCGACCAATCTAATGCTCGACACCGTTGTCGATCTCGATAAGACGACCCAAGTGACCAAACAGCTTCCCTTCAGTATCGAATGTACCGATATGCAGCAGAAGCTGATCAAAAAGGATGGCTCATTGTCAGCAATGAACACGATCGACTGGATGACCAAATTCACAATAACGGACGAAACCGGCACAACCGATGCTTTCGTTCAGATGAACCAACCTTTCGATTATCGAGGTTACCGTTTCTTTCAAGCAAGCTTCATCCCGGTCGGGCGTGCCCGCAGCATCACGGTCAATGCGGTACCGGCCGGCGGAGGTCAACCACAACAAGTGACCCTTCCTCGTGACGGTTCGACAACGCTTCCTGACGGAACAAAGATCAACTTCAAGGAGTTTCGCGGTAATTTTCGCATCGGTGCCGAAGATCCTAACGAGGACACCTCGGAATATCCGAACCCCGCCGCCGTCCTACAGGTAACTCAGCCTGACACGCTGCCGCAGACGGCCTATGCCTTCGGCCCGAAAATGGCAAATATTCCGGTAGCGACGAAACCGGTCGCAGGTTACACATACCAGTTGGTAGATTTTGAAAAGGTCGCAGATCAGCATATTTTGTCCGTCCAGCGAGACCCTGGAGCAAATGTGGTCTATGTCGGGTTCATATTGTTGTTCTTGACATTGGTGGCGGTGTTCTTCTTTTCCCATCAACGCGTATGGGCAGCGATCGAGAATGGATCGGGCCCATCTCGAAATGTAGTTTTTGGCGGTAACACAAACCGCAGTGTGAACGCGTTTGAGGACAAATTCAAACGCTTTATTGGAGAAGTGGCTTTCCGACAGCAGCAGTAATTTTGGAGGAAAAGCAAAATGAGAATAGATAATCGAACTTTGAAGATCGGGGTACTTACATCGTTTGCGGTAATGATGGCATTGGCAGTTATATTTGCCGATACAACCACAGTCGTTACTCACGCGGAGGTTCCGGGGGCACCTTCTCGCAGAACCGGAGCACCCGGCGAGTCTACTTGCACAGGCTGTCATTCAGCATCCGCACAGACCGGACAATCCAGCCTGATCGCTCCGGCCACATACGTTCCCGGACAAACATATACGATACAGGTGACTACATCAACGGCGGACAACTCGAGAGCCTCATGGGGATTTGAGATGACCTCGTTAACATCAGCAAATACGGCCGCGGGCACATATTCCCATACGACATCATTTACCCAAACCAAGACAGGTACCGTTTCGGGCGGCGTACGTCAATATTCGACACACACCACCGCCGGCGTCTTTCCCGGTCAGACGGGAGGAACAACCTGGAGCTTCAATTGGACCGCTCCGGCCACAAACGTCGGAAATATTACACATTACGTGGCGGTTCTTCACGGCGATAACGGCGACGACGACGCAAATGACCAGGTGTACTTGATCACCCAAGCTGTCACACCAGCCGTGCCGGTTGCTATTCATCACGGATTTACCGATTTTGACGCAGATGGCAAGGCTGACCCGAGCGTATATCGCAGTTCGGACGGTTTCTGGTACATTAACCGCAGCACTGCCGGATTTGCTGCGACCCAATGGGGTATTGCGACCGATAAGTTGACTCCCGCCGATTTCGACGGTGATGACAAGGCGGATGTCGCAGTATGGCGCGAAGACGCAGCGACCCTTGCAGGATTCTATATTTTGCAGAGTTCGAACAACACAATGCGGATCGAAAGGTTTGGACAGACCGGCGACGACCCGACGATCGTCGGCGACTGGGATGGCGACGGCAAGGCCGATCCGGCTGTGTATCGCGGTCCGGGCGGCGGACCACAGAACAATTTCTACTACCGCGGTTCGCTTAATAATCCTAGCGGAAATGTCACATATCTCCCGTGGGGAGCAGGCGGCGACAGAGCAATGCGCGGCGATTATGACGGCGACGGCAAAATGGATGCAGCAGTCTTTCGGCCGTCGACAGGCGTCTGGTATATTTTGCAGAGTTCTAACGCGGCTGTCCGTTACGAAGAATGGGGTTTTACATCAGACAAATTCATCCCGTCTGACTATGACGGCGATTCGAAGACGGACCTCGCAGTGTTCAGGGACGGAATTTGGTATATCAAACAAAGCTCAAATTCTCAGACTGCATACATTCGTTGGGGCCTTAACACCGACACACTTGTGCCGGCTGATTACGACGGCGACGGCAAGACCGATGCCGCTATTTATAGAAACGGCGTTTGGTATCAACGTTTGAGCAGTTCCGGCAGTTTGAGCGTGATCAACTTCGGGCTTAGCTCCGATATTGCGGTTGCCAGTGCGTTCGTTAAATAGTTGATAATTAACCAAGACCCGGGCCGTATCCCCGCATGCGGCGCAAAACGGCCCGGCCTTTATTTTCAGAGGGGAAAGATATATGAATCAGGAAGTACTTAAACAACCGGTAATGGTGTCCGATACGACAGATGATCCGTCAATTGGAATGTCTACGCTTTGGTCCTACGGGCCGGCCGCATTCGCCATTTTGGGATCGCTCGCCTTGGTCGCTTTAAGGATCAACTTGGGCGGCGAACGCTTTATTTCAGACGGCGCATTGATGATGCTCGCGTTGGCATCATACTTGATCGCGGCCGTATTTCACTTGACCAATTTGTATGCACCATTCAGGTTCGCCGAGAAACTTGGAATGTGGGCTGCAACACTTGGGGTTTTCTTTAACCTCTCAAGCTGGCTCGTGCGATGGGTAGCTGCGTACGACCGCGAACTTGCCATCTTTAACGCTCAGGGGCAAGGTGCAGCGGATATGCCGTGGCTGTTCAGATATGTTCCTTTTGCAAATCTGTACGACCTAAGTCTTGCATTTGCGTTTGGGGCGGGCATCACTACCCTGATCGTCATGCGTCGGAATCAATTCCGGATCGTGGCGGCGCTTTCATTGCCGCTTGCGGCGATCATCCTTGTTCTTGCTCGGTTCATCGGGAGCGAGATCCTTGACCTTCCGCCGGTGCTCGATTCGTATTGGCGACCGATACACGTGGGGATCGCATCGATCAGTTATGGAATTGCCTTAGTTTGTTTTGCGGTCGCGGTACTTTACCTGCTCAAGGACGGACTAAAGGTCGAGAAGATGGCCGTTTGGACCAGTCTTTTTGCTCTGTCGGTCTTTATTACCATCAGCAAGTTCAGCATCTTTTCGCTTTCGACCTTTGGCGTATATACGGCATCGACATTTATCGGCACGTCGCGAATGTCGCTCGGGCTTAGGGCTGATATTCCTTACGTTGGTTGGCTGATCGTAGCCGCCTCCGCTCTTTTGCTGGGAGCAATAGTCGCAAATATAATTTCCTTTACAAAGAATGACGCCAATGCGCGCAAGTGGGGTACCAGATTCCTTTGGTCTGCGTTTGTAGTACAGGCGGCCGGAATCGGCATGCTCGTCTATCAGATCAAGAGTCTGCAGAACATTGTCAGCTATATAAGCACCTCCCAGTATGCGAAATTCGGAGCCTGGATGCTGCAGCAGGAAGATATGCCGCAAGCCCAGATCAATGCGATGGCTCCGCAGCAGCTTTATGACATTGCTAACAAATGGATCATGGAGAATGGCTCGCAGTTGCACCTGAGCCTAAATGCTAATCCCGTGGAACTCGCTGCTTTGATCACGGCATTTACCGGAACGTTCTTTATCGTACTATTCGGCATCAATACTGAGAAGATCCGTACGATGCTTCCATCGGCGGACACGCTGGACGGCCTGATGTACAAACTCGCGGGCGTGGCATTTGCGGGACTTGCACTGCTGCTTATGACCGGTGCCGTTTGGGCTAATGAGTCGTGGGGCCGTTATTGGGGATGGGATGCCAAAGAGGTCGGAGCACTTGTTGCCTGGCTCACATATGCGGGGTTCCTTCATTCCAGGATCGCTTACGGATGGCGTGGACGAAAGTCGGCATATTTTGCGATCGTGGCATTCCTTTTTGTTATCTTTACCTATTTGGGTGTGAGCTATTTGCTGCCCGGATTACATTCGTACGCATAAATTTATGAACAAGGAAAATGTACTTTTTGGAGTAGTTGGTTTGCTGGCCGGTTTGATCATTGGCTTTATGTTTGCGAATTCGGTCAATCAGGGAGCCGTGGCAGGAACATCTACCCCAAACGCTATGAAGGCAAATTCAAATATGCCGCCCGACCATCCCGCAATACCGCCGGGTACGACAATTCCCGGCGGCGTAAAGGGCGAATTAACGCCTGAAGGGTTGGCAGCGGTCGAGAAAGCTAAGCAATCGCCCGAAGATTTCGACGCTCAGATCAAAGCTGCAGAGGCGTACTACCAAGCAGATAATTTGACCGACGCGATCAAATACCTGACCGCTGCTAACAAAATAAGGCCGGACGAACGCGAAGTGATCGTCCATTTGGGCAACGCAAATTTCGATACCGATAAATACGAAGAGGCTGAGAAATGGTACACCGCCGCACTTGCAAAGAAGGCAGATGATATCAATGTCCGAACCGATCTTGGTCTGACATTCATGTTCCGCAAGCAGCCGAATTACGACCGAGCTATTCAGGAATTTACCAAGTCGCTTGAGGTGGACGCAAATCACGTTCAAACGCTTCAGAACCTGACGGTGGCTTTCACAAAGAAAGGTGACGCAGCAAAAGCCAACGCTACGATCGCTAGACTGGAGGGCCTCGATCCTAAAAATACGTCACTCGCAAAGCTGAAGGACGACATACAAAAGATCGGTTCGAAATGATCTCGATCTAGAACGAAAAGATCCGCGAACGCGGATTTTTTCGCGCCTGCACTTCGCTAAATCCGCCAGCCGTGATAAGTATATTGTTGTAAACAGAATTACTCCACGAATGCGAAAAACGGCAGAACCAGCAGGGAAAGTACTAATTGTTGATGACGATCGTTTTGTGCGAATGGCATTAAGCGAGGCTCTTCGCACTTGGGAATATGAGATCGTCGAGGCCGATACCGTTAAAGCGGCAAAGAAGGTCTTCGTGGACGAAGAACCCGAGATCGTATTGCTCGATATCGACCTTCCCGACGGTTCCGGACTTGATGTTCTCAACGAGATCAAGGAATCAAACCCCGACACGATCGTTGTCATGATCACCGGCAATGTCGATGTCAGCAACTCCGTTGGCGCGTTGCGCGGCGGCGCTCACGATTTCATCGGAAAGCCCGTCCGGCTCGAAGAACTTCGTGTCACGCTCCGCAACGCTTCAGAAACGAGGACGCTCCGCCGCGAGGTAAAACAGGCCCGTGCCGAAAGGAAACGGGGGTTCAGCTTTTCGGAGATCATCGGCGAATCCGATTCGATGAAGAAGGCGATCGAACTCGCGCGACGTGTTGCAGAATCAGACGTTGGCTCTATTCTTCTCAATGGCGAGACCGGAACAGGAAAAGATCTCTTTGCGAGAGCGATCCATTACGCCTCCGAACGGGCTGATTCCCCGTACCTTGCCATAAATTGTGCTGCTCTCCCGGCAAATCTGATCGAATCGGAACTCTTCGGCTACGAGAAAGGCGCATTCACCGACGCCAAACAGAAGAAAGAGGGCCTTTTCGAGCAGGCGCACGGCGGAACCATCTTTCTGGACGAGATCGGCGAAATGGAGATATCGCTGCAGGCAAAGCTGTTGCGTGTACTTGAGGAAAGTACTTTTCGCCGAGTTGGCGGCCTTAAGGACATAAAAATGGATGCGCGTATCATTGCCGCGTCGAATCGAAACCTTAAGCAGGAAACTGAGGTCGGCAATTTTCGGCTTGACCTCTATTTTAGACTTTCGGTGATTCAAGTCGATATTCCGCCGTTGCGGGATCGCGGCGATGACGTTGTTTTGTTGGCAAATTATTACATCGAAAAAGCCAACCTCAAACGTCGCGGCAAACAATTGCGTTGTCTCTCGCACGAAGTTGAACAGATATTTAAAAACTATTCATGGAGCGGCAACGTCCGTGAATTGAGAAACATCATTGAGCGGGCGTCGATCCTTGAGGATGGGGACATGGTAACCGTGACCCATTTGCCGGCTGACATACTGTCGACAAATTCCGCTTCCGGCGCCGGCCGATCCGCCGCATTCATCCTCCCGCCCGGCGGCGCGCCGCTTGAATCAGTTGAATTCGATCTTGCTATTCAAGCAATTGATCGAACGAACGGAAATCTAACCCAGGCCGCAAAATTACTGGACATTTCACGTGATCAGCTACGCTACAAGCTTCGAAAAGCAGGCTACGATCATGAAGCAGGCGACGAATAATCAAGTGGCTGAAAAAGAACCCAATCAGGATCCGCTGAAAGAACTCACCGACCTAAAGCGTGCTCTAGACGAATCAGCTATCGTCGCGATGACCGACCAGAACGGTAAGATAACCTATGTCAACGATAAATTTTGCGAGATATCAAAATATAGCCGTGAAGAATTGATCGGGAAGGATCATCGGATCATTAATTCCGGCTATCATCCAAAGGAGTTTATCCGTAATATCTGGACGACCATCTCCAGTGGAATGATATGGCGGGGTGAGATCCGCAACCGAGCGAAAGATGGTTCATTTTATTGGGTAGATACTACGATCGTTCCGTTTCTTGATGGAGACCACAAACCATTCCAATATGTGGCGGTTCGCTACGAAATAACCCAAAGAAAACTCGGCGAAGAGCGTATCAGTCAACAAGCGTCGCTGCTGGATAAGGCCCAGGACGCGATTTTGGTATGTGACCTCAATTGCCAGATCCTGTTTTGGAACAAGGGTGCCGAACGTATCTATGGTTATAAGGCAGATGAAGTTTTTGGACGCAAGCTTGGAGATATTGTTTGCGGCGGCAACGACGAACATGTCAGACAAGCATTGACCGCACTGGAAAAGTCGGACGAGTGGAAATCGGAGTCCAGACACACAACCCATTCCGGCGAATCCATAATTGTTGAAAGCCGCTGGACGCTGGTCAGAAATGAAGATGGCGATCCGGATTATTATCTGGTAACGAACACGGACATCACTGAGCAGAAACGAACCGAAGAACACCTTTTCCGCGCTCAAAGAATGGAATCGATCGGAACGCTGGCCGGCGGTATCGCCCATGATCTGAATAATATCTTGTCGCCGATCATGCTTGCAGTTGACATGCTCCAGTTAAATGATCCCGACCCCGAAACCGCAAAGTGGCTCGGGATGATAAAGGAAAATTCAGAGCGAGGCGCCGATCTGGTAAAGCAGGTTCTTACCTTTGCCCGCGGGATGACGGGCGAACGAATGCCGGTTCAGTTGAAGCATCTGGTTAAGGACCTTGTCGCCGTGTTGACAGAAACAATACAAAAGTCCATTACGGTCAAGTCCAGCGTCGACCCTGACCTATGGACGATCTCTGCAGACCCGACCCAGATACATCAGGTCCTGATGAATATATGCATCAACGCCCGCGACGCCATGCCGTCCGGCGGAACACTCTCGTTGACGGCAAACAACGTAGAGATCGATGAAAATTACGCCAGAATGAACATCGACGCGGAACCGGGCAACTATATCATGGTAACGGTCAGTGATACGGGCACCGGTATGCCTACTGAGATCGTGGCGAGAATATTCGACCCGTTCTTTACTACAAAAGAGATCGGAAAAGGCACTGGGCTTGGGCTTGCCACCACAATGACGATCATAAAGAGCCACGGCGGATTCATTAATGTGTACAGCGAACTCAAAAAAGGAACCAGATTCTCGATATATCTGCCGTCGGCTGAAACTCAAGTTGAATCCGTTAAGAAAACACCTAAAGACAAATTACCGCATGGAAATGGCGAGCTGATCCTGATTGTCGATGACGAAGAAAATATCCGAAACGTGGCTGAAGCAACGCTCGTCAGATTTGGATATCGCGTTCTCACCGCCGTTGACGGTACCGACGCGTTGGCGGTCTATTCGCAGTGTAAGGAGGATGTCGCCTTAGTATTGACAGATATTGCGATGCCTTATATGGATGGCAATGCATTGATCAGATCTCTACGGAGATTAGACCCAAATATCAGAGTGATCGCGATGAGCGGCCTTATTAGCGAGAACCAAACAACTGAACTGAAGAATCTCGGCGTGCATGATTTCTTATCAAAACCACACACGGCTGAGACCCTTCTCAATGCCCTCAAGGAAGTTCTATCGTTGAACGATCAGATATCAACCGATCTCAGGCCGCAAGATTAATATCAAACGATACGCGAGTGCCGGCACGATCTGCATAAGGACCAATCCAAATGCCATCAATCCGCCTTTCGATGGATCGAAATCCGTGATCAACTGATCCCATTCACGCCCGGCGATCAGCGAACCTGCCAACACTTCGAACAGAAATGTCAAAATCGCCCATATAAAGCCGACACCCAACAATTGCGTAACAGTGACCGCCCCGATCCATCGGACAAAATACAATGCCACGAGAGCAATCAGAACGATCGCGATGCAAAAAGAAACACGCCTCCCAATTTGGGCTCCGACTCTGGGCGCTATGAATAATTCCCGCACCACTCCGTTTACCGTTTCTGTCGCGATGATCAATAGCCAAACGGCGATCGAACGAGTAATAAGTTTTGCCTTTGCAGCCATTTTGCCGAAAAAGTGACCCGATCTCTATTGTCGTACAACAAGAACGGAGCATGGTGCATGATGAACGACGCCGTTCGAGACCGAACCCAAGAGACGACCCCAAAAACCGCGTCCGTGCGAACCGACGACGATCAGATCGGCGTTCCACTCTTTAGCTTTATTGAGTATTTCCTGGTCAGGCGATCCTCTTAACACCTCTGTCGATATCACTAGACCAGAGCCTTGAAACTTGTCTTGAATCGCCTTTTTTGCGTCTTCGACGAATACGCCGGCCTGATCGCGGACGGCGGCTTCCACTTGCTGGTAATATTCGGCCGACACCGCGAATGGCTCGGCAGTGATCGGATAAGTGTCCTCATAAGCCGAAACGATCAAGATCTCAGCATTCAACGGATTTATCACCAAACGGCAGGCTTGCTCAACCGCAGCTTTGCTGTAATCCGAACCGTCGGTTGCAATAAGTATTCTCATTTCAGTCTCCTCCTTTGGGTCCTAGCCCCTTAACTACACTTATTTAGCGCAATCTTCGTACCATCAACGTTAACGGACTCTTCGAGTGAAAAACGTCGGGTTTTATTGCTTCCTTTTATCGAAAATACAACTCCGCCGCTCAGATGACGTGGATTTCTCCGCATCATGCCGAATAAATTCTCACAGGTACACGCATCGCGTATAATGGTCGTGAGTAATATCAAAAGGAGTACGGGAATATGATCGAAGTCGTTGATTTATCTGAAAAACAGATCTTGGAATTACTAGGCCGGTTAAACTACGGTCATTTGGCATGTTGCCGCGACTTGATCCCATATGTCGTCCCGGTTAACTTTGCTTATCTTAATGGCCGCATCTATCTATACACGACAGAGGGTAAAAAGGTTGATTTCATAGCAAAGAATCCGAATGTTTGTTTACAGGCAGAAGAAGTCGAATCAAATCGCAATTGGAAAAGTGTTATCGTCGATGGAGTAGCAGAAGAACTTGACGCCGGGCCGGAACGCGATCTTGCTCTTGATCTGATCTCGAAGATCAATCCGACTCTGACGCCTGCCGTCAGCATCAGATGGATGGACGATTGGGTCCGAGAAAACATCGAGGTGATCTATCAAATAGTGCAGACCGCAACCAGTGGCAGGAGGGCGTTGGATCGAACCGGCGATACACCTTTCGTACCGCAAAGCGGAGAACAATTAGACGTTATCTGACAAAATATCACGCGTATGTTGACCCGAGCAGCAATGCACCGGCTCGAGCTGTTTGGATCATAGTACCGCTACCATTTCGGTACGTGTGTACACTGCCAAAACGGGCATCGGCCCGATAAGGGTTATCAGGGTCTTAGTGCCTGAAACGTCTTCGATATCGAGCGTTCCCGCCGGGCCTTTTGCCACCGGCTAAAATGCAACTTTGACGGGTTCTTTTATGTTGTGCGTCTGATGGTTTTCAGTTCCGCTCCCGATGAGTAACTCGACTACTGTCTTCCCGCCTTTCTCATCCAAAGTCACGCCGTTGAACGGCAATCCCTCGGACAAGATCTGGACGCCCTCGCGGTCATTCATAACCAGAACTCTTGATTCCCAGTCAGCTGCATCGCGACTCAACTTGTCTAAAAATGCCTTCCACTCAAATTTCTGTATTTCGCTTGTCATAACTGCCTCCCGAAATATCCGATCAATTTCTGACATCAACTGTCACACTGAAAGTGCGCAAAATTCGTACCAAACCGCCAGCTCGGCTAAACGGCTACGAACAATGTTTCCGTCCAGAGTTCTGCCCGTCTCTAATGTGAAAAAACTCACGCAAATTTTGGACTACGTGAAATTTTTCACGGCCAGCAATTTCGTCAACACCAATAAATACCGACATTCCGAATGGAACGCGAATTGCGACATTTAATGCGAGCGATCTTGAAACGTTCAAATATCAAATCAAATCTGCGAGGTTTTTATATGTCACCTAAATTCTACGGCTTCTTGTGGGCGACCTATTTTTTGGCGGCAGCGGTTGTTTTGCTGGCAGGTCTAATGACGATGTTCACGACCGTCGTATTCGGCTTTGTCGCTTTTGGTTTTGTGTTTATGGGAATGATGTGTGTGCTCCCCGGAGCCGTTTCACATCCGCATGACGTCAAGCAGCGATCTTCAGCCAAACCATTGGCGGAAGTGTCGGCGAAAGCATCTTCTGCTGTTACTTCGTATAGATCAGCATAGTCAGGAAGAGCGGAATTTTGGTTTTCGAAACTCAGGAGTAAGTATATGAGTAATGAAGAAACACAATTAACAAAAGCTGAACCGCAAAACGCCCCTGCACCGGTGATCGTTGATGCGGAAAAGATGTTCGAGAGGTTCGCCGAGATCACAAAGGAAACTGCGGCCAAGGCCTATGAGTTCTTTATAGAAAGAGGAGCTCAGTTGGGCACGCACTTGGAAGACTGGCTGCGTGCCGAATCGGAAATGCTCAGGGCGGCTCCGGCTAAGATCACGGAAAACAAGGATCTGGTCAACGTGGCGATCGCGGTCCCGGGATTTAAGGCCAACGAGATCGAGGTCAGCATAAAGGACAAGATGCTGATTGTCACCGGCCAAACGTCCGAAGAGATGAAGAACGAAGACGAGGACACGTTCTACAGCGAATGGAGAAGCGATCGCTTCTTCCGAAAGCTGGCATTGCCGAGCGAGGTAGAAACGGCGGACATTGACGCGAAACTAAAAGACGGCGTGCTTACATTAGCTCTCAAGAAGCGGGCCGAAACCGAGGTTGCAAAGGTAAAAGTTCAGGCGGCGTAATTGCCGTTTGAAGGGCAGCAGGTTCACCGGACGCGCCGTGCCGGCACCTGCTGCCCATTTTGTCTTTACTTTTTGACAATTCTGGCCGAACATCCCTGATATGAAACGTTGGGCTGTAACCATCATTGCGGTTTTTTTGTTGTCCGCGTTTCCACTGCTGTTTATCGAATCTCCGGTCTTTGCCCGCGTCACGGCGGTCGCAGCAGTCTGCCTATATCTTTGGATCTCCGAGACAACACCACCTTTCGTCCCGACCCTGGTCCTTTGGGCACTTATCCCATTGGTTCTGGGCCATTTCGATCCCAAATATTCGTTAGCACATGTACTTTCGTGGGCGGTCGACCCTGTGATGGCTCTGTTCTTTGGCGGATTTACGTTGGGAATCGCGACCCAGGCATTTGGCCTAGACAAGCGAATGGCTCGTTTCGCTTTTCGTCGTGCCGGACGTTCGTTCCCCTTGTTCCTTTTGCTGATCATTGTTTTTACGGCGTTTCTATCGATGTGGCTCTCAAATATTGGAGCAGCCGCCTTGATATTGGCGTGCCTGAGACCGGTATTGAAAGAGTTTGGGGATGACCACCTTATGCGGCGGACTCTGCTGATCGGCGTTGCCCTTGGGGCGGATCTTGGCGGGATCGCAACTCCGATCGGGACTGGCCCCAACGCTATCGCGATAGCCTTTTTGGCTCCGGTCAGCCATGTTTCTTTTATCAACTGGATGGCGTTTGCCCTTCCGCTTACGGTCGGAATGCTGTTTCTTGGATTCGGAATGTTGTGTTGGCGGACAAGGTCGATCTCGGCGTCCTGGACAAAACGAGACGACAATCTTAAAAAAGCTCTTTCCGAAGCTGGCGAAGGAAAAGATCCGGCGGGACAGGCTGTGTTCCTTGGTGTGTTGGTGATCACAGCTTTGCTCTGGCTTACTGAGCCGCTGCATGGCATACCTTCGTCGGTCGTTGCGATAGGTTCGGCAGCGTTTATCTTCCTAACCGGAATGTTAAGCAAAAAGGATCTGACGAAGCTTGATTGGTCAACACTTATCCTTATCGCCGGCGGCATTACTCTAGGGAGACTGTTCGAGCAATCAGGCCTTATCAAAGCTATTGCCGCAAATGTCCCGTTCGGCGAGTTGGACCCGAGGATCAGCCTGTTTGTCCTTTGTCTCGTTAGTGCATTGCTGGCTTCATTGATGAGCAACACCGCGACCGCCGTTCTGCTGATCCCGCTTGCATCAGCGCTGATCCCGTATCCTTCGACGGCAATACTGATCGCGGTTTCCGCGTCGTTCGGTATTCCGTTCGTTATTTCGACGCCTCAAAATGCAATGGCGTTCGGCGAAGGCGGCGTCAGATTTGGCGATATGTTTTGGCCGGGAATAGTGCTAATGATAGTCGGCTGTTTGGTGGTCAGCCTCACAGGCCGAGCGGTGTTGAATTTTGCCGGCATTCCGTAATTCGGGCGCGCCGATACACGATCGGCGCCTAGACACCCGATCGGAGAGCGGCTGATATTGAATGATAAGAATGCGAACTTATTTTTGCGAAGCTTCAAGACCGGATCCGCCCGAGGCATATTCCGGCTGTACGTTTACGACGCCGAACTGACGATCGTCACCTTCACGGTTGGCAGCCATCATCCATAAAAAGTTTATCGACCCGCCCGGAGCGGCAACGTTAGGATGATAGCCCTGCGGCATAATTACAACATCGCCCTCGTGGACGACCTGAACTATCTCTGGTTCCTGGAGCGTAGTATAGACCATCTGAATGCCCCACTGCGGAGCGGGCATGTCGATGTAAAGGTAGGCTTCTTCGAGCATATTCTGATGCTCGTGCGGCGGGAAGGATGTCCAATTTCCGTCCGACGAAAAAGTCACGCCTGCCATGATGCGGCCGGCGTCGACGTTTTTGCCGATAAGGACATTGAGGTCGCGTTCGGTCGGCGGTTTGCCGGCGACAAAATGAAGTGCCGGATCCCGGCGAATATCGTTGAACGCGACAAACTGCAGTGGATATTGATTCTCTACCGGCGAAGAAAGTTCAGCCAGATCAAAATCGCCGTCGCTGGCGGCAATGATCTTCGAATCACGCGGTATGTAGAGTGCGTCGTATCGGCTCATTGCGAACGTCTGGCCGCCAGTCGTCACATGGCCCGAGCCATTAAGGCATATGAGACCGGTCTCGTGCGTCGCATTTTCAAACGCGATCGGCGCATCACCCGCTTCTAACCGGATGCGTCCATAGAATAGGTTGCGCGATGCGGTTGTTCCGGGTTCGACAGAGCGAGTTCGCCCCTTATGCATGTGCGTCGCCTTGACGATACATGTTGCCGGATCGATGTTCTCCAATTTGATCTGTGTTTGCATACGATTGATCCTACAAGTCTGAATATCAAAGTGAAACGGTCTGTTCAGCCCAAAATTGAAATTCTCTATGCTTCAAGATCTCGGCTTTCGCCTGTATCTCGCCGCTTGCGGTCTTACGCACATGCTCAAAAAGCCGCGTACCAACCTCGACAATACTCTCAGTCCCGGTGATCACATTGCCCGCCGAAATATCAATATCCTGGGCCATTTTCTCAAAAACGCGGTTGTTCGACGCAAGCTTAATGACCGGAGCGATCGCATTCCCGATAGTTGTACCGTTTCCGGTCGTGAACACAACGACCGTCGCCCCTGCCGCCACAAGTCCGGGCGTTGATTCCTGATCATAACCAGGGCCCTGCATAAGATTGATGCCGCGAGACTTTGGTGTCTCAGCGTACTCGACGCAGTCCTCGATCCGTGTTGTTCCCGCCTTGACGATCGCTCCGAGCGATTTGATCGTAATATTCAATAGCCCGCCGGCTTTGTTTCCTGTGCTTGGGTTCTGCCCCAGAACGCCTCCAAACTTGGATGCGTATTCTTTGTACCAATCAACAAGTGCGTATATCTTACGGCCCGTCACCGAATCCTTGGCACGATTTGCAAGAATATGTTCGGCACCGCAAAACTCCGGCACCTCCGTCAATAGTACCGTCCCGCCGCTTTTCACAAGCAGATCTGAGCAATACCCTAGCGACGGATTTGCTGAAATACCCGAAAATCCGTCAGAACTTCCGCATTTCACACCGAGTACGAGTTCGCTTACCGGAAATTCCTCGCGTACGCATTTATCGACTTCGGGTAAAAGATCTTTGACATACTGCAGACCGAGTTCGATCGCCGCCTGAGTTCCGCCGACTTCTTGAATGCCGATCTTATAGACCGGTTTCATGATCGGATTCTCGCGTTTGGTCAAGTATTTTTCGACGAACGAAAGGTTCGTCTTTTCGCAGCCAAGGTCGATCAGTATGACACCGCCGACGTTAGGATGATCGGCATAATTCGCGAGTGTTCGCATCATCACGTCGAGAGTCGAACCGTCCTGACAACCGCAACCCTTGTTGTGCGGAATCGCTACCACTCCATCGACATTAGGGAATTTCTCGCGATCGTAGTGCATGAACTCGGCCATCATCGAGATCTGGGTCGCCTCGTGGCTCGCACACATCGACGTCGGCACTATCAAAACAAAATTACGCGTGCCAACGCGGCCGTCCGCCCGGCGAAATCCCATAAACGTTCCGATCTCGCTCGCGTCAAAATACTCAGGTGCTGCGGTGTGCAGATCGTCCGGCAGATTTCGCACAACCGGCACATCATCCGACATATTTTCGTGAGTGACCCATTCCCCTTTTTCAATTCCCAGCGAGGTCCCGATCGGCTGGCCGTATTGCCGGACAAATTCTCCAGCCGGGATCGCTGAAGTCGCAAAGCGGTGCCCCGGCGGAACGGCCGCCGCAACGGTGACATCGCCGCCATTTGGCATCGACAATTCCATTCCGGGCACAGTTTCATTTTTGACCACGGCAACATTGTCTTCCGGGTTTACAATGATCGCGTAATCGCTGATCGCAACCGCTTTTTCAGCGTAGGTGTCCAACATATTTGCTTATTCGAATAGATCAGGCAACACAAAGCTGCGAACATCGTTATGCAGCCGCACCAAAAGTCCCGGATTAACGTCAACCTGACGTTGTAATTCAGTTCGATTCCCAGATAATTCCGTTTCGATCATTCGCTTGAAACTGGCCCTCTTGGCCGGGGCAGTCGAGGCATCGACGATCGCCTGAACGATTCTCTTTGCTCCGAGGATCGCCGCCGGCCCGAGCGTCAATATATACGCAGCGTTGCGGCACTCTGTCTCATCTTCCTCTGAAACTTCACTGCCGCCGACCTTGAATTTCGAAATATGATGTTCCAGAATGCTCGAACTAATGGGGATAATTCCGGCAAAATCATCAAATGTCGCCCCGCAGCCCGGTTTGATATAGCAAAGGTGCGATGCTGCTTCAGCTTCCGGGCCAAGCCCGAGAAAGAACAGGTCAATGCCGCCTAGGCTCTCCAGCTTTTCGACGTAACTGACCAGGTCACCCTCGATATCATCGGTCTCGGTTATCATCGGCGTAAAGCTCTTGATCTTCGAAAAGAAAGCGGGTCCGAGCAGCCTTTCAAAATCGCGGACAAAGCTAAGTCCGTTGTTCATTCGCATCGGGGCCAACGCGTCCTGTGTGAAAACATGCAGCCGGCCGAGCAATTCGTCGATCTCATCGGTTTGGGCAAGTCCGGCGATCAAACGATACATCGCCTGGGCGCCTCTTCCTCCAAGCAGGATAATAGTGATGTCACCGCGATTTTCGGTGGCATAAGCGACGAGTTCGTCGTACATTGCCTGACCAACGGTGGTCTCAGATTCGAGCACGTTATATTTGAAAGCTCCTTTGAACGAACCGAACTCTTGCTCGTTTTCTCTCAGGCCAAGCCAAATATTGTCTCCGGCAACTCGGCGGCCAAATGTCTTTTTAGAGGATGTTTGCATTTGTGACTCTTTATCGTAATATCTTAATTGGTTAAACCAATTAAAATCAAGTATAATTTTCCGAAATATTGAAACTCGAAAGATCGGAGATACTTTTGCTAACAATTTTGGGGAAATACGAGTATTTGCTGGAAACCGTTACTGAAACGATGCCAAAGCAGTTTCCGACTCTAAAGCATAAATGGTAATACCTTTGTGCAAAACCCTCGCTGACCAATATGAGGATCATCACATTATGAGCTTTTCACAATTAGAACTGAATAACAGGGTTGCCGTAGTTATTGGAGGCACTTCAGGCATCGGCCGGGCGATCGCACACGGACTCGCACATGCCGGAGCTGATGTTGTCTGCACATCGCGCCGCACCGAACAAGTTGCGGCCGCCGCGGCTGAGATCGAATCGATCGGGCGGCCCACGATCCGCGTTCCTTCTGACGTATCTAGCAAAGCTTCCCTTGAGCACCTTCTCGCCGAATGTGTCGCGGCGTTCGGCAAGGTCGATATCCTCGTCAATTCGGCCGGGCGAACAAAACGTGAGCCTACCCTCGACGTCGATGAAGAGACATGGAACGGCATCATGGAAACGAACCTGACCGGCACACTTCGCTCGTGCCAGGTGTTCGGCCGCCACATGATCGAAAACGGCTATGGGCGAATAGTTAATATCGCATCGCTTTCGACTTTCGTTTCCCTTTTCGAGGTCGCCGCTTACGCAGCAAGCAAAGCCGCCGTCGCATCATTGACCAAATCTCTTGCGATCGAATGGGCAAAGAACGGCGTCAACGTCAACGCCATCGCACCCGGTGTTTTTAGAACCGCATTGAACGAAAAACTGCTCGACGAAAGTGAACGCGGACGCGAATTTCTCACGCGAACGCCGATGGGCCGATTCGGCAAGGTCGAGGAACTCGCCGGTGCCGCGGTTTTCCTCTCGTCCGAAGCCGCGAGTTTTGTCACGGGCGAGGTGCTTGTCGTTGACGGAGGATTCCTGGCGAGCGGCGTTAATCAGTGATCGAATAGAATGTCCAACGAGATCGAGATCAAAACAGAACGGCTCATCAATTTGCTCCGCGAAAATTCGCTCGGCGGGGTTCTGATCAACGCTCAGCACAATTTTGCTTGGATCACCGGCGGCCGGAATAACGGCATCGATCTCAGCCGCGAAAATGGAGCCGCTTCGATCCTAGTGACGGTCGAGGGCCAACGATATCTGCTGGCAAACAACATTGAAATGCCGCGAATGCTTGCCGAGGAGATCTCGAGTGATGAGTTCGAGCCGTTGGAATATGGCTGGCAGGATGAAAAGGCGAACGCGGATCTTGTATTTGAAAAGGCAAAGTCGGTGTGCGGCGGTATAGCAACTACGGACTACGCTATCGAAGGCAAGATCGCCCGGTGTCGTTATTCACTCACTGACGAAGAGACAGATCGGCTTCGATCGTTGGCTGGCGATGCATCATCAGCTCTCGGGCAAGTGATCAGCGAACTCTCCATCGGTGAAAGCGAGCTGGAAATTGCGGAGAAATTGCGGCACGAACTCGCTCTCGGCAAAATGGCATCGGTCGTTACTCTGGTAGCCGCCGACGATCGGATCTCGAAGTATCGCCATCCTATTCCTACAGTGAACCGTTGGAACAAAACGCTTTTGCTGGTCATGTGTGCCAAACGCGGCGGATTGATCGTCAGTCTCAGCCGCATGGTGTGTGTCGGCGAAGTGCCGCACGAGTTAAAACGAAAGACCGAATCGGCCGCCTATGTCAATGCGTGTTTGCTTGATGCCACACGTCCGGGTGTGAAGGGTGCCGAATTATATCAAACGGCCGCAACCGCATATGCTGCGCAAGGATTCGCGGGCGAGATCGGCCGGCATCATCAAGGCGGTGCCGCTGGATACAGAACGCGCGAATGGGTCGCTCATCCGCAATGCGGCGAAATAGTGCAGCCGGATCAGGCATTTGCCTGGAATCCGTCGATCACCGGCACCAAGGTCGAAGACACATGTCTGGTTACCCAAAACGGCGTCGAGACCATAACGGCCTCACCCGAGTTTCCGCAGATCGCCGTAACTGTCGCAGAACGCGAATATTTTTCTCCCGGCATTTTATCGATTTAAATAGAAGGAGCATTCCTAATGAACGATCAATCCGAGATCATCGAAAGCCAAAAAACGCAGGACGACGGAGAATTTATGTCGGCACCCGAAGAGTCGGGCGGTTCTGCGACCGGAGCCGTTATAGCTGGCGTCGGCGACCCGACCGTACGCGTTGGGCATTATCGCTGGATGATCTGTACGCTGCTGTTTTTTGCCGCGACGGTCAACTATATCGACCGTCAGGTTTTGGGGATCTTAAAGCCGACATTGACCGCAGAATTCGGGTGGTCGGAGATCGATTATGGCTGGATAGTGTTCTCGTTCCAAACTGCTTATGCGATCGGTTTACTTTTTGTGGGCCGTTTGATGGACCGGTTTGGGACGAAAAAAGGCTTTGCACTATCGATCACTGTTTGGAGCCTCGCCGCGATCGCCCATGCATGGGCTGTGCCGATCGGTGTCGCAGCAGCAGCATTGCTCAACTATTTGGGATACGTATCGACTACGACAGCATTTGCGTCGGTCGTCGGATTTATGGTCGTGCGATTCATATTGGGTCTCGGCGAAGCCGGCAACTTTCCCGCCTCGATCAAAACTGTGGCGGAATGGTTCCCGAAAAAGGAACGAGCTCTCGCGACCGGCATTTTTAATTCCGGAACGAACGTCGGAGCACTTGCAACGCCTCTCCTCGTGCCTCTGATCGTCCTTTATTGGGGATGGTGGGAAGCCTTTATCATAACCGGTGCGATCGGCTTCCTATGGCTTTTGTTTTGGCTGGTGATCTATAAACGACCGGAAGAACATCATCGACTATCATCCGCTGAGCTTGCCTACATTCAAAGCGATCCGGTCGAACCGGCGG
Source organism: Acidobacteriota bacterium (assembly GCA_016713675.1). Taxonomy (NCBI): domain Bacteria; kingdom Pseudomonadati; phylum Acidobacteriota; species Acidobacteriota bacterium. The sequence continues at coordinate 677,280 of JADJOS010000001.1, forward strand.
TCCGAATTCCCTGGAAACGCCTTTTCCCTCATCGACAAACCTGGGCCTTTGCCATTGGCAAATTTATGACCGACCCGATCTGGTGGGTCTATCTATTCTGGCTGCCGAGTTTCCTTCACGATAAGCACGGGCTTGATCTGAAAACGTTCGGACTGCCGATCGCCGTGATCTACATTATAGCTGACGTGGGAAGCATAGGTGGCGGATGGCTATCTTCGAAGATGATCAAAATGGGCTGGACCATCAATCGTTCGAGAAAGACCGCAATGCTTATCTGTGCACTTTCGGTCGTCCCGATAGTTATCGCCTCAACTACAACCAGCCTTTGGCTGGCTGTGATCTTGATCGGCATTGCGGCAGCTGCCCACCAAGGCTGGTCGGCGAATATCTTCACGATCGCTTCTGATATGTTCCCGAAACAAGCGGTCGGTTCGGTCGTCGGAATAGGCGGTATGTTTGGTGCGATCGGCGGCATGGTGATCTCGCCGCTGGTCGGCTACATCCTGCAGACGACCGGGAGCTACGTTCCCATTTTCATCATCGCGGCATCGGCCTATCTCGTGGCTTTGCTGATAATTCACCTGCTGGCACCGAAACTCGAACCGGCGAATATCAAGTATGATTAATAACTAGCCCCGAATAACAAAAATGGCACGAATTCAGATCGGATGAATTCGTGCCATTTGTCTATTTTGCAGCGATATTTATTTCTCAAACCGAAACCAGTCAATATCCGCCGAACCGGCATCATTAAATTTACCCGGACGCGTGTAGAAAAAGCCAACCTTCGCACCGATCCAACGGCCCTCGCGTGCCTTGAAAGGTTGGCCAATAGCCGTAAAACTCTTGCCGTCGATACTATAACTGAAATTACAGACAGCTCCGGTTTTTACACTCGCCCGAAGATAGAAATCGTTTGAGGTGAGCAATTTCGGCGAGATCTCCGTTTCCGGCGTGCCTTTGTCCGCGTCGCTTGCGATCGGTTGTGAAATGTACGATTTGCCGCCGCGGTTCGTCACGGCGATGAGGGAATAGTCTATTCCCATTATGACCAGTCCGAATCGTTCCCCTTCAAATCGAGGCTCCAGCCGGACTTTTGCGGTCGCCGTGAATTCATCGGCCGGGAATTTTTGCAGAAGTAGATTTGGGAGATCCCATAGATTCTTATAACCTTCGGGCAATTGGACCGAGTTCATTCTAAGCACGCTTTTCTCTGGAAAAGGAAACGCCCATCGAGCCTCTGAATTGCCGTGCCATTGCCATTGGCGGCCGATCTCATTCCCGCTAAATTCGTCCGAATCCGGCGGAGTTGCGATCGGATATGTCTTGCTGACATTCGGCTTTTTGAATGTCATTACCGGTTCGCCGTTACCGTCTCCGTCCGGATCGGCCCCCATCACAGGAAAACCGCTCTTCCAGACAGTCGGCTGCAAATGAACGACGCGACCGTACGGCCCTCTATCCTGAAAGTGCACAAACCACCATTCACCGTTCTGTGTATCAACCAGAGCCCCTTGATGCGGCCCGTTTATCGCCGTATTGCCCTGAGCGAGTACCACTTTTTTTTCATACGGCCCGTAAATGTTCTTTGAACGCAGAGCAAGCTGCCAGCCTGTTGCAACACCGCCGGCCGGAGCAAAGATGTAATAGTAACCATCCTTCTTAAGGAACTTGGGGCCCTCGACCGTCGCGTCCGCCGCATGCCCGTCGAAAACCAGAACGCCGTCGTCCAAGATACGCGTGCCCTCGCGGTTCATCTTATTGACGACCAAAATGCTCTTGATCCCCGAACGGCTTCCGGCGAATGCGTGGACGAGATAAGCATTTCCGTCGTCATCCCAAAGCGGACACGGGTCGATCCAGCCCTTTGCTTCCTTGATCAGCAACGGCTTGGTCCATTCGCTGGCAGGATCCGCCGCCTTCGTCATATAAATACCAAAGTCCGGGTCACCGTAGTAAATATAGAATTCACCGGCATGGAAGCGTATCGACGGAGCCCAAACGCCGCCGCCGTGCTGGGGTTTCGCGAATACGTCCCTAGGTTCCTGTTCGCGAAAAGCGTGATTGATCAACCGCCAGTTCACAAGGTCCTTGGAATGAAGGATCGGCAATCCGGGTACTGCGTTAAAGCTCGACGCCGTCATATAGAAATCGTCTCCGACGCGTATCGCGTCCGGATCGGAATAATCGGCATTTAATATCGGATTCTTGTATGAGCCGTCACCGTTATCAGCAACCCAGACCTTTGATATCTGCGATCTTGCGCCGATGGCAGCAAAAAGGAGAACGAGGATCAAGGCTGATCTCGAAACTAATATCATATCGGTCGATCCTGTATTTTGTTATTTGCCGTTTCGGGCTGCGTTTTCCATTTCTTCGAGTCGCTGTGCTTTCTGAGTCTCGACTAGATGGTCATGCATCGCCATCCGAGCACCTTCGGCGTCATGTTCGCGCATTGCCCGATAGATCTCGTGATGTTGTTCGGCACTCTGTTTGAGATCGGTCGCACGTTTTACAGTCTTGCTGCGGCTGTCGAATAGGATCGTAGCGACCATGTTCATCAGCGAAGTAAGAATACGGTTGTTCGACGCCGCGGCGATCGTCTGGTGAAACCGCATGTCGTGGACCAAATACTGCTCCGGGTTGCTGAGCGAAGCATACATCCCGGTGATCTCTTCGGCCATGAGCGTCATTTGTTCGCTCGTAGCACGTTCCGCCGCGAGGCCGGCAATGCTCATCTCGAGAGCAAGTCGGGCTTCGAACATTTCGTCGGATGTGAATCCGTGCAAGGCCGACAGCATCCTCAAAGCACTGCTGTCGAGAGTCGGCGATTCGTCGGCAGGAGCGACAAATGTACCTGCACCTTGTTTCGACTGCAAAATGCCGATCGTTGAGAGTGAACGGATCCCGGCCCTTAGTGTCGGACGGCTCACACCGAGAAGTTTTGCCAGATCTCGTTCCGGCGGCAACCGGTCACCTGACGACAATTCGCCGTTGTGGATCATATTGCGCAGGCGCTCAACCACTTCTTCGGCAGTAGTACCGTTCTTTTCCGAATTTAGATTTTTGAAAACTGCTGGTACTTTTCGCGGCATTTTTTTGTCCACCTTATTTTATCGCAACTCAACAATTTTTGTCGAAATTATCATTTTGCCGGCTGTTTCGAGGCGAATATCTTGATAAGTATCATTGAAAACCCTTTACCGGTAACGGTCCGCTGATGCCTTGTGCCTCGCGGAACGAAGATAAGATCGCCCTTCTTGATCGTCACGCTGTTTCCGCCAACCGCAGATTTTGCACGCCATTCGCCCGGCGAGATCTCATTCGGTTGTAACAGCGATCCACCTAATACCAACGTCGCGTTGCCTTTCAGCACATAGTAAATATCATCCGAACCGTCGTGTACTTCGTTCAGGTCGTTCTCACGTTTCGAATCGTGAAAGATCGCCACTCGAGTTTGCTCCCCGGCGGCAGCCACGACATCTTCGTTAGTATTTCCGGGCTTGGCAGCGAGCATCTTCTCGATCTCGGCAACTTGCTGTTTCGATTTGACTACGTACGGACCAGAGGCGGTCGAAGGCTGACGAACCTGTGAAAAGGCTGCGACAGAGCCCATCATTATCAAAAATGTTGTTAATACTACTCGCATTTTCTATTTTCCCCTGGCTGCGGCAAGCAGCCATTTTGCCAGATCACGTGATGCCGCAAAATTTTGAAATTCCGCCGGCAAGCGGCGGCCGTCGACATATTCGTTATAAAGCCACGGATCACCGATGACAAATACAGTTCCCTTTCCGTGTTTCGCGGCGGCCATGATCGTATCGCCATTTGCGCTCACGACGGCCTTGGCCTTGCCGCTCAAGGCGAGTGTCGAAACTTCTTTTACGAATACCTTCTTGGCAGTCCTGAAGACCGGATCTCCCGGTGCGATATCGATGCCGCCCATTTTATAATCGTTATTTGTGACCTCGAATTTGCGGTCTTTGTTGAACTGAATGCCGAACGCCGCCGCGAGCGTGTTGAATCTATCAAGCTCTGCGTTCTGTGCGTCGTTGCCCATCAGCACCAGAACGCCGCCGCGTGTTACCCAGTCGCTGATCGCTTTGACATGCTTGGGTTCGACAAACTTTGGGCTCGGTGTTTCTTTTGCTGTGTCAGGATCGACGATGATGTAAACGCTCGCACGGCTGAGCTCGGCAGCGGTCGGTTCACCGGATAGCTGTGCGACATTAGCACCCATCGAGCGAAATGCTTGCCCCCAAAAGTGAAATCCGGCGTCCGGTTTTTCGTTCCATTTGTAGTGCCACACCTCATCTTCCGGCAGATTTTTGCTCTTACGGACCTCGTGATTGAAATAGTCATCGAGCATCACTGTCTTGCCTGAGCCGATCCAGCCGCGTTGATATGACTCCATTTCGAGTGCCGCACGGATCGCAGGCCCGAGGCCTTTCGCATCATTTGTCCGCAGCTTTTCGCTCATGTAGTAATCGAACGACCCGTCCCGATATGGATTTCCGCCGAGGCCCGAAACCGAAACGGTGCCTTCCCAATCGGTTTTGCCTTCTGCGTTCGTTTTGATGAACTCTTTCTGTATGCCTTCCCATCCGCGGGATGCGACCTTCATGAACCGCTTGTCGAGATACCCCTCGCGAACGCCGCGAGCGATCGAATAGACGAACATTGCGGACGCTGACGACTCGAGATAGTTTGGCTTACGATCAGGGAGATTGAGGATGTCATACCAAACACCGGACCGTTTGTCCTGTACCTTTTCGATCGCAGCTGCTTCGCGTTGCAGAATGGCGATCAACTCGCCTCGGCGAGGATGGTCCTTTGGGAAATATTCGAGTGTATCGACGAGTCCCATCGCGTACCAACCCATTGCCCGTCCCCAATAATGCGGAGATCTGCCGGTCGTTTTATCAGCCCATTTTTGCTGTTTTGATTCGTCCCAGCCATGGATCAGCAAGCCGGTTTTCTCATCACGGCTGTTTTTTTCCATCCAAACGAATTGGTTAGCGATGTCATTCCAGTTGTCCTCGCCAAAAACCTGCGAATATTCCGCATAGAATGGCTGGCCCATGTAGAGGCCGTCGAGCCACATCTGATAGGGATATATCTTCTTATGCCAAAATCCGCCTTCTTTAGTACGCGGATGCGTTCGGAGCTGCGAGCGAAACAGGTCGACCATCTTTCGATACTTCGCGTCGCCTGTGATCCGATACATCATCATCATCGCGATCGCAGGTGTGACGTGGTCGATGTTGTACTCTTCAAGGTGATAATCCTTGTGGTTGCCGTTTTCGTCGATCCAATGGTCCATTCCTTTTTGAATATGACGAAAATATTTGGGATCGCCGGTCTCCTGCCACATTGATTCAATAGCTTTAAGGATGACGCCCTGCTCATAATTCCACTTTGGCGGAATGCCCGGCGAATTCCGCTTATCGACCCAAATTCGATTCATCGCCGTATCGGCGAGACGCTCGGAAACAAGCGTGCCTTGAGCAAAAGATGTTGCGGCGACGATCAGAATTAGTGCGATCAAAGTTATAAGTCTCATTTTTTTAGGTATTTACGTAATTTCAATTTCGATTCGCTTATTCCCTCGACCGCAAGAGTCGCCACTTCGTCGGCTCCCTTTGGATTGAAATGCGTGTTATCTTCGATGCCTTTCGGATAATTCGCATTTTCGTCAGGTTTCAGTTGAAGGAATAAACTCCTTGAACCCTCGACGCCGAGGCGTTTTATCAGCGCTTCGGTCTTACGATGCATATCGATAAGCGGCACTTTTTTTTCTTCTGCAACAGCACGAACTATGTCTGGATATTCACCGTGCGAATCGACTAAATTGCCGTCTTTGTCGAATCTACGGCGCATCACCGGCGTCATCAGCACGATGTTACCGTCCTTGCAGCGAACCTCGTCAATAAATTTGATCAGATTCGCCCGATATGCGTCGGGCGGCGTGTAACGCTCGCCTTTGTCTTTCGACGAATCATTGTGCCCGAACTGCACGAACACCGAGTCGCCTTTCTTTACTTCATTTACGATCTTCTGCCATCGCCCTTCAGAAATGAACGTCTTTGTGCTCCGGCCATTCATTGCACGGTTCTCGACCCGCACCTTTCCGTCCTTAAAATGCTTTCCTAGCATCTCGCCCCAACCTGTTTCAGGACGTTTCTCCGGCAGTTTGTCCGCACACGTCGAATCGCCGGCGAGAAACACTGTGACCACCCGCGGCTGAGCGAGAACGCTCGTCGACAAAATTAAGATGAAAAGCAGATAATTCATACTTTGACCAATTCGTTGATCTTGACCGGACGCTGCTCCTCGACGCTTGTGCGTGCGGCAACGCCGACCATACACGACATCGCTCCTGCCCGAGCGCTCGGCAATTTCAGATAGTCCGGCACGGATGCGTTGCGAAATATCACATCACGCAGCCTATCATCACCGCCTGAATGCCCGCCCTTGATCTGCGGCATATCCAACTCCTCGTGTTTTCCAAAGTTCTTGCTCAAGAACGCCGTCGATTCGCGCGCGACTTCCCATGGCTGGCGTTCATAATCGCGAACCTCGAGCCGCCCTTTTGTTCCATTGAACGCTAGCCGATACCCTTCTAACGGCATCGCCGCATTCAGCGAATATGCAAGGCTTGCCCCGTTCGTATAACGCACGATCGCCGACATTGAGTCATAAATATCAACGTCATCCCTGTAAACACAGCCGTCTCGATAATAGCCGTCGGCACTTTCGCATTCGGAGTACAATTTGGTCAAACGAGCTTCCTTTGTGATATCCCAATAGAACGGGCATTTTGTTTTGTGCAGACACGGCCGGCAATTCGAGTGGCGAAACGGCCCGTTCTTGCCGTAGACGTTTAACGCCCCGTATGCCGTAACCTCGACAGGATCGGCATCGAGAAACCAATTTATCAGGTCGAAATGATGTGTTGCCTTATGTACCCAAAGACTGCCGCCGCCTGACTTGAGCCGATGCCAGCGGCGAAAATAGTCAGCACCGTGTCGGGTGTCCAGATACCAGCTGAAATCGACCGATATGACCTTGCCTATCTCGCCTGACGAAATGATCTGCTTTATCTTCTCGTGCTTTGGTGCGTATCGGTAATTAAAGGTGACGATGATATTCCGGCCGTGCTTCTTCTCGGCATCGAGTACTGACTGACAGTCCTTCGCCTCGATCACCATCGGCTTTTCGGTGATCACGTTTACACCTTTTTCGAGGGCTCGCTTGATGAATTTGTGATGAGTAGAGTCCACCGTCGTGACCATAACGGTCGAAGGTTTTGCCGTTTCGATCATCTTGTCAAAGTCGGTGAACGTCGGACAATCGGCTCCGATCAATTTCTTTCCGGCCTCGACACGAAGAGGATTGATGTCGCACAGGCCGACGAATTCGACCACGTCTTTGTACCGTTCGGCAATGTCTTTGCCCCACATTCCGGTCGCACGGTGGCCGGTACCGATGATTGCGTAACGCAGCCGTTCGAGCGGCGCAACTCTGGCGAGCGACGTGCCGGCAAGCACCGCACCCGCGACCACTGAGGCTCCGCCTTTTACAAATTCGCGTCGGTCAATATTGTCTTTCTTCATAATGTCTATTCGAGCGAATCGACCTTCTTTCCGCCAATGGCCACGTTTTCGAGCTTTATACCTTTCACATTTTTAACGATGTTCTTGTTCTTCATTTGGCCAAACGTGCAATTCCTGAGTGACACATCGTAAATTGGAGCGTTATCGAGCCCCTGCAGATCGACCGCACGATTGCCGGTGCCGCAAGTCAGCCCGTCGATCCGGACATTTCGAACAAGCGGAATGTGCGCGCCCTTAGCGCCTTCCTCGTAGTTAAAATCTATTTCGATCACGGCCCTTGAGACCGTGCCGATCGTGTTGTTCTTATAGTAGAAATTCTCAAGCTTACCGCCGCGAGACGCATTATTTTTGAATCGGATCGCGGTCCACAGGTCGGGACTGTCGAGCTTATTGTCGTGTGCAAATACATTGCGAACGCCGCCCGAGATCTCGCTGCCGACCGTTATGCCGCCGTGGCCGTCACGCATCGTACAATTACGGATGATGACGTTCTCGGTCGGTGTATTGAGCCTGCGACCGTCGTTATTGCGGCCCGATTTGATCGCGATGCAGTCGTCGCCGGTATCGAAAAAACAGTTGTCGATGAGGACATCCTTGCACGATTCGGGATCACAGCCGTCATTGTTCGGGCCGTGCGTCGCGATGTGCAGATTGCGGACGATGACGTTCTCACACAAGACCGGATGCACTTCCCACATCGGCGAATCGATGATCTTGACGCCTTCGATCAGCACGTTCTTGCATTTATAAGGTTGTATGAACTGCGGCCGAAGATAATCCTTCTCACCGCCAAAAATGCGCTCTTCGACCGGTGCATTCCGGTCCATGAATTCGTAGAGCTTTGCACGTGCTGCCCGCTGGCTCATGACCTCAGGATTGCCGCCGTATCTCGGATTGCCGTGCCATTTCCAAAAGAACGCTTTGCCCTGCCCATCGAGCGTGCCTTCACCCGTGATCGCAATATTAGTTTCCTGATAAGCGAAGATCAGCGGCGAAAGGTGCATCAGCTCCATTCCCTCCCAACGGGTGTGAACAATGGGCATATACGCCTTGGCATCCGTAGCAAATTTTAACGTAGCGCCTTTTGAAATATGCAGATCGACGTTCGATCTGAGCCTGATCGCTCCGGTCAAAAACTCGCCCGCCGGCACGACAACACGTCCGCCGCCCGCTTTGCTGCAGGCATCGATGGCCTTGTTGATCGCATCACGGCAGTCGACCTGGCCTCCGGCCTTTGCTCCGAATTTCAGAATGCTGTAGTCCCGCTTCCTGAATTTCGGTGCCTTGATCCGTGCAAGGATCTTTGGATACTCGGTCGTCCACGGGTCGGCCTGTCCAAAGGCAAGTGCCGGCGCTAACATAAGCCCGGCCGTTCCGATCGAGAAATTGACAATGAAATCGCGTCTATTTTGCATAATCCTCTATCATTTCCAGGCCTATTTTGTGACTCCTCCGAGTTTCTGCTTCCATTTTGGGTAATCCTTTTCGAGCAGGTTATGCGGACTCGAAACGTACCAAGTGTAGCCGCCTGCCCGTTCAGGGTCGAGGTCCTTGATATCGTATTTGATCACTGCATCACGGCCGACAAATACCGGACGCATCGTCTCCATTTCATAGAATCGTCCCCACAGCGGCGTTGCCGCGGGATCCCTGACCAGTGAATATTTCCAACCGGCAGGCGTCGAGGTCCGATCCAGCTTTCGGCCGACGATCTTGTTCTTTTGATACCAGGCGATTGCCGACTCGACAGCAGCTATCACCTCTTTTGACGGTTGTTTGACGCCCATCAGGAACTTTACGATCGCTACGGATTCTCCGCCGGTAAGCGAGATCGGTTCGAATGCACGGGCCCTTGCCGGCTTTAACGTCACTTCGTCATACTGCGCCGCCCAAATGGTCGGCTTGCCGTTGATCGAAACCTGCAGTTTGACCGTGAGATCGAGGCCCTTTGCGAGAGCGGCCTCACATTTCTTACGTCGTTCGTCGTCCACGAATAAGTGGTCGGTCTCGCGTTCAGCAATATCTCGAAACAATTCGAGCACACCGATCATCGCGTCGTCATTGAATGTAATGTGCGAATAATAACCCTTTTTGAGCGGAAAGAACTGCGGAAAACCGCCGTTTTCGTATTGCGATGAGAGCAGATAATCGACGCCTTTCAGATACGCTTCCTTATATTTCGGCAGATTTCCGGGAGGCGAAGATTTGAGCAAGCTGGCAGTAATGAGCTTACCGAGGTATCTGATCTGCGTAAAGGTCGCTTTGTTATCGATCGTCGTTTCGCGGATGTCACTTTTGCTCGCGGCCAATGCTTCACGCTCGGTCCGCGTCAGCATCAGTGCCATGTCGATGTTCTTTTCAAATCCGCCGTTCGACTTTTGATAGAGCAGCAGTTGATCGCCTATCCGTGCCGCCTCATCGGTCTGGTACCAGAATGGCTTTTGCTTTAAAACTTCGTTCCAAGTGACGAGCTTCCAGTCAGGCTGCGTCTTTTCCTGCCATGCGAAGTTCTCTGCCTTATACGGGTCCCATCCGTCCCGGCCGCTCAGGAAATACTCGCCGGAAAACACCTTGACGTCTGCATCGGTGAGCTTGCGGGCCCAAGCGACTCGAGCTTCGGCGTTTGACCCCTTGCCGGTCGAACCGTATTCGGCAAAATAAGCGGTCTTTTCGCGTTGTGGTTCCCAATGATGCCAGCCTTCCGGGCGGATATCGGCGTCGATCTGGGTGTTTAGAAATACGGTACGGCCATAGTCACGCCATGGCCGCCCGAGATAAATACCGTTCTTCGTGTTGTTGCTGGTCAAACGGCATTTATGAAAAACGAATCCGGCCGGCTCGTCTGCGGCAAATCGCATCGGCGCCGTTATATAGCCGTCTCCTTTGCTATGAATGTGACAATTCTCGAACACCGCGGCCGCCTGGCCGAATATATAATCGACGTGGCCTTCGATATATGAATCGACATAGTATTGTCTGCCGTTCTTTGCATACAGCGTGTCCTGCCAGCCAAGGAATCTGCACTTGTTGAATACAGTTCGATCTGCCTCTACGAGCACCGCTACGGCCTGCGATCCGATACCGAATGAATTCTCAAATGAGATGTTCTCTGCGTAAAAATCGTGCCCGCCGATATAAACGCTGTAGCTCGCCGATGTTGAACCCGCAGCTTTGTTTGAGAGGCTAAAGGTAATAATGGTCTTTTCGGCGACGCTGCCAATGAACGAAACGTAAGGCTTGTTTGCCGGAACACGAACCTGTTCGGTATATGTTCCGGGCTTGATGTCGATCACAAAGCGGCGTTTGTTATTCTCCGGCACACGATCTACCGCCGCTTGCACCGTCTTTACGTCACCACTGCCGTCAGCCGCAACGGTTAGGTCTGCCTTTGCCGGCATCGCTGCGGCAACGGCTGCTGTCAGCGTTGCGAGCAAACTAATTTGTAAGTAACGGAGGATCAACATATTGATAAAAAAGGCGCCGCATTGTCAGTCGTGAAACAGGAATGCGACGCCGGAGCAAATTAGATGCAAGTTGACGGCCGGACTAGAAAGTAAACTTTCCGCCGATCTGGATGTCCCTCGGCGGCTGCCGTTGGTTATTTGCTAGGCCAAACGCTGCACTTGTCGGATCAAGATTGAGCCCCGAGAAGTACGGTCTGTTTAGGGCATTGATCGCCTCAAATCTGACCTGGACCTTCATTCCTTCGCGGATACGGAAACTCTTCGAAACACCGAGGTCAAATTTCAAGAAACGCTGATTCCGGAACTGCCCCATCGTCAATGGCATTGACCTGACGGTGTTTGTGCTGCTGCTTGTATAGTTGTTTGCAAATCCCGGCACTACACCTCCGATAGAGAAACCGGTAAGATCAAACGCAGGTATGTCTATTCCATATCGGCGGCCGCCGGGATCTTTCTTGCCAAGCAGGCTGACCAGCTGATACGGATCGCCGCTGTAGTAAACATTTCCGAATTGCAGCGGTTCGCCGCTCTGCCACTCGTATACGGCCTGCATCTGCCATCCTCCGAGGATCGCGTCAGCGACCGGATGCCAGTTGTTGCCGAACTTGCGGTTCTTACCGAACGGCAATTCGTAGATGGTCGACAAAGTGAACCGGTGCGGACGTTCGGTCGGCGAAACAATGTCGGTCAGGTCGGTATCCTGCGGATTGAGGTATTGAGCACGTTGATGCTCACGCGAGAATGTGTAGGAACCGTTGACCGACAATCCGGCCGTGAACCGCTTGACGAACTGTAGAGACAGCGAATTATAGTCGCTGGTGCCGTTATACTCGGTCACGGCAATATTTCCGTATTGCGGGAACGGCGTCAATAAACGTCGACGCTGAATCGTGGCAGCGTTCCATGTTGCACTGCTCGCGACCAACGTGCGGAAAGGATTTGCCACGTTCGCATTCAAAAACGTATTGACCGCCGTGATCGAGGCAAGTATCGTTGACGGATCGGTCTGCGGTGTAAATCGATTGAGATATTGTGTCGGGATCGCGTTCAGCTCGCGGCTGACCGCCAGATCGCTGCCCCGTGAATAGATATAGGTCAATTCGACGCCGATCTGCCACGGAAGTTCACGCTGAATGCTCATCATTACACGCGTATAGTTAGCATTCTTTCGTTCGTTAGAAAGCACCGTCGATGTCGGTCCGGTTGCGTTTGCCGCAGTCACATCGCGTCCAACGAACGTCATTGCACCCTGCGAATTTCCCGGTGATGGAGCGATCCCGGCCGGGAAAGGATTAGCAAGCGTCGCAAGGAACGTCAATCCGTTATTCGTACTGGGCACGAACAGTGTCGGTGTAGAAAATCCGGGCTGAAAGACCGTTTGGATCTGGAAAGGTGAAGTGAAGATACCAAAGCCGGCCCGAATAACGGTCTTGCTGTCAATACCCCACGAAACGCCGGCCCTCGGCTGAAAGTTATTGGAATCTGTCGACTGGTTCGATTCTTTCGGATCATTTGCAAATATCAATCCGCCTTTGAGTGCGGCCATACTCCCCAATGGTACCGATGCGGGTACGCTCGCATTGTAGTTTGCCAACACCTGGACGGCGATCGGGCTGTCGATAGTACGGTTGAAATCCGTCACGATCCGGCCTTCGCTTTCGCGAACGCCTCGTTCGATCTCATAACGCAATCCGATATTTATGGTGACATTCGGTCTGATCCGGTAGTCATCCTGGATGAATCCGCCCAAATATGCCGAATTTGTGTCATATACTGTCGGGTTGTCGATAATACTGTTTCCGTTAGCGACCGGCACGCCCAGCAAAAAGGCAGCAAGGTCGCGTCCGGCTCGGTCACGTTGAGTAGCTCCGGAGTTTGAAGCCTGCATCGTGTAGGTCCCGTCTATAAAGAACCTGCCGGATGCATAGCCGTCCGAAGCGAAACGCTCATGCAACCTTCGGAAATCAAGTCCATACCGTAACGTATGGTTTCCGACGATCTGTGTTACCGATGGCTGGATGGAGAACAGATCGAACGGACGATTTTGGCCGTTGTTGTAATCAGCCCGCTGCGAGCCAAGCGTCATATAATTTCTAAAATCGAAACGTGGAAAGATGTTCGTCTGACGTATGGTCGGTATGCCTGTAAATCCAAGATCAGCTGCCGTCGGCTGCCCTTCCTGATATCGCAAAAGCCTGAATTGGTTCCAGCTGCCGCGGATATCGAGCACCATTGTCGACGAAAGTGTCGATGTGAAATCGACATTTCCGCCATTGTTTCGACGATTCTCAAATCCGCGTGTGATCGAATCAGGTGTGCCTTCGAGGTTGTAACGATCCTCAGTATTCCGGCTGTGATAATACTTACCGAATATACGGTTGTTATCGTTGAAGTTATGGTCGATCTTGACCATATAGGAGCGGTAAGGTCGGATCAGGTTCTGGTCGGTCACATAGTTATTGACCAATCCCGCCTGATTCGGAGCCGGGAAAAGATTGAGAAATGCCAGAGCCGGACCATACATCGCCGCCGCGGGGAGAATGTTGCAGGTTGAACCGACCGGAACAGCGCCAGTCGTCGGGCAGCCAAATGACGTACGCGTCACATTAGATCCGACCAGAACGCCGCTGAACGGATTGTAAATGATAGTGTTTGCCGCATCAGCGATGTTCGCGGGGTTTACGATCAATTCCGTGAAATCGCCGGTTCTCATTCTTGCCGTCGGGACCGAGTAGGTCGTCGGCTGAGCTACATTGTCCTTTTGACGTTCATACGAAAACAGGAAAAAAGTCCTGTCCTTAAAGATCGGGCCGCTGATCACGCCCCCGTATCGGGCATATTTACGGTCGGGACGTTCACGTCCGATGCGGTTGTTAAAAAAGTTGTTTGCGGTTCGCGATTTGTCTCGATCGTAAAAGTAACCCGCACCGTGAAACTTGTTGGTGCCGCTCTTGATCGCGACGTTCACGGTCGATCCGGCCGTAAACCCGCTGCCGGCATCAAAACTGTTCGTCTGCACCTTGAATTCCTGTACCGAATCAGATGGCGGCGTGAATGCGACCTGGCCGCCGTAAGCCAAATTCGGCGAACCGTCAAGATTGATCTGGTTGCCGGCGGTACCGTTGGTTCTGAATCCGGCAAGGTTGCCGTTAGCTGTCGGTCCCTGGAAATTGGGATCGCCGGTATAAACAATGCCCGGTGCCTGAGTTGCCAGGGTATAAGGGGCACCCTCGGCAAGCGGCAATTCCTCGATCTGCCGTTGGCTGACCGATGTGCCGACATTCACAGTGCCTTGTTCCAAAAGCTCGCCGCCTGCGGAAACGCTGACCTCAGCATCCGCACCGATCTCTAGTGTAAAATCAATAGACAGTCTGTCATCAACCGCGACGGTCAAGTTCTCACGCAATGACCTCTTAAAGCCGGTGCTCGAAACCGAAACATCATAAACTCCAGGCTGTAGGAACGGAACAGAAAATGCACCTTCGCTGTTTGTCGAAACCGTTTGAGATACGTTGGTCGCCATGTTCTTGACGAGAACGGTCGCACCTGCGACGACGGCTCCGTTCGGATCGCTCACCGTTCCGGCGATCGTTCCGCGAAACTCCTGTCCTAATACCGCCATTGAGCCGATCATCAAAATGACCGCCATTAAGATCAATTTTCCATGCAGTTTTTCTGAATATTCATATTTCCGTCCTGTATGATTTTCATTACTTTTTTGGATTCCAGTTGAAGCTCCCAAAATCATAATTGGTTTTACCAATTATTGCAAGCGAAAATTGACAGAATTATGCAGAAAAATCAAAAAAATCGCATTCCCTAGTAAATATATAGCTAAATCGCCATAATATCGTCGCTTCAGATCGAGCACCTTTCGATGAATATATTGACCACTTTGCAAACGTAACCACATTGGGTTTGACCAATTGCCATATTTCGACCAAATGACTACGGTATCTTTCGCCGGATTTAGTGGAGTTTCAGAGGGAGCATTCCGGTCTTAAAGCCGGCGGTTTTTGAGTATCATTTCGAACGAACCTGAACGCAGCTCATCCAGTGTAACGCTCGTACGGTCGATGGCCTCTTGTTCTGTTACCGCTCCACAGTTGATGGCACGCAGAAAATAGTTGAGTAGTCCCTGCCCTGTCGCCGCGTCGTCAAAGACATCGCCGACGAGCGTCGCCTGTGCGGCCTTTTCAACAAAATTCTTAAGCCGCTCAGCTGCGGTTTCGAGTCCTTCGAGAAAGAACGCGAAAACCGCCGTGTACCGCGGCGTGAGTTGGGCGGGATGCAGATCCCATCCCTGATAAAAACCGTTTGAGAGCGAATGCCGGCAGTTTTGGTAGTGCAGATTCCAAGCACCGTGAACGACGGAATAATTCTCGGCGATCTGCTCGGCAGATAGGTTTTCGCCGCGATTTGGCGCTACCGGCATGATATTCGTCACGCTGTCGGCAAGCCAGACACCCGTACCGGCAAATGCGACTTGCATCATATTCCGTGCAAAATCGCACGCAGGGTGACGAATGTCCTGATAGGCGGCGGTTATCGAACAGCTCGCCGTATAGTCAAATGCCCCGAAATGCGCCGCAATGCAGCGTCCCCGGGCGGCGCCAAGCAATTTGGGCATTATCAGGGTTCCGTCAGCTGCAACGATCGATTGGGTGGTCTCGATCATCATCTCCATCTTCAGCGTGCCGGCGGCGAGGCCCAACTTCGGTTCGATCTCATCAAATACGTCTATCAGTGCCCCGACTTGTTCGGTCGTCACGATCTTTGGCAATGTGATGACGAAATTGTCGGGGAGCTTTCCGCCCGACGTCTCGACCAGCGTTGTAAGAAAAAGGTCGAGCGTTCTCAGGCTCCGCGACAGTTGTTCGTCGGAAAACGGCTTGATTCGGATTCCAACAAACTGCGAGAGCGATCCGGCGGCCATACCGTTCGAGACTGCTTCCGCGCTGGCTATCGCGTGCCTGTCTTCCTCAACATCAGGCCTGATCCCGTATCCGTCTTCAAAGTCGATGCGAAAATCCTCGACGGCCTCGCGGGCGAGTTTCTCGCCAACCCGATCGTGGATCGCCGCAGCAAACCCCGGCGACAGGCTAAACACCTTTGCAAATGTCTCAACGTCGGGAGCATATGTCTCGAACGAACGCATCGCCAAATGTCCCAAACGAACCGCCGTATCCGACCTGAACAAATGGGCACCGCCATAAACGGTATGCACCGGCTGCCGCCGGCCGGACTCGCCGGGGTATCGCTTGTCGAACGCCGCCATCGACGCTCTCAGAGGCTTGGTTATATGTTCTAATGATTCTGCGGAAATTGATGTACGCATAGAACAAGTTCTCGGTTCAGTTTCGCGGCAACCGGGATTTCGAACCTAACTGTATGCAATTACCGGCTCGAACTAACTGCCGCGGTAGGTCGAATAGCCAAACGGACCGATCAAGAGCGGTACATGATAGTGTTGGGCAATATCGCGAACCGTAAAGGCGACAATTATCTGCGGGTGGAAACAAATAGTACCTTGTGCGGCATAGTATGCTCCCGTCTCAAAAACGAGGCGGTAGTGTCCGGCCACAAGCAGCATGTTTGGCGGAACAAGATTTGTATGACGCCCTTCGGCATTCGTCAGCCCATCGCCGATCTTTTGCCAACCAAGTGCCGGGTCCTTTTGCTCGAGCAGGATCATCACGTCCCTTGCGGGTTCGCCTGTCGAAATATCTAATATATGTGTGGTAATTCTGCTCATCGCTCAAGTAATTTACCGAGCCGGTCTTCGGTGATCTTCCGTTGTTCTTCGGTCGCGATCATTAGTTCGGTCGCCGGCGAATTGCCAAGCCGAGAATGACATATCGCAAGTATTTCATCGGCACTTTTATCGGCAGTACGCAGAACGAACCGAAACCCGAACCTGGAAATGTACAAGCTCATGGCATCCGCCAATTTCCTGCGAACTTCCGGCACTGTCACTACTCCCGCATCAATATCATCATCGGCAGCAATTGCCTCCAATAGATCCGCCGGTGACAGCGCCGCCCAGATCTCATCAGCTCGGACAAATAGATGGTCGAGCATCGGAAAAGGCCGTGATCGTGCCATCCGCGTGGCCCATTCGCTCGATCCGCAACATTCGCGAAACACGTATTCCGCCTCGTCCAAGGGCAGTTCGTTCAACCAGTTCAGCTTTTTGTAAATTTTAAGGCCGTGCAATTCAAATACCAGTCTATCCCAATTCACATAGTTGCGGTTCGGATCTTCAACGAAATCGGTCGCATTGTTCGCGGAGCACTTTCCGCCGCCAGCTCATTCACTCAATTTTATTTGTCTTAGCTGCCAAACACAATGATAATGAACCAAACAATGAATTTTCCAAGAGCCAGCGGAATACTTTTGCATCCGACCTCGCTGCCCGGCAGCTTTGGCATCGGCGATCTCGGCGGCGAAGCGTACAAATTCGTCGATTTTCTGGTCGAAGCAGGACAAACCTATTGGCAAATACTGCCGCTTGCACCGGTCGGACAAGGCAATTCGCCTTATTCGGCATATTCTGCATTTGCCGGAAATACATTGCTCATCGCGCTCGAATCGCTCGTCACTGACGGCCTCGTAACGGCGGCTGACATTGACAATTCCCCGAAATTTTCAGCTGTTAAAGTAGATTTCGCGAAGGTCGAAGAATGGAAACAAATAATCCTCTCAAAGGCGTTTGAGACATTCAGATCGACTTCCGGCTCGACGCTTCACGATGAATTTGAATTCTTCGCTCGCGAAAATTTCTGGTGGCTCGACGATTATGCCGCTTTTCGGGCAATCAAAAGTTCGCACGAACATCAGGCATGGTTTCAATGGGCAATGCCGCTGAAAATGAGAGACGAAGGAGCAATATCGGTCGTCCGTTCACAACTCTCGCGTGAGATCGCTGCCGAAAAATTTTACCAGTTCCTCTTCTTTCGCCAGTGGCTCGCACTAAAAAAATACGCAAATGAGAACGGCGTTCTCGTCATCGGCGACGCTCCGATCTTTGTCGCTCTCGACTCGGCCGATGTCTGGTGCAATCAGAGCAAGTTCAAACTGAATGCCGACGGCTCGCCAAAATTCGTCGCCGGTGTGCCGCCCGATTATTTTTCAAAGACCGGCCAGCTCTGGGGAAATCCGATCTACGATTGGGATGCGATGCTCCGCGATAATTTTGGCTGGTGGACGGCCCGCATCGCGTTCACGCTAAAAACGGTCGATGTCCTGCGGCTCGATCATTTCATCGGCTTTGCCCGCAACTGGGAAGTGCCGGGCGGAGACGAAACTGCCGAGAACGGTGCGTGGCGTGACGTTCCCGGACGCGAGTTTTTTACTATCATCCGCCAGCGGCTCGGCGACTTGCCGCTCATTGCCGAAGACCTCGGCTCACTCACTCCCGAGGTCGAAAGCTTGCGTGATGCGTTCGGTTTGCCGGGCATGCACATCCTGCAATACGCCTTCGGCGGCGACGCCTACAACCGCGATCTGCCGCATAATTACGTAAAGAATTGCGTCGTCTACACCGGCACTCATGACAACGACACAACCGCCGGCTGGTATAAGGCCGCCGATAAGAATGCCCGCAACCATTGCCGCAAATATCTGCAAACGCGAGGGCGTGAGATCCATTGGGATATGATCCGTGCTGCCTTTGGATCGGTCGCCGACACGGCGATCGTGCCGATGCAGGATGTTCTCGGCCTCGGCAGCGAACACCGCATGAATCTGCCCGCGACCGCGTCAGGCAATTGGTCGTGGCGTATGCCGCCCGGTTCGATCCATGACGATCTCACCGATCGTTTAAAAGACCTTACTGTGCTTTTTGGACGAAATTTGCGTTCGGAATAAGCGTCTCGAAGGCGTGAAACACGAGGGCCAAAAAATCTTTGACAGGCGTTTCATTTATGGAATAGAATTGCGTTATCGCAATAATCCGTATGAGGCATCTGAGTGTAGTAAAAAGTTTATCTCACCTCTCGCAGGAACAAAAACATTCCGAAGAGGTTTTGCTCGATGCCGTCGGGATCGCCCTGACGCGCGGCACTTTGACCGAATTTGTCGGCGACGCGAGCACCGGCCGGACCAGCCTCGTGCTCAATCTGCTTGCCAAATTGACGGCCGAGGGCGAGGTCTGCGCGGTGGTCGATTCGTCAAACAGTTTTGACCCTTGCTCGGCCGCTCTAGCCGGCGTCGAGCTCGAAAATATGCTCTGGGTCCGCTGCGAAGGCGACCTCGAACGGGCGTTCACAGCCGCCGATCTCTTGGTTCAGGCGAAAGGCTTCGGAGCGATCTGGCTCAATCTCGACGGGCTGTCGAAACAGAAATTGCGAATGGTGCCGCGGACCTACTGGTTCCGCTACCGCACGCGGATCAAGGAAACACCGACGCTCTTTATCGTCACCGCCGAAGATCCGGCCGCAGGTTCCGCCTCGCACCAGTCGTTCGAACTCGAACGCCGCGACACCGTCTGGTCGGGCCTCGGCCGGTACAAGCTTCTCCGCGAATTTCACCTCGATTTTCACTCGCGTAAACATTTTTACGGCCAGCCGGGCTCGGCCCGGATCGCGTTCGATTACAGCGATGTCTAGAGCATATGCATGCATCATTTCACAAAATGCGAGTGAGGACGCCGATGTGCTGTTGGCCGTCGCCTACGGTTTTGCCTATCGCGTCGAACGGCTCGATGACGGCGTGCTGTTTGACGTCAGCGGATTAGAAAAACTCATCGGCGACGAGAGAAAGATCGCTCAGAAAATAGTGAAAGAGCTCGAAAACAACGATATCAACGGAAATGTCGCCGTCGCCGGGACGGTCGAGACGGCGCTCCTGCTCGCACGCGAGAACCGCGGCCTCAGCCGCACTGCCGCGTCGCCGGACGCATTTCGCCAATTGCCCTTGCGCAATCTCGCCATCGACCGTGACACTGTCGGCGTTTTTGAGGCTCTCGGCATCACCCGCATCGAGGACCTCGACCAAATTCCGGCGGACGAACTCACCGCACGCTACGGCCATGATTTTCGCGAGGTGATCGACGTCATCGCCCAACAGGACAAACGCGACGTCGTCCCCAACGTCGCCGAAACAAGCGTTAAATGGAAGTACGAACTCGACTTTCCGGTCGATGATTTTGAGCAGCTCATCTTTATCGTCAACCGCGGCCTCGAGGAAATGCTCGCTGCGGTCGGTAAGAACGGCTGGAGCACCGAGCAGATCGATATCACGTTCAAGCTCGACAAAAAAGTCGCAAAATCCTACGAGATAAAAACGTCGTTCCCGACGCTCGACCGGACATTCTGGCTCAAGCTGATCAACCTTCGCATCTCGGTCGATCCGCCCGAGGCAGGAATTACCGCGATCGGCGTCACTGCCCATTTTACGCGTCCGCGTCCCGCCCAGAGCGGGCTTTATGCCGCGTCCAAGCCGCAGCCCGAGAGCCTTTTGCTGACCGTCGGCAAGATCAAAAAGCTCGTCGGCGAAGAGAACGTCGGTGTGCCCGTTCTGCTCGAAAACCGCGTCGAACGCCCTTTCGCCCTCGACGCCGGTTCGCTGCCTCTGGGAAAAGAGCACGTTCGCACCGAACCAAAAGCTCCGGTCATCGCGTTCCAGTATTACGAGCCGCCCGTCGCAGCCGAGGTCCTTGTGCGAAATAAACAGCTCATCTACCTGCGGACACGCTATTTTGCCGGCCGCGTCGCGGCATGCAGCGGCGTCTGGCGACTCAATTCGCGTTGGTGGGAACGTGCCTGGGACATCCAGGAATGGCACGTCGAGATCGAAGAAGGCGGCGTCTACCGCCTGCGAAAAACGGGCAACGAATGGCTGGTAATTGGTGAATTTGATTGATTCCGTGGGAACGCACGCCGCCAGCCTGCGATCTGAGGGCGGCAGGCTGCGTCCCGGCTTTATGTTTTACGAACTCCACACACGCTCCGCGTTCAGTTTTTTGTCTTCCGGCTCGCTGCCCGAGGATATCGCGGTGCTCGCCGGTGAGCTTGATATGCCCGCGATCGGGATGATGGACCGCGACACGGTCTCGGGTGCGGTTCGGTTTCATCTCGAGGCAAAGGAACAGGGCGTGCGGGCGATGATCGGATCCGAGATCACAATGGACGACGGAACACTTTTGCCGCTGATGCCGATCGATCTTCGCGGCTATCAAAATATGTCGCGCCTCATCACGACCGTCAAATTGCGGCATAAGAAGGGCGAGCATTTCGCGACCCGAAAGGATATCGAGGAACACGCTGCCGGATTGCTCTGCTTCACCGGCGGAGCCGACGGCTTTATCCACCGCAGCATAAAGAACCGCCGCGGCCAGGAGGACCTCGCCTGGCTCAAATACGTCTTCGGCGACCGTCTATACGTCGAGCTCCAACGCCATCATCTGCCGCACGAAGAGGACATCAACCAGTCGCTCCTCGGGCTCGCGCACAAGTTCCGCATTCCCTATTTCGCCAGCAACGGCCCGTACTACGCGCACAAGCGTGACCGCGAACTGTTCGATGTTTTCACCTGCATAAAAAATCACTGCACCATCGAAAATGCCGGCCGCCTGATCTCTGAAAACAGCGAACGCTATCTCAAACCGGCGGCACAGATGCTCTACCAGTTCGACGACTACCAACAGGCCGTCGCGACGACCGCTGAGATCGCCTCACGCGTAAAGTTCTCGATGGACGAACTCGGCTACACCTTCCCCGATTATCCCGTGCCGCCGGGCGAGACGATGGACTCCTTCCTCAGAAAGCAGGCCGAAAAAGGTGCCGTTTGGCGCTACTGGTCGCTGACGCCGAAGGTACGTCAAAAGCTCGACTATGAGCTGAACATGATCGCCAAGCTCAAGCTCGCCGGTTATTTTCTGCTTGTCTGGGACATCTCGCAGTTTTGCCGCGCAAACAACATTCTCTCGCAGGGACGCGGCTCGGCGGCAAATTCGGTCGTCTGCTACGCTCTCGGCATCACGGCCGTCGATCCGATCGAGGCCGATCTGTTGTTCGAACGCTTTCTCTCCGAAGAGCGGACCGAATATCCCGACATCGACATCGATCTGCCGTCGGGCGACGACCGCGACAAGGTCATCCAGCACGTTTATCAAAAAATACGGCGAACGCGGGGCCGGCATGACGGCAAATGTCATCAGCTATCGCGGACGCTCGGCCGCCCGCGAGGTCGGCAAGGTCTTCGGCTTTGACGAGGAATGCCTCGGACGCCTCGCCAAGATCATTCCGCACTACGGCACGCACACTCGGGCCGAGATGATGGCGCGATTCATTGAGGCCGGCTTCGACCCGAAAGAAAACTACCGCATCGCCAAATATATGGAGATGTACGCCCGCGTGCTCGATTATCCGCGGCATCTCGGCCAACATTCCGGCGGCATGGTGATCTCTTTGGGGCGCCTCGACGGAGTCGTGCCGCTCGAGCCCGCGTCGATGGAAAACCGCAACATCATCCAATGGGACAAGGACGACTGCGAACGCCTCGGCATCGTCAAGGTCGATCTCCTGGGCCTCGGAATGATGGCCGTCATCCGCGACACGCTCACGCTCATCGAAGAGCACCGCGGCGAAAAGGTCGATCTCGGCAAGATATCGAAAAAAGATCCGCTCGTTTACAAAACGCTGCAGGAGGCCGACACGATCGGGATGTTTCAGGTCGAAAGCCGTGCCCAGATCAACTTTTTGCCCAAATCGCGGCCGGAGACGTTTTACGACATCGTCGTCCAGGTCGCCATCATCCGCCCGGGCCCGATCGTCGGCAAGATGCTCAGCGGCTACATCGCCCGCCGCATGGGCAAAGAAGAGGTCGATTACATGCACCCGTCGTTCGAGCCGATTTTAAAGCGCACGCTCGGCGTTCCGCTGTTTCAAGAGCAGCTGCTGCGAATGGCGATGACGATCGCCGGATTTACGGGCGGCGAGGCCGAGGAACTGCGGCGGGCGCTCGGCTTCAAACGTGCCGACAAACGCCTCGCCAAGATCGAAACGCGTCTACGCTCCGGCATGGCGGATAAAAACATCACTCAACAGACGCAGGACAAGATCGTCAAGAGCATCCTCGCCTTTGCCAACTACGGCTTTCCCGAATCGCACGCCGCGAGCTTTGCCCTGCTGACCTACGCGTCCGCCTATCTAAAGGTGCATTACCTCGCGGAATTTACGACCGCGATGCTCAACAATTATCCGCTCGGCTTCTATTCGCCCACGACGCTTATCAAGGACGCCCAGCGGCACGGCCTGCATTTCAACGCGATCAATATCAACGCCTCGCAAAGACTCTTCACCATCGAGGACGGCAAGGTGCGCATCGGCCTAAAATACGTCAAAGGCCTCCGCAAGGATGTCGCCGACGAGATCGTCGCCCGCCGGACCGCAGGCTGCCAGCTTGCCATCGTCCCCGCCGATCCTGTCAGAACCGGGAGCGGTAGCGACTGGGTTCCTGCGATCGTGCCGTACACGTCCGTCGAAGATCTCGTCCGCCGCGTCCCCACAATAAACAAAAAGGAAATAAGAGCTCTCAGCCTCTCCGGCGCTCTCAATTTCGATTCGACCGTCCATCGCCGTCAGGCACTTTGGGAATCGGAACTCGCCATCCAGCCCGCGGGCGAGCTTTTCGCTGGTTTGGAGGAAAAGCAGCCCGTCCCGCCATTCATCAACCAGATGAGCAAATGGCAGCTGATGGAGACCGATCTGATGACGACCGGCATCACCATCGGCAAGCACCCAATGGGGTTCCTTCGTGAAGAACTGACCAAACACGGCGTTATCGCGGCCTATCAGACCACGCATCTCAAAAAGCGGGACGTCGTCACCGTCGCCGGTGCCGTCATCGTTCGCCAGCGTCCGAGCACGGCCAACGACGTCGTCTTTATCACGATGGAGGACGAGACAGGCTATTCCAACTTCATCGTCATGCCCGATATTTTCGAGCGTTTTCGTTCCGTTATCGTATCGAGCGATTTTATGCTCATCCGCGGCAAGGCCGAGGAGGGCGGCATGATCAAAGCCTTGTTTTTCGAGCCGATAAATGCTTTTATAAGCAAAATACAGTCACACGATTTTCAGTAAATTATTATGTGCGGACGGGCATCACAACGGGGAAAACGCGAGGATTTTCGGAATTACGTCTACGAGTTCGACCCGCAGGGCGACCTTTTTCGCGGCAATATCAAACCGACACAGGACGTCGCCATCGTCATCAACGACCGCGACGCCGTCAAGACGGTCGACGCCCGCTGGTGGTGCCAATTCGACGGCTCACGCGAGTGGAGCACCAAATACGCGACCTTCAACGCCAATATCGAGCGCCTTGAGACCAGCCCGATGTGGAAAAAGCTGCTCGTCTCAAAACGCTGCATCATGCCTGTCACGAGCTTTTACGAGTGGCCCGAAAAGGGCAAACCGCCCATCGAAATACGGGCCAATAACGGCCATCCGTTCGCCCTCGCCGGACTCTGGTCCAATTGGTACGACAACGGCGAACAGCGTCAGTCATTCGCCGTCATAACGACGCACGCCAACGATTTTATGACCCAATACCACCGAGCCATGCCCGTCATCCTCGAAGACAAGGAGCTCCAAAAACTCTGGCTCCTCGAAGGCGGGATGGACATCCTGCGCGGATTCCAATGCGGCCTCACCGCCGAACCGCTGCCCGACAAGATCGAAAACGTCTACGAACAATAGATCCAACGAATCTGCGTCCTATGCGAAAATACCTGCGTCCTCTGCGAGGAATTCTTATTTAGTGATCTTTCCACGCAGAGAGCACAGAGACGGACGCCGAGGACGCGGAGACCTCAAAAACTTGACTTAGACTCCGAATTCGCGTAAAACTTGAGCAGTTTTCCGAACAGACAATTCAATCCAATTCAGGCAAGTTGATCAGCGTCTATGGCATCTAATCTGGTTTCGATCGAGCGGCGTAAATTTGGACAGACGATGCGTAAGGACAACTGGTGGGTCGCTCCGGTGCTGACCTTCATCGGCCTCGGGGCGTTCGTCGTCTATTCGACGTGGGCGGCATTTCAGGGCCAGCATTACACGTTTGGCAACTACCTGTCACCGTTCTATTCGCCAGAGTTATTCGGCAATTCGCCGCACGCTTTATTCGGCCCGCCGCCAAGCTGGCTGCCGTCGTGGCTGCCGTTCTCGCCCGCACTTTTGATCCTATGGGCTCCCGGCGGATTTCGGTTTACCTGTTATTACTATCGCGGTGCCTATTACAAATCGATGTGGGCCGATCCGCCGGCATGTGCCGTCGGCGAGCCGCGTCACAACTACCGCGGCGAACGCAAATTCCCGCTCATTTTGCAGAACGTCCATCGCTATTTCCTGTATCTCGCACTCGCATTCCTGTTCTTTCTTGCTTATGACGCGTGGAACGCGATGTGGTTCGCGGGAGCCGACGGAAAACAGCATTTCGGCGTCGGCGTCGGCACGATCGTTCTGACTGCGAACGTATTTTGCCTAGGGTTTTACACCTTGAGCTGCCACAGCCTACGTCACTTAGTCGGCGGTGCATGGGACATCTTGTCAAATAAACCCGTCCGCAAAAAAGCCTACGGCTGCGTCAGCGCGTTGAACAAACGTCACATGCTTTTCGCCTGGATCAGCTTATTTGTTGTTGGTTTTTCTGACATCTATGTTCGGCTCTGCTCGATGGGAATTTGGGCGGATTTTAGAATTTTCTAGGAAGAATTCACCACAGAGTCACAGAGGACACGGAGTGGTTGAATATGAATTATTGGTTTGCCTCTGTGCTCTCTGTGTCTCCGTGGTGAATTGATCTAAATGGACTATCCAATTTTTGAACACGACGTTCTCGTTATCGGTGCCGGCGGTGCCGGGCTTCGGGCTGCTATTGAGGCTTCGGCGGCCGGCGTCAGCGTCGGGTTGATCTGCAAATCTTTGCTCGGCAAGGCACACACCGTCATGGCCGAGGGCGGAATGGCGGCGGCGATGGGAAATGTTGACGACCGCGACAATTGGAAGGTGCATTTCACCGACACAATGCGCGGCGGCCAGTACGTCAACAACTGGCGCATGGCCGAGCTTCACGCCAAAGAAGCACCGGAACGCGTCCGCGAACTCGAAGCCTGGGGTGCCGTTTTCGATCGTACAAAAGACGGCAAGATCCTCCAGCGAAACTTCGGCGGCCATCGATATCCTCGCCTCGCTCACGTCGGCGACCGCACCGGACTCGAATTGATAAGAACTTTACAAGACCACGGCATCCACCAAGGCATCGAGGTCTATATGGAGGTAACTGTCCTCACTCTGCTCAAGGATGGCGACCGCGTCATCGGCTGTCTCGCCTACGAACGCGAACACGGACGTTTCCGTATTTTTAAGGGAAAAGCCGTCATTCTCGCGACCGGCGGCGTCGGCCGTGCGTACAAGATCACCTCGAACAGCTGGGAAGGTACGGGCGACGGACACGCACTCGCATACGACGCCGGAGCCGAACTGATCGATATGGAGTTCCTGCAATTCCATCCGACCGGCATGGTATGGCCGCCGAGTGTTCGCGGCATTTTGGTCACTGAAGGCGTCCGCGGCGAAGGCGGCATTTTGCTCAACAGCGAAGGCAAACGCTTCATGTTCGACGACATTCCGGACAACTACAAAGATCAGACGTCCGACACCGAAGAAGAAGGCTGGCGATATGTGACCGGCGACAAGAATGCCCGACGTCCGCCCGAATTGCTTACGCGCGACCACGTCGCCCGATGTATAGTCCGCGAAGTAAAGGCCGGACGCGGTTCGCCGCACGGAGGCGTGTTCCTCGATATCGCCTGGATCAAGGAAAAGATCCAGAACGCACCCGAGCACATCAAAAAGAAATTGCCGAGTATGTATCACCAGTTCAAGCAATTGGCGAATCTCGACATCACGACGACGCCGATGGAGGTCGGCCCGACCACGCATTACGTGATGGGCGGTATCCGTGTTGACGCCGACACGCAGGCCTCGACCGTTCCGGGCCTCTTCGCCGCAGGCGAATGCGCTGCCGGCATCAACGGGGCCAATCGTCTCGGCGGAAATTCGCTGTCCGACCTGATCGTTTTCGGCAAACGTGCGGGCGAATACGCCGCGATCTTTGCTCAGGAAAACGCACACGGCACGCTCGACAAGGGCCAGATCGAACAAGCGGCCAGAGCCGCACTCGAACCGTTCGAACGCGAAGGCGGCGAAAATCCGTACGCCATCCAGCATGATCTGCAGGAAATGATGCAGGCGAATGTCGGCATCGTTCGCACACAAGAAGAGATGATCGAGGCTCTTAACGGTCTCGACATTCTACGCAATCGAGCTGCAAGGACATTCGTGCCGGGCAATATAGATTTCAATCCCGGCTGGCATACGGCTCTCGACCTGCACAATCTGCTGGTCGTCAGTGAGGCCATAGCACGCGCCGCGATCGAACGAAAAGAAAGCCGCGGCGGCCATTTCCGCGACGATTTCCCGGGCAAAGACCCCGAGTTTGCAAAATTCAACTACTCCCTCAAAAAATCAGCCGACGGCGGAATGGAGATCCAAAAGGTCCCGATCCCCGAAATGCCGGCCGAGCTAAAAGCGATCATTGAAGAAATGGGTTAGAGGAATTGAACCGCAGAAACGCGGAGACGCAGAGTCATTTCAAACAGGATGAACAGGATTTATGGGATGAGAAAGAAATGTCCGTCAATATCTAATTTAACTCGTCCATCCTGTCTATCCTGTTAAATAAACGGCTCTGCGTCTCCGCGTCTTTGCGGTAGAGTAACTATGAAAAAAGCGACATTCAGTATCAGACGCGGCGGTCGCGAGACGGCGAAAATGGTCGACTATCAGACCGAGGTCACCGAAGGTATGGTCGTGCTCGACGCCGTGCATCAGATCCAGTCCGAGTCGGCTCCGGACCTCGCCTGCCGTTGGAACTGCAAGGCCGGAAAATGCGGTTCGTGCTCTGCCGAGATCAACGGCATGCCCAAATTGATGTGTATGACGCGGCTCGACACTATCCCACTCGACCAGCCCGTCACGATCGAACCGATGCGTGCTTTTCCGCCTGTCAAAGATCTGATCACGGACGTTTCGTGGAATTATGAGGTCAAAAAGCGCATCAAGAAATTCAAGCCGCGAACGCCCGACGCCGAGGACGGCAGCTGGCGAATGCAGCAGGAGGACGTCGACCGCGTTCAGGAATTTCGCAAGTGTATCGAGTGTTATCTCTGTCAGGACGTTTGCCACGTTCTTCGTGATCACGCGAAACACGACGAATTCATCGGCCCGCGTTTCCTGGTTTATTCCGCCGCACTCGAGATGCACCCGCTCGACACCGAGAACCGCACCGAGGATCTCAAGGATCTTTTTGGCATCGGCTACTGCAACATCACAAAATGCTGCACGAAGGTTTGCCCTGAGGGCATTACGATCACCGATAATGCTATCATTCCGCTTAAGGAACGTGTGGTCGACGAGCACTACGATCCGCTCAAAAAGCTCGTAAAGCTGTTTAGAAAGAAATGAGATATACCCCCGAAGTTTGGGCCGCAAAACGGGCAAAAGGCATCTGGCGTTTTCTGCTGTTTGACGGGATCTTGATCACCGGCGGCCCGTTCGCCGTGATCCTGCAGGTTGTAGGTTATTTCCTTTTTCCCGGCGAAGCTCAATCATTCGGACAATATTTCGCCGATTCGACCACTTGGCTCAGATTCATGCTTCACGGAACGCTGTTTGGGCTTATAATGGGATTTATCAATTGGCGTCGAAATGAACGCGAATTTACTACTCAAAACACGGGGAAATAAAAGGCATTTATGTTCGAACTAAAACCTCTGTCATCCGACGCTGTGCCGGCCGCACTCGAAAAAGCGAACCGGTATCGGCTGCTGAACGAACCCGGTGCGGCCGAGAGCATTTATCTGGATATTCTCGAGATCGAACCTGAAAATCAAGAGGCAACCAAAAACATCGTCCTTGCGATGAGCGACCGTTTTGGCAAAGACTATGCCATCGGCGACGCCCGCATTACCGAATACATCACGCGGATCAAGAGTGATTACGAACGCTCATACTATACGGGCATCATGTACGAACGCCGCGGCAAGGCCGAACTCGCCCGCGGCGGCGTCGGTGCATACGAGCTTTTTCGGCAAGCGATGGACTGTTTCGAAACCGCCGAATCAATGCGGCCGGCCGGCCGTGACGACGCGATCTTGCGTTGGAATGGCTGCGTCCGCATCATCAAGCGAAACAACCTCGGACCTCGCGATATGCCGCACGATTTTCTTGAATAACATAGGTTGCGAGGCTGCAAAAGGTGTGCGATATTTTACACGCGGTTTGGACGCACATTTTCAAAAGTTGTATTTCTATCAATTAGTAAAGGAGACAATAAAATGGCTGGGAAATTTGAACTAAAAGTATCGAAAAATGGTAAGTATCATTTTAATCTCTTGGCAGGAAACGGTCAGATCATCCTTTCGTCTGAAATGTATGAATCAAAATCCGCCGCCGAGAACGGAATTGCTTCGGTCTCGAAGAATGCCGCTGACGAAGGCCGCTTTGAGCGCCGCGAGTCGGCCAAGGGTGATCCGTATTTTGTCATAAAGGCAGGAAACGGCCAAGAGATCGGCCGCAGCGAAATGTATTCGTCGAAAGCATCGATGGAGAACGGCATCGCTTCGGTAATGAAAAATGCTCCGGGTGCCGAAACCGTCGAGGCATAGACTTCTTAAAACCACTAACCGCGAAACACGCGAAAGAAACTAAAAAGAGTTGTTTCTGATTTTTAGTATTTTTCGCGTGTTTCGCGGTTAGATTCTTTAATATGACCAGAACAAGACTCGGCGTCGAACGCCTCCTCAGCGACAAGATTGATCTCATTCGCGGACAGCGGATCGGGCTCGTGTGCAATCAGGCATCCGTTTTGCCCGATACTTTCGTACATGCCGCTGACGCATTTGGCGAGCGCGGCGAATTCGAACTGACGACGCTCTTCGGCCCGCAGCACGGAATTCGAGGTGACGTTCAGGACAACATGATCGAGACGCCGCACTCCGTCGATGAGCGTACGGGCCGCATGGTCTATTCGCTCTACAGCGAGACGCGCGTGCCGACCGAAGAGATGGTCCGCGATATCGACACATTCGTCGTCGATCTGCAGGACGTCGGCTGCCGCATCTATACGTTCGTCTACACCATGGCAAACTGCATGCGTGCGGCGAAACAGTTTGGGAAAAAGGTGGTCGTCTGCGACCGGCCTAATCCGATCAACGGCAACGCCATCGAAGGCAACATCACCGAGCACGAGTTCAGATCGTTCGTCGGCCAGTTCGAGACTACCGACGCGGCACGGTATGACCATCGGCGAACTCGCCAGGATGTTCAACGAACATTTCGGCATCGGCTGCGACCTAGAGGTCGTCGAGATGGAAGGTTGGACACGCGAAATGTGGGGCGATGAGACCGGTTTGCAATGGATCTTGCCCTCGCCAAACATCCCGACGGTCGATACCTGCGTCGTCTTTCCCGCAACCGTCCACATCGAGGGCACCGAACTCAGCGAAGGCCGCGGTACGACACGCGTTTTCGAGCTGAACGGCGCACCGTTCATCGACCCGTACGATTGGGTCCGCGAGCTCGACAGCTTTAACTTTGCCGGCGTTAAGTTTCGCCACGTCTTTTTCCGCCCGACATTCCAAAAGTGGGCCGAGCGAACCTGCGGCGGCGTCCAGATCCACGTCACCGACCGCGAGGCATTTACGCCCGTCATCGTCGGGATCGCCATCATAAAGACGGCCTACGACATGTACACCGAGCATTTCCAGTGGAAACAGGAAGCGTACGAATACGTCTATGACGTTAACCCATTCGACGTCGTCTGCGGCACCGACAAGATCCGCAAACAGATCGAGAACGGTGTAGCTCTTAACGAGATCGAATCGGATTGGGCCGATGGTTTGGCGGCATTCCGTGAGGCAAGAAAGCCGTATCTGCTTTATTGATAAGTTTTACGACGTTCTATATTTGATGATATTTTCGGCCATACCTTGGAATACGAAATAATGGAACGGCAAGACTGAGTACCAATAC
This sequence comes from Acidobacteriota bacterium, assembly GCA_016713675.1. Taxonomy (NCBI): domain Bacteria; kingdom Pseudomonadati; phylum Acidobacteriota; species Acidobacteriota bacterium. Next base: position 708,462 of record JADJOS010000001.1, read on the forward strand.
ATACGGCCGAGCAGCCCCGTGGGACGGAAAGTCGCTGTCTGTTTCAGACGGTCCTGCCCGTCCTTACGAACGATCACAAATTCGAGCCAGGCTTCACCGGGCAGCTTCATTTCAGCGTAAAGCAAGAGTCGCTTTTGCGGCTTGTCCGCAACCAGCACTCGCCAAAAATCGAGCGTGTCACCGGCGTTTATGACGTTAGAGTTGGTCCGGCCGCGGCGGAGTCCGACACCGCCAAACATCTTGTCCATAACCCCCCTGATCGACCATAGCCAATTGGTGTAGTACCAGCCGCGATTGCCGCCGATCGACCAGATATTATCCAGCACTTGATCGGTATCCGTCGTGACCGGCACGATCCGTTCGTCAACAAAGCACCCGTTGACAGGCACCTCCAAATGCTCAAGCAGGGAATTGTCCCGGTAACTCGAAACAAGCGAATCTTTCCAGCTTGAAACCACACTGTTCTGACCGATCTTTTGAAAAGCTAGGTCCACGGCCTCTCGGTAGGTTATCGGTTGGATGCCCAGCCGTTCTCCGAGATCATTTGGTTCTGCGACGACCTCGACCTTCATACTATTGACCAGATTGACCGCGAGTCGGTAAGACGTGTTCGTAACAAAGTATAGCCAGTATGACGAGAGCTTTGGCGTCATTATCGGGACGGTAAAGATATATCGTTTCAATCCGCGGACCCCGGCAAACTGAAGCAGCATTTCCTTGTACGTCATAACTTCGGGGCCGCCGATGTCGAAGGACCGGCCGTAGGTGTCCTCACGAAGCAATACGCCCGTGAGGTACTCAAGTACGTTGCGGATCGCGATCGGCTGGGTCCTCGTATTCAGCCATTTAGGCGTGATCATTATTGGCAGTTTCTCGGCCAGATCGCGTATGATCTCGAACGACGAACTGCCCGAGCCGACGATTATCGCGGCCTTGAGCGACGTGACCGGCACTTTGCTTGTTCGCAGTATCTCGTCCACCTTTTTCCTAGACGCCAGGTGTTTTGAGAGTTTCTTTTCGTTGGTGATGCCGCCCAGATAGATTATCTGTTTTGCCGATGTTTGGTCGATCAGCGTGACAAAATTCGACGCCGCGGTCTCCTCCAGCTTGTCGAAACCGGACGAATCGTTGTCACTCATCGAATGGATCAAATAGTATGCAACGTCGATATCCTGCAGCGTATTCTTTGGTGACGCATCCTCTAAGAAGTCAATTTCGAGGACGCTAACGTTTGGGTGTGCATAAAAGCCGTCCCGTGGGAATCTGTTCTTATTCCTGACCGCACAGACTACCTCACAACCTCGCTCGATCAGTATCGGCAAGAGCCGCTTTCCAATGTAACCATTGGCACCGGTAAGAAGTACTTTCATTACAGCTAGTCTACTATTTTACGCGCCGCAATGCGTCGAGCACCTTTTCACCTCTCGGGGACAACCGATATCCCGGCCGCAGGCTTTCCGTCAGGCCGAGGGCTTTTAGTTTGCGGACCCAGGGTTTGAAGTGCGGGATGTCCAGGCCGATCTGTTCGGCGAGAATGGCGGCGTGGGTGTTGGGCTGGTCGTTGATCATCTGCAGATACATTTGCGTCCAGTTCCCGCGTTTGCTGCCGGCGTCGAGTTTACGGAGTTTGGCGATGATCTCGCCGATCTCATCGTCAGACAGGTCGGCTTTTTGGCGGAGTTCCTTACGCGGATCCTCGCCCGCAAAATGCACTGCGATGCGGTAGATTTCGGTCGGCTCGTCGCGTTCGACCAACTGTGCTAGCAGCTCACGTTTCGACGCAAATCCGGCCGCGATCGCATCCTCGTTTTTGATATTTCGTTCGGTTACCACGTCGACCGCTTCGATCGCCAGCACGCCACGCTGAGTCATCTGCGTCCCTCCGGCCTTCACGCCGGGCTTTTTCCAGCGGCGAAAGATCAGCGAGATCTTGCCGGCCTTAATATCGTCGAGGATCACGTTCTTGATCAGCATCGATGTTCCGTTAACCGCCACTGACGGCGTTGAAAATATGCAGTTCGTCGCCCTTGATTGGCGTCAAGAGACCCTTAATTCGCTTTACGTCGTCGCCGCCGACGAAGATGTTGACGTGCTGGCGGATCTCACCCTGCTCGTTCAGGACGCGGTCGCGAAGTGCCCGGTGGAGCTTGAAAAGCGATTCAAGAGCGTCGCCGACGGTCGCCGGTTCGCCGTCTAGGTGCACCTCGGTCTCGCCGCCGGAAAACGGTCTCAGATATCCGCTGAGATGAACGGTAACTGACATTTCTATCCTACTCTGCGTCCTTTGCGGACTCTGCGTTTAATTCTAAACGCGGAGATCGCCGAGGACGCAGTGAGACCGACATATTTAACCTAGAGAATACGCCTTGACACAGCAGATCTCGGGCAGTGAGCCTTCGATCAGTTTCCACGAGTCGCCGTCGTCGTCTGAGCCGAAGAGCTTGCCGTTCTTGGTGCCGACAAAGATGTCCGTGCCGACGGAATCGACAGCGTCGCGCAGGATGACCTCGTAGGCGTTCTTTTGGGGCAGGCCTTTGGTCAGCGGCTGCCACGTTTCGCCTTCGTCGCGAGTTCGGTAAACGCGGAGCTTGCCGTCGCAGGTAAACCGTTTCGCATCAGCCTCGAGCGGCACGATGAACACCGACCCCGAACCGCTCGCCGTCATTCCAAATCCAAAGTTCGACGGCAGCCCGTTCTCGATCTCCTGCCACGTATGGCCGTCGTCGCGGCTGCGGTAAACGCCGTGGTGATTTTGCAGGAAAAGCGTCTTCTTCTTTTTTGGGTGCCTGACGATCTTGTGAACGCACTGGCCGAATTCGGGATATTGGTTCGGCATAAAATACGCCTTAATGCCCTCATTTGTTGCCGCCCACGTTTCACCGCCGTCGGCCGATCGGTAAACGCCCGCGGAGGAGACCGCGATCTTCAGATCGTTCGGGTGCTTTTTGTCGGTGATGATCGTGTGCAGACAGAGGCCGCCAAATCCGGGAGTCCAATTCTTGCGGTGCTTGTGTTTCCAGAGGCCGCTGTTGAGTTTCCAGGTTTCGCCTCGATCGTGCGATTCGAAAAGCCCGCCCGGAGCCGTACCGACGTAAAGCGTATCGTCATTCGCACCCGGAGCGATCTGCCAGATATTCTCGAGCGCGGTTTTCGTATTCGCGGGCATCTTGATACGCCGCTTTTCGGGCATATCCCACGTCTTGCCCATATCGGTGCTCTTGCAAAGCTCAGCACCAAAATGCCAGCTCGCCGGACCGGCCCACATCTCGTTTCGGCCTTTTCGCTGATCGAGAAACGCAGAATATACCGCGAGCCCAGCAAAATGCGGCCCTTCGATCGACCATTTATCGCTGCCGGACGCCCGCTCGAGAATGAACAGCCCTTTTGCCGTTCCGACCAATAGCAAAGTACCTTTCTCAGCCATAAACCTCTCCGTGATCTAAGCGTTTACAACATCCTTGATGTCGACATTTCTGTTTCTGAGATCGATGCCGCCTTCGAGGATCGATTTGAGATTTGCAAGATAAAATGCCCACCCGAGACCGCATTCGATGTAAATATGTCGAGAGGGATCGTCAGGTATCTGACTTTGGATCAGTTCGACGACAGTTTCACCTTTTTCTTCGGCGATCGATACCGTGACGGGGCAGCCATTGGTGAACGTGAACGCAAACTTATCGAGGCCGTTGGCTTCGAGAATCATTCCGCTCTCGCTGACGTCGTCGAGATATCCATGCCAACGCCACAGATAAGAATCGCCGGCCTCGACCTCGCGGTCACGATTCTTCGAGGCTCCATCGACACCGACGTACTCTGCGGAACGCAGAAACCAGCGTTCGATCTGAGACGGTATCGCCCAAGCGTCGTAGATCGCTTTGGTTGGATAGTTGACGGTTATCCGCCGCGTAAATGTGCTCCAGTCGCGAGCCATATCGAAATTGATCAAAACCAGCTCTTCTTGCCGCCGAGCAATCCGCCAAGCACGCCGCGAACCAGCTTAGTGCCGAGCGAACGGCCGATGCTGCTGGTTGCGCTGCGGACGGCACTCTTGCCGATCGATTCCCAAACGGTATCGGGGGCACGAGCGGCGGCCTTTTCGGCTTTTACCGCCTCGGCTTGCTGTTTTTCGATCGCGGCCTGCTCGGCGGCGAGCTGCTGTTCGGCAAGCCGTGCGTCAGATTTTACCTTGAGCATTTCAAAAGCCGATTCGCGGTCGATCGGTGTTTCATAGACACCTGCAACGAGCGAATTTGCGATCAAGGCCGCACGCTGCTCGGGCAAGATCGGCCCGATGTGTCCTGCCGGAGGAACAACGAACGCCCGGTCGACCATCGTCGGAACGCCCTTTTCGTCGAGCGTCGAGATCAGAACTTCGCCGACGCCAAGCTCGGTGATGACCGTCTCGGTGTCGAGGGCCGGATTAACACGAAACGACGACGCGGCCGCTCTGACGCCTTTCTGCTCCTGCGGCGTATACGCTCGCAGAGCGTGCTGAACGCGGTTGCCGAGCTGTGCCAGGACCTTCTCGGGAATGTCAGCCGGATTTTGCGTGACAAAATATACACCGACGCCCTTCGATCGAATAAGCCGAACGACCTGCTCGACCTTATCGATCAGTGCCTGCGGAGCGTCAGAAAACAGTAAATGGGCCTCGTCGAAGAAGAACACGAGTTTTGGCTTTTCAAGGTCACCTGCCTCGGGCAGTTCCTCGAACAATTCGGAAAGCAGCCAGAGCAAAAACGTCGAATAGAGCTTCGGCGAGTTGATCAATTGATCGGCAGCGAGCAGATTCAGCACGCCTTTGCCGCCGACGCTTTGCATAAAATCGTCGAGTTTTACGGCCGGCTCGCCAAAGAAAAGGTCGCCGCCCTGCTCATCGATCTGGAGCAGGCCACGTTGGATCGCACCGACCGACGCCGCCGAAACGTTGCCGTATTGGAGCGTCAACTCCGCCGCACTTTCACCGACGAACTGCATCAACGCCTGCAGGTCCTTGAGGTCGATCAGCATCAGGCCGTTGTCATCAGCAAACTTGAACGCGATCGAAAGCACGCCTTCCTGTGTGTCGTTGAGCTGCAAAAGCCGTGCGATCAGCAGCGGGCCCATTTCCGAAACGGTCGCCCGCAGCGGATGGCCTTGCTTGCCGAAAACATCCCAGACCGTCGCAGGAAAGCCTTCGAACGCGGGCGTGATGCCGAGCAGTTCGTTGCGGGCGTCGATCTTGGCATTGCCGCCGCCGGCCTGTGTCACACCGGTCAGGTCGCCCTTGATATCGGCCATAAAAACAGGCACACCGCGTGAGCTAAAGCCCTCGGCCAGCTTCTGCAGGGTAACTGTCTTACCCGTTCCGGTCGCCCCCGTAATAACGCCGTGACGATTGGCCATCTGCGGCAAAAGATAGAATTCGTTTGCATCCTTTTTTGCAACGAGTATTGGTTCGCTCATATTTTTCTTTCACTCTTCTCAACACTTTTCGTATTTCCAATTCCGCCGTTTCCCTTCTGACAGCCACTCGATCGTGGTTGCCAGCCGCTTGTCGCGGGTCGCGTCGGTCTTGGCGTCAGAAATCCATTCGGCGTAGTCGCGTTTGCAGCTCGGCGGAAATTTGTCGAAGGTCTCGGCGGCCTTATCGTTTCTTGCCAGCGCCTCGAGCAGGATGTCGGGCACGACGAACTCTTTCTTTTCGTGCTTCGGCTTTGTTACCTTGACGCCTTCATCGTTGAGCTTCATCGCCTGTTTGATGAGCTTCTTCATCACGGCGTCTTTCGGTAGATCGTCTAACGAGGTGAGCTTGCCAAGCTGCCCATCGCTGTTTTCGTTTCCGAGAACTCGGCCGATTCCATCAGCGTCTGTTTCCAAAAGCCAAACGTGCAGTGCTGTTTGAACGACGCAAACCCGCACAAGATGCCCTTGTATTCAAAGCTCGGCATGCTCCATTTGAGCGTTTCCGTAACATCCGGACACGTTTCGTGAACGAGCTCGCGAAGATGCGTGAGGACCGGTTTTGCGAATTCCTGCGACTTTTCGATATACGCGTCGATCCGCGGATCTATTGTCGGCATAACAACCTCTCCATCAATTGAAAGTGAACCGTATTATATACGATTTTCCTTGCGAATAACCAATTTTAGCCCCGACCATTTCTCATCGAACGCACAGACCTTTACATCGACCAGCCCCAGCGGAAATGCCGCCTCGCGAATCGTGTCCTCGGTGATCTCCGTCGGCAGTTTCGCGGCCTTTTTATACCACGAGACCCAGATCGAGCCGTCTTGTTTGATCAGGCGAATACACTCGGCAAGTTTCCCGAATAATTCGTCGCGGCTGTTGGTAAATAGATGGATGAGATCCGCGTCGGCCGCCGAACTATCTGTGATCGAAACCGAGTCGGGCAGCGGTGCGACGAGCTCGGAATAATTATCCGGGGCATTCTGCGTCATGACCAGAAAGCCGTCCTTGATGCCAAGTTTCTTTGCGAGCGGTGTTCCTGAATAGCCTGTGGTCATAAAGGAAATTTACCACAGAGACGCGGTGAACACTGAGATAAAAATAATAGCGGGAACGAATACGATCTTATCTGGCTCAGGGTCTGCGGCGACGCTGTGGTGAATCCCACTTTTTGCTGCGCGATATTTGTTAAATCGGGGCAAGTATTTGATAATCATTAGTTTTGGATATTAACTAGAATTTATCTGAGTTTTAATGCCAATTTATTGAGGTAGTTTGTAAAGGTTTGCCTCGCCTTGGCGAAAACACGGAATAGAAACAATATGAACGAATACGTAATTTACTTGGTGCCCGCATTAGGGGTCTTGGGTTTGCTGGTAATGGCATTTAAGTCGGCTTGGGTCGGTAAGCAGGATGCCGGTGACGAGAAAATGCAGGAACTCGCCGGCTATATCGCCGACGGAGCAATGGCGTTTTTGAAAGCAGAATGGCGGGTGCTCAGCATTTTCGTGCTGTTCACGTCGGTTCTACTTGCATATTCCGGCACGATCCACGAAGTAAACGGCAAAGAGATCCATTCGAGCTGGCTGATCGCGATCGCCTTTATCATCGGAGCAGTTTTCTCCGCGACCGCAGGCTATATCGGAATGAAGGTCGCGACCAAAGCTAACGTCCGCACGACGCAGGCTGCCCGCACAAGCCTGAAACAGGCATTGAGAGTGTCATTCACCGGCGGGACGGTAATGGGCCTCGGCGTCGCCGGTCTTGCTGTCTTTGGCCTCGGTGGCCTGTTCATCCTTTTCCTCGCCATCTTCCAGGGACTCGGCGCCAATCAAATCAAGACGGCGATCGAAGTGTTGACGGGATTCTCGCTCGGTGCCGAGTCGATCGCACTGTTCGCACGTGTCGGCGGCGGCATTTACACCAAGGCGGCTGACGTCGGTGCCGATCTCGTCGGAAAGGTCGAGGCCGGAATTCCGGAGGACGATGTCCGCAACCCCGCAACGATCGCCGATAACGTCGGTGACAACGTCGGCGATGTCGCCGGTATGGGTGCCGACCTGTTTGGTTCGTATGTAGCGACTATCCTCGCAACAATGGTCCTCGGACAAGAGATAAAGGTAACTGACAATTTCGGCGGCATGTCGCCGATCCTTTTGCCGATGGTCATCTGCGGACTTGGTATTATCTTCTCGATCATCGGCTGCGCAATGGTCAGGATCAAGGACGACAAATCGAGCGTTCAAAACGCACTCAACATCGGCAACTGGGCGTCGATCATCCTGACGGTGATCGCATCGTACTTTGTCGTCATGTGGATGCTGCCCGAAAACCTGGCGTGGGCCAACTCCGCACGTGGAACCGCTTTCACCCGCAACGGTGTATTCGGCGCGATCGTCGTCGGCAGCATCGTCGGAGCGATCATGAGTATCGTCACCGAATATTTCACCGCAATGGGCAAAAAGCCGGTGCTGTCGATCGTCCGCCAGTCATCGACCGGGCACGCGACCAACATCATCGGCGGCCTTTCGGTCGGCATGAAATCGACCGTCATTCCGGTCTTGACGCTCGCCGGCGGTATCATCGCTTCGTACTATTTTGCGGGCCTTTACGGTGTCGCGATCGCGGCAGCCGGTATGATGGCGACCACCGCAATGCAGCTCGCGATCGATGCTTTCGGACCGATCGCCGACAACGCCGGCGGCATTGCCGAAATGAGCCAGTTGCCTCCTGAGGTTCGCGAACGCACCGACAATCTCGATGCCGTCGGCAACACGACAGCCGCAACCGGCAAAGGATTTGCCATCGCGTCAGCCGCTCTGACATCGCTCGCTTTGTTCGCGGCATTCGTTGGAATGGCAGGGATCGACCGTATCGACATTTACAAGGCAAACGTACTCGCCGGACTGTTCGTCGGTGGTATGATACCTTTCATTTTCTCGGCGTTGTGCATCCAGGCCGTCGGCAAGGCCGCGATGGAAATGGTCGAGGAGGTCCGCCGCCAGTTCCGCGAAATTCCGGGCATCATGGAATACAAAGCCAAGCCGGAATATGAAAAATGCGTGGCCATTTCGACCAACGCATCGATCAAACAGATGATCATGCCCGGAGCGATCGCGTTGATCACGCCGGTACTCGTCGGATTTACGTTCGGCCCTGAGGTCTTGGGCGGACTGCTCGCCGGTGTCACTGTTTCGGGTGTACTGATGGGAATTTTCCAATCGAACGCCGGCGGTGCCTGGGACAATGCCAAGAAATCGTTCGAGAAGGGCGTCGAGATCAACGGCGAGATGTTTTACAAAGGCTCAGAGCCGCACAAGGCTTCTGTGACCGGCGACACGGTCGGCGATCCGTTCAAGGACACCTCGGGGCCGTCGATGAACATTCTCATCAAGCTGATGTCGATCGTCTCGCTCGTCATAGCTCCGTTCATAGCCGGCATAAGCCGATAGATGTGATCGACGCCGCCGCATCGGCGATCTAACTTATGTCTGTGTGAATGCCCGACCTTCAACGAAGCCAAAATATATGGCAACTGCGAGATCGGGCATTCGCATCTTTAACTTTCGATAATTTTTCTTTAATGGAGAATCAAAGACAATGACCGTTCGAAATAGAGTGTTTAGAACACTTATGTTGGGCGCCGCCGCGTGCGCCGTATTTACATTTTTTGCTGCCGCTCCGTCGCTTGCGCAGGACGGCGAAGAGGCGAGGACCGAATTTGACGAATCGCTAGTACCCGATTCGGGCAAGACGGTAAAGGATTTTGTGCCGGCGGGCTGGAAGATCGAAGAAGATGTGAAAGGCGATCTCAATCAGGACGGCGTCATTGACCATGCCCTAAAGCTGATCGAGATCGACCCGGACCCGAAGAAAGACGAAATGGTTGACCTCGGCCGTGCACTGGTGATCGTGTTCGGCGGAAATGACGGCCTGAGAAAAGCGGCCGTAGCCGGCAAGATCCTTCAGTGCACGGCGTGCGGCGGAGCATTTTACGGTGCAATGCCCGCTCCGGCAAATGTCTCGATCGCGAAGGGCGTTTTGACGGTCATGAATGATCACGGTTCGCGTTGGGTGACCGAGGTAACGTACAAATTCCGCTATGACGAACAGCCCGGCATGTTCATCCTTATCGGTTTTGACTATGTCAGCCGCGACCGTGCCGAGGGCAGCGTGACGAGCGAGAGCACAAATTACCTCACCGGAAAACGCATTACTACCACCGGGAAAGGTAAAAAGACCAAAGTAACAAATTCGGTCGTCTCCAAGGAAAAGTTTGAGATCGGCAGCGTCGATACCGAAGAATGGGAATCTCAAGCAACCACTCGATTGGGCCTTGACTAAGATAACGGAAGGATCGCTTCGGCGGTCCTTTTTTTGAATGTTTACCAGCAGTACACAAAAAATGAAAATTAAAGCGTTAATTACTCTCGCACTTTTGTTGGCGTTCGCATCGATCGGTCTTGCACAGGCTAAATCGGCCAAGACGACCAATCCGAACGTCATCATCAAGAACCTCTACAAAGCCCAAAAGGCCGGAACAGGGCCGTTCTTTCAGACGAAGAGCCGTGTCGTCATCGACAAATATTTCACCAAGGATCTTGCCGATCTGATCTGGAAAGACGCCAAAGAGGCGAACGGCGAAGTCGGCAAACTCGATTTTGATCCGCTCTTCGGCGTACAGGACAATACGCACACCGACTTTGTCATCATGGACACGGGCTGGGGCGGCGACGCCAAATTCGGCCCCGCGACCGAAGCAGTCGTCCAGGTCACATTCAAACTGAGCGGCAAAGAAACGATGGTTTCATTCCGCTTTCGCCAGCAGAAAAACAAGCTCTGGAAGATCTACGACATCCGCTATCCCGGCGACGGCGATGATAGATTTCTGAAAGCGATCTTGTCGGCCAACTGAGTCCATGGCCCGCGCGTCCGCAGCCCCGTGTCCGTAGCCCGCACGTAAGTGAGGGCTCAACGCGCTTTACATTCAAGCTTAATCAAACGAAGGCAACTCCCCGCCCTGCGCATTTACTACATATTCGACCGCCGCAGAGACGTGCCCGTCAGTCCACAGGTACCGCGTGCTTCCGTGACGACTCCAAGGCCTTTGAGTTTCACCGATCAAACCTGCTGTCCTCAATGCTTTGGTCGCTATGCCTTAAAACTGTCCATCATCCGTTCGGGCTTTGCAGAGTTGCTTGCAACAACATGAGCATGATTCGTCCTTACGTCCAGAGCGAATAACGCATAGCCTCTGACGCGGCAGACGTCGCGTATCGCCGCTTCTACCACCTTCCTTTCAGCTGCGCCAAGCAGGAAGACATTGTGCTTCATTTGTCCCGCTTTGCGCTCAACTTTTTCTGAGTCTGGGGTGATACGCGGAGTTCCGACGCGGTTGTAGAACCGACGGTCAACGGAACCTCTATCATCGCCATGCAGCCAGGTTCCGTAACATCGAAATGTGATCAGGTATGCCTTAGCGACCGATCGGTCTTGAAAATCGATGTAGTCGCGCTTCATATCCGTGTCGTTGTTTTCATGGGTTTCGCATTGGATAGTTCAATTTGTAATTGAATTAAGGGTATGTTGAGCCCTTACTCACGTGCGGGCTACCGACACATTCATCAGATCGATGAATCTCTCGAACAAATACTCGCTGTCGTGCGGCCCGGGAGCTGATTCCGGATGGTATTGGACGGAGAAGACCGGCAGCGTTTTATGGCGGAGGCCGGCGACGGTGTTGTCATTGAGGTTTATGTGCGTGACCTCGACATCGGCCGGCAAACTCGCCGCATCGACTGCGAAGCCGTGGTTGTGGGCGGTGATCTCGATCTTGCCGGTGGTCAGGTCCTTGATCGGTTGGTTGCCGCCGCGGTGGCCGAACTTGAGTTTGTAGGTCTTTCCACCAAACGCTTCGCCGATCAGTTGGTGCCCTAGGCAGATGCCGAACATCGGCGTTTCCGAAGCCGTGAGCTTTTTGATCTCCTCGACGACTGCCGTCATCGACGCCGGATCGCCCGGGCCGTTGGATAGAAAGATGCCGTCCGGTTTGAGAGCCATCGCGTCCGCGGCCGAGGTCTCGGCCGGAACGACCGTCACGCGGCAGCCGAACTTGGCAAACTCTCGCAAGCTGTTCGTCTTGACGCCGAAATCGTAGGCGACGATGTGGTATTGGTCGATTTTGGATTTTGGATTTTGGATTTTGGATTCGGATGCGTCGTACTCGTAGCTTTCGTCGACGGTCACTTGGCTAGCGAGTTCTCGGTTTTCCATCTTTGGGGAACTCATCACCTTTTTGAGCAGCGATTCGGGATCGAGATCGATGGTCGATATGCCGACACGCATGGCGCCTTTGTCGCGGATGTGGCGGACGAGGGCGCGTGTGTCGATGTGTTCGAGGCCGACGATGTTGTTGGTTTTGAGATAGTCCTGCAGGGACATCGTCGATCGAAAGTTTGATGCGATGCGGCTTGCTTCCCTCACGACAAAACCCTCGGCCCAAGGCCTTCGCGATTCGACGTCGGTTTCGTTCGTACCGTAATTGCCGATCAGCGGATAGGTCATACAGACGACCTGTCCGGCGTACGAAGGGTCGGTCAATATCTCCTGATACCCCGACATCGACGTATTGAACACCATCTCGCCATACGCCTCGCCGTCCGCCCCAAACGACTCGCCCGTGAACGAGCGCCCATCCTCAAGTACCAATATCGCTTTTGCCTTCTGCTGCATTAGCTTTGATTTTAACGCAAAGCCGCGGCCGCCGCATAACGCCTGCGAGCTTTAGCCGTATTCTCAACGGCGGGATCCGCGTCGAAGCTTGATCAGTGTTGCACAGTGATCCTGCGGCGTCCGTAAATTTATTTTCGGCGAATAATATGTGAAAATATCGGGTCTAGGAGTCGCATATGAAATATTCAGTTCTCAGTTGCATAGTTATTTTGTTGTTGCTTGCCGGTGTCGAAAGCGTGTGGGCAAAGCCCGTTACCAAAGCCGAGCGAAAGGCCGCCGTCGAATACCTAAAACATACTAAGAAGCTGTTCCTCGATTCGGTCAAAGGCCTCAGCGACGAGCAGTTAAAATGGAAGGCAGCACCCGATAAATGGTCGGTGTTTGAGGTTTCTGAGCATATCGCCTTGGCCGAATCGTTCCTTTTCGATCTCATCAATGGAGCTGTGATGAAGACTCCGGCAGATGCGAACAAAACGACCGCGGTCACAATGCAGCAGATCATGACGATGGTTCCGGATCGCACCAATAAGTTTCAGGCGCCTGAACCGATCCGACCCGACAAGTCGCCGTGGACGACGATGCCCGACACGATCACGGCATTCAAACAGCGGCGTCAAACGACTATCGATTTCGTCGATAAAGGCAACGGCGACATGCGTGAGCGATTCTATATGAATCCGGCATTTGGAAAAGAGATCGATGCATATCTGTGGATCGCATTTTTGTCGGCGCACACCGAGCGGCACGTAAAACAGATCCTAGAGGTCAAGGCGAACGCGAATTTTCCAAAGAAAAAGGGTTACTAGGCAGTGCATTGGGTGATAACACGAAAGACACTTATTTTAGCCGTCGTTTTGCTCGCTGCCGTTTCGGGTTTTGGCTACTCAAAGCTCGATAAAAATGGCTTTGGGCACTCGGCACCGACGCTCAATTCGGCAGTTAAACTATCGCTTTGGTCCACGTACTACTACGTTCACGAAGCAGAGTACGATGCGAACGGTGTCGCTCTGAACGATGCCGATGGCAAGCCGACCGGCGTAAAACTCGCAAATTGCGACTGGTGCGATGCGGCGATCGAGGGAACGGTGCGCACCACCGACAAGAACGGCAAGCCCGTCACGCTAAACTACGCCACAACGAGCTCAACCCAGCAGTGCGACTGCAACCTTACCTGTCCGAAGTACGCAAAATACGCCAACAAAAAGATCGGCTACACGCTGTGGGCACCGGCTAAAGGCGAATTTGGCGATGGCGTTTCGGGCTACAAACTTGTACCGTTTCGAACGATCGCCGTCGATAAGAAGTTCATCCCGATCGGCTCGCTGATCTTCATTCCGCAGGCCGTTGGAGTCGAGATCACGCTGCCGAACGGTGCTAAGTCCAAACACGACGGATATTTCTTCGCGGCCGACGTCGGCGGCGATATCAAGGCAGATCATATCGACATCTTCTTCGGCCTCAAGGCAAAAAATCCGTTTCCTTTTGTGCAGTCAAAGCCCGAGGGCAAATTCGACGCATATTTGGTCAATGGAATTGCTGCCGAGATCGAGATCGGCAAATTGCACAAATGACTACCCATTGTGAGAGCATTTTGGCTATTACGCAGATGTCGCAATTGTCGGTCATTTCAAAGTAGTCGTTCTGGTCGGTGTCGTCGGTGGCCGTCCGTGAATAGCTCAGGTTCAAGGCTATTTTCCGAGGTCAAGACCCGGTTTTTGAGCTCAAGATCGTCGATCACATCATGTCGGTCAAAGTCGTCGTATCGATCAATTTCTTCCGGGCGGCTCAGCTGGCCCGATTCGGGAGAATTTGCTCAGATCTCAAGCTGCTACTTTCAGTAAAGGTCTAAAAATTAATTGTCGCAGGGCTGCTTTTTATTGTCGCTGGCCCCTGTTTGGATTGTCGCTGACCCATATAAACATTGTCGCTAGGCCCCCTAAAAACTGTTGCAGAACGCCATTTTATAGCATTTTCTCGCTTTTTGTTGATCTATTTGTGGTACGTACCACAATTTGAGCGTGAGGTGAAAAAATACACGTTTGGTTTTCCCAAAAACCGGGCGTTAAGGCATCAAAAGTTCTTGTTGGGTGTTGTCGGGCCGGTGGCCTAATGTCACAAACTACTTGTCGCCGTCGAGGCGAAATTCGCTGTTTGGGATCGGGCTCGGTATTGGTTTGGGAGCATTGTCACCGTACTCGCCGTGTTCGAGAAAGCCGATCTCGGATGGTTTCCAATAGCGGAAAAAGGCTTTGCCGTAGATGTATTTTTCCGGGACGAGTCCCCAGTAGCGCGAGTCGAGCGAATTGTCGCGATTGTCGCCCATTACGAAATAGTGATGGTCCTCGACCTTTTTCGCCGGCCAGCTCGGCAGCGACTGGTTATGTTCGGTGTCGAGATACGATTCCTTGAGCTCGATGCCGTTGATAAAGACGCGGCCGTTGCGGACCTCGACGCTCTCGCCGGGCAGGCCGATGACGCGTTTTACAAAGCTCTTGTCAGGGTCGTTGGGATACCAAAAGACGACGATGTCGCCGCGTTCGATATGGCCCCAACTGATGCTCTGTATCTTGTAATATACGAGCTTATTGACCAGTAGACGCTCGCCGTCATGCAGCTGCGGCAGCATCGAGGTGCCCTCGACAACGACCGGCTGAACAAAGAAAACTCCGAACAAAATAAAGACAACGACGATCAGGAATATGTCGCGCATCAAGCGCAAACCTTCGGACCAAAGGCCCTGCCGGGACTCGCGTTTGAGATGCGTCACCTCGATATCGCGGTCGTCGGCGGCCGAGACGAAACCGAACTCAAATTGGTTTTTGCCCTTAAAATCGAACATAATCAAGCACTATAGACACGCCTTTACCGCTCGGCGTTGGCCCGCCGCTGCTACGTCTTAATAATCCGTCTTTGCCAAGCACTTTGTCAAAAGAATTTTGAATATGAATGAAGCGATCCGTTCCCTATTTCCCGCTGCAAACAAATACACTTACCTCAACAGTGCCGCCGTTTCGCCGATGCCGTTGACCGCGATCGAAGCTGTTAATTTACAGCTCAACGACGTAGCGGCAAACGGCACGGTCAACTTTAACAATTGGATCGATACAAAAGGCAGAGCCCGCAAATTGCTGGCGTCGATGATGAACGTACGCGACGAGCAGGTCGCCTTCATGCGCAATACTTCAGACGGATTCGCGTCGATAGCCGCTGGCTTGCCGTGGAAGGCGGGAGATAACATAGTCAGCTTCGCCGCCGAATTCCCCTCTAACTTCTATCCCTGGCGGCGGATCCGCGATGAATACGGCGTCGAACTGAGGCTCGCTCCCGAACACGGCGGCAGCATCGACCTCGATGAGCTTATCGCGATGATCGACCGCAATACGCGTATCGTCGCGATCAGTGCGGTGCAGTTCGCATCGGGCTTTCGGGCCGATCTGGAACGCATAGGCCGGGCCGCACGTGCCGTTGATGCTTTGTTTTGCGTCGATGTCATTCAGGGCTTAGGCGCTATGCCGTTCGATCTGCCGGCCCAGTTTGTCGATGCCGCTTGTGGTGCAAGCCACAAATGGCTGTGCGCTCCTGAGGGCTGCGGATTTATCTATCTGTCGGACCGGGCGAGGGAGCGTGTGAGTCCGATACTCACGGGCTGGATAAGCGTCGAAACGCCTTGGGACTTTGCCGACCGTGAACAGCCGTTCAAACCGACCGCCTTGGCTTGGGAATCAGGAACCGGATGTGCGTCGCTATTTTACGGCCTCGAACAAAGCCTCAAACTGCTGATAGATGCCGGTGCGTCGAATATCGAATCGCACCTAGCCGAATTGTCCGACCAGCTCTGCGATGGCCTCGGCGGTAAGAATTACGAACTCGTGAGTTCCCGTATAGACGGCGAGCGTTCGCAGATCGTCTGCGTCAAACACCGCGACGGCATTCACCCGAACGCCATTGCCGCTGAGCTCGGGGCCCGAAACGTTATCGTCAGCCCGCGCGGCGACCGGCTGCGTATCGCCCCGCATTTCTACAATAATAGTGGTGATATCGATCGGCTGATCGAGGCTCTGCCCTAGTCGCCAAGAAGACCCTTGGGCACAATGTCCGGAGTAAAACCGTCAAGGTTAAGCCGTGTCATACCGCCGGCGTCGCTGAACGTGGGCATCGAGCGGCGTTTTTGCTCACGAATTCTAAAGAAGACCAATCCGGTGCCGATCCCGGCAAGGATCGAAAACCCAAGCCCCATCGTGATCCAAAGAAGCGTCGAGACAAATACATCAGCGGTCGTATTGATAAATGCCCGCTCTGCTCGACGAAGCAGAAACGGGTCGTCGCCTAGCCATTGCACATTCTTTTCGTACTTGACCTGATCGAGCAATGCACCGGCAGCATCACCGTCGGTCGTATCGAACACGAACACGTTGTAATTGCCGATGCGGCGGTATGTGATGTTTGCGGAAGGGCCAAGCTCAGCGAGACGATCGTTGATCTTGTTGTCAGCGTCGACCGAGCTTTGAGGCGTCGCATATTCGACTATAAGCAATCTCCCGGCATCGTACGGAGCTGTAACGGCCTCAGTGCCCGCAGAAAAATCGATAAGGTCAAACACCGGACGCTCGCCCAGAGCCTGTTTGAGGGAATTGACGTCCCGTATAAAGGTCAATGTCGATCGATACGACTCCCAATCGGGAAGATGTTTGATGAGAACGGGAATGCCGTCACTTTCGGATACTTCCTGGCTCTTGTAGGGGTTGGCTGCTTGAGAAAAGGCCGGAACGGCCACGAGCAGCAAGGAAACGAACGCAAACGCAAACCTTTTCGGCACAATACCTATTATTTCTCTCAACATTACAATTACTCCGCGACCGGTGCCAGACGGTTTGTAGATTCTAGCATTTTTCGCCGCGAAAAACGCGCCTTACGCTTTAGGGTAATCGGAGCGCACCAAATCGTATACGATTTGACGCACACGCCGGATCAAGTACGAGACGCATCTGGAATTGGATGAAATGCGAATAGAGAAGTATGCCCGTAAAAACTTGCTCAGATCGCAGTTTTTACTATGGGATCAACGCCATTTGTACGGTCGCGAACAGTCTGGCACGGCAATTGAAATGTATGCTGATCGTGGGGGGAATCACAATGACTACTGAAACATTAACTTACCCGGTTTTTCATAGCGAGCAAGGTATCGAGTCGGATGTAGTGAAATTCAATTCGAATGTTGCCATCGGCGACATTACGAAGGCCGCTGACCTGGAACTTGCCAAGGTAGCCGCACGCGGCGACATGGGGGCCTTCGAAGAGATCTATAAACGCCATCATCGGCGCGTCTATTCGATCTGCCTTAGAATGCTGCAGAACGCCTCTGAGGCCGAAGATCTGACGCAGGATGTATTTATCCAGCTTTATCGCAAGATCGGCAGTTTTCGCGGCGACTCGGCCTTTACGACGTGGCTGCACCGGATGACGGTTAACCAGGTACTGATGCACTTCCGTAAGCGAACCGTGAAATACGAAAAGGTCACGGACGAAGGTGAAACTCCGGATCAGGTCGTAACCGGAACGCTAAATCCGCAGCGGATGCAGATCGTCGATAAGATCGCCCTCGAGAACGCGATCGCTCAACTGCCGGATGGTTACAAGAATGTATTTGTCCTCCACGATGTCGAAGGGTTTGAGCACGAAGAGGTCGCCAGAATTCTCGGCTGCTCGGTCGGCACATCGAAATCACAGCTTCACAAGGCACGCCTCAAGCTGCAGAAGCTGCTCAAAAAGAAGGCGAATCCGCGTCTTATCGGTTTGAGCGTCTAGTAAAATAGCAATATTAACTATAAAGGGCTGCAAAATTTGCAGCCCTTTGTTTATTTATTGATGTCTTAAAACTTGACGCTTCTATAACCACTTTTCGTCGATCACAATATTCCGCCCGGATAGCTCCGCGACAAATTTTTCGGGGTCGATAGCCTTTTCTTGCGGCGTCGCACCGCGAGATAGAACGTCGCCGCGGGCCATCATCTGAGCGATGATCGAAGCAGGAAAAGCTGTTGTACGCATCATAGCGCTCAGACCGGTTGCCGGATCGAACTTATCAACTATATCGAAGCGAAGGGTTTTTGACACGTCATTATTGGTGCCGACGAGATCGAGTCGTACCAAAACATAGTCCGGACCGTCAGCGGGTAAATGCATTTGCAGTAAATTGCCAAAGACCTTCCTCGGCTTCACCTTTTGAAAATCGACCAAGATCTCGTCGCTTGAACAAAGTCCGAGATCCATCATCGTCTTAAATTTCTCGCTGTGCCCGACGTATCGGATTGTCTTGTAATCGAGTTCGTTGATCTTGCCGAGGAACGAATCGGGTAGCGTCGAGGTGCCGCCGCTGGTCTGGAAAGCCTCGAGCGGCGGAAAGCCGTCAAACGAAAGTTCTTCGATCTCGGTCATAGAATCGACCTCGGTGATAACGCCATTGCGGATCACACGGGCCGACTCAAGATATTCATTTATAAGGCCTTCGACCGAGAAAACGAGCTGATAATTGAGCGGCGGCTGTGGGTCTTGTGGTAAGCCGCCGACGCGGATATGGATCTCATCTAATTGATCGAAACGGGCAGCACCGTACATTGCCAGTATCGATACCATGCCGGGAGCTAGGCCGCAGTCGGGGATGATGTTGATGCCGGCAGCCTTGGCTTCATCGTCAAGGGCAAGTTGTTCGTCGACGATGTAATTATTTCCGCCGAGGTCGCAGAAATTTGTTTGGGTCTCAATCGCAGCTTTTGAAAGTGCGGCGTTGTACCAGTAATTGACACACGAGATCGCCGAATCGCAGCCGCGCATCAGATCAGCAACGTCCGAAATATTCGACGCATCGACATGATGGGCGACAACGCGGTCACTACCGACAGAAGCAGCCACAGCCTCCGCCTTATCAATGTCAAAATCGGCCACCGTGACCGACTCGACTCCCGGCGAATTGTGGATAAGGTCAAAAACGGCACCGTGTCCCATTCGCCCGGCTCCGAGTACGAGAATTTTCATGTTAATAAAATATACTAGGCAATTGGCCAAAGCCTTCCGGCATACACAATAGGAATCCAGGGCAGTGATTGCATACCGCCAACTGCGCTCTGCCGCTTGACCTTACCATTCATCCAGCGGTTCGGGCTCCTGCGCGGCGATGATGCCGCCGGCGTATTCCCAAACCTTTTTCTTCCAAAGCCTCATTCCGTCGATAAGTTGCAGGGCGGCCTGCGGATGGGCAGCGTTTCGTTCGAGCCGGATGACCGATGCTACGACGGTTACCTCGTCGTCAGGATTCTCGGTAACGGTAAGTTGGACCTTACCACCGACAAGCGGCAGGTTGCGCGGCAGATATACAAGCGTACCCTGCGGGCCCACGTTTTAGGTCAGGCCTTCCTGTACGACCTCTTTACCGCTCGCATCTTTCCATCGCAAACGGATAGGAAATGAGACCATATGCCGTGCCCCGCCGCGTCTTTCATCCATACATTTGTCCTTCCAAAAAATCGCTGAAAACCAAAGGTGAACCGTCTCGAAATATACGCCTATGTTGCCCCTAAAGTCTACCAAAATCGAAAAAAATTGACACGCGTAAGCGCCTTACAATTCAGCAATTGCATATAGAATAAGGGCTTGCGGTTTTTGGCGGGGTGGACAAGATTGTGCGAGGATGCTAACATACCAATATGTTTCGGCATTGTAGGAAACTACGGAGCACGAGAACAGGTGGAAATAAGTCCGCCGAAACAGTCTTCGTTGCGTGGCGATAGTGGCTGATGACCCAAATCTCAGACACTATTTTTGCGTTTAGACGAGGTACGATTTACCGGAGAATTAAGAATGAAAAATCTCGTTAGAGGAGGCGCGATCCTGTCAATGTTGACTCTGTTCGTCGTATTTATGTACGCACAGGCCCCGACAGAATCCACTCTCGCTATAGCGAATGATTCGCAAGCTAAAATTGAAACTACTATTACTGAAACTATCGTAGAAACGGCACAGCAGCAGGACGAAAAGAAGAAGCTGGTCAAGAAGACAGTTTCGACAAAAGCGACGGGTGCCGGAGCTAGCCGCGGAGCATTTTCCGCAACTGCATATTGCTTTTCGGGCCGCACGGCAATGGGACATCCCGTCCGCCGCGGTTTGATCGCAGCCGATCCCAGGGTGTTAAAGCTCGGTTCGCGTGTATATGTCAGTGCAGGTGCCTGGAGCGGGACGTATCTCGTGTCAGATACAGGCGGTGCCATTAAAGGCAAAAAGATCGACATCTGGGTTCCCGGTTGCGGTGAAGCCAGAAAATTTGGCCGACGATCTGTTCAAATCTTTTCAGCTCAATAATTAACACAATAATTTAATAAAATGATAATTGGCCGTTCCATCATGATGGAGCGGCTTTTTTGGGGTCCTTGGTGACGGATCTTGCTCGATTCGATGGTAAGAACTTCGATCGCTCATCTTTTAAAACTCGCCGCGTGGATGTCGCGGCGACGAGGGAAATGCAGCAGGGTGCCGATAATTCCGAGAACCGACAGAACGAAAAAGTACTGAAATTCAAAGGCAAATGCGACCAGCAGGCCAAAGAGCGAACTGAGCTCGCAAAATGCACAACCGAAGATCATCGCCGTCTGAACAAGGCCGACATTGCCAGTCGCGATCGCCTGTCCGGTAAATCGCTGTCGAAGTGTGAACGATACGATAAACATTACCAGCGACAAGACGCCTATTGTTCCAATCTCAACCGCAAAATCTCCAAACAGCGGCCTACTTACTTTAAACCGAAAAAGCTCCGGCTTGGCGAAAAATACAATAACCGGAAAAAATATCTGCGACATCACGAGTGCCGCCCAGATCGTCATCATTGTCTTGAATGCCGCTTCGGGATTGGTATTTTCGTTTTGCATTGCGAAGATTTTACCGCGAAACATCCCAAAAGCACGAAATTTTTTCGCTATTCCGTCGCGTCGAGTTCTTCTTCGAGGAGTTGGCGTTCGTAGAGGTCGGCGTATTCGCCATCGAAGGCGAGGAGTTCGTCGTGTGTGCCGCGTTCTATTATTCTACCGCCGGCGAGAACACAGATGAGGTCTGCGTCACGAATGGTCGAGACTCGGTGCGAGACAATGAGCGTCGTGCGACCCGAGCGGACACTGCGGAGGTTTTTGAGGATCGTCTCTTCCGTATAAGTATCGACTGCAGAGAGCGAATCGTCGAGGATCAATATTCGCGGATCCCGAATTATAGCTCGTGCGATAGCGGTGCGCTGTTTTTGGCCGCCTGAGAGCGTAATACCGCGTTCGCCGACGAGTTGTTCGTAGCCGCCCGGAAATTCGTTAATGTCATCGGCAAGGCCGGCAATCTTGGCCGCGTTCTCGACGCTCGATTGAGAATTGAGAGTTGAGGATTGGGAATCGGAGTCAGTATTCTCAATTTTCCATTCGTTACTCTGCATTCCAAACGCGATATTGGCAGCTAGCGTGTCGCTGAAAAGGAATGTTTCCTGTGGAACGAAGCCGATGGCTTTTCTCAGTTGTATGATCGGATACTCGCGAACACTCCGACCGTCGATAAGGACACTGCCATCGGAGGTGTCGAGCAGTCGGGGAATAAGACTTACCAACGTCGATTTACCGCTGCCGGTCTTGCCCACGAGTGCGACCGTCTTGCCTTGTTCGATCTTTAGATCGATGTTTTGCAGGACCGGCTTGCCGTTGTAGGAGAGGTTCAGATCGCGAAATTCAATATCACCTTTGATCGGCGTTTGTTCCCGCACATGATCGGCGTCGCGTATGCCGGGTTCGGCTTCGAGGATAGCGTTGAAGCGTTTCAAAGAAGCAGTGCCACGTTGCCACAAATTGACGACATAGCCGAGAGCGATAAGATACCAGATCATCCGCTGAAGATAGAGCATAAAAGCTGTAAAATCACCGGCAGATATCTCGCCGCGAACAGCCATCGGCACGCCAACGGCAACGATGATCACAAAGCCCAAGCCTATAAAAAAGAAGAGCAGCGGACGCATCGCAGCGGCGTATTTTACTAGCTTGAGATTTTGGCTTGCATATTCGCGGTTGAGAGTTTGAAATTGTTCGATCTCAGATTCTTCGCGGGCGTAAGCACGGATCACGCGGACGCCCGTCAGGTTTTCCTGTGTTCTCGCAGTAATGTCGCTAAAAAATCCTTGGATCTTTTCGAATCGAGTGTGGATCTGAGCTCCAAGATACTTTACTGTCAGGCTCACCAGCGGCATCGGGATAAGTAGCAGCAAAGTGAGCTTGACCGATATATTGAGCATTATCGGCAAGCTTATGCACAGTGCAAAAATGGCCTGAAAGCTATACAAGATCATCGGTCCGACGATCTGTCGAATGGCGGCCAGGTCGTTGGTCGCACGAGCCATGAGGTCGCCGACGCGGTTTGACTGGAAATATTCGAGAGGCTGATCGACAAGCGAAGCATAAAAATCGCGGCGCATGTCGAATTCAATATGCCTTGAGGTGTTGATAAGCAACCGCCGCTGCAAAAATAGAAATACGCCGCTAATCAGATTGATACCTAGGATAACAAGGGGATAATAGATAATCTTGTCGCGTGTCACGCCTTGACCGAGATCGTCAACTGCCTGCCCGACCATATATGGAACAAACAGCCCAAAAGCCATTGAGCACAAAATGAAAAAAATGCCGAGAATGATAAGCCATTTGTATGGACTGAAATAGACGGCAAATTTGCGAAGTTGTTCCATTCTATTAGTCGATGAAGCAAGGATAGTCTAGGAGGTCTGGGAATTTTGAGAAGAGTGAATCTTCTTTAATAGGCTTCCCCGACTGACCGAACTTCCAAGACTTCGCCTATACTCTTGTGTACGTCGAGAGTCCCGTAGCAATGTGTTTGCCGTGTTCGTTCACGACGTCGGCGGAGACGGTGAAAATGCGTTTGCCGGCACGCACAACATTGGCAGTGCAGGTGAATGTACCGGTCAGATGCGGACGTAGGTAGTGTATCGTGAGGTCAATAGTGGCCGTCGCCTCGGTCATTGGGATTCGCGTCCGTACCGCAAATGCCATCGCCGTGTCGATCAATGTTGCGGTCACGCCGCCGTGCAAAACACCGCTCGGCTGCCGCAGATCGTCACGCATCTCGATACTGATAACAGCCTTGTCGATCTCGAGTTCGACGAGTTCCATTCCAATAAGTTTTGAAAACGGCAAACTATGCAGTGCGTTTGCCGCAAAGGCCCGCTGCTCGTCAGTGATCTCGTGTCTCGTTTCCTTATCGCTCATTAATTGGTCTTTGGAGTTCCGCTAAGTGTTTTTTTCATCAATTCCAAATCAACCTGTTTGAAACCGGCCGGAATTGTAAGCAGCTTTTCGTCCACGTCGGTCTTGATCCCATTTAACGTTACAGTCATTTCAAGAATGCGGTTGGCACCATCGACCGTGTAAATCTCTTTCTTAACCGGAAAACCGGCATTTTCATCGAAGCTTATTATCGCCTCCTTTCCTTTGTCGATATCGGAGGTCACTTTGTATTTGGTAATGCCGTTGTCGGTCGTTTGCTTTTCGAATATGCCTTTGGTCTGGTTGTTGAGCATGCCTCGGGTGATCTCGTTGATCATATTTTCGCGTTCGTCAAACCCGTGGCTGGAGCCATAGACGGCGTAAGTCTTGTTTACGAATGCGATCACGTAATCCTTATCTGTGTGCAGGCTCGTGACCTGATTCACCTCTCCATATGCCGAATCGATCCGCCACTTTTCACCGCTGCGGATGGCGAAGAATTTCTCGGTTCCTGTCGGCGATGTTTGCCAGATCTCAAACTGATATTTCTCCGGCTCTTTGTTCGAATAAGGCGGTTCGGTCTTTGACGCTTCGACTAACTGCGTGTTTGACATCTCGCCCGTCGAGACAGTTTTGCAGGCTTGAGCAACGAGCATTGCGAATGCTGCGACGAGGAAATATTTTGCAAATTTTGAAAGGTACATTTTTTTGATTTTATCACGGCGGCGGCAGAACGGAATTTTGCCGTTGCCGGAAATTATTTGTCTGCCTTCGGTGTCGGTGTACGAAACTCGCTCTTACCGACCTTTCTGAGGCCTGCCGGAAGCCTAAAAATATCTTCGTCTACGTCCAGCTTGAGGTTGCGTATCTCGAAGATCAAATTTGGGGCTGGCTCCGAGCCCTCGACCATTGAAGCGATAAATTCCTGACGCACCATGAGACCGCTAGCCTTATCAACAGAAACGAGTATTTCGCCTTTCGACGTGTCTGTGTTCTTGACCCGATATCTCGTGATGCTGCCGTCGTGACCGGTTTCTTCGAACGCGGTGTACTCTTTACCCGCAAAAAATCCGTTTGTAGCATCAAATACCGGCACCGAATTGAGGGCACCCGAAGCGATCGATTCCTCGGTGTATATCTTTCGTGCGGGATCGATGTTGTATATTTTGTCTGTAACGATCTGCGTCGAAGATATGTCACTTCCCTCAAAAAGATCGATTCGCGAGCTATCTCCCTTTCTTGCTCGAAAGAAATGTTCTTCCGTTGTGCCGATTGTCACCACAAAATCGCCCTGATAAGTTTCGGGCTCTTTGGTCGAGAATGGGAATTCGCTCTTTATTTCACTAGCAATAGGTGTGTTTGAATTTGAATTCGCGGGAATTCCGCTACACGCCTGGAATATCGGAACTATCAAGATCAAAAGGAGGAAATGTCGGTGCAGATTTGA
Source organism: Acidobacteriota bacterium (assembly GCA_016713675.1). Lineage (NCBI taxonomy): Bacteria > Pseudomonadati > Acidobacteriota > Acidobacteriota bacterium. The sequence goes on from JADJOS010000001.1 coordinate 733,377, forward strand.
CAAAAACATTGGAGTCTTTAAATTTTAACATAACGGTGGATACGAACAATAATAACGACAATTTACGCCGACTTCAGCGGAAATATCTGCTCGGGGCGGCAGCGATCATCCCGATCTCCCCGTTTTTGTATATTCAGGGCCAGATCACACGTTGGAAAGTCGGCCTACTTCCTGACGCGGCGGGCAGCAAGCATGGAAAATATGGTGAAGGCGACAACGCGGCAAAGCTCTATGTGATCGGCGAATCGACAGTCGCCGGTCTCGGAGCCAGAACACATGAAGTGGCTCTCGCCGGACAATTTGCTAAGTATTTAAGCCTGCACAAAAATCGTCCTGTCGAATGGAAAGTGCTGGGCAAAAATGGCGTTACGGCCCGCCGGACGATCAACGAACTCGTCCCTCATATGCCGGATGAAAAGTTCGATTACATTCTCCTCGGCATCGGCGGAAACGATGTGATGAGGCTCTCCAGCCCGCGAAAATGGCGCAGCGATATGATCGAGCTGATCGGTATCGTTCGCCATAAGAATCCCGACGCTGTCATATTCATCTCAAACTGCCCGATGATCGTCCTATCGCCAATCATGCCTGAGCCGGTGAAGACCATTCTCTGGACGTTATCACAAATGCACGACGCGAATATTCGTGAATTCACGCGTGATATGGATCGCGTCTTCTATTATCCGCAGCCCGTCGATGTGCCCGCCGAAGGATTCTTCGAAGACGGCATTCACCCGTCAGAACAGGGCTATCGCGACTGGGCCGAGGCAATGATCAGGCACTTTGCCGCCAATCATGAATGGTGAACATTGACGATATTTGTGCGTTCCTCGACGGCCATCACGAATGGCTGTTGGTTCGCGAATTCGACAAGACCTTTCCGCTCGACCGCACTGAGATCGAAGTTGGAGTCGATGGTGATAAGACCATGTTCGGATTTCTCGACGACAATGGTTTTCACTCATGGAGGTTGAACGACGCAACGCTTTCAAATAACGAGATCTCGCTCGATGTTGCCGGTGCTTTTGGACGGAAACGCGAAACGATCAGGCTTGTTCCGCGAGTCGCCGCGGCCGAGATCGCTGCTGAGATCGAGATCGCTAGGCTAAAGATGGCGAATGAGATCGCCGCAATGATCGAGCCGAGTTTCCCGGGAACCAAACTCGGCCGCGTCGCCTTAAATGTCGAAACCGGCCGTCTTGCTCAGATCCAATTCGAAACGATCGATAAGATCCCGATGGCGGCGATCGCCGATATTACCGGCAAGCTTACAAGCGAAGCCGTCATGACCGCCGCGATGCTTTGGCTCGAAAAATTAGGCTCGCGAAAGAAAAAACCGGTCCTCGATATCTGGATAATATGCGAAAAACGCAGTTCGCGAAACACCCAAAAACTCCACACTCTGCTCACCGAAAAATGGAAGGCCAAGATCACAGTATTAGAGATCGACCGAAAGCTCGATCCGCCGCGGCTGATAGAATTGCCAAAACGCAAGATCCGCGATCTATGGCGTGAAAAGGCCAGAAAACTTGTCATACCGGCAGATCCGATGCCGAGCGAAACTGCACGAAAGATTATCGATCTTGCTCCGGAAAAGATCGACATTATCTACTCGAAACAGGGCGAGACACTGCGGTTCATGGGCCTGCCGTTTGGCCGTGTAAGATCGATCATGGGAGAGGAAAAGGCCTGGTTCGGTGTCGGCACAAATCGGTCGATCCTGGGTCACGATAATGCTGACAGGCTCAGGAATTTAGTCGCAGAACTCACACTTAACCGCTCGCCCGATCCGCCGAATAAACGCCACGAGTTCTTTCGAACGGCTCCCGAAGCTTGGCTCGAATCGATCCTTCGCCGCAATATCAAATTGCTCGACGGTAATGTGATCTTGTCACCGATCTATAATCAGTTTCGCTCGTCGAATGACAAGATCGACCTGCTCGCACTCCGATGTGACGGTCGTTTGGTAATAATCGAACTCAAGACGCAGCCCGACCGCGAAATGGTCTTTCAGGCAGCGGACTATTGGCGAAAGATAGAATTACAGCGTCGGCGGGGACTGCTTGCCGAAGCAAATTTGTTTGGCGGCATGGAGATAATGGACAAACCCGCACTCGTCTACCTCACCGCTCCGGCGTGGAGCTTTCATCGAGATTTTGAGTTTTTTGCTAAAGCAGTTTCACCCGAGATCGAACTTTGGCGGTTTGAACTGCACGAACATTGGCGTGAAGCGATCCGGGTGGTTGGGCGAATGGGCACATCGGAATAGACATATAGTGGCTGCGAAAAGGCAAAGAAGACGCAAAATCAGGCTTCATAATCTGCGTCTTTTATGCCTTTTCGCGGCAATTAGCTCTTGTCTTGTACAAATTTGTAACCGATGCCGCGGACGGTCTGGACGATCTTTGGGTTGTTTGGTTCGTTTTCGAGATGGCGGCGGAGGCGGACGATGAAATTGTCGATGGCTCGGGTGTCGGTGTCTTCCTGCAGGTCCCAGACCTCTTCGAGGATCACCTTTCGCGACACCGCACGGCCCTCGTGCTCGATCAAGTAACTCAACAGTTTCGCTTCCATCAGCGTAATGTGGATCAGTTCTTCGCCGTTGCGGAGTTCCAGATTTTCGAAGTCGATCGTACGTCCGTTAACGGTTACTACACTCGCGATGTCCTTTGATTTGGTATCCGATTCTAACCATTGCCTGCGGCGAAGGAGGCCCTTCAAACGAGCGAGGAATATCTCCAAGTCGAACGGCTTAGCGAGGTAATCATCAGTTCCGGCCTCAAAACCCAGCAAAACATCCTCGGGCCGGCCGCGAGCAGTCAGCATCAGTATCGGTGTGTAATCTCCTCGGGAACGCATTGTTCGGGCAACATCAAATCCGTCGATCCCGGGCATCATGACATCGAGCACGACAGCGTCGAATTTCGCGGCCTCGAGCCATTTGACCGCAATTTCCCCATCCTCAGCGATCTCGGCCTGAAACCCCTCGGCCTCGAGGTTGAACCGAAGGCCGTCGGCCAAATGTTGTTCATCTTCGACAATGAGAATTTTCATATTCGAACAGAAATTAAACTTTCGGCAACCGTACAATTATCGTGGTTCCGAGACCTTCACCCTTGCTTTCGGCACGCACAGTGCCGCCGTGCTTTGCGACAATTGACTCGACGATAGCGAGCCCGAGCCCGGTTCCTTTTGTTGTCGACGATGTGGAATTCTGGGCACGGTAGAATCGTTTGAATACACGTTTCAGATCGCTGCGTGCCATGCCGATACCATTGTCGCGGACAAATATCTCTGCCTTTTTTGGCCTAGCACTACGAAGCTTTATGGTAATTTTGGGCCCGTCGGGAGAATATTTTATCGCGTTGTCGATCAGATTGGCGATGGCCGTTTGGAGTTCGGCACGATCGCCCATGATCTCGATCTTCTCATTCGGCGGCGAAAATCTTATCGCGGAGTCATCCAGATGGCGACGCACAACGGTCGCCCGGATAGTCTCGCTGATCAGATCACCTAGATCTATCTCGGCGAGATTCATCAGACGCTGCTTCTCACGCGTGCGACTCGCCTGCAGCACTTGCTCAACAGTGCCGAGAAGGCGGGCATTGTCGTCGAGCATGATGTCATAAAATTCGAGCTGTTTCTCACGCGGAAGGTCACGTGCCTTGAGCGTTTCGAGATATAGCTTGATCGAAGCGATCGGCGTTTTTAGTTCATGTGTAACAGCGTTTAGAAAAGCATCGTGCTGTTCGTTGCGGCGGATTTCGCGAACCAGGAAGATCGTATTGAGGATCAAGCCCGTGATGATCAATAAAAAAAAGACCACTCCAAACACAAGCAGAGCGACCTCACGCAGACTCAAGATGACCCAGCCTATATTCAGAGCAACCGCCAGCACCGAAAGACAGATGCCTAGGATAAGAAAGAATATTGCGGTTTTACGTCGGCGCATCACGTAGCGTTATTATTTCACAGCTTTAGCAATTGAGTGGGGGAGAAGAGGAGAAAAGGAGAAGGGGAGAAAAGGAATTCGGCATTCGAGCCTTTCTCCTCCTCTCCCCTTCTCCCTTTCTCCTCGTCTTCTTACGCTGCTAGTTTCATTTCCTTTGGCGACTCTGATTCGGTTGCCAGATCATAGGCATAGACGTTCGAGATCAGCCCGAGCTTTTGGAGCATCCAGAGCTGGTACCAGTTAATATCAAATTCTTTCCAGGTAAAGCCGTGTTTGGCACTACGCGGAAACGCGTGGTGGTTGTTATGCCAGCCTTCGCCCCACGTGACGGCGGCGACGAGAGCGTTATTTCGCGAGTCGTCACGCGTATCAAATCGACGACTGCCCCAAAGGTGCGTTACCGAATCGACCATCCAGGTAAAATGCCAGCTAACGGCAACACGCATAACGATCGCCCAGATGACCATTGTCCACCCGCCGATCGCAAACAACCCCGCGGCCAACAAGAGCGTTGTTACATAATAATACTTATCGATAAAGACCAAGTAAGGGTCTTTGAGCAGATCGGGCGAATAGCGTTGACGGACAGATTGCGGCTGATTTTGTGCGGTTCCTTCGAATATCCAGCCGATGTGCGACCACCAGATCCCTTTTCGCGGACTGTGCGGGTCTTTGTCCGTGTCGGTAAATGCGTGGTGCAAACGATGCGTCGTAACCCATGAGATCGGGCCACTCTGGAGACCGAGCGTGCCGCAAGTCGCGAGAAAACGCATCATCCATTTAGATGTCGTGAAACCACGATGCGTCAGCAATCGGTGATAGCCGATGCCGATGCCCCAGCTCGCCGCGATCACCCAAACCACAAGCGTGGCAATAAGATTTGCCCAGCTAAATGTAAAAATGGCTGCAAGGGCCGCAAGGTGAAACGCCGACACAAAAAAGATCGTGTTCCAATTGTATTTTCCGACTCGAGAAGGTGTAAATTCGACTACGTTTTGCACTTGATTATATCCTCTGTAACTAAAATTGCACATTGGACCGAACCTCGGTCCACTTTTAACCATAGCAGGATTGTTGGTCGGTAATTGTAAGAGTTATGTAACAGTTACGGCCTCAAAGACAATTAGCGCGAGCTGACCAAAACGGCGTTCGATGAGGCTCGTGCGTTTGCACGGGCTTTTTACTATAATATCGTTTCAGCATTGTTGGATTTCAACGTGAAAGAGGATCAATAGATGTCAGAACAAACAGTTGCCGAACGAGTAATCAAAGTCTTTGCAAATTTCAAAAAGGTTCCGCCGGAAGAAATTTCGATGGAAACCACTTTCGAATCTCTGGGCCTCGATTCACTCGACGGCCTTAATCTCGTGTTCGAACTCGAAGAAGAGTTTGACATTATGATCCCTGACGACAAGGTCCAGATGATGAAGAGCGTAGCCGAAGCCGTCGAAGGCATAGAATGGCTGCTCGCGAATCCGGTCGACAACGCGGCTGAAATGGAACGTATCTTGAAAGAACGCGCCGGAATAAAGGACAAAGACGAAACGGCCGCACCGCCAGCGGAATCAGAAGACGCCAAATAGCAAACAAAATAGATGAGAAGAGTTGTGATAACCGGAGTCGGCGTCGTTTCGCCGCTCGGAAATAACGCGATTGATTTTTGGGATGGCGTCTCTAATGGACGATCGGGGATCCGCGAGATACAGCGGGCCGATGTGTCGGCGATCCGATTCAAGAACGGCGGCGAACTGCGCGGTTTCGATGCGACCCAACATTTTGACGACAAGGCGTTGATGTGGCTGGACGAGTTTGGTATCTACGGCATTGTCGCCGCTCGAGAAGCACTTGCCGACGCAGGCATTGTATTTACAGATGAGCTCAAAGATAAGACCGGTGTTGTGACCGGTTCGTGCCTCGGCGGCAAGACTACCGAGGACGATATCTATTACAAGTATTATGTCGAAGGCAAAATCCGTCAGCAGCCTACGGTAATTCCGCGTGCGATGAGCAACGCGGTCGCCAGCCAAGTTGCAATGGAGCACGGATTTACGGGAGCAAATTTTACACTCTCGACAGCGTGTTCGTCTGCTAACCATGCAATGGGACATGCGTTTTGGTTGATCCGACAAGGAACGGTTGACGTCGCTGTTACTGGCGGCAGCGAGGCTCCGCTTTGCTGGGGTAATCTCAAGGCCTGGGAAGCGATGCGTGTCGTGTCGCCAGACACATGCCGCCCATTTTCAAAGGACCGCACGGGCATGATACTCGGCGAAGGCGGAGCAATGTTCGTGATGGAAACGCTTGAAAATGCACAGGCACGCGGTGCCACGATATATGCCGAGATCGTCGGTTTCGGAATGTCCGCCGATGCCCATCACCTGACAATGCCGTTAACGACCGGAGCTGCAAAAGCTATGCGTCTCTCACTTGAGGACGGAGGAATAAACGCTGACGAGGTCGGCTACGTAAATGCACACGGCACTGCGACAGCGGCCAACGACACAATGGAGGCGGCGGCGATCAGACTTGTTTTCGGTGAGCACGCAAAGGATGTCGCGGTAAGTTCGACAAAATCAATGGTGGGGCATTCGCTCGGAGCGGCAGGAGCTATCGAGTCGGCAGCAACGGTTTTGGGGCTTCACCATGGCATTTTGCCCCCAAACATTAATTTCACCGAGATCGATCCGGAATGCCATATTGACATCATCGCCAATACGGCACGCGAGAAGACCGTTGATGCTGCGATCTCAAATTCGTTTGCATTCGGTGGTCTCAACGCGGTTCTGGCGTTTCGTCGCTGGAAAGGCTGATCGCCCGAAAATGGCCAAAAAAAGTTCGTTTCAAATTAGGGCCGAGTATGTTCTGGTGCTGGTCGTTGCGGGGGTTCTGGGTATTATGCCGAGGCGGCTGTCGGTCCGGGTCGGCCAACTGATCGTTAATTTTCTCTTCCTCTTTCTTTCTGATCTCAGACGAACGGCATTCATTAATACGGGCATCGCGTTTCCCGAAAAGAGCGATGACGAACGATGGAGTCTTGTGCGGGGATGTTTTGACAACCTCGGCCGCGTTATCGGCGAAGTTTGTCATTTCCCGACTGCAACCCCCGAAGGTATTTCACAATTGGTCGAATTTGATTTTGACGGCCTGGGTAGCGAGCGCGAATATTACGATGCTCAGGTGGCAAAAGGGCGAGGCACAATACTTGCGGGGCCGCACATGGGGAATTGGGAGATCGGCATTTTCGCTTATTCGGCCTCGAGAATGCCGATCAATTACCTTGCCCGCCGTATGGATAACCCGCTCATCGAGAACTATATCACGGGTATTCGTACCAGATTTGGCAATCGTTCGATCAACAAACAAAATTCATTCAATGAAACGATCGGGCTGCTTCGAAACGGGGAAGTTCTGGGTGTAATGCCCGACATAAACGTCCAAAAAAAGGACGGCGTTTTCGTTCCGTTTTTTGGTATTCCCGCATGCACTACGGCGGGTGTTGCGACATTGGCGCGTCGCACGAACGCAATGATCATCACGATGTGCTGCGTGTGGGATAAAGATAAGCGGAAATACGTCGTTCATCACGGCAGTTTGATCGAAACGCCCTTTACCGATGACCGCCATCGCGACGTATTTGAATCCACGGCCGCCATGACCGCAGATATGGAATCATTTGTCCGGGCATTTCCCGACCAATGGCTATGGATACACAAACGCTGGAAAACTCGCCCGGAGGGAGAACCGAACCCTTATGCAAGATAGAGTAAAGGACATGGCGGAAATTAAGATCTGCGAATCATGCGGCGAATCGTTCGGCTGCGGAGCAAAACTCGATGGCTGCTGGTGCTTCGATATCGAAATTCCGGCAGCGGCGGCGACAGTTCTCAAGTCACAATTCAGCGATTGTTTGTGCCCTAAATGCCTGACTGAGGACCACGGTGAACTTAATGGAACCACAAAGCAAACATCGTGATCGCCGCCGCAAACATCACTGCGGCTGCGAACCAGCCAACAATATTTGTAAATTTTCCATTAACACGTTTGCCCATTACTCGTTTGTTATTGGCGACCAGCATCACGACAACCAACAAGGGCGGAGCAATCACGCCGTTGATCACCGCAGTCCAAAACAAAGCGCTAATCGGATTGATCCCCGCAAAATCGATCAACACGCCGATGATCGTTGAGGCGGCGATGACGCCGTAGAATTTCTTTGCGTGACGGGGTTTTTCGTCAAGCCCCGACGGCCAGCCGAAAGTCTCAGCCACAGCATAGGCCGCCGAACCGGTCAAAACAGGAACCGCAAGCAGGCCCGCACCGATCAGTCCGATACCAAACAGCACAGTTGCAAAATTCCCGGCCAGCGGCCTTAATGCCTGTGCCGCATCGGTCGCGGATTGTATGTCGGTCTTGCCCGACACGTGAAGCGTCGCGCCTGCCGCGAGGATCACAAAATAGAAAACTACGTTGCAAAAGAGCATGCCGACAATAGTGTCGATCTTTTCCTTCCTGATCTCACTGTCGGTCGCACCTTTTCGCTCGAAGAGTTTGGTGCGGCCTTCGCTTTTTTCTTCCTCGACCTCTTCGCTCGCTTCCCAAAAGAAGAGATATGGCGAAATGGTCGTGCCGAGGATCGCGACGATGGTCGTGATGTATTCGCTCGTAAATGAGATCTGCGGTACGAACGTTGCCTTGAACACCGCCCACCATTCCGGTTTTGCCAGAAAAGCCGCGATCACATAAGCAAAAAGCGTGAGCGTCAGCCACTTGAATATCTTCATGATAAAGCGATATGAGCCCCAAACCTGAAGTGCGACGATCGCCAGAGCTATCGGAATTACCATCGCCGAGATCGGTATGGGAACAAACATATTGATCGCCGCCGAAATCGCCGCAATATCCGCACCGGCGTTGATCGTATTCGCAACCACGAGCCCAATAACAACGGGATATAAGAGCTTTTTTGAATAATATTTGTTGAGAACTCCAGCTAGGCCGCGTCCTGAGACCATGCCGATCTTTGCACAAATATGCTGCACAACGACCATCAACGGCAGTGTCACTATCGCCGTCCACAACGTCGCAAATCCCAATGCCGCACCGGCCTGCGAATACGTCCCGATCCCCGAAGTATCATCGTCAGACGCGCCCGTGATCAACCCCGGACCGAGGCGGTCCAGAAGTCGTTTTATTGGGTTGTCCTTGCGATCCATACGGATTTCGAGATCAAGAGGTTTTTCGGGCTTGTGACTGAACCGCAGTAATTGCTATGGCGTCGACGATGTCCTCAGCCTTGCAGCCGCGTGAGAGATCGTTGCACGGGCGGTCAAGGCCCTGTAGAATGGGGCCGATCGCGGTGCCGCCGGTGAGGCGTTCGGTAAGTTTGTAGGCTATGTTGCCGGCATTGAGGTCAGGGAAAATTAGAACGTTTGCCCTGCCTGCGACGGGTGAACCGGGCGCTTTTGATTCGGCGACGGATGTGACCAGAGCGGCGTCGGCTTGGAGTTCGCCGTCGATAATGAGGTCGGGCATACGGACTCGGACAGTTTTTGTCGCTTCGATAACTTTGTCGATAAGTTGGTGCTTGGCACTTCCCTTTGTTGAGAAAGAGAGCATCGCTACGCGTGGTTCGACTTGGAGCAACGCCCGACACGAGTCCGCCGATGCAATGGCTATCTCGGCTAATTCGCTTACGTCGGGATCGATAACAACGCCGCAATCAGCATAGATCATCGCCCCGTTTGCTCCGAACTTCTTTTCAGGCACGACCATCAGGAAAAAACTCGAAACGGTCTTCATTCCCTGCCGTACACCAATGCACCGCAAAGCGGCAGCGACCGTGTGAGCCGTCGTATTTGTCGCACCGGCCACCGAGCCGTCAGCCTTTCCTTCGCGGACCATGAGGTTACCAAAATAGAGCGGATCCTTAACCGTTTGCTCGGCTTCCTCAAGTGTCACACCTTTCGCACGACGCATCTGATGGTAGAGTGTTGCGAGTTTTCCAAAATCGTTTGACTTTCGGTGGTCGAGTATTTCGACGCCGTTAAGATTGGCTCCCGCCTGCAAGGCGGCCTCGCGGATCTTCTCTTCGCTGCCGAGGATCGTGATCTTGGCGATGCCGTCGCGGGCACAGATCGCGGCAGCCTCGACAGTGCGAATGTCTTCGCCCTCGGACAAAATAATATGTTGTTTATCGGCATGGGCTCGCTGTCTGATCTGCTGCAATATCATAGGTTTCGACTTCGAATTTATCATACAACTATCAGGCGCGAAACTTGCTCTAATATCGGCTATTCAATACACTTTGAGAAAGCGAACGAGGTAACCGGATGAAAGAGTCAAAAACAAAGATCAAGCGACGTGAAAAGTCCGAACTGAAAGGCAGAATGCACAGCTTTCTGATGTTCCTGCCTAATATGGTAATGCTGCTTGGGCGACTGCTCAAAGACAACCGCGTCCCCATCGCCGAAAAGGCTCTCTTTGCCGCAGCTATCGTTTATGTGATCTCGCCATTGGATTTCATTCCGGACGTATTCCCTTTCATCGGGCAGATCGACGATATTTATGTTGTTGCTCTGGTGCTGCTGCGATTGGTCAACCGCAGCGACGAATCGGTCGTTCGCGAACATTGGTCCGGCGGCGGCGATATCGTGGCCCTTTCCGATTCGATCGCTGGACTCGCTCCAAAGTTCCTGCCGAAACGCGTTTCTCGCGTTCTCACTGCCCGTGTTGAACTCGCACCAGCCGGTCAAATATTGCGCAGCATCAAGAACAAAGACGAGGCGATCGTCCGGGAAATAAAGTCGGACGATCTGTCGGCGATAGAGCCGGTCTCGGCCTTGCCAAATTAATTGCGGCCGAGACGCATTTTCTTCTGGATTTTCGCGAGCTTTGCAACTGTATTTTACGCAAGCTCGTTAGAAAATAAACTACGTAAGAAATTGACGCGTCGGCACGAATTTTCGATATAATTATTGTCGTTAGCTGAAAATTCGTTTGGTCGCAAACTATATGTTCGAACGCTACACCGAAAGGTCTCGCCGGGTTATCTTTTTTGCTCGCTACGAAGCGCTCCAATACGGTTCGCAGGTCATCGCACCTGAACATATCCTTTTGGGATTGATGCGAGAGGATAAGAATCTCTCAGCGAGATTTTTCCCGTTTCGCCACGCCTTGACGGTCGATACGATCCGCCGCGATGTTGAGGAACGTATCGTTCTGAAAGAACGCATTCCGCAATCTTCAGAGCTGCATCTTTCACCGATCACCAAACGCATTCTCTTTTACGCTAACGAAGAAAGCCGCCAGTTAAAAAACCGCCATATCGGGCCTGAGCATCTGCTGCTCGGCCTTGTCCGAGAGGAAAAATCGATCGCAGCGGAAATCTTGTTCGGTTACGGCCTTAGGCTGCACGACGTTCGCGACGAGATGAGCCGCCAGGCAGCAGTTCCGGGCGTTTTTGCTCCGGCGAAAGACAACAGCAAGACGCCAAGTCTAACGGAATTTACGCGTGACCTGACCATCGAAGCCTCGGATGGACGGCTCGATCCGCTGATCGGCCGCGAGCCCGAGATCGAACGACTGATCGAGATCCTCTGTCGCCGCACCAAGAACAATCCTGTCCTGATCGGCGAGTCGGGAGTCGGAAAGACGGCAATAATCGAGGGACTTGCCCAGCGCATAGTTGATCGAAATGTACCGAGTTTTCTCGAGAATAAACGCATCCTTTCTCTCGACCTTTCGCTGATCGTAGCGGGAACGAAATACCGAGGGCAATTCGAAGAACGCCTGAAGAAGATAATGGCCGAACTGCGTGAGACCAGCGATTCGATCGTCTTCATAGACGAACTCCACACGCTCGTCGGTGCCGGTTCGGCAGAAGGTACGCTCGACGCGGCTAACATCTTAAAGCCCGCACTTTCACGCGGCGAGATCCAATGTATCGGAGCCACGACGCCTGGGGAATACCGCAAGACCATCGAAAAAGACCGGGCCCTCGAACGCCGTTTTCAGGCGGTCAAGGTCGATCCGCCGAACGAGGCCGAGGCTCTGACGATCATTAAGGGAATCGTTGAACGCTACGAAGCGTTCCATCAAATTCGTTATTCGCAAGATGCTCTCGCGGCCGCCGTACAGCAATCGAACCGCTACATCGCCGACCGATTTTTGCCTGACAAGGCTATCGATGTTTTGGACGAAGCCGGAGCAAGGGCCAAGCTACGGTACCAGCATGAAAATCGCGGTGAGCCCTCGTGGAAAGAGACTGTTGAGAACTGGAAACGCGTTGCCGCCAACGAAGATCAATTGATCTCCTACGAGCTGCAGACGCTCGAAGATTCGTTCTTTGCGGTCGAAGTGACGCGTGACGACGTTGAGGAAGTGATCGCCCGCTGGACCGGAATTCCGGTCGCGTCGATCAAGCAGGAAGAAGCTCAAAAGCTAATGAAGATCGAGGCGGCACTGCACGAACGCATCGTCTCGCAGCGTCCGGCGATCTCGGCTCTGGCACGGGCGATCCGCCGTTCGCGTGCCGGACTCAAGAATCCGAGCCGGCCTGTCGGATCGTTCCTTTTTCTCGGCCCGACCGGTGTTGGCAAGACAGAGGTTGCCCGCAGTCTCGCGGAATTTCTCTTTGGCTCGGAACGCTCGCTCATTCGATTTGACATGAGCGAATTCATGGAGAAGCACTCGGTCTCGAAATTCATCGGCTCGCCTCCGGGATATGTCGGCCACGAAGAAGGCGGACAGTTGACCGAGAAATTACGGCGTTCGCCGTACGCGGTCGTGCTGTTCGACGAGGTCGAAAAGGCACATCCCGATCTCTTCAATGTTTTGCTGCAGGTCTTTGAGGACGGGGTTTTGACCGATGCCATGGGGCAAACGGTCGATTGCAAACACGCGATCTTTATCATGACGTCGAACCTGGGTGCACGGGTTATCCAAAAGAGCGGCACACTCGGATTTCAGGCGAATGCAGCGTCGTCGCGTGACAAGCTCGAAGATCAAGTGATGGCGATCGTCCGTCAGACATTCGCTCCCGAATTTATTAATCGTCTGGACGAGATCGTGCTGTTTGACGAGCTGAATGATGAGGCCTTGCTTGAGATCATCGACCTGCAAGTCGGCCGTCTCAACACGATCCTCGAAAACCGCCAGCTCAAGATCAGCCTGACCACGGACGCCAAACAATGGCTCATCGACCGCACATGCGGCGACCGAAAGTATGGTGCGAGGCCGCTGAAACGGGCACTTCAGAAATATATCGAGGATGAGCTGTCCGAAGGTTTGCTGCAGGGCGATGTCGCCGAAGACTCGTCGGTCGAGGTCTTTCTCGATGGCGAAAACCTGGCCTACCGGACGCTCGCGGCAGAACAAAGCGAAAAGGAGCTGTCGCAAAAGGCTTAGAACAAAAAGATGTACCGCCGTTCAAAGTTTATCGAAGTGCTGCTCGAGATCCGCAAGGAAATGTCCGCCGAGGCTGACTTTGACGTAGATCTGTTTTCTGAGATGGCCCGCACCGGCAGCACCTCGGTCACGGAAAAGGATCGAAAAGAAATGCGCACCGCCGAACCGCCTAACACGGCCGACGACGCGATAGCACGTGTCGAAAGCCACACCGACCTTGTTCCCGAAACCTGATCCGCCTTGTAGATACCACAAAGAATTGATTTAATAACGGCTATCGATGCTTCGCTATCTGGTCTCCATCATCTTTGTGCTCATTGTGATCGCTGCTTCAGGGGCGATCTATTTCCCAAGTTATTGGGTCCATCGATATGACGGCCTGATCGAGCGGCAGGCCCGTGTTTACCGCGTCGACGCAAAATTGGTCTGGAGCATCATTTACGAAGAGACCTATTTTCGGGCGTGGAAGATCGGTGCCGACGAAGAAGTCGGGCTGATGCAGGTGACGCCCGTCGTTGCTCGAGAATGGGCCAAGGAAACAGGCCTCAAGGAATTTGAAAAGCAGGCAGCCGAGAACGTCAACACGTTTCTTGCTGACCCGGAACGAAACATCCAGGTCGGCTGCTGGTATTACGAAAAGCTCCGCGAAAAATACCGCGATCTGCCGTCTGAGACCGCTATGACCCTAGCTGCCTACAACGCCGGCCCGAGCCGTGTCGAGGAATGGACACGCGAAACGGACACTGGTGTTCTGTCCGAATCCGATTTTGTTGCCCGCATAGGAATCGCCTCGACCAAAAACTACGTCTCATCTATCCTCACGCGATACCGATCGGTTCCAGCACAAAAATGATGACATCGGGCGCGTTTTTGGTGAAGACCAAACGTGTAATTTTCACCTCACAATAAAATTGTGGTACGTACCACAATTTCATCAACAAAATTGCGAAAAGTGCCGTAAAAATGCATTCTGCGACAGTTTTTAAGGGGGACAGCGACAATGTTTTAGGGGGCTTGCGACAGTAAAAAACAGGGTCAGCGACAATAAAAAAGACCCCCAGCGACAATCGTAAAACGGGTATAAAAAACTGTCACAGGCCGCCGCTGCGGTCCAATTGTAACAAAGACCCATCGCTCCCCAACATTCCCATTCAAAAGAGCGATCTCCAACATCCCATCGCCGCCCCATTCGCAACTCATCAGCACCAAGATGCCGTTCGGCGTCCAACCGCTCCACACAATACGAGGAAAAAATTAACAAGTGTCCGCTAACTTCGGATTTTCGATTTCGTCGCAGTTTTGTTCTAATTGTCCAATGAAGATCATCGCTGCCGATCATGTTTTGCCGATCTCGTCCGAGCCAATAGCGAATGGTGCGGTCGCGATCGACGGCGCTCAGATCGCGGCAGTTGGGACGAGGGACGAGATCGCTCAGCAATTTCCGGGGATCGATATCGAAGATCTGGGCGAGGCGGCGATCATGCCGGGCATGGTCAATTGCCATTCGCATCTCGAGATCACCTCGATGCGCGGGTGCCTGGATGATGTAGAGCATGATTTTGCGGCTTGGCTGCTCAAGCTAAATGGCCTACGAGCGGAGCTTTCTGACGAAGACATTCTCGCCGCAGCTGTAAACGGAGCGATCGAAGGTGCCCGTGCGGGCGTGACGTGTTTTGGCGATATCGGGCGTATGGGGCATGCCGGCGTGCATGCATTAAAAACGGTTGGCCTTCGCGGCATCGTTTTTCAGGAGACCGAGTTTTCGCCGGACAACCGGACGGCAGACGACAATTTTCTCACGCTTGCAGCGAAATTCGAGCAGCTTAAAAGTGAAGAGACCGAGCTTGTCCGCGTGGGCCTTTCGCCGCATTCGCCGTACACGGTCGGGTCGCGTTTGTTCGAGCTGATCGCTCAGTACTCGATCCTAAACCGTGTTCCGCTGACGATCCACGCCGCCGAATCGATGGATGAGCACGAACTGATGACGCAGGGCACCGGATTTTTCACCTCGGTGTATGAAAAATACGGTATCGATTGGAACAGCCCGCACTGCACGCCGATCGAATACCTCGAACGCCTCGGCGTTCTATCAACACAACCGCTGCTTGCCCATTGCGTCGTTGTCTCCGGACAGCGACATCAAACGGATCGCTTCAAACGGAGCAAAGATCGCCCACTGCCCGAAATCAAACGCAAAATTCGGCCACGGCTACGCGCCGTTCGAAGCGTTTCTCGACGCCGGCATCGCGGTCGGTCTCGGCAGCGATTCCGTCGCCAGCAACAACACCTGCGACCTGCTCGAAGAATCCCGCTTCGCCGCCTTGGTTGCACGAAACCGCACCAATTGCGGAAGCCCGCACGAAGTAAGGGCGTTTTCGTCACCGAAGTTCATCTCAGCCAAACAAATGCTCGAAACCGCAACGCTCGGCGGAGCCAAAGCCCTCGGCCTCGACCACCTCATCGGCACACTCGACCCAGGCAAACAAGCCGACATCGCCGTCATCTCACTCGCCAACATCGCCCAGCAGCCCGTCAGCGATGTTCACACCGCGCTGGTTTTCGCGTCGAATGCGAGGGATGTAGTGAAAGTCCTAGTCAGCGGAAAGGAAGTAGTTTTGGACTAATTGAAGAAACTCGGAAACTCGCGTTTGATGAACTTATCCAGTGCAGGCTCGTTAAGTCCCGGACCTCTAATACCCTTAGCGATGATTTGGCCAACATCGTCCGAGACAGGCGTGCCGAATGCCGCCATCTTGAATCCTGTCTTATTGGCTGCAAAATCGGCGTTTAGATCACCAATGGCCATACGGAGTTTGATCGGCAGGATGTACAGAGCATCTGCCCTAAAGGCACCAAACGTCTTAGCCGAGGCACTTTTGTTTGATGGCGATTCAGACAGAACCAATTTGATCTGCTTTAATTCGATCTCTTTGCCGTCGATAGTAACATATACCCTTTTTAGCGGTAGTTCGAGCTTGTCTTGGGCCACCGCCGTAATAAGAATTACCGCATTTCCGTCGAGGGCCGAATATTCTTTCTCATCGCGCGGATAACCAATGTCGTACAGTATCACGCGTGGAATTGGGGCATTGGCTTGATATCGAATCGCGGCTTCCTCGATCCGCTGGCTCATTCTTTCCGGTGTTGCGGGCTGATCACGCCATATTGGAGCATCAATGACATGTCCGGCCTGATATGCGTCCAAAAACTTGCCAACAAAATTTCCATCTTCGGAACCATCGGGTTTAGAGATCGTCCAGTCGATCAGTTCACCTTCTTGAAAAGTATATGGATCTCCGAACTTAAACCCCTCTACCAATTGAATGTCGCTCGCGATCACACCCTTCACTTTGCCATTGGCTATGTCCTTGACCGCCACGAAAACCTGTTCAAAGCGGCCTTTTGGGTCGCGCAATCTCGTTGTAATAAAGAACGAATGCTTGGGCGGGAGTCCTTTGAGAAAACGCTCCTTCGCCTGAGGATATGTTCTTTTCGCTGTCTCGATATGAGGTTTGATAGCCTCGTCAAATTTCTGAGTTTCCCCGCGTACTACATCGATAGGCTTATCCTTTGGAGCGTTTGGGGCTATGTGGATCTCAGGAGTCGGCTGTTGAGAAAATCCAACGGATGAAATAACAAGGACAAGGATAACGGATGTGAGAATTGAGGTTGCCTTCATATGGTTTGTTAGTTGTCCACCGGTTGCATTGGGTTGGATTATCTATTCGAGTCGCTTGCGCCAATAGCCATGTTCACGACTATCGTGCATAATAGCAACGATCACGACGCCCGCGTTGTCCTCAAGATAAATTACTGAATAGGGAAAAACGTCAACGACCTTTCGACGAAAGTCATCTTCAAGAAATGGCCATCTTGTTGGAGAATCGCAAACTCTCTCAATCGCAGATTCGATACATTCGATAAATCGCCTGTCAAGGCCAATTTCCCTAAGGCCGTAAAAATGCGAGGCCTTCTGATACTCGTCCAGTGCATCGTCTTGCCAACGAAATCTCATTTTCGAATTGAGGCCCGCACCTGAGCAAGTCCAACTTCACCATCGATGAGTACTGCCTTACCAGATTTAACTTCGGCAACCCGACGACGGATCTCGGTTATCCATGCCTCTCGAACGGCAACTGCGTCTTCTCGTTCATCGAGACTCTCCATTAATCGGTCGGCAAGAACAGCTCGATCTGCGATGGGAAGCGACAATGCGGTCTCAGTTATATCTTCGATCAACACGCCCATAATTCTTAAGAATACGTCGATTCATATTTGATTTCAATATCTATTTTACCGGTGCTACCTCGTATTCAGGCTTGGGCGTTCCCATCAGCCATTTGTCGAACCAGCCGACGATGTGCTGTAGCCGTTCGATGCGGTGCCAGGGTTGGCCGGAGCGTGAGAGTTCGTGGCCTTCGTTTGGGAAGCGGACCATGACGGTCGGAATGCGCCGGTATTTTAGGGCGCGGAAGAGCTCTTCGCCGCCAGCTCCGGTCGGTGTGCGCCAGTCGGCCTCGCCTAGGATGAACATCATCGGTGTTTGGATCTTGGCGACGTGCGTGATCGCAGATCGCTGACGAAAGCCCTCGACATCCTCAAACGGTGCTCCCTTGAACCAGCTTGGCTGAAACTGCGCAAAATCGGCCGTGTACCACCAATTTGCCCAGTCCGAGATGTCACGCTGTGAGACGGCAGCGGCAAAACGGTTGGTTTGCGTCACTGCCCAATTGGTCAGCACGCCGCCGCCCGAGCCGCCGGTGATGCCGAGCTTTGTCTCATCGACGTAGCCGCGTTTTATCACCTCATCGACGGCGAGCATGAGATCCTTGTGATCGTCGCCGGGATAATTGTGCTGGATGATATTGCCGAAATCCTGCCCATAACTCGTTGAGCCGCGGGGGTTTGGATAGATGACGATATAGCCTTTGGCGGCCATCCATTGGAATTCGTGATCGAATACGTAACCGTAAGCCGCGTGCGGCCCGCCGTGGATGTTGAGGATCACGGGATATTTTTTGCTCGGGTCAAAATTGGGCGGTTTCTGCACCCAGGTCTGTATCTTCTTGCCGTCAAAGCTCGTGTACCAGACATCGTCCGGCTCGGTAAGGTTGAGTTTCGCGAACAGGGCCTCGTTGACTTTGGTGAGCTGTTTCGACGAACCGCTGGTGCGGTCGAGGATGTAGAGATCGGTGACGACTGTTGGCGTGGATCGCGTGTAGACGATCTTGCCGGCGTCAGGCGTTGGCCGATAGCTCAGGATGGCCTGATCGCCTTTGGTGACGTCGCTCATTTTGCCGGTTGCGGCGTCGAAGATGCCAAGATTCGCACGGCCTTCTTTGGCGTAGCGTTCGATCAACGCCTTTCCGTCGGCGGTCCAGATCGGGCCTCCTCCGCCGCCAGCCCGCGGCGATGCGTTATCGCCACCGACCGCTCCGCCAATGTCGTAATCGAACGCGGTTGTCAGATTCTTTGGCTGTGAATTCGCGGCAACGTCTAACACCCATAGGTCGGGCTGCGTGTAGGAAAGCACCGGCTTTTGCGATGCCGAGGCAGTGAACGCGAATTTGCTGCCGTCGGGACTGAGGACGAGGCCGCCGACGCCCATGTCGATCTTGGTCAGCAGCGTCTGTGTGCCGCCCATGACCGGCACAGAGTAGATCTGTGTGTTGGGTCTCTCATCGTAGTACGGCTCGAAAGTGCGGTTAGTTGTGTAATAGATCCGGGCGCTGTCGCGTGACCAGACAAAGCCGCCTTCGTTAAAGGCTCCGCTGGTCAATTGTTTTGGCTGCGGCTTTTCTTCGGGGCTTTTTGGGGCGGCGATCACCCACAGATGATTGGGTCGGGTCGGGTCGAGATACCCGCCTCCATCCGCACGATAAACGGCACGTGTGATGACACGGACATCGCTCTCGCGGCTGTCCGGCGAAGGAGGCCTGTTGCCGCGGGCCAGGTCTTCAGTCGTCGCGCTGTTGCCGAAGGCAATCCATTTGCCGTCCGGCGACCAAACGGGGCTGCCGGCTCCACGCGGCAGACTCGTAAATGCCCACGAATCACCGCCGGCCATCGACAGCATAAACAGCTGCGGTGCCGCTCCGGCTGCTGGCGTTTCGGGCGATCGGACAAACACCAGCGACTTGCCATCCGGCGACCAACGCGGCGTAGTATCGCGGTTTCCGCCGGTGATGCGTCGAGGCTCTTCGTTTCCACTTGTCGAGACCGACCAGATCGACGTGTCGTAATTTGTCTTTGCGGCATTCACCGTCACCTTTACAAAGGCGACGGTCGAACCGTCAGGCGAGACCTGAGGGTCACCGACCCACGCAAAATCGAACAGGTCCTTTTCAGTGATGTTTCGCTTTTGGGCGGAGGCAGTGACGGCAAAGACAAGGACTACGACGGACAGACGAACCAGCAGTTTTCGCATATACTCTCCAATGTTCGAAATTTGTTACGAGTTATACGGCGAGATTAGCAGTTTGTTCATCCGTTGCAAACCCGTCGGCTTACGGCTGCGGCGGTGCGTCGGCCGATTCAAGCTCCTTGAGCAGTTCGCCAGGTGTCCATTTGTTTCCGGCAAGGATCTTTCTGACGTTGCCGTCAGAGCCGATGACCGCCGTGCGGAGCGAGTGATTGAATTGGGTCTTGTCGTTCGGGTCGATCTCATATCGCAGGCCGAAGAAATCGGCGATCTTTCGCACTTCTTCGTCCTTGCCGACGGCGAGCTGCCAGACCGAGAAATCGGGCTTTGCATCTTTGCCGAGATAGCCGAGGCCGTATGAACGCAGCTTTTCGGGCGTGTCGTTGGCAGGATCGAACGAGATGCTGAGAAGACGGAATTTGTCTTTACGCTGAGGATCAGCCATCAACTGGTTGGCGACGTCGCTGAAATTCGTTGACATCTTGATGCAATATTCCGGCAACGGGCATTTGGCGTAGATGAAGGTAATTGCAAGCGGTTTGCCTTTAAAATCTTTGATCGAGATGCGTTTGCCGTCTTGATTTGTAAGCGAAAAATCAGGCACGGGCTTCCCGATCTGGGCGAAATCCTCATTCACCGGCGGAGCTTCCTGCCCCGGGATCGGAAGTGCGGAAATGCCGATCTTCTCGAGCCAATACGGATCCTTGGCATGTTTATCGACCACGAGTTCGGCCCTGATCTCAGATCCGGGACGCAGATCTTCCCATACCCAATCCTCTTTGATCAAAAAATCCATCGTCATCGCCGGCATAAATCCGGGAATCTCCTCGTGCTGAATATTGGCTGTTTTTGCAGCCTTATCTACTGAAATGACCTTGCCTTTCAGCGGATATCGCTCGACCGAGGCCGAACCATTGGTCGCGGTCGTGCCTGATTTGCACGCAACAAAAAGGAAAACGGAAATAAATAAAAATGTAAGATATCGCATAAATTCAATGATGGAACAGGCGAACTAAAATGTCATCTCGGCCGCAGGTTTTCGTCATAGGCGGCCTGATAGATGCGATAGCTCGACATCACCTTGTAAACATAATCCTTCGATTGCGCATAGACGATCTCGGGCACATAAAGGTCGGGCAGATTTGAACGCGAACGGGCGAGCCAGCGTTTCATATTGTCTTCGCCGCCGTTGTAGCTGGCAGCGACGGCATCGGGCTGCGATGGAAATATCTTGAACAGGTCGGCGAGGTACTGTGAACCGAACAGTATCGCGTTCGGCGGATAATAGAGCTCGTCCTGTTTGAAATTATCACGGCCGAGTTCGGCGGCGACCTTGCTTGATGTCGTCGAGATGAACTGCATCAACCCGCGTGCCGCGGCGTACGATTTAACATTCGGCTGAAACCGCGATTCCTGGCGCATTATCGCCAGCAGCAGTCGCGGATCGACACCACGAGGTGACGCGTATTTCAACAGCGGATCGGCATACGGTGCCGGATAAAGCATCTCGAGCTGGTCACGCGGAATGAGCTCGATGGGATAATCGGCAGGTATCTTCTTCCAAAGCGGCTCGGCAAATGCGATCGCCTTGTCGGCACGGTCGCCGCGTCGATAAAGGTCGGCCGCCGCGACTGGGCTGCCGTTCTTTTCCGTCGATCCGGCTGCCAATGATGCGTCAAATTGCGTTACCGCCTCGTCGTAGAGGCCAAGGAATAATAGTTCATCAAGGCCCGTTCGAGCCTGATCGGCCCTCGCCTCGCTCAAAACGTCTTTGCGGCCAATAACGATCGGTTTGATGTCCTGGACGATCTTATAATTGGGCAGCGCTTTTATCGCGCCCTTCAAGACGTCGAGAGCCTTTTGCCTTAATTCCGGAGCGTCCGTGAGGCGCAGGATCGTTTGGGCATGTCTCCGCCGCTCGTCAGCATCTTTTGCAGACAGGCCATTGCTCAACGATCCGAGTTTTTGCGACACAAATGATCTGGCAGCCTCGTCATTATCGAGCTTTTTCAATCGCTCGGTCGCACGCCAGCCGTAATATTCGTTTCGCCCGTCGGCGATGGAAAGATACACATCGATCGCCTCGGCATAGCGTTTTGACAGCTCGAGGACATAGCCCTTGAGAAACGCGACTTCGGCATGGCTCGTCCCGCCGGGAACCGTTGAGCCGCCGAGGTCCGGAAGCACCGCGAGACGGTCGAGTGCCTGCAGTGCGTTCGGCAGTTCGTTTCGTGAAATATAGATCCGGGATTCAACAAAAAGGGCGACTGCGTCGGCAGTTTTCCCCTTAAATAACTCGCGGGTCTTGGCGAGCCGCGTCAGTGCCTCGATATCGTCGCCTTGATCGCGGAGAATATCGACTATATTCAGGTAGGCACGGTCGAGTTTTTCATCAGCCGGATACTTTTCGATGAACTTTTGATACCGCTTTATCGCCTCTTTCGATTTGCCGACACGGCCGTAAGCGGCGGCGGCCAGCAGCAGGGCGTCCTTGACGACCGGGCTGTCGGGATATTGTTCCTGCAGTCGTTCGTACCACTTAAGTGCCTCGACGTATTCGGTCTGCTGGGCATATCCTCGGCCGATCTGATAGATACAGCCCGGCGTATTCGTGCCAGTCGAAAATCGGCCAATGATCGCCTCGTAATGAAGTTTGGCGTTTGCAAAATCGCGATTGAATTGATAGATATTAGCCCGCCGCAGATGTTCGGCCTCGGTGAGATCCGCGACCTTTTTTCCGCTATTTTCCACTCCGGTCTCGATCAGGTCGAGAGACCTGGCGGCGGACAATGCGACGTCATCAGGCTGCGACGGATCTGGTGTCTCATCGAGCAGACGCGTGAATATCGATCGGGCCGGATCGGTATGTCCACTTCGCAGATAGGCCTCAGCGAGCAGGGCATCGTCCTCGCGAAGGATCCGTGCTATTGCAGCGCTCGACCTGTCGGCGGGCGTTCCGATCGTGTTCGCCGACAATATCCGGATCGTCTCGGCAAAATTTGACGCTTCGAAACTGCTTTTCGCAAGACGCCCGCGAGCTGCAGAGATCAGCAGACTATTTGGCGACTCGATAGACATTTTTGTTAAGTAAAGCCGTTCGAGCAGCAGATTGCCGCTTTGGCGAAAGATCTTGGCGAGATGAAAGAGTGCGTAGGCTTTGAGTATCGAATCACGGTTTGCGACCGCCTGATAATTGGCGACCGCGGTCGCAATATCGCCATCTGATTCAGCCATTCGGGCGAGCAGATAGTCGTAATTGTTCGCTTCGAATACTCTCGCGTTAGCCGTTCGCAACGCACGAAGCTCGGCTGCCGCTGCGGAATATTGCCGAGCACCGACAGCTTGTCTTATTTTGTTGTGTGTCTCAGCAGGGTCGAAGGCGAAAATGCCCGAAAGCGCGGCAAAAACGAAAACGATCAAGAGGCTGACTCGGTACATCAGCCCCATTTTAGCAAATCAATTCGGATTACGGTAAAATCAGATAAAGGTCTATTATGAACGCGAAAATATTGAGCGGAAAGACGTTTGCGGATGCGATCAAGGCCGAAGTTGCTGCCGAGGTCAGCGATATTCGGGAAACTCACGGCTACTCGCCGTGTCTCGTCGTCGTCCGCGTTGGCGAAGATCCGGCGTCGGCGGTCTACGTCGGCAGTAAAGTGAAGACGGCTGAAGAACTCGGGATCATCTCAGAACATTGCCATCTCGATGTCGACACGCCGCATGACAAAGTGATAGCTGTCATCGACGAACTCAATGCGCGCACCGACGTCGACGGCATCCTTGTCCAACTGCCGCTGCCTAAACAGATCGACGAACGAAAGATACTTGAACGCATCGATCCCGAAAAGGATGTGGATGGTTTTCATCCGGTAAACGTCGGCAAACTGACGCTTGGCTATCCGGCCCTCGCACCGTGCACGCCGGCGGGCGTGATCGAGATCTTG
Organism: Acidobacteriota bacterium; assembly: GCA_016713675.1. Lineage (NCBI taxonomy): Bacteria > Pseudomonadati > Acidobacteriota > Acidobacteriota bacterium. The sequence continues at coordinate 757,099 of JADJOS010000001.1, forward strand.
AAACGCTCAGGGATAGAGATCGCAGGCAAGCATGCTGTCGTTGTCGGCCGCAGCAATATCGTCGGCAAGCCGATGGCGTCTCTTCTGCTCAAAGAGAATGCGACGGTCACGATCTGTCATTCGCGAACTAGCGATCTGCCGTCGATCACACGGCAGGCCGATATTCTCGTCGCCGCCATCGGGCGAGCAGGCTTCATCCGCCGCGAACACATCCGCGTAGGAGCGACCGTCATCGATGTCGGCATCAACAATCTGACCGACGCGAGCCTTGTCAACGACTACTTTCTGCCTGAGGATATCGAAAAACGTTTCAAAGCGATCGAGACGCGGGGCTTTACGCTGGTAGGCGACGTGAACCCGAAAGATGCAATGGAAACGGCGGCAAATTTCACACCGGTTCCCGGAGGCGTCGGACTGCTGACGGTCGCGATGCTGATGAGAAACACGGTCGAGGCCGCGAAAGCAAGAAGATCAGACTAGCCGCGAAAAGGCATAACAACACTATGAATTTTGAAGAATACCAGTCAGAAGCAAGCCAGACGGCTCTTTATCCGCGGCGAATGGAAAACCTTGAGTATCCGACGCTCGGCCTTGCCGGCGAAGCGGGCGAGGTCGCCAATATCGTCAAAAAGATCCAACGCGACCACGGCGGCGTCATCAATGACGAGATCCGCGGCAAGTTAAAAGACGAGCTCGGCGATGTGCTTTGGTACATTTCGGCCTGTGCTGACGAACTCGGCCTGACGCTCGCGGAGATCGCCGATCACAACGTGGCAAAGCTCGCCAAGCGGCATAACCGGGCGGCATAATGCTGAAAGTTGGCCTCACAGGTTCGATCGCGGTCGGCAAATCGCATGTTTGCAGCGTTTTGCGTGAACTAGGGTGTCACGTACTGGACGCTGATCTAACGGCACGCGAGGTTGTCGCGAAAGGCACGCCCGGCCTCGCATCGATCGTTCGGGAATTTGGCGAGGGCATATTGACGGATACCGGTGCTCTCGATCGTAAAAAGCTCGGAGCGATCGTTTTTGCTGACAAGGAAAAACGCGAAAAGCTCAATTCCATTGTGCATCCGCTGGTTATCGAAGCGCAGGACCGCTGGATCCGCGACGTCGAAATGACCGATTCGCAAGGCATCGCAGTCATCGACGCCGCACTCATGATCGAGTCTGGAGGTTACAAACGCTTTAACAAATTAATTGTCGTCTGGTGCGAAAGCGCGATACAATTGGAAAGGTTGAAGCACCGCGACGGACTGAGCGAATCGGACGCAACACTCCGCATCGCCGCTCAGATGCCGCAGGATGAAAAAAAACAATTTGCCGATCATCTGATCGATACGTCACGCAGCTTTGAGGACACGCGTTCGCAAGTTGCAGAGGTCGTGAAAAAATTGAAGTTGTTTATGGCTGATTAGATGAATACCCGACTGATTGGCACAATTAAGAAACTCACAGGATCCTACGGGTCTTTTTTTGTCTGCGCCATTTTCACCATTGCTGTCTTTTCATCTGCCTGCACGCAGATCGAACCGCCAAAAAAGGAGACTTTCTTTGCGGTCACTACGCCCAAAGCTCAGGAATTCCGCTGGAGCAACGGCAAAATGCCAAAAAGCCTCGATCCGGCACAGGCTTCGGCAGCACCTGAGACCGACATAGTTCGCTCGATATTTGAGGGATTGACCGAGATCGACCCAAAGACACTGAAAGAAGTTCCGGCCGTTGCAGAAAAATGGTCGAGCTCCAAAGATCATCGCGTTTGGACCTTCCATCTCCGAAAAGACGCGCGCTGGTCGAACGGCAAACGGGTGACCGCCGCTGACTTTGTCGCGTCGTGGAAACGCCTCGTCGATCTTGGCGACAAGACGGCCCATCCCGAATTGTTTCGCAACATAGTCGGAATGCATGACCCGAAGGCCGAAGGGTTAGTGCCAATAGAATCGGTCGATTTCGGCCATACACCCTCAGCCGGCACGGCAAATCCGCAGACGGACACCTTGAATTCCAATAATGCCCTGAAATTGCAGAACCAGGTTCCAGTGTCGCCGTCCCCAGTTCCGCAGATCATTACACCGCCAAAGCCGTCAGCTCCAAAGGCCGAACTCAAACCTGTGAAATTCGGCGTCGAGGCTCTGGGCGATCACACGCTCACAGTCACTCTCGAACGCCCCGACAAGGATCTTGCCAAGCTCGTCGCCAATCCGATCTTTCGTCCGGTTTATGGTGACGGCAAGTCGTTTGAGCTCGACCCGATCGGAGTCAACACCGTTACGAACGGTGCGTTCAAATTGACCTCGGCCGGTAAGGACGGCATCGTTCTCGAGCGTTCTGATAGTTACTGGAACAAAGCAAATGTGAGCCTGGACCGTGTCCGATTCGTCCCCAAGGACTCGGCGGACTCGGCTCTCGATGCATACAAAAGGGGCGAGATAGATGCTCTGACCAACGCCGCATTTGAGCCACTTGCGCTCAAGCTGCTGGCGCCTTATGAGGATTTTAGGCAGACGACGCACAGTGCGTTGAACTTTTACGAGGTAAATTCGGCGAACGCTCCGTTCAACGACCGCCGCGTTCGCGAAGCTCTTGCCATCGCCATCGATCGCGAACGTGTCACCGAAGCCGAACTCGACGGTGCAACGCAGCCGGCGATGTCATTTCTACCGCTCGGTGAAAGAAAGCACTCGAAGCTTGCTCTCGATGTCGACAGGGCCAAGCAGCTGCTCGAATTGGCAGGATACCCGAACGGCGAGAACTTTCCAAAGATACGCCTCGTCGTCAACCGCAATGATATCCAGCAGCGTGTTGCCCGTTCGGTTGCAAAGATGTGGAAGCAAAATATAAACCTAGACACCGATATCCTCGTAAAAGATTCGGCCGAGATGGAAGCGGTCCGTGTAGCGGGTGCGTACGATCTCATAAGACGCGGAGTAGTGCTGCCTACGCTCGATGAATCGGTCAGTCTGGCGGCGATATTCGGTATTCGAACGATGGAAATGACGCCCGCGGCCGACAAGGAACCGGCGACCCAAGAATCTCCTTCGCCGACACCGACGACGGAAATGCAATTGACGAGTGAGGGCGGCCCGTCCGGCGAGACAATTCCGCCGGCAGATCCGGCGGCACAACTCGAGCCGTCACCTGCGGCAGAGATCTTTACCGAGCAGGATGCCGTTTACGAATTGAATGCGATACCGCTATATTTTCCGACATCGTATTCGCTTGTAAAGCCGTACGTCAGGGGTTTTGAGATCAACGGCCTAGATGCCGCTTCGCTTAAGGACATCAGCATCGACAGCGATTGGCAGCCGCGGTCATCGAGGGCCGAATAGATTCTCGGGTTTGCATTCTGCGGCGTTTCGCATTAAATTTTTCACACGCTCTCCCTGGGCGGCGTTAGCATCATAAGCCTTTCGTTTGCAACGGTTTCGGTTTTACCAGCTATGGCAGAAAGACGATCCGAACGGTCATATTCATTTCTCGTTTTATTATTGATCACGTCATTATTTGCCGGCTGCTCGACTGCGGCGAGAGGTAAATATTTTGGCAAGACCACGCCGCCGTCTGAGAATGTCCTTCGCTACGTCTCCGGTTCGGAACCCGAAACACTGGACCCGCAGCTTCCCGACGGCCAGCCCGAGGCACGTATCTTCTTGGCCTTGTACGAGGGCCTTGTCGAATACGGCCCGAAAGATCAGCAGCCCGTTCCCTCGATCGCAAAGAGCTGGGAGATCAGCCCGAATGTGGACGAATTCATCTTTCACCTCCGCGATAATGCGAAATGGAGCGACGGAACACCGATCACGGCACGCGATTTTGTTTACAGCCTTCGCCGCGGTTTTGCTCCCGAGACGATCTCGCGAACTGCCGGGCTCGGCTACGCGATCAAATACTCGTCCGAGTTCAACGGTGAAAAGGTCTTTGTTAAGAAAGGCGAAAAATTTTTGACTGTCGCCGATCTCGACCCGAAACCGGCAAAGCCGCAAACGCCGTTCGGCCCCGAGACCGACTTTCATAAGTTCATGCATTCGCCCGACCGCATCACGCTCGAAGGTGACGAAAAAAACGGGCGAAGGAACTCGACGCAGATCCTAAGCTGAAGGCCCTCGCGGATGGTGCGGAATTTGTAAAGGTCTCGGCCGGGGACATCGGGATCGAGGCGATCGATGACTACACATTACGGATAACCCTAAAGCAAAGCGCACCTTACTTCCTCGGATTGCTCGCTCATCAGTTCTTCCGTCTGGTGCCTCAGCATGCGATCGAAGCACACGGCAAAGAATGGACGCGGCCGGCAAATATCGTCACCTGCGGGGCTTACCGCATCAAAGAATACAGACCCTACGATAAGCTGGTCGTAGAACGCGACCCGAACTATTGGGACGCCGCGAACGTCCACCTGGACGGCATCGAATTTTATCCGGTCGAAGAACTTTCGACGATAATGAATCTATATAAGGCCGGCTCGATCGATGCTTTTCTAAATCACACCGTGCCGACATCCTGGATCAATGAGGTGCGGCCCTACAAGGACGAATATCTCAACTTCCCCGAGGCGGCAACGGCGTATTACGCGATGAACATGACCAAGCCGCCGTTCAATGACATCAAGGTGCGGCGAGCCTTCATGCTCGGCCTTAACCGCCAGGCCTTGTCCGATTTTCGCAAGATCACGAAACCGCTCTACGGCAAGGTTCCGTCCGGCATTTTCCCGGATTACGACAAAGCTGTCGATAAGGTCGGCGAAGAGATCCGCAAAGAAAAGAACATAACGCCCGAAGCCTGGGCAAATCGAAACGCTTTTGATGCCGAAGCTGCACGAAAGCTCCTGACCGATGCAGGATTTCCGGTAACAAAAAGCGGCGACACGTATTCGTGTCCGAACTTCCCGACCGACACTGTTGCAATAACGTTCAACACGAACGAGAACAACCGCTCGATCGCCGAATTTATCCAGGCACAATGGAAGCAGAATTTGGGCATTACCATCCAGCTCAAGACGATGGAGTTCAAGACCTTTTTGCCGTATTTCAAATCGCTCCAATACGAGGGTTTCTCGCAGTTCCTTTGGTCCGGCGATTACATGGATCCGTATACGTTCTTGAGCTTGCAGTACGGAGAGGAAAATGAGGGCGGAGCGGGTTTTTATGACGCGAAGTATGACAAAATGCTCGACGACGCCAATGCAGAACTTGATCCGGCAAAGCGTTACGAGATGCTCGCACGTGCCGAATTTTATCTGATGGAACAGCTTCCGATGGTGCCGCTGACGATCAATGCGACCAATTGGTTGAAAAAACCTTACGTCAAAGGTATGTATCCTAATCCGGGCACGCTGATACCGTGGAAATTCGTCTATATCGAACGCGATCAAGCGAAGTGGGCGATGGACGTCGAAAACATCATGACGACGCCGGACGAGCAGGCTGACAAGCAGCTTGCCGATCTGGTGAGTACACAGAAGGCGGCTTCAAAATAGAGCAACTACGATGCTAAGTTTTATATTGCGCAGACTGCTGATCATTGTCCCGATGGCGTTGCTTGTCGTGACGCTGACGTGGGGCTTGATCCGCGTGTCGCCGGGCAATTTCTATTCGGGCGAAAAGAAGCTGCCGGCGGCGGTCGAGGCGAATATCCGCAAGAAATACGGGCTCGACCAACCGTGGTACACGCAGTACGGAATGATGATGTCGAACATCGTCCGCGGCGATTTTGGCGATTCGGTCAAGTATCAAGGGCAATCGGTCAACGAGATCATCCGCCGCCACCTTCCATATTCGGCGACGATCGGGATATTGGCATATTTACTTGCCTTGATCGTCGGCCTGTCGGCAGGGACGATCGCGGCGTTGAAGCAAAACTCCGCATTCGATTACGGTTCGATGTCGCTGGCGATGCTAGGGCTGTCGGTGCCGAACTTCGTTCTCGGGCCGATACTTGTGCTGATATTTGCATTTGGCCTCTATTGGTTCCCGCCTGCCAGATGGGGCGGCGTGTCGAGTATCGTGCTGCCGGTAATAACGCTCGCCGCGATCTACGCGGCATATATCGCTCGTCTGACGCGCCGGGATGCTCGAGGTACTGCGTTCCGATTACATTCGAACGGCCCGTGCCAAAGGGCTCGATGAAAAGACCGTTCTGCTTCGTCACGCATTTCGCGGCGGTATCATTCCGGTCGTTTCGTTTACCGGGCCGGCACTTGCGGCTTTGCTCGCCGGAACTGTTGTTGTTGAGAAGGTTTTCGCCTTGCCCGGCCTTGGCGATATTTTTATTAAATCCGTATTGAACCGCGACGAGCCTCTGATCCTCGGCATCGTTGCATTTTTGTCCATACTGATCATGATCTTTAACCTAGCGGTCGACATCGCTTACGGATATCTCGATCCGCGGATCCGATATGAGTGAGAACGCCGAAATAGTCAAAGGTACGTCGCTGTGGCGTGACGCGTGGAAGCGCCTCAGGCGAAACCGTCTCGCGTTGGCGGGGCTGATCTTTATCACGCTGATGGTCATCGCCGTACTTGCAGGGCCGTCGATCGTTGTCTGGACGACCGGCTATACCTACGACATGATCCCGGGCGATTCGAGTCTGGCACGTTCGCTGCCGCCTTCGCTGCAGCATCCGATGGGAACCGACGATGCCGGACGCGACATGCTCGCTCGCGTGCTGCAGGGCGGACGCATTTCACTGATGGTCGGTATAATCTCGACGATCGTATCGCTATTTGTCGGCGTCAGCTATGGTGCGATCGCCGGATTTCTCGGCGGCCGCATCGACAATCTAATGATGCGCATCGTCGACATCATCTACGCTATTCCGTATATTTTGATCGTTATCGTCCTGCTGTCGGTCTTTGGCGGGCCGAGCACGCCCGAATGGATCAAGTGGCTCTCGACCAATATCGGCGGGGCCGGCAATCAGGCGTTGAGCCAGATATTTCTGCTGTTTTTCGCACTTGGGCTGGTGTCCTGGCTGACGATGGCACGTGTTGTCCGCGGGCAGATATTGTCGCTCAAGAATCAGGAATTTGTACTCGCCGCACGTGCGACCGGCGTTTCGACATTCGGCATAATATTTCGCCATCTGGTGCCAAACGCGCTCGGCCCGGTGATCGTGTATGCGACACTGACGGTTCCGAGCGTGATGCTGACAGAGGCGTTCCTGTCATTCCTGGGCCTCGGCGTACAGGCACCATACGCCTCGTGGGGCAGCCTCGCCGACGCGGGCATTAGGAACCTCGCGATCTTCCCTTGGCAGCTGATCTTCCCAGGTGTGACGATGGCTCTGACGCTGTTTTCGCTGAACTTTTTGGGCGACGGCATCCGCGATGCACTCGACCCGCAGACGAGGAAATTTTAATTGATGGGCAGCAACGGCATGATAGCATCAGATTTCAGATCATGAGATCAATAATTCCCATCTTGATACTCTTGTTCGTTTGCTCTTCGTACGGGCAGGCGACGGCAAAGGCGGACCTGAGCAGGCTTAACGCAGAGCTCGCTGCTGCCTACAAGTCCAAAGATCTGGACGCCGCACTCGGGATCGCCGTGCAAGTTGCCGAGCTCAGCAGTTCGGTCTACGGAAAAGAGCATTTCCAGACCGGTGTTGCAATCGAAAATGTCGGGATAATATATCAGGAAAAGAAAAAATACCGCGAAGCGTTGGATCGTCTGGAGAACGCGAAACGCATCTTCGAAACCGACATCGCTGCAAACAAGGCAAAGATCCTCAACCTGATCTCAAGGATGTCGATAGTTTGTTTTCAAAAGGAAGATAAGAAATGTGAGTCTATTTACTTGTCGAAGGCCCTTGAGTTTGCCAGATCCAATTTTGGACCGGAAAGCAAAGAGACACTTTTGCCTACGATGGATATCGCGACCCGCAATAGTATTGCCGGTGATTTCGACAGTGCTCGTGTGTCCTTTCTGTCAGCGTTTAGGATCGCGTCGCTCAATTTTGGCCCGACGAGCAAAGAAGTCGACAAGGTCGGTGATGCGGTCAAATGTGCATACGGGCGGGACACGACCCCGGATTCAGCCAAGTATGACTCGTTTACCAAGGAGCAATTCCAGATACTCGGTATCAAGCGAAACGACATTTCGACCTTGAATAAGGACGCACTTTTCCTTTACGAACCGGCATACCCAAAATATGTTTGGCTTATCGGGCGTGGAAAGGTGATCGTCAAGGTCATGATCGGCGAAGACGGTTTGGTCGAAGAAGCAAGATCGATCTGCGGCGTGTCAAAAGACCTGGCTGAGATCGCAGAGAAGGCGGCGATGAAGTGTAAGTTTCGCCCAACTATTGTTGACGGAAAGCCGGTTAAAACGAGCGGTGCGATCGAATATAATTTCGGTTCATAATGCGCGGGTGCCGAGCCCGGATGCGGAAATTCTAATTGATGAACAACAGCGGCACAATATTGTCTGTCGATGGCTTGAGGACCTATTTCCACACCGAAGACGGCGTGGTCAAGGCCGTCGACGGCATTTCGTTTGAATTGCAAAAGGGCGAGACGCTTGGCATTGTAGGCGAATCGGGATCCGGTAAATCGGTGACGAACCTGTCGGTGATGCGGCTGATACCCGAACCTCCGGGCGAGATCGCGGGCGGCAAGGTCGTATTTGACGGCATCGATGTTCTGGATCTGCCGATCGATGAAGTGCGAAAGATCCGCGGGCGGCGGATAGCGATGATCTTTCAGGACCCGATGACGTCGCTCAACCCGTTCCTTAAGATCTCGAAACAATTGATGGAGGTGACGCAGCTTCATCTCGGGCATACAAAGCAACAGGCTCGCGAACACGCCATCAAGATGCTCAAGACGGTCGGCATCTCAGACGCCGAACAGCGTATCGATAGCTATCCGCACGAGTTCTCAGGCGGTATGCGTCAGCGTGTGATGATCGCGATCGCATTGAGCTGCGACCCCGAATTGCTAATCGCCGACGAACCGACAACTGCTCTCGACGTGACGATTCAGGCCCAGATACTCGAATTGATCAAAGATCTAAGAACGCGAATGGGTACGAGCGTGATCCTGATCACGCACGACCTCGGCGTCGTCGCCGGAATGACCGACAAGATCATCGTGATGTATGCAGGCAAGGTTTTCGAACAAGCACCAACGCGTGAGCTGTTCGCGACGCCTGCGAATCCATATACAAAAGGCCTGCTTCGCAGCGTGCCAGATCCGGCACACGAGCAAGGCAAAGAACTGTATCAAATTCCGGGCCTGCCGCCTGATGTCGCTCATCTTCCGCCCGGCTGTCCGTTTGCCGAGCGATGCGATCGGGCCGAGGATATTTGCCGTCGCGAATTTCCGCCGTTCGTCGAGATAAATGCGGATCATCACTCACTTTGCCATTTTGCCGGAGACGTTTATCGGGAATCAAAGACCGATGCTGCCGATAGGGCCGCCAACTAAAATTATGAAAAAGATCATTCTTCCGCTCTTGATCCTGCTGATCGCAGGCCTCGGCTGTTCAAAATTCAAAGAATTGACGGGCGGAACCGGAGGCGGCGGTTCGTCGAGCAGCTCATCGACCGCGGGAGCCGATCCAAAGGCTGATATCAGTAGTGCGGCGAACAAGTTCATCGCTCTTCAGTCTTTTTCCGCAAAAATGGAGGGAATGGGCCAGACCGAGATCAAGTCGCAAGTCGATTACGTCGCTCCGGACCGTTTTCACGTTACATATCTCGGCGGAACCGGCGCCGGGATCGAAATGATCATGATCGGCGATCAAATGTACATGAAGTCCGGCGGCAAGTGGACGAAATCGCCGGGAACTGCCGGCTCGATCCCGACGCTTCGCGATTCGTTTACCGAGGAGGGATTAAAGAGCCTGTCCGAGCCTAAATTCGATGGCGAAGAAACGGTCGACGGCAAACCGGCGTACGTTTACAGCTTTAAGAATAAAACGCCGAAAGGTGATTTCGGTTTTAACTGCAAGATGTGGGTCGGCAAACAGTCGGGCTTGCCGATGAAGATCTATGCCACGTACGACAACGGCGTGCTCAAAAATATGACTGTCAATTACGATACCGAGTCTAAGGTCACGATCGAAGCGCCGATACAATAGTTGCCGAAAAGGAATGGAAACGAACGAAAACAACCTGATATCGATCCGGGATCTCGAAGTCTATTACCGCTCCGGCGGCGGCCTGTTCAGTGCCGCAAAAACGGTCAAAGCCGTGGACGGCGTGTCGCTCGACATCAAAAAAGGTGAGACTCTGGGCCTTGTCGGCGAATCGGGCTGCGGCAAATCGACGCTGGGCAAAGCGATCCTGAGGCTGACCGAACCTACTGGCGGACAGGTTTTCTATAACGGTAAAAATCTCGTAGATGATCTGCGGTATTTGGAAATGTTCCAAAAGATCTCAAATGTTTTCGTCTATTTTGGAGCAATTTCGCTAATACTCTTATTCGCAGGTTTTATCTTTTCAGCTTATTTGCCGACGTCATTTTTCTATCCGATGACGCTGGTACTAGTTGGTGTGGCGGTACTGAGTATATTTTTGATAATAGTCATCTTTTTGGTGCAGTCCGTCGCTCATTATCTTTCACAACGAAAGATGCGTGATAAACGGAAAGAACTGCAGATGATCTTTCAGGATCCTTATGCCTCGCTCAATCCGCGAATGACGGTCGGCAATATCATCGGCGAACCGATCCGTACGTTTGGCATCGGCGGCGGCTCGGTCGATGCCCGAGTTCAGGAATTGATGGAGACCGTCGGCCTCTCGCGACGATTTGCGAAACGTTATCCGCACGAATTCTCAGGCGGCCAGCGTCAGCGTATCGGTATAGCTCGAGCTCTCGCCGTCGATCCGGAGTTCATTGTCGCTGACGAACCGATCTCGGCTCTCGATGTCTCGATCCAGGCCCAGATAATGAACCTGATGGAACGGCTCCAGGGTGAAAAGGACCTGACATACCTCTTTATCTCGCACGACCTGCGTGCCGTCCGCCACTTGTCGGATCGTGTCGCGGTGATGTATCTCGGCCGCATCGTTGAGCTTGCCGGCGGCAAAGAGATCTACCGCAACCCGTTGATGCCGTACACTCAGGCACTGATCTCAGCAGTTCCCGTCCCTGATCCTGAGATCGAAGCCAAACGAGAACGTATCATCCTGAAAGGCGATGTCCCCTCGCCGATCGATCCGCCCCGAGGCTGTCATTTTCACACACGCTGCCAGTTTGCGATCCCTGAGTGCTCGGCCGCGTCGCCAAAACTCGTTGAGATCAAACCGCTCCACTTCGCAGCCTGCATGCGAATCAACGCCGAAAACCCAAACATAGCCGAAAACGCCGCCCAAGGACTCGGAGCTATCGGCTCATAAACAGAAAAAGAGGCCCGTTTCGGAGCCTCCTTTCGTTGCTGAACATTTTTTCAAATGATCCATCTATGGTGTTGCCGATCTTGCTTCAGCGTTTCTCAGGGCCTTTATGCGGTTGTGGGCGGCCAGTACAGCATGCGACTGCTGGGCGACGACATCGGCGATGTTCGTCGGCAAAGCGGTGTTCAAAGCGTCGGCGTATGCTTCTTTGGCGTAGTCTTCGCCTCGTTCGCATTCATTGAGGATCGCTTTTTCGTCTTTGCCTGTCACCAGCGATTTGATGTCCATCCATCCGCGGTGAACGGCGGCACTCAAACTGCCCGACTTTTCAGGATCGCCGCCAAGCGACCGAACCAGTTCCTGCAGAACGCCGACAAAATCGGCACGCTGCTGCGAAAATTCGTAGAATACCGTTTTCAGCTCAGACCGCTCGATGCCTTCGGCGGCCACCTTAAAGCCTTCTTGACCGTCCTTGCAGGTCTCGATCAGACCGTTGAGCTTTGAGATGACGTCATCATTCGACGCTGTCGCGTCGTATAACGGAATTGCATCTGTCGTCATTGGCTTAGTTGCTTCGTAATCGTTGATCATATCTATTCCCTCCCTAAAAAATCTATTACATTTTTGAAATGCGACTTTGTCACAACCAAATATTATTAAGTATTGCCGAAAATGAATGTTCGGTATCGAACATTTGGGGGAAATTGGACGGCTTTGTCACCGCCGCACCGGATGAAGGATCAAAACGATGCCGTCGATGGCAAATTCCCATTTTTTCGTGAAATGCGGCCTCCATTAGCCGTTTAAGCTTGCTACAGAACGTGAATTTGCGGTGATGAGTCAGGCGTATTTGCCGGCGATCACGACGTATTATTTCTAATAAACGATGAGTGTTCATCAGGAAATTCCGAGCCGATTGGTGCTGGACCGCCTCGCGGACGAGAGCGGCTTGGCCATTGCCATTGTCGACTCCAGCGGGATCGAGACCTCGGCGTCGAACAACAATTCGATCTGCCGAACGCTCAATCCGGACGGAGAGATCGCGGGCCGCTGCGTCGATTTTTGCGGCAGGGCTCTTGAAAAATCGACTGAATTGGGCAGAAGCGTTGGGTTCGTCTGCCATGCGGGGCTCGACTGCCGGGCGGTGGCGATGACGAGCGATGAACGGCCTGTGGCGGCGATCGTCGGAAGAACTTTCATCAAGTCTGAGAATTACCGCCGTGCGACTGAACGAGCAATGAAGGGTGATTGGCAAGGACACTCGCCAGCCAAACTGTTCGAAAATGTCCTGCTTTCGGGGTCAACGGCACAGATCGATAAGACGATGGATCAGCTGGTCGATCTCGCCGTTACGATCGAAACGGCCGAGGCTGAGCACGAGATCGCCGTAGAAACGCCGATCAAGAAACCGGTCATTTCATTTGAACGAACTCAGGACCAGATCGCAGTTCTGGCCGAAAAGCTTAACGAAGACAGAGCGGAAAAGCCTCAGTTCCCGGACGCCGAGCGTTACCTTGGCCAAATATCAGAACCGGCTGCGGAACCGCAGGCAGAGCCCATTGTTGAACGCTCAAGCGACGTTGCTGCGTGGCGTTCATTTTTTGGCTCGCTACTCAGCAAAGAATATTTGCCCGCTTGCGACGCGATCCTGCAATTTCTCGCTAGCCACTACGGCTTTCGTTCCCTTGTCTGGCTCGAACGCCGTACCACGCGGTTCGAAGATCTAACCGGCTACGGCGCACTCGAAGGCAGAAAAGTGAAGCTCGGCATCGCCCTCGACGATCCGCGTCTGCCTGAGGCAGTCGCCGCGGAGATGCCGGTCGAACTCGTCGAACGCACAAAGGACCCGATGCGATCGCGGACGTTGTGTCTATTTCCGGTTCCGATCGGGAGCGACATCCCGTCGGCACTCGCCATCCTTGATCCGATCAAGGATGAAAAGACCAAACATCAGATCGCACGGCTGTGCCATTCCGTCGCACCTCAATTGGAGATCCTGCGGTTGCGGGGCGAGGTATCGCGGCGTGATTCACTCGCCCGTGCCGTTCGCAAATTCAGCGACAGCCTCAAAACGGTCGATACGGACGATTTTTGGATGCATCTGACGCTGACATCGGCCGAGCTGCTCCAGTCGGAACGTGCATCACTGCTGGTGCTCGACGAAAGGTCAGGTTTGCTCGAGATCAAGGCCGCCGTCGGAGCTCATGCCGATGTTTCGGCTGATCCTGATCCGGGAAGACGCGTGTCACAGATCGTTTTTGAAAAAGGTAAGCCTGCGGTGGTTGCCGACGTCTCGACCACAGGCCTGTTGCCCGCCCCTGATGATCGGCGCTATAAGACCTCGTCATTTATCAGTTCGCCTATCACTCTCGGCGAACGAAACATCGCGGTAATAAATTTTACCGACAAGGCGAGCGGAGCAAATTTTGACAAGACGGATCTGGAATTGATCCGTGCGATCATACCGCAGATCGCCGTTGCGATCGACCGAGCCGGTTTGAAGGAGCGTGCCGGAGAATTTGAACAGCTCGCCGTCACCGACGCTCTGACCGGATTGCTCAATCGCCGGTACATCGAGGAACGCCTGCTCGAAGAAGTGAAGCGGTCGAACCGTCACGGCTATCCAATGAGTTTTCTGATGCTCGATGTCGATCATTTTAAGTCGTACAATGACAATTTTGGCCATCCGGCGGGCGACGAGGCGTTGAAACTCGTAGCCAATGTCGTACGCGATACGCTTCGCGGAGCTGACGTCGCGGCGAGGTTCGGCGGCGAAGAATTTGCCATCTTGCTGCCGCAAACGACCGATGACGAAGCTGCAATGATCGCTGAACGTATCCGCAGCAATATTGAACAGACCCAGTTTCCGAATCGTGCGGTGACGGTCAGCATTGGTGTTGCTAGCTGTTCGAGCGAACTTTGCTCTGTTAAAGGCCTGATCCAGGCGGCTGACGACGCTCTTTACGACGCAAAGCACAAGGGCCGAAACAGCGTCCGGCTGTTTGCCGATATGCCGGGCCGTGAGGGCCACCATTAGATCTATTGATGAAGCACTTTTCTGAACAGCACATTTTTGGCGGTGTCCCTCCTTCGCGTTTTGTCGGCCGCGAGCGTGAGACCGAAAGGCTCCTGAAACTCTCACGGGGGAACGGCGGGCTTGCATTGCTTGCGACGCCGAATTCCGGTTCTTCGGAATTGCTTAGGCAGGTTTTTGACCGTTTGTTCGCCGAACAGGAAGACGTAATTCCTGTATATTTTGCCGTTAAGGCGAGCGACGGCTCGGCTTTGCAGGCGGCACGTCGCTTTCTTCGCGAGTTTCTCGTCCAAACCGTGGCGTTTCGGCGTCGTAATGCGTTCATTCTGGACGCTTCGCCCGATATCAATGAGATCGCCGAGCTAGCAGTTCCGGCTGACGCGTTGTGGATCGACCGTGTGATCGAGACAGCAGGCGAATACGGAAATGACGATGAAATATCACGGTTGCGTTCGTTTTTGAGTTCGCCGATCCGTGCCGCAGCGAGCGGTGCCAGTGTGTTCATAATTGTCGATGATCTGCACGAAACGGCCAATTTATCGGGTGGACAGATATTATTCGAAGCACTCACCGATCTTTTTCGTCGATGCGAATTGCCGTTTGTTTTCTGCGGCCACCGGCGTTTTCTTTATGGCAGAACGCCCTTTGAAACAATGCGGGTCGGCCGCCTTTCATTTGCCGATTCCGGAATTCTCGCTGAATCGCTGGCCGCCGAATACGGCGTTTCGCTCAATGAGCAGACTCGCGACCTGATCGCCGTTCAACTGCAGGGTGATCCGCGATTCATGAACTTCCTGTTCGCGAGTGCCGCAGATAAAAGTGTCGGATTTGATAGTTTTCAGCAAGTTGAGACCGTATATACAGACGAGATCTTCGGCGGACGCATCAGCAGATATTTTGATGCGATATTCGACTCGGTTGCTCCCGATGCCGCGTCGCAATCCCAGTTGCTCGGAATGATCGCGGATCTGCTCAATAGCGACACAAATAAGGCATCACTTGAATTTTGGCAGGCACATACGGATCTCGAATTTGACGGATTCCGACGCGTCATCGCGAAACTAAATGATCTCGAGATCATTTCTACAACCGCAAATTCAGTCGGAGCATCACCTGACAGTATAGTTGCCGCTGATCATATTGCTGCGCGACATCGCCTAAATAAAGAGTCGACCGCAAGGGCGCAGATCGTCGGCGAAGGGCTGACCAACAATATAAGGCGCGCGCCCGGCCTGATGGCAAAGTTTTACCGCCAATTGTCGGCGATCGGCCTGCGAGAAGTGATGAGCCGCTTTGACGGCCGCGAAGTTGCGAGTTCGCTGATCGAATACGGTAATTTCAAGTCGGAGCTGAAGGGCATGTCGGACGCTGAGATGCAGTCTTCGATGACAGCCTCCGAAGAGAAAACGACATTGCCGCAGATCGTCTATACGGCTCACTCTGTCGCATTTTACCCGCAACTCGGTGATCTGATCGATACCGAACGCTCGGCGATCGCACTCGGATTCGAATCGGGCGGCGATAAGGACGAGATCATTTGGATCGCTGCCGAGATCGATTCAAAACTCGAAGCTGCAGCAGACCTCGCCGAATTTTGGTGTGACCGACTGGAAATGGTCGCCGCAAGCTGTGATTTTTCGGCGTATAAGATCTGGCTCGTGGCCCCCGAAGGCTTTTCCGACGACGCTCTTCGCTTGATCGCCGATCGCAACGCCATCGGCTCAAGCCGCCGCCAAGTGGATCTGCTGATATGTCAATTCGACGGTAAAACGATACCGTCGAGCGACACGAACTCGGACGAGTACGAGATCGTCATCCCAATGGGCGAGGACACCGAGATGATCGCCGCCCACACGATCGAGGAGATCGCCAAGCGGCACGATTTTCCCGCAAAAACGATCAATCAGATCAAAACCGCACTTGTCGAGGCATGTATCAATGCCGCCGAGCATTCGCACAGCCCGGACCGGAAGATCTATCAAAAATTCGCTGTGACGGACAAAAAGATCACCATCACCATTTCAAACCGCGGCCTACGGATCGCCGACCGGGCCGCTAAAACCGTCACTTCAGAAACCGGCCGCCGAGGCTGGGGCCTGAAGCTCATACAAGGACTGATGGACGAAGTTAAGGTCGAACAAACCGACGACGGCACGCGAATAACAATGGTGAAATTCGTAAGCCGCTGATCAACTTCCGGTCTCCTCCCATATTAATTGTTGTATTCCGCTTAAGATTGTGCTAAAAATACGGTTCAAGTAGATTCTTCGGCAATTAGCTCTAAGTTAAACAAAGGAAAACAATTACGTGATCGTAGAAAATCTGTACGAGACCGCGCAGTTAAACGCTCCGGATACGGCTGTTGTGCTTGCGGGTGATTACTTAAACAAACTCGCCGGCGAAAAGATCGAGCGCGAATGTAAAACGAAACTCGAAGAAGGTTGTAAACAGCTCGTCGTCGATTTTTCGCAGACCGAGATTATCAACAGCATCGGCATCTCGATACTGCTGGGAGTGATCGATTCTGCAGCAAATACCGGTGCCAAGGTCGTTTTTTCTGAACTTAACGAAGATTCGGTCGAGCTTTTCGAAACCCTCGGGCTGACCAAACACGTTACGCTCGTTTAAGGCGGTGGATAACGAACGAATACAATGATCGAACAACGACACAAGTTGATACACGCGTTTGGCGCACTTTCAGAATTGGGCCAGGAAGTTGCGAATAAGAACAATTTTCAGGAAACGATCCGCACGTCGCTGCACCTGATCTCCGGTGCACTGGGGATAATGCGCGGCGGTGTCGCTCGGTATTCGCGGTTCGGGCATGAGCTGAATATGCTGGCAGTTCGCGGGCTTGGTGACGATTTCCCGCTCAGTTTGTCCCTATGTATGGAGGACGAGCGTCAATTTTTGACCAACGGCCTCAATCCGATCGAGACCTCGCAGGCGAAGGTTCTCCCGTTCTTTCAGGTGTACGACGAGAGTTTTACCCGAAAACGCATCGAGCTGCTGCTGCCGCTGATCGTTCGTGATGAGATCGTAGGTGCCGTGTTTTTGGGTGAAAAGGCGACGGACGAGCCGTATTCGAGCTACGAAAAAGAGATCATCTGCGCAATGGGCCGGCACATCGGCGTCGCTATCGCACAGCGCAATCTCATGGCAGAGATCGAACGCCACTCGGAAGAAAACCGGAAACTTGTCGACGATATGCGAACGACCTATAACGATACGGTCAAGGCGTTCGCGACCGCCATCGATTGTAAAGACAAGTACACCGAGGGCCATTCGGTCCGTGTCGGCAAATATTCTGAGATCATCGCGACCGAACTCGAATGGGGAACGCCCGAGATCGAGGGTGCGGCAGTCGCAGGTTATCTTCACGACGTCGGCAAGTTGACGGTCGAGCGCAAGATAATCAACGCACCGTACCGTATTAACGCCAAAGAATCGGCCGAGCTCAACAAGCATCCAGGTGTCGGCTACGACATTCTCATGCCGATCCATCATCCGTACGCAAACGTTCCGCTTGCGGCAAAATATCACCACGAACGCCTCGACGGACGCGGCTATCCCGACGGTTTGTACGATCGGGAAATACCGTATATCGCGAAAATAGTAAACTTAGCTGATTCGTTCGACGCGATGACGACCGACCGACCGTACAAGGCTAGACGCCCGGCCGCCGACGTCGTAGAAGATCTGCAGCGAAATGCGGGCAAGCAATTCGCTCCGGAATTGGTTACAGCGTTTTTGCGAGGAATGTTAAAAGAGCTGACTGGCGACACCAAGGAAAAACGTTTCCGCCGCCTGCTCGGCCGCGAATATATGGAGGCCGAGGGCATCGTCCCGGCTATTCGCCGCACACTGAATGAAATGGCTCCGACCTCGACTCTGACCTATATAAATGCTGATGCAGGAACCGAAGATCGGCCTTTGCTCTAGTTAGTTTCTAATAATTGCACAAACTTCTTAGCCGCGAGCGACAGATTTCGATCGGAGCGGTGAATAACGCCAACCGAGCGGACCCAATATTTTTCGGCTAGTTCGACGACGGCAAGTGTGCCCGCACGTTTTGCCTCGGTTACGGCGGTCTCGGGGACGATGGCGAGTCCAAATCCGACCTCAACGGCTCGTTTGATGGTTTCGATATTGTCGAACTCAGCTACCTTTTTGACCTCGACAGCATTTTCCTTAAATATCTTGTCCATCGCCTTTCTTGTTGGCACGTCGCGTTCGAACAGCACAAAATCCTCGCCATTCAGATCAGTGACTTTTACCTTCTTTCGTGTCGCGAATTTGTGATCGGGCGGCGCGATCAGAACCAAGCGATTGTCCGGCATCGGAACGATCGTTAGCCCCCGGCGTGGTTCGGGAAAGGCGAGCACGCCTAGTTCGACCGTGCCGCTCAGCACATCGCGAACGACCCTCGTCGTACGCGAATATTCGAGATCGATCTTGGCGGCCGGAAACTTCGTCATAAATTCACGAACCTTTACGGGCAATTCGTGGAGGCCGACACTGTATACGGTCGCCACCTTTACGGTACCGCCGATCTTACCGACGATACCGCGCAGCGACTCTTGCATTTCATCGTAGGCAGCGAGCACTTTCTTCGATTCTTTGTAAAAGACATCGCCGGCGGGCGTGAGTTTGACCTCGCGGCGGCCGCGGACGCGTTCGAGCAGGCGGCGTTTGAATTTGTCCTCGAGTGTTCGTATTTGCTGACTGACGGCCGATTGGGTAATGAAATTTCGTTCGGCGGCAAGCGAAAAGCTCTCGAGATCGACGAGGTCGCAAAATACTTTGAGTGTTTCTATGTGCATTTTAGCTTTTATCTCTCATTAGCATTTCTATTTAATCGCGATTACATTTTTCATTTTATCTTATCTAATATTCGGCATAGTATAAATAGCAGATGCAGAACATTGCCGAATCTGAGATTTGGAATTAAAATTCATTCATTCACTTGGGCAAGTTTAGATCTAAGGACCAACATTCTCGTAGATGGCGATCAAATTTTCTAACACCTTTCTTTTAAGAAAGCTTCACCAGATAACGGGCATCGTGCCGCTTGGGGTATTTTTCTTCGTCCACATGTTCACGAACTCAAAGGCGATGAACGGCGAAGCTAGCTTTAACAAGGCGGTAAGAGAGATCCACGATATTCCGTATCTGCTGCTCATAGAGATATTCGGAATTTTTGTGCCGCTGCTCTTTCATTCGGTCTATGGCGTGATCATCTCGTCAGAATCAAAACCGAATGCTCTGAGCTACGGTTACGGCCGCAATTGGTTTTACGTTTTACAGCGAGCCACGGGCATCTTTCTGTTCGTATTTATACTGTTCCATGTTCTGAATTTGAGGTTTGGACTGGTTCCGGGGCTTAACCCGATTCCGGTCGCGGGCAACGCCGAGCAGGCGTTTGCGATCGTTTCACGAGAATTCCAGATCACTTGGGTGCTGATCATCTATATTTTGGGCGTTCTGGCAACCGCCTGGCATCTTGCCTACGGATTCTTCTTATTCGCGGTCGATTGGGGCCTGGTAATCGGTGAAAAAGCTCAGAAAGCGACACTCATTGCGTGTGCAGGGCTGGCGTTGATGCTCTCATTTGTAGGCATTAACGCAGCGGTCTCATTCGTCAGGCCATGTGGTTTGTTTCCAAAGGCATTTTGCGAAGAAACGAAGAAACCTGCTCCGGGCGGTCCTGTAAAATTCTAGTCTTACGTCCGCGACACAACAGGACCGGCACTTTTGAAACCAAGTTTGGTTGAAACTCGAAAAGAGTTAAATATGGCAACAAGTTCAATGAAGATTGCGATCGTCGGCGGCGGCCTGGCAGGCCTTGCCGCAGCGATGAAGATCGCGGAGGCCGGTCACGATGTCGATCTGATCTCGGTGGTGCCGGTAAAACGTTCACACTCGGTCTGTGCCCAGGGCGGTATCAACGGAGCCGTCAATACCAAAGGCGAAGGCGATTCGCCGGCAAAGCACCTCGACGACACGGTCTATGGCGGCGATTTTCTCGCCAACCAGCCGCCGGTCAAACGGATGACCGACATGGCACCAGAGATCATTTATTTGTTCGACCGAATGGGTGTGCCGTTTTCGCGAACGAAAGAAGGGTTGATGGATTTTCGCCGCTTTGGCGGGACTTTGCATCACCGCACGGCTTTCTCGGGTGCATCGACCGGCCAGCAGCTGCTTTACGCGCTCGACGAACAAGTTCGCCGCTGGGAAGTCGAAAAGAAGGTCACAAAATGGGAAGGCTGGGAAATGCTCTCGCTCGTTCTCGATGACCACCAGGTCTGCCGCGGCCTGATCGCAATGAACCTGCAAACGCTTGAGCTCAGATCGTTTGCGGCAGACGCCGTGATCATGGCGACCGGCGGCCCGGGCATGGTGTTTGGTAAATCGACCAATTCGCAGACGTGTACCGGCAGTGCAGCGGCGGCGTGTTATGTGCAGGGGGCACGATA
Source organism: Acidobacteriota bacterium (assembly GCA_016713675.1). Lineage (NCBI taxonomy): Bacteria > Pseudomonadati > Acidobacteriota > Acidobacteriota bacterium. The sequence goes on from JADJOS010000001.1 coordinate 777,949, forward strand.
CGCCAATGGTGAATTCATTCAGGTTCACCCGACCTCAATTCCCGGCGAAGACAAACTTCGGCTTATGTCAGAGTCGGCCCGCGGCGAAGGGGGACGCGTTTGGGTGCCGCGTGATCCGATGGACGCTCGCAAGCCGAAGGAAATTCCTGAGTCGGAGCGCCGTTATTTCCTCGAAGAAAAGTATCCGGCATACGGCAATCTCGTTCCGCGAGATATCGCGACGCGAGAGATCTTTCAGGTCTGCCTCGAAGGCAGCGGTGTCGGCGGCGAAAATCAGGTCTATCTCGATCTGACGCATATTCCGGCCGAAGTGCTTACTGAAAAGCTCGGTGCGATCCTCGAGATCTACGAGATGTTCGTCGGCGACGATCCGCGGTTTGTGCCGATGCGTATCTTCCCGGGCGTTCATTATTCGATGGGCGGGCTTTGGGTCGATTTTGAACAGCGGACAAATATCCCCGGATTATTTGCCGCCGGCGAGTGCGATTACTCGATCCACGGAGCCAATCGCTTGGGTGCAAATTCACTGCTGTCGTGTGTTTACGGTGGTTTTGTCGCGGCACCGTCAGCGATGGAATACGCTAAGAATGTCGATCGGGGTTCGTCCGAATCGAACGGCGTTCACGCTGCCGAACTCGCCCGCCAGCAGGAGATCAACGATTCGATCATTCACAGCGAAGGCGGCGAAAACCAGTACAAACTGCACGAGGAACTCGGCAAAGTAATGACCGACAATGTAACGGTCGTCCGTTACAACGACCGGCTGCAGGCTACTGACGACAAGATCCGGGAATTGCAGGAGCGATACAAGAACATTTCGATCAACGATTCGAACCTTTGGGCGACACAGGCTGTGCCCCACGCACGTCAGCTTTCGAATATGTTCGAACTCGCCCGTGTCATAACGCTCGGAGCTTTAAATAGGAACGAATCTCGCGGAGCGCATTACAAGCCCGATTTTCCGGAACGTGATGATGAAAATTTCATGAAAACGACGATCGCCGAATACTCGGCCGAGGCTCCGGTGCTCAGTTACGAAGCGATCGATATTTCGCTGGTCGAGCCTAGAAAGAGAGATTATTCGTCCGCCAAAAAGAAAGGATAATGACCACACACGCACACATCGAAAAGAAACGCCTCGAAACGCCGCCCGCGACGATCAAATTCAAGATCCAGCGGCGTGAGAAAGAAAGTGCACCGGCCACCTGGGAGACGTTTGAGCTGCAATACCGGCGGAATCTGAACGTCATCTCGGCGCTGATGGAGATACGTAAAAATCCGGTCACGATCGAGGGCAAACAGACCACGCCGCCGGTTTGGGATATGTCATGTCTCGAACAGGTCTGCGGCATTTGCACGATGGTCATCAACGGCCGCGTGCGTCAATCGTGCTCGGCGTTGATCGACGATCTGCTGCTCGCGACATGCGGCCATACCGTGACGCTTGCTCCGATGTCCAAATTCCCTAACGTCCGCGACCTCAAGGTCGATCGCTCGAAAATGTTCGAGCATCTCAAAAAGGTCGATGCCTGGATCGAACTCGACGGCACATACGACCTCGGCCCGGGGCCGCATGTCACCAACGAACTCGCGCAGGAGCGTTACGCTCTGTCGCGCTGTATGACCTGCGGCTGCTGTCTCGAGGCATGTCCTCAGTATGGCGACGACAACTATATTGGCCCGCAGGCGATCGCTCAGGCCCGTTTGTTCAATATGCATCCGACGGGAAAGGCAAATATCGACGACCGCCTCAACGGCTTGCTCGGCGACGACGGCATCGCAAATTGCGGCAACGCACAGAACTGCATTCAGGCCTGCCCGATGTCCGTGCCTCTGACCAAGGCGATCTACGAAACCAACCGCGACGTAACAGTGAATGCCCTGTTCGGCTGGTTGAAAAAGTAAGAACCGCCAGGCCAAGATCTACTCGTCCAAAAATTATCATATTTCCAAACGCTCCTGCCCAAAATGCGCGTTTTGGGGGGTGAACCAAATGTGTATTTTTCACCTCAAGTTCAAATTGTGGTACGTACCACAATTTGATCAACAAAATTGATGAAAATGTCGAAAAAACGCGTTCTGCCACAGTTTTTAAGGGGGCCAGCGACAGTGTTTTAGGGGGCTTGCGACAGTAAAAAACAGGGTCAGCGACAATAAAAAAGACCCCCAGCGACAATCCGTTTTTGGACGAATCAAGACTGTCGCTGGACTTGGCAGAGCCCATTTCGAGCGACAAGTGCCTTTCTCTGCCTTCCGACGAGAACGATCAAAACGACGCATTTGACTGAGCCGATGAGATCGACAAGATCCGGCTCTCAAACCTCACCTCATCCGCATAAGATCAGCCCAGACATCCCAACCGGCCCGCCGCCCGCGGATGATAACAACCAAAACGATCATTTCGACATCGCCGATCACCGCGATCGATCCCTTTGCGTCATGATACAACGCGCGCCGGGGTCGGAGACGGTTGGGGTTTGCCCGTTTTCTCCTTTGTTACTTAGTGGTTGATTGAGGGAATTGTGGGAAGATGATAGGGTATTCAGAGCACCGCAAACTTTGTCGCAGCTGGACCTAAAAGCGATGTGATTTACGAGGTAATAACCATTATGCGTTTTCCTTCCACGCTTAAGGTAATAGTCCTGTTCGCCTTAACGCTCTTTGTTTCAAGTAATCCACACTTCCAAGCACAGGGGTTTTACGATCCGAACATCGACTGGACAGTTCATTTCGCTTTACCGGGCGATCTCGATCCTGCGTTTGGACCAGTCGGGTTTACAACCACGAACCTTAGCCCCGGGGGCGACAGGGCTCACGCGATAGCGCGACAGAGCGACGGCAAAATAGTTGCGGCTGGACGGAACAACATAAACGGGTTGGCGATCGTCCGCTACAACCCGGACGGTTCGCTCGACGGTTCCTTTGACGGCGACGGCGTCGTAACATTGTATATCGGAACCGCCAGCGACGGGGCGCGAGCGGTGGCAATTCAGAACGATGGCAAAATCGTGATTGTCACCTCCTCTACAAGTGCGATATTCACTGTAGTGCGCCTAAATCCTAATGGCTCTCTCGACACTTCGTTCGATGGTGATGGCATTCTGACCAACAGCACAGCCGGGACGCCGTTCGCAGGTGCGATTCAGCCTGATGGAAAGATCGTAACGGCGGGAAACATCGCGCCGAACCTCTCCAGTACTGATTTTTCGATTGTAAGGCTGAATGAAAACGGTTCTTTCGATACTACATTCGATAGCGATGGCAAGGTTTCAGTTGAGATTGGCAATACTGGATTTGCCACTGATGATCTCGCCACTTCAATAGCACTTCAGCTTGACGGCAAGATCGTAGTCGGGGGGCAGAGTGATTTTACGTTTACTGGTCGCGATTGGGCGGTTGTTCGGTTGAACCCTGACGGTGCACTGGACACCTCATTTGGCATTGGCGGTAAGGTTCGGACAACGTTTGGTGGAAACAATAGTAACGAGTCGATCAACGCGATAGCGGTCGAAGCAAGCGGCAGAATCACCGCGGTTGGACACGGTGTGGAAGGCGGTCCAAGAGGTTTTGCTGTTGCTCGCTATAACGGCGACGGATCGCCCGATCTTGCCTTCAGCGGTGACGGCCGGGTCGTAACGCCAACCAGCGGCAATGGCAATGAGCAGGGATGGGGCGTGGCCGTCCAGCCGGACGGAAAGATCATTGCCGCGGGTTACAGCGGTTTGGAGATAGCCGTCCTGCGTTACAACAACGATGGCATTCTGGATACGACCTTTAGCGGCGACGGCAAGATTTTCATGACGATCTATCAAGGCGGTGGCCAGTCGGTCGCGCGCGGTGTTCTGGTTGAACCGAATGGCAATATAGTACTTGCCGGCCACGCAGGAAGAGGCGGCACGTCAGATGAAGACATCGTGATCGCTCGATTCGGCAGTGACGGCATTCCGTCGGCCGATTTCGGCACATTCGGATATATCATCACAAATCCGTTTAACGAGGCGGGCGGGGACGCTAGTGTGCGAAGCGTTACGGTCCAATCCGACGGCAAGATCGTTGTCGGAGCAAATAGGATAGCCAGCTCTTTGACCACCTTTGGCCTCATCATTCGCTACACTCCTGAAGGCGCTTTGGATCCGACATTCGGCTCCTCACCAACCGCTCCCGGGATAGCGGGTGTTAGGGTTCCCAACACGGACGTTACGGAAGTGAATTCCGTCATTCTCCAACCTGATGGAAAGATCCTAGTCGCCGGAACTTACGAAGGCTTCGAAATTGTCGGTTTATTTGTCGCTAGATTGAATTCAAACGGTTCGCCCGATACGTCTTTTGGAGGGGCTAACAACGGCTACGCTGCCATCAGTTCAACGGACGGCGGTGGACCGGCCCAAGATATTGTGCTGCAGCCTGACGGGAAGATACTCGTGGCGGCTACGGCACCAAACCTTTCGAACCAGACGGCCGAGTTCGCGGTGTACCGCCTGAATGCGGACGGCTCTCACGATACCAGTTTCGGTGTGAATGGCGTGGCCAGAACCGATGTTGGCACCGGGAACGACGTGCCTTTCGCCATTGCATTGCAGCTCGATGGCCGCATTCTTATCGGCGGAGCTACAAACTTTGGCGTGAACTCAAATGCCGACGTTGCGGTTCTACGTTTCACCGCCAATGGCGCCCTAGACTGTGGTTTCGGGATTGGCGGCAAGGTGATCACACCACTAAGCGGCTTCACCGAAGCGATCTCAGACATAAAATTACAGTCCGACGGGAAGATCGTTGCATCTGGTACAAAGTGCGACAACTTCGGTTGTTCGTCCAAAAAAGGCGTTCTACTTCGTTACACCTCGAACGGTTCACTTGATGGCTCGTTTGACGAAGATGGTGTTGTTTCTCTTCAGATTCAGAACAGTGTCTCGAGCGATCTGGCGAGCCTTGCCGTTCAGTCTAACGGCAAGATCGTCGCCGCGGGAACGTCGGTGAGTACAGCAACACAAAGCGACTCTCTTGTTGTTCGCTATAACAATAACGGAACCATAGACTCGACATTTTCTGTTGACGGGATAGCGACCAACGATATTGGCGGTTCGCATCAGCAGTCACATGCACTCACTCTGCAGGCCGACGGCAACATCGTGACTGCCGGTTCACACTTGAGTGGGACACGCAACGATATCGTTGTTTGGCGACACGTCGGGGACACATCTCTTGCGAATCGAACGGCGTTTGATTTTGAAGGTGATGGGATGTCGGACGTCGCGATCTTGCGTCCGGGACCGTCGGAGAGCGGCGGGAAGGTGGCGATCGGCGGTTTCGGAGCGAGTGTTACGGCCGTCTGCGTCAGCACGTTCATGGATTTCGACGGGGATCGCAAGACAGATCTCGGCATTTACCGTCCCGGGCCGGGCGAGTGGTGGTGGTTGAGGTCTTCGACCGGCGGGAATTCGGCGTTGCAGTTTGGGGCGGCGACGGACAGACTGGCTCCGGTTGATTTTACTGGCGACGGGAAGACGGATGTGGCGTTTTGGCGGCCTGAGACGGGGCAGTGGTTTGTTTTGCGGTCGGAAGACTTTTCGTTTTATGCGTTTCCGTTTGGGGCGACGGGGGATGTGCCTGTGCCGGCGGATTTTGATGGGGATGGGAAGGCGGATCCGGCTGTGTTTCGTGAGAGTTCATCGACTTGGTTCATTAATAAGTCGACGGGCGGGACGGATATTTTCGGGTTCGGGTCGGCCGGCGATAAGACGGCGGTTGCCGACTATGACGGCGACGGAAAGGCTGACGTTGCCATTTTCAGGCCCGTCGGTGTGAACGGGGCCGAGTGGTGGGTGAGGCGTTCGTCGGATGCGGCGGTGGTCGCATTGCAGTTCGGTTCGTCCACCGACAAGGCCGTTCCCGGCGATTTCACGGGTGACGGCAAAGCTGATATCGCATTTTGGCGGCCTTCGACAGGATTCTGGAATGTGCTGCGGAGCGAGGATCTATCGTACTTCGCGTTCCCGTTCGGCACGACGGGCGACGTGCCCGTGGCGGGAGATTACGACGGCGACGGCAAGACGGACGCGGGCGTCTTTAGGCCTTCGAACTCAACGTGGTTCATCCAACGCTCGACCGCCGGAACGCTGATCCAGCAGTTCGGGGCAACAGGCGATGTGCCGCTGCCGAGTGCGTTCGTGAGGTAAAGCGGAAGAAGATTCGCCGCAGGTCACGCGGATAGCACAGATCAGAAATATTTTCTATCTGTGTTGTCCACGTGATCTGCGGCTAATTTGCCGGTTCGTTTGGGCCGGCCGCTTACGTACGGAGGATTCCAGGTATTGACGCGAGCGCGCCGTTTTATGGGCGGTTGGGCGCGGGACTTTGGCGTTTCGGCTTTTATTTTTGCGCGTTTTCGCTGTATAATCCGTAGTTTGTTTAGTTGGTAGTGAGAGGGCAACCTGTGGAGTTAGGCGCGAATCATAGATAGCGTAAAATCCGACATTGAAATGCCGGTTTTGTTCCAGATCTTTTGGCTATTCGAACAAGACGTTCAGGCATATCAGAGCTTTTCGAAGCTCTTTAATTTGCACTCATAACAAGGATAATCGGTTTTATGCATAATCTTCGCGCAATAGGCTTTGTCTGTCTGGCATTGATCGCCATGGCCATTCCGGCCGCAGCCAATACAGACAGCACTGCGAAAAACACGGCGAAAGGCGAAAGCTTCAAGAAGTCTCAGCAAGTAGTCGAAAGTGTGGATATCCAGGGTAATCGCCGTCTTCGCGACGAAGATCTGCTCTATTATATCAAGACACGTCCGGGCGATACATACGATCCGGCGGCACTCGAACGCGACCTCAAGGAACTGCTCTCGCTCAACTTTTTTGATAAGACCGCAACCCGCGTTTTGACCGAAGAAGGCGTCCGCGGAGGCGTCAACGTTATTTTCGAGGTCCGCGAACTCGCGATCATCCGTGATCTGCAGTTCAAGGGAATGAAGGCTCTGCAGGAATCGGACGTTCTCAAGGAATTTCGCGAAAAACGGGTCGGCATTTCGAAAGAATCGGTTTACGATCCGGTCAAGGCCCGTAACGCGACACGCGTTTTACGCGAGATGCTCGCGTCGAAAGGTTTTCCGAATGCGAAGGTAACCGTTCAGGAAGACGAGGTCTCGGCTACGTCGATCGCCCTCACATTCAACATAGAGCAAGGTTACCGTTCGCGCATCGTTGAGATCGATTTCGAGGGTAACGAGAAATTTAAGGACGGCGAACTGCGAAAAGCCCTCGAGTTGGTAAAAGAGACCGGTATCATAGTGCGATTCCAGGGTATGGATATCCTGGATCTCAAGAAACTGCAATACGACCTGCAGAAAAATGTACGTTCGTATATGTTCTCGAAGGGCTATTTTCAGGCCCGTATCGGTGAGCCGCAGGTAGTCGGCCTCGGTTACAAACGTACCGGATTTCCCATCCTCAAGAACTTCCCGATCCCGCTTGTCACATCTAAGGACGACACACTCAAGATCATCGTACCAGTTACCGAGGGCCGTATTTTCCGTGTCGGTGAATTGAAGGTAGAGGGGAACTCGATCTTTTCTGAACAGCAGATCCTGGGATACGTCGGACTGAAAAAAGGCGAGATCGCTGACGGTAAACGACTGCAGGATGCCGTCTATGAGGACCTCAAAAAGGTCTACGGCGGACAAGGATTCGTACAGTACAATGCCGAGTTCGAACCTGATTTCAAGGACAACCCGACGAACGCGTCTGAGGGCATTGTCGATATCATCATCAGGATCGACGAAGGAAAGCAGTTCTCGCTTCGCAGGCTCGAATTTACCGGAAACACGTTTACCCGTGACCGAGTTTTGCGTCGTGAATTCCTGATCAACGAAGGCGACATCTACAATCAGAATTATCTCGAGATATCGGTCGCCCGCATCAACCAGACTCAGTATTTCGATCCGGTCGATAAGGACCAGGATGTCGAGATCCGAACCGACGAAGAACAGGGCAACGTCGATCTGATCGTCAAGGTAAAGGAAAAGGGCCGACAGCAGATCTCGTTCAACGGCGGCATCTCGGGCGTCGGCGGCTCATTCTTCGGGCTTGAGTATTCGACCAACAACCTTGCCGGCCGCGGTGAGATCCTGTCGTTCAACGTCGGCGTCGGAAACCGGCAGCAGACCTTGCAGCTTTCATATCAGGAGCCTTATTTCCGCAATCGTCCGATCTCGGTCGGTGTTTCGATCTTTGCGAGCCGTTATAAGTTCTTCGGCGAAGGAACGTTCCTGACGCAAAATACCGACCTTCTTAATTCGCTCTATGACCCCAATGCGGCGATAACGACCGACTCGAGCAATCTGTTCACACAGAGCACTTACGGTGCAAATGTGTTTGCGACGGCACCGTTGTCCGAGTTGTTCTTCAAAAAGCGGCGTTTTACCCAGTTTTCGCGTGTCGGCCTTACATATCAGGCATCATTGACAAACATCACCGATCCGGCCGTGAATGCCCTTGCTGATCCCTCGACACGCATTCCGGTCATTTATCGTCAGCCGAACATCCTGACGAGCAAGATCACCGCGTCATTTGTATATGACACGCGTCAGCCGGCAAAGAACGGCATCGATACGCTTAGCGGCAGTTCACTGTCAGTCTCACTTGGCTTTGCCGGACTTGGCGGAGACGTACGTACGTACCAACCGAACCTGTCGTATTCAAAATTCATCCCGATCCGTAAAAAGAAATCGAAAAACCCGGATGTTCTTGCTTTCAGGATCATGGCGGGAACGATCGGATCGTGGGCGATCACGGACAAGATCCAAAATGCCAATTCGATCTCATTCGTCGGCGGAGTTCCGGCTTACGAAAGATATTACCTTGGCAGTGAAAATGATATCCGCGGATACAACTCGCGTTCGATCGGACCGGTTGCTCCGTTTGATACGTACGTCACGAGTCGAGCCGTTGTTGTTGCAACAAACGCGGCGGGAACGGCAAATGTCAATCATGGCCTGACCAACCGTGACCGCGATGAGATCGCTACGATCGGCCAGCTCACCGGTGCGGCTGGTGCAAACCCCGCACTGTTTTCACGAAACTACCGGTTCATCGGCGGCGACACACAAATACTCGGAAACCTCGAATACCGAATTCCGCTGTTCGGGCCGGCGACGATGGCTCTCTTTGCGGATGTAGGTTCGGTCTTTAACCTTCGTAAGACCGGCACTCAGACGATAAACAGTGAGTTTTTGCAGGACGACACATTTCTCGGTGCCGGACGTTTGACCGCACTTGCATTGATAAATACACCTGTGCTCGAGAGCAGCTTCGGCAGTATCTTGTATTATCGCGGGCGTGTGATGACCAAGACCGATTACATCAGCGAGTTTTGCAGCGGCAACCGTTTTGGCTGCCCGACAACCCTCTCGCCGCAGATCCAGCAGCTGTATTTGCGAGGCGAGGTTCAGCAGAACTCACTGCTCAAGGTCAATGACAGCGCATTTTCGAGCATTAAGGATTTTAAGGCGAGTGTCGGTATAGAGCTTCGCGTTCAGGTACCGATCGTCAATGTGCCTTTCCGATTGATCTATTATTACAATCCAAATGCAAAATTGGGCTATACGTCCGAACTTCCCGGCATTTTCTTGCCGGGCAAGAGAAACGGGTTTAGGTTTACGGTCGGACGCACATTCTAAAGCAGCGGTCAGTTTTGACTTTGAAATATTGAAAATATATTATTGCCGTTTGTTTTTCGAAACGATAAGCAACCGTTTTAATACTTAGAGTTTCAAACAATTATAATAATATCGGCGTATTCGGCCTTTATAGAAGTTTAAGGAGTAATTCACGTAATGAAAAGATTTAGTTTAATTGCCGTATTCGCAATTCTGGCGGCCATATCGAGTGTTTCCGTTTCGGCACAGACCGCGTCGATGAAAGTTGTGGTCATCAATACCGCAGCGTTTGACGGCAAAGAAGGCATCGTTAAATACACCAATGCCATGACGGCTCTTGAGAACGAATTCAAGCCGCTCGACGCCGAACTGCAGACAATGATCACCAAGTATCAAACGCTTGGTAAAGAGCTCAAGACCTTGCAAGACCAGATCGCTGCCGGTACTGTGCCCGTCAATCAAAGCACTGCACAGGCTAAGGCTGATGAATATCAGATGCTCGAACTGCAGATCAAGCGTAAGCAGGAAGACGGCAAGGTGCGTTTTGAAAAACGTCAACCGCAAGTAATGGGCCCGATCCTTACGGACATCGGCAAGGCAATGCAGGAATTTGCCACGTCAAAGGGCTATGATCTGATCCTCGATGCATCAAAGCTTGACCAGCAGCAGATACTGCTTGCTTTCATACCGGGCAAGGTCGATGTGACGAAAGAATTTATTACCTTTTACAACGCTCGCCCGGCGACCGCAGCTACGGCGACGACTCCTAGATAAGAGCAGCCGGAAATAGTTCTTAACTACCTAGCCATTGGCCGGTGAAATTGCATTTTACCGGCTTTTGGCTAATATGTTTTGTAGCCGACGAAATTATGCCAATATACGATTCAGTCGCGATCCAGCAGATATTGCCGCATCGTTATCCGTTTTTGCTGGTCGATAAGATCATCGAGCTTGAGCCGCGGATCCGAATCGTCGGCATTAAGCAAGTGACGGTCAACGAGCATTTCTTCGCCGGTCATTTCCCGCAGGCTCCGGTAATGCCCGGAGTTTTGCAGATCGAAGCATTGGCACAGGTCGGTGCGATCCTCGCTCTTCGTGAATTCGAGAACCGCGACAGCAAGATACCGTTCTTCAGCGGCATTCAGGAAGCTAAGTTTCGCCGCCCCGTCGTGCCCGGAGATACACTCACGCTCGAAGTCACCGCCCTGCGGATCGGCAGCCGCATGCAGAAGATGCGTGGAGTCGCGATGGTCGACGGCAACATCACCGCCGAGGCGATAATCATGTCAGTAATAGCAGACCGTCCGGAGGAATAAACATATGGTTGATCCTATCCAATTGTCGACGCCCCAAGCCATTGTATATGCCGCGATCATCAATGCCGGGATTGGTTTTGTCCTCGGTCTGATCCCGTTGTTGTTAGGATATTTTTATAAACAGCTTCGGACGGGGATCATCGGCATTTTAGTGGCGACGATCGGCGGCGGGGTGATAGGTATCTTTGCGTCGATCCCGGCTGCGATAATCTTTACCTGGCTGATAGTTCGAAATTCCAAACCCGGCATGGCCGTTGAAAGCGAAGCTGTCGAAGATCCCGCCGACAGCAGCACCGATAATGACTAGAGCGTCTATGTCATCATTTATTCACGAAACCGCCATCGTTGCGCCCGGAGCGGTCATAGGCGATGGCTGCCACGTCGGGCCGTTTTGTACGATCGGCGACGAAGTCACTCTCGGCAACGGCGTGACGTTGGATTCGAATGTGGTCGTCGATGGCCACACTTCGATCGGCGACGAAACGCACGTCTTCCCTTTCGTGTCGATCGGCCTCGCTCCGCAGGACCTCAAATACAACGGCGAGCCGACCTCGACCGAGATCGGCAAACGCAATCATATCCGCGAATTTGTCACCATCCACCGCGGCACCGGCGGCGGCGGCGGCGTTACACGCATCGGCGACGGCAATCTGCTGATGGCACAGGCACACGTCGCTCACGACTGCCAACTCGGCAGCGAGATCATCATGGCAAACGCAGCTACGCTCGCCGGTCATGTCGAGATCGCCGATAAGGCAAGCGTCGGTGCCTATTCGGGCGTACATCAATTCTGCCGCGTTGGATATGAGGCGTTCATCGGCGGTTATTCGGTCGTCGTTAAGGACGCGATGCCCTTTGCGATCATTCAGGGAAATCACGCCAAATGCTATGGCCTGAATCGTTTAGGCGTTAAACGCCGCGGCTATTCGAAGGACACGATCGAAAAACTCAACCACGCCTTTCGCCTCCTGCTGTCGGCGAAACTCAACACCAGCCAGGCCGTCGAACGGATCAAGGCTGAGATCGCCGGTTGTAAAGAAGTGGACATGTTGACCGCTTTTATCGAAAGCTCAAAACGCGGTGTTGTTAAATAATGAACGAGACGAAAGACCTCGCCGTCGTATTTGGTAAGAGAATTCAGCGGTGTTACGGCTGTTTTATTGCCTATCATCTGAAAGATATGTACCTCGGCGAAGACGTGACCTTCTTTTGCGAACACTGTCATGACGAGTCGATGTTTCACTTTGACGATTTTTCCAAATTGATAGATCTGTCGAAGATCAAAGAGGTCACTGACGAAGACCATCACCACTAATGGATCAGGTCAAACTGCACATCGAGACTCCCGACGGCGAACAAACCGTTTCGCTCGATGAAGAATTGACCATCGGCCGAACCGATATTTCCCAACTTGTTCTCGCCGACAGCGGCCTTTCACGCAAAAATACGACATTCTTTCGCGACGGCGACGACATCCTCGTTGTTGACGAAGGCTCGACCAACGGCACATTCCTGAACGGCGATCAGATCAGCGGCCCGCCTCGAATCCTTCGTAATGGCGACGAGCTGAAGATCGGAAGTTCGACAAAGATCAGGGTCGAGTTCGTCGGCGAAAAGACAGAAACACGACCGGTAGAGAGTGTGCGAGTGCCGGAAACAGTGCATCAACCGAAACAGGAAACTCAAACTCCATACACCGCAGTTCCCGCTCCGAATACAAAACCTCCGACACTTGTCATAGCCGCGGGGATCATGACATTCGCCATAATTTTTATGGCTCTCGTCGCGATACTCATTGCTTCGCGATATGACAATTCAGCGACGGTCGCAAGTAATGGAAAACAGCCGCCGCCGCTGATGTCGGCAAAGGTCATTCCGATGCGTGTCATCGATCCGCTCGGCGGCGAGAACGAAGAGGACCTCGACGACCTTATCGCCTCGTGGGAAGTAGAAGAAAAGGAAGTAGATGCAGCGACCGTTGGCGATGTAAAGGTCGAATCTGCCAACACCGACGAGGCTGATCTGAATGTCACGGCCGCTTTTCTTGCTGATCGCCAGGCAAAATCACTCGAACCGCGAAACGGCGAGACGGGCATTCGCCCCGCCGGTCTCAATGTCCCGAAAGAACTATTCGGCGACGGTGTGATCAAACAAAAAAGAAAGCTCGCGGAAATGAAAGCGAACGGCTATCGCCAGCCGTTGGATTTCGGCGACCTCGCCGAAAAGAGACTAAAAAAGGAATTGATCGAAATGCCAATGGCGGCCAAGAGCTATTATCTCAGCGTCGGCGGCAGTGCGGGTGACGGTGTGTTCATGTCGTTCGCATTTCCCAACGTGCGCACCGAACTAACGCCCGGCAATCCGAAGCACACACTCTTGTCTACACTCGCCGGCAACCTTGCCGGGCAGAAATACGATCTGAACGATCCGAGCCATCGAAAGCAAATTCGCGTTCGTCTGCTGCGTATGTTCAATGCGAGAGCAAAGCCCATTCTGCTCGAACTCGCCGAGCATTATTACGCCAAATACAACCGGCCGCTGCGCGTCACGTCGCTCACGCGATCGATGGATTACCAGATCGGCCTCAATGCGACCAATGCTAATTCGTTCAAGGTCCGTGACGAAAATGCCCTGCCGCCGCACACCTCGGGCTGCGCATTTGACCTCGCCCGCAAGCACATGACCGCCGAAGAGCAAAATTACGTAATGGCCAAGCTCGCCCAGATGGAAAATGAGAACAAACTCGATGCTCTCATCGAGTATGGCGAAAATGCCTGCTGGCACGTGTTCATCTATTCGGACGGACTGCCGCCAAAGTAGTAGAATGGTCTGTATAGATGGCGGAGAACGAGACAGAGGCGTCGCAAAAACCCACGATCACCGGACTAGCCCGCAGGCTGGGCCAATTAAGCGTCGAAAAAAAGCGAGCTGCCCTTGAGATAAGTGCCGCACTCGCCGGTGTATCTTTGCGGGTCAGCCGCGAGTTTGTCGAAGCCGTCCCGAAAGCTGCGAAAATATTGTCGGCTGACGACCTGCGTCATTGGGGCGAAATGGGCCGACGGCTTGCGATGGGCAATGCCGATATCGGTGCCAAGTTCTTTACGGACGGCGTTTCCGGGCTCAAGAAAGTTCCCGAGCCTGCTCGATCGGCGGTTTTTCAGGTCTGCACCCGTCAACTCGTCCTGTCGAGTTCTATCTCGCTTGAAACATTCCAGTTAATTCCCGATCTCGCCGGCGAGATAGGCGACGACAAACTGCTGTCAGAAATTCTCCTGCTCGCGGTCGAGATCGCGCAGCGTAGCGCCAAACACAGCTCCGAGTTTCTGCGGAATACGCCCGAGGTTGCCCACGCTTTGGCGAAGTTTGAGAACGAAAAGGATAAAGTTTCCGCCGCGATCCTCGCTCTCGCCGCTCAATTTGCCGAACGAACCGGCGGAATGACAGCTGATTTGTGGGCAAACCTGCCGTCCGCACTAGAAAAGATATCGGCCGATGAAGCCGTCCTGCTAATGGATCGAGCGAGCGAATTCCTCGAATTCGGCGGCAGCGTGACGCTGCATTTCGTTAGCGCCGGCAGCGAAGTATTGGCGTCAACACCAAAGGCGTTCGACGATTGGCATCTGCTTGCACGCTCGATCGCAAAGCACGGAAATGCTGTGCTCATCTCGTTCCTTCGGACCACGCCAAAATTTTTCGGCTCGTTCACGAAAAAGAAAAAGGCGAAGCCCGAAGATATTCAGCGCGTTCTGCAGCTTACGGCGAAGATAGCTGAGACGGATGCCGAGAGTGCTCTGGCAGCGTTTCGTTCGAGTGCGACGGCGCTCAAGACCGTTTCGATCGCTCAGTTCGAGGAATGGGTCGAGAACGGTATTCGTGAACGCGAACACGATTCGACCAAGGCCCGCCGCAGCTATTTTGCACTCGAAACCCGAGACTCGAACGAGCGTTTGCAGGAAACGCGTTTGGGATTGCCGCTCGAGCGGATCCAAACCGTTTTGCGGATGTACATCGAAGCCCTCACCGGCAAAGAGATCGAGGTCGCTCCAATTTCTGCAGGCGGACAGGAATCGCGGATCGGTGATGGAAAAACCATCTATCTGCCGTCCGCTGTTGCCGAATTTGACGACGACGAGATGGATTTTCGCCTCTACAAGGTCCTCGCCGCCCACGGTGCCGGGCAGATCGAATTCGGCACATTCGAGCAGGACACATTGGGGCTCAAAGCGGCCTACGCCGACCTCATCGATCTATATAGCGCGACGGCCGATCAGCTTGATGCTTTCTCACTTGCGGGTTATATCGAGGATGTTCAAAAGGGCGAAAAGGCTTTGCCGGATGGCGTCACAGAGAAAAAGCGTTCGCCAAAGCTGCCAAAGAATTCGGACTATCGCACAGTCCTGACTGCCTTTCCCGAACCGCGTCTTGCTCGGAAGATCTTTGCGACGATGGAGAATGCACGCATCGACACCCGGCTCCGGCACACATATCGGGGATTGCGCAAAGACCTCGATCTGATGCAATCGCATCTTAACGCGAACCGTCCGTATATTTTCGACCTGCCGATGCATCAGGTGCCGTTCGAGCTGTTGTTCCAGATCACGCTCTGCGGCGGCGCGACCGATGATGCTAAACGATTCTACGGCCAAATAGTCAGCGAGATCGAATCGGTGATGGAAAAGCATCTTCAGATGAATGACGCAACCGTCGCCGATTCGCTGATGGCCACCTCGCGCGTTTACACGCTGTTCCAAAACATCACGCCCGAAGACTCGCAGGAAGCCGAGTCGGACAACACCGAGGACAAGAGCGAGTTTGCCTACGACGACAAAGACGCGGCCGAGGCCGTGACCGAAGATCAGGTTAAGCGCGAGCGGCAGAAAAATACCGAGGACATCCGCGACCTTTTCAACGCCTGGAACAGCCTCGACGACGAAGGCGAGCCCGACGATCTGCAGGGTTCGGAGGCGTGGTCGCAGAGCGATATTCCCGAGCAAGCACTTGAAGTGGACGATGTTGCATTTGCCTATGACGAATGGGACCGTGATCTAAACGACTATCGCGTCGGCTGGAGCCGTGTCATCGAGAAAAAGGTTAAACAGGGCGACCGGAACTTTGTTGAGCTTACCCGTTCGCGCTATCGCGGCGTGATCTCGTCGATCAGGCATCAGTTTCAATTGATGAAACCCGAAAACCTGACGCGGGTCAACCGCGAGATCGACGGCGAAGATTACGACCTCAACGCCCTCGTCGATTTCGTCGTCGACCGCCGGGCGGACGGTTTGCAGTCCGAGAATATCTATACAAAAAAACTGCGGCGTCAGCGTGACGTTGCCGTTTTGATCTTACTCGATCAATCGTCGTCGACCGCACGCACGATCACACGAAATCCGCTTCAGCCTTACACACATCCCGGCCGCCGCATTATCGAGATCGAAAAAGAAGGCCTTGTCCTCATGAGCGAAGCCCTCGAGGCCGTCGGCGATGTCTATTCGATCTATGGTTTCACGAGCGAAGGCCGCCGTAACGTGAAATTTTATGTCGTTAAGGATTTCGCCGAGAAATATTCCGAAGTGATCGAAAAACGCATCGGCGGCATCACGTTTCAAAACAACACGCGCCTCGGTGCCGCGATCCGCCACGCTTCGCATAAATTGCTGCGGCAGGAGGCTCGAACCAAGCTGCTCATCATCCTCACCGACGGCCGCCCGTACGATCACGATTACGGCGACGCCCGCTACGCCCGCGAGGACGTTCGCGAAGCCCTGACCGAGGCCAAGACCACCGGCATCACCCCATTCTGCATCACCATCGACCGCGAATCCGAAGCCGAACTAAAAGACCTCTACGGCAACGTCGGCTACACGATCATCGATGACGTGCTGAGTCTGCCCGAGCGGATGCCTAATATCTACCGGAGATTGACGAGCTAAGAACCAATATATTAACATCGTCTCGCTCGAAAATATCTCTAAGAACTACGGTTTTAAGCCGCTGTTTGAGAATGTAACACTCGGTCTCGAGGACCGTGACAAGATCGGCATTATCGGTGCCAACGGCTCGGGCAAGACGACGCTTTTGCGGATCATTGCGGGCGTTGAGGAGCCTGATACGGGGCGTGTTGTGCGGGCGAAAGGGCAGACGCTCGCTTATCTTTCGCAGAATCCGCCTTATGACGAGAACCTGACCGTGCTCGAGACGATATTTGCGTCGAGCAGCGGTGTGATGCAGACGATCCGCGATTATGAGGACGTTTGCCACGACGTCGCCGCCGGAAAATCAGACGCCGCGACGCTGCAGCGAATGTCAGCTCTCCAGCACGAACTCGAAATGAACGGCGGTTGGGACATTGAGGCAAATGCCCGTGCCGTGCTGACTCGGCTCGAGATCACGGACACTTCGGCAAAGATGGGCACGCTCTCGGGCGGCCAGCGAAAGCGTGTCGCCCTCGCTCACGAACTGATCTTCAACCCGGACATCCTCATCCTCGACGAGCCGACCAATCACCTCGACGCCGACACGATCGAGTGGCTTGAGGATTATCTGCGGCGATATACAGGTGCTCTTTTGCTCGTCACGCACGACCGCTATTTTCTCGATCGCGTGACGGATCGCATCTTCGAGGTAGATCGAGCAACTGTTCAGAATTTCAGCGGTAACTACGCTTACTATCTGGAAAAGAAGGCCGAGCAGGACGAGCTTCTCGCCGTCGAAGGGCATAAACGAGAGCAGCTTATCAAAAAGGAACTCGCCTGGCTCCGACGCGGTGCCAAGGCTCGAACGCGCAAATCAAAACACCGCATCGAGGCCGCCCACACGCTGATGGCGATTCCCGAAAGAGCAAGCGAAAGGCGAGGTCGATATCGCGATCGGTTCGAAACGGCTTGGTTCAAAGGTCGTTGAGATCAACAACCTTTCCAAATCGTACGGCGATACAAAGCTCATCGACGGATTTACGTATCTTCTAAAACGCGATGACCGAATCGGCATAATCGGTGCGAATGGCAGCGGAAAAACGACTTTGCTCGATATGATCACCGGCCGCGTCGCACCGACGAGCGGCGAGATCGACATCGGGCAAACGGTTCACATTGGATATTACGATCAGGAAAGCCGAGCACTCAATGATGACGAACGCGTGATCGATTACATCCGCAATGTCGCCGAATACGTCACGACAAACGAAGGCGTGCAGATCACGGCGGGCAAGATGCTTGAACGGTTTCTGTTCGAGCCGGCCGCTCAATACGCCGTCATCGGAAATCTGTCGGGCGGCGAACGACGGCGTTTATACCTGCTCCGAATTCTAATGGGATCGCCAAATGTACTGCTGCTCGATGAGCCGACCAACGACCTCGACATCCCGACGCTCGTCGCTCTCGAAGAATACCTCGACGATTTCGCCGGTGCCCTTATCGTCGTCAGCCATGACCGATACTTTCTTGATCGCACGATCGAAAACGTTTTCCGCTTCGAACCCGGCGGCCACGTCCGTGAATACGCCGGCGACTATTCCGCATATCTCGAAGCAAAAGAACGCGATGATGCCAGGCTCAAGGAGCAAGCGACTGCGGTTCCTGTCAGAACCGCGAGCGATAGCGACCGGGTTCCGGCTCACACAAAAGACGACTCCACCGGAACGGGAAAGCCCAAAAAACTCACGTTCAACGAAACACGCGAATTCGAAGCTCTCGAAAAACGCATCGAAGAAACCGAAAAACGCCTGCCCGAGATCGACAAAGAACTCGCCCTCGCCGCCAGCGACGCCGGAAAGGTTCACGAGCTATTTGTCGAACAACAAAAGCTGAACGAGCAACTAGAAATTGATATGGAACGCTGGGCCGAACTTGCCGAACGGGCCGAAGAGGCAAACAAGGCTTCGGCATCGCGATAATTTTCTTGTTCACGATATCGAAACTGGTAATATCAGATCATGAAGCTAGTTCTTACTGAATTCTTCGTCGTCGTTCAATCCTTTCCGCGGCAAGCTGTGCCGCTCCGACCGGTTTTGCCGACGGGCAGACCTTTGAGACGAAGACCAAAGACGTCCGGTTCAAGCTGGAAACAGTCGCGACGGGCCTCGAAGTGCCGTGGGGATTTGCGTGGCTGCCGAATAAGGATCTGTTGTTTACCGAGCGGCCGGGGCGTGTGCGTATCATTGAGAATGGCAAACTGAAGACCGAACCCGTTTTCACTGTTCCCGATGTCGAACCCTCGAGCGAGAGCGGTTTGATGGATATCTCGCTGCATCCTGATTTTGCGAAGAACAGCTTTGTCTATCTCGCCTATTCCTACAACAAAGACGGCAAACGCGTTAAGGTGATGCGTTACAGATACGCGGACGGCAAATTCAATGAGCCGACTGTCATCATCGAGAACATTCCCGGAGCCCCGAATCATGCGGGAATGCGTTGCCGGTTTGGGCCGGACGGGAAATTGTATGTCACGACCGGCGATTCGACCGATTGGAATCTCGCTCAGAAACTGGATTCGCTTGCCGGCAAAACGCTGCGGCTCAATGACGACGGTACGATACCGAAGGACAATCCGTTCGTCGGCACCGCGGGGGCGAGGACCGAGATCTGGTCGTACGGACATCGTAATGCTCAGGGGTTGGCTTGGCAGCCGGGATCTGGATTGATGTTTCAGACCGAGCACGGGCCGAGCTTTTTTGAGGGCAAAGGCTCGGGCGGTGACGAGGTCAACATTGTCGAACGCGGCCAAAACCTCGGTTGGTCCGAGATACATCACACCGAAAAACGAGACGGAATGATCTCGCCGCTGCTCGAATATTCGCCCGCGTGTGCACCCGCGAGCGCAATGTTCTACAACGGATCGGCGTTCCCGACGATGAAGGGCGATTTCTTTTTTAGCTGCCTTCGCGGAGCCAAGATCATCCGCGTCACGCTCGACGGACGCAAGGTCGCCGCTCAGGAAAACCTCATCGAAGGCAACGTCGGCCGAATCCGCGAAATGTCCGAGGGCCCCGACGGCTACATCTATTTCTCCACCTCAAACCGCGACGGCCGAGCAACGCCTGCCAAAGACGACGACCGTATTCTGCGGATCGTACCGGTAAACTGATCAGTCGCGGACGACGGGCTGTTTCTCTTTAAGGTGCTTTGTCGTATTCTCGGTCACAGATGAAAACAAGCTCGCGGGTTCGGGCAGTTTTAGGTCGTTTGTAGTGTCCGGTTATGCCGTCGAGTCGGCGTTGGCTGTCGGCGTCGGATGAGCGGTCGGCGAGGCCCTTTTTGGGACGGTCAGGAAGACGCCGTTCAAGATAAAGCCGAGGCCGATGAAAGAATGTGACAAGGCCGAGTGCGGCCATAAACATCACGCCGTCTGTCTTTCATAGCCCAACTTAACCAGCGTAATGCCGATAGCGGCCCCGAGCCCGATGCATGACAACAGCATTCCTACGCGCATCCGACGCATCCGTTTCTCTTCGGGCGACTCGAGGAATTTTTCGATCTCGGGCAGAACATCTTCGGCGACTTTTTTTAGTTCGTAGGCTCCCTGCGTTTCGCGTATCTTGTCCGCAATTGCACGGCCGATCTCGTCCCGTGCCGACACCGCCGATGCCGTTATGCTGTCGGGCGATGAGACCGCTACACGCACACGCCGCAGGTCGGTGCCGCATGCACGACAAAACTGGTTCGCCTGTCTCTCTTCAATTCCGCAATCGGGGCAAAACATAAAGTTACGTTCTAGATCAAGAAAACGAATTTTCTCGCGGTTTGGTTCCGTGTTCTCTGCGTTAATTGAATTTCTAACGCAGCGTTCGCTGAGCGAAGACGCGGAGATGCGGCCTATTTCTCAGCTTCCAAGATCGCCTTTGACTCGACCAGCTCTGCCATTCGAGCCTCAGTTACTGTTGGGTATGCCAGGCCCATCGACTCCAGCCTTTTGACGATGATCTCAGAAACGGCCAGCCGCGTGAACCATTTTTTGTCGGCCGGAATGATGTACCAGGGCGACTTTTTCGTCGAGGTGGCTGAGATGGCGTCCTCGTAGGCTTTCATGTAATCGTCCCAGACGGCGCGTTCTTTGGCGTCGCCGGCGGAGAATTTCCAATTCTTTTCGGGCTGATCGATGCGTTCGAGAAAGCGTTTTTTCTGCTCGTCCTTTGAGACGTTCAGGAAAAACTTGATCACGTGCGTCCCGTTTTCAGCAAGGTGATTTTCCCAATCGCGAATGTGTTCGAACCGCTTTTTCCAAATGTTCTTGTCGCTTTTGATCGCGTCGGGCAGTTGCTGTCCCTGCAAAATGCCGGGATGAACGCGGACGACGAGTACTTCTTCGTAGTGCGAACGGTTAAAAATGCCGATGCGGCCGCGTTCGGGTAGTGCTTTTTGGCATCGCCATAGATAATCGTGATCGAGCTCTTCGGCGGACGGTGCCTTAAATGCGGTCACCTGACAGCCCTGAGGATTTACACCGCTCATCACATGTTTTATCGCGCTATCTTTGCCGGCGGCGTCCATAGCTTGAAAAATTATGAGAAGTGAGTGAACATTCTGTGCATATAGCTTGTCCTGCAGTTCGGCAAGGGCTGCGACATTTTTCTCAAGATCGAGTGCGGCCTCTTTCTTGTCGGTGAATCCGTCGGTGAAATCGGTCGGGTGATCCTTGAGTTTTACTTTTTTGCCTTCGACAGCAAGGAATTTTTCGGTTTTCATATTGTTTTTGCCACGAATAACACGAATATCACGAATCCAATGAAAATACTAACCTTTTTATTCGCTGCTTTGCTCACATCCGCGGTTTTTGCTCAGCCAAAACTCGAGCCGACGCGGATCTCGCTCAAGAACGGCAAGACGTTCACGCTCAAACTTGCCGAAGGCTGGGAGATGATCCCGGCTCTCGAAGGCCTCAAACGCGTCCGCTTTTTCGCGAAGGCACCGGACGGCCGCATTTTCGTGACCGATATGTACAACCTCGCCGACGGCAGCCGCGGGACGGTTTACATTCTCGACGGCTGGAACGGCAAGACCGGCAAATTCACGCGTGCCGTTCCCTACATGCAGAATCTGCGAAATCCGAACAGCGTCCAATTTTACAAAGACTCGGACGGCCAGGAATGGTTCTATCTAGCCGAGACTCATCAACTGACACGCCGCAAATTTACGCGGCGAAACCAAACCGACCGACACCAAGCCGCAGGTGCTCGCCACATTTCCCGACTACGGCCTCAGTTACAAATACGGCGGCTGGCACCTGACGCGGACGATCTCGTTTTCGCCGGACAACAAGCTGTACGTCTCGGTCGGTTCGAGCTGCAACGCTTGCGTCGAAAAGGAAAAGGTGCGAGCCAGCATCATCTCGATGAACCCCGACGGCACCGATCAAAAGGAGTTTGCAAAAGGCCTGCGTAATGCCGTCGGCCTGCGGGCGATCGGCAAATTTGTGTTTGCGACCAATCAGGGCTCGGACCATCTCGGGCTGCAAAAACCTGACGAAACATTCTACGCACTCAAGGAAGGTGCCGATTACGGCTGGCCCTATTGCCACTCGTCCGAAGGCAAGATATTCGCCGACCCGAAATTCAAACGGCCCGGACAGTGCGCGAATGTGACAGCTCCGTATGCTTATTTCCCGGCTCGTTCATCGGCACTTGGCTTTGATTATTTTGACGATGCTGATGCGGACGAAACGATCAAAAATGCGTTCCTCGTCTCGCTTCACGGCTCGACAAATAAGAAGATCGGCCACGGATACAAGGTCGTCATCATGCGAAAGGGCGAAAAGCTGCAGGATTTCCTCAGCGGATTTCTCCAGGGCTCGACCGTCTGGGGCCGCCCGTGCGACATCATGAAGCTCGACGCCAATTCGTTCCTGCTGACCGACGATTTCACCGGCGTCGTCTACCTGATCCGCAAGAAAGGTACTACGACAACGATCGCCGAGACCGAACCGCCGGCCGATGAGCCCACGGCCAAGCTGACCGACGAAACTCCGGAAACTGCGCAGCCAAAGGCTTGCCTGTCGGTCTTGATAGTGCTCGCAGGTACTCTCTTGCGGAGTTTCTCCTAGCTTTTGTAACGATATATGTTACAATGAAGTTTTCGCTAAGGGATTCGCATGAATATCGGCATCACAGTTTATCCAACATACGGCGGCAGCGGAATAGTCGGCTCGGAACTCGGCCGCGACCTCGCGGAACGCGGGCATAATGTTCATTTTATCTCGTCGTTTTTGCCGACTCGGCTTACGGAGCTGAACGAGCGAATACATTTTCACGAGGTCGAGATGATGTCGTATCCGCTTTTCGAGCATCAGCCGTACGACCTCGCACTGGCGACCAAGATGGCGACCGTCGCCCGTGCCGAAAAGCTCGATCTGCTCCACGTTCATTACGCGATACCGCATTCGATCTCGGCGATATTGGCGCGCGAATCGATCAAGCAAAAGCGTTATGTGCCCGTGATTACAACGCTTCACGGCACGGACATCACGCTTGTCGGAGCCGACCGCAGCTATTTGCCGATCACGCGATACGGCCTGCAGCAATCGGACGGAGTGACGGCCGTTTCCAAATTCTTAAAACAGGCGACGATCGAAACCTTTGATTTTGACGAGATCGAGGTCATCCCGAATTTCATTTGCGGAAAGCACTATTTCCGGACGCCCGAAGCTCCGCTTCGAGCGGAACTTGCACCAAACGGCGAGCGTCTTCTGGTCCACGTATCGAATTTCCGCCACGTCAAGCGCCCAAATGATTGTGTTGAGATACTGGCGAAAGTAAGGGCTGAGGGCCAGAATGCGAAGCTCATACTCGTCGGCGACGGCCCGGAGCTGTCCGCGGTGCGATATCGCGGAGAGCAATTCGGGATGAACGGCAACGTAGTTTACGTCGGCAAACAGGCGAACATCGCCGACTATCTCGGCGTCGCGGATGTGTTCCTGCTGCCGTCGGAACTCGAATCATTCGGCCTTGCCGCTCTCGAAGCACAAGCGTGCGAAGTTCCGGTGATCGCAACACGTATCGGCGGTATTCCCGAGGTCGTCAATGACGGCGAGACCGGTTTTTTGAGTGATGTCGGCGATGTCGAGAAGATGAGTGTAGATACGCTCAAACTGCTCAATGACGAAGATATGCGTCGGGCATTCGGCGAACGGGGCCGCGAACTCGCGATATCACGCTATTCGACCGAAAAGATCATCCCGCAGTACATCGCTTTTTACGAAAAGATCGTAAAAAAGGCGAAAGCCGCCGCCGCATGAAGACACGAAACCACAGATAAATACAGATAAACGCGAATAAGATCAACTTCTGATCTGTGCTTATCTGTATTTATCTGTGGTTAAATTTTCCTAAGCTATGCTCAAACGCTACATGCACAACAAGGAACGGCATTTCGCTATGCTCGATGACAATCGCGTCGCGCATCCGTTCGACTGGGGCACTGAGTATATAACGGACAAAGCGAACGGCGACGATCCGAGGAAATTGTTTAGCGATTTTTCGCGGAATACGCTTGAGCATAGCGAAGATTTCTTTTTCTCGCCGGAAATTTCAGATTTCAAACTGGACGGCGACATTCTAACCTGGACCAGCGGCATCACGACGGTTTCACCGGAGAACAATACGGTTTACGCCAAATATTTCCCGCACGAAACGAACAAGAAGTCCGCCGTTTTAGTGCTGCCGCATTGGAACGCGAAGGCCGGGACATATTTTGACCTGTGCAAGATGTTCAATATGGTCGGAATGTCAGCGTTGCGTTTGACGCTGCCGTATCACGAAGAGCGTATGCCGCCTGAGCTTGAGCGTGCCGAATATCTGGTGGCCCCGAACGTCGGACGGACGCTGCAATCGCTGCAGCAGGCTGTGGTCGATACGCGTTCGGCGGTGAAATGGTTAAAAGAGCAAGGTTACGAGAAGATCGGGATCGTGGGGACGAGCATCGGTTCGTGCGTCGGTTTTTTTGCGTTTACGCACGATATGCAGATCGACACGGCGGTCTTTAATCACGTCTCGGGCTATCCGGCGGATGTCGTCTGGCACGGCCTTTCGACCTATCACGTCAAAGAGAGCATGGACGGCAACGTCACGCTCGACGAACTCCGCGAATACTGGCTGCCCATCTCGCCCATGGCTTACATGGACCGCCTCGCGAGTCTGCCGCCCCGTCCCCAGCGATACATCTACACCCTCTACGACCTCAGCTTCCCCGTTGACCTCTCACGCGACACCATCAAAGCTCTGCGCGCGCACAAGATCAAACACAGCGCAGTAACGATTCCCTGCGGCCACTACACCCTCGGCGTTAAACCGTGGGTCTATTACGACGGATATAAGATAGTCTCGTTTTTGCGGAAGCACCTCAAATAAGCACCAAACAACGCCAATAGCTAAAACTTTCATCAAAAGAGTGCTAAAATTCTGTCAACTTTTGAATGAGTCCGATCGCCGAGAAGCACAAAAATACGGTTGGTGAAGCGATAGAGCATCTGATCTCTCGTGCGGAGAACGCGCGCGGGTTGACGGGCGCAGACATCGCCTCGCGAGTCGAGGCGACGCTTCGCAAATATCTGTTGAACGACGCGACGGATCTGGCTCCGACGGATATTGAGGAGTTCGTGCATGATATTCGGGCTGATGATCTGTGTTTGATAGTTGCGTGCGAGCGGGGCGATGAAAAGGCTTGGGAAGATCTGGTCGCGAATTTTGATTCGACCGTAAAATCGGCGGCCCGTAAGATCTCGTCAAATAATGAGGACGCCGAGGACTTGGCAAGCTCCATTTGGGCTGAGCTTTACGGGTTGCGTGTGGATGCCGACGGCAATAAGAAGAGCAAGCTGGCGTACTATTCGGGGCGAGGCTCGCTCGCCGGGTGGCTGCGTGCAGTGGTATCGCAGCTTGCGGTCGATCAGTTTCGCAAAACTTCGAAATTCGTCCAGATCGAAGAGGATCGAGAGTTCGAAAATCTAGCGAATGAGGCCGCGAATGGCGATGGCAATCATTTTGGTTCGCACCGCGACCTTCGGCTACCACGAAGCTACAGCGAGCCGAAAGCTGACACGTGTGCAGACCGAGATCCGCAAAGGCGTGGAAAAAGAGTTGAAAAACAGGCACGGCTGGACCGAGACCGAGGTCAAACGCCACCTGTCTGAAACCGCCGCGAGCCTCGGCATTAATCTCGAAACGATGTTCGCAGTGTTGCTGATACTTGCCATGGTGCAAGAAATGATGGTCTGATGCGTTCTACTGTTGGGTTACGAAAGCCTGTAGCCACAGAGATATTTGAAATTAACAGGGATGAAAGGGATGGACAGGATATTTTTGATTTTTCCTGAATCCCGGTTTATCCCCGAAATCCCTGTTAATTTCCTCTGTGGCTGAAAAATTTGATGGAACTTGAATTCGACAAAGAAATGGATGCGATCTTGCGACGAGCGCGAGGCGGCAGCGGTGTGTCTGTGACGACCGCTCACCTCGATGCCGACACGATCGCGGCGTTTGTCGAAAACGCCCTGCCGCCGAAGGCCAAATTGCTCAATATGGAGCATTTTGCCGACTGCGACCGGTGCCGCAAACAGCTTGCGTTTGCGATGTCGATGAACGGCGAGGCGGAAACAACCGAAGCGGCAAGCGTTGTCGCGCCGATCGTGGAGGCCGCGATTCCCTGGTACAGCAAGCTTTTCCGCACGCCAAATCTGGCGCTTG
This sequence comes from Acidobacteriota bacterium, assembly GCA_016713675.1. Lineage (NCBI taxonomy): Bacteria > Pseudomonadati > Acidobacteriota > Acidobacteriota bacterium. The sequence continues at coordinate 804,590 of JADJOS010000001.1, forward strand.
CGATGGGTGCATTGGTCGTCGCATTTAGCGGGATCATTGGTTATCTGGCGATCCAGAACCGTAACGCTGCGAATCAGAGCGACGTTGCGATGGCCAATAAAGCGAGGCCGGCGGCAAGCGAACCCGCGGCGGCGGCTCCAAATCAAGCTAACACGACCCAGTCAAACTCTGCCGTCCCGGCCCCTTCAGTAACTGCACCGGCAAATTCCGATGTTGCAAAGACTCAACCCGCGACAGCCGCACCCGAAGGCGTTACCGGACGCACCGATCAGCCCGAAGCCAAGAAGCCCGACACGAGCGACACTTACGGAGCACCTGCGGACAAAGAGATCGCCGCATCCAAATCTGCTGTGACCGAACCCGCTCCGTCGATCACCGGCGGCCAGCCGGCCGTTACTCGCGAAGAACGGAATGAAGTCAAGCTAAAGGACGACGACGCAGTCGCCATCGACCGCAGCAAGACGGCGGACGAACGAGGTGTGCGCGATGGCATATTGTCTGCCCCGAAAAAATCCGGTACCGGCCCAACCCGTAACGTTGGCCCGAGCATGACGCAGCAGCAATCGAATTCGAACATCTATACTCAAACGCCGATCCGCTCGGTCGGCGGCAAGAACTTCGACAATCGCGGCGGCGTCTGGTACGACACCAGCTTCAACGGCCAGCCGATGATCCGCGTCACTCGCGGCTCCGACGCGTACAAAGACCTCGACGGCAGCATCAAACGCATCGCTGAAAGCCTCGGCGGCACGGTCGTCGTTGTGTGGAAGGCAAAGGCGTATCGCATACAGTAAGTTCTTTCAGATTCACAATTAAAGCGTTAAAATAGCAGCATGAAAGCTGCTGTTTTACTTTTGTGCCTTCTGTGCCTTTTTGCGGCCATTTCTCCGGCTCAGACGGTCTGGCAATCAAATCTCGATTCGAAAATTCGCTTTTACCAGACGACCGATTTTGGCGTGATGCTCGCCGGGACGGAGCGAAGTTTGTACGCGATCGACGGGAAAACCGGCGAACGGATCTGGCGGCGTGATACGGGCAAGATCGAGGAAACCGCCGTCACGCCGGTGCCTGACACCGATCTGATCTTGTTCTCACGCGACCTCGGCAGCAAGTCGCGGCTCGAGGCGGTCGATCTGCTGACGGGCTCGACGATCTGGCAAAGCGACAAGGTCAAGGGCGACGTAATGCAGCTCGCGGTCGATCCAACGCTTGATCTGATCACGGTCGTAATGGTCAAAGGCACGATGGGCAAGGCGGGCGACGATTTTAAGCGAAAACCGGTCGTTCACGTAATGCAGCTCTCGACCGGAGACGAGCTATGGAAGCGCGATCTCGATGGCGAGATCGAGATGATGCCATCGCGGTTTGGCGAGGAGCTCGGCGAGATCGATTTTACGCTCGACAATTACCGCGCACCGCTGCTGCTCGACGGGCGGCTGTTTCTCTTTTACGAAGGCGCCACAAGCTACGACGCCCGCACCGGCAAAGAGAAGGAACGCGAGAAATTCAAGATAAACGAAGACGGCCTGGCCCTGACCGAGGCCGATCCGATATTTGACGACACGCATGTCTATGTCTCAGGCCGCGGCCGCGTTCGTGCGGTCGATCGCCGCACAGGAAACGTGGATTGGAAGGCCGACGACCTCGGCATCTGTGCCGAGATGGCACGCGTCGGCAACGTTCTTTACGTCCGCACCGGCGGCCAGTTCACAAGGCTCAAGGACGGCGAATCACAGCAAAAAGGGCCATTCGGCGTCTCGGCGATCGATACAAAAACCGGCAAGACGATCTGGCGTTACAAGGGCACCGACAAGGGCCTGACCAATTTTATGTTCGCGGACGCGAACACGATCCTGATCGCCGACAAGGACGATCTCATCACCATCGACGCTCGAGATGGAAAAGCACGTTCGAAACGGGAGCACAAGGTCGAAAAAGCTCAGTTCGTGCTGATAAACGAAAGCGGCCAGGCGGTGATCGGCGGCCGTGATGAGATCGCGGCGATGCGGTTTGGCGAGAGCAAGGGTTCGGACCTCTGGCGCGTTCGCCACAAACCTCCGGCACGCGGCGTATTTAAGATCGTCGCCGGGATCGCTCTCCGGGCGGCGGCGATATATTTTCGTTACGGCGGGCTGGCGACATCGGCGCTTGGGTTGGTTCGCGGCGGTATGAATCTTTTGTCGGCGGCAAATTCGTTTCGTTGGTCGGGGCTGAAAACTCGGTTTGGTTCGTTCGATCTCTCGACACTAGCAAGCAACTCGGCACAAAACTATATTACGAAACGCATCTACGCATACGGCTCGATCGGCCGTGCACCTGATCTGATCAGCCGGTTTTCGGGCCTGCAGATATCGATACCGAATGCGACCGACCTTCGCGGTAAGATAATCGGCCGGGCTATCGATCGAGTGACGCCTTCGCGGGCCGAGATCAAAGAGAGCATTTTCGACCGCATCGATCCGATCCGCCAGATCGAGCGATTGAGCGACTATCTGCTCCGCCGCAAACGCCTCGCCGAACTTCGCTCGAACCACATGTATTTCTACACCGACCTAGCCAAACCATACGACCGCAAAGGCCTCGTCGGCGTCAACATCCACAACGGACGCGATTCGAGATACGCACTAGTCTCAGACCCAGATCCGCAGTTCGTTACGGACGAGACAAGCGGTTTGCTCTATTCGGCAAACGGCAGTAGATTACAGGCGTTCGATATTGTGGGACGGTAAGAAAATTAGCCACAGATGAACACAGATAGGCGCAGATCTTTTCTGCTGATCTATCTGTGCTGATCCGTGATAATCTGTGGTTAAATTTTCTCGGAGCCAAAATGAAGTCTGTGCTTACCTTTTTGTTGTTCGCCACATGCTTTGGGTGTTCGACACCGACAACGGTCGAGCAACCGGAAAGTGGATCGCCTGCGCTAACGGCTTCCACGCCTGTCCCTACATCTTCTACACCCGTTCCGGAGATCCCGAGTCAGATCGGATCGGAGTACACTGCAAAAGATATTGAAGCGAAGCTGGGGATCGTTTCACTGACAAAAACAGACTTAGTTTGCCTTAGGATTCTTAATGCGTCTCTGAGGCCGTCCGATGAGTTCTATGCGGTCGTTCCTAACGAACGTCCTCATGTGATCCACAAATTAAGGATCAAGGAGAAAGTGCCGACGTCTTGCGTGCGCGGCAGTTCGGATATGCCGGACAGTGAACTAATTACTTCGCGAACAAGCTACTATTTAGCAGAATTTCTCACGAGCAATGACGAACTAAGCCTAATATTTGGTATCGCGGTGGTGGGCATATCGAAAGCACCGACCCTTGCAAAGGGAGTCGCAACGGCTGAATTAACAGGAGCCCCGCCAGCCGAGTACTTCCGCGAATGCACCGGCAACGAGAGCATTTTGTATGCTGTCTGGTCGGGCAAACCACAGATCGGAAAACGAATTTGGAACAGGGCAATATATCTTGAATACGGTACTGTCCCCACCTGTACAAAAAAGGACTATCAAGGAATCGATGAATAAGCTAGCTTTTTCTATTTGCATTTCACTAATTGTTGCGGTTGCCGTCGCCGCGCAAAAGCCGGCAAAACCCAATCCCGAGATCGCCACAATGGTGAAAGAAGTTTCGCCGAAGAATATTGAGGCGACGATACGCAAGTTGGTGTCGTTTGGGACGCGGAATACATTGAGCGAGCAGGACAGTCCGACTCGCGGCATTGGGGCGGCGAGGGATTGGCTGTATGCGGAGTTTCAGAAGATCAGTGCCGATTGCGGCGGTTGTCTGGATGTGCAGAAACAGTCTTTCGTGCAGCCAAAGGCCAACCGTATTCCGGAGCCGACTACGCTGACCAATGTTTTTGCGGTGCTCAAGGGCACGACCGATCCGACGCGCGTTTATGTCGTTTCGGGGCATTATGATTCGATGTGTACGTCACCGACCGATGCGAAATGCGACGCTCCGGGGGCGAATGACGATGCTTCGGGGACGGCGGTCTCGCTCGAACTCGCTCGCGTGATGTCGAAACAGAAATACGACGCGACGATCGTATTTATGGCGGTTCCGGGCGAAGAGCAAGGATTGCTCGGTGCGGCTTATTATGCGGAGCAGGCTAAGGTCAACAACATAAATATCGAGGCGATGTTTACGAATGATATCGTCGGTGGTGTCACTACAAACAAGAATTCCGCGAACCGCAATAAGGTACGTGTCTTCAGCGAAGGCGTACCTTCGAACGAGACCGAGCAGCAAGCCGGCACGCGTCGCAGCGTCGGCGGTGAGAACGACTCGGCTTCGCGGCAGCTCGCACGATATGTCAAAGAGCAGAGCGACCGTTATCTCAAAAAATTCGGCGCATGGTTGATCTATCGGCGTGACCGATACGGCCGCGGCGGCGACCATATTCCGTTTGTCGAACGCGGATTTGCGGGCATCAGGTTTACCGAACCTGATGAGGATTACACTCATCAACACCAGAATGTCCGCACCGAGGCCAGTGTTTTCTACGGCGACACGCCCGAGTTCGTCGATTTTGAATACACGGCCAATGTAGCTCGTGTAAATCTGGTCGCATTGGCAAATCTTGCTTCTGCTCCGGCCAAGCCCAAAGGCGTCGGCATCGTCACCGGACGTTTGACGAACGACACCGACCTCAAATGGGACGCGAACACCGACGCCGACATCGCCGGCTACGAGGTCGTCTGGCGCGACACGACTGCGGCGGAATGGACGAACAGCGAAAACGTAGGAAATGTGACAATTTATACTGCTAAGTCGATGTCAAAGGACAACTATTTCTTTGGCGTTCGTGCGGTTGATAAACTTGGAAATAAGAGTCCCGTGGTTTATCCTCGGCCGATGACCCAGCCGCGGCCTGCTGCAACACCGACGCCGTCAAGATAAAAATGCTTTTGAGACACTATTTCCTTGGAAGACCGCAATGAAACTATTTCGTACCGTATTGATGATCGCGATGCTGGCTGTCGTTGGCAGCTCGCAGGTAAAGAACACCGAGAACACCGTCAAACTTGCCGACGGTGCCAAGAGCCCCTCGGCCTCTATCAAGGACATCGCATGGCTCGCCGGCAATTGGTCGGGGACCGGCATGGGCGGCGTTTCCGACGAGACGTGGGGCACGCCGAACAATGGTGTTATGGTCGGTACGTATCGGTTGGTGATCAACAATAAACCCATTTTCTACGAAATGATGTGGATGATGGAGCACGAAGGGTCTCTCATACTCAGGCTCAAACACTTCTCGTCCGAACTCGTCGGTTGGGAAGAAAAGGACAAGACGGTTGATTTTAGGTTCGTGAACAAAACGGGAAACCGTATGAACTTCAGCGGCCTTACGTACGAACAAACATCCAAAAACAAACTCACAATTTATCTCGCCCTGCGACAAAAGGACGGGACCTTGAAGGAAGAGAGCTTTGTCTTGACGCGTTCAAAATAGATCCGGCCATATTTGATCCGCCGCTTCGTAGTCCGTCGGAAATCGAGGACGGTCATTGTCGCACACGAACGGGACCGGTTTCAGCTTCGTTTTCGCCCCTGTTCTGTGATACAAAATAGGATTGCTCTCTTTTTCTAAGGCCAGGTGGGAATTATTCAATGAAGAAGTATTTTATATCAGCTGCAGTCTGTCTTTTGTTTGTCTGTGCGGTAGTGATCGGCATTCGGGTCTCGGCCCAAACAGAATCGGTTGGCAACGCGTTGCCGTCGCCGAATCTTGTGATCAGCCAAGTCCAAATGGGCGGAGCTGCAAATGCGAACGACGAGTTTATCGAGATCCATAATAACGGAGCGGATCCGGTAGATCTGCTAAATCATCGTGTTGTTTATCGTTCGGCAAGCGGAACCAATGACGTGGGGCCCATGGCCGTGTGGGCGACCTCGACGATCATCCAGCCCGGCCAGTATATGCTGATCGCGGCAACGAGCTATGACGGCGGCATTTCGCCGGACAAGGTGTATGATCCAACGGTCTGTGCTTGCTCTATGTCCGCTACCGGCGGCGGTGTCGCGATACGTTTCGGCGACAGTAACACGGGAACGGTACTCGATTCGGTCGCTTGGGGCAGCGCTACGAACATTTTTATTGAAGGCACCACAACGCCCGCTCCCGGCAATGACAACAGTAAGGCCCGCGCACTCAATGGTTGTCAGGACAGCGATAACAATTCGGCTGATTTTGCGACATTGACGCCTGCAGCAGCCCGCAACACTTCAACAACACCTGTTACCTGCAGCGGCGGCGGCACCACACTCTTTGGAGCTCTCGTTGCAGCCCCAACGTCCGGCAATCCCGGAAGTACGACGCTGCTTGTGATGACAGTCATCCCGGCAACGACACCGCCGAGCACAGGTATTACGGTCACCGGAAATCTCACCCAGATCGGCGGTTCGGCAACACAGACCTTCTTTGACAACGGCACCAACGGTGATGTTACGCCAGGCGATAATAAATTCTCTTATCTTGCAACGGTCGACGCGGCAACCGCTCCGGGACTCAAACAGCTTTCCGCCACCGCGACCGATGCACAGGCCCGCAATGTGATCTCGAACGCGTCGTTTACCGTTAACGGCACTCTGCCCAACGAGGATCCGCTTATCTTAGGCAACCCGAGCGGAGCGACTGCCAACATAGCAAATGAGAATAATTACCTGATGGTCAAAGGTGCCTACTCAATGTCATACAACCGCTCAAGGAATATTCCCAACTGGAGCGCATGGCGCCTCGATTCGAGCTGGATCGGCAGTGCGAATAGCGGTAATTTTGCCCCCGATACAAGCCTCCCGGCAGGTTGGTATCAGGTTACGCCCACTGACTATTCTGAACCCATCTACGACCGCGGACATATGTGTCCTTCGGGTGATAGGACAATAACGCAGCCGATCAACGATCAGACCTATCTGATGACGAACATCATCCCGCAGCTCCCGGCCAATAATCAGGGCCCGTGGGTCGATTTCGAACTTTACTGCCGCACGCTGGCGGCTCAAGGTAACGAGATCTACATTTTCAGCGGCGGAGTCGGCAATCACACGACAATCGGTGCAAGTCAGGATCCGGATAAACGCGTTGTGGTTCCGACACTCACCTGGAAAGTCGTTCTCGTAATGCCAAATGGTAACGACGACCTTACACGCGCTTCCGTGCGTTCGACACGCGCATTCGGCGTCATCATGTCCAATGTCTCGATCACTCAGGCATCGCCGTGGCGCAATTATCGAACGACGGTCGATGCGGTCGAATATTTGACCGGCTACGACTTTTTCAATCAGATCCCTAAGAACACCCAGGAAATTATCGAACGAAGACGCGATAGATTGTAATGAAAAACAGTATGTTAAGGAAGAGTTTTTTCCGCAGCATTTTCGGCGCCGCCATCCTTATGGCTGGCGCTTTTTCCGCGATCGGCCAAAAGGAAATGTCGATAGCCGCGGTACAGGGCGACAAAGGTGCGTCGCCGGTCGACGGGCAGATCGTTCGCGTTTCAGGCGTTGTTACCGCGATCCTGAAAAAGGGATTTTATATCCAAACGCCTGACGATCAGATCGACAAAGACCCAAAGACGTCCGAAGGATTATACATTTACGGTGAAAATAGCGTCGGTTCGGTTTCGCTCGGCAACCTCGTTCAGGTCGAAGGAACGGTCACGGAATTCCGGCCGCGCACAGAACGGATCTTTCTCAGCATTACTGAAATAACAAAGCCGACGGTAAAGGTAGTTTCTAAGGATAATCCGCTCCCCGCTCCGATCGTCTTGACCGCGGCCGACCTGGATCCTAAAGGAAAGCTCGACCAGATGGAGCGTTTTGAAGGAATGCGTGTCACGGGCGATTTTGTTGCCGTCGCCCCGACGGGCGGTTTCACTAACGAAAAGACGGGGATTTCTGGCTCGAACGGCGTATTCTTTGTTGTTTTACAGGGAACGCCGCGGCCGTTTAGAGAGCCCGGCCTCGGAATACTACAGATTCTTGTGGATAAGCTCCCGAACACTGTACCTGCATTTGATATGAATCCGGAACTGCTCCGGATCGACAGCTCTCAGCAGGAAGGTGCCAAGGCAATCGATGTGACGGCCGGAGCGACGCTCAAAGGGATGACGGGCGTAATTGATTATTCACGCAAATTTTATACGCTCTATGTCGATGCGGCCAATCCTCCGAAGGTCGACAATATCCGGCCGTTCGTACCGACGAGCCCTGCCGGAGAGCGTGAGGCGACGGTCGGCAGCTTTAACATTGAGAACTTCTTCGACGACGAGACAAATTCGAGCAATGTCGAAAAAGAGGTCGTTACTCCCAAGGATGTCTTTCAAAAACGCCTGACCAAGACGTCACTTGCGATAAGAAATGTCCTTTCAATGCCGGACGTTTTGGGTATTGTCGAGGTCGAGAATATTAAGGCCCTACAAAAGCTAGCCGACAAGGTCAATGCCGACGCGGTCGCAGCGAACCAGCCCGACCCGAAGTATGTCGCGTATCTCGAAGAAGGTAACGACGTCCGCGGGATCGACGTCGGTTTCTTGATCAAATCGACCAAAATCAAAGTGCTTGAGGTCCAACAGCTTGGCAGAAAAGAAAAGCTTGAGTCAGTTCCCGGAGCCGAAGGCCAAAACTTATACGACCGGCCGCCGCTAATGCTTAGGGCTGAGGTCATTGATACAAGATCGGCAAAACCGCTTGCGTTTACCGTGATCGTCAATCACTTTAAGTCCTACAACGGCATCGACGACGTAAAAGACGGTGATCGTGTCCGGCAAAAACGTCGCCTCGAGGCCGAATGGCTCGCAAAATTTGTCGAAGACCGCCAGAAAGCGGATCCGACCGAACGGATAATTCTCTGCGGCGACTTTAACTCGTTTCAGTTCAATGATGGCTACAACGACCTGATCGGCATTTTGAAAGGCAAGTCCGATCAAAATGTCCTGGTGCCATCGAAAACGGCGTATGCGACCGGCCTCGTTAATTTGATCGACTATATTGACGCTAAGAACCGATATTCCTACAGCTTCGACGGCTCCGCACAATCGCTTGACCATATCCTGGTAAACAAACCGGCCCGTCTGCGGGCAGTGAAATTCGGATATGCGCGTTCGAACGCAGATTTTCCAAAGGTCTATGCCAACGACGCCTCCCGGCCGGAACGAACGTCCGATCACGATGCGGCGATACTATATCTGAACCTCGACGAACCGGCACCGGTCGCAACGCCGACACCGACGCCAAAACCTTGAACTAGTTCTTCTCGAGAATGACATTGGCCGCGGCGTGTTCCGCCGTATGCGAGATCGAGAGGTGAATGCGGTCGGCACCGCTCTTGTCGAGGAACTTTTTCGCTTCGCCCGTGATCGAGAGCGTGGGAACGCCGTCTTCGTCGTTGAGCACCTCGATGTCCTGCCAGGCGATCTTGCCGCGCCATCCTGTCTTGAGGGCCTTTAAAAACGCTTCTTTCGCAGCAAACCGGGCCGCATAACTCTGAAAAGCCGCAGCTCCCTTGCTGTCGCAGTACTCACGCTCCAGGGCCGTGAAAACACGCTCGGTAAAACGCGGGGTTCTTTCCATCGTTTCGCGTATGCGATAAACTTCAACAATGTCGATGCCGGTAGAAATGATCATTTCAGAAACCCCAAGTCCCAAGCCCCTCGCCCCAAGTACGACTGATGAAACTTTAGCAGATTCGGGGTTTTATTGGCGAGAGCGTGGCGACGTAAAGGTGTTGGTCTGTCGGCCTCTCGAGGACGCCGGTTTTACAAACGGATTCTCGACACGTAACGGCGGGGTCTCGCCCTTTCCTGAGAACAGCCTTAACCTGTCGGGGTTCAACGACGATACTGCGGCGAATATCTATGAGAACCGCAGACGATTTCTAACAGCTTTTGACCGACAATACGAACTGGCACTAGCACTGCAGGTTCACGGCATTGATATTCGGATCGTCCGGACCGGAACCGATGCGGGAGATTCGGACAAACACGCCGACGCGGTCATCTCGGACGTCCCGCACGTCCTTGCAGGAGCGAAAACAGCCGATTGCGTGCCGGTCTTGATCGGCGATACTCGCACCCGAGCTTACGCGGCAGTCCACGCCGGTTGGCGCGGAACCGTCCAGTCGATCGTACAGGCCGCTATCGAAAAACTAGGCGAGGTTTACGGCTCACGCCCGGAGGATCTTGTGTGTGCGATCGGTCCGGCGGCCGGTTGCTCGAGCTACGAGATCGGACAGGATGTGATCGATCAGTTCGCTGAAAATTTCGCTGATAGCGAGAAATATTTCAAGCCGACTCGCGAGGGACACGCGCTGATCGATCTTCATTCGGCAAACCGCGACCAATTGATCGCGAGCGGCGTCACTGCGGGAAACATTCATACCGCACCGTTGTGTACGATGGAGCTGGCTGATCTTTTCTTCTCTTATCGCCGCGAGAAAGGCGATTTCGGCAAGACCGGCCGGCTCTTGTCAGTCATCGGCCGCCGTTAGAGCACGCTAGCGGTTATCCTTGCGGTCTTTGTCTTCGGCGGATAGCAGACCTCGTCGGTGCATGCCTGATAGCGAACCGAAACATTTATTACAACTGAATATTTCTTATAATTTGCCGGCACCGTCACGTTGAATGTAAATGGAGTTCTGCCTTCGTAAACATTTATCGTGTCCTCGGAAAACCCAAATTTGCGGTTCTTGCCGCGAGGATACAATACCGGGCCGATCTTAACGCCGCCGGACGATGTCGCCGTGACTCGGGTCGCGATGGCGTATTCGCTGCCCGGACGGCTCGAATTCACATGCAGTCCGCTCGGAATGCTCAAATAAACGGTTGCCTTTGCGGTTTTACCTGCTGTGACCTTGCCGCCGGGGATCGACCCGCTGACCGTTTGGCCGTTAGCCGCTGAGACCAAGCCTGCTGCAAATACAAAAGCGGCCACTGAAACCAATTTCAACACTCTTTTTCTCATAATATTTACCTGATGAACAATGTACCGGGAAACGTTGTATTTATTTCACTATAAAACTCAAAACGATGCCATCGGCCTTTTGCGAGATCTCGTCACTCGCATCCTCCAGAACGATCGCTTTGAGTTCAAAAACATCCGGCCCGCTTTCTGTCAGTTTGTAAATTTCACGGTAGCCGATCCCTTTTTCGATACGCTCAGCTTCGACCAAACGGTATTTTCGTTCATTGATGATCTCGGCAATGTCCGATTTGATCGTCGCGTTTTCCTTGATCATTTTGATCGCTTCATTCATTGTGCATACGCGATAGTGCCGCATTTCGACGCGTGCTTGTTTGATGTTGGCCGTGTTTTCAACCCCGAAATCGCGGGAATACATGTCGAGATCGAGGGCGGGATCGTGATTCAAAACGTTCAGAAAACCCTCCGGCTTCTCAACCACAAATTCGTCGGTTTCGATCGTTTCCGGCTCAAACGCAGCCGCCGCGGTCTTTTTGATCTTCGTTGATGCGTAGACCATCAATGCAACGAGAATAAGTCCGGGTATTAGAAGTTCCATAATCGTTCAGTTGGCAGTCGGCCATAGCCTGCTTACTGCGTACCGCCGCTGCCAACGGTCTTTGCTGCCAGCTGGCCGCACGCCGCATAGATATCACGCCCCCGCGGCTGTCGGACATATGCCGAAACGCCCCGCGACTCAAGCGTTTTCTTGAACCGGTCGACGCGCTCCTCCGACGAAGTGCTGTAATCGAGCTGTTCGGCACCGTTGTGCGGAATGAGGTTGATCTTGACCCGCGAAAGCTGATAGCGGTCGAGCAAGGAAGCGAGTTCGCGCGCGTCAGCGTCCGAATCGTTCACGCCGCCGAGCATTACGTATTCAAATGTGAACCGCTCGCCGCGTCTTAGGCTTCCCTCAAATTCCTTCGCCGCCGTCATCAGTTCATCGAGGTCCCATTTCCGGTTTATCGGCATCAGCGTGTCGCGAAGCTCATCTTTCGCCGACGACAATGAGATCGCCAGATGCGGCCGGTTTTCGAGCTTGGCAAATTCGTAGATCTTCGGCACGATGCCCGCCGTCGATATCGTCACGCGATTCGGCACTATGAAGAGGCCGTTCTCGCTCGACATTATCTCAAGTGCTGCGATCAGGTTCTCAAAATTAAGAAACGGTTCGCCCGCTCCCATGCCGACGAGGTTCGTCCCGTGAGGTGTCTCGCCACCGACGCCATAAACATCATTGAGCACGAGTATTATCTGCTCGACGATCTCACCGGGCGTCAGATTTCTGAGCAGACCGAGTTTTGCGGTCAGGCAGAAATCGCATTTCAGCGGACACCCTGATTGTGACGAAAAACAGATAGTATCGCGGCCTTCGCTCGGGATAAAGACCGTCTCGACCGGAAAACCGTCAGCGGTTTTCATCAGGTAACGCCGCGTTCCGTCAGTCGAAACATACTTCGATTCGACCGTCAGCCGCGAAATATCTGCCGATTCCGTCAAACGGGCACGAAACCGCTTCGGCAGATCGGTGATCTCATCGAACGATGTCAGCCGCCGTTCGTGGATCGCCTTAAAGACCTGCACGGCACGATACTTTGGCTCGCCCATGTCGGCGGCGAGGGCTTCAAGCTCGGCTTGCTTTAGCCCGGTAATGTGGATTCGCTCAGACACTCGTTCCATTTTAGCGTATCTGTCGGCGATCTGCTTAGTCCGTGGATTTGCCGCGAATTTGCTAGACTTTATGTTCGCATCATATGAATCGTTTCGGCTCTACCACACGGTACATCGCACTTTGCATTTCACTGCTAACAGCGGTCAGTTGTCAGCGACAATTGAGCAAGACTGATAGTGTCGATCCGCGGCCCGAGCAGCCTATAGTGACCGCTACCGAGGCATTGCCGTTCGGAAATCCATCCAACGCCACGGCCGATCCGGCGAACGCCGACAATTACCTCGTCGTACGCGATTCGCATGTTCTTTCCTATGACAATAGCCGCGGAACGGCTAATTGGGTCGCCTGGCAAACGACGCTCGAAAACCTCGGCGACGCCCTGCCGCGGAACAACTTTGAACCTGACCGCAGCTTGCCAAACGGTTTTCGCCGCGTCGCCTATTACGACTATTCGGGTAGCGGCTACGACCGCGGACATTTGGTTCCGAGTGCCGACCGGTTCGCTGATCCAAAGCTGAACGAACAGACATTCCTGATGACCAACATCGTTCCGCAAACGGGCGACCTCAATCAATTTCCCTGGAACAAGCTCGAATCCTACGCTCGCGGACTCGCCCGAAGCGGAAATACTCTATACACGATCGCGGGCGTTTATGGTGAGAGGGAACGCCTTCGCGGCAAGGTCACGGTGCCGACAAACTGCTGGAAAGTGATCGTCGTCCTGCGTCGCGGAATATCTGAGATAACTGATTCGACCCGCATCATTGCCGTCGATATGCCCAACGTCGAGGGCATCGCCAATGTCCGCTGGGAAAAGTATAAGACCACCGTTCGCTCGATCGAACAAATGACCGGTTTGGACATTTTCAGCGTGCTGCCGCGAGAACTACAGGAACGTATCGAAACACGCTCGGACGCGAACACACTTCACTCGCCCTAAACAATTTCTGCGAAACCGCGTAAGATGCTGATATGAAAATTCTACTTTTTGTGCTCATCTTCACATTTGCTGCTACTATGATCGGCCAACCGCCGATGGCGTCGCCGAAACCGCGTGAGGCCGATCCCAAAGATGTCGGCTCGCTCGACGCGATAATGAAGGCTGTTTATGACGTCATCTCAGGAGATGCCGGAAAGCCGCGTGATTGGGGACGCTTTCGAACGCTTTTTCACAAAGATGCACGGCTGATCCCGACCGGCAAGAATCCGCAAACCGGTGTGACGGGCGGTAACGCATTTACGCCCGACGAATACATAAATCGCGCCGACCCAGTATTCGCCAAGGACGGGTTTCACGAGCGTGAACTCGCCCGCCACGTCGATCAATACGGCAATATCGCACAGGTTTTCTCGACGTATCACGCCTTTCGAAAATCGGACGACAAGACACCGTTCCTGCGCGGCATCAACAGCTTTCAATTGTTGAACGACGGAACACGATGGTGGGTCGTGACGATCTATTGGCAGGCCGAAACGCCCGACAACCCGATCCCGAAAGTTTATTTGAAAAATCGAAACTAAAGATCGTTTAACCGCGAAATAAGCTAAAGGACGCTAAACAAAAGGCACAATTATTTTGGCGTCTTTTCGCATGTTTCGCGGTTAAATAATATGGCTGAACATATCCTCACTCGTACCCTTACCATCGATCTGCCGCGTGAAGATGTCTTTGAGTTCTTTGCAGACGCCGGCAATCTCGAACGCATCACCCCGCCTGAGCTGAATTTTCACATCCTCACGCCCCAGCCGATCGATATCAAACAGGGCACGCTGATCGATTACAAACTAAAAATGCGAGGTATCCCAATAAAATGGCGGACCGAGATATCGGTCTGGGAACCGCCTTATCGCTTCGTCGACCAGCAGCTCCGGGGTGCCTACCGCCAATGGATCCACACGCACACTTTCACCGAACTAAGCCGTACGCAAACGCTGATGGAAGACGAGGTCCGCTACCGCCTGCCAATCGAACCGCTCGGCGACATCGCACATTTCTTTGTGAAAAGTGAATTGGATTATATCTTCGACTACCGGCAAAAGGTGGTGGCAGAGATGTTGGGGGATTAAAAAGAATTCACCACAGAGTCATGGAGAACTCGGAGAACAACAAGTCAAATTTCACAAAATTTTGAAAGAACGACTTCGCCGCAAGCTGATCGTTTCAAAAATCTCAGTGCCCTCTATGTCTCGGTGGTGATTTCTTATGCTTTTCTTACGGCCACTCGCCGATGTATGAATAATCCGCTCGGCCGGTGATGACGATCTCGTCGTCTTCGCGCCAGATGACGTCGGTGGTGCCGCCGGGCGAGTGGGCCATGACCTTGCGGTCGGTTTTGAGTATGAAGGTGCTGAGGATGGCGGCTCCGCTGGAGCATGTGCCTGAGGCTGAGGTTTCGCCGGCACCGCGTTCCCAGATGCGGAGTTCGATGTTCTCGCGGTCGTCGATCTTTACAAAAACGACGTTGACGCGTTCGGGAAATTTCTCGTGCGTTTCCATCACCTTCCCGACGCTGCGCCAATCGAAATTGAAATTATCAACAAATATACACGCGACCGGATTGCCGACATTCACCGCCGAAAATGCGTAATGCCGGCCGTCGACGATGATCGGTTCGTTAACCACAGCCTCGCGGCGGGTGTCGGTCAGGACAGGAACCTCGTCTGACGAAAATTTCGGCTTCCCGATCTCTGCCTGGAACCAAAATTCGCCCGTGCCTTTGCGTTCGATCAGGTGATAATTTTTGATGCCGCTGCGTGTCCTGAGACGCAGATCGGGCTGTTGCCAAATGCCCTTCCAGTGGAGATAGGCGACCGCACATCGTGTGCCGTTGCCCGAAAAACCGGCGGTGCTGCCGTCAGGATTGACGATCTCGCAGTCATAATCGGCTTCGCCGTCGCTAAGCCGGTCGAGCACGGCAATGCCGTCGCTGCCGGCACCGGTATTGCGGTGGCAGATGGCCTTGGCCAAGTCAGACAGATCGGTCCCGGAGGGAATATCCGAACGCTCGATCACGATGTAATCGTTGCCAAATCCGTGAAATTTACTGAATGCGATCGCCGTCATTTTGTCTTTTCTATCTTTGAGATCGTTTCCTGGCCGTCCTTGTACCTGAGCATGAATTCGACGGCATCGCCGACCGCGAGGCCCTTGAGCATTGCCTTGTCGGTGACGTAAAACTCCATCAGCATTGGCGGCATTACGCCGACGATCTCTTCGTGGTTCATCTCGACTGAGCCGAGCTCGTTATTGATCTTTGTGACCTTGCCCTTGCCGGGATATTCACCGTTTTTCGGGGTTGACTGCATCGTCGGCATTGGCGAATCCGCCGGTTTGGCCGCCGCAGGACTTGCCGCGTTCGGTGCGGGAGCGGTTGGCGGCTTGCCGGCGTCGGTGTTTCCGCAGGCTGTGAGGATCGTGATGGCGACGGTCGTCAATATTAGCTTTATGGTCATATTTGTCTTGTATAGACTCGTACCTGGCACACTCCTTACCGGTCGTGTTCTGCTTATGGGCGCTTAACGGGGATGATCTTGAGCGTCATCCTTTCAGTGCCGCGGATGAACTCGATCTCGTACTCCTCGCCGGCCTTCATCACTCCCATTGCTTTCATATAGTCCTGGACGCTCTTGATCTCCATTCCGGCGAGCTTGACGATCTTGTCGTTCGCTTTGAGGCCTGTTCGTGATGCGGGCGAGTCGTCGCGAACGCCGTCGATCACCATGCCGTCATTTGAATCGGAGTAACCGGGAATTGTGCCGAGCGTGATGCTAAAATTCGCACGTCCGCCGGTCGCACTCGACGATTTGGCGACCGTGTAGGTCGGTTTTACGACCTTTTCGTCGACGGAACGAACCATCGTCGCGACATAGTCGATTATCTTTGCCAAACCTTCGTAATTGATCTTTTCGGCCGTGTCCGAGGGCTTGTGATAGTCGAGATGCGTGCCCGTGAAGAAAAACAGGACCGGCACCTTTTTCATATAGAACGAAGCATGGTCCGACGGGCCGAATCCGTCTTCGGTCAACTGAAGTTCAAATGCTTTGTCGGCATCCCTAATTGTTGGAAGGACAGAGAATACAGGACTTACTGACGAACTCACTGCCGGCACGGTCTTCGACGGTTTACCGGATGCTGCGGCCCGGATCCGTGCTTGGGTCAGCCGCATCGGTTGATTTATCGCCGTCTCCATAGCAAGTATCTTCCATTCGCTGGCAGTGCCGATGCCGCCGATCGAGAGCTTGTTGCCGTTCAGCCGCCCGACCATGTCGAGGTTGAACATCGCAACGGTATTTTCGATCAGAAAGACAGGATTATTTGTGTAATATTTCGACCCGAAGAGGCCTTCTTCCTCGCCGCTGAAAGCGATAAAGATGATCGTCCGTTTATTCGTCTTTGCTTTGGTGAACTGCCGTGCCAGCTCGATGATCGCCGACGTGCCCGATGCGTTATCGTCGGCTCCGTGATGGACCTCGGTCGAATTCGGTGCAAGGCTGCCTTCACCTCCGCGGCCGAGATGATCGTAATGTGCGCCGATCACGATAGCCTCGTTTTTGAGCACCTTGTCGCGGCCTTCGAGAATGCCGATGACGTTGTAGCCGGAGACCGGCTTGTCCGGCGAAACCGCCTTGCCCGCGAACGTCTGCATGTAATTGAGTTTGCCATTCGGCATACGAACGCCCGGCTTGAGCTTGAACTTGGCAAACGCATTTACTATATATCCGGCCGCAGTCGCTGCACCGGGCTCACCCGTGCGGCGGCCTTCGAGAGCATCTGACGCCAGATATTCGACATGATTTCGCAGATTCTGCTGTGTCGGATCGACCTTGGCGACCTTTGCAGTCTGCGCCGATAGGCTGACGACGAACGAAAGCAATAAGAGAAAACTGAATAACTGTTTTTTCATGTTCTTCTGTCCGCATCCCTTGCGGATCACTCTGCGTTCTCTGTGTCGTCCGGCCGTAAGCAGGTCATGGGCCTAGTTCCACGCGGAGACGGCAGAGTTTATAAGCTGATCGATCTGGCGAAAAGCTCTTTCAAGCGGCGGCCTTCGGCGGCACGTACATTCGTATATTTGAGATCGAGAGCCGTCAGGCGATCGGTCACTTTCTTGCCGTCAATGGTCCTGATCGCTTTGCCTCCAGAATAGTAAATTCGAGCATCGAGCGGCGGCTCTTCGCTTTCGACCTTGAAGGTAAACAGCATCAACTCGCCTGTTTCCGAGAACAGCCACTCTTCGCGATAGCGCTGAGCTGAAACCTTGCGTTCGTTAACAACAAGCACAAGCTTATCGGGATACATGCGTTCTTCGGTGTCGCCGCCCTTGTAAAAGAATTTTATGGTTTGACCGTAAATGCCGACGGCTCGCCACTGGTGTGAGCGGCTGTTGATAGTGAGGGTATTCATCACCAACTCGCCAAACTCACCCTGATCGTCGTCCGTTTCACACAGCCGTGCTTTCTCGGCAACTTCCTTGTAGTACGCTTCGATCTTTTGGATGTTCTTGTTGGCCTGTGCGGAAACGCCGGCCACGGAAGCCAGAAAAAGTGCGATACAGAATATTTGCTTTTTCATATGACAAAGAACGAACATCTGGATCGAAACTTGTAATTTCCGCGGCTTAGGCGTCTTACTACGTGTTCTCTGTGTGGAAAAATTCTTCCACGCAGAGGCCGATGAGATCATGCAGAGGTCAACGGGAGTGACCGCCGCGACAGCTTAATCGACCCAATCAGCGATAAATACATTCGTATCGCCCTCTTTCGCCGAGTTGCGGTTTGACGCGAAGACGAGTTTCTTTCCGTCCGGCGAGAACATCGGGAATCCGTCGAATGTCTCGTTGAATGTGACACGCTCAATGCCCGTACCGTCTAGGTTTATCAGTGCCAGATCAAAATTGCGCTTTCGCGGGTCGGCCGCGAAAAAGTTGGTGCAAAAGATGATCTTCTTGCCGTCAGGAGTAAAGAACGGTGCAAAACTTCCACCGCTTAGATTTGTGACCTGACGTTTGTTCGTGCCGTCGGCGTTCATCACCCAGATCTCAAAAACTGTCGGCACGACCAGGTGCCGGGCAAGCAGCTCCTTGTAACGGGCCAATTCCGCCGGTGTTCTCGGCGTCGACCGTCGGTACACGATCATCTTGTTGTCGGGTGAAAAGAATGCTCCGCCGTCATAGCCGACCGCATCGGTCAAACGTTTGACGTTCTTGCCGTTGACGTCCATCGAATAGAGGTCGAGGTCGCCGTCACGCTCGCTGGTAAAAACGATCTTTTTGCCGTTAGGGCTAACGGTCGCTTCGGCATCATAGCCGGGCGTGTTTGTCAGCTTTTTGATCTTCTTGCCATCATTTGTCGAGGTGTAAATATCAAAATCCGAATATACCGGCCAGACATATCCCATCGAAAAATCCGGATTCGGAGGGCATTCCTTGGCTCCGCCGTGCGTCGAGGCATAAACGATCTTCTTATTTCCCTTAAGAAAATACGAACAGGTCGTCCTGCCCTCACCGTTTGAGACCATCTTCACGTTTGAGCCGTCGGAGTTCATCGTGAAGATCTGGTCGCATTTGAGTGCGTCACGTTTTGATTGAAAGATGAGCTGTTTACCGTCAAATGAAAAATACGCCTCCGCATTCTCTCCGCCGAATGTGAGCTGCTTGATGTTCTTCAAATGCTTCTCGCCGGGAAATTCCAGCGGTTTGGTCTGGCTCGCTACATTAACAATGAAAACAGAAAGTAAGATCGCGCCGTAAAGTAAATTTCTCATATTTATTTAATATAACATCAGGTCGCAGACTTCGAGAATCCCGCGAATGCGGAGGTATAAAAATATTGCTGTGCGGCTGATCTGCCGAAAGAATGTGTTTCCGTTGCAAGCCGGCAAAAAAAGGGCGAGGCACGCCTCGCACCTGTTTCAAGTTTTAGGATGCGCTATTTTTCCGCAACGCCCGCCACAAAATCACTGACGGCGGACGTATTGTCGATGATCGATGCAATGTCGCCGTAGATCACGTCGGATCCGCCGCCGCCGCTGATGCCGTAACGCGGGCATAGGAATGTTGCCGAAAGATTCTCCGGTATATATGGCCTCATATTATAAGGAGCGATGACCACATTCCCGATCACCTGGCCGTTGCCGCCGCCGTTTCGGTCCCAGCCTTCCTCGCCGGTAACAATTATCAATCCTTTAAAACTAAATCCGCCGAGATTTGTCAGCATTCCCGTGACGACCAAAACACCGCCGCCGTCACCGCTAACTTGGCAGCTTCCTTCGCAAAATGTGATACCGGTTCCGGCCGTGAAATTGCCCGGGTTTGTTATTCTCTCAGAATTTGATGAAAAATACCGCCCCGAATTCTGTGCCGTTGTCCGCAATTGATCGATGAGCACGTCCATATTCTGCGGCGTCTGCTGCCATTCAGGCACACCTCCGGTTATCAGCTGCGGAGGCGGCATCATCTGGTTCGGGTTGCCGCTTGGCGGATGGTCATTCAGGTATTGCAGATTGTTTGGGTCGGTCACTCCGAACGACGGGACGCAACCTGTGGAGGACGCACAATCGCCGCCCGAATAAGTGATCCCGTTTGACGTTCCGGGGGCAAAATAGAACGGCAGGCCACCTGGCGGAGGCGTGCTGGGGCCGAGCATCACAGTTGCCGCAGGCGAGCCCAGTCCATTAAACAGATTCTTCTGCAGTATGGCCTCCAGCTTCTTTACCGCGCCATGAGGCCCGTATCCCGCTGAAACGACCTTTAGCCGGTACGGCTGGAGCGCAGTTATGAATGCATAAAGCGTTGATGGCGTTGTCCCGAGGTCGAAAATCACATCTGTACATCCCGGACCGCCGGACGAGGCAGAACATAGCTCAATATGACTTCCGAGCAGGTAATGATCTTGCGATTGAAACCGAACGGCCTTTGGCGCCGTTGATGATGTTTGTGTGATCGAGCCCCAGATCGACTTAACGCCAATTCGCGGTGCTAATAGTAAATAGTCGATCCGGAATTTGAGCGCGATCCCCGCCGGTATCGTCGCTCCGGTTCCGACGTCGACTTTGGAAAATGTTCCCAGCACCGGATTGCTCGTAAAATTGTGGACCGTGGCCGCAGCGTCGGTAAATGTGATCTCGGTCCTCGGCGATGCTGTTTCGTTCGGATAGTAGATCGTCTTGCCGTTCCCCGATATAGTGCCTCCGGACAGGAATACACCCGACGTACTGAACGTCAGCGAAGCCCCTGTATTGTCGGGGTCAACCGCCCAAATGCTGTATGCCGTTCCGAGATTTGCCGTGTAATCGGCCGGCGTATCGCCGATCACGATGCGGTCAGGTGCTCCCGACGTGGGCCAATCATAGTTGAGCCACGTCGATAGATCCGGGTCGGCAGCCGCTCCGCTGTACGTCGCTGTCGAATTGTTGCGAAGCACATTGATCGTCGCCTGAATGCCGCTCTCGGCGGCGTAATAGGCTTTGGTCTCGGCAAGGACATCGGTCGTGTTGCGCGTATTTGCTCCGACCGCGATCAGCATCGCGACAGATGCCGTCACCAGCAAGATCGAGATCAATATCACCGTGACCATCGCGGCACCACGCTCGCCTGTATGAAATTTTCTGGTGAGGATCTCCTTCGTGTTCATGATATTCCTCCTGGTCAGCCCCGCACCGTCAATATTGGCCAAGCATGTACGGCGAATTGCGCAGCGTCACGTCCGAACTGATCGTAAGCGTCTGATTGGCCGGCTGGCCGCGAACGTCGGCAAGTATCACTTTCAGCGTGATGTTCACTCGTCCGGTGTTCAACGCAGCCGCTCCGAGTACCGCCGAACTGCCGGCGGTGTAGTTGTAATATAGAAAATCGACGTCGCTGACGCGGTTGATGACACCGGAAGTTCCCGTGATCGCGTCGTAACGCACGACAGATTGCGAATCGGTGTCGTAATAGAATGTCACGTCTTCGCCCGGGCTGTTTGTCGACATACTGTTCCCGGCGTTGACGGTATTTGCACGAAAATGCAGCCGTTTGTCAGTGCAATCTGCGAGGACGAGGCCGTTCGTTGTCAATCCGTAGCCTGAATTTCCGATCTCGCGGGACATTATGTTCAACGCGGCCTGGGCCGAAGTTAGTGCGTCGGTCCGGCTTGCCTCACGTTCGCGTCGGCCAAGTGTGGTCGAGAATGTCACGACGGCGATGCCCATGATTATCAGGGTCAAGACCATAGCAACGATCAGCTCGATCAGAGAGAATCCCGCCATTCCGCCCGTTTTCAAAACTCCGATATTTTCATCTGCACTGTTCATGATCCAACCATCAATTTGAACGCACCCGCTGAAATGTCATTTTCGTCTTCAGATCAGCCAACCAATTTTCCTCCGGCACTTGGGGCTCGGCCGTTACCGTGATCTCTTTGAATCTGCATGTTCCATCGGCAGGCGATGTTTGAACACCTGTCGTGAACGGATCGTTGTCGATCGTCACCGATATCCGGAAAACTCGCCCGTCGGGACTGGTTCGCGTCCGCAGGTCGGGGAACGTGCCGGCATTTAGTGCCGAGTCCGAGCCGACCGGCACGAACTTGAGACTGCGGTAATATTCGACCTCACGCTGCAGTATGGACAGAGCCTGGGCCCGCAGGTTATTGCCGCGATTGACCCGAACCGCATAGCTGAAAACCGTCAGCGTGCCGACGCACAGGATGACCATGATCACCGAAGCAATGATCACCTCGACCAGCGTAAACCCCGCATCGTTCTGTCTGATACCTACACTTTTCATTTCGATCACACTCCTTGCCCGTTCACGGTACCGAGACCATATTGCTGATACCGGCCCCGGGCGGAACATTTGTGACATTCGGCGTCGGAAAGACCGGCACTTCTGAGCCTCCCGCGAGCAGATTGACCGTTCCGGTCGGAGTAAGCACGACGATGTTCGAGTTTGAGACATTCGGCGACACACAAACGCCGTTGCAAACCAAAAATACCGGACTAACGGAAACTCCGCTGCTGTTGACAGGTTCGCCCCGCTGGTTGAACAAAACCGTAAACGGCAGCGTCATACTGCCGGTCGGCGATATACTGATATTCTGTGAACCAAAGGCCGTCACGACATCGTCGCTCGATTCGATCGAGCCGGAAAGGTCATTGTCGGTCGTGAGTATGAATGCCGCTGATGTGACCGTTACCCGTGCCTGTTTCGACGAAGTGTCGGCACGCCGTTTTACCGAATCGAACCGGCCGCGTTCGAGTGCGACCTTCAGTTCGCGTGCCACGTTCTGCCGCTTCATCATCTGGTTCGGCTCGCCGAATTGCATAAGTGCAAAGGCCGCGACGATCGCAATGATCACCACCACGACCATTGTTTCGACCAGCGAAACGCCGCCTTCACTTGCCTGTTTGTAACCATAGCGTTTCATACGGATCTCCGTCCGCCGCTCTTATTTGCCTCCGATCCGGCCTGCCAATTCGAACATCGGACTGTAAAGTGCCGCCACGATAAATCCGACCAGCAAACCGACCGGAACGATCGCGAAATTCTGGAACCAGAAAAGCACGGTCTCGAGTTCGCGTTCTGCCCGAACCTCGACGACCTTTGCGTAGTTGTGAAATGTGCCCTGCATATCGGCGGTCTTTTCGAATGTCAGCAGCACGCCGGCGAACTCTTTCCCCATCAGAAATGGATACGGCAGGAATAGCTTGTGCAGATCGGTCGATTCGGTCATAAACCGGTGCCGTACATGCAGCAGCATCCTGGCATATTCGGGATTTGTCGCCGTTTCGGCAGCGACCTGAAATCGCTCGGTCATCGACGGTATTCCGGCCGAAAGCATTGCCAGCGTCCTTAGCGTCTGGGCGGCATAAAAATGCCTGAAAAATGAACCGAAGACCGGCAATCGCAGAGCAAGTACCTTCAAACGGTCCCGGCCTACAGCCGAACGTGCCCACCGCAGAAAGATCATCACGCCGATAACAACGCCGATCATCGCCGCAATTCCAAGCCAACTCGTCAAGAAATCAGAAGCACCGATCATGATGCGTGTGATAAGCGGCAATTTTGCGTCCTCGCCGGTCAGCAGCGATTCATAGAGCTCGACCATTTTCGGCATTACGTAATAAAGGACAAGTCCTACGGCAAAGATCGAGAAAAGCACGACCGCGATCGGATACATCAGTGCCGAACGTATGCTCGCCCAGATCGCGTCGGCCTTTTTCTCGGCCTCGGCAAAACGGTGCAACGTCAGCAGAAACGCGCTTTTGCTCGTGCCGCTGTCCAGATCCTCGGCGGTTCCAACCTCTTCGCCGATCCGCAAGGCGCAGATGAACGTGATCGGAAACAGCGGATCACCGTTCGGATCGGATTGCGCCGCGAAAGCCTCCGACAGAGAACGGCCGTTGATAATAAGTTCACTGGAATTGAGCAGGGCATCCGACAGCACCGTATTCGTTTGCGCAAATGCGAGAAGCCGGCAGACCTGCGTCGGGCTCTCACCGATCTCCATCAGGTCGCCGAACTGTTCGGCGAGCGTCGCAAATTCGACACCCGTCGGCCGACGGTTCTTCTTCTTGGTCGACCTTCGCGGGCTGATCGAACTGACATTTATGCCTGCCCGTTCGAGCTCTTTCTCCGCCTGCCTCAATTCCTTACTTTGTACAAATCCCCGCGTCTCCTGTCCAAGCGAATCGATGCCCGTATAATTGAATCCGTCCTCCGAATGATCTGGGTCGAATGAGCTCGAGAACGCTGTGCTATCGCGGCGAACCCTGTCGGCGACAAGGTCGCGGCCGGCGATGCCCGGTCCGGTTCTGATCTGTCTGTTTGATACTCTCATCTTCGTTCCTCCCGATGAGGCTTGTCCTACCTGACGGTTTCGCCTTCGATGATCCGCTCATGGCGGTCGATGCTTCTCTGTGCCGAGAGAGCCGCGGCGGCGATCGCTGCGTCTTCGTACATCCGATTTGTCACCTGACGTTTGCTCTCGACGAGTCCGAGAACCGCAGCGACCTCAAGCTCTGACGTGATCCCTGCCAGTACTTTTTCGCGGGCGACCACCTTCATCGGTATCAGATATCCTTTGTCGATCGCATTCTGGACGACGTCGCGGGCCGTCAGTGTTCGGTCCTCGACCCATTCCTTTACCTCGTCGTTGAAATAGAGCAGCTCTGCCATCGCCGTCCGTCCGCGTGTTCCCTTGTTAAAGCAATCGGGACAGCCAACGCTCTTATAGACCGGCCGATCGTATTGCACGGACGGCTTGGGATCGACGACCTTGCACTTTTCGCAGAGCTTTTTGATCAGCGATTGTGCGAGGATCAGGTTGAGTCCGGTCGAAAGGTTCTCTCGCGGCAATCCGAGCGAGAATAGTCGCGTCAGCGTATCTTCGACGTTTGCCGCATGAAATGTTGAAAGCACCAAGTGGCCGGTCAACGCGGCGTTGATCGCCACCGAAGCGTGTTCGCCCGAACGCAGCTCGCCGATCCCGATTATGTCCGGATCGGCCCGCAGGCACGAATAGAATGCGTCCCACCACGTGAACTGCGTATTCGGCCGCAGGCTCATCTGTGTCCTTCGTGCCGATCTGATCTCGATCGGTTCGCCGATCTCGATGATCTTAGACGTGTCCGGAGCCTCGAGCCCGGCGTATATCGCCTCGAGCGTATTCGTCTTGCCCGAGCCGGTCGCACCCGTAACGATTAGGATGCCGCGTTTCTGCGAATACGCCGCCTTCAGGTCGGCGATCTGCTGCGGCAGCAAACCGACCGCCGCGATATCGCGGATCGGCTTGAGCTGCGAACGCAGAACGATCGACGGTGCATAAAGCGTCGGCTGCGATACGAACCGCAGTTCGACCTCTGCCTTGCGTCCGTCGCGGAGCGCACGGACCTTGACCGTCGAGTCGATGTCCTTGAATTTCATCTGCGTGGCATCTTTGCCCGATATTTCGGCCATTCCCATACAGATCTGTTTGATCTTGATGAACGGAATATTGTCCCAGCGTACGAACATCTCGGCATCGTATCTGAATCGTATTCGCCCGGTCGGCTGGCCCGCCTCGATATGCATATCGCTCGAGCCGGACCGCAGGAACTCGGTCAATATGAGCCTGATGAATTCCTGCGTCGTCAGCTCGGCTTCATTTCGTTTGATATTTTGCTCGTATTCCGCAGGGTCGGTCAGGTCGATCCATTCTTCTGCTTCGCTCTCAAAATCCACGGCAGCCGCGGCTGATGCGGTGCTGGTCTGCTCGTCGGTCAAAAAACTCTGGCCTTCGCCCCAATTCTTGGTCTTCTGTGATTGCTTTTTGTGCTGATATTCGAGCACCTCGACCTGAGCTTTGGCGTCGTATATATGCGTGTGCATATACTCAAAGAACGGTTCTTCGATCGCGATAAAATTAACGTGGAACGGGCTGACATGCAGGGCATGGACCACGCCATTGCGGTGGTCGGTGTTATTGACCTGAACCAGGCCGACCTCGAAATGGAGCGAATCGTAATCACCGTTCCACGCGTCCAGGACGATCGCCTTGTACCGGCTCGATGCTTCCTTATTCAGATATTGCGAAAATTGCTGTGATGATTCGACCGAATAGGTCTTGTCGGGGCTCTTGATGACCAGCGATACGTACTCGCGAAGCTCTTCGGGCGTTAAGATCTCTTCGTTGTGCTTCTCAGCATTGTGGGAGGCGTTTCCATTCTGATTCAATTCTTCAAACGGCATAACCACCTTTCCTTACGGCACATCAAATGTTCATTCGCTTTCCGTACTTGGTTCATATCGACCTTAGTTTTCCTTGTTCGGCGTCGGCATCGGAGTCGGCGTCGCTGTCGGAACCGCCTTGGGCTCGCCAAGTTCGGCCCTTTTTAGCATTTCAGGCGTGATGGTCGGCACGTCCGTGGTTGCTCCGGGAACCTTGACCGGCTCGATCGTACCGCCGTACGGTATAACGGTCACGGAGATCGCAAAATAAAGCCTGTTGATCTGGGTTGACCTGACACGCCGCTTGAAGAGTTCGCCGATGATCGGAATATCACCGAGTCCCGGCGTCTTACTCACCGTCTTGGTATCCGAATCGACCGTAAATCCGCCGAGTATCGCAGTCTGCTCCTGATTAAGAATGAACTTCGACTGGATCGAACGGACCGCGACCGACGGAACACTCTGGCTCACCACCGACGTATCAACGTCGTTTGATTCGAGCCTCAACTCGAGGTTTACCGCCGTTGGAACTCCGTTCTCGTCGTCGATCACATGCGGCGTTACACGCAGCAAATTCGCTGCTTGCAGTATCTGCAGTGTTCCCGGCGAACCGCCGATGTTGTTCGCTGCCTGAATTATCACCGGTATCTGCCGGCCGACGGTCAGATCGGCCGTATCGCCGTCTAGGACCGTGGCAAATGGCCGGGACTTGAGTGAGATGACCCCATTCTGTTCGAGTGCCGTTACCTGTACCGTAAATTGTGCGGTGCCGATTATCGCCGAAAGTCCGAATATCGAATCACTCGTACCAAGCGGCTGCAAAAAACCCGGACCCAGCGTGCGCACGCCGCCCGGATTCAACTGGCCCGGCGACGTCGAGGTCGCGGTTCCCGTTCCGGTGCCGGTTCCTGTGCCGGTTCCTGTATTTGTGACAGGCGGCTGGCTCGTAATTCCGCCTAGTTGTTTGAGATTCGCCGATCCGAATATTGCTGATGATTGAACACCGATATCCCTCAGTTTATTCTCGTTCGCCGTGTATACAAGCGCCTTTATGACGACCTGGAATGGCGGTATGTCGGCGCGTTTGATCAGTTCTTCGATCTCAGCCAACTGTGCCTTGTTCGCCTTGACGAGCAGCATATTGCGTCCCGGCACTTGGCCCACATACGGCCTCCGCTGGACTCTCACGGTCTTGCCGTCTGCATCCTTTATCGTATACGTCGCCGCCTGGTCGGGAGCAGCCGAATTGCCCGCGGGGCCGAGGATCTGTTGTATCTCTCGTATCAGACGTTCAAATTTACAGCTCTGCATCAGGTCGTTCTGGCCGCCGCCGGCGCCGTACTGTCCGGTCGTTTGTTGACATGGGCTGTATTGCGACATTCCCTGATACGAACTCTGGCCGGCGATATTCTGGTTGCCCGAACTTGTCGGCTGCAGATATTTTAGCTTGATATAGCGCGTTTCGAGGCTCGACGCCTGCTGTTCGTCACTCTCAAGCTCGGTCAGGTCATCGTTCTTGACGAGCTGGATCGTCCGATCGTCGATGCACTTCGCTCTGATGCCCAGAACGTAAAATTGTGCCCTCAGGATCGATGTCCACGGGACGTTTTGCGATTTGATGTTGACCGGCAGGCGTCCGAGATTCGGCGCCGTGACAAAGCTGATGCCGAATCGGCGGTTGACCTGGATCAGCAGTTCGTCGAGGTCCGTCTCGATGTTCTGCATGTACGTCATCGACTCGCCGACGTATCGTTCATCGCAGAAATTGCCTTCAGCGACCGGAAATGAAATTGCCGGCCCGCTGTGATCGTTCGCCTCAGCGATCGAATCGGCGTTAGTGGCAGAAACACCCGCGATCAACACATAATTACAAAACAAACTCAGAGCCAAAACGGCTGTAAAAACGCTTAATATTCTCTCTCTCATTGGAACAACTCCTCTGAGCCATTTCCGGACATTCCGGCTTACTCATGTACGATCGCTCAATCATCACGCGTGACCGCTGCGGCGGACGCTGTCGAGGTTCCCGTGTCGATGCACGGCTCGGGCCGCCGGTACGATTTCCGGCGAATTCCGCTCTTTGTTTTGAAAATGACTTCCTGCTGATTAAATGAATCCAAATAACCATTCAAAAATGCTGTTCCCGGCGCAAAGCTGAACACCTTGCAAAGTGCCTTCGAAAACAGCATCACTTCTTCCCCGCTCGTACCTCCGCCGGAAAATCCGACCGGCACGAGGTCATCTATCACAAGGATCTCTGCCACCGGCCTGGTTTGCACAAGATCACCTTCGGGGCTCAGCCACCTTTCATATCGGGCCTTGATCGCGTCCGCGGATGAAATATCGACAACGGTCGCGGTTCCGCCCGCGGTTCCGGCTGCTGCAGCTCCGCCGGATGTCGAACCTCCCGACGTTCCGGCTGCCGCCGTCTGATCCGATGTTCCCGGACGAGCACCCTGTGATTGTGCGGCCTGCGACGTTGCGGCACTCAGCCCGCCGCGGTCGGCGAATGCATCGCTGACGTCATCCGCTGCGGGAGCGGGATCTGCGGCGAGCACCTTTGCGAGATCCGCCTCGATCTTCGGGTCGATCACGACCTTTGTTTGCTGTTCATTTGCCAAACGGTCCGCGTCCGCTCTATTTCCAAACGATGAAAAAACGTCGTAAGCAACAAATACAACCAGAAACGTCAGGAACGAAGCCGCAAAAATGCCGGCTAATGACAGCCCCAATCGGGCCGAGCCGGTCTCTGATCGAAATGATTCTGCGTATATGCTGATCATTTTTCTACCCTTCCTTCGTTGATAGCAACGTCCTTGGGCCCGTTCGGCAGTTCGGCAGGCGGCGGAGCATGGTATGCGACAAGCGTAAATCCCGCCGAGACCGACCCCTTTAGCGAAACGATCGAATAATCACGAACCAGCAATATGCGCGGCATTCGCGATATATCACCAAAGAATTTGACGACCTGCGGATATGAACCGGTCACGACGGCCGGGATCTCGCGCTCGTAGAGCTTGGCGGCACGGGGCGATTTGACTGATTCTTTTACGGCTAAGAGGCCGGTGAGCGTAACGTTGTTTCGCCTCGCAGCCATTTCGACCTGGCCGAGCACGTCGGCGATCTCGGTCTCTTTCGGCAGCAGCGGTTTCGCGTCTTCGTAGAGGTCGGTGACCTTGGCAAATTGGGCACGAAACTGCGTCTCGCCCTCGAGCATCGCCTCGGTCTTTCGATTCTCTAACTCCTTCGCCGCGACCTGCCGCTGATATTCACGCCCCGATTCGACCCAGCCTTTCAGAAGATACCCATAGATCAGATAACCAAGCCCGGCCGAGATGATCGCCATTACAACGAACGTCACAAATCCGCCCCGGCGCATCGCCTCCATATAAATGCCGTCGAACATTCGTTGAATTCCGGTTGTGCGTTTCTGTCTGTTCATGGCTTTCCTCTTTCGCGATTCCTACGTCGGCGGCCTCTGCAATGCTGCGGCCGGATCAGGCACTTGTCCCGGGGCCGTCTGGCCCGGAGCCGCGGGCTGAGTCGCCGGTTTGGGCTTCGGCCCAAATTCGGCCATCGGCAGATAATTTCCCTTGATACTCCAGACGACCACGCCCGGTGCAGCCGCGATATTATTGGTCAACGTCGAACCGGCGATCGAAGGAGCTTTCACTTGTCCTGCAGCCGTCAATACCGGTGCGACCTCCTGCACTTCGTACGCCAGATTGCTGAACAGACGGGTTCCGCTTTCAGCACCGCCGGCGAATTCGAGTGATTTGATGAACGACGCGACGGCGTCCTTGCTGCGAGCCATGCCCTTGATCTCGACCTCACCCTTTTCCGTCAATTTGAGATCCGAAACGTAGAACGACGGATCGATCGTGAACGGAAAGCTCTTGTTCAATTCCCGCAGCATTCCAAGTCCGACCGGCTGCTGACGGCGAAGCTGGCTGACCTGTCCGATAAATTCCTGATACCACTTGAGGCTCGACTCGTATGTGCGGCGGCGTTCGACGGCAGGCCGCAGTTCGAGCGTCCTCGCGTCAGCACGCGAATCGCGGATCGAGGTGATCATGTACGAGACGATTCCGCCCGCGACCAGAGCCATCAGAAATCCGGCAACTATCAGCGGGGCCGCAAAAACAGCCATCGCAGCACGATCTCGCCGTATCTCAAGACGGGCCTCGTCTTCGCGGCGGCGTTCGCTTTCCTCTGAATCCGCAAGTGCGAGGATGTCGCGGGCAAGGTCGATCGACGGCAGTATCTCGGATCCGGCGACCGCGTCGCCGCCGGACGCATACGAACCAAGCAAAAGTCCGCTCGCAACGGCTTCGTCCAC
The DNA here is from genome assembly GCA_016713675.1 of Acidobacteriota bacterium. NCBI lineage: Bacteria > Pseudomonadati > Acidobacteriota > Acidobacteriota bacterium. The sequence goes on from JADJOS010000001.1 coordinate 835,250, forward strand.
TGGTTTTTCGAGAGCTATATAGTCAACGCCGGTCTTATTTTCCCATTCAGTGCTGAGACGCCGGGCGATATCGTCAAGGCCGCTCTCGCACACCCAAACGACCTGTGCGTATGTAGTAAGCTGCAGGCTCTTTAACTTTTCGGTCGTCATCTGCAGCGAAAGCTGGTCGAATGCCTGCCGTACGTATGCTTCGACGCTTTCACGATCTTCGCCGGGGTGGGCGTCCTTGATCTCTTTTGCCGGCTCACGTCTCGCACCGCGGCGTCGGCGTGTGATCTCGTCCGGGGCCAGAAATGCGTCTTCGCTGAAGAATCCGCATCGCGGGCTCCACAGCCCAAAACTGTATCCCGAGCGATTGATCATCAGGAACGCCGTTACCTCTGCGTCCTTTCCCGGACGCCGGGCCGCCGAGCCTTTGTCGGTGGCCGTCAGAAAATATCGTGCGATCGCTCGCAGCGGTGTTTCGATCGTCAGATCGATACGGCCGCCGGCAAGTGTCCGCATTCGTGCCGCCAGCGAATCGACATAAAGCCGCGGGACTTCGGTCATCGATATCTGCCCGTTCGGCAGCCGCCTGAGGCTGCAAGCCGTACTTTCGAGCGACGTCTCAAACACAGGATGATGATCTGTTCCGAGCAGCATTTGCTTTTCAGCATTGATCAGCCAATCGAGCAGCTCGTGGTCATCGAGTGCGAGCCTTTCGCCGTCAAGCGCCAAGATCCGCGTCCGTTCCGAGTAATCGGCGACCGACGTAATGAAATGAGTATCCTGTGAAAATGCCGGCAAGCCGAGATCGCGGGTGCGGTGCTCGTCCAGGGCCGAGATAAGATCGCTGTCGGAACGATAACGGACAAGGTCGATCTGAATATCTCGGGCCGTACCGCCTGTTACCGGCGACGCAGCCACCGCTTCGCCGGCATTGATCCAAACCAAAGCCGCCTGGTCGGGTGAATCCCATAACTCAACCCGTTCCGCGTCGTAGCTGTCGCCGATCGTTGTGGCTCGCTCTATTGGGTATCCGTCTCTCATATAATAATATGGGCTAATTCTAACTTATGACTACAATTAGCATCGCTGATATGACGGTGGTCACCTATTGTTGTGACGTTGGTCATATATAATGCGGTCAGTCCATGCGGCGGCCGCAAAGGTCTTTCAATTCCTCGACGTTCGACGACACCGACAGCGCCGTTTCCAACGTGATCGATCGGTTTCGATACAATTCTGCCAGAGCCTGATTCAGCGTCTGCATCCCGTATTTATCAGCTCCGGTCTGCATCACCGAATAGATCTGATGGATCTTGTCCTCGCGGATCAGGTTTCTGATCGCTGAGTTCGGTATCAAGATCTCCATCGCCATGACGCGGCCGTTCGCCGCCGCATTCGGCAGCAGTGCCTGGCACATGATGCCCTCGAGCACATTCGAAAGCTGCGTTCTGATCTCAGACTGCTGCGACGCGGGAAACACATCGATGATCCTCGTGATCGTCGAAGGTGCCGTATTCGTATGCAGCGTCGCAAAGGTCAAATGTCCGGTCTCGGCGACCCGCAGTGCCATCTCGATCGTCTCGAGGTCGCGCATCTCGCCGACCAGGACCACGTCCGGATCCTGTCTCAGGCCCGACCTCAGTGCCTCGGCAAATGAGAACGTATCCGAACCGAGTTCGCGTTGGCTGATCAGGCAATTCTTATGGTGATGGATGAATTCGATCGGGTCTTCGATCGTGATGATGTGCTCGTGCCGCGTCGAATTGATGCGTTCGATCATCGAGGCGAGCGTCGTTGATTTGCCCGAACCCGTCGGCCCCGTCACCAGCACGAGCCCGCGTGGCCGCCGGCAAAGGTCGGACACGACGTCCGGCAGCCCAAGCTCGTCAAACGAACTGATCTCATACGGGATCGCTCGGTAAGCTCCGCCGATGGTGTCTTTTTGATAGAAAATATTCACGCGAAAACGCGACAGACCTTTGAGACCGATCGAAAAATCCAACTGCCGTTTCTCTTCGAACTGTTCTCTCTGCTTTTCGGAGATGAACGAGTGCGTCAGCAGCTTGGTATCTTCCGGAGTCAGCGGATCGAGGCCCGCGATCGGCATCAATTGTCCGTGGAGCCTGATCTGCGGCGGGCTGTCGACCCTCAGATGAAGGTCACTGGCGCCTGCCTCAATTGTCTTGGTAAGTAGGTCTACGAGCGTCTGGCGTGGGTCGTCTTGGATTCCCATAATACAGGCCACCTCTGTCCTGTTAATAGCAATCCGAAACGTAGATGCGAAACCCGCTTGTTCCAAAATTGGCTAAGAATGTCGCTTCTACGACGCCGTTTTTGGATGCTCTACCGTGGTTGTACTCCTATAAATCATGCTTGTCAAGGACCTTTTTCACCGTCCGGTGCATATACTCGAGCTATACAAAAAACTTTGTGTCTTATTTCACATAGTCCTTGCTATTTTTTCAGTTTTGGGTTTATACCAATAACAGACAGCGTTTTTTTGTGCGGCGGACGCACATCTGATCGCTCTGATATCGACACGGCGCATTGGTTGATATGCACGATTCCGTTGCGCTTGAAATTTCGGTCGACCCTGCACTCGCAAGGCGCGTCTCAGTACTGATCTTTGCGAGGCTCGCCCTTGTCGTACTGATCGTGATGGCCGGCTGGTGGTGGATCTACAGCGATGCCCGCCTTTCGCTCAGCACCTTGCCGACCGGACTTGTCGTTCTTCTGCTCGTTTCCGTTTTTCTGGCAGCGGTATTCCAAGTTTGGCTGCGCGTCAGCCGAACACTGACCTGGCAGATCAGAGCTCAGTTCTTCCTGGATACCGTTGTGATCACGTGGCTCGTCTGGGAAACCGGCGACCTCATCTCGCCCTACATCACGCTCTACATACTGCTCATCAGCGTCGCGGGGTATTTCCTTGGCAAACGTGATGCTTATGTCGTAACGGCCGCATGCTGCGGCGCCTTTTGCATGCTGTCGATCGCAAGCTATTGGTCGATGATACCAACTATATCGGGCGGCATCGCTTCGTCGCGCGCGGTGCAGATCATCGCGTTCAACAACGCCGCGTTCGTGCTTGTCGGAATCTTGACGGCCCGTATTGCGGAACATCACAAAGTGGGAGCGGCATTGAAACTTGCGGAGGCAAATTTTGCCGATCTCAGCGTGCTCCATGAACGCATACTCAGATCGATAAATTCGGGGCTGATCACGACCGATCTAGACGGCAGGATCCATGCATTCAATTCTGCGGCCGGGAGGATCACCGGACTCAGGGCAGACGATGCTATTGGCCGCGAGGTTTTCGAGATCTTTGACGGTAGCGTTCGTCCGACGATCGAAATGTGTCTGCGTGAGGTACAAGCCGGCGGCCGTACACCGGCGAATTTCGAGGCCCCGATCGCGTCCGCCGTAATGACAGACAAACCGGCCACCGTCGCGTGCAGCGTGTCGCCGCTATGCGGCAGTTCTGACATCGCAACCGGCTTGATCATTGCGTTTCAAGACACGTCAGTGCTCCATGCAATGGAAGAAACGCTGAGGCATTCGGACCGGATGGCTGCCGTCGGCCGCCTCTCCGCCGGCCTCGCCCACGAGATACGCAATCCGCTCGGTTCGATGAGCTCGGCACTTCAGTTCCTTTCGGAAAAAGAAAAGCCCGAAACCGCCGAAGCCGCATTGATGAGCGTCGTGCTTCGCGAATCGGACCGTCTGAACCGCATCATTACCGATTTTCTGACCTACGCCCGAACGAAACCGGCCGGGACACATACCAGCGAACAGATCGAAATCAGCGCCGCGATTCGCGATTGCCTTGCATTGCTCAAGCACGATCCGGGCGTTTCGGAAAAGCACATTTTTGAATACGCTTCGCCCGAAAGCCCCGTCATACTGTGCGCCGATGAAACGCAGATAAAACAGGTCTGCTGGAACCTTGTCCAAAACGCGATCCACGCGATGCCTGACGGCGGCCGTCTGAAGGTCAGCTTGCTTGAGCCAAACGAACGGCTCGTCCGGCTCGTCTTTGCAGACACGGGCTGCGGTATCGCACCGAAGGACCGCAAAAGGATATTCGAACCATTTTACAGCGGCACCAAGGGCTCCGGCCTCGGGCTGTCTATAGTACATAGGATTGTCACCGATCTCGGCGGCGGGATCGACGTGCAAAGTGAGGTTGGCAGCGGAACCATGATCACCATCGATCTTCCCAGATGATCGCTGGATTCCGCCCCATACAATGATATGCCAAAGCTGATGATAGTCGATGACGAAGAAGGATACAGGCAAGTACTACAAACCGTATTCGAGGCCGAGCGCTACAATGTAATTACATTTGCAGACGGGCGGGCAGCTCTCGATCACCTCGCAGCAGACAAATGTGACCTGATAATCTCGGACGTTCGCATGCCGGACGTCGATGGTATCCAATTGCTCAAAGAGGCCCGCGAGATCGACCCTGATATCGGTGTCGTCCTGATGACCGCATTCGGCACGATGGACATTGCCCGAGAGGCGTTCAAGCTCGGTGCCGATGATTTCATTCAAAAGCCGTTCAACAACGACGAACTGAAGACGATCGTCAAACGCACCATCGACAAGCAGGCGATCATCAACGAGAACCGGGCCTTTCGCCGGGCTCAGCGGAATATGGGCAGCCTCGCGGGCATTATCGGCCGTTCGCCTAAAATGCTCGAACTGTTCAAGATGATCAAAATGGTCGCCCGCGAACACGCGACGATTCTCATCACAGGCGATTCGGGCACCGGCAAAGAGCTGGTAGCGCGCGCGATCCACGACCTTTCGGATCGCGCCGACAAACCGTTCATTCCGATCAATTGCGGTGCTCTCACCGAGACTCTGCTCGAGTCCGAACTGTTCGGCTACATAAAGGGAGCGTTTACAGGTGCCGGCGAGAGCCGGCCCGGAATGTTTGAGGCGGCGAACAATGGCACGATCTTTCTCGACGAGATCGGCGACATGTCGCAGGCGATGCAGGTCAAGATACTTCGCGTCCTGCAGGAACAGCGGGTCCGCCGCGTCGGTGCCCGCGACGAAACGCCGGTCGACACCCGCGTTATTACCGCCACCAACCGCGACCTCGGCCCGATGGTCGAGGACGGCACATTTCGCCGCGACCTCTATTACCGTGTTTCGGTCATCCCGATCCACGTCCCTAGTTTAAGCGAACGCCGCGACGACATCCCCTTGCTGGCGGACCATTTCATCAAAAAATTCTCTGCCCGATCAGGCAAGGCAGTTCGCCTCTCGAAACAAGCCCTCGAGATACTCAAAGGCCGCCCGTGGAACGGAAACGTTCGCGAACTCGAACACGCCGTCGAACGCGCTGTCACGCTGACCGCCGACGGCATCGAGATCCGCCCCGAATACTGCGCCGAAGACGCGTCAGCCGCTCATTTCCGCCATATCGATCTTCCGTTCGACGGCATTCACTTGCCCGAAGTGCTTAATGATATCGAGCGTAAATATGTTGAAGAGGCACTGAGCCGCACCTCGCACAATCAAACGCGTGCCGCCGCATTGCTGCAGATCCCGGTCCATGCACTTCGCCATCTGTTGCAGAAACACGAGATCAAATAAAAAATGAGAACGGGACCGTTCCCGTTCTCGAAAGGCATCTACGCCCAGTCTTCTCTAATTTTTTATACGATCCTCCTGCTGATCTTTCGATCAACGGTCCTATTGGATCGGTGCGGCTCCGTCGATATCCAAAACGCCTGCAGCACATGGTATCGCTGATGCCTTCTTGTAAATGACACCGTCCACACTCACACCGTAGTAGTTAGTTCCGGTCGATGAGCTCGCAGGTGCTGCGGCCGCGCAATATGTTGAATTGCCGGTTCCGCCGACCGTCACGGTGAATGTATATCCGCTCTTGGCCGGAGCTGCGACTGCCAACACGGCATCGACCAGTCCGGTAAGGTTTGGTGCGGTTGCATATGCAACGCTGTTTCCGAGCGTTGCCTGATAGGTCGCTTCGGCACTGTGATAAGTGCGAAGTGACGAAATTGCGCTTGCCTCGTTCGCCGCACGGCGTGATGCAAGCAGATTTGGAATTGCGATCGCTGCGACGATCGCGATGATGATCACTACCACTAGCAGTTCAACTAGTGAAAATCCTTTTTCGTTGCTTTTCATGATAACCTCTCCTCGAAACTGAATATTCCGTCTCTCGGGTTGGCTGAATGTGTACTGAATCTTCAACTTCACTCCAGCCGACTCAGATGGCGTTCGCCCTGTTTAGTCGCAAGGGCTATGCCACACAAAGCTGTTGATACAGAAGACCGGCTAAGTCATTGTTGTTCAACAAGATGCTGAACGGTATAAAATTACTGCTCGAGGCTCGCAAAGCAAAAAAATAAGACTTTTTCTCATACTTGGTAAGAAAAAGTCTTAACTCTGCCGCTCTTGTCTATCCGCGATCTTCGCCGCTCAACGTTTTGCCCGCAGCGTTTCGGTGCAGTCGTGCCAGACGTTCGCCGAGCACGTGAACAGCTCCGGAGCGTTTTCGCGGGTTTGCAGTTCGACCGAGACATAGGTCTCGCTGGTGCCGTATTTTAGCTGTGTCCAGCCAAGCTGCTGGCGGTGCTTCCAAATATACGCATACGCATAGGCATCGTTCCGGCCCTGCAGATGTTGTGCTTCGTGCAGCAGGATCATTGCCCGTTCGAGATCGTCGTGCGTCTTTTCGAAAAAGTCCGGCCCTACGGTAATGATCTCGAAAGGGAAATTTGTCGATGCAAATGAGCTCTCACCGGCAAACAATTCATTGAGCCAATTCTCGCCGGTCCTTATTGTTGCCGCATTACGCAGCAGGAACGCCTCAGTGCGAAAACCTTTTTCGTCGAGCAGATCGACCGCCCGGTCGATCGTCTGCCGCTCTGCGGCCGGCAGCGGCATCGAGGTCGCGACCAGCGAAAGATAAAAAATGCACAATGCGGCGATCCCGCAGGCGACATGACGGAAAAGCAGCAATGCGAACCGGGCCGCCCGGCCTTGCGGCGGCGGAATCGCTGAAATTGTCGATCTTGCGTACTTGTTCAAAGATTGTCGTGATCAGGAATTTTGATCGGTTGCGCCGGACGAGGTCGTCTCGTTAGTAGGAATTTTAGCGGACAGGCGTTGGAAATACAACTTTTTTCTCCGATTTGACAACATTGTTATAATTACAGGGGTTCGTCCCGGAGAAATGAACCTTGGATCTTGAACCGCGGCGGGTTTCATCTAAAATCGATCTTTGGTCGAACTAAAGTTCCAACCGCTGCAGCGGCACAGCGATCGGAGTTTTTATGGTATTTGAGACAAACAGAGATGTTCTTGAGTGGTACGAGCGGCAGCCGCGGGCATTGACGCCTGCATTTATCTCATCTATTCCCTGGCAAAAGGTGAACGATCATCCTTTCGATGAACGACTGATCCCGATACTGTTCTACATGCGCGATGTCGAGACCTTGACCGACATGTACCACCGCGAGCTGCTCCGGACGCCGACCGGCAAAGACCCGCACATTAGCAAATTTATGGAGCGTTGGGGCGTCGAAGAGGTAACTCACGGCGAGGTCCTCAACCGGTTTTTGAACGAACTCGGCGTCGAGACCGGCGAAAACTGGCAGGAGGAAATACGCCGAAACGTGACCAAGGCCTACAATGCGAATTCGTATCTGTTGACAACGCTGACCAATCTTGTCGGCAAAAAGTTTACGGCGACGCACATGACCTTCGGAGCGATCCACGAAATGGAGGCCGCACAAGGTTATCGCCGCCTGGTCGCCCTCGCCGATCATCCGGTCTTAACACAGATCCTTAACGGCATCATCCGCGAAGAGTCGGCCCACTGCCAATTTTATTGGAGCGTGGCCCGCCTTGAATTGAACGGAAACGAACTTGCCCGTCGGATCGCCCGTTTTATCACTGAACATTTCTGGGCACCCGTCGGCCAGGGAGCACTCAGCAAAAAACGGACGGCCTACATGATCGCTACGCTTTTCAGCGACGACCAAGCTATGTCCAACCTGGACAAGACCGTTACCCAACGCGTGCGCCAATTGCCGGGCTTTGCCGATATAACAAAGATGACCGAAACGATCGGCGGCATAGCTAAAAATTCGACGTTCCGCCTTGAAACTGCCTGATCTCGTTAATTCTTGCGGTAATATTCAACGCCGCCGCTTAATTCAACGCCGATCTTGCCCTCCGCTTGGGCATAATCGAGGTGTGCGATCGACTCGGAGATCGACAGGAACCGGTGCACATCGTGATCGAACGAATCGGGAAACAAACGCTTGGCAACCTCAAATGCCGTGATGCCGGTGCTGTCTACAAAGCCGATCACCTTCTTCTGCCGTTCGTCGATCGCACGGACGTACCGGTGAAATATCTCGTCAAAATCGGTCACCGGTTCGCCATGCCCGCAATGGGCCAGTGTGGGCGCATAACTCTTTAATTTAGCGAGACTTACGAGGTATTCCGCGAGAGAACTGAAGCGTTTGTCCGGTGCCAGCGGATGCGGCGAGACGATCGGATTCGGAGTTATCCGTTTGAGCACGCAATCGCCGCAGATCAGCGTTCGGTCGGCCTCGCGGACAAAGGAACACGAGCCCGGCGTGTGCCCAGGCGTGTGAAGAACCCGAAGCGAACCGCCATCAAACTCAAGCTCCATCTCGTCCTCGAGATCATGAAAATCACCATCCGCGAGCGAATCGGTCAGCAAACTGATCTCCTCGTACATACCGCGCAATTCGTCGAAAACAGCCGACGGCACGCCGCTTCGCATCATCAGGTTTCGGTGATCTTCGTGAGCCAGGCGGCCGAACAGATGGCCGGTTTCCCATTTGTGGATATAGATCTCGGCATTTTTCGCCTCGTCGCGGACCTGTTTGGCGAGGCCGCAATGATCTTCGTGGGCGTGGGTCAGTACAATTCGCCGGACATCCGAGAACTGAACGCCGTGTTTGCCGAGCTCCCGCCGCAAAGCCTCGGCTGCCTGCGGCGTCTTTGGCCCGACGTCGATAAGCGTTAGCGGATCTTCTTTGATCAGGTAAACGTTCACGTCGCCGACATAGAATGGGGTCGGTATCGAGATCGGGATTATCTTCATATTTTACGTGCCGGCCAACAGACGAATTATCTCGAATAATTAGAAAAAGACAAATACCGTTTTCGCAGCCTGATCGAACCCAAATCAGCCGATTTTCGGACGATCGGCCGGGAATTCGTCAATTGTGGACTTAATTTCGTCTTTCCAATTAAATAAGGGCTCGCAATTACAAAATTATTACATTTTTGCTTGCTAAAAAGACCGATTTGGGTTAAAAAATTCAAAGCAAATCTATTCTGATTAATTGTCTGCCGATAAATGTTCTGAATAACCGTTTACGACAAGGTGCGTGATCCCTCAAGTATTGAGAATTTCGACCTCCCCCTCGTCGAAAAAGTTTCCGGCTCCGATGGCAGAAGATCGAACGAATTAATAGTCTAAAGGAGAAAAAAAAGAATGAGAGTATTTCCGTCAAACGTGACAGCGGCGGCCACTAAAATTGGTCTGTTCTTCGCTGTTTCAATGCTTTTTGCATTGTCGGCTTTCGCACAGACCCAATCAAACGCCGCCGACCTGACCGGAACGGTCACCGATCCGACCGGAGCCGTCGTTGCCGGCGCATCTGTCCGGGCCAAAGGCTTGGCAACCGGCATCAGCCGCAACACCACGACCGATTCACAGGGCCAATACACGATAGTAGGCCTGCCTCCGGGTGAATACGAAGTGACCGCTGAGGCCGCGACGTTCAAAACAAGCGTCATCTCGGGCGTCAGACTGACCGTCGGACAAAGTGCGAATCTCACGATCAAGCTCGAACTTGGTGAAACGAGCGTTGTTGTCAACGTCACCGGTGACGACGTACAGCTCGTCGAAACTTCAAAATCCGGCGTTTCGAATACGATCGACCAACAAAAGATCATTAATTTGCCGATCAACGAACGAAGTGCGACCGGCTTTGCTCTCACGCTCTCGACGGTCGGCCGCGACAATGGCCGCCCTATCGGCCCTGCACCGACCTCAGGTTTGAACATCGGCGGACAACGCGGACGTTCGACTCAGGTCAACGTTGACGGAGCCGATTTTACGGATAACTCGATCAACGCGGCCCGTTCGACGGTCTCGATGGAAGCCGTCCAGGAATATCAGGTCGCCACAAACTCTTACACCGCCGAGTTTGGCCGTGCCACGGGCGGCGTCGTTAACGTCGTCACCAAACGCGGGACCAACGATTTCCGCGGTAATGTTTTCGGATTTATCCGTGACAAGAGTATCCAGGCCCGTAACGCTTTTTCTCCGATCGCGGAGCCTGATTTCCGCCGTACGCAGTGGGGAGCCACATTTGGCGGGCCGATCATCAAAGACAAAACATTTATCTTCGGAGCATTTGAACGCCGTCAACGCGACGAGTCAGGCTTTTTCACCAGTGATGTGGTTGGCAATTTGACATCATCGGCGACGATCCCGGTCATCGCCGGCGTCAATCCGATTGCCCGGACATTCGTCAATCTTACTTCTCAACAGGCTGCGGCGATCAACGCCCTGGTCAATTCCGGCGTTGCCGCCAACATATGTGCGGCCCGTGCATATGCTTTCTTTGCGTCGAGCGGCGGCCAAACGGCACTGCTCGGAGCCAACCCGTTGACCAGTCCGAACGACGGCAGCGTTTGCCCGGCGATTTCGCCTATCGGCCCTGGTGCTATCGGCCCCAGATTTTTGCTTAGCGGTGCTCCGGTTCCGCTTACTGCGACAAATGCCTCCGGCTTGCCGATCGCATTTCGTCCGCTCAACGGTCTCCAACGGATCTTCCCGGTCTCTGAACGTGCAAATTATTTCACCGTTCGCGGCGACCACAACGTCGACGAGAACAACCAGATCTCGATCCGTGCCGGCTATAATACCATCGACCTGACGGGAATACAGGTCGAATCGCAGAACCAGTCGCTCGGCCAGAACGATTTTTCGCGAACCGGCGTGACGACCGTCAGAGACTTCTCGTTCAACGTCTCCGGCAACTCTATCATCGGCGCGAATATGTCGAATGAGATCCGCCTCAGCTACGGTAAACGCGACACCACTTTCAGGTCGCAGAACGGTGACGCTGTCGCCTACAACATTTCAGGCACCGCGTTCATCGGCCGCGAGCTGTTTTCGCCGGTCGAACGTATCGAAAAGCGGCTCCAGTTAATGGATAACTTTAGCTGGACCATCGGTTCGCATACCCTCAAGGTCGGCGGCGATATCAATTTCGTCAGCATCCCAAGGGCCCATTTCGAACTCAACTTCGCCGGACTCTACAACTTCGGCAACTTTGCGGCCAGCAACCTGAACGCCGGATTTGCCGGCCTTCCGGATTTCACTCCGGTCCAGAGCTATGGCCTCGGGCTTCCGTCGACCTACATTCAGGGATTCGGTAATCCTGATTCGGTCATCAAGAATAAGCCGCTGGCATTCTTCGTTCAGGACACCTGGAGAGTTGACGACCGTCTGACGCTCAACTACGGTATGCGTTACGATATCGAGTTTACCGAGACGATCGCTCCTGTCGGTTTCCGCGATCCGCTGACCGGTATCAATCTGGCATCGTCAGACATCCTTGCCGCTCAAAATGCTGTCGGCGTTCAGCAGGGATTTCCGCGTGACACCAACAACTGGGCACCTCGCTTCGGCTTTGCGTATGACTGGGCAGGCGACGGCAAGACCGTGACCCGCGGTTCGATCGGACTTTATTACGATCATCCGCTCCTCGTAGCCGCTTTCAACTCAGACATCGCCGATGCCGCTCAACAGCAGCAGGCCGTTCTTACAGCCGGCAGCCCGGCCCCGACATCGCTCTTTAATGCCGCTCAGGTTTTCCACGGAACGGTCTGCGGTGCTCAGGGCTCAAGTGCAGCAATCTGCGGTGCTGTAATTACACCGGGTGTTGCGGCTTCGTCCCAGTATCAGTTCGGCCGTCAGCGTTTTAACGATCAGACATTCACCGGCTTTGGTGCTGTTCTGCCGTTCACACTTCCGATCGCGGCCAACTTTGAGTACGCATCGGCCATTCAGGCAAATCTATCGATCGAGCGTCAGTTGAATCGTGACACGTCGATCTCTGCAACCTACATTTACGTTGACGCCAAGAACCTGCCGCATCCGACCGATCTGAACACTCCAAACTCGGCGTTGCAGATCCAGAATTTCCAACGCTTCTTCGGCGGAGCACTTCCGACCACCACACAGGCGGCAGTTGCATTCTCGATCGCTTCGACGGCTCCGGGAACGGCGACCGGCGTCGGCTGTTTCGTGGTCATCCCGGGAATGGTGGCACAGTGTCCGAACGGACGCGTCGTCGCTCCGGCGATCGCCAACTTCTTCCGTCCGAATGCACCGAACTACTTCCTGGCACAAGCCCTCTCGGGTGGTTTGGTAACCAAGGCGGTTCTCGATTCGCAGCTCGGCGGCAGCTTGCGCACACCCGGAACGCTCACGCCTTTCGGCAGCGTCAACGCTCAGGTCTCTGACGGTTCGTCGAACTACAACGCGATGAATGTCGAGCTCAAGCGTCGCTTTGCCAATAACCTCACATTCCTGGCGAGCTACACATGGTCACATTCGATCGACGATTCGTCCGATCTGCAGACCTTGCTCATTGCTCAGGATGTGAACAACTTTGGAGCGGAAAAAGCCGATTCACTCTTTGACCAGCGGCACCGATTCGTATTCAGCGGCCTCTTGTCGTCACCGACACGCTGGAGAAAGGGCAACGCTCTGCAGAAGTTCCTTGCTGATTTCACGGTCGCACCGATCATCGAGTTTTCGTCCGGCCGTCCGTTCAACATCATCACGAATGTGGACGCAAACAACGACCAATCGAGCCAGACCGATCGTCCGGATGTCAGGCCCGACGGAACATTATGTGTCCCTTCGACACCGGCAACCGGAACAGGCTCGATCGCACCGGGATCGCCGTGTTCGCTGTTCGACTTCAATGCACAGGGACAGCTCGTGTTCGGCGTGGGCAGCCTCGGACGCAATAAGGGCAAAACACATGCGTTCTCGTCGGTCGATCTGCGTATCTCACGTGCGATCAATTTTGGCGAGCGTTTCCGCCTCGACTTGATCGCTGAAGGGTTCAATCTTTTCAACCGCTTCAACGAGGGTTCGGCTTCGCCGTTCTTCACCGACGTAAATTCGTTTAACCAGCGTGCGGAAGGCAACCGTTACTACAGCCGTCCGACCGCCGCTTACGATGCACGTCAGTTCCAGTTCGGAGCAAAATTCAGCTTCTAGGCCGTTGGCTTAGAACATAAAATTACGGCCGGACAGTAAGATGCTGTTCGGCCGTTTTTCTTTTCTCAATGAACCTATCCAACCGGATCAAAGACAAAGCGAGTGAGCTCGGATTTTCAAAGACCGGCATCGTCGCTGCTGATGCCCTCGATGCCGAAGCCGCCAACCTGCACCAATGGCTCACTCGCGGTTTGAACGCCGATATGACATGGATGGAGGCCAACCTCGAGAAGCGCACCGACCCGCGCGTCCTCTTTCCCGGTGCCCGATCGATCGTCGTCGTCGCTCAAAACTATTACACAGATCACAAACACGACGAGGCCCAAGGCCGCGGCAAGATCTCACGCTACGCCTGGGGCGACGATTATCACGATGTCGTTCACGAAAAGCTAAAGGAACTATTGGCATGGATAAAGGTCAACGAACCGTCGGCCGATGGCAAGATCTGCGTCGATACCGCTCCGATGATGGATAAGGCATGGGCTGTGCGTGCCGGCATCGGCTGGCTCGGCAAACACTCAAACGTCATCACGACCGAGATCGGTTCTTGGATATTTATCGGCTCGATCATCCTGAATATCGATCTCGAGTACGGCCAGCGAGACCGTCGTCGATCACTGCGGAACATGCACCGCTTGCCTCGATGCGTGCCCGACGTCGGCCATAATCGAACCTTACCTCGTCGATTCGAAAAAATGCATCTCATACGCGACAATAGAGCTGCGGGGCGAATCGCTGCCCCGCGAGATCGCCGAACATCAAGATGGCTGGATCTACGGCTGCGACATATGTCAGGACATATGCCCATGGAACCGCTTTGAAAGTCAGACGGACGAAACGAGATTTGAACCGCGAGAAAACGAGACCTCGCTCGTTCTGGATAGTGTGATCACGATGACGCACGACGAATACGTCGAGCGATTTCGCCGCTCCGCGATGAAACGCTCTAAGCTCGGCGGACTCAAACGAAATGCAAGATCTATAAAAATAACCTCTCAGGAGACATTTAATGGCATCAGCAATATCTAAGAAAGTATTGGCTCACACACTTTTGATAGCAGCCTCGATTCTGGTTTTCGCGGGCCTTTCCGCCACACAGACCGCGGCCCAGTCAGCCGCAAGCAAGGAATACAAACGCCTAGTTAACCTGCAAGCTGCCCTGCGTAAGATCCCGATGGATCGGCAGAACAAGGAACCGCACCGTTCATTTCTCAAACGAAACGATAAGGACATCGTTTACAGTGAACCCGCTGGCGAATGGTACGTCCGCTCCGACCGTTTTTGGGATCTGCAGAAAAAATACAAAACTCTGCCGATCGCCGATCAGATCGCTTGGACCGCCGCCGAGAATCAATTGCCCGGCGAATGTGAGGGCTATATCCCGTGTCACCTTTCGGTCGTCCGTATGACCTACGGCGAATACCTTTCGCTTTACCCAAACGGAAAATACAGCCGAAAGGCGTTCAAGAGACCGTCAAGTCACTTGGATATATGGCCGATGATGCGGTCTCGGCAAAGAAAAACTATGATGGCGATCGAAGCCGGAGACGACGCTGAATTTACCAAGGCCATTAAAGATCTGAGGGGCATTTTTTCAAAGACCAAATATCCCGAAACCGCAAAAGCACTTGCCCAGCTCAAGCAGATCGAAGAAGGATACAAATAAGACGAAATTCGAGCGTTGTTCCTGTATCATTGTGGTAATGCTTCGCGACGCTCACAATCGGACAATTCGCGATCTGCGCATCTCGCTGACAGATCGATGTAATTTCCGCTGTTTCTACTGCTTGCCCAACGGCGAACCGCCGCTCGCGCGCAAAGAAACGATCCTTTCGTTCGAAGAGATCGCCTATCTCGCTGATATCTTTGTCTCTCTCGGGATCGAAAAGATCCGTCTGACCGGCGGCGAGCCTCTGATCCGCAAGGACGTACCAAAACTCGTTGAGCAGCTCGCGAAACTCAAGTCGCACCTCCTAGACATCGCTCACGACAAACGGATTCGACTTCCCGCGTCATGCCGAAGGCTTGAGAAACGCCGGCGTCGACCGCGTCACGATCAGCCTCGACAGCCTCGGCCGCGACAAATTCCAAAAGATCACCGGCGTCGACGCCCTCGACAAGGTCTATGCTGCCATTGCCGCCGCCAAGCAGCACGGGTTTTCGCCCGTCAAGATAAATGCCGCCGTCATCCGCGGCCATAATGATGATGAATTCGTAGATTTCGCCCGTTTCGCGCGTGAATACGACATCTCGATGCGCTTCATCGAATTCATGCCGCTCGACAGCGGCCACGAATGGAGCCGCGACATGGTCGTCCCCGGCCGCGAGATCTTCGAGACGATCAATGCCGTCTATCCGCTCGTCCCCGTCAACCTCACTCGCGGCAGCGAGACCGCCTGGAAATACAAATTTGCCGACGGTGCCCCCGGCGAGATCGGCATCATCGCACCCGTCACCGAGATGTTCTGCGGAGCCTGCTCGCGCATCCGCCTGACCGCCGACGGCCAGATCCGCACTTGCCTGTTCTCCTCCACCGAACACAACCTCCGCGACGTTGTCCGCAGCGGCGCAACCCGCACCGAGATCGTCGAATTCATCGAATCCGTCGTCCTAAAAAAAGAACCGCGTCACCACATAAATGACGCGGACTTCGTCCAACCGGCCAGGACAATGAGTTTTATCGGCGGATAGCCCCCATATCTATAACCGCTCAAACCTCGCCTGGAAAAATCGCAGGTATTTCGGCTCGTGGACCATTTTCAGGCCGCGGGTCTGGTCGCGGTTTTCGTAGACGGCTCGGACCGATTCGGCGATGACGTCCATGTGTGCCTGCGTATAGACGCGGCGCGGGATGGTCAGCCGCGTGAGCTCGAGTTTAGGGTAATTATGGTCGCCGGTCTTGGCGTTGCGTCCGGCCGAAGCGATGCCGCGTTCCATCGAACGAATGCCTGAATCGAGATACAGCTCAGCCGCCAGTGTCTGGGCCGGAAACTTGATCTGTTCGAGCTGCGGATAGAACGCCTTGGCGTCCAGAAAGATCGCATGGCCGCCGACCGGATGAACGATCGGTATCTCCCATGTCGTCAGCAGTTCGCCGAGATATCGGACCTGACCGATCCGCGAATGGATATGCTCGTCCTGCACGCTTTCGGCGATGCCGATGGCCATTGCCTCGAGGTCGCGTCCGGCCAGACCGCCGTAGGTGTGCAGGCCCTCGAAAACGACGACGAGATTGCGCAGTTCTTCAAATATCTCTTCGTCGTTGACCGCCAGCCAGCCGCCGATATTGACGAGGCTGTCCTTTTTCGCGCTCATCCACGCACCATCAGTGTAGCCGCAGAATTCCCGCAAAATTTCCGCGATCGACATATCGGCGTAGCCCGCTTCGCGTTCCTGTATGAAGAATGCGTTCTCGACCATCCGCGTCGCGTCCAGATAGAGCTTGATGCCGTAGCGGTCGGTCATATGCCGCAGATCCCGGATGTTTTTCATGCTGACGGGCTGGCCGCCGGCCATGTTGACCGTTCCGGCGACGCTGACATAGGCGATATTGCCGGCTCCCTCACGCTTGATCAGCGTTTCGAGCTTGTCGAGATCGATGTTGCCCTTGAACGGGTGCAGTATTTGCGGGTCGTGTGCCTCGTCGATGATGACGTCCACGAATATTCCGCCCGCTAGCTCCTGATGCAGCCGCGTCGTCGTAAAATACATATTCCCCGGCACGTATTGGCCCGGCTTGATCGCGACCTTGCTAATGAGGTGCTCGGCTCCGCGGCCCTGATGCGTCGGCACGATAAATTTATAGCCGTAGAATTTTTGGACCGCCGACTCAAGGTGGTAAAAATTGCGGCTGCCGGCGTACGCTTCGTCGCCGAGCATCATCCCGGCCCACTGCCGGTCGCTCATCGCTCCGGTTCCGCTATCGGTCAGCAGATCGATATAGACGTCGTCCGAACGCAGCAGAAATGTGTTAAATCCGGCGTCCGTCAGGGCCCGTTCGCGTTCTTCGCGGGTGCTCATGTTGAGCGGTTCGACCATCTTGATCTTCCACGGTTCTGCCCACGAACGGCGGCTGAATTGTTGTCCGATTGTTAAAAGTGTATTTGGTGACATATCCCCGTTCTCCTCGTATTTCGGCGAGCGGCGTGAGAGACATGTCGGTTGGATCTGGTGAGGGCTCACATGTGATGAAACCCGGGACCGGTCCGACCTGGCGAAAAGCAATCGACCGTCGACCGCCGCTCCGATATACGTTTGGATTATATGTCTAAACCGGTAGTCGAAAAGTGACGCGCGACACAACCGCGTAAGGATAAACAGGAGAAGAGGGGAACAGGAGAAAAGGCGATAAGAAAGAGGCCGTTTCCACTTCTCCGGCTCTCTCTAGCCCTGCTTCCGCCCGGCCATATCCAGTCCGACTGCGGCGACGAGGATCGAGCCTTTGATGATGTCCTGCATAAAATCGCGGACGTTGAGCAGCGACATTCCGTTATCAAGACTGGCCATAATGAGCGCTCCGAGACATGCACCGAAGATGGTGCCGCGGCCGCCCATCAGGCTGGCTCCGCCGATGACGCAGGCGGCGATGGCATCGAGTTCCTTAAGGGTTCCCGCGTCCGGTGCACCACTGCCGACGCGTGCGGTGAATATCAATGCAGCCACGCCCGTCAACGCACCGAGAATGGCATACACTTTAAGCACATTTCGTTTGTTATTGATGCCCGAGAGCCGTGCAGCGTCCGCATTGCCGCCGATCGCGTACAGGTATCGCCCGAACGTCGTCGATGTCGTCAAAAACCTCCGCCGAGGGCGACCGCCAGCAAAATAAGCACCGGGACCGGCACGCCGCTTTCCTCGATCGCCCCGCCGCGTTCGGTGTTCATCACAAAGATAAACGCGATGATCGCACCGATCGGTATCAGCGTCTTGAGCAATTCGGCGGTGTAATTCGCTTCGCCCAGACCGTAGGTCTTGACCGATCGGGCCTTGCGGATAGCCATAAAAATGACGAACGCGACCGCCGCCACAGCGAGGACCCAACCGACCACAGCAGGCAGATTACCCTGGCCGATGAACTTGAAAGTATCGTCAGAGATCGGTATCGTGTTGCCGCCGAGCAGCCATTTTACGGCGCCACGCCACGCGAGCAGCCCGCCCAAGGTCACGATGAACGCCGGAATATTTAGATACGCCGTCAGCGTCCCCTGAAACAGCCCAACCGCCACACCGACGACGATCGCCAGCATGACCGATGCCGGCAGCCCGTAACCTTCGCTTAACGCAAATGCCGCGATGCCGCCCGCAAATGCCAGCACCGAACCGACCGACAGATCGATGTTGCCCGAAACGATCAGCATCAGCATCCCGACCGCCAGAATACCCGTCACCGACATCTGCGTCATCAGATTGGAAAGATTCCGCGGCGTCAAGAATATCGAGTCCGTCGCCCAATGAAAATACATCCAGATCAGCCCCAGCACCGCGATCATGATATACGCCCGCAGCGATGATGTGGTCAAAAGTTTTTATCTTACCGCTTGATCCGTTCGATCGGCGTTCTATTTGTTCCTTTTCTTCAAATCTTCATTGATTCCCCGTCGCCGCTGCCATCACTTTTTCCGGTGTTGCTTCGCTGCGGGTAAATTCGCCGGTCATGCGGCCTTCGTGGAGGACGATGATGCGGTCCGAGAGCCCCAGAACCTCGGGCAGTTCGCTCGAGACGAGGACGATCGCCATTCCCGTCTTTGGCAAGACGGTTGATCTCGGCGTAGATCTCCTGCTTGGCGCCAACGTCGATGCCGCGTGTCGGCTCGTCGAGGAATAGAACTTTCGGATTGGTCAGCAGCCATTTGCCGAGCACGACCTTTTGCTGGTTGCCGCCGGAGAGCGTTCCGGCGATCGTCAGCGGCGAATTTGCCTTGATCCGTAAACTTTTCATCGGCCCGCTCGCGGCGATGCTCTCGCGGGTTCGATTTGTCAGGAACCGGCCCGAGATCTCTTTCAGCCCCGCGAGCGTCATGTTGTCGAGAACTGTTTGCTCGAGGATCAGGCCGAACCGCTTGCGGTCCTCGGTCACAAAACCGATGCCCTGATTGATCGCATCCGCAGGCGAACCGATCGACGCCGCCTTGCCGTCGATCGTTATCTGACGGCCGTATTTGCCGTTCCACGCACCAAAAATACCCATCAGCAGTTCGGTCCGCCCGGCGCCCATCAGCCCGGCGATGCCTAGCACCTCGCCCTTTCGCACGCCAAACGAAACGTCGCTCACCAGAGCCTTGTCCGGCCGATCGACCGAGTAAACCGTCAACCCCGACACCGCAAAAGCCGTCTCGCCAAATTCATGCTCCGGCTTCGGGAAGATATCACCGACCTCACGCCCGACCATCGCAGAGATGACCTTGTCTTTGGTAAGATCCGCGGCCAAATGCGTGCCGACCGTCTTGCCGTCGCGAAGCACGGTGATGCGGTCGCTCATGCGGAAAACTTCGTCGAGCTTGTGCGAGATATATATCATCCCTACGCCGCGAGCTTTAAGTCTTGCGAGAATGCCGAACAGCGTCTCGACCTCCGATTCGGTGAGTGCGGCCGTCGGTTCATCAAGAACGAGAATTTTTGCGTCCTTCGAAAGTGCCTTGGCGATCTCGACCAATTGCTGCTGCCCGATGCCAAGATTCCCGACCGGAACGCGTGGGTCGATGTCCAGATTGAGGTCGCTCAGCAGCTTCGTAGCCCGGTGATAAAGCTCCGACCAATTGATCACGCCAAATGTCGCGGGCTCTTTGCCGAGAAAGATGTTCTCGCCGACGGTCAGTTCCTTGACGAGCGACAGCTCCTGAAAAATGATCGAAACGCCCGCGTTCTCCGAATCGCGGATCTTCGAGAACGTGCAAATCGCTCCGTCGATCAAGATATCGCCCTCGTAAGTCCCGTACGGATAGACGCCCGACAGCACCTTCATCAGCGTCGATTTGCCCGCACCGTTCTCGCCGACCAGCGCATGAAATTCGCCCGCCTCGAGCGTAAAACTCACGCCGTCCAGAGCCTTGACCCCGGGAAACTCCTTCACAATGGAGCGCATTTCGAGCAGTGACATAGAGTGTAAAGCAGAGATAATTTCTTCGCCGATTTTACACGCTTAGAAAGCGATTCCAAAATACACTATAATTCCTCATATGTCCGAACCAATCGCTATCGAATCGACGCTCAACGAACATCGCCTTTTTCATCCGCCGAATGA
Source organism: Acidobacteriota bacterium (assembly GCA_016713675.1). Classification (NCBI taxonomy): domain Bacteria; kingdom Pseudomonadati; phylum Acidobacteriota; species Acidobacteriota bacterium. Next base: position 855,814 of record JADJOS010000001.1, read on the forward strand.
CTTTGCGGCGAATGCCCACGTCAAGAGCATGGACGAGTACGACCGTCTGTACGCCGAGGCGGCGGCCGATCCCGAAGGCTTTTGGGCAAAGCAGGCTGAGGAACTGCATTGGTTCAGGAAATGGGACAGGGTTCTCGATTGGGACGCTCCGTTTGCCAAGTGGTTCGTCGGCGGCAAGATCAATATTTCGTACAACTGCCTCGACCGGCACCTGACGACCTCGCGTAAAAACAAGGCCGCGATCATCTGGGAAGGCGAGACGGGCGAGATCAAAACGATCACTTATCTCCAGCTCCATCAAGAGGTTACGCGTTTCGCCAACGTCCTCAAGAGCCTCGGCGTTAAGACCGGCGACCGCGTCGCTCTCTATATGCCGCTGATTCCGGCACTCTCGGTCGCGATGCTCGCCTGTGCGCGGATCGGTGCGACGCACACGGTCATTTTCGGCGGATTTTCGGCCGACGCGATCCGCGACCGTGTGAACGATTGCGGCGTTAAACTCATCGTCACGGCCGACGGCGGTTTTCGCCGCGGAGCCGAGATCAAGCTCAAGGAGATCGTCGACGAAGCCGTGACGGGATGCCCCGGCGTCGAGAATGTCATTGTCTTTCAGCGGACAAATTCCAAGATCTCGATGATGCCCGGCCGCGATCATTGGTGGCACGAACTGACCAAGACCGTCTCCGCCGATTGCCCGGCCGAGGAGCTCGACAGCGAAAACCCGCTCTTTATCCTCTACACCTCAGGCACGACCGGCAAGCCCAAGGGCATCCTGCATACGACCGGCGGTTATCTGACGCAGACCGCGTACACAGCCAAGCTCGTTTTCGACCTCAAGGACGACGATATCTATTGGTGCACCGCCGACATCGGCTGGGTCACAGGCCACAGCTACGTCGTCTACGGTCCGCTCGCCGTCGGTGCGACCGTCTTTATGTACGAAGGCGCGCCGAACCATCCCGGATTCGACCGTTTTTGGGATATCATCGAACGCCACAAGATCACCATCTTTTACACCGCCCCAACTGCGATCCGAGCATTCATCAAATGGGGCGAGCAATATCCGCTCAAACACGACCTGTCGAGCCTAAGATTGCTTGGAACGGTCGGCGAACCGATCAATCCGGAGGCCTGGATGTGGTATCACGCCATCATCGGTAAAGGTAAATGCCCGATCGTCGACACATGGTGGCAGACCGAGACCGGCTCGATCATGATCTCACCGCTGCCCGGTGCGACGCCGACGACGCCCGGCACCGCGACCCGTCCGATTCCTGGAATTCTCCTCGATGTCGTCACTAAGGCCGGCAAGAGCGTCGGTGTGAACGAAGGCGGTTACCTCGTCGCAACGCACCCGTGGCCGTCGATGCTCCGTACCCTGTGGGGCGATGACGAACGCTATAAAGAGGCTTATTGGTCCGAGATCCCGCCCTTCTATTTCGCCGGCGACGGAGCCCGCCGCGATGAGCACGGCTATTATTGGATCATGGGCCGCGTCGATGACGTCATCAACGTCAGCGGCCACCGCCTCGGCACCGCCGAGATCGAATCAGCCCTCGTTTCGCACGAGGCAGTCGCCGAAGCCGCTGTCGTCGGCCGCCCCGACGAGATCAAAGGCCAGGCCATCTCCGCCTTCGTCACCCTCGAAGGCGGCCGCAAAGGCGATGACGAACTCAAAGAGATCTTGCGCAAACACGTCGCCCACGAGATCGGTGCTCTCGCCAAACCTGACGACATCCGCTTCACCGACATGCTGCCGAAAACGCGCTCCGGCAAGATCATGCGCCGGCTTCTCCGTGAGCTAGCCTCAGGCGGTAAAGTCGCCGGCGACACCACAACTCTCGAAGACATGTCGGTTTTGGAGAAATTACGGGAAGATGAGGAATAGAACATTACGCCGAACCGCCTCGGATCCGAATCCGATTGCCGTCCACGATCCACAGATTTCCGACTGGACTCTCGCTCTTAAATGCCGGTATGAGTTTCTTGGTTTATTCGAGGAGCGAATGTTTGTCCTGTTGACGTGAGCGAAGCACGATCAAGCCAAAGTGCTCCTCTGGTGGACAAACTCTAATATCGCTGAAATCCATGTCCACAGTTATGAGTACTCGTTCCTCGGCCTGACACACCGAGAGAATTAGTTCGTCGGGTTCCCCCACCAATTTCTGGTCGAAAACCGTCATGGCATCAAAACCGGAGGTTCGAAGTAGCTCGGCGACTTCAGCGGGAAGATTTTCGTCGATCTTAAATTTCACGCGATTGCGGTTTCAGGAATTACAAAAACACGCTCCTTTGATAGTTCTGCGGCATATGATATCGCGGACTGAATATCAATAGGCTCAAGCGATGGATAGCTTTTGAGGATCTCATCTACAGGGATATTTGCGGCGAGATTGTCGAGTATCACCGAAACCAAAACTCGCGTTCCGCGAATGCAGGCCTGACCGTGACAGACCGCAGGGTCAATTGAAATTCGATTTCGCCAGTTCATTACATTGCACCTCAAAGCTTAGAATATCACGATTTGAACGTTTTTTAGGCCGACTATTTCTCCGCACGCAAAGTTACTTATTGAAAAACTTTCCGAAAACACTCAAACTTAAGCTCTACGTATCGCAATGGCATTTACGGAGAACTACTATGTCCGAATCCGATAATTCCCCCACACAACAACTCGCCGAGGCCGGCCGCGAATTCTATCGCCGGGGTTGGTCTGCCGGAACGAGCGGGAATTTTAGCGTGCTGCTTGCGCGGCGGCCGATGCGTATTTGTTTGACGCCTGCAGGCAATGAAAGCGGTAAGTTTGACGAGACGAATTTTCTCGAGATAGATGATGACGCTGAGATATTGCAGGGCTTCGGGCGGCCTTCGGACGAGACCTTGCTGCATCTGTCGATCTATCGCCTGCGGCCCAAGGCTCGCTGCATTCTATATACGCACTCGGTCTGGGGCACGCTTTTGGCAGATCGTCTCTACGCCGATGGCGCGATAAAACTAACCGGCTACGAGGTCCTCAAAGGCGTCGCCGATGTCGCGTCATACGACCACACCGAAACGATCCCGATCATCGAAAATTCGCATGACCACATCGCCCAGTCGCACGTCATCGAAAACGTCCTCCACGACGCCGGCAATATCCACGGCATCTACATCCGCAAACACGGCCTCTTCACCTGGGGAGAAACCGTCGCCGAAACCCGCCGCCACGTCGAGATATTCGAACATCTGTTTGAGGTTCAAAGTCGCGGATCAAATTAATAAATAATGCAATTTAAGAGTCTGCAAAGTACTTTCGTTTGATCTCATATTCCGAACCGGACTTGTAATTCTTAGGAACCCATTTTGTCGGGTCTTCGAATAGGTCCTGTGGTTTCCAGGTATTAAATGCCGCGGTACCGTTCTGCTCGATATGTTTCTTTACCGACTCCCTAAATCGATGATGCGCGAAAATACGCATAAATTCGCCAAAGTAGATATCAGCCACTCGCTTGTCGCCCCGGATGATCAACATATTCTCATCATTCTCGTTAACGCTGGGTTCACTCCAATTAGCAGAGCCTGTCATCGTTACCGGTTTCGATCCCAATGGATCGATCAGCATAAATTTTGTGTGAACCCAATTTACGTTAACGCCGATCGGCGTCCCCTCTTTTAACCAACCATCTATCCAGTCAACCAAGATTCGATTCCCCAGGGCGAGTCCGATATTTGGGAGCCGACGAAGTTTCTCGATCTGATCGATCGCAATTTTTCGGCTCTGTGCATTTCCGCCGTTCACATACTTGTCCAGCAGGGCAAAACGAAGAACGCCGTCATTTGTCTCAAAAACAGGCCTGAAATCCTTCACAATTCCAAATGGAAAGGTCATGAACAGAGGTTTGTTCTGGCTATTTGAGAGGTTGATCCACCAATCGAATATGCTTCGCCCTCGATGCGGTGAAAATATCGGCAATATCGCATCATTTTCATTCGGCGGCGGCAGATGATTGTTCGTCTCGCACCAGTCCTTCAGCGTCTCATCGTCCGGGTCGCCCTCCAACGCTTTCCAATATCCCAGATAGGCATTTGCAATGTTCGGGTCCCGCACCACGTGTCCGACATTCAATTGTCCGTGAAGGGCGTTTCGGCTAACGTTCGTCGATCCTGTCCAAACAGCGATCGGTTGTCCATTTTTGCTGAGAACGATGAACTTGTTGTGCATGAGCTTTGCATTCGTACGTCGAATACAAATATTGCGTATGCCTATGTGTTCGTCGTCGATGAAAGTGTCATTTCCGGCTCCGGTTTCGCCATTTGAATCATAAATTATCTTTACATCGGCACCGGATTGTTTTGCGGCCTTAAATGCCTGGAGAACGGATGGCCATTTCAATTCGTATATGGCTGCGTGTAACGAGAATGTATTGTCATTGGCCTGCGCAATGAACTTCAACATAGCCGGCAGCAGGTCGCGTGCGAGCCACTCGTAGCCGGGATCACCCGCGTCGTCGAGAGTCATTCCGGGAAACCGTCGGCTAAATGCCTGCGACGAGATCGCTCCGCGATTAAAGTGAACGTCATGTGTGCCGGTGGTCAGCGGTTCGGTGTCGATTGTGACCGACGTTGCCGCACCGTCTGTAAGGTTACCCGGCGTCCCGAACATCGGGACCACACGATAACGGTATCTATAGCCGGGCTTTGCCGCATAGTCGGCCCACTGAAACATCTGAAACGGATGTTCATGACTATTCGCATCTTCGATACCGGTTGATTCTCTAACGGCCGCGAAGGTCTTGTTACCTCTAAGCCATACAGTTTCATCATCCGTCAGGTCCGTTCGTTGGATCGCAAAACCCATCAATCCGGCAGTATCGGCCTCCTTCATATCAAAGGCTAAGAAAACAACATGCGTTCCGCTGATCGCACGAACAGAAACAAAACCGTTTACTTTCTTTCTCATGATCGCAGAATTCTATATCAGTTTTCCGAAATATAAAAGATAAATTTTCTCGACGAAACTGAGTCAATACTAACGGCGATTTATGTTTTCCCGACGAATAATTGCTATCATGAGGATCATGGAGACTCTTGAAACAGCAACACTAGCCGCAGGATGTTTTTGGTGTGTCGAGGCGGTATTTGACGATCTGGTCGGGGTCGAAGACGTCGTTTCGGGCTACAGCGGCGGGCATACTGGGAATCCGACCTATCAGCAGGTGTGCAGCGAGACGACCGGCCACGCCGAGGTCGTACAGATAACGTTCGACCCGACGCAGTTAAGTTTCAAAGAGCTGCTGCAGGTATATTTCACCGTTCACGACCCGACGACCTTAAACCGCCAGGGCGGCGACATCGGTACGTCCTACCGCTCCGCGATCTTTTATCATTCGGACGAACAAAAGCGCGTCGCCCACGAGGTCATCGCCGAGATCACCGCCGAGGGCGTTTATGACGCTCCTATTGTCACCGAGGTCACCGCGTTCGACAAATTCTGGCCTGCCGAAGATTATCACCAGGAATATTTCGCCAACAACCCAAACCAGCCATACTGCGCCGCCGTCGTCGCGCCAAAGGTCGCTAAGTTCAGACAAAAGTTCACCGCACGTCTAAAACGAAAATAACAATACGTTAAACAGTGCAAAAACTGTTTGACACACCTCGCCGTTTTTTGTTATGTTGATTATGGCAAGCTTGTCATTTCGGTGATGAGCTATGTCCGCCTCACACTGATCTCCCTTTCCGCATTTCCTTTCCACGTCTTACCCATATCCTTTTCTTAGAGGTTTAACAACGACTATGTCCAATTTGTTTGGTAATTCACGGCACCTGGCCGCTCTATTCCTATTTGCGTTGTTTCTTTCGGCAACCGCGATCATGTGGCAGACAACGTCACATGCACAGAAGTTCGAACTTGCCGGTGATGAATATTCGCGGGTAATGATCGATGATCTGGCTCCCGAGGCAGGAACGATCTCAGGCCGTGTTTATCAGGATTTCAACGGCAACGGTGCTTACGACACGACGGCAGGGCTCAATTCGATCGACGTCGGCGTCGCCGGAGTGACAGTCTCGGCCTTTGATCAGAATGGAGTTGCACGGGGTTCGACAACGTCGGCCGCGAACGGCACGTTCTCGCTCGCCGCGACAGGAACCGGCCCTTACCGGATCGAATTCACAACACTGCCCGCCGGACACACACCGTCGGCACGCAGCACTGATTCAGTGCTCGGCGGTTCGGCGGCCGATTCGGGCTCGACCGTGCAGTTTGTCAATGATCTGAATACCTCTAACGTCAATCTGGCTCTCACCCGAGCTGAGGACTATTGCCAGAACAACCCGACCGTCGTTGTTTCACGTTACGCTCAGGGAGCCTCGAACGGCCAATACAGCGCCAACGCGGTCCTCTACGATTTCCCCTACAATGCGGGCACGACCTACACCGATACGACGATCGCAAATTACGATAATCCGCTGACCCATTCTCTGACGACGACGGCCGCCACGGTCGGCACGATCTATTCGATCTCCTACAACAGCTCGACAAATCGCATCTACGCGGCTTCGTACTTTAAAAAGCATTCGGGCTTCGGCCCCGGTGCCGATGGTACGCTCAACACGTCGGACGATCCCGGAGCGATATATGTCATCAACCCGGCAACGAGCGCCGTCACGGCCACATTTACGCTGCCGAATGCCACCACAAACAACCACGACGTACTCGACTACGGCGCGGACAACGGTGACACCGGCTGGAACGGCGTCGGCAAGAGCGGCATCGGCGGCATGGACATCGCCGACGACAACAGCCGCCTTTTCGTAATGAACCTCCAGGACCGCAGCCTCTACGCACTCAATCCGACCACGGGAGCAAGCCTCGGCAACAGCGTCTCGGTCACGACCCTGACATTGCCGACTCCGGCAGGCTCAGCGACCAATTGTTCGACAGGTTCGGGCAACACGAACAAGCGCCCGTTCGCGGTCAAATATTATCGCGGCAGCGTTTACATCGGCGTACTTTGTACGGCTGAGACAAATCAGAACGCGGCAAACCTCTACGCTTACGTTTTCCAGGTCGATCCGGCCACGCTTGCAATCACATCGACGCCTGTATTCAGCACACAGCTTAATTACAGCCGCGGTTTTGCCGATCCGGGCGAGGCAGCCGAGTGGCGACCTTGGGTGACAACGATCCAGGCGAACTTCGCATATCCGCAGCCGATGTTCACGAGCATCGAATTTGAGAACGGTAATCTGATCATGGGCATTCGCGACCGTACGGGCGATTCGTCGCTCGACGCGGGTCCGGATGATAAGCGAACCGCCGGCGACACGCTTCGTGCATGCGGCACATTCGGCTCATGGACGCTCGAATCGAACGGCCGCTGCGGCGGGACCGGCTCGGCTCCGCAAAACACCGGCCAAGGCCCGGGCAACGGCGAGTTTTATCACAATGACGATTTTTGTTTGACTCCGAACGGAGCGAACTATCACGACGAAGTGACATGGGGCTCGCTGATGTACCTTCCCGGCCGTCAGCACGTGGTCACAACGCTCCTCGACCCGATCAGTCGAATCATCGACAACGGTGCAACATTCGACGGCGGGCTCCGCTATTTCAACAACAACACCGGCAACGCTGAGCGTGCCTATCGTATCTACAACGGACTCGGCGGCGTTGGCCAGCCTGATTTTGGCAAGGCGAACGGCCTCGGAACGATGTCGGCGTTGTGCTCGGCAGCACCCATCGAGATCGGCAACCGCGTCTGGCGTGACAACAATAACAACGGCGTTCAGGATCCGGGCGAACCGGGAATCGCGGGTGTGCAGGTCCGTTTGTTCAATGCCTCTAACGTCGTGGTCGGCACGGCCGTGACCGATGCCAACGGCGAATACTACTTCGTCGGCAGCACCGCGGCGGACGGCAACACCGGCGACAACATCGGCCAGGTCAACGGCGGGATCGGTTTCAGTACCGCGTATCAGATCCGTTTTGACCGTATTGCCGATTACCTCACCGGCGGCCCGCTCAACGGCCTGACGCTGACGGCTGCCAATGTCACGTCGCAATTGGGCGATGATGATTCGTCCGATTCGGACGCGGCCCAGGTTATCAATCCGACGGGCTCGCCCAACGGCAATTTTCCTGTCATCAATGTCACGACCGGCGGCCCCGGATCGAACAACCACACATTCGACACAGGTTTCTACATTCCGGCATCAGCATCAGGTGTTTACGTTTCGGGCAGAGTTTCGCTCGCGGCGGGAAATGGCATCCGCAATGTTCAGGTCGCCCTCGTCGAGGCCGACGGAACGCTGCACGTTACCAAGACCGGCTCGTTCGGTTACTACCGTTTCGAAGACATCCCCGCCGGCCAGACCGTCATAGTCAGCGTCGCGGCGAAACGCTACACATTCAACCCGTCCACACGCATTGTCAGCCTGAACGAAGATCTGGCCGACTATGATTGGGTCTCGGACGAATAATTTTTCCAGGCAAAAACTGTCCTATATGCGGGGCTGCCGAGCGTTCGGCGGCCTCACTTTTTTGGAGTTCGATCACAGATCGCGGCGTTAAATTGCGATTGACACCAAATAGTTCGCCCTGTTAACCTATTAATTGGAACGATGGATAGGCCGATGATCCCAGGCCGCGTTCGTCCTCGCCAAACCCTCCTCTCAATTTCAGACAATATCAGATCTAACGGCTGCTATTTCGTTGGTTTTTGAAATAGCACAACTGCATTAAATATTATGACCAACTCTATCTCTGTAATCAGCCGCAAGGTTGCGACATCCTTTTTTACCCTAGTGCTGCTGATATCCGCTGCTTTCGGGCAGGATCTTCGTTCAAAAGTTCAGGAGCAGGAATTGCCTATGGACGGAGCCAAAACGGAAAGTGCAGAACTCGTTCCGGTACTTACGATCACACCGATCACATGGGGCGTCGTCGGGCTCGACAGCAACAATTTGACAGTGGGCCCGAACCATTTCCCGGTCGGTGCCCGTGTCTGCAATACCGGCGGTGATCCCGCGGTGAATGTCGCCTCGACGTTCGTCTGGGACACGGCAAACGCTTTGATAAATCTGCGGACCGGTTCGAGTTCGTCGCTCGCCCTGGCATCGCTGGCGGCGGGGTCATGTACCGATTTTTATTACGAGATCGAGATCACGCGAAACGCCGCAGCATACAACACGACCCGCGGATTTCACATCACGGCCACTGCCGATACGCTCGGCGTCATCAGCACGCCGACGCCTCGCGAGATCTTTGTCGAAAAGCTGGTCTCGCAGAACAGAAACAGCGTCAACTCGATCAAACTCAACGGCGCCACCATACCTTTCGGCGGCACGATGAACATGGTCGTCGGCAACACCTACACGATCGAGCTCAACGCCTCGACCGCTACCAATGGTTACGAGCAGATCGAGAGTTTTATCAATCTGCCCAACGTGATCTTTCAGACGCTGGGCGTAACATCGACCTACACAGCACCGGCGGGCTACACGGGCACCAAGCTCTACGAGGATGCCTGCGGCTGGGATCCGGTTCCGACCAGCCCCGATTACCGATCGTGCATCGGCCCGGCGAATGTGCCTACCGGAAACAAAGCGGGCGGTACCGTATCTATTACCTACACCGTAAAGGTCCTGTCGGGTGCCGGAACGGCAAGTACGCTCAACACGCTGATCTATGACTTCTCAGGCAGCAGCTATCACTACAATAGCGACTTTTCGTCAACGTTCGTGATCGCGTCGATCACCAATCCGCCGTCGGCGGCAGGTGCATATGTTTCGGGCCGCGTCTCGCTCGCTGCGGGCAATGGCATCCGAAATGTCCAGGTCGCGCTCATCGAGGCGGACGGAACCGTCCACCTCACAAAGACCGGTTCGTTCGGCTACTACCGTTTCGAAGACATCCCGGCAGGCCAGACCGTCTTGGTAAGCCTGACGTCGAAGAGCTACACCTTTAGCCCGTCCACCCGCATTGTCAGCCTGAACGAGGATCTGGCAGACTTTGATTGGGTCTCGAACGAGTAATTTTTCCAGGCAAAAACTGTCCTATATGCGGGGCTGCCGAGCGTTCGGCAGCCCTTTTTTTGTTACCAAAACTCCCCTCCTTGGAACGGTTGCGGTGCTATGCGCAACACTGGCACGTCGTTTGTGCCAGAACGAGGGGGGTGGCACCGCCTCGGTGACGGGGTGGTTCGTCTGTTACAACTTCCCAAATAACATCAGCACACCGATGACGATGAACGCCACTGCGACGATCCGCTGCAGCCACTCGACGGGAACCCACTGGCTGAGGACACCGCCGAACAGCACGCCGAGCAGCGTCACCGTGATCAGTGCAAGGCTCGCCCCGAGAAAAACGGAGATCTTCGACTCGGTACTCGCCGTCATCGTGATCACCGCAAGCTGCGTCTTGTCACCCAGCTCAGCCAAAAACAAAGTCAAAAATGCCGTCCCAAATATTTTCCAGTCCATTTTCACAGTTTAAAGCACAAAAGGGTGAGTTTGAAAAAGCATCTGCAATTTATAGCTCGATCCCGGCGGCATCAAATGTTTATAGCTAGAAAATGCGCGAAGAATGGTGCGACCCCGGCCGGGGTCGAATGTTTCTTCATAACCTCGGATTCTATAAACATACGACGCCTCCGGCGTCGTTAACCTTCAAAAGATCCTCGAGTCTTCCTCAAAACCCAAACGCCTTCTTACTCGGCTGCGAGAGCATATTTACGGCCAGCGAGACGGCATCGACCTGATCGTCGTGGCGGCCGGTCGGGAAGCGTGCGACCTCGTCGACAAATTCGTCGATCCACGGCCCGCGAACAAGGTAGACCTTGCCCTCTTCGGCCAGATTTAACCAAGCGAGCGCTCGTGTCAGCTTGTCTACATCAACCTTGACCTTCCGCAGTGCGATATGCCCGAACCGCATGTCACGCCTGATGTCCTGCACAAAAGCCGCTCCGTGCAATGCCGATTCGATGCCGTGTTCGGTACTGCGTTCGTCACGCATCCGCTCGATCGCATAACGCCGCTGCTCAGGATATTCGATCCGAGCCCGCATACCGTCGGCGATGTATAGGTTGCCGAGCTTGTCCTTTGCACACCGAAACGACGCTGTGTAATCTGCCGAGGTCCGCGTCGAGACCGCCAGGTCATAACCGCGTTTCCAACGCAGATTCGGCGGAGCTTCGTCCACGATATTCCGAAACCATTCCCGTTTGAACCGCCCGCCCTCCGCCGGAGCAGGCGATTGCTGATATAGTGCCGAGAACGAATAAGACCCGAGCTTCCGCTTTATTCGCTTAAGAGCCTTCACGTCATACCTCTCCGGACACAACGCCTTCCCCGGCTTACGGCCAAGCGGATCGGACGAATTGATAATTGAAAGTGGAGAATTGAGAATCTGCTCTTCATTGTCAATTCTCCATTATCAATTTCGCTTTCGGCTATCGCCGGAAGCGAGACCACTTCCCGCTTCTCCCCGCCGTCCTCCATCTCTTTCAGCAGCCTTCCGGCCAGATCGTCCTCATGCCAACGCGTCTGAATAAGGATGATGGCCGCGTCGGGCTCTAAACGCGTGTAAATATCGTCGTTGAACCAATCCCAAACGCGGCTTCGAAACACTTCGCTCTCGGCATCGGCCCTGTTCCTCACCGGATCGTCGATCACGACCAGCCCGGCACCAAACCCCGCGATCCCGCCTCCCACGCCAACCGACCGCACAACGCCGCCGCCCCGCGTTTCCCACTCCGAAGCAGTGTTCAGAGTGCAAGCTTTAGCTTGTCTCTTACTCTTTCCTCCCGCTTCATCCGTCGCCGAAAACAAGCTAAAGCTTGCACTCTGAGCGACGATTCTTTTGATCTTCCGCGAAAACTTATCGGCTAAACGTTGATTGTAACTGCCCAAGATCACGTTCAGCCTCAGATCTCTCAGCAGCCGCCATGCTGTATACCTGATCGTCACCATCTCGCTCTTGCCATGCCGCGGCGGCATAAATATCATCAGCCGCTTCGTTTCCCCCCGCGGTCACACTCGCCAGGCGTTTATAAATATGCCGCTGAAACGGCCACGCCCATTTCCACTCCGGAAACTCCGCTCTTAGCCAGCCCGGAAATTTTGCTCGTTCGCCGGCTGCCCGTCGGCTCCGGACCTGTTCGAGACGTACCCGCTGCTCAGGCGTCAACATTGCGTCCCAACCATACCGCTCCGGCCACGCCGACCTTGGGCCTGAAGAAGTGCTTCGCCTGTAGAGCATGTTCCGGTGAAACCGCCAGCCTCTTGCCCTTACCTCGCATTCGATCTGTTCGTGTTGCAGCCCGCCGTGCTTCAAATAGCTCTCGCAGGCGTCATCTATCATTTTTTGTGGAATATCTTCTCGCATAACTCCTCGCGGCCATGCCGCTATGTTTCAGCCTTGGCGTTTTCGCCCGATGTATGTGACAGCCTTTAGGTCCAGCATCAACAAGCCGTCCTCGATGACCGGTGTGTTGAACATCAACGTCCGCTCGATCTCGATGCCGTAGCGTTTACAGAATCGGTTCGCTCGCAATAAACGGTACTTGTCTCGAAAATTCGACCTGAACGGGATCGCCTTTGGATGTCGCGGATGCACCGGCCGAACGCCGATCATTCGTTCTTTCCGCTTATACAACAGCATCGCGGCGTTCGGATCGCCCAGATCTTTCATCGCCTTCGCCCCAAGAGATATCTGCCCGACACGGCTCATCGTCACGCGCAATTCGCCGTAGTCTGTGCGCGGCCCGTATTCGAACTCTTCCCATTCTTCTTCCATAATTTGGTCCCTCATTTTCAAACAAAAGATCTGCGGGCGAAAAATGCCCGTAAATAAACGTTGGCGCATTTCGACTACCAATTTAAAGCCGACTTTTCGCGCTTTGACGTACTTTGCAGGTTTTGTATCAAAATGCAGGTTTTGACGTACTTTGCAGGCTTTGTCGTATAACGCAGAGCGTGCAGACGGGCTGAGCCGGTTAGCAGATGCCAAAAATGATGGGCGAAAAAATGGGAAAATTGGAAAGCCGTTGATCGCTGGAAAGCGATGGGAAAATACCTTTTTTTGGACACGATACTCTTGACGAGAGGTAAAGATCGGCAAAAAACCAATTGTCACAGACCGGTTTCGGATTGTCGCTGATGCACTTTTGCGTTGTCGCAGACCATCGAAATAGTTGTCGCAAATGATCTCAAGACTGTCGCACGTTCAAGCAGATCCGCCTCCGGCCTCCGGTCTCCCGTCGTCCGTCTTCTTCACGCCTTGCATCTTTTCCTGATTTGGTTCAAAATTCGCGGTAACCCAACCGTTTAGACAAGTTAGCACTAGCAAAATTTAAGGCAGCGAGGACCGTTATGAATCTATTCAGGACCAAGTCGATCTCACAAATTCAGGCCGATGCCGCCGTCGGCTTGACCGAACATGCACAGGCCCATGCACAGGCCGGAACGCTCCGCCGCACCCTCGGCGTTTTTGACCTGACGCTCATGGGCATCGCCGCCATCATCGGTGCCGGCATCTTTGCCATGGTCGGCAAGGCCTCGTACAACGGCGGCCCCGCGGTCGCTCTGCTGTTTGTCTTTACGGCCACTGCGTGTGCTTTCTCGGCACTTTGCTATGCCGAATTCGCCTCACGGATCCCGGTCGCGGGCTCGGCATATACCTACGCATATGCATCTATGGGCGAGTTTATCGCCTGGATAATCGGCTGGGACCTGATCGTCGAATACGCCATCGGAAACATCGCCGTCGCCATCTCGTGGAGCGATTATTTTACGGGCCTCATGAAAGGTTACGGCATCGAGATTCCGCTGCATTTCACGATGGATTTCCTGACCGCAAAACGCGGTTACGCTGCCGCGACCGAGGCCATCACCGGCGGTGCTACTGCCGAGGCTCTGACAGCCGCCTGTGACGCCAAGGACGCCGTCGTAAGCTGTGCCCAAATGGACGGCTATTCCGCCTGGCTCAATGCCCCGCACATCGGTTCGATGCCGATTGTCGCCGACCTGCCGGCATCGATGATCGTTGTCCTGATCACCAGCCTCGTATATATCGGCATTCGAGAATCAAAATTTGCGTCGAACATAATGACCGTTCTCAAGGTCGCCATCATTCTGCTCGTCATCTTCCTCGGCCTCAATTACGTCAATCCGGCCAACTGGTCGCCATTTGCACCGAACGGTGTCGAAGGCGTGCTCAAGGGCGTGTCGGCCGTATTTTTTGCATACATCGGGTTTGACGCCCTCTCGACGACCGCCGAGGAATGTAAGAATCCGCGGCGTGACCTGCCGATAGCGATGATCCTCTCCTTGGTGATCTGTACGATACTCTACATTGCGATCGCCCTCGTTCTGACCGGCATGGTCAGCTATACCAAGCTCGACGTCGGCGATCCGCTCGCTTTCGTCTTCGGCCCCGAAGGTGCAAATATTCCGTGGGTCGCGGGCATCATCGCTGTCAGTGCCGTGATCGCCCTGGCAACGGTCTTTCTCGTCTTTCAGATCGGCCAGCCGCGTCTGTGGATGGCGATGAGCCGCGACGGCCTGCTGCCGCGCATCTTTTCGTCGATCCATCCGAAATTCAACACGCCGTGGTTCGCGACCATCATTACCGGCATCGTTGTCGCTATTCCCGCCCTGTTCATGAACCTGACAGAGGTCACCGATCTTGCCAGCATCGGCACGCTCTTTGCGTTTGTCGTCGTCTGTGCAGGTGTTTTGTTCAAGGAAAAAGAGTTTAAGGAGAGCGGCACCCGATTCGTGCCGTACATCAATTCGCAGTTTCTCTTGCCCGTTATCCTGATCATCGTCGGCTATACCATCTATTATTTCAGCCCGACGTTTTACAGCGATCTGATAACGATCGTTCCCAAGGACGGCGAGTCGATGCTCGGTGCGTTCTCGCACAAGATACCGATGATATTTTTTGTCATCGTTTCCGTCGTTCTGGTCTTTCTCAGCCTGACCAAGAAACTCTCGCTGATACCGATCCTCGGCCTGCTCTCATGTCTCTATCTGATGACCGAGCTCGGCGTGACGAACTGGATCCGCTTCGGTGCCTGGCTGCTCGTCGGTATGGTCATCTACTTTCTCTACGGCAATAAGCACAGCCGCCTCAACCGTGCCGCCGAAGACGCCGAACCGGCCGCATAGCCGATCTATCGACCGCCGTCAGCCGCTGCTCTGCGGCTGACGGCGGTGCATTACAATTCTTTACATACTAACCAAAACCAAATGAGGTAGACTTGCGTCTTAGCTATTGGATATCACATTGTTAGTTTAGTTTAGGAGCAATTTATATGAAGAAGAATCTCGTTCTCGCAGCCTTTTTCTCGCTGTTCGTTATGGCGATCTCGGCCTCGGCACAGACCGCCAATTTCAGCGGCACCTGGAACCTCGACCTCGCTAAATCTAAGCTCTCGGACCGCGAAAAGGCCAGTATCAAGTCTCAAACATTGACCGTGACTCAAACCGCGGCCGATATTACGGTCGTGACCGCAACTGTACGCAATGAACCGCCAGCCGGTGCACCGGCCGGAGGCCCTCCGGGAGGCGGCCGAATGGGCGGCGGAAGTCCGGACGGCTCAACAACCTACACGCTCGACGGCAAAGAAGTTAAGTCGGAGGTGACGACCGGAATGGGAAGCATGCAGGTCTCGACCAAGGCAAAACTCGACGGCCAAAAAATCGCGATCACACGAACGACCTCAACGCCAATGGGTGACCGCACTTCGAGCGAAACATGGTCGCTCGGCACCGACGGCACGCTCTCGATCGAATCGCAGCGACCGAACCGCGACGGCGGCATGGACACCTCGACCAAGGTATTCACAAAAAAGCAGTAGTTGATTGAGTATAAAATAAAAAAGGGCGGCTCTCGGGCCGCCTTTTTTATTTGGCTAGTCGGCGAATTGCAATTCCTCGATGATCTCGGCCATGTATTTTTTTCCGAGATCGAGATCTTCGGGTTTGAGGCTCACCGCACCGACCACCGCGTGCCCGCCGCCGCCGTAGCGTTCGCAGATCTCGGCGATGTTATGCGTCCTCGGACGCGGCGCCCACGGATTTGAACCGACCGAGATCTTGGTCCGGAAAGAGCTCTGGCTCAACGAAACAACGTACGTAACCTCAGGGTGAAAATAGTACGGAATAAATTTGTTGTAACCCTCTACCCCAGTGCCCGTCAGGTCAAAATGCACAACGCCCCGCTCAGCGGTCGAACGGTTTTTGACCAGCTCGACCGTGCTCCAGTGCTGTTCGAGTATGGGTGTCAATTTGGTTTGGATCGCCTCGCTCCCGACTATGTCATCCAGCGACATTTTCGTGAGCATCTTGATTATCTCCTCAACGAACGCCGGGTCCTTTTCGCCCTCGATCACCTGCATCAATTTTAGTGCGGACGATCGAAGCTCGACACACTGAGCAGGCGATTCATACAACGCCCCGTCAATGATATGCGCCCAATGGATTAGTTCGGCAAGCGATTCGTCCTCGAACCCGAACTTCTCCTTAGCGATACGTGCGATAAACTCAGCACACGACTTGCTCGTCGTATCGAGGAACTTCTTGCCCGACGTATCGGCCAGAAAATGCTCCTCGTCGGGCTTGGTCAAAAACGCCGATTGATGATGATCGAACCACCAATTTAAACGCTCGTCCGGGCAATATTTAAAATCAACAATAGCATTCTCGTCGCCGTCAAACTGCTCTTTGTCAAAGGCATTACCGGCACGATGCATCGTTGGTGTATAGGCAACGTCGGCGGTCGGATCGACGGTGGCACGATAGAATTTTGTAAAGATCGCGGCTGACGACACTCCGTCAAAACAATTGCCGTGATAAAGTATTCTGAGTTTCATAAGATCCAAATATTGCGTATCGCAAAACATTTTAGGCTAGAGGACGAAGCGCGTTTCGTCAAGGAATCGAATATGAATATCAGGCTCGCCCGCCGCGAGGACGCACAATATTTTGTCGAATTTAACCAGGCGATGGCCTTAGAGACCGAGGGCAAAACACTCGATCAAACCGTCATCGAAACCGCCGTCAAAGCCGTCTTTGACGACCCCAATAAGGGCTTCTATGTCGTTGCCGAGGATGGTGGTGTCATTGTAGGCGGCCTGATGGTCACTTATGAATGGAGTGACTGGCGCAACGCATGGTGGTGGTGGATACAGAGCGTATTCATACGACCTGAAGCACGCGGAAAGCGAGTCTATAGTCAGCTAAATGATTTCGTCAAGGAAAGAGCAATAGCGGCCGGAAATATATATGGAATTAGGCTTTACGTAGAAACTGAAAACGTCCACGCCCAACGCGTCTACGAAAAGGTCGGCATGGAACAGTCGCATTACCTCATGTACCACGAGGAGCTATGACCACTATCAGCGAAGCCGAATTCGCCCGCATCTGCGATGGAATTTATGAGGATCGCGAGAGTATAATCAGACACAATCCGATCGGTCCGCCCGACGAGATCTTGCTTTGGATGCTTCTCAGCTGCCTGATCAGTTATTTGAATCTCAGCGATGTTGAGACTCCGTGTTTCAACAACAAACCAGATGCTGACACCTATCGCAATGCGATACATTTTGTATTGAACGAGCGGAAGGAGGATACTTTTGAGGTCAACGGATATCTCCTGAGATTGACGAATTGAACTAAATGATCGTAGCGAAATTTCCACTTACACCATTCCAGCAAAACACCCGGGTCGTTGCGTGCCAAAAGACGAAGCTAGCGATATGTATCGATCCGGGCGAACGGTCTGATGAACTGGTTGCTTACATCAATACTCGCGGACTGACGCTCCAGGCGATAACGCTGACTCACGGCCATCTCGATCACATTGGCGGCACAGCAGACCTTAAAAAGAGCTTTCCCGATGCCGAAATCCTGCTGCACATAGATGACGAAGATCTCTACTACGGGCTTCCTCAACAGCCTCTGATGATGGGAATGCCTGCCTCACAGCTCGCTGCTCTAGGATTTGCCTACGACGCCCCGCCCAAACTAACCAGAAATTGGAAACATGGCGAAACGTATGACGTTGGTGAACTACGCTTCTCCGTCCGACATTGTCCCGGCCACACTCGCGGCCATGTCGTACTCGCTGAAGAAACCGAAAAGCAGGTGTTCGTTGGCGATTGCCTGTTTCAGGGCTCGATCGGCAGGACCGATTTGCCGGGCGGCGATTACGACACACTTATCAAGTCGATCACGGAACAGATAATGACGCTTGACGACGAAACAGTCGTGTATTCAGGCCATGGCCCCGAGACCACGGTCGACCGCGAACGCACATCTAATCCGTTCCTTACCGGCGTCTATCAACCCGCTCGCGGACGATATATGTAACAAATATGCAAAGAGAGGCGTGTTAAAACACGCCCCTCTTTTCTCACGTTCAATCGAATAACTATGCGACCGTTATCTCATTATCGAGATAAACGTTCTGAATAGCATTGAGCAATTCGACGCCCTCGGCCATCGGTCGCTGGAATGCTTTGCGTCCCGAGATCAAGCCGGTGCCGCCGCCGCGTTTGTTGACAACCGCGGTACGAACCGCATCAGCGAGATCGCTTTCGCCTTTAGATTCGCCGCCCGAATTGATCAGGCCGCAACGTCCCATATAACAATTCGCCACTTGATAACGCACGAGATCGATCGGGTTATCGCTTGTAAGCTCAGAATAGACCTTCTTGTGCGTTTTGCCGTAGCTGCCGCTTTGATTAAGGGCGTTATAACCACCGTTACGTTCCGGCAGTTTCTGTTTGATAATATCCGCCTGGATCGTTACGCCGAGATGGTTGGCCTGTCCCGTCAGATCAGCGGCCGTATGCATATCGCCTTCGGAGGTCTTGAACGCCGAATTACGCAGATAGCACCACAGGATCGTCGCCATGCCGAGTTCGTGTGCGTAGGCAAATGCCTCCGCGACCTCAGTGATCTGACGCGTTGATTGATCGCTCCCAAAGTAGATCGTCGCTCCGACCGCAATGGCGCCCATATTGTGTGCCTGTTCGACCGTTCCGAACATAACCTGATCGAACTGGTTTGGATACGTCATCAATTCGTTGTGGTTGATCTTAACGATAAACGGTATCTTGTGCGCATATTTACGTGCTACCGAACCAAGTACGCCGTAGGTCGACGCGACACCATTGCAGCCGCCCTCGATCGCGAGTTTGACGATGTTCTCCGGATCGAAATACATCGGGTTCGGTGCAAAGCTCGCTCCGCCCGAATGCTCGATACCCTGATCGACCGGCAGGATCGAAACATAACCGGTGCCGCCAAGTCGGCCATGATCGTGCAATGTTTGAAGTGATCTCAATACGCGAGGATTCCGATCGGACTGCGACCAAACACGGTCGACAAAATCGCCGCCCGGTACATGAATATTCTCTTTTGGAATGGTAGTGGATACGTGGTTCAAGAGCGTGTCGGCTTCATCGCCCAATAGCGCTTGAATTTTACTATGGTCAACAGACATTATTGATCTCCTAATTTAATTAAAGTTTTGTTAAAACAAACTGCTTTTTGAGAATTATACCACAAGGCCAAACCAACGCATCGAATACAAAAAAGGCCGGGCATCTCGTCCAAGCCGCTGATAGTTGCAGACGGTTTGTATGAACGTAGAGTTGAAATCCTAGATTAGTTTTGCTAAGTTTTCCAACGAAGCAGCCATTTCAACTTGAAGTATTTCCACAGTGTTGAGGTTGTGGATCAATTTTCAGAGAGAGGAGAAAAACATGAAAACAGGATCTAGGATTCTCTTCGTCATATGTCTTCTGTTGATGGCTCAAGGCATCTATTCGCAGACATTTGGTGAAGGCTACTATCGTTTGACGACCCAATGGCTCGGCAACGGAAAGTCGTTGGACGTCGTCAACGATGGAACTAATAACCAGCTGCAAATAGCCAAGACTGCTAAGGTCTCAGGGCAGGCCTGGAAGATCACACCAATTGGCGACACCGGTTATTTTCGTCTGACCACCGAATGGATGGGGAGTGGAAAATCGTTGGATGTTGTAAATGACGGTAAGAACAATAAACTCCAGCTGGCGGCCACCGATGATGTCACGGGCCAATATTGGAAGATCACTTCGCTTGGTGACGGTTTTTATCGCTTGACCACCAAGTGGCAAGGCCAAGGAAAATCCCTGGATGTTGTCAATGACGGAAAGAATAACCAAATTCAATTAGCCAAGACCGAGGACGTCACGGGGCAGTATTGGAAGATCACGGCGCTAAAGTGATCGGTCAAACGAATTGAATTGCCAGGTAACGATCACGAAATCGTACGCGGCACAAAAAGGAACGGCGCGGAGACTTTATGTTCCGCGCCGTTGCTGTATTTTGCATTAACCAGGCCTATTGCGTGACCGGATTACCGTCGGTATCCAAAATAGTGATCGGATAACCGAGTTCTTTCAGCCCCGGTTCGATCACTTTTCGGTCACCGACGATGACGATCGCCATTTTCGACGGGTCGAGGTATTTATTCGCGACGCGATTTACCTCATCTAACGTAACTGCGTTCACCATCGAAATGTAATCGTTAAAGTACGAATCGGGCAGTCCGTACACGACCAGGTTCGCGAGCTGGTTTGAGATCGCACCAACGGTTTCGAATCCGGCGGGATAACGGCGGATCAGGCTCTGTTTGTTGTAATCGAGTTCCTTCTGCGTGATCGGTATCGCTCCGCGGATGCCGTTCAGCTCTTTCATCAGTTCCCAAACAGATTCTTTTGTCACAGCGGTCTGCATGTCACCGCCGGCACGGAACGGCCCGGCTCCGCGTCGAAACTGAAAGCCGCTGTTCGCACCGTAAGTGTAGCCTTTGTCTTCGCGAAGGTTCATCGAAATTCGCGATGTGATTGCTCCTCCGAGGATCGAGTTCATCATCACGACCGGCATGTAATCAGGATTCATTCGGTCGACACCGACCTGGCCGACAGAGACGACCGATTGTGCCGAATTTGGACGATCGACGATATAGACGCCGGTCTTGTCGAGCATCCTGGCCTGCGGTAGTGCCTTTGCTCCCACCTTTCCGCTGCTTACCCAGCCGGTAAATGACCTTTCCAAACTTGCCTTTATCGCCGCCTTATCAAAATCACCGACAACGATCAAAACCCCATTGTCCGGACGAAACGTGTTCTGATAATAATTGACGACGTCATCGCGGCTTAAGGCCTTGAGGGTCGCTTCATTATTGTCGCGTCCATAAGGATGATCGCCATACAGCACCTTGTTGTAAACCGTGTTGGCGATAGCATTCGGATTCGATCTCTGCTGTCGCAGGCCAACCAGCGAACGTGCCCTTAGGCTTTCAAATTCGGCCGCAGGGAATGTCGGATTCTGTACAACATCCGAAAAGATCTCGAGAGCTTTGTCGAGGTTCTTTGTAAGTGTCTGCATCGACACGTTCGTGGAATCCCAAGTCCCGCCGGCGTTTAGATTGGCGCCGATCGACTGCAGTTGGTTTGCGATCTCGACCGCAGTACGTGTTTTAGTGCCGTCGTCTACGAGTGATGTGGTAATTGCGGCAACACCGGTCTTACCGTCAGGCTCGTTCGAAGAACCTGTCTTGAACACCAGGTTCATCGAGACCATCGGAAGTTCACGCTGCTCTACCATCCATACCTCGAGGCCGTTTGCCAATTTCGTCTTTTCGATGGCCGGCAAAGAGAGTTTCGGGTCAGGGCCCGGCTTCGGTAGCAGAGCGGCCTGTGCATCGATCTTTGCCTGGTCACGTTTCTCCGATTTAACCGAGGTCGGTTGGTTTGCCGCACTGCTCGCACGCGACCCTTCCGCCCGTTTAGGGTTGTAGGTCATCACCAAACGATTTGCCGTCAAATAGGTGTTTGCGGCCCGCTGAACATCGGCCGCTGTCACTCTCGAATAGCGGTCCACGTCTTCCTGAAAGTAATTCGGACGGCCAACGTAGCCGGCGTAATTGGTTAGCTGCGAAGCCTTGCCAAGCACGGTCTGCAGTCCAAATATGGTCTGTGATTCGATCGAGTTTTTCGAACGGTTCATCTCTTCTTCGGACGGCGGATCTTTCTTGATTCGTTCGATCTCAGCGTTTATTTCCTTTTCGATATCATCAAGCGATTTTCCGGGTCGTGCGGTCACCTGAATTTGAAATGTTCCTGCAATTTCATTTGTTCCGTTATTGGCAAATACCTGCTGCGCCAGCTCTTTCGAATAGATCAGGTTACTCTGCAAGCGCGAACCGCGTCCGGACGAGAGAATGTTGCTAAGGATGTCCAGGGCCGGCTCGTCAGGAGCATATTGCCGGACACCATGCCAGACCATATACCGACGCGGCAGCGGAGCAAGGCTGTCGTCAACGCTGACACGTATCTCCTTTTCGAGCTTAGGCTGTTCCGGGTTAGGACGTTTGATCTCGTCACCCTTGACGACTTGGCCAAAATACTTCTTGACCCATTTCTCGGTCTGCTTTTCGTCCAGGTCGCCGGAGATCACCAGGATCGTATTGCGGGCAGTGTAATACTGCCGGAAGAAGTCTTTGACGTCTTCGAGCGACGCGGCCTGTAGATCTTCCAGCGATCCGATCGTTGTCCAGTTATAGGGATGGCCTTTCGGGAACATGATCTCGCCGATCTTTTCGAACGACGCTCCGTATGCCTGATTATCGACACGCTGGCGGCGCTCATTTTTCACGACGTCTCGCTGATTGTCCAGTTTCTCCTGCGTCATTGCCGGCAGGAGATTGGCGAGTCGGTCAGCTTCCATAAAGAGTGCAAGCTCAAGAAAGTTCTTAGGCACCGTCTCGAAATACCAGGTTCGATCCTGGTTCGTGGTTCCATTGATCGAACCGCCTGCCTCTTGCAGAGGTGTAAAGTAGTCTGAATCATAGTTTTTCGAGCCTTGGAACATCATATGCTCGAACAAATGTGCAAAACCGGTACGGCCTACTACCTCGTTCTTGGACCCGACGTGATACCAGGTTCCAACCGTAACAACAGGCGTTGAACGGTCAACGTGCGTGATCACACGCATGCCGTTCTTCAACTTGTATTCTTTGACATTGACCGGCGGTAATTTAACCTGCGCAAACGTGCTGCTTGATGCTGCGATCGCAAGGATCAGAAATAGGAAAGAAAAACGTTTGATTCGCATCGGAAACTCCTCTGATTTGGATTATTGATATGTGCAGAAATAGGCCATCGGACTCTCACATTTTGCGAGACGCTCAACAACCGCATCTAGGCTTGATTTTATTACGCGTGACCGCGAAATTAGGTTTCAGTCTTGGCGACCTTGGCGAGAGCTGCGATCTTCTTTCGATCTGAAACGACCACACCGCCGGGCTTCTCGACCGTGATAGCAAACATCGCCGGATTCTTTGCCTTCAGCTTTGCATCGATCGGAATGATCACATCGCCGTCTGCGTCCACATCAAATGTGCCGCCGTCGATAGGGGTCTTGTCGCCCTGGTTTTCCTCGAACACCCAAAGCTGATAGGTCGACAAGTTCTTGTCGTTCTTAGGCAAATTGCGGAGCTTCATGTAGCCGGCCTGTCTTTCATCGCTCCAGACGACATCACCGCCTACATTCTTAAGATCGGCAGGTGCCGTCGGCAAGGCACCAAAGTTCGCCTTTATCGCCGTCGGCATACTGGCGATCTCTTCATAGAGCTTTGCGGGACTTGGCTTTTCGGGTGTTACGGTCGGCGTCGGTCCTTTGACGATCTCGGTTGGCCCTTGGAATCTGGTTGTGTAGACATTGAATGCCAAAGCAATGCACGCCGCTCCCGCTATCGCCCAACCGAGCCACGAGCTCAACGAACTACGTTTTGGTTCAAATCCGAATGTCGGCTGCATGTCGTCCGCTTCGGCCGTTTCAACTGCGCGCTCTGTTGATCCTGCGGCCGACTCGGCCGATGCAAAATAGCTGTCTGCAGATGCGAGGATATTCGCATTTAGATGTGCGGGCATCGGCTCGATCTCGAGATCGGCGAGGCCGATCGCTGCTGCGGCAATGTCAAACGAATCGTCGGTGCGGAAATTCAGGTTGGCCGACAATTCTTCGAGCTGTTGTTGTTCCGACGCATCGAGGCCATATGTCGCCTGTTTGGTCAGGAGGTCAAACAATATTTCGTGTATTTCTTCGTTCATACTGTGACCTCCTTTAAGTTTCCTGCGTTTCCTAACCCCAACACTTCTCTGACCTGCGTCAAACCGCGACGCGCATGCGTTTTCACTGTCCCCAACGGCATCCCTGTTGCATCTGATATTTCTTGGTGCGACATTCCTTGTACTATAGAGAGCCGCAACACTTGTTGCTGCTCGGGCCGGAGGGTTCTCATCGCTTTGGCCGCTTCGTTGGCCTCCACGCTCAACTGCATCGTCTGATCGGATCGCGTAAACGGTTCGAGCAGAACATCATCCAGAGAGTCGGCAGATATACGCCGCGTTGAATGGCGGATCCTGTCTATTACTCGCCGACGGGCGATCATCGCAATAAACGTCGTCTCCGATGCCTGAGTTTCGTCAAAACGCCCGGCATTTTTCCAGACATCGACAAATATCTCCTGCACTGCGTCCTCGGCATCGTCCGAATTACGCAGCAATTTGCGCGCGATCGACCAAACTAGACCGCTGTAGGTGCTTAGGCACTCTTGGACAGCGGACTTATCGCCGGCAGCTATGCGTTGTAAAATGGTCTGGCTCACAATCAATCAGTTTCGATATATCTAAGCTAACCGATTTCACTCGCGATTGCCAAATCACCAGCGACCGTCAATTGAGTATTCGATTATTTGCAGAGGTTAGATTCAACTAGAGAAAGGGGCGAATTCGGCATTCATTTCAGGGCGGCTTCACATTCAGCGATCTCGGCATCGACGGCCGACATTTTTGATGCAGCGAAGTTCTCGGAGATGCGTTGCGGGTCCGCTTCATTTTGCAGCAAAGTGCGAATATCCTGCAGCCATTTGAGTGATTCGCGGATATTCTTCTCCCTAGTCTCGTGGGTTCCGTGTTTCGCGGCATTACGGTGTGCCTTTGCGATCTCGTGCATATAGCCGACGACATTCTCCTTAAATCGCGGCATCGCATTCGGCGAATCGGCAAACGCCATCGACGCCGGCAAGATGGCCTGATAGACGTCAGCAACTGACTGCCAGTCATTGGTCTTTTGAAACAATTCGGCCTGGCGAGTGCCATTGTTCGCGAGATAGGCTTCCTCGATCGTCACTTCCGGGTCGGCATCGACGATCTGTCGTAAAAGATCGAAGGCTAGACGGTATTTCTCAATAGCGTCTGGATCTCTGCCGACCTTTACGAGTTGACGGGCCGTATATTCATATGCATTTACAAGGTCGCGTTTTAGCTCGTTATTTGCAGGTTCACGAAGAGAGAGTTCGGTGAACATCTCGATCGATCGCTGATATGACCCAATGGCCGCGGCGTCTTGATTAGAAAAAGCATACGCTTCGCCCCGCATCAGATACTGGTCAGCTCGATTCCGAAGAGCCTTTGCATTCGACGGATCGAGGGCGAGGATTTCGTTGTGGATGGCGGTTGTGCGGTCGTAATAGGCGAGTGTTTGTTTGAGAGAAGCGGCCCCTGATCCCGGCAGCGTTTCGTTCTCCATCTGGCCCTTCCGCTGATAGGTGTACCCGATGCGCTGAAATGATTTTGCGAGCCCGAAGTTTGCCTTGACGTCGCCCGGATTTTCGATCTTTAGCTGCTCGTAGATTTGTAGGGCTTTCTGTTGGGCATCAAATCGCGCGTTCCATGAGCTGTTTTGGTCAAAGGTCGGATCGTCCTGTTTAACATTCGCCAGCACCGCGAATCCATCGGCGAGATTAAGATACGAATCTGCCGTGAGCGACCGGATCAATACGTCGCCCGGCTCATTGGCCAATAAGTTCTCCCTCAGTTCCAACGCCTGTTGGTGATGTTCTATCGCAAGCTCCGGCCGAGCTTTCCGCAGCTCAATATTACCGATGCCTTGGATAGCGAGACTCAGCGACTTGTCGATATCGGCGTTCCCTTTTCCTGAATTTCGAAGATCTTCGAGAGTTGATCGGGCCTTTTCATAACTCTTTTTTGCCGCCTCGGAATCACCCAAATTCGCCGCAAACGGCTGCCCTTGAATATCGCCCATCTGGACATATGCCGCTGCGATCTCTGTCTGAAGTGAACCATCGCCGCCCGATTCTGCCGAAAGCAAATCGAGTTGGCCGATGGCATCCTCGATCAGTTTTTTCCTGATCTCCATCGTGCCGGAAAGTTTTGCAAGTTCGGCTTGACGCTCAAGTGTAGTAGTGGCGAGCGCCCTAGTATCACTCATCCGACGCTCGGCTTTTGCTTTCTCGCTCTGTTTTGCTGCAGCCTGCCAGGACAGAGCACCCGTACCGAGCAAAATGACCAGAGCCAGCGATCCTAATGCATAGGACAACGCTCGATTGCGTTTGAGTAATTTCGCTGCTCTATACGCGATCGATGCCGGACGCGCCGCTATCGGCAAGCCTTCGCGATGTCGCCGGATGTCCTTCGCAAACTCAGCCGCCGATGAGTACCGGTCCTCAGGCTCTTTTTCGAGGGCTTTGAGAACGATATTGTCCAGATCGCCTTTTAGCTCAGACGCGAATGTGCGTTCAAAAACACTACGTTGCTCATCTGCAGTTTCACGATTCAAGCCAAGACGCGTTCGCCCGCTGAGCGAAACCGCACTCGGCCTCAGGGGCTGTGAATCGCAAATCAGCCGTTCGACCTCACGCGGATTGTCGGTTGCAGGTTTGAACGGAGTTTCGCCCGTCAATAATTCGTAGAGCAGGACGCCGAGGCCGTAAATATCGGTCGCGGTCGTGATCGATTCGCCACGCAATTGCTCTGGAGAGGCGTATTCGGGCGTGAATATCTGAAATTGCGTTGCCGTCTCGCCTGCCGTCGCAAGCAGTTTAGCAATACCAAAATCCAGCAGCTTCGGCGTTCCGTTTTCTGTAACGAGAATATTCGAGGGCTTAAGATCTCGATGGACAACGCCATTTTTATGGGCAAATTCTACTGCGTTACAGACCTTGATGAACAGATCAAGACGCGAGTCGATCGACAGCTCATTTGTCTCGCAAAACTCGTCGATCCGCACGCCATCGACGTATTCCATCACCAAAAACGGCAAGTTTTCGTCCGTTACGCCGCCGTCGACGAGGTGCGCGATGAATGGATGTTCGAGATCCGCAAGTATCTGCCGCTCCATCACAAAGCGTTTCAGGATGGCGTCGGTGTCCATTCCGCGTTTGACGATCTTGAGCGCGACCTTCAGTTCAAACGCGCCGTCGTCGCGCTCGGCCAGATACACGGCGCCCATACCGCCGTGTCCGATCTCTCGCTTTATGCTGTATGAATCGATACGCCTGCCGATCATCGAGCATTCGTCGGTTCGGATCAGTACCTCAGCGGCAACACCAAACGCCGATTCTTCGATAAAGTCGTCAGACCGATCGTGAAAATTCAACAAAGACTCGACCTCGGAACGGAGAGTCGTGTTGCCGATGGTCGCTTTTTTGAGAAATTCGTTCCGCGCAGAAGTGTCCATCGCCGCTGCGGTTTGAAAGATTTCTTTGACCTTTTGCCAATCTTCCGACATAAACTATTTGCTCGACAGATCACGCAGCAGCCACGCCTTGGCCATGCTCCATTCGCGTTTTACGGTCGCGAGCGAAACGCCCGTCACCTCGGCGGCCTCTTCGTTGGTCATTCCGCCAAAGAATTTCAACTCTACGATCCTCGCTTGATCAGCATCGATCAGAGCAAGACGCGACAACGCATCATCCAACTCCAGAACATCAAGTTCCTGCTTCTCAAAAAAGTTCGACGCCGCATCGAGCCCGACCTTGGTCACATCACCGCCGCGTTTTTCAGCCGTACGCGTCTCGGCATGGTTTATCAATATCCGCCGCATCATCTGTGCGGCGATGCCAAAGAACTGTGCCCGGTTTTGCCAATCGACGGTACGTTGGTCGATCAGCCGCATATATGCCTCGTGAACAAGCGCCGTCGGCTGTAGCGTATGTCCGGCCCGCTCGCGGTTGAGGTAATTGCGCGCCAGACGTTTCAGTTCCTCATAGACGACCGGAAACAACTCATCGAGACCGTCGCGCTTCCCGCGGCTGTATCCGATCAAGAGGTTTGTCGCCTCGGTCTGTGAGGTTTCGCCTTCACTCATCTTGGTTCACGTTTAGCGACATTCTAACGTGAACCGCGAAGAAAACTAAAGCGTCCTATTGATCTGCCGTAAAATCGACATCGACCGCATCGTCCAAAAGACTGATCAGCCGCGACGGAGTCTGAAATGTATATCGCTTACTGGCGACCGTGACGACGTACGTTTCACCAACGGTCAGGCCGTCAAGCCGGTAATAGCCAAGCGAGCTTGTTGTGACCTGTCGAGGTGCCGAGAGGTTTCCGCCCGATATCGTAACAACCGCTTTCGCCATGCCGTTTCCGCT
Source organism: Acidobacteriota bacterium (assembly GCA_016713675.1). Taxonomy (NCBI): domain Bacteria; kingdom Pseudomonadati; phylum Acidobacteriota; species Acidobacteriota bacterium. Next base: position 884,312 of record JADJOS010000001.1, read on the forward strand.
TGCGGTGACTAGCCGCCCGCTGATCGAGGCATTCGCCGCTGTGGGCCCGAGATTGGCGCTCATCGTCCAATCGGAATAGCTCGTGACGCCGCTGACCGAGCCTGAATTATTCACTGCATCGACTGTTACCTGCGGCGGACTATGAGGATAAAAGGTGGATGTACCGCCGCTAACCTTCAATATCTGGTACAGGCTTTCCATACCGTTTACGTCGCCGTCGAGGTAATGAAACGTTAGATTCGACGTGATTCCTGAGCCCTGCAGAGTCCAAAAACGCGAGATTGCACTCGTCGCACTCGCGTTCGGATGAATGCCCTGCTTTGCTTCCACCGTCATTTGGCCGTTTCCAGCCGTGGCGTTTACATCGACCGGCGAATATCCGCTTGCAGTGCCTACCGGAAACGTGAAGCTCGATGGCCCGGCGAATATCTTACTCATTTTTCCGTTTACCTGCCCGTCCGTCCGATCGACCGCTCCGTTCGCTCCGATGACGAGCAGGCCGCCATTAGCACCACCAAGGCGTCGCAGCGAACTTCCGGTCGTATCGACATCGCCGCCATCGAGTTTTAAGACGCCGTCAACCGTAATCGTTTGCCCGTCACCGACGATCACGTTCTGGCCGTCACCGACGACGAGATTTGCGACGTTTACGCTCATCGAACCGAGATCAGGCGAATTTACCACGCCCGTTTCCGGGATCTCCACAAGGCCATCGGCCGTCGGAACCTGTCCGCCCTGCCAATTCGCCGGGTCGTTCCAATTGCCGTCCACCGCACCCGACCAAATGAATACAGCCGCCGTCTGCAGCGTCAGGTCATCGTCATTGTAATCGAGCCGCAGCGACTTGCCGTTAATGTTCGGCACCGAAACCTGCGAGAACGCTCCCTGCCTCGCCATTCCGGTCAATTGCCCGTCGAATATCTTGAATTCGTCGCCCACCGTCGGCTCAAAACCGCCGGTGAAATTGACGTTTAGCCTGCCGCCGAAATTCATCGACGCTGGAGCCATCAGTTTGTCAAAATCGGCGGCACCGCCGATGTCCATGTTCACCACGCCGGTTGTCTGATTGGTAAAATTGACCGCATTCACACCGGCTCCGCTGACGTTGAAAACGCCCGTCGGCCCACCAATATTCATCGTTCCGGCGTTAACGAAATTGAACTCAAACCCTGATTGATTATTGATGATTCCGGCCGTCTGATGATCGAACGTTCCGCCCGCCAGATTTGTAAATGTTGAACTGCCGGACGAACCGAAGTGCCAATCCATACCGTTTTCCAACGCGAATGTTCCCCCGTTCGAAAGCGAACCGTCGAGCGTGACATTGCTGACAATTCCGGCCGAACGTATCTTGGTCCGCAGACCGGTGCCGAGCACGACATTGCCTTTGATCGTGCCGCCTGTCCACAGAAAACCACCGCTATTGCTCGATAGGAATGTCAGCCCGTTACCGTCGAGCGTAACGCCGTTGCTTTCGCCGCCGAGTTCAAGCACGAAATTATCAGGATCACCGCTGCCCTCGAGCGTTACCGTTCCAACAGCGTCGCTTGTTCCGCCGCCGCCGTTGAGCGACAAACGGCCTCCGCCGCTCTTGATCCGCGAGTTGTTTTTGAACTCGAACTCAACACTGCCGCCCTCGATCACCCCCGAATTTATCTCGATCGTTCCGAAGTTGTTAAAGTCGTGGCCAAAAACGTCGAGATTCGTTGAACCATTACCGCCGCTCTTTTTGAAAATGCCCGATGCATTGTTGTTGAACGTCATGATACTGCTGTCGCCGTGCCGGAACAGCGTTCCGTCCGATTGCAAAAACACAGTCCCGTTATTGTGAAAGATCAGCCCCGTATTATTGCCGCCGTCACCGACCCCGATGTTCGTGTTTTCCTGCCCTGTCCACTGCACGGTGCCATTATTGGTTACGACAGTATTCCCAAAACTGCCGCTAAAGGTCGCCTGGTCGCTTGCATCGATCAGCATCGCCGCGTCGGCCTGGATAATGAATATCGTCGGTGTTGGGCTCATATTGGCATTGCCGATCAGTCCGCCACGCCAGTCAAACGTGCCGCCCGGCAACGTCGATGTCGGCGACAAAGCCGTCATATCTCCCGCCACATTGCCGCTCAGCATCTGCAGCGTGCCGCGGAAACTGCCCGACATCGTGCCGCCGTTGTTACGAAAAACTCCGCCGCTCTCCAGATCCGCACCGAGAAACGTGAACATCTCGTTCTGCTGGATCTCGATCTCGGTATTTGCGGCCGTCCTAAATTTGCCGCTGCTGAGGCCGTTGTGGATCAGCATCTTGCCGGTTTGAATGTCCACAAGCCCACTGTTATCAAATCGCGACAGGAACGGATAGGTCATAAAATCGGTCACGCCCGAAGTGTTACTCTTGCGGACCGTTCCGTCCGAAAAGTTGTTAAATACACTGCCAACGCCCGGAACCGACCCCTGCGACTGAAGAATATCGTCACTCAAAATATTGAATGTTCCGTGGTTGTTAAACACCGAACTTCCGATATAAAGCGTGTTGCCGCGCCAGTTAACGGTTCCGTTGTTATTGATCGTATCGATGCCGTTATTAGCGGTCTCGAGACTAACGCTCGGGTTCGAGGTGTTGGTAGTGACTTCAATATCGGTTTTGCCGTAAAGATTGATCGTCCCGTCAAAATCGGTAAAGCTGCCGACCAAAAACGTTCCCGTACCTTCGGTATTGATCGAACCTGCCGGAGTTCCCTCGAGCGTCACACCGCCGTAGCCGTTCCCGTCGAGCCCGCCAATTCCGGTCTCAAGCGTTGCACCGTTTGCGATCGTTACTTGTCCGGAAACTTTCTTAGTCGTCAACCCGCCGTTCAGCAGCGTGACTCCACCACCCTCGAACCGTGTCCCGTTCTTAAACTGGGCCGAGCCCAAGATCAGCAGCCGACCGGCATTCGTAGATATCGTTCCCTCGTTGTTGAGCTTCGCATTCGAAAAACTGCTGAACTGTTGAAAAACCGTGTTCGGAGCATAATTGGCTACTACCGGCTTTGTGATCACAGCTCCCGCTTTGTTATTAAAGACGCAGGTAGTCCCACCGTTCAGAAAAAGCTGGAAGTCGATCGTCGATTCGAGCCGAAGAGTCCCGAAATTATCGATCCGGCAAACGCTGTTCAGCGCGGTTGAGTCCAGAGAAATGTACTCTCCGGTCCACACTATCGTGCCCTCATTCGTCAGCACGCCCCCGTGCAAGGCCTTGCGATCGCTGCCTTGCAGATGCAGCTCCGAACCGTTCGGGATGGTCAGATCTGCGTTATAGATCAAAGCGTTCTGATTCGCCGCACCCGCACCGTGCCAGTCCATCCGCTCAGTTACGGTTAGCTCCCCGCCATAAACCTCGCCTGCTCTATAAGTAAATCGCTTCACAGTCCGCGGCCCCGCTAAATGCACCGCCGTCGAAGTTTCGATCGTCGCGTAATCAACACACCGCGGAAACCGCCCGTTGGTCGGCTGGTTATTCACGGTCCAGTTATTCGGATTCGCCCACGAAGCATCAAAATTCGGCCCCGTTCCTGCGCCAATGCCCGTCCAAACGTAGTCAATGGTCGGCGGAGTTGCGAGAAAATTCTGGCCGGGAACGTTTGCGGCGATGCTGGGAATATTCCTGTTCGCCGGATCAAAGCTCCAGCCTGCGAGCAAAGGCGTGATCGTATAAGTACCGCCGCGAGGAACAGGAAGCGAGAAATTCCCGGCTCCGTCGGTCGCGACGGTCGAGCCGGACGGGTTAGCCGTAATAGCGACGCCGCTAACCGTGTCACCGCAAATGTCCCTAATTGTCCCGATGATCAACGGCGGACTGATACCGACAAAATCCTGCGTTTGATCGCCTGGAAAGTTGTTGAACGTCTGACTTGGCGGGACAAATTCCCAATAGCCGAAGGTCGGTGTTACCGTGTACGTCCCCGTCTCGTGCAAGTTTGGAAATTCGTAACGACCCATAGGATTCGTCTGAACAGTGCCCGACTGTGTTCCGCTCAAAGTGACCGTCACGCCCACGACTGGCTGGTTCGTGCCCTGTTCGCGAATAGTTCCGACCAGTTTGTGCCGCAGGCTTCGCCCCGTAAAATCGGGCACCGTTGTATTACCCGAGAGATTCATGATCAAGTGGTTGAGCGGTGTAAATTGGTGATCGCCCGATAGAGGTGACACTGTGTAGTTGCTGCCCTCGATCACATCATCGAATTGATAAATTCCGTTCGCATTTGTAACAGCCGTCTGCTCGCCGCCATTCAGGTCAACAGTTATGCCGCTGAGATTTGCTCCGCTCTGGTCTTTGATACGGCCCGAGATCTGCACCTCCCCGTTGGTCAGAAATGGGTCCGGGATCGAATAGTTGCCCGATAAGACGGGCAGCGTTAAGGTAGTGGGCGAAAATGTCGTTCCGGCCCTGCTCGGTGTTAGCGAAAACGTGCTACTGCCGGGAACGATGATCGTAAAGTTGCCGCCCGCATTCGTCGTCGTCGTTGTTCCGAGCTCATTGAGCGTGATCGTGACGCTGGGCTCAGGCTGCCCAGCCCGGTTTTGCACGTGTCCCGACACTGCGTATGCCGGTCGCAAGCTAAAGTTGGCATTCGAGATATCGAAGAAAATGTTACCAGCGGCCTCGATCTTGATCCTTGCGGCGGCATAAAATGTTGACTGGTTTCCGATATATACCGTCTCACTTCCATCGTTCGGCGTGTTCGTGAGGATCGTCGAAAAGTTCACGCCGCCGTCAACCGAGAGGAGTATGTTTACATGCGTTGCGCTGATCGGAGGAGCGTCGGTTCCGCTCACTCGCCACTGAATGATATGGTCTGCACCACTGTTCCATACTTCACCTCCGTCAGGGACCAAAACTTTGAACGAAGGGCCGGTATTCGTAATGTAGACCGAAGTCGTATCGAGCGCGACGCCACCCGCACCGTCACGGGCAGTCACCGTAAAATCCATTGTCTGATCGACGAACGGCATTACTTCGCCTGTGCGGAATATGCTCCCGTTGCTGGATGTATAGTTGTCCGGCGGGGAGTTGTCGTTGTTTAGGACGTAATTGATACTCGGAAAGGTTCTGGTGGGTGACGTGCTTGGCAGTCCGGCCGGAGCTCGAAACAGCGGACGATTGCCGTTGTCACCATACGGCGGATTTGAATCGCCGAGATTCGATTGCTGCCACGAATAGGTCAGCGGTTGTCCGTCCGGATCGCTGCCCGTTGCGGTTAGAGCAAATGGCGTGTACGCCGGAACGTTATAGCCCGTACCGGCGTCTACAAATGGCAATTGATTCACCGCGCCTATTTCCTGCCCGCAATTGCAATCTCCGGTCGTCGTCGTTAGCAGTATCTGCTCAACGCTTTTTGCGTGAAAATAGGAGTCCGAATTTTGCTGCAGATCAGCGTCACCGCAAATTCCGGCGTATGCCATGATCGTCGTCCCGCCGCCTATCTCGTACGAGGCAATATCACTTCGCCCGCCGGCAACACAAGACCCAGAGTTTATGGCGTTCCAGGTATGATTACCGCCAAATTGATGCCCGAACTCATGAGCCACATAGTCAACATCAAACGGATCGCCGACTGGCGAGGCCGTGAATGTCATTCCATTGGCCTTTCTGCCCGCAATAAAGATGTTTCCACTATTACAAACCTGTCCGATATCGCCTCGCCCGCCACTGCCATTTGTGCCCATTACATGCCCAATGTCGTAATTTCCGCTGCCGACCTGGCCGTCAATAATTCCTTGATTCGCCGCATAGGCTTCGTTACCCGTCATTGGCGTTCCGTCTGATTTGACATAAGGGTCGTTGGCAGCACTTGTCGGTATGATGGTCGCGCTAATTAGGAGACGGATAGCCAGATCACGTTCGTACATGACGTTATTTCGGCTAATGGTCGTCGCGATCGCATTCGCCGCCGTAGTGCCGCGATTGAAATGAAACGAGACATAGCCCCAAGTAACACCCATCGCGAGCCGATACGTGCGCAGCCTGTTAGGCCGGACCGGCGGCTGCGGGATCGCCTCCGAAATGTCACCACCTGTTATCTTGCGGTTCTCGCCGCCAACGCTGCAAAAAAAGCTGTCCTTGTCCGACCGAAAGTAATCGCGCTTGTTATACACGACTAACGTGTCGCGATCTGAGTTGATCGCGGGATCGATGAACAGGTTGCCCAATTGGGTCGCCTGCATCGCTCTAAAACCTTCCGACGTCATTTCAAAATGCGTCGTCGCCGTCGGATCATCAATACCAAATCCTTTATAGGTCTTGATATCAGGATATTGGAGCGCTAGTTCGGGCGTAAAAACAGAGGATTCGAATACCCGATATTGCGAAAATCGGCCGTCCGGCAGCGGTAACGAAACAACCAGTCCGCCTCGTTCGACAGCCGTCTCAGATTCGATCGGTGCCCTCATCAGAAAGGCCCTGAACGAGGCGGCGTCCAGTTTCAGTACGCGATAGGTTCCGGGAACGAGGTGCTGGCGCATTTCCCACTTGTCGATCGTTTCCCCTTCGAACGAGGTATTTGATCCTGCCGTTTTGTCGATCCAAAATCTTTCAGAATCGTGCTTGGCTTGCCCACTGCTCACCACCGTTACACATAGGAAAAGGCTGACAACAAGAATGATCTTGAAGTATGTCGAACTGGCGGTAGTGAAATATAGCGGGCGGCGTCGAAATACATGCGAATACATTCTGGCTTTTCCTCGTTTTGAATTGAAATTTGGTTTCTATTCAATAACGCAGAAAAGCTAGATGAAAAGGCTCAGATTCTTTAGGTTTATTTTGATCGCTTAAAAAGCGAGACGATAAAGATGACGAGGAGCGTCGTCGTGATGAGAGCTGAAAGCAGGCAGAATTGGCAGAATGCGCCGATGATAGCGGCTTGGACGTAGATGAGCCAGGCGGAGACGCCGGCCATGATAACGACCTGTGCGCCGAAGAATTTCCACATCATCCGGTTGCCGAAGATCGTGAGCAGAGCGAGCGAGAATGCTGTGAAATATGCGAGAAGGCCGAATATCGCCAGCGGCACGCCGCCGATCGTTGCCCATTGGCTGTTGAGGACCTGTTCGCAGCCTTCGAATACGCTGCACGGGACAGGCTCGGCTGTGTAATGATGGATCGTGAGATATGCCGCGTCGGCGATGCCGGCAAGCGAAACTATCGCCGCCAGGATCGCCGCCCACGGTTTCGAACTGCTTTCTATCGAGTCTTCGTTCGTCACTTGCTCGGAGTGGCCGGCGTCGCCGGGTTTGCCGCTGCAGGAGCCGCCGCCTTTGCCAATTCGGCGTCGATGATGACCTTGAGCGAATCGACCTTGACGTCGTTATACGGAACCATCACGCCGTTGATATACAGCGTCGGCGTCGAATTCACGTTCAAAGCCCGTCCGCGGGCCATGTCCGCATCGACACGGCCTTTGGCGGCAATGCCGGCAAGGTCTGTCGTAAATTTATTCACGTCGAGCCCGATCTGTTTGGCATAATCGTTCCAGATCTGCCTGAAATTAGGATCGCTGGTCCATTTCTGCTGATTTTGGAAGAGCTGCGCTAGCATCTCCCAATATTTGCCCTGCATCCCGGCGGCTTCGAGTGCGACGGCGGCGTCATACGACTTGTCATGCTGCGGGATCGCCAGCGGAAAATTGCGATATATGAACTTGATACGGCTGCCGTACATCGACTTGATCTCGTTCATGATCGGAAAGGTCGCGGCACACGAACCGCACTGAAAATCGGCAAATTCCTCGATCGTAACAGTCGCGGTCGGCGAACCGGCATATTGCGGCGGCATCGCTCCCGGAGGTGCGTTGGTCGGAATAGCCGAGGTTTTTGCCGCATTCGAATTTCCCGGCTTGTTCGCTGCCGTATTGGTATTCTTCGATCCGCCGCCGAACGCTCCGACGCCGTACAATACGGCACCGACCACCACGACCGCCAACAGCCCGATTATGATAAACGGAGCGTTGCTCTTCTTTTTCTGTACCTGTTTGCTCATCTTTTATGCTACTTTCAGCCGGCTTTTCGAGCCCCGGCCGCTTTTCAGATCTTCCAATGACGCAAGAACGCGTTTTTCGATGCCGTCGGCGTCAAGGCCGTAATCGGCGAGCAGTTTCTTCGGGTCGCCGTGCGTAACGATCTCGTCCGGCACGCCCATTCGCACCACCTTTACTTCGTCCTGCAGGCCGTTCTCCTCGAGTAGTTCCAACACTGCCGAACCAAAACCGCCAGCGAGATACGCCTCTTCGACCGTCACGATCAACTGCGTCTTGCGCGCCGTTGCGAGAATGGTCTCGGCATCAAGCGGTTTGACGAACCGAGCGTTGATAACGGTTGCCTGCACGCCGGCTTTCGCCAAATTTTCCGCAGCCTCGACCGCCGGATATAGCATCGATCCGTACGCGATCACCGCCGCATCTTTGCCCTCGCGAAGTATCTCGGCCTTGCCGACCTCGATCAGCTTCGGCGGAGCACTGATATCGACGCCGAAACCGTTGCCCCGCGGATATCTGATCGCCGCCGCATGTGGATATTCGATCGCCGTCAGGATCATGTCGCGAAGTTCGGCCTCGTCCTTGGGCGCCATCAGAGCGATGTTCGGATAGCCGCGGAAATACGCGATATCGAGCAGACCGTGGTGCGTCGGCCCGTCGGCACCGACGATGCCGGCACGGTCCATCGCAAACGTCACGTTCAGGTCCTGAAGACAAACGTCGTGTATCACCTGATCGAAGCCACGCTGCAAAAATGTCGAATATATCGCCGCCACCGGCTTCATGCCTTCGCAGGCCATGCCGGCACAAAATGTCACTGCGTGCTGCTCGGCGATACCGACGTCGAACGCCCGCTCGGGAAATTTCTCGAGCACCTTATCAACACCAGTTCCGTCCGGCATCGCGGCCGTTAGGGCGACGATCTTGTCGTCGTTGGCCATCAGCTCGCACATCGTGTCGCCAAAAACTGCGGTGTACGACGGTGCAGCTGCCTTGCCCGATTTGTACGGCAAACCTGTCTTCGGGTCGAACGGCCCGGTCGCATGATACGCGTAGTAATTTTTCTCGGGATTGGGAAATCCCTTGCCCTTGGTCGTCAGCGCGTGAACGATAACCGGGCCGTCGTCGACCTTCTTTGCCTCTTCTAACGCCCGCACGAGCATCGGCACGTTGTGGCCGTCGACGTAGCCGATATATTTGAACCCGAGCTCGTTGACCAACGCTCCCGGCAGAACGGCCGCCGCGATCGCGTCTTTGAACGATTTCGCCGCCGCACGCAGTTTGCCGCCGATTCCGGGCACGCTCTCGAGGGCATCGCCGATCTCTTCTTTGATGTGCTGATAGCTCTGAGCTTCTTTGATGCGATTGAGATAACGCGACAGCGCACCGACCGCCGGAGCGATCGACATCTCGTTGTCGTTGAGCACGACGATCATTCGCGATTTCAGATGCCCGGCCTGATTGATCGCCTCCATCGCCATGCCGCCCGCGAGTGACGAATCGCCTATCAGCGCGCAGACGTGAAAGTCCTTGCCCTGCTTGTCCCTCGCCACGGCCATCCCCAACGCTGCCGACAGCGACGTCGAGGCGTGCCCCGCACCGAACGTGTCGTATTCCGATTCGTCACGCCGCAGAAATCCCGACAAACCGCCCGGCTGCTTGATCGTATGCAGCTGGTCGCGGCGTCCGGTCAATATCTTATGCGCGTATGCCTGATGCCCGACGTCCCACACCAGACGGTCGTCCGGCGTATCAAAAACATAATGCATCGCCACCGCCAGTTCGACCGCGCCAAGGCTTGCACCCGTATGCCCGCCGATCAGCGAACACGTGTCGATGATGAACTGACGCACCTCATCCGCGACCTCCTGCAGATCCTCGACCTTAAGCTGCCGCAGATCGGCCGGCGAATTTATTTCGTTCAGAAATCTCATGTACTAAAAAACCGCACTCGAACATTCAAATTTCGCATTTTATGCCCTAAATGTGCAAGTTGGCAGTGGTTGGTAGTTGGTAGCGGTAGTCGGTAGTCGGTAGTCGAAATAATAATGAACCGTTGACTAACATCGATCCCCTCCTCGCCCCTCATCCCTCATACCTCATCACTCACCCCCTCAACACTCATCCCTCGCCACTCGTCACTCATCACTCGTCACTTCCCCAGCCCCTTTACATTTCTTTGCACATCTCGACGTAAATAGTTTCAACTAAACGCTTTCGAAGCGCGTCTTAGTACCGAAAGCGTAAATGCTAGACAAGATCATAAGGAGTAAAACAATGTCATTAAAAAATAAATTCTTTTCAGGTATCACACTCGGAGCCGCAGTTTTCGCATTCTCAGCGATCGGCATGGCTCAGGAAGTAACGACCACCACGACCACGCCGGACAAGGTCGAGAAAGTAAAAGGCGACCATCGCGGCCACGGCAAACGCGGCATGGGACGCGGCGAATTTGGCGGCAAATTCGGACGCGGCGGCAAGGGCATGATGGGACATCGCGGTATGGGAATGTTCCGCTTCGTCGAACTGACCGAAGCACAAAAGGTGCAGCTCAAGGCCATCCACGAAGCCAACAAGCCGAGCCAGGAGTTTCGCGACGAGATGATGACGCTTCGCACCGCAAAACGTGCCGGCACCATCACCGCTGACCAGCAGGCCCGCATCGACACGCTCAAAGCTCAGGCCAAGGAAAAGCACGCATCTGTCAAAGCACAGATCCAGGCCATCCTGACCCCCGAGCAGAAAGCCCAGATCGAGACCAAAAAAGCTGAAATGAAGCTCAAAATGGAAGAACGCCGCAAACAGCGTATGGAACGCAAAGCCGCTACCCCGGCAGCCACAACCACCACCGACAAACCCAAGAACTAGTCGGTATTCTTGTCAGAACCGCGAGCGGTAGCGACCGGGTTCCGTAAACACCAAAGGCGTGAAGCAAAAGCTCCACGCCTTTTCTTCTGATTCCTGATCTCAGAATCTTAATTCCGCATTCTATATTCGATATTCTGAATTCCGCATTCGATATTCCGCATTCCGCATTCCGCCTTGCTCTCCTCGTCCCTCGTCCCTTCCCCAAACGCTACTAATTGTCTGTTGATCCCACGCATACAATAAGTATAGTTTTGATCTCATTGCACAAGCCCGCACGTTAATAAGGGCGTAACACTCAACGCGAGATCATATGCCCGACGAACAACTCCTAAAAGCCTTCGGCCACCGCATCCGCCACCTCCGCACCGCCAAAGGCATCTCCCAGTATTTACGACGAGGTCTTGTGAAAGGATCTAAAATAATTGAAAAGCAGAAATATTCTTAGTACCTGACGAACCGGAATTTAGAAACAGCGCTGCTTCCTTTCCAACATCTGCCACGTTAGGAAATACAGTGGAATTTCTATTAAAGAAGTTAAAGAACTCTGCAAGCGATAAACAAATTCCATTTCTTGACGGATGACCCCAATAGTTGCCAGCAGACATTGTTTTAACGCGCATCACATCTAGATTTTCGGCTTTGTAACCCTGCGGACCCTTTTTCTGAGTTGGAACAGTTGCAAACGCATACCCGAAAATCCCCAGATTTTGCAGTGAAAAGCCGTTGCGCCCTATAGAAAAGCCATTTGGAATTAACGCCCCTTTACGAGCCTGATTGTAAAGCATATTCCAAAGCATCGGTATCTGAGCATTATCATTCCAATTCGTTTTGCATTGGAAATTGACGACACCCGTTTTATCAAATGTTTCTTCGACAATGTCGCTTGCCTTGAGAAGTAAATTTTTTCTAGTATCGGCGACCGTGGATTCTGCAAGTGCTTTAGAACTAATCAATATCACGTCAGGTTCACTTCTAAGGACTGAATTTTCAAAGCAAACGCTCAACGCATCCTTGATTGGTTTTGGACACAATGGCCCTCCGCGCACACAAACAGCGTGGGTTCCAACCAAACAAAGATTTAGATACCAGACAACAAGAGCCTCCCACGTAGAACCAGCACTTGAGAGACTTCCTTGGGAACGGTCGTCACTTCCCGCAAGTTTGAAAGCTCCTGACAAACAATCCCCAAGTCTAATTAAATCAGACTTTTTAGTCGCTCCAGCTAGTTTGTTAAGAAAGAACTCTTGGCGTAGATTCCAATGAGTCCCGAAACCCTTAAGTCGAAAAAGGTCAGATACCGCCTCGGTGCGTAATTGTTCAATGAGTGATGTCATTTCAGTCCTTAGTATCTTCAACACCGGAATCAATTTCGCGCAGAATTTTGCCAAATGTTGACCTATTTTTCTGCCAACATTACCGGAACAGCATTACCAATCTGTGTATAGCGGAACATCTCGATCCCATTTGTCGAGACTTGGATCGCCAGCCCGCCGACGGCCGCCAGTTGTGCGGGGGCCTTTGAATTCGTACCAGTCGGGGAAAGTCTGGATTCTTGCCCATTCGCGTACCGTAGGAGATCGAGGTTGGCTGTAATGAACGAAGTCCTCGGGCAAGGATGTAACTGTTAGATTGGGGCCGTTTGCATCCCAACTCCGAGGAAAAACCCTCTGGGCAAATTTCTTAGTTTGAAATTCTTCAGGAATTTCGCCTCCGTTTCGAAGCATGTGAATAAACTTGTCGCTTACGTGCTTTGAATGGCGGGAATATTCCTGTTCTGTCAATCTTGAACCCTTATTCGCGACGATTCCGCCCGGTCCGGTCCGCAGCTTCCTTTGGATTTCGGTTACCGGTTCGTTGACATATTCCGTAGTCGCATCCCGTGTGAGGTAGCGTGGATCCTCCAAATCCGATAGTAATTCCACGAGCGTCGGTGGCGTACCCGACGGAGCTGGCAGAAATCCATCCTCGACTGCTCCCGGACGAGGATGTGAGTCTCGGCCAGCCGCATACAACAGATGATCCGGAATAACGTCCGCACGGATTCCAACCATTATTACTCTTGGACGATTTTGCGGAACGCCATAGTCTTTGGCGTGAACAAGTTCCCATCGAATGCGATAGTCCTCTAGCGATTCGAATTCGGCCAATACCGCCCGGAATATCTCACCGCTTTCTCCGGCAGGTGTCCACCGTGCGTTGAGAAGGCCTCGAACATTCTCAAACAGAAATGCCTTGGGACGGACGGCTCGGATTACTCGAACCATCTCTTGGAACAAGTGGTTCGATGGAATGTCTTTCTTATCGAGCTTAAATGTTCTTCGATGCCCAATCCCGGAATACCCTTGACACGGCGGCCCACCACAAACAAGATCAATATCTTCGATCCCCTTGTATCGCCAAAATGTCTTTAAAAGTTGGAGATCTACGTCCGTTAAATTGTAGACATCGCCTACGGGCACTAAATCCAAAGCCGTCCGATTTGCAATATACGTTTCGGCAGCGTGTTGGCTAATTTCGCTGAAGAGTAATGGCGTAAAGCCGCTGGCTTCAAGTCCAAGTGAAAGACCGCCACAGCCCGCAAATAAGTCAATTAAGGAAAATGAACTACCGACCGATTCCTTTGATACCGATCTGGATACGATCGGATTAGCCTCGCCGTTAACAAAACGAGAAATGGGAATATCAATAGCCTTTTTCAAAACTCGCCGCTTTGTTGATTTCTTTTTGAGTTCAAGCTGATATTCCTTCAAGTCCTCTTCGACGAGTGACTTCACTTCGTCCAGACTTACATCAGAAACGCCTAAATGTTCTTCGAATGTACTCATCTCAGGTTTTCGTAAAATTAGATCGTCGAACGCTCTCGGTTCGAGTCCGGACTATCGAGAATGGACTCGACAATCGAAATGAACTTAGCCAATGGAACGCCGATTGATTTGCAAAATGCTCTTAACTCGACCACATCTACCCGTCGTTCTCCGCGTTCAACTTTGCTCACAAAGCTCTGCGTTTGGCCGAGTCGTTCTGCCAAGTCCATCTGCGTCAAGCCCTTCTCCTCGCGGGCGGTTCGAAGCTGTTCAAGAAAAAGGGAGTACTCCCTTGAGTAAATAGATTTTTCCATTGGTGATTCTCTTCTAAGCGAAGCCTATAGTCGGATTTCGAATAGTCCAAAATCGACTTATTTGTTGATGGTTGTGGGTTGATTGGTTACTAACTGAGGCGATAGCCGCGGAGGTTTTTTGCCCAGAGGGCTTTGCGCAAACGTAGTTCGGGTTTTGTGTGGCGGTCGCGGTTGGCGGCCATTACGCGTGAGGTGGTTTCGCTCAGCGGGACGGGAGATCGTTTGTCGCGGATGTAGCTCAAGGTCCAATCATATCAGTAAGATGAAGTGCAATTCATCGCGTAGCGATATTTGATTGTAGCCGTGGGTGAAAACCCACGGAAAATGGGTTACGATGTCCGCGTCGCGTAGCGACGATTGAAGATGGCCAATACATATTCCCAAGTCTATTTACATTTTGTATTCAGCACCAAAAATCGTGCCGAGTTGATTTCGGCGAATATTGAAGAGCGTGTTTGGTCATACATTGCCGGCGTTGCCAAACACCATGGAATGACTCCGATTCAAATCGGTGGTATTGAGACCCACGTGCACGCTTTCGTAGGTTTGCCTACGACGATGTCTTCAAGTGAGGGAGCAAAAGCACTAAAGGGAGATTCGTCGTACGGGATTCGTCGGGAATTTGAAGGAATGTCGAATTTTGGATGGCAAGATGGTTACGGCGTGTTTTCCGTTTCGCACTCCGCGATCTCATCGGTGACAAAGTATATAAAGGACCAACGCGAGCATCATTCAAATCGGAGCTTTGAGGAGGAATATGTTGCTCTCCTTCAGAAGCACGGCATCGAATATGATGAGCGGTATTTGTTCGACTGATTCAAGCGTCGCTAACGCGACGAGATGATTTTGTTTATCGTTTCCGTGGGTTCTTACCCACGGCTACAGTCAAACGTCGCTATGCGACGAAAACGGTTTCGCCCCTTTCCTTTACCATCCGGCCACAATTCGAGCAGCTCCCATTTCGTACAGACAAATGCGGTGTTTTCGTCTTCGAGAACATCCTTGGTCGTAAGGCCGTCCCGATCGTCGTCGGCACAGCCGCGAGACTTATTCTTCGCGACACTTGGCGGTGATGGGGGCAATGGTGCGGCTGGGCTCGATGGGTGCGAGATGGAGCGGCGGCGCGTGCGGTTGGGATCTGAGTTTTCGGTTGGGGACGCTGGACGGCGATGGGGAAATTGTCTTTTCGGACAGCGACAGCGGCACCGGCAGCCGGCAACAGTTTTTAAGACGCGTTTTTTGGATTGTCGCTGGGCCGTTTTTTATTGTCGCTGACCCATGTTCTGATCGTCGCTGACCCCTATTTACATTGTCGCCGGGCCCCTAAAAAACTGTTGCAGAACGCGATTTTATGGCATTTTCCCGCTTTTTGTTGATCTAATTGTGGTACGTACCACAATTTGAACGTGAGGTGAAAAAATACACGTTTGGTCATCGCCGAAAACGCGCATTTTCGATCCGCAGATCCGCATTTTGGCTTAAGGCAGCAGGTGATCGCCGCCGCACATCTTCCAGTATTCAAAGAACGTGCTCGCCGGTCCGATAATATAGCCGTAGTCGCGAAGCCCCGTGGCATGCGCCCACTTTGCCAGCCGCAGAGTGCGTTTGTTCAGTATCTCGTCGGGGAACGTTTCGGAGTCGAGCATTTTGGCTGCCTGCTCCATCACGACGCGTTTTTGAGCGGCCCGCTCGGCCGACTGATATTTGTCTTCCCATTGATACGCCAGCCCCTCGGGCACAGGCACCGGACACGGCACATGCCCCGGATATGCCTGCCACGGCACACTCCTGACGGCCGGCGGAAACCGGTCGAGCAGCTTTACATATAGCCGGTGCAGCAGGCATCGGTCGAGCGGGACGGTTAGTATCAACGCAACGAACGAACTGTCAAAGAACGGCAGGTGAAACTCGAGCCGGTGCAGGTCGATATTCTCAAAATGCTTAGCAAGTTTGCGATGCTGATCGTTAACGAGCAAGTGAAGATAAAAGCCGCGGGCCTTGTCATTACAGTCAAATTTGGACAGCTCTTCGCGGATGCCGTCGTGTATGATCGACGAGATCCGCTCGGCGATCTCCTTGCGAAAGAGCTTCGGCGAAACCTGAGCAAATTCAAGTGCCAGGTGCTCTTCGATGGCAGCGTCCGTCTGCCCGCTGCGCAGCATTTCTACCATGTTCTCGGTCAGATGAACGTGGCCGAGAGCCACACTGCCGCCCTCGCCGCTCCAGACGATGTTCGGGTGTTCGGCAATGGTCCCGGCGGCTTGTTCCGTCAGCCAGGCATCCGCCATCAACATCGAGTAATCAGGCACCAGGTCGCCCGCCTGTTTCGGAATTTCGTAGTGCGTTGTTCCGGCCGCACGGGCGAATTCGCGGCCGAATACCTGATCCTGTGTTTTCGACCGCGAGAAATTGTATGTGTGGACGGAGGCTTTCTGTTCGACCAAAGCCGCTACGATGCACCGCGAGTCAAGCCCGCCGCTAAGGTATGCCGCCGTGACCGAGTCGCGTTGGTTGCGTCGGTCGACCGCGCCCATAAACGAGGAATAGAGTTCCGTTAAAACCTCATCCTCGGGCCTGTCCGCTTCTTCGATCAGGTCCCAATTCCAATACGTTTCGCTCGATACCGATTCGCCGGCCACCGACAGTATCTCGGCCGCCTTGAGCAAGCGAATATCGGTGTACGGCGTCAGATCGGCAAGCGGATATCCGAGCCCGACCAGCTCCGTCACGGCCCGGACATCGAGGCGTTTCGGTATCGCATCGACCTTTTCGAGGATACGCATCGCGCTTGCGAAAATGACAAATTCAGGGCCGATCCAGTAATACAGCGGCCTCAACCCGAGCTTGTCCGCGACCAGTCTTATTTCGTTCCGCTCTGGCCGATAGTTGACGGCGCTGAATGCCCCGTTTGCTGCAGTCAGATTCCGGTAGGTTCCCGACTCCATGTCCAGATCGATCGCCGCCGTGTCCGCCTCGCGGCCGGTATCAGATCCCGTTTCGCGGCCAAGCAGCGGGTCGCCCGTCACAAGCGTGATCGAGCCGCCACTGCCTCGGTGAACGGCCGATTCGCCAAACGCACCTATATCCAGTTTGACAAGGAAACTTCGCTCATCCGCAAACACGTCGATCTTTTGGCCCTCAAGGCGCGATATTTTCTGCCGCAATGTCTCGCATATCGAGACCGGCGGCGGCGTATTTGGTTTTCGGCTAACAATTCCGGCGATCAGGGTCATCGTACAAATTCTCGAACCTGCAAGCTAATAAAACACCTAGTAGGCCGCGGCTTTCACAAATATTTTCTTATTTGATATCGATGGTCTGCGCAGATCTATCTAAGTCAGTTCTGTTCAGCTAAGTGCCGGCGTTTACTAAAGATATTGACCGCAAAGGTCGATAAAAACGCAAGGCCGGCGGCAATCGTCACACCGTAAAATGCAAGCGTGTAGTCGCCGTTGTTCATACTCGCCAACCTCCCGGTGATCAATGATCCCAGAAAGCCCCCGGTCGTTTCGATCAGCGTGATCGCACCGAGGATCTTGCCGATATCCTTAAGTCCGAAGCTCTCGACCGTCAGTAATTGTATGAGGACGAATGTTCCGCCGTAGCCGAGACCGAATGGTATCAGGAATATAAATATCGTGGCATGGGTAATGAACCCGACCAGCATTACGGTCGACAGGAACATAATAAAACAGCAGACCGTGATCACAAGCCGGGTCGGGAACCGGTCACAAAGCCAACCGAACAAGAACTTGCCGCCAACGCTGGTCACAAACAATACGCTCTGTGCCGTTGCCGCCAGTTCTTTGGAGACGCCGACATTGTTTTGAAGGTAAAGATTGAACTGCTGACTGATAGTAAATATCGGGTAAAAGATCAGGATCGCACACAGTCCGATCAGCCAAAACAAGGGTGATCTAAGTGCTTCGCCAAACGTGGCTCCCTCAGCCGGAGCGGTCTCATCTGCATCCGGCGTCTGTATCTCGTCCCCGTCGTAATTTTGACCGATGTCCTGAGCTCGATCTTTGACGAAGAGTATAATTCCGGGCAAAAGAACGAGCCAAACCAACAAACTGAGCAGTTGAAGTGCCGCTCGCCAACCATAGTTTGAAATGAGCGGCGTGGCGATGATCGGTATCAGAACCCCTCCAAAGCTGGTTCCTGTCAGCACAACGCCCATGGCCAGTCCGCGGCGGCGGCGAAACCAGTTTGAGATCAGAACCGTCTGGATCATCACACCGACCAGTCCCAAAGAAAGCCCCAGCAGCGAATGTGACAGGTAAACGTCAAGCGGTTTGGCGGCGAACGAATAGTAGACAAGTCCGCTGCCCAGGCTCAGCGTTCCGGCGATCATAAAGCGTTTCGATCCCGAGCGATTGATCAGAAATCCGATTACGAGTGAAAAGATACCGGCAAGCAAGAACGTAAGTCCTGCGCCGAGGCCTGTAACGGCATCCTTGGTCTGAGCCGTCACGCTGCCGATAGCTAAAAGATCCTCTTGTATCGGCTTATAGAAAACCGGCAAACCGCCAATGGAAACGCCGTTGCTGATCACCAATGCGAGAGTGGAAATGGCTACGATGATCCATCCGTAAAAAAATCCGCTACTTCTTGTTTGTTTCATAATTCTCAAGCCCGAGCGGCATCGTGAACTAAATTATAGAAAATTTGGAATCAAAACGCCGAAACGCGCTCTGATAATTGGCTTAAAGTTTGGCTGATAGGCCTTTGTCCATTGCATCGCAGCTAATTTCTTGTTCGGTGATCTCAAACCAACAACTTCTGTGATAAGTCACGCATTCTATGATCCAAGTCATATTTCACCGACCGAAAGAACAATAGAATTCAAGGTGTTTTTGAGATCTGTTGACGGTGATATTGTATGGTACCGCTGAATGTTCACGTCCCGGACGCGAACTACCATCAAAACCTGATCTCCTGCCAAGTAGCCTGTCCGGTGCACACGGACGCTCGCGGATATGTCCGCGCGATCGTCGACGGCCGTTTCGAAGAGGCGTATTTGATTGCCCGCGGCCCCAATCCATTCGCCTCGATCTGCGGCCGCATCTGCGGGGCCCCGTGTGAGATCGCCTGCCGCCGAGGCAAGATCCCAAAAGTAAATGACGACGGCAAGTTCGTCGGCCAGGATCGGCCGATTGCTATCCGCGCGTTAAAGCGTTTCGCCTGTGATCAATTTGGGCCTGAGGCCAGACCGGTGAGCGAAGTTCTAGCTTCGGTCAAGAATTTCATACCGCCCGTCGCGGCTGATGTCGAGGAACTGGCTGCCCTGCTCCGGGCCGGAGCCAATGGTGCGGTTGAACCGGGAAATGGTGAAAAGATCGCGATCATCGGTGCCGGGCCGGCGGGACTTTCGGCCGCACACGATCTGGCGTTGTTGGGATTCAAGCCGGTCGTTTTCGAGATCGAACCTGTAGCGGCCGGCATGCTTTCAGTCGGCGTGCCGGCGTATAGGCTGCCCCGCGACCTGATCGAAAAAGAAGTCGCGGTGATCGAGGCTTTAGGCGTTGAGATCCGTTGTGGTGTGAAGGTCGGCGAAGATATCAAGTTCTCTGAGCTTCGAGAAGATTTTTCGGCAGTGATCATCGCAGTCGGTGCCAAATCATCACGCGGCCTTGATTTAACGGGAGAAGATGGCCCGGGCGTGATCGGCGGTGTCGACCTTCTGCGTTCGGTCTCTCTCGGCGAAGATCTCGAAATGGGCCGTGAGATCGTCGTAATCGGCGGCGGAAATGTCGCGTATGACGTCGCTCGATCCGTCGTCCGCCAGATCGCTTATGATACTGCCCGAACGGCCGCGAGGCTGTCGGATACCGCAAATGTACATCTCGTTTCACTCGGGGCGGCCGAAGAAATGCCCGCTGACACGATCGAGATCGTCGAGGGCGACGAAGAGGGCATCCGGCGCAGTAACGGCTGGGGCCCGCCCAAGATCGTCCGTGATGCAAGCGGCAAGGTGACCGGCGTTGCGTTTCGCAGATGCCTGAGGGTCTATGACGAAGAACGGAAATTCTCACCTCTCTATGACGATGAGGAAAGAAAGGTAATTCCCTGCGATACGGTCTTGCTCGCAGTCGGCCAGGCACCGGCACTCTCGTTCCTTGAAGATGGCGGCAAAGATATCGAACGCATGCGTGGTGATTGGCTCAAGGTCGATCAGATCACGCTCCAAACTACCGGCAAAGGCGTATTTGTCGCCGGCGATCTCGCCCACGGAACGCGTCTGCTGATCGACGCCGTCGCTTCTGGCAAGGCAGCGGCGCGTTCCGTATATCAATATCTGACAGGTAAGACGCTCGAACAAGAACTCATAAAAACCCACATCGTCCTCGACCGTTACCGCCGCGAACGCGGATACGAATCGATCCGCCGAGTCGAAGTGCCGACGATCGAACCGTCCGAACGTCTGGAACATCCCGAAAACGTAGTTGAGATCGGATATAGCCGGGACGAGGCGATGCGGGAGGCTTCACGCTGTCTTGACTGCGGCGTGACGCCGGTCTTTGACGGCAGCCGATGTGTTCTGTGCGGAGGCTGTGCGGATGTCTGCCCGACCGAGTGCCTGAAACTGATCTTGTTGGATCGGCTTGAATTTGATACCCAGATCGATCAGATGATCAGCTCATCGATCGGCGCTGACGTCGAGCTGAGCGAAAACTCAGCGATCCTCAAGGACGAGGACCGATGCATCCGCTGCTCTCTTTGCGCGATCCGCTGCCCGGTCGATGCCATATCAATGGAAAGAGTCACATTTTCGACAAACTGGAGTTCTCAATGACAACACATCCGAGTGAGAAGCAATCACGATTTGATCCCGAGCCGTTGCCGCGACGTGATTTTTTGGGCCTATTCGCACTTGGCTCGATGGCAGCTGCCTTTGCCCTTTCGATCTTCGGAATGCTCAAACTGCCAAAAGCCGCGGTCTCGGCTTCACCGGCGAAGAAATTCAACGTTGCTCTCCCTGACACGCTGCCGGAAGGCGAGCCGTTTGTTCCGCCAGGACGCAACGTCGCAGTCTTTCGTGATGGCGAAGGCGTTTTCGCGATCTCGACAGTCTGCACGCATTTGGGCTGCATTGTTAAGACGAGTGCAGCAGGATTTGATTGCCCATGTCATGGTTCGGGCTTTCAAAAGGACGGTACGGTGAGAAAGGGCCCAGCTCCGACACCGCTGCCGTGGCTAAAGGTGTCAAAGAACGGTTCAATACTCACCATTGACGAGGAAGCGACTGTAAAGACCGGAACAAAGGTGTAGATCATGAAAGCAGAGGGCTATTCAGCATTACACGAATTTTGGATCAACCTGCGGGCTATCCCGGATCACGTCTATCGGGCGATGTTCCGCGGCGGAGCACCAAAAACGGATCGGACACGTTCGTCGTTTATATTCGGCAATGTCTTTCTCCATCTTCACTCGGTCCGAACGCATCTCTGGAGCCTAAGGTGGAGCACAACAATGGGCCTGGGCATAATGACGACCGCCGCATTTCTGATCACGCTGATCACCGGCATTCTGCTGATGTTTTACTACAAGCCGTACCCGGACGTTGCGTATCAATCGATCAAGGACATTCACTTTATCGTGCCGACCGGACGATTTATGCGAAATATCCATCGCTGGGCCGCGAATGTGATGGTCATCGCTGTCATCATTCACATGGCGAGGGCGTTTTACACGTCATCGTATCGCAAACCGCGTGAATTTAATTGGTTTATCGGCTGGGGACTGTTGGTGACAACGCTCGGCCTTTCGTTCACGGGCTATTTGCTCCCGTGGGATCAACTCGCGTACTGGGCGATCACGATCGGTGCGAATATTGCCCAGTCTCCGCGTGAAATAACCGACGCATTGGGGATCACGCAATGGGTAGATATCGGCGGACTGCAGCGTGAGATCTTGCTCGGTTCAGACAAGGTAGGCGAAGAGGCGTTGATCAGATTCTATCTTCTTCACGTGATGATCTTGCCGTTGACGCTTTTGATGCTGATGGCGGTACATTTCTGGCGTATCCGAAAAGACGGCGGCCTGGCAAAGCCTGCTGACGCAGATGAACGCGTTGCGGAAGAAGCGAAGGAATTCTATCCTGTTTTCACCGACGCCCCGACCAAGACATACCATCTCGCCGCAGTAGTAAAAGGCAAAACTCCCGCAGTCGGCAGCGGCCCCGAACACACCGTTCCGTCGATGCCCCATCTTTTCTACGCCGAACTCGGTGTTCTGATGCTGACGACGCTCATTTGTCTCGCTTTGGCATTCGTGTCGGATGCACCACTTAAGGAACTCGCAAATCCGCTCGTTCCGGAAAATCCCGCAAAGGCACCATGGTACTTCCTTGGTTTGCAAGAGATCGTGTCTTTTTCCGCTTTCATGGGCGGGATCGGAATTCCGATGTTATGCGTGATCGGGCTCGGCCTTATTCCGTTCTTGGATCGTGAAAAGGAAGGCACAGGCGAGTGGTTCGGCGGCCCCGGCGGCTGGAAACTGGTCAAATGGTCGGTCGTCGTTGGATTCGCTGCATCGATCGCTGTCGAAGCGTTTGCGATCAAATTCGGTTGGCTCCGCGAATGGTTCCCGGATATTCCTCAGCTGTTTATAACGTTCATTAATCCCGGCACTGTTTTGACGGCGATCTACGCAACTTATTCGATCTGGGCAGTCAAGAAGTACAACTCGACACGCGCTGGTGCATTGGCACTGTTCACGTGCTTCTTGTGTGGATTCATCGTCCTTACTGTGATCGGAACATATTTCCGCGGGCCGAACTGGGATTTCTTCTGGTCGCCGTCTGATTGGGGAGGCCATTGACGCTATGAACAAGAATAAATATTTGTTGATGGTCTCAAGTATCGGCGTTTTCCTGCTCCTCGCAGCAGCGGCCGTTTCGGAAAATTTCATGAAGGACTGGCACGGGATCCAAAATAGTGCCAAGTCAGCCGAAGGGCCGATAGACGTTCGCCTGAGGCAGATAGTCAACCCGAATCTAAAGGTCACCGACCGCTGTGTGACGTGCCATGTCGGCATGGCGTCCGGCGAACAGATCACGACCGATCAGAAGGTCGGAGCCGCTCACAAACCGGTCGTTCATTCACCGACCGAGATCGGATGTACGACCTGTCACGGCGGCCAAGGCCAGGCAACGGAGAAAGACGATGCTCACGGAAATGTCCATTTTTGGACCGAGCCGATGCTTCCCGCAAGATATGCGTACGCGAGCTGCGGAACCTGTCACACGCCGCTCAACGTCCCAAATCTGCCGACGCTCGAGAACGCACGAAAAACATTCGAGCGGCTTGATTGCTATGCATGCCACCGCCTCGACGGCCGCGGAGGCACCCTTCGCCCGGGCGGGAATCTAACCGGTATGGAAGGTCCGGATCTATCGCACGTCGGCCTCAAGGGCTATAAGGCGGACTGGTACGAAAAACATCTCGCCAAATCGCAGGCCGCGACCGATGCCGCCTGGACGTCATCGTTCCGCGAAATTACCGATGCCGACCGTGCGTCGCTCAAGACATTCCTCGATACATTAATGGGTGCACCGAAATTGATCGAGGCCAAGGCACAGTTCAATTCGGTCGGATGTGCAGGTTGTCATACGGTCGGATCTTTTGGCGGTGACGCGGGCGTAAACCTCTCACTTTCCGGATTTAAGGACCCTAACCAACTGAATTTTAGTCGCGTTCCCGGCGACCACACGCTAACCAATTGGATTGTTCAGCATTTCCGTTTGCCGGCATCAACTGTCGCGGGTTCACAGATGCCGTCTCTTGGCCTAAATGAGAATCAGATAGACCTGCTCACGCTTTACACACTCTCGCTGCGTCGAAGGACATTGCCCGATATCTTTCTTCCTAAGGATCGTGTAAGAGCGATGCGATTTGGCGAACGAGAATTTGCCAATGACGGCCAGACGATCTACTCAGCCGTATGTTCGAGTTGCCACGGAACTGATGGCCGCGGAAAACGCTTTCCTGGCCTTGTACCAAATCCGTCGATCGTCGCACCGGAAGCTCTTCAGTATGGATCGGACGATTTTCTATTACAGTCGATTCGCAATGGCCGTCCCGGACGTCCGATGTTGCCCTGGGGCGAAAGAACGAATGGATTCACCGATGACGAAATACGATCGGTCATCGCCTACGTACGGCAACTCGGCGGAAATATTCAGGCGATTCCCGATTCAAAGCCGCAGATCTGGGCGACGGGCGATGCAGCGATCGGTGAAGCTATT
This sequence comes from Acidobacteriota bacterium, assembly GCA_016713675.1. Classification (NCBI taxonomy): domain Bacteria; kingdom Pseudomonadati; phylum Acidobacteriota; species Acidobacteriota bacterium. The sequence continues at coordinate 908,553 of JADJOS010000001.1, forward strand.
TTTGCGTCCAACTGCTCTGGCTGCCATGGAAAGAACGGTGTCGGCGCCGACGGACCGGCTCTCGGCAATAAGGCATTTCTAACAAGTGTTTCGGATACCTATTTGGTCGAGATGATCCGGCGCGGACGCGGCGGAACTACAATGCTCGGATTTGGCAATTCGTCGCCCGTTCGGAGGGAGCTAACGCAGGCGGATATCGAATCGATCGTGGTGTTTCTGCGTTCAATGGGTTCTAGATAGGCAAATAATTGAAGAGGATCGATATGAAAAACGAAATTTCTAGGCGTGAGTTCATGGCGAGGGTATCAGCTGCGGGTTTTGGGGCACTTGTCGCATCGACAACTAATGCCTGGGGCCTCGAGGCAGTAACAAATCCGCTTGCAGCATATCCGAATCGCGATTGGGAAAAGGTATATCGTGACCTGTGGGCATACGATTCACGATATACGTTCACCTGTGCGCCGAACGACACGCACAATTGCCTGCTCAACGCTCACGTTCGTCAGGGCGTGATCACACGCATCGGCCCGACAATGAAGTACGGTGAGGCGGTTGATCTGCTCGGCAATGGCACATCGCACCGTTGGGACCCTCGTGTCTGCCAGAAAGGACTCGCTCTGACGCGCCGATTCTACGGCGACCGCCGCGTCAACGGGACGATGGTCCGCGCCGGTTACAAGAAATGGCACGATGACGGCTTCCCTCGAGGCAAGGACGGCAAGCCTGACGAAAGCTATTTTAATCGCGGCCGTGATGAATGGATTCGAATGTCGCATGACGATGCTGCGGCCATCGTGGCTGCCGCCCTCAGTAACATCGCCGAGACGTACACAGGTGATGAAGGTAAACGCAGGTTAACAGAACAGCACTATGACGAAGCGACGATCGAGGCCACACAAGGCGTCGGCACGCAGGTGATGAAATTCCGCGGCGGCATGCCGTTGCTCGGCATGACACGAGTTTTCGGAATGTACCGAATGGCAAATTCGATGGCATTGCTCGATTCGAAGATCCGCGGCGTCGGGCCTGATCAGGCGATGGGCGGTAAGGGTTTTGATAATTACTCATGGCACACCGATCTTCCGCCTGGACATACGATGGTTACCGGACAGCAGACAGTCGAATTTGACCTCAATTCCGTCGAACAGGCAAAAACGGTCGTCGTCTGGGGTATGAATTGGATCACGACAAAAATGCCCGACGCCCACTGGCTGACCGAGGCCCGAATGAAAGGTACCAAGGTCATCGTTATTGCTTGCGAATACTCGGCAACTGCGACAAAGGCAGATGACGTTCTAGTCGTCCGCCCCGGCACAACTCCTGCTCTTGCACTCGGCTTTGCCAACGTCATAATGCAGGAGAATTTATACGATAAGGAATACGTTCAGCAGTGGACCGACCTGCCGATCCTTGTTCGAATGGATACGCTCAAATATTTGAAGGCGGCTGAGGTTTTCGGCGGTGATCCGGCCGTTTTGAAACAGACATTAATCGTCAAAGACGGCGAAAAGGCTCCTCCGCCGATCCAGCAGACAGTGCAGAACGTTGTGCCCGAAAAGCTCCGACTCGAATGGGGTGACTACGTATTCTGGGATGCGAAAAAGAACGCCGCTCAGGCTCTTACCCGAGATGATGTCGGCAAGAACTCAAAGGCCGTTGACGCTATGCTCGAAGGCTCAATCGAAGTCACGCTCGCCGATGGCACGAAGGTAAAATGCCGGCCGGTTTTTGACCTGGTCAAGGACTACGCGTCGCATTTCACGCCGCAAACGGTCGAGGAACTTGCTTGGGCTCCAGCTGCCGCGGTACAGAATCTGGCCCGTCACTTTGCGAAAGATTTCGGAACTACGCTCTTTGCGGTCGGAATGGGCCCGAATCAGTTCTTTAACAGCGACAACAAGGACCGCGACGTTTTTCTGCTCGCCTGTCTTACCGGCAACGTCGGCAAGATCGGCGGCAACGTCGGTTCGTACGCGGGCAACTATCGCACGGCGCTTTTCAACGGTGCACCGCAGTATATCAACGAAAACCCTTTCGACATCGAGCTTGATGAGACAAAACCCGCACGTTCGAAACAATATTGGAAGGCTGAGTCGGCTCACTATTATAATCACGAAGATCATCCGCTCCGCGTCGGCAATAAGCTCTTGACCGGCAAAACACACATGCCTTGCCCAACGAAATCACTCTGGTTCGCCAACGCGAATTCGATTCTCGGCAACGTCAAATGGCACTACAATATGGTTGTCAATGCTTTGCCGAAGATTGAATCGATCATAGTAAACGAATGGTGGTGGTCCACGTCGTGCGAATGGGCGGACGTCGTCTTTGGTGTTGATTCATGGGCCGAATTGAAACATCCTGACATGACCGCGTCGGTCACAAATCCGTTCCTGCTCATATTTCCCAAAACGCCGATTCCCCGGATCTTCAACACGATGGGCGACATCGAGATTTATTCGCTTGTCTCGTCGAAGTTTGCCGATCTGACAGGCGACCAACGGTTCAACGACTATTGGAAATTCGTCCGCGAGGACCGCACCGATGTGTATCTGCAGCGGATACTTGACCACTCGACGAATACGAAGGGCTACAAGTTTGGCGATTTACACGACAAGGCGGTAAATGGCGTTCCGGCGATTATTAACAGCCGCACGACGCCGAAAAATGTCGGCTACGACCAGTTGACCGATATGACGCCTTGGTACACCAAGAGCGGTCGGCTAGAGTTTTATCGTGAGGAAGACGAGTTCATCGAGGCCGGTGAAAATCTGCCGGTCCATCGCGAGCCGGTTGATTCGACATTTTACGAACCGAACATCATCATCTCAGGACCGCACGAGGCAATGCGTCCAATGGGGCCCGAGGACTATGGCGCAAAACGCGACGACCTCTCATGCGAAACTCGGTGCGGACGGAATGTCGTTTACACTTGGGAGGAAGCCAAAACCAAGCCTCATCCGCTGATCAAGGATGATTACAAGTTCATTTTCCACACACCGAAATTCCGCCACGGATCACATACGACGCCGATCGATACGGATATGAACGCCATGCTCTTTGGCCCGTTCGGCGACATATACCGCCGTGACAAACGGGCGCCGTTCGTCACCGAGGGCTACGTCGATATAAATCCGACAGACGCCCAGGAAATGGGTGTGAACGACGGCGATTATGTTTGGATCGACGCCGACCCCGAAGATCGTCCGTTCCGGGGATGGCAAAAAGACAAGAAAAATTACGAATTTGCCCGACTGCTTTGCCGTGCAAGATATTATCCCGGCACGCCAAGGGGCGTTACGCGTATGTGGTTCAACATGTACGCTGCTACTCCGGGCTCGATGCAGGGCCAACGCGAACGCAAGGACGGTCTCGCAAAGAACCCGCGAACGAACTATCAGGCAATGTTCCGTTCCGGTTCACACCAATCTGCGACCCGCGGTTGGCTTAAGCCGACTTGGATGACCGATTCGCTTGTCCGCAAAGGGATGTTCGGTCAGGAAATGGGCAAGGGCTTTGCCGCCGATATTCACTGCCCGACGGGAGCACCTCGTGAATCTTTTGTGAAGATCACGAAGGCTGAGCCGGGCGGCATCGGCGACGAGCCGCTATGGCGTCCCACTAAGCTCGGCATCCGGCCGCGGACTGAATCAGAGGCAATGAAGCGATATCTCGCTGGAGACTTTATTAAGTAGGGGAGATGGAAGCATCACAGTTTCACATACTTATCAATCACTATCCGATGATCCTTACTTTCGTCGGCATGATCCTCATCGCGTTAGGTATCTGGCGAAAGCATGACAAGTCCACACGAGCGGCGTATTGGATCTTCGCTGCGGTGATGCTGATCGGCACGGCATCATTCGCCACCGGAGAGATCGCCGGCCACCAAAACAGGATGCTCACGGGCCCGGCCGGCGACGCCGTTCGTGCACATCAGCAGGCATCAAGGCTAGCGTTCCTATCGATCGGTTGTGCCGGTCTGGCGTCAGTTTTTGGCCTGGTCACGAGCTATCGCAAATCTGCGATCACGAAATGGTCTGCGGTCATCGCACTGATCATCGCGATCGCGGGTTCGATCTTGGTCACACGGACAACATTGCTTGGGCGGCAGATAAAATTCGCCGATGTTGGTTCGGCAGCGATTTCTAAGTGAAGAAGAGACTGTTAAAGGGAGAAGAAAACTATGGCACGCGTACATAATTGGCAGCTCGGACGGGAAATGTCCTATTGGTATCCGGAGAGCCGGCCGCAAAAACAATTCGCCGCCGTTTTCGACACGAACAAGTGTATCGCCTGCCAGACTTGCACGCTGGCGTGCAAAACGACCTGGACCTCCGGCAAAGGCCAGGAGTACATGCTCTGGAATAATGTTGAGACGAAGCCATACGGCTCATACCCGCTCGCGTGGGATCTCAATCTCCTGAGCCTCCTTGATGGCCAAAATTGGGGCCAGGAGAACGGTCAGCATGTTTACAAGGGCAGTACCATATTCGAATCGGCTCCGGCGGGTGAACGCGTTCTCGGCTGGCGGCCCGACGAAGAAGATTACGCCTATCCTAATGTCGGCGAAGACGATTGTGCCGGCGGTATTGAGCATGGTGCGAGCATCCAGATTCCGCATGCGATGGCGTGGTTCTATTACTTGGCACGTATCTGCAATCACTGCACATATCCCGGCTGCCTTGCATCTTGCCCTCGTGGTTCAATTTACAAGCGGCCCGAGGACGGCATCGTACTCGTAGATCAAGACCGATGCCGCGGCTATCAAGAATGTGTTCGAGGATGTCCCTATAAAAAGGTATTCTTCAATCCGCTCACATCAACATCCGAAAAGTGCATCGCATGTTTTCCCAAAGTCGAGCAGGGCCTGTCACCACAGTGCTTTGCCAATTGCATCGGAAAAATCCGCATTGCAGGCTACATCAATACTCCCGACAAAGCACAGGCAGACAATCCGATCGACTATCTCGTCCATATTAAAAAGGTCGCGTTGCCGCTATTCCCTCAGTTCGGGCTCGAGCCAAACGTTTACTACATTCCGCCGATCCACGTTCCGACCGCTTTCACCCGGCAAATGTTCGGCCCCGGCACCGAAAAAGCGGTTGAGATCTACCGCAACGCCCCGAATGACCAGGATCTTACGAGTCTGCTGGGCCTCTTTGGTTCCACCGAGGCGATCGTCCGCAAATGGAAACGAGTCGGTGACAAAGCGATCGGAATGGATGAGAACGGCAAGGAGTTGGTCAATGTGCCCTTCAAAGAACCTGTTCACATTCGCCCGGCATACGACAAGCTCTACCAGATCACGCGCACCAATTGCCCGTGAGGAGGTATTTATGCGATCAATAATTTTCGTTATCATTTTGGCGATAACATTCTCGCTTTCGTGTCACAAGGCTCAGGTTCCGACCACGGAGGTGAATGTCGTTCAGGTAAAAGATATTACACTCGATCCGGCTGCGGCCGTTTGGAATGATGTCTCCCTGCACACGTCCAAGATGATCCTTCAGGACCTTGTCGATCCTCGGCTGATGGAGGCGTCAACCGCCGAAGTAAACGTCAAGGCGATCACTAATGGAAGCGAGATCGCGTTTCGGCTTGAATGGATCGATGAGACTCAGAGCGATATGCCCGGACCTAAGCACTTCATTGACGGCTGTGCCGTTCAGCTGCCGGCAAAGATAGATCCGAACATTCCGGCACCCCAAATGGGCGAAGTCGGCAAGAATGTCGAGATATCGTTCTGGCGAGCAGATTGGCAGGCGATCGTCGAAGGCCGTGCCGATAACATCAATGCACTTTACCCTAACGCCACGGTCGATCATTATCCGTCTGAGGCGAAGCCGCTTGAGTCCGACCCCAAGGCACAGGCCGAAGCGGCTCTGCGGTATGCACCGGCCCGAGCATTGGGAAATCGCCGAGCCGGGCCTCGTGACCAACCTGTCGAGGACCTGATCGCCGAAGGGCCGAGTACTCTCTCGCCTGCTCCAAATTCAATCTCAAAGGGAAAAGGTATGGCACGAAAAAAGGATGGGCAGTCGTTATCACAAGGCCATCGCCGGCTGGCTTTTCCGCCGGCACTCCCTCCCAGATCGCATTTGCGATCTGGGAAGGTTCGCACACCGAAGTTGGTGCACGAAAAATGAGAACCGGCTGGGTCCCGTTGATCATAAAACAAATGAGCGGAGAATGATATGGCGTCAATTAGCAGCTTGATCAAGGTTCACAAAGTGATCGACGATCTATTCTTCGAGCATCAAAAAGCTTTACTCCATTTTGATTTCGATAAAGCTCTGCATTTATTGGAGGCGCATCGATCAACACTGCTCAGTCACATGGGAGATGAGGAAGAGATCTTACTCCCTGCATACGCAGAACGCGGAGAGTTTCCGGATGCGGGTGCTCCAAAGCTCTACTTCGACGATCATGAGAAGATGCGTTCGTTCATAGATCTCTTTGCCGAAACGACGGCACGCTTGGCATCGGAACCAGAAATAGAAAGAACCTTGCTTCAGCTGCTCGATCGCGAGGCGTTTTACCTTCGGCTCTGCAGCCACCACGATCGGCGTGAAACCGATTATCTATATCCGATCCTAGAGTCAGTGCTGTCCGAACCGGACAAGGTCGGGCTTCTCGATAGGGTTGCACTTCGGGGCGAAAAACATCAAAAACGGTGAATGATATGAAAACCAAAAAGGCAGAAAACCTGAATTTGCTAAAGGAGGCAGCCGAATGGCGGCTCTTGAGTCTGCTATTCGATTGTCCGAACCCCGATTGGCTCGAACACATTGATTTGCTCAGTCGGACGATCGGCGACAAAAACCTGAAACGAGCGGCAATATCGGCTCAAAAGGAAGCAGCCGAAGGGCTTTTTCATTCGATCTTCGGTCCCGGCGGCCCGGCACCGGGACGCGAAATAAGTTATCGCGGCTGGGTTCAGCCAGGATATATGCTGTCGGAACTTTCGAGCTTCTACGATGCGTTTTCTTATAAACCAGAGACTAAAGAGGTTCCCGATCACATTGCTGTCGAAACGGGATTCATTGCTTATCTGCGGTTAAAAGAAGCGTTTGCTCTAGAAAACTCAGACGCTGAAAGCGCCGAGATCACCGCAGAAGCGTCTAGAACTTTCATCGACGAACATCTGTCAAAATACGCAGAACAAATGTCGAAGATCCTTTCAAACTCGGGGATCGAGTACTTGTCGCTTGCGGGTAAAGCTCTATTTGAACGAGTCGGAAAAGACAAAGACAAAGAAAGGCAGGTCTATTTACCGGTTCTCGAGGACCAAGATACAGAATCCGAAATGTCGTGCGGTCTGAGCTAAGGTATGATCCTAAATACCGATGTAATGGCCCACGATTATCGACACCGCTACGAGCGTCCCGTAGATCACTTCCCAAATGCCGATCTTCATCGCTTTGACCTTTTTGCGATATGAGGAAAGGCCGATGACCGATCTAAGAAATAGGATCGCAAAGATCATGGTCGGCAGATATGAGCCGAGATCAAAAACCGCCAATGTCAATACGGCCGCCAACGCAAGTATATGAGCGGCGATCGGGACAAAATGCGAGTACGGCTTTCCCTTTTCTAGATAGAGGCGGTTTCTGACGTATAAGATCGACGGTATCAAACGAGCAACAACTATCGCCCAAAGTGCGTATGCCTTGGGCGTTTCCCAACCAGCCGCAAGAGCGATAACGGCGATCGACGAGGAGATCGCTACGGACCCGATCAGCTCGGCGAGCAGTTGACGGGAGCTGCGAGTTGCGTCGCAATAGATCTGATACGCAGCGAACGGCAAGATCACGGCAAACGGAATAAAACTGGCCGGCTGGGCATTCCAAATACTACCAACTGCTCCAACCAAAAACACCAACGCGAAAATGATCAGGAATTTCGAGGCGAGCCTTACCTGTGGCGACCCGAGTCGAAATCGTCCGCCGGCGAGAATTACTTTCATCGGATGCCGCATCAGGAATGCCCCGATCACGAGCACGGCGATCCAAACCGACGAGATGGCCGGCGCGACCGCGATCCCCGCGACAAGCGGTTCAAACAAGAATCCCCAGGATCCATGTTCCACCGGGAGGGCGACGGATTTGGCACGGATCTTGGGGTATTGGGCTGCTTTAGCCTCTTCTGATGACATCAATGTTAATGGATCGTCGGCGAAAACACGTCGCTTTCGATCTGCACCGCACGAGGAAAGAGCAAATTGTTCTCCAGATGGATGTGTTGGTGCAGGTCGCGTTCGAGTTCGATCATTCGGTGATATAACGCCGTAAAGCTTGGGCACGCCTCCGGCGGCAATGTGTAGTCGTTTGTAACCTCACGCATTTTCGAGAGTATCTCACCAACTTCCTCATGTTCGATATTCATCATGTTCACCGGGTGCTGCACACTTCCGAACGGCGGAAATGCCGCAGTAAGGTGATTATCATGATCGTATTCGAGCCGGTTAATGTATGGAAACAGAACCATTTCCTCTTTCGTCATATGCGGCCCGAGGTCGTTACACAGGTCCTGAAAAAGGCCCTTCAACTCGAGCAGATACGGCTTGTGATCGCCGTGGCGGCTCGCGACCTTTGCCATCAGCGGCGTCAGTTGTTCGATCTCGCTTTTGGTATAAACGTGGTGTTTGAACAAGATATGATCGATCAGAGTTCCAAGCGTCATTTCGGAAAACGCATCGCTCGCCGCCACGGGCACATCCAAAACACTGTCGATCTTGGTCAAAACAACATCGGGACTGGCACCGACATTTCGACAAGCCTCGTCAAACAGAGTATCTCCGTGACAGCAATAATCGATCTTGAATTCCTCAAAAACACGGGTCGTGACCGGCATCTCCAAAGCTATTTCCCTCACAGTCTTCCCTACAACGTTGATCATTTATAAATTCCTCCAAATCGATACTTCGATATGATCATCGCGTAGAATCGGAGAAAAAAATATGATCTGGGTCATGTTAGAAAAAGACCCGCATCGTCAGCAGGCATCGCCACCCTTCGGGTGCGGATAACGGTCAGATTGATCCTCGTCGTTATGGGCATTGAGGCAGACGAAATCCTTTTCGATCAGGAATTTTAATTGTGATCGTTCGTCGATGATCTGAGCTCCCTCAATGCTGACTTCTTCGCTTCCAGCCCAATCGTCAATGAGAATTCCCGGAACGCTTACGGTTATCCTGCCGCCGGCAAAAGTCCCCGCAAACCCATCGCCGTCTGCCCGTTCCAGCCTGTAATAAAAATTATTCTGATCGCCTGGGCCGAAGTTTACGGTCTCTTCGATCCGTCCGTTCGTGCCGAGATCTGCCACTTCGGTCCTGCCTAAACGAAAACGCAATGTATTTCCTCTGATCCTGATCTTCATTGTCCGTTATTCAAATGAACCTCTCTATCAGATAATTTATCACCTTGGCGACGGCCGAATTATGATTCAGATCACCTTTGGAACGATGCTATACGGCTCAAATGTTACCTGACCAATCTGCGAAGCGGTTCGAGCGATTCAAGAATGATCCGGCCTCTGACTATCCTGAAACAATCCTTGGCTGCCAGTTTCCTCACGACCCTGATCGTCGTCTCAAGAGTAAGGCCTGCCATTTCGGCAATGTCCTGGCGGCGATGTGCAATTTTCTTGCCGGCATTGCCGTGTAATTCGCCGGCAAGGCGCAACAGAACGTTAGCGACCCTTTGCTCTGCCGACGATGTCGCAAGTATTTGCACCGTATGGGCCCGATCGCGCAAAATGCCGCACATCCGACCCATGACGATCAACGAAAATTCGGTCGAAGATTCCATCAATTGTAGAAATTCGTCTCGAGGAAGAATTAGCAGTTTAGTCTCCTCGATCGCGACCGCTGAAGCTGGAAAAAGCTTCCCGTCCATTGCCGGCGGGATCGCAAACATCTCACCGGACTGAAATATCCCGATTATGATCTCCTTTCCAGCCTCAGGATAGCGGATCATTTTGACCCTTCCGCTGAGCACTATCGGGAGAAACGTAGCTTCATCACCTTCGAAAAACAAATGCTCGTTCGCGGCGACCTGCTTCGTTGAGCCCTTTGAAAAAAGGCTCGCTGTGAGCTCGGGGCTGAAATGTTCTGCGATCTGATTGAAACCGTTGTTCGAATTCATCACAACATCCTGGAAGCTAGATCTAATTCGTTAATATTTCACGTTTTATGATGAAAATCATAAACCGATTTGGCGAAAACTGATAATCCTTAACAATGGATGGGGTGTCAAAATGAACAATTGGTCAAAAGCAGCGAAATTTATCGTATTTGCTGCGATATTTACTACCACCTTGCAGGCTCAGACGATCGGCCAACCGTCGGTCGCAGATCTTTTGAAACGCATCGAAGAACTTGAGAAACAACTCAGGACGATCAGCGTCGAACTAGTAAAGTTACAAAATGCGAATGAGCCGTCTGCCGCCACAAACAAGGCAATATTACCTGCAGCCGAAACCGTCGCAGCCAAATCGACAGCGGTAACGCCCCCAAAGGCCGAACCGGCAGATGAAAAGAAGAAGAACCTCGGCGTAGATATCGGCAATGCCAGGCTCACACCGTACGGGACTATCTTTTTTAACGCCTTTGGTAACAGCAGCGGCACAAACAACGCCGACGTTCCGATATTTGCAACGCCGGCAGGCACCGGCAACTTTAGTGCCAGCGTGCGCCAGACAAGGCTTGGCGTAAAGCTCGAAGGGGCCAGAGTTGGCAGCGCCCGACTCGCCGCTGTGATCGAAGCCGATTTCTTCGGCGGCTTTCCGTCGATCGGCATCGGTGAGAATATGGGGGTCTTTCGTGTTCGTCTGGCTAACGCCCGTCTTGATTGGGAGCGAACTTCGTTAACCGTCGGTCAGGACTGGATGGTTTTTGCACCTGTAAATCCCGTATCGATGGCAACTGCCGGTAATCCGCAGCTTGCCGCCGCCGGTAACAATTGGGCACGTCTGCCGCAAGTCAGGATCGATCAGAAGATTGGCGGCCATTTAACCTGGCAAGGTGCAGTCCTCGCTCCGCAAACCGGCGATTTTGCTGCGAATGCCGCTTTTGCCGTTCAGCCAACCAGCGGTGCCGCCTCAAATGTCCCGTTTTTTCAGAGCCGTTTCGCGTATAGCGACAAAGCATGGTTTCGAACGAAAAAACCTGGCTCGATCGCGATCTCCGCACATTACGGCCGATCAAAGGTGTTTACCGGAACAGCGAACGTCAGAAATGATATCGAGTCATTGGGAGTGGCACTCGACTGGAACTTCCCGCTCGCTGATCGCTTGTCCTTTCTGGGCGAAGCCTTTTTTGGCCGCAATCTGGGCGGTTTTCAGGCCGGAGTTTTTCAGAGCTACAATAATGATTTTGCATATCGGCAGGGCACAACGCTCGTCGCGGGCGGCGTTCGCTCGATCGGCACCCGCGGTGGTTGGGTGCAGCTCGGATACACACCGCCGATTATGAAAGACCGGCTCGGCATCTACGGCTCTCTGGGGATAGATGATCCAAATGACAAAGACTTGATTACCGTATCAAACCGAGAATGGCGAACCCGCAATTTGGCGTTCGCAGGAAATCTGGTTTACAGGTTCACTCCTCAGTTTACAGTTGGCGCCGAATTCCGGCGGATAATAACGACCTACCTCCTTAGCGGTCGCAGGAGTTCAAACCATGTTAATCTGGGCGCTTCATATTCGTTTTAAGGCCCCAGCGCAACAGCAAGAATGGTCGAATTGCAAAACGGGCACCTTTTGAGTGCCCGTTTCGGTTTGATCTAATTGGCTCCGCAGGTAAGACTCGAACTTACAACCCTTCGGTTAACAGTCGATGCCTTCTTGTAACATACGTTAACTAACGAAAGTTCATGGGTGGCCGTAGCCTTTTGTTGCCCCTTGATTTAGGGCCATTTTCAGTCATTACTTGTAACAAGCGGTAACATTGGTTAACACCGCAGTCATAGAAAACTTTCTAGATAACCGAAGTAACTCAGGTAAAGAAAGGTATACAGCACCCAAGAGAACGGATTGAGAAATGAAGTGGGTCGCTTCGAGTTAGTGGCTGGCATTCACCGGATAGCGTTGACCCCAGTTGCGATGCAAAATCGGTATCGACAAATTCAAGATAAGGAAAGGACCAAGTTCGATGAGGCGGTTTTCACTCTAAACAATCTATGGTAACTCACTCGGTAACACTAGCAATATACACTTGGTCGCCGCGATTCTCGCCACCACGTAGGTAAAAATATTTGGTACGGCACAAAATAGTGGAACAGGAAACCGACAGCATATCAACGTGCCAAGATTTATTCGAACCCAGCTGCCTTCCAGCCCAGCTCTTAGTTAAATTCGGCGGCTCGTCTGATCAGATCTTCTATGCCCGGCTCCTTTAGATTGCGGGGCTTTCCGGGGTGAATTATCGAGACTTGGCATCCCTCGGCGGCTTCGACTAACTGGCGGTAAGTGCCGGCGTCGGGATCGGCGATATACGCTTGCTTCTCGGCGTTGTAAGCGAACATTCGCGGATTAAGGTTCGTGCATTCGTTACAGGTCGTGCAGCGAGTTGACTCGATGTACGGATCGTCGCCGTGTTTCTCGGCGACGGGTTCGACGTTCGTTGCGGCAACGGCGGCTACGGGTTCCGATGCGGCAGCGGCTTCGGCCTGCGGAGCCTCGGCCGTCTGCGGCTGCACAGTCGTCTCTGCCAACCGTGACTTTAGCTCTTTGGCTAAAAGTCGTTTCGCATGCGAATTATGGATCCCGCCGAGTTCCTGCAGACTGTGCCACATTGTAAGGCATCGCCGCGTTTCGCGCAGCAACCGATCATCAACTATCGCCCGCCGCACGCAGCCGTCTGAGTCAACGAGCATGACGACCGGTATCTCGTTTGGCATACTGGCAACCACGGTCTCTAAAGCCTTTGGAACCGGGATCAGAACGTCGATGCTTTCGTCTGTCGGAACTATTGCGAAGTGCCCGAAGAACCGGTCGTCCATAGACATGAAGTCCGCGAGTGTGAACGCGAGGGTCTCTGATCCCGCCTGCAGAGTTTCGTCTTCGAATGCAAAATTGTGGACCGGCCAATCATCGTCAAGACTCGGATTTTCACTGACCGCGAGCCGCGTCGCCCAGTCGGATCCGGCCGACGGGTCATAGACCATAGCCGGAAATACACGCGATTCCATCGCTGCGGCCGCCACCAAATAAGGCGGCACATCTGCGTTGTGGCCGGTCGCACCCGAAAATACACTGAACAGAGCCGGCCCTTCGTACGACAGAGCACGGATCATCGATTCACGCATCGAAAAGAGATGCGATGCACCGGACTGATATACGAAAACGTCCGTCAAACCGATAGCGGTGTCTACGATCTGGCGGGCCCGCAGGCCCAGTGCAACGTGGCCTTCGGCGACCTTTGACGGTTCAAGAACATCATCCGTGCGGACAAGCACCTTGATCGGCAATCCCGCAGCGAGAAGCTCGACCATCTTTGCCGTATCGACAGCATCAAGCGTTCCGGCATCCGTGCAGACGAGATAGTCGGGCAGTTCAGCAAGCTCTTCAGCATCGAGGCCGTTAGCACCGAAACCGTCAAAGAGAACGTCGTGTACCGATTCGCGATACTCGCCCTTTGTCTCGAGGTCGGCAATCGCAAGTGTTCTCAGCAATTCCACGGCTTCATCGTGCCTCTCCTGGTACGCGTCGAGTGCATCACAACACTTAAAAAACGCAAAGGAGTAAGGCTCATCAACGTTCTTTCCGACCGGATAGAATCGTTGTCTTTCCAACACTTCGATAAGGCCCTTGATCCTTGTGCGTCGTTCTCCCGAAAGCTCAAAACCCGGCTTTCCTTCCACTAAAATCCGCGACATCGCATTAAAATCGAAGGTTGTCCCAAATGACGTTCCGACGCCCGCTCTAAGCCGGTCAGGCGCACGCCCGGCGGCCGAGCCGACGGTTTCGGCGTCGAGAATGTCGCGGAGCCTTAGCATTAGCCGCTCCGCCTTCTCCCGAAACCGCTTTGCTTTGGTCTCCTGGACCGCGTTCCACGCATGATATACGACGCGTGACGGAAATTCTGCATCTGCATCGACCAACGTTCCGGCTGCGTCAAAATGTGACCATAACTTTTTGGCTGAATCTTCCATCGACGGATCGGCATTGTTCGAAAGTCGTGCGGCCGCATCGTTCCACAGCTTCCCGAAGTCGCCCGAGCCGTTCGTAGTCGATCCCTTTCGCAATTCCAGTTCTAATTTGTAACCGTGGCGGGCAATGCGGTCACGATCGGCGCTTTCGCCCAACGACTCGACCGCATCATCGATGAGATGGCTGAGGGATAAGACAGCCCGGTCAGGAGTTCCGTTGACGTTGAGTATCAATGGGAGGTCATACCTCAACGAAGCGAGGTCACTGACTCGGGCGAAAAGAGCAGGCCGGTATGAGCCATCAAGCGGCTGCAATTTCGACCCTTCACGGCGGCCCGTAAGATAGAATGCGATCTGATCTTGGAAATTCGCTTGCATCTTCTTTATCTAAACGTGTGTTGCTCCCTCCGGCCAGACAGTGAATTTGTCTAACTCAGCGTTTAGTCCATTTTTGACCATTTCAGCCGTTCTGAGCCGCGGATCATGCCGAACGTCCTCGTAGCACGGAATATCGTCATCACGATAAAGAATACCGACCGGAATCGGATCATCGCTCGATGCGATTTCGCGGGCACGGTTCATGTTTGCGGGGTCGTGCTCTTCCATTTTCGTGTAGACCTTCGCAAGGGACGGACTGATCTCGAGGCCGTTCTCGTGATGTAGCAGAAGGATGCGTTGCGGATCGTGCATCCACGGATCCATCTGTTTTGGAAGCCACTCCGGGCAACGCTGTACGATACGTATGAATGAAAAGCCCTTATGATGAAACGCTGACGAGACAACCTGATAGAGCACCTCAGGTATCCAATCAACGACTTGAGCGACGAATGAGACATTCGAAATTCCGAGTGTGACAGTCAGCGGATTCAATGCCTCTAGGTACGATCCGCGAGGCGTCGTGTTGCTTTTGGTTCCGATCGGTGAGGTTGGCGAGGCCTGTTTTTTCGTCAAGCCATAGATCTGGTTGTCATGGAGCATCATGGTCAGGTCCATGTTGTAGCGGATCGCGTGTATCCAATGCGCCGCACCGATGCTGCAGCAGTCTCCGTCGCCGGTATTCACAAAAACGTCGAGTTCCGGACGTGCGAGTTTGATGCCTTCAGCGACCGGCAACGCACGGCCGTGGATACCGTGAAAGCCGTATGTATTCATGTAATGCGGCAGACGGCTCGAACAGCCAATACCAGACACGAACACCGTCTTTTCCGGCAGCAGCCCTTCATCCCGGCACAGCCGCTGAACGGCGGTCAGGATCGCGTTGTCGCCGCAGCCGGTACACCAGCGAGGAACACCTTTCTGGTAGTCCTCAATCTCATGGTGTTCATCATACATTCGGAGCAAGCACTCGCTTGCACTGATGGTTTGAGTCGCAGCTTTCATGAAAGTGCCTCCAGTATCACGCGGCGGACCGTGTTCGGTTTGAGCGGAGTACCGCGGCACTCGCTCCAGCAATCTATGTCAAAGAGATATCGTGACCGCAGCAGCATCGCGAGTGCGGAGTATCGCCGATTTGTCTCATCGATGATCTCGTCATTGGGATCGTCGCTCCAGTTGTTTTCGATCGTGATTATCTTCTTGAATCCGGCGAGTATCTCTTTTATCCCTGGCGGCATCGGTTGAATAAACGTTAAGTGAAGCGACGAAACCCGTTTTCCCTCTTCGCGAAATTCCTCGACAGCCTCTTCGATCGCACCTTTCGTACTTCCCCAACCGATCACCAGAAGATCCCCAGTCGGGTCGCCAAAGACGGTCGGCGGCATAAGCGTCTTCTGAAGGGCGGCAAGCTTCAAGCTCCTTGCCCGCATTCCCTGTTGATTGATCTCTGGGTCGTATGCGACGTGGCTGTTTACGTCATGAGCAAGGCCGGTCAGCGTGTGCATTCCGCCCGGCTGTCCGGGAATAAAGCGGCGTGCGAGCCCAGTCTTCGGATCCCAGTCGTACGGTTTTGCACCAGCCGGAACGGCACTCTGGTCGATCGGGGGTGCCATCCACGCCTCGTCGAACGTTGGGCGTGTGAATGGCTGCTGAGAAGTTGCCAGGTTTGCATCCGAAAGGATCACGACGACCATATTGAACGTCTCGGCGATCTTGCGGGCCGTAATAACCGAGTAGAAACATTCCTCGATCGTTCCCGGAGCTATCACCACCTTAGGAGCGTCGCCGTGGCTGCCAAAGATCGTTGTCATCAGGTCGCCCTGCTCCGTCTTGGTCGGCTGTCCTGTACTTGGCCCGCCGCGCATTACATTGACAACGACCAACGGTATCTCGCCCATGACTGCCAATCCGATCGCCTCTTGCTTTAGAGAGTAACCGGGTCCGGAAGTGATCGTGACCGTGCATTTTCCGGCATATGAGGCACCGATCGCAAATGCACAAGCTGCGATCTCGTCCTCAGCCTGATGGACAATGCCGCCTACCTTTTCGAACGCGTCGCTTAAGTAATGCGAAGCTGAAGTTGCGGGCGTTATCGGGTACATCGCACAGATCTCCATACCCGATGCGAGCACGCCGAGCGCAAGAGCGGTGTTTCCGTTGACGACTATTTGAGGTTCGGTCGTTTTGGAAGACGGTATCTCGTATCTAAAGTCCAAATTGGCCTCGGCCCATGCAAAGCCCGCCTCGAGCAGTTCGATATTTGTGTTGATGACCGCTGCTGATTTTTTGCCGAATGTAAGTGCGACCTGATTGCGGGCGATCTGCAGGTCGAGGCTGTACGAACTGCATAGCATGCCAAGGGCGAACATGTTCTTGCCCCTGCGGGAATCGGTGACGTGCTTATGGCACTCCTCTTCCATGGGAATCTCGTAGACACGATATCCGGCTGCCACAAGCTGGTCGTATGTCTCAATGTACGAATTTTTGATGCTCGGATTTTGATCATCACGCCACATCGACTCGAGCAGGATGGTACAGCCCGGTTTTAACTCATTTGACCGAACACGGCCGAGCAAGACCTGCTCGTTGAACGCGACGACGAGGTCTGTCTCGTTGCCGCCGTTGGTCACTCGCTTTTCGCCAATACGGATGCGGTTGCCGCTCGCTCCCGCAACGCTGCGCGCTGGCGGGCGGATCTCGGCCGGAATGATCTCGACCGTCCAAACACCGTGACCCATTTGGGCGACGATCGAGCCGAATGACTGGCCGCATTTTTGTGCTCCCTCGCCCGAGTCACTTATGATCTCAACGATGTGTTCCTTAAGCCTGGCAGACACACGATTTACGTGATTGCCGTTTGTGGCCGATACGTTCGGTTTTATATTGTCACCTAATTGCATTAGCGTACCGCCCTTACTCGTGCAAAATTGTGTTCGCGGACGTCAATTCCGAACAGCGTGTTCGTCCGTTCCGCACGCCCGACATCGCGAATTCCCAAGTAACCTTTCATGCCGCGTGCCGCCTTGCGACCGGCTCCCATCGCTTCGATCACAGTTGCCGCACCGGTAACAATGTCGCCGCCGGCGAAAACGCCCGCCATTGAGGTCATTAGATCGTCATTGGTTTCGATGTAGCCCCATTTATTGAGCTTCAATTTCGAGGTCTGGCCGATGATCGGATTGGCGTTAGTGCCGATCGCGAAAACAACCTGATCGGTCTCTATCTCAAATTCACTTCCCGGAACGGCAACCGGACGTCTTCGTCCCGAGTCGTCCGGCTCTCCGAGTTCCATCCGGATGCATCGCATTGCGCAAACTGAGCCTTCCCCGTCATCGAGGATCTCGACCGGATTGCTCAGCCAGTGAAATTCGATCCCCTCTTGTTCTGCGTGATGAACTTCCTCGGCGCGCGCCGGAGCTTCGGCCTTCGATCGCCGATAAACGCAGGTAACGTTCTCGGCCCCGAGCCGTTTGCTGACTCGAAGTGCGTCCATCGCGGTGTTTCCCGCTCCGACGACGACGACATGCTTGCCTAGCGGCAGCGGCGTGTCGACTTTCGGAAACTCGCGGGCCTTCATTAGGTTGCAGCGTGTCAATAGCTCGTTTGCCGACAGCACGCCGTTGAGCGAATCACCGGGAATTCCGAGCATTGTCGGATATCCGGCACCGGTGCCGATGAATACAGCATGGAAACCGAGTTCCTTGATCATCTGCTCGATCGTGAAAAGCCGCCCGACAAGCGTATTGCATTCGAATTTAACGCCGAGTTGTTCTAATTTCTCGATCTCGGCATCGACAACTGTGTTCGGCAGCCGAAAATCAGGAATGCCATAGCGAAGTACCCCGCCCGGCTCGTGAAACGCCTCAAAGACCGTCACTTGGCAGCCGGCCTTCGCCATGTCAGCGGCGCAAGCCATTCCGGCCGGGCCGGAACCGACGATTCCGATCTTGAACACAGTTTGTTCTATGTATGGAAGATTTACCCAGCGATTTTGTATCGCGAGATCACCGACGAATCGTTCCAAACGGCCGATAGCGACCGGAACGAGGTTCTCGCCGACAACGCAGACGCCTTCGCACTGGTTTTCCTGGGGGCACACACGGCCGCAAACCGCCGGGAGCAGGTTTGTGCCGGTGATGACGTCATATGCACCTCGAAAATCCTTCTCGCCGATCCTCTGTATGAATCCCGGAATGTTTATGTTTACAGGACAGCCGTCGATACATTTCGGATCGGGGCAGAAAAGGCAGCGTGTCGATTCGAGAATGGCCTCGGGTTCCGTGTAGCCGCAGTTCACCTCTTCGAAATTCGTTGCCCGAACGACCGGGTCGAGTTCACGGACCGGCGTCCGTTCCTGTGGAATGCTTCGTATTGTCCGCTTCTTCGCCATTTGGACCCAACTCCGTGCCTAATAATTCCTATTCCGGAAGGGCGATCCCCTCTCCGCCGACGTTCCGCATTCGGCACGATTCCGACCAACGCTCGGTCGCCGCCTTCTCTTCCTCTTTGTAACGCCTCAACCGCACCATAAGGTCGTCGAAATCGACTTGATGCCCATCGAAATCGGGACCGTCAACGCACGCGAACTTGACGACTTCGCCGACCTTCACGCGGCAACCGCCGCACATTCCGGTTCCGTCGACCATGATCGGGTTGAGGCTCACCATTGTTTTCACGCCAGATGGCCGTGTGGCTTCGGCACTTGCCTTCATCATCACCGGCGGGCCGATCGCGACAACTTCCTCGATGTCGGGGTGCTTTTCGAGTGCCAGTTTGATGCCGTCGGTCACAAATCCCTTGATCCCGGCCGAGCCGTCGTCCGTGCAGATGATCAATTCATCGCAGATCGCATGAAACTTGTCCTCCCAAAACACAAGGCCCCTGTTCCTGAAGCCGAGTACCCCAACGACATAGGCTCCACTTTCTTTCCATGCACGTGCTTGCGGGAAAACGGGTGCGACGCCGAGGCCGCCGCCGACACAAACGACCTTTTTGGCGTTGCTTAGATGGCTCGGAATTCCCATCGGTCCGGCCATGCCGTACAGCGACGTTCCTACTTGACAGGTCTGCTGCATCTCAAGGGTAGTCTTGCCGACCGCCTGTATTACAAGGGTGATCGTTCCTTTATCCCGATCGAAATCAGCGATGGTCAATGGAATGCGCTCGCCAGCAGCATGCGACATCACGATGACAAACTGGCCGGGTTCGGCAGCTTTGGACATCATCGGATGGTAAACCTCTAGCAAATAGGTGACGTCGGAGAAATCCTCACGTCTGACAATTTCGAATCGGTTGATTAATGTGTCGTTCACCTTGTTCCTTGTGCTCCATGTCGTACTCGCTGAGAATAAACAGAGTCAACGAAGATTTTACTTGGCAACCAACGTGCCAAAGAGGAATAGGGATATTGGCCTGTATTTTCGGGCAATTTTGAGGGTTGCACAGGATGATCGTGTGGCCAACCGTGGAATACTTTGGAGAATTGGCGGGACAAGTGCGAAATTTTGCCCACTGCGAACAAAAACCTGTATCGCGTTGGTCACTAGGCACGGCCGACAATCAAAGAAACGGGCGTCAATATTCGACGCCCGTTTCATTTTGATTAAATTGGCTCCGCAGGTAAGACTCGAACTTACAACCCTTCGGTTAACAGCCGAATGCTCTGCCATTGAGCTACTGCGGAATGTGGCGCGCCTTATCAGGCGAACTTAAAGAGTAGAAATTTAGCCCGCGATTGTCAAGCGAATTTACTCTCACTTTGTCGTTAGCGACGGCCAAAGTATAATTAGCGTTTCGTCAAAGACATCAACCGGACGGGAGAACCCAAATTTTGCATCACGAAACTATCATAATCCTCGATTTTGGCTCGCAGTATACGCAGCTTATTGCCCGGCGTGTGCGTGAGCAGGGCGTTTATTGCGAGATACACCCGTTTTACCTTCCGGCTGAAAAGATAGAGGCGAAACAGCCGATGGGGGTAATATTGTCCGGCGGGCCTTCAAGTGTGACCGATATTGACGCTCCACGCCTCGAAAATGGTTTTTACGAAAAGATAAAAGCCCCGATCCTCGGGATCTGCTATGGAATGCAGCTTGTCGCGGTTGATCTCGGCGGTTCGAGTGAGCCGGCGGCGCGGCGCGAATACGGCCGCGCAAAGCTCAAGGTTCTTAGCGGTGTAACGGCGCTGTTCAACGAGTTGCCGTTCGAACTCGACGTCTGGATGAGCCACGGCGACCACGTCACAGTGCTGCCTTCGGGATTTACTACTACGGCAACGACAGGCGACGTTGTCACAGCGATCGAAAACCCAGATCGCGGAATTTACTGCGTTCAGTTTCATCCTGAGGTATCGCATACGCCGTTGGGTAAAGAGATACTCCGCAATTTTTTATTCAACGTCTGCGGATGTAGAGGTGATTGGACGCCCGCACAGTTCATCAAAGAAGAAGTAGAAAAGATCCGCGACATCGTTGGCCCGACTGGAAATGTTGTATGCGGATTGTCCGGCGGCGTTGATTCGACGGTCGCGGCCGCACTCGTTCACGAAGCTATCGGCGACCGGCAGACATGCATTTTTGTCAACAATGGGCTGCTGAGAGCGAATGAATTTGAAGAAACTCTTGAGGCATACCAAAACAACCTTCATCTCAACGTTCGCGGCGTCGATGCGAGCGAAGATTTTTACGCGGTATTAAAGGACGTTGATGATCCCGAACTGAAACGCAAAGCGATCGGCAGTAAATTCATTGACGTGTTTCAATCCGAGGCTGACAAGATCGGCAATGCAAAATGGCTCGTCCAGGGCACACTTTATCCGGACGTGATCGAATCAGTCTCACTTCGCGGCTCGTCCGTAACGATCAAATCACACCACAATGTCGGTGGCCTGCCGGAAAAGATGGATCTCAAGCTCATCGAACCCTTGAGAGAATTATTCAAAGATGAGGTAAGACTCATCGGCCGCGACCTCGGAATCCCCGAGATGATCCTCGAACGTCATCCGTTCCCCGGCCCGGGCCTCGGGGTCCGTATTCTAGGCGACATCACGCCCGAAAAGGTCGAACTCCTGCAAAAAGCGGACAAAATATTTATCGAGGAACTCCACAATTTCGGCATTTACGGCGATGTGTGGCAGGCATTTGCGGTTTTGCTCCCGATCCAATCCGTCGGCGTTATGGGGGATTTTCGCACCTATGAAAGGACAGTGGCGCTAAGAGCAGTCACATCGACCGACGGCATGACCGCCGACTGGGCAAGGTTGCCGCATGATTTCCTCGCCGCCGTTTCGTCAAGAATTACGTCCGAAGTCCGGGGTGTAAACCGCGTGGTCTATGACATCTCCTCCAAACCGCCGAGCACGATCGAATGGGAGTAAGAAATGCTTGCCATTTCTGATTCGCATTCCAAATTAAGTGGCGTAGTCCGCTATTTCGCACGTTTCACCGCGAAGGATCTTCCGTCCGCTCGATAAAACGTGCCTTTATTATAATTTTCGTCGTCAAAAACAAATGAATTCGAATCTGGTTGGTCGGGCGCGGATTCGAATGTGTTGCCTTCAGTAAATGCGAACATCTCGACGCCGCTGCCTTTGGCCCAACGGACCTCGAACGCCATCTTGACCGGTTTGACCGTGCAGCTTGTATCGCCGACAATATACCGGCCCTCAAATTCGCCTGATGATGCTACGGTTTTGGGTTTATCGGTATATGTTTCTCTTAGCCATTTCATCAGGCTGTCGCCGCTGCCGTAAGCAATGTTTTCGATCTTCCACGAGCCGTCCACCTGTTTTAGAGCATAGGTGATGGTCACCTTTTGACCGAAATTCGTAAAAGTGACGGGAATGCCGGCAGTGTCATTTTTTACCTCAGCACGGCCGATTACGAAGTTCTTGATCTCCGTATCCTGCGCGTTGTAGAGCGGGTCACCGTCGATCGCACCGACCTCGCCGCTCGAGTTGTTAGCGTCTTTCCAAATCAGATCAGCCAGCGGTTTTGCAAAGTATTTGTCCACTAACGCCCGGTCTTTTGTCTGAAAGAACGGGCTCTTTTTACCGTCATGGGCTTTGTAAAGGTCGGCAACCAACGCCTCGGCAGTGGCACTTTGCGATTCACCCGAGGCAGCGGTCGGCGTGCCTGACGCCGCCGCCGCGTTGAATTCGGCTCCCGAATTTACATTGGTGTTGTTTCCTGATGTCGAAAACGAAAAGTTACATGCCGATGCTGCAAATGCGGCCGTTGCCAGAAGGACCCGAAGAAACTGTGTTTTTGATCGCATAATCACCTGACTCAATCCTATGTAATAATGAAACAAACTAAAACTTCAATCAGTAATAATCTATTCGGTCACCGACGAATTATGTGTAAAATCAAACAATTCATTTCGCCTGTCCTCCTTCTCGTAGTATTTACCTTCACTCAAGGAGCAGTTGCCCAAAAAGGCAAGCTCGACATCAACTACACGGTTTCGCTCACCGACGTCGCGAAACAGGAATTTCACATTACAACCGACATCAAAAATATTAACCAGCCGACACTCGAACTAGCCTTGCCTACTTGGACGCCCGGTTGGTACACGGTCGAAAATTACTTTAAGAATGTGCTGCGGTTCCGCATAACCGACGTAAACGGCAAGGTTCTGCCGCTTAGGATGACGCGAAAACAGACCTGGCGTCTCGACACACGCGGAATCAAACAGATCCGAGTCGATTATGATTACAGCGCCACTGTGCTTGGGCTAAATCAAGCGAAAATTGCGACTGATTTCGCGTTCTTTACCGGCATCTAACTTTTCCTCGAACCGCTTGGCCACCGCACCGACCCGAGCACCGTCAAATTCCATATTCCTACGGGCTGGAAGTTAATGTCCGCGCTCAAAGACACCGCCGACCCGACCGTTTTCATTGCTGCTGATTTCGATACGTTAGTGGACGCCCCTGCATTAATGGGCAAATTCGACGTTACCCAATTTGAGGTCGAAGGCAAACCGCACTTTTTCGCGGCAGCTCCGGCCGGAGTCTTCAATGGCGAAAAATCGAAGAAATTCACCGAGATGCTCGGTTCTACCATCAAGGCACAGAGCGCGATCTTTGGCGGATTGCCGTACGACAAATACATCGCTTTCTATTTCTTCATGCCAGCACAATCAAACGCGAGCGGTGCCCTTGAACACCAGAATTCTTACGTTGCTTTTGCTCCGGCCGGTGAACGTTCGACACCCGAAGGTATCATCGGCACAGGCTCGCATGAATTTTTCCATACATGGAACGTCAAGCGAATCCGACCTGCCGAAATGTGGCCGTATGATTATTCGCGTGAAAACGAAACGCCGCTCCTGTGGTTTTCCGAGGGTTTCACAAATTACTACGGCGTTGTCGCTACCTATCGCGCCGGAGTTACTTCGAAAGAGAACTTCTTGGCCCGCGTTGCGGATGCCGCTGCCGGTATCGAAAATAGCGAGGCTCGCAAATACATCTCCCCCGCAAACTCGTCCGTTTCGACTTGGGCCGGCTACGACACACCGACTGCGTTCGGCATCTCATACTACACACAGGGGCAAAATCTCGCTGCCCTTTTGGATCTCTCGATCCGCCATGACAGCCACGACCAATACGACCTAGATGATGTAATGCGTGCTCTCCTCAACGAACATTACGCGAAAGGCAAAGGGTTTTCGACCGCCGATCTGATCGGAATTGTAAATCGGCTAACGAAAAAGGACTACAACGACTTTTTCGACCGCTACGTTTTTGGGACCGACGTGCCCGATTACGACCGCATCTTCGGATACGCCGGGCTTACGCTCGTGCGAAAGACCGATGCGACGCCCGATTTTGGTTTCTCGGTCCGCCCGCGTAACGGCGGCCTGACCATCAACGGCGTCGAAACCGGCGGTTCGGCCGCCAACGCAGGATTAAAGGTCGGAGACGTTATCACAAAGATGAATGGCGTTTCTCCATTCGAAGCCCCATTCGGCACATTCGCAGGGCGTGAGATCAAACTTACTATCATTCGCGACGGCGTTGAATCCGACGTACCAATGAAGGTCGGCTCGCGCGAATATGTCGCGTTCAATCTTGTCGAAATGACTGACGCTACGGCTCAGCAGACCAAGCTCCGCGACGGCTGGCTGAAGCGATAAACTTGATCGGCCATATCTTTCCAACAGCGGCTCCGTTTATCGGCGGAGCCGCCTTCTTTGTTGGATCGAGAGAGTTTTGCTGCACAACAATTTTTAAACCGTTAACCACTCCACACTCACCCCGAAAAAATTCGCGCCCGAGCCTTTTCCTTTTTCCAAACATCGAAAATAGGCGATTTTCCTGAGCTGACTTCACTATTAAATGGCACGTAATTTGCGCCTACGATTAGCGTAAGTGTTTGTATTCAGATCTTTGACAACGACCAACGCTACGGCAATGGTCTTCATTGAGAATTACGGCGAGTCTCGTGATCGGTTTACAAACGAATTATAAGTTCTGATGCCCCGTGGGGTTTCAGCAGGAGGTAGTTATGAAAAAGGATCTTTTTCCTAGGAATCTATTAGGGATCGGTATATTAGTGCTTGCCGGAATCACCATGGTCGTTGCTCAGAACAACGCTCGGACCTTACCCATCAAAGCCGATCCGTTCGTTAATTCAAATATCATTGTAAATGTTGACACACTTGGCGTCGCCCTTTTTGACGCCACGGGCTTTCGTCCGTTCGAGATGGTCGACCTCTTCATTGTTTCGACGCCGAATAAACTGCCATTTGATGTCGTCTTAGCTCGCTGGACCGCGATCGCCGACCAAAACGGTGCGTTTACGGCAGTTTGGCAGGGCGTCGTCGCCGAACCATCTCTGCTTGTACGAGCGGTCGGCACCGCATCAAATCGCTTTGTTGAGAAACAGTTTTCGACACTGCCCAGACCCGAAGCAGCGTCCGGAAACCTAGATCAGTGCCGTAACGGCTCGATCGATGATCCCAAGGACTGCTCCGCTGATAATTGGGTAAACGGAAATTTAAATGGCTCACAGGCCCACTATCTTGAAGGCGACTCGGTACCTTATCGCATCGTTTTTAGTGGTCTGGATACAGCGATAGAACATAACGTCACCATTCAATGGGATACCACCGAGGGCGGAAAGCATGCCATCGACTATCTTACGACGGTCGATCGCACCGAAGTGGCAGCAGATCCATGCTACGGCATTGCCAACTGTTCTAAAACTGCATTCTCGGAGTTAGCCATTCCACCGGATCCGAATGTAATTGCGGGACTTAGCGGAAATGACATCAGCCAGGTCGGCGGAGAATTCAGGCTGTATGGCGGAACATTGCTCACGACTTCCGAATACACACTCCTGCACGATTACACAACAACGAGCCACACTTCCATCACGATCAAATTTACAACGACGGTCCCGAACCCGGTCCTTGCCTGGGGCGGTCATATCGCGACCAGAGCCGACTGGGGCGTCGGAAATTCAGCGGTAGCTATTAGCGGCTCGCCGTTTCATATGCGTCTGCTCGACCTCGACGGCAGCGGAGGCAACCAGGATCGCGGCCTTTCGACCGATGCGGTCTACTATCCCGGCGACATCAAGATCATCAAGGATTCGCAGCCGGATTCGGTAATATTCTTCAACTTCACCGCCGTAGGACCTGATGTTTCGAATTTCTCGCTAAATGACAATGGAATTGGAACCGATACCGACTACATGGTGAGCTTTGCAAATCTGATCCGGTTTGGCCCAGGCCATACGGTTACGATAACTGAACTGCCGAACAACGCAATGCGTGCATCGGCGATCAACTGCACCAGCGATCCAAAGGGCGGTGATGGAACGAACAACAATGTAATTTCCGTTCCAAACCAGAATGTTGAGATCTTTCTCGAAGAGGGCGAGTCGGTAACCTGCACGTTCGTCAATACTCTAAGCCCCACATCGGCATTCGCGTCGATCGACGGCCGTGTGACGAATAAACCGGGCATCGGATTACCTCGTGTTGTTCTGGAGCTGACACCGTCGGGTGGTGGTTCGGAGAAATATAGGGTAATGACAAGTTCGTTGGGCTATTACCGATTCGACGATATTCCAACGGGACGTACTTATGTGATGACCATTTCGACAAAGGGCTATTACTTTGACCCGCCATCGATGATCTTTGACGTCAATGACAGTATTAACGATCTCAACTTTTTTGGCATCGATAATCCATGATCTTTGGTTCGAAGCCGCTCCAACGGAATAGCGGTAATTTGATCTGATTAATTGACAAAAGCCGGCCCCAAAAATGGGCCGGCTTTCTATTTTAGTCAGATTCCAGAACTGTCAAAGGCCTTGGAATGTCATGTCCATCAGCAACTGCGACGACCAATCGTTCTCACCGCCCTCGCGGACCACAAGACCGCGGTCACGCTTGCGTTGTATCAATATCGACTTTGATCGAGCGCCAGCGTTGTTGGTTAAATCTGATGATACTAAGCAGGAACCGCGTAAAGTGTCCGGCTAGGATGGCAAGCCAGATGTGTATCGGCTCGAGGCCGATCAGTCGCTGTATCACGAAGCAAATACCAACGGGTAATAATACCTGCGAGATGATCGAGATAAAGAGCGGGCTTTTTGTGTCGCCGGTGCCCTGGAGGCCGCCGGTGTAGGCGAGTGCCATCGAGATGAATAGGCCTGAGATACTAAGCACACGGAGCAGTTCGGTCCCGATCGCGACAACTTCCGGGTCGGTCATGCCGAAGATCGCCAACAGTTGCTGCGGTATAAAGAAAAAGAACAGACCAACTACGACCGCTCCCGCGAGGCCGAAACTCGCCGCCGTACGCACTGCTGCAACCGCACGGTCAGGTTTACCTGCTCCCATATTCTGCCCGGCGACCGATGCCGAAGCTCCCATCAAAGCGTTTGACGACCAGGTGACAAGCAGAAACAACTGACTATATGCGACGGCATATACGGCCTGCGTCGCTTTGCCCATGGCTAGCGAACCCATAAAGGCCGCCATTATCACGCCGCCGACGTTCATTGCGATGCCCTGTATCCCGGCCGGCAACCCAAATTTGAAGAGCTGACGGATCACTTTCCAATTGGGCGCGTAACCTGATCTTGGAAACGAAACGACCCAGGAACCGTTCCAAAGTTTGTAGAGCGAATAGACCCCGACAGGCCCCGACGCGAGACAAGTTCCCATTGCAGAACCGGCCGTCCCGAATGCCGGGATCGGACCAAGGCCGCGAATAAGGATGACGTTGAAAATGACGTTCAGCACGTTCATCGTCACGCCAAGCACCATTGGGGTTCGGGCGTCGCCCGCAGAACGCAGAGAACCGCTGAGCATGAAATAGATCAGCATCCCGAAACTACAAGTGAACATTATGCGCAAGAACGGCAAGGCCTCTGTCATAACGTCCGGGTCCGAAGTTACAAACCCAAGTAAATGCGGGGCGGCAAAATAACCGATCGGGGCGAGGATGCCGAGCGACATGAACGCAGCTGTAAGAAAACCCTGATAGACCGTTCGATTTACTTTTTCAGAGTCGCGGGCACCGGCAAATCGGGCAACAAG
This sequence comes from Acidobacteriota bacterium, assembly GCA_016713675.1. Classification (NCBI taxonomy): domain Bacteria; kingdom Pseudomonadati; phylum Acidobacteriota; species Acidobacteriota bacterium. The sequence continues at coordinate 936,638 of JADJOS010000001.1, forward strand.
CACGCTCATGCCGATAAATATCGACGACACAAATACGATGACGACGAGGAATATCTGAAATCCGACGCCGATCGCGGCGTTTGCCTGATAGCCGATGAGGTTGCCGACCAGTATCTGATCGACCCAGCCCTGAGCGCCGCTGACTAGATTCGTGAGGACTGCAGGCCAAGCGATCTTCCAGACGGCACGTGTGAGCGGTCCTTCGGTGATGGAAGGATCGAATTTTGATTTTTTCTTTGCATCCGGGCCAGCAGGCACGGCCGCTTTGAGGTCGGCCTGGTCCAATATTTCTTCCGGATCTAATGCTGCGGTTTCGCTCATTTGGCGTTTGAATTTAATTTACAGATTACAATATTCACGCCGAAAGCGAATATACCAGCGAACGATGATCGGCCTAAAGGTCGACCAATATCTTAAACCCGCCGTAAACCATTCGTTTGCAGTCGAATAACTCCTCGGCATTAGCGAATCCTGTCATTGCAGGATCTGCGAAAATTGCCTTCATGACCTTGTTCCGATGAGCTTCAGACCTAAATTCGACAGAAGCATAGACAAGCGTTTCACCTTCCTTCAATTTGATCTTTTTTGGGAATGGGACGACGTCCAGAATATCAAGATCCGAGCCTATATATTCACGGTAGCGCAGAGCTCCGTGCATCATAAAGATCTTTCCAACGGCGGTAGCCAGCTTTTTGTAAGCCGGAATATTTTCCTCGAGTATCGGCACCAAATAAACGTCTGCGTACTTTGACATCTAACTATCCCCTTCGCTTTGTTTTGTCTTGTGATACAGAAAATAAGAAACAAAGACAACGCAAAGTGCTGCACAAGGGATAACCCAATTGACTACCGGATCACCGACAAGGATGTGTGAATAGAACGCCCCGATGATGTCAAATACAAGCCCGGCGTAGGCCCATTCTTTGAGTGCGGGAAACCTTGGAAACACGATCGCGGCCGCAGCCAAGAGCTTTGCTGCACCGATGAAAGGCATCAGGTACTCAGGATATCCAAGATGGGAAAAAACGGCCGCGGCCTCGGGTAATTTGATCACATCGGCGATGCCGGTGATAACGAGAAACACGGCCAAGAGCCCGGTAACGATCCAATAAGCGATCTTCATTGCGTTCCCTAGCTTCGCAGCGGCAGCAGCGCCTTGAGCCTCGGTTCGCGCAGCCACAGGCCGAGCCATACGAACACTCCGACGAGGATCTGTGTCCAAAACGGATCGCCGACCCTGACATGCGTCGCGATCGCTCCGCCCATATAGCCTGTGAGCAATATGGCACCGATAACGGACGTTCGCGGTATCAGATAAAGGAGTGTACAGGCGACTTCGACGATCCCGATCTTGAATATCACATCCGGTGTCCAGCCCATATGTTCGAGCCCTTCATTAAACTCCTTGGTCGCAGGCATAAATTTGAAACTCGCACTCATGAAAAGCAAAAGTGCGGGAAGGATCGAGATCACCCAGCCGGTGATCTTTGCGCCCTTTGAGACCGATGTTGTGTTTTCGTTGTCTGTCATATTATTGGCTTCCTTCGAATCTAAAGCGGCTGTTTCGGACCTTCGACGACAATCTTCATCTGCGCGAGGCCCTTTTCAAAATCGGCTCCGACGAGCTTGTCCATGTTCATGACCAGGCTAAATGCTTTCATCACGTAATTGTTCTTTCCGGTCATCGTCCAGGTGACGTTCGTGGCGGAGCCTTCGGGTTTAAGCACAAACTCGGTCAGATTCTTGGCAGCAAACGGCTTGATAAATTCGAGTTCGATGGCGATATGTTCGTTTGGATGGCTCTGTGTGATGGTCATCTTGCCTTCGCCAACATCATCGTTACCGACCCATGAATATGACGAACCAACACCAGATGCCGGTCCTGCGTAAGTGGGTTTCATCTCCGGATCAAGCTTGGCCCATGGCGACCAGTCTTCCCATTTACGGAAATCGTTCACCTGCTCAAATACTCTTCCCGGAGCGGCATTGATCGTGGCCGAGCGCTCGATCTTAAAATCCTCCGGCTGCAATGCGACCACGACACAAAAAGCGGCAATTGCGAGTGCAATACCTGCAAGTGCGGCCAAAATGACTTTCTTGATCATAATTAATCTCCTGCTCGTGCGAATTTAAACTATTTCGGCTTTGGTTCCAAACTTATACGGAGCGGCGAGTAATTGGTTATCACCCGAGGTTGCTATCGAAAAAAAAACCGATTATAAATAGCCGTAGTGAAACAATGCCCGACATGTCAAACAACATACACTGATGAAACACTATTGTTCTGCCTAGCCGACGGGACGCCGCTCAGCGAGATCGCCGAAGAGGTGACCTTTGTAAGGTCAGGCCGCAGCGATCCGATGCGGGTCGATATACCGCAAACGGCCCCGCCACCGAGCTACGTCAAACAGCCGCCGGCAGAAACGGGTTCTAACACGATGAAGATCGTGCTTGTTGTTGGGTTGTTGGGTGCGATGGCTGTCATTGCGGTCGGCGGTGCGGCCGCTTTGATCTACTTTAATAAGGATTCCCGGACCGCTGAGCCTGTCGCGAATACTAAGGGGACTCCAACGCCTTCGTCAACATCGACTCCTGATAATACGAACGAACTACGCGACCAGATCGCCAATCTCGAAAAACGGTTAAACGAGCAAAAAAATGCGAATAAGGCCTCCGCAACGCCGCCGCTCGTAATGCCCAGCCCATCGACGACGCGTACGTCCGCCACGGTAAATTCTCCGGGCGACGGCTTTTTAGCGCTTCGTTCGCTGCCGAACAGTGAGGCCGGTGCAAGGATACTGAAGATTCCACACGGAGCGACCGTCTCTATCGGCGGCTGCGGGCCGGTTGTTCGTCCGGTCAGCCGCAGCGGACGATGGTGCCAGGCTAGTTATAACGGTTATACAGGCTGGGTCTTTGACGCTTATTTGGTTTACTAAAGTGAAAGGGGATGGGCTTTTTTGGAAGCTCATCCCCGGTAGGTTTGTCTGGTAGGTATAATAGACAGGGTATTATGAATGTGCCTCTGTTACGGTCGAAGCTGCACCGAAGGGGGATAGTAAAACGTCCCCGATGTCGTAAAGCTTGACGTGTCAAACTTTCTTCGTGCTCCACAGCTTGTGCATGCACGATAAGAAACTTGCTTATCACTAAACGGGCGGCTCAATTCCTTGTGCCAGCAACCAAATAGTTTACCAAAAATTCCGATCTTTGTCCCAAACGCATCTTGCGTTCTTTTTGTTACACGCTCGCGTGTCCCAATTTGTTGCAAAATCCCTTGCATATTTTTTCACTTTCCGCCGCATGATTTCTTTTTGCGGCCTCTCCACATATAAGAACGAATAAGCGAAAAGCTTTTGCACAATCTATGATGAAAAGTTTTCGAAAAAGGTTTATCGATTTTTTTGCGAAATCCCTCACTTTCTCTTATCCCCTTAATTCGTTAGAATCTTCCCAAAAGATTCAGGAGTATTAAAAAAATGAAAATCGTGACGCGTCTCGCAGTTTTATTCGCACTTATAGGATGTATTTCGATCCCGGCATTTGGTTGGGACGAGGCCGGTCATAAGATAACCGCTTATATCGCATGGCAGCGGATGACGCCGGAGGTTCGCGAAAAGGTTGTCAAAATATTGCAAGCCGCTCCTGAAGATTCCAATATCGCGGCTTACTATTCCGGTCGGGGGCTTCGTTCCCAAGAATCGCAGCGTCGTGAGTTCTTTATGCTGATGGCCTATTGGCCAGATATCGTGCGCGATCGGGCGTTCGAAGTTCGCAACAAGAAATATCACCAAGGCGACTGGCACTATGTCAATCTGTTTTGGAAATGGGAAGGCGGTAAGTCGGTCTTTATCGACGAAATGGAGCCAAACGGAAATGCTCTCAAGAAGATCACCGAATTTGACGCACTTATTCGGTCCGGAGCTGCGGACTCAGAAAAGGCCATCGCCATTGCGTGGCTCGAGCACCTGATCGGCGACATTCATCAACCACTGCATGCATCGGGCAAGGTCACCGAGTCAAATCCGAAGGGCGACCAAGGAGGCAATCTTTTTTTGTTGACGCCAAAAGGCACGCCGCGAGAAAAACAGGAAAACCTGCATTGGTTCTGGGATTCGATCATCGGTCGTTATTCACCTAACACAAAGGATCAGTCTGATGCAGAATACCTCGATCCGATCGCTCAGGAGATCATCAAGCTCTATCCGTACGATAAGCAAAAAGATTCGCTCAATAGCGGAAAATTTGATCTGTGGGCAAGAGAAAGTGTCGAGATCGCGATGAGCGAGCTTTATAAGGATCTGAAATTCTTTGAATCACCGTCTGACAAGTACAAGAAAAAAGCATTTGAGATAGGACAAAAGAGATTGGCTCTCGCCGGTTACCGAATGGGCGATCTGTTCAACGAAGCATTCGGTACCAAGCCGGCCGTCGCCGAAAGCACGATCCCGTGCAAGATCATCCGCAAGGTCATGTATCCGGTAACGAAGACCAGCTCGGTCAAGCAGACACTTGAGATCGCACTTTTGGACCTATGTCCTACGCAGGTCGCATCGCGTCCAATGTACAGCTTCTTTATCGACGGCAAAATGGTGATGAAGGAGTACGACGTTGTAAAGACCTTTAAGACTGAGGCCGAGGCACGTAAATACGCTGCCGAGAATAACGTGACGGACATCAGCCTCTAGTCGTGACCCATAAATGACACCAACTGAGACACTCCAATACTATCGCGAACGCCAGTCGGTAATTGTCGATGCGATACGCGAGATAGTCGATAACGAATCGCCTTCGCACGATGCTGTGCGGAGCCGTGCGGTGGTCGATTGGGTCGAACGGCAGGCACTGGCGACCGGCATTGATGTAGCGATCGAGCGGATCAGTGTCGATGACGGCGATCATATCGTTATTCGTGCGTTTCCGGGCGGCGGAAAGCACACGCTGCTGCTCGGACATACTGACACCGTTCATCCGGTAGGGACATATCTTCAAAACCCGACACGGATCGAGGGCGACAAGCTTTACGGCTGCGGAATTTTTGATATGAAGGCGAACATCGTACTGGTGTTCGAAGCTCTACGCTTTTGCGCAGTTAATGGTACGCGGCCGAAATCGCCCGTCACAATTCTGCTCTCGTGCGACGAAGAGGTCGGCAGCCACACGGGCCGTGAATTTGTCGAACGCGAAGCGGCAGGTGCCGCACGGTGCCTCGTCGTCGAACCGTCAGCAGAAGGGAGAATAAAGTCCGGCCGCAAGGGTACCGGACAATACACGCTGCGGGCTCGCGGCATTCCGGCACACGCGGGCCTCGAACCCGAAAAAGGGGCGAACGCCGTCGCTGAACTCGCCCGCCATATTGATGAGATACACGCGATCCAAAACGCTGATCTGGGCACGACCGTCAATGTCTGTACGATCAAAGGCGGAACAACGTCGAACGTCATCCCGGAACATGCCGAATGCGAGATCGACGTAAGGTTCAGCAAGATGAGCGAAGGCGAACGCGTCGATGCGGCGTTGCGATCGATTCGACCCATTGACGGCCGCGTCTCACTTGAAATGCTCGGCGGTATTAACCGCCCGCCGCTCGAACGGACGGCCGAGGTCGCAGCGTTATTCGAAAATGCACGCTCGATCGGCGCGAGTTTTGGCTACGAGGTTGGCGAAACACAGGTCGGCGGCGCCTCCGACGGCAATTTCGTAGCAGCTCTCGGCGTTCCCGTTCTCGATGGCCTAGGTATCGCAGGGGCCGGCGCACACCGGCTAGACGAACATATTTTGGTTAGCGATATTGCGAATCGTGCGACGCTGGTTACTCAATTATTGATAAGTTAAAGAATATTCGGAGGCGCAACTTGTCCGGTGATGGGCGCGGTCTTCAAAACCGTTTGCAGGATTGCGAGAGTAAGCCTGGGTGGGTTCGACTCCCACACGCCTCCGCCAAATTATTGAATAGGGAATAATGAAATAGTGAATAGTTAAGACGATGATCGGTTGGATCGCTTTGAATATGACTCCGGGTGTTGGGCCGAGAGCCGCGACGAAGCTGCTTGAGCGGTTTGGTTCGGCGGATGCTGTGTTTCACGGGCGAAGGACCGAGCTTGAATCGCTGCGTCTCAAGCCGGAGACGATCGAGAGCATAATAAAGCGGGAATTTCACGAAAAGGCTGCTACCGAACTCGAACGTGTAAAGGCTCTGGGCGGCGACATTTTGATACTTGACGACGGCAGCTATCCCACGATGCTGCGCGAGATCGACGATCCGCCGCCCGTGCTGTATGTAAAGGGCGACTGGCAGGCATGTTTTGATCAGCCGGGCGTCGGCGTGATCGGTTCGCGAATGTGTTCGACATATGGTGTGAATGCGTCCGAAATGCTGTCGCGTGATCTGGCTTCGCGTGGAATAACGGTTGTCTCCGGCCTTGCACGCGGGATCGACACGGCCGCGCATCGCGGTGCGATCGCCGGAAAGGGCAAAACCATCGGCGTCATCGGGACCGGCATAGACACCGTATATCCGCGCGAAAATAACGGCCTCGTGCGCGAGATACTCGACTCGGGCGGGTGCATCGTCTCGCAGTTCCCGCTCGGCACGCCACCGTTAGCGGAAAACTTTCCGTACCGCAATCGCATCATAAGCGGGCTTAGCCTGGGAGTTTTGATCGTCGAGGCATCGGAAAGGAGCGGTTCGTTGATAACCGCTCGGCTCGCCATGGAACAGAACCGCGAGGTGATGGCCGTTCCGGGGAACATCACATCCGGAAACTCGTTCGGCACCAATTACCTTATTAAGAGCGGTGCCAAGCTCGTCCAGCAATGGCAAGATATCGTTTCCGAGCTTCCAAGCGAGATCGCCGTGTCGATTTTGCCGCCCAAGATCGAAAAACAAAAGGCCGAGGATGCTGTTCGACAGCCTGAGCTGATACCGGCCGATATGAATGACAACGAACGAACGATCTGGTCGATATTGAACCCGGACGAACCGGTGCATATTGACATCCTGCTGGAGCAATGCGGCCTTTCGTTCGGCGAACTGAATACGGCCCTTGTCTCGCTCGACATCCGCGATCTGATCCGCGTATTGCCGGGAAAACACTATGCACGGCGCATCTGATCGTTGTGCGTTTTCACACAGTATTAATTTTCGCTATGGTATAGCCTCACATTGACAGGCTAGTCAGATAGGTGTTATCAGTCAGAACGTCAGCACAAATATTGTGTCTGACGTATTTTTTTCAAAATGGGAAAATGCGTAGCAATAGTCGAATCGGCCGCGAACGCAACAAGAGAGTATCTGGCGGTGAGTATTTTTTAAGGCAAAACACCTGAAACTTAACTCGTAAATTTATATCGAATACTTCACAAGAACCTTACTAAATACCGCACGGAAATATGTCAAAGAATCTGTTAATAGTTGAAAGCCCGGCAAAAGCAAAGACGATTGAAAAGATACTTGGAAAAGATTTTCAGGTGAATAGTTGCTATGGCCACATCCGCGACCTGCAAAAGGCCGGCATGGGCATCGATATCGAGAATGATTTTCTTCCCAGTTATATTGTTCCTGACGACAAGAAAAAGGTAGTGAGTGAACTTAAGTCGCTCGCGAAAAGATCTGACGAAGTCTGGCTCGCAACTGACGAAGACCGCGAGGGAGAAGCAATTAGCTGGCATCTGTGCGAGGTATTAGGCCTCGACCCGACAACGACCAAACGGATCGTTTTTCACGAGATCACTAAACCTGCCATCGAAGCTGCTGTAAATAACCCGCGCACCGTGAATATGAATTTGGTAATGGCGCAGCAGGCGCGTCGGGTGCTCGATCGCATCGTCGGATTTGAACTAAGCCCTGTTCTCTGGCGCAAGATCAGTACGAGCAATAAAAACCTGAGTGCCGGCCGTGTGCAGAGCGTCGCAGTACGCCTCATCGCCGACCGCGAACGCGAGATAAACGCTTTTCAGCAGGAAAGCCATTTCAAAATTGAAGGGTTATTTTTTGCCGATGACATAACGGGAAAGCAAGTCACATTCAAGGCCGAAGGTAGAAAACAGAACAGTGCTGAAGATGCGGAAGCATTCTTGAAGGAATGTACTGGTGCTGACTACAAGGTGATCGATATTAAGGTAAAGCCAGGGAAACGTACTCCGGCACCGCCATTTACCACCTCAACGCTGCAGCAGGAGGCATCAAGAAAATTGGGTTACGGTGTGGCGAGGACCATGCAGATCGCACAGAAGCTTTACGAGAACGGCCATATTACCTATATGCGTACGGACAGCGTAAGCCTGAGCGATACTGCTCTGGCTGACATTACGCAAACCGTGAGCAACCTCTACGGTGATAGATATCAGCAGTTCCGCAAATTCAAGAACAAGAACGAATCCGCCCAGGAAGCACACGAAGCCATTCGCCCGACCTACACGAGTACCACAACCATTCCGGAACAGGAATGGCAGCGATTATATGAACTGATCTGGAAGCGAACTATGGCCTCTCAGATGGCTGACGCTGAGTTAGAAAAAACTACGGTCAAGATCGAGATCTCCACGAACAAAGAAGAGCTGACAGCGTCGGGAGAAGTATTGAAGTTTGACGGTTTTCTTAAAGTCTATCAGGAAGATAAGGATGACGACGAAACGGAAGAATCGTCCGAAGGCCTCCTGCCGCCCATGGCGGTGGGGCAGTCTCTGCCGCTGTCAGAGCTCAGAGCAACGGAACGGTTCAGCCGTGCTCAGCCGAGATACACCGAAGCATCGCTGGTCAAAAAACTCGAAGAGCTTGGCATCGGCCGCCCTTCGACCTATGCACCGACAATTTCTACGATCCAGAAAAGGGAATATGTAGAAAAAAGAGATAAGGAAGGCACCCCGAGAGCTTACAGGATATTGGTATTAAAAGACGATCTCATCAGCAAACGAGAAGCATTTGAGAATACCGGTGCCGAAAAAGCCAAGTTGTTCCCGACGGACCTCGGGCTCGTTGTGACGGATTTTCTCAAACAATATTTTGATGCCATCATGGATTATGGCTTCACCGCCAAGATCGAGAAAGAGTTCGACGATGTAGCCGAAGGGAAACTGCAGTGGAACGACATGCTCGACGAGTTTTACGGCCCTTTCAAAAAAGACGTCGATAATACTATCGAAAATGCCGAGCGTGTGAAGGGCGAAAGAGTACTGGGAACCGACCCTGAAAGCGGCAAACCGGTGGTTGCCCGCATGGCACGCTATGGCCCGATCATCCAGATCGGCAGCGCCTCGGAAGAGGAAAAACCGAGATTTGCAAAGGTCCCGCCCGGACAGAGCATCGAGACCATAACCTTTGAAGAAGCGCTTGCCCTGTTCAAATTGCAGGACGCGATGGGCAGCTACGACGGCAAGGAGTTGTCCGTGAACATTGGCCGTTTCGGGCCGTATGTAAAATGGGGCGACGAATTTATTTCCATTCCCCGCGGAACCGACCTCGGAAGCGTGGACACGGAAAAAGCGATCGAATTTATTAAAGCTAAACAGGTGGCAGACGCTCCCGTTGGTGAATACGACGCTAAACCGATCACAAAAGGAACGGGCCGTTTCGGGCCCTTTATCAAATGGGATGGTCTATTCATCAACGTGCCGCGGCGGTATGATTTTGCGAATCTGACCCAAGGCGAGATGAACGAACTCATCGAAGCTAAGGTCAGCAAGGAAGCAAACCGCTACATACAGCGTTGGGAGGATGAAAAGATATCGCTCGAGAATGCCCGTTGGGGACCTGTCATCAAATTCGGTAAAAAGATCATTTCACTTCCCAAGAAAGCCAATGGCACACGCTCCACTGCGGAGGAGGCATCCATTCTGACGCTGGAACAGGTAAAAAAACTCATCGAAGCCGAAGTGCCGGACGCATTTGCAAAGAAGACAAGGACTCCTGCTAAAAAGGCACCTGCCAAAAGAAGGGCGAAAAATATCGGTAGATAACGGAAACGGCCTGTCGGCCGAAATTACCAAAATACAGCGGCGTATCTTGGGGCAAGCCGGTCCGGGAATCGTGATTCAAATACGGCGCGAAGTTCCTTTCGATAAGACGGCCAAGAAAGTCGAAACCGTCCGATATTGCCAAAACGAATTCCGTGATTATAAAATGGCAGTCGATAACATAAACTTAACATTGGATAATGTTGCCAACGAGGCAGCCGAGCTCTAGGCTGACGCGAATGAACGAAAATCTCCAGTTTCTAAAGGCATTTCTGAAAAACCCGGCAAAGGTTGGGGCGATTGCACCAAGTTCACCCGAACTTGCGGCCGAGATGCTGCAGGGGATCGAGCCGGACGATGACAACATCGTTCTCGAACTCGGCGTTGGCACGGGGGCGATCACAAAATACCTGCAGGAGATCATACCGAGCAAACGGGCATATCTCGGCATCGAGCTTGACGAAAATCTCGTCAGATCGTTAAGGACCAAATTCGACGATCTCAACATTATCTGCGGCAGCGCAGCCAATGCATATCAGATCCATCAGGAATCAGGCCTCGGCAAAGTGCGATATGTCGTATGCTGTTTGCCGTTCGTCTCACTGCCGAAGGAAGTGAGCGAGAGTGTTCTCATGGAGATCGAAAAATTCATGGGCGAGGGTTGCGAATTTCGGATGTTCCAATATGCTCACGGCTATTATTTGCCGCCGGCCATCAAGCTTCGCGAATTCCTCAGAAATCGTTACGGTAAATCAAAACGCAGCCCGCTGGTACTAAAGAGTGTGAGCGAGCTTGCCGCTACCGCGGCGATTGCGCTTTAGACATCTTGACTTTCAGAGTCGACCATTTGTTTTTGATGCCAAAGGACAACCGGGGAAAAAAAGGAAAAAAGGCCGCACCAAAAAAAAACCCCCCGCGGGGCCGGCGGGGGGGGGACCGCGCCCGGGCGCCCGCGCCGCCCGCCAAGAGGGGGGGGGCCAACGAACCCACAAAGCGGCCGGGCGGGGGGGGGGGGGGGCCGGGCCCGGGCGGCGCGCGGGGCGCGGGGGGCCCGGGCGGGCGGCGAGGGCCGGCCTGAAACCTTTCCGCCGGTTTTGTGGTATAAATAACCAAATCTAGTCAAACAGATTCAATTCATCTTCAGGAGAAATAAGTAATGTTACGACGCAAGATCGCAGGCGTTCTGCTGATTTCCGCAATTCTGCTTCCGACCGCTTCGTTTGCACAGACGACGGCGCCCGCAAAGGCAGTTTACAATGCCCCGAAAGAGGTCATCGACAAGATCAAGGACGAGGGAATGAACCGTTCGCAGGTGATGCAGACCTTGAGTTATATGACCGATGTCATCGGCCCTCGGCTAACCGGTTCGCCGGGAATGAAACGCGGAAACGACTGGACGCGTGAAACGCTTGAAAAATGGGGATTGCAGAATGCCCATCTTGAATCATGGGGCCCTTTCGGCCGTGGTTGGACGCTGAAGAGATTCTCGGCGATGGTCGACGGACCGGTCGCTTTTCCCGTCATTGCCTATCCGAAAGCGTGGTCGCCTGGAACCGACACGCTGTTTCCTGCCCCGGTAGTTGATCCAAAGGCAAAGAAAGGCAAAACGCCGGTTGCTGCCGCTCCGCAAAGTACGGCGTATACCGCCGAGGTCGTACGCTTCAGCGCGACCAAAGAAGAAGATCTCGAACAATACAAAGGCAAGTTAAAGGGCAAGATCGTCCTTATCGGTGCGATGCGTGAGGTCAAAGCTCATTTCGAACCTGAAGGCAAACGAGCCTCTGAAAAAGAACTGCTCGAACTTGCCGATGCTCCAAATCCGGCAAGCGTCCAGCGTGCAGCAGGCCCGCCGGCGGGACTCCCGACAAATTTCGCTCAGATGCAGCAGTTCAATGCCAAACGTATGCGTTTTCTCTCGTCCGAGGGAGCTGCAATTCTCGTCGATGCCGGAAGAGGCGATGGCGGTACGGTGTTTGTTCAAGGAGCCGCCGTTGTGCCGCCCGAAACGCCCACGCCCGGCCAACCGCCGATGAACGTCCGCACAAAGGGAGCGAATGTGCCGATCCAGATCAGCACCGCCGTCGAACATTTTAACCGAATGAGCCGAATGATAGATGCCGGCGAAAAGGTCACAATGACGGTCGATCTCGCCGTCGAATTCCAAGATCAGGACTTGAATGGCTACAACACGATCGCTGAAATTCCGGGCTCGGATCCGACATTGAAGGAAGAGGTCGTCATGCTCGGCGGCCATCTCGACTCGTGGCAGGGCGGAACAGGAGCTACCGATAACGGTGCCGGCTGTGCCGTTATGATGGAAGCGGTCCGAATACTCCAAACACTCGGCCTAAAGCCGCGGCGTACGATCCGCATCGCTTTGTGGTCCGGCGAGGAGCAGGGCTTGCTGGGATCGCGTGCATATGTGCGACAGCATTTTGGCTACCGCGGAGACGGTACGGCACCGGCCTTCGGCGGCGGTGGAGGCGGAGGCCAGGCTCAAGCGGCTTTGCCGCTGACCAAGCTGCCTGAATACGACAAACTATCCGCATATTTCAATATCGATAACGGCACCGGCAAGATCCGCGGTGTTTATATGCAGGGCAATGAGAATGTCCGCCCCATTTTCCGAAGTTGGCTCACGCCGTTCAAGGAAATGGGAGCGACCACGCTGACGTCATCGAACACAGGCGGTACCGATCACCTCGCTTTCGATGCCATCGGCCTGCCCGGTTTCCAGTTCATCCAGGACGTGATCGAATACGACACGCGCACTCACCACTCGAATATGGACGTATTCGACCGCATTCAGGCGGATGATATGAAACAAATGTCGATCATCCTCGCCACATTCGTCTATCAAACGGCGATGATGGACGAAAAAATGCCGAAGAAGTAGTTTCAAATTCAAATTTGTTTGAAATGATCGCCCGATGAAACAATTGCGTTTTCATTGGGCGAACTTCTTTTGCTTTTGAGCGTATCTCGGTTATTATCTTTTTGAAAATTCCTGACCCTCGAAGAAACTATGAGCAATTTACAATATGAAAGCGGTGCGATAAATGCGTCGGACTGTTATGGGAACGCGTGGTCGCTGGTCAATAATAAATTTGGCCTTTATCTGGGTGTCGGGATCGTAACGATGCTTATGATCGGCTGTATCCCGCTCGTCAGCCTTTTCCTGGTCGGGCCGATCATGGGCGGTTTTTACTTTCTCGCTCTTAAGGATATGCGCGGCGAGCCCGTGGATTTCGGGATGATGTTCAAGGGTTTTGATAAGTTTGTGCCCCTGATGGTGATCGGCCTGATCCAGTCGATCCCGGGCGTGATCTTTCAGATCATCAGGTTCTCAATGAACATTGGACAGGCTCTGTCGGGCGCATCGAACGGCAATATCAATTTTTTCCAGTCGGACATACCGAATTTTGGCCTGGCTGAGGGAATCTCGATCGTCATGGTCTTTGTAGGTTTGGTATTCGCGATCATATCGATCGTTTGGAGTATTGCTCTTCAGTTTGCAATACCTATCGCACTTGAGAACGATATCGGCGCGATCGAGGCGATCAAGCTGAGTATGAGTGCAGCCGTCGCCAATCTGGGCGGTATGATATTGCTGATCCTCTTGGGTGCAGTGGCAGCGATACTCGGTACATTGGCTCTGTGTTTAGGGCTTTTTGTGGCGATCCCGGTCATTTGGGTGGCCAATGCCTTTGCATACCGGCAGGTCTTTCCGCTGATCGACCGGCAATTCAATATGACGCCTCCGCCGCCGAATGCCTACGGCAGCAGCTTTGGCAGTGGAATGCAGTAGTTTAGAGCGTTAGTTCCATGAACAGCACGTCGGAATGCGGATTATCGTAGTACGGCGGGATCGAAACAAAGCCGTGAGACTCATAAAGTGTCACGGCTTTTCCCATTTTCGGCGGATAGGTGTCGAGCCGCATCATTAAATAGCCGATCATTTTCGCATCGTCGATCAGCTTTTCGATGAGCTGAACGCCGATTTTCTCACCACGAAAGCCGTCGCGGACAAACAGACGTTTCATCTCGCAAATGCCGTCGTCGAGCTTTCTGAGCGCGATGCAGCCCGCGAGGTTCTCATCTGAATATGCAAGATAAAGCCGTCCGTCCGGCATCGCATATTTGCCCGGCAATGCTTCAAGCTCTGCCTCGAAACCCTGAAAGCATAGGTCCATCCCCAGCCACGCTTCGTATTCGCGAAAGAGCGTTTTTGCCTCGGTTATCTGTTCATCCGTCTCGGCTTGGGTGATCGTGAGCATATTTTTATCGTATGGTATAACATTATTCTTTTATGGAACTAGCAGTCGAACAGTACAAGGTAGCGAGCGAACCGTTTTATTTACCCATCGGACAGGAAGTCGAGCTTTTCGAAGCGGCGTTTGCGGCGAAACTCCCCGCGATGCTCAAAGGGCCGACCGGCTGCGGCAAGACGCGTTTTGTCGAATACATGGCGCATCGCCTAAATCGCCCGCTCATCACCGTCGCCTGTCACGAAGACCTTTCCTCGACCGATCTTGTCGGCCGTTTCTTGCTCGAAGGCGAAGAAACGGTTTGGCACGACGGCCCTTTGACGACCGCCGTTCGCCACGGTGCGATCTGCTACCTCGACGAGGTCGTCGAGGCCCGCAAAGACACCGTCGTCATCATCCACCCGCTCACCGACGACCGCCGCCGTCTGCCGATCGAAAAACGCGGCACCGTGATCGAGGCTCCCGACGATTTCATGCTCGTCGTCTCGTACAATCCGGGCTACCAGTCGATCCTCAAAGATCTGAAACAATCCACGCGCCAACGCTTCGTCGCGATGGAATTTGACTATCCGAACGCCGAGGCCGAGGCCGAGATCGTCGCCAAAGAAGGCGGCATCGACATCGAAACCGCCGCCGACCTCGTCAAAATAGGCCAAAAGGTCCGCAACCTCCGCGGCCACGGCCTCGAAGAAGGCGTCTCCACCCGTCTCCTCATCTACGCCGCCCAAATGATCGCCCAAGGCATCACCCCCATCGCCGCCGCCGAAGTCGCCATCTGCTCCCCCATAACCGACGACCGCGAGCTACAGCGAAGTATCAGAGAGATCGTAACGACGATAATTTAGCGGCTCGCATCCTGTCAGAACCGCCTGCGTAAGCGGGCGGCATGTACGTCAGTGAACAAATATAACGTCATCTTTTATTCCCGTCACGTCACTATTGAGAAAAAGTTTGTCAGAATTGAGAAAAAGTACGTAAGATTTAAGAAAAAGTACTGCAATATAAAGATAAAGTGCGTCATATTTGATTCAATGCACTACACATTTGATTTGTCTCTCGTGACTATCTAAAAAACTCTTTTCACCTTTAATAAAACGTGCTATCTTTCTCTTCAAAGAGGGTGAGAGATGCTTTATTTCGATATTAAGAGGATCTTAAAGACGCGCGGGATCGACGAGCCGTATCGTTGGCTGGTCAAGAACGGTTTTGTGCCGCAGACGGTGCATTCGTGGCTCAATTATCAGCTTGGCTACATCAAGCCCGACCACCTCGAACGCCTCTGCCTGCTGCTCAACTGCACGCCGAACGACCTTTTCGATTGGCGCGAGGACGGCAAAACCGTCGTCCACGACACCCACGCCCTCCGCACCCTCACCAAACAAACAAACGACATCCAAGCCACCCTCCGCGAACTCCCGCTCGATAAACTGGAGAAGCTCGGCGAGATGCTTGCTGAGCTGAAAGATGGTTCGAAGGTGACGGATATCTCCTCAGATGCATCTAAAGAACCATGAGGAAAGGCATCATAATAGCAATCTGTATGGGTTTCGTCGTTTGCGTCGCCGCTGCGCCGAGTGCGGCTCAGTGTCGTTTGATAGACAAGAACCGCGACTCGGTATTTATTACTTTCGAGAGGGTTGTGGAACTCTGGACTGAAGAGACTATCAAGGCACAAGATGGAGTTCTGTTGCGGTTGCACAATAATTCCTCGTGTCCCGTTAGTATCACGACTAGCACTGAAACGGGTTATTACGTACCAAGATCAAGTTTTTATTTTTACCCTCCTATTCGAGTTCCGAGCTCGCATAGTAAGCACCTGTATATTGGCGGCGGACCACGACCCGACGGTGCGTTGGTTCTTGGTGTCCGATATAGCTTTACGGAACGAGGGAAGACCAAACATAGCGGCTGGAGTCATGTGAGCGGCGGCGAGATCCTTTCTGAAGGCCAAAACATTCTCTTTGGAGTGCCACTTTCGCACTTAGACTTACTTGACCTTAACGGTATATCGGTAACATTCGACTACATCTGGGAACAAGAGCGTCCGCCTCCTGGCGGGCACAGATACGGAAGTGTTGACCATTCGGTTCGGTTCGGCGTTTCAAGTCTTCCTGAAAAAACACTACTGGAGTTGAAACAAAGATCGATATCAGGAAGAAAGCGAAATAAATATGGCTTGCCGAGGGCTATTTGGTTCGCGGCAATCGGCGATCCTAACAAACCCGACTGGGAGATATTGCCGCAGGAAGCGGAGGCTGGGGAGGTTATTTTGTCGAAGCGGAATGAGCTTGGCATATTGTCGAACTTTGCGGCGACGCCGTTTGAGCTTTATGGCAAGCGGTACGCGAGCGTCGAGGGCTTTTGGCAGATGATGCTTTATCCAGAAGGGCCGGACGACGAGCGTGCGAAAGACAAACGCGTGACCTGGAAATACACCCGTGAACAGGTCGCCCAGATGACCGCCTTCGAAGCAAAATCCGCCGGAACGCTCGCCGAGGAAAACATGAAAACGCTCGGCATCGACTGGGTGACATTCGACGGCAAGCGTTTCCCATACCGCTCCGCCACGCCCGGCGAACACTACAAACTCATCCTCGCCGCCATGCGTGCCAAAGCCGACCAAAACCCCGAAGTAAAACGCATCCTCCTAGCCACCGGCGACCTCATCCTAAAACCCGACCACCACGGCGAACCAAATCCACCACCCGAGTGGAAATACTACGACCTCTGGATGCAGATAAGAAAGGAATTGGCCACAGATAAACACAGATAAAACGGATAAGAAAAATTGATTGATCCGTTTTATCCGTGCGATCTGTGGCAATACCTCCGTAAGATTTAACACCCATTTAACACCCGATTCACCTCGCTGTAACCTCGCGGAAATATCCTCACTCTTGCTACCGAGAAATTTAAAAAAAGAACTGAGACGAGATCTTACGGCCCGAGCTGTAGACCCTCGTCGTTTTCAAGTTATTAGATGAAATCCAAAGGAGTCACGATGAAATCGAATCTTATCGCGAGATTTATTACCATAGTTTTTGCAATGATGATCGTCCCGGCGGCGTTTGCCCAGGCGACCGGCGGCCTGAGCGGCACCGTCGCAGATTCAAACAAGGCTGTCATTCAGGGTGCCAATGTCACGGTCAAGAATCTGGCAACCAACTTTACCCGAAACACCACTACCAACAACGAAGGCCATTGGACCTTAGCTCTCCTGCCGGTCGGCACATACGCGGTCTCGTATGAAAAGGAAGGCTTCAAAAAAGCCGTAAGCGACAGCGTCAATGTCGAGGCTTCGGTGACACGTGGCGTCGATGTCATTCTGGAGGTCGGCTCGTCAGATGTGTTTGTCAACGTATCGGGCGATCAACCGCTGGTCCAGTCTGAGTCGGCAACCGTTTCACGTCAGATCTCCGGCGAACAGCTTACCAAGATGCCGACCTCGACCCGCAGTTTTACCGGGCTCTTGTCGGCCGAAGCCGGCGTTTCATCGGAGCTTTCGCCGGTCGGCGTAAACGGCAGTGGCAACATCTCGCCATCGGTCAACGGTACGCGGACAACGTCAACAAGCCTGTCGTATAACGGCATCGACGCGACCAACATCACCAGCAACGAAGGTTCGCTTAACGACAACATCTCGCCCGCACCCGAAACGCTGCAGGAAGTAAAACTCCAAACCTCGCTTTACGATGCCTCGACCGGACGCAGCGGCGGCGGCAACTTTCAGCTTGTGACCAAATCGGGCGGCAACACTCTGAATGGCTCGGCATATTATTATCTTCAGAACAAGAACCTGAACTCGAACGAGTTTTTCCTCAAAGAGAGCAACAACGAAAAACCTAGAGCGGATCGCGTCGAGACCGGTTTTACGCTCGGCGGTCCGATCGTCAAAGACAGATTCTTCTTCTTCGGTGGTTACCAGTACACCAATGCAAACACCGGCCTCGTACCGACCGCGAGGACACGGACCGTCCTGCCGATGGCGTTCTCCGTACTTGGCGATGACCGTTCAAAAGCAGCTATCGCCGCAGCGTTCAACCAGTTCAACGGCTGCACCGTCGGTACGAACTGCCTGCTCGCGTCAGACATCAGCGACGTCGCCTGGCGTATCCTCAATCTCCGAAATAACGTGACCGGAGGCTTTTATCTGCCGAGCATCACGAATTTCCGGCCGCTCGGCATTGTCGATCAGACCGGCACCGGTTCTTTCCAGTCCGGATTCTTCCCGAATGTTACATCGGTCACCCGCCAGCGCAATAACCAGTTAGCTGAGGTCATCTCGGTCGAACCTTCGCTATTCAAACAGCATCAGTTCACCGGCAGGCTTGACGGCCAGATCAATTCTAAAAACACGCTGAGCGGCACGCTGTTCTTTTCAAATTTCCCGGCACAGGATTCGTTCCCTGACCCGAACAGCCTGGCGTCGCCCACCGTTCTCGACAAGAACGACCGCAACCGCACGATCTCGATCGGCGACACTCATATCTTCACACCGACGTTCATTAACGAAGTGCGATTTGGTTATTTTTACCTCAACAATACGCGTGCGTTGACCGACGATTTCTCGACAGGTGATTTTACAAACGCTTTTGTCGGCGTCAACAATCCGGCGTCGACCTTTGATACAAGCGTCGCGACGACGCGGCTCGGACACTATATCGGCCGAAACAATCTGGCTAACTTTTCATTCGGCGGTCCGAACGATTCATTCAACAAGCGAAAGCAGATCACATACAGTATCGCCGACAACGTCAGCTGGACACGCGGAAACCACAGCATCAAGTTCGGCGGTGAGCATAAGCGTCACGCGTATGACACCAATCTGCCCGAGGAACAGGCGACCGAATTTGAAAAATTTGATTCGTTCACGCAGTTTCTCACGGGCAATGCGACCGAGGCCGACACTCAGTACGGCATCACCGACAAGGCGTTCCGATTTCAGGATTTCGGTTTCTACATCACCGACGATTGGAAGATCACTCGTAAGCTCAATCTGACACTCGGTCTGCGGTACGAACTCTTTATGTGGCCGACCGAAAAAACGGCCGCATCGGAAACTTTGACCTCGAGCCATATCTGCCGTGTTTCGCTCCGACGGGCGGCACGAACGCACTTTGCGACAATCCGACTGCCGGCTTTATCGTGCCTAGCAACGTCAGCAACACCAGCATTAGTATCGTTGATTCGGCGATCGCCGCTACAACGAGAACAAACAACAAACACACGCTCAACGGCCAGGACATGAACAACTTTGCACCACGTATCGGCGTCGCCTATGCGGTCAACGACAAGCTCGTCTTCCGCGGAGGATACGGCATCTTTTACGATCGGCCGTCAGCGGCGTTCATTAACACAGTGTTCTCAAATTATCCTTTCCTACGCGAGGTCGAGATCACCGTGCCCAGCGGCGGCGTGCCCATCACCTCGGCATTCTCCGGCGTCCCGACAAATATTCCGCTCAACCAGTGGTTGCCGTTTCGAATCGTTCGCGGTTCGGGTGCCACGGGTAGCTATAATATTCGCGACAACACGCCGGTGTTTGTCGATTCTCGCGGAACGCCGCAAGGTACCAATTGCATTGTCACGACCGGTGTCAACTGTACCCGCGGCAACATCGCCGAGACATTCGAGTTTCGTGCGATCGACCGTAACCTGAGAACTCCGTATGTCCATCAGTGGAATGTCGGTGTTCAATACGAATTGATGAAGGACCTGATGTTCGAGGCTCGTTACGTCGGCACTAAGGGCAAAAATCTGTTGATCGCTACGGCACTCAATCAGGGATTTGACCTCAATGACCCGAACACACCGGACCACATCTACGAACGGTTCAATCAGGCATATGTTGCCGCCGGTTCGCCGAACGGCCCGTTAAATGCCGGTTCGACCGCACGTTTACGCGGAACAGGCGTAGCGTTCGGATTTTTGAACACCGTCACCGGACGTCAGGATCTGAATCTCTCGTCAGCCAACGGAACTTTCATCAATTTCGAGGCCCGCGTACCTATCCTCGGGTTCAACGTTCCTGAGGCACTGCTCCTCCAGTCAAGAGGCTCGTCAAACTATCACGGCGGCCAGTTTAGCCTGACAAAGCGGCTTTCCAAAGGCCTGCAATTCAACGTCGCGTATACCTTCTCAAAATCGATCGACACGATGTCCACCGATCCGGGAAGCACAGCCGGCAGCGGCAAGCCTGACGTTCCGAACAGCGGTTTCATCGCCCAGGGCGACTCGCGTAATCTCGAGAACAACCGAGCACTCTCCGATTTTGACCGCACGCATCGGTTCTCGACAAATTTTGTTTGGGAGATCCCGACCGGTGGTATGAAAAGCCGTTGGGTCAACGGTTGGTCCGTTTCGGGCTTCTTCCAGGCTCAATCCGGAACACCGTTCACGGTATTCGCTTCGGAGCCCGAAATTGCCAATGTCTCGCAGCTGACAAGCACGACTCGCGGAGCAGGCGGTATCTATCGCCCGGGATTTGGACGGCCGAATATCAATTGCACCGCCGATCAAGCGGTCTCAACCGGCACAACGAACAATCTCGCGGTTATCAACAGCAGTTGTTTTTCATCGGCATTTGGTCAGTTCGGCAATCTCGGCCGTAACACTTTTCGCGGATCGATGCAGAAACGGTTTGATATGAGTTTTGCCAAAAATACGCAGATCAACGAACGCATGAGTTTTGAACTCGGATTCGATATGTTCAACGTATTTAACACGGTCAATCTCGCAAACCCGAACTCGGACCTCCAGGATTCGGTCGATTTCGGCGTCATCACCAACACTGTCGGCGGCCCTCGCGTCGGTCAGTTTAGAGCTAAGTTCAGGTTCTAATTCAAGGGGAAACAAGGGGGACTCAAAGCTGTCCGGAGACGAAAGTTTCCGGACAGCTTTTTTTTCAGCAGCCAACCCACGGTTCGAGTTCAGCGGCATTTGCCTGCCGCAAATGTGCACGGCTGAAATATGCAATGACGATAGCAGCGGCGATCAGTGCGGCCGCAACAGCGAATGTGGCCCGCAAACCGGCGGCAATTGCTTCCGATTCGGCAGAAGCCGGATCGGTCGCCGCCGAAGCTGCCGCAAAAATTGCTCCCATCGCGGATGCACCCGTGATGAGCCCGAGATTGCGGGATAGACTGAGCATGCCTGAAATGGTTCCTCGCTGTTCGGCTTTGATTCCCGTCATGATAGCGGTGTTATTGGCCGCCTGAAAGAGAGCATAACTGGCTGTGATCACGATGATCGGTGCAATGTATCCGCCAATGCCGAAGCTCGCGGGTAAGGTCGAAAGTGCCAATGAGCCTGTCACAATTCCGGCGAGCCCGATAATGGTCATACGCGGCGGGCCAAAGCGGTCAACAATGCGGCCGGCCGGCACGCCGGCGATCGCCGCGACCAGCGGCCCGGCCGACAGAGCGAGCCCGACCATAGCCGTTTCAAGCCCGAGTCCCCGCGAGAGATAGAACGGCCCGACGACCAATGTTGCCATCATTACCGTCGAAACGATAGCGCTCATCGCAAGGCCGCCGCTCAGCACCGGATCGCGAAACAACGCCAATCTTATCAGCGGCGAAACCGCTTTTGCCTGCGAGACCCAAAACAACAGACCTCCGACAACGGCCGACGTCAGCAACGCGATATTGAGCGGCCCAAAGCTCCCGTGCCCCAGCGTCATTGCGAGAGCATACGCCGCAAGCGACAGGCCGAGCAGTATTGTGCCCAAATGGTCGAAGGCGGGCCGATCCTTCGTCGGATCATATCGATCGGCCGCAAGGAAACGTCGTGCCAGCAAAAAATTGACAATTCCAAGCGGCACATTGACGAGGAATATCATCCGCCAGCCAAATCCCTTCATAAAAATGCCGCCGATCGAAGGCCCGAGCGTTGTGCCGATCGCGGACATCGTCCCCAGCAGGCCCATCGCGTTGCCGGTCCTTTCCTTCGGAACCGCCTCGCCTGCGAGTGCCACCGCCAGTGCCATCATGATGGCGGCACCGACTCCTTGCAGAGCACGCCCGGCGATCAACAGCGGCAGCGTAGGGGCGATGCCGCACAACAGCGATGCCGCGGTGAACAGGCCGATCCCGTAAAGCAGCAACTTTCGCCTACCGACGATATCGCCGAGCCGGCCGACGCTGACGATCATTGTGGTGATAGCGAGCAAATATGCGAGTACGATCCACTGAACCTGCTGAAACGACGATCCGAATGTCTGCATCAGCGTCGGCAGACCGGCATTGGCAATGCTCGTATCCAGCGACGGCATCAGCATCGAAAGCGAAAGGCTCGCCAGAGCCCAACGTGCGGAAGCAGATAGTGGTATCGGTCCCGTTCCGGCGTGATCTTGTTCTTTGGTCTTTGTCTTCATCATAAATCCACTATATCTGTTTCACAGATATGGCGGAAGACGCACGAGTTGCACTATATGATTGCGTTTGACGCTATGTAAGGATATGATCGACGAATGGCTGATCCGGATCTCAACCTGCTTTACACGCTTGATGCTGTGCTTGCCGAAGGAAGTGTCGTCGGAGCGGCCCGGCGCCTGCGGCTCAGCCCGTCGGCGATGAGCCGTGCGTTGGCACGCCTTCGCGAGACGACCGGCGATCCGCTGCTCGTCAGGGCCGGCCGCGGCCTGGTCCCTACTCCGCGTGCGATCGAGCTCAGCAAAATTGTCGGACAGCTCGCACAGGACGCCAAGTCGGCATTGTGCCCGGCGGAGACGCCGGATCTCAGACAGCTCGTCAGGACATTCACACTGAGAACGAGCGAGGGTTTTGTCGACAACTTCGGCCCCGATCTTATCGCTCGAGTCGGTGACGAAGCTCCCGGCGTGCGGCTCTGCTTCGTGCAGAAGCCGGACAAAGAGAGCACGTCGCTACGCGAAGCTGAGGTCGATCTCGAGACCGGCGTCGTGGGAAACGATACTGGCCCCGAGTTGCGGGCACAGGCGTTGTTTCGCGACCGTCTGATAGGTGTCGTACGGCCGGGGCATGCGCTGAGCAAAGGCAAGGTCACCCCGAAACGCTATGCCGCAGGCCGTCACATCAGCGTTTCTCGCCGCGGCATTGCCAAAGGGCCGATCGACGAAAGATTGGAGCCGTTTCGCCTCGAACGTGAGATAGTAACGATCGTCAGCGGCTTTGCCACAGCGATCTCATTGGCCCGCTTCTCCGATCTGATCGCCACCGTCCCGGAACGCCACACCGGAAATCTCCGCAGCGGAATGCACAGTTTCGCACTTCCGGTTACGGTTCCCGAATTCACGGTTTCGCTGCTCTGGCACCCGCGGCTCGACGCCGACCCCGCCCACCGCTGGCTTCGGGCCATCGTGATCGAAACGTGCGCAGCCAATAGCAAGAACGGTCCGAAGTAGCGGGACCCTTTGCAGTTAGGAACCTCGACCGCAATCCGGGGCATCCTCATTGCCGGTCACGTCCGTACCCTTCCAACGAGATCTTTTTTTCGGATATCCGCTAAGGATGGTCAGATCTTGTCTTTACTACGCCCCGATCGACACTGTGGTAATGTGTGCAAAAGGGCATCTTCTAGGATCCCGCGGTGCGCCGGTTGAGGTACCAATTATGAAGATCCGGGAATTAAAAATATTTTTCATCTTGATCGCAATGACCGCGGGCGGACTTTTTTCTTCGGAGGCACGCGGAACTTCTCCGGTTTCCGGTGGATTCTCAAATTCTCGGTCTTCGGCCGTAGACTCGGCCATAGCGGCCGTTCAGGTTCCGCCGTTGTGGACTCGAGGCGGCGTTTTTGCCGGAAGCGACGGTATCGGGCAGGCAGGACGGATGAGTGTCGACCTATCCGGGAACATTGCTATCGTTTCAGGCCCGGCCTTCGGACGGGATCTTGCAGTTACGTCCTATACTTCTGAAGGTGTTTTGCGTTGGACCCGAACGATCATACCGCTCGCGGGTACATTCGTCGGCGATTGGATCGTTTCCTCACCAAACGGCGACATTACAGCTCTCGGACGGTCACTTACGTCAAGCGGGCTCACGAGTCACGTTGTTGTCGTGCATTATTCATCTGACGGAACATTTCAGTGGCGCGTCGATTCGACCAGTACGATTCTGACTGTCGGGCGGCTGCTCGTGGATGCAGGTGGAAACGTCTACTTCAGCTACAATTCGATACTTTATAAATACAGTCCAGCCGGGGTACGACTCTGGTCGGCGAGCACATCAGTGCGAGATGCGGCGGCATCGATAAGCCCTGACGGAGCGGACGTTATCCTGGCGGGTGCGTTAGGCGGTAATTGGAGCGTGACCGCATTTGACACGGGCACAGGAACACGCCGTTGGCTGACCACCAGTGCCGAAGGCACAGCGGCGAGCGATCTGGTCGTTGACGCAGAACGCATATACGTCGCCGGCCAGGGAACGACCGGTGTCGGAACACCTGCGATCACTCAGTGGCTAACGGTGATCGCTTATGACCGAGTGACCGGAGCAAAGATCTGGCGAACCGATAAGCGGCCGTCCGACAGTACCGGTGCGGCAGGGGGGCGGATCGCCCGAGCCCTCGATGGCAGTCTCGTCGTGACCGGCCATGCTACACGCGGATTTTTAGATTGGTACACGGCGGCGCTAAATGCGAACGGAACCGTTCGATGGGAAGCGGTACGTGACGGCGGGCTCAACACTGACGAGATCCCGAGCGGCATAATCGCCATGGCCAACGGCACGACAGTAGTGACCGGCCGAGGAGGCCCGACCCTGCCGGGAGGATTCTGGCCCGGCTATACCGTCGGTTATGGTCCGACCGGCGTTCTTTTGTGGGAAGGCCGTTCACAACAGGCAACGGTCTGGGCGTCTGCCCTGCCTAACGGCGACGTCTGTGCGACAGGCGGCTATGACGCACTTATCACTTGCTTCAGGCCGGGAGGCATCTTTACGCCTCTGGAACCGGTCGCCGTGATGACGGTGACGCCGTCATCCGGCACGTCTCCGCTGAATGTGGCTTTTAACGGGAGCGGATCGATCGCAGGCGGCAGCCCGATCGTGTCATGGGCATGGGATTTTGGCGACGGCTCTACCGGCAGCGGAGCTCAGACGTCACACATTTATACGACACCCGGAACGTATATTGCGTCCCTCACCGTCACTGACATGCTCGGCGTAACGAGCCTGCCGGTGAACCGTTCGATCTTGGTAAATGCACCGAACGTCGAGGCACCGTCTGCTCCGACGGCAGTTGGCCGCACGCCAACCTCTATCCGCCTCGCTTGGACCAACGGTGCGACCGTTCAATCCGAAGTAAGGATCGAACGATGCAGAGGCTCGAACTGCGCGGATTTCGCCGAGGTCGCCGTCGTCGCGGGAACCGCGACCGGTTACATAAATATCGGATTGACTCCGGGGACGTACAGATATCGGGTGAGGGCATTTAATTCACCGATATTCTCAGCATATTCGAACATTGCGAAAGCGGCGACCGTCAAGAAAAGTAATTGATAGGAATTTCGATCTCCCAAATCTGTCCGCTGTCCGCCGGGAAGAAGATCGATCTCGAAAGGTGGTTATGATGCAAATTTCGTCGCCCGAGACAATATCACTGTGATCGCTGACCTCATAATACAGATCTTGGTCGAACTCATCGGAGAGGTTGGGAAGGCGAGGCAGCCTCTTCCGCCGGGAACCCGCAAGAACGCTGCAGCTCGCGAACACTTTCCCTAAGATCGATCCGGAATTTAGTCGGCGTCATCACCACGGGCAAACTGGTCGATGTCGTCACACTCTTCGTCAACGGTCCCGACGCTGTCTCTCCCAATATTCGCCAAAAAACTATGCTCGTGACACGTTCGCAGGCGGAAAATCGATTGTCGCTGACCCCGTTTTTTATTGTCGCAGGCCCCTAAAACATTGTCGCCAGGCCCCTTAAAAACTGTGGCAGAACGCATTTTTACGGCATTTTCATCAATTTTGTTGATAAAATTGTGGTACGTACCACAATTCGAACGCGCGGCAAAAAATACACAGTTGGTCTTCCCACAAAAGTGGTGTGAAAGAGCACTACTTTACGACGGACGCAGTCTTTTCTTTCGGATCGTACGGCGTCGCCTGATAGCGTTTGACCGCTTCCTGCGCATTGTCGTAATCGTCACCGAGTTTTTGGGCACGGCTATACGCACTGCTCGCTCGTGTGCGGTCACCCTTGCCGTCATAGGCGTTACCCATTTTTATGTTTGCCCAAACGCCGAGCCACGACGGATTGAGATTGCCGCTAAGGGCCGCTTTGAAATTATCGATGGCGAGGTCGTAGTTCCGTTGTTCGAGGAAAAGCAACCCGAGGTGATAATAGATCCACGAATTCGACCGGTCCAGCTTTAGAGCTGCCTCGAACTGCTGCTGTGCCTCGACATAGTTGCCGTCCTTAAATTGCTCGATGCCGCGTCGGGCGATGGACGAGACTCGCAGGTCAGGTGATATGCGAAGCAGCTTGTAATTGGGGTCGAGGACCACGGTGAGGGGTTTGCCGGCTGATTCGATATTAAAATCGGCACTGGCGTCGTCGATCTGGATAGTTTCGGTCTTGAGGCCCGATTCGCCCTCCGAGCGAAGCTGAACGTCGATCGGGAGACGAAGATTGTCGTAATTCTGCTTTACTGTACCCCGGGCGATAAACTTGCCGCCGCGAGTTCGCAATATCTGATAATCAGTTTCAAACTCGGGCACGCCGGTGCTCTCGACCCAACGGGCAAAAAAGTAACGCAGATCACTGCCGTTTATCTTTGAAGCCAACTTCTCAAAATCGTCGATCGACGCACTCTTGCCTCGATTCTCCGCTAGAAAGGTCCTCAGCAATTGGTCAAATTTATCGGCTCCCATTGTATCGCGAAGCAGCTTGTAGACGAACGCCCCCTTTGCGTACATGATGTATTGATACGCGACGGACTGGTCGTCAAGATTAGCCGGAACCCGCAACAGTGACGCGGTTTGTTCGAACGTCAGCGACTTTTCCAGCAGTTCGCGACGTATTGCATCGAGCTTGGCTCCGTCCAGTTTGCCTTCGCGAAGCGAGAACGCGCTGTACTCAGCCAAACCTTGTGAAAGCCAAGCGTCGTCAAATGATTTCAGGCCGACGGTCAATCCCCACCACTGATAGCCGGCCTCGCGTTCGAGACGTTCGGTCGTGATCTCGCGGGCCTCTTCGAACTGGCGGTTGGCGATAAAGAGCATTCCGAGTGATGAATAAAAATCGAGGCTCTCGTCATCGATCTGAGCGACAACCAGCCGTTTTCCGGCATCAGGCGGGCCAAAGCGTTTAGTATAGGCAGCAAGTGCATTTCCAAGCGTTTCGGCATACCCCGGAACTCGTGCGTCATTGCCGACACGGGAGTAGAACTGGAGCTCGTACTCGCCGAATTTCAGTGTCTTGGCGATGTATTTGCCGTAAGCGAAATTGCCTATGAGTGCCGGTTTCGCCTGCACAAAACGAAATTTATTGCCGGAGGTCGCTACGCTCTGGTCGCTATAGCCCACAAGCTGCAGGCCCTGAGGCAATGTGATCGTTATATCCGAAGTCGCCCGGTCAGCGGCGTAATCGTGAAATGGGAACCAGCGAGCCGCATACATCAGGTATCCATTCGGATCTCCAACATAAGCAAGACGTTTATTTAACAGCGGACCGCCGGCCGCAGTGTCAAGAACCCCACTGTATTTGAACCGCAGCACGACCGGCGAACTTTTTGACACGGTGTCGCCAAGGTCGATCCGCACACTCGGGCCGATGTCTGACACCCCTGCCTGATCCTGAACGAATGTTATTGAACTTTGAGGTGTTGCCGCGGGTTTTGGCTGAGGCCTAACGCCGGATTTCGGGCCCGATGCCATCGGCACCGGGATCGATCCGATCCGTGTGATCGATTCGATCTTAAGGGAACCGTTAAGTTCGAAAGACACGCTCCGAGTATCTTCGAGCGGTGTAAAAGCGACATCGACGGTCGCGTTGAGGCGTCGTTCCGATGGTACTAGCGTGACGTCCATTACATAATTGGTCACGTCAAAAGGCGTTCGTTTTGCAGTCTGTCCAAAACCGGTGATCGAAACAATGGTCAAAACTATCGCCGCTAAAGGTACGTTTCGGATGATCTTCTTCATTTCAAGTGCTCGCAAAAACTATCTATATTTCGTGCTCTTTTATGATGTACGCTATTGCGAAATCGTTTGCTTATCTGACATATATTGGATTTGAAATAATCCATGGCATCGCATCAAAGGGGGCTCCCAAGTCGTTCTGGTAAACCTCGACACGGTAAGTGCCGGGCTCGCTTGGAACAAAACTGAGTTCGTTTGACCCTGAGCCGTTTGCGACCTCTGCCCCGTCTTTGAAAAGCACAAACCTTGCTGATATCGGGCTTGTAGACCTGAGAGTAAGCTTGTTTCCGAGTGAAACGACATCGCCCATATATCCGTTGCCCTGAGCAGATTCGGCCCAGAACTGAAATCCTGTTGTATCGCCGATTACATCTAGGCCGACAAAATATCGGCCTTGCCTGATATTTTCGATCAGTATCTCACGCGACAGCGGTTTGTCGTTTGCGATCAAAACATGTGTTCTTACGATGCCGAACATGGTCGCATAAGGGTCGATCTTTAGAGTGATCCATTTATGTCCGGCATCGTCGCCAAATAAGTGAAGACCGATGTTCGAGTGTGCATCGGTACCGGAAAACAAGGACGTTTTGCGCGTTGCTGCGGTAACGTCATATTTTGATAGGTTTGCATCGGGCCGGCGAAATCCACTCGCAAATACCAGTTCCGGATATGCCGAACCGGACCAAATCAGATCGAAGAATGCTACGAAAGGGTTGAGTTGCTTCGCCGCAGTGTGAAGGCTAAAGACCTCGACGCCGTCAAAACTCGCGTTCCATGATCTTAATTTCTCAGGATAGGTCACCAGCACAAGCCGGTTTTCGGCATGGAGTTTTTCAATGACCTGTTCGGTCGGCATTCGGGCAAGTCCCGGTGCGTCCGCACTGCCCGGTATCATCAGAAAGCGGTCGGCGTCGCTCGTGTCGATCTCATTGCCGCCGATGAACAGCGTTTTTCCGAAGGTGCCGTTCAGAGTCAGTGACGACGTGTCATAATTCGGCGAAAAGTGCTCGGTCATCAGGACAAAGTCGAGACCGTTCAAGTTTGCCGCTTCTATCAGTTCATCAAATCCCCCGTGCTATGACCTCCAAGGCTGGTATGAGCGTGAATGATGCCCTTGTACTCAGCGAAATTTGAGTTTGCCGGTTTCGGAGTATTTTGAGAAACAGCAGCTATCTCATCGATCTTTTCGCGAAGTTGGCCGAACTTGTATCGTCGGTAAACAAACGGGGCCTGTATCGCGATCAGCGATAGAAATAAAATGATTACGATCTTTTTCAGTACCTTCATTTGCTATTTTTCCAGCTGACCATTGTCACAAATGATCATGACAGAAAATCAACCGACACAACGCGGTCGGCGATCTCACGGCCCAAGGCCGCGACCTCTTGGTGATCAGGATGAACGGTGTACCGATCGAGCGCCTCACGGTCGGCAAATGTTGAGACAAGTCCGGTATCGTACGAGCGTTCAAGTTGCAGGATGTCCTCACCGACATTGAGATCGATGATCTCAGGTATCACCCCGACAAGTGCCAGCAGCCGGGCACGATGTTCGTTTCGGCTCGCTTCGCCAGTCTCCGGTTTATATTTCCAGCAAACTATATGGGTCAACATCATTCTATTTTCTCATAAACGGTTGAGAATTCTCACTTTCTGTACCGCTTCGCTGAAACTGTTGCGAAAAAATCTGCGAATAGTAAAGTAAGCTTATGTACGAGAATTATGTAAAACCTATTGAGACAATTGCCGCAACCATGCTTGACGGCGTTTCAGGGCTATTGAATTATGGCGGCAGCGGGCTTCGCGATGCTCCATCCGACGGGCGCGTGAAACTCCCCGACGACCTATTTGCAAAGCCCGATGTGCAGACCGAATGGTGGTATTACACGGGACATTGTAAGAGTGAGCAGGGTCGGGAATTTGGTTTTGAACTGGTCTTTTTCAAACGCCGCACCGACCTGGACCGTATCGGCATTGTGCCGATGACGGTGCTTGCAAATCCGATGTATTTTGCGCACTTTGCGATCTCGGATCTGAGCGATAAGAGGTTTCGCTACGAGCATAAGAGGAGTTTCAATATGCCGTTCGACGTGCCGGTATCTATGAGCGAAACGGCGTGTGACGTGCGTTTAGGCGACTGGTCACTGCGTGAGGTCGCGGGCAAACACATTCTGCACGCCACGCTCGAAGGCGGATTTGTTTTCGACGCCGTCCTTGATCAAGGCAAACCGCTCGTACTTAATGGTGAAGGCGGAAACGGCATCAGCCGCAAGAAAAATGGGGCTTCCAATCATTTTTCGTTCACACGAATGAAGGTCGATGGACAGATCGCTCGTGAGACGGGAATTGAAAAATTCACCGGAACAGCCTGGATGGACCGTGAATTTGGCATTTGGGAACAAGGGTATTGGGATTGGTTCAGCATTCAGTTTGATGATGAGACGGAACTGATGATCTATCAATTCCGCGGCGAATCCGGCGAAATGAACGGCGAAGCGACCGGTACATTCGTCGAACAGGACGGCACCTGCAAGTATTTGGAAAGAAAAGATTTTGAGATCGAGATCCTTTCAACCTGGACGAGCCGAAATACAAATGCCGAATACCCGAGCCGTTGGCGGGTCCGTGTCGAACGCTTCGGAATTGATATCGAGATCAAGCCGTTGATCGCAGATCAGGAGCTCGACACCCGCGGTTCGACGATGATCGTTTATTGGGAAGGAGCCTGCAAAGTAGCCGGAAAAAGAAACGAAAGTTCGGTCGAGGGACGAGCATATGTCGAACTCGTGGGTTACGACCGTTCCCATGAAAATATAGGTTTTAGCGATTTTATGTTCGGCGGTCCGATCAGCCGGATCACCAACATATTTGGTTAGTATTCACCTTCGCACCACTTCTTGGTCACGTCGTGGCGGTAGGCGAACATCTTCTCCAGCTTCGGCACGACTGCAAATGGTGCCGCGATCACCCCCAGAAACCAAAAGGGCGGATCGTATTCGATCTCGTCGCGGAGGATTGCTCCGCCCGGATGCGGCTCGACAATATGGCGGTGCCGCCATTTTGCGAAAGGGCCGCTGACCTGAATATCTTCAAACATCCGCGGCGGATCATATGCCGTGTGTTCCGCAACCCAACGCGTGGTTATCAATCCAAATAGCTTCGTGTCAATTATTGCCTGCGACCCAATGACCGATATGTTGGCCTTTTGAATGATCTTTGCGTCTTCCCACGGCGGTACCAGACGCGAGAATGCATCTGGCAATTCGTGAAAAGCAAATACCCTTTCGGGCGTCGCGTTGATGACGGTCTCTTTTACAAACTTCATTGCATCTAACGATAGCATACGCAATACAGGTACTACCTTTGAATCATCAGCCGGAAACTGGTTTAATACCTCAATTCACATGAGCGAAACAGCAGGCGATCTCGGCGCGTTCTATAACGATCAGATAACCAAAAGAATGATCTGGAAGGTCATAGGCGCTTCGGCTGTCGGCACCATGATCGAGTGGTACGATTTTTATATCTTCGGCAGCCTTGCCGGAATCATCGCACCGCTGTTCTATCCGCCGGGGAACGATACGTTCGCGTATATCGCCTATTTGGCGACCTTTGCGGTAGGATTTGTCGTAAGGCCGTTCGGAGCGTTGTTTTTCGGGCGGATCGGCGATATTGTTGGGCGAAAATACGCGTTTCTCGTGACGCTGCTGATAATGGGCGGAGCGACGGCGGTGATCGGATTTTTGCCGACGTATTCGCAGATCGGCATTGCGGCACCCATCATTTTGCTGCTCATCCGCGTTTTGCAAGGCCTCGCACTCGGCGGCGAATACGGCGGAGCGGCTGTCTATGTAGCCGAACACGTGCCCGATAACAGACGCGGATTTTACACCTCGTTTATTCAAATTACTGCGACGTTGGGGCTGTTTCTATCCCTCGCCGTCATTTTGACTGTGCAGAATATGATGTCACCGGAGCAATTTGCCGGCAAGGCAGACGGCATTAGCGGTTGGCGGATACCTTTCCTGATCTCCATTCTTCTCGTAGGTGTGTCGCTCTACATTCGCCTCCGAATGAAGGAATCACCGATCTTTGAACAGGTCAAAACGGCTGGTATGACCTCAACGAATCCGCTAGTCGAGGCCTTTACGAAGTGGAAAAATCTCAAGATCGTCCTCATCTCGCTATTTGGGGCGACCGCCGGACAGGGAGTGGTTTGGTACACCGGGCAGTTTTATGCTCTGTTTTACCTGCAGAAGATACTAAACGTCGATGCGACGTCCGCAAACTACATCATCGCCGTTGCTCTACTTCTCGGAATGCCTTTATTTGTTGTTTTCGGAGCACTCAGCGATCGGATCGGCCGGAAATGGATAATCATGGCCGGCTTGCTGCTGGCAGTGTTTACTTATCTGCCGATCTATCACGCGATGCAGTCGGCGGCCGGTTCCAATATCGAAACGGCGACTTCGCAGACAAATCCGGCGACCGGCGAAAAATCGCTCACGCCGCTCGCACGTAATAACGAAGGTGTATTGGTTCCGGCACCAAAGGTCCTAGTTTATACCTCTTTCAGCGATCTGATGTCGAATATAACAGCATGGATGCTGATCTTGCTCGTCTTTATCCAAGTCATCTGGGTGACTATGGTTTACGGCCCGATCGCCGCGTATCTGGTCGAGGCTTTTCCGGCGAAGATCCGCTATACGGCACTCTCCCTGCCGTATCATATCGGCAATGGCGTGTTCGGCGGCTTGCTGCCGCTGATCGGCGTTTCGGTGATCGCTCAGACCGGAAACATCTACGCGGGGCTTTATTATCCTATGGCGATCGCGGCGATCACGCTAATTGTTGGTACGATCTTTCTCAAAGAAACTCACGGACATAAGATCTGGGCCGAGGTTGAGAACAAGGGATCTTAGTGTTTGGCGGTAGACTTTTTTGGCGCCCATGCCTTGAGAAACTCAGTGAATTTCGCAAGGTCGTAGTACTTGCCGGACTCCAGAGGTGATGTATCCTGCGAATGGATCATATTGCCCTTATCGTCCAGAACGTAAAGATGCGGATAGCCGCTAGGTTCAGGATAGGTCGACAAAAAGGCCGAATTTTCGTTTTCCGGGCTCATGTTTACTTTCATCCAAACATAGTTATCATCGCGGAGTTTGGCGAGTTCAGGGTTCTGATAGAAGAACTTGTCCATGTACACACACCAGCCGCACCATTCGCCGCCGACATCGAGGATAATGCGTTTGTTTTCTTTGGCCGCGGAGATAATCGCGGCGGCAAGATCGGCTGTTGGGTCGCGAAGCGGGTCAAATTTTTCGCGGACAAATGGCGATGCGGTTGGCCTTACCGTTGGTTTTACCACCTTTGGCTTCGCAACGGGACGTTTGACCACCTTTTTTTGGCCGTAAACCGCAAGGTTTGCCGCGATCGCAACCACCATGATGAGCAGGAGTTTTTTCATATAATTCAGGCCAATTTCTCTAACCTTTCATTGAGAATATTCCAGACCTTTGTTAGATGCCGCTCTTCTACGCGGATGCTGCCTACTGATAATCGCAGAGTGTATTTTCCGTTTAGTTTTGTATGCGAAAGGTAAGCTTCGCCTGAGGCGTTGATGTCGTTCATGATCTTCTCGTTCAGGGCATTTAGGTCTTCGACACTGTCAGGACAAGCCCGAAAGCAGACAAGCGCAAATGGCACGGGCGCGAGGAGTTCCCATTTGCCGCTTTCTTCGACCCAAGAGGCGAAAAGACGTGCGAGGCGGCAGTGTTCTCGAAGCCTTGCAATTAGGCCTTCGCGGCCAAAATAGCGGATGACGAACCATAACTTCA
Organism: Acidobacteriota bacterium; assembly: GCA_016713675.1. Lineage (NCBI taxonomy): Bacteria > Pseudomonadati > Acidobacteriota > Acidobacteriota bacterium. The sequence continues at coordinate 970,816 of JADJOS010000001.1, forward strand.
ACGCTCTAAACCTGCGTCCTAGCTGGATGCCGTAGTCCATACCGTTCTTTACCGTCTGTTCGTCGCTGGTCTTGAGATACTCGGCAACGAGCGAGAAGGCCTCCTTTAGCTCGCTCAAGTCTTTGCAATAAAGCACTGACAGATCGAAGGGCGTAAACAGCCATTTGTGCGGATTTACGACGATCGAATCGGCACGTTCCCAACCGGCAAACAGCGGCTGCATCTCAGGCACGATCGCGGTCGAACCTGCGTATGCCGTATCGACGTGGAGCCAAATACCGTATTTTTCGCAGATGTCGGCGATCGCGTCGACCGGATCGATGCTTGAGGTCGAGGTCGTCCCGATGGTTGGGATAACGCAGATCGGTTTGAATCCTGCCGCGATGTCCTGGTCTATTGCCTCCGCCAATTTTTCGGGGATCATCTCGAACCGTTCGTTGCATTCGATCTTTCGTAAGGATCGCAGGCCGAGGCCGAGGGTGATGACGCCTTTGTCGATCGATGAATGTACGTGTTCGCTGGCATAGAGACGCAGCAGCGGAACGTCGCTGCGGCCGCTCATACCTTTGTCGCGAATATTAAACCCGGCCTTTTCGCGAGCCGCCGCGATGGCATGCATGGTCGAGACCGATGCGGTGTCGTAGATGATGCCCTCGAAATCTGCAGGCAGTGCCATCATCTGGCGGAGCCAGTCGAGCACGACGTCTTCGAGCTCGGTCGATGCCGGCGATGTCCGCCATAGCATTGCTTTCATATCGAAGGCCGCCGTAAACATCTCGCCGAAAACCCCGACGCTGCTGGTCGAAGTCGAAAACAGGCCATGGAAGTTCGGATGGTTCCAATGCGTGACGGCTGGCATTATCAAGCGGTCAACATCGCCGAGTATCTCGCCAAAATCTTCACCTGCTTCAGGTGCAGACGCGGGCAGATTGCTCTTGAGCCAATCGGGCTCGACTTGCGAAAGTACCGGATAATTTTCCATCGAATCGAAATAGTCGGCGAGCTGGTCGATGATCTGATAGCCGAACTTTCGAAAGTCTGCGGTCGGCATATCGCCGAATTTTTCTGATCTTTCACTCATGATGGCTCTAAGTTACCATACGCGAAAAACAAGCTGAAATTTACGAATCCGAACGTTTTTGGGGGAAAACCAAAAATGTGATCTCCGCCGCGCGTTCGAATTGTGGTACGTACCACAATTTGATCAGCAAAATTGATGAAAATGCCGTAAAAATGCGTTCTGCCACAGTCTTTAAGGGGCTTGGCGACAATGTTTTAGGGGGCTTGCGACAGTAAAAAACGGGGTCAGCGACAATAAAAACGGCCCTTGCGACAATACATTTTTGAAGGAAACAGACTGTCGCAATACCATCTATTGGCGAAATTGTTGGGCAGCGGCGTTTTTAGCTGCGTCAGATGACAATGATGAGATCGATGAGTTTTACGGATGCGACGAATGTGATAAATGCTTAGTAACAACCCAATATTCATTACGCGAAAGCCCATTTGAGGGCGACAATTGCAGTTCACCGCGGCAAAAATAAGCGATCCGATTACGGCGACGTGGTCGAATTGGTCTAATATCTTGTCAACGTTAATTTCGGCCGTAATTCAGAGAGAATAGATCCAATATGAAAAGCATGAAACACACCGTACGGCGGTCAAGGAAGTTCAATATTTCGATCGCATTTGGCCTATGCATATTACTTGGCAATTCGGGTTTGGCGTTCGCCTGGAAACCGACGACGCATGTCTATCTTGCCGAAGTAGCCCTTGCGGACGCGATCGATGATGGAATGGTGACGATCGAGCGGCTTGATCCGGCGACTGGCAAAGTTGTCGGTGTCCTAGGCAAATATGCAGTCGATGCGGCGGTGCTCGATGCTCTGAAGAAAAATCCCGACCAGTATCGTGCCGGCGTACTTGGGCCGGATGCATATCCCGACATTCTGACGGGCCAGCAGGTGATACATCCGCCGACAAATCCGGACGGCTCGAACCGCTGGCTCGAATATCTGTGGTCAAATTCGGACGGTTCGCCGGCGATCAAGGCGTTCGCCGTTGGTTATCTGACGCATGCCGCAGGCGATATGTTCGGGCATACGTTCATCAACAATTTCACCGGCGGTGCTTTTACGTTCAAGCCGCCCGAGAATGCAAAGAAACACATACTGCTCGAAAGCTACGTGGGCAAACGCGTGCCCGATCCGACATTTGGTGCAAGCATCGCCAGTGTCGAGGACTTTGTCTATCAAAAATTGGTCGACGCACGGCCGGGCACTTATCTTGATAAGGAACTGCTGATAAAGGACGGCGTGGGCACTGACGCCTCGATACCGCGTGTTTATTCGACGCTGCGAGCAGAGCTTGAGGCAGATGTCGTTAAACTTATTGCTGACGCTGAGAAATGTAAGCCGTGGGACCCGAAATGCAGTGCCGTGCTTAACAGAGCCGAAGCAAAATACAAAAAGGCTTGGATCAAAGACATCGACGCCGGGCTAAAGGCTTGGGTCACGACCAGCGACCTCGCCGCAAAGGCACTTTTCTTCAATCCTGAGAAAAAGACGGACGTCGATAAGGCACAGGCGATATTCGACGACTATGTAAATCGTCATCTGATCTCAATGTCGGGCCCGCCGGATGAGGTCGGCGATCTCAGACGCCTGAGCGGCAAATTTGGCGATGTGATCGCAAAGGCGATCCCCGACGAACTCGTAGAACCGATACGAAAATTCAAACAGAACCTGTACGACGTGGTGATCAAGCGTGCGACCGGTATGACCAGCGAAGAGCTAAAGCGTTATTCGACCGAACCCGAGACCTATTTCGACACCGAAATGACAAAGGGACAGGGGCAGTTGATCGACCGAAACAAGTTTGACAAAGAAATGATCTTTATACAGCCCTCCGACAAAACTATCGACTACCGGAGCGTCGGAGCCGCCTACAATACCGCGGTGATGAGTAAACTTTGCTGATCAGCAAAGACAGCGTCAATAAATTGTTGACCGATCTCGGCAGCAGCGACCGCCTCGAAAAGCCCGATATCATGCTCGGCTTCCTCAAAACCCTCGACGGCGACAACCAACAGGCAGGAATGATCCTGGGGCGTGACTGCAGCAAATACCGTCAGGTGTTCATGAGTTTTGCGGGAGAAAAGGTCTGTCCGAAAATTCAGTGATCACGCAATGAGATCAAAGATCGTGTCAGTCATAACTGGGATATCAATTCTGGCGTCAGTCGCATTTGTCGCGTTTGTATATGACAAGTGTAACTACATTACCGATGTTGTGTTGGCAGACGAAATAACCGTTGGACCCGAATGGCAAACTATCGAACTAAGAAGGCCTATCCTGATCAGTCAGGATGTCAATAAACTCAATATCGACCCGGCACCGCCGTTCGAACACCTGGTCGGCAATAAATTCATCTCTGGTCCGAGCGGAATCGAGTTCCTGCCCGAGGTTGAGGCTGTAACGAGCAATGGTGACATTATCCAGCTTCCCTATTCAGGCGGCAGATTCAATTCGAATCACGATTTTGTTAGTTTTAGTCGATTGTACGATCTGGATAAAGGTACAACGATCCAAGCGATAAGATTGAGGTCGCCGTATGAATTTCGAATTCATACGATCTGGTGGTCAAGTTTCGATGCAAAGGATATGCCTTAACCAACCACGGCACGCTCCAATTTGGAACAAAATTCCCTATATTCGGGCAAAACGTCAAAAACTACTCGACAGTTTTTGTAATAAAAGTATAATATCAGCTACGAATATCTCGCCAACGACTTAAGAACTGAAGAATAACGAATTGCCGACAACCTCTCCCGGTTAACGGGCAAGCGACGATTTTTTTTCGCACTTGTAAAAGCTTATGGCATCTTCGCCTGTAGATACGGAACAATCAAACGAAGGGTTTGTACGCGGGCTCGGGCTGCTCGATTCGACGATGATCGTCGCCGGATCGATGATCGGTTCGGGCATTTTTATCGTGTCTGCCGACATTGCACGTCAGGTCGGTTCGCCCGGCTGGCTGCTGGTGGTTTGGCTCGTGACCGGGCTTTTGACGATCGGAGCGGCACTTTCGTACGGAGAACTGGCGGCCATGATGCCGCGGGCCGGCGGAATGTACGTCTATCTGAAAGAGGCGTATTCGCCGTTCTGGGGATTTTTATACGGCTGGACGCATTTTCTTGTGATCGGCACGGCTACGATCGCGGCCGTTTCTGTTGCGTTTTCGCGGTATACGGGCATATTGTTTCAATCGATCTCGGAGACGAACTACTTGATCGAGCCGATCCGGCTTGGCTCAAGCTATGCCATTTCGCTCTCGACGGCTCAACTGCTTGGGATCGCAATGATCGCGCTTCTGACGTTTATGAATACGCGCGGCCTCAGTCTCGGCAAGCTGGTCCAAAATGTCTTCACCTTTGCCAAGACCGGCTCGCTGATCGCGTTGATCGTACTCGGACTGATCGTCGGATTGTACTCGTATCCTGAGATCGCAGCGGCAAACTTTGGCGATCTGTGGACAGTACGCGGCGAACTGCAGAGTGTCGGTGCAACGACAGCCGGAGACAAGGGTGCTGCGGCAGTCTCGCTGCTGACGGCATTTGGAATGCTGGTTGCGATCTGTGTCGCACAGACAAATTCGCTGTTCTCGGCCGACGCCTGGCATAACGTCACGTTCACCGCCGGCGAGGTCAAAGATCCGAAGCGGAACCTGCCGCTCTCGCTGCTATTAGGCACGGGCGGCGTGATCCTGCTTTACATGCTCGCAAATTTCGCATATCTCGTGACGCTGCGGTTTGAGGACATTCAGAAGGTAGCAAGCGACCGCGTCGGTTCGGCTACTGCCGAGGTGATCTTTCCCGGAGCCGGTGCAGTGATAATGGCGGTTGCCATTATGATCTCGACATTCGGCTGCAATAACGGCCTGATCTTTTCGGGTGCCCGTGCGTATTACGCAATGGCGAAGGACGGTCTTTTCTTCAAATCAGCGGGCGACCTCAATAAGGCGCACGTTCCGGCATGGGGACTGATAATACAAGGTATCTGGTCGGCGTTCTACGTTCTGCCCCGAACGGTGACGACGGCTGCTGACGGTAAGATCAGCTACGGCAATCTCTACGGCGACCTGCTTACATACGTCATCTCGGCGGCCCTGATCTTTTATATTCTCGCGATCGCGGCAATTTTTGTGCTCCGCGTGAAACAACCTGACACGCCGCGTCCGTATAAAGCACTCGGATACCCGATCATCCCGGCACTTTACTGCGTAGGTGCGTTCGTAATCTTGGCCGTCCTATTTATCTATCAGACCACGGCCACATGGCCGGGCCTGGTCATAGTGCTGACTGGAGTGCCGGTCTATTTTATTTGGAAAGCTGTGTCGGGGAAAAAGGACACAGCAGAGCAATCTTAGTTAAATCAACCTTAGGAGGTTTTCATGTCACTTTTTGCGACTAAACCAATTTCAAAGATCATCGCCGAGGCTCAGGAGACGGGCGAACATACTTTGAAAAAGACATTAAGTGCTCTTGATCTGACGATGCTTGGCGTCGGAGCGATCATCGGTACCGGAATTTTCGTTTTGACCGGCCAGGCCGCAGGAAAACACGCTGGTCCCGCTGTTATCATCTCGATGATCATTGCCGGTATCGTGAGCGCATTTGCAGCTCTGTGTTATTCGGAATTTGCCGCCAGCGTGCCGATCTCCGGTTCGGCCTATGCATATGGCTACGGAACTTTGGGCGAGTTCATCGCCTGGATCATCGGCTGGGACCTTATTCTCGAATATGCGTTCGGAGCCGCTACGGTGGCCGTTGGTTGGTCGGGCTATGTGGTCAGTTTGTTTAGAGACACACTCGGTATCAACTTCCCGTTGAGTTTGAGCGCTCCGCCCGGAATGGCAATAAAAGCCGCGGACGGGGCCGTGGTCGCGACCGGTGTATTTAACCTGCCGGCAGCATTGATCGCGGTCGCGGTAACGCTGCTTCTTATTCGCGGTATCAAGGAATCGGCAAGCTTTAACTCGATCATCGTGATCGTCAAGGTAGTAGTTGTTGTGCTCTTTATTGTCGCGGGTATCGGCTACGTGAATACAGACAATATCGGCATCGGCTGCACCGTTGGTGCTCCGGGCTGTGCAGAGTTCATGCCGTTCGGATTCAGCGGTGTGGTTACCGGTGCGGCTGTTATCTTCTTTGCGTATATCGGTTTTGACGCAGTTTCGACCGCCGCTCAGGAAGCAAAGAATCCGCAAAAGGATATGCCGATGGGTATCCTCGGTTCGCTCGCGATCTGTACGGTCCTGTATATCCTCGTTGCCGGCATCATGGTCGGCTTGGTCGATTACAAGATGCTCACCAACGCGGCCGCTCCGATCGCCGTTGCCATCGACGCCGCTCTCCAACAAGCCGAAGGAACGACGATGGGCAAGATCCTGTTTGCGTTCCCGACGATCATCAAGGTGGGTGCCGTCCTCGGACTCAGCTCGACAATGGTCGTAATGACGATGGGCCAACCGCGTGTGTTCTATTCGATGTCGAAGGACGGTCTATTGCCGGCATGGGCGGCAAAGATCCATCCGAAATATCAGACGCCGCATATCACAACGGCCATCACCGGTGTGATCGTAGCCATACTCGCCGGCTTTGTGCCGATCAGTCTCCTTGGCGAACTTGTTAGTATCGGTACGCTCTTTGCGTTTGTGATCGTCGGTGTCGGTATCATTATCCTTAGATCGTCAAATCCGGCGCTTGACCGGCCGTTCAAGGTGCCTCTCTCGCCGTTCATTCCGATCGCAACAGTACTCTCTGCTGCGTATCTCATGAACAGTTTGCCGCTCGATACATGGATCCGGCTGATCGTCTGGATGTCGATCGGGCTCGTCATCTATTTCGCATACAGCTACAACCATAGCAAGATAGGGATCGACGAGAATCGTGAAGGTGACGAAGGCGAATCCAATTATAAACCGCCGATCGCAGCCGCTATCGCGATCGTACTGGCAATGGCATTGACCGTCTGGCAGGTTTCGCACTTGGTGTGGATCGAGATGGCGGTTCGGTTATTTGCCTGGGGCGTGACCGGCGTATTGGTCATTGTTTTGATGTATGGAAAGGGCGACCGCAATGCGGCTCGCACCTCCAGTACACGAAATATCGGTCTTATCGCCACGCTCGCTAATCTTGCGATCTGGATAGGGATCACCTACTGGTTCTTTATGCATTACGCGGAACTGCACGTCGCCAAGTAGGCCGCGTGTTTTAGTACTTGCCGCAGAGGTCAACGAGGGTCTTTGATCCACTACGATCTCTGCGGCATTTTTGCGCCGTTCTTTGCAATACGGATCAGTGAGATGTCTGATCGTTCAAGTTGAAGGTTTTGAGGAGCGGTGCCGTTAGTCCTTTTTACTTTCTTAGAGGCTCTTGTAGAGATCAAGCCATTTGCCGCCGATTTTGTTGATCTCAAAATGTTCTTCGACGAACTTCCGCGAGCGGCCGCGATATCCGTTGTATTCATCAGCCGTCATCGTGAGTATCGTGTCGATCACTGAGGCAAGCGAGTCGGCATCGTTATCGATCCAATAACCGACCTTTTCATCCTGAAGGATCGACCAGGGCGTCCCGGTCGATGCGATGACCGGCGTATTCTGCGCAAGTGATTCGAGTACGACAACGCCAAAATTCTCACTGATCGACGGCATGAAGGTCCAAGAAGCATCAGCGAGCAGTTGCTGTTTCGCTTCGCCCTCGACCTGACCGAGGAACTCGACACGATCTGCCAGTCCGAGTGTTTCCGCGAGACCGCGAAGTTCGGTCACATAGCTCACACCGCCATTTCCGGCGATCTTTAAGATGATATTCGAGTTTCGAAACTCTAGTGACCGGCTCGCTGCCATGATCAATTTATCAATTCCTTTTTTTGGATCGATCCGGCCGATGAAAAGGAGATATCCGCTCGCTGAACGTTCCATAAGAGCAGGCATCTCGATCAGATTGGGAATATGGACAACGCGAATTCCTTGGCCGAAATAATTTTCGATATCAACGACCTCTTTTTCAGCCGTGGCATGAAATGAGGCATAACGGGCAAGAAAGGTTCGATAGAACCACAATATCGGCCGTTTTCGGGCAGTAGAACGGGTCAGGCCGTAAGGTGCCAACTCGTCTCGCGGTGAGACCACAAGTTTTTTCCCGAGCAGTCTGGCGAATAACGCCGAGAAAAAGGCAGCGGGAAAGAAGATGGATGAAACCTGGACCACATCGGCTGCGGCAACGCAGCGCAACGCCCGCAAAGTCTGGTGCAGCGGAAAATAGGTGATCGCCGTACGAACGTGCATGACACGCCCTTCTTCATTTTCGCTCCATTTGTTCAATGCCAAGTCAGGCGGCACGCCCTGATCGGTCGCAAGGATGACGGGATCGACACCGCTCCGCTTGAGATATTTAGTAAGCCAGTAGACCGAATTCGCCGGCCCGCCCGCCTGGGACGGGTAAAATACCTGCAGCGGGAAAAAGATCTTCATTGAGGTCAGATGTTGTTGTTTTCGAGCCATTCGGTCAAAACGATAATATGCCAAAGCTCGGACCAGCGAACCCGACCGTCAAGAAATAGCTGCCATTTTGAACGCAGACGGTCGGCATCCAGTATTCCGCGCTGAGCCATCAGATCGATCCGCGACGAACAGAACTCGAGCAATTCGCCGCGCATCCATTTTTCAAACGGAAGCACAAATCCCATTTTGGGGCGGTCCACGATCTCACGCGGCAGCATGTCACCAAGCGAATCGACGAGAAGCCCCTTCGGCGTTGCTGACAATTTCATCGAGTCAGGGATGCGCAAGACATATTCGACCAGGTGGTAGTCAAAAAATGGTTCCCGCACCTCAAGGGCCGAGGCCATTGCAAACTGGTCGGTATCCTTGAGCAGCACATTTTGCGTGTAACCGAGCAATTCAGCGATCGTGAATTGGCTGATCATTGGGAACCCTTCAATATCTGCCAAACGCTCGGCGAGTATTTTTTCGATCAGGATATCGTGGCTGCCGTTGCCGTAGTATTCGCCGGCGAGCCGCTGCGACAACACCTGTCGCATCTTTGGATAAACGGTCGATATATCCATGCGGTCAACTGAAAGCAGATCGGCAATTCGCTGGTATTTGGAGTTAGACGAATTTGCGAGCAGCCCTGATGCGAGCTTACGGACAAAGTGAGGAACCCGCGAAGTGACGCCGGTCCGCGTTCTAAGCCATTGATCGAAATAATGATAACCGGCGAAAAGTTCATCGCCGCCGAGACCTGACAGGGCGACCGTAATTCCGGATTCGCGCGTTGCCTTGGAGACAACATACGTATTCAGCCCATCGCCGCTCGGCGAGTCGATAGCGCGAAGTGCATCCGGCAGAGCAGCGAGAAAATCGTTTGATGTCAGCCTTACACTAGCGTGGTGCGTTTTGTATTTGGCGGCAATGATCTTGGAATACGGCGATTCATCGTATTCCTTTTCGTCGAACGTGACGGAAAATGTGTTGACAGGCTGCGTCGAAACCTCTGACATCAGGGCGACAACGGCACTCGAATCGATCCCGCCAGACAGAAACGCTCCGAGCGGCACATCGCTGATCATTCGGCGTTCGACCGACCGCAGAAGCAGTTCGCGAACGTCCTTTCGGACAGTTTCGATATCACCGGCGACATCGGCGGACGTTTTTTCGATCTGCCAAAACGGCGCTGACGTTATCTTGCCGTCTTTGATGCACGCATATTCACCGGCACCGAGTTGATGTATCCCCTCGATGATCGTCTGCGGAGCATAGACCGATTGATACATCAGATATTCGAAAAGTCCGAAACTATTTATGGTCTTATCAACGAGCCCCGAGCCAAGTATCGAGCGAATTTCCGAAGAAAACACGAACACTCCGCTGGACGTCATCGAGTAATAGAGAGGCTTGACACCGAGCCGGTCGCGAGCCACGAAAAGTGTCTTGTCGACGTTGTCCCAAATTACGATGGCGAACATTCCATTGAGCATCGAGAGACACTCGGGGCCATGTTTTAGAAAGGCTGCGAGAACGATCTCGGTATCGCCGGCGGTGTGAAATTCGTATTCAGGGAGCGTCGCTTTGACGTCGCGAAAATTGTAGATCTCGCCGTTGAGGATGATCGCGTAGCGGCCGGAAGCGTCAAAAAGCGGATGATTAGCCTCTTCGGAAAGGTCAATGATCGAAAGCCGCCGATGCCCCAATGCGATACCATCATCGACAAAAAAACCTTCGGCGTCAGGCCCCCGATGACTGACAAGATCGGTCATCCGATGAATTTTGGCCGCCGCCTCGCTTTTGTCTTTAAGGCCGACGATCCCGGCAATTCCGCACATACATTGAATATAACAATATCACTGCGTTTGCGAAACGACGTGACAATGGATGGCCTGATGCGCAGTGAGACGATTTTTCTGCTAAAGTGTCGATCTCGAAACTGAACTTCCGATCACCGATGACCGAGAGCACCGACAACAAAATTCGTTCAAAGGGCAAGCTTGTTCGATGGCTTGCGGTTATAGCATGCGGTTTTGGCATTGGAATACTGCCGCCGCCGGATGGCGTTTCGCGCGAAGCCTGGACCTTGCTCGCGATATTTGTCGCGACGATCGTCGGTTCGATCCTCCAGCCGATGACCGGAAGCGCAATGGTGCTGATCGGCGTTATCGCGACGGCTATCTTTGGCGCTCTGAAGATCGAAACCAGCCTGAGCGGCTACGCCGACAAATATGTCTGGCTCGTACTCGCTGCATTCTTTATCTCGAGGGCGATGATCAAGACCGGACTGGGGCACCGGATCGCATTGATGCTTGTCCGTCTGATCGGCCGCAAAACGCTCGGACTCGGTTATTCGCTGGTGATAACAGATTTTGTTCTCGCCTCGTTCGTTCCGTCGACCGGAGCGAGATCCGGCGGGATCATATTGCCGATCGCGAGGAGTGTCTCCGGAGACGTACGATTCGCGGCCCGATGACGGCACAGCGGGAAAGCTCGGCACGTTTTTGATGAACCTCTTGTATCAATGCGAGGTCATCCTTTGCGCGACATTTTTGACGGGGCAGGCATCGAACCTGATCATCGCGAGATTTGCGATGGAACACGCCGGCATAGACATGAACTATTCGATCTGGTTCATTTCGGCGATCGTTCCGGCGATCGTTTCGCTCACCGTTATACCATTGATGATCTACCGCTACTTTCCGCCGGAGATCAAGGAAACGCCGAACGCGGTCTCGTTCGCCCGTGACGAGTTAACAAAGCTCGGGCCGCTTTCAAAAAGCGAATTGATCTTATTGGCCGTATTTGTCGTGGTCGTGGCTCTCTGGATCACATCGCGTTTTCACGGCATCGACGCGACGGTCATAGCTCTTTTCGGGATCGCCTTTTTACTGATAACACAAGTACTCGACTGGAGCGACATAATAGACGAAACGCATGCCTGGGAAGTATTTATCTGGTATGGCGGCCTCGTAATGATGGCCAGTGAGCTCGGCAAGACGACGATCACAAAGCTCTTCGCCGAGTCGATCGCCGGTGTCACGGATGGTTGGTCGTGGCCGATGGCGTTGGCCGTCTTGGCGCTGGTCTATTTTTACGCACATTACGGTTTTGCGAGCATAACGGCACATGTGACGGCGATGTTCATACCATTTTTGACCGTTACCATCGCGGTCGGGGCACCGGCTGGGCTGACAGTGCTCTTGCTGACCTATTTTGCTAATTTGAGTGCAGGACTCACGCATTACGGAACTACGCCGGCACCGGTCTATTTCGGCACGGGCTACGTCAAACAAGGCCAATGGTGGACGATCGGCCTCGTCGCGTCTGTTCTCAATATCATCATCTGGTCGACGATAGGCCTCGCCTGGTGGAAATTGATCGGTTGGTGGTAAGTAGATAGAATAAAGAAACTGAAGACCAAAAAGGGCAAGTGAGGTAAAGCTACCTCACCTGCCCTGATCATTCGATCAAAAGCGTCCCTTAGGGAACGAATACGTTCGGGACCGGCTGGTCGCCGGTGGTGCCGAATGACTGGATCAGCGTTCCGGCAGTCGAGCGTTGGACGAACCAGGTCGCGCTTGCCGGGCGAAAGACACCTGCGTCGAATTTACCGTCGCCATCATAGTCGCCAGGAACCGGTAAGTCGCCGTTCGCTCCGAATGGGAATGCAAAGAACGAGAAGTCTTCGCTCCGCAGGATGAACCAGTTGCCGTTGGATGGCCGCCATATCGCGACGTCGGTCTTGCCGTCGCCGGTATAATCGCCCTGGACCGCTTTGTCCGTTGAGGCACCAAATACCATTGCCAACACCGTATTGTTCGAGCTTCGCTGTATCCACCACTGAGCACCGCCCACTGCGTTAGGCCGGAAAATGGCGATGTCTGCCTTCGTGTCACCATCGTAGTTGCCCACGACAGGCACGTCACCCGCGGCTCCAAATCCGGTTATCGTTGTGCCGCCGGTAGAACGGTTGATGAACCAGGTTTGTGTAGTCGGCCTGAAGACCGAAGGATCCGATTTCCCGTCACCATCAAAATCGGCCGGAACCGGAACATCGCCGTTTGCACCGAATGGAAACGCGAAGAACGAGAGGTCTTCGCTGCGCAAAATGAACCATTGGCCGGTTGCCGGACGCCAGATCGCAATGTCCGTCTTTCCGTCGCCGGTGTAATCAGAAGGTACGATCTTATCGGTTGCATTTCCAAATTGAAGGGCCGAGTTCGTTCCATTGGAAGAACGCAAATACCACCACTCACCGGCTGCCGGGCGATAGATGCCGACATCCGTCTTGTTGTCGCCGTCAAAATCATACGGAGCACGGCCGGTGCTGGTCAGGCATGCCGCCCCGGCGATCTTGCCAAGGATGAGTGCTTTGGGCTGCGGTCCGAATCCGAGCAGAAAATCAATCCCAACGGCATTGAGGTGACAGTAGCTCATTATCGTTCCGCCTCCGGGAGGAGGCCGGCGGGGTCGCGCAGGTTCCGCCTGGTCCCGGTTCAACCGCGACGCAACCGTCGATCGCCGTATTATTGCCGTTCCAAACGCAGGCTTGCGTGTGGTCTGAGCCAAGATTATGCCCGGTCTCGTGCGTAAAGACCTCGACGGTCCAGGAAAAGGTCGGCACATTGTTGAATGTAGGCTCTATGCCGCTCACGGCATAGCCGTTAGGACAAATGGAATCCAAATTGGCGATCCCGCCATAACCGATCAAAGTGATCAAGTGCGCTAGATTTCCATTATAAGTCGGGCGATTCATCGTGAATGCATTCAAATGAACACCGGCATCGTTCGTCGCCCCGTAGGGACTAACGGTATTCCAGACAAACGTCTCCGAAAGAGAAACGAAAATACCATCGTTCGCAAAAAGAGCCGCCGATTGATTAAAAAATCCGGCAACGTAAGCGATAGTGTTAGGAACCGAGCCCTTATTTTGAAAAACGTCAAAATTTGCCTCGACATAAATGCGTGTAACTCTCGCAGCAACTGCGTCGGCAGATTGCTCCTGCAAAACAGGAATAGAAGCAGATTCGTTTCCGGTGCTTCGAACATTGCAGAAATTTTCGGGGCGCGTTTTCAGATCATTTGTATCAAAGAATATATGGGTATCGCTTCGATTATTTCCCGTCAACCTACCTAGCGATGAATTTCCGAGTGCTTTCGAGCGGATGCTGCCCATCACTTCGTTCGGGAAAATGCTGATCGCGACCAGCGAAAGCGGTTCGCCCTTGATCATGCCGCGATAGTGGTTACCGAGGCTATTCTCATAAGATTGGCCAGTGGGTGCCGACGTCGAGACCTTGAAACCGGGCGCAAAGATGTCAGCTTGCTCGAGGTCGAGGTCGATAAAACCGCCGTTACCGTCCGGGATCGACAGCGTCATATATTTGGGTGCTTCGGCGATAATGTTTCTGATAGCCTTTTTGTCGAGGTCAAGGAGTACGCCTCTCGACACGGCGGTATAAAGATCGTCATTTCTACTGATCAATCTCGCCGTTGGTGCGAACAGCTCACGGCGTTGAAAGTTAGCGCCGGTTGCCCTGGCTATTTCGATCGATTCCGGTACCGCTTTGATGCCCGCGGTCCGGGTCGTTCTCTTTAGAAGATCTTCGAACACAGAACGATCTTGTGCCCGCAACGTGATGGTTGGAAAGATACAAATGGCCAAAAACGCTAAGCCAAAAATCAAAACAGACGATCTCTTCATATGCAATCTCCTTTTTGCTAAGCAATATTCAAAAGCGGTGACGTCCGGGCCACCGAAAAAGATACGAATTGGGAAATTTTCGAAATTCTGCCACCGAATTAAAAAAAAAGCAACCAAAATTCTTATATCCCGGTTGCTGCTTTGCCTTAGCGAGTCGTTGATGGCGGGAAATTTCGCTTTGAAATTTCGATCGACAGCTTCACTCGAAAGCCGCGAATTCAAAGTCATTCACAGTGGCCGTCGCAACCATGACTCGAGACGGCAATATAAACAAGAATCGCTTGGACGCCGCAGCCGGTCGCTCGGCGATTTCGACGCTAACGGAAGACAGATAGAAACACAATATCGCAGTAGTAAATATCGCCGATGTCGAAATATCGTAGATCAAACCGGTCTCCGTTCATTCGACGGTATCGGCGGCCTTTCTCCAATTTCAAGTAATGCCGATACTACGTTCGGTATCTAGTGCGACAAGAATAAGAAAACCGGCTCAAACTTTATTTTTCAAAGCAGAAAATCGTTAGGAAAATAAGCCGATTAAGACTATTCTTAGGCGACTGGAAAGATATGATTGAAAAGCCGATCACACTGATTCTGCGTGAATTGAGGACGGGCGGCGATGAAACTCTCGACGAACTGCTGCCGCTTGTTTACGATGAACTACGCCGATTGGCGAACAGCTATCTCAGCCGCGAACGCTCTAATCATACTCTTCAGCCTACGGCGCTTGTTCACGAGGCATATTTGCGGCTGATCGGCCAAAACGAGATCGACTGGCAAAATCGCGCTCATTTCTTTGGTGTTTCGGCCCGATTGATGCGCGAGATCCTGATCGAATACGCCCGTGCCAAACATCGCCATAAACGCGGCGGCGAGGGCCTGACACAGATCGAACTTTCCGATTCGATCGGATACACGAATTCGAATACGCTGAACGTCATCGCTGTCGACGAAGCATTAACAAGCCTCGAGTCGCTCGATAAGGATCAGGCACGCGTGGTCGAGCTTAAGTTCTTTGCGGGATTGACCATTGAGGAGATAGGCGAGGTAATGGGCATTTCGCCTGCGACTGTAAAACGTGAATGGTCGACTGCCAAACTCTATCTCCACAAGATTCTAAATTAAACGGCCTGTTCTCAAATTCGATCGACGTCGTAATGACCCCAGAACGCTGGCAGAAGATCAAACCAATACTCGAACGATCACTGGCTATTCCGGTGGTGGGGCGAAGTGAATTCCTCAAAGATGTGTGTGACGATGAGGAGATGCTTCGCGAAGTCGAGGCCTTTCTTGAATTTGAGAATGTCGAATCAACCGGACTGGACAGTTCGGCCTTAACGATCATCACTGATGGTTCTGTCGCAGGCTCAATGATCGGCGCGAATATCGGCCGATACGAGATCGTGTCCGAACTCGGTGCCGGCGGAATGGGCTCGGTCTATCTTGCTATTAGAGCAGACGGTGAATTCAAGCAAAAAGTCGCACTCAAGCTGATCAAAAGCGGCATCGGCTCGGAGTCGATCCTCAAGCGTTTTTACGCGGAACGGCAGATCCTGGCCACTCTTGACCATCCGAACATCGCACATTTGATCGACGGCGGAACTACCGAAAACGGAACTCCATATTTCGTATTGGAATATGTCGAAGGCGATACGATCACCGATTTTGCCCGCACCCGCAAACTGGATCTCGAGGGCCGGCTTGATTTGTTTCGTATGGTCTGTGCAGGTGTTTCGTTTGCACATCAGAACCTTATCATTCATCGCGATCTCAAGCCGTCAAATATTTTGGTAAATAATGAAGGAATTCCAAAACTGCTCGATTTTGGCATTGCGAAACTTCTCAAAGATGATTGTGACGGGCAAACGGTCACACAGCACTTGGCATTCACGCCCGAATTCGCGTCACCCGAACAGATACGCGGGGAAAACCTGACCACGGCGACCGATGTGTATTCGCTCGGTGTTGTCCTATACCAACTGCTGACCGGCGTTCGGCCGTTCAGGTTTGAAGGAAAGAACTTTGGACAAATAGTGCAGACGGCAAGTGAAACGGTCCCTGTTCGGCCATCGGCAGCCGACACATTGGAAATTCCGCACGATGTTGAGACAGACGCCGTGTATCCGAGGTCAAGGCTTCGCGGCGATATCGACAATATAATTCTCAAGGCTCTAAACAAGGATCCCGCCAGGCGTTATTCGTCAGTCGAACAGTTTTCCGAAGATATTCGCCGTCATTTGAAGGGGCTGCCGGTCTTTGCACGGCAGGATTCGCTTCGGTATCGGGCAGAGAAATTTGCTCGACGAAATCCGCTGGTGGTGGGATCTATTGCCCTTGCATTTATGATACTTGTCGCGGGAATTTTCACGACAACCTATCAGGCTCGACGAGCAAATGTCGAACGAGAACGAGCCGAACGTCGCTTCAATGAGGTCCGGGCACTCGCGAATTCGTTCATTTTTGAGATAAATGAGAAGTTCGCCGAGAGTCCGATCGAAGCCCGCGAATTGTTGGTTCACAGAGGCCTCGAATATCTCGATAAGCTTTCAACCGAGGCCGAAGGTGATGAAGAATTGCAAGGCGAATTGGCTGCTGCATATCAGAAGATCGGCAATCTTCAGTCGGAGCTCTTTAATCCCAATCTCGGAAAAACATCCGAGGCTCTACTAAGCCAGCGAAAGGCGCTTGAGATCCGCGACAAGTTGCTGGCACTAGACCCGACCAATAGATCGCGCATTCTCGATGCCATTCAGAGCCGCATCGATGTTGCGAATATTCTATCGATGAGCGGAAAGGTTGCAGAAGCACGAGAAGAGTACCGAAAAGCGGCATCGCAGGGGGAAACCGCACTAGAATCATCGCCCGGCGACGTCAAACTCCGAAACACCCTCGCGCGAAGCTATGCAATGCTCGGCCAATCGATACTGCGAAGCGGCTCCTTGACCGGTGCTCTGGAAAATTACGAAAGAGCCCGAATTATCTATCAAAAGATCAACGATGAAAACCCAAATGTCGACACAAATTTATTGTCGCTCAGCATAATCTCGTCATACATCGGCTATGTAAAGCTGGAAATGGGCTCGACCGACGAAGCCATTAGATATTTTGAAGAGGCATTTTCGCTGACCAAGCGATCGATCGATCTGGACCCGGCGAAGCCGGGTGTTGATAACGCGATCATAATTCCGCACCTCTGGCTCGGTGTCGCAATCAGCCACATTGACCCGGACAAGGGACTCTTCCATATTAGGCGGTCTTTGGAAATGCAGCAGGCAGTCGCCAACGCCGACCGAAAGAACCTTGGAGAACTAAATTCGATCGCGGATTGTTATCTCGAGCTAGGCCGGGCATTGACGCGGAAAGCTGAACGCGAAGGAAACCCGACTGCTGCACTGGAGTCGGCTGTCTCCGCGTTTAAGACGGCGATCAAAGATTATGAGATCGTAAAACAGGCAGATCAGCAAAACATATCTACCTTAAGACAGATCGCTTTTACTCGAACGTCTCTCGGCGATGCGTTGGGAAAATTGGGCAAAAAGGCACTCGCCGTCGCAGCCTACGAACAGGCACTTTTCGAATCGGAACAGGTCAATCAAAAAGACGGCAATAACAGTGAATTTCGCCACGACTTGGCATTATGCCTTTCGCGTTTGGCGGAACATCGTGTGAAACCCGCGGTGAATATCAACCGTGCGATCGCGATCCTGGAAAAACTCGTCGCCGAATCACCTGAACACAAACAACGGCGGTTCGATCTCGAAAAGGCCAAAGCCCTTTCGGCGAAGATCACCTAGAACGACCGCTCGCCTCAAGCTAAAGCCGTAAGATCAAGCTCCGCAAACAAAAAAATGACCGGCCCAAAATGAACCGGTCGGCTTTGATTAATTGCCAAAAGCAAAACTAACTAAAAGTTAAGTTCGCTCCCCGGTGCTCCTGGTGCTCCCGGTTCGGGTGCATCGACCTTGTCAAGAGCTTCTTTGTAGATCTTGATGTAGCCGGCATCCTCAAAACGCTTTTTGGTCGCTGCGAGATAGTCGCTGAAGACGGCCGCACGTTTACGCGAGAGCATTTGCTCGAACAGGCTGCTTCGCTGTTTCGCAAAATCGGCGGTGTTGGCATCCTCACGTTTCGTGACACCGACAATCACCCAATTGTCGCCAAGCTTGATCGGCGTTTTTGTTACATCGCCGGCTTTCATTCCGTAGATCGCGTCTTCGAGAGCTTCACTGGTCGAGGCTGATGAGCCTTCTCCGAGCGGAGTGCCGAGGACGAACGCCTTCTGATCTTTAGCTTTCATGCCCTTGGCAGTGGCGGCCGCAGCAAGCGCATCGGCGCTTGCCGTTCCGGCAGCGATCTGTTTGGCGATCTCCTCGACCTGAACACGAGCCTTATCGAGTTTGACCACATCGATGATCTGGGCTTTGACCTCGTCAAACTCAGCATCACGCGGTTCTTTACGATCAGCGAGCATTGGGATCGCAAATCCATTCTGGATCGGTGTTTTCTCGCCGACATCGTTTACAGCTTCGAGCGGGGCGACACCTTCTTCGAATTGCGGCGAAGTACCGATATCCGGAATGTTATCGCCCGGTTTGACGTACCCTGTTTCTTTGATCATCTCGGCCGGCTTCATATTTGCCAAGGGAGCAAATTCGGCGGCGGTCTTTTGAATATCTTTGGTCTGCTTGAGCGAATCAGCCACCTTCTGGGCAAGCTCAGCAGCGGCAGCATAAGCACGGCGATTGCGAAGACTGACGTCGAGCTCCTTCTTTGCGTCCTCAAAAGGCTTCGGCACATCCTCGCCGCGGCGAAGGATGAAATAACGATTTTGATATAGGATCGGCTCAGTGATCTCGCCCGGTTTCATCTTGAACAATCGCTGATACGGATCTTCGGGCTTGCTGGGATCTTCGCGGACAGGGCCGCGGAGTTTGCCGCCGAGGGGTGCAGTAGCAGGATTCTCTGATTGTCCCTTGGCCGCATTCGCAAATTCCGCTTCCGTTATCACCCCGCCATTCTTGGTCCGCAGTTGTTCAACGATCTGAGCGGCCTTGCCCTGTACTTGCGAATCAAATTCCGGTTTCGGAATACGCAATACGATCTCCTGGCCAAGTGTACCGGCTGTTCGTTTGTCCGCGGGCAGTTTGTCATATTCGGCTCGCAGGTCAGCGTCCGAGATCTGGAGCTTTTCACCGATCTTCACGGTGTTTACAAAGAGATATTTGATCTTCTTCTGCGGGACGCCGATGTAGTAGCTGGCCTTGTTCTTGTCAAAATATTCACGAAGTTCGGCATCGGTCGGAACTATCGTCTTGGAAAGTTCATTACTGCTGACGGCAACGTACGAGAGGTCAAATTTCGTATTTTTTCGCTGAAAATCGCTCAGAACATCTTCTTCCGAAACGGTTACGCCGGAGGTAATGAAAGCATCAAGCTTTCTGCTGCTGACATCGTCGCGAATACGCTGTTCGTACGCGGCGATGCTGCCAAACTGTTCGCGAACGTTCAATTCGTAGCGTTCCTGATCAAATGGCTTGCCGTCTTCGCTCTTATTCTGCTCACGGATCGCGGCCGCAACTTCGGCATCGCTCGCGGTCAGGCCCAATCGCTCGGCCTCGACCCGCGAGATGCGGCTGCCGATCAGGCCATCAAGCATCATTTTTGCCGGAAAGCTGCGGCCTTGTGAAAAACGGCTATAGCTTTCCTTTTGCTGGACAAGCTCGCCGACGGTGATCTTTTCACCTGACACGCTGGCTACCGTTTCGGTGCTGCGGGCGAGATTGGACCCCGTCGTGGTATTCGTCGAACTCCTGTTCCAAAAAACAAGACTAACGACCATAATGACGGCAAAAATGAGAATGAAAAAATTACGCGTTTTTTCGAGACGGTTAAAGAACTTTAGCATCGAGTAATACCTGCAAACCTCTGGGCCTAAAATATAATTGTCTTTATGGACAAACGCCAATATTAGCAAAAAAGGCGCCAAAATCCAATGTAAAACCACGCAGCGCGCCGATAAATAGGCGCGTTTACGGCTCAAATTGCTTGATGTTTCGATACAATTCGCGGATTATTAGTTTGCAGACTAGGCTTGAGATGGAAACCAAAAAGATCAGATCGGTCGCAATCGTCGTCAAACCGAACCACGCCGAGGCAATGGCAACCGCAGTCGAACTCGGCGGCTGGCTCGCAGATCACGGTATCAAACAGATCGGCGACCCGATCTCGGCAAGCGACGCACGTCGCGAACCGACCGTTATCTCCGACGCCGACCTGATCGTCGTCCTCGGCGGCGACGGCACAATGATCTCGGCCGCACGAATGGTCGGAAACGCCGATGCCCGCGTGATGGGCGTCAATTACGGCAGTCTTGGCTATTTGACCGATTTTCGAATCGAAGAGATGTTTAACGCTCTCGAGTCGATCATCGCCGGTGAATATGAAGTCGACCGCCGGGAAATGCTCAATGCCGAACATTGGCGCGATAGCGAACGCATCGCCGATGGCCGCGTACTCAACGACGTTGTCATAAACAAAGCGGCACTGGCGCGGATCATCGAGATCGACGTTAAGCTGAACGGGCTGTTTGTAAACACGTTTCGTGCCGACGGACTGATCATCTCGACGCCGACCGGTTCGACCGCGTACAACCTCTCCGCAGGCGGTCCGATCATTTATCCGTCGATGAATGCAGTAGTGATAACGCCGATCTGCCCGTTCACACTGACAAATCGGCCGATCGTCGTGCCTGACACTGCCGAGATCGAACTGCATCTGCAAGATGCGAACGAAGGCGTGTTTCTCACCTTCGACGGCCAGACAGGCCACCGCATGCAAGCCGACGACCGCGTCGTGATCCGCAAAAGCGAAACCACGTTCAACCTAGTCCAGCCGGCGAATCGAAACTATTTTGATGTATTGCGAGACAAGCTGAAATGGGGACGATAGGATATTTTCACCGCAGAGGCGTGAAGACGCAGAGAACTAAAATTAACAGGATGGACAGGATGAACAAGATACTTTTTTCATTTTGAGTAGCTTGGCGAAATCATCCTGAACATCCTGTGCATCCTGTTTGAAATACCTCCGCGTCCCTGCGGTTAAGCCGCCGTGAACAAGCTGATCTGATCGCTTTCGTCCGACTCGAAGCCTTCCGGCCACCATTGAAATTTCCGCAGGTCGCACTTTCCTTTGTCGCTGAAAACAACGCCCTCAGCCTCGAGCAGTTCCTGCTGAAGATTTAGCGGAATGGTCAGCCGGCCGGTCGAGCATTTGCCCTGCGAATTGATCACGCGCTGCCACGGCACGCCTTCGTCCGCCCCGTGCATCACATAACCGACAGTCCGGGCTGTGTAACCCTCGCCCAAAACTATCGCGATCTGGCCGTACGTCATAACCATCCCGACGGGAATTTGACGAACAATGGCGTAAACCGTTTCGCGATAAGTTTTGTCGTTTACGTTCATTTTTAAGATTCAGCCACGAATGACACAAATAGCACGAACAAAGTCAAAGCATAAAATTTGTGTCATTCGTGTTATTCGTGGCAAAACTTCCTACTCATTTCGCCTTAGGAAAGTTCTCGCAGGCGAGCCGTCGCCGGTTGCTCCGTCGTATTTTAGCGGTGCACAGATAAGTTCGTAATCGCCGGCCGGGACTTCGCGGAGATCTACGCCTTCGAGAATGACTATCTCCTTTTCGAGCAAAGCGATATGCACCGGATGGCCGGGCGAACCGCTCTTTTCGATCGAGAGGTAGTCGATACCAACGAGGACGATCCCGTTATCGGCAAGCCGCTTGGCTGTTGCGGGTGTTATATACGAAAAATCGGTCCGAAATCCGCGTTCCGGCTCAGACCAAAATGCGGAATTCTGCGTTTTGAAAATTATACGTTCGACCCCATCGATATTTCCGACATGTTCGGGCTCGATCGCGGTCACATCTTCGGGTACGGCGATGACTCGGCATGGGCCGACGAGTTTGGCCGGATCGATCTCGTGGATGCGTTTTGCACCGTCGATAAAATGGTTCGGCGCGTCAATGTGCGTCGCCGTGTGAACGCCGATCGAGATCTGCGAAACATTAGCCGAATCGCCGCGTTCGATCGCCTTGAACGACGCAATATCAACACCGGGATCGCCCTTATAGATCGGCGTTCCGGCATCGATCGTGACAGTGATGTCGTATATGCTCACTACTTGATCCCCTCAAAATTACTCTCGACCTTTCTTGGCTTGAAGACCGAGTTTGCACCACTCCTTACCAACTTTCCGCTGCGATTTGCGACAAATTTTTGGCGGTAGAAAACAGGCGCCTTTCCGGTTCGAACTGTTACCTTCCAGGCGGATTCTGTCTCGGTGTCCATGATCTTTTCAGCTTGAAACCAGCCAATAGATCGCGGTTTGCCGTTCGAAAATTCCATAACGTCAACGCCAATGCCGCCTTGGCCCTGATGCATCCCGCCGCCAAACGAGAGCGAAAATTCGTCCAGGCCGTTCGCATTCAAGTCCCGAATGGAATTGATCTGCAGCGTCCAACCGCTCTGATCGCCCCAGATTCCGACCAGCTTATCGTTCTCAAAAATAACGATCGCAACTGTGCCAAGACCATTTCCGGTCTGGCAAACCTGGTAAAACGCCGCCTTTTGAACAGCTCCCTTTTTAGTGAACTTTCCGCTCACTTCGCCCGCTAGTTCCGGGTCGACCGCGCAGCCATCGCTCTGATACTTTGCCTTTAGTTTCGGCAGTACACTTTGCTCAAAAACGGCCTGCTCTGCGTCCGGCAACATCGGCAATTCGTCGAGCAGCTCAATGGTCGGATCGTAGATCACAAGCGTTTTTTGGGCTGATATGGGAATTGCAGAGACAATAAACAACAGGGCAATAAAAATAATAGGTCGCATATTCTGAAAGAATAATCTATTGACCTATCGCACACAAGATTTGCAATCGACGGAGGTTTATACTTAGGCTTGAACTGATATGGAGATCAAACATATAGAAAAAGGCGGCCGAGGTGCATTTCTGATCAAGACGGACGGTAAACGTGTGGCCGAAATGACGTACGTGGCCGCGGGCGAAAGCGGATTTATCATTGACCATACCGAAGTCGATGAAAGCCTTCGCGGGCAAAAGATCGGCGACAAATTGCTCGCCGAGGCCGTCAGTTACGCTCGCGGCAAAGGTCTGAAGATCTTCGCGACCTGTTCGTTCGCTCTCAGGAAACTCAAGGAAAACGCTGATTACGCGGACGTGTTCGGCGGATAATATATGCAGACACCGCGCATATCAGCTTCGAGCTATTCGAACACCGCACCGCTTGTGTGGTCGTTCCTGTACGGCAGGAATCGAGGAAACGTCGAGGTCATAATGGACACCGCACCGGCACGTTCAGCCGAATTACTGGCTCAGGACCGCGTCGATGCGGCTTTGGTTCCGGTGATCGCTTATCAGATGCTCGATGGCGTTCGCCTCATCCCGGACGTCTGCGTCGGAGCCCGGACGCGCGTCCGCAGCGTTTGTCTCGTAACAAAGGGAATGGACCTCGCTGATGTTCGCAGCGTGTCACTCGATGTGTCGTCACGGACATCGGTCGCGTTGACCAAGATCCTCTTTCGCGAGTTTCTGGGCTTTGAACCCGAATGGAAAGATGCTCAGCCGAACATTGGATCGATGCTTGCGGATACTGATGCAGCGTTGTTGATCGGCGATCCGGCGTTAAAAATTGCGGATCGCGGATCGCGGATCGCGGATTCGCGAACCCAAAACCTAAGACCAACGACCGAAATACGAAAGTTTGACCTTGCAGATCTGTGGCATCAACACACCGGTCTCGGATTTGTTTTCGCAATGTGGATGACGCGACGCGATAGCGTCGGTATCGACTTCGCCGCCGCCCGAGACGAAGGCCTGGCCCACATTAACGAGATCGTCGCCAATTACGAATCCGAGATCCATCTCGGCACCGGCGAAATGCAGGATTACCTCTCAAGCAATATCTTGTACTCGATCGATGACAAGATGAAGCTGGGCATGGAGCTGTATTTCAGCCTTGCTGAAAAACACGGTTTGATCGATCGAAATAGCCCGCTGAAGTTTCTCTAATCGAACTTGCTGCAAGAACTGCCGAATCCTTACGTTCAATTGACGTTGTATCAATAAACTATTTGGAGCGTTTAGGTTATGAAAAACTTTCTTGTCATTGCGGTCAATCTCGGCGTCGTGGCATTTGCACTCGCAGCACTCGGTACATTTCTAAATTATTTGTTCGGTTTGAGTATTGGCTTTAAGGGAAATGCTTTGCCAAATGATCCGGTGATCGGAGTTGTGTTTGTGGTGATGGCCGGCGTTTTTGGTGCGGTTGCGTATTTTGTTAATAGAAAGACCGAAAAGATTCAGCCCGAAGAGTCCTGATCAATAAAAGGATTTTTCGCCAATATCTCGGCAATATCAATCTCGAGCCGATCAGCCATCGCCTGATCGGCCTTTTTCATCTGTTCGAGCCAGTGGGCAAATATCATTCGCCGCGAATCAGGCCCCTCGATGCGATTTTTGAACTCAAACTCCACGCCCATCCAAAACGTGAGACTGTAGATCATCCAATACAGTATTTCGCATCGGTCGGCAGTCGATCTTCGTTCAAGATCGAGGCCGCGTTCGGTAACAATGTAGTGATATTCGCCGCCCGTGAATTCGACGTGAGCAACGCCCACATCCTCGCGTTCGGTTAAGATCGTATACTGTCCATCATACGGCCTGACCCGCTGACATAGCTCGTTGTATTCGGCCTGAAGAATTTTCAGTTCCTTGGTCATTCGTTCTCAACTCAGAGCACTGGCCGTTTCAGCTCGTCATACAAGACCTTGTCGATCACCTTGCCATGTTCCTTAATATGTTCAATGACGATCAGAGAATAATGTATCCGCAGGTCAATGTCCTTGGGCTTGCCAATAAAATAGAGGATCGAACGCTGTTTGCCGGCCGTCAGTGAATGAAAAAGCTTGTCGCCTTCAGCATCCTGTTTTAAAACCTCGCGAAACTCCTCGGGCATGGGAAGCCCGTATTTGCTCTCGTCTTTTACGAGCTCAACGCTAACCGTATCGCCCGCAACGATTCCCAATGCGTCACGCTTTTGTTTGTTGACGATAATGTAGAATATTTCGCCCGACGGCAATAACGCACACTGAAAGGCTTCGCCGCCATTGATAGCACAAACAACACGTTTTGATTTCCCTTCGAAACCGAATTTCTTCTCGATCTCTTTCGAGACGATTAGAAAATGCCAGCCCGAATCGATGGGCGATTTCGTAAGGGTCGTTTCAAATTTCACACTTTTCGCCATTGCGACTATTTCACCACAGAGAACACGGAGAAACATAGAGAACATCCGGGAAACCTTCCTTGCCTTCTTCGATTTCTCTGTGACCTCTGTGTCTCTGTAGTGAATTCCGACCGAGCTTTGTTAGAATGAGAATTAAGTGGCAACCATGATCCAACCTATATTAGACAAGGCCCTCAGCGGCGAGCGTTTGACTGCCGATGATGCAACCGCACTACTCGAATCACGTGATTTTGTCCGCATCGGACTTGCCGCGGATGAAATACGCCAACGCAAAAATCCGGGCGATGTCGTCACCTACATCATCGATCGCAATATCAATTACACGAACGTCTGCAACGTCGTCTGCACATTCTGCGCATTCTACCGCCGACCGGGCAAACCTGATACCTACGTGCACTCGATAGACGAAATTTGCGCTCGCATCGACGAGACCATAGCACTCGGCGGAACGGGTGTCCTGATGCAGGGCGGTTTGCATCCGGATTTTAGTATCGAGTGGTACGAAGACCTGCTCTCTACGCTGCACGCAAAATATCCCAATTTTCAATTGCACTGTTTCTCGCCGCCCGAGATCCACAACATCTCGCTGATCTCCAAGCTGGATTATGAAACGATCCTTCGACGTCTGAAAGCCGCAGGTCTCAACTCAATGCCCGGCGGCGGCGGCGAAATTTTGGATGACGAGGTTCGCCGACGCGTTTCGACCAAATGCACGACCCAGGAGTGGCTCGACGTGATGCGTGCTGTTCACAAGGTCGGGCTCATCTCGACCGGCACGATGATGTTCGGCATCGGAGATAAGATAGAGCACCGCGTGCGACATCTTGAGCGAATCCGTCAGGTACAGGACGAGGCCCTCGCGAACAAAGCCGTCGACCCGAATTACGGCGAGTTCACGGCGTTTATCCCGTGGACATTTCAACGCGAGAACACCGCACTAGGCCGCAAAATTACCGAAGAACCAACCGGCATCGACTACCTCAAAATGCTCGCCGTATCGCGATTATTTTTGGATAACATCCAGCACATTCAGGCATCTTGGCTCACCCAAGGCCTCAAGCTCGGCCAAACCGCCCTCCGCTTCGGTGCCGACGACATGGGCTCGATCATGATCGAAGAAAACGTAGTCTCCGCCGCCGGTGCCGAAAACGAAGCCAACGAACGCGACCTAAGATACCAGATCCGCGAAGCCGGCTACCGCCCTCAGCAGCGTGACATTCTCTACAACTACATCGACCGCGAAAACGTTGATTTCCTGGATCAAAAAAAATCGATGCCGCTCAAGCAACTAAGCGTCGCATTTGCTGATTGATATATGAATGAAGGTGCACATTTCTCTGGATACGATCTGCGCTCAACGAACTTCGTCGGCTCAGTAGCGAGTTTCTGCCCAATTTTTTCTTTCTTGCTCCTCGCCTTTATCTCATATCACCCGGTTTTCATTACGACGACGATCGATGAGATGGTTAGCTATTGGCAGATATTTGCAGTATCCGTCTTTGCGTACCTTGCGGCTGCACTAGTTACTTGGAAATCTGCGAAAACGCTATCGACGAAAGTGTCTGTTTGGTTTCCTATTTCAATGGTGGGTTCTATTTTATTCACGGCCGCATTCATGCTCTGGGAGGCAATGAACATTCTTCTGGGCCGCACAGAAAATCAGTCTGAGGGCGATCAGTTGGCCTTGTGGATTCTTTACTCGACGCTTTTTCTCATTGTGTTGAGCGGAATTTGCACTTCTATTTCCTTCAGTATTTACGATTCATACGAGAAGAAAACCCATGAGCCATTGTGATATTATCTTCCCGCCACGATATTGGCGTTGTATCAACTTAACTACAATTTAAGGAGCAGACAGATGCGAGTACCTACGAAGGTGTTTTGGAGTCTATTTTTTGTCGCGATCTTTGTCTTGGCCGGTACGGCTAATCGGCCCGTAAACGCGGCCAACTGGTCGAATACGATAGCGTTGGCAGCCCTCGACGGCAGCCTTTACAGTATTGAAAAAGGTGGGGCATTGTACCGAACCGACCTGAGCAGCGGAAGTTGGGTTCAGATCGGAAAGGCTGAGTTTGGGAATACAAAGATGATGGTCGCCGGGCCGCAAAACCTCTTCACGCTCGAGGCGGATGGCAGCTTGTACCGTGTCGATCCGTCAAATGGTTCTTGGGTGAGAGTCGGCAAGGCCGGTGAATGGAAAAACTCGATCGCGGCTGCATTTTCGGGCACGCGGCTTTTCACCATCGAATCGAGCGGCGCACTCTACGGCACAAATCCGATGAGCGGAGCGTGGGCGCAGGTCGGAAAAGCAGAATTCGTCAGGACGAAATTTCTGTTTGGCTCAAACGATTCACTCATCACGATCGAGCAAGACGGCAGCCTATACGCTATCAATGCCGGTAACGGAGCGTGGCGTCAGATCGGCAAATCAGGAGATTGGATCAATACCCTTCGAGGCACCCTACTGGCGAACAAACTCTATACGGTCGAATCTAATGGAGCCCTTTTTGAGACCGATGTAAACAGCGGCACGTGGCGACAGATCGGGAAATCTGAATTCGGCAGAACCAAGTGGTTCTTCAACACAGGCGGTTCGCTCTATTCGATCGAACATGACGGAAAACTCTACCGAATAAGCCCGTCGAACGGTAGTTGGGTGCAGATCGGAAAATAGATGGCCGCAAAGCTCGCAGCACTCTTGCTCACGCTGTTGCTCAGCATCGCCGTCGGGGTCGTTGTTTTAGCGTTCATGATAATTGCGATGAACGGCTATAGCGAGGGCGATGCGGCGTGGGGCCTCGGAGTATTCGTGGCTCTCGGGCTGATCGTTTCGGTTTTAGCCGGTATTGCGGCCTATTTTTTCGCCGGTGCACTCGTCAAAAAGGAGTTCTCGCTTCTGTTTGCGGCTTCCGTTGCCGTGCCGGTTTGTACAATTGTCGCGATCGTCCTTGAGATAGTTGCTGCTCTGATCGGCGTCGGTGTGGCGGAGTTAGTTAGAGTAAATTTCTGATCAATGCCCGAGATATTCATCGAGACACAGATCCACGCGCCTGCAGAGGTTTGTTTCGACCTGATGCGGGATGTTCGGCTCCATACCGAAACAATTTCTCAAACACATGAAGAGGCAGTTGCGGGCGTGAGCGTCGCTATGATCGGTGTCGGACAAACGGTTACGTTCGAAGGGTCGCATTTTGGTATGCGGCAGCGACTGACGGTCGAGGTCACCGAATTTGAACGGCCGCGACTCTTTGTCGACGAAATGATCGAGGGCCGTTTCAAATCTTTCAAACACATCCACGAATTTATCCGCGTCCGCAGCGGTACATTATTGCGCGACACCATCATCTGGAGATCGCCATTGGGATTTTTGGGCAAGATCGTGGACAAGTTGGTTCTTGAGCGGCACCTACGCAAATTGGTCACCACCCGCAACAAAAAGCTAAAACAAATTGCCGAAAGCGGTGTTTTCTGTGCTGAAAATTCCGCTCTGGTAAACAAAATTACTTCGCCGTAAGCTTTTGACAACATGAGCGAGCTACAATTTCGGTATATGAAGAGATCGATCCTACTGCCAGTCAGTTTGTTGCTAATTGTCATCAGCACCTTCGACATCTGGGCACAAAGCAAAACTCAGAATGTCATCTTGATAACGCTTGACGGCGCGCGGAATCAGGAGATATTTGGCGGCCTCGACAAGGAGATCTTTATCTCGGCCGACAAGAATGCTGAAAAGACGATGGCCTACAAACGATTTTGGGCGACAACGCCGAAACTTCGGCGGGAAAGGTTGATGCCGTTTTTCTGGGGCACACTGATGGCGTCGCATGGCTCGATCGCCGGCAATCGCGAACTCAAAAGCTCGATCCAGACGACCAACAAACTTTGGTTCTCATATCC
Organism: Acidobacteriota bacterium; assembly: GCA_016713675.1. NCBI lineage: Bacteria > Pseudomonadati > Acidobacteriota > Acidobacteriota bacterium. The sequence goes on from JADJOS010000001.1 coordinate 1,000,310, forward strand.
CGGATATTCGGAGATACTCACCGGCCAAGCCCATGACGACGTGATTAATAGCAATGGCTTCGGTCAAAATCCGTATCCGTCGGTTCTCGATTTTCTGCAGAAGAAGCTGAAACTCGACGCCAACGAGGTCGTAGATTTCTCTTCGTGGGAGGTTTTCAATCGGATAGCAACCAACAAACCCGGATCGTTTATGGTCAACGCCGGATACGAGGAGTACGAGTCAAAAAATAAAGAAATAGCCGACCTTAGCCGGACGCAATTCCAAACGCTCAGCCCGTGGCCGAGCGTTCGGCACGACTATTACACATTCAAACTCGCCCTCGCTCACATGAAGGAGTTTCGCCCTAGAGCCGTGCATCTTGGCCTTGGCGAAACAGACGATTGGGCACACGACAAAAACTACGAACGCGTGCTCGATGCCTTGAAATTGACGGATGACTTCTTAAAAGAGCTTTGGGAATTCGTCCAAAACGATCCGGCCTATCGCGACAAGACATCGATCATCATTACGACCGATCACGGTCGCGGAAACTCAACAAAAGATTGGTTCGATCACGGCGAAGAGGTGCCCGAGGCTCAGCATATCTGGATGGCTTTTGTAAGTCCTGACTCAGAGCTTCGCGGCGAATGGAAAAATTCCGACACCATCTATCAGAACCAAGCCGCCGCAACGCTTTGCCGGTTTCTGACCTTGGATTACAGCGAACAGAATCCGCAGGCGGGAAAGCCGATCAAGCAGCTTTTTATTATGAAATAGCTTCGGCACCGCAATTCTTACCCAACTATTACAAACCGCTCGCTCCTGAACTGTTACTCTAATATTGTCTTAATTTAGCTGCGCCTTTATATCTTTAATGCAAAACGTCCTCGAATTCGAAAGCAAGCGAACCGGTTTCAATTGGAAAAATGTCGCGATCGTAACATTTTTTCACCTTGCGGCAGTTCCGGTTATCTTTACTTTTAGCTGGTCAAATCTGGCGGCTCTTTTGATCGGCAACTGGATCGTCGGCAGCCTCGGAGTTGGGCTCGGATGGCATCGATTGTTGACGCATCGCGGGTTTACGGCACCGAAGTGGCTCGAATATCTGCTTACGATCTTTGGGACGATGTCGATGCAGGATCCGCCCGACAAATGGGTCGCAACGCACCGGATGCACCACAAATTCGTTGATACCGAGAAAGATCCGCATTCGGCCCGCAGTGGTTTTTGGTGGCCGCAGATCGGTTGGGTCTTGTGGGGAACCGCTCAGGACCATGACTCGGCAACGATGAAGCGTTACGTTCCGGATCTCTTGAAAGACAAGGGACAGGTGCTGATCTCAAAGTATTTTTACCTTCCGATCATCATTTCTGCGTTTATTCTGTTTGCGATCGGCGGTTGGACGATGGTCGTTTGGGGAGTAGCGGCACGAGTTGTATTTGGCTGGCACACGACGTGGTTCGTCAATTCACTCTCGCACATCTACGGGAAACGCCCACATGACACCGGCGACCTTTCGACAAACAATTGGTTCGTTGCCATTCTTACCTTTGGCGAAGGCTGGCACAATAACCATCACATGTGGCCGACCTCGGCACGGCACGGCACGGAGTGGTATCAATTTGATATGAACTGGATCGCGATCCGCATATTCGAACGTCTCGGCTGGGCAAAAAATATAAAACTCGCCGCCGAGACGCCCCCCATCGAATTGAAACAAGCAGCATAACGTATTATTCTTCGGCTTCGGAGGCCGTTTATGACTACGAATCCGACAAACTACACCGAATTTTGGGACTTCTACGTCTCTGAACACAGTCTGCCGCTGACTCGAGCCCTGCATTTCATCGGTACGTCGTTGGGTATCGCCTTATTGGTATTTTTCATCGTACGCGGTCAGTGGTATTTCTTTCCTGCATTTTTCATCGTCGGTTATGCGTTCGCATGGTTTGCACATTTTGTCGTTGAGAAAAATCGACCGGCCAGTTTCCGATTTCCGCTGTGGTCATTTATAAGTGATTTCAAGATGATGTGGTACATGGCCACCGGCCGTATGGGCCGCGAAGTCAAGCGGGTGACCGGCGCGATTCAAGCAAACACGACTACCAACGCGGAATCTGTTGATGTTCGATGACGCTAATGCGCACTATTTGCTTTCGATCTGTTTAGTACGAATGTCCCGTTGAGAGTAGACCCGGCTCCATGGTAGTAAAGGCACGGGCCGCCACCGTCTATTGTCTTCAGCTGCGTACCGGAAAACTTAAACGTTACCTTGCATTTCTTCTTATACCAGATACTTTCCGGGTCGTCGTAGTGCTCCTGATCAGGTATGTTGGTATGAACGGCAGTCGTCGGCTCGATCCAAAAAGCCTTCCCATCAAGCTCACCTATTCCCCCTGCTCCGTTCCCCGTATTCAACCTGAACGTAAATCCTTTTTCATCGGCTGCCGAAATTTCAGCAGAACCGTAAGAACCGGTGTAACGGCCTTCGCGATCGGCCGGCGGTATAGGTGTAACGCTCGCGGTCGGCGTTGGAGTTGGGGTCGGAGTTGGCGTCGACGACGGAATTGGTGTTGGCGAAGGCATGTAATTCTCAGTCAGATCGGATGGCGGATCGGAAAATCTGATTATTCTCAAACTCACGAGTGCCATTGCCCCCAGAACGCTCAACGCAAGAACGGCAACCATCACGCCGGCGACGGTGACAAAAGACGGCCAATTAGGTTTCTGATCGATCGACTGATCCGCATACTGCCCGAATAAGCCGGGCCCGTCACTTGGTCCCGAGGCGGGCGGCATGACCAGAGCTGTCGGCCTCGGTGGTTCGATCTGTTTCCCGCTCGGTGATGTTGCGGGTGATGGCTGATCAGGCGAGAGATCAACAACGGACGGCCCTATGACCGTTGATGCCTGCGAAAATTCACCTAACGCCCACCGGAGATCATCACGCATTTCACGAGCCGACCTGTATCTAACGTCCGGGGATTTTGCTAATGATCTTTCGAGAATAGCCTTTAACCTGCGCGGCGCTTCGACCGTTAGAGGCCTCGGCTCATCACTCAAGATCGCGTACATCCGCTCAGACGGATGTTCTTGCGGAAAAGGGAGCCCGCCGTTGAGTAATTCAAAGAGTACGACTCCTACCGACCAGATATCGGTTTGAGCGCTGCGCTCTCCCTTGAACGATTCCGGCGACATATAGGCGTCAGTTCCGGCCACCAACGCGCTGTTTGATGAAGATTGCATTGCACGCGATATGCCAAAATCCGCCAGCCTTGGAGTTTCGCCCTGAAGCAGAACGTTTTCAGGCTTGACATCGCGGTGAATGATCTTTCGTCCATGCAGAAACTCAAGCCCCTTTAAGATACCGATCGTTAACTGAACTGCCTCGACCGGCGGCAGTGCCCCCTCAAGCTTCAGTTTGTCTGCTAAAGAACCTCCTTCGGCATATTCGCTGGCGATGACTATCTGGCCGTCGTAAACGTCGGCGTCAATGATCGGCAGCACGTTTGGATGGCCGCTGGCTTGTTCCCAGAGTACTGCTTCCTGACTGATCGTTTTCAGATCGACCTGCTCATCTAGCGGCAGCTTGATCGCAAGCTTTTTCGAGAAAAACTGCGAACGCCGCTCAGCGAGCCACACTTCGCCGAAACCGCCTCTTCCAATGCGGCGAATAAGTGTATATGGGCCGATCTGTTGATCCGCGATGAACATAACGGGTGGCGCAGATTATATGTCAAAACCGGATCGGTGGGTAGTCAAAAATACGGGATCTTGAATATATGAACTGCCGCGGGCCATCTTGGCGACATTCTGTTTTGGACACAAATAGAGTAGAATTCGGAGGATATGCTGGCAAATGAGCTCATAAATCCGGACGCTCTCAATTCGACCATCGAATTTCTAACTGCGATGGTCACGCCGGCGTTGTTGATCTCGGCGACGGGTTCGCTTGTGCTTTCGACATCGACTCGGCTCGGACGTGTGATCGACCGTGTTCGCCAGCTTGAGGAACGCCTCAGCGAGTTGATCTATCTCGAAGACAAGGACGACGTGCCGCTCTATGATAAACGCGTCGAGGTAATGGTCGATCTGCTCGACAAGGTGACGAGCCGTGCCCGAATACTCCAGCGGGCGATGGAAATGTTCTATTACGGCTTGGGCATGTTTGTGCTTTGCAGCGTTACGATCGCGGCTGCGGCAATATTTAACTATGTCCGCTGGCTGCCGATCCCGATCGGTATCGTCGGTATTATGTTCCTCTTTGTTGGCACAATTCTTATGATCCGCGAGACGCGAATGGCGACGGCGACGGTCAATGCTGAGATGGATTTCACTTGGGAACTCGCCCGCGAAGTCGCTCCTCGCGAAGTCGCCATCAAATACACTCCTCACGGCAAGGTCAAGGGCATGGGCCTCGCCAGGATCAAGAATGGACGCAAGATACCTAAAACTTTTGGCGGAGAATAGGCTTGTAGGACGAGTCGAAGCTCTTGAGAACTTGCTGCGTTCATGCACCGTTTGCCCGAAAGACTGCGGCAACGACCGTTTGAATGATGAGATCGCCGCCTGCTACTCGGGTCGCCAACCGATAATCTCGAGTTACACCGCACATTTCGGCGAAGAGCCCTGCCTCAGCGGCACAAATGGGGCCGGAAATATTTTTTCGGCAACTGTAATCTTCGGTGTGTTTATTGCCAAAATTACCAGATCTCGCAAACCCACAAAGAGCAGAAAAAGAACGAGATCACGCACGAACGCCTCGCCGAAATGATGCTCGAACTGCAAGACCGAGGCTGCCACAATATCGGCTTCGTCTCGCCTACGCATTTCGCACCGCAAATGGCTAGAGCGATTTTGATCGCTGCGGAAAAGGGCTTACGCCTGCCGATCGTTTATAACACAAACGCATACGACTCGGTCGAGGTTCTGAAATTGCTCGACGGCATAGTCGATATCTATCTTCCCGATCTCAAATACGCTAATTCGGACGCCGGTTTCCAATATTCCAAGGTCCGCGATTACAAAGAACACGCCCGTGCCGCGATCAAAGAAATGCACCGCCAAATGGGCGACTCCCTCGTGTTCGGCGACGACGGCCTTTTAAGGCAGGGCCTGATGATCCGCCTTCTCGTCCTCCCAAACGACATCGCCGGAATCGAGGACAACCTCCGTTGGATCCGCGATGAGCTTAGCCCCAAAACAGCAATCTCGCTCATGGCCCAATACTACGCCACCAACAAAGCCGCGACTGACGATCGCTACATCCTCCTATCCCGCCGCATCTCCGAAGGCGAATGGTTCGAGGCGGTCTCGGTGCTAAACGACCTTGGCATCGAAGAAGGCTTTATGCAGGAATATGAATCGGCGTCGCACTACTATCGCCCGGATTTCACCGATGCGGAAAAACCGTTTAGGGATATAAGGGATTTTCAATGATTAAATCAATCATTTCATCGTTGATACTCATCAGCTCCATTTCGTGCGGCTTTGTAATTAATAACGAGAGCTTCGATTCGGCGAAGTGGAAAGCTGGTGGTCAACGAGACCGTGGACGAATGGTATACGACCTCAAGCGGATCGGTTTGCTGAATAGCAAGTCACCAGACGAAGTAGTAGAACTACTAGGACCGTGTGACTCGAAACACGATCCGAAAGATGGTTTTTTAAGATTTCGTTATCATATTGATACAAACACTCTGATCGATCTCGATTTAGATGTGGATTTCGATACTGAAATTGGAAAGGTTCGGACAGTAAGTATAGGGAGCTAAACTATGAAGATCGGGGACTTGGCACCAGATTTCACACTAACTGATGGCAACGGCGATTCGTGGTCACTAAGTAATTACATTGGACAGACGGTCGTTCTGCTTTTCTATCCGGGCGATAATACGCCGGTTTGTACGGCGCAGCTTTGTTCGGTACGGGACCATTGGTCGGAGTATCAGGCGACCGGAGCTGAGGTTGTTGGGATCTCGACTGATACGGTCGACTCTCATAAAGGCTTTGCCGAAATGAATCGACTACCGCTGCGTCTGCTATCTGACGCGGATCGAAAAGTCTCGGAAATGTACGATATGAAGTCCTGGCTGCCCGGCCGCTCGGCCCGCGGCGTGGTCGTCATCGACGGCGAAGGCAAGATCGCCTATCATAAGGTACAAGCGGTCAGCTTGTTCAAGCCGTCCGACGATGATGTTCTCGCAGCGATCATACTCGCGAACGGATATTGATAAGAAAATTCACCTCAGAGACACTGAGGTCACAGAGTAAGAAAGAGGTTTTAGCAAAAGGGAATGCCGCAGTTCACCATCAATTTTTAGCCTCCGTGTCCTCCGTGACTCTGTGGTAAATTCCCTTTCGTGCTCTCTGTGGTAACATTTTCCTATGGGATTATTTGGAGATAAATTTAAGTGTGGGCGTTGCGGGCTGAAAAACGAACCGATCGGTTTTGCGCCGATTCCGACCGAGCTTGGTCAAAAGATCGGCAGCGAGATGTGTAAGGACTGCTGGAAAGAGTGGCAGGAAAAGCAAAAACAGCTCATTAACCACTTCGGCCTCGACGTGTCGAACCCCGATTCGCACCAGTTCTTGTTCGACAACATGAACATCTTCTTCTACAACGAAGGCGTCGAACTGACACAGATCGACACGTCGAAAGAGGGATCGGTGAACTGGTAGGACTGTCGGAACGCAGGCTGCCAGCCTGCTTCCTTTCGTATTAGAGCAGTCAACGCACTCAGGCTGCCTGCGTTCCGTCATCTCGTCTCAAACTTCAACGAGATCGAATTCATACAATACCTGAGGCCTGTCGGCTGTGGGCCGTCATTGAACACGTGACCGAGATGCGAACCGCACCGCGCACATTCGACCTCGGTTCGGACGCTGCCGAAACTGCGATCGGTCTTTTCCACCACGTTCTTCTTGTTGATCGGCTCATAGAAACTAGGCCAACCGGTTCCGGAATCGAACTTTGATTTCGACGAAAACAGCTTGAGACGGCACGCGGCACAATAATAATCGCCCTCTTCCTTATTTTTGTCGTACTCGCCGGTAAAGGCTCGCTCGGTGCCTTCCTCACGCAGGACGTAATAGGCATCGGGCGAAAGCTGCTTTTTCCACTCTTCCTCAGTCTTTACGATCTCTTTGCCGTCAAACACGTCATCCGAAGACACTGAGGACGCGGGAACTGCCGGTTTTGGAGTAGGCTCAACGACCTTTTCACTGGTCGGTTCCAATACCGCCGAACGGCAAGACGAAAACACCGTCACCGCAATTGCCAACGAAAATAGCGCAAAGATAAATTTGAGTTTCATAATTTAAATGTATCAGATCAGGATCGATACTTGGCCCCGTTATCAAATTCGGCGAGCCGATTCTTCCGGATTCAAGATCGAGTAGCGACCGTCCGGATCTCAATATCGGCGGTTCGTTTACATACCTGGAAACTAAGAGCATAATTTTGACGAATATCTGTTTATGGCAAAGCAGCTCGAACGAAAACACCCGCTCGCTGTCCGTTGGCTGCACTGGGTCAATTTCCCGCTACTCGCGGCGATGATCTGGAGCGGCTTGCTTATCTACTGGGCGAATCCGGTGTATGGAGTTCGCTTGTTCGGCTATGAGCTTTTCAAGTTTTTCCCGTTGTGGTTCTACGAATATCTCGGCATTCCGCAACGCCTCGCCGAAGGCCTCCAGGTGCATTTCTTTTTTATGTGGCTGTTCGCCGTAAATGGTGTGGTATATGTAATTTACACCATTGTGTCTGGAGAATGGCGAGCGATCTGTCCGGTTCCGGCATCGCTAAAACGTGCTCCGCTTGTCGCATTGCATGACGTTCACATCGTCAAGCAAAAGCCTCCGCAGGGCAAATACAACGATGCCCAACGCATCGCCTACACGACCGTGATCGTAATGGGAGCAGGTTCGCTTTTCTCGGGCCTGGCGATCTACAAACCGCTTCAACTCGCGTGGCTTACGGCGTTATTCGGCGGCTACGAGTGGGCGCGTTGGGTGCATTTTTGGCTTACGATACTGTTTGTTCTCTTCTTCACCATTCATGTGATCCAAGTCGCCTTAGCCGGCTGGAGTAATTTTCGTTCGATGATCACGGGTTATGACATCGTCGATGCAGTTGAACCAGAAACGACTGATACTATCGAGGAGGCCGCAGCATGAGCGACGAAGACAAACGCGAGATACTGCTCGAAAAGGTACGCGAGTTTGAGAAACGTACGGGCCGCACCGTCGATTCGTATCCTGACGATCCAGACAATACCGCGTCAGCATTGAACGAGCGCCGTTACCTCAGCGAGCCGATGTCCGTCGAAGACGCAAAACGACAAATGTCGTTGCGTTCGCGGCGGAGCTTTTTGGCTGGGGGAATTTCATCGCTGGCGGGCATTTTCGGCTGGCTTTCGATAAGTGACGAAACCAAAAAGAACCTTTACAATCGCGCTTTTTCCTTCAACGAACGCATCAGCCAGATCTTATACAGCCCCAAACGGCTTGCTCCCGAATTTCCGCCCGACCGTGTTACCGTACCTGCCCGGCAAAACGGTTTCGAAGGTATGGCCGACGCGGTCGATCTCGCGGGTTGGAAATTGAATGTCGGCGGCCTCGCCGGTCGAACTGATGACCTGACACTAACGCTCGATGACATCAAAGACATGCCGCGGACCGAAATGGTCACCGAATTCAAATGCATTGAAGGCTGGAGCACCATCGTGTGTTGGGCCGGCGTACGGTTTTCGGATTTTGCGGAAAAGTACTACCCAGGCGGCGTAGCGGCGTTGCCGTCCTATGTCGCTTTGACGACGCCCGACGATCTCTACTACGTCGGTTGGGACACGCCCAGCATTCTTCATCCGCAGACCCTGCTGGCGTACGAAATGAACGGTGCCCCGTTAAGTCCTGAACATGGAGCTCCTCTGCGTATTGCCAGTACAACAAAATACGGCATCAAGCAGATCAAACGGATCGGCCGTATCGAATTTACCAGCGAACGTCCAAGGGATTTTTGGGCGGAATACGATTATGATTGGTATTCAGGGCACTGATCAGGCTTGGTCTTGCGGCATCTTTCGGAGCAATACTTAACCTCGTCCCAGACCTTCTCCCAGCGTTTTCGCCAGGAAAATGGCCGATTGCAGCGGATGCAGACTTTCTCAGGAAGCGTAGATTTTGTAAAACGAATTTTCATTTCACACGACCATGATATTCGACCGGCTGCAATTCATAAACGAAGAATTTGATGCGACCGACGTAACTCCCGAACAGTATGACCATTTGCTCGCGGACGCCTGGCGGCATTTTGGCTCGCACTTTTTTCGTTACAATTTCGGGATATATGAGGACGAGACCCGGCGTGTCATTCCTTTGAGGATCAGGCTTGCCGACTTTACGATGTCAAAAAGCCAACGCCGCGTTCTTCGCCGCAACGCTGGCCTTGAAGTGTCGATCGGCCCCGCTAACATCACGACTGAGGTCCACGAACTCTTCGAGCGGCACAAGCGCCGTTTCAAAACCGGCATCCCGAATACGATCTACGATTTCATCGCCCGCGACGCCGAGAGTTCGCCGACCGAGCTGTTACAAATTACTGTTCGCGACGACGAAAGACTTGTTGCAATCAGCTTTTTCGACCTTGCCGAACGATCGGTCTCGGCGATCTATGGCTGTTTCGATCCCGAAGAAACAAGCCGAAGCCTCGGCATTTTCACGATGTTAAAGGTCATGGAATACGCGGGCGATCTCGATTTCGATCTCTACTATCACGGCTACGCCTACGAAGGCTCGTCATTCTACGACTACAAAAAGCGTTTCTCCGCCATCGAGGCTTTCGATTGGAATGGAAACTGGTTGCCGCTCAAGTATGAGTAGGAGATTTTGTCGCAGATTTACGCAGATGACACGGATAAAGAAGCTAAAAAATCGGTTCTGATCTGCGATATCCGCGTTGATCTGCGGCAAAAATTCTTAAAGCGTTTTTGTCCACTCAATATATTTTTTCGAATCGAATTTCTTCCCCGTGCTGCCGCTTGCCATGTAACGGATCAGGCCGAAGACCGGCCGTTCGAACCACGCGCGGTCGTGTTTGCCAAAGCACCAGAGAATGCCGCAGTAGGAATTGGGGTTGCGGCCGTCGAGGCAGTATTTGTTGTTGAGATGGACGAGCGTTTCGAAGGCCACTTCATACGAAGGCGACCACGCAATGACGTTTTTGCCCCACAGCATCCGTACGTAATTATGCATCTCGCCGGTCGCGACCATCTCACGCTGGGCGGCGTTCCACAGTTCGTCGTGCGTCTTGCCGTTTTCTAATTGTTCCAGTGAATAGAGATGCGTTCGTTCGTCGTCTGCGTGTTCTCGCATGGTCTTCTGCACCCAGGCCGGCAGTGCATCGAGCGAATCATATTTGTCGTTAAACCGCGTCATGTTAAACGACAGCTCACGTCGGACGATCAGCTCTTCCAAATACGCATCGATCGATTCTTGCGGTGCGTCCGCATCACGAACCGCGAGTGCGATCTCAAGCGGCGACAAATAGCCAAAATGCAGATACGATGACAGCCGTGAAGAACCGTCGCGGTCGGGTTTGCTCCGGGCCTTGTCGTAATCGGGTAATATCTCTTCGACAAATTTCTTCAAACGTTTCCGCCCCTCTATCGTCCCGCCGTGATAAACCTCGCTTGGAGAGACGCTGTGGTCGATGCCGCATGCCGCGACGAGCGACATGATGTTGTCGGTAGTCACGACCGTCTCAGGACAATCGACCTCAAGGCCAAAGCTCGGAGTATCGATCGTTTCGTAAGGCATCGGTTTTAGGTATCGGTCGAGCAATTTGTTGATCTTCGGCCTGATCGTATATGCGGCGTATTCTTCTTTGTCGAATTTCGACATCGGGATGATGCCGTTCGAATCGACGGCGAAGACCGGGATCTCAGCACGTTCGGCGATGCGGCGGTTGTGTTCGGGAATGACAAAGCACGGGAAATCGTCGGTGACGATCAACGCGGCATCCTTAGCGAGAGCGGCGACCGTGTTCTTTGGCGAATCGGCTTCTTTCTGCAAATAAAAGACATAACGGATCCCAAGCCGTTCAAACTCAAGCCGTTTTTCCTCAACGCCCTCTAAAATGAACATATGCAGACGATCTGACGCCCACGGGTAGTAATATTTCAGGCCCTCATACACGACCAGCGGCAATTTCAGCTCATTCGCCCGCCGGATCGCGTAGATCAGAGCATGGTTATTGTCCACACGCTTATACATCTGCATCCAATACAAAACGTACCGAGCATCGGTGTTCACAGGCCTGTCGTTTAGCTGAATAACTCTTTCGTTGATCCTCATAGATACCGTATTATAGGAATTATTGACCACATAGATACATAGGCCACATAGATATGCTGCACAAACCGTTTATTGACACTTATTTAACATTCGTCCGATGTGCGTTTTTGGTTTTCCTATGTTCCCTATGTTTCTATGTGGTTAAAATCCCCGCCCAGGATTTCAAAACCCTCAAACCCGGCGTCGAGTACGCCGAGGTGACCAAAGAGATCAGCGGTAAGTCGGTTAATATGAACCTCCTCCGCCTCGACCTCACCAAGGTTTGCCTCGACGTCCACCACGCCATGGATGCCGCAATCGGCACCGAAAAAACCTCATCCATCGCCACACGCCACGGCGCGTTTGCGGCGATAAATGCGGGGTTTTTTAGGTTGGATACGAGTATTTGGGCGGGTGACGCGGCGGGGCTATTAATGAGTCGGAGCAAATTGCTCAGTGAGCCTACAGCTGGTCGAACTGCTCTGGTACTTTACAATGGGCCGGAAACGACTGAGGCAGCATTCTATCGATTTGAGTATCGCGGATTTCTGATATTCGGCAAAAACGAGAGAATTTCGATTCTAGGTGCCAATCGCGAACGGAATGCAGAAGACCTGGTGCTTTTCACGCCTGAATTTCATCGAACCACTCTTACAAGCGGCGTGGGTTTGGAGGTCAAATTCGTTAAGGACAAAGTTGTTGAAATTGGGAATCTAGTGGGCAACTCGAACATACCAGAAAATGGCTTTGTGCTGTCGGCATCAGGAAAATATCGAGCCGAGCTGTTGAAATTGAAAAGAAACCAGCGAGTGGTCCTCGCTTCAGGTCCGACTCCCGTTGAAGGCGAGCCGGTACCGTTGCCAATCAGCTTTGTTCAAGATGCCGTCGCCGGCGTTCCGCGGCTAATCAAAAATGGCCGTGTAGACATCACATGGGAGCAGGAAAAGACTTCCAAATCGTTTGTCGAGACGCGGCATCCGCGCACGGCGGTGGCGAAGCTCAAGGATGGCAAGTTTTTGATGATTACGGTTGATGGCCGGAGCGAGGCGAGCGGCGGGATCGGTTTGCCGGACCTCGCGGAATATCTACTTAGTCTCGGCGCGACCGACGCGATGAATCTTGACGGCGGCGGCTCGACGACGATGTTTGTGGATGGAAAGGTCGTAAATAAACCGTCTGACAAAGAAGGTGAACGAAAGGTGAGTGACGCGATCCTTGTGACGCTCAGGACCAAAAAGAAATAAGAGCGAGCCTCGACTACGCGTCTACATACTATTTTTACTTGGCAATTTCCGGCTTGGTCTGCGGCTCTATCCTAAAGATAAATCGCTTCAATTCGCGTTTATAAAATCGGTAATACGCAGAATATTTATAGTCAACATCTCCGATCTTCACCGATTGGCCGCCGTAGTTGAATATCGTTTCTTTATCATTTACGGATTGGCCATCGGGTTCGCCCTTACGTTTGATCACATCTTTCGGTCCGATCATGTTGCTGCGGCCGACGTTCGGAACACCGACGATCAATGCCAACGCAAGGCCTTTGCCGGTTTGCCGGAATCCGATGAATATTCCCGATTCGGTTACGAAATGGCCAATGTCCTTTAGAAAGAAGTGCCGCTCCTGATAAGATTCGCCGACACCAAAAACCTCGATCTCAGTAACGAAATACGGATCTTCGACCGAGGCTGCGGTCACCTTCATCACGGTAGTTCCGCGGCCGTTGTAAAAATAGTACTTCGGCAGCCCGCCTTCGTCGGTTCGCGGCTGATAAATGCCGAGAAACTTCTTACCTGAATCGCGGTCACCGAGCGTCAATCCGGCGACGCTGAGTTCCGGCATCTTCGTTCTCGTTTCCTGCGCCGATCCCGTGGAGATATACCAGGTAACGAGCAATAAAGCGGCGGCGAAAACCTTTCGAAATGGAATGTCTCTCATTATAAGATCTCCTTTTTGCCAATCTGGCCTCAATACTGTGCGCCGCTAGAGTATTATAAACAAAGTTTAACACACACGACGTCGCCATTTCAATCACAAAGCGGATGATCCGATTGAACGACCTGCGACCGGTCAACCGTTTTGAGGTCGGGTGAACCGTACATTCGATTCGGAAAACATGGCGAATTGAGTTACTATTGCTGAAAAAATATCTTAGGAGGATGAATATTATGAAGCGATTTATGATGTCGGCAGTGCTGGCTATGTTTAGCCTTGCCTGCGGAGGCGGTGCCGGAGGCGGAGCCAAAGTGGATATCAAGGTCGGAGGCAAAGATACAAGTCTCGTGGTCAAAACCGACGGAACCTACCGATCGGTAAAGACCTTCACTGATATTAACGGGAAGATCACCACGGCTACTTCGTTTGACGTCTATTTGGCTAATTACGAAATGGATCCCACTAGCCCGATAACGATGCGAAAGCCGTTGACTGCGGCAGATCAGGTACGAGTGGCCCTTCATTTGGTTGGTGAAGAAGGTACTGATCGCCAGACAGACTTAAAACCGGGGATCTATAAGGCGGACGCCGGCAGCAAATTCATGAAAGTCGATTCGTTGATCGTTTCGACATTTGCTGACGGTAAAGAGGTGAACACAAGTTTTGACGCACAATCTAGCCAATCCAAGATCACCGGCCAGGTCGAAGTAAAGTCGGTCACGGCCGACTCGATCAGCGGCACTATTGACGTAACGGACGGCGATAAGAACGTGAAAGGCAGCTTTACCGCAAAGATCGCTGCAAAGAAATAGCTCGATCGAGCATAACAAGAGCCCGTCGGACAGCCGGCGGGCTCTTTTTCACTATTTTCTCAAACGCTAAATGGCTAAGACCAGGTCGCCTTCTTTCTCATCGACCAAGGCACTGCCGCCATCGGTAAGCTTGCCAAAGAGTATTTCGTTTGCGAGCGGCTGTTTGATCATTTCGTGAATGAGTCGTGACATCGGCCGGGCACCGTAGCGGGCATCAAAGCCGTTTTTGGCTAGCCATTCGCGTGCCTGTTCGGTGAGCTTGACCAGCACTCGTTTTTCGGCAAGCTGGCCGTTAAGTTCGTTGATAAATTTATCGACGATCAGCTTAATGACCTCCAGATCAAGCGGTTTGAAGGGTACCCATGCGTCGAGACGATTCCGAAACTCCGGAGTGAACGTTCGCTCGATCACGCCTTTGGCGTTGCCTTTGGTATCGGCGGAATTGCGGAATCCCATGCCGCCGGATGACAGTTCGCGGGCACCGGCGTTCGTTGTCATTATCAGTATGACATTTCGAAAGTCGGCCTTTTTGCCGTTGTTGTCGGTCAACGTCGCAGAATCCATCACCTGGAGCAGCAGATTGAAAAGGTTCGGATGAGCCTTTTCGATCTCGTCGAGAACCAACACGGCATGCGGCGTCCGCATGATCGCCTCGGTCAGCAATCCGCCTTGATCGAACCCGACATATCCCGGAGGAGCACCTATCAGACGCGAGACCGTATGAGGCTCGGCATATTCGCTCATATCGAAACGCAGGAACTCGACACCGAGAATTTCGGCAAGCTGTTTTGAAACCTCGGTCTTTCCGACGCCCGTCGGCCCTGAGAACAGGAACGATCCGACAGGTTTGGTTTGTGCACCAAGCCCGGCGCGCGAGATCTGGATCGCGTCGACGATCGCATCGATCGCTTCGTCCTGGCCAAAGATCGCCTTCTTAATATCGTCCCGAAGCGTCTTGAGCCTCTGTTTCTCGTCTGCGACAACGGTTTTCGGCGGAATCTTTGCCATACGGGCGATGGTATTTTCGACCATCTGCACACTGACCTTCTTGGGCCTGCGGCTGGCAGGCAGCAATTTTACGGATGCCCCGACCTCGTCGATGACGTCGATCGCCTTGTCAGGCAAGAAACGGTCGTTGATGTATTTACCGGCAAGTTCGGATGCCGTGTGGAGCGACTCGTTACTGTACTTCACGCCGTGATATTGTTCGTAAAAACGCTTTAGGCCCTTTAGGATCTCGTAGGTTTCCTCAACTGTTGGCTCATTGATCTCTATCTTTTGAAAGCGGCGTGCGAGTGCCCGGTCGCGGTCAAAAGCGGCTTTATATTCGGCATGGGTCGTCGAACCGATACATCGCAACGCGCCGTCGGCAAGAGCTGGTTTCAATATATTCGAGGCGTCCATCGAACCGCCGGAAACGGCTCCGGCACCGACGATCGTATGGATCTCGTCGATGAAAAGAATGGCGTTTTCGTGCTCTTTCAGTTCGTTGATGATCGCTTTGAACCGCTGCTCAAAATCGCCGCGATACCGCGTTCCGGCAAGCACCGCACCCATGTCGAGAGCAAAGATCTTGGCACCTTGCAGCACCTCGGGCACTTCGCCGTTGCTGATCTTGAGCGCGAGGCCCTCGGCCAACGCGGTCTTACCAACGCCGGGCTCGCCAACATACAACGGATTGTTTTTCTTTCGTCGGCATAGCACCTGAATGGTCCGCTCGATCTCGGCCGAGCGTCCGACGATCGGGTCGATCTGACCGGCCGCGGCCTTGGCGACGAGTTCGACCGTAAAGCTCTCAAGCGGTTTTTTGCGTGATTGCCCGCCGCCCATTGGCCCACCGTCAAATTCGTCGTCGTCTTCAATTCCGTCCGGTAGATGCTCGCCGAAATCGACCTTTGAGATTCCGTGCGAAATGTAATTCAAAATGTCGAGCCGCGAAACGCCCTGCTGCAATAGCAAATATACGGCATAGGATTGCTCAGCCTGATACATTGACGCCAAAATGTTTCCGCCGTCAACGGCCGGTTGGCCGCTGCCCTCAGCCTGCAGTACCGCATACGAGATCGTCGATTGAAACGTAGAGGTCAGCTCAGGCATCGATTTGACACCCTCCGGCATTTTCTCGAGCGTCTTTTCAAAATATTCCTGCAATGCACGTCCGATCTCATCGATCTCAGCCCCGCAATTGAACAAGATCTCACGTGCCGCTGCGTCCTCGAGGAGAGCAAACAGCAAATGCTCAAGCGTGACAAACTCGTGCCGATGACGTACCGCCTCATCAACCGCAAAGCTTAAAGTTTCTTCTAATTCTCTCGTCAACATCTTTTAAATATCTTAACAGTTTTCGCCGGAATGAAAATAAATTGTTGTCACAACTTAGATAAACCGAACACCTTCAGGATGTATCTGCGACACATAGATGTTGAAATCAAGACCTGTTGCGGCGTACACGGATCTCATTGCCGCTGCCACGGCTTCGGCTGTTTTTGCTGTTTCGCTGATCATGAACATTGATGGCCCGGAACCCGATATACCTCCGCCGAGTGCTCCGGCGGCGAGACTTGTGGATTTGACCTCGTCGAATTTCGGAATCAGCGAGCTGCGAACGGGTTCGATGATCGTATCGACCATCGAGCGTGAGATGAGTCCGAGATCACCCTTCGCAAGTGCTGCAACGAGCGAGCCAAGATTGCTCCAGTTACGGACCGCTTCCTTTAGCGGCACCTGCTTCGGCAAGATCGCACGGGCTTCGCTGGTCCTTATCTCGATCTGAGGATGTATGACCGTTGCAAAAAGAGGTGGAAATTCGAGCTCGACAATGTCTAACGGTTCGGTCGATCGCACCAGGGTAAAACCGCCGAAGATACAAGGGGCCAGATTGTCAGCATGCCGCGAACCCGACGCCAGCATCTCGCCGGCCATGGCGATCTCGACCAGTTCGAGATTGGTGAATCGATCACCGATAAGCCTGTTTGCAGCCACAACGGCCCCGCACGCGCTGGCAGCACTAGATCCGATACCACTTCCCGGCTTGATACTCTTGGTTATTTCGACTTCAAATCCGTGTTCGATCTCGGCCGCATCAATAAATGCCAGCAACGCAACGCCCGCCACATTTCTTTCGGCCACGGTCGAAAGTCCAAATTCATCGTGATGCACGATCCGCACCTCGCAGGTGTCGATCATTCGCACGGTCATCTCGTCATACGGCTCGCTCAACGCAAAACCGAGACAATCAAAACCGCATACGACGTTTGATACTGTTGCGGGCGATAACACCCTTACTTCGTCCATATTTCGTGAAATTGTCCAAGCCGTATATCATTTAGTGCTTGAGATCTTCATCAATAGATGCACTACTTTAGCACAAACCGAACCTCGGCTCATGCCTCATTTTGCGAGGCCGTACTCGCTGGACAGCCGAGCGACAAAGGTCTGTATTTTCCATCGGAGATCCCTAAACTCGCGCCGGACTTTGTCTCCGGAATGTATGATCGATCCAACGAGCAGATCGCGTTCGAGGTAATTCGACCGTTTGTCGGTGGAGAGATACCTGACGAAAAGCTTTTCGATATCTGCAGGGAAACAGTAGATTTCGCCTTTCCGCTTGTGGAGATCACCGATCGCATCTCGACGCTCGAATTGTTTCATGGACCGACGCTCGCATTCAAGGATATCGGGGCGAGGTTCATGAGCCGATGTCTGCGGTATTTTTCAAAGGACAATAAGGAAAAGACCGTCGTCGTGGTCGCAACTTCAGGTGATACGGGCGGGGCGGTCGCGGCTGGATTTCACGGTGTCGAGGGAATCGAAGTCGTGATCTTGTATCCAAAAGGCAAGGTAAGCAAAGTTCAGGAATTGCAGCTTACGACACTTGGCGGAAATGTAACTACATTGGAACTACGAGGTAACTTCGACGATTGTCAAGCACTCGCAAAACAGGCACTTTCGGATGGAGATATCCAATCGAAGGTTAACCTCACCTCGGCCAATTCGATCAACGTTGCCCGCTGGCTGCCTCAGCAGTTCTATTATTTTTACGCTCTAAAACAATGGAGCGGCGAACCGCCGGTGATCTCGGTGCCCAGCGGAAACTTCGGTAATCTCGCATCGGGCATTTTGGCTCAGATATCTGGATTGCCTGTCAATAAGTTCATTGCTGCGTGCAATGCAAATGATGTCGTTCCGAGATATTTGCGCACCGAACATTATGAACCACGTCGATCGGTCGCCACGTTGTCAAATGCGATGGACGTCGGGTCGCCAAGCAATTTTGTTCGGATTCTTGAGATATTCGACAACAAATTTGTTGATCTAAGCGAGGGACTAGAATCCGTTAGTATCACTGACGAAATAACTAGCTCGACGATGCGTGACGTTTTCGCACAATGTAATTACATTCTTGATCCGCACGGAGCAGTCGGCTATCGCGCTCTTGCGGACTATCTGAATCGACATCGCGACTTGCGGGGCATTTTCCTTGAAACTGCTCATCCAGTAAAATTCGATTCGGTAGATCAAATAATTGGCACCCAAGGTGATGTACCGGCATCGGTCGTTAGCCTGATGTTGAGAGAAAAGCAAAGCATCGAGATCGACAACGATTACTCTCAAGTGAAAGATATTCTTTTGTCCAAAATATGAAGGTCCTTAAATTCGGCGGGTCGTCCGTGGGCAGCTCCGAAACAATAGAACAAGTAGTCAATATAATCCGACGTACGCGAGCTGACGGTCCGTGCGCGGTCGTGCTTTCGGCGATGCAGGGTACAACCGACTCACTGATCGAAGTCGGCCGATCCGCCGAACGAGGCCATGACGGATATATCGAGATCCTTAGCAACATTGGCGAAAGGCATGTTGCCGCGATACGCGAGCTTTTTAGCGACGGTGACCGTTTCTCTATCGCAGATTTCATAGAGACAACTGTTAAGGAACTCGAAGACCTTTGTGAAGGTGTCCGACTGATCCGCGAACTCTCGCCCAAGACGCTTGATCGTATCCTCAGTTTTGGCGAGATCGTCGCGTCGAAAATTGTTGCCGCCAAACTCGCCGTTGACGGCATAGATAACGAATGGACAGACAGCCGTTTACTGATCCGCACTGATTCGGGCCACGGATTTGCGACAGTCGATTTCGCTGAAACCAACAAGCGCATCAAAGGACACCTTGATCAATCGTCCATCGGCCTTCACATTTTTCCGGGCTTTATTTCGTCGGACTCAGCCGGATATACAACCACTCTCGGACGCGGAGGCTCTGACTATACGGCGGCGATCATCGCAGCCGCGATCGACGCGGACGTACTGGAGATCTGGACCGATGTTTCGGGAATGATGACCGCAGATCCGCGGTTTGTTCGAAACGTGAGACAAATTTCACACATTACATATCGCGAAGCGATGGAGTTGTCGCACTTTGGTGCCAAGGTCATCTATCCGCCGACGATCCAGCCGGTAATGGCCAAGGGCATTCCGATCCTTGTCAAGAATACATTCGAACCCGATGATCACGGCACTCTGATCGAATCGGAATCTGCCGCAAAATCAGGGATGATCCGCGGCATCACAAGCATCGACAAGATCACTGTCCTCAGCCTCGAGGGAAGCGGAATGGTCGGGATTCCCGGCTTTTCAAAGCGTTTGTTCGACGCGCTTTCGCGTGCTTCGATCAACGTCATTCTTATAACTCAGAGTTCTTCCGAACACTCGATCTGCGTTGCGATAGAAGACAAATTTGCGAGTGAAGCGAAACAAGCCGTTGATCGGGAATTTGAATACGAGATAGCCGTCGGCCGAATAGAACCGCTGGGCGTCGAAAACGGCTTTTCGATACTCGCACTCGTCGGCGATAACATGAAGGAACACACCGGCGTCAGCGGCAAAATGTTCACTACGTTGGGCAACAATGGCATCAATATTCACGCCATTGCTCAGGGCTCCAGCGAACGTAACATCTCGGCTATCATCTCATCAAAAGATGTGCGAAAGGCCGTCAACACACTGCACGAAGAGTTTTTCTCGGATGGCAATAAGCAGATCAACATTTTCATTGCCGGCGTCGGAACGGTCGGCAGCCGTTTGATAGATCAACTCCGTGCACAGCATCAACACCTTTCGGACGAACTGAGATTGAACGTTCGAGTCGTTGGAATAGCGAATAGCAGACAAGCCTTGCTTGCCGAAGAAGGCATTGACCTCTCCGAATATAAAGACAGCCTCGCCGCTGCTCCGGCGATGAAAATCACGGACTTTGCAGATTCGATCATTGAACAGAACCTGCGTAATTCAGTGTTCGTCGATGTCACCGCGAGTTCGGATGTTGTTGGCGTCTATGGCAAACTTCTGGCGAAAAGTATTTCAGTCATCGCCTGCAACAAGGTCGCCGCTTCGTCGGAATACGAGAAATACTCAAGTTTGAAAGGCACGGCACGGGAATTCGGCACAAACTTTTTCTTCGAAACAAATGTCGGTGCCGGGTTGCCGGTCATCAATACACTTAACGATCTATTAAGAAGCGGCGACCGTGTGAACCGTATCGAAGCCGTGCTCTCGGGCACACTCAATTTTGTTTTCAACAACTACGACGGCACATGCAAATTTGCCGAGGTCGTCCGGCAAGCTCAGAACGAAGGTTACACCGAACCGGATCCGCGGCTCGACCTGAGCGGAACTGATGTCGCCCGAAAGATCCTGATCCTCGCCCGCGAGGCCGGACATCGCATCGAAATGGTGGACATCGCGAACACAGCATTCTTGCCCGAATCATGCATGGCCGGAGATGTCGATGATTTTTATGCCGAGATGGAAAGACAAGAGCCTCATTTCCGCAACCTGCTCGACAATGCTCACGCTCAAGGCCTGAAGCTCAAATATATCGCATCGTTCAATGACGGCAAGGCTGCTGTCGGACTGCAATCGATCGGTCCCGACCACAACTTTGCCAACCTGTCGGGCAAGGACAATGCCGTTCTCTTTTATACAAATCGGTACAGCGAACAGCCGCTTGTAATAAAGGGAGCCGGAGCCGGAGCAGACGTGACGGCGGCCGGAGTTTTTGCCGACATTATTCGTGCGGCCCGGTAACGAAAAGGGGGCCGCTGAAGCGGCCCTGATCCTCAATCCAATTGGCCGAATTTCCCCATCTGATAATCACGCATCGCCTGGGCGATCTCCTCTTTGGTGTTCATTAGGAATGGTCCGTATTGGGCGATCGGTTCGTTCAAAGGTTCGCCGCTCATGACCAGCAGAACGCTGTCTTCGATCGCGTCGACGGTAATGTGCTCACCGTCGCGTTCGAATAGGGCAAGATGGTTGGTCGGCAACGTTTCGGTTCCATTGAACTTTGCCGAGCCTTGGATAGCCAGTATCGCTGTCGTGTATCCATCGGGATGATCAAGTTCGACTCTTTCACCTTTTTTTATCTTTAGGTTGTAAAGATGCACCGGTGAAAACGTCGTCGCCGGTCCTTTTACACCAGCGAACTCACCCGCAATTATCTCGACCTCGCCGCCGCTCTCGAGTGCGACACGTCCCATCTCGGCGTTAGTGATCGCCTGATATTTCGGCTCGGTCATCTTGTCCTTTGCAGGCAGATTGACCCAAAGCTGTACCATTTGGAATGGTCCGCCCTGACGGTTGTATTCCTGTTCGTGATATTCCTTGTGGAGCAGCCCGCTGCCGGCCGTCATCCACTGAACGTCGCCTTCGCCGATCACGCCGCCGTTGCCGCGGCTGTCGTGATGCGCAACCTTACCTTTGTATGCGATCGTCACCGTCTCAAACCCACGATGCGGATGGGGCCCGACGCCAAACGGTTCTTCACGCGGCGGAAAGTTAGTCAGAGCATTGTAATCGAGCAAGAAGAAAGGGCTCATCCTCGCTCCGGTCAGAGGCCCGTGGGGAAAGAATCCGTGTACGTCAAATCCGTCACCAACCCAATGTTTAGGCGGCGGGGCGACGATCTTTTCAACCTTTTTGGTAACAGCAGACATTTTCGCTTTCATAAGTTCTCCTTGTGTTGACGCGATCCGCGTCGTTACATAAGGAAAGTCTACACCCAACTCAGGTGCAATACATCGGCAATTGTGGTTACGAAAACCTAATACTTTTAGGTGAACGGCGACACTGTGCAGATGCCAATATTGTTACCTTTTTCTCGACACCATCAATCCATCGCGGATCGGCAAGAGAATATTTTCGACGCGGTCGTCCGCAAGGATCTTTTGATTATATTCGTGCAGGGCCTGAGTGTTCTCGTCCTTTTCGTCTTCGAGGACATGGCCGCTCCAGAGGACGTTGTCAGCAATTATGAAGCCGCCGGACCTCACTTTGTCGAAAACGAGATCGTAATAATGCGAATAGTTCGGTTTGTCGGCGTCGATGAATACAAGATCGAACGTCTCTTCGAGCGTCGGTATGATGTCGGTCGCAAAACCAAGGTGAAACTCGATGCGGTCGTGAAACTCACTCTTTTCGACGAACGAGCGCGCGACGGCGTTGGTGTCTTCCTGTATATCTAATGTAATTACCTTACCGCCGTCGGCTAGGCCTTCGGCAAAACACAGTGCCGAGTAGCCAAGATAGGTACCTATCTCGAGTACGACCTGCGGCTTGATCATGTGTGTGAACATCGCCAACAAACGACCTTGGACAAATCCCGACAGCATCGCCTTGTCTTCGAAATTGGCATAGCAATGTTCGCGCAGTGAACTCAGGACAGGGCTCTCGTCGGAAGTAAACCGTTCTGCGTATTCAATGATCTCTTCTGTAAATATCATAGATCTACTCTTACCAAACCGCGTTTTATTGCCGTGGTGGCTGCCGACGTCCGGTCGGAAACACCGATCTTGCCAAAGATATTTTGAACGTGGGTTTTTATCGTATTCTCGGACTTGTCGAGTGCAAAGGCGATCTCTTTGTTCGACATACCGCCGACGACCATCCGGAGGACGTTTGTTTCGGCGTCTGTGAGTTCTTCCTGGCCGATGTGTTCGCTGAGTATCTGTGCAATATCGTCCGGAATATACTTTTTACCCGCGGCGACGGTTCGAATGGCAGTAAGCAGTTCGCCCGGCGACACGTCTTTGCAGATATATCCTGCGGCACCTTTCTTAAGTGCACGTGAAATTTCTCCATCACCGGCGTGTTCAGCGAGGACAATGATCTTCGCTTTCGGCCGCTCGGCAAAATAATCATCAAGGTCATCGATCGAGCACGAATCAGGAAAACGCAGCCCTAATATCGTCACGTCCGGAGACAATTCACGAAACCGGCGAAAACCGTCGGCCGCAGCGTCGGTCTCACCGACGATCTCGATATCAGCTTCGCCGCCGATGACCGAATTAATGCCGAGGCGCGTGAGAGGCTGGTTTTCGATGAGTAGTAACTTGATCAAGTCATTCTCCAAGCTTCAACCATGCGCGTCGGCAGGTGCTTCTGACAGAGAAGCCGCAAACTCAACGATCGGCCTGATCAGGTCGGTATCGTAATTGGTCTTAACACGCTGCATCACAGCGGTGATCCGCTCGAGGCCCATACCGGTGTCGACCGACGGAGCGGGCAGCGGCGTCATTGTAAATGTGCCGTCTTCGTTCTGCGTGCGGTTGTACTGCATGAAAACGAGGTTCCATATCTCCATGGTCGTATCGCCTTCGCCGTTGACCCATTTTGGGTGATTTTTTGCCGGATCGTCCGGATCGTCGCCCATGTAGTAATGGATCTCGGAGCAAGGCCCGCACGGCCCCGTATCGCCCATCTGCCAAAAATTATCTTTTCGGCCATAGCCTAGGATACGTTCGGGTTTCGCCCCAGCCGCTTCCCACAACGAACGGGCTTCGTCATCAGACCCAACCTCATCATCGCCCTCGAAGACAGAGAACCACAGCCGCGATTCGTCGAGCTTGAGCTCGTTAACGAGAAAATCCCAGGCATACTCGATCGCCTCTTTCTTAAAGTAGTCTCCGAACGAAAAATTGCCGAGCATTTCGAAAAACGTGTGATGCCTCGCCGTTTTGCCGACCTCGTCCAGATCATTGTGCTTACCGCCGGCACGGATGCATTTCTGAGAGGAGACCGCCTGCGTATATTCGCGTTTCTCGTTGCCGAGAAATACATCCTTAAATTGATTCATGCCCGCGTTGGTAAATAACAGCGTCGGGTCATCAGCCGGCAGCAGCGGCGATGAATGGACGATCTTGTGTCCGCAGCGCTCAAAATACTCAAGAAATCTCGCTCTGATCTCGTTTCCTGTCATAACAGTAAATCTAACACAGCGACGCGAAACGTAGGAAACGCAAGTGCGAACCGGCGTGCCTTGGCAGATCGCCAACTTAGCACGCTCTTTCGCACTCGCGTTTAGTCAATAAAAACGATTATTTCGATTCCTTGAACTTTAAGGCCACCGAATTCATGCAGTAACGCAAACCTGTCGGTTCCGGGCCATCGTCAAATACATGCCCGAGGTGTGAGCCGCACCGTGCACATTCGACTTCGATGCGTTCTTCGGAAAGCAGATTGTCCGCCTTTTCGGTGACGTTCTTTTTGAAGATCGGCTCGAAAAAGCTGGGCCATCCGGTCTCCGAATCATACTTTGCGGCGGAACTGAAAAGGGCGAGCCCGCAAGCCGCACAGTAATACGTACCCTTTTTCTTATTGTCGGTCAGGGCTCCGGTATAGGCTCGTTCTGTGCCTTCCTTTCGAAGAACATAGTATGCGTTCGGCGAAAGCAGCTTTTTCCATTCGGCCTCGCTTCGAGCAATGACAACGCCATCAAATTCCCCCTCAACGAACGTGATCTCCGCGATCGTCTTGACCGCTGACTTTTTGGTCGGCGTCGGGATTGTGCGGATAGATGATGCGATCGCGGGCTGAACAGGTGCGGTAACGAAAGCCGCAGAAGAAATTGCGATCAATGCGAGTAAAGGTAAAACGAGCTTGAGTGTCATTGCCGTCTCCAAAAAAAAATGCACCTTGCAGAGAGCATCGGTGCATTAAGTATATAAATTATTTCTAAGAAACTTCTATCGGCCGACGCGGCCCAGTGGCTTGGAATTGAATTGTTTAGATCGTCTGATGATCTGAGGACTTTACCCTACCGGCTTTCAACAAGTACCCCTCCAGAAACTTGCATCCGACCGATACTTGAAATTTTTGCCTCAGATCATCAAACGAAGCTTGCAGCAGTTAGTTCGGCATTACAATTGTATCGATGACGTGGATCACGCCGTTCGAACCTTTCAGGTCAACTGCGGTGATGATCGACTTGCCGCCTTTTTCGTCCATCAAGACGACGTTTGTGCCTTCCATCATTGCCGAAAGCTTTCCGCCCGAGACGGTTGTAAGTACGGCCGTTCCGTTGCCTTTCTTGATCGCTTTTGCGACTGCCTTTGAATCTAGGTTGCCCGCGACAACGTGATAAGTAAGGATCTTGGTAAGCATTGCCTTGTTCTCAGGTTTGAGAAGCGTAGCTACCGTTCCGGCCGGAAGCTTGTCAAAGGCACCGTTTACCGGAGCAAAGACAGTGAACGGTCCCGTTCCATTGAGCGTATCGACCAAACCTGCAGCCGAAACTGCGGCAACTAATGTGGTGTGGGCAGACGAACCGGCAGCGATGCCGACGATCGTCTTGTCTTGAGCCGAAGCAGCAGACGCACCAAAACTAACTCCTAACGCTAAAACAACTAATGCAAAAAATGATTTCATAACCGAATATCTCCCTTGTTCTTGTAAATTTTTATCAAAAGGCTTTTATGTCCCTTTGGTGAGGTTTTCGCGAACAGTGATTTTTCGGATTCAAAGAAATCGTAGTTTTTTTGAGGAGTAGTATCTCAGCGAGGCTGGTTCGGGTTGGGAATTTCTTCAAGGATCGATTCGCCGTACGACATATCGCCGCTCGTCCATTGCCATTTTTCATGCAAACGAATGCGGCCGTCGGTAAGGATCTCGGGCGTCGAATTGCAGATCCCCGTCATCAGTTCACTGCTCCGATTGATATGGTGATACCGCATTTCGAGTCCGCCTTCGGCATCGCAGAACGCGATAAGATGGCCCGAGATGATGTCGCCTCCATTGTAAACGGCTGTGACAATGTTGCCGGACTGTTGGTAATGAAAGACCGTCTCGGCTCCGACCTCGCCGGTTGCAGAATTTTGGACCGCCCCGAACTTACGGCCGTCATAATTGATCTTGCTCATCGTCCTCGCTCCCTCGCTTCGCTATCGATGCCATTTTCTCGCTGATCAGATCAAAACCGAATCCTTGCCGCAGCAGATGGTCGTAGAATTTCTTTGTGTCCTCGCGCGTTCCCGGTTTGCCCTTTAAACGAAGACGTTTCGCGATCGCGACATCTATCAGATCTTCCTCAGGCATTTTCTCAAACGCTTCGACGATCGCGCTCCGGACAACATCTTTATCGAGCTTTTTCTGCGACATCGACTGCTGCAAACGGCGTTTGCCTTGCGGTTTTTGGCGAAGCTTTGAGAGTGCTGTGTCGCGGGCAAATTGTTCGTCGTCGAGGTATTTATACTCTTTGAGCTTTTCGATCACGCAATCGACGATCTCTTCGTTGGTCCACAGTTTTTCTAACAACCGTTCCCGAAGCTCACGGACCGAACGCGGTTTGGCGGCAAGCAGCTTTACTGCGCGATTCATCGTCCGCTCACGCGAACGCTCAACGTCAGAGACCTTTCGGTCGCCTTCCTCGATCTTTGTGTATCGTCGTCGCATGAAGAACCTATTTTCCGTTGGTTAGTACGTGAAATGCAATCGAGGTCGCGCATTGCCTTGCCGCTGAACTAGAATCAATAGTGTGAACGGCATTCTCATCATCGACAAACCGGCAGGCATCACTTCGCATGATGTAGTGTCGCGCGTTCGACGCATCTTGCACACAAAACGAGTCGGTCACACCGGAACGCTCGATCCGTTTGCGACCGGCGTAATGGTCATCCTTGTCGGCCAGGCGACACGGCTTGCTCAGTTTCTGGATAAGGACACGAAGGATTATGAGGCGGTCGTGAGGTTCGGGTTTGAGACCGAAACCGGCGACCGGACTGGGGAAAGAAAGGGAGAAGGGGAGAAGCGGAGAAGCGGAGAACTAAGAGTTGAAGAGATAGCAGCTGTGTTGCCGAGATTTAGTGGCGAGATAGTGCAAACGCCGCCGATGTATTCGGCAAAAAAGATAGACGGCAAAAAGCTGTACGAGCTTGCCCGAAAGGGCGAGACGGTCGAACGCAAACCTGTTGCGGTCACGATTCACGAACTCTCCATGTCAGAAGCACCTGCGGTAGCGGGCGGATCAGTTGGCGAAGCAGACACGATCTGTATGCGCGTTCGATGTAGCGCGGGAACCTACATCCGCACGCTCGCCGAAGACATTGGAAGAAAGCTCGGCGTGGGCGCACATCTCGCCGAACTTCGGCGGACCGCAGCCGGAAAATTCTCGCTTCCTCAGAGCATTTCGCTCGAAGAACTCGCCGGTCTCGAAGATCCGGCTGTGGCTCTGATACCGATGAACGACGCCGTTTCGCATCTCGCGAAATTCATGATTCCCGATGATCGAATCAACAAAACGCAAAACGGGCTCTCGACGCGAGTATTCGATACAGAATTCAACAACGACCAGCCGATCCAGATGGTCGATGCGGCGGGCCAACTCATCGCGATCGGATTTTTTGACGCGGCGGAAAATGTTATACAGCCAAAGGTCGTTTTGGTATAAACTGTCGGCAGAGATTTGAATATGAAAAAACGAAATCTGGCATTAGCGTTTGGCGGTGCGGTCGGAGCGGCGGTTGCGGTCAAATTGCTGACGCGCGACGCGACGGTAAACTGGGACGATGTCTCGGACAAGGTCATGCATTCCGAGCATTCGCACTTTATAAATGTCGACGGAACCCGCGTACATTATCAGGAATTTGGCGACGCTGCAAAACCGGCGATGGTCCTGATCCACGGCTACACGGCGTCGGTTTACGTATGGAAAACTGTGGCTCCGATGCTCGCTGGAGAGGGTTTTCATGTCATCGCGGTCGATCTGCTCGGGTTTGGATATTCTGAGAAGCCGTCGTGGTTTGATTACTCGATCCAGTCGCAGGCAAGGATGGTGTCGCGGTTTATGAACCGCCTTGGTATCGGCAAAGCAACGATTGTCGGCAGTTCTTATGGCGGTGCGGTGGCGTTGAACCTTACGCTTGATAATGCCGAGTCGGTCGAAAAACTCGTCCTCGTCGACGCCGTCTGTAATGACGAACCGAAAGATCACCCGCTGTTAAAACTCGCATCCCTGCCCGGCGTTGGCGAGACCCTGACTCCATTTCTGCTTGATTCCAAAGCTTTCCTGCGAATGCGTATGCGAGGCACGCTCGCTAAGGCCAATCACGCGATGATCACCAACGACCGTATCGAATCGATCCGCCGGCCGCTTCGTGCCGCTGACGGCCACCGCTCGGTCCTCGCCACTTCGCGCAACTGGAGCGCCGACCGTCTCGAACAGGACGCTCATCTCATCAACCAACCGACATTGATCATTTGGGGCGACTCGGACACCGTCATCCCGATCAAAAACGGCTACAAACTCCACAAAGAGATTCTAAATTCCCGCTTTGTGATCCTAAAAGACTGCGGCCACGTCCCGCAGGAAGAAAAGAGCGAGATATTTACCGAACTCGTGAGCGAGTTTTGTCACGACAAAAAAGGACGAATCTCACGGGAAGATCACGAAGGTATCCAAATGGCACCATAGTCTAAAAATGCCTTCATTAACCGTAAAAAGGATTATCGCTGGAGCTATTGGTCTGCTTTTCGCTGTGGTGTATGGTATGTGGACGATGATGATCACGGGAGGCGGACACGGAAACTTCATCTGGTTCCTACTTTTCCTTTTTGTTGAGTTCGTTGGAATCTATTTTCCGCTAATGGCCATTCTAGCTGTTGACCTTAGGTCGTTTCTTGCAAAAATACTCTTTTCTTCGCTGATCTGTTTCAACTTGATCGTTAGTTCGATCATGATCATAGGCCGGATGACTGAATCCGGCGGCGCTCGGCCTACTGACTTTCAGAAGATGTGGCAGATGGGTGCCGGTTGGGTAGTCTTTGCGGCATTCGCTCACTTTTTGCCGACGATCATCTTTCTTTTCTTACTCATTAGATCAATTGTGTTTGGTTCGTCTTTGTCAGACAACGACGAAGCGGTCAGCCTTAACCTCAGCTAGTGTTATTACCACCACCGAGCAACATTTTACTTTACGGCAAGGGCGTGTTCACCACGATTCGCATCGCTCGCGAAGAACCGTTGTTTTGGGACAAGCATTGGACTAGGCTTGGGCGAGATTCGGGAAAGGTCGGTATCGATCTTTCTGAATTCTCAGAGACGAGAGTTTTCGAGGCATTAAAGCAAGAAATTGCCTCGAGCGGCGTTTCAGATGGCCGGGCTCGGATCACGCTTGTAGATCAGCGATCCGGAAATATTTGGCCCACCGAAACCGAACAGAACACGACGATGTGGATATTGGTTGGGGAGAGGCGTCCGCTGCCGTCGAAGTTCAGAATTACGGCGTCGCCGTATCGTCTCAACACATTTTCGCCGCTCGCGGGCATCAAATCGTGTAATTATCTTGAGAATTTGATGGCTGCTGAGGAGGCAAAGAATCGCGGTTTTCACGAAGCAGTTCGCATTAACGAACGCGCCGAGGTCACATCCGCAGCGATGGCGAATGTGTTTTGGCTAAAAGATGGAGTTTTGTATACGCCGAGCCTTGCGACCGGCTGCCTCGCAGGAACTACGCGGGAATTTATACTCGAAAATCTCGATTGCAGCGAGGTCGAAGCGGGAATTGAAGAATTGGATCTCGCCGATGCGATATATCTGACATCCGCCGGCCTCGGTATCGTCGCGGTCGACGAATTTGAAAGGTGCAAACTCCCAAATCCGCCTCATCAGATCACAAAGCTACTAACTTTGAACTAACAACTATTAACTTAACAAGAAGGAATCCAATCGGTTCAGTTAGTAGTTGTTAGTTAGGAGTTACTAGTTGCGTGGAAGGCGCTAAAAAACACGAACAGCGCGAAGCGGTGTTCGTGTCTGTTCGCGAAATTCGAAGCGAAACGATCTTACGCGGCGGTTTCGAACAGGGCGAGGATCTGTTTACCTTCGTTTGAACGAGGGTCGATGGTGCGGAGGTGTTTTTGCCCCTGCATTTCCCAGATCGCCGTTACCGAGCCGTCTTTTTCGACAGCCTGATAAGAAACGTCTTCGGGTTCTGCCGGTGTTTCTTCAACGACAGGTGCTGCCGCAACCGCTTCTGTTTTTTCCGTTGTCGCTGCGGCAACCTCTTCTACGGGTGCCTCAGCGGCCTGTACTGCTTCTTCTGACATCTAAATTACAAGTCTCCTTATACTGCTGCTTCAATAATAGTTTATTAATTGAATAGGAATTCTGACACATTTAGCGCGATTTTGTCGAGTCTCTTTTAATGACCTTCCCCAAAGTAAAAGGTCACCTTCCTGATCCAATACCGTCGCGACGCCTCAGATCAAGCTCATAAAACCAAAAATCGTTGTTCGGCTGGTCGACCTTTAGCTGGTCGGTCTTCCCGTTTTTGTCGATAGTGAATGTTACAAAGCCTCGCGGAAAATTGTACGAGACGGACGGGCGCCATTTGATCTCGAAGGTGTCATAGTGCCAGTGTTCGAGGTCAGCGACGAAATTTGGCGACGGGCCGAAACGCATCACGAGCCTGCCGTTCTCCGCGGCGATCGTCACGTCGCCATAAAGTTTGTCGCCGTAGGTTCCGGCATATTGAGCGATGGCGAGCGACGGTTTGGTGTCTTTAACGCGGGCGGCGTCAACCTTTGCCTTTTCTTCCGCATCGTGTGTCTTGCCGTCGGCGATTCGCTTGACGCCTTCTGCTATGTAATCGCGTTTCGGAGCACCGACCAGCACATCACGTATCTTGTTCATCATGACCGCAAACGCCGGCGACTCACTGTTGGTTAACACTACAAAGCCCGCATTCTCCTCAGGGATCAGCACGGTGTACGAGAGCATACCGTCGAGTCCGCCGCTGTGGTTGATGATCTTGCGGCCGTAGTAATCATAAACGAACCATCCCATTCCGACACCCGAAAAATGTCGCGGTTGGATTCCCGGCGTCGCTGCCGGCCCGACTTGCTGTGCCAGCCATTGCTGGTGCATCTGCCAGCTTTGCTGCTCGCTAAAGATCTGTTTGCCCTCGAATTTGCCTTTGCCTAACTGCGTTCGAACCCATTTTGATAGATCTACAACCGACGAATTCAGAGCCGCAGCCGAATACGAACCATCGACATTTCCGCGCGGCAAGGCGCGCAGTCTGCCGCCTGATTCGTTATGCGGCCAGGCAGCGTTGTCGGGGAGATTCTTGATGCTGCAAGTAGTGCGGTTCATGTCGAGCGGTTTGAGGATACGCGTCGTGACAAAATCGCACCACGATGTACCCGAGGCCTTTTCGACCACTTTTCCGGCGGCGATGAACATCAGATTCTGATAACCATAACGCGTACGAAAGCTCGAGACGGGCTTGAGATAGCGCAAACGACGAAGAATCTCGTCGGGCGAATAGGTCGTCTCGTACCAGAGCAGATCGCCGCTGAACGTGTCGAGCCCGACACGGTGCGTCACCAGGTCGCGAATGGTCAATTCGCTCGTTACCCACGGATCGTACATTTGAAAGTCAGGCAGATATTTCGAAACCTTGTCGTCCCAATTGAGCTTTTTCTCATCAACAAGTATCGCAAGGCTCGCCGTTGTGAATGCCTTTGAATTCGATGCGATGGCGAAGACCGTGTTCTCGTCCGGCTTGTCCGGCTTTCCGAATTCCCGAATACCGTAGCCCTTTTGCATCACGACCTTGTCGTCCTTAACTATCGCAATGGACATTCCGGCGCCGGAATCTTTCCAGGTTGAGATCACGGTGTTTGCGTAATCGTCTATCTCTTTAAGCTTTTCGTCGAGAGTTTGTGCGTGGACGAAGAGCGGGAAGACGAAAAGAATTAAGACAAGTAACTTCAGGTTTTTCATATTACTCCAAATCGTTGTTTTGGCACGCTCGTTCAAACTCGCGTTTACGCCATTAGTACTTCGAAAAGTCGCCAATCGCCATCGATGCCGTCGAACGAACGAACGCCCAATTCGCGGAACTCCAGTCCGGAACCGGCAACGAGGTCTTTTACGGTCCGCGAGACAAGAATGTTGCCGTCCCCCGAGAGATCAGCGATCTGTCGGGCGAGATCGACGGCAAAGCCGCTGTACGAATCGCCAAGTACGTCACATTCGCCGGTATGGAGGCCGATCTTGAGTGCGATACCCTGTGCTTCCGCGGCCTGGTTTATTGCCGCTGCACAGCGGATGGCTCGCGCCGGGCCGTCGAAAGCGGCCAGCGTCTCTTCGTCGCCGACCGAGACCTCACGGCCCTTGTACATTGGCAGCTGACGGCGAACGAACGCCTTTGAACGAGCGATGAATTCCTCCCATCCATCCGTGCCGCGTCTTGACGACTCGGCATCCGGATCGGCAAATGAGACGCTCATCACGGTTGCGAGGACACGGTCGTATTCGCCGGCCGAACGGACACTAGTGACAAACTGTTCGATCTCGTCGAGTATCTCAGCCTGATCACCGACAAACGGCAGGTGATCTATGCCGCCAAGTTCGACGTATTTTGCATCAGGAATTTGTGTCGCGACAAAACGCCCTTCTTCGACCTTGAGACACATATCGCCTGAGCGGTGAATAACAAGCGTCGGCACGCGCACCGACGGCAGCACGCCGCGAACGTCGATCTCGGCATTCATCTTTGTCAAAGCAACTGCGGCACCCGGGCTCGCTCCCATTCGTAGATACGTCGCCCACCATTCGCGAAATTCGGGATCATTCGCCATCGACGGTGCACGCTCGTCGATACCCACGGGCCCGCCCCATTCATTTCGCATCAGCTCGAAAAAGGCCTCACGCTGCTTTTCGGTCGGAGCCCACGGATATTCGTCGTCACGGATGCGTTTAGCATAAGTGCCGATCATTACGAGGCCCGCAGTTCTCTCGGGATATGTCGCGGCGAAAAGCGAACACATCGGCCCGCCTTCGCTGACGCCAACGAGGATAGCCCGCTGCGAACCGACTGCGTCCATTACAGCATGCACATCTTCCATTCGCTGTTCGAGCGTCGGCAGTTCGCTCAATGGAACGCGATCCGAAAGGCCTGTTCCGCGTTTGTCAAACAGAATCAGCCGAGAGAATGAAGCGAGGCGTTCGAGAAACGATGCTAAGAGGTGATGCTTCCAAAAATACTCAAGATGCGACACCCAGCCCATGACAAAAACAATATCAACTGGGCCGTCGCCTAGAACCTGGTACGCAATATTTACTTCGCCGTTTTGGACATACCGCGTCTCGGGCGTTTGCCTTATAAGAAGGGGTGACGACGAAGTATGAATTGGGGACGCGCCTCTTTCGAAACTGTGTGTCCCGTCATCAATGTAAACTCGGGCACGCACTGTCTCGACAACTTCGGGTTCGGACGTCAGCCTTTGGTCGGTCGAAACCTCGCCAATGAACCGATAGCCGAATTTCGGCACGGTCTCGATCATCTCAGCGCCCAAAATTCGACGGAGCTGCGAGATATTCTGAGCGAGATTGTTCTCCTCAACAAAGCTGCCTTCCCAAACCTCTTCGAGCATCCGCTCTTTGCTCAGCACCTTGCCCGCATTCGCAACCAGCATTTGAAGAGTGTCAAACAGCTTCGGCGGCATCTGCAGTGCCGCCTCGCCATCGAAAAAAAGGCGTTCGGCGGCATCAAGGCGAAACCTCGAAAAGCTGTAAATTGCTCGTGCGTTATCCGCCATCTGTCCTCTTCATAAATTCTTCAGAAATCTTTCATAAAAACCTAAAGAATAGATCATGCCCGCTGCGGCAAACTGAAATTGGTCAGGAAAGTATTCCGGCTAACCGCGATTTTAACACGAAGATGCATGATCTTATGACAACAAAACGGCAGCGGGAGATCGTTATCGAATTCGAAAGAGTGCAGCTCATAAGAAAGCGGGCACACACGACGATCGTCAACTGCAGTAAGTGTAATTCGGACGTCGATTGCGTAACCGCGTCCTTGGCTGCGGAGCTTTTCGATATTGAGTTGGGTGAATTTCTTGGTTTTGTTACACGATTTGGGGTTCATCACGAACATGGACCTACCGGCACGGCGATCTGTGTCCCTTCGCTGTTAGCAGAAATGCAGCAAAGACACGACAAAGGGACGAAGCTCATCCTAGACTCGGCCTCACATGGCTTAGATGAGATCGGTCGAATTTATTAAAACAGATCTTTGGGGGACTTTCATCGCACCGTAAATGCGGAGCAATAAATTTAGAGGAGTAAAAATGAACTTTCGATCTTTTAGAACAATACTTAGTGGTCTTTTGCTATTTGTCATGACGGGCGGGGCATGGGCAGCTCCCGTCGTGCGGCAAGGGACCGGTGCAAATACGGCCGCTCTTCAAGCGATCGTCGATCAGTTTCGAGCCGATCTTGGCGGTGCCAACAACGGCGTTGGCGGATTGTTCACATCCGGCCGGCGAGAGATCAACTGGGACGGCGTGCCCGACAGTTTTTCGGAACCAAACAATCTGCCGTTAGATTTTTTTAACGTGAACAGCCCTCGGGGCGTAATTTTTAACGCCATTGAGGATGCCACCGGAGCCGCGCTCAATCAATTTGCCGTCAGCGCAACCACCGCCTCGGGCGTGCCCGTCCGGTTTGCCAACATCAACGCGACCTACTCGTCGATCTTTACGACATTTAGCGCTCAACGCCTGTTCACGGTCCGCAACACGAATATTATGGAAGTCAATTTTGTGATCCCGGGAACGAACACTCCGGCGACCGTCAGCGGTTTTGGCGTTATCTTTGCCGATGTCGATTCGGCGACGGGTGGAAACCGATCTCTGATCCGCGTTTATGGAACCGACGGCAGACAGCTTTCAGCTGCTTCCGCCGGGGTTCTGGACAATGGCCTTTCGTTCGTCGGTATTTCGTTCAATGCGGGCGAACGCATAGCCCGCGTGGTCATAGAAAGCGGAAACGCCGCACTTTCCTCCACCAATAACGACGGTGTGAGTGGTGTCGACGTGGTCGCAATGGATGATTTCATCTACGGCGAACCTCGTGCATCTCAATTCCACAGCGGTGATTTTGATGGCGACGGTATTTCCGACTCAGCCATCTTTCGTCCAAGTAGCGGCACATGGTTTCGCATAAACAGCGGTTCCAATACGGTTTCCCAAGAAAACTTTGGCCTGCCGGGCGATATACCGCTGGACGGGGATTTCGATGGCGATTCGCGTGCGGACGTCGCGATCTTTCGTCCCTCGAACGGCGAATGGTATTTCAGACGCAGTTCGAACAGTTCTGTATACGGAGCACAATTCGGCCAGAACGGCGACAAACCTG
Organism: Acidobacteriota bacterium; assembly: GCA_016713675.1. NCBI lineage: Bacteria > Pseudomonadati > Acidobacteriota > Acidobacteriota bacterium. Next base: position 1,035,848 of record JADJOS010000001.1, read on the forward strand.
TGGTTGGCGATTACGATAAGGACGGAAAGAGCGACATCGCACTCTGGCGGCCCTCGAATGGCAACTTCTTCGTGTTGCGAAGCAGTACCGATTTCACAACCTTCTTCGGATATCCATTCGGTGTGAATGGCGACATTCCTGTTCAGGGCGGAGCTCAGTAAGGATTCGTTGTACGAGTGTCAGGAGAACGGAGCCGGGAATAGAAAGTAATATTCCCGGTTCTTTTTTATTGCAGGTGTCTTTTCTCTTGTCACTTATCTCCTTTCCCTGCTATCCTTTGCGCACGATGACACCTGAGATCGTGATCACACTTTTGCTGCTTGTAGCGGCGATATTGCTTTTTGCCAGCGAAAAGCTGCCGGTAGATGTGATCGGCATTTTGCTTGTAATGGGCTTGGTCCTGACACGCGTACTCAGCGTGCAGGACGCTGTCGCCGGATTTGGCAATGACATAATCATCACGATCGCGGGCCTTTTCCTGCTCGTCGGAGGCCTCATTAAGACCGGAATGGTCGACCTTATCGGCCGTCGGATGCATAAGATCGCCGGGGATAGCGAGTTTGTCCTAACTGCACTGATAATGTTCGCCGCCGCTCTCGGTGCTTCTGTTTTAAAGAATACGACCACGACGGCAATGTTCCTGCCCGTCGTGATGGGTCTCGCCGCCAGGGCCAAGATCCCGCCGTCAAAACTGCTGATGCCGCTCGCTTTCGGAGCCATTCTTGGCGGCAGCTGCACATTGATCGGAACGTCGACCAACCTTGCTGTCAGCGGCGCAATCGTTCGATACGGGATGGAGCCGTATTCGATGTTCGAGTTGGCACCGGTCGGCATCATCACATTTGCGGTCGGAATGGTCTACATGCTGCTCGTCGGCCGGAAACTGCTGCCGAGCCGCGGCGGCGAAGAATCGTTCACCGAGCAATATCAGATTCGCGAATACGTTTCCGAATTGATCGTCCTGCCCGACTCGCCGCTGGTCGGACAAACGCTCAGCGAGGCCAACCTCAACACAAGACTCGACCTGACCGTGCTCGGCATCGTACGAGATGGTGAAAAGATCAATGTTCCGGGAACTGATGAACGTATCCAGCGGCGTGATTCTTTGATTGTCGAGGGCAAGATCAGCGACATTCTGCGCGTGAAAGAAGAGATCGGGCTCGAGATCAAGCCTGATTTTATGCTCAACGATGTTGTTCTCGAAGGTGACGATGTCGAACTATTCGAAGTATTAGTAATGCGCGATTCGCGGCTTGTCGGCCAATCGCTCAAAACGCTTAAATTCCGTCAGACGTATGACCTGACCGTCCTCGCCATAAATCGCCACGGCGAAACGTTTATCAACAAACTGAGCGATGTAAAATTTATTTTCGGTGACGTTTTGCTCGTTCAGGGAAAGCGCGTCCGGATCGAACCATTGGTCGCGGACCGCGAAGTCATGATCCTCGAGGACGTTTCCGAATCGAACGTTCGCATCGACAAGCGAAAATGGGCTATAGCCGCATTCGGACTTTTTCTTGCACTGTCACTTTCAAAGGTAATTATAGGCTATGACATCCCGCTTGCGATGTGCGTGCTATGCGGCGTAATGCTGCTGTTGGCGACAAAGACCGTCCGGTACAGCGAGATGTACTCGCTGATCGATTTTCGACTGTTGGTCCTTATCGCGTGCATGATGAGCTTTGGCGTCGCGATGGAAAATACGGGCGCCGACAAATTTCTGGCGGCGATCATTAACAACTATTTCGGACAGTTTGGCGGAACGGCAGTTCTTGCGGGATTCTTTGTTTTGACGGTCGCTCTGACCCAACCAATGTCCAATCAGGCCGCCGCATTGGTCGTTTTACCTGTCGCAGTCAAAGCTGCCGTAGCTCTTGGCCTCAATCCGCGCACATTTGTCGTCGCGGTCACCTACGCCGCCTCATTCTCATTCATCACACCGCTCGAACCGGCATGCGTCCTCGTCTATACGCCCGGCCGCTATAGATTTATGGATTTTGTGAAGATCGGCACCATCCTGACGATCATCGTTTTTGCGGTGTCGATCTTCCTCGTCCCGATCTTTTGGCCGCTCTAGGAATGCTGGGCCTTAGTTATATCCTTTAATCTGAGCCCTCGTTTTATGATCAGGATCGTGCCGATCGCGGTCCAAAATAGAATGCGTCCTTTGCGAATGATCGCGAGAGTTACGCCGACACCGGCGGCAAGAGCGACGGTGTCGCCGACAAATTTTGCCCCCGCTTCATCGACGCCTATGGTGAGCGGTATCAGTTTGAATAGGATCGTGATCAAACGGCTGACCGATTCGAGCAGAAACGACGTCAACAAGCTGGGAACCGCATCGCTGAGGCGGCTGAGAACGTAATAGACTTCGACCACCCCGAGTAAATCATAGACAGTTCCGAGGCCGACGATCGGCAGGAACCGCCTTGGGTGGCGGCGGTAAAAACCAAATATCAAGTTCTCAAACAACCGCACCTGCAGCCGGCCATTTTCCAGCAGATTCTTAAAATAGCCTCGGCGATACAGTGATTCGCACACTTCGCTGAAGATGTGCCACTGCCGCACGACAAGCAAGAACAAGAATATGAGCAGCAGGACGATTCCGGCGATCAGGATATCTATCGTCAGCACCCAACTCTCGTCGAGGGTGGTGTTTCTCAGAAATGTCACGGCGCCCAAGATAAGAAAAAGACTGGTCGTCAGGCTGTAAAAAAGATTCTCGGTCGCGACCGATGACAATCCGACAACGAGGGGCACGCGATGTCGGACCGCGACGGCCTTGGCTGTCCCGCTGATCAAGATCCCGAGCGGAATCACACTGCTTGCCGCTTCGCCGATTATTACCGCCGGGATCGTGTCACGCAGCCTCAGTTTGTAGGGGTCATAGACCGATAATGACCACGACGCTGAACGGACACATATCCGAACAGCAAAGATCAGCAAGATCACCGCAAAACCGACGACCCCGAACCTTGTAATACCGTCGACCAATTCACCGACACCGACCGCATAAATAAAATATGCAAATAGGGCAATGCCGCCGAGCGTCAATATCGTCCCGGCGATCTTGAGCCGATTTATGTGTTTTGACGGTTTCTGTTCTTGCATCCGGTAGATGTTTTAGACTCGAAATACGCCGATTGGTTGCTTTACCTTTACCTTACGGCGAGACTAAAATGGTATTTTAGCGAATCTGATTAACAAAGTACGTTTTAGGAAACAAATATGAGCACTGCAACTGGAACCGCACTATCAAACGCCGGACTTACGGCCCTATCCGAAGAAGAAGAGTTATTTCGCGCATCTGTCCGCGAGTTTGCCGAGGGCGAGGTCCGCCCGCGTGTCGAGCATATGGAGCAAGCCGCAAAGCTCGATCCCGATCTCATAAAACAATGTTTCGAACTCGGCCTTATGGCGATCGAATCGCCCGAAGAATACGGTGGTGCCGGTTCGACCATCTTCAATGCGATTTTGGCGATCGAAGAACTTGCCCGTGTTGACGCCAGCGTGTCGGTATTTGTCGACGTCCATAACACGCTCGTCACAAACGCATTTATGCGTTGGGCAGACGACGACCTGAAGAAGAAATACATGCCTCAGCTCGCCGAGGGACGCGTCGGCGCATATGCACTCAGCGAAGCAGGCTCTGGTTCGGATGCATTTGCATTGACCACGCGTGCGGTCGATAAAGGTGATCATTATGAGCTGACAGGACAGAAACTCTGGATCACGAACGGCAATGAGGCCGAGATCTTTATTCTGTTTGCCACGGTCGACCCGAGCGCCGGTTACAAAGGGATCACAGCATTTATCGTCGAAAAAGGTTTTGAAGGATTCACGGTTGGCAAAAAGGAAGACAAGCTCGGCATCCGCGCGTCGTCCACGACCGAACTTATCCTCGACAACTGTAAAGTGCCAAAGGAAAACGTCCTCGGCGAGGTCGGTAAGGGATACAAGGTCTCGATCGAAACCCTCAACGAGGGCCGCATCGGCATCGGTGCCCAGATGCTCGGCATTGCCCAAGGTGCATTCGAGGCCGCCCTCAAATACACACAGGAACGCGAACAATTCGGCCAGGCAATCGGCAATTTTCAGGCCGTCCAATTTCAACTGGCTGAAATGGCCGTCGAGATCGAAGCCACTCGCCTGCTCGTCTATAACGCCGCACGCCTAAAAGACGCCGGCAAGCCGTTTCTTAAGGAAGCCGCGATGGCAAAACTCTACTCATCCCGCTGCGCCGAGGCCGTAGCCTCAAAAGCCATCGAACTCTTCGGCGGCTATGGCTACGTCAAAGATTATCCGGTCGAAAAATTCTGGCGCGACAGCAAGATCGGCTCGATCTACGAAGGCACCTCAAACATGCAGCTCCAGACCATTGCCAAGCTGATCATGAGCGGAAAGTGATTTGACAGGGACGAAGGAGATAAAGGAGATCTCGAATCCCTTTTGTCTCCTTTATCCCTGTGAAGATTATGTCTGACATCTCGATACGCCTAGCCACTCCCGATGACGCCCAGCCGCTCACTGATCTCGCGTACACGACGTTCTGGGACGCGTTTGCACATCATCCGAAAAACGCTCCTGAGGACCTGAACCACTACATGCGGCAGGCGTTCAATCTCGAACAGATCGCCGCCGAGCTGGCGGACGAAAACTCGATCTTTCTTATTGCCGAGATCAACGAAAAGCCGGCTGGTTACGCAAAGCTGATAATCGACAGCACCGAAGTAGGCATTACCGCCGAGCGGCCGATCGAACTTTCACGCCTTTATTCGCATCAGGAGTTTCTCGGAAAAGGTGTCGGGCAAAATCTGATGGACGCGTGTTTTGAATATGCCAAAACCAATGGCCGCGACGTGATGTGGCTCGGCGTATGGGAATACAACCCGCGGGCACAGGCCTTCTACACTAAAAATGGCTTTCGCGAGGTCGGCAAACATACTTTCCAACTAGGAAGCGACCCTCAGACCGATCTGTTGATGCAGAAAGATATTTCACCACAGAGTCACAGAGAACACGGAGAGTAACTGTTTTTCGATTTCTCTGTGCTCTCTGTGACTCTGTGGTGAGTTTCTTTGCGTTTTAGGTATCAATGCATTATTGTTGCACTTGTGCGACAGATTACAAATCCTCCAAATCCCTACAATCATTACTCAGCCGAATACGTTGGCGAGCCGCCGCCGACCAAGCTTGAGGTGTTTGAGGAAACGGCTACACGGAAAGTGATCACCAAGGCCTTCGCTTCGGATTGGGAAGGTGGTTGGCGTTACACCGTCAATTGCTATCGCGGATGCATTCACGGCTGCACTTATTGCTTCGCACGCCAGTATCACGAATATCTGGGCTACGGTGCAGGAACCGATTTTGAGACAAAGATCGTAGTCAAACCAAACGCACCGCAGATACTCAGACATGAACTAAAAAAGACCCGCGACAAAATGCCGCATCTCGATTTCTCGTTCGCGACCGACCCGTATCTGCCGCTTGAGGCTAGCTACGAGCTGACACGGAAATGCCTCGAGGTCTGCGTAGATTTTCAGGTGCCCGTCAGTGTAATTACAAAGGCGCCACTTGTGACGCGCGATATAGATCTTTTGAAAAAACTCAAGAAAGTGTCGGTCTTCTTTTCATTGCCATTTTTAACGAAAGAAAAGTCGAATCCATTCGAACCATATACGCCCGTTCCGGAAGCCCGTTTTAGAGCGATGCGTGAGATCGCGGACGCTGGTATCGAGGTCGGTATCGGCATCGCCCCGGTTATTCCGGGCTACAACGAATCGGACATTCCGGGCCTTCTCGAACGCGCCAAGGAATCCGGTGCGTCGCGGGCGTTTATGTCGATGCTGCATCTCGACACTGATTCGATCGAGGAGTATTTCGTCCATAAGATGCACGAACGCCTGCGGCCGACACGCGTCACCAAGATCATCAATACCATGAAGCGCGAACGCGGCGGTACGCTTCGTCACGCCACCTACAAAGACCGCATGACCGGCAAGACCGAACAATGGGAAGTGACAAAAAAACTATTCGATTACCACGCCAAACGCCTCGGCTTTCGCCAGCACGAAAAACCGGCTGAGCCCGAACCGAAAGTTTCTGAAATACCTGTCCAGCAGCGTCTCTTCTAAGGCGAACACACTCCCTACCGGTCGTGTTTCCGCACTCAATCCGCTAAGCTAATTCTTATGCAAAACCGTATCGAAGTTTTCCGCCAGATGCTCGACGCCGACCCTGACAATACAATGGTCATGTTCGGGCTTGCCAAAGAGTATGAAAAACTCGGCCAGCACCAGGATGTTATCGATCTGCTCGAGAATTACCTTGCCAAGGCAGACGACGAAGGCAATGCGTACGGCGTTCTCGCCCAAGCTTATAACCAGACGGGAAACCGCGAAAAGGCGATCGACACTTACAAGAAAGGGATCGATGTCTCAATTGCTCATGGCCATCCGTCGATGGCAAATGAATATCGGATGACGCTGGACCTCGAATTAAGCGAATAGAATAGTGAAAACACATTTCATACTTTACGTAGCCGATCAGGCTCGAAGCACCGCGTTCTATTCGGCGGTCCTTGAAACAGAACCGACTCTGAACGTGCCGGGAATGACGGAATTCAGCCTCTCTGAGGGAACAGTTATCGGCCTTATGCCCGAGGCCGGAGCCGTCCGCCTCTTTGGTGACGAGGTAACGCCGCCCGTTGCCGCTGGCCTTTCACCGCGGGCCGAGATCTACTTGGTCGTGAAGAGTGCTGAGGCATTTCATTCACGGGCTATAAAAAATGGAGCACGTGAGATCAGCGGGATCAAGGTTCGCGATTGGGGACACACTGCGGCATATTCGATCGATCCTGATGGTTACGTTATCGCGTTTGCCGAACCTACTATCTGATCTCCCCCGAAACCGGACGCATAGACATCTAGTAGTCCCACCATGCGCCGTATACCTTGGCGCCGCGGACGAGATCGTTCCACCACCGGTTCAAGCCGACAAAAAAGGAATTGTCAGGTAAGAAGAAGGCGAAGAATAGGTAAGCCGCGATCAGGACAAATAACGTCGGAGCGGTAAACACTAACAGAAACGGCAAGAACCAATCGAGCGACATATAACCCAGAGCTGCCCGAAACATTCCTACCAAAAATGAGGTTATTGCCGTAAGGAGCACGAATCGAAGAACGATAAGCGACCATTCGCGTTCCTTGAAAAATCGCTTGTAATCGGAAAGATGGAACGGAGTGAATAGAAAGGCAACAAGCAGCGTGACCAACGGACTCTGATAGATCGAGGTCACCGCCAGCAACAGCATGAGGCTGCCAACGATACTGCCGACCACAGCGGCTACGATCAGGAGGAAAAGATCTTTGATAACACGTATGACGGCTCGCATCTGATTATTGAGCCGCGGCGCATGGCTTCACCGTGGCCTTTTTGATGCGAACCGGCTTTTCGGGCTTTTCTTCGATGACGGCCGCCTTGTTGATCGTATCGACCACATCCATTCCTTTCGTCACGCGGCCAAAAGCGGCGAATTTACCGTCTAAATAAGGCGCATTAGCGACGAGAATAAAAAAGTCGTTCGTAGCAGAATTAGGTTCATCGCCGCGGGCCATTGAGACGACACCGCGCTCGTGCAGTATCTTGTTAGGTTCGTCCGGAATGGTCCGCCGGGCACGTACGCCCATCGCACGCGTAATTCCGCCTTCGCGAGACCAGAGGCGTCCGCCCTGGATCACAAAGCCCGGAACGACGCGGTTGAATGTGGTCGTATCAAGCAGACCGGTTGCAGCGAGATTGAGAAAATTGCGTACCGATTCCGGTGCGCTTTCGGGATATACCTCGATCTCGATCATGCCTGCCTCGGTGTCGAATGACACGCATTGTCCGGCCATCGCTTTAACATCAGCCTTGTCAAAAGGCTCCGGCATCGCCTCATAGGGCATTGGCGTCGGCCGCGGATTTGCCTTGGGCGTTTCCTTTACAACAGGCGTCGGCGTCGGGACACTGTTGTTAGCTTGGGAAAACACAAAGCCGCTCGCGAACGTAATAACTATAAATGCAAATAGGCCTTTCTTTAACATCTCTTTGTTTTGATGTATTTTCAAATAGATCGGTTCATAAGTAAAGCAATCTTGGGAGTTCAGTACAATGCGCATCATATCTTCGTTCTTTCTCGTCATCGCGGCTTTCACTTTTACATTCGCACAACGCGAACTTGGCGTTCGGCCCACAGAAACGGGCGGCCCGCTGATGTTTGAGCAAGCGGTATTTGATGTGCAAAATTACGACATCTCGCTGAGTGCCGACCCTAAGTCCAAGTCGATCACGGGCACGACCTTGATGACCGCACGGACGGTTATCCCGACCAATGTCATCGTCCTCAACCTCGACATGCCCTACACGATCAGCAAACTTACCGAGGGCGGCAGTGAGGTGAAATTCAGCCACGATAAGAACGGAAAGATCTGGATCTGGTTCCCGATGACCAAACAGGTCGGCGATGAGATCAAAACGAGCATCACATATTCCGGAACGCCGCGAATTGCACCGCGAGCTCCGTGGATCGGCGGATTTATGTGGGAAAAGACGCTGAACGGTGCTGATTGGATCTCAGTCGCCTTGCAAAACGACGGCGCCGATCTGATGTTCCCTTGCAAAGATCATCCGTCTGACAAACCGGCAACCGCATCGATGCACATTACGGTTCCCGATCCGCTGGTCGCGACAGGTCCGGGCAAGCTTGAAAGCACGAAGAAAAACTCGAACGGCACGTCGACCTACAGCTGGCGAATGACCAATCCGATCGCTAATTACTCGCTCGTTTTCAACGCCGCACCGTACAAACTGATCGAAGACAGCTACAAGTCGATCACCGGCGAGATGATGCCGATCAAGTTTTACATCCTGCCCGAGAGTTTCGATAAAGGTGCCGGCCTGATCGCCGAACAGAAGAAATACATCGCATTCTTCGAAAAATATCTCGGACCGTTCCCTTTCCGTTCGCAAAAGGTCGGCATCGTCGAAACGCCGCATCTCGGGATGGAACATTCGACAAACATCGCATACGGCAACAAATTCCGTTACAACCCCGACGGCACCGACTGGCTGCTGCTGCACGAGTACGGCCACGAATACTGGGCTAACCTTGTAACGGCCAGCGACTGGCGTGATTTCTGGATCCACGAAGGATTCCAGTCGTATATGGACACGCTCTACACCGAAACGCTCCACGGTCAGGAGGCTTATCTTAAGGCGATGAGAGACCGTGCACGCGGCTTCAAGAACAAGCAGCCGGTCGCTCCGCGTGAGCCGAAGATCGCTTATCAGGTCTATATGTCCGAGCCCGATTATCTGGATTCTGACGGCGACATCTACGGCAAAGGTGCCTATTTTCTCCACACTCTGCGATATCTGATCGGCGACAAGGCCTTCTTTGCCGCTCTCCGCCACATGGCTTATCCGACCAAGGAATTGGAATCCTACACCGACGGCCGACAGGAACGCCTCGTCAATACCGACGATTTCCTGACCATCGCCGAGAAAGATTCGGGAATGGAACTCGACTGGCTCTTCGAAATGTACCTTCGCCAGCCCAAGCTGCCAAAACTGGTCACCAATATCCCTGCCGACTGCGCAACCAATTGCCCTATGTTGCTCCGCTGGGAAACTCCGAACGATATGCCATTCCCAATGCCCATCGACGTCGTCATAAACGGCAAAACCGAACGCATCGAGATGAAAGACGGCAAAGGAAGTGTTAGATACACCGGCACACCGCCCGTAGTCGATCCGAAAGGCTGGGTTTTGAGGGCGCAGTAGCCTAAGCTTTATCTCCAAAATTTGAGTGCAACAATATCCCATATGTGGTACACTACGTCGGGGGTCTCAACGCTTGTTGCGTTGAGCCTTGTCTTTGACAAATATCCTTTACATGGAAGATCGAGCGTTGCCGGATAATTGGCCTTTCCCACAGGAGATCGGCCCCACCCGTGTAACCTCGTCACTGTAAGTTTATTCCTTGCACCAATTCGCCCGATGGTAAGACAATGTCATGCTTTTTTTGAAAAAAGGCGGGACAAAAGTAACGATTCCGTGTAACTGATGCAGAACAAGGTACTTATTTGTCCCAAACAGTGCTGGTACCCGCCGGCACAACCGCGGGACAAGCGGGACAAGATCAACTTGGGAAATCGCGCCAAATTGCTCGAAAACGCCCGATTTGCTATCTTAAAAAGTTAACCTTGTATCAAGACTTGTTGTAGATAGGACTTATAAAATGGCGACTGGAACAAAAAGAACGGAAAGTCGGTGGTGGCCGAACAGGCTAAGACAACCGAGGCTGACGGCTATATTGCCGATTCGAAAACTCACAAGACCGCTAAGGCTCAAACGCCCGCGGCCGGCAAATCTGTTGCCAAGAGCTCGGCAAAACATCACGGCCTCGATACTGAAACCCTCGTCAGGCTCTACCGCACGATGTATATGTCGCGCCGTGTCGATGATAAAGAGATCCAGCTCAAGGGTCAGAACAAGATCTTTTTCCAGATCTCAGGTGCCGGACACGAAGGCATATTGGTCGCTGCTGCACAGGCAATGAAGGCCGGTTACGATTGGTTCTTTCCTTACTATCGCGACCGTGCTCTAATGCTCGGTTTGGGAATGACCGCTCAGGAAATGCTGTGGTCCGCAGTCGGTGCTGAGGTCGACCCTAATTCGCACGGACGCCAGATGCCTTCGCACTGGGGCAGCGTCAAACTGAATGTACCTTCGCAATCGTCCTGTACCGGAACCCAGTCACTGCACAGCGTCGGTGCAGCCGAGGCGAGCTATCGGGCCGGATTGGTCAAGGGCCTGAAGGACAAGATCACCGGATTCAAAGGCGATGAGGTTGTCTATATGTCCGTCGGCGACGGCACGACGAGTGAGGGCGAATGGTGGGAAGCTCTGAACACCGCCAGCAATCTGAAACTGCCGGTGATATTCGTCGTCGAGGACAATGGTTACGCGATCTCGACCCCTGTCGAAGTCGGTACAGCGGGCGGCGATATTTCAAAGCTCGTCGCAGGTTTTCCGGGCCTCTTCATTCAAAAGGTTGACGGCACCGACGTGCTTGCTTCGTACGAAGTGTTCAAAAAAGCGGTCGCATATTGCCGCGAACGAAAGGGTCCGGCGTTTGTCCACGCCAAGGTAATTCGGCCGTATTCGCATTCGCTCTCAGACGACGAAAAGCTCTATCGTCCGGAAGAGGAACGCGAAGCCGACGCCGCGACCGACCCGATCAAGAAGTACGCAGAGTTCCTGATGACCGAGGGCATCGCGTCGTCCGAAGATCTCGAGGCCGTAAGGAAAGAGGTTGACGATGAGGTCAACAAGGCCGCCGATATTGCCATCGAAACGCCGCAGCCGGCACCTGAGTCGGCATACCGCAACGTCTTTTCGCCGGACATCGATCCGACCGACCGCCAGCTTTTTGATACCGAGGACGGAGCCGAATTGAGCGGAAACGCAGGCACGATGGTCGATCTGATCAATCGCTGCATGCACGAAGAGATGGCACGCGATGAGCGGATCGTCGTTTTCGGTGAAGACGTCGCCGATTGCTCACGCGAGCAGTATCTCGAACAGGTCAAAGGTAAAGGCGGTGTGTTCAAGGTGACCGCTAACCTGCAGCGTGAATTTGGTTCGGCTCGAGTGTTCAATTCGCCGCTTGCTGAGGCAAACATCATCGGCCGTGCCGTCGGCATGGCCCTCCGCAATCTGAAGCCGGTCGTCGAGATCCAGTTTTTCGATTATATTTTCCCGGCGTTTCATCAGATCCGCAACGAGGTGGCGGTCACACGCTGGCGCAGCGACGGCGACACGAAATGCCCGATGGTGATGCGTGTGCCAGTCGGCGGATATTTGAAAGGCGGTGCCGTTTACCACTCGCAATCGGGCACCACGCTCTTTTCGCACACGCCGGGATTGATGATCGTTTATCCTTCGACGGCTCTCGACGCAAACGGATTGCTCCGAACGGCGATCCGCTGTGACGACCCTGTTTTGTTCCTCGAACACAAACATCTCTACCGTCAGGTCTATAACAAATCGCAATATCCGTCGAGCGAGTTCCTGATTCCGTTCGGCAAGGCGAAAAAGGTTCGAGAGGGAAGCGATGTCACGATCATTACTTACGGAGCTCTAGTCGAACGATCAAATCAGGCATGCAAACGGCTCGAACAGCAGGGGATCTCGGTCGAACTGATCGACCTCCGCACGCTGGTCCCATACGATTGGGAAGCGATCGCCGAATCGATCAAGAAAACGAGCCGCGTTATCGTCGCTCACGAAGACCCTGTCTCATACGGCTACGGAGCCGAGATCGCCGCCCGCATCTCGAACGAACTCTTCGAATACCTCGACGCCCCCGTCCGCCGCGTCGGCGCCACCGACACGTTTGTGGCTTATGCTCCACAGGTCGAAGATTTCATCCTGCCGCAGTCGGAAGATGTCGAGAACGCGGTGCAGGAATTAATGAAGTACTAATTAGATCTTTGACAAGGTTGAATTTAAAAAAGGCCGGGGTCGATGACCACAGCCTCTGACTTTCCGATGATCTCTCAGATCATTCACCAAGTGCATGTCGCGAATGGTCTAGAGCTAGAATGCTCGGGTAGCCGATGGGCAGCTCGCGGCCCTCGATCTCATGGCCGCAGACTGCAAAGCCGAGCCCTGAATTTCGAAAGGCAGCTTCGTCGCGTTCGGCGCGAAGATCAAATCCCGGCAGGATCGAACCAACGGCTCCGCTGTCCTTTCGCGGCAGTTTTTGATCGGTCATTGCTGAATTGTAGGCAAAGGTCGCCATTATCACGGCCGATCGTTTGAGGTCTTCTTCGAGAATACGGTCAGAAACGTCTTGCGTGGTGTGCCACGAACGTGTGAAATACTCGATCGGATCCTGTATGAACTGAAATCCCGGCAATCCAACGAGGTCAAATGCCTGGTGATCGGTTCCGCCCGTGTTGTTGATCGTGACGGTCGAGGCGTTCCAGTCCTTAAATGGCGTCAGCCAGTCCTTGAATGTCGAACGCAGTTGGCCGTGCCCCTGCAGATAGATGCCGCGGATCTGACCGGTACCGTTGTCGAGGTTGTAATAAGCCGCGAATTTGTCGTGTGCCGGCTTCTTATTGATAGTCACCGGGCCGCCGCCAAAAGCCGCAAAAGCCGCTGCATCCGAACCGTCGCCGATCATCCCGTAATTTTTCGAAACATAACCGCGGGATCCCAACAGCCCTTGTTCCTCACCGGTCCACAGCCCGATCCTGATGGTTCGCCGCGGCCTGAGGCCCGATGCCTGTATTAAACGTATGGCTTCCATCGCCATTGCCGTTCCCGCACCGTTGTCAGTTGCACCGGTTCCTGCATGCCACGAATCCATGTGTGCACCGACCATCACGATCTCGTCTTTTAGATCCGTTCCCGGGATCTCAGCGATCGTATTGTAGCCCTGCAGGTCGTCATCGTAGAACTGCACGGCCAGATCGACGGTCATCTTAACCGGAACACCCTGTTTAATAAGGCGCACAAGCCGGTTGTACTGTTCGACCTCGGCCACAAGTTGCGGGATCGTAGCAGGCGCATTCTTCGACGCTACTCGAAGGCCCGGTACAGGCGGCGTTCCCGGGGCGGCAGGCGGCAAGCTGGCACCCATTACACGGATCGTGCCCGCATCGGTCCCGAATCCGGAATCGATCAGCACAGCCGCTCCCTCTTCGAAATACATGCGGTTCTTCTTAGCATTGAATTGCTGTGCTGCGATCTGTTGTGCGTTGGGCGTTGGCTGCGGCTGTGGAGTTGACGGTTTCGCACTTTCCATTTCGGCAAGTGCTCCGTCGGTCTGGCGGCTGGCCGTCGGCTTAAAAATATCGCTGACCGGACGTTCGGGAGCCGTTAGAACGATCGCACCTTTGAGTTTACCCTTATATTTTTCGAGTCCGGCGTCATCCGTTGCATCGACATATACTACGTCAGCCGTAACAGGCCCGTTGGTCGAGGGCGACCACGCTTTTGGGTATGCTCGAAAAGCGGTCGTCTGTTCGCCGGCTGTGACCATCGCGGAAAAGCGTTTCAGTTCCCACCCGCGGCCGAATTCGCCCCAGGGGTCGATCATCGCATTCTTAAGGCCCCATTTTTCAAACTGTTCCTTCGTCCAGCGATTGGCCCGCTTTTGGGCCGGTGAGTTTGTCAGCCTCGGCCCGATAACATCAGTCAAATAGCGGATCGTTGACATTACCTGCGAACGGTTCATGCCTTCGTCCTTGATCTTGGCCAGGGCGTCGGCGGCCGCAGATGGTTGTTGTGCGATCGCAAAACTAGGCGTAAGTAACGCGGCAAAAATTACGAGAACGATATTCTTTTGTCGAAACATCTTGGATACTCCTGTAAAGGTCTGGTGTAAAGAACATTTGGTAGTGTCTTTTACGCCGGAAACACCGGGAAGGTTTCCGTCACCGATCAAAGATCGGCAAGTTTATAGACGCCTGTCGCCAACCGCTCAGCAAAACCGTCGGCAACAAGCTGGTGATTCGCTCGGCCGGATTCCCAACGGTAAAAACCGAATTTGCCTGAGAGTTCGCCCAAGAGTGTCATTCCGCTCATTTCGAGATAGGTGCGTGCAAGCTCTTTGACAGCCTCGTCGCGAGGTATTTTGACATCAAGTTCGTCGGGGAAACGAGCCTCTGCCAACGTCCAGATGTAGGTAAATTTTGGTACGTAGAGAACTTCCTGCGGAACGACCTTCATTCGTCTTTGGAGTTCGTCCATCGCGGTTGTCAGGTCTTTTTTGTCCTTGAAACCGCACTCCTCGCGAAGATCGGCCGTCGCCATCTCCCATTCTTTGCGGAGAACCTTGAGCACTATTTGCGCATTTTTCGCTAAGACCCCCGATTCACCCTTTCGCGTACATCCCCAAATGGAATTGAAAATGGGTATCATTCGCGGGGCGAGGAACCACGATCGGCCCTTGATTAGTTTGCCGTAATAGAGCTTGCCGCGTGCAATAACCTCATCCTTCAGGACCCAAGCTCGACTTGCTTCATAGTCTTTCTGCACATTCCGAGGCATATGAGCATCGCGACGGCCGCAGACCGCAATGTAGACTGATGGCAGAGCCTTTCGGATATCGGTCATGCCGAGGCAAAAGCCGAGTTCTTCGACCATTGATTCAACCTCTGCCGCAGTGTCGATCTTGAGCGATTCCTCACGCCGCCATTTACGGTCGCGGTATTGTTCGATCTCCTCGGGCAGCTCACGCATGAAGCTATTTTGCCACAAAAAAGTCAGAACCACCTGAGTAAACTGATGGTTCTGACTGGAGGCTGATAGTGAATTGAAATTTACCGATCCTGCGAATTCCCGCGAATCGGCGACGAAGATTGGATCGTCATGGTAGAGCCTTTTTGCAGCTGAAGATCGTCGCGGCCCTGAATCGCCACTGAGCCTGCACCCGCACCTCCGCCGATAACTGCACCAATTACTGCCCCCTTTGCTCCACCTGCGATCGCACCGATAAGTGCACCGAGGCCTGCCCCAAGACCTCCGCGTTTTACAGATTCCTTGGTCTGGCTGCCGCCTTTGGCGGTGCCCTCAGTGTCGATCTTAACTGGCTTTCCGTTGGTGTCTTTGATGGATTGGAGATTGCCGCCGAAATCGTATGACTTGCCGTCGCGGAGCGTAATCTTTTCGAAGTTGAACGTCACGTTCGAACGCCCGGTGACTTTCCCTGAACGGCCGACGCCGGTCACGTAACCGTCGATGACGGCTCCGCGAAATTCGTTGGGTGACTGCACGGTCAGGCGAAAGCGGTCGTTGTTCTGAGAGACTTTGGTGTTGATCTCGTTCTCGAGAATCCCGGTAAGGACCGTGCCGTTTGGTACGACAAATTCACCTATCCGGCCGGTCGAGGTCGTTGGCGGATTGCCATAGGTGCCGCTTCCGGTTTGGTCGTTGTCTGAATAGCCGCCGTTCGAGTTATTGCTATTTTCGATGCCGAGGCGGGCCACGTTATCGGTCTTGTTGTAAACACTCTCGGCAAAAACGGTTTGGTCGAGATAATCCGTAGTGATGCGGCGTGAGACCTTGAGCACCTGGCCGCTGCTGGCTGAGGTGAACGTGATCGTATAGTCAGTCTCGCCACCCAGCGAAGAAATGGTCAGCGTTTGGCCATTCAGGATGGCTCGCAACCGAATGTTCTTGCCGTTCGGCCCTTGTTCGACCTTATCGCGGCCGTCAGCCGAAAACGTAACAGGCGATGCTTTTGAAGTTGCGAGAGTGACCTGTGTGCCGCGAATTTCGATAGCGATCTGGCCCGGAGCTTCGAGTTTGTCCTTGAGGTCCTGACGGTTGTCGCTGCTTAAATTGGCGTTCGATACAACATCATCGATGCTCTCGCTCTGTGCCATGTCGAGGTTGTAAGTTCCTGATAGGCCGACGCTAAAAGTGTTGTTTTTGATCGGCGTATCAGGCTGATCGATGACCCCCTGAGGAAAATCTTCGTTGTCCCAATTCGGAGTTGTGCCGTAGTTGGCCGCGAGGCGGTCGAGCTGCTTTTTGACCGTGTTCCAGTCATCTTCGACTCGGCGATTTTGAGGATTTCCACGCAGAAAGTCGTCGATCGCACGGGCCGAGGCGATGATCTGATCAACGTCGTCGCGATTTTCGCGTTTTTGGTCGAAATTGCGCTGAAACTGGCTTATAGCATCTTTCAGGTTGCGAATATCGTCCGAAACATCACTGATATCCGTGTTGTTCGCCGACGAACTTTGCATCTGATAGCGGAGGTCATACTCGAAATTGTCGAGGTTAGAACTCAGGCTCCGCACCGTGTCGCGGATATCCTTGTCGTTTCGCTTTTGGGCGTCGGCAAATGTTGCCGAGGCCAAAACGAGGCTCAATGCCAACAGCGAAAGTGAAAACGCATTCTTTACGATTCTCATAATTGCACTCCCCGGGCTGTGCGCCGAACGGGCACACTCTCCCCACGCGCATTATGAAGCATTTTTCGTGCCAATGGTTGTTTGGCTTACAGTAACCCAATGCGCGATTGTGCTAGAATTCGCTTGAAGGGCAGAGGAAATATTATGGCTGAAAATACTTACAAAGCGATAGTTCGATACGCGGGCGACGGTTATTTCATAGGCATGACGCCAACCGGCATTCCGCAACTGATGGATTCCAAAGGAGATAGGCACGCTGCGGCGACACCGATGGAAATGCTTCTGGTCTCGGTCGCCGCATGTACGGCGATGGATGTTCAGTCTATCCTGGAGAAGAAGCGGCAGGACGTGACCGAATACAATGTCGTGATCACCGGCTCACGGGCGGAGGTACATCCGCGTAAATTTACCGCCTTTCATATCAACCATATCGTGCACGGCCGCAACGTTTCCGACAAAGCCGTTGCCAGAGCGATCGAGCTTTCTGACGAAACATACTGCTCGGTCGCCGCGACCGTTAGGCCAACCGCCGAGATCACAACGAGCTATGAGATCGTCGAAATTGCTGAACAGCTGTTATCGAATAGATCCTGATTTTGAGTGGTACGCATACGTCACCGATATTTGAGGCAAGAGGCAATAGTGTCGCTTGGTACGGGTTTTCCGCTAAGAGCCAGCCTCAACGATCCTGAGGAGATCAGTGAGCTCCGCCGGGAGCGGTTGTTTGAACTCCAGACGTTCTCCGGTTTTGGGGTGTGTGAATGACAGCTTTTCGGCGTGGAGGAAAAACCGCCGCATTGAGTTGATCGCGTTTCGAATGTGTATGTCGGCGACCGTATTGTCGCGGCCTTCGTTATATATCTCGTCGCCCACAACCGGGTGATTGATATATCCCATGTGGACACGGATCTGATGCGTGCGGCCGGTTTTGATCTCGACGTCGAGAAGTGTGAATTTGTCGTAGCGCTTGCGGACGCGCCATAGCGTCAATGCGGTTCGACCATATGTCGCGACCTTCATCCGGAGACGATTGTGTTTGTTTCGGCCGATAGGGACGTCGATCTTTCCCGTGTTCTGATCTGTCTGGCCGTGAACAAGGGCCACGTAAGATTTGAAAACTGTCCGCTCGCGAAACTGCTCCGGACAGAGCCTCGTGTATCTCGTCGTTCTTGGCGACGACGATCAGCCCGGAAGTGTCTTTGTCGAGGCGATGGACGATGCCGATACGCATCTCGGCTTGGTCGCTGTTGATCGCTGACTGCTCGAGTTGAAAGTGATATGCGATCGCATTAGCCAGCGTTCCGCTTTGCACGCCCGCTCCCGGATGAACGACCATTCCCGCCGGTTTGTTGATGACGGCAAGAAATTCATCTTCAAAAACGATATCGAGCGGAATGTTCTCAGGTTCAAATCGTACCGCTGCCGCTTCGATCAGATCGACCTCGACCTCGTCATTCCTGCGGAGTTTGTGCGAAGGCTTGACCGTTTTTTCGTTGACCAGAACATCTTCGTTCTCGATCAGACGCTGCAATTTTGCACGCGACCAACCTTCGATCCTGTCCGCGAGGTAGGCGTCGAGCCGCGTTCCTTCGTCATCCGCATCCACAATAAAGCTATTTGGATTTTCGTTGTGGGCTGGGTCTGTATTTTGTGTCTCGGTCAAAGTATTTCCTTGGTCTCACCGGCCTTTCGCAAACGGAAGATCATAAACACGATCGACGCTGCGGCAACTATCAGACTAACACCTTGTGAGGTCGAAAGCCCTGTGAGCGTTGTGAATCCGAATAGGTCGCCACGCGGATCGTCGCGAATGAATTCGATCGAGAAACGGACGAGCGCATAAATAATGCCGTATGCGATAAGGACCTGGCCGTCAAATTTCTTACGGCGGTGAAGCCAAACGAGCAGGCCGAAGACAGCGAGCATCGTAAATGATTCGATCAATTGCGTCGGGTACAAATAAAGATCAGAGCCGTCGGGCCCATAAACGGGGACGCCGGTATAATCGTGTCCGGCCTCGGTAAAATGCACGCCCCAGGGCAGGTGCGTCTCTTTTCCCCAACAGCAGCCGGCCGAAAAACAGCCTTGTCGGCCAAATGCCTGTCCCAAAGCAACGCCGGGAGCGAATGCATCCGCGGCTTTCCAAAAATTCAGTTTGTACAGCGGCACAAGTATCGCAACCGCCAGAAACCCGCCGATCAGGCCGCCGTAAAACACGCCGCCGCTCCGGAGGAAATCGAGCGTAAATATCTCGACGCCCGGCTCGACAAGGATCATCAGCATCTTCGATCCGACAAGCCCGCCAACTAAGACCCAAAGCCCAAGGTCGTAAATTCTCTCCTTCGGCAACCCGTCCCGAGCCGCCAAGCGTGATGTCGCATAAAGGGCAAGCAACATCCCGACCGCCAAAAAGATGCCGTATGTCGTGACCGGAAACGTGCCGATGCGGAATAACTCTGGATACATTAGTTAGTGTTGGTCGTCAGCGGTTCGCCGCCTGACTCTTTCTTTTCACGCTTGCTCAAGACCATATCGATGATCAGTAATCCCGCACCTACGCAAATGGCCGCATCGGCAATGTTGAAGGTCGGATAATGCCAGTTGCCGAATTGGACATCTATGAAATCTACAACAAACCCAAGTCTCATTCGGTCAACGACATTGCCGACAATGCCGGCAAGCAGCAGAACAAGAGCACCCAAAATACGATCGTCTGTACGCGGGGTCCGCCAAAAAAAGTAAAGCACCAATGCCGCTGCAACAAACGCGACCGCAGACAATCCCCAACGTCCAGCGTCACCGTGGTCGTCAAGCATCGAAAACGCCACGCCCGTATTCTGGGCATACGCAAAATTGAGAAACCCATCGATAACGGGGCGGTCGCTGCCAAAACGCAGCACGCGCGTCGCCCAGGCCTTTGTGACCTGATCGATCATAAAGACACCCCCCGCGATAGCTAAGTAGGCAAATTTCCAGATAAAGTCTTTTTTGGTCACTATGGTTTCTTGGTCTCGGTTGCCGTCTTCGGCTCGGCGTAGAACGATTTGTTTATGATCTTCCACTCGCCGTTTATCTTGAGCAACGACATGTAATCAACAAATTTTACGGTCGGGTAATCGAGTATTACCTTCGCTGTCGCCGCGTTACCGGCAATATCTATGCTCTCTACCCACCGTTTGCGCTTTGCCTCGTCCGCGGCAGGTTTACCCGACGCCCCGGCGATATAATCGGCGAACGAACGCGTCGTATATTTGCCTTCGCGTATGAATATCAGGTTGCCCTCGGTATGAAATGCCTTTTTAAAATATTCACGGTCACCAGTGGCATGGCCCCTCAGATAATTTTCAAGCGGAACGCGAACCGCGTCTTTTTCCGCGTCCTGTGCGAACGCGATCCCGGCGAATGCGAATATTACCGAGAGCAACGCGGCAAACTTGTATTTCATAATTCTTGAACCTCCAATATTAGGAGTTGTTACGTCCGCCGCCGTCAAAGTGTTCGCTATTCCGTATACGGAAAGACCCCTTTCGGTGCTTTGTACTTGCGCCACCAGTCGGCATAACAAACGTCGGTACAGCCGATGGCGTAATGCACGACCTTCCATTTTCCGCCGGTTTTCTTGAGCAAAGCGAAAAAATTGTTGTCAAACATATCCGCGTCCTTTGCTTCCTGATACGGCGTTCCGCGATAGTCAGGCGGACCGCCCGAAGGGCTCTGCGGATCACCGCTGAGAAACGCCCAGTTTCCCGATACGTTGAAATTCTCGGCAGCAAAGACGATCTTTTGCTTCAGCTCCCGCTCGACCGGAATTCGCAGTGATTCGAGTATCGCCTTTCTCACCGGCGAGCCTTTCTCAGGCGTGTATACGCCTTGACCAAACGCCGCAGCCGTTAACGACAATCCTACTATCAATAACGCAGAGATTCTGAAGAACATCTTATTTTCCTCCAAATATTATTGCGCCGTGACTATCTGATCCAACGCGTCCGCACAACGTTCGCAGACGCTTCCGTATTTAGTAAATTCTCCCACTCGCGTCGAATAATTCCAACATCGTTCGCACTTTTCACCATCCGCCGCTTGGATCTCGACGCTTTGAGATTCGCCCTCGTGGACCTCGACCTGCGAGACGATTAAGATGTATCGAAGCTGCTCGTAATAATCTAGCAGGAAGCGCGTTGTCGCGGCATCTGTCGTCAGTACGATCTTTGCTTCGAGCGGCGATCCGATGCGTTTTTCGTTTCGAGCCTCTTCGAGCGCTTTCATCACCTCGTCGCGGATCGAAAAGAGGCGTTCCCAATTCTCCATCAGCCCCGAATTGTCAGCGTCCGAGATCTCAGGAAACTCCGAAAGATGAACAGATCCGACCGACTGCTTTGGCAGGTTTTCCCACGCCTCATCACTCGTAAATACCAATATCGGAGCGAGCAAACGGCTAAGATTGTCGACGATATTGTAGAGTGCCGTCTGCGCGCTTCGGCGTTCTATCGAACGCGGAGCGAAGATGTATAGCCGGTCCTTGATGATGTCAAAATACCTGGCTGACAGCGTCACAGTGCAGAAATTGTAGATCGCGTTATATGCCGATTGAAAATCGTATGCCTTGTAACCCGCAAGCACTTTAGCGGTCACCTCATCAAGATTGGCGAGCGCCCAACGATCTATCTCCAGCATTTCATTCGGAGCGACCATATCGGCGGCCGGATCGAAACCATCGAGATTTCCAAGTGCATATCTCAACGTGTTGCGGAATTTGCGGTAAGCGTCGACGATACGTGCCAAGATCTCGTCCGAGCATCGCATGTCCTGTGTGTAATCTACCGCCGCCGCCCAAAGACGGATGATCTCGGCGCCCGATTTTTCGACGACTTCATTTGGCGAGATCGCGTTGCCGGCAGATTTATGCATCTGCTTGCCTTCGCCGTCCACGACCCATCCGTGCGTTACGATCTGCTTATAAGGAGCACTGCCGTGGGCCGCGATTCCGCAGCTCAAACTAGAGTTGAACCATCCGCGATATTGATCGCCGCCCTCGAGATAAACATCCGCCGGAAACCGCAGAGTGTCGCCGCGAGTTTCGAGTACAGCAACACAGCTCGAACCCGAATCGAACCAAACATCGAGAATATCGGTCTCTTTCCTGAAATCTGCACTTTCGCATTTGGCGCACTTGTAGCCGCCTGGCAACAACTCGCTTTCCGGTCGGTTGTACCATGCGTCGGCAGTCTCGACTGCGAAGATATCGGCAACGTGGTCGATGATCTTTGGATCGGCGACTGCTTCGTCACATGCCTGACAATAGAAAACCGGGATCGGCACGCCCCACGAACGCTGTCGCGACACGCACCAGTCGGGTCGCCCCTTGAACATGTTCGCCATCCGGCCCTGGCCCCACGACGGATGCCATTTCACGTTTTCTATCTCTTCCAATGCCTTAGCACGCAATCCATCGGTCTCGCCTTCTGCGGCGGCGTCCATCGAGATGAACCACTGGGGCGTCGCTCGAAAGATAACGGGATTCTTACAACGCCAACAGTGCGGATAGCGGTGCTCATAATACTCGACGTGGAGCAAGGCTCCGCGCTCTTTCATGAACTCGACTATCTTCGGATTGGCCTTGAAGATATTCTCACCCGCAAAATGTTCGACATCCGCAGTAAAATTGCCCGCCGCGTCGACCGGTGCATAGACCTCAAGCCCGTATCGCTTGGAGATAGCAAAATCGTCCGCACCATGTCCCGGAGCCGTATGAACGCAACCCGTACCGCTCTTCTTGGCCAATTTGTTCTCGTATCTTGCGTCTAATTCGACCTCGGCGTCAGCCTCGCCCAAGGTCACGTGATCGCCGTTCATGATCAGCGATACGCGATCGAGCCACGCATGCTGCGCTTCGAGCCGGTCAAGTTTTGAACCTTTGAAACGAGCGAGTTCTTTTGTGTTCTCGAAACAGCAAGTCTCGGCAAACGCCGCCGCAAGTTCGGACGCGACAATGTAAACGTCTTCGTCAACCTCTATCGCCGAATAGTCGAATTCAGGATTTACCGCAATGCCTAGATTCGCGGGCAGCGTCCAGGGTGTCGTTGTCCAGATGACGAGGGAAACATTTCTTGCGGCGAGGGCTTCGTCGATCAAAACCGGATCGGACTTGAGCGGAAATTTGACGTAGACCGACGGTGACGTGTGCTGTTTGTACTCGACCTCAGCCTCGGCAAGGGCCGTCTGGTCGTGGATGCACCAATAGACAGGCCGCAAGCCCTTGTAAACGTATCCGCGTTCAAGAAACTTGCCGAAGAGACGTGCCGTCGAAGATTCGTACTCAGCCGACATCGTCAGGTAAGGCGTATCCCATTCGCCCAAAATGCCGAGCCGCGAAAAATCGCGGGTCTGACCCTTCATCGCACCGGCGGCATGTTCGCGGCAGATTCGTCGGAACGTCGCGACCGGCAGATCGGCCTTGTTCTTGCCTTTTTCGGCGAGTTTCTTTTCGACATGCGTTTCGATTGGCAAGCCGTGACAGTCGTATCCGGGAACGTATGGCGCGTCGTAGCCCATCATAGAACGCGACTTCACGACAAAATCCTTGAGCGTTTTGTTAAGCGCCGTGCCGATGTGAATATCGGCATTCGCGTACGGCGGGCCGTCATGCAAAATAAACTTTTCACGGCCTTTCCTCGCCGCCGCGATCTGTTCATAAAGCCCCATCTCGCCCCACTTTTTCAAACGCGCAGGCTCGCTCTGCCCGAGATTGGCCTTCTGAGCAAAATCTGTCTTTGGTAGGTTAACTGTCTTCTTTAAGTCAATTGGTTCAGTCATTTTCGTAAAACCTAAATATTAACACGGTGGAAAATTTATTTCCCCAATTGAAAAAGCCCCAAGCCTCATTTTCGGCTTGGGACCCTTTCGAACAAAGCATCAGCTCCGGTTCCGCTCTCTAAGGAGCAAAGTTCCCGTTGGTAATAATGCTAATTTTAAAATCGCTGCACATAATCAAATTGAATGCTAACACAACCCTCGGTCATACCAAAGCACTTTTACTCCTCCTCCACCGTGCATAACAGCGGATATTCCCGTGCTTTTGCGAGGTTCATCGCCTTTTCGGATTTCATATTGGCGATCTCGAATGGATAGATTCCGGCGATGCCGATGCCTTCGTTGTGGACCTTTAGCATGATGGTAAATGCCTCCGCGTCGGTGCGGTTAAAGACGTATTGGAGGACGAAAACGACGAACTCCATTGTCGTAAAATCGTCGTTGTGGAGTATGACCTTGTAGAGTTTTGGTTTTTCGAGCCGCGTTTTACTCTCGGTCAGGACGTCGCCGCCTATGTCATCAAACTCGGGCATAAAGAAAAGTATAGACGAATGCCGCTGTTTTTTGTTAAATTTCAATTGCGCTGTTTACTAAGTATTCAATTTGATGTTGCTTACGCCGCCGATTACTGAAATCGGGCTCGTATTGACCGTCTTCTTACGCAAACGAAAATGAAAAACGCAACGACCTCAGCTAAGGAGAAGTCCGTCGACGATCATGCTCGAATGCTCCATCTGTCGCCTGAAAGAATTGACGGACTCTTCGCCAGCATCGGCCAGAAGCTCCGCGAAGGCCTATCGGGCGAGGCTGAAAAAATCATCGACAAAGCGACCTCGGCAATAGCGTTTACGCCGGATCAATTTGCCCATCTCAAACGCCTTCTTTCATTTACGCTCGAGACTATCGGCCGATATCAGGAATCGCTCGAGGCAGTCAAACCGTTCGAGGATGAAGAGAACCTCTCAAAACTCGAACCCGAAGCGCAGGTTCGCGTAATAACGCAGCTCGCCATTGCCTACAACAACATGGGTGAACAGCCCAAGGCTGTGACGCTCCTCAAAGAAACGCGACAAAAGGCAGAGGACGCAGCACTCGCCGGCCTGCTGGGAAACATCGATATTGCACTTGCACGCGTATACCGAAAGCTCGCCGAATATCCGATCTGCCGCGATTACGGTCAAAAGGCCCTTGACCTTTTTCGTGAGAATGGTGTGTGGCTCGGTATGGCTGAAGCATATCGTGAGATCGCCAATAGCTTTCACCAGGAAGGAAACAGCGAAAGATCGCTCGAATTCTTTGAACTCGGTATCAAGATCATTGGTGAGAATTCAGCTCCTTTCATGCTCGGAAAACTCTACACCGACATGTCCGGCGCATACTGGTTCCTTCGTCGACCGCAGGACGGCGTCGAATGTCTCGAAAAATCGATCGAATTTTTTGAGCAGACAGATCACGCATTGAATTCGGTCATTGCCTATAACAATCTCGGCATCAACCTGATGCTGATCGGCGAATGGGCCAAGGCCGAGGCTATGATCCATCGGGCGCTCGAAATAGGACTCAGACAGAAGTACGTTCATGTCGCGGGCATCTACGATTCGCTCGGCGAATTGAAACTGCTCCGCGGCGAACTCGACGAAGCTGAAGATTTTCTTAACAAGGCCGTCGGCGTCGCACATCAACACAAGCACGCCTGGTACACGATCCAGCCGATGCGCAATCTCGCCCGGCTCTATCTCGCACAAGGGAGATTCAAAAAAGCCATCGAAAAGGCACGTGAGACGATCGATTTTGCCGCCGAGATCGGTGGTAAGCATTACGCCAATATGGCTGGGCTGGTCCTTGCCGAAAGTTATCTCAGCCAGGGCGGCGTCGAAGAATGCGAAAACTCGCTCCGCGTCATCGAGGATAATGACCCGTCAGCAGACTTTTTCGTTCTCGGCAATATTCAGCGCATCCGCGGCCTCGCCGCTCTTGCCGACGAAGACAACGAACTCGCGATTCATCATTTCAGCCGCAGCCTGACGATATTCGAGGCGGGCGAAGATCTATATCACACCGGTCTGCTTCACTATCTGCTCGGTGTAAATCTTGACGAAGGCCACACAGATCGTGCCCGTAAGAGCCTCACTACGGCGGCCGATATCTTTCGCAAGCTCGGCATCAAGACATTTACGGACTCGATCGCCAAAGAACTTGTTCGAGTGGAACGAGCAAAGATCGCTAAACCCGCGACGGTAACGAGCAAGCGAGCAAACTCAGTAGTATCGCAACTCCTGACCGTCCGACTTGCCGAGGCGACGGCGTCCCGCGAACTTCTGTTCCGCGAACTCGTAGCAGTACTGCAACAGGAGAGCAATGCCAAAAAGATAATCATCGCCGAGGTCAACGATCAAAAGCGTCTGTATCCATTTATCACACACGGGTATTCCCCGATCGAAAGTAACGAGCTCGTCGGAAAACTGACCGATGCACAAAACAAGAACGACGAAAAGAATTTCGCCCGGACAAAAAACATCGCCGTTTTGCCGCTGCGGGGAAGTGCGGCCGCTCCGGCGTTTCTGATCATCCAACCGGCGTCGGGTGCTGTGCTTAATGACGACAGTTCGCTCGCACCGCTGCTTCGCGTCGTCGAACTTGGAATGGACGTCGTCGCACTTCGCGAACGGGACAAGTCGACACCGACCGAACAGGACGCGTCGCCATACACGTCAAACAGTCTGATGCCCGGATTTATTCACTCATCGCCGGCGATGACATCGCTGGTCGAAGAGGTATACAAGATCCGTTCGTCCGACGTGACCGTTCTCGTTACCGGCGAATCAGGCACCGGTAAAGAATTGGTTTCGCGTGCGATTCACACGCTTTCCAACCGTAAAGACAGGGTCTTTGTTCCGTTCAACTGTACTGCCGTTCCCAAGGAACTCGCCGAAGGCCACCTGTTCGGCTACAAAAAAGGCGCATTTACCGGTGCCGTTCAAGATTCGCCCGGAACGATCCGCACGGCCGACGGCGGCACTCTGTTTCTCGATGAGGTCGGCGACCTGCCGCTCGATGTTCAGCCGAAATTGCTCCGATTCTTGCAGGAAGGCGAGATCCAGCCGCTCGGCGACAAACGCCCGCTCAAGGTCGATGTCCGCATCATCGCGGCGACGAACATGCCGCTCGAAGAAAAGGTCGCCGACGGCACATTTCGCGAGGATCTTTACTATCGTTTGAACGTAATTCGCCTTCGCGTACCGCCGCTTCGCGAACGCCGCAGCGAGATACCGCCGATCGTCAATTACTACATCAACCATTATTCGGCACGCTTCAACAAGCGAAATATAACGTTCACGCCGCAGACGATCGATATGCTGATGGTGAGCAGTTGGGACGGCAATGTCCGCCAGCTTTGCAACGAGGTCCAACGCGTCATCGCTCGAGCGGTCGATAATGAGGTCGTCACACCCGATCACCTTTCACCCGAGCTGAAACGCAGCTCGCAGCCGCTCACGCCGTTCGGGAACCAAGACAACGTCCGGCCGATCACGAGCTACGACGGATCGTTTTCGCCGTTTACGAACATCGCCGAAGGCGGCACACTCGAGGACGCTGTCACCGAACTCGAAATGCAGCTCATCCGAGCATCGCTCGTCCGCCACAGCTGGAACATCTCGCGAGTAGCGAACGAACTAGGCTTGACACGCCGCGGCCTTTACCTCAAATTGTCGCGGTATGGAATAGAAAAGGCTGCCTAGAGTTCCGAACATCCGCCGGCTTTCCAGCGGCTAAGCGTGCGACGGTTTCGCAGATCTTTGTAGACGACCGCCGTGACGGTCTTTGAGCGTTTGCGGCCTTCGCGGACCGTCATGCAAACGCGGTAGTTTAGGCCGGCGACGACCTGGACCTCGGCTTTGACGATGCGGACCAGCGTCAGCGTTTTGCCGGTCGAACGCGAACGGCTGGCGATAGCGACATTCGCCGCCTTGCGAACGTCCTTATCCAGAACGGACGCGTCACCATAGCCGCCGGTGATCTCCTGCGCCGAAACGCCTGACTCAGCCGCGAAGACCCCAAAAACAAACAACGCGACAAACGAACAAAATATGATGTGCTTTTTCAATTTTCTCTCTCCCTGACTTTTCTTAAATAGCTTCGAATCCGACGATCTGACATCCGAAGCATCAAATTACCGGCTTCCGCCTACTGACTTCTGCCTACCTACACCGCCATCGCATTCAGTCTTTCGACGATCGCGGGCAGTTTATCTAGGACATATTCGACCTCAGCCTCGGTGTTATACTTTCCGAGCGAAAACCGGATCGCGCCCATCGCACGCGAATACGGTAAGTTCATCGCCGCGAGCACGCCTGACGCTTTGCGGTGCGCGTCGCTGCATGCCGAGCCGGTCGATACGCAGACGCCGATCTCATCGAGTTCGTGCATGATCATTTCGCCGTTCGTATTCTCGAATGAGATGTTCGTAACGTTCGGGAGGCGGTTTCCGCCGCCGTTGACACTCGCATTCGGGATCGACGCCAATATGCCGCTCTCCAGACGGTCACGCAGAGTGCGAATTCGCTCGAGCAACGTATGATCATTGACCAACGCCGCTGCCGCACCGAGCCCGGCAATCTGATGTGCAGCCTCGGTCCCGGCACGCCGTCCGTTCTCTTGCCCGCCGCCGATCAGCGACGATGGCAGATCGACGCCTTTGCGAATATATAATGCGCCGATGCCCTTGGGCGCGTAAAATTTGTGCCCCGAGATCGACATCATGTCGATCTGTATGGTCTTAAGGTCGATGGGCATCTTGCCCGCGGCATTGACGCCGTCAGCGTGAAACAGCGCGTCCGAGTTAGCCTTGACGATCGCCGCCGCCTCGGCAACAGGAAATATCACGCCCGTCTGATTGTTTGCCGTCATTATTGACACGATCGCCGTGTCCGTGCGCAATGCATCTTTCAGCTCGTCGAGATCGAGCCCGCCATGCTCGTCGACGCCGAGCCACGTGACCTCGCAGCCTTGTTTTTCGAGCTTTTTACACATCGTTCGCACGGCTTCGTGCTCGACCGCGGTTGTCACGATGTGTTTCTTTTCGGGCTGTAATTCTAACGCTCCGAGTATCGCCCAATTGTCGCTCTCAGTCCCGCCGGACGTGAAAACTATCTCGCCCGGGTCACTCGCACCGAGCATTTTGGCGACATTCTCTCGTGCCTGTTTTATGGCCGAGCGTGCTGCTGACGCAGCGGCGTGACCGGACGACGGATTGCCAAATTCGGTGGTTAGAAACGGCTTCATCGCGTCGAAAACCTCCGGTGCGACCGCGGTCGACGCATTGTTATCAAAATAGATCATCGCTCCACTCTCTCACGCAATTTACGTTTTACTAATTTAACATTTACAATCATAAATATCTTGAACGCAGTACTTACGATCACCGAACCAAACGGACGCACATGGGAATTGGGCGTCACCTCGGGCCGCGAATATACCATCGGCCGTGCAAAGGAGAACGACATCGTCCTCAACGACCGCCGCGTCTCGCGAAAACACGCCTTTATCACTACCTCAGGCGACGGATTTCTGCTGCACGACGGCTATTTTGAGAATGGAGCGGTTGTCCGCAGCGTCAACCGCGTTTTTGTGAACGGCGTGGCGAATATAGAACGCCTGCTCGAGAATGGCGATGTGATCATGATCGGCGAGAGCACGATTGCTTTCAAGAAGATCGCCCCGGCGGCACCTGAGAAATCATCGTTTTCTGCTTCCGTTCCGGTTCATGTCAAATATGACGATGCTCCGCTCGGCCACACGATGGTCCAGATGTCGGCCAACGAGATCATCGGCCGCCAATCGAACCTCGCAATGGAATCGACCGAGGCGACGCCCGACGAGATCAAAGATCTGCGTCGCAAGGCCAAGATCCTTGATCTGCTCTATGAGATGAGCAAAACGCTCGGCACCGTTTTCGATCTCGAGCAGATATTTGAAAAAGCGACCGACCTCATCTTTCGCGGCACGCCCGCCGATCGCGTAATCGCTCTTCTCGCCGACGAAACGGTCGACGGCAAGATCCTAAGCTACAGCCTCTATCAGGTCGGCGCTAAAACGCGCGACGAGAGCATTGCTCAACTCAGCGAAAAACTCACCGTCAGCCGCACCATCACGCAAAAAGTGATGGCCGACAAGATCGCCATTCTGTCGCAGGACGCCAAAACGGACGAGCAATTTCAAGGCGCCGAATCGATCGTTTCGCAAGGCGTGCGCTCCACGATCTGTGCTCCGTTGATCACGCAGTCGAATGTTCACGGCGTCGTTTACGCCGACCGGCTCGATCCTTTCGCCGCATTCACCGCCGATCATCTCGAACTGATCAGCGCCGTGGCCGCTCAAACGGCCGTCACAGTCGAGACCGTAAAAGCTCACAAACGCCTCGCCCGCGAAGAGGTCGCACGCGCCAACTACAGCCGTTTTATGCCGGAATACGTCGTAAAACAGATGCTTGATAATCCCGATTCGTTCAAGCTTGGCGGCGTGAATCAGACGATCACGGTGCTGTTTGCCGATATTCGCGGTTTTACCTCGTTGAGCGAAAGAGCCAATCCCGAAAAGATCGTCGGCCTGCTAAACAAATATTTTACGGCGATGACGGACATCATTTTTGCCCACGGCGGAACGCTCGATAAATACATCGGCGACGGCCTGATGGCATTGTTCGGCGCTCCGACAGCAACACCATCAGACCCGGTAAATGCTGTAAAAGCAGCAGTTACGATGCAAAAGCGTGTTCAGATGTTGAATGGTGAACTTCGGGCGGAGGGCTTTCCTTCCGTCCAGATCGGTATCGGACTACATACCGGTGAAGCAACAGTCGGATACATCGGCTCGGATAAGCGTTCCGAGTACACCGCTATCGGCGACACCGTAAACCTCGCCGCCCGCCTCGAACAAAACGCCGGCGGTGGCCAGATCCTGATCAGCGAGGCAACCAAAATGGCCGCCGGCAACATCTTTCCCGTGACGCCGTTGACTCCGCTCTTGGTAAAAAATCGCATGCAGCCTGTTGAACTTTTTGAGTTAAAATGGGATTGAAATAAGTGGATTCATTTGCGGAATAAGTCTATAATCTTGGCGTCTCAACCAATATGCTAAAGATCTCTTCGCTAAAAAAACTTGTTACAGACTCGATGGCGATCGATCTCGGGACTGCGAGTACGATCATCGCCGTCAAAGGCCGCGGTGTCGTCCTTGATGAGCCGTCGCTTGTCGCGATCAATGAGATGAACGAAGAGATCGTAGCCTTTGGCCACGAGGCGTTCGACATGACGGGACGCGAGGGTCGCGACGTCGTGGTTCGCGCACCGCTCAGCGGCGGTGTCGTCGGTGATTTTGAACGGACAAAGAAGATGCTCCAGCACTTTGTCAAAAAGGCACGCTCCGGAGGTTCTAATATATCGGTGCATGCCGTGATGAGCATGGTGTCGGACGTAACGCATGTCGAGCAGCGTGCACTCGTCAACGCCGCAGATTCGGCCGGCATCGGCAAAGTTTATATGATGGAAGAGGGCCTCGCTGCAGCATTTGGTGCCGGTGTTCTGTCCACGGACCGACGAGCATCGGCTATTGTCGATATCGGTGCCGGCACGACGAACATCGCGATTGTTGCCAAAGGTTCGATAGTCCATTCGACCTCAGACCGCAACGGAAGTAACGCTATCAACGAAAGCCTCGCTACGCACGTCAGACGCCACCGCGGTCTGCAGGTCGGCGAAGAAACGACTGAATTTCTCAAAACCAAATTTTCGTCGACCTTTTTGCCTGATGACCTTTCAAAATCGATCGAGATCCGCGGCCGCGATGTGCAGACCGGCGGGCCCGGAGCAGTCGAGATCACGGCAGGAGAGGTTTATCCGATCGTCGAGGCCGTAGTTCGCAAGATTGCACTTCGTGTGAAAGACACTTTGACCGAGCTCCGGCCCGAAGTGGCGGCTGACATCTACGACCGCGGGGTTATCTTGACGGGCGGTGGTGCACTGCTCGAAGGCATCGATCAATATCTTCGCGAATTCATTAAACTGCCCGTGACCATCGCCGAGGAGCCGCGTTATGCAACGGTCAACGGCCTGCTCAAGATGTTCGACGACCAGGACCTCCTTGAACGGGTTGCCATCAATGAACTTAGGGTTCTCCAAAGTGCCGAGATACCATTCGAGGTTTAGATCATTAATCGATATATTTCAGCTTTGCGATCTTCCCAAATTCGTTTCGACAGTGATTTTGCTCCTCCTCGGATAGCAGGAAATATCTACTTCTCAGGCGTTTCACAAATACTAAACGACCGAACGGTTCTGTGTTATTCTATGAGGCGATCAACGCTCTAAACTGAGTGGTTCCGGTGGCTTTTTAGATGCAATTCTCTGACTACATTCCGACGATCGCAACTCTGAGAAATGTCCTCGACATTGTTCTCGTGTTTGCCATCGTGTATGTCGTCCTCAAACTGCTTCGTGGAACACGTGCGGTGCCGACAGTGGTCGGTATGGTGATCTTGGCGCTGGTTTATTGGTTCGCCGTTGCACAGGATCTTTCGACGCTCGAATTTGTCTTACGGTATGCGGTCGTCTATATCGGTATCGCGATCATCGTATTGTTCCAGTCCGAGATCCGGCAGGCGTTGATCTACTTTGCCAACCGTTTTCGATTTCCGATCTTGAAGCGCCAACGCGCTCAATTTGGAGGCAGCGTATACGACGAAATTGTCCTAGCTGTCACGACGCTTGCTTCCGAAAAAACCGGCGCTCTGATCGTCATCGAACGAAACATCGGATTGCGAAACTTCATCGACGCTGGAGTTCAGATCGATGCCCGGATCAGCTACGACCTGCTTGTGACGGTATTCAACCCGTCGACGCCGTTGCATGACGGAGCTGTAATTATTCAAAACGAAAGGCTTGCTGCCGCTTCCGTCTTTCTTCCGCTGACCAAAAACCCCGAAGTATCGAGGGAATTGGGAACCAGACATCGTGCTGCGATCGGCATAACAGAGGGCTCAGATGCCATTTCGATCGTCGTCTCCGAAGAAACCGGCCTGATCACATTTGTCGAAGCCGGCAACGTCCGCCGCAACCTCGATCCGACAGCCTTAAGAAAAGCTCTGCTCGAAGCAATGGATATCCCGCTAGTCGAAACCAGACGTGAAACAGCAAAGGCTTTGAAAGAGATAGAAACAGATATCACAGTAAGCTAGTGGAAGATTGAAAGTGGAAAATATAGATCGCAGAATGTTATCTTAGCTTTCCGTTTTCAACTTTTCGTTTTCAGTTCCAAATGATGTCCGATAAACCGAACAAGCAATTCGTCAGAAACATCATCCGCAAGATCTTTCTGGAGGACTGGGTGATGAAGCTGGTTGCTCTGGTGATCACGTTCGGGCTTTGGCTCGGAGTGACCGTGATCAGTAAGGGTAAGCAAACCAGTGACCGCTTCACGGTTCCTCTTAATTTTCGCCTTTTGGATAACGCAGAGGTGACAAATGCTCCTGTCCAGGAGGTTGAGATCCGCGTTAGAGGCGTCGACGAAAAGATCGAACAGATACGCCGAAACGACATGATCGCCTACGTTGATCTGACCGAACTCGCCCCCGGCGAGAGTGTTCTTACGCTGACGCCCGAAAGTGTTTCCGTTCCGCTGCCTGAGGGAGTAAAGGTCGTTGATCTGCAACCGAGCCGTATTGCTGTCACAATTGAGGCGATCGAAGAACGTGAAATATCAGTCAAGGCGGTGACAGATGGCACCCCGGAAACCGGATTTGAGGTTTATGGCGAACCGACAACATTGCCGCAAAAAGTGAAGGTCCGAGGGCCTGCGAGCCTCGTCGGCGCGATCGATCAGCTTCTGACCGACAAGATTCCCTTGAATGGCCGCCGCGAAGATTTCACCGCCAGGCAAATACCGGTAACGGTTGCGAACAACAAGATCACGATATATAACACGGTGGTCGATGTTTTCGTCCGCGTAGGCGAAAAGCGCATCGAGCGCACTATCTCTATCAATGTCGACGGCCGTAACGTCAATGCGACCCTCTATGGCCTGAAAACTGCCCTAGCGAAGATCAAGCCTGCCGACATCAGAGTTGTCATTACCAAAGACGAAAACGGCATAGATGTGCCCAAATTTGATCTCCCAAGCGAGATTGAGGTCAGAGATCCGAGGATCAGATAGAGAACTTGGCGGCAAATTCGTCTGATTTTTTACTACTGTCGAGGCCATTTGTACGGTTTCGGTTCGAACCCACGGATCCTGAAAAACACCGATCGTTTGCCGGTGCATGGGCCTTTTCGTCGCAGTTTTGGGGTCCTATCGCGTCAACGTTAGAATTAAAAGATCTACTGATATGAATCAAAGATTTCAAATTTTGTTTGTTTTAATTGTTGTCATTTTGTCTTGCATCTTTGCGCAGGCTCAGGTTCCGTTGGTAACCGCCGTCCAAATCCTCAAAGCCGAAGACGCACGGCGGTACGATAGTGTACTAGAGGGATTGTTGAAATCGCCGAATTTCGCGGTTCGCGAGCGTGCGGCATTGGCCGCGGGTCGGATCGGTGATAAACGTGCGGTGCCGGCTCTTGCGGCTTTGTTCGAAGACACTAAGAATCAGGGCCGTGTTTGGACGGCAGCGGTCTTTGCTCTGGGTGAGATCGAATCTGCCGACGGCGGCGAAGCTGTGCTTGATGTACTCAAGGCAGAGTCGGGCTATTCGAAAAGAGACAAAGACGTGCTGTCGCGAGCGGTCGAGGCGGCGGGAAAGATCGTTGCGGCGAATGCGAAAGACGCGAATTTGAATGATCTCAAGTCCGCGATAGTCCGCGTGATGGATGACGAGCTAAAAAGCGGTGTACCGATCAGCCAAGTAGTGGTATACGGATTGACCGCAATTCTGCGTACGCGGCCCGACGGGGGCGATGTCGTGGTTGCGAAATTCCTGGATAGTACCGATGCGCGTGTTCGTGGAGACGCCTTGAACACTCTGACGCGTTTGCGGTCTAAGCAGAGGCTCGACGTGATACGCGGCTTGCTGCGGCGTGATCCGGACGCTGTCGTTCGTGCGAACGCGGCTCGGGTCCTCGGTGCTGCGGAGGACAAAGAGGCGTTGCCGCTGTTGCTCGACTACGCTGTGAATGGCGATGATCTAAGAGTTCGTGTGGCCTGTATTCGGTCGCTGGCCGCAATTAAGGACGCGAGCGTTGCGGACAAGTTGATCGAACGCGGCAACGCGCTGCTAGAGCTGCGCGGAAGATCGAAATTTCGCAAACCGGTCGAGAACGGTGAACTTCTCGAGGTAATGGCGGCTCTCGGGCGTTTGCTGCAGGGTACCGAGAATACAAAGGCGATCACCTTTCTGCGACATTTTCGTGCCGTCGATGGCCTCGCATCGCCGGAGACCGAGATCGCGTTCGCACGCATCGCTCCAAAGGCTTATGTTGCGGAAGACGCTGAGCCCATTTTTACGTACACGGATCCGAACGCCGCCGCAGCGTACGGCCAGGGAATGGCCGAGATCGCTTCGTTAAAGAACGACGACCTGAACGCACAGGCCGGAGAACAGCTGACTCGTTTTGTATCAGGAATGGCGACGGGCGTAAAAGCAAAAGATCAGGCAAAGATGCTGCGTGCAATGCCTGATCTGACGCGTTCATTAGCAGCACTGAAGCCGGACAACCTCAACCAGGTATTACGCGGCCAGTTGGCGAATGACGATGTTTTCATACGTGCCTCCGCCGCCGAGCTTTTGGGCGAACGCCCTCTAACGAAAGAGAATTTCGCAGCTCTGGAAAAAGCATTTACGGTCTCACTACTCAAGGACAAATATTACAACGACGCGATGCTCGCGATTCTGGACGCATTGGCAAAACTCGACAAAAAGGCGGCTACGGGTTCGCTGTTGATGGCCCTCAATTCTCGTGATTATTTGGTCCGCACAAAGGTTTTTGAACTCTTAGATGACAAAGAACTCGAGAAGACGTCGCCCGGCCTCCCGATGATGGTCAAGTTCGCTCGTGAAAAGAAACAGGATCAGGTTCAGCCATATGTGTCTGCGTTTGGAACAAAACAGGGGCAATTGCTCAATTCGGATCTCGATTATCGACGGGCCTTATCGCGGAAGAACGGTTCAGTCAAGGCCGTTTTGACGACCGAGAAGGGTGCATTCACGATCGTCTTCGTTCCGGAGGAAGCTCCGCTGACGGTGGACAATTGGGTCAAGCTAGCACGCAGCGGTTATTTTAATGGACTTGAGGTGCATCGCGTCGTGCCCAATTTTGTGATGCAAGACGGCGACCCTCGCGGCGACGGCAATGGCGGCCCGGGCTGGTCGATCCGCTGCGAAATAAATTGGCGAGGCTTTGACCGAGGCGTCGTCGGGATGGCTCTGTCAGGCAAAGACACGGGCGGCTCGCAATGGTTCGTCACGCACTCGCCGCAGCCTCACCTCGACGGCGGCTACACCGTCTTCGGCCGCGTCGATGAAACGGGAATGAAGGTCGTGGACAATATCGTACGCGGCGATAAGATCCTCAAAGTGACTGTTGTCGGACGATAAGGAAAGATAGCCACGAATTACACGAATGACACAAATAGGGGCTTTTTATGCGTGTAATTCGTGGCAAAAGACCCATTATGGCTGATATTCAGAAACAGATTGAGATCGAAAAAGGGCTGGATGATCTGTCGCGTTATCTCGACGGATTATTCAAGGTTCCGGGCACAGGCTGGCGGTTCGGCCTAGATGCTCTGATAGGTTTGATACCGAATGTCGGCGATACGCTGACGTTCCTACCTTCGCTGTATATCCTGTTTGCGGGCGTCCGCTACGGCGTGCCCAAGATCACACTCTTGCGGATGGCGTTCAACCTCGGGCTCGACTATATAGTCGGGTCTGTGCCGTTTGTCGGCGATGCTTTTGATTTTGTTTGGAAGGCGAACCAGCAGAACATGGACCTCATTCGCACCCGTGCCGCAGGACACGGTAAGGGAACTGCGAGCGACTATCTCTTTGTGATCGTCCTGATGTTTTTGCTCGGAGCATTGCTGGTCGGATCGATCTTTTCGAGCGTATTTCTTCTGTACTGGATCTTGTCGAGCCTATCGAACTCTTAGGATCTTACCCAAGGACAAATACAGATGGGCACGGAGATGGTCAAATGTTTGATCATCTCCGTGCCCATCTATCGCTGAATTTCCGCAGGACTGGCAATCTAACCGCACCCCGCTTTGCTGCTTAGGCAGCAGCGGCTTCGGCTGCAAACATTTTGTCGAGTGCTGTGGTGAGCACGCCGATGCCGAATTCGCCGGCGGCACGAGTTTTCAGTTTGCCGTCGGCGTCGAATAAATAATAGACAGGCACCCAGCCCTGTTCGTTTTGGAATGCATCCTTTAGTTTGTGTAAACTATCGACCGCTGTCGGTTCGGTGATCTGATGTTCGGTGATCGCTTCGTTTACCGTGTCGAGGTCGGTGTCGGCCTCGTATCGCGGCATGTGGATCGCGACGGTCTGCAAACCCTGTTCGCCGTATTTGGCCGTCAGCTCGCGAAGCTGCGGCATCTTTTCTTTGCAGATCCCGCACGAGACCGCCCAAAAATGGACGAGCGTCGGCTTTCCTTTGATTTGTTCAGTTGTATCGTCCTGCGAGCCGTTGAACCATGTGGTCGCTCCATCGAGCGGCGGCATCGCATCTCCAATTCTCATTGGCATAATATTCACCTCGTAAAAAAATTAACCGCAGATGCACACAAATGAACACAGATAAATGAAAATCAATTTGCGTCTATCTGCGTTCGTCTGCGGTTAATCTACTGTCAAACCTTTAGGTTTTCCTGGCCCGGTTTCCAATCGGCTGAACACAATCCGCCGGTCTGGAGGCCTTGCAGCACGCGAAGCGTTTCGTCGACCGAGCGTCCGATGTTCAGATCGTGAACGACGGCATATTGCAGGATGCCTTCGGGATTGATGATGTAAAGGCCGCGAAGAGCGATGTTGGCTTCCTCGACGAGGATGTTGTAAGCCCGGGCCAATTTGCCGCCGACGTCGGACGCAAGCGGATATTGCAGACCCTCGATGCCGTTCTTATCACGCGGCGTATTGATCCACGCACGGTGCGAGTGTACCGAGTCGGTCGAAATGCCGATAACCTCGGCCCCGACGCCATTGAGTTCTTCTAAACGATCCGAGAATGCTGTAAGCTCTGTCGGGCAGACAAACGTGAAATCGAGCGGATAGAATAACAGGACGAGCCATTTGCCCTTGTAATCAGAAAGCTTGACGTTCTCTTTCAAGGTCTCGATATTCTTGGTTGACGGCATATCGAAATTCGGTGCCGGTTGGCCGACCTTGGCCAATGTGACCGTCGGTTCGGTCGAGAATGCAGTTGCTGTAGCTGTTGACATGTTTATGTATAACTCCTTGGTTTATTTATTATCAATGCAATCAGGGCAAATGCCCCGTAAAGTAAACTCTATGAATTCGGGTTCGAAATTGGACATGGCGGCGGCCCGGACGACGAGATCAGCGGGATGCTCCATCTCGATATCGGCAAGCGTGCCGCATTTTGTGCAGATCGCGTGATCGTGCCGCGTGGTCATCCGGTCAAACCGGCTGGCACCGTTACCAAACTGTATCTCGGCAATGTGGCCTGCATCTTTTAGAAACCGCAGGCTGTTGTAAACCGTTGCGAAACTGATGCTAGGCAGCGTTGCTTTTGAATTAGTAAATACCTCGCTTGCGGTCAGATGTTCTCGCGATGCACGGATGACCGACAGCACAACTTCACGCTGCCGCGTCAATCCCAGATCTTGTATCTCAGTCGATTTCATAGCCCTCTGAGTTGGCTCGTAATAATATGCGAGCCAACTTGTTAGATTTAGAATAATTCTAATTTTATGAAATGTCAAACAAGATTGTGAATTTTTTCTCGAGGATGCTGGGGGCGATATTCTTGAGGTTCGCAGTCAGTCGGATTCGCCGGATGCAAAGTTCGAACAACTTCGATCTCATTTTGTCCGGGTCTCAGTACCTGCATTAAAGATGAGTTTACGTCGAGCCTGAACGATCAAGCCGGGGCGTTTTGACGTGACCTCGATATTTCGCGTCGCGATGCCGCGTGTTTCGATGACAGGATTTTTTGGCGTGTAAGTGACCACATAGCTCGAATCGATCATTCGGGCGACAAGTGACGCTTTTTCGACCATTTCGTCAGTCGATTCGGGCAGTACGAAGACGCCGTTGGTATTTTCGACGACCTTTTCCAGTTGTGCTTGGCTTGTCTCGAGGTCGGCTTTACGGGCCTTTATCTTTTTGAGCAGTGTGCGGTCGAGATTGATCGTTGGCCCTATCTTTGGCTGTTTGGCGGCTTCCTGCGGGCCGCCTTTCGGCAATTGGTCTTTGACCATGTCAGGCATCGCACTGCGAGGCGGCGT
Source organism: Acidobacteriota bacterium (assembly GCA_016713675.1). NCBI lineage: Bacteria > Pseudomonadati > Acidobacteriota > Acidobacteriota bacterium. The sequence goes on from JADJOS010000001.1 coordinate 1,075,087, forward strand.
GTTTGAGATCATGCTCGTTCGCGGAGCAATGTCGACCGATTCCATTGATGTATAGCTGAGAACATGAACCGTAATATCGGTCGCGAGGAACTTTTGAAGTTCGATGCCGACCTGATCGATACTGACCGAGCTATCGGTGCCGTCAGTTATGAGAACAAGGTGTTTATTGTCGAGCGAATTTCGATCAAAAAGTTGAGCGGCGATCTTCAAAGCCGCCGCGAACGCCGACTTGCGGCCGAAGTTGGTGCGCTTTACTGCTTCGTTGATCGCGTTACGGTCGTTAGTCCATTCCGAGACGACCTCGGCCGTTTCGCTATACTGAATTAGAGCGATAGAATCTTCGGGCCTAAGCGATGCGATAACGCCGCGCGCAACCTTGCGAGTCCAGTCGAGTGTCTTGACGCTCCTCATCTCGCCGCCAGTATCCATTACGATAAGGATATTTGCCGGAACAAAACGAACGCTTGTCGGTTGATGGAGAATGTCGTCATCGGTGATAACGATGTCACGGGCCTCGACACCCGGGAAAAAATTGTCGCGCTCGTCAAACGCCAACACGTTAAGCTTGATCTCCTCTGTAACGACACGGATCGTGTCATCCGGCGTCGGCGTCGGTTGGACACGGCCGGATTGACCGCTCACTGAAACAACCAGACCAAAAAGCGTGGCAAGGACCAAAAAGACAAGTGTGTGGCGTTTTGAAAACATAAAACTCTTACGGGTAAGATGCCTCATATAGCGGCTAATTTGCTTTGATTAGACCAAAAGATCTGGAAAGCGTCGCAGGCCGCACTTACAATTTCGGGTTTTCTTCGACAAAATCAAGCAGATTAGAGACGTACGAAGCGAAATTGGGGCAGCTAATACCGTACGGTCTCAATAGTGTGTCGGCGACCGAGGTGCCGTACGTTTGGGAAATGAAAAAGTACGGTACGCCGACCTTTGGCAATCCTGTGATCGGCGGCGAGATCGGTGTGTTCAGAAACCACTCGGTAAGCTTTGCGGGCGGGGCGAACTCTGACTTTCGACCGGTCAGATCCTTGGCAATGACATCGAAAAGCCCGGCGGTCGTCAGGGGCGACGGGTCCGCGAGAGCAATGGTCTTTCCGGTCGCGGCCTTGTCACGTGCCAGAGCGGCGATAGCATCGACGACGAAATCGACTGGTACGAGATTGAGCCTGACGTTCTTATTGCCGACATTTACGACGCGAAGCAGCATCGGGGCCTTTCTGAGATATTGGATAAGGTAATAAATGCCGTCGTACTTTGCCGTCTCGCCAGTCTGCGAATCTCCTACGACTATTGATGGGCGAAAGATCGTTACGGGTAGATCGGATTTGAGTTTTTCGACTTCAATTTCGGCAAAATATTTGGTCTCCTCGTAATGATTGCGAAAACCGGCGTCGTGTTCAAGTTCGTCCTCTCGGATCTCCCCAATACGTTTTCCGGCTACGTAGCAGGTCGAGATATAGTTGTAACGACGTAGGTTCTTGAGCGTGCGAACAAAATTGTTGACGTTTTTCGTCCCCTCGAGATTGACGCTTGCGGCGATATTTTTGGGGACCGCGAGATCGTAAACCGCCGCGAGGTGAAAGACATCGGTAGTTTCGTAGGCGATGGTTTCGAGGTCTTCTTTGGCAATACCGAGGTTTGGTTTTGTGATGTCGCCCTCGACGATTACGTAGCTCTCGAGCGGCGTATTGGTAAAATCGGCGATCTCGGTGATCTCCGCCATCGCCTTTTCGACAAATTCGGTCTGAACCAGCAAAAAGAACTGAGTTTCGCTTTTGGCGAGGCGTTCGACCAGGCGGCCGGCGATAAATCCGGGAAAGCCGGTGATAAAAATGGACTCGCGAAAGATCATAAGGCTAAATTCATTCTAGCAAGTCTTGAGCGTTAATGTGGAAACAGCAGGCTAAGCATTTCGGTATCGGCCGAGCAGCTTTGTCAGATCATAAATGTCGGCATGAAAAGCGATCTGAAGACAGGTACGAATGCGTCGTTCACAGGCGATGATTAACCGACGCAGACAAAATTGCAAACGGCATTATCAGCAACTGTCTGAAACGAAAAATATCTGTGTCACCAATGGTCAAATTCCATGCAGCCAAACTCAATTTATGCGTCACCGGAGGTTGATTTTGTGTCACCGGAACCATTTTCCTGGTTACCAGTTGGCAAACCCAGATACCAAAGAGGCCGAGATGCGTCGCTGACTGACTGTTGCTTGTCTATTTGACGGATCGCCGGGGGCGACACACCCGACGGCCCGAGATCAAGTGAAACTCCGATATTATTTGTGTTTACATCACTTTGACCGATGTGATAGATTCCGAGGTAGAGCTGATTTGTATGAGAATTCAGGAAATGCGGTCAGGCCTCGAGCATCTGAAAAAGAGAACCGAGCCCGAATCAGAAGAAAACTTCTTCGACTTTCGGTTGTCGCTGGAACCGGATCTTTCATGGCCGGACCCGACGGTTGAGGCAAAAAGCGAGCTCGACGAGCCGTGCTGGTCGCTGGTTTCGTTCGAACAGATCGAAGCCGGAGGGTTGACCTATCGGCAGGCTGCCGAGCTTATGTGGTTGCTCGACTCGCATGGCATCACCGGCCTGTGCGTCATCACCGACGAAGCCGCCGCACGCATGAAACGTTAAAATTCCAGCACGACCTTTCCAAAACTCTCGTTGGACTTCAAATAATTATAAGCAGCAACAACGTCATTGACGGGATAGACACGGTCGACATTAGGCTCGACCGTGCCGGCGATGAGCATTGGTAAAACGTCGTCGACAAAGTAACTTGTGGCTTCAGCCTTTTCTTCGTTTGAGCGGCCGCGAAGCGTCGTGCCAATAATACTCGCACGTTTTTGAAGCGCGATCCCGAGGTTGAATTGAGCCATTCGACCCGAAGTGAGGCCGACAAGTATCAGGCGGCCTTTCATAGCTAAGCTGGCGAGATTTAGTTCAAAATACGCCCCACCGACGAGGTCGAGAATTACATCGACTCCGCGTCCGCCGGTTTTCTCAAGAACAGCTTCGGCAAATTTGGTTTCCGAAGTTGCGATGCCAAGATCGAGCCCGAACTCGGAACATCTCTCTAGCTTTTGAGCGGTTCGTGAGGTGCCGAGGACCGTTGCTCCTTTCGCCTTGGCGATTTGCAAACCGGCAAGTCCGACACCGGAACCGACGGCGTGAATAAGCAGAGTTTTGCCTTCACTGAGGCCGCCGAGAGTGAAGACCGCGTCGTGCGCGGTGATGAACGCCTCGGGCACTGCGGCAGCGTGGATGAAACTCAGGTTCTCCGGAATTTGAGCTAACAGAGCCTCGTCGATGAGCAAAAGCTCAGCCTGCGATTCTCCGGCAACGATGCCAAAAACTCGGTCACCCGCTTTCCATTTGCAAACGTGATTTCCGACTTCAACAACCTCGCCGGCGAATTCAAGGCCTGGAATATTATTCGAATATCCGGCTGGCGGCGGGTACAACCCAGCGACTTGGAGCAGATCGGCTCGATTGAGGCCGGCGGTCTTCACGCGGACAAGAACCTGCGTGTTTTGGGGGGTTGCCGGATCGGGGATCTCACGGATCTCGAGGTTTTCGGGAGTTCCAAATTCGGTGATATATACGGCTTGCATTATTTAATCTTAGCTTCGATATCATTTGCTTTAAGTGAGTTGCCCGTTGCACGTTCTAGTTCGGCAATGGCTTTGTTAAGCTCGGTGCGGGCGCGAAGCTCGTTACTGCGTGCGGCGGCGAGGGCGGTTTGTCGTTCGAGCACTTTGTAAATATCTGATTGGCCTTCGTCGAGCTTTCGCTGCTCCGATTCATATTGTTTTGCCGTGTTCTCACGAGCGATCGCGGCTGCTCGTAGGCGGCCTTCCGAAGTGCGGACCGATTGGAGCGCATTTCGAACTTCGACCTGGATGCCTTGTTCGATCTGTTCCCGCTGCGTGTTAATGCGTTCCGCCTCGACTTTTGCTCGCCCAAGTTGGGCATTCGCGGTCTTATCGCCGAAAAGAGGAATGTTGAAATTGATGCCGAACCGCAGAACCGGATATCTGTTAGCAAAAACACCGCGAAATGGGCTGCCCGTGAGCAAAGCAAGATTCTCTTGCTGCTGAGCACAGCCAACAGGGTCGGGCGGCACTGTCGTACACGGCCCTGGAAACGTGGGATTAAAGCCCGGATTTTGGCTGCCGCCGACGCCGGCCGATGTATAACCGGCGGTGAAGTCGATCTGGGGTTTTTTCTGATCTCGATAGAGTCGTTGGTCGAGCAGATTGATATCTTTCTGGACCTTATTGATCTCCATCTCGGGCCTGTTTCCGAGCGCAAGGTCCATTGCCTCGGGCAGTGTGGTCCTTGGTATCTCTTTTTCGACGCTTTCGACCGGGGTCAAGGCCTGCCGCCATATCGAATTATTGCGGTTTGGTGAGATCAGGCTTTTGACGACATTTTCGGTCGTGTTCACAATGTTTAACGCGTCATAAACAGCTTGTTCAAAATTAGCGACCTGCGTTTCGGCGGCAACTATGTCGATCGGAGCAAGTTGGCCCTCCTCGACGAGGCGGCGGTTATGTTCGAGCTGAGACTTGGCGTCGCGAACGCCGTCACGTTGCACCTGTAAGTTTCGGAGCGCGTAGGCAAGATCCCAATACGCTTTCTCAACCGCCGCAACAACCTCGATCGAACGCTGGCGAAACTGCGTATCGGTCAGTTCAATATTGCGTTTGGCGATTTCGATAGTTCGGCGTCCAGCGTCGAATTTCCGTCCTCTGAACAAAGGCTGAGTAAGCGAAAATCCAAGACTCGAATTATATTGCGGGCTCAGGATGCTGATCGGATTATCCGTGGTCACGCGGGAATTGTTAAATGTTCCCGCCAGGACCGTACCAAATCGCGGAAGGTATCCCTGCACCGTCGCGTTGGCGATGAATGAACCCTGCGTGGTCTTCTGATTATTGCTGAAAATACTGACGTTCGGCGTCGTCGCCCGTTCGTAGTACGACTGGCCCGAAAGCCTCGGCTGAAAGATTCCGCCGGTGCTGCGAAGGTCCCATTCGGCGATCGCCGATGATTTGCGAGCGACTTCGATATCGCGGTTGTTTTCGAGTGCGAGCTCGATCGCTTCGCGCAATGTGAGCGGTTTTTGGTCCGTCATATCGACGCCAACGCGGCCAAGATCCGGAAGCGAACGATCATCCGAACTGTATTTTGCAGCGACCTCGGGAACTCCTAAGATATTTTCCGGCGCGACATTTTGGACGTCGCTCACGGCAGGCGTCGGCGTCGGGCTCTGAGCCAGAGCCTCGCTGCCGGCTGCAATCAGCAATGCCAATATGATTAAGTATAAATGCCGTTTCATAAAAATTACTGCTTCGAAAGCAGCGAGCTCGCGGCGGTCGAGAATTTGCGTTTTGCCCCACCGAATATCCAGGTCGCGAACCGGTTCACGTACCGGAAAAGCCGCATCTCAGCAAGATCGTCAAAGATCGAATAAAACACTGGTACCGCCAGCAAAGTGAGCAGCAGACAAAGTGACTGCCCGCCGACGACAAGCACGCCGATCGAGCGATTAGTGCCGGAGCCTGCACCGGTCGAGACTACTAGCGGGATCATCCCGGCAACCAGCGCAATGGTTGTCATCAGGATCGGACGGAGACGATCGCGATTTGCCTGAATGATAGCTTCGTAACGGTTCATTCCTTTCGAACGAAGGCCATTCGTGTGGTCGATCTGCAAGATCGCGTTCTTTTTAACTACGCCGAAGAGCAGTAGCAGTCCGAGGCCGGAAAAGATGTTTACCGTCTGCCCGGCGACGAGCAGGCTAAAAATGCCGAATGGTACCGAGAGCGGCAGAGTCAGCAAGATTGTGACCGGGTGGATGAACGACTCGAACTGAGCCGCCAGCACGATGTACATAAAAATGAATGACAACGCGAAGGCTAGCAGGAAGTAAAAACCCGCTTTGCCCATTTCCTTAGACTGGCCAACATAGCCGGTCCGATAGCCTTTCGGCAGATTGAGCTCTTTTATGTAGCTGTCGATCGCCGAGGTAATACTCGCAGCCGAACCACCTGGTCTTGTGTTCGCGAGCAGAGTGACCTGACGCTGTCGATTTGTCCGATCTACCGAACTCGGCCCCGTACCGGGTTTTGGCTTCACTACGCGGTCGAGCGTGACCCAACCGACCTTTGCCGACGGTACGATCATTCGGCTCAGCCCTTCGGTATCTGATCGGAACGAATTTATCGCCCGTACTCGCACCTCGTATTGATCAGTACCGGCGTTGAATGTGGTCGCCTGTTGTCCGGCAACAAGCGTATTCAGTGCTTGCGAGATATCGCCCACCCGAACACCCAGATCCGCGGCCGTATCGCGATCGATCTCGAGCTGAACCTCGGGCTTGCCGCTCACGAGCGTTGAGTCGACGTCGACAGCATCCGGGATCGACTTCATCTTCTCCATGATCTTTGTCGAATACTCTTCGAGCTTTTTGAGATCGGGGCCGGCTATCAGGAACTGAACGTTCGCACTGCGAAATCCCCCGCCTGAGAATGCCTGCACGGGCTGAACGCCGGTTCGGAGATCGGCCGGAAAATTCTTGAGCAGATCTCGCGTGGCGGCCATGAGATCTTCCTGCGATTTTGTGCGGGCTTTGATATCGCTTAACTTAACGTAGATCGAGCCCGAGTTAACGACCTGAGCCTGCCCTCCGCCGACGGTTGATAGCGTATCGGTAACGCCCGGCATTTTACGGATCTCGGAAGCGATGCGTTCGAAGATCTGCGACGTTGCACTTATACTCGAACCCTCGGGGGCGCGCACCGTGACCTCAAATTGCGACTGGTCGTCTACCGGTAAAAAGTTCTTACCGACATATGTGAATAACGGAACGATGCTCAAGAACACGAGGATGCAGAGCGTCACGATAACCCAGCGATGACCCATCGAAAATCGAAGCAAATAGGTGTAAAAACGATCTACAGCACGGAACCAACCGGTGTAATGGCTGTCGGATTCGCTCTTTGGTTCGAGCATTCCGTCGCCTTTATTTCTTCGATTTCCTTAGCTTTCTTCTCTTTCTTATGTTTGATCAAGCGAGCCGCTAGCATTGGCGTGAGCGTAAATGACACGATCAACGAGACCAAAACCGCAAACGATGCCGTCAAACCAAAACTCGACATAAAGCGGCCGACTATGCCCTGCATAAATCCGATCGGCACAAAAACTGCCATCAGCGAAAGCGTCGTTGCTAGTACCGCCATACCGATCTCACGTGTGCCCTCGATCGCCGCTTGGAATGGGTTCATGCCCTTTTCTTCGACAAAGCGATATATGTTCTCAAGCACAACGATCGCGTCATCGATGACGATACCGACCATCAGCGTAAGCGAAAGCATCGTGATCGAATTGAGTGTGTAGCCCATCGCGTACATCAATCCGAAAGTCGAAATGATGGAAGTAGGGATCGCAAGTGCGGCAATAAAGGTCGTTCGGAAACTCCATAGAAAGAAGAAGACCACGATCGCCGCGAGGATCGATCCGACCACAAGGTGCTCTTCGATCGCATGGAGCGAGTTTTCGATAAACACGGAGTTGTCACCGATGATCCTCATTTGGAAGCCCGGCGGCAGTGTAGGTTCGATCTCTTTGAGGCGCTCTTTTATCTCATGGGCAACTGCAACGGTGTTCTGGCCCGACTGCTTTGCGACGATGAGTGTTACGGCCGGCGATCCGTTGAGGCGGGCCTCGGACCGAACTTCTTCGGCGCCGTCTTCGACGTAGCCGATATCCTTGACCTTAACCTGATAAGTGCCGCGAGTGGCCACAACGATGTTGTTAAATTCCTCTGGCTTCTGGATCTTTCCGACTGTGCGGACGCTCGTTTCCTTTTGCCCCTCGTCCAGCCGCCCCGAAGGGAACTCCATGTTCTGAATCTTTAAGGCACCCGAAACTTCGGCCGGAGTTACGTTGTACGAACGCATTTTGTCAGGATCTACCCAGACATTGATCTGCCGTTCGGCTCCACCAATGATGGTGATCTGGCCAACTCCGTTGATCGATTCGATGCGTTCCTTGATCTGGTTCTTGGCGACCTCTGTCACATCACGAAGTGATTTCGGGGCGGAAACTGAAATGCGCAGAACAGGTGCGGCGTCTGTGTCGAGCTTTTGTACTGTCGGCTGTTCGGCGGTCTCCGGCAAGTTTGGAATCACCGTTTGGACGCGATTCTCAACCTCCTGAGCTGCAACGTTCACGTCCTTTTCAAGAACAAACTGGACGAATACCTGTGTGATGCCTTCGACCGAGCTGGAGCGGAGTTCGTCGATACCGGAAATTGTGTTGACTGCCTCTTCAATCTTTTCTGTGACCTCGGTCTCCATTTCCTGGGGCGAAGCACCGGGATTGATCACCGTGATGGTAATTGTCGGGAAGTCGATCTTCGGAAATAGATCCACGCCGAGGCTCAAAAACGAAAATGCACCGACAACCACGAGCGACAGGATCAACATCGTGGCAAAAACCGGACGCTTTACACAAACTTCAGCAAGCCATTGCATACATCATTACCCCTAGTTCATTTGCCTGACGAGCACGCCGTCGTACAGTGTGTTGACATTACTTGTGGCCACTACGTCGCCCTCGGCGATGCCGGTTTTGATCTGGATCATACCGTTTTCTAGCAATCCGGTTTGGACCAGAACTTCACGTGCGGCACCGTCTTTCACTATGTAGACCTTGTTGATATCGCCTTCGGCTTTAACAGCCGTCACAGGGACCATAATGGCCGGTTCGGGCTTTGACTGAGTTATCCGGACGGTCGCGAACTGTCCCGGCTTGAGTAGACCTTCGCCGTTATCGACCTCTGCCTCGACAACGAGAGTACGGGCGGTCACGTTTACATTCGGTAGAATTCGGACGACAGTTCCGGCAAAATTTCGATCTGGATATGCACTGGTTTGAAGTGAGATGCCTTGGCCGACGGCGACCCTGCCGATCGATTGTTCGGGAACATCGATACGCATACGCAGACTCGATGTCCGAACGATAGTACCGATCTTTGTATTTGGAGCCTGTGGCGAAAGGTATTCGCCGGGATCGGCGGTTCGCTCAGAAACATAGCCGCTGATCGGTGCGTAGATCGCGGTGTCGCTGACGGCTTTGCGGGCCTGTTCGACCTGAGTTTGAGCCGTGGCGACCGCCGATTTTGCGGCGGCGACCTGGGCTTCTGCCGAATTGATCGCTCTAACTGCGACTGCCGCGTTCGATCGGGCTTCGTCGAGTTGGCCAAGCAGCGAATCGCGGGTCGCACGACGTTGATCGAGTATCGATTTGGAAACATCGCCGGTATCGAACAGACGCTGGGTACGGGCTAGTTCCTTTTCCGCCAGTGTTAGGTTCGCGTTGACCGATTTGACCTGCGAAAAGGTCTCTATATTGAACGATTGTCCATCCTTGAGCCCAAGTCTGATCTGTGCTTGCCTAAGTGCCGCGATGGCCGTATCTACCGCACGACGCTGCTGAACGACCTGTGCCTCGGCCTGTTCAAGCCTGATCTGAGCGTCACGCGGGTCTAGTTTGACCATTATGCTGCCCTTGGTGACGTAGCTGCCGACATCAAAATTGACTTCGAGAACCTTGCCCGCCACGACAGGGGCGACATCCGTCTGAGCGTCGCTCGCCAAATTGCCGGTCGCCTCAAAATAGGTCGGGATCGGCCGGCTGACAGCCTGTGTGGTCGTCACATCGACGGTAGTTGGCTGGTTGCTCGCGTTCGCATTCGTATTCGCCGTTTTCGATCCGCAACCGGCTGCGGTCAGGACCGCCGTCAGGACCGAGATGGCCAAGGTTGTACTTGCTTTCTTAACTCTCATGATAATTGTCGTTTTAGCTAAACTTACGACCTGATCCCGCGGAGCAGGATCTCTGCAAAATTCCTCGCGGCATCTTCGTTCGAGATATCTAGGATCACACGCTTCTTATCCCACAAAATGTTGTTCAGTGAATGGTGTATCAACATTCCGAGGAATGCCCGGACGGCGATCCTCGGGTTCATTTCACGAAAGGCACCGTCACGCTGACGTTCTTCGATATAGCTGCCGATGAACTGGTAGATCTTTTCGATGAACTCGTGAAAGAACCGCTCGGCCAGCTCGTGTTCCTCGAGCGCCGAATAGAACAAGAGCCGCATAAAGCCCTCGTCAGCCTGGTGTTTTTTCAATGCGTCAAACGCAATGTTATAAAATACGGCAAAGTCGTCTTTTTGTTCGATCGCGGCCTTAAGAACTTCGTTCTCTTCCCAGGGAAAGCGGTGAACACCGTCCTGACAGCCCTTTGTATCGAGGATCGCACCGTAAAGGGCGTCCTTGTTCTCAAAATGGCGAAATACCATCGCCTCCGAAACACCAGCCACACGTGCGATCTCTTTGGTCGTCGTGCCCTTAAAACCTCGCTGCGAAAACAGGTTGACAGCCGTCTGTAAGATCTGCTCGCGTCGTTCGTCGCCTTTCATTCGGCCAACGTGGTCACATTTGAAAAAATCTTTGATCAAATTTATACTCTCTACTTAAGTAAGTAAGCACTTACTAATTTCGTAAGATTCTCATTTTGGGATTCAGCTTGTCAAGATAAAATCGTGATAAGAATCACAAGCGTGCGAATTTGCGAACAAAGAAGGCGTCAAATTCGTTACAACCAATAGCGAAACAGCCTCATCTGAAATGTCGCTTTAATTGATATCAATACTCGGAGGTAGGATTTAATATGTCGGAATTTGAAGCAGAAGTTAAAAAAGCAGAACAGGAATTGGAACAGAGCCTCGTGCCGGTCGGCGGCACAGGTGACGACAAGAGCGGTTTTATCGACGACGAATTTTTAGGAGATCTAAAGATGCAGGCACAGGAATACGGACAGAAAATTCAGGACGCGGCGTCGAAGGCAAAGGATTTTGCCAGCGACAAGTTTTCGGCAGCCGGCGATAAGTTCAAAGAGATCTCGGCGAAGGATCCGAAAGAGTTGATCGAGGACGCAAAGGAATTTGCCCGCCAAAAACCGGGACAAACGATCCTCATTTCAGCCGCAGTCGGCGTAGTGCTCGGATTGCTGCTCCGCGGCGGACGAAAATCGTAAGATCGATCATTTGAAGTTAATAGGGCCGCATCTCGACGAGATGCGGCCTTTTTCATTTGGCAATCACTCCGGCCTTCCGTGTTGATAGGTGTCAGTAAAATATGCAATCTTTGCTTCGTATAATATTCTTATTGAAACCCTGCGAAAGAGACAGGCAGGCAATTTGAGATCAAATGAAAAAACTAATCGAGTGCGTTCCAAATTTTAGCGAAGGGCGCGATATCACGGTGATCACGCAGATCACCGATGTGGTCGAAAAGATCGATGGCGTTAAGCTGCTGGACGTAGATCCGGGCTACTCGACGAACCGGACGGTCGTGACGTTCGTCGGGACGCCGGACGAGGTCGCCGAGGCGGCTTTTCAGGCTGTCAAAAAGGCTCAGGAACTGATCGACATGCGGCGGCACAAGGGCGATCATCCGAGGTTTGGTGCGACAGATGTGCTGCCGCTGATTCCGATCTCGGGCGTGACAATGGAGGAGACCGCCGAACTCGCTCGTAAATTAGGCGAGCGGATCGGCACCGAACTCGGCTTTCCGGTCTATGCGTATGAGAATGCCGCGACCGAAGAGAAACGCCGGAACCTCGCAAATTGCCGTGAGGGCGAGTATGAAGGGCTAAGGGACAAGATCGCGTCCGCAGAGTGGAAGCCGGATTTTGGGCCGACGGAATTTAATGAGTCGGTCGCGCGATCAGGTGCGGTGGCGGTAGGGGCGAGAGATTTTCTGATCGCGGTCAATTTTAATCTCAACACGACCTCGACTCGCCGAGCGAATGCGATCGCTTTTGACGTTCGTGAGAAAGGCCGCACTTTGCGCGAGGGAAATCCGATCACCGGCAAGATCGTCAAGGATGAGAACGGCGAACCCGTGATGATCCCCGGAACGCTCAAAGGAACCAAAGCGATCGGCTGGTATATCGCGGAATACGGCATCGCACAGGTTTCGATGAATATCACGAATCTGAGCGAGACGCCGCTGCACGTGGCGTTTGACGAGGTGAGCGAAAAGGCACGGCAACGCGGGCTGCGAGTGACGGGGCTCGAGATCGTCGGGCTTGTACCGAAAAAGGCGATCATCGACGCCGGTAAGTATTATCTGACCAAACAGGGCCGCTCGCTCGGCGTGACCGAGGCTGAGATCATCAAGATCGCTATTAAATCGATGGGCCTCGACGACCTCAAGCCGTTCGATCCGCAGGAGAAGATCATCGAATACAACATTGCGGCCGAGTACAAGACGGACAGCCTCGTCGATATGACGTGCCGTGCATTTGCCGACGAAACGGCGTCCGAATCGCCGGCTCCAGGGGGCGGTTCGATCGCGGCATACATGGGAGCTCTCGGCGCGGCCCTCGCGACGATGGTCGCGAACCTCTCGTCGCACAAAGCCGGTTGGGACGACCGCTGGCAGGAGTTTTCAGATTGGGCCGTTAAAGGGCAGCAGATCAAAGACGAACTCTTGTCGTTGGTCGATGAGGACACCAACGCGTTTAACAAGGTGATGGACGCATTCGGCCTGCCGAAGACGACCGACGAGGAAATGGCGGCCCGAACGGCGGCTATTCAATCGGCGACGAGATACGCGACCGAGATACCATTTCGGACGATGGAACGGACATTTGACGCGTTTGAGATCATCAAGGAGATGGCGGAGCACGGCAATCCGAACTCGGCTTCGGACGCCGGAGTCGGTGCGTTGTGTGCCCGTGCGGCTGTGATGGGTGCTTATCTAAACGTCAAGACCAACGCGGCCGGCCTGAAGGATCGCGAGTTTGCCGATGACCTGGTCGCCCGCGGTGCGGAGATCGAACGGCGAGCGAACGAACTTGAAGCCGAGATCATGGCGATCGTTAACTCGAAGTTCTGACACCGTTAGATCTTTGCTCGTTCGTACTGTGCAAATAGCCGTGTGATCTCGGCGTTTAGTTTAGCTTTTGCGGCGAGGTCGGTGGTGCGGTCGCGCTGTTTTACGAGTTCTTCGATCTGAGCAGCGATGATCTCGAGTTTGGTCTCAGGTTTCTTGGGTTTCGGGACGTTGTATTTATTGTCCATGGCTGGCAGTGGTCAGTGTTTAGTGGTCAGAGTAAAGAATAAGCCGTACCGGACCTTTGTGGTTCGGTACGGCCTTTTTGAATTAACTGACAACAAGCAGTTAGCTTTGCGAGTGGATCAGGCGGCGGGTCTGGTCGCCGAAAAGCACGTCAATTTTGTGCGGTTCGATGACGGCCGTGACTTCGCCGTGGCCGAATTTAGTGTGCATCATCGCCTGTCCCTTTCGGTATTTGCGTGTGCGGTCATAGTCCGAGGCGGCCTTGGCACGGCCGACGCTGACTGCGGTCTTAACGCCGCGGCTGAACGTCGAGGCCGTTCCGCATTCGGAACAAACTGCTTTCGTGATCTTACCTTGCTTGGTAACCGTTTCGATGTTGTGATCTTTCTCGACGTCACATGCAGAGCACATCATTTCGAGTGTATCGCCAACTTCGTACTTCTTTGTCAACATATTTGTCTACCTTCCCTATTTCTATCTATGGCGACGCTGCCTGAACTGACGAAAGTTCTTTTTGCCCGGAGCGGAGCTCGTCGCAACCGAAGCGAGCATTTGTCCGCCAAATTCGGGGTGGAATACACGCTCGACCTTTTCGCCTGTCAATTTTTCGATGGCACGCATCGAATGTTCCTCGGCGATCGTAAACAGCGTGATCGCACGTCCCGTTTTTCCGGCTCGTCCGGTACGCCCGATACGGTGGACGTAGTCCTCCGCAACCTCGGGTATATCATAGTTTATCACATGCGAGACCGAATCGATATCGATTCCGCGGGCAGCAACGTCGGTAGCGACGAGGATGCTCGTGTGGCCCGATTTGAAGCTGCGAAGTGCGGCCTCACGCTGCGACTGTGAACGGTCGCCGTGGATGCGGTTCGATTTGTGCGAACGAGCCTCCAGGATGTGTGCGAGACGGTCGGCACCGCGTTTTGTGCGGGTGAAGACCAGGACGCGTTCGAAATCTTCTTTCTCGAGCAGGTCGAGCAGGAGAACGGTTTTCGACTGAGCAGCGACAGGATATGCCGTCTGTTCGATCAGCATCGCGGCCTTGCCGCGGGGGCTGACCTCGATGTATACAGGATCTTCGAGCATCGGCGTTGCGATACGTTCGATCTCGTTCGACATCGTTGCCGAGAAGAAAAGTGTTTGACGCTTCGCAGGTATTACCTTAGAGATGCGTTTGATCGCCGGCAGAAAGCCCATATCGAGCATGCGGTCGGCTTCGTCGAGGACGAGGCAGGTCAATTTCGAAAAATTGAGCATTCCCTGGTCCATAAAATCGATCAGGCGGCCGGGCGTGGCGATGATGATATCAACACCGCGGCGAAGGGCCTGGATCTGTTTGTTATAACCGGCACCGCCGATGATCGCCGTGCAGCTGACACCCTTGGGTGCGAACTGGCGGCAAGCGGCCTCGGTCTGGTTAGCAAGCTCGCGCGTCGGCGAGAGAATGAGAACGCTCGTGCCGCGTCGATTCTTATCGGCGGCGAGGTTCTGAAGTATGGGAAGCAGGAACGCTGCGGTTTTGCCTGTACCGGTTTCGGCACAAGCCATGATGTCGCGGCCTTCGAGTACAACAGGAATAGCCTGTTCTTGGATCGGTGTAGGCTGTGTATAGCCCATCTGCTCACATTTGTCGGTATAAACCGGCAGCAAGCCTAAATCTTTAAAAGTCATTTGTAATTAAAAAATCTCTAGATCAACTAAAGGTTCGCGTAGGTTTTGAGTGCACGCATTCAGGTGCATCGATCGAATGTGCCTACAAACGCAGTGTACACAGACGAATATCCAACATGAGTTGGAACTCTAAACAAATCTTCAGGATGTAATAAGAAGTACTAACGCGGAGTGATCTTCAGTCTAACGGTGAAAACGAAGGAACCTACGTTCGAGGGGCGTGCATTCATTGTGCGAACCCGCTTCTAACTAGTCGTAACGACCCGTCTCTCGAACTATCCATTACGCTTAAACATATAAGCGACTTTACCGTCGATGAATGAGATACGGAATTATCAAACTATGAGACTAGCGCGTCCGCAGATAAATAGCAAGCTAATTATTTATCCCCAACTCGGCACGGAATAAACGCCGGGACAGCAGTTGCGAGGAGACGCTGATTTCCGGACGGTTTTTTGCCTCGAACTGCCGTCATTTATACCCATCGATCCGAAACGTGATCGTGCCTTGTGACCAGACCTGTTCCGCTTGTCCCGCTCTTGTCCCACTGTTTTTCAGCACCTAGCGGGACAAATAAGTATCCGTATTTGCAACACTTACGTCTCAATTTTGCCGGTGTCCCGCGATTTTTCGAAAAAAATAAATATTACTTTGTCTTCAGCCTGTAAACCTATTTCAGGACGTTGCAGAGGCAGACAAAGACCCAAACCAATCGCTGTGTCCGCTCATTATTTTCAAAGATCTCTTGGCCGTTTTCGCCGATTTAATTATATCATGAAATTGCGTATATCGGTTAGAGTTTTATTGGTGCAACAAAACATAAGGAAGCGGTTGCGATTCTAGAATGCCAGATAGATCGCTGATATCAGTACGACGTGGGCTGAGATGTGGGCAATGATGGCGGATTCGAGGCCACGGCGCCAGTAAAGGAATCCGGCGGCGACGCCCAATATTGAGTTTGCGGTGATGACGTAGATCACGAGCGGCACCGACAGCCCGCCGGCGAGCATCGACGCGAGCGGTAGATGGCCCATCCCAAAGACTAGAGCAGACACAATGATCGCCGCAATGACATAGACCGCTTTTGGCTCCCCGATGCCTTTTTGGAACAAACGCCATGCGGCCCAGACCAAAAATGTCATGAATCCCCAACGCAGCAGTATCTCTTCGGTAAATCCACCGAAGAGAAACCGCGTTAGAGCCGGAAGAAGTTTGTTGAATTCCTCGGCACGTTCGATGAACTCGTTCGTGAAGTGAGGTTTGGCGACAACCCAGCTCAAAACTATCGTCGAGCCCGACAAAAGCCCCGCGATCACGCCCGGCACGATCTGCGGCTTTAGTCTTTGGAGAAACGGCTCACCATTCGCCGCCGCCTCGGCCGCCGGAGCGTGCAGCCCGACACGTGACGCAAGCCCAACACCAACCAACACCGCAACCGTCACAATAACCGTCGGCTGAATAAGACTCACGATCTTAAACAACCACGCCGGCGGCAACTCCACCGGCGGCGTCCCCTCCGGCAGCGGAACGGCGCGTATCAACGCCTCCAGATCCACAACCAAAAACGACAAAACCCCCAGCATCCCCGCCGTCCACAATATCCAGAATAGTTTTGTCTTCGCTTTCAAAACACCGCTATCTTACGCCTGAACGACCAACGCCGCAAACCGAGCTGTCCCACTGTCCCACTGTCCCAACACTTTTTTCACGCGCCGTATGGCTTCCTGTTTTTGTCCCAGAATGAGACCTTTTGGGACAGATCGGAGACACGTAAATGATTGATAAATCTGTGGTTTACGCTATTTCGTAAGAGTGTCCCATTTTTCGATACTCAGCGCGCGCACATTGTTTCGTCGGCTTTGATCTAGACAGTTCCGAGTGTTATGCTTTGTCCCACCTGTCCCGCTCTTGTCCCGCTGTTGTCCCGCTGTTTTTTGGTGCCTTGTGGGACAAATAAGTGTTGTATTTGCAACACTTATGCCGCGACCCTGCCTTTTTTCCGTGTTTTTTCAAAAAAATAGATATTACTTTGTCTTACCGCATGCAAACCTATTTCAGGACAAAGTGGAGACACGGGAAGAAAACTCAACGTCCGTTTCCTATCTATGTTTTCAAAGATCAATCGGCTAGTTTAGCTAATTCAATTATACCATGAAATTGCGTGAGTTGGTTGGGGTTTTATTAATGCAACGTCGCGAAAACGGAATCCAGCCCGCCCATCGGGCTATGCCCGTCTATTTGCGGTGAAGCTATGCTTCACCGTCGCTGCTCAAAACTCTTCGCGGCTGTGCCGCCGCACATTCCAGAAGCGGCGGCAAAGCCGCGAGGATAATTCAGGCGTTCGGAAAAGCAGAGCTTTTCCGCAAATAGGGCGGCAAAGCCGCGAAGAAGAGTTTTTATTTACCTTGTTTGAAGATGCGGCGTGGCGTTTCTTTTTCTCTGAACGCTTCGCCAAATAGTCGTCGAGCGAGACCGTCGGCTCCTTCTTACGTTTTTCGGTGACGGAAGCATATCTGAGATCTTCTGCGGTTTATTTCCTTCATCAGCTTACCGATTAACGACGTCAATTTGAGGTTGACACGCCCGCGCATAAAGATTATATCTAGTTGTGTTGAAGCCCGTATACAAAAGTGGATGTATGTCCCCTGCCAGAATTGGCGGCCCTCGAATCAACGCGGGGTTTTAAGGTACGGGCTTTACTTTTTATCAAGCGTCCACCCCAACTGCTTACGAGCCGGCATCTTAACAATCCCAAAGCCTTGGATTCTTCCTCGATCATTGTGCCGAAATTTACTCTCTATTTTTTCAAAGTATTCATACATTGGAAGAGTGCTAACCGAACCATCCTCCCACTCGTTACCGTATAGCTGAAATTGCTTATGGACGTTGAATGCACAAAGATCCGCTAATTGTACCAAGTGGGATGTTTGAGAATTTACGAACTTCTGCGTATTCAACACCTTAAAGTTAAGAGAACGTCGCAACTGACTACCGTGCTTACGGAGTTTTGCATGATGATTTCGCAAGTTATCTTTAAACTTATTACCTTTCGGCGTGGCACCCGAGGTATCGTCTATAATCACATTTACGTTCTCATCCTCCCTTAATGCACACACAACCCTCATCAATAAAGTCTCATATGCGACTGCCGGCGGGTACCACGGACTTGGATAGTCTTCTTCCATCTGCGGCTTATCAACGACCGATGCAATCAGTTCCAGTTCGGAAGCAGAAATCAGATCATAGATTTCAATCGTAAAACCCGCTATTTGGGCTTCGGTAACTCCGTATTTGTCGATGTAACGAATTTGCCTTTGTTCTGGACGCCGCAGCCAATGCGATTTAATTTCGACGCTCGGATCATTAAAATATTTCTCTTTTAGCTTGATAACTTCACTCGCCAAGACGCCCGCCATTTTCATCGGAACTAGAATTCCACAGAACACAAAATAATTCGATACCCCTGACCCACTCAAATTGTAGGTATTTGGTGCATAGGCATACTCTTTAGTGCCGGAATCGTCGATAAAGAATAAATGAGTAGCTTCCATCACCTTAATTGGAGAATTATTTAAAATTGCAACTTGGCAGAACTTACTCCAGTTAAAAAGGCTTCGCTCGTTACCAAGCAAGCCTTCCTGTTTACGTGCGAACTAACTGCGTCCGTAGCAAGTGGGAGCTTGCTCTGATTTCGTTCACGCCTAACGGCGTAACTCTGAACGATCATATCCGCAGCGGCATGACTATGTATTTGTAGTCGTAGGTTGAGTCGCCGTGGATGGACATTTGGGTCTGGGCGTTGGCGTCTTTGAATTCGAAGGCGATCCGGAGCGGGGCACGGCCGCTGTCCTTCGCGGGGGCAGTTGCAGCGGCAGTTGCAGTCGCGTCGGCTCGGGTTCCGATGGTTGGTTCGTCATCATTGGGGGACGAGATAGCGTCGGTGGTGACGGCGTCGTTCGAGCTGTGGAGCGAGCCGGCGTTGTTTAGGAATTCGAGCAGGTACTGCCAGTTGAAACCGAGCTGGAACTCGTCGCCGGCGTATTCGGCCTGGACGGCCTCGATGCCTTCGCCTTCTTCGCTCGATTTGGCGCTCAGTTCGATCTCGCCTTCGCGAACGGTGACGCGGATCGAGCGGTTGCGTTCGTCCGCCATGAGGCTGACGCGGCGGACCGCGGCACGCATTTCGTCGAGGTCAAAGATGGCACATTTGTCGTTGTCCTTGGGCATGACCATCTCGTAATTAGGGAACTGCCCCGATAGTTTGCGGCTGATCAGCAGGCGGCCTTCCATCTCGAAATAGAGGTGATTTGTGTCCTCGCCAAAGCTGATATCGCTCGACGTGTCGCGTGACACCTTGGCTAGCTCGAGCAATGCCTTTTTCGGGATCAGCGTTTCCATCGCGTCGGTCTCGCTCGAGGACGTGAGTTTTTTCTCGATATAGGCGAGGCGGTGGCCGTCGGTCGTGATCATCTTGGCCGAGCCGTCGGCGACGATGAATTTGGCACCCGAGAGCGTGAACCGCGAAACCTCGTTGGTGATGGCAAAGGCCGTGTTCTGGATAAAATAATTGAAAACGGCGGCCGGCAGCTTCATCGGCGTCGATTTGAACGAAGGGATCTCGGGGAACTGTTCGCGGCTGACGCCGGCGAGGCGAAAATTGGCACGGCCGCATTTCATCGTCACCCATTCGTTGTCCTCTTTTTTGAAATGCACTTCGCCGCTCTCAAGTGCTCGGACGATATCAAACAGTTTGCGGGCCTGGATGCACATCGAGCCAGGCCGGGCGATGACCGCCTCGGCATCGCAGCGGATCGTCACATCGAGATCGGTACCGACGATGCGGATCTCGCCCTCGCCGATCGATTCGATCAGGATGTTTGCTAGCACCGGGATCGTCGTCTTGCGCTCGACAACGCCCTGGATAAAGCCCAATTCTTCTTTTAATACGCTCTGTTTGATCGTGAATTCCATCGTTTAACTCCTAAAAAGATCGTTAACCGCGAAATATGCGGAAATGGCGAAAAATGGATCACAGCGATTTCCGTGTGTTTCGCGGTTAACTCGTGTTTTCAAATTATAAGCTTTTCGGATCCGTGCCGCTATCACTCAATTCCGGCTTCTCCGGCTTTTACTAATACTAAGACCTTATTAAATAAGATATATATTTAGTACTAGTAATAGGCGGCTGTGGATATGTGCAAAAGCGGCCTAAGCTCTTATAAAATCAACGTTTTTCCGTCCACAACGCCCTGTGGAAAATCTGTGGAAAACTTTTGCAACAGTGGATAACTGTTCCGCTGCTGTTTTATCCACCGTCATCCACAACCTAGATCTGCCGCACCTTGCGGAAATGTGGATAAACCTAATTCAAATATCTATAAATAAACGACTTACGTCCGCGATAAACTTTCTTTATATGTGGAAAACAAAACCGCGATCGATGCGTTAAATTTCCGTTAACTAATTGCAAAGATTATCTATTAGCTCGTTTATCGCGTTGTGGAAAACGCGGTCGTCGGTCATCAGCGTCGAGATCTTATCGACCGAGTGCATTACGGTCGTGTGATGCTTGCCGCCAAACTCGCGGCCGATCTCCGGGAAGCTGTGCCTGGTCAATCTTTTACACAGATACATCGCCACTTGCCGTGGTACCGCGACGGCCCGCGAGTTGCTCTTTGACTTCATTTCCTCGACCGTCATCTTGTAGTGCGAGGCGACCGCACGGGCGATGCGTTCCATCGTCATGCCATGCGGATGCTCGGCGTCGATGATGTTCTTCATCGATTGCTGGGCGAGCATCTTGGACAAAGGCAATCCTTTTAACGACGCGATCGCGACGAGACGGACCAGCGAACCCTCAAGCTCGCGGACGTTGCTTTTGATCTTGCCGGCGATGTACATCGCGATGTCGTCGTCGAGCTCGTAACCGTCAAGATCTGCCTTTCGTTTGAGAATGGCGACCTTTGTTTCGAGATCGGGCGGTTCGATATCGGCGATCAGTCCCCATTCGAACCGCGAGTGCAGACGCTCCTGCAGCGTCGGTATCTCACGCGGCGGACAATCGCTCGAGATGACGATCTGCTTTTGATTATTGTGCAAAGTGTTGAATGTGTGAAAAAACTCTTCCTGCGTGCGGTCCTTGCCGGCGAGGAACTGGACATCGTCGAGCAGCAATACGTCGATCGAGCGGTATTTGTCGCGAAACGCCGGCGTTTTATCAAAGCGGATCGCGTTGATCAGCTCGTTCATGAACTTTTCGCTGGTGATGTAGGCGACACGCAGGCTCGAGTTTCGAGCTTTGATCGCGTGGCCGATAGCGTGCATCAGGTGCGTTTTACCCAAACCGACCCCGCCATAGATGAATAACGGGTTGTATGTAGTCCCGGGCATCTCTGAGGCCCCGAGAGCGGCAGCGTGAGCAAACTGGTTGGATGATCCAACGACAAACTTTTCAAACGTGTATTTCGGATTGAGCGACGTGTCCACGCCCTCGACGTCCGCGTAGTTGATGACGCCCGGCGTTGAGAATGTGCGCTGTTTGGTTTCGAAAATGAGTTCGGTGTCGTCATCATGTTTTTCGTAGGCCTTTTCGTCGATCTCCCAATCGATGGTGTATCCGTCGAGGCCGGCGTCGGTCAGCGTCTGGTCGAGGATCGCCGAATAGTAACGGCAGACCCAATCTTTTGTATAGCTGCCGGCGGAGATGCGAACGGTCTTGTTCGCGTCGTCGGTCCCGAGAAACGAAATAGGCCGAAACCAGGTGTCATATACTTGTCTGCTCAGGCGTTCGCCGATCAGCTCAAGCACATCGTCCCATACGTTTGTTTTTGCTAAGATTAACTCCAAGTTTGCTTCTCCGAAAGACGTGTTTAAGAGACGAAATCCTTAAACAAAATTCTGGTTCTCAAGATGGTGATTAGTCGGGGTGTTCGAATGGCCGCAAGCGGCAGGATAACTCGTTATGTTTTGGCTAGTTCAGCCGATTGTTAGGACAATCGCAGACGTGTTATCCACAGGCTTTTCCACATAAGAAAAGAAAAGCCGCATAAAACTTAAAGTAAAGCATTAACCCGTTTATTATCAACACTTTACAAAGACTGTAAGCTTGAAAACGGATAACAGACTAACACGAAAAATGGCGCCTTGCAAACGGAAATCCACAGGTTTTTTTCGAGAGTTTTAACACGGATTTAACTTCCTTTTTTAACAAGAACTTGTGAGATGTTTCGCGCCAAATGAGGTTAAGTTTTTGGACATTTTTTGGCTGATTTTTGATCAAAAAACCGCAAATTTTTTTCGTTATTTTTCACTTTTTTTTCGCCAATGACAGCAGCCATGAAACAGACACTCAAGGGACTCACAAAAGACTTGATCTACATCAGCGAGACGGATGCTGAGATCGTACCGTTCGTGCTCGGAAAAGCTGAGCGAGTAACCGCGGAAGACGTGATCAAACAAACTGGCGGACCGCCGAACGAACCGGTTGCGGTGGTCGACACGGAGGCATTCTTCGCCAGATTGACGGCGATCAGTGACTGGTTCGGTCCGCAGGAGACTCGTCAGGCCGATCGATTCAAAGCGCTTAAGGAATACCTTGATGAGGAACTCAAGGACATTAAGGTATTCAAGGTCGGCAAGATCCGTATATCGATCTACGTCGTCGGGATCGACCGGCAAGGCAGGCTTTCCGGTGTGAAGACGACGGCCGTTGAAACATAAAGAAGCCGTCGCTTGCGACGGCTTCAACAGAGCGCGATCTAACGAACACTACTTCTGCGAGACGCGTGCCCCGCCGGATTTGTTGGTGACGATATTGGCAGGTGTTCCGCTGTATGTCACACGGGCTCCGCCCGAGATGTCCGAGCGAAGATCGCCGGTAACGCTGACCTCAACACTGCTGCCGCCGCTGCCCTCGATATTTGCATCGACCGTCGAAAGTCCGCCGGCGTTAACACGGGCACCTCCGCTCGATTCGACCGTCAGTTTGACGGCTTCGCCAGCAACCGTCACTCGCGAGCCGCCCGACGATTCGATCTTAAGCGATTCGCTCTTGAGGCCGTTTGCCGTTACGTTCGCGGCACCCGAGACCTGCAGGCCATCGATCTTAGGAGCAGAGATACGGATCTTGATCGGCGAACTGGATTTGAGTCGTTTGTCTGATTCGATACGCAGCGTATCGCCATCGACTCTGGTTTGGATGAGGCCGATCAGATTGTCGTCGGCTTCGACCTCGACGCCGAATTCCTTTTGAGCAACGATCTCGACCTGAAAAACACCGCCGACATCGACCGACTTGAATCCGCTGACCTCACGCTTTTCCGTAACGATATTGCCCGAACCGCGAGCCGAACCGAAATTCACCGAAAATTTAACAAAATCGGTGCTGGCACGCCCAAAGGAGAACGTATTTGCGACCACAAGCCCGATGACGAGTGCCGCTAAAAAGAACAAGAAACCAACTTTTTTCATAATGCCCTCACTGAAAATAAATGAAATAAATGAATAGCCGTGATTATGAACGGTTTCCAAAAGCGAAAAGTTCGGAGATTTTTTCAGTTCCTCGAGAGCGTTTTGGCCGGATCGTGAAACTGCCCGCTATTTGCACAACGTACGGTCGACATAAACTTTGTTGCCACCGGCATTTAAGTAGTAGCAGCCGCCTCGTGAACCTTTAAGATAGGTGAGTGAGGTTGCGGCAGATCTAGCGGGCGTTGGGTCAACAGCCGACGTTGCAAGCGGGACAGGAATGGTGGTCCCTGACGACGTTTTTATTTCCGGCGCAGGCTTTGGAACGGGCGTGGCTTGCCAGGCGACGACCTGCCATTTACCTTTTCGTGTTATGAACGTGCCCGTATTGAGATGATTTGAGGTCGACTTGGAGCCGTCAGCGTTTGTCGTATTTCCGACGAGCTTGAACGCGACGACGGCGGCATTGCCGTATTGCTGGACGCGAACGTCCTCGGCCGAATATACGGTGACAGGATCGCCGGGCTTTGATGCCGGGGCCGCTCGAACGCCTTTCATCAGTTCTGCTTTGCCGATGCGGACACCGACACCGCGAGTATATATAAGATCTTCGGCCCAGAATCTGTCATGGACCGCCGCGTCATTTCGCCCGGCACCGGCGAGGAATTCGTTGAGCATCCGGGTAAGTTCCGGGGCATCGGGTGACGTTTGGGCTTGGATCGAGAATGCTCCAGCGGCGATCATGACGAGCAGAAGAAAATATCGTTTCATATAGGCTCCTTTGGCATTTACCAGCATAAGGTAACGCGAAGGGGCCGTTTTACACAAGGTCATTCATAACGGAGAGACTCTATCGGGTTCAGCCGGCTTGCCCGTATGGCAGGCATCACGCCGGCGACAAAGGCGATCGAACAAACGATCAACATTACCAAAATGATCGACGGGACGGTAAAAACGAATAGAGTATAGCCCTCGAAGGAAGCCGCGTAGGCCCGCATGAGGACCTGATTGGCGACAAGGCCGACAATGATCCCACCGACGATGCCGAGCAAAGCACCCCAGAAGCCGATCAGTACCGATTCAAGCGAAAAGACCGCAAAGATCTTGCCGCGGCCCATACCGAGGGCTTTCTGCAGGCCGATCTCCTTGGTGCGTTCGAGTACGGCGATGACGAGCGTGTTGATGATACCGAACGAAGCCGCGAGCAGAGCGATGAACGCGACCAGGCTCATTCCGATCTTAAAGATGCCGATCGCGTCGTAAGTACGCTTTTGCTGATCTGCGATCGTCTCGGCCGAGAATCCCTTTTCATCGAGCTTTTTCTTTACCGCAACGATCTTTGCCTGATCGGCAGATGAGAGTTGGACCGAAAAGCTGAAAAATTTACCGGCCTCTGACGGATCGCGTTGAGCGGCATAAATTGAAGCGGCGGTCTGCGAATCGACGAACGAGTTGGTCATCGTCATAAAGCCCTTGGTCGCGACTCCGACGATACGGAGCGATAGGGTTCGCATCTGCCGGTCCGAAGCTTTGTAGCCGATCGTCGCTGTTTTGCCGATAAGGTTCGCAAAATCAGCGTCGAGCTCCTTTGCCAGTCCGATCGGGATCACGATCTGGCCTGGGCCGCTGATGGTCTTGCCGGCTTCGACCTTTTGTGAGACCCCTTGCGAGATCATACCGAGCTCGAGCTCGAATTTCTTCTGGCCGTCGAGCGTGATGTACTCGCCATTGATCTCGTAACGAGGCGTAACTGTCTTTACATCTGGTACATCCTTGAGCACGGATTCCATTTGCGCAAGGGTCACCAACGCGGCCGTCGGGTCGATCTCAGCGGTTGCCGGCGTTGATGTTTCATCCTTATATTCCGGGGGAGCGTCGCCGCGGGGAGCACCCTCCGGGCGTTCGATCTTTCGTCGGACAAAGACCACTGTGTCGCCTTCGATATTTTTGACCTGGCTCTCGACATAGCTTCTGAGGCCGTCGCCGATGCCGTTGGTCATGGTCAATGTAAACGAGCCGACGAAGATAGCAGCGACCGTAAGGAATGTGCGCAGTTTGTTGCGAAACAGATTGCGGTTGGCAAGTTTTACGAGATCCCACGGTTTCATTAGCTGCTTGCCTCCCCTCTGCGCTCGGCGATGATCCTGCCGTCCTTCATTTCGACTATACGGCCGCAACGATCCGCCAGATCCGGATCGTGCGTTACGATGACGAGCGTGATGCCTTTTTCACGATTGAGGTCAAAGAGCATTTTTTCGACAGCTGCACCGGTGTTCGAATCGAGATTGCCCGTCGGTTCGTCAGCAAATATCACCTGCGGCTTTCCAACGATGGCACGTGCGATACAGACACGCTGTTTTTCGCCGCCGGAGAGGTCCTTGGCCTTTTTTTCGGTCTTATCCGAAAGGCCGACGGAAGCAAGGGCCTCGTCGGCGTCAGTTATCATGTCAAAATCCGATGCTCCGCGAATACGCATTGGGAGAACGACATTTTCGAACACTGTATCGCGACCGTTCAGAAAGAACTGCTGAAAGACAAACCCGAACTTTTCGTTGCGGAGCAGATTCCTTTCCGTTTCGGACATGGCCGAGGTCTCATCGTCGTCGACAAAGACATAGCCTTCGGTCGGTGCATCAAGACAGGCGAGCAGATGCATCAGCGTCGATTTGCCGCTGCCGGATTTGCCGACGATGGCGATGCAATCACCCTTGTGAATACGCAGATCGACATTTTTGAGAGCATCAAAATCGACGCCGTCGCTCGTGTAAGTTTTAGAAAGTCCGCTGGCCTCGAGCATAATTTTTTGCTGCGAAGGCACAGAAACTGCTTCCGCATGCAAGTCATTTACGCGCGTTTCTGCGGGAAGTTCGGTAAAAGTCGAAACAACTTCCGGCGTTGGCGATCGCGGTGCCGGATCCGTGATCCGGGCCGGTTCGACTGAGACGCCTTCTGCGGCAGTCATATTTTCGGCAGTTTTTATGGCCGCCGGCTGCAAACTGCTTTTCAATTCTGCCAAAAGTCCGGCTACAGCCTTTTTGTCAGCTGCCTCACGCTCTCGGTCGACGGTTCGGTCGGTGGTTTGATTGAATTTAACGCCGTTTTCGAGTGTCCGGAAAGCACGATCGAGCAAAGCGTACATTGTCACGATCTGCCGCTGCGAAGCGGTCAGGCTGAGTGAATCCATGGCCGCATCCGAATAGACCTTGCCGTAGGGTGTTCCGTACCAGCTTGCCTTGATGCGTCCGACGGCCTCGAGTGGGTCGCCCTGAGCGAGGCTGTCGAGGTCGACGAGACCGGCGAATCTACCCTCGAAGATCATCACATTATTTGACGAAATATCGCCAAAATATGTCAGCGGCCGGACCCTATCAAAATAGCCATTGAATTCGGAATTGATCCACGCGAGCGTATTTTCGATATTTCCGTCGAGAACGCCAGTCATGCGTCCCCAATCGAGGACGACATTTGTCACGCGGGCAACCTCTGCCGACCAAGAATCAACAAGATCTCGGTCGTCGCCCCACAGAACACCGAACTTTCCATTGTTCGGCACATCGCTCAGTTGCTTGAAAACGTTGGCTACGTCGGCCGCGATGCTATGCAGTTCATCATCTTTCAACGTTGCGATGACGTTACCAATATCATTTCCCGGAATTTGAGTTTGGACCTGGTAGGCGATAGACAGAGTCGACATTGTCAGATCTTCGGCGACGATCTCGGGCACATGGATGCCTTTGGACCGGAAAAGCGGAATGTGATCGTGCGAGCCGAGCATATACCGCGGCTCGGTATTGAGCCTGAATATGAGGTCGCGTCCGCAAACCGATGCCGAATAGACTGCGTTGCAGATCCCGTTGTTCATCCGCACGATCAGGCTCGGCGTGTCGCCGAACTCATTTTCGGCGATATGGTTGATCGCCTGATGATGAGTGTATTCGGACATTATTTCGCGTAGAGATAAAATTGTATCGCCTGCAGCAAGCCGATAAAGAAACCGAACAAAGCTCCGAATAGTTCGATCGTCCGGAGGTGTTCTTTTGCCACCGACATAACCAGTGCCTCGAGCTTTTCGGGCGGATAATTGTGTATCTTTTCGCGTACCATGCCGCCGACGTCGAATTCTGCGACCGCCTCGGGCAGTTTGGCGTGTACGGCAGCGATGATGGCGTCGGTCAGCGAGGTGCTGGCTTCTTTGATCTTTGTTTCGTCGATATGGTCGCCGATCTTTCCTATCGGCGCAGACAGAAGCCGGTCGATCTGAGCGGCTAGCATCTCGTTGATGATATTTGACGTTTCGTCGCGGCTGATGATCTCGAGCAACCCGTTAGCGAGCATCGATTTGAGCTTTTCTTCAGACTCGGAATGGACCATCTGGAGAATGGCATCGATGCTGTGCGGCCGCAGCTTTTCGAGCATCGCCGTCAGGTATTTTGTAACACCGGCGGTCGTCTCTTCGCTCTGGAGCAAACTCAGTACAGACTTGGTGACTTGATCTTTTAGCCGTAAAAGCTGGTCAGGAGCAACGGCCCCGATGACAACGGGCAAAGGTTTCGACAGGGCGTTGTCGATACTCGAACTGATAAAAGAACGGGCCTCTTCGGCAAAATATGTGCCGTTCAGCGTTTCTTCTATACGTTTCGGCAGGCTCTCGCTTACGAGAGCGTCGACCTCGTTAAGCAGCATTTCGCGGGAGACGAATATCTTCTTGAAGAACGACAGATTTTCGTAGTAGACATGAACCTCACGTTTGATCAGCGAACTGATCTGGTCGCGTGTTTTTTCAGTTGCGGCGATATCGGCGATCTGTTTGATCGCAGGTTTGATCTGCTCGTTGGCTTTCTCCTTGAGCAATGCGACGGCATCGTCGGTGAACATCTTGCCAAGCGGCGTCTCGGAATTTACAAGATCGTCGATACGTCGGCCGATGAAATCGCGGATGTTGTCTTCGAACACTTTTGCTTTCACCGCTGTCTTGATCCGCTCGTCGAGAAAGACGGTGATCTTAGCGAATGTTTCGTCATCGACGATCTCAGAAACGCGTTTTCCCAACACATCGTCAACGCGTCGTGTCACAAAACCGCGGATAGCCGAGAGGGATTCTTCACTCTTTAGAACGTTGGTTATATGTTCGGCGAGCTTATTTTGCAGAGCGGCGATAGCATCAAGTACCGGTTCGCGGACATTCTTGGGCAATGCCTCGATCAGCGAAGGATAGTCTTCGGCGAGGAGTTCATTAGTGTACGAATCGACGACGTTCTGGATCTTCCGCCGCAGGAAGTCCTTACCGGTGAGTTGCTCGATGATCGTGTCTTGAGAGACGAGTTCCTGGCCGACAGCCTTTCCTATCGCGTTTGCCAGGCGGTCGCGGTGACGCGGGATCATCCCTTGCGGAAATATCGTAATGCCCAACAATTTGACCGGATTTCGCGGCCGAAAGAGCATCCTCACAGCAAGCCAAGCTCCGGCATATCCGTGCAGTGTCGCGAATACGACCAACAGGCCGATCTGTACCCATATATTCTTGAAAATGGGTAGAAGAGAGTTTGTAATTTCCTGTAGTGTTTCCATCGAGCAAAAATTGAACGCGGATCTGGCGGATCAGGCAGATAAAACGGATCTGAAAGAACTATCTCTTATCCGCGTTGATCCGCCCGATCCGTTCTATCCGCGTTCAAATAAACATCTAACTTTCGAAACACATCAAAAGATCTGAAAGCCCTTTGATCTCAAACAAAACTCAGCAAACTCCTCCATCCAGTCATGGCTCGCGCTGTAATTTTTCCACTGCTCGTCGCCGTCGCGGTGGAGCGTCATGTCGTCCGGCGCGTCAGTGATGCTGAGGTCGGCAAAGACACGTTTGTTCGGAGCGAGTTTCGGCAGCCACTCGCTCTTGATCCGCGAACCTATCTCGTGTGCGTCGTCCGTCGAAATTTTTACGCCCGTCGCGTTATATGCCATTTGTCTCAAGGCTCCTTCGCCGAGTATGTCGAGGCTCCTGATTATCTCAAGGGCCGCTTTCCAATTCCATACGTTGGCGTTGAATTCAAAGTTCTCGCTGGAGAGATCGGTAAGTGTGAAGCTCATATTTGTACCTAAGGAAAATGCTAAACGGCAATCTAAGTTTGGTCAATGAGTTTCGGCTTTGAAAACGATATAATTTGGTTTTTGGCAAAATGAAGCATCAGATACCGGTCAGGATAATAGTTTTGCGGCCCTTGGCGGGAGTCGCGATGTTGGTGCAGCGAGGAAAGGACGAACTTTTGCCGCCGAGCAAGAAGTCAGCAGATCGGTTGATCTTCGATTTTGAACTTACGGTGGATATGTCAGAAACTCGGCCGAATTTCCTCGGCAAATATGCCCAAGGGCCGAAGGACGCGCGGTTTGTTTACGTGAATTCCGGAACCTACGCGGATCAACATTCAACGTGGGGACGCCGGGCGAAAATCTCGCTGATGAATATTACCGGTGATCAGATACAAACGGTTGTTTCCAAAGCCGGGATGATATTGCAAACCGAATTCGAAGGCGTAGGCCGTGACGGCGGGCCGACCTGTGCAAGTGTTAAACGTATTGAATGGAAATTGGTGAAACAATGAGTCAAAAGACTGTTACATACGCCGACGCCGGTGTTTCGATCGACAATGCAAATCTCGCGGTCGCGAAGATCCGTGAGTATGCACGCAGCACATTTAACGAGCGGACACTGACGGAGATAGGCAGCTTTGGCGGCATGTTTGCCGGGGCGTTCCCGAATATGTCCGAGCCTATATTGGTCGCTTCGGCAGACGGCGTCGGGACGAAGCTCAAGCTTGCGTTCGATACGGGAATTCACAATACGGTCGGTGCCGATCTCGTAAATCACTGTGTCAATTACATTTTTGTGCAGGGTGCTAGGCCTTTGTTCTTCCTCGATTATTTCGCCACCGGAAAGCTCGAACCGGATGTCACAGCCTCAGTTGTCGAAGGCATGGCACGTGCCTGCCGCGAGAACGGTTGCGTCCTGCTCGGCGGCGAAACGGCGGAGATGCCCTCGATGTACGCCGACGGCGAATACGATCTCGCCGGTTTTATCGTCGGGGTCGTCGATAAACCAAAGGTCATCGACGGCAAATCGATCACGCCCGGCGATGTTGTGCTCGGCATACCATCGACAGGTTTGCAGACAAACGGGTATTCGCTCGCGCGAAAGCTATTCTTCGAGGTCGGCGGCTACACGCCCGATTCGTACATCGACGAACTGGGCTCGACCGTCGGCGAAGCGTTGCTCGCGACGCACGCCAGTTTTCTCCGCCCGCTGGAAAGCATGTTAGATGGCGGCGTAATAAAAGGCCTCGTCCACATCACCGGCGGCGGCTTTCTCGAAAACATCCCGCGAATTTTGCCCGAAGGCGTCTCCGTCGAGATCAACCGAGGCACATGGCCCGAACTTCCGATCTTCGAAATGATGCAGCGGCTCGGAAATGTCTCGGATCACGAAATGTTCCGCACCTTTAATATGGGGATCGGGATGGTTGTCGTATGTTCAGACGGCGATAGAAATGCAGTCGCGGACCTGATAAAACCAGTCTACGAGATCGGAACGATCAAAACAGGCGCCGGGAAGGTGGAAATCGACCAATAGGCTTCGTAAACGAGCCCGTGAATTGATCGATCGCTAGAAAGGTTCGCATCCGGCATTTGCGCCGATGGTGAAATTGTAGCTTTTTAGATCTCTGCCTGTTTGTCCGCCCAGATGGCCGCCGCGAAATTTCACTGTGTCGCCTGCGACAACGAAGGTACCTCGATTGCCGCCCTCGAGGTCGGTGTAGCGATTACCGGCCAATACCTTGAATCCGAGGCCGATCATTATTCGCCCGCCCGAACCGTAGCAGGCATACTCGCCTATTTTCAGACCAGACCCGGACGAGGTGGACGGCTTTGTCGGTTGGCTATTCTGATCGACCATTTTCGTTTTGGTTGGTTTCAAATTGCTTTCTGAGTGAACGATGTAAGTACCGGCTTTCCATTGTTTGAAGGAGTTGCACTTGACCCGCATCACGGCTTGCGGATCATTCTCAGCAACCGTACAAGTTTGAAGGTCCGCCGCCTTGCCGGAGATGCTGAATTGGATCTTGTCTCCAACCGCAGATTCGCGTCGCCATTCGTCGCCCTTGGCCCATCTAGCCTGAGTGTTGTTCCCGATTTGAGTTTGACTACTATTAATGGTTTTTGTAGTTTCAAGCTGGCGAATGAAGCCTTTGCCATAGACGATATAGTTTCCCGCTGTCCATTGTTTGAAATCCCCGCACATAACGCGGATTATGCCTTGCGGACTGTTTTCCGAAACGGTGCAAGTCTGATGATCGGAAGCGTTGCCGGAAATACTGAACGAGACTTTCGCGCCGATCTTATACTGACCCCGCCATTCGTCACCGCGCGGCCAGATCTCCTGCGCAATAGCCGAAGTATTTAACGCAAACAGAAAGACGGCGATCGTTGCTGCAGCAAACATCAATCTCGTTTGCATATTTGAAATTGGCGTTTTCATTTTGTTTCTTCCTCGAAAATTGCCCCAACTTAATTAATGCGACAAAATTAAGAAAACCGGCTCAAGTTTCCGAAGTCATATTCTACCGTGCTTTCGGGGAACCGAAACTACGGAATATGCCTGAGAGGCCGAGTTCGGACTGGGTTGTGACGCATTTCAACAGAAATGATAATTTGTTCTCTGCAGTAAAATCTTCGTTATGTTCTGAATTTCGATATATAATAGCGTCCTGCCTGCAGGGCGTTAAGCGATTTTCAATATGCCGGAGCTTTTTGAATCACACGCAAAACGGAATATCGATCCCAAGAAATGGCTGATCGGTGCGGCAGCATTTTTGCTGCTGGCTGGTGCCGGTTACGGGCTGTTTGTGTTTACAAAGCCAAAAGGGCCGACGGCGGACGATATTTTGGCGGTCGAGGTTCGTGACGCAGTGGTGATGCTGCTAGATTATAAACGGTTTTCGGGCGAGGAATTTCATTCGCAAATGCTCGGCAAGGGACGGCTTGAGACACACAAACGGTCGATCGACGAGGTTTTGTTCACCTATCCGCGTTCCTCAGGCGAAGAGTTTCTGGAGTTCGTGAATACCTATTTTTACGACATTCGAAAGGTCGAATTGGGAACGGAAAAGGACGGCGAGATCAAACTCGGCGATTACAGCGTGCCTGCGTCGCCGAATTATGGCCAACTTTTTCGCACAAATCTGGCAAATATCAAGATCGACCATCGGCGGAATCTAAAGTTTGATTTCAAAGATGTTAGCTACTCGCCGAGCCTCGAAGAGATCAAAAATCTGACGACCAACTCAATGATCTACGGCGGCCGAATGTTGACGCAGGTGCCGGAGCGGAGCTTTAAGCCGTCGATGTTCTTTGCCAATCACGGCATCATGGTCGCAAAGCCAGGCGAACCTTCGCTCAAGCGTCTGGCGGACGATATTTTGAAAGATACCGGGCCTGACCGCGAAGCCCGCATACAGAAACTCGTGGATTTTGTGTCAAACGAGATCGAATTCAGCTATTCCGAAGCCCTCGGCGGCCGTGAAACGCTCAAACGCGGCAACGAAACACTGATGACACGAAACGGCGATTGCAGCAACAAGACCATCCTTCTCGCGTCATTACTCGAACAGATCGGTGAGGACTATATACTGCTTTACTGCCCGCGGCACATCACCGTTGCCGTTCCGCAAGGCAATTTTCAAAACAAGAACAAGCTCGATTTTACATGGGATTCCAAAAACTGGATGATCGCCGAGACGACGCTTGCCGGATTCCAGATCGGCCAGACGCTCGTCAACGAACCGCGATTATTGACGCGTGTTGAATACGTTCAAAACCCAAAGAATGCCGATGTGATAATCGATGCGAATTCGTACGAAGTGCTCAAGTTTTTGTAATAGCATCGCTGCGAACAAGGAATATTATGGAAAAGAACCGCTGGTGGCTGGCAATTCCGTTCGCACTGGGCGTGATGATCGTTAACGTCGTGATCAGCGTGTTATACGTGGTCGTTTACAGCTATTTGATCGATCCGGGGCATGACGATGCCTATTATCAGGCTTATGCTCAAGTTGCAGCACCGTATTCAAGCATCATTGCGGGCGTTCCGCTGATGTTGTTGGCCGGGCGTTGGATCGGCGGCAAGTTCCCAAAGGGCAACAGCGTCAAGGCCGCATTGCTTATGTGGCTGGTGTATTTTGTGATCGATCTGACGATCATCGCTGCCGCCGGTGCGTTGTTACAGATAGCTATTCTATTCGCGGTCTCATTCTCGACTAAACTTGTTGCCGCATACGTCGGCGGGCTCTCGGCCCAACGTCGCGGAGCGTACCTAAAAGGATGAACATCGGCATTCTAATTTCAGGCCGCGGATCGAATATGGTGGCGATCGTTGACTCGGTAGCAAGCGGCGAGATACCTGATTCCCGCGTCGCGGTCGTGATCAGCGACAAGGCTGACGCCGCGGGCTTGGAAAAGGCTCGCGAGCGAGGAGTCGAAACTGTCGTGATCGAACGAAAGGGCCGTACGCGTGAGGAGCATGATGCGGATATCGTCGCCGAACTTCGGCGTCGTGGAGTTGAGTTGGTTTGCCTGGCTGGATATATGCGGCTGCTTTCGCCGATGTTTGTTCAGGCATTTCCTGATCGGATCGTAAATATCCACCCAAGTTTGCTGCCGGATTTTCCCGGACTCGATGCCCAAAAACAGGCGTTAGACGCGGGAGTAAAAGTAACGGGCTGTACGGTGCATTTCGTTGACGAACTGCTCGATCACGGCGAGATCATTTTACAAAAGGAAGTCGATCTTCGGGACGGAGACACCGTCGAAGATCTGTCGGCAAGGATCTTGGAGAAAGAACACCCGGCATATGTGGAAGCCGTAAGACTGCTTGTTATGCGGTGATCTGTATAGTTTGGCTGGTCTAGGTCAGTGGTATAGCTTTGAACCATTGAGCGAATGACCGCCAAATCGGCCAATTTGTAAGCCAAAGCAGAGCCGGCAGTTGAGCCGCTACAAATATCACGAGCATCACCGGAAACACCCATCGGCCGGTTTTGCTGCGTCGCTCGGCGAAGATAAGAATAACGAGTATGAGATCGGTCAATCCATTAGTCATCCATTGATGATATTGGACTGCATCAGGAATTATTGAAAAGAATAGACGTGCAAAAACCGGATCGATCAGTGTCAACGCAGTACATACCATAAACCGTGCATGCAGGTCTGCATTTCGGCGATATATCATCGCCAAAGCAAAAGAGAATGCGAACAATACTGCCAATGATATCTGTAAATAGAGTAGATAGGTCTGGATCGGATAGTTAGCCTCAGTGGCAGAGCGTATACGAAAATTGGCGAGCAGCAGCATGCTGATCAGTACCATCGGTACGAGAACGTACGACGCGAGCCCGACCGTCCTGTGCAGATCGAACCGGTACGTCCGGATCAGCCATGGCTGAACGATCAACATACACATCCACAAAGCGGCAGTCGCGGCATGGATATGTGTGTAGACGCTGCTTGTACCAAGTCCGGGGGAAAAATATGATGGCCAAAATGCTAAAATCGCGATAACAAAGAGAGCCGCAAAATACGGCCAACCGCGTGCGGCTTCAAATTGTTTAGGAGCTTGCTGCATTTTTGTCGGAGCAATAGAGCTCACTATTTTCCCCTAGTGTATATCGATACGGGTGATAATGTCGCCAAAGGCTGTTCGCTGTCAAGACTTCACGAGATATTTGTTCTATAAGTCCGCTTAAAGGTACAAATCTGCTTTGACAAAAATGCGCCTTTTCCATAAACTTTAGGTTTTCACTTTTAACTAAAGTGATGGAGAGTAATTATGCCGAAGAGAACATATCAACCGAACAACCGCCGCCGCGCGAAAAAGCATGGCTTCAGAGCGAGAATGGCGACGAAGAACGGCCGTGCCGTGATCAAACGCCGCCGTGCGAAAGGACGCAAGAGATTAACGGTTCACCATTATTAGATCTCGGACTCGCGAAGCTTGAACGGCTGCGCAAGCGCGCCGAATTTTTGCGGGTCTATGAGAGCGGAAAGCGTTTTGAAGGCCGTTTTATGACGGTTTTCATTTTGCCCGCAAAAGATGGTGTTCACCGTCTCGGCGTCACGGCGACCAAGAAAGCTATCGGCAACGCCGTTTCGCGTAACCGTGCAAAACGGCTGCTCCGAGAAGCATTCAGGTTAAGCCGGGCCGAACTCGATGCGATCGAGACAAAGTTCGATTGGGTTTTGAATGCACGGCGAAGCCTGCTGCACACAAAACTCGAAAAGCCGCTGGCCGAATTTAGAGCAATAGCGGCGAAGGTCAAAGGCGGAAACCCAAGCGGTAGCGAGGGTGTTCCTGAGAATATGAAATGAGGCGGAAGAACACACTCCCTACCGGTCGTGTTTCCGCCTTTATTCGTTTTTGGCGATGAAATTTTTGGTTTTAGATCTCTTAGGCATTTACAAGGCGTTCCTTTCGCCGTTTTTGCCGCCCGCTTGCCGGTTTGAGCCGACCTGTTCGGAGTATGCACGGGAAGCGGTGGAGAAGTATGGTGCGATGCGCGGAACATGGATGGGATTCACGCGTATCTTGAGGTGTCAGCCGTTTTGTAAAGGCGGCCACGACCCGGTGAAGTAATGGAAAATCCAGGCAGCAATAACAGTCAATCACGTTTTCTGATCGCAATGGTCCTCGCAATGGCCGTTTTATTCGGCTGGCAGTACTTCTTTGCACCTAAACCGCCGGTCGCCGATCCGAACGCAGCCGCGAATACTAATACAGCTCAAACTTCTCCGGCTCA
This sequence comes from Acidobacteriota bacterium, assembly GCA_016713675.1. Taxonomy (NCBI): domain Bacteria; kingdom Pseudomonadati; phylum Acidobacteriota; species Acidobacteriota bacterium. Next base: position 1,111,250 of record JADJOS010000001.1, read on the forward strand.
GCCGACGCCCGCGGCCCCGACAGCTCAAACGCCTGCTGATACGGCTGCAGTGACACCGGACATAACTCCTAACAAACTGATCACGATCAAATCGCCGCTCTATGAAGTAACACTCGACAGCAAAGGTGCGGTGGCCACGAGTTGGATACTGATTCAAAACAAATCTCCAAAGGAAGAGCGTCCGCTATGGGCAGACGGCTCGAATAGCGTTGAGAAAAAGCCGCTTCAGCTGATCTCGAACGAAGCTCTGGCGGCCAATCCCCGCGAAGTCCCGTTTCGCCTTACGACCGACGATACCGGTGTTAACGGGCTGATAAATGAACGCAATTATGCCGTGACCGGCGCCGACGGCAATGTCGAATTAGCTGCCGGACAGGAACGGACCATCGAATTCAAACTAACGGATGCGAACGGGCTGGATGTGACGAAAACTTTCGTTTTTCGTGCTGACAGTTATGTCGCCGATCTTTCGGTAAAGCTTACGAAAGGCGGACAGCCGATGCCGAACGCCAAACTCCTGATCGGGGCAAGCATCGGCGATCAGGCGATCCCGCATCACAATTTTTACCACATCGAACCTGAGGCCGTGGCGTTTGTAAATGATTCCGTTTACCGTAACCAAGGGGCTTCGCTGACCTTCGACGCTAACAACAAGAGCTCGATCGCGGTGCCGGGCAACATCGATTGGGCCGGCGTTGGCGATGCCTATTTTGCAATGGCAGCTATTCCGGCACAGCGCTTTCAAGGACTCGAGTTTCACGCGACTAAATACGAATTCCAGACCGTGCCGTTTTACGACGGAATATTCAGTTGGATCACGCGGAGCAAGACCACCAGCGAAATTCGGCATTTGATCACGGCCTACGTTCCGATCACGACAGACGGAACACCGACAAAGATCTTTACGGGAACCAAAGATTATTTCGCTCTTTCCGGCCCATATTCCGAGAGCCTTTCGCAGAGCACGGGCCGACGCATCGAGCTAGTCGATCTGATCAATTTCAGTAATTATTCGTGGATCAGGCCGATCACGAAGACACTTTCGATCCCGATCATCTACTCGCTTAATTTCTTTAACAACCTCACGAACAATTACGGCGTCGCGATCATTGTCTTTACGTTCCTGTTTTACATGCTGTTATTCCCGCTGAGGTGGTCGCAGTCGAAATCTTTCAAAAAGGCTTCGGGCAATGCCCCGAAGATGAAAGAGATACAGGACAAGATCAAAGATCTGCAAAAGAAAGGTGTGCCGAATGACGATCCGCGGATGCGTCAATTGCAGATGGATCAGCTCAAAATGACCAAGGACGCCCTGCCGATCGGCGGTTGTCTGCCGATGCTGCTCCAGTTTCCGCTGTTGATCGCGTTTTACACGGCCGTGACGATCGCTCTCGATCTAAGACAGGCATCGTTCCTGTGGCTGCCCGATCTATCGGCGGCAGATCCATGGCATTTGCTTGAGTTCGCCTTTGCCTTGTCAATGATCTTGTCGATGAAATTTACGCCGCAGGCCGCAGTCGTAACTCCCGAACAGGCCATGCAGCAGAAATTGATGACATACTTGATGCCTATAATGATGCTTTGGGTCATGTGGTCAGCACCGTCAGGACTGTTGTTATACTGGTTCTTTGGTAACATCGTTAGCTTTGGTCAGCAGATGGTGATCAACCACATGAATAAAACGAACATTCCACCCGGAACCCAGATAGTCGATACGGTACCGACAGGTGCCAAGCAGGTGAAGCCGAAATTGGCTTAGATGGGAACGTACGTTAGCCAGGCGTGCGAGTAAATTTAGGCGGTAGGTTGGCAGGCGTGCGTTACGAATATGAATCAGACTTGTGAAAATGCGAGAGAGTTTCTGTCCCGCGTTGTTTCGGATATGAAGTTTGACCTGACTGTCTCGTCCGAATGGAATGAGGACGGATGTTTGCTCAATCTGAGCGGCGAAGATGCTCACTTTGCACTCGCGGAGAACGGTGAATTGCTCGACGCGTTTGAGACCATTCTCTTTCAAGCGTTCGGTCGCGAACTCGACCGTGAACACCGCATCATCGTCGACGCCGAGGGCTTTCGCCAGACACGAAAGGCCGAATTACACGCGATGGCTCGCTTTGCCGCCGATCAGGTGCGAAAGAATGGCCGCCCGTTCACATTTGGAGTGCTTAATTCGACCGAACGCCGTATTATCCACACATCGCTGCAAAAAGAAGAGGACCTTTTCACTGAATCGGTCGGCGAAGGCCGCGACCGGAGATTGCAGGTTCGGCTGCAGTAGACCAAAAATTTACCACAGAGTACACAGAGGGCACCGAGAGTTTTTTCTATTCTCTGTGTCCTTTGGGCTTTCTGTGGTGAAATATAACTATGGCAGATACGATCGTCGCAATCGCAACACCAACCGGCCGCAGCGGTATCGGTGTGATCCGTTTGAGCGGCGGCGGATCGATCGGCATAGCGCAGAAGTTGGTTGGTGATGACGAATTTGGTCCATCGCCTCGTACAACCCATCTCAAGCAGCTTCATGAGCCATCTACCCGTGACGTGATCGACGAAGCTATCATCACCTATTTCCAGGCACCGCATTCATTTACCGGCGAGGATGTCGTCGAGATCAGCTGTCACGGCTCGCCTGTGCTGTTGAGACAGGTCGTTGATATTTGTCTGAGCATGGATGCCCGTGTGGCGGATCCGGGCGAATTTACGCTGCGTGCCCTCGGTAACGGCCGTATCAACCTCGCTGAGGCAGAGGCGATCCGTGATCTGATCGATGCCCAGACGACAGCGTCGGCACGGCAGGCGGTTCGGCAGCTTCGGGGAGAATTTTCAATTCAACTGCAGCCGATCAAGGATGATCTGCTCGATGTGATCGTCCTTCTCGAATCGGCACTCGAGTTTGTCGAGGACGATCTGCCGGCGGCGAAGTTTGCCGATGTCCGCAAGCGGATGGTCGATCTGAGCGAAGCAGTCGGACGTATCGCATCCACTTTCACCGCGGGGCGTTTGATCCGCGAAGGTCTGCGGGTAGCTTTGGTTGGACGGCCGAATGTCGGTAAGTCCAGCCTGTTCAATGCTTTACTCGGAAGTGAACGGGCCATCGTTACCGACATCGCCGGTACGACACGCGATCAGATACATGAGCGCTTCGTCGTCGAAAATGTCCCGATCTCTTTGATAGACACGGCAGGACTTCGAGATACGACCGACACGGTCGAGAGCATCGGGTCGAGCGTTCCAAGGCAACGATCGCCGACGCGGATCTCGTCATCGTAATGCTCGATGCATCCGACGAGATCACGCCCGAAGATCACGAGATCCTCGAGAGTGTCAAAGAACTCAATTATATTGTCGCGGTCAACAAGATCGATAAACGACCGTCAAACGATATCGACCGGCTTATCGCCGGAGCACACTCTTCGCTCGCATACCTACGGCCGAAGGTCACACCTCTCTCTGCAAAGACCGGCGATGGCCTCGACGACCTGCGGCATGCTATCATTCGTCCGTTTTCGCCGGACGATATCTCCACTGCTGGTTTTCTGGTAACTGACGCCCGGCACCACGACCTGTTGGTTCGTAAAAGGACGAGATCGAAGAATCGATCCTGCAGCTCAATGAGAAAATGAGCGAAGAGATCATCTTGATCGGTCTCCACAACGCTTTGCGCTACCTCGGTCAGATCACAGGCGAAACAACGACCGAGGATATGCTAACTCGAATCTTTTCAACATTTTGCATCGGTAAGTAGATATGAACAGAAGAGACATTTTGAAAACAGCGGCGATGCTGCCGATCGTTGCCGGAGCTGGATTTATAAGCGTTTCCGCAAAGACGGCCGCTCGGCCGAAGATGATCAAGCCAAACCGCTTGCGTCCCGGCGACACTGTCGCCGTCATCGCTCCGGCCAGCGGGGCAACGCCCGAAGCATTTGAACGGGCGCTGGCAAATGTCGCGACGCTTGGCCTGAAAGCAAAGGTCGGTAAATACGCGAGGGGAAGCAAGGACCATCTTTCAGGTACGGATGCTGAAAGGCTACATGATCTGCATTGGGCGTTTGAGGATAAAGAGGTCAACGGGGTTTGGTGCGTTCGCGGCGGCAGCGGTGCCCCGAGGCTGTTGCCGGAGATCAATTATTCATTCATCAAAAGGAACCCGAAGGTCTTAATCGGATATTCAGATATTACGGCCCTCCACATGGCGATCTCACAGCAGACCGGGCTCGTTACCTTTCACGGTCCGGTAGCGACATCGGAACTGTCGGAATACACAAAGACCCATCTTGTGAATTCGGTAATGTCTCCGCCTGCCAACTATAAGATCCAGCCGTCCGAATACAACCTTGCCCAAGCTTCAGCACTATTCAAACCATTGGTGATCACGCCCGGGAAGGCCCGTGGGCGCCTGATCGGCGGAAACCTGAGCCTGCTATCGGCTCTTGCAGGCACGCCGTACGCACTCAAAGATGTAAAGGGCGCTATCCTCTTTGCCGAAGACATCAACGAGCCGCCGTATAAAGTAGATCGGCTGTTCACCCAGCTTCGGCAGAGCTGCGATATGAAGTCTCTTGCGGGAGTGGCTCTAGGCGTCTTTTCAAGTGCACAGGCTGCGACCGACGCAGAAACAGCGGTGACCCTCAGGGTGCTCAGGGACAGGCTCGGTGATCTTGGCATTCCAGTGATCACAGGTTTGTCGATCGGCCATATTCGCGACCAATTTACTTTGCCGATGGGCATCGAGGCGGAACTTGATACAGAAGGCGCGACCGTTACGATGCTCGAATCGCCGGTAATATAAATCTTGACGAATGGTTTTCTGATTGATACGGTCTAAGTTTGGCTTTTTGGGCATATGTTCGACGAAAAGTTTGACGTGATCGTGATCGGAGCTGGGCACGCAGGATGTGAGGCGGCCTCTGCCTCTGCGCCTTGGTACGAACACGGCCCTCGTCACTATCAATCTTGATCTCATCGGGCAGATGTCTTGTAATCCGGCAGTCGGAGGTATCGCAAAAGGACATGTCGTTCGCGAGATCGATGCTCTTGGCGGCATAATGGGCCGAGTGATCGACCGGACGGGCATTCAATTCCGTTTGCTCAACCGATCCCGCGGCCCTGCAGTGCAATCGCCAAGGGCACAGGCGGATCGCAGTATGTATCGGACCGAGATGCGATCCGTCCTCGAAGCGACACCGAACCTGAGCCTTCGCCAGGGTGTGGTGGTTAAGCTAATTGTTGCAAACAATAGGGTTATTGGTGTTGAGCTGCAAGATTCACGTCGTTTTGGGGCCAAATCTGTGGTCGTTGCGACCGGTACTTTTCTTAATGGTACGATCCACACTGGCGAGAAGACCTTCTCGGCGGGACGTGCCGGTGAGCCTGCTTCGATCGAACTTGCAGATAGCCTCAAGCGTCTCGGATTTCCGGTCGGTCGTCTGAAAACAGGAACGCCGCCGCGGCTCGACGGCAGAACTATCGACTGGGATGCTTTCGAGCGCAGCCGCCGGATGAAAATCCCGTCGCTTTTTCGTTCGCAACGGAAAAGATCGAACAAGACCAGATCCAGTGCTTCATCGGCTATACGAGCGATCGTGTCCACGACGCGATCCGCGGCAACCTACACCGCTCGCCGCTCTATTCCGGAAAGATCACGGGCGTCGGGCCGCGATATTGTCCGTCGATCGAGGACAAGGTCGTCAAATTTGGTGAAAAGGACCGGCACCAGCTGTTCCTCGAGCCAGAGGGCCGCAATACCAACGAAGTTTACCTAAACGGATTCTCAACATCGCTGCCGTCCGATCTGCAGCTCGAATTGCTGCGGATGATCGACGGTTTTGAGAATGTGCAGATCATTCGGCCCGGGTATGCGATCGAGTACGACTTCGTCGACCCGCGTGAAATGCGCCCGACGATGGAATCGACCCGAATGGACGGCCTCTTTCTCGCCGGCCAGATCAACGGCACGACCGGTTACGAAGAAGCTGCGTGTCAGGGTCTGCTCGCTGGTGTAAATGCCGCATTTTCGACGCAAGGCCGCAAGCCATTCATATTGCAGCGTGACGAGGCTTATATCGGCGTTTTGGCAGATGATCTGATCCGTCACGGCGTCGATGAGCCGTATCGCTTGTTCACCTCACGAGCTGAGGCCCGTCTGACGCTGCGTCATGACAACGCGGATCAGCGGCTTTCGCCTAAAGGCCGTGAGATCGGGCTTGTCGGCGATTCGGAATGGGATCGGTTCAATAGTAAACGCGATCGTATCGCATCGCTCCGTAATTTGATCGATATGACGCGATTTAAGCGTTCTTCTGCGGAATACGCCGGTATTTCTCAGATATTAGGTGTCGATCTCGGCGATTCGATATCATTGTCGCAGCTAGCCATGCGGCAGGGTGTCAATGCCGATCTGATACAGCGGCTTTTGCCCGCCGATGTTCGCTGATATTCGTACAGCTGAGTTGGACACGGCATTGGCTGATTCGATGTACAGTGGCTATATCGCCAAGCAAAAGATCGCGACAGAGCGTGTAAACCATCACGATGCACTGAAAGTGCCCGAGAGCTTTCAATTTAACCTCATTCAAGGCCTTTCTAACGAAATGGTCGAGCGTCTCGAGCGTGCTCGCCCACAGAATTTCGCCCAGGTCCGCAGCATATCCGGCCTCACTCCGGCTGCAATATCCACGGTTCTGGTCCATTTGACTGCCGAAAAACCCAATCAAAACCAAGTTTTGTCTTCATAATTGTGGTACGTACCACAAATTATCCCCCGCACGAGAATTGTGGTACGTACCACAATTTGTTGAAGCATTGAGCGAAATCTGTTAGTAAAAACGTTTTTTCCGGCCTCCGCGAAACCCCTTTGAACTCAGCATCGGATCTTCGTCAGGTGATTCCACGCGGAGGATGCCCAGTAATAAGCAGAGTTCACCGGCAGTCCCGACCAACGCCGACCTAACGATTCCAAGATTGTGGTACGTACCACAATTTCGAAAAGCACAATTCCCTGATCTCGCCGAACAATTGGACTTTCCGTCGGGAAGACATGTTGATAATTTGAACAATCAGATCAGGGTAAATTGTGGTACGTACCACAATTTTACAGAAAAAGAAGCAATGGCCGAGCGGTTCTTCACGTCGATCTATGTTTGGAAGGTTTTGGTGTTTGTGTGGTCATTTCCGACATACAGAATTGTGGTACGTACCACAATTTCAGGCCAGACCGCGTCCAAAAATGTGGTACGTACCACAATCTGATCAAAATTGAGGCGCAGAAATTGTGGTACGTACCACAATTTGGCGGTTCGAATTCGTTTTCGAATTGTGTTAACTTCTAAATTCGCATTTCGCGCGTGTAAACATGGGAAAGATCATAGCGGTCGCAAATCAAAAAGGCGGCGTCGGAAAGACGACAACTGCAGTAAATCTAGCAGCCGCATTGGCGTTGGCAGACAAAAAGGTGCTGCTCGTTGATGCAGATCCTCAGGCAAATGCCACATCAGGGGCGGGTATTGCACGGGGAATTAACCGTAAAAACCTTTATAATGCCCTTATTTCCGGGGATTCTGTTAGGGAAATGGTGCTGGCAACGGATATTCCTTCGTTGTGGGTCCTCCCTTCGGATAAAAACCTCGCCGGTGCGGAGATCGAACTCGTAGATTCTGCCGACCGCAGCTACGCGTTAAAGAAGCTGTTGGCGACCGTTCGCGACTATTTTCATTACATCATCATCGATTGCCCGCCATCGCTCGGCATCTTGACAATAAATGGCCTTACGGCGGCAGACTCTCTGCTGGTGCCGATACAGTGCGAATATTACGCACTTGAGGGCGTTACGGAACTATTTGATACGCTTGCACGCCTTCGCAGGGAATTGAATCCAAATCTCGCGATCGAAGGGCTTTTACTGACGATGTTCGATGCGTCGACCAACCTTTCGTCGGCAGTTGCCAAAGATCTGCGTGATTTCTACGGTTCGCAGGTACTCGAAACAGTTATTCCTCGAAATGTGCGTCTTGCTGAGGCTCCTAGCTTTGGAAAGCCGATAATGCTCTACGATCCGCGATCGAAAGGCGCCGACAGCTATATCAAATTAGGAAAGGAGATCATAAGCCATGGCTAGACAATCGCTTGGACGGGGCCTGAGCGCGTTGATGGGTGATGAAAAGCCCGCAGTAAGCGAAACTCAATCATCCGAGATCGATATTGACCTGATCGATCCAAATCCCCAGCAGCCGCGTACGCGTTTTGCTGAATCGAATCTCAATGACCTTGCGCGGTCTATCCGCGTGTATGGGATAGTTCAGCCGATCCTTGTTAGAAAGCACGGCACACGGTATCAGATCATTGCCGGTGAACGCCGTTGGCGTGCGGCACAGCGTGCCGAACTAAGACGCGTTCCTGTCGTTGTCAAAGATGTTCCTGACGACCAATTGCTTGAGATCGCTTTGATCGAGAACATACAGCGGCACGAACTCAACCCGATCGAAGAGGCCAACGCCTATCGCAAACTTCTTGATCAGCTTGGATTAACACAGGACGAAATCTCTGAACGAATCGGCCGCGAACGCTCGATGATCGCGACGACCGTTCGGTTGCTCAAACTGCCTGAGGATGTTCAGCAGCATATCATCGACGGCAAACTCTCGCTTAGTCATGGCCGGGCATTGCTGATGACCGACAACCCGAGCATTCACCGCGTAGTGGCAAGCGATGCGGTCGAACAGGGTTGGTCGGTGCGGGCGACCGAGATAGCAGTTCGGAAATTGTCCAAACATCCCTCGCAACTTATTGAAAAGAAAGAAGTTACGCGTTCTGTTGACCCAAATGTCAAATCGGCTGAGACCAAGCTGATGCGGCATTTCAGCACGAATGTAAAGATCCTGCCGGGCAAAAAAGGCACGGGCGGAAAGATCGAGATCGAGTATTACGGAACGGACGATCTTGATCGAATTTATCAGATGTTAATTAAGCAATAAAAGGAGTTACGTGAATGCATAAGCGTTTGACGGAAATGGTCGACTGTGCCGGTTGAGTGGCTAAACTCGCACCTGGCGACCTTGCTCAAGTTTTGAGCAAACTTCCGAGACAATCGAACGAAAATGTGATCGTCGGATTTGAGAATTCGGACGACGCGGGAGTTTTTCGCCTAAATTCCGAAACGGCGCTTGTGCAGACCCTTGATTTTTTCACTCCTGTCGCCGACGATCCGACAATTTACGGCCAGATCGCGGCGATCAATTCGCTAAATGATGTATACGCGATGGGCGGCGTACCGCTTACGGCCCTTTCGATCGTCTGCTATCCGCAGAAAGGAGATTGGGATATTCTCGGCGAGATACTCGCCGGAGGGCAGTTGGCGATGAACGCTGAGAATGTCGTCGTCATCGGCGGGCATTCGGTCGATGACAAGGAGATGAAGTTCGGATATTCGGTTACCGGAATAGTTCATCCGGACAAAGTGATCACGAATGCCGGTGCAAAACCCGGCGATGTGCTGATCCTTACTAAACCGATCGGCACAGGAGCGATCAATACAGCGGTGAAACGAGGTGTCGCGAGACCCGAGACCGAGGCAGCAGCGATAAAAGCAATGACGACTTCGGCTGCCGCTGCGTCTAAGGTAATGCGCGAGTTCGGAGCCAGTGGATGTACGGACGTCACCGGATTCGGGTTGCTTGGCCATGCCTACGAGATGGCAAAGGCCAGCAAAGTAACGCTAACTATTGATTCTAAAGCAGTTCCGCTATTGCCGCAAGTGCTTGATCTGATCTCGCAGGGAATGCTGACCCGCGGCGACAAGAACAATCGCGTTTACGTTGGCGAAGCGGTTAGAATAAGCGCAGGTGTTTCGGTCGAGATGCAAAGCGCTCTTTTCGATCCGCAAACGGCCGGTGGTTTGCTGATCAGCGTGAAAGAATCGGACGCATCGCGATATTTAAGTTCGGTCGCGGATTCGGTCATCGTTGGCCGCGTCGGCAGTTATTCGGAGCGGCTGATCGAGGTGGTTTAAGTGTTTCTATTTATTTTCGAATCCATCGGTACTTCCGAACTCGTGCTGATCGGCATCGTGGCCCTGATCTTTCTTGGCCCGCGTAAGATGCCGGAAATGGCACGCAAGATCGGAAAGTTGATGAACGAATTCAGAAGTACGACCAACGACTTCAAAGAGACCTGGCAGCGTGAGGTCAATTTTGAGGAAGAAGCGAAAGCGTTCAGCCTGGACGAATTGGACACTCCGACTGTGCCGCGTTCTGTCGAACCGGCAGCTCCGGCGATCAGATCGATCGACCCCGCGTCGTTCAACACTGATGCGGCTGCTGCTGAAACAGGTCCTGAACCGGAAGTGCCGGAATTTGACGAGAACGACAAAAAGAACTGGCTGTAAACGACACGAATGGACGACATCGAGATCAACAAAGAGGCCGAATTGCCGGCTCACATGTCGTTTTTAGAGCATCTTGATGAGCTGCGCAAGCGGCTTGTCCGCAGCGTCGTTATCGTTGTGCTTGCCTTTGTAGTATGCTTTTACTTTTCCGATACGATCTTCAGTTTTCTTTCCGTACCGATCAGGCAGGTTCTGTCCGAGGCCGAGCGGCGTGAAATTCCGGTCGGCGGAGTGACTGGAAGCGAACAAGTGCAGCCGCTGGCAACCTTAAGGCCCGGAGACGCAGGACGATATGTGTTCGACAGGCCGACAAAGCTCGGTGCGACGGTCGTAGCTCCGGGAACGTCGGTCGCGAGCATTGTCGCCGAGGATGCGGACGGTAAGTTGGCGCTGTTTTCGAGCGAACCGATATTTACAAACAATGGTGTTGTGCCGAGCGGTGTAAGATTACCGCCCGATCTTCTCACGGCGTCAAAGAACGAGCCCGCGGCCGATGAACGTCTTATCGTGACGACCGCTGCCGAGAGCTTTACGCTCTTTGTCACTGTTTCGCTGTATGCGGCGATCGCCTTGTCGATACCGTTTCTGCTCTGGCAGATCTGGGGCTTTATTTCGCCCGCCCTCTATAAACATGAACGTGCGTATGTCACTCCGTTCATTGGGCTTTCGACCATATCGTTTGTTGGCGGAGCGGCCTTTGCGTATTACATACTCTTTCCGCCGGCATTGAGATATCTGATCGGACTGGCATCCGAATTTCGTCCATTGCTTAGAGCAACCGACTATTTCGACTTTATTACACTCGTCATGCTGGCGATGGGAATTATATTTCAGATGCCGGCGATCACTTATGTGCTTGCACGCATCGGTATCGTCTCGGCCGGATTATTGGTGCGAAGCTGGAAGATATCGCTAATCGTCATACTGATCGTCGCTGCGGTCGTTTCACCGACCGGCGATATTCCAAATCTGATGCTGTTTGCGACGCCGATGATGGGACTCTACGTCGTGTCGATCTTTATTGCATGGTTTTTCGGGAAAAAGCGGACTACCGATGCCGAGAAGGCCTGAGCGCGCGAAACCCAATTGATACAACCATTAGGGCGCGTTTTTGCATCTTGAACTATTACGGATAAGTGTCTAAAATCTTAGGAGCACATAGATCACGATAGCAGCCGGTACGGAACCGGTATTTTCAGGAGTTTTACCGTTATGTCGAAAGTCAGACTTATTCAAAATTTTGTGTTGATGATTCTCGTCGTTGGCTTTGCCGCGGCCGGTATCTTTGCCCAGCCACCTAAGGACGGAAAGGACAAGCCGAGCCAGGACCCGAACGACAAACCGCGCAACGTCAAGCCCGAGCTAAAGGAAGCGTACAAAAAGTGGATCAACAATGACGTTGCATATATCATCACCAAAGACGAAAAGCGTGCATTCAATGCCCTGGTAACAGACGAAGAGCGTGAGAATTTCATTGAGAATTTCTGGCGCCGCCGCGACCCTAATCCCGACACTGAGGAAAACGAATACCGCGAAGAGTATTACGAACGCATAGCCTATGCAAACGAGCATTTTGCGTCGGGTATTCCGGGATGGCGGACCGACCGCGGCCGGGTTTACATTGCATGGGGCAAACCGGATTCTGTCGAATCGCATCCTTCGGGCGGAGCATACGACCGGCCGGTCTACGAGGGCGGCGGTTCGACGACCACCTATCCCTTCGAGGTTTGGTTCTATCGTCATCTCGAGGGTGTTGGTGACGGGCTTGAGATCGAGTTTGTCGACCCCACCGGGACCGGAGAATATCGGCTGGCAAGAGATTCTACAGAAAAAGATGCGCTTAGAATGGTGCCGGGTGCAGGCCTAACTACGGCCGAACAGCTTGGGCTGTCTGATCAGGCTGAACGAGCAAACGGTGGAGGACCGGCGACGTATATGCGTGAGCAGGATACTCCGTTTCGACGTTTGGAGGTCATGGCCAACCTTCAGCGGCCGCCGGCAGTGAAGTTCAGTGATCTGCAAAGTTCGCTGACCGATTCTCCGGTTATTGACAATAACCCGCTTGAGTTTGATCTGCGAGTAGATTTCTTTCGCCAATCCGACGATCGAGTGATCACGGCCTTTACTGTCCAGGCAAGCAATAAAGAGCTTAAGTTCGATCCGGTCGGCGGTCTCGAGACTGCACGAATGAATATTTTTGGCCGCATTACAGCTGTTTCGGGCAAGCGTTCGGGCATTTTCGAAGATTCGGTCACGGCAAATGCTACGACCGAAGAACTGGCTGAGATGCGTGACCGAAAATCGGTCTATCAAAAGGCTATCGCTCTGACGCCCGGCACCTACAAGGTCGATGTCGTTGTTCGCGATGTGGCGACGGGCAATAAGGGCATTAAGAATGTCGGGTTTACCGTTCCGCGATATGACGAGAAAAAACTTTCGACGTCGTCGCTCGTTTTGACGTCGAAATTGCGAACGACCAACGAACGCGATATCGGTCAGATGTTCGTTATCGGCAACGCAAAGGTAATTCCCAATCTTGGCGGCGTCTACAAACAGGGCCAAGAGGTCGGCATTTATCTGCAGGTCTATAACGCCCAGATCGACCAGACGACGCTTCGGCCGGCTGTTGATGTTGAATACGTTTTGTCCAGGGATGGAAAGGAAGTGTTACGTCAACCGGAAGATTGGAGCGGCCTCAGTGATTCGGGGCAGCGGCTTACGCTTGCACGACTCTTACCGACTTCGGCAATGCCTCTTGGTGATTACCAGGTCAAGATCGTGATCAAGGACCGCGTCGGAGGACAGGTGCTTGACAGTGATAATCTCAAGGGCAAATTTACGATCATTCAATAGACGTTAGTTTTTCTTTGGATCAACAAAGGTTGGACGGACGCATATTTTGCGTTCGTCCAACCTTTCTATTTTCCTGCTCATCAATAGAAAGGACGACAAATACAAAGTTTTCGAACGATCGGGCCTGCTTCAATTGGTAAGGAGAAATATGTACATTCGAAGGTTAGTTCTTGGGTCCGCGATGCTTGTTGCGGCCGCAGCGATCGCGACGGGCCAGGATCCGTCAAAAACGCCTCTAAACCTGAACCCTCCAGAAGGTCCGCTTAAGATCACGAAAGAAAAGGATGACGTGTTCAAGCGGTGGCTGACGGAGGATGTTCCGTACATAATAACGCCCGCCGAACGCAAGGCATTTCAGATGCTGACGACCAACGAAGAACGCGAGAATTTTATTAAGATATTCTGGGACAATCGTGACCCGGACCGCGAGACCGAAGAGAACGAATATCGCGAAGAGTATTACCAGCGGATAGCCTATGCGAACGAAAATTATGCGTCGGGCATCCCCGGATGGCGAACCGACCGCGGCCGCATCTACATAGCGTGGGGCAAACCGGATTCGGTCGAGTCGCGTCCGACAGGCGGAGCATACGACCGTCCAATTTACGAGGGCGGCGGTTCGACTACGACGTATCCGTTCGAAACGTGGTTCTACCGACATCTGGACGGCGTCGGCGACGGTATCGAGATCGAGTTTGTTGATCGCACGGGTACCGGCGAATACAAGATTGCCGGCGGATCGGACGACAAGGACGCCTTGGCGATGACACCGTCAACTGGACGGAGGCACACCGACGCCGGCAGCGGCACGTATCAGCGGGAGCAGGACAATCCGTTCAGCATTCTTGCACGCAATATTGCACTTCAAAATCCTCCGGCCCTCAAATACGGCGATCTGAACCGAGCCCTGACCGATTCGCCGGTGATCGACAACGATCCGCTCGCTTTCGATATGCGGATCGACTACTTTCGCCAGTCCGACGAACGCGTGATCACGACATTTACGATTCAGACCGACAATAACCAATTGAAATTTGAGCAATCCGGCGGTTTGCCCACAGCGACACTCAATATTCTCGGCCGCATCACGACCGTTTCGAACAAACGCGGCGGCATATTTGAGGACGCCGTAATTACCCAAGCTACGGTCGATGAGTTGGCCAACACCAAACAGCGAAATTCGATCTATCAGCGAGCTGTCGCATTGGCTCCCGGAATATACAAGGTCGATGTCATCGTTCGCGATGTCGGCACCGGCAACAAGGGTATTGTGAGGATGGGATTCACCGTTCCGAAATATGAAGAGAAAAAACTCTCGACATCATCACTCGTTCTGGCGGCAAAGCTTAGACCGGCTGGCGAGAGCGACAACCGAAAGCAATTTGTTATCGGCGATCTCAAGATAATTCCGAATATTTCCGGCAGTTTCAAGACGGGCCAGGAGGTCGGCGTATACATGCAGGTTTATAACGCGGGCGTTGATCAGACCACGCTGCGGCCCGCGATAGATGTGTCCTACGTTCTGCTCAAAGATGGCAAAGAGATCCTCAGGCAAACGGAAGACTGGTCGACGATATCCGATTCGGGACAGCGTCTGACGCTCGCACGCCTACTTCCGACCGCGGATCTCGCACCGGGCGAATATGAGGTGAAGGTTCAGACAAAGGATCGGGTTAGTGGCCAGACGATCGAAAATGGATCAAAATTTACGATCGCAAAATAGGATCAGTTTTTTCGAATGACTTCGAGCACGGGCGAATTTTTCCCTTCACTGGTGAGGATGATCGATCTGCCGTCCGAGGTGTAGGTGACGGCTTCGCCGATCTTGCGAGCACCAACATCTATCGATTCCGGTGCCTGTGACCAGATATCGTCAAAGCTTTTCGCACCGTCCGGCAGCGTAAATTCATAGGCTGCCGTATAGTCGCAGATAATGACATGTCTCCCGTCAGGCGATATATCGCCGCCGGTAAGAAATCCGTTTGGTATCGCAGGAACCGAGATATCTGCCACCTTTTCTGCCCTGACCGTACTTTCCTTTCCAAATTCCGGTTTGAGACGATAAACTCCGGCCGGGCCGCTAACGCGCTTAGTGAGGATATAAATGTCGCCTGACTTTGGATGAACGAGCAGCGTCTCGGCGTTGTGGCGGCTGTCGGGATAGGTGAACCGGATCGCGTCAGCCGGTTCGCTGGTCAACGGCTGCCGTTTGGTCGCGGATGCGTTTTCGGCTGATGCTTTGGGTTCCGGTATGCGATAGATCGTTCTGTCGTCACGTTTTGACTGATTGTCGCCGATCTCGCCAATGTAGATAAAGCATTTTCCGGCACTGTCCTTGAACAATGCTATATCTTCCCAATCGACGTTAGACGCGTTTGGGACCTTCCAGGTTCCGAGCCGTGCACCGCTCCTGTCCATTGCAAAGATGTATGCGTCGTCGCCCGAATCGTTGTGTGTCCAATATACATTGGGCTGGCATCTGGATGCCGTTACGCCGCTGCTTTCGGTGATCTCTGCATTCTCGATCTTTCCTGTCGTTTTGACCGCTTCGAAGTTCGAAACAGCCGCAGCTCTTGAGTTTCCGGCCGATGTCATCGAACAGCCGGAAAAAATCGCAGCAACCGATGCCGAGAAAATGACAAAAAACCAAAAATTAGCTATAGTTTTGTTCGACATACTAGCTCAACTATAACGCAGATACCCTGCGGTAAGTTTAAAACATTTAACCGGCAAATTTCGTATTGGATTTGGATTGAACCGATGATCGTTGGAACCGAATGGCTGATCGAAGCAACAGGCTGTGACCCGGAACAGCTGCGCGATGAAGCGACCATCCGCTCGGTATTTAACAACGTGATCGCCGATCTTGGACTTCGTTCGATCGGCTCAGTGTGGCATAAATTCCCCGGCGAAGGCGGCGTCACCGGCCTCATCGCCCTGACGGAATCGCACCTTGCGTGTCACACGTATCCGGAATACGGCACTGCGACGTTCAACCTTTACTGCTGTCGGACCAGGCCCGAATGGGATTGGGAAGAGAATCTTATGACTGCTCTGGGAGCTGCTCACGTTACGGTTACTAAGATCGAACGAGGTGAACAAGTAGACCAAATTTCAAATTTCACATCTGAAATTTCAAATAATAAACCGGAAATGAAGATCGAGATAGCGGGAGGTTTGCAATGAGTGTTCTAACCGCAAATTGCCCGTCGTGTGCCGGCCCTCTTGAATTCAAGTCCGGTTCGACGATCGTCATCGTCTGTCCGTTTTGCCGTTCTGCGATATCCAGGACCGATCGTGCTCTTGAGGATCTAGGAAAGGTTGCTGAGATCGTTCAGTCTGAATCACCGCTCAAACTTGGGCTCAAGGGTACATTTAAAGATGCACGATTCGAACTCACCGGCCGGGCCCAACTCAAACATGAACTAGGCGGAACCTGGGATGAGTGGTACGCCACATTTTCGAACGGCTGGGTCGGTTGGCTTGCTGAGGCTCAAGGGCGTTTTTACCTGACGTTCTATCAGCCGCTTCCCGAAGGGACCGTCCTGCCGACATTCGAGGGCCTTCAACTCGGCCAAACGCTGCCTGAGATCCCAAATCCCACACCGCTAATGGTGCAGGAACGCGGCCGCGGAACCCTAATGGCGGCCGATGGTGAGATACCGTACAAATTAACACCGGGCGAACAGTTTGCTTACGCCGATCTGGCGGGCAAGAACAATGCGTTCGCGACCATCGACTACAGCATGGATCCGCCGTGGGTCTTTGTTGGCAGCCAGGTAACCCTCGCCGAGATCGGACTCGGTGATGCTAAGCCTGTTCAGCGTGAGGCTCGAACCGTTTCGACGGCCGGTATGGGGTGCCCCAATTGCGGCGGGCCGATCGACCTTATCGCCCCTGACAAAGCCGAACGCGTAACTTGTCCTAATTGTGACTCGCTGCTCGACGTCAATCAAGGCAATCTTTCGTACCTCAAATCACTGACGCCGTCGCCCGATCAGCTCGCATTCGTCGCGCCGATCGGTGCCGAAGGCAGTTTTAAGGACGATGTAAAATTCAAGATCATCGGGGCTGTGGTGCGGAGCGTCACGTTCGACGGCATCAAGTATTACTGGCACGAATATCTGCTCTACAATCCGATGGTCGGTTTCCGTTGGCTGGTACATTCCGACAATCACTGGAATTTCGTCGAGCCGATAAACCCAGCGGATGTGGCGCAGGACAATATATTTGCCGCGGGCGGCACGGTCGACTATAACGGACAGAAATTCAAGATATTTCAGGATGCACCGGCGACCGTTGAATACGTCAAAGGCGAATTTTACTGGCGTGTTGAACAGGGCGAAGTTGTTCGAGCGGTCGATTACGTGGCTGCCCCGTTGATGCTCTCGCAAGAGATATCTCCTAACGAGATCAACTGGTCGGTCGGAACGTACCTGACGAACGATGAGATCGAAAAGGCATTTGGCGTTACCGATCTGCCGAGGCCGTGGGGCGTCGGGCCGAATCAGCCGTTCACCGGACAGTTTTACTACACTTGGGGAGCGTTGCCGCTGCTCGCGTTATTGGCGGTTGCCGTCCTTATGATACCGCTTGCAGGTATTACTAAGACAGTATTCAACCAGGAGATCGTATTGCCTCCAATGGCGAATGCAACTGCCCCACAGGCGGTGTTCAGCCAGCCTTTTGATCTCAAGGGGAACAGTAACGTCCGTATCACATCAAGTGCCCAGGTCGACAATTCATGGGCCGATCTTGATGTGGATCTGATCAATGAGCAGACAAAAGAAGTCGCTGAATCAGTGAATGTGCCGGTCGAATTCTATAGCGGCAGCGACAGCGACGGTGCCTGGACCGAAGGCGATAAATCTACGGACGCGACGATCTCATCATTGCCTGCCGGCAGGTATTCGATAAAGGTCGAGGGAACCTGGCAAAATTGGCAGGCTCAGATGCCAGTGTCGGTCAAGGTCGAACAGGGCGTCAATCGCGGCGTCAATTTTTGCTGTGCTTTCATCATCTTGCTGATCGTCCCGATATTTGGTTTGTTCCGCAAATGGTCGTTCGAGGCGGGCCGCTGGAAGGATAGCATGTTCGGTTCGAGTTCGTCCGGTTCTGACGATTCAGACGAGTAATGGTCGACAAAGAGGTTTTATGTTCAAGAAGATCTATATGGTTTTTGGCGTTGGCGTTCTGATCGCCTACGGAGCCGCATCTTGGTTTGGTTGGGAATTGGCCAATGCCGGCAGTAAATCACGTTTGGGAGTGCCGTTCTTTTATTCAGGATTTCGTGGAGGAAAATAATGTTGAATCTTGCAGCAATTGTCCCGATGTTGGGCATGATCGTAAAGCTTGACGATCTATTGCCTGTTTTGACGACGACCGTGATATTCGTCGCGATAGGCTTGATCGTTTTTGCGATAGCGTTTGCCATCGTCGTTCTGGTCGCGCCGTTTTCGGTCAAGAAGGAGATCGAGGAAGATCAAAACACAGCTCTGGCCATCATTATCGGCGCATTGATCATTGGCGTTGCGATGATCATCTCGTCGGCCATTCAAGGAAATTAGGGACAAGGGATAAGGGACGAGGGACAAGTCGGGTTTTATCTTGTCACTTGTCCTTGGTCTCCCGCCCCTAATTTATGAAACGCGCTCCGCTACTTTTCCTAAATGTCTTCGTTATCGCCACCTGCGGCCTCATCTATGAGTTGCTCGCCGGTACGCTTTCAAGCTATGTCCTCGGCGATTCGGTCACACAATTTTCATTAATAATCGGCATCTATCTCTTCGCTATGGGCGTCGGTTCGTGGCTTTCGCGGTTCATCGAAAAGCACGTTGCCGAGAAATTTGTCGAGATCGAACTGGCCGTAGCGGTGATCGGTGGATTTTCGGCTCCACTCCTGTTCCTCACATTTGCACATTTATCCTATTTCAGCGTCGTTCTGTACGGGATGGTATTTATCATCGGCGCACTTGTCGGCCTTGAGATACCGCTGCTGATGCGGATCCTGCAGGACGAGATGGATTTTAAGGATCTCGTCTCGCGCGTGCTTGCCTTCGATTATATCGGTGCACTTGCTGCTTCACTCCTGTTCCCGATCTTTCTGGTTCCTAAACTCGGCCTTAACCGCACTTCGCTGCTTTTTGGAATGCTCAATGCCGCCGTCGGCATCTGGGGCACATGGCTGCTATATCCGTTGATCAAAAAGAACGTGACCGTCATGCGCGTCAAGGGATTTATTATCCTTACTCTGCTCATTATCGCCTTTATCAAAGCCGACAAACTGACCACGATGGCGGAGGATGCCCTGTTCGTGGACAATATAATTTACGCCAAAAGCTCGGCCTATCAAAGGATCGTCGTGACCAAAGGCAAGGTCGGCTATTCGCTGTTTCTAAACGGCAATCTGCAGTTCAATTCGTTTGACGAGTACCGTTATCACGAGGCACTCGTCCATCCGGGATTTGCCGCGTTCGCCGGGGAGGCTAAACGCATTCTCGTACTTGGCGGCGGCGACGGGCTGGCGTTACGCGAGATACTGAAATACAAGTCGGTCGAGAACGTGACACTGGTAGATCTCGATCCGGAGATGACACGAGTGTCGTATTCCGTGCCAGCATTGGGCGAATTGAATAGACATTCCTTTGACGATCCTCGAGTAACGGTCGTGAATGGTGATGCATACGTGTGGCTGGATAACACACAGATCGAGCCATTCGATGTCGCGATCGTCGATTTTCCCGACCCCAACAACTTCGCACTCGGCAAGCTATATTCAACGCGATTTTACAATTTGCTTAAACAGAAGCTACGGCCGGATTCCGCCGTAGTCGTCCAGACGACATCACCGCTGATCGCCCGGCAGTCGTACTGGTGCATAATCGCGACGCTCGAGGCGTCCGGTTTTGTCGTCAAGCCCTTTCACACAACGGTCCCAAGTTTCGGCGTTTGGGGTTACGCACTCGCAAAGCTGCAGCCATTCGAAACACCGCAAAAACCGCCGGCAGGCGTTGAACTGAAATTTCTCAATGACGACACCTTCGCTTCGATGTTCGAATTTCCAGGGGATACTTCACGCCCATCCGAAGAATTAGAAATCAACCGCCTTGATAATCAGGCATTAGTTCGATACTACGAAGCCGAATGGCGGAGGTTTGAGCAGTAGAACGTCCGAAATAAGTGATAAGTAAAAAGGAAGAAGTGATATGTCAGATCCATTGAAAGACAAATCCTACGCTTTTGCATTGAGGATCGTGAAACTGAGCGAGTTTTTGCATGGTAAGAAATCTGAGTTCGTTCTCTCCAGAAAGATCCTCGATTCCGGCGTGAACATAAGCCTCTTTATCGAGGAGGCCCGACAAGGTGAAAATCGATCAGATTTTCGCCAAAAGTATTCACTCGCGACAAAAGAAGCGTTCAAAACAAATCTGCTTCTTAGAATCCTGCAGGACAGTGAGTACATCGGCGATGCTCTCGCCAGATCGCTCCTTGACGACTGCGAAGAGCTGCAGAAAATGCTTGTCTCAGCACTCAAATCGACACGCCCTGATTGACTTGTCACTTTGCCCTTATTACTTCTCACTTATTTCGGATGAATCTTACACGAAGGGAAATTCTGACTGCATTTTTGGGAGCACCGTTTGCATTGGCTGCGTGCCGCAGCGACTCAGCGCGCGCGTTTCCCGAAGGCGAGATCGTCGGGCAAAACGTCGATCTCGGCCATATCCTCAGAGAGAATCGCTCATTCGAAGTGCCTTCCGATAAATGGGAATCAAAAAAGGTTGCGATCATCGGCGGTGGAATTGCGGGCTTGTCGGCGGCGTGGAAACTTCGACGCGAGAATTTCAACGACTTTGTCGTACTCGAACTTGAAAAAGATCTCGGCGGAACATCGCAGAGTACAAAAGGTGAACCGGTCTCGTATCCTTGGGGAGCACATTATCTGCCGGTTCCGTTTCAGGAAAATGCGGAGCTGGTCTCTCTGCTCGATGAGATGTCGCTGCTTGAGGGCCGTGATGCTCAGGGTGAGGTTGTTGTCAAAGAACAATTTCTCTGTCGCGAACCCGAGGAACGTGTTTTCTTCAAGGGCCGATGGTACGACGGGCTTTATCTAAGCGTCGGTGCCAGTGAAGATGACAAGCGACAATTCGCCGAGTTTCAAAAGCTGATAGACGCATGGGTCAATTGGCGTGATGTGTTGGGTAAAAGGGCGTTTGTTGTGCCGCTGGCAAATTGCTCGACCGATCCACAGGCG
Source organism: Acidobacteriota bacterium (assembly GCA_016713675.1). Lineage (NCBI taxonomy): Bacteria > Pseudomonadati > Acidobacteriota > Acidobacteriota bacterium. Next base: position 1,132,740 of record JADJOS010000001.1, read on the forward strand.
ACGGCTCTTGATAAAATAACATTCGGCGACTGGCTGCGGGAGCGGGGTTTTACTTCGGAGCGTTTGTTTTGGTATTGCGATTATGCGACGCGTGATGACTATGGGTTGAAGGCCGATCAGGCCTCCGCGTGGGTTGGATTGTTTTATTTCTGTTCGCGCGTCCGCAAAAGCGGAGTCGAGTCGCAGCCGTTTATCACCTGCCCCGAAGGTAACGGGCAATTTGTGAATCACTTTTTTGAAATGGTCAAAGACAATGTCCGAAGATCTCAGATCGTAGTCTCGGTCGTACCGACCGACAAGGGCGTTGATGTGATCTGTCTGGACGGCGGTGAGGTCCGCGGCATCCATTGCGAAAAGGCGATCTTCGCGTCGCCGATATTCACGGCTCCGTATCTGATCCGAGGATTTCGCGAGGATCCTCCGTTTGCTGCCGATCAGTTTCATCACAACGCGTGGTTCGTTGCCAATTTACTCCTAAAGGACAGGCCAAAACCTAGATTTGCAAAGGACTTTCCTCTCTCGTGGGACAACGTTCTCTATGAAAGCCCTTCGCTTGGTTACGTGACGGCGACGCATCAAAAAGGCATCGATTACGGCCCGACGATCCTGACATATTACTATCCGATGTGTCATGAGCCGGACGGCCGTACGAAGCTCTTTGATTACGACTGGAAACAGCTCGCCGATGTCTGCCTTACCGATCTTGCCCGTGCGCACTCGGATATTTACGAGCTGACAACTCGCATCGACATCATGCGTTGGGGCCACGCGATGATAAGCCCGCGGCCAAACTTTATCTGGAGCGGCGTCCGCGAAAAAGCGATGAAACCACACCGAAATATTCACTTCGCCCACACCGATCTTTCCGGCATCGCACTTTTCGAAGAAGCGTTTTATCATGGATTGCGCACAGCGTCTGAGATCTTGGCGAAGAAATAGAACGCAGATGTGGCTGATTGAGCGGATCAACGCAGATCAAACAAATTTCGGATCCGCGAGAATCTGCTAGATCCGTGGAATCCGCGTTCTATTCTTAACGATGGTTGCTGAAGTACGACCAAACTACTGGCTCTTTTCCCGTGAGATCGATCTGTCGGTCTTTTTGGGCAGCGCGGTTTTGTCGCTGGTTTTGCTGGCGGTCGGATGGCAGGCCGGCATTCTAAACGGCGATTCGCCCGAATGGACGTGGATCTGGGCAGTGCTGCTGATCGATGTTGCGCATGTGTGGTCAACGTCGTTTCGGGTTTATTTTGACGTTGAGGAGTTCAAACGCCGTTTTTGGCTTTACTTGCTTGTGCCCGTAATTGGATACGCGATCGGCGTTGCGCTCTATTCCGAGGGCGAGTTGGTGTTTTGGAAAGTGCTTGCGGTTATTGCGGTCTTTCATTTTGTACGGCAGCAATATGGCTGGGTCAATCTTTACCGGCGAAAGCTGGGCGAGACGGCGAAATGGACGTGGTGGATAGACGCGGCGGCTGTCTATCTCGCAAGCGTCTATCCATTGGCGTTTTGGATGACGTCGTTGCCCAGGAATTTCGAATGGTTTGTACAGAATGATTTTGTTTCGCTGCCGGCGATCGTTGAGACCGTTCTGTTTCCGTTCTATGTTCTTGCTCTTGCTACTTATTTTGGGAAATCGATCTATCAATATTTCTCCGACGGTTTCCTGAATATCGGAAAAGATATCGTCGTCGCGACGACCGCGGTTTGCTGGTACATCGGTATTGTCTATTTCAATTCGGACTACGCGTTTACGGTGACGAATGTGATCATCCACGGCGTGCCGTATTTTGCACTTATTTGGGTGTATGCTCGGATGAGGCGGGAAACGACCGGGCGTATCTACCGAACACTTTCGTCGAATGTAATGATATTTCTAGCCACACTTTGGGCTCTTGCTTACGTCGAAGAGTTGTTTTGGCACCGCGGCGTTTGGCATGAAAAGCAGTGGCTGTTCGGCGGCGATTGGGAACTTGGAAACCTCAAGATGTATCTCGTTCCGCTGCTCGCCCTGCCGCAATTGACGCATTATGTATTGGACGGCTTTATCTGGCGGCGCAAGAATAATCCTGATTTCAAGTTGGTTTGAGCTGTTTTAACAGGGATGAAAGGGATAAAAGAATAAGAAAGCAGTGCTTTACATATCTCTTCTATCCCTGTTGAATTATTTGCGAATATGACGGGATCAAAGAAATATCTAATATCAAGTCATTTGCAATTTACGATCTGCATTGTCTTGCTTTGCGCGTGCCTGTTTTCTGGGTGCAGGCGTTCCGGTAGTGGGATGGTCGATATTTTGGGTCCGGTTGATGAGACCGAGGAAGCCGGAAAGATCGTTTTCGAGGCAAATCAGGACCTAACGAAGATCAAGATCCTATACGAAAAGAACGAAGGCAAACGCGAAGAGCTAAAGGCGGCGATGGAAAAGAATGATGCCGCTGCTGCCAAAAAGATCGCCGATGAGGTCGTCTATCTGATCAATGACGGGTTTGATTTTGGCAACGCCGCGATCAAGAAGTTGCAGGATGCTCAGGAAATGAACATCAACAGCGAATATCGTGAATATCTGCGGTTGAAAGAAGAGGCGTTAAAGCTTCAGCTTGACGCATTTGAAAATTATCGCCAGGCCGCCCGCACGCTGCGTGACAACTATGACCCTAAGAACGCAGCGATGCGTGAAAAGGTCAAACTCGAATTCAAAAACCGAAACGATGCCTATCGCGAAAAAATGGAAAAGGCCCGCGACAAGAGCAATCAGGCAAACGAGTTGGCGAAAGAAGCGATGCGAAAACCGCCTGCTTAAAATTCAAAAATTAATGGCAAAAAGGCAAAAGTAGGAGCAGATATGGGACTCCTACTTTTGCCTTTAATGATTGAATAAAAGATCAGTTACAAAATGCGGCCCGAACGACCGAGCATATACGCACCGGGAGACATTGGAACCCTTGGCGTTATAGGGCGGGCAAGTTTCAGTTGGTCCGGAGCCAACGGTGTCAACACACCGTTTTCATCGCCGGTGCGGAAAATAGATCCGCCGTCCTTTGACGCTTCGGGTGTGACGCTGACGGTCTGACGTTTGCCGTCCCGCACATAGGTGATCGTAATCTCACCTTCCTTCTTTCCGTTGATCGTGCGTATCAGGTCAAGATCGCCTTTGACGGCCTTGCCTTCAGCCTCGACGATGATGTCGCCGGCCTTGAGCCCGGCTTTGAAAGCAGGTGAATTTTCGCGGACATCATTTATGAGTAAACCGCTATCAACACCATAGTGAGCCGCAAGTTGTTTGGTCAGTGACATCACACCAACACCGATCTGACGGCCTCCGCCGAGGGTCCAAGTAAATGCCTTGCCTTCAGCTCCGGGCGTGGTCATTATCTTTGGCAATTCAGGCATCTGAGGAATTGTCGGGAGTTCTTTCAACTCTTCGAGTTTCGCGTTCGGGATCGTGAAAGCAAAATTTCCGTTCTCAAATTTCGGCATCGGGCGTTTACCGAGCGTCGCAGTGATGTCCTGCTCGCTGTTATTGCGAAGCACCGTGATCTTGACCTGATGATCAGCCGCGACCTCTGAGATAAGCCGCGTCAGTTTACGGACGCTCGTGATCTCTTCGTTCTCAAACCTGACGATCACGTCACCCGCCTGCAGTCCGGCAGCCTGAGCCGGCGAATTCTCCAACACCTTTTCGACAGCCACACCGCGAACGCCAGAGAGGCCAAATTTGCTGAAATTCTCTTTTGTGACCTCTTGTGTCTGGACGCCGAGATAGCCGCCATCGCTGTCAAAGGCAATGCTAAATGCCCTAACAGCTTTTTCATTCTCGGTCTTCGCCTCGGGCGCCTGGCCAAACGCCATCACGAACGAGGACGTAACGATCAACACAGTCATAAGCGATTTTGTATACATAATTACCTCCAAATATGATTTATGAGTTTGAAAAACTAAATTGTTTGTCAGCAGTTTTACGCCGTGGATATGTATTTTGTTGCGCTTGAGGGCGGAAAAGGTTGCTTTTGGGCCGGAATAGAACGCGGATAACGCGGATAACGCGGATGGAGCGGATTCCCGCGGGTCAGATCTATCGATTTATAAAACAGTGATGTTCTGAATCTGTGTCGATCCGGCAGATCCGTTTTATTCGCGTTCTAACTTCCTCAGATTTTCGGCCGCCGCTTCCAGTGTTTCGTCTTTTTTGCAAAAGCAAAATCTGACCATCTGCGAGCCGAGTCTTGAGTCGTGGTAGAACGAAGAGCCGGGAACAACCGCGACGCCGATCTCGCGGATGAGGTGTTTGGTGAAGTCGATGTCGTTGGCAAATCCGAACGCCGAGATGTCGGCCATGACGTAATACGCACCTTCGGGAAAATCGCATTTGAAACCGGCGTTTTTAAGCACGGGGACGATGAAATCACGCTTCTTTTGGTATTCACGCTGCAGCTCGTCGTAATAGCCTTGCGGCAAGCTTAGTGCGTACGCTCCGGCGTGCTGGAGCGGATTTGCGGCACCCACAGTGAGGAAATCATGGACCTTGCGGATCGCCGAAGTGATATCCGGCGGAGCGATGCAGTAGCCGACGCGCCAGCCGGTGACCGAGTATGTTTTCGACAGCGAATTGACGACGACCGTCCGTTCACGCATGCCTTCGATATTGGCCATGCAGACATGATCGAGCGGATCGATGTCGGGCTCGGTGTCGTAGATGATGTGCTCGTAGATCTCGTCGGTAAAGCACAACGCGTCAAACTCTTTGCAGAGATCGGCGATGAATTCGAGCTCGGCTTTTGTAAAAACCTTGCCGGTCGGATTGTTCGGATTGCAAATGATGATCGCCTTGGTGCGTTCGTTAAATGCGGCCCGCAACTCTTCGCGGTCGAAGACAAACCCGTTGTCGGTGCGATAAAGCGGTACATGTCTCGGCGTCGCGTCGGACAAGATCGCGTCCGGTGCATAATTCTCGTAAAACGGCTCGAACACGATGACCTCCTCGGTCGGATCGACCGTTGCCATCATCGCGGCGATCATTCCTTCGGTCGATCCGCATGTGACCGTGATCTCGGTCTCAGTATCGACATCAAGTCCAAGAAAATCCATCGTCTTTTTCGCAATGGCATCGCGAAAACTCTTAACACCCCACGTGATCGCATACTGATTATGATCAGCCGCTATCGCCTCCATCGCCTTCTGCTTAATATCATCAGGCGCCGCGAAATCCGGAAACCCTTGTCCCAGATTCACCGCACCATACTTCACGGCTTCACGAGTCATCTCGCGGATGACTGATTCGGTAAACGAAGCTGCTTTGCGGGAAATGCGGTTTTTGGAGATCTTTGGTTGGCTCATAAGTGAATTTAACCACAGATGGACGCGGATTTACACAGAAAGATCTCTGGTTTCAATCGATAAATCCGGCAGGGTTTGCTTGATGCCACGCCCACGCGCTTTCGATGATCTTTTCGAGTTCGGCGTGTTGCGGATCCCAGCCGAGAACCTCGCGGGCCTTAGCGGCGTCCGCGACGAGTTTTGACGGGTCGCCGGCTCGGCGTGGAGCCATAACAGCCTTTATTTCACGGCCGGTGACGCGGCGGGCGGTTTCGATGACTTCATTTACGGAATAACCATTGCCATTTCCGAGATTGATGAATTCGGAGGACTTACCGGCACGCAGATGATCGAGTGCCTGCAGGTGGGCCTGGCTGAGATCTGAGATGTGAATGTAATCGCGGATCGCTGTGCCGTCTGGCGTCGGATAATCGTCGCCAAAAACGGAAACGTGCGGTATCTTGCCCTGTGCGGCAAATAGGACAAGCGGGATGATATGCGTTTCCGGGTCGTGGTCTTCGCCGCAACTGCCGGCTGCACCGCAGGCGTTAAAGTACCTTAATGCGACAAATTTCAGGCCGTATGCCAGATCATAGGATTCGAGCGTGCGCTCGATCGTGAACTTTGTCCAACCGTATGGATTGGTCGGCTGCTGCGGATGTTTTTCGTCGATCGGCACGTATTGCGGCTCGCCGTAGGTCGCACAAGTCGAGGAAAAGACAAATTTCTTGACGCCGTTCGCCATCAATACATCCAGCAAATTCAATGTTTCGACGAGGTTGTTTTGAAAGTACTTTTGCGGGTTCTTGACCGATTTCCCAACGTATGCGTATGCCGAAAAGTGCATGCATGCGTCTATCTCGTGTTCGCTGAGAATGCGTTTGACCAGATCTTTGTCGCCCACGCGGCCCTCGTAAAAAGGAACGTCAGCGCGGATCGAAGCGCGATGGCCGTAAACGAGATTGTCTATCACGACCGGCGATTCACCGCGTTTTCTGAGGTCTTCGACAGCTACGCTGCCGATATAACCGGCTCCGCCTGTTACGAGAATTGCCATATTAGTTATCAGCGGCGGCCGCTTTACGGTGCATCGAGATGCTGGCTTCGGGCAGGAATTTGTTGAATATCCGGCGGATCTCGATCTCGTTTTTAGAATCGACCGCGGCCCGAAACTCGATCAATATCTGAGCGACCTCTTCGTTCGAATACGTCGCGATCTTACCGATAAAGATCTTCGGATTTCGTGTCTTGAGTAGGTTTTCTCCGGTGATCTCGAGTTCCTCGAAAAGCTTTTCGCCATCGCGGATGCCGGTAAACTGAATATCGATATCTTCGTACGGCGTCAGGCCCGAAAGCCGGATCATATCTTCCGCAAGGTCGAGTATCTTGACCGGCTGTCCCATATCGAGGATGAATATCTCGCCGCCTTCGCCCAACGCTCCGGCTTGCAATACAAGCTGAGACGCTTCGGGAATGGTCATAAAATACCGTGTCATTTCCTTGTCAGTAACGGTTATCGGTTCGCCCTTTTGTATCTGTTCGCGAAAGATCGGCACGACCGAGCCGGCCGAGCCCAACACGTTACCAAACCTGACAGCTATGTAATTTGTCGGATAGATATCGTCCAGTTCCTGCACGACGATCTCGGCGATGCGTTTGGACGCCCCCATGATCGAGGTCGGATTTACGGCCTTGTCAGTAGAGATCATTACAAAATCTGCCGCTCCAAACTCGCCGGCGAGAGTCGCCAATTGCCGCGTCGCAAAAATGTTGTTCTTGACCGCCTCAGCCGAGTTTATCTCCATCAGCGGCACATGTTTATGGGCTGCCGCGTGAAAGATGACCTCGGGCCGGTTCTGCTCAAAGATCTCACGCATCCGCGATTCGTCGCAGACATCGGCGATCAGCGGTACGCTGACAACGTCGGCAAAATCACGAGCCAATTCGCGGCCGATCTGAAAAAGGAAAAACTCGGCACGTTCGACGAGCAGGATCTGTTTGGGCTGATAATTAGTGATCTGCCGGACGAGTTCAGATCCGATCGAGCCGCCGGCACCGGTGACCATGACTGTCTTGCCGGAAAGGAATTCGTGCAGATTCTGATCGTCGAGTTCGACCGGATCGCGGCCCAAAAGGTCTTCGATCTGTACGTCGCGGATGCGGCTGACCGACACACGTCCGTGGGCGATCTCATTCAGGCTCGGCACGATCATGGCCTTGACCGGGATCGATGTACATACGTCCATGATACGGCGGATCTCTTTGCCCTGTGCCTGGTCGATAGCAATGACCACCTGTTCGATGGCGAGCTCGTCGACCAATTTTGGGAGGTCGTTGGTCGTGCCTAGGACCTTGATGCGGTTGACGCTGCCGCCGCGTTTGCCCGGATCGTCATCGACGAATCCGCGTATATCGAGCTCGGCATCGGCCCGGCCGACCATCTCTTTCGCCAAGGTCGCACCCATTCGACCGGCCCCGACCAGCAGCGTCGGCTTTTGTTTGACGCGTCTGCGGTTTCCGTACGACCGGTTCTTTTCGTTCAGTTCGTAAAAGAACCGCCGAAGTATGCGAAGTGCCAGCAGCCCGCCGAATGCCATCACAGTGTCGATCAGAATTACCGACACAGGCACCTGCCAGAGGTTGAATTCCGTGAATATCAGCAGGAAACGAAAGGCGACGAGGATCACGCAAGAGATCGCCGCCGCCTTCATGAACACACGAATATCCTCGATGCTGACATAACGCCAGATCAGCGAGTATGCACCAACGAGAAACAGAGCCGAGAGCTGGACAAGAACTACGAACGGAAGCTGACGCAAGGCGACATCGATATAAAATTCGCCGAGCTGAACATTGACCGCCGGCAGATATGCAACAAAAAATGCGATGCACAATACTGCTACGTCCGCTAGAAATTGAAGCGGACGGCGCAGGAACCAAAATTGTTCACTCGACTTATCGTCTTTTGTGGCCATTGTGCCTATCCGGGAGTTCGAACATTTATTCTGAAATTACATTGAAAAAATCGCAAATGTAAATGCGCGATATCACATACGTTCGCCACGCCGTCTAACTGCATCTAACCACAAAAAGTGTGCAATAGCGCATATTATTAGGTTATACTTACGGCGTATTACGCATCAGAGGAACTTAAGATGAAATTGCAGTTATTATTTTGTTTGACGGTAATGTTTGCAGCGGCCGGTTTGGTCTTGGCTCAGGTTCCCGTCGATGTCGCATCAGATCAGAAAGGTTATATGATCGGCCCCGGCGATGAGATCACCGGTAAGGTCCTCGGCGAACCGCAGTACGACTTTGTCGCGACAGTGGACGAAGACGGCAAGATCGAGGTCCCGTTCTTCGACAAGCCCGTCGTGGCAAAATGCCGGTCCGAACGGGAGCTGCGTACTGACGTTACAAATCTGCTCGCAAAATATCTGCGCAATCCTCAAGCGAGTATTCGTGTAACGGATCGAAAGAGCCGTCCGCCGGCAACGATCTACGGTGAGGTCGAAAAGCCGCAACAGATCGAGCTGCGGCGCAAGGCGACGCTCGTCGAATTGCTCGCTTTCTCAGGCGGTATCAAAGAAGAAGCCGGCGGTATGATACAGGTTTTTCGGACACGCCCGCCGATGTGCACCGATGCATCCGAAGACCAGTGGAAGGCCACGACCGGCGATCCGACCGATGTGCCGTCGCGAATGTACAGCCTAAGCAGTGTCCGTATGGGCAAAGAAGAGGCAAACCCGATCATCTATCCGGGCGACGTTATCGTTGTGCAGAAGGCTGCTCCGGTCTATGTCACCGGTGAGGTTGTGGCTCCACAGGGGATCTATTTGAAAGAAGGTGGCATGTCGCTGACCGAGGCGATCGCAAAGATCGGCGGCGTACGTCCGGGAGCAAAGACCAAGGACATCAAGATCTATCGTTACAAGTCTAATACGAAAGACAAAGAAGTCATCTCAGCCAATCTCGACCAGATCAAAAAAGGTACCCAAAAGGACATCATGCTCGAACCGTACGACATCGTCGAGGTCGACAAGGCCAAAGAGAGCATTGCGGCAACGATACTTAAGATGGCGATGGGTGTCGGCAAGACCGTCGTTTCCAGCGGTGCAAGCAGTTTCGGTTATCGTATCTTGTACTAGGCCGGTCAACTGCCGGAGTATAGTTCGTCGATCAGGGCCTTATATTTTTCGTCAACGACTCGGCGTTTTACTTTGAGCGTAGGTGTGAGTTCGCCTCCATCTACGCTCAATTCGTTTTCGATTAGGGCGATCTTTTTCACCTTTTCAAACGACGACAGACTTTCCGTAAAATGTGCGACCTGACGTTCGAACAGGTTCTTGATCCTGTCATGTCTACAAAATTCCGCCGGCGTCTTAATATCCAGTCCTTTCAGTTCGGAGTAGGATTCGAGCATTTCAAAATTCGGAACGATCAGAGCCGCAGGGAATTTGCGTTCATTTCCGACCAGCACGACCTGATTGACAAAACGTGAAGATTTGATCAGCTGTTCGATATGCGACGGTGCGATGTATTTGCATCCGGACGTCTTGAACAACTCCTTTTTGCGGTCGGTAATTATCAAGTAGCCATCCGCATCGAGATCACCGATGTCGCCGGTCCGGAACCAACCGTCCTCGGTAAACACCTCACGCGTAGCCTCTTCTTTGTGATAATAGCCGAGCATTACCCCTGGGCCGCGGGTTTCGATCTCGCCGTCACTCGCGATCCGCACCTCGACGTTGCGGATAGGTTTGCCGACGGTGCCGACGCGTATGTTCTTCGGATTGTTTGACGAGATGACCGGCGAAGTTTCGGTCAGGCCGTAGCCCTGCATGATGTGAATTCCTGCACCTGTAAAGATCAGATATATCTCGTCCGAAAGTGCCGCTCCGCCCGTTATACAAAACCGCAGATTGCCGCCGAAAAACTGCCGCAGTTTCGAATAAACGAATGTATCGGCCAGGTTGTGTTTGGCGGTCAGGGCAACCGGGATCGGTTCGCCTTTTTCATTTAGCCGGGCAAACTCTTTGGCAACGTCGATCGCCCAATCAAATATCCTCTCGCGGATCTGGCTCGAACGGGCGGCTGTCATCCTTGCCTTCTCGTAAACCTTTTCAAAGATGCGCGGCACCCCGATAAAGATCGTCGGCTTTACTTCCTGCAGATTGTCGGGCACCTTTTCGATCGACTCGGCATAGTGGACGGCCATTCCGTACATTATGTAAACGTACATTCCGGTCCGCTCAAATACGTGCGATAGCGGCAGCACCGATAGCGAAGTGTCGCGGCCCTGGAACTCATATTTCTCAGCCGCATCGATTACGTTTGAAATGAGATTTGCGTGCGAAAGCATCACACCCTTAGGCTCGCCGGTCGTACCGCTGGTATAGATCAGCGTGGCGATGTCACCGGGCTGCGATGAGCTTACCAGCTGCGAGATCACCTCGGGCTGTTCCGTGTCCAGCTGTTTTCCCTTTTCCTCAAGATCCGCGAGCGAGATCGCGTTTTCGGCGGTCACGCCATCGATGTCATAAAAGACCAACGCTTCGATCGACTTACAGTTCGGCAGAATGTGTTGGATGCGTTCATAGGTCTCTCTATTTTGCAGAAAGAAGACGCGGGTGCCGGAGTCGTTGATTATATATGCAACCGAATCCGGAGCGAGTGTCGTATAGATCGGCACGTCCACTACGCCCGCGAACTGACATCCGGCATCGGACAACGTCCATTCCGGCGAATTTGCCGCCAGTATCGCCGCCCGGTCGCCCTTTCGCAGGCCGATCGAATACAGCCCGAGGGCGATATTCTCTGAGCGTTCGACGATCTCCGATGATGAGATCGGCCGCCATTCGCCGTCACGTTTGTAATTCAGAGCATCGCGGCGGTCAAATTTTTCGGCGGCGATCAAAAACAATTCCGCAAGCGTCGTCGGCCGGCCGCTCGCTGCTGCAGTTTCACTGATCGTCGATCTACTCTCGGCAGTTTGGGTCATTTAACGATTGTTCCTCCGAAAAAGATCTTGAGCACTTCGTCAGCCATCGGTTCGAGCGGATATCTGTGTTTTGAGAGGATCCAGTTGGTCACCATCTCGTCAAGAGCTCCATAGAGGATCTTGGCACAGACGATCGGTTTGATGTCGTCGCGAAAGATTCCGGCCCGCTGCCCGTCCGCAATCGTCACGCGGATTATATCGAGATATTCGGCAAAGCCCGCCGCCGAAAATTCCTGCATGAACTTGGTCGAACCGCGAAGCTCGACCTGGAACACGATCGCCATATCACGATCGGCCCCGAGCTTGCCAAGATGCAGTTCGGCGATCCGGCGGAGCTTCAACACGGGATCGTCGATCTTTGCCAATTCCTGCTTGCCCTCGGCAATGAACTCGGACATCGCCCGGTCAAAGATCGAATGCAAGATATCGTCCTTGCTCTTAAAATATAGATAGACCGTGCCGTCAGCGATGCCAGCGGCACCGGCAATGTCCGAGACCTTTGAATTGAAATAGCCGCGGCCCGCGAACACCTTGGTCGCAGCACGCAAAATCGCCTCTCTTTTGTCGGGTACAGTGGCTTTTGCCGCCGCTCCGCTCTTCACTGGCCTGGGCATATCGGTAATTATGAATGAACAGTCATTCAGTATGCACCTAGGCTATAACAAAACGGAAATCGAAAGCAAGGAAAATCGTATTTCGGTCGCGAAATATCGCGTTCGATCTGCGATTTCAAATTTGAGAAATGAGATTGGAAAGCAGATAAGATGGCGGAGAGGACAGGACTCGAACCTGCAAGCGCTTACGCGCGGTAGTTTTCAAGACTACTGCCTTACCAATTAGGCTACCTCTCCGCAAAAAGAGGCGAATAGAAAATATACTCTACTCGAGGCTGGACTGACAAATCTTTTTAAGGCTTTGTCGTAGCAGCAACAGCCGGGAACTGCCTTGCCAGCTCAGACCGCACCGCTGCCACACCTTTTGTGCCCTGCACTTTGACGATCGTATTTCCGTTGCGGTCAAGCACGTAATGCATCGGGAACGGCACATTGAGCTCGCCGCTTTTACTCGGCGTCCCAAATTTCATAATGATCATCATTATCGAATCAGGCAATACCTGATAATTGAACGGATATTTCTTAAGAAAAGCTTCGAGTTCGCGCTTCGGGCTGGCGGCGGGGGCGAGGAACACAACGTCCTTAACGTTCTTGTATTCTTCGACGATCTGATTCAGCGCCTTGATCTCACTCAGGCAATTGGGGCAGTTAATGAACCAGAGATTCAAAACCACGACCTTACCGCGCAGATCCGCGGTCGACACCTTCTTGCCGTACATATCGGTCGCGGTGAAATCGATCGGTTCGCCTTGAACCGTATTCTTTTGAGCCGAAACTGAGCCGACAAAAAGCGCAAGCACGATCAGGAACAGGATTTTTTGCATACCCACGTTTTAGACTGAAAACGCGGCGATGTCAAGAATTATTCCGTACGCTTTCCTAATATCAACCGATCGATCGCCTGGCCGAGAGCTGCGGATCCGCCATAGCCGCTCGAACGGTAGTCGAGTTTACCGTCTTGGTCGATGACGAAAAACGAAGGAAAGCCCATGTCGAGATTTCCGCCGCGGTCGCGGTCGGCGTATTGCAGAAGCGCACCCAGACTGTTTGGCATGATCGTGAAATTGAACGGGTTCTTTCGCAGGAAAGGTGCCACGCGATCTTCGTTTTCCATCGTAAGGGCGATGAATATGACGTCTTTATCAACGTAACGCGAGGTAAATTGGTTCAGTCTCGGTATCTCTTCACGGCAGATCTGACAGGTCGTTGACCAAAATGTCAGGACGACAATAGAACCGCGTTTTGATTCGAGATCGAAAAAGTTCCCGTCGATCGACTGCGAAGTAAACACGGGAGCGGGCGAACCGGGCTTGAGGCTCGTCTGCGATAGTGCGGCAAAGGCGGAAAGCGAGATGATGATGAGGATCAAAAATAGTCGCATATCTTTTCGGCGGGAATGCGTTAAATCAGATTTAACACTATACCTATAACAAACTGGTAATGCCTGCAGCTTTTCGGAAAATCCGCGACCGAATTCACCAGAGGTTCAGACGTGTTAAAATCGCAAAATGCTCCTTTTGTCGCTCGAGGCGAGCGGATTTCGAAATCTACAGGGAAAGATATCGTGCGCCGCCGGGCTCAACATCCTCGTCGGCGAAAACGGCCAGGGCAAGACCAACTGGCTCGAGGCAATTGCGCTTGTCGCATCAACGCGTTCGTTTCGCACGACAAAATTGCAAGAAGCTGTCCGTTTTGGCGAACAGCTCGCGATCGTCAGTGCAATGGTCGAAGAATCGCCTGAGATCACCCGAAAGCTGCAGGTCTCGATCCAAGGCAATACCAAAGCTCTGACCGTCAACGATAAAAAAGAGACCGTACAGCGGTATCTCGGCCAGCTTCACGCCGTCGTTTTTAACGCCGACGAGCTCGAGATAGTCCGCGGACAACCGGACGCTCGCCGTCGTTTTCTCGACGCCGGCATCGTCCCGCTCCATCCGCCGTTCATCCAGACATTTACCGATTACAGCCGCGTCATCAAACAAAAGAATGCCCTGCTCCAGCGTGCTCGAGACGAAGAATTCACAACTGAGAAAACCGCCGAACTGCTCGCCCCGTGGAACGAACAGCTAGCGACACTCGCTTCACGAATACACCGTGCCCGCGTTCGCTTTGTCGAGCGTTTGAATGGCGTGCTCGAAAAACAACTCTTCGGCCGCGAAGAACTCTCTATCCGTTACGTCTCGTCGCTCGAGGGCAAAGGCGACCTCGCCGATTACGAAGCCCTCATCACCGAGCGCCTCGCCCTCCGTGTCCACGCCGAGATCGTCTCCGGCCACGCACTGATCGGCACCCATCGCGACGATCTCGAGATCCACTTCGACGGCCACGATCTGAGAAAGTACGGTTCCGCCGGCCAACAGCGTTCCGCCCTGTTACTGCTCCAGCTAGCCAATATCGCCGTCTATCATGCTACCCGAGGTGAATATCCGCTCTTTCTCCTCGACGACATCGACGCCGAACTCGACTACAACCGCATCGCCCAGCTCCTCGAATATCTCGAAGGCAAAACCCAGACATTCGTCACCACTTCAAAAGAAAGTTTCATCGAAAAATTCGGCGCGAACGCGGCCGTATTTCGAGTCTCGGACGGAACCGCTAAATCACTCTAAAAACAAGATGTTTATTGGCTTTCCGCCCTGTTCGAAAGCACTAAAAAATGCTATAATTTTCTTTTGTATTGTGTCCGCTTTTCACGGCCGACACGAACCGAGATCATAAGAGTTTTTTATACAGAGGTTTTCAAAATTGGCTAAAGCAAAACAGGAATACGGCGCAGATCAGATCACAGTTCTTGAGGGACGCGACGCGGTGCGTAAGCGGCCGGCGATGTACATTGGTTCGACGAGCGAGATCGGTCTTCACCATCTGGTTTACGAGGTTGTCGATAATTCGGTTGACGAGGCTCTCGCGGGCTACTGCGACACGATCGAGGTCGTCATCCACATGGATAACTCCATCACCGTTGTCGACAACGGCCGCGGCATCCCGACCGATATGCACAAGCAAGAGGGACGCTCGGCGGCCGAGGTCGTCATGACGATCCTCCACGCCGGCGGTAAGTTCGACTCGAATTCGTATAAAGTGTCCGGCGGCCTGCACGGCGTCGGCGTCAGCTGCGTCAACTTCCTGAGCGAATATCTGCGGCTCGAGATCTGGCGTGACGGAGTGACGCACGAGATGGAATTCGAGGCCGGCATACCGGTCGCACCGCTCGTCAAAACAGGAACGACCAACAAACGCGGCACCAAGATCACGTTCCGCCCCGATTCGAGCATTTTCGAGACGACCACATACAGCTTTGAAAAGCTGTCGGAACGCCTGCGTGAAAAGGCATTCCTCAACAAAGGCATCCGCATCTTTATCAAGGACGAACGCGAAGAGCCTGAAAAATCGCACGAGTTCTATTACAAAGGCGGCATCGCCGAATTTGTAAAACATCTCAACCGCAACAAGGCTCCGTTGCACGACGAACCGCTCTATTTTGAGCTGATCGCCGACGATCTCTCGATCGAAGTGTCGATGCAGTACAACGACAGCTACGACGAAAAGATCTTCTCATTCGCCAACAATATCAACACGGTCGACGGCGGCACGCACCTCTCGGGTTTTCGCGGTGCGATCACGCGGACGATCAATAATTACGCCGAAACCTCGGGCCTTACCAAAAATGCCAAGGTCACGCTGACCGGCGACGATGTTCGCGAAGGCCTCGTCGCGGTCATCTCGGTCAAGATCCCGCAGCCGCAGTTCGAGGGTCAGACGAAAGGCAAGCTCAATTCGCCCGTCAAAGGCCCGGTCGAATCTTTCCTCAATGAGAAGCTCGGTGACTTTTTTGAGCAGAATCCGGCCGTCGCCAAAAAGATCGTCGGCAAAGCGGTCGATGCCGCCCGTGCCCGCGACGCTGCCAGAAAGGCGAGAGAAATTGTACGAAAGAGTGCTCTCGGCACATCGACATTGCCCGGTAAATTGGCCGATTGTCAGGAAAAGGACCCGGCTTTGTCGGAGATCTACATCGTTGAGGGAGACTCCGCCGGAGGCTCGGCCAAGCAGGGCCGAGACCGTAAGAACCAGGCCGTCCTGCCGCTCAAGGGTAAGATCCTCAACGTCGAAAAGGCCCGATTCGACAAAATGCTCGGCCACGGCGAGATCAAAGCGTTGATCACGGCTCTGGGAACCGGCATCGGCAAGGATGATTTTGACGTTGCCAAGCTCCGCTATCACAAGATCTGCCTGATGACCGACGCTGACGTCGACGGCAGCCACATTCGCACGCTCTTGCTGACGTTCTTTTACCGACAGATGCCCGAGCTGCTCGAAAACGGCTATGTTTACATCGCCCAGCCGCCGCTCTACAAGGTAAAACGCGGCAAAAAAGAGGAGTACATCAAGGACGAACCGGCGATGTTCAGCTATCTGATGCGGATGGCGACCGCCGACATCCAGATCAGCTCGGCGACCAAGGATATTACCGGCCGCGAGCTGTCGAAGGTGCTCGACCAGACCAAACAGCTCAAGAATTACTCCGAACGTATCGCCCGCCGCCTCAATAACGATCCGAAGCTCGTCGAGATGATCCTCGAGGCATTTGCGGGCAAGGACGGCGTGCTTGTCAAAAATTCGGTCCGCCTCAGAAAGGTCTTCGGCGATCAGGAAATGATGTCCGAGATCGAAGCCAAGCTTCGTGCCGAATACAGCACCGACCTCAACCAGGACGAGGAACACGGCCTCTGGCGGATCGAGATCGCATATCCAAACGGCACCTTCCGCCACGTCGATTGGAACATGGCGAGCTACGTCGAATTTCAAAAGGCGGTCGAGCTCAAGAGGTCGCTCGAGATCGATTTCCCAGCACCCTTCGTCGTCGGCGAGAACGGCAAGAGCGAGACGGTCGACAGCCGCGAAGAGCTCCTCGAAAAAGTAATGGCGATGGCCAAAAAAGACCTCACCATCCAGCGTTATAAAGGCCTCGGCGAGATGAACCCCGAACAGCTCTGGGAAACCACCATGGATCCCGAAAAACGTACCATGCTCCAGGTCCGTATCGAAGACGCCATCGAGACCGACGGCATCTTCACCGTCCTCATGGGCGACCAAGTCGAACCCCGACGCAAATTCATCGAAGACAACGCCCTCGACGTCAAGAATCTGGACGTCTAGGCGAGATCTACCGCAGAGACGCGAAGACGCGGAGTAGGACAGAAATGTCCCTCTCCGCGTTTTGCTTTGCGCCGACACCAAAACCTGATATTTTACGCCTTAACAAATAGAGGCAATATGAAATTCGCAAAATACACATTTCTCGTCGCCGGCATTTACGGCTTGCTCGCACTCTTGCCGCAATACTTCCTTGAGAACAAGATCGGAATCGACACACCGCCGGCGATCACGCATCCCGAATTCTTCTACGGCTTCATCGGCGTCGCCGTTGCCTTTCAGCTCGTCTTTCTGGTGATCAGCCGCGATCCGAAAAAGTACCGTCTGCTGATCCTGCCGTCGATCGTCGAAAAATTCAGCTTCGCCATTCCCGCCGCGATCCTCTTCGCCAGCGGTCGTATCGACACAGAAATGTTCGCCGCCGGAATGCTCGACGCGGTCCTCGGCCTATTCTTCATTGCCTGTTGGTTCAAAGTACCGGCTTCCGACTAGCTCTTGCGGACAGCCTGGTGACGTTTTCGTTTTGGGATCTGGCTTGTCTTTAGCAGGTTCGCTACCAGTTTATCGCCCTCGATGGCGAGATCGAGAAAGCGGACGCTGCTATCGTATTTTATTTCGTGGCGGTCGCACATTGGTTTGATGTGGACGCTGTAGTTTCCGCTTGAGTTTTTGAGCCGGAGCGGAAACGCATTGTTGAGCCTCGCATCGGCCTTTTCTATCGCGATGGCGTCGGTTTTCTCGCTGTAGCTCAGAAAAACGGACTCGGGCTGCCCCAGAGCCTCGAAGGCAATTCGATTTATCATCAGTTCGCAGCGCATATTAAGCATCATATAAATGCGGTCCTTACGAATTCGCGGCGGCTCGTCAAAAACTATCCAATCTCTTTCCATTTGATCATTCCTCCAAAATTTCGTTGATCATCATAGCATGCACACAACTTAGTTGCAAGTATGAAATATTTCGGGAAAGTAGGCATCCGATCGGTGCGTTATGAGAGGTCAAAACAAACCGCTCGCGCAGTTAGACCGGATAAACCGCCGAGTTCCCCGACCACCGCCAAGTCCGCCAAAAATCTTACAAATTGATCAAACCAAATTGTCGCTGGGCGGCTTTTTATTGTCGCTCGCGGCCACTTTTATTGTCGCAGGGCCCTTTCGGGATTGTCGCCAGCCCATTTCTGATTGTCGCAGGAAGGAGCCATGAGCCAAACGCTCAGGTCACGTCCTGACGCGATGTGCCTGCGATCTCGAGTATCAGGTCGGCGCCGTATGCTTTTGCAGGCGTTTGATAGCCAGGTGTGAAGTTTCCGGCCAGGATCTTCTCCGCAATGTTCAGAGCGGCGATGGCCGTAACGGTATATCCCTCGGGACCTTGGAGGCGTGATTCGACCTTGTTACCGTTGGCGTCGGTGGCCTCGCCCCAGAGCAGCGTTCGACCTTTTTCGCGTTCGGCGTCGGACGGCCCGCCGGCGGGGATCTTGCTTTGCAGATAGCTCTGGACCGGGCCTGTCGCTAGCAGCCATCCGAGATATCGGCTCATCTTCATCATCTTGAGATTGGACGGCGGCACGATGGTAAAGACCTCGATATTGGGAATGCCGGTCGAGTAAAACGCCGTCGAAACATCGCCCCACGGGATAGTCACGCCGGTCTTTGTGACCTCGCCAAAATCGATCTCACGCATCTTCCACGCGGCAGGAACGGGCGTGATCTTGCCGTCCTTGCGGATGGCACCGCCCTTGCCGACGTTCATAGTCATCGTCGCCTGCGTACCGTGCGAAATGCGTCCCATGCCATAAAACGCGAGCGAAAGATGTGTCGCCGTCGGCAAACAGTCTTTCAGATGCCGTGCCAGCGAATCGCTCGGCACCACATCAAACCCGACGCCCGGCATCACCATCACACCGGCCTCCTGAGCCTTAGCGTCCATCGCCGCACACGTCTCAAAAACGCTGATCTCGCCGGTGATGTCGGTGTAATGCTTGCGGTTGCGCAGACAGGCCTTGACCATCGGCATACTCGTGATCGAAAACGGCCCCGCACAATGCAGAACCATATCGACCTCTTGCAAAGCCGCATCGAGCTTTGCCGTCTCATCAAGCGAGAACACGCGATACTCAAATCCGTATTTGCCGGCCAGCTCCGAGATCTTAGCCTCATTCCGCCCCGCGAGTATCGGCCTGAGCCCACGCTTCGCCGCAAACCGCGTGATCAACTCGCCCGTGTAGCCATTCGCCCCGTAGATCAAAAATGTATTTGCCATATTGTTATTTCGAAACCAGATCAAATCTGTGGTCCATCAGTCGGGGATAATGAGCCGTTATGTGCGCAATTTTACCTTTTGCATCCCGATCAAACCTGACCCACACATCAAAGCCGTGATTAACCCGATCCTCCATCGTCAACCGGAACTCGTTTTTGAGGTCGGGTATCAATTCCATATCCGCAATCGTCGGCCGCCTAACGATCAGCTTCCCGTCCGGATTCAAAACGATGGTCCAGTAAAAATTCAGGTGCTTGCTGTAATATGTGCCCGTGAAGGAAGAAAGCTCTGCCTTGGTCGGAGCCCAGATATTAGGCTCCTTTTTCATCCTGATCGACGGAAATCCATCATCAAAATCGAGACGTGCTTCGAGCGGTGAACCGGGTACAGTCTGGCTAAAGGTCACCTGCGTGCCAAAGCCTTCTTCATAGGCGTAGAAGACGCCCTTTCCGACCGGCGTAAGCGAATAAATGGTGTCTCCTGAGAACCTTATTTTCAGGACACCTTCGGAGACAAAAAAGTCATTCGTCCTACGCATTGGAACATAGCTTTGCCAGGTTGCCTGATCTTGGAAGAGGTATCGACCCTCGTAGCGGGTAAGTTCTTCTTTTGTCACTGCGATCGGTTTGGTGAGAAAATTAGGCCTCGGCCCGGTAGTTTCAGGGGTTTTGAGAATGTAATTCAAAAGGGCCTTATTTTCTACCTCGAACCCGGGTTGGCGGTTGCCTATCGTAATTAACACAAGGCCCAACTCCGGAACTCTCGTAAGATATAGGTCCTCATTTACGCCCCTGTGAAATATTCGCGTCTGACCTGCGACTTTCTCGACCGTCTGGCCGAAAATGTAATGGTCCTTGTTGTTGGGCATCAATCTTACATTTTTTAGAAGCTTCGCGGTCGCTTTGGCGATATCGTTCGTTTCGTCTGCGTGAGCGGCGGCCCAGAGGGCAAGATCGTCGGCAGAGGTGGCGATAAAATAGTTTGAGGCGGGCGATGTCTTGTCGTTATATTTCAACTTGGCCTTGCCGTCGCCATTGTCTGAATATGCGCGGGCGAAGTTTCGGATCACCGCTAACTGATCATCGTACTGCCGTGTCGAATTCATTTTCAACGGGTCGAACATCCGCTTTTTCATCCAGGCGGATAGCTTTTCGCCCGAAGCTTTTTCGAGGATCAAACGGAGCAATCCAAAGTCGGAATTGCTGTACATATAGCCTTTGCCAGGCTCGATCTCAGGCCGTGGCTGCGTGTAGAGCAATCTGAGGAACTGCGATTTGTCGAACCGGTTAGCCATGTTGGCCTGCGTCAGCAGAACAGTTGCCCACTCGTCAACGAAACCACTGCGGTGATTCAAAAGGTCCCAAACGGTGACGTTGCTCGACCATGCCGGAAGATCAGGAAAATATTTTCGAACCTTATCGTCAAGGCTGAGCTTTCCGTCCTGTTCCATCAAAACGGCGGCTATCGAAATAAACTCGCGTCCCTCGGAATAGTTGATCCGAACAACGCTCTGGTGCGTAAACGGCACCTGATGCTCGATGCTCGCCAGGCCGTATGACTTCTTCGCAAGCACTTTTCCATTCTGGATAACCGTAACCGCAACGCCCGATGAGTGAGTGTTATTCATCGACGCGAACACGCTGTCGCATTTTGCTTCAAGCTCGCTCTGGCCGTGTGCAAAAACTGCAAACGCAAAAATACTGAACAGAACAAGATACGGTCTGTATCTCAATTTTGGGAATTTCATATATTCCTAATCTATCGTTTTTAATACGACCCAGCCGTCAATTGCACTATTGAGCCACAAAACTACCCATATATGAGGAAACTTGATTTCCTATTTTTTAAAATGCCTCACCTATCCTTTATTGACGGATAGGCAATATCAAGAAGGATATCAAATGAATACTTCTTCAGACCCTTGCTGTCATAGGTCCCGGCCGTAACGACGACTATTAAGTCGTTTTTCTTATCGATCATGATCTTTTGCCCACCATTGCCGGTGAGCTCGATCACGGAGTATTCCTTGCCGGCATCCGGAAAACTCTGCAGCCAGATCTGATAGCCGTAATGCGTCTTCCAACCGTCCGCTTCCTCCGAGACCTTGATCGACGGCCTGGTTGCATCGTCTATCAATTTGGCGGGAATTATCTGCTTACCTTTCCATTTTCCGGAATTCATCACAAGCGATCCGATCTTTGCCATGTCACGGGAACGGAGCCGGAGGCCCGAATCGGCGTCGGGCTGGCCCTGTAGCGGTGCCCATTCATATTTTGTTATTCCCAACGGCGTGAGAAGGTGTTTTGCAGTGAAATTCTCGATGTCCGATCCGGTCGCTTTTTTGAGGATCGCGGCAAGCAACTGTGTAGTTCCGCCATTGTATTCAAACGTGGCTCCCGGTTTATTGACGAGCTTTCTGCTCAGCACGAACTCGATCGTATTCGGTGCGTTATTCATCTGAAAAGCGGTGTTTGCAGGGTTCGAATACGCGAAGCCTTCATTCCACTCGAGACCGGGAGTCATTGTGAGAGCATGGCGTATCGTTATGTTCTTCTTTTCGCCCTCGGCATAGCTCGCGTATTCGGGAAAGAAGTCGAAGATGGGCTGGTCGAGATCCTTGATCTTGCCTTGGGAATGTGCGATGAGCACCGCTAATGCGACGACGCTTTTTGTCACGCTCCGAATATCGTGGAGCGTCTCGCCGTTGTGAACGACAACACCTATCTCGCCCTGATGGTTATTTTGATCAGGTCCTGTGAAATATTCTTCGAAAACAAGCTTCCCGCTGCGAATGACCAACACGCTATGGATATTTCCATAAGTTTCTTTCAGGATCTCATTCATCCCGGCGGACATTCGAGCCTCGTCGAGCCGTGCCGACTTCAGCGTTCCTGTACGTATGCCATCGTTTAGGCTTCTGGGTGGAGCGTATTTGTATCGAGGAGATGATGGCTGCGCCTGCGCAAATATCTGAGTCGACAAAAGTACGACAATCAGGAAGACAAATTTCCACACCGAGGAAGTGTCTGTTTTCATAATGGACAGAATGTTATCAGAGGGATCAACGGTTGGACGAACGATTTTCGACATGAATTATTGATTGAACACGCCCAACCTGCCCATCCGTGAGCCGAACCTTGATCCCGTGCGGATGACTCGGCGAATTTGTCAGCAGATCTTTGACCGTTCCGACGGTCTGTTTGCCGGTTCGCTGGTCCTGTTTGAGGACGATCGCGACCTTTGTTCCGGGTGTTATGTTTTTGCGTGTCCGGTGCGGCATCAGTTTACTGCAGGGCTGCGTTCGAGTGTTCGCCGGATCAGCATCAACTGGCCAAGGTGGTACGAATTATGGTCGGCTAGCACCAAAACCTCACGCAACAGGGTTTGCCCGTCGCCGTGAGGTATCGGAGCAAAAAGATCCCTCGACTCGTCCGCCACCAGATCGCGCATCGCCTGCAGATCTTCAAATATCCGGTCGGTCGACATCTGCCAATCGATCGTTCCGCCGATGTCCTTGTTCCAGTAACCATCAGGAAAATCGGGCGAGACATGCTTGCTGTTTCGGCTGAATTCGAGGATGTCGGTTTGGGCGATGCGGATGTGCTCGAGCAGTTCCCATGCCGTGTGCGGCGAATTCTCGCACCGTTCGTTGATCAGATTGATCGGAAAACCACGAAGTGCAGCCTCGATCGCAATGTGTGCCGATTTGCCGGCGAGCAATTCGAGCAGGTGTTTGCGAAGCTCAGTTTGATCGTTCATATTTGCCTCAAAAGACGGACAGTTTCAGATCCTGCGTTTCCTTGAGTTTATCCAAAAACTCGCCTCGGTCAATCTCTTTCGCGCCCAAAGCCTCAAAATGCGGCGTCATCACCTGCGAATCGAGCCACGTCGCGCCGCGAGAACGCAGGTGATCTATGAGGAAAAGAACGGCAAGTTTCGAGGCGTTCGGCCGCTTGTAGAACATCGATTCGCCGCAGAAAATACCACCCGAATCGACTCCGTACAGGCCTCCAACGAGATTGCCCTCCTTATCCCAAGCCTCGACGCAGTGCGCGTCGCCGGCGTGATGGAGTTCATTGAAGCCTTGCTCGAACTCGTCCGTTATCCACGTGCCGCTCTGGCCAGGACGACGGGCAAGCGAACACTCTCGAATCACCGAGCGAAAATCCTTGTCGATCGTAAACGTCAGTTCGCCCTTTCGCCTGATCTTCTCGAGGCTTCGCGGGATCTTGAGATCTGCAAATTCGAGGATCGCACGCTCGTCAGGACAATGCCACGGCAGCGGAATGCCTTCCGTATACCACGGAAAAATGCCAGCCCGATATGCGTTTCGCAGATTTTCGACCGATAATTCTCCGCCGTAATAAACAACGCCATCCGCCGGATAAAGATAGTTCCCGACCCGAACCCATTCGGCATATCGAAACGTCCGCGGATCCGGGAAGTCGATCAGGTTCATAGGAGAATATTAACAGGAATGAATAAAATGGGGAGGATATTGGAAACTACGAAAATCGAAAATATCCGATCTATCCTCTTCATCCCTGTTCCCCATTTTTCTAAACAACTTTGAGCTTCCACTTTCCGCGGCGGAACAATACGGCACTTGCAACGGCAAGCAGCGAAAATGCAATGGTGATCGCCCAAAACACACCATCCGGGCCCATTTCGAATTTGTACGCCAACAAATACGCCAAAGGGATCTCAATGACCCAGAATACAAGGAGATTGAGATACGTCGGCGTCCATGTGTCACCGGCGCCGTTGAATGCGGTTTCGAGCACCATCCCCAGTCCATAGAAAGCAAAGCCGTAAGCGATGATATGCAGTGCTGATGTTCCGTACTTTAGGACCTCAGATTCCTGCGTGAAAATACCGATGATCTGATTCGAAAACAACCAAAACACCACGCCGATCCCAAAATAGAAGACAGCATTGAACCAACCGGCCTTCCAAACCGCCGCCTCGGAGCGCTCAGGTTTGCCGGCTCCCAAATTCTGCCCGACCATCGTCGCCGCCGCATTGCTCAACCCCAAGGCTGGCAACAAAGCAAACATAACGACACGCAAAGCGATCACGTAACCGGCGATCGCAACTTCTCCAAACCCTGCCATGATCGGCATCAAAGCTGTCCAACTTGCGGTCGCGACCAGCAACTGGAAGACCCCGGTCGATGATAGTTTTGTGAGCTTCCACAATAGTTTAGGATCGAATCGCCAACTTTCGCGATCTACGTGTATTCGTCCGCCAAACCTGAACAAACACCACGCGGCATACGCGACCCCGACGCCGCGCCCTATCGTCGTCCCGACCGCGGCACCGGTCACTCCCATTTCGGGAAAGAACCAAACCCCAAAAATGAAACACGGAGCGAGTATCATGTTGAGGCCATTGGCCAGTATCAGCACGCGCATTGCGATTGCCGCATCGCCGGCCCCGCGAAAGATCGCATTCAATAGAAAGATGAAAAGCACGACGGCATTTCCACCGACCATGATCCGCATGAAACGCGAGCCTTCTTCAAGAATATGCGGTTTCGCTCCCAACAGTGTAAGGATCTGAGGCGCAAAGATAATGCCGATCGCGCTTATCAAGAGCGATACGATCACGCCGCAATAGATAACGTGAGCGGCCGACTTTGCGGCTCCTTCCGCGTCACCTTCGCCGGTCCGGCGTGCGACCGTCGCGGTCGCTCCGATCGCAAATCCGAATGCGACGGCGTAGATCAGCGCCATGACCGACTCGGTCAGGCCGACAATAGCGACAGCATCGGCCCCCAATTTGGCAACAAAGAATATGTCGACCACGGCAAAGAGGCTCTCCATACTCATTTCGAGTATCATCGGCACCGCGAGCAGGAAAATGGCGAGTCCGATCGGCCCCTGCGTAAAGTCGCGATCCGTACCACGGACAGCCTCGCGCAAGACAGCCCAAAACGAATTATCCACCGGCTCCAACGACGGAGCCTGAACATCTAAAGACATACTTTCTTCTATTTCGAAATCTGAGACACGCGAGCGGTGTCGAACAACAGCACGAGACCGCATACGCTCGAGACGTAATAGCGATCACTAATTCTGCAGGTTACCTAGCGGACAAGGGGCTTCATAGTTTTTTGAATATATCACAATGAATTCACTAGGAAAAGAGGAGCTCGTGAAAATGTGAGCTACATCACACGGTCATTTTCATAATTTCGCTATAATTCATGTGCGCCATATCGCGTCATTGTCGAATATGCGAAACTCAACCCGTCGTGATTTCTTGAAGCAACTTACGGCAGCATCGCTTGTAGCGATAGTCGGACGCAATTCGTTAGCTGCATTCGGTCCCGTTGAAGGGCCGTTTGAGATGTTGGTAATAGGTGACTCACTTATTTGGGGCCAAGGGCTTGAGGAAAAGGACAAGTTCTACGCTCTAACTGCGGATTGGATAAGGAATGGGGCCTTCGGCCAACCTCGGCAAGTAAACCTAACCGTCAAAGCTCATTCCGGGGCGACGATCCGCTTTGATTCCAATGAGGCGGCGAAGTACCGAGCGGCGGGCCGAGATGAGAACTACTTTTACAAAGGCGAGGTTAATGTTTCCATGCCAAGTATCTGGAAACAGGTTGAAACCGCGGCTGATGAATACAAACGGCAGGGACGTGAACACGGTTCCGATCTGGTGATGCTTTCTGCCGGTATAACCGATATTTCAGTAGAGGGTGTGCTTAATCCGTTCGAAGATCCGCAAAAATTACGACCTGTTATCGAAGAGGTGTGCCAAAGGCGCGTTTGCGAACTGCTTGAACATATCTCAAAATTTAACCCCGATGCCCGCATTGTGTTAATTGGTTATTACTCGATGATCTCACCCAGATCCTCGCGAAGTGCGGTGTTCAACGCGTGGCTCGAAATATTAAATTTTCCAAACTGGTTGCAAGGTTTTGTTAACAATCCCGTTATGCGGCCCCTAGTCTTCGGGAAACTCTTCAAGCGAGCGATGATTAGGTCAAAGATCTGGAAGGGCGAATCCGATAGGCAGTTATTGAAAGCAGTAGATCAACACAACGCAAAGGTCGGCCGCACACAAGCAATTTTCATATCTCCAAATTTCAATGATGAAAATGCGTTTGATGCACCGAATACGCTTCTATTTCGAATGCACAAAAACGGAAGTGTCGAGGACCCTCAATTTTCTACCCGCAAGTCTGATTGCAGGACCGCATTTGAGGATTTAGAAATCAAAACCGGGATCAAATATGCCCTCAAACGCTGCACCGTAGCGGCCGTCGGGCATCCGAATCCCGCAGGCTCGCGATCGTATTTTGAGTCGATCAAAGCGAAGCTTTCATCGGCCCTTAATGATCCGATCAAGTAAAGTGTTTCCAAAGACCGATTCCAATCGCTATACTCAAAGTTTGGTGTAGCGATGAAGATAGCAGTAGCAATGAGCGGCGGCGTCGATAGTTCGGCGGCAGCAGCACTATTAAAGGAGCAAGGACACGACCTCGTCGGCTTTACGATGCAGCTCTGGAATCAGCGGCGGGGCATCAGTGTCGATGAGAACGGAGACCCTTTGCCGTCACGCTGCTGCTCGCTTGACGATGTGTATGATGCACGGCGTGTTGCCGAAGGATTGGGTTTTCCATTCTATGTTCTCAATCTCGAAAAGGAGTTCGAGACGTCAGTGGTCGAGCCGTTCGTCCAGAGCTATCTCGACGGCGAAACCCCGATACCATGCGTTGCGTGCAACTCAAGATTGAAGTTTGCTTCATTGGATAAAATGGCCGTCAGCCTGGGCTGTGACAAGGTCGCGACGGGTCATTTCGCTCGTGTTGAATATGATGATATCGCCAACCGATACCGTCTGTTTCGCGGCCGAAACCATTGGAAAGATCAAAGTTACTTTTTATGGGAACTAACGCAGGATCAACTATCGCGAGCTTACTTTCCGCTTGGCGAAATGCAAAAAGAAGAAGTTCGCGATATCGCCCGAGAAGCTAGCTTATACACGGCTGAAAAGAAAGAGTCGCAAGAGATCTGTTTCGTGCCGGATGGTAAGTACAGCGAATTTATCGACCGGTATCTCGAACACGAAGGCCGCCCAGGTGATATGCCGTCGGGAGGCGACATTGTGAACATGGCCGGTAAGACCGTCGGTAAGCACGCCGGCATTCATCGTTATACGATCGGCCAGCGACGAGGCCTTGGAATTGCGAACGAAAAGCCGCTATACGTTTTACAGATCGAACGGGTAAAAAACCGGATCATTGTTGGTGAAGACTTCGAGTTGGACACGCGCGAATTCACTGCCAAGGGCGTCAATTGGGTCGCGTTTGATGAGCCGGCTGGGCCTGTTCGCGCGGTCGTGAAGGTTCGGTATCGTCATGACCCCGCTCCGGCGACTCTATACGCGATGCCGGACAACCGCGCTCGAGTCGTTTTCGACACACCGCAGCGTGCCATCACTCCGGGACAGGCGACGATCTTTTACGATTTAGAAACACAGGAAGAAGTCGTTGGGGGTGGATGGATCGTTAAGATCTAAGGAATAAAATTATGCCAAAGGATAAAAAGAGATTGAGCAAAACCGCAAAGGCGGCTCAGAAAATACTAAACGATTCGAAACTGCTCGCCGCAACAAAGGCGGCACAAGACTCTTCGCCGGGACAAGAATTTCGTGCTGCTCAGGTTACGCCGCGAACCGCAACCGCGATCAAGCTTCGGCCAGAAAAGAAAAAGGGCTAAGAACTACGACACAGTTCGAAAACTCCTATTTTGTCTTCAGAATATCACGTATTTCGGTCAGCAGGGCTTCTTGCGGCGGCGGCGGCGTCGCGGCAGCAAGACGTGTAAAATACCCCATCGCGGCTTTAGCGATCAGGAACATTACGAATCCAACAATAAGAAACGTGATAACGTCGCTTATTAATTGGCCATATCGAACCAGTGGAGCCCCGCTCTTAACGGCGGCGTCTACTGCTTTTTGCAATTCTTCACCTGTCAAACCAGCAGGTATAACGCCTTTTATATCCCAAAACTTAGTTTTGAAGTCAGTCCCGCCGGTTATCAACCCAACAAACGGCATAATTATCCCTTCCGTGAAGGTTGAAATTATCTTTCCGAACGACGCGCCGATGATCACACCGATGGCGAGGTCAAGTACATTTCCGCGAGCAATGAAGGCCTTGAATTCGTTAAACACTTTGCAGTTCTCCTTATTTAATTCATTTCGCCGGCTAAACGCTAATAATATAAGCTCTTTAGGGAACGGATACAAACAAAAACGGCGAGCAAACGCTCGCCGAGATAGATCTGAACATAACGCTGATATTATGCGGTTGCCGTATCGGCCGCTTCATCTGCAGAATCGTCGTCGACAAAATCAAGCAATTTTGCTGCAACACCCTCTTCCTCAACTTCAGTCGAGACAGAAGCTTCGTACGGAGTCGGTTCAGGTTCGACGTATTGGGCTGCCGCAACCTCTTCTTCGTGGGTTTCGCGTGCTTTTAACATGCTGCAGCTGCCCTCGAGTATTGCGCCTTCTTCGACGATCAGTCTTGGGCTCTGAATATTACCCATAACTCGGGCCGTTCGGCCAAGCTGCAGTTTCTCGGAGGCGATGATATCACCATTCACGGTACCGTTGATCATGGCGGCGGCGACCACTATATTTGCGTCAACTTGTCCATTTGTACCAATTATGAGAGTTCCGGAGTCGGAGGTGACCGTGCCAATAAGGTGCCCGTCAACTCTGAGCATTGCCTGAAATTCAGTCTCTCCGGTGAGTGTTGTGCCGTGGCCGACGAAACCGCTCAGTCTGCCTTCTTTGATGTCGCGTGCCATCGAATCGCTCTCCGAGATGGCGCGTGTTGATGCAGTTGGGGTTTCGGCTGCGTAGTTATAGGCGGTTGCTGTTGGTTGTGGTGTTTTGTAATCGGTTGTTTCTGGTTCGGTTCTGGAGCTTCTTCCCATTCTGATCATAATCGTATCT
The DNA here is from genome assembly GCA_016713675.1 of Acidobacteriota bacterium. Classification (NCBI taxonomy): domain Bacteria; kingdom Pseudomonadati; phylum Acidobacteriota; species Acidobacteriota bacterium. The sequence goes on from JADJOS010000001.1 coordinate 1,162,065, forward strand.
GCACCTCACTATTGATATTGGCGAAAATTCCCGTCGCGCCGTCCGCTGAAAACCGTGCGGCACCACAACCGTTTCCTAGCTGCTTAGTATCGAATATTCCCGTCGCTATCATAATAGATGAGATAGCGGATGTGTGTCTAGCGCTATTTTTAGGTTGTCAAAATGGGCGTAAAGTGGCAGACTTAATAGTTTTCGGAGGGTGCCCGTACACGCCATGCGAAGTGAGACCAAACTAAAAGGCAAGCTGCTCAAAAAAATGGGCCGTGCCGTCGAAGATTTTTCGATGATCGCCGATGGCGACAAAGTGATGGTCTGTCTGTCGGGCGGCAAGGACAGCTACACAATGCTCGATCTGCTGATGGACGTGCAGCGTCGTGCTCCTGTGAAATTTGAGATATTGGCGGTCAATCTCGACCAGAAACAGCCTGATTTCCCTGAGCATGTGCTGCCGGAATATCTCGAAAGCGTCGGCGTAAAATACCGCATCGTCGAGGAAGACACCTACTCGATCGTGACGGCGCACATTCCCGAGGGGCAGACGTATTGTTCGCTGTGTTCGCGGCTCAGACGCGGCATTTTGTACAACGTCGCGGTCGAAGAAGGCTGTACAAAGATCGCGCTCGGGCACCACGCGGACGACATCATCGCAACGTTCCTGATGAACCTCTTTTACGTCGGCCAGCTCAAAGCGATGCCGCCGATCTTGCGCAGTGATGACGGCCGCAACACGATCATACGGCCGCTCGCGTATTGCCAGGAGGCCGAGATCGCCGCGTATAGCGCAGAGCAGCAGTTCCCGATCATCCCTTGCAATCTGTGTGGTTCGCAGCCCAATCTAAAACGTGCGCGAGTCAAACGCCTGCTCACCGAGCTCGAAAAAGAGACGCCCTTTATCCGCAGCTCGATGATGACGGCCCTGACTCACGTCACCGGCTCGCACCTCTTGGACAACAAGCTGTACGACTTCGAAAATTTCGAACCGATGCTGAAATCGATCCCCGCCGGCCACGGCTCGGTCCAGAAAGAGCTCGACGAGATCTTCGATCACAGCGAATCAGCGTACGACACTCAGAATTTGGAATTCAGAAGTGTGGCCGAGGCCGTGGTTGCCGGTATACAGTAGCCGGTCCTGTCCTTCACCTTTATTTAGTGCATTTTCGTGCTTTTTCGCGGTTAAGATCCTGCAACGCGTACAGGTTCTGCAACAGTCCGAAACACCTCTTGCGACAATCGTAGATCGCCCTGCGACAATCGAAAAGCACCCCGGCGACAACCGTAGAACACCCTGCGACGATCGTATTTCCCCGCTCTCCGCCGCCCATGATACCGCCATTCATAATTTCCCTCGCACCCCATTGTCATTTCCGTTAACTGCGGCGTTGATAATGTCCTGAAAGTGTCAGCATCGGGAGCGAAAAGCGATCGCTTCTTGTCAGAACCGCGAGCGATAGCGACCGGGTCCAACTCGCATACCCACGCACACCGAGCCAACCACTGACGTAAAAGTTGATTGCTCTTCGATAGGATTGTATATTGGTTGCGTTTGGTGTAGTCGTGTTGGGTGGGGTTGATTAAGTTGATGACCGATAACATTGGACCCGGTCGCTATCGCTCGCGGTACTGACATACGAGCTTATGCTCGCTATGTGATTTTTAGCTATGTGGAATGATACGGAGATCCCGTTGGCGGTTTTGTTTACGTTTCGGTGTTATGGGACGTGGCTGCATGGGGATGAGCGTGGGTCGGTGGACAGACACCGGAACGTTTATGGAACTCCGCGAATACCGCAAATAGATAATTGGAAAGAGTACAATCAGGAGCTTTTGGAGCATCCTCCGGTGTTGCTGGATGCAAAGATGCGGCGGGCGGTAGAGAAGGCCATCAGGGAATTGTGTGAGAATCGCGGGTGGCGTTTGTTAGCGATAAATGTGCGGACGAATCACGTTCATGTGGTGATCGGGATCGGCGGTAAGAATGTAGACCAGGTTTTGATCGCGCTGAAGGCTAATTCGACAAAGCAGATGAAATCAGACGGCTGTTGGCCAAATGAGCACAGTCCGTGGGCTGATAAAGGAAGTAAGCGGAAGCTGTGGAACGAGCGGAGCATCGCGAATGCGGTCGATTATGTGGTAAACGGGCAGGGGTTTGATCTGCCGGATTTTGACTAGTGAATTATTAAGTTGACTGTTTCTGCTCGCATTGAATGTTCGTCGAGTTGAACCCGGTCGCTATCGCTCGCGGTTCTGACAAAACATATCGTTTCGCGTGTGGCGTATGTTTTATACTTGCAACATAGCAGTAACTGTGATACACTTATTTTATAAGGAGGAACGACTGTTTTTATGAGAGCGGATTGGGTGCAGATAAAGCGTGGGGATGTGATGCCGCAGTATGCGGGGATCTATGTGACGATGAACCGGAACGGGGATATTGTGATGAGCCGGGTGACGTATGAGCGGATGGGGGCACCGAAGGCGTTTTTGTTGTTTTTTGACAGGGCGAATAAGCGGATCGGGCTGAAGCCGGCGGCGGCGGCGATAAAGGACGCTTATCCGGCAAAGGTGAGCAACAGGTGCGGAGCGAAAAAGGTCTGCGGCCACCGGTTGATGGTCGAGGAAAAGATCGACCTGCCGATGACGGTCAGATTTTACGACGCCGACATCAACGACGAAGGCTGGCTGATCCTCGATCTGCGGACGGCGAAGGTTTCGCCGAGAGCGAAAAAGCGAAAAAGCGAATAACGAATAGGGAATAACGAATAACGAATGGGGAATAACGAATAGGGAATAGTAGGCGGCAGGCATGAGATGGAGGAATACATCGGAGCGGTTAAAGGGCCGCTCCGTATGCGGCTGATCGATGGCCTGCAGGCTAGCTGATCTTAAAGCCGCTCATTCTGACGCCGAGGAGACGTCCGGGGAATATACCGAAATCTTCGATCTCGACCGTGTCCGCCGCTCCCGCTTTTCCGTGTTTGAACCTGATCTGTGCCGCCGGAATGAATGTTCCGTCGCCTTTGCCGGTTTTCGGGTCGATCACTATCTCGACATAGCCGAACGGATAATCGACGGAGCGGTAACCTCCGCGGAGTTCGCCAAATCCGATCCAGCGTTCAAATACGGCACGGACGCGGGTCTTGCCCTCGAAAGTGTCGACGACCACGGCATTCAAAGGCCGGCCAACTGATGAGCCGAGCGAAAATTGTCCGAGATCGTTCTTGCTTATTGCGTTACGCAGGCCTTCCTGGCCGCCGCTCTCCAGCGTTTTAAGGTATTCGGCAACTTCGGCTGCAGTGGTGCGGCCGTTAACGCGCATTGTGAAAGTGCGTGTCACCGTCCGGGTGTTCATCCCTGAGCCGTAGATCAACGCGGTTCCGGTAAATGTTGTCTTTTCTTGCCCATATATCGCACCCACCGATGCGGCAAGGCCGACAAATACCAAAAGTCCTATAGTTCTTATCTTTCTCATGATCTAAAACCTCCTATTCATGATCCGACAGCGCTATCCTATCGCTTCACGTTTCATTCAGTTGTGCCGCAGGTCACAAAAGCTGCAGGTCACAAAGGGAAAGCCCCGCTGTGATCAGGCGAGGCTTGTTTTACTATTGTGGCGAAGACACGACATTACTGACTCGCAGGCAGGCTGCCTGCGTTCCGGCGGGACGCCCTTACTATCGTGCGGGCTTCTGACCGGGCTGCGTCTTTGGTCCGAAGAGTTTGTCGTCGATGGGGACGTTGTGTTTGACGCTCTTCAGCGTGGTGACGATGTTGCCGTTGCCGATGTTGTTATTGACCGTTTTGAAGGGCAATTTTACGCCGTCGACCTCGCGATAGTCGGAATACTCGACACTGTACGGTATCTTTTGCTGGCTCGTGCTGGACGAGATGATGCCCTCGCGTTTGACCAAGAGGAACGTCGTGGTCGAATAGTATTCGGTGAACGCAGTGCCCTTGGCGGGCGTAAAGGTGACGGCGTAGGCGTCTTCGCCATTGACCTTTTTGATGCCGGTTATATCGACGGTTTTGTAGTTCGTCTTCCAGTTGAGCAGTCCGTAAAAATCGTTGCCGAGGCGTACGTCTTCGAGTCGCTCGCCCGAGTATTTCTCGGCCGGTGCGAACGAGATCGCGTCTTCGCCGTTAGTGCCGTCGAAGTATTCCCATTCGGTCGCGATCGTCTTGCCGAGTGCGGTAAAGATCGTTTCGGCGGCGGACTTGTTCGGTGCCTTGGCGTATTGCGTGCCGTGTGCCTGAACACCCTGGTTCTCGAGATCGAGCGTAAATTCGATGACACGCGATGTGAGTTTTCGCCAATTTTCCTCGCCGCCTGCAGCCGCGACGGCCTTTTGCATCAGCTCATCGGCCGTCATTTTGATCTCGGCCGAGACGGCACCGGCACGCGGGAATTCGAACGTGCCTTGCGGCTGTGTGATGACGACGGCCGTTACCTTGCCTGCGGTGTCTCGTTTTGTCTTGAGGACGAACTGTTCCTCGGGCAGCGGCGACATCGAGTAGGTGTCCTTCGACTTTTCGATGAGCGTGTACGGCTGCTGGCCGGTGATGTTGAGTGTGACCTTGCCGTCCGTGTCCTTGATCTCGATATTGCCCATTTGAGTCGTGTAGGTGCCGACGAGCTCTTTGGCGGGATTCGGGCCGGCCGGCGTTTTTGGTGCATCGCCGGTGATGCGGGGCAGCTTGCGGTTGCCCTGCGGCTGGATCATCTCAAGCTCGGCCGCGTCGCCGGTCTCGGGCGTGAATTTCGCACCGAATCCGTCCGGCAGCCCGAGGGCTTTGAATGTGCGCGGTGCGGTGCGTTCGAGTTTGTACGGCGGCTGGCCGGGCACGACGAGAAAGAGGTCCTCGCCCTCGATCTTGACCTCGATCGGCCGTTCGGCGGTGCCGTATTTTCCGGCAAGCAGCTGGAGCGTTTTGAGCGGCAGTTTGGTCTCGTCTTTCGGCCCGTCGAGGATGTTCGAGAAGATCGTCGGCATAATGTCGTTGCCGAGGCTCGAACCCGAGACGTTTGTGAGCATGACAAAACCGATCTTTTTCTCAGGGATCATCGCGACGAGCGAGTTGAATCCGTCGATATTGCCGCCGTGCTGGACTACCGTGTGGCCGTTCCATTTTTGCAGAAACCAGCCGAGCCCGTAGTCCATCGCGGGCGACATCTTCATCTGCGGTTTGATCCATTCGGCGAATCCGGCTTCGGAAACAAGGCGTTTGCCGTTAACGGTGCCGCCATTCATGACAAAACGGATCCATTCTGCCATGTCGCGGGCGGATGAGTTGATCGAACCTGCGGGAGCGACTTCGTCAATGTCGCGAAATGGCATCTTTCTTGTTTCTTTGGTGTCGAAATTGTAGCTGTAGCCGAAGGAATGGTCCTTTGCCTTTTCCATCTGCTTCATCGACATATTGCTGTTATTCATGCCGAGCGGTTTGAAAATCCGTTTGGGAACGAACTTTTCCCACGGCGTTCTCTGTGCCTGCGTGACGAGTTCGCCGGCGGCCGTGAACATAATGTTTTGGTATTGAAATTTTTCACGAAGCTTCGCGGTCGGCTTCGCTTGAGCTGCGACCTGGATCAATTCTGCACGGTTCAATTTGCCTGTGATCATTGCGAGGTCGGTGCGGTTGAGGCCAGACGAATGTGACATCAGGTCGCGAATGGTGATGTTCTTGTCAGTATCGGGGTCGTACATTTTGAAGTACGGCAGGAGCTTTTTCGGGCTGTCGGTGAGCGAAAGCTTGCCTTCGTCGGCGGTCATCAGCACGCTGAGAGCGGTAAACGCTTTGGTCGCAGAGCCGATAGCGAATTGCGTGTCGGGCGTGACGGCGATCTTGTTCTCAAAGTCCTTGTAGCCGAGGCCTTTCATGTATATGACCTTGTCGTCTTTTACGATCACGAGCGACATGCCCGGAATGCCGAGCTCCTTACGGCGAGCTTCGACCTTTTCTTCGATCGCCTGCAGGGCTTTTGAATAGTCGACGGCCGCAGCGGTTTGAGTGCCGGTCTGTGCATATCCGATCTGCGGCAGCGACAGGGTGAAGATCGAAAAGAGAAGTAGAAGCGACAGAAAGGACCGTGACAAAGTGTTATTCATGTTGTGACTCCGTTAGATTGATCAGCATTGGATACGCTTGTTTTTCGTCAAAAGTTCTGATCTAGATACGACGACGGTGTGTTACATGCTTCTTAATTGTCTGGATCTGCGGCATTCAGTTCTGCGGTCCTGACGCCGAATGCCATCAGGATGTAGAAGACCATCGCGACCTCTTGATCGCCGAGATTCCAGTGGACAAAACCGCTGGCGACAAATCCAACAAGAGCGCCGAATGTACCTAGCAGAATGCCGAACGAACGCCAGTCGCCGTCCCGGGCGATGGTTATTCCACGCCACAGTGTACGGGCAAAAAGAGCCAGTATTATCAGCCAAATGAGCAGTGCGGGGATGCCGCGTTCGACGGCGATCTGGACCGGAGCCGAGTGAAAATGGCCCATCGGAAGAAATCCGCCCTCGTACATTCCCCATTCCTGCCAATGTTTTTGGATCGAATCCATACCGACGCCGAAGACGAAATTTCGCGGCCCTGCCGTGAGCAGACGGCCGCCGTCATTCCACATCACAAAACGATAGCGGGTCGATTCGTCCTTTGAGTCAAAGAATCCTGTCTGGCGGCTCTGCTGCAGAAAGAACAGCCCGCCGATGATGACCGGTATGGCCAAAAGCACCGTTGCGATCGCGATCTTTCTGGATGCACCGCGAAGGACGATCATGAACGCCGAGATCATCAGAGCAAGCTGCGAGGCACGTGTGACGGTCAGCAGCAGAGCGAAAGATGTGCCGGCAAAAGCGGCGGCAAGCAGCGGGATGGTTGAGCGGCGGCGGCGGGCGTATGACCCGATCGCTGCGATCAGCAGACCGAAGATGAGCGAGGCGACCAGCATCAGCACCTCGGAATAAGTTACGTAATGGTTGTAGAAGCCCATCGAACGCCAATTATGGCTGAGTGACCAGCGTTCGATGCCGAGCTGTTCGTTCGCCGTCGTGCCGGCGAGCATGTCCGAGCGTTTTACATCTACCGCAAACTCAAAATCGGGACGGTAGAATTTGATCTTGGTCACTTCGTTTGCGGCGATGGCGGCTGCAACATCTTCGCTCGTTTTGACCTTTTTGCCGTTGGCGGCGAGCAGCGTGTCGCCCTCCCAGAGCAGTGCTTTGGCGAGCGGGCCGTCCGGCTTAAGGCCATGGATCTCGACGCCGCGGCCCAACAGACGCTGGACGGGCGTCCAGACGACATTGACCATGCAGGACACGATAAGAGCGAAAGCAAGAAAATATGCAGCACCGAGGCGGCGGATATTGGCCGCGGCGAAGATGAAGATCAGAAAGACGGCTACGCTGCGAAGCCGATCGAGCGAGACGGAAGGTTCGTACGAAAAGAGCCCGCTAACGACCGACCAGCCGAAAAATGCAAAAAGAGCGATGTTGAGCGGCCGAATTTTGGCCTGTTTACGCGGCCGAAAGAAAAATGATGCGGCCCATATGAGCGTTCCGATGATCCACGAGATCTGCGTAGCGGCGATCGAATGAGGTGCCGAGACGACCATCAGCGTCAGAAAAATGAACGCTGATCGCTGGAGCCAGCGGGCAGCGAACGCATCGGATTCGATGCCGGCTAGTTTGTCCAATCGCTCGAAAATCGTCGCCATAAATGCGAGTATTATAACAGTTAGGTGCTGAAACCGCTGTTGAACGAGCGTTCAGCGAAAACTACAGGAATGGATAAAGAGAATCTACAAACCGAACTCTCGATAACGGCAGAGATCAATCTGTATTACGACCTATGGGTGCCGGCAGGCATTACCGGTCCGGCACCGCTGCTGATCGCCGTGCATGGTTACGGCGCGCATAAACGGTATATGCTTCGCGAGGCGAGACAGGTTGCTCCCGACAATTTCATCATCGCGTCCATACAGGCTCCGCACCCTCATTTTCGGCAGACGCCGGACGGCTATCGCGTCGGTTACGGCTGGCTGGCGGATCAAAAGAGTGAGGAATATGTGCGGCTGCATCATAAATTCGTTCTTGATGTGATCGCCAAGCTTGTGGGCGATGGCCTAGTAGACGAACGCCGCATCTATATTTATGGGTTTTCGCAGGCGTGTGCGCTGGATTTCAGATTTGCGTTCACATACCCCGAGGTCCTTGCCGGCGTTATCGGCGTCTGCGGCGGTATTCCCGGCGATCTCGAAACGAACGAGATCTACAAACCGTTCCCGGCCCGGACCTTTTACCTCTACGGAGATGACGATGAGTTTTACACACAGGAACAATTCGCCGCTTTCAACCAGAAATTAAGCGAAACCCTGCCCAATTTCCGTTCAAAACACTACGCCGCGAAACACGAGATCACACAGGAAATGCGGGACGATATTAGGGAATGGCTGGCTGTCTCATGACCGGTATTTCTGATGCTAGAGAGAGCCCATGAAGGCAGACAATTGAATCAAACCAACGATTTGTTATTATTGGACCAAGAACCTAGATCCACGCTTGCTCCGTTAATAACAAATGAAACACACCCTGCTCGCCGCCGCGTTTTGTCTTCTTTTTGCTTCTTTTGCGTTTGGTCAGAATGATGAGATCAATATAATTCCGAAGCCCGTATCGGTGAAAGCTCATGATGGGGTTTTCGAGCTTACAAAGTCTACAAAGATAATAATTTGGGACGAGCAGGCACGAGAACTTGCCGAAGGACTCAATACCGTCCTCATGCGGCAGTATGGTTTCCGATTAAAGATCGGTGTTCAGGGATCGGGTTTGAAAAACGTCATTGTGCTTATGCGCACAAATTTTCAGGACAGTTCAGAATATAACCTCTCAGTGAAGAAGGATGTCATTTTGCTCACGGGACAACAACTAGGACTTTTCCACTGTATTCAATCACTCCTTCAGTTATTGCCTGAGAAGAATGGAGCCAAGATCAACATCAAAGCGGTCAGCATCGAAGATCGACCCCGCTTCAAATACCGCGGTATGCATCTAGACGTGTCACGCCATTTTATGCCGGTTGATTTTGTTAAGAAATACATCGACCTGATGTCGCAATACAAATTTAATACGTTTCACTGGCATTTGACGGACGATCAGGGGTGGCGGATCGAGATCAAGAAATATCCGCGCCTTACCGAGGTCGGTTCGAAGCGGCCGGAGACGGTTTCGGGGCGTGTTTTGCAGCCGTATTTCGGTGACGGCGTGCCGGTCGAGGGGTTTTATACACAGGAACAGATCCGAGATGTCGTCGCTTACGCCAAGGCGAGATATATCACAGTCATTCCCGAGATCGAGCTGCCCGGCCACGCTTCGGCGGCGTTAGAGGCGTATCCGCAGTTTGGGTGTAAACAGGACTACACGTACAAGGTGCAGAAAACGTGGGGAATTTTCAAAGAGGTTTTCTGCCCGACCGACGAGACGTTCAAATTTCTCGAGGACGTGATTGACGAGACGATCGCACTGTTTCCCGATTCGCCGTACGTCCACATCGGCGGCGACGAGGTGCTGAAAGACCATTGGAAAGAATCGGCGTTCGTGCAGGATCTGATGAAACGCGAAAACCTCAAGGACGAGCACGAGGTGCAGTCGTATTTCATCCGGCGCATCGAAAAGCATGTAAACCGTCGCGGCAAAAAGATCATCGGTTGGGACGAGATCCTCGAAGGCGGCCTCGCCCCGAATGCGACCGTCATGTCGTGGCGAGGCATCAAGGGCGGCATCGAGGCGGCCAAGGCCAAGCACGACGTGATAATGACGCCGACCGATTACGCCTATCTGGACTACGGCCAGGGCGACACCAATACCGAGCCGATCAACATCGGCGGTTACGTACCGCTCGAAAAGGTCTACGGCTACGACCCCATTCCAAAAGAACTGACAAAGGACGAAGCCAAATACATCCTCGGCGCCCAAGGCAACATCTGGACGGAATACATGAAAACGCCCGACAAGGTCGAGTACATGGGCTTTCCTCGTATTCTCGCCATGGCGGAGGTCGGCTGGTCGAGTCTGGAGAATAAGAATTTCGCGGATTTCACTCGGCGGCTAAACGCCAATTTCGCACGGCTTGATAAACAAGAGGTCGATTATCGCATTCCGGAGCCCTCGGGCCTCGTGAACCGAGTACTCGCTACGGACGAGAAAGCGGAGCTCGATCTCTCGTCATCGGTTCCGGGTGCCAAGGTCTTTACACGATCGACGGCACTGCGCCGGACGAAAAGAGCACGCCGTATACAAAACCGCTGCAGGTCTCGGTGCCGATGGGCGAGCGCGTTGATGTAAAGGCGATCGTCGTTTTACTAACTGGACGCAAGAGTTCGGTTTACACCGCAACGCTGCTTAGGCAGCCGTGGCGGGCGGCCGAGCCCGAGCCGAAGGACAAACGTCCGGGCGTGACCTACGGTTTGCTGTCCTGGCGGAGCGACGGCGTTGCCGAGCCTTTTGTCACAAGCGGCGAAACGCGTTCGATAGGCTTTCAGCAGTTTGCCAAGGCCTCGACGCTGACCAAACCGTTTGCCGTCACATTTAACGGCTATTTCAACGCTCCCGCGGACGCGATCTATGATTTTCAGGTCGAGTCGACGTATTCTGCTGCGATCGATATCGACGGTTTCACGTTGATCGACGACACCGGGACGCCCGCTCGGAAAACTCGCTCGGCCGTGGTTCCGCTCAAGGCAGGGCTGCACAAGATAAGCCTGCGTTACAACAACGGCGGCGGCGAACCGTTCTGGCGCGTCCGCTGGGCTCTAAAGGGCCAAAACTGGCGAAACCTCGGCGGCGGTGAACTGGTTCATTAAGAAATTTGCCCACGAAAAACACGAAAGTCACTAAAAATTGAAGAAGTAGGAAAAATGAAAATCGTAGCCAAGCATCAACGTCTCGCATCCCTCTTTATTTTGTGTCTTTTCGTACTTTTCGTGGGTAAAACTAACGCTCAGGATTACACTCGCTGGGTAAATCCATTCATCGGAACGGGCGGGCACGGGCATACATTTCCGGGGGCGACGATGCCGTTTGGGATGGTCCAGCTCTCGCCCGACACCCGCATCGACAACTGGGACGGCAGCAGCGGCTATCACTACTCCGACGACACGATCTACGGCTTTTCGCACACACACCTCAGCGGCACGGGAATTCCGGATTATTGCGATATTTTGTTTATGCCTACGGTCGATGAAGGAAGAACTTGGTCGCCGAAGGATTTAATGATTCAGCAATCAGGTCGTTATTCCTCCAAGTTTTCACATTCTGACGAAAAAGCAGAGCCCGGTTACTATTCAGTAAAGATCAACGATGCGAAGTTGCTCGTCGAATTGACTGCTACGGCCCGTGTTGGATTTCACCGGTACACTTTCCCAGAATCGGAGGATGCCGGAATTAATCTCGATATGTTATGGCGGGACAAGACTCTCGAAAGCAAGGTCAAAGTCGTCAGCGATCGACGTATCGAGGGTTTTAGACGATCTAGTTCGTGGGCAAAAAATCAGACGGTTTACTTTGTCGCCGAGTTTTCAAAACCGATTATCAAGAGTTCTGACGGAAGAAGAGCAGAGGGTAGTAGCGTTCCGGAAACAGGAAATGAGAATTTCTTCTTTCCATTGTCCACGAGTGCAGGCGAACAAATTCTTCTAAAAGTCGCTATATCAAATGTCTCTATCGAAGGTGCCCGCAAAAATCTCGCCGCCGAGCTGCCTGGCTGGAATTTCGACAAGGTTCGCGCTAATGCAAAAGCGGCTTGGAACAAGGAGCTTTCTAAGATCGAGGTTTCCGGCGGGACCGACGCTCAGACGACGACCTTTTACACGGCCCTGTATCACACGATGATCCAGCCGAATGTGTTCAATGATGTCGATGGGTCGTACATTGGTCACGATAAGAAGATACATAACATTCGGGATGATGCTCGGAGTCCCGGCTTCAGCCGGCCTGCTGCGGGAAAGAAGCCGCCTGAAGGCGGGACTCCCAGCGATCAGTACACCGTCTTTTCGCTATGGGACACGTTCCGGGCGGCGCATCCGCTTTACACGATCATCGACCAGCGGCGGACGGTGGATTTTATTAATACGTTTATCCGGCAATACGAACAGGGCGGGCGGCTGCCGGTTTGGGAGCTGTGGGGCGAAGAGACCGACACGATGATCGGCTATCACGCCGTTTCGGTCATCGCTGACGCCATGGCGAAGGGCATCAAAGGCTTTGACTACGAAAAAGCCTACGCCGCCGCCAAACACTCCGCCGAACTCGACCATCTCGGCCTCAAGGACTACAAACGCCGCGGCTACATCTCGATGGAAGACGAGCACGAGTCTGTTTCGAAAACGCTTGAATATGCGTATAACGATTGGTGCATCGCGAACATGGCAAAGATAATGAAGGCCAATCTTGAGGCTAAGATTAATCGACGACCCGGACAGTTTGAGACCGGCTGGGACGACAAAGAGCGGTACGGCTATGAAAAAGTTTACGCGAGGTTTTCCGAGCGATCACGCTACTTCGAAAACCTCTTCGATCCTTCAACCGGCTTTATGCGGCCAAAGAAGAACGGCGGTTGGGTGTCGCCGTTTGCTCCGAATGAGGTGACGTTCAACTTTACGGAGGGCAACAGTTGGGTTTATTCATTCTTCGTTCCGCATGACGTTTCCCGTTTGATGGAACTGCAGGGCGGCCGCGAGAAGTTTGCGGCAAAGCTCGACGAACTATTCACTACCAAAGACAAACTCGCCGGCCGCGAACAGCCCGATATCACAGGCCTGATCGGACAATACGCCCACGGAAACGAGCCTTCCCATCATATTGCCTATCTTTACAATTACGCCTATCAGCCGTCGAAAACGCAAAACCTCGTCCGCAGAATAATGGACGAGTTTTACAAACCCGAGCCCGACGGCCTCATCGGCAACGAAGATTGCGGCCAGATGTCGGCGTGGTACATATTGTCCGCCAGCGGCTTTTATCCGGTAGCTCCGGGCGACGGTGTTTATGCGTTCGGAACGCCCTTGTTTCCTGAAATGACCTATCGGCTGGAGAACGGCAAGACGTTCACGGTCAGAGCGAAGAACGTTTCGCCATCGAATAAATACATCCTCAACGCCAAGCTCAACGGAGTACCTTACAAAAAAGCGTTCATCAAACACGAAGACATAATGAACGGCGGCGTGCTGGAATTTGCGATGATCGACCAACCGGTGACGACAGCGTTCAACGAATTTCCGATGTCGGGAAGCAACACCAAAACAGTCGCCGTACCAGTGATCGATGGCGGTGCTCGCGTGTTTTCAGGCAAGACGACTGTGACGCTTTCGACCATAACGCCGAACGCAAAGGTGTTCTACACGACGAACGGAGCCGAACCGAAAGCAAACGAATCGACTTTATATTCAGGGCCAATTGAGATCAGCGACACGACCACGATCAAGGCCGTTGCCGCCACGGATAAAGATCGCAGTATCGCCAGCGAAGCCAAATTCATTGCAAAACCAAACGACTGGACCGTCAAGATCGAGCACAAATACAACCGCCAATACACGGGCGGCGGTGACGAAGGTCTGATCGATGGTATTCGCGGCACTATCAATTTTGCATCGGGCGAATGGCAGGGTTATCAGCCCAAAGACCTCATCGCCACTATCGATCTGCAGCGTGAGACCGAGATCAAGCGTGTCGGCGGCGGATTTTTGCAGAACGCCCGTTCGTGGATATGGATGCCGACGCGGATCGAATTTGAAGTGTCAACGGACGGCGTCAATTTTACGCGTGTCGCCGATATCAAGACCGATATCGATCCAACCGATATGAAAGAACAGATCCGCGACTATGTTCAGTCGATCACGCCGCTAAAGGCACGCTACGTCCGCGTCCACGCATACAACTTAGGCAAGATCCCGAGCTGGCATCCCGGAGCTGGCGACGATGCATTTATTTTTGTCGATGAGATATTGATCAACTAAACTGCGCAAGCCCGCACGTAAGTAAGGGCGTTTCCCTCGGCACAAGCCCGCACGAAGTAAGGGCGTTGCACGACGTCAAGGTGGAACTATGCAATTCGACGACGGTCACAACGAATGGGATGACAACGATTTTCCGATCGCCTATTTAATTACCTTTCGAACGTATGGCACATGGCTGCACGGTGACGAACGCTCATCGACACGTCGAAACAAAAGGTCGACTCGCGAACTCAAACGGATCGAACCGAATGTTCCGTTTGAGGACTCAATGCGTGAACGCATGGAGCATGACGCGATCATACTGAATCGAGAACAACGAAAAGCAGTGCAGGCGGCGATCAAGGAGTTCTGCAAGGCCAAGGGTCACACATTGTATGCGGTCAATGTTCGCACAAATCACGTTCATGTAGTTATTGTTGCGCAAGCAAAACCGGAGCGAGTGGCTGACGCACTCAAGGCGGCCGCTACGAAACGGCTACGAGAACTTGGCTTGATAGCCGCCGAAAGCAAAGTTTGGTCGCGTGGGCGTAGCCGTCGGTACTTGTGGAAGAGCTCTCACGTTAGCGCCGCAGTCGATTACGTTCTATATTGCCAAAGTGATGTTCCATTCGAGCTGGATGATTGAGATATTTTTGTTCGATTGAGTTGGGTGTAACGCCCTTACTTCGTGCGGGCTTGTGCCAAAAAGTCGGCTGTTTCTGCATTGGGTGCGTCTAAGTTACGGTAAGCAATTTATACCGAGGTAATTATATGGACCGACGATATTTCTTAAAAACGAGCGGGATCGCACTTGGGAGTTTTGGTTTGATGGCGGCGGCGCCTGAGTTTCTGCATCAGTTTGCGGCGGCGCAGACGGCAGCGAAAGGATATGGAAAGAAGAAAGTCCTGGTGACGATCTTTCAGCGTGGTGCGGTCGATGGCCTGAATATGGTCGTGCCGTATGGCGAAGACCAGTATTACGCTCTGAGGCCGACGATCGCGATCCCGGGCCCGAAAAAAGCAAATGGAGCGATCGATCTGGATGGATATTTTGGTCTAAATCCCTCGATGAAGCCCTTCGAAGCATTGTGGCGTGATAAGAAACTGGCCGTTATCAACGCCGCCGGTTCGCCGGACAATACGCGTTCGCATTTTGATGCTCAGGACTATATGGAATCGGGCACGCCCGGCTACAAAGGCACCAAGGACGGCTGGCTCAACCGCGTTCTGCAGGCCAAGCAGGAAAAGGACGCGTCGCCGTTTCGAGCGGTCGCGATGACGCAGGCGTTGCCGCGAGCTTTGTACGGCAGGGCTCCGTCGGTGGCGATGACCAATCTCGCCGATTTTTCGATCAAGGCCGGCATCTATTCAAACAATATGAAAGGCGGCTTTGAGGGTGTTTACGAGCAGAATGTAAAAGACACCCTCGGCGAGACCGGCAAGGAAACGTTCGAAGCGGTCAATTACCTCAAGCAGGCAAATCCGTCGCAGTACAAGCCGGAAAACGGTGCGGTATATCCGGCATCAGCGTTAGGCCGCTCGCTTTCGCAGATCGCTCAGTTGATCAAAGCAGGTGTCGGGCTCGAGGTCGCTTTTGCAGAAATGGGCGGCTGGGACACTCATTCAAACCAGTCCGCCGGACAAAATCCGTCGCAGGGAACACTTGCCAATCTGCTGCGTGATCTTTCGACGAGCATCGCTGCGTTTACGACCGACCTTGGTCAGCGAATGGACGATGTCGTCGTGCTGACAATGTCCGAATTCGGCCGCACGGCCCGTGAGAACGGCACCCGCGGCACCGACCACGGCCACGCGAACGCGATGTTCGTGATCGGCAATTCGGTCAAGGGCGGCAAAGTTTACGGAGATTTTAAGGGACTCAAATCAGACAAGCTCTACGAAGGCCGCGATCTCGACGTAACAACCGATTTTCGCGACGTTTTTGCCGAGGCGGCCTATAAACATCTGGGCACGAAGGAGCTCGACAAGCTTTTCCCAAGATATTCGGCAACGAAAGAGAAATTCCGCGGGTATCTCGGATAGTAATTGCCGCAAAAAAGCACAGTACGCGCAAAGAAAAGAGATGCACTTATACAGCATCTCTTTTTATATGTGCGTCTCTATGTCGATCAATTCCGATCGTTGTCGTTGCTGTCGTTATCGCTGCTTCGAATTCGCCCCTGCCGCTGCTGGACGACGTGTGAAAGTTCGTGTCCGATCAGGTGACGCCCGGCGTTCGAGTGAGGGTCGAATCGACCCGGAGCGAAGTGAAGTTCGTTGCCCCTCACAAAAGTGTCCGAGCCGTTTAGCGTCGGCAAATGGCTCTGCATTACCTTGATATTTGAAAAATCAGAATCAAAGGCCCTTTCGAGCTCAGCCCGAAGCGGCTTTGGCAAACGTGTCTCGACCGCACCCTTTGTAATCTGTTTAGGGACATTGAGGTTTTCTAACGGATTTTCCGGCATAGTTGTGCTCCTTTTTTGATTGATACAGAAGTAATATCACAGATATTGCGAGATTGACAAGAAAATTCGGCCTAACGGGATGCGGCCTTTAACATCGCTGCCATCTTTTCGTGAATGATGTTGACGGCCTTGAGCGGACGGAGCATCACTTTGAATTCGGTGATCTTGCCATCGGCGTTCCAATGGATCATATCGACGCCGTTGACGATGATGCCGTCGATCTCGGTCTCGAATTCAAGCACCGCGTCGCTTTCACCGACGACCTCGCGGACATACCGAAAACTGTCGTTCCCGAAAACGTGCACGGCCGCAGTCAGGTACATAGTCGTGATCGCTTTGCCATGCTGCGGCGTATGGACGACGGGCGAATAAAAAACGACGTCATCAGCGAGCAGTTCGCCAAGACCGCTGGCATCACGCTTGAGGACAATCCCGTGCCAATTATCAAGAGCATTTCGATTCATAGTTCGATCATTCCATATTCCGGAGTCTTAGTCGCAACGCCTGCAGTTTGATGAACCCTTCGGCGTCGTGCTGGTCGTAGGCTCCGGCGTCGTCTTCGAATGTGACGACGCGTTCGCGGTAGAGCGAATTTGGCGATTTGCGGCCGGTTACGGTCACATTGCCTTTGTAGAGTTTCAGTCGAACATCGCCGTTTACGACCTCTTGTGTTTGATCGATCATCGATTTGAGGATCTCGAATTCGGGGGCGAACCAGAATCCATAATAGATCGACTCCGCAAACTTGGTGCCGAGGCTTTCTTTCAGACGTGTGACCTCGCGGTCCATCGTGATCGATTCAAGCGCGCGGTGCGCGGTCATGAGGATCGTCACGCCAGGCGTCTCGTACACGCCGCGCGATTTCATACCGACGAAGCGGTTCTCGACCAGATCGACGCGACCGATGCCGTGCTCTCCGCCGATGAAGTTTAGCTTGGTCAACAGATCCACTGCTCCGTACTTTTCGCCGTTGATCGCGACAGGCTCGCCTTTTTCGAAGGTGAGTGTGATCTCGAGCGGCGTGTTAGATGCGTTCTCGGGCGACTTACTTAGAAGGAAGATGTCATCAGGCGGGGCGGCCCACGGGTCTTCGAGGATGCCGCCTTCGTAACTGATGTGCATCAGGTTGCGGTCCATCGAATACGGTTTTTCGGTTGTCGCGGTGACCGGAATGCCGTGTTTTGTGCAATATGCGATCAGGTCGGCACGGCCCTTGAATTCCCACTCGCGCCACGGAGCGATGACCTTGATGTCGGGCTGCAGGGCGTAGTAAGTCAGCTCAAAACGCACCTGATCGTTGCCCTTGCCGGTTGCTCCGTGAGCGACGGCGTCGGCGCCTTCCATTTGGGCTATCTCGATCTGGCGTTTGGCGATAACCGGACGTGCGAGCGATGTGCCGAGCAAGTAAACGCCCTCGTAAAGGGCATTTGCCTTGACGGCCATCCAGACGAAATCTTTGACGAACTCTTCGCGGAGGTCTTCGATATATAGCTTTGACGCTCCCGTTGCTTTCGCTTTTTCGTCGAGTCCGGTCAGTTCTTCGCCCTGGCCGACATCGGCGCAATAGCACACGACCTCGCAATCGTAGGTCTCTTTGATCCACAGCAGCATCGCCGACGTATCGAGTCCGCCGGAATAGGCAAGGACGACTTTGTTTATCTTTTTGGTCATTGGTATACAATTATACTCGCGCGAGGATACAAATGACCAAATCAGGCCAACTTTGGGGCGGACGGTTTACCGAATCACCGAACGAAACATTTGCGGAGTTTAACGATTCGTTTCGTTTTGACCGGCGATTGTTCGATGCTGACGTAACGGCAAGTATTGCTCACGCCCACGGGATCGAGAATGCCGGCGTGATCACAACGGACGAACGACGGGCGATAGTCGAGGGCCTGACGCACCTGATGGAGCAAGAGGCCCTGAACGATCAGTTCTTTGCGGACTCGACCGCCGAAGATGTCCATTCATTTCTCGAAGGGAAATTGATCGCCCTCGTCGGCGATGCGGGGCGCAAACTGCATACGGGCAGAAGCCGTAATGATCAGGTGGCAACGGCATTTCGGCTGTGGCTGCGAGATGAGATCGATCGGATCGACGGGTTCGTGCGGCTTGCTCAAAATGCCTTGGTTGCAGTTGCTGAGCGTCATCGAGACGCCGTTCTGCCGGGATACACGCACTTGCAGCGGGCACAGCCGGTGATGTGGGCACATTGGTGCCTGGCGTATTTTGAAATGCTCAAGCGAGACCGCGAACGACTGGCCGATGCCCGAAAGCGAGTCAACATCTTGCCGCTCGGATCCGGAGCACTTGCCGGAACAGGATTTCCGGTCGACCGCGAAAGCATGGCCCGTGAGCTCGGATTTGAGGGCGTCACGGCGAATAGTCTCGACGGCGTTTCGGACCGGGATTTTGCGGTGGAATTTACGTCCGCGTGTTCGCTGATAATGGTTCACTTGTCGCGGCTGGCCGAAGATCTGATCATTTATTGTTCGACGGAATTCGGGTTTGTCAGCTTGAGCGACTCGGTGTCGTCAGGTTCGAGTCTGATGCCGCAGAAGAAAAATCCCGATGCTCTCGAGCTGCTGCGAGGAAAGGTGGGCCGAGTTTTTGGTCATAATATGGCATTGCTCGCGACGCTCAAGGGGTTGCCGTTGGCATATAACAAGGACATGCAGGAAGACAAAGAGGCGGTCTTTGATACGGTCGATACGGTTTCGATAAGCTTACGGGCCGCGGCGATAGTCCTCGAAAATCTGACTGTAAATGAAGCGATCACGAAAGACGCGGCGACGAAAGGCTATTTGAACGCGACCGAACTTGCCGATCATCTGGTGAAAAAAGGCGTTCCGTTCCGGACCGCACACGAGATCGTCGGTAATGCCGTCCTTTACGCGATCGGCGAAGGAAAGGAATTGCATGAACTCAGGATCGACCAGCTCAGAGAGTTTTCGCCGATGATCGATGCTGATGTTATGGATGCCCTTAGCCTAGATGCGGCACTCGCTGCCAAGACCACGAGCGGTGGAACGTCTCCTTCGCGTGTAGCAGAGGCACTGGAAGCTGCCAAAAAATACCTCGAATACTAAATGGACAAAAAGGCACTGATCGAGCAAACCGCACAGAACGAGCTGATGCAATTTCTCGGCGTCAAGGTCGAGGTTGCAACGGCCGAACGCGTCGTTCTGACGATGGAGGTCACACAGAAAGTGCATCAGTACGTCGGAATTATGAACGGCGGCGTTTCGCTTTACTTAGCCGAAACCGCGGCGTCGATCGGCGTTGTGGCCGGAGCTGACCTGACAAAAGTAACGCCGGTCGGAATCGAGATCAACGCCAATCATTTGCGAGCTGTTTCAAAAGGCATCATAACTGTCGAAGCCACGCCTCTCTATCCGGGCCGGTCGATGAGCGTTTGGTCGATCAACATCACCGACGAACGCGGCAAACTCGTCTGCACATCACGCCTGACATTGTTGATCCAAAAACGGGCGGTCTATCAGCCGGAATAAGCCTCCTTATGCATCGATTTGTTCGACATCTGATCACCGAATGGCGGCGGCTGGGGCTGCCGTTTGATGGCGGGGCTGTCGCCGTTGCAGTTTCGGGCGGTGCTGATTCGGTCAGTCTGCTCATGGCGATGGCGGATCTTGTGAAACGTAAAAAGATCGGGCACCGGATAATTGCGGCCCATTTTGATCACGGATTGAGGAGTGAGGAGAGCGATGCGGACCGCGAATTTGTTCGCAAACTTGCCGTTCGTTTAGGCGTCGAGTATGTCTGCGGAAACGGAAAGATATCAAGACAAGGAAATCTTGAGCAAAATGCCCGTAATGCCAGATACAAATTTCTTCGGCAAACCGCCTCAGAGAACAATGCTTTCGCCGTGCTCACGGGCCACACCGTAAATGATCAAGCTGAAACTTTCTTACTTAATCTGATTCGCGGCAGCGGCACCGACGGCCTGAGTGCAATGGCCGTAGTAAGGCCGCTGGACAATGAAAATCTCGAACAATTTCAAATTTCAAATTTGAGATTCGAAATTTCAGATCTTAAATCTGAAATTGCTTTGATTCGTCCTTTACTCAAATGGGCGAAAAGAGATGATACTGAAGCGTTTTGTCGCGACAGCGGAACTGCATTCCGGAACGATTCGATGAATGACGATCCAACATTCAAACGCGTCCGCATTCGCAAAGAACTGATCCCGATGCTTGAGACGATGAATCCGAAGATCATCGAGACACTCGCCGGGACGGCCGAGCTGCTTGGTCAAGGGTCTGCAAATAACTCAATCCAAATAGACCTTTCCGACGAACTTAACATTAGCGATCTGAGATCGCTGGAGGACGGCCGCCTCAATCGTACATTGCGAATGTGGCTGGCTCATCAAAGGGGAAATAAGCGTGGATTAGGACTGAAACATATAGAAGCGATCAAACGTTTGGTATTTAGTGAAAAGAGCGGCCGGCTGGCAGAGCTTCCGGGGAACGCCAATGTATTGAGAAAGGGCGGCAAACTTGTATATCAAAAGAATTAGGTTGAAATTGCGCGATGCGCAAACTAAAATCAAAGGTTGACGTGAAAAACGCTCTTACGTGTTTTGCATAACAACGCTTATGGGCAGACTTTCATCAAATGTGAACGTGATACTTTCGGATGAAAGTGAATTGGAGGCTGTAAATTGAGTTCTAAAGCAAAGCAAGTTTTATTGTGGTTGATGATCATCTCGAGTGCGCTGGTGTTTGTGTGGTTCCTGCAGACCAAACAGACAAAACCGCCGGCAGAATTGTCGATCGACATGGCGATCACCCGCATCAACAATAAAGAGATCAACGAAGCGTTCTTTAAACAATCGCAGGTCGAATTCACTGATGCTTCGGGTAATAAGTTCGTAACGATAGTCGGCAGCGACGCGACCCGCGAAATGCTCGGCAAAAAGGTCGACGAGTTTAACAAGGAAAACCAGACCGCTCAGATCAAGACGACCGACGAGCCCAAGAGCGAAGGTTGGGGCTGGATAATGTTGATCCAGTTCTTGCCGTTCCTGCTCTTGATGGGATTTTTGCTTTTCACGCTGCGGCAGATGCAGGCCGGTGGAAACAAGGCCTTGAGCTTTGGAAAATCTAAGGCAAAACTGCTCAACAATCAGCAAAAGCGCATCACATTTAAGGATGTCGCCGGCGTCGAAGAGGCAAAAGAAGAACTCGTCGAGATCATCGAGTTTCTAAAAGATCCGCAAAAATTCCAGAAGCTCGGCGGCAAGATCCCTAAGGGTGTCCTGATGGTGGGCCCTCCGGGAACCGGTAAAACCTTGCTTGCCAAGGCTGTCGCCGGCGAAGCTAACGTTCCTTTCTTTTCAATTTCAGGTTCTGACTTCGTCGAGATGTTTGTCGGCGTCGGAGCTTCGCGTGTTCGAGATCTTTTTGAACAGGGTAAGAAAAATGCTCCTTGCATCATCTTTATCGACGAGATCGATGCCGTCGGACGCCACCGCGGTGCCGGCCTGGGCGGCGGTCACGATGAACGTGAACAGACTCTCAACCAACTGCTAGTCGAAATGGACGGTTTTGAATCGAATGACGGTGTGATACTCGTCGCGTCGACAAACAGGCCTGACGTGCTCGATCCTGCGCTTCTGAGGCCGGGTCGATTTGACCGACGCGTTGTCGTCGGTCGGCCTGATGTTCGTGGACGCGAGGGAATTCTCAAGGTCCACACCCGCAAGATCCCGCTCGACGAAGCCGTCGATATCAACGTGATCGCTCGCGGAACGCCCGGATTTACCGGAGCCGACCTCGCGAATATTGTTAATGAAGCGGCACTCAATGCTGCTCGTTTTAACAAAAAAGTGGTCGCGATGAACGATTTTGAGATCGCCAAGGACAAGGTCATGATGGGCGCAGAACGCCGGAGCATGGTCATCTCGGACGAGGAAAAACGCATAACGGCATATCACGAAGCGGGCCACACGCTGGTCGGCCTCAAGGTGCCGAATTCGGACCCTGTCCACAAGGTGACGATCATTCCACGCGGAATGGCTCTCGGCGTGACGATGTATCTGCCGGAGAAAGACCGTCTGAGTGCGACCAAGGAATTCTTGCTCGGCCAGATCGCGACCTCGATGGGCGGACGTATTGCCGAGGATGTTTTCATCGGCAGCATCACGACCGGTGCTTCGAACGATATCGAACGTGCATCAGAGATCGCTCGTGCGATGGTTTGCGAATACGGTATGTCAGACCTCGGGCCGATGACCTTCGGCAAAAAGGAGGAGCAGATCTTTCTCGGACGCGAGATCTCGCAGCATCGTGATTACTCCGAGGACACCGCGATAAAGATCGATCAGGAAGTGCAAAAGATAGTCTCACAGCAATACGCTCGGGCCGAAAAGATCATCAAGGACAACAAAGACGCGATGATCCGCCTTGCCGAAGCACTGCTCGAATTTGAAACGCTCGATGCAGTTCAGATCCGCCGCGTAGTCGCCGGATTGCCGCTCGACCGCGACGATTCGCCTTCGACGACGAATGACGGCGGAACGCCGGAAACGGAAGAGACATCGAACAATCCTTTCAAAAAACCGATCCTGCCAACGCCCGCAACGGCCTAAGGCAGAAACGCGGGCCGTTTTGAGAGTGTATAAAATACCAAGAACCGGGGTCGTTTTTCGAACCCGGTTCTTTTTTGATGTATGAATCATCCTGTACAACGTAGCTCGCTCCCTACCGTTCGTGTTTCTGCCATCTGGCAAACCTCACGCCGACAGATCAGCCTCGACCGTGCGTTGGTGATGGCGATATTGAATGTTACGCCGGACAGTTTTTCTGACGGCGGGGCGTTTTTGGCGGTTGATGACGCGTTGCGGCAGGCTGAAATGCTGATAGGGGAAGGTGCCGATATTATCGACATCGGCGGCGAATCGACACGGCCGGGGAGCGAGCGAGTTTCGGCGGAGGTTGAGATCGAGCGTGTTGTGCCCGTGATCGAGGCGATCGCGAAGCGGTTTGATGTTGCTGTGTCGATAGATACGAGCAAATCACACGTTGCTGCCGCTGCGATGGATGCCGGCGCAGAGATAATCAATGACATTTCGGGGCTTCGGTTCGATGCGGAGATCGCAGATGTTGCTGCGCAGACGAATGCAGGTCTAGTGCTGATGCACTCGTGCGGCCACTTTGAAACGATGCATTCCAAACCGCCGGTCGAGGACATCTTTGCGGAGGTTTCCGCCGATCTAAAACGATCCGTCAATGAGGCAAAAGCTGCGGGGGTAGCGGACGCGAATATTGTTCTGGACGTCGGTATCGGGTTTGGTAAAACACTTGAGCAAAACTTAGAGTTGATAGCGAAACTTGATAGACTGGTAAACGAATTTGCAGAATTTCCGATACTCGTCGGCACATCGCGTAAGTCGTTTATCGGCAAGATATTGGGCGGTGTTCCACCGTCGGAGCGTTTGGGCGGCAGTATCGCTTCGGCGCTAATTGCCGTTCAAAACGGAGCAAAGATCGTCCGCGTGCATGATGTGAAAGAGACGGTCGCTGCGATAATGACCGCCGCCGCGATCGAAGGAGAAATGAAGGTATGAAGAAATTACAGCCGCTCGTCATCGTCTTAGTTATTTGTGCGTTTTTCGCTTCGGCGTTCGCTGACGTGCCGCCCGATCCGGGCTACAACCGTGTGTCGCTGAGCATTATCGTCGAACCTGCCGAAGACCTCGCGGACTACCGATTCTTTCTCAAAAACGGCTTCGATCTCAAGGAATACACACTCAAGAAAGGTGAAAAGGTGACCATTTCGTCGATGGGCGGCGGAGCCCTGTACCGAAACGGCACTTTTCTCGCGGTTCCGAAAAAGGCCCTGGCCGGCATGAACGAAGAGCCGTCGGGCGACCGTCTGAATCCGATGCAGAAGGCGATCGCCGACGGCACGGTTCCGGGGACGATCAAGCTGATCGATCACAGCTTCGTTCGCGACGTGCCAACCGCCGAAGCGAGCAAGTGGAAAGATCCGTTCTACCGTATTGAAAAGGATGGCGACAGCGGGATAAAGGCTGTACTGGTCTCGGGTGGACAAGCAGAAAGCAAAACCGCCGGCACGACCGACCCATATTATTCGAACGAACCAAAGACACCTGCATTTTGGGCGACGGTCGTGGGCGGTTCGCTGCTGACGTTGGCGTTGATCTTTTTTGGCGTATTCGTCCTCAGGCGATCAAAGGCCGGTGCGGGAAGTGCCGGTTCATTAGCAAAATGAAATATCTAAAAGTATTACCGGCCATCATCGCGTTTCTTTTTGTCTCAGGTTTCACCGAGTGCTACAAACCGGTGACCAACTCCGGTTTGCCTAAGAATATCAAGACGGTCGCGGTACCGGCGTTTCAGTTTGAGGCGAAAGGGATGCGGTACCGTGTCGAATCGCGATTTACCGAGGCCGTAACGCGAGAGATCATTCGCCGCGGCAACGGGATCAAAGTGCAAGGAACACGTACTGGTGCGGATGCGGTTGTCGAGGGCACGATACGCGACTTCAGCTTTTCGGGCGTTTTGCTCGACCGCGAAGGCCGTGCCCGCGTTTATGAAGTGACGATCATCGGCTCGGTCACGATCCGCGACCTGAAGCAGAACACGATACTCTACGACAATCAGAATTTCGTGTTTCGCGATTCGTTCGAATTTAGCGAGGATCCGCGTTCGTTCTTTAACGAAGAAGACCCGTCCGTTGAACGCATGGCACGTGCCTTCGCCGAATCCGTCGTTTCGGCTGTGGTGAACGGTATCGGGGTGAATGAAGAGAAGAAATAGGAAATAATTTGCCACAGATACACACGGACGAAGAAGGATCAGAAAATGACTTCATAGAGCTTACTTTCTTCGGATCTGTGCTTATCTGTATTATCTGTGGCTAACTCCCTGCCTTTTCGCGGCAATTTACTCTTTTTATGGCGGTGTTGACCAGGGAACAGCTTTGGAATCAGTTGAAGGGCGGCGAGATATTGCCGGTCTATGTGCTCTTTGGCGTTGAGACGCAGCTGCGCGACAAGGCTGTAAAGGCTATCGCGGACAAATGCTTTAGCGAGGGCGACCTGCGTGATTTCAATGAGGACGAATTCAGCCTCAATTCGGACGAGAATCTGCAGCGGGCGTTGGGGGCAGCTGATCAGCTGCCGATGATGGCGTCCCGGCGTGTGATACGAATTACCGATGTACGAGTAACTGCCGGCGGCAAGACGGACACGATCAAAGAAGAGCATGAGCCGGCCTTGCGGCGATATCTCGATAACCCTTCGCCGACGTCAACGGTCATTTTCATTTCGGACGACCTTAACGGCGTCAAAAAAATGGGCAAATTGCTTCGTTCTCAGCCCGGAGCTGTCGAATTTTCGATCCTCGAGGACGAGGAACTTGCAAGGGCGGCCCAACGAGGTTTTGCTGAACACGGTATCAAGATCGATCACGCTGCTGTACGTTATCTTGTTTCGCTCGTCGGCCCGAATGTCCGCCGATTGACGAACGAGGTCGAAAAACTCTCGGCCGCAGCGATGCCCGAGGCCGTTGTAACCGCCAATCTGATCGATGCTCTCGTTCCAAATACACGCGAGATCACCAATTTTGCTTTGACCGATCAGATCGTTCGCAAAAATAAGGCAAAGGCATTGACGGTGCTGCACAAGGTCCTTGATGACGGTGCCGAGCCGGTAATGCTGCTCGGCCTGATCTCATACAATTTCAGGCGACTGCTGATGGTCGCGGACATGATGTCGAGGGGAATGGACCGCCGCGAGGTGGCTCGTGTAATGAACCTGCGGTACAGCGATCAGGAAGATTTTCTCAAAGCCGCACGTCAGATCGGCGCCAAAAAACTCGCCCACGCGCTAAAGCGCATAGCCGAGACCGACATCGCCCTTAAATCTTCGCTTGGCGGCGGCGGGCCGACAGGATCGCGGATGCAGATCGAAATGCTCGTCTGTGAACTTGCCTCAATGTAACAGTTTAGATCGGTGACAGGCCGGCGGCCCGATTAAAATAATTGTAGAGATCGTTATAATCGCCAACCGAGCGATTCAAAATTAGCGGCAATTGAGCGAGATCTTGGGTGTTTACTACCAAATTCAGATTTCTCAGAAACGCGTCGTGGGCATTCATCGTTGCTGCCGAATCTTCGAGCGATACCAGGAAAAGCCGGCGGCGTTCGGACGAATACATCGCATTGGCCTTTTGCTGGATCACAGCCGCTCCGCCCAATTCGGGAGCAAAATCCGGCGAGAATATCAGCATTTCCGTCTTTCCTTCGCGGAGCCGTTCGTTTGCCTGGGCCGGTGTTTGGGCGACATACACCTTGTAACCGGACGACGATAGCAGCTTTGCGGTCTCGTCGAGTTTTGCGCCCAGACAGAGCAGGATTCGGCGGGGCTTTTCGTTTTGTTCCTCGTCGCTTTCAAGAACGCCCTTGTCCGATTTAAGTGCCGACATCAGCGAACGCAATGCGCTGTTGATCTGAATGCCTGATTCCTTTTCGGCAAATTCCTGTGCGCCGTCGGGAACTGCCGATGCGGGCTGGCTCGATTCGAGCTGCTGCACGGTCGAGAGTCCTCGGCCGGCCGCATCCTTTTGAACGCGGAGCATGTTCTGGCATCTAGGGCACCGAACGGTAAAGTTGCCGCTGGGTATCTTGGATTCGTCTAACTGTAGAGAAACAGAGCAGTTATCGCAGCGTATTATCATAGCAGTGGTCGTTTGTCAGTGGTCAACATTCAGTATTCAGTTCATGTCCATTGAAAGGCGACTGGCTACTGAAAATAGATCTATTCCATCATGTTCAATACCGAATCAGGATTCGACGCGGGCGGCGGAGGCGGTGCCGACGCGTGGTTCTTTGCCTGTTGAGGTCGGTTCGCGGTCGAATAATCTTCGGTCGATGAAAGGCCTTTGAGCTGGAGCAGCAAGTTGTTTTGATTGGTTGCAAATGACAGGCCGTCATCCATCGAAATGTCTCCGCGGTCGATCATGTCGCGAATGACCGAATCGAAATCCTGCATTCCATCGATCTCGCCGTCGCGGATCGCATCAAGCAATGACTTGCCTTCGCTTTCGCCCTTTTCGATATATTCGCGGGTTCGGGGATTTGATTTAAGTATCTCGACGGCAGCCATACGGCCTTTGCCGTCTGCACGCGGGATCAAACGCTGCGATACGATGTAGCGAAATGTCTGGGCAAGCCGCGTTCGGATGATCCGCTCTTCATTCTTCGGATAAAGCCCGACGATACGGTCGATCGTTTTTGAGGCGTCGATCGTGTGGAGCGTCGAGAGCACAAGGTGGCCCGTTTCTGCGGCTTCGAGAGCGATCTCAGCGGTCTCGAGGTCACGCATTTCGCCGACGAGGATCACTTTTGGAGCCTGTCTAAGTGCGGCGCGAAGTGCGGAGGCAAAATCTTTGGTATCGGCACCGACCTCGCGTTGGTTGATGGTCGATTTTTTGTGGTTGTGCAGAAATTCGATCGGGTCTTCGATCGTCACGATGTGATATGCCTTGATCTCGTTTATACGATCGATGATCGCTGCGAGCGTCGAACTCTTACCCGAACCGGTCGGCCCGGTGAGCAGAACGATGCCGTTGCGTATCTCGGCGATGTCTTCGAGCGTTTTCGGCAACCGCAGCGAATTAAAATCAGGTATCTGATGCGGGATGACACGCATCACGATCGAGAAAGAACTCCGCTGCTGGAAAATATTTACACGAAAACGGCATTTGCCCGGCAAGGCGTAGCTGAGATCGGCGGTACGGTTCTTCCAAAGGTGATTGGCCGCATCCGGATTATCCCGAAGCAGAGACATCGCGATCATTTCGGTTTGATAGGGTGTCAATTTACCTAAACCGATCGGCGATGTCGGATAAAGAACACCGTTGATCTCGACCTGGGGCTTTTGATTGGCCGAAAAATTGAGGTCAGAGACGTTGTCTGAAATGAGCAGCATCTGCTCAATTATGGGCGCTATGTCTAGCAAACTCATTTGATGGATCTACTCCCGGATCGAATTGAAACAAGGCAGGACTGAGACTTGGACCAACAAAGACGTGTCAAGGGCGAGCCGCTTTGCCGTTTCCTATTATGAACCATCTAATAGAGAAAATGCAAGATAATTTTGTACAACAACTAAACTGTTTTAACACTCAGCGAAATGAACTTTCGAGTTTGCTCAGCGATCGTTGAGCCATTTGCCAAAAGACCGCTGATGACAGCTATCGAATCGGCACCTGCCGCAAGGACAGAAGCTGCATTATTAAGATCAATACCGCCGATCGCGACCAGCGGCAGACGGCCGGCGATCTCCCGAACCTCACGGAGCAAGTCGATGCCTACGATGTCGTCAGGATCTGCTTTCGTAGTTGTTGAGAATATGGGGCCGAAAGCGAGATAGTCAATGTCAAACTCGAGGGCATCGCGCACCTGTACGATCGAATGGGTTGAATAACCGATGATCGGAACCTTTCCGAGAAGACGGCGAGCAGCGACAGGCGGCAGATCCGTTTGACCGAGATGGACGCCGTCGGCATCGATCGCCATTGCAATATCAACGCGGTCGTTGACGATCAGAACGACATCATTCTGTCTGCACAATTTCGCTGCTGCTCGAGCATCGTCAAACCAATCAAGAGGAGAAGCGTATTTTTCGCGGAGCTGAATGATCCGAGCACCGCCTTCGATCAAACGTCGGGCCTGTTCGGTGTGAGAAAGGCCCGATAATTGAGTATCGGTTATCGGATAGATCTCCGGAATTGCGAATTTCACGTTTCGAGTGTTCAAAACAGGCCTTTCATCATCAGAAAACAATCTTCACCGTTGGTGTAATATTTGTTCACCCGTTGCACGATCGTGTAACCATTTCGTCGATAGAGTTCTTGTGCCGGGTTATTGCCGACACGAACCTCGAGCATGATCGTCGCCAGGCCGCGGGAATGTACCGCCTTCTCAATGTGCAAAAGCAGTTTTTCAGCGAGCCCGCGGCGTCGATGTTCCGGAGCGACCCCGATCGTTGTGAGGTGTGCCGATCCGTTGTCACTTTCCATTACGAAGGCAAAAGCGACCATCTCGCCATTTTCGGCAAGCATCCGATAGCTCAATGTCCGCGGCTCATTCAACAAGTAATCGAACGTGTGCTTGGTGTAATTGTCTCCATTGCGAAAGCAGCGAATATTTAGCCGCAGAACTTCCTTGAGCTGGTCGATCGTCAACGGATGTATCGAGTACGTGGTCGGCCGTGCGGGGACGATGATGTCCGGCTCGGCTGCGAGCGGTGCCGAAAAGAAATTTCGAATTGTGGTCAATACGGCCATCGTTAAACAATTAACATACAGTCGCCGTAGCTGTAAAAGCGATATCGCTCGCGGACGGCATGACGATACGCATCCATTATCAATCCATGTCCGCCAAAAGACGATGTCAGTAACAGCAACGAGCTCTGCGGCAGGTGAAAATTAGTAAGCAGAGCATCGACCGCCCGAAATTTGTATCCCGGCCTGAGCGTCAGTTCAGCAAGGGAATGCCCGGATCCGAATATTCCGGTTGCTGTGATCGAGCTTTCCAGTGCTCTGGTCGTCGTCGTACCCACCGCGATGATCCGTCGCCCTTCAGACTTGGCTCGGTCCAGCATATCAGCCGTGTGGTCACTGATACTGTATGACTCGGGGGAAACGTGATGATCGGCGAGATCTTCGGCCCTTATGGGCTCGAAGGTTCCATAGCCGACATGCAAGGTGATCTCGGCGATCTCTGCACCGGCATTCCTCAGCAGGTCAAACATCGCCGGGGTAAAATGCAATCCGGCCGTCGGAGCCGCGATCGCTCCGCGTTCCTTAGCGTAAACGGTCTGATACCGCTCTCTGTCAGTATCGACGTTCGTTTGGTCGCGTTTGATATACGGCGGAAGCGGCGTGCGGCCGATGCCGTTCAAGATGTCGTAAAAATCACCGTCCGATTCAAAATTGAGGCGCACTTTACCGTCGGAAAGCTTTTCGATAACAACGGCAGAGAGTCGTTTGTCAAAAATAATACGTTTGCCCTGATGCAGACGTTTGGCCGGCTTGGCCAATACGTCCCAACAACCATCGCTCGTCTCAGCAACAAGGAATGCCTCGATCCTCGCTCCGGTTTCGGACCGGCCGATAAGACGCGCGGGAAAGACCTTTGTATTATTGACCACGATCAGGTCACCCGAACGGACAAACACAGGAAGATCAGTGAACGATTGATCCTCAAAGCTGCCCGAGGTCCGGTCAACGACAAGCATTCGCGAGCCATCGCGACGCTCGGCCGCCGTTTGAGCGATCAATTCGGGCGGCAATTCGTAATCAAATTCGGAGATCCGCATAGTGAAACTGTAAGACACGAGCCATCAATTAGTTGAGGCAATGAGTAGATTGGAATATAATCCAATCATATGCTCTAAATGTGCCAAAAATTAGTTGGCATCGTTTTAATTGATAATTGTATCAATAATTAGCGGACGCTACCCAAAGTCGGGTGGGCGTTCATTTCGCCGGCTTTTGCGAAAAAGCCAAGTGACCAGGAGGACAGTATGAAAAGCAGATTATTTAACATTTCGATATTTACGGTCGTGATAATGGCCGCGGCATCGCTTACAGCGATGGCACAGGGCACACTTCGGTATCAGACACGTTATTCAAAAGCTCAGGTAAGCGGCATCATCGCCAAGCTCGAAAACAGCAGTGATAAGTTCCGTCGGGATTTCGACAAAGCGATGGATAACAGCCGGTACAATGGCACAAGTGCCGAAGATCAGTACAATGCAAATGTTCGTGATTTTGAGAATGCATTGGACGAATTGCGACGCGACTTTAACCGTACAAATTCCTGGTGGGAAACGCGCAACGAGGTGTCTGATGTTGTCCGCCAAGGACAAAATGTCAACACGATGATGAATTCGATCTCGTTCCGACGGACGCTTGAACGCCAATGGAACGCGATGCGAAACGATGTCAACACGCTGGCCGATACATACGACCTGCCTGGCCTCAATGGCGGCGGCTGGAATGGCGGTAATTGGAACGGCGGCGGCTGGAACGGCGGCAATACCGGCGGCCAGACAAGTACTCCTCCGAGTTGGGCCCAGGGAACATTCTACGGAACTGCCCCTAACGGTACTCGGATCATCCTTACGATCGACTCTAATGGCCGTGCGACATCAAACATCGGCGGTTCGATCAATTACGGTACGTACAATCGTGGTCTCATCACGTTTGGCTATGACTCAGCCCGTGTAAACCGGACGAACAACGGTCTCGAGACCGTCAGCACATCAAATCGTGAAACGATCCAATATAGCCGCAACAATTGGGGCGGCGGATGGGACGGCGGCAACACCGGCGGCCAGACAAGTACTCCTCCGAGTTGGGCACAGGGGACATTCTACGGGATCGCTCCAAACGGAACCCAGATCACGCTGACGATAGATTCGAGCGGCCGTGCAACATCAAACGTCGGCGGTTCGATCAATTACGGTACCTATTATCGCGGTGTGATCACGTTCGGATACAACTCAGCACAGGTAAACCGGACCAATGCGGGCCTCGAAACTGTCAGTACATCAAATCGTGAAACGATCCAATACAGCCGTAACAGCTGGGGCGGCGGCGGCAACACCGGCGGTCGTCCGCCAAGCTGGGCGATCGGTACATTCCGGGCTACAAATGCACCTAACGGCGATATGATCATCATGACGATCAACCGTGACGGAAATGTGTTCGTGACTGTGAACAGCGGCGCTTCTTCGACGTCGGGAACGATCAATGGCTCCATGCTGACGATCGGTGTAAACACCGCTCGTGTCTATCGTCAAGGCAACGGTTTCCGTACCGTTTCGACCACCGACGGCCAGACGATCAACTACGTCAGAAACTAAGCTTTGGACAGCTTATTTAACAAAGAAAAGAGCCGGATGTCGCAATGACATCCGGCTCTTTTCGATTTGAAATAGCCCCGAAATATCGGGGCTAAATTTAGCTTGTAACCACCATTGTTAATTGTTTTTTCATATTATCACCCCCAGTGATGACAATATTACACAATTCGATCTGATAAGGCTACAACTTTCTTGAGAAGATGGTACCGAGGGTCGGAGTCGAACCGACATGGGCGTTAAGCCCGCTAGATTTTGAGTCTAGTGCGTATACCAATTTCGCCACCCCGGCAAGGTGAACTAAAAATAATACTTTTCTTCGAATCGCAGGTCAAGACGCAGCGAACGAGAAGGTGCAGTGTCAGTTGCTGCAGCCGCAAGTGAAACCGTCGGTGACGACCAAGTCATCTATATACTGACCCTCGCGAAACCCGCCAATGTCAGTCCCGACACGCCATCGGAGCTGTGTCGTTTGGCCGGCCGCTGATGCCGGCAGACGTACGGTCGTGGTGACGAACTCAGACGTCTGTTCGATGCCGCTCCGTCCCGACCAGCCAAGACGACCGCCGAGAGGATTTTGGCAGCATGAATCGAGCAGCCCGTCGTAGCCGCCGGATTCGAACCTTCCGCCCGCCGCAATAATATCGGCCCATTCGCCGCTGCCGATCCTTATTTCCAGCACCGACCCGTCATAGAGTCGGTTTCGAAGGAACGTCGTCTCAAATTCATACCAATTTCTAAAGGACAGTTTTGCATTCGGCGATGATACCGTAAATGCCGGTGAGACCATTTCGTTAAGCCCGATCTGTAGAGGATCGGGCGAGAATGCTGACTTCGAGCCCGACTGGGAACGGCGAGATGAAACGGTCCAATTCACAGCCGCACCGGTCGCACTCCTGGACCAGCGAACAGGCAGAACGGCAGGCGAGGTTCGATCGAAATTTTGACTGAACGCGATTCGAGGTTCGCCGCTGGCGATTGGTATTTGCAAGATACCCAGCGACAGGAACCCGTCAACAAGGTCGATCAGAAGCATCAGCGGATCCCCGCAGTTCACGGAGGGAGATACGGTAAAGGTAAACTCCCGCGTTACCACCGGCCCGCCCGGCGGCATTGCTCCGTACGTCTGCGTCGGACTCGCATTTGTAATGCCGTTGATAGCAACGATGTTTGCCCTGAGGTTCTGGGCAGCGGCCAAGCCGGTGTTGCGCAGCGATAAATTGACCGTGATCGTTTCTCCCGGTTCGGCCACACGGTTCACGCGGCAGCTTTCGCTGACAAACTCAAGGCCCGCATTTTCAATTACAGCGACCGGTTGCAAGGCAAAGTTGCGGACGGCCGCCTCGCCTTCGGTGACCGGAATAACAGCCGAGCCCTGACGAAACCCGCGTTTTGTCGCGGTGATCTCGTAGCTGCCCGGCAACACATTTATTGGACCGTAGGAGCCTGTTGCCGAGGTGCTCCGTGTATGCGGAAATGCGCTGATCGCGGCTTCAGCGATCGGCGAGCCGGTAACAGCATTTGTGACCGTTCCGGCGATCGTCGCTCGGGGAGCCGGCGTACATTCCGCAAACTTAAATCGGCCAATTCGGCTCAACCAAGTGAAATCACTGAAATCCTGACTCGCCTGTGTGTAGTACTCGCCGGTCTGCCAAAACGTACAATCGTCGACAGGATCAACGCTCAGGCTGGAATAATCGCCCCACCGCCATCCAAACGCCTTTTGCACACCCGTTCCGTCAATAAGTGATGCCTCGCTTCGGTAAGTACCCGGCGGATCGGAAGCCAGACGGCCGGAATAGAAGATCGAAGGCCTTTTTTCTTCCGAAACATAGTTATACCCGACGGCAATGTTGCCTTGATGATCTTGAGCTGCACTGCCTATCCAGCGAGATGACGTTGTGTCGCCAATGGTCGCCTGATCAGTCACGGAAAAGGCTCCGCCTGACCGTCTCAGTTCGTACACGCGAACTCCGGCCCTGTAAGGCTCGGACGGTGAAACGCGAACCGTTTGATTTACGACAAGCGATTCGCTCGTTCCCAAATTGCGATATGCGAGCCGGTAATTCAAGCGATCGCTGTTCGCATCAAGCCTCTCGCCCGGAGCCGGCTGAGTGATATCCGTCCGATCCGGCGGGCTGGTCGGGTCGAATGCGGCGACCGGGATCGGGCTTTCCGGACGTTCAGTAAATGTCGAATTTAGGGGCTCGGAAAAGTGAACGCGGAAATCGAACAGCCTGATCGCATCGACCGCATCGCCGTATTCGGTTGCCGAAAAGCTCGCGAATACATTTGGTGCTCCGGGAGCCGGAGCCCGCAGTCCATCCATGTCGGAAGGCAGGATATTTCCCAATCGAGCGGTCGAAAATGACGGCCGAGAGAAATAGACATATCCCGCTGTCGGATCACCGGCAAGCATCTTGCTGCGGTCAAAGGCAAACATCCCGGTACCGGCATAGTCTGAGCCGATAAACTCTTCCGTAGACATGTAATATCCATCAGGCCAGACACCAAATTTTGCAAAATCGTTGATCCTTATGTTCGGCATCGCAAATTCGTAAACATAATAGGCACCGGTCGGGTCGCCGGTCTTGGACACAGCGATCATCTGTCGAAACGGCGGAAACGCCTGACAATATTGGCTTATCAGCCAACGGTCCGCCATTGGATCATAGAGCACGACCGGCAGGCCGTCGTTGCGGGTAGAACAAACGGTGTTGAGCGGTGCAAATAGCGAACTAAGAGGTGTCGGCGGCATCAACGCTCCGCCATTTTTGTCATACGCCCTAAACAAGGTATTTACAACCTGAACATAGTGGTCCGGCCCAACATCACCTGTCATATCCGGCGGTATGATCAGTAGATTGAATGCAGTGACATTGTCGTAATTGGACATACCGTCAAAGGTAAGCGACGGTGAAGGCATATTCTCGGCGGACATCTGAGCGATCGCTCCGTCGGAGTTTCGAACACCATTCGGGGGCATGCGGCCAGCTGCCGGTGCAGAGTTGTCAGCTTTGACTGCCGGAAGCACTCCGTCCGTCCGCTTTGGCGGTGAAAGGAACGTGCCGATGCGTGCAGATTCAGCAAATACCGCAGCGGTTTCGAACACCGGCCCATCTACCGGTTCGTTTCGGTTTACCGTCTTTTCCGCCTCAGTATACCGGGCCAGAAGTGCCGCCGAAACGACAATCAAACCAAATATCAATGCCGCTCTTAGTTTCATCGCGAGGTGATTCCTACCGGAGAATGTTGTTCAATAATAGTTCCAAACCGGCGTGGAAACAAGAAAAAGCGGCGAAAGCTGCAGCGGTCGGGAACGATCGCAGCAAGACCGAAACGGCTTTGAACTTCTCTGGACTCTGTGAACTATTTTTTTGGAGCCTTTGCGGCTTCGGCGGCTAAACTTCGATCAAGACTTCGATCTCCACTCGCCTCTTTGCTTCGTCAAGAAAACTCTCGATCCTCGCAGCGACACGTTCCTCGATCAGGATCGCCCGTATCGCATCGCGCTTCTCTTCGAGTGTCGGAACGCCTCGACCGCTGTTTCGGCGGGTAAATTCGGGCACGAAAACATCTCGATAGTAACGGGAAACTTCGTCGGGAGTTACCACCACAAATGAGCGAAAACGAAAGTCGATATAATTTTCGATAGACAGCCGTTGGGCGATGATCCGTTCGAAATTATCATCTTTCACCGAGCGGAAGCCAACTTGTTTCAAACGTGTTTCGAAAACTGCTGTTGAAGGGAAATAGGTCAGCGTTTTGGCAATTGCTGCGGATATCTGCTCTTCGGTCGGGCCCGGCCGCGGGAACCTTTCGGCCTCGAGAGCAAAGATCCGCTGGTCTATCAGTGTCCGAAGTGCCCGGTTCAGGTCTTCGCTGCGGGGAGGGTCGAGCGGAACGTCGGGCTGGAGTGCGAGCTGCCATTTTAGATCGGAATATGTGATCAATTCGGTGCGAACACCGTCTTGGACAGTTGCTACCGTCTTATCGACTATCTCCTGGCCGGTGGCAGATGTCGAAAATACCGCAAATACCATCAATATTGCAGAAAATATGCCGCCCGCGACCCAACATTTGGAAATTCTTAGATGCATTTGCATGAAGTTACATTTTCGGCTTAATAAAACCGACTGTCAACGCCGATTCCCTGCCGTTAAAACTGTTGACAAAATGTTTAAAATCGTTTGTAATTGGAAAGGAGGTTCTTTAGCTTCTCAAGCCGTAAGTTTGCCTTGCCCGATACCCTGGTTTCCACAAACGCCGCCCGCGGCCAACTATAAATGCTGATTTCACCGCCGCCGAAAAAAGGCGTGCGCCTCGCGCATACTGACACGCCGACCAACGACGCAGCCAGCGATCTGAGATTTATTTCGGATCTTGGCCGCAGTTTGTTGTTCATAGTTCACCCCAAAAAAGTCGCTAACCGCGTTGCCGATGCTCTGCTCGAAGGCGTCGGTGCGTCGGCGTGTGTTTTTGCCGCGGAACTCAAAAGCATTGGTCTGATCAGCAGTTCATCGGTTGCAGACGGCTCATCGGCGGCTGACCGTTTGATGCGGAAGCGGTTCGAAAAGTGGCTGTCGTTTTTGCCGCCGCAGATCGGCTATTGCGAAGAAGAGAAGAGCGAATTCATGATCGCGGATACAGGACATGCGGCGGAATACGTCTGCCCTCTGCATATCGACGGCGAGATCAAAGGAGCGATCGTGACCGCCTTTGCCGATAGAGCAGACCTTACGGATCAGGTTTCAAAACTTATCGACGCTGCAACTCAAATGGCCGCGATGAGCGTAAATCTGTCGGCCCATTACGAATCAACGCTCAACAGTTCGATCAACCAAGCCCGCGAAGAGCACCGCAAATTTACTGAGGCTGTTCTCGATTCGCTGCCGGTCTCACTCTACGTCGTCGATCGTGACTATCGGATCGTGACATGGAACCGTCACCGAGAGGTAGGTGTACAAGGCATCCCGCGCGATTCGGCGATCGGGCGAGATGTGTTCAACGTATTGGCGCGTTATCCGCAGGGCCGTTTGCGGCAGGAATTCGAGCGAGCATTCCGCACAGGCGAGATCGAACGGATCGAGCAGCAGACGGTGGCAGATGACGGTTCGACGAGGCATTGGATCGTCAGCAAGGTCCCGATGCGCAATGCCGAGACCGGCGAAGTAACCCACGTGATAACGGTCGGAGAGGACGTCACCGTTCGTGTCGAAGCGATCCACGCCGTGGGCCGTGCCGAAAAACTCGCGGCGGTCGGCCGTCTGGCCGCAGGTGTCGTGCACGAAATAAACAACCCGCTCGCAACCATTGCCGCCTGTGCCGAGGCTCTCGAACAGCGTATCGATGACGGCGATTTTGCGGATTCGCGATCGGCTGATGACCTGACCGAATATCTCGGACTGATCAAAAGCGAAGCGTTTCGCTGCAAGACGATCACAACGGGCCTGCTTGATTTCAGCCGCGTCCGAACCGGCGAGCGAACATCGACGGACATCGGCGAAGTGGTGAGGTCGGCGGCAAACCTCATTTCGCATCAGAAAAGCGGCAGTGACATCTCGATCACGGTCGATGTCGCTTCGGACCTGGCTCCGGTAAATTCTGACGGCGGCCAGATCCAACAGGCGGTTATTGTCCTCGCCACTAATGCGATCGACGCGATGCCCGAGGGCGGCGACCTGACGTTTCGTGTTTTCGAACAAAGATCGCGAATTGTGATCGAGGTCGAGGACACCGGCACCGGAATTCCGGCTGAAAATATGTCCAAGATCTACGAGCCGTTCTTTACGACCAAAGAGGTCGGCAAGGGAACAGGCCTCGGACTCGCCGTCTGTTACGGCATTATCTCAGAACACGGCGGCCGCCTAAGCGTTCGTTCGAACGTCGGCAAAGGCACGACCTTCAGCATCTTCCTTCCGGCGGCTCGATAACTGCTGAGAACCCTCCATTTTTCCGCTAACTACCATGGCAAAACTATTAGTCGTTGATGACGAGAAGAATTTGAGACTGGTGATCCAAAAAGAGATGGCTCGGCAGGGTCACGACGTCGATTGTGCCGACGACGGCGAGATGGCCTGGACGATGCTCGAGGAGCAGGACTATGATGTCGTGCTGTGCGACATAAATATGCCGCGGCTCGACGGGCTCGGCCTGCTTCGCCGCACACGCGAACGCTGTCAGAATCCGCCCGAGGTCATCATGCTTACAGGCCAGGCGACGGTTGAATCTGCGATCGAAGCGATGAAGCTAGGTGCATATGATTATTTGACCAAACCGTACCGAATCGGAGAGCTTGCCGCACTAGTTACCGCATCTGCCGAAAAACAGCAGCTCAAGGTCGACAATCAGCGTCTGCGTGCACAGATCGCAAGGACCACACGCTCACTGCCCGAGATCGTTGCCGAATCGGTGCAAATGAAAGAAGCCCTGAGGCTAGTCCATCGCGTCGCTCCTTCCGACACGTCGGTCATGATCACCGGCGAATCGGGCGTCGGAAAGGAACTGATCGCTCAGGCAATTCACAGACTCAGCCGCCGCTCGGACAAACCGTTCATCGATCTGAACTGTGCGGCATTACAGGATACGCTGCTCGAAAGCGAACTTTTTGGTCACGAAGCCGGAGCATTTTCAGGCGCAAAGGCCCGCAAACTCGGCTTGTTCGAGATCGCTGACGGCGGCACGCTTTTCCTTGATGAAGTAATGGAGATGCCGTTGCAGCTGCAGTCAAAACTGCTGCGCGCATTAGAAACACGTTCATTTTTCCGCGTTGGCGGTACAAAGAAGGTCGAGGTAGATGTGCGGCTGGTTGCTGCGACCAACCGCGACAAGGATTCGGCCATCGCAGATGGCGTGTTCCGCGCCGACCTGATGTACCGCATCAACAGTTTCGAGATAAATATTCCGCCGCTCCGAACCCGACGCGAAGATATCGAGCCGTTAGCTCGCCATCTGCTACACAAGCTCGCCGGCCACAACGAACCCGAAATGTCGCCCGCCGCGATCGAAGCTCTGTGTGCGTTTGACTGGACCGGCAACGTCCGTCAGCTTCGCAATTGTCTCGAACGAGCGATCCTGCTCTCGGACAACAACATGATCACGCCGCGTGAACTGCCGCCGGAGATCGCCTATCGAACTGAGAAAACAAGCTTTTCGGTCAGCTATAACACGCCGCAATCGAATGGCGTCAGCTCGTTCCAAAACGCATCGCCAACCAACCTTCGCGACTCCGAACGTGCCCAGATCATCGGAGCTCTCGAAAAAACCGGTTGGCACCGCGGCAAGACCGCCGAACTCCTCGGCATCTCGCCATCGACATTATACCGGCGTCTGCGGGAATACGATCTCGACGTTCGTTAGTCCGGTCCAAGTAGCTGATCGAGTCAGGCCGTTGTCACGAACAGGAAACGCTGTTCGGACAACGGCATTAGTTTTTGCGTGAAAGCGATCTTCTGTGCCTCAAGTGCAGTCTTCAGGTTTTCGCCGCCAAAGAACAGGAGTTGGGATCTTCCCGACCAGCTTATCAATCTCGGGAGTTTTTCGGTGAATTTGTCGAGGGCACGACACGTCACGGCCTTGCAGTGGCCCAGGTTCGTCTCGGCAAATTGGGTCGACGAGATGCGCGTGCGGTGTTTAAGTCTAAGTTTTTCCACCGCGAGCGTCAGGAACTTGGCTTTCTTTATCTTTGACTCGATCAGCACGGCTTTCAGATCCTCGCGTACGAGCAGACATGGTATCGACGGTAATCCGCCGCCTGTCCCGACGTCGGCGAACCAAATACCGTTTGGCAGATATTCGAGTAAGGTCAGCGATTCCAGAATATGACGCGTAGCAAATTCCTCAGGCGATGACGGCCCGACGAGGTGTAGAAATTCGTTGTGCTCCCGGATCAGATCGTAGTAATCCGCGAGGCGTTCGATCGCATCATCGGCCAGCGTCAGGCCGAAATCGGTCTGGTGTGTGTTGATCGCACTGATAAATTCTGTTCGCATTGCTATTTAGAGAGTTTCACGCAAAACCGAAGAGAACGCAAAGAAAAATCGGAAGCCGCGTGTCTTCGGCTCCCGACTCTCATCTTTACGTCTGTCGACTGATTTTTGGTGCGGACGAGAAGAATCGAACTTCCACTGCCTTGCGGCAACAGGCTTCTGAGACCTGCGCGTCTACCAGTTCCGCCACGTCCGCACGTTGGGCGAACATTGAGAATACTAATTCGGTGAGTTAAATTCAAGACCGAGTGGATTCAAACCGTTAAAGAAACAAAAAGACGCGAAAAGCAGAAACTCCTTTTCGTGCTATTTCGTGCTGTTTCGCGGTTACTGTCCCAACAGTTTTGATATATTGAACTAGTGCAAAGTGATCTCGCCGACAATCTGAAGAACATTCGCCGCCGTATTCGTGAAGCTGCCTTGCGCGTTGGCCGCAATGAGAATGAGATCAAACTGGTCGCGGTCAGCAAAACGCATCCACCGACGGTGTTGAGGCAAGCGATCGACGCAGGTGCTACAGTTTTAGGTGAGAATAAGGTGCAGGAGGCGGAATCAAAGATCGCCGAACTGGGCCGCGGCGCAGCCGAATGGCACCTGATCGGTCACTTGCAGTCGAACAAAGCGAGAAAGGCCGTGCAACTTTTCGACGTTATCCAATCCGTTGATTCGCTCGAACTTGCCCAACGGCTCGAGCGTATTTGTGAAGAGGAAGGACGAGACGAATTGCCAGTATATATTGAGGTCGATATCGCCGGTGAAGAGACCAAGGCCGGAATCCCTGAAAGCGATCTGCCGCAACTGATCGACTATTTGAAAACCTGTAAATATCTACGTCTAGATGGTTTAATGATCGTTCCGCCGTATGACGATGATGTTGAGAAGACAAGGCCGTTTTTCAAACGGCTGCGCGAAATACGCGATAGTTTGCTGCCAAACGGCGAAATATCAATGGGCATGAGCCACGATTTTGAGACCGCGATCGAAGAAGGTGCAACGCTAGTTCGCGTCGGCACGGCGATTTTTGGTCAAAGAGAAAAGAAGTTTTAGCCGCAGATCCACGCAGATGACGCTGATCAAAGCCGTCTGCGAAATTTCCTTATCTGCGTGATCCGCGTTAATCTGCGGCAAAATTGGTTTTATGCTTAATGCCTTAGTTTATCCAATATTTAGCCTGATCGTCTGGTGTATTTTCGGTGTCTTTCTCGCCGTTATGCTTCTTAGGCTTATCTTTAACTATTCCGATCCGAATCCGTTTGGCAAGGTCGGCAGGTTTGGGTTTAAGGTTCGCAAGCTTACGGAAAAATGGGTCTATCCGGCGGCTCGGTTCTTTGCGATGTATCGCATCGATACGCGGCTAGCACCGATATTGACGATACTGATTGGTCTGGTAATTACATATTTTTTCACGCAGATCGTCGGCAACACGTTCTTTGTCATCGACGGCCTGACCGCCGGCGTTATGTCGGGCAATCCAAAGGTTATCATCGGATTTATTATCTACGGGCTGCTTAGCGTCCTCATTTTGTTTATTTTCATACGGTTCATTGCATCGTGGTTCGTGTTTACGCGAAAGACTTTCCTCGCGTTTGTAATGCGTGTGACCGATCCGATACTGCTGCCCGTGCAGCGACTGATCCCGCCGATCGGGATGTTTGATATCTCGGCAATGCTCGTGCTGCTGCTGATCGGATTCTTACAAGGGATCGTGCTGAATATATTTGTTCGAAGCTGATCTATTGAGCTTGATCCGATGAACATTGTCGAAATGGGTGGTACGGTCACGTTTACGGTCCGTGTCGTTCCGAGAGCCTCAAAAAGCGAGATCATCGGCGAACACGACGGAGCTCTTAAGGTGCGCATCGCATCGCCGCCTGTCGACGGCGCGGCAAATACGGAGTTGATCAAGCTGCTCGCCAAACAATTGGGCGTTTCTAAGAGCAATGTCGAGATCATTGGCGGGCAAACATCGAAAACAAAACAGATCCGGATAACCGGAATTACAACCGCACAGATCGCGTCAGTTTTGAAAGCCAAAACCTAGCGTGATATATTTTCAAGTTCGGCAAGGCGGAAACACGACCGTTAGGAAGTGTGCCAAAGTCTAGTCTACATTTCACTCAAAGGAACATTAACGATGTCAGGACACTCCAAGTGGCACACAATTAAGCACAAGAAAGGTGCTTTGGACGCGAAACGCGGCAAGATCTTTACCAAGCTAATCAAAGAGATCACGGTCGCGGCACGCACCGGCGGCAGCGGCGATGTCGATTCGAACGCCCGTCTCCGTAAAGCCGTCACAGACGCCAAAGGGCTTAACATGCCCAACGACACGATCGACCGTGCCATCAAACGCGGCACCGGCCAGCTCGAAGGCGTAGCTTACGATGAAATTACATACGAAGGCTACGGCCCGAACGGTGTCGCCGTGCTCGTGGAAACGATGACTGACAACCGCAACCGTACGGTCGCCGAGATCCGACATCTCTTTTCGAAGAACGGCGGAAATATGGGCGAATCGGGCTCGGTCGCGTGGATGTTCGACAAGAAAGGCTACATCGTCGTCGATAAGGCTGCTAAGAGTGAAGACGAGCTGTTCGAAATAGCGATCGAGGCAGGTGCCGACGACATGCAGGACGAGGGCGATGTCTTTGAGATATTCACGACGCCCGACAGCTTTGAGGCCGTCCACGAAGCCATCAAGGCCGCAGGAATCGAACCCCAGGCCGCCGAGGTCTCAATGATCCCACAGAACTATATCGCTCTCACCGGCCAGGATGCCAAGACGATGATGAAACTCTACGACGCCCTCGACGACAACGACGACGTTCAAAAGGTCTACGCCAACTTCGACATAGACGAGAGCGAGATGGAGTAGATCAGCCGGTCAATTGCCCAAACACGATCCGATGCCCGTCCGGAGTGACGACGGTGAAGTCCCGGATTCCCCACGGT
Organism: Acidobacteriota bacterium; assembly: GCA_016713675.1. Taxonomy (NCBI): domain Bacteria; kingdom Pseudomonadati; phylum Acidobacteriota; species Acidobacteriota bacterium. The sequence goes on from JADJOS010000001.1 coordinate 1,205,382, forward strand.
TTGTTTGCGATCGGTGACAGTATCACAGCTCCGCGTTCGTTGAACTCGGCATAGACCTCATCGACATTTTCGACCAATGCGTGGGCAAACCATGAGTGGTTGCCGGTGGCTTCGGCGGTCATCTCGTCGGAGCATTCGCCGAGCATCACTTTGAAATCACCAAATGAAAGGAACTTCCAGCCCGGAGCCGTGAAATCCAGATCAAACCCGAGCTTAGACTTAAAATGATCGGCTGCGACCGTGAGATCTTTGACCGCCAAGACATGCCGCGTGTGAACAACTTTTCGTTCCATATTTATAAATAACTCAGAGCCCAGTGCTTATTGCGGCGTTTCAGGTTTCCCCACCACAGGCAAAGCGGATAGAGGATCACGAGGCCGGCGAGCCATGCTGCATAGGTAATGGCCAATGAAAATCCGTGGCCATCGGGTGCGGCCTGGCCAATTTGCATCATATTCACGAAAAAGTAGCTGATATCCTTTCCGGCAAAATAGCTGAGAGCAATGCCCATGATGTGGGCCATGAACCACTGAAGTATGTAATAGAACATCGGCACGCGCCCGAACGTGATCGAGATCTGCTGCCAGATCGCTTTACCGTCGATTCTGTCGGTCAAGGCCAGCACGACCATTGATGGTCCGAGCGTCATCAGCAAAAACAGCAGCGACGGCGGATATTTGGTCGTATTTAGAAAAGAGAGAAACGTCGCGATGCCTGTTTCCTGCGACTTCCACTGTGACGGGTCGCCGTAGAAATTGGACAGCCGAAGCAGCACAAAGACAAGTGTGGCGGCTCCGCCCATGATCAGCAGCAGTCTCTTCCTTTGCTCAGGCGCCCATCCGTAGATCGTTCCGAGAGCATAGCCTGCCGCCATTACTCCTATCCACGGGATCAAAGGATAGGCGAACATTATCTGCGAAGTGCCGCCGAATATAGGCACGATCCCCATCTGATGAAAAATGATCCAGATCGATTGACCGAGGTCGGGCGGCGGCGTGCCCATAAATGCAATGTTTGGCGGTATCTGAAAGCCGTCAAGCAGATTGTGAAGCATGATCATAAGCACGCCGAAAATGCCGACGATCTTTGCCGGCAAATAGATCAAAGCGGCCATTACGATCATCGAAACACCGATCACCCAAATGACCTGTGCCAAACCGAAAAACGAATAGTCCAAATTGAAAACAATGCCAAATCTGACGACGGTAAATTCGAGGATAATGAGCCACAAACCGCGAGTCCAAAGAAATTTCGACAACTCGGCGTTCGACTTACCGTTCATCTTCTGCAGATAAATGCTCACTCCCGACAAAAATACAAAGGCAGGGGCACAAAAATGCGTGATCCAGCGTGTAAAGAATACGGCAGCTGTCGTCGTTGCCGGATCGGTCGGGTCGTGTGTCAAAGCACCGGCGTGGACAAACTCGCGTGTGTGGTCAAGCAGCATGATCATCATCACGACGCCCCGCAGCAGGTCAATGGAATAGATGCGTTGTTTAATGGTTTCTTCGGACATTGATGTTTACGTTGTCTTAGATCTGTAAATGATCGCCCCAAAATTTGCGTTCCCCACCGGTGCTGCAATTCATGGTCAAGGTTGATACTGTTCAGATCTCCACCGGCCGTTGGCCATGCCTTGAGTGCGGTCGTATCCTTGCAATCGACGAACTATTGGAGCGGTCTGAAATCGCCCTCGAGTAGGACATTTTCCCAATTTGGCAGAGCCGGCACGTCAAACACCTGATCGGTTCGTCCACGTTCGATACGATCTGAGATCCATGCCCTTTCGTCTCGCTCCGTCGTCATATTCTGCCGCCGGCTCAATTGCCGCCGCCCAGGTACCAATCACCGGTTATCGGCCCCGTCGCATAGATCGAAACGCCGGATACCACGGATCGGGTGATAGAGACTTTCTGTTCGCCTGCCTGATAAGTTGTTGTCGCGCCGTCGGGCCCTTTCGAAACGGTCGATGTTGTCGAACCAACATTAACCTCAAAAGCTGCCAGTATGGTTTCGTCCGTCATTTCCGCCGACATTGTCTTGCCGTTAACGACTGAAGGAGTAGAAGGCTGCGGTGTTCTGGTCGGTTTTGGCTGTGGCGATGAATTACCGCCGGGATACTGGACCGTGATGCACGATGTGCCGGCAGCGGCTAACGTGATCGACAACAATAAGAGTATTTTCATTACTGAGCTTCTAAGCATGACGGGTTTTAGGTTCCGCGTTGAGTGTTTGAGAACCGTCGCACATTTCGTTCCCGTGCCCGGTCAGCCTCAAGCTCTCGGTCACGCGGCGGAGCGTTGGTGACGAGCGAATTAAGCAGCTCCAGGACTGCGGCCGCAACGCGTTCGACGGCGAGATCAAATGCGGCTTCATTCGCCTTAGACGGTTTGCTAAAACCGGAGAGCTTTCGGACGAATTGGATCGCTGAGGCGTTGACTTCGTCCGTCGTCGCCGGCGGGTCAAAATTGAATAGTGTTTTAATATTTCTGCACATTATTTGGTTGGCGTTAGGGCGGTTATTACACCGATGCCGATGGTCCTTCCGCCGTCCCGGAGCGAAAATTTCGCACCCTTTGAAAGGCCTGCCGATTCAGTCAATTCGATCTCGACAGCGATACCTTTTTCGCCGGCCGCAGCCGAGGCCTTTCCAGTCGGAAGCGTAACTACACCCGAAAAGCCTACCGATCGAAAAAACACCTGACTGCGAAATCCTGTTGGCATCGGCGTTCGTCGACCGCCGTCCTTGGCATCGACCATATCGAGCGTGCCTTTGAATTTTGTGTAAGCTTTTACGCTGTCCGGCCTTGCGATCAATTGGCCGCGGACGACGTCAGTTTTTTGAATGCCTTTGAGTAAAAGTCCGATATTCTTGCCGGCATTAGCTTCAGGCAGCGATTTGCCAAACGCGTCAATACGAACCACAGTGGTTCGCACGGTCGGTTTGATCCCGATGACCTCTACGGCATCGCCGGGCTTTACCGTTCCGCTTTCGATCTTTCCCGTCGCGATCGTGCCGACACCGGCTATAGAAAAAACATCCTCGATCTCCATCAAGAACGGAGCAGGTGTCGGCGTCGGCTTTTGAGCAAGAACGGCGACGCCAAGCGTCAAAACTATGAGTGTTGGCAATATCAAGTTCTTCATTGCCATTGATAATAAGAAAATTGCCGAGACTTGCCAAGCTATTTAATTTGCGTTGATCCAATCTCCCGTGACGCGTGCCATCTCGGCGAAAACATCTTCATTCGAAGTTCGCGACTTCTTGAGGATCTTGTAGCTATGGTTTGCAGTCTCAATGAGGTGAAGTGCGGCAAGACCGCTGAGATCGGCGATCGTGGGTTCGAGTAGATCGAGAGTCGCGAGTTCGTCACGCGTGCCGGAGAGAAAAAGCTTCGGGATATCTATTTTGGCGAGGTGCTCGGCACGCTTCGTGTCCGGCCGCCCCGGCAAGTGCAGCGGGAACGAGAACAAAACCAACCCTTCGACACCATCAAGCGGCTTCTCAGACTGAGCAGTAGTCGTCATCCGCCCGCCGAACGAATGCCCGCCGGCGAGCAGTTTCAGATCGGGAGCCGCCGCGTTTGCGGCTTTTACCGCGGATCGAATTGTCTCAATACACACCTCCTGAGAATTCCGCCCGCCGCCTTTCTCCGAATATGGAAAATTGTAACGAAACGTCGCAATGCCGCGCTCCGCTAAGGCCTCCGCGATCGCCTGCATCGTCGCATGCCGCATGTTCGTGCTCGCACCGTGCCCGAGGACGAGCAAGTGCGTCGCGTTCTCAGGCCGCAACAAAATGGCAGAAACCTCGCCCTTCTCAGCGGTCGCGAGGAATTTAAGATCTCTTTCCATTTATCTCAACTCTGGAAATTCTTCTTCAACCGCTGCCAAACTTCAAAATATTCGCTCTGCAATTGCGAGCTATCCATCGCGAACTTGGTCGGGCGGATGATGTAGCGTGATTCGAACATGAACGCCATTGTGCCTTCAAGTTTTTGCGGTTTGAGATCGGCGTTCGATGCTTTTTCGAAGGCGTCGAGGTCGGGGCCATGGGCGGACATTTGGTTGTGAAGCGAGCCGCCGCCGGGCAGAAAGCCTTCTTCCTTGGCGTCGTACTGACCGTAGACGAGCCCCATGTATTCGGACATGTAATTGCGGTGGTACCACGGCGGACGGAAAGTGTTTTCGGCGACCAACCATCGTTCCGGGAAGATGGCAAAGTCACAGTTTGCCACGCCGGGTTCTCCTGACGGCGATGTAAGCACGGTGAAGATACTCGGATCGGGATGATCGTACGAGATCGAGCCGATCGTGTTGAATCGGCGAAGGTCGTAGCGGTATGGGGCGTAATTGCCGTGCCAGCCGACGACGTCGAGCGGCGAGTGGGTCATCGGGGCGGACCACAGGTTGCCGGCAAATTTGGCTACTTGTTCAAACTCGCCCTCGCGGTCCTCGTACCAAGCGACGGGCGTTTCAAAATCACGCGGATTGGCGAGGCCGTTGGCACCGATCGGGCCGAGATCGGGAATGCGGAACTGGGCTCCATAATTTTCGCAGATATAGCCGCGACACTGTTTGTCCTCCGGATGCGGCTCGACCTTAAATCTGACGCCGCGAGGGATGACAACGATCTCACCGGCACCTGCCTGGATAGCCCCGAGCTCGGTCAAAAAACCAAGCCGTCCCATCTCAGGCACGATCAGCATTTCAGCGTCCGCGTTGTAAAAATAGCGGTCGCCCATGCCCTTGTTGCAGGTGTAAATGTGGATGCCGATGCCGGCCTGCGACATAAGGTCGCCGTTGAGAGCAATGGTCGTGATGCCGTCAATAAAATCGGTTGGTTCGGTGGGGATCGGCAGCGGATCCCATCGGAGTTGATTGGGCGTGACATCAATGTCGTCCGGCTTACTCTGCCAACGACGGTTGTCGATCCGCGCAAATGGCAAGTGCATGACCGACGGCCGAATGCGATACGTCCACGTACGTTTGTTGCCCGAGCGAGGAACAGTAAACGCCGTGCCTGACAGCTGCTCAGCATAAAGTCCAAGCGGTGCCTTCTGCGGCGAATTATGCCCGATGGGCAAAGCACCCTCGACCGCCTCGGTCGCAAATTCGTTTCCAAAACCTGTTTGATATTTGAGTTCCATCTACTTTTTGCCTACGACCGCCCCTCGCTCTGCTCTTAGCCCTTTAATGTAAACTGCTGAGCCACCTTCCCCCGTCAATAGCTTTGTACCGTCGGGTGAAAGGGAATAATCCGAAGCCTTAATCTCGAGTTTTTCCACACCTTTAGGGGTTACCAAGTAATTTTGTTGCGCTAACATCCCGCCACGCGAAAGGTAAAGCATGAACTCGGCTACGCGAGCTGTCTGGATCCGCTCGATGAACGCCTTACTGTCAGGTAACGCCACTGTTGATTTCGGGCTGATCTCGCCTGTCGGACTGACGACGGTGACTTGGTTCCCATTATTGATCACGTCGATCGCTTTGCCATCTGCCCCCAGCTTGGCGGCGGCGATGAAGTATGCACCGCGGGGTGCGGGAACAGCATGAGTTACTTGAAACTCCTTCGCGAGGATCACCTTTTCTTTCAGAGACGTGAGATCGACGTAATGCAAAGAACCGAACTTTATAAAGATGTTTGTCGAAAAATTTCTTGCAAACACGACACCTGTGCCGCCGTGATCGAATTCCGGCCGGAGTTCCTTTTCAGGCGTTTTCGTAAGCTGCTTTAGCCCGCTGCCGTCGGTGTTGATGATAAAAACATCGTGAAGCACAGTTGCAGAAGTTCGCCTAAGGAAAACGATCTTTTTCCCGTCTGGACTAAGTGACGGGTACTCGTCGAATACTCCCGCGACGTTTTGCGTGACAGTTTTAACCTCGGTGCCTTCGCTCGACATAACCGCCAGACCCTTTGACAGGTCATCCCTCCCCTTTGAGATGGTGGCGGAGAAGACGATCGATTTGCCGTCGGGGCTATAGCGTGGGTGCTCTGTACGCTTATAATCCTGCGCTTGAACACTGGTAAGAAATAGTACGATGAAAAATATGAAAAAGAGAGACTGTCGTTTCATTGGTCTTTCGCGGATTTGCCTCCGCTCGCAATTTTAAGATATCAATGCCATGCTCGGGATCCAGCAGTCGGTGTTGAGCATTGCGGAAAATTTCCAGATCCGCCCGGGAAAGCCGGGTCAGAGATTACCCCGACGCCTCTGTTCCTCTTCTATTGATACAAACAGTGCCTTAAAATTGCCCTTGCCGAATCCTTTGCAGCCTTTGCGTTGAAGGATCTCGTAGAAGACCGTCGGCCGATCCTCAACCGGTTTGGTAAAGATCTGGAGCAAGTAGCCTTCGTCGTCGCGATCGACCAGGATGCCGAGTTTTTTCAAGCTTTCGAGGTCTTCATCGATCGGCCCGACACGGTCTAACAGGTCGTCGTAGTATGTGTCAGGGATCGTCAGGAATTCGACGCCGTTCTCCATTAATTGGGTAACGGTGCTGCGGATATCGCGGCAGAGCAGAGCGATGTGCTGGGCACCGGCCGAGCGGTAGAAATCGATGTATTCCTGTATCTGCGACTTGCCACCTTTGCCGGTTGCGGGTTCGTTGATCGGGAATTTGATATTGTGCTGGCCGTCGGACATGACGATCGACATCAGGGCTGAATATTCGGTCGAGATGTCTTTGTCGTCAAACGTAATATAGCGGAAAAAACCGAGTACGTCGCGGTAAAAATCGCACCACTCGGTCATTTTGCCAAGCTCGACGTTACCGACGATGTGATCGACCATCATTATGCCGGTCGGCTCGCCCGAAATATTTTGTTCAGTAAAACCGGGCAAAAAGACACCGTTGTAATTGTGGCCGTTGTTGGTGTTGTACGAGATGAACGAATGGATCGTATCGCCATAGGTCGCGATAGCGGCGTGCCGTACAGAGCCGTTCTCGTCCGCGAGATCATGCGGCTCGGTAATTGGTGTTGCACCGCGTCCAACGGCCTCATTGAATGCATGATCTGCATCCTCGACATAAAACGCAATATCGCGAACGCCGTCTCCGTGCTGCTTGATATGCTCCGCAGCCGGATGCTCCGGATTGAGCGGTGTCGTCAGCACAAAATTGATATTCGTCTGCCGCATCAAATACGAGGTCGTCTCACGATTCCCCGTCTCCAGCCCCGAATACCCTGCCCGCGAAAACCCGAACGCCTTGCGATAATAAAACTCAGCCTGCTTAGCATTGCCGACGTAAAACTCAACGTGATGTATCTTCTTTAGTCCTAATGGATTTTGTGTAGTCATGGTAATTAGATATTAAACGATTCAATATACTTCCGAGTCACCTCTTTGAGCTCAGCGTAAGAGGGAATGACGTATAACACCGGCTGCATGTCGCTGTAGGTGTATTCGTGATTGATGACCTGTTCGAGGTTGAACGGGCGGCGTTCGACGCGATCTGAGAACGCGTGTTCGAGTTCACCGAATGACGATAACAGTCCCGCACCATACGCCTTGATGTCGCCTTCGTGTTCGACCATACCAAATTCGACTGTGAACCAGTAGAGGCGGCCGAGCTGTTCGAGCTGCTCGTCGGTGGCGATACGTGCTCCGTGGCCGATGAACTGCGAAAAATCGGCAAAATTCGGGTTAGTGAACATCGGAATGTGGCCGATAGCCTCGTGGACAATGTCGGGCTCGGGCGTATATGCCGGGTGCGAATGGTGACGAATGTATTGCGTACAGAGCATCACGCGGTAAGAGAGCCATGATAAGAAACCGCGAGTTTCGACCAGTCCCTCTATCGGTGCGAGGCGAAAACCGGTCAGTTCTTTCAAACGTCGGTTCATCTCTGATAATTGCGGGATCCGGTCGGTCGTAATGCCGAGATCTTTCTTCGCCCGAAGATAAAACGGCGATGCATATTTCTGCTGGAGTTCTTCGAGTTCCTCTGCCACGTAACGCCAGACACGCTGCTCGCGGGCGTTGTATTCGACATCGGTGATCACGCCGGTCTCGCGAAAACTCTTCGCACACGACGCAATGTAGTCGCGGCGGGCTCGGTATTCGGCGTCGTTTGCTCCCGGATGATCGATGTGGAGTTCGTTGATGTTCTCGAATTTGAGGTCCTTAAATTCCGGCAGCTCAGCATCCGAGACGGTAAAATTCTCGATCGCAAGATCGGCTTCGGCAGTCGGTGTGGCGGTATCGGTCAGCATTGGTGAAGCGGCTCCTTTCATATCTTCGATGCGTTTCAAAAAGGCAGAGTTATCCTGAAATAACTAATTGTAATGGAAGTAATTGTTTGGTTGAATAGGAAATCTAAGTTAATGTTTCGCAAGGACTTTAAATAGTAAGTTTAATCGGGGAATCTGCTTTATAATACACATCGCTGAAACCATCGAAACATGATCGACGAAATTGACCGCAAAATCTTAAAGGAACTGCAGGAAGACGCCCGGACGAGCTATGCCGAGCTCGGCCGGCGTGTCGGCCTGACAACTCCTGCCGTGATCGAACGCGTCCGCAAGCTTGAGGACGCCCACATCATCACCGGCTACCGCCGACATCGATACGTCAAAGGTCGGTTTGCCGATCATGGCATTTGTGCGGATGAGCATCACGGGCGTCGATTACAGCCATATTATCGAGGTAGCTCAACAGTCGAATGAGGTCCTCGAATGTCACCGGGGAACTGGCGGCGATTCGTTCATTATGAAGGTTGCCGTAGCGAGCGTCGAGCACCTGCAGGAAGTGATCGACCGTCTTGTGCCGTACGGCATAACGACGACCACGATCATACTGTCGTCGCCGGTGAAGCGAAGAACGATCGACATAGGTGTTAGCTAAAGCCAATTGCCGATAAGAGTAAATCCCGACCAGAAGAACGGATGGCTGAGTGGTGCTTCGCGCAGCATTTCGAGTTGGGCACGCTGCAAAGCATCTGCCTTGGTCATAGTCGGGTCTTTCTTTTTGAAACCGTAAAAACTGCTCATCAGTTTTGCCGTAGACGCGTCGTTGACGCTCCAAAGGGTGGCGAGTACGGCCTTGCCGCCTTTTGACTGTATCGATTCTGCGAGTGAATCGACCTCATATCCCGATGCCGAAGTCACCAGAGCAGTGTTGCACGCCGACAATGTGGCAAGTTCGATCCCCGACAGATCGAGGTCCCGCATGTTGCTAAGTTGTTCGAGTGTCAGGGTTTTGCCGCCCCCGAGTAGAAGGAACGAATTGGACCAATTTTCGCTGAGCTGAAAATGGCTCGCAACATGCAGCACGTTGTAGGTCGAACGCCCATTTGTATCCTTACTCGCAAGCGAGGCCGTGAAATTATCCAACGTGAAAGCAGAATCGAGAAAGCGGCGGCCGTCGAAGATGCCCTGGCCGGTCGGTTCAGTTTCATCGCGGATGATCGACATCAATTCGGTACGAGTTGCCGGAATGGCCTCGATCCTGATCTTTTGACCGGGATTGCCGGGAACAGCTATTAACTGTTCTTCGGAAACGCCTGCACCTACCGCTCGCCATGGTGACCGATCACCTTTGACTCGTTCGCGTGTTTTCGGCGTCATGATCACGTTCCTGAATCGCTCAACCAGATAAGACTCGCCGTCCGGCGAAAGTGCGGCAAACGGAATATATCGAAGCGTGCCGTCGAGCGACCAGACCAGCGTCGTTGCATGGCTGTCAGCCAATTGTTTTTCGATCGGCTTTATTAGGATGTCATATAGCTCTTTTCCGATCGGACGCGGATCGATATCAGGGTCCTGCAGGGCGTTTCTGAACTCGAATATCTTTTTATTCAATTCAGCTGCGTTGATATCGGTCTTTGCGTCGATCTGGATCGCCGCGGTAGTGAGGATTACGCGATAACGGTTCTCGGTAATGACGGTTGTCAGCACCGCGGTTCCGCTGCCCCATTCTCGAACTCGGTCTTGCAGGCTGCGGTCGGCGGCGAGTGATTTGGCGTTTTCGGTGCCGATCTCCATTACGAGTTCCTTTTCCAAAAACAGCCTGAATGTCGAATTTATTTCATCTGATCTGGCGTTTAGGTCGGCCAGCGATCTTTGATCTTCTGCCGAGAGAACGCCGCCAATCGCGGCAGCTTTTCGTCTTTTCTCTTCGAGTTTTCGCTGCTGTTCACCTATCTCCACAGCTTGGCCGGCGATCGCCAGATAACGGTCGATCAGGTCCCGTTCCTTTGGTGTCAGCCGAACACGCTGTTTTAGGCGCTCGATCTCAACTGCGTCGCGGCGGACAAATTCCGAAAATTCCTCATCCTTGAGCATCTGCAGGACATCTTCGGCCTCAGTAAGGCGGCCGAGCCCGATCAGCAGATCCGCAAGTATACGGTATTTTTCAGTGAGCTGATTAATATAAACTCGCCGGTCGTAGGGCCTTTCGGTACGGAGCAGGCGTCGGATCTCCTGATATCGATTGATCGCCTGTTTGCCGTAAAATACCGCGACACGATCGTCCCGTCCGGCCCAGGCATCCATTAGGCTCAGGCCGGTTGCGACCTCGATGCTTTCGAATCCGCTTCTTTTCCAGACAGAAAGTGCGTCCTTATAAAAACTGACAGGTTTCGGCGGATCGCCTGAGCCGGCAAATCGCGGATCATCAAAGATCGATTCGCGTTCCGGTTCGATATAGACGACGATCGGCTGGTTGAGAAATTGAACAGTTTCGCGTTCGCTGAGCTGCGAAAAACGCGTGTCTATCCGATCACCGTTACGGTCGTATCCTCGCTTAGGCCTTGCGATCGAGAGCCCGTCATATTTGAACAAAAAGCGCTTGCCGACAAGATGGTCATACAGAAAGCCAAGCTTAACGAGTGTTGATTCGTCGACGTCCTTTGCTCGGAAGGAATCGAGCGTCGATGAAGCTTCCAGATAGGACCTCGCGGCCGCCCGGCCGTCACCCAAAGCGGCATAAGCCGCTCCGGTCCCGAGCAGGGCACACGCGGCTCCGGCACGGTCGCCGATCTCGCGATAGATCGATCCGGCCTCGCGAAATTTCGCGATCGAAGCCTGGATCTTTGTTCGCTGGCCTTGCCTGAGAAATTGACGGCCGAGCGCGAACGCAGTTGCGGCATCACGGCGTTTGAAAAATTCCGGCGGCAGCGGCCGCGGACTCGGTTGGGAATGGAAAGTGGTGCCCGCACCAAAGATAATAGTGGCGGTCACGGCAAACAGAATTTTGGCGGCGTATCGTTTCATTCGCTGGTCTTGCGATTATAGAACGATACGCCGCCAAACAACATGCAGGTAATTTGGGATCTACTTGATCAGAGAGGCCTTACAGCGAACAGATGACTATTTCTTTTTCTTGGGTTTTTCAGTTGGCTTACCGTCAAATTCCTCGTCGTTCGCCTGCGCCTCTTCCTTGGTCTTGCGAACGATCTGATCCTTGTGATGCGGCGGGGCGTAGATCGTATAGAGCTTAAGATCCTCGCTTGCCGAAACATTGATAACGTTGTGCTTGGCACCGGCGGGCACGATCACGGCATCGCCGTCTTTGACGTTATAGGTCGTCTTGTCGATGATAACGCGACCCTTGCCGCCCTCGAAACGCAAAAACTGATCATTCTCAGCATGCACCTCAGCGCCGATCTCTTCCTTCGGCTTAAGGCTCATCAGCACAAGCTGCAGATGCTGGCCGCTGTATAGAACCTTTCGAAAATTCTTGTTCTTGAGAGTTTCTTTCTCGATGTTTGATTTATAGCCTTTCATATAATGTCTACTCCCCAAAATTCATTGTCTACGCCCGGAGACCTAACTCACACTAATTCCAAGCCACCTGGCTCTTTAATCTCATTTTAGTCTTTTCAGATCCGAGAGTCTCAAAAACAGAGAGCATCGACGGGCCGACGGCGACGCCGGTGAGCAAGGTTCGGGCTCCGTTCATGATAACGCCAAGTTTGGTGCCCTTTTCTTCGGTGAAGGCTTTGACAACGACCTCGATATTTTCTTCGGTATAAGGCGTCGTCTCAAATTCGGCTTCGAAACGATCGGCCAGTTCGGGAAGCCATGTTTTGAGATCAGGGAATTTCGACAGATTCTTTTCGATCGCGGCCGAGTCGAAATCGTAATCTTCGCTGAAATAAGCACGGCCTTGCGATGAGAAATCTTTCAGCGTAAAGAACCGCTGGCGGATGAGGTTGATCGTATTTTCGAACCATTCACGATCATCGTCCTCATACTCGTCACGCCATAGCTTTGCAGCCTTTAGTTCGGGTTTTACGAACGGAATAAGCTCGCCTAGCGGCATCGTGCGGATGTATTCGGCATTCATCCAGATCGCCTTATCGTCGGTCCACTTGCGGGGATCGCTTTCGTGAAAATTGAAAACCGCATTCGAACGGTGGATGCCGCCCAAAGAGAATTTTTCGACGAGTTCGTTGAGCGAATAGATCTCTTTCTCTTCGCCCGCGGACCAGCCGAGAAGGGCAAGGAAATTGCGAAATGCGGCGGCAAGAAAACCGGCATCGCGGTAGGTTGTCATCGAGACTACCTCGCCATGTTTGCGTTTAGACAGCTTGCCCTTGTTCGGCGCCATGATCAGCGGCAGATGGGCAAATGTCGGCGGAGTGACACCGAGGGCCTCGTAGATCAAAACCTGTTTGTGAGCATTCGTCAGATGGTCCTGGCCGCGAATGACATGCGTGATCGCCATTTCGATGTCGTCGCAGACGACTGCCAGGTTATAGAGCGGATGACCGTCCGAGCGAAGCAGAACAAGATCTTCGGTATCATCGTAATTTCTTTCCTGAATTCCGTAAACCGCATCGTCAAACGCAGTACGTCCGTGCGTTGCCACCTTCAGCCGAATAGCGAAAGGTTCGCCGGCAGCGGCACGAGCATCGCTTTCTTCGGTTGAAAGCTCGCGATACGGATTATCGCGCATATTCCTTTCGCCTTGATTCGCACGGGCTCGGTCCTTGATCGCATCTTTTACGTTCGCGTCGTTCGGCTCGGCCTTAGGCGTGAAATCGCGATATGCCTTGCCCTCGGCGAGGAGTTTTCGGGCAGTGACGCGGTGCTTATCAGCGTTGTCCGATTGGAAAACGATCTCTTCGTCGTGGTCGAGTTCGAGCCACGCGAGTCCGTCGAGTATCGATCGCGTCGATTCCTCGGTCGAACGTGCGAGGTCGGTGTCCTCGATTCGAAGCAGGAATTTGCCGCCCGTATTTCGGGCATAAAGATAATTAAAAAGTGCGGTCCTCGCAGAACCAATATGAAGATAGCCGGTCGGGCTTGGAGCAAAACGAACGCGTGTAGTCATAAACGATGATTTTCACAAGAAAGCGCCGAGAACGCAAAGTGGATGGCAAAAACAAAACGAGCAGCCAAATTACATATTTGACAGCCCGTTCGTTAAAAAAATGGCGGAGACGACAGGATTCGAACCTGTGGTACCCTTTTGAGGTACAACGATTTAGCAAACCGCCGCTTTCAGCCGCTCAGCCACGTCTCCGTTTTGCCCCACAATAGCTATGTAAAGCAACTTCCAATTTTAGCCGTCAGGCAAACTTTGTCAAGCACCAATGCATCGAAACGATATACAGCACCAAGCCGTATTGGCTTGACACGGTTGCATTTTACGAACAAAATACGAAAGTTACTGGTACTATAGCTATTTATGGCTTTTTCGGGCAAAGGTAAGTATTTGGTTACAGCGTTCTTCGCGGCAGCGGCAATTGTATTTGCCGCCGCGATGCCTAGTCATGCCTCTACCGTCACTGTCACGGCCGAAAAGAACAGCAATCTTGGGATCATCAAAGGCGTCGTTCGCGACCAAAGCGGCAGCCCGATCGCCGACGCGACAGTTGCGATCTTCCGATTGGGAACTTCGAAATTGCTCAAGCAGGTCAGTTCCGCAAACGACGGTAGATTCCTCGCCCGCATAATTCCCGGTACGTACACCGTTCTTGCCGTTGCTCAAGGCTTTAATCCTGTCACGCTTTCGGATGTTTCGGTCAATCGTTCGACCGAGCTGGTGTATGGGTTTCGGCTTGAGCGTTCCGGCAGCGGAAATACTCTGCCTGAAAAACGCATCGACCGCAACAGCTCAAAGTGGCGTATTCGTGCTGCCCAGATGCAGCGGGCGATCTATCAGAACCGCGAAGGCAATAAACCCGCCGAAGAAACAACTGCAAATGTGACGGTTGACGAGAGCCTTCCAGTCGACGAAGCACCGAACTCGACAGATCGCCGCACACAGGCCGTGATCGAAACATATTTTGCCGGAACGAGTAACAGTAATTACGCCGGTGTAAATTTTGCTGCGATGACGCCGGCCGGCGACCATGCAGAATTCGTTTTTTCGGGCCAGGTCGGAAAAGGAACCAACGCACCGCAGCGATTTGGCGTCGACGCCAAGTTCAGGCCGAATTCCGAGCACCAGATCCGCGTCAGCACTTCGTTTGCGAAAATCGGAAATATCAATATCGCCGGCGAAGATAAACATCTCGGACAGATGTCGTTCCAGGCTCTCGACGAATGGAAGATCCGCGAAGGCGTGATCCTCGTTTACGGCCTCGATTATTCGAGGTTCCTCGGTGCCGGAAGCGATTCATCGATCTCGCCCAGACTCGGTCTCCAATACGATATCGATTCTAAGACACGATTCCAGACTGCATTCACGACGCAGACCGATGAACGTTCGTGGTCGCAAGCTGTCAATTTCGAAGGTGCCGAAGTGCTTTTCCGCGAACCGGTCTCGGTCCAGGATATCTTCGTCTCAAATAACAAACCAAAATTGAACCGCAGTCAACGGCTCGAATTTGGTATCGAACGCATCCTCGACAATAGATCATCGGTCGAAGCAAATGTGTTTTTCGATACTGCCATCGGCCGCGGCGTCGGGCTAACGGCAATGCCGATCGATGCACTTGACGAAGCTGAGTTCACCGATATCACCGCCCAACAGCAGGGCAATGCCCGCGGCATCCGGGTCGTCTATAACCGCAGATTTTCGTCGGTCTTTAGTGCGGCTGCCGGATATTCGTTCGGCAATGGCCAGCGGCTCTCAGCGAACGCGATAACAAATCCGTCCGAGGCGTTTGACGAAGCGATCTTCCAATCGTTCTTCGGCCAGTTTTCGGCCGATCTGCGGACCGGCACCAGCGTTAAGACGATCTACCGTCTGTCTCCGCAAGCAACCGTTTTTGCGATCGATCCGTTCAAGGGCCGGCTCGCGATATACGATCCGGGCTTGAGCGTCTTGGTGACGCAGAATCTTCCCACACTTGGTCTCCCGTTCCGTGCCGAAGCCGTTGTGGATGCACGGAATATGTTCGGCTTCCAGACCGGCGTTTCCGGCGAAGAAGGCAGTTTGCGATTGAACGGCCAACGCCGTTCGCTTCGCGGTGGAATATTAGTTAGATTTTAGTTAAGGCCACGTCAGAACCGGTATTTCACCGCAGAGACTTTAGTTTCCGGGTGTTAGCAGCGTTCGATGTGGTTTGTTTTTTGTCCAAAATCTTGGATTATCAAGCAAAAAGCTGTATTTTTCATACACAGGGCCGTGCGAAAATTCGCACCCGGAACCGCCGCAAATAGGTCAGACCAACTGTATTTGCAGGCTGATGATCAATGAAAGGAATGGTACGCGTTTTGCGTCTATTTTCACATCGTAGAAGTCTGTGGATTTTTGATGAAAGGAAAGGTAATTACAAGCTGGAGTTTAATACTGCTCCTTGCATCCGTACTGCTGATCGCAGGCGGGGCGCTTAACCTTTCTCAGCGTGCTTATCAGAAACTTCCGCCGACCGACGGCGTTCAATGGACGCACAATGCGGACGGTATTTTTGCCGAACGTATTCTTAAGGGTTTTGCGGGCGATCGCGCGGGGATCTCACCGGGAGATAAGCTGATCGCGATCAGTATTGACAACCAAACTCCTGACGAGGTCGTATCCGTCAGCGACGTCCAGATATATCTCGAAACAGCAGGCGTGAACGGCAGCCTTACCTATACTTTCCAAAAGTCCTATTCCTTTGCCGACAACTATTATTTCGCTGACCTCCGCAATATCGATTCGGTTCCGCGTTGGACACCATCAATAATCTTTCTTGCGATGGTTGGCCTGGTGTGGCTCGGCGTGGGCATGTTCGTGCTCTTTAAGCAAGGCAGTCAATCTCCTTTCGTACTGCATTTTGCTGCGGTTTGCCTGGCTGCCTTCACGTTTCATACATACAAGCCGGTCGGCATCGGACAGGATTTTGATCTGGCCGTCAGCCTCCTTGATGATTTCGCTTTTGCCTTGTTCGTACCGTTGTTTCTGCATTTTTGTATCAGATATCCGGTGCGCAGCACTGTTTTTGACGAGCAGCGATGGAAGACCATCTTGCTCTATGTGCCGGCCGCCGTCGTTTCTGTTTGGCTGCTATTCATCTCACTGCTGCCGGCTCTGTTCTGGCGCACGGATGCGGCTGCGTGGCTTGCCCGCGTTGATGACCGTTACAATCTGACCGGCGGAACGAGCACATTCTTGCTCTATCATTTTGTGATAGGCGTTTCGGTCGGTGCCGGGTTTCTGATCTGGCGATTCTGGAAAAATCACCAGATCGTTGTTCGCCAGCGTTTGAAATGGGCAATGTGGGGCACCATCGCGGCTGTCTTTCCGGTCATTATCATGCAGACTGCGTCGTGGTTCGGTGTGCAGATCGCCGACAATACGGTTGCGACAGCATTGACCACACTGCCGCTCGCACTGATTCCGTTCAGCTTTGGCCATTCGGTGGTTCGATACCGTTTGATGGACGTCGACGTGGTCGTTCGCCGGGCTTTGGTTTACGCACTGACGACCGTGGCGATCGCAATGATGATCGGAGCCGTCGCGTTGGGCCTCGTGTTTCTTGCCGTCGGCAACAATCTTTCTACCAGTGGGATCACCTTAGGTGCGATCATCGCCGTTGTCGCGATGGGTGCGATCGTGATGCTCAGCGAACCGCTCAAAAAGTTCCTACAGGAACTGGCTGACCGGTATTTTTATGGCGAACGTTACGACCTGCGGCAAGGATTGCTTGATTTCGGCAAAACCCTGTCCGCGACGACCGGCCTTGATCCGCTCTTGAATGCACTGACGGAAAGACTCCGCCAGGTGCTCGACGTACAAAAGGTAGCGATCTTCGTCGAAGACCAGCGGACCGAGGCCCATTACCGCATAGCAAAATCTGTCGGCCTCGACGAAGAGTTCGTCATTCCCGCCGATTTCCGCACAATGATCCGGCAAAAGTCCGCCGGCAAAGGGATAGTGAGGGCTGACGAATTTGACCTTGCGGACGTCGAGCAATTAAACGGGAACGGTGCCGTGGTCCGGCAGGAACTGCATTACTTCGTACCGTGCGTCGCCCGCGGCAAAATGGTCGCGGTCATAGGCCTCGGCCGGGCGAGCGACGGTTCGCTGCTTTCATCTGAAGATCTTGAGATCCTCAAAACGGTGTCCGGGTACGTAGCCGTCGCGGTAGACAACAGCCGTTTATACGAAGAACAGCAGCAGCATACCGACGAACTTGCACTGCTCAAGGAATTTAATGAATCGATAGTCGAATCGGTCAACGTCGGCCTGCTCGCCGTCGATGAGGAAGGACGTGTGATCCGCTGTAATTCGCCGTTCGAGCAAATGACAGGCCGCGACCGCGAAGATGTCGTCGGTAAACGCGTAGAGGATATTTTTGACGAGAGCTTTGCGCTTAATCTGGAGAACATTCTCGGCAAATCGCGTTGGCATCTGACCGAGATCCGAAACGCGTACAAGATGCATACTTTCGATGCCGACGGCCGTTCGCTGATCCTCAACGTCGCGGTCGCTCCGCTTCGCAGCGTTTCAAATCAGCACACCGGTGCGATCATCGTGCTCGAGAATGTATCGTCCCGCGTCAAACTCGAAGAAACGCTGCAGCAGAGCGAAAAGCTATCGAGCATCGGCCTGCTTGCCGCCGGCGTCGCTCACGAGGTCAACACGCCGCTCACCGGTGTCTCGAGCTATACGCAGATGCTGCTCGGTATGATACCCGAGACCGACCCCAAGCACGCCTTGCTGCAAAAGATGCAGCGGCAGACCGATCGTGCTACCAACATCGTCGGAAATCTGCTCAATTTCTCACGCACCGGTAACGCCGAAGAGTTTACCGACACCGATGTGAACCGTCTGCTCAACGATACTCTGCAGTTGCTCGAACCTCAGTTGCGTAAATCCAATGTCGAGATCGTCAAAGAATATTCAGAGTCGATCCCCGCGATCACCGGCAGCGGCGGAAAGCTGCAGCAGGTTTTCACAAATCTGATACTGAATGCGAGAGATGCGATGTTTCAGGGCGGAACGATCACGCTGCGAACACGCGCCGACGGTGAAGATGTCGTGATCGTTGAGGTGTGTGATACGGGCGAAGGGATCTCACCCGAGAATCTGACCAAGATCTTTGATCCGTTCTTTACGACCAAAGGCGTCGGTAACGGCACGGGGCTCGGCCTCGCAGTGACATACGGCATCGTGCAGGAACATGCCGGCTCGATCGAAGCATTGAGCGAACCGAATGACGGTACCACATTTCGACTTACATTCCCTGCCGCCCACGCCGGCCGACGTCGTGCGGTCAGTTAGGCTGTTTTTGGATGGTCTTTCCCTGATCGGGCAAAATAGACCGCAACGATAAACGCCACGAACATTATTACGGATGCTGCCCAGAACGTGCGATAGATCGTACGATCGTCGATGGCATTGAGTGAGTTGTTGAGCAGCAAGCCGCCGATCACGGGCCCGACGGTACGGGCCATGCTTGCCCCGGACTGCATTATTCCCATCGTTCTGCCCTGATCGTGTTCATCGGCTGATTTTGATGCAAGACTTGTGAGGCCCGGCGATGCGAGCGAGTTTCCGAACGACAAAACCGCCAATCCGACAAGAAGTGCCGAAACGCCTCCGTAGTTGGGGCCAACGAAAGGCAAGGCAAACAAACTGACGACCAGCAGAATACAACCGAATACGATCAAGACCGATTCGCCGAACTGCTTGACCAACCGGCCGAACAATACCCCTTGAACAAGGATCGAAATTACACCGACGAACGCAAATAGATACCCATTCTGTTCGGCATTGTATTCGAACCGAAATGACGTGTAGAGCACGAATGCGTACGTCATGATCGAAAAGGCGGTGATCAGCAAAAAGTAGACTATATTCAGTTCGCGAAAGGACTTATCTCTGAGTGAATCAAACAGTTCGAGGATCCGGTTCTTTCGTTCCGGCAGGCCGGCCCTAGCTCCGGGCTTGAGTGATTCGGGCAGAACAAAGTAGAGGGCGATCGCATTTGCGAGTGACAATACCGCCGCTACAAAGAACGGAACATTGACGCCGTATTTGCTCAAGATCCCGGCTATTGCCGGCCCCAGTATGAACCCGAGCCCAAACGCCGCCCCGAACAGGCCCATTCCCTTGGCCCTGTTCTCTTTTGACGTAACGTCGGCAATATATGCTTGAGCGGTCGATATATTTCCGCCGCTGATGCCGCCCACGATACGGCCCAAAAACACAAGAAAAAGCGTATTTGCCAGCCCGAGCACCAGATACCCGACGGCCGATCCGAGCAGGCTAAAGAACAAAATCGGCCGGCGGCCGTATTTATCCGATAGACGTCCGAGCAGCGGCGAAAAGAAAAACTGCATCAGCGAGTACGACGCAAACAAGAATCCAATGTCCAGCGGCGTCGCGAAAAATGGCTCAGTATGCGCGTAATACGGCAAGATCGGTATGACCATTCCAAAACCGATAAGGTCAATAAAGACCGTGGCAAATATGATCAGCAACGGTGTGGTGAAGAATTTCTCTTTTTTTTCTTCGCCCGCTGTGTCCGGTTTGGTTTCGGTTGTCATTGAGGTCCGTAAAGTGCAGTCGCACCGATGCTAAAACGTGCGTAATTATAGTAAGATAGCAAGAAAATAAACGATAACACCTCGTTGTAAAATCCTAAAGTAATGCCCAGAAAATTAAGCCCCAAAGTCATCTTACCGTTGCTCTTTGCGATCACATTCTTTATGTGCCAAGAGACAGACGCTCAAAAAAAGCCGTCCAAACAGACCAAACCGGCCGCAGTCGAGGCGAAGCCCGTGCCGCCCGATATCGAGTATACGGTCTCAATGTCAAAGCCCGCGACACATCTACTCGAGGTCAGCATGACGGTCAACTGGAAACAGATGCCCGACAAACTCGAGGTAAAAATGCCGGTCTGGACGCCGGGCAGCTACCTGATCCGTGAATATGCGCGACATGTGCAGGCTTTTGCCGCGAAAGATGCAACCGGTGCCGAGCTCGCCTGGCGCAAGATCAACAAGAATACCTGGCAGATCGATACAAAAGGGGCCGGAGCCGTTGCTCTCAATTACAAAGTTTACGCCAACGAACTCACCGTCCGCACCAACGAACTCAATGATGAACACGCCTTCTGGAACAACGGTGCGACGCTGATGTTCATCAAAGGCCAGCTTTCCGCGAGTTCCACGGTCACTGTCAATCCGTTCGGCAGTTGGAAGGTTGCGACCGGACTGCCCAAGTTTGGCGCCACTGCCAACATATTTATCGCAGAAAATTACGATGTTCTTTACGATTCACCTTTCGAGGTGAGTAATTTCAAAGAGATCAATTTTGAGGTTCAAGGCAAGCCGCATCGTTACGTCATAACCGGCGAAGGCAATTATGATCTGGATCGGCTGGTTGCCGACACGACCAAGATCATCGACGAGACCTACAAGATCTTTGGCGAACTTCCATACAAGGACTACACGTTCATCCTCAATACCCGCGGCGGCGGCGGCCTCGAACATATGAACTCGACGGCGTTGCAGATCAATCGCTTTGCCTTCAAACCGGATTCGCGGTACAAGGGCTTTCTCGGCCTGGTCGGTCACGAATTTGTCCATGTTTTCCTGGTCAAGAGCATCCGTCCCGACGCGTTGGGCCCGTTCGATTACGAGAACGAAAATTACACCAAGCTCCTATGGGTGGCCGAGGGCGGAACCGAATATTATTCGAACCTGATCTTGCTGCGGGCCGGATTGATCACCGCCAAACAGTTCCTTGGTGACAGGGCGTCCGGCATTCAGCAATTGCAGAACCGTCCCGGCCGTTTTGAGACCAGTGTCGAAGACGCCAGTTTCGACGCCTGGATCAAATACTATCGCCCGGACGAAAACGCGATCAACAATCAGATCTCGTATTATGACAAAGGCGAGATCGTAAGCATGATGCTCGACGTGTCGATCAGGTCGGCATCCGGCGGTGCCAAGTCGCTCGATGATGTGATGCGGCATCTGTACAACGAATTCGCAAAGAAAAATAAGAACTTCACGCCTGAGGATTTTCAGAAGGTCTCCGAGTTGATGGCCGGAAAGCCGCTCGACGATTTTTTTGCCAAATACGTCCGCGGTACTGCTGAGATCGACTATGATTCGATCATGGGCGGCATCGGATTATCGTTGGCGGCCGTCGAATCGAATGCCGGCAAACCGTTCATCGGTGCCGACACCGCCGAGGCCAATGGTGTGATAACCATTCGGTCGATCGCTGCCGGAACTCCGGCTTACGAACAGGGACTAAACACCGGCGATCAGATCGTCGCGATCGACGGTTATCGTGCGAGCTCGAATTTTCTTCAGAGTTACGTTGGCGAGCGAAAACCCGGCGATAAGATCAAATTGACGATCTTTCGTTTTGATAAGCTCCGGGACATGACATTCACTCTTGGCAGCAACGATCGCAAAGATTACTCGTTCGCTCCGGTCGCCGAGCCGACGGAAGAGCAGAAAAAACTATACAATCAATATCTGAATGCTGAACTCAAATAGAATTTTGCGGCAGATCGTGATCGTAACGGCGGCTGCGGGTTTGTTGGCGTCGGGCTGTTCGTCGGGCGTTTCGAACAACGCCGTGCCGAAAGTGACCGCGATGCGCGATGTGCCGGCCGTCAGACTCAATTACCGTTACGAAGCGGATGTTCCCGCACCGACGCTGAACGCTGCGGTCGCCGAGGACCGCAACCCGGCCGTTCAAGCCGATTTCGACACCAACCGGCCGCAGGAAATGCTCGAGCGGACGCTGACGTCACCCGACAAAAAGCGGGTACTTGCGATCTATCGACAGGTTGCCGATCTTTCGAGCGAATTCCGGCTTGATGTTTACACGCCCGAAGGCAAACCGCTGCGAAAGGTCACGTCTGACACGATGGCCGTACATTTTCCGGACACCATTGTCTGGTCGCCTGATTCGAGCGCCGTCGCTTTTGTCGCGATGCTGCGGGCGACCGTCTCATTGACACCTGTCACAGCTACGCCGTCACCGATAACGCCGGCGACCGACACGGGAGCGGCCGAAACAAATACCAATGTCGAAGCGGTACCGACACCTGCCGCCCCTACTCCGGCGGCACCGACCGGCATCCTGACGTTTCGCACCGAGCAGATATACATGTGCAATGCCGACGGCGGAGCGCTCAAGGCACTGACGCAGAACGAAGGCCTGATCTATTTCTATTACGTGTGGTCACCCGACAGCTCGATGCTCGCGGCACTCGCAACTACGGCACGCGAATGGCGTTACCTGGAGGTGATAGCCGAGAGCAAGGGCGAAGCGATGGTTCCGTTGGGTCGGCCGCGAGTGATCGAAAAGAACGGCCGCGAACGCCGGCTCGATGACAATCTCACCGCCGTCCAGCCTGTCTGGTCACCCGATTCGGCAAAGATCGCGGACGCGTTTGAGACGCAGATCCGCATCTACGACGCCAACGGCACAACGCCGACACAGGCGGCGATCCCGCTCAAAAATCAGCTGCTGCTCTCGGCACAATCCTACGATCGCGAACAGTCGCGAATTGCCGCCAATTCGACCGCCGACGGCAACACAAGCACTGCACCAACGCCCGAACAGCCCATGACAACGCTGCCGGACGAAAAATTGCTGGTCTCGTACAATCCGATCGTCGAGGTCGCCTGGACGGCCGACGAACTGCTGTACGCAAAAACGGCATATCTTAAACGAATGAAGAACGCTGCTGATAACGTGACCAGCTATTCCCGCTGGCACCGCCTCGTACTGTCGCCGCAGGCCGCGGCTGCTCCGGGAAAATAGAAATATGGAATTCAAAACGATCGCTGACATCTACGCAGTCAATAAAAATGTAGGCGACGGATTTCGCCGCTTCGCGAGATCGATCTCGGACGCCGAGGCAAATGCCGAGATCGACGGCGAACCGTGGACGCTTGCCGCTTTGATCGAGCACGTAGCCATGGTCGAGGCCGGCATCGCGAAAATGTGCGCAAGGATGGTCGACGGAGCAAAACAGAAGGGAACACCGTCAGATGGCAGCTACCGGATCTCAGAAGGTTTTCGTTCAGCTCTCGCCGCGAATGAAGGTGCAAAATTTGAGGCTCCCGAACGCGTCGCGCCGACCGGCGGGGTCGCGATCGCCGAGTCTCTCGAGAGTCTCGATAGATCGTCTGCCGCACTTGCCGCACTTCAGAGTGATCTTGAGGCATACGACGTGTCGGAACTTACGTTCCCGCATCCGTATTTCGGGCCGCTCAACGCCGCCGAATGGGTGATGCTCTCGGGCGGCCACGTTTCCCGTCACATGGCACAGGCAGAACGCCTGCTCGACGGAGTGCGGACACGCCTGTCCGAATCGCCGGTTTCTTCGGCGAAATAAGATAACGATCAGACCCCACAGCCGGTGTTCGTGCTTCGCACTCATTCGGACAAGAGTGTCGGCTCTGCGCAAAAAAAGCCCCCGGCTGAAAGGAGGGCGAATCCAGCCGGGGGGAACGTTTCAAGCAATTTATCATAGCTAACCAAACCAGGTATTTGCCCGAAACCAAACTTTTGATGAATCAAAATTTGCGTTGGTTGTTTGAAATAAGGCAGGAGCTACACGCTCCTGCCTTTTCTTTCTTAACAACTATTGAGCGTTGACCGGACGGTCGCCTTCGAGTCCGAAGTGGACTGCCTGGAACTGTCCGTCCGAGCTCCGCATGATGTACCAGTTGCCGTCTGACGGACGGAACAGAGCGATGTCGGCCTTGCCGTCGGCATCATAGTCACCGGCGACCGGAATGTCACCGTCGAGGCCGAATCGATTGATCGAATAGCCCTGATCCGAACTGCGGAGTGTATACCAGACGCCTGTCGAAGGCCTGTACACAGTGACGTCAGCCCTTCCGTCGCCGTCAAAGTCACCGCGGACCGGAATGTCGCCCGTCGCACCAAAGTGCATTGCTCCGGTCGCACCGTCCGATGAGCGGACCCAATACCAATTGCCGAGGCTCGGCCGGTAGACCACCACATCGTCTTTTCCGTCGCCATCTATGTCGGCCGGCATCGGTTGATCTTCGGCGACGCCCCATTTAATGAACAAGTAGCCCGTGTTGTTGCTCTTTTGGACATACCAGACACCGTTCGACGGGCGATAGACCGCGAGGTCGAGGCGGCCGTCGCCGTCAAAGTCGCCGCGGACCGGTTTATCTGTCGAAAGTCCGAATGCAAGGCCCGTCACGCCGCCGTCGGAGCTTCGTTTGATAGCCCAGACACCCTGGCCGTTATCGTTGGTGTAGACCGCGGCGTCAGTTCGCCCGTCACCATCGTAATCGCCCGAGACGACAACGTCGGTCGGCGAACCGAAGATCTGTGCAGCAAAGCCGTCGCCGTTCTGCGAATACCACGTGTTTGTCGAAGGCCGGAAGACCGCCAGGTCGTTGCTGCCGTCGCCGTCAAAGTCGGCGATGTTCGACTGCTGTCTGAACGCTCCGCTGATCTCGCCGCCGGCGTTGTTGGCACTTGTGATCACCGCTGACCAGAGGCCTGCCCGCAGCATTTGAACCTGCGTTGCATTGACCGGGAAAGTGACTGTCGCAAAGTTTCCGTTGGTTCCGCCGATCACGGCAAAGCTGTAGATCGTCATTGCTGTACCGACGGTGGTTTCAAATCGGGCACCGGTCTGTGCACTCGACAGGTTGTGAAATTCGCCAAATGCGGTTGCCTGAGTTTCAGCGGCGTTCAAGGTTACCTTGAATTCGCCCGTTGCGGCAGATGCGGTTCCCGTGAGATTCGCTTCGAACGAACGTCCCATCGAAGGGCTGGGGCTGGGGCTCGGCGTAGGTCCCGGCGTTCCGGTAGGCGTCGGCGAAGGGCTCGGTCCCGTAAATCCTGCAAATGTTCCGTTAAGGATCGTGCTGCCTGCATTTTTGACCTGAATGGTCGAACCGACGATAACGGCCGGCACGGTCTGTCCGTTGTCGCTGCGGAGACGCAGTCGGCCTTCGCCGCCGCTCTCGAGTACGATGTTGCCTACCGCGTTTCCATCGACCACGACCGCGAGGTTGGTCCCTGCCGGCAGATTGATCTGACGAATGCGGACTTCGAGCTCGGTTCGGCTGCTGTGCAGTTCAAATTGAGCAAAACCGCCGGGCAGGACGCCGTTAATTGTCGCACCGGAAAGACCTGCGAAAAGGTCGCCGGCGTTCGGCGTGCCGCTGGGCGTTGGCGAAGGCGAACCGGTAGGTGTCACGGTCGGGGATGGACTCGGTGTGCCCGTCGGAGTTCCGGTAGGTGTGCCTGTCGGGGTGACTGTCGGGGTCGGTGTTGGCCCGCCGCCGCCAAAAATGCCGCTGACCAATACGGTCGCTCCGTTACGGACCGCGACTGTCGAGCCGTCATTGGTCGTCGGAACGGTCTGGCCGTCTTCGGTCCTGAGTTTGATCTTTGCTCGCTGCTGATCGGTGACTGCCATTGTGCCGATCACATTACCGTCAACGACCGCCTCGAGAACGGTGCCGACTGCGAGCGAGACATCCTCGATCTCGACCTCGATCTCGCGGTTGCCGCTCTGATAGAGCTGCCACGCGGCGGCTCCATGCGGGTTGATGCTGCCTGTCGGCGAAGCGAGCGACGCATTGCGAAGCACGATCACCGGCGTGCCGTCAGCCTTGACTGCGTTGGAAAGCATCGGGACCGACACCCAAGCCGCGATCAGGGCAAATACCGTCAGTAACTGTAAATACCGTTTGTTTGAATTTTTCGAATCTGCTTTTTTCATTTCTAATTCCTGCCTATATTTTTTTGCTTACCTCGTCTGCCTGAGGTGTCGTCAGAAACACAGTGCAGGCGATCAAGTGAAAAAGACAGAATCTACAAATAAAAAAAGCCGCGTTATTCACGCGGCCTTTGTCTGGCCCAAGCTATCGCGAAATTGACGACTATCTCACGAGGAATTGCTCGAAGCCGGAACTGTTCGAAAAACTCGTTGCCAGTGGGCAGGTCAGAGTATTATTTACCGCACAAAGTGCATCGACGCGGCGTAGCCGCACCTCGCCCCACGGCAGATCGGTGTCGTTGCCCCAACGCTTATCGACCGCAGTTTCCTTGATCCGGCCCAGCAGATCGTGCGGGGTCGGAAATGTCACGGTGTCCGGATGTTTCGCTTTCAGCAGAGCTGCGATCCCGGCAACGATAGGTGCCGCCATCGATGTGCCGGACCACATCCCATAACGCCCGCCGGGCAATGCGCTGACGATGTCCTCGCCCGGTGCCGAAACGTCGATCCAACTGCGGTCATAGGACGAAAATATCGCGAGGCCGTCGGGCGTTCCTACCGGGCCGCGTGGGTCGTAGCGGCTGCTGGCCGCGACCGAGAGCATGCCGTCACGCTGCTCGGCGGCCGGGAAAACTTCTGCACGATTTCCGCCGTTTCCCGCAGCGACCGAAACAGCAAGGCGGCGTGTGCCTATCTCAGGGAATGTCGTCCCGTCGCCGGCAGTTCCCAGATCAACGCAATCGAGCAGATCGTGCAGAATGCGGACATTCTCGGGATAACCGATGCTCAGATTAGCGATGTCGGCACCATGATCTGCCGCCCAGATAAGGCCGGCGGTAATTCGCCAGAGCTCGCCGGAGCCATCGGGCCCGAGGATACGTATCGGCATGATCTTGGCGTCCGGCACCATCAGCGTTACAATGCCCGCCACATGCGTGCCGTGGCCGTAAACAGGATTTAGATGGAGCGTACCGACCTCGCTGGGGTCGTTGTCGCCATCGACAAGATCCTTGCGGTCCGCAACCGGAACGAGCCGCCCCGCGAACGCCGGATGCGTCAGGTCAATACCCGTATCGAGCACCGCGACCACGACCGGAGGGCCGTCATATTGATTTGTTATCGGATTAAACTTAAGTCCGCGTGTGCCTGCCGCCGTAAACGCCGCATCGAGCCTGATGCGATCAGGGAACCACTGGCTCGCAAACCCTTTCGCACTGCCGCCGACCGCCCACGAACGGCCGACCGCCCACGAGCGTCCCTGCGTCCATGTCAGTCCCTGCACCTCAGCGTTCGAGAATTTGCGGTTGACCTCTGCCTTGCGTATCCGCAGGTCGCCCGCCATTGCGGCCACGACCTGCGGCGGCGTCTGGGCGTTCGTGATCTGCAGAAGGTAATACGCAGGTGAACCGAACGAACCGAGTGGCGTCGGATTGAGGTTGTATTGAGCTGCTACAGCCGCAAGGTCGGCGGCCGAATTGAGCTGGACGATGACCTGCGTCGGATTATAATCAGGCCCCGGGCCGCCGGCATGAGCAAAAATAGCGAGAAAACACAGTGCCATTGCGGCAAACGCGTTTCTCAAAACTGCTTTAAATTTGGTACTGCCCATCTATTGACCTCGATACGGAAAGACTTCGTCCATATCAACAGTGCGCGCTAGTTTATCAAAAAGACACCGGCCGCGAAAAAATTATCGCCCGATCAAAACGAACGGCGACCAGAGATACGGATGCTCGCCTCGTGCGATCGAATTTAGCTGCGCCTTTCTAAGTGATGCGGCGGCGGTGTGTCCGCGTTGCATTTCGCGGTAAAGGTCCTGCATCAACAGGCTCGCGGCCGCGTCATTCACCGTCCAGAGACTGACAATGAGCGAAGCGGCCCCGGCCGTTAAAAATCCGCGGGCGAGCCCCAGTATTTCGTCGCCTGCGAACACCTTGTTAAGTCCCGTTTCGCACGCGCTCAGAACGACCAGTTCGGCATTGATCCGCTGCTCACAAATATCCCGCACCGTCACCCAGCCGTCAGCGAGATGCAGGCTCGAGAACATGGGATTCTCAGCCCGAAACTGCCCGTGACACGCGAGGTGAATAAGATCACGGCCCGCCGCCTTTCTCGTAAAAGCCGAAAACGTCGCCTTTTCGCCGACCAATGCCTTCGCTTTCGGCACGATCCGCCGAACCGCATCGATCTCGCCCTCGACCAGCGGGATTCGTTCGTCCGCAAAACCCACGAGCAGTGAATCCTCGATCTTTCGCGTCTGGCGTTCCTGTAATTTGCTCCAAACTCCCGCGCTCGGTGCATAGCCCACCTCGAATCTCTCGGCTAAATATCCGTCGTCATACAAGGCATGAAACGGAATATAATGCAGCAAGCCTGCCGGCACGACCACGAGCGAACCGCCGCTCAGCATCTTTTCCAGCGGCCGCAGCAGCTGATCGTACAACGAGGCGAGGCATGCGTCCGCTCGAGCTTTCATCTGCCCCAAAAACCGCTCCATGCCCGCCGTACCATATCGCAGGGCGCCAAACTGAAAATGCAGATCTTCGAGCGCGGATGCGACCTCTGATGTCGTCGCGATATCTTGAACAAACCTGATCTTCGTATCAGTTACGACAAACGCCGAGAACGAATCGTCGATCTCAACAAATTCGATCAATGAACGGCCGCCGCCAAGCCGTTCCTGCAATGATCTTAAGCTAAACCTATCAGCAGCTTTTCCACCGCCGCGTCGCCGCGACGAAACGCTCGCGATCTCACGCGTCAGCTTTGCGACGCGGGCCTCACGTGCACGCACGGCGTCATTAAGTTCCGCGAGCTCGTCCGCCTCCGCACGGTCAAGGCGTTTGTAATAAGAATTGAGTTCCTCGCGGATCTGAGCGAGGTCTGTGCTAAATTCATCCGAATCATCGTTAGAACTCGTCTCGGTATCCAAAGCATCGACAAGGGCCCGCGAACGCCCACTTTCGATGGTCCGAAACGCATCCGCGATGCAGTTCTCGCCCAGATAAACACGCGCCAAGCGGTCGTACGGCTCGAGCCGTGCGGCCATGAACGACATGCTGAATTCCTCCGACGCGAGCGGAGCTCGGAGCCGTTCGACTATCGCGATCGAACGTTTGAAATATGTGATCGCATTCTTAGCGTCACCACTCGATACGGCAGTTTTTCCCAGAAACCCGAGCGCGATCTGTTCGGCGTCCGGCTGCCGCAGACATTTGGCGTCAGCAACGACCGATTCAAATATTCGCTTGGCTTGTGATAGCTTGCCGGATGCCAGATACGCCTCGCCTTCGAGCAGGCCGACGGTCAATGGAAGGCGTGCATTCTGCGTGCGTTTGAGTAATTTTCTCGTCGATCTTGCCGTCGCGAGTGCCGCCGCGTGGTCGCCCACGTCGAGAGCTATTCGTGCCTGAGCGATCATCGCCGCGGCCTGGCCTGGTTCATTTTTCTCGGCGGTGAACAGAGAAAGAGCACGTTTTAGCTGCTTCTTCGCGATCAATGCACCGTCGCCGGCGATCGCGGCACGAGCGTAATTGAGCCGCGAGCGTGCCTCTTCGGCCCGCAGTTTGAGCCGTTTGAATTCGTCGCAGACGCGTTCGTAGATCTCGACGGCCTCGGCATTCAGATTAAGCTCAGAATAAATGCCGGCGATCTCGAGGTCGGCGATCGCTGTTTGATGCGGCATTGCAAGCGCGTCAAATTTTCGCCGCGAAAGCTCAAGATATCGCAGAGCATCAGCGTATCGGCCGCGAAAAAGTGCGAGATTGCCCATGCTCGCCTCGATCTCGGCCTCGGTGACGTGCATCTTGGCCGCGACCGCCGTCTCAAACGCCAACGCGTAAAACTGCTCTGCTTTCTGAAATTCATTAAGCTCGCCGTACGTATTTGCCAGCCCGTTCTCGGCCATCGCCTGCCATTTTGGTTCTCGTGCTTTCTTAAAACGCTTACGAGCGGACGAGCAGAACGTGAGCGCCTCGCGATGCTGCGAGCGCCGCGAAACGATGTTGCTCAGGTTCATCTCGATCTTGCCGGCCGCCAGTTCGTCGCCGTGTTTTGTGAGAATAGGAATGGCCGAAAGCCCGGTGGCGATGGCATCATCATAACGGCCGAGCATGGCAAGTGCCAGCAACCGAGCGACTTTCGTCTGTGCCGCATCTAATTCGTTTCCCGCGACAGCAAACGCATCGGCCGCTCGTTCGAGCTTAGCGACGGCCGATTCAAAACGCCCGCGAATGATCTCGCCGATGCCGCCTGTCCAATCGGCATTCGCCAAAACAACTGCGTCACGATCTGCGTGTGCCAAGCTCCGCGCCGCCGCGACACATTGCCGGACGCGTTCCGGATCGCTCGACCATGCAGCGATGCATTCGTTACGGATGGCCGCAGCGAGGCCCACGCCCGAGAGCTTAGCGTTCTCAGCGAGCAGCGTTTTCCGCCCGTCGGCGTCGGCATCGATCAATTTTTTCGCTAATTCGGTTCGCTGCATCTTTCGCTCGATTATATAACGAAAAAGGCGGCCGGCCTTTTATTGCCGGTCGCCATCTGCGTTTCGTAAAAATTCTTCTCCGCGAACTCCGCGTCTTCCTCAGCGTTCTCTGCGTGGAAAAAATGAGAAGGATATTCCACGCAGCGTTCGCGGAGATTCCGCAGAGATCGGCGAGTTTATTTTAAAATCAATCCTTCGATCACTATCTCGCTCGAATCGCCGCGAACCGTCAAAACGAATTCGCCCGCCGCGACCGCCTCAAACCTAAATCCGCCCATATCGTCGATCGCCGAAACCGCGCCGCCTATCAACACGGTGCCGCCGTCAAAACCGCCGCCGAGCACCTGCCCACGAATCTCAAAACCGCCGTCCGTTGCTGTGACACGCAGGTCGATCGCGTTCTCGCCCGAGTCGAACAGCATCTGCCTCGCCGCACCGCCGGCCGCCGAACGCTCGCCGAATGCCGCACGGTTTGGTGCGAGATCGGCCTTCAAAACGGCGACGAATCGCTGCAATAAGGCAGGTTCTGCGGCTCGCGTCCTAAACAGGTTCCGGGCGTATTTCAATACGTCCGCCGGAGCATCGACCGACCGGTCGCTCTGCATCCGCGAGATGATGTGTTCGAGTTTTTGTTCGTGTGCGTTGTTCATCGCCAATTTTTAAGCGTTATCGCTTTCCTCACCCAAACAGTGCGGCCCGTTAAACAAAAAAGACACTTGCCATTATTTAGTCAGAACTTTTTCGAGTTTCTTCAGACATCGCGACCGCAAAGGGCTGATGCTCGTTTCGCCAACGTTGATCGCCGCCGCGACCTCGACGTACGTCGCCGCCGGATCTCGCAGATAGATCATCGACAATATCTGCTGACAGCGTTCCTCGAGTTCGAGCAAGGCGGTTCGGATCAGATGCTGTTCCTCTAGCTCGATCAGCATTTCGTCCGCCAGCGGCGTCTCGTCGCGGATATTTGCCATCTCGGCCTCCATCTCCTCTTCGGTCGCGGGCGAATAAAGCCCCTTCGAACCTCGCACCACGGCCCAGGTCTTAAATTTCGCCGTCGTCACGATCCACGACCTGATCCGGTCCGGCTGCTCGATCTCGCCGATCTTCTCGAACAGCGTCAGAAAAACCTCCTGAAAAACATCCGCCGCCTGTTCCTCGCTCAGCCCGGCACGCCGCGGCACGGCATAGATCAAACGCTGATACCGACCGACCAATTCATCCCAAGCCGCCTGCTCCCCCCGAGCACACCGCCGCACCAACCCCGCATCGCCATTATCGACAGCGCGCGACCCAAGTAATGATTCAATTGGAGAGGTATCATCCACTAACTAACGATATTGGGATATTCCACGATTTTTCGCAACGGACAAGCTCGACATTGAGTCTTGCTCCCTGGCACAAGCCCGCACGTGAGTAACGGCGTAACGTCCAACGTAGGTATTGCCAACCTATACGGTTAATGCTACATTGCGTTGACAGACGCACACGATAATACCGGCTCAGCGTTGAGCATGGATCGATCCGGCGGAGGGGAAATGCAGATGGACGGAAACAAAACGAAAGTGCTTAGTTGGGGTTCGATCATCGCGATCATGATAGGGGTCGGATTGGTCGCTGGACTAGTGATCGGCCTGTTGAGCGAGACATTTGGCCTGTCGTCAAGCGCCCTCGGAGCCGGAGTTGGGGCAAGCGTCGGCGTCGTCGGAGCTATCCTAATAGCTCGACGCCGGGCAGCACTCAGCCAACGATAATCGATCCGAAGTCCACGATCCCATGAACACTCTTTACTACGGCGACAATCTAAAGATCCTCCGCGACTACATCAAAGACGAGAGCGTTGACCTCGTTTATCTCGATCCGCCGTTCAATAGTAATCGCAATTACAATGTCCTGTTCTGCAACGAATCGGGCAGCGACAGCGAATCGCAGATCACGGCGTTCGAAGACACTTGGCACTGGAACCTCGCCGCCGAGGAAACCTATCACGAACTGATAAACGAACCCGATCAGGTCGGCCGCATGATCGAATCTTTCCGCCAGTTCATCGGCAACAACCAGTTGATGGCCTATCTCGTCATGATGGCCGTCTGTCTAAAAGAACTCCCCCGCGTCCTAAAACCGACAGGTTCTCTCTACCTCCACTGCGACCCGACCGCTTAGCGCTCTTTGACGATTTGTTGTGAAAACGGGAGAAATGATCTATTTTCGTTCCAAAGATAAGTTATTGTCTGGAATGATTCTGGATAATGCACGAAATATGATTATTGAGCGGAATGATTGTGCTCAATCATAAGTTGGGCGGGCACAACGTTCAACGCACAACCTGCAGGTCTTCCCATGTTCAGGTCGACCGTCATCAAGAAATGGGCGAACCTCCAGACAAACTAACGCATATATGGTTCGATTGGGGAATGATCAGACGGTCACTAGTGCGACCATATCGGGTGCCGGTGTCGATGGTCTTTTTCCTCGCTTTGGTTCCCTTCTATGTCCTGATCCCGGAATTCCTGCCGCCCGAAGTGAGATACTCGCCCGCACTTGAGCTCGATCGAGCTTTGCCTCTGCTGCCATCCTGGGCGCTCGTGTACGGAGCCCTTTACTTGTTCTTGATATTGCTTCCTATCTTTGTCGTCAGACATGACGAGCTCGTCCGGCGGATGTTCAATGCCTATCTGCTGACCTGGATCACGGCGTACCTTTTTTTCTTCGTTCTCTATCCGACGGTCGCACCCCGGCCCGAAATTATAACCGGCGAAGGATTTGGAACGTGGGGCCTGCGTGCACTCTATTCGGCCGACCCACCGTACAACTGTTTTCCGTCACTCCATGTGGCACATTCTTTCGTGTCGGCGCTGGCGTGTTCCCGTGTGCATCGCGGACTTGGGGTCGTCGCGACGATATTTGCGACGCTCGTCGCCGTCTCCACGCTGTTAACAAAACAGCACTTTATGCTGGATCTGATCGCGGGCATCTTTCTCGCCACAGTCGCCTACGCCATCTTTCTGCGCAGTTACCCTTATGACCGGATCTCCAAATTCGACCGGCGAATCGCCCCTGCCATTGCAATGTGCGTCGGAGCGCTCGTCGCTGCCGTCCTCGCTATTTCCTGGTTGGCTTACATCTGGGGCGGCGAGACGCAATTCACATTCGGACCGTGAAAGTCGCTTCTCCGGGTCCGTCGAGGTACGCCGCGCGGCGATAGACAGCAACACCCCTTCGCACTTCTCGAACGCATCATTCAGGCATCGTCGAACGAAGGCGACGTAGTTCCCGATCCTTTCTGCGGCTGCGGAACGACAATCGCGGCGGCTCAGAAACTTAACCGCGAATGGACCGGTATTGATGTCACTCATCTCGCCGTCGGCCTCATGAAACTGCGGCTGCAAGACTCGTTCAATATGGTTCCTGTTGGTACAAAAAAGACAACAAAAAGCTCCCCTCCTTACGAAGGAGGGGTGGCACCCGCTTCGGGTGACGGGGTGGTTCTCTCTCCCGCGACCGAAGACGCATCGCTCACTATAGAACCACCTGCACAAACCGAAACTAAAAACCACCCCGTCGGCGAAACGCCGCCACCCCTCCTTCGTAAGGAGGGGAGCCTTTAGTACCGCGTCATCGGCCAACCCGAGGACATTGAAGGAGCACGCGAACTCGCGGACAAGGACAAATATGGCTTCCAGTTGGTGGATTCTGCCGCTGATCGGAGCGAAAGCATTCGGCTCGGAGGCCGGAAAGAAAGAGGTCAAGAAAGGCGCGGACGGCGGCATCGACGGAATGATCGTCTTTACCGACGATAATTCGGGCAAAGCAAAGAAAGTTATCGTCTCGGTCAAAGGCGGCGACGAACACGTCGCCGTTTCGTACGATCCCAACTGTCTCCCATCAGCGTCCATTTTTCCCATTACTGCCCAGCCGTACCCTTACACCCATTGGCTTCCCATGTTTCTCACGGCTGTCTCTGCGATTCAACGTGAATGATCTTTATAAGTTACGCTTCCTCTATAACTTACGCGGAAACGACAACAGACCTTAACCTTTTCTGACTGCCTCCACCGCCGTCGCCGCAGGTGTTGGGATGTGCCAGATCGACACATTACGCCTGATGAGGTGTTAGGCGATCCTTGCGGTTCGGAAAATGACTGCGATCAGATCGAGCTGTTTCGACTAAAATCTCCGTCGAAACTAGCGCCGAAACGACACAAATGGCCATTTTGATACATCGAAAAACGATGGGTGTGGTGGGCGCTCTGCTGGGGCGATGCGTGGCCGTTATCGGTTTTCAGCGGTGACGGCGGTGAATATCTCTGTCTCTAAGCAAAAAACGGATTGTCGCAGGCGTCAAAAAGATTGTCGCTGAGTCACTTTTTGATTGTCGCTAGCCGCAAAAATGCTGTCGCAACGCCTTCTTAAATTGTCACAGGATTTCCACGCATTTGACGCTTGTGATAACATTTCGTTCTCGAATGTATAACGGTTGCTTACAGCCCTCGTGATCCTATTCGGCGCGTAGGAGTATTTTATGGACAAGTTTTTGGTACGCGGCGGACGGCCGCTGCATGGAAAGATCGAGATCAGCGGTGCTAAGAATTCGGCATTGCCCTGCCTCGCGGCGACGCTGCTCTCATCCGAGACAGTGATATTGCACAACGTGCCTTATGTAAAGGATCTGATCACGTTTCGGCGGCTGCTAGAGGATCTCGGAGCGACCGCTTTGACGCCCGAATTGCGGACCGTCAAGGTGAATGCGTCAAATGTCCAGATATTCGAAGCACCGTACGAGTTGGTTAAAACCATGCGAGCGAGCGTCTTGGCACTCGGGCCGCTGCTCGCGAGATTTGGCCAGGCAAAGGTCAGCCTGCCCGGCGGCTGCGCCATCGGAACACGGCCGATCGACCTGCATCTGAAGGCGTTCGAGCAGCTCGGAGCGGTCGTTTCACTCGAATCGGGCGATGTCGTCGCACGTGCCCCGAAAGGCCGGCTGGTCGGCAATACCGTCGATTTTGAAAAGGTCACGGTCACCGGAACCGAGAACGTCATGATGGCCGCGTCACTCGCGATCGGCAAGACGATCATCAAGAACGCCGCTCAGGAACCCGAGATCGACGACCTCGCCGAGCTGCTGAACAAAATGGGAGCCCGCATCAAAGGTGCCGGAACTTCGGTCATCGAGATCGAAGGGGTCGAGGCCCTCAGCAGTGCCGAACACACTATCATTCCTGATCGCATCGAGACCGGAACGTTTATCGTCGCCGCAGCGATCACCGGCGGCGAGCTTGAGATCAAGAGCTGCCGTCCCGAACATCTGACTGCCGTGATCGAGAAGCTTCGCGAAGCCGGCGTCGATATCGAGGAGCTTAACCAAAGCACTCTCCGCGTTAAACGATCTAGCGGCGGCCTCAAAGCATCGGATGTTACGACCGAGCCGCATCCGCTTTTCCCGACCGATATGCAGGCCCAATACATGGCACTGATGACCCAGGCCGACGGCGAATCAAAGGTCGTCGAGACGATCTTCGAAAACCGTTTTATGCACGCCTCTGAATTGATCCGCATGGGCGCCGACATCCAGATCGCCGGTAATACCGCGACCGTTCGAGGCCGAACCCAACTCATGGGAGCCAAGATAATCGCATCCGACCTGCGTGCGTCGGCGTCGCTCGTGCTTGCGGCGTTATGTGCAGAGGGCGAAACGCGTATCGACCGTGTTTATCATATCGACCGCGGATACGAGACGATCGTTCGAAAATTGCGTTCGCTGGGAGCCGACATCGAGCGTGTTCAGGATACGTCGGGGAGCGTCCACGACACGACGGCTTGAGATTTAAATTAACTAATTAGGGCGGCGTGTGATTTAATTAAGTCATCTAAGTATGGCTGTGAAAGATTGCATATTTTGTAAAATAGCTGCCGGCGAGATACCTTCGGCAAAGGTCTTTGAGGACGAACGGTGCCTCGCGTTCAACGATCTGTCGCCTCAGGCTCCGACGCATATTTTGATAATTCCGCGCGAGCATGTTGATTCGCTGGACAAAGCGGACGAAGCAATGAGTGCGACGCTCGGCCATTTGCTGCTTACGGCGGCTGACATTGCCAGAGCGAAGGGCTTTGCCGACGACGGATATCGCGTCGTCATCAACACCAACGCCGACGGCGGCCAGACCGTTTTTCATCTGCACGTTCATCTGCTCGCCGGACGGCCGTTCATCTTTCCGCCGGGATAATACCAAATATTCTTAACAGTTTTTATGAATAGATCTGCGATTCTGATCATATTTTTGTTCGCATTTTCAATGCAGTTCGGCTGCAAGAAAGCGGCCGTTAACGCCAACACCGAGACAAATGCAAATGTGGCGACCGTTTCGCCGTTTGCCGAGATCACCGACGCGAACGCTGCATTTGCCGAGGGCAACCGGCTTTTTGACGACAACCAGACCGAAATGGCTATCGAGGCCTATAAGCGGGCGGTCGAGATAAGTCCGGATTTCGCCGAGGCGTATTTCAAGATGGGCATCGCCTACGCATTGATCGAGAAAGAAGCTCTTCGCTCGGGCACCGGCGACGTCGTCCCGGGCGAGACGAGCGGCAGCAAACCGGTGAAAACAAACTCCGAGAAAATGTTCGAAAGGGCCGTGACCGCGTACAAAAAGCTGATCGCTGCCGCGCCCGATGATGCCGTGTCGCACTTCAACCTCGCCCGTGCCTACAACAAACTGAACAAAGACGAAGAAGCCGAAAAGGAGTTCGAAACAGCCGTCAAACTTAAATCCGACGACGTCGAATACCAAACAGAATTGGGCGGCATTCGCATCAAACTCGCCAAATATCACGAAGCCCTCACTCCGCTCAAAAAAGCACTCGAACTCGACCCCGAAAATCCCGAAGCCGAAGAACTCCTGGAGGAGGCCCAAGCCGGAGCCAGGCGCGTAGATTTTAACCAGCCTGACAACACAAATTCAGGCAAAAAGTCGAATTCGAATTCGATGGCAAACACAAACACAAACGCAAACGTCGCCGGGCCTTCAAACACGGCAGCAAAACCGGCTTCCATTGACAACAAAACCAAGAAAGATGACCCCAAGGAACGGAAACCGGACCGTCCGGGCGGCACAAAGCCTTCTTCCACACGCCCGTAGTGTCGCGAAAATACACACATTCTGCCTGTATGTATCAACTTGACATTGGTGCGTCATCATCGCAAATTAACCATACGGCACGGTTGATATGCAGATCGAATTAGAAAATTCCCCGAAACTCTCACCTGAGCGGCGAGCGAAGATGCAGGAAGCCCGCGAGGCCATCATCTACCGCCTCTCTCGCGATCTGCCTACTGACATCGACCTTAAGCGATTTCTAAACGTTGTCGTTTCCGAGGTGGGCCGGATGCTTGACGTTGACCGCTGCGACCTTCTACAGCTCGGCGATGGCAAGGAACTGAAAATAAGCCATGAATGGCGAAAGGACCGCAGTGTGCCGAAAAGCGAAGGTACGACGATTCCGTTTGACTCGGTGAGGCTCGGTGAGCGATTCGACATTACAAAGCCGGTAAGGATCAACGACACGTCGAAGACCAAAGACGCAACACTCAAGTTCTTTACAAAAGCTCTCGAAACAAAGTCGCTGCTGATAATTCCCATTCGATTGAGGGATCAGGTTCTCGGGTTGCTTGGCCTGCACGATACACACAGCCCGCGCGTGTGGCTCGACGAGGAGGTCGCTTTTCTTGAGTCGATCGCTCAGCAACTCGCAATCGGGTATCAATACACCAGCCTTTACGTCACACAAGAGCAAGAAACTCGACGAACTAACGCATTGTTAGAGATCGCTAATACACTTAATTCGTCGTCAGACTTTAAGGAGGTATCGGCCGATGTGCTGGAACGAGCAATTGGTCTCGTGGGCGCGGATTATGGTGCCCTGGGCGTACTCGATCAGAGCGGCAAACGTATATCTCTAGCGTCATTCAAATCCGCGGAAGGCATCAAGCTCGGCAAGATCCTGAAGATGATCGAGCAGCACAATAAATCGCTTGACGTAGATTCGTTTTCCGCGCTCGGCGAACTACTGCGCGATGGCAAAACGCTGCGCTTGGTCGATTCACAGCTGCCGTTTGCGATCCGGCTGTTCTTTAACACACAACTGGGCGGAAAGGCGGCATTGGTCACGCCGGTGCATGTCGCCGGAAAGGCATTCGGGCTGCTTGGATTTGTTTGGAGCAAGGAAAGTTCGTTTGCTGACCATGACGTGGCCCTTGTCGAGGGAATTGCAGACCAGATCGGAACAGCTCTTGAGCGTGATCAATTGTCGGCTGAGGTGATGCGGCTCAAGAGCGAATTGCATCAACGGCAGAGCGAAATAGTTGGTCAGGCGCCGTCGATCCGACGTGCGATCGAATTAGGATTGAACGTTGCTGATACCAACACGACCGTTTTGATCACAGGCGAATCGGGAACAGGCAAAGAGCTGATCGCAAACCTGATACATTACAATTCAGGTCGCGAAAATCGGCCCTACATCAAGATCAATTGCGGGGCGATACCCGAAACACTGCTTGAGTCAGAGCTGTTTGGCCATGAAAAAGGTGCATTTACCGATGCACGTTCGCAGCGGCAGGGCCGTTTTGAAGAAGCGAACGGAGGCACGCTCTTTCTCGATGAGATCGGTGAAATGTCCCTGCAGGCTCAGGTTCGGCTTCTTCGCGTACTGCAGGATGGTGAGTTTACGCGGGTCGGCGGCAAACAACTGCTAAAGACCGATGTTCGCGTCATTGCAGCGACAAATTCGGACCTCGAAAAGGCGATCGAGGAAGGCGCGTTTCGCAAAGACCTATTTTATCGACTGTCAGTATTTCCCATCTCACTCCCGGCTTTGCGTGAACGTTCGGAGGATGTTCACCTGCTTGTATTTCACTTTCTTGAAAGCTATAAACAAAAATCAGGCCGGTTCATTTCTGGGATCTCGAAAGAAGCGATGCGGGCACTCGTAAATTATGAGTGGCCAGGCAATGTGCGCGAACTCGAGAATGCGATCGAGCGCGCCGTCATTATCGCCTCCGGGCGGCAGATCGAACTCAGTGATCTACCCGAGGCTATCAGCCGTACGGCAGCCGGGGCGATGGCATTTGTAAGGCAGGAACGTGCGACCGCTGCGGGCGAAGGCCGGGCGTTTGGGATCGAGATCGAAATGCCTTCAACGTTTGACGAGATCGAAAAGCAGGTCATCGAGGCGACTCTTGATTACACCGGCGGCGACAAGTCGCATGCCGCCCGCTTGTTAAATATCGGCCGTAAGACGCTATATCGAAAGCTCGGCGAATACGAGATCGAAAACCAATAATTTCACGCAAATTTCGATAGGGTTTAATTTGTGTCCAAAACAACTCTCAGATAAGTTGAGTTTGTCGAATAGTGAGGAAGCAGTATGAAGATCAAACTATCCGGACTCGCCGCTTTGTTCGCCTTTTTTGCGGCAGGTCAGTTATACGCTCAACAACCGACCCCGACGCCCGCACCGGACGAAACAGTGAAAGTAACCACCTCGCTTGTACAAATGGACGTGGTCGTTACTGACAAAAGCGGAGTTGTTGTAAAAGGCCTCGAGCCAGAGGATTTTATCATTACGCAGGACGGCAAGCCCCAAACGATAACCAGCGTTACATTTGTCGATTCGAATACTGCGCAAAGAACGCGTATTGTGTCAACAACAAGCAAGATCGAAAAGCGTGCTATTCCGGTCCCGCCGGCGAATGTACGGTCGCGTCAGGGCCGAATCATCACATTTGTACTCGATGACGGTAATTGTCTCGCTTCGCCCGCAAGCCTCGCGATGATGCGCGATGACATTAAAAAATTCGTCGATCAAAAAATGCAGCCGGACGACCGCGTTGCCATATACCGCACTAAGGGCGGATCGAGTTTGATGCAGATCTATTCTTCCAACAAAGAGTTGCTCAAGCGCAAGTTGAATAAGATCAATCTGATAGTATCCGGCGCGTGCAACAGTGCATTTGAACCTCTTCGTGATAATTCAACCTTGAAAGCCACTGGTACCGGTGCGGCGACATTTGAAAATGAGGAGAGCAAAAAGGCGCGAAAGGACAACGAAGATCGTGACCGCCGTAATCATGTCGCCGGGACGATCGGTGTTTTGAATTTCGTTGTCGAACGGCTCAAAAACGTGCCGCAGCGAAAAACCCTATTTCTGCTCTCTGACGGACTTCTCACAAAATTTGACTCCGATTCATACGATGCTCTCCGTGATCTGGCTGATAAGGCGGCGCGAGCATCCGTAGTGATCAATACGATCAGTGCAAAAGGCGTTACCGTTTCGGGCATGCTAATGGCTCAGGATGAAGTGCTGCCGGGGATAATAAACGGGCCGGACAATACTGGAATCGCGAGCCAAGAACGCATAGACGAAGAAAGGGCTCTAAACGAAGGGATCTCGTACCTGGCGTACGCGACCGGCGGAAAATTTGTCCGCAACAGCAACGACCTCGCTAGGGAAGTGACGCGTGTTCTCGATTCGACCACCGGTTACTATTTGATCGCTTACGAACCGGACGAAGAGACATTCAGCGGCAAAGCGTTTCATAAGATAGATGTGAAAGTAACCAAACCCGATCTAGAATTGAGCTTTCGTAAAGGGTTTTACGGAAGGACAGAGAAAGAGACGCAAACAGTTTATAAGTCTGCCGACAGCCCCTTGTTTCAGGCGATCAGTTCGCCGCTTGACGAGACCGGATTGGATATTCAGATGACGACGTTGCTCGGCAAAGATGAGAGAGCTGTCGGTTTTGTCCGCCTGATCGTTCACATTCAGGGCTCTGACATCACATTTACCGACGAACCATCAGGCGAAAAAAAGGCCGTATTTGATGTGGTGGCGGTCATTTTAGATGAGAAAGGAAAGATCGCGGATGAATTTAACCGAACTTACCCGATTCGCATACCTGCACGCGGACTATCTACAGTTCAGCGTAATGGGATCGATTTTTCGACGGATATTCCTTTGAAAAGATCCGGAATCTACACGCTACGACTCGCATTGCGCGACAATAATTCGAAGCGTTTGGGAACAGCCGGCGATCTTATTGATATTCCTGATCCGAAAAGCGATAAATTGCTCGTTTCAGGTTTGATCACATCTGAATTATCACCTGACGGCCAGCCCAAGCCATTTGTCGGCAGGCCCATAAGCGCGGCGTTTGCACCGGTCTTTTCCTTAAGTGCTCCGTCGATCAGACAGTTTCGTTCCGGCTCGGCGCTCCCTTACGTATTTACCATCAATAACGTCCGTTTTGATAATTCAAGCGCTTCAGGCCGAATCACCAAAGAGGTGCGCTTGTACCGGAACGGCGAGTTGATCGATACCGAAGCCGAGAGGCCGCTCGAAACGACCGGCCAATCACGGGCAGGTATCAATGAACATTCGGGCCTTAAGAGCCTCGGTGATGACCTTTTGCCGGGTGAATATGCATTACAGGTAATAATCCGCGATAAGGTCAAGAACATGGTCTCATCGCAATCGATCGATTTTGAGATCATTGATTGATCCTACGCGTTCCCGGCTTCGCCCGCTATTTGATCTATGGACCTCATCGTCGGCACCGCCGGACACATCGACCACGGCAAAACCGCACTGATCAAGGCTCT
Source organism: Acidobacteriota bacterium (assembly GCA_016713675.1). Taxonomy (NCBI): domain Bacteria; kingdom Pseudomonadati; phylum Acidobacteriota; species Acidobacteriota bacterium. The sequence goes on from JADJOS010000001.1 coordinate 1,247,598, forward strand.
GACGGGCATTGATACCGACCGTCTGCCGGAAGAAAGGCTGCGGGGAATAACGATCGATCTCGGTTTTGCTGAGCTTGATCTTGGCGGTGTGCATATTGGATTTGTGGATGTTCCCGGCCACGAGAGGTTTGTAAAGAACATGCTCGCCGGTGCAAGCGGGATCGATCTGGTCATGCTCGTCGTAGCCGCTGACGAAGGCGTTATGCCGCAAACACGCGAGCACTTTGATATCTGCCGGTTGCTCGGCGTGGACAACGGCATAATTGTACTTACTAAGACCGATCTTGCGGATGCTGAAACGTTGGAAATCGCGATGCTCGAAGTTGCCGAACTCGTCTCAGGTACGCCGCTTGAATACGCTCCGGTCGTGCCGGTAAGTGCCCGAACAGGGTATGGTATCGAAGCACTTCGAAAAGAGCTCGCAAGGATAAGCGGCGGGATCACATCGCGAAATTCGGCTTCAGTTAGCCATCTTTCGATAGACCGCAGCTTTTCAGTCAAAGGATTTGGTGCAGTCGTGACCGGGACTCTTGCTTCGGGCCGGATCGACGAAGGCTCGGATATGCAGCTTTTGCCGGATGGGTACAATGTCCGCGTTCGCGGCATACAGGTTCACGGTCGAAAAGTCAGTACTGCGATGCCCGGCCAGCGGGTTGCTGTAAATCTGGGCGGCATCGACCACTCAAAAGTGGCGCGGGGAATGGTACTCGTCGACCCTGATGTCCTATGGCCGACACAGATGTTTGATGCCGAGACAGAGGTTCTGGCAGACTCAGCCCAGCCGCTCAAAACTCGCCAACGAGTCCGTGTCCATCTCGGAACGGTCGAAGCCCTAGCTCGAATTCAAGTGTTAAATGATACCGGCGAGATCGAGCCCGGAAGTCGGGGCTTTGTCCAGGTGCGGCTCGAATCTCCGGTCGTGGCGATTCCGCGAGAACGCTTCATTATCCGCAAATATTCGCCGCAGATCACGATCGCCGGCGGCACGGTCCTCGACAATGCCGCCGTAAAACACCCTCTTAAAGAACTTCCCGCGGTTCACAAATTTCTCAACGAATTAGTTCATAGCAATGATGCTGCATCGATGATCTTGGCGATGGTGATGAAAGCCAAGACCGACGGCTTGAGCTATTCGAATATTCTGGCGCGGACCGGACTCGAGCGAAATGCCTTCTCAGCCGCGATCGCCGCAAATGTAGAAAGCGCAACGATCAGAGATTGCGGCGGGATCTATCTGGCGTCTAACGAATTTGATGAGCTGAGCCGGATCGCAAAATCTGTTCTTGTCGATTTTCACCGACGTGAGCCATTAGAAAAGGGAATGTCGCGTGAGGGCTTGCGTGATAGAGCCTTTGTGCATCTGCCGAACGAAGTATTTCAGGCTGTGATTTCAACACTCGAGACAAACGGCACGATCGTAACGGAAAAAGACACCGTTCGTCTTTCGGCGCATCGAACCGAGCTTTCACCCTCAGAGCAGGCGTTGACCGATTCGATCCGATCGACGTTTGCCGATGCCGGACTTGCGGTCCCAAGGCTCGACGAAGCCCTATCGGACGCCGCCGCATCCGCCGGCCTTGGTCTGCCGGTTGCGAAAAAGCTGTTTGCGCGATTTCTGGATTCCGGCGAACTTGTTAAAGTTACGGAAGAATTCTATTTTGCGAAACATACAATCGATAGGCTGACCGAAACCCTGCGAAAGTATGCATCGGCCGGCGACAAGACGATCGATGTTGCGCGATTCAAGGACCTCGCGGGCGTATCGCGAAAATATGCGATACCGCTGCTTGAGTATTTTGACCAGACGAGAGTGACGGCTCGTTCCAGAGACAAACGGATCATTTTGTAATGCAGAGGTTCCTGACAGCACACTGGCAAGACCTGATAATGGCCAACTATGCGGTGGATCCGTCGCTGCTGGAACCTCGTCTGCCCGCCGGAACCGAACTCGATCTGCAGGACGGCAAATGCTTTGTCAGCCTCGTTGGGTTCATGTTTCTCGATACCCGTGTGTTGGGGATCCCGATCCCGTATCATATCGATTTCGAAGAGGTGAACTTACGCTTTTACAACAAACGCGTATTCAATGGAGAAACTCGCCGAGCGGTATGTTTTGTAAAGGAGATAGTTCCACGATTTGCGATCTCAACCGTCGCTCGCGTCTTATACGGTGAGCCGTACGAATGTTGGTCAATGAGCCACATGCGAACCGAAACAACCGTCTCATACGACTGGTCAAAAGGCGACTGCCGCAATCACCTGAGCGTCGAGATCGACCAAAGCGTCGGTGTTCCCGCCGAGGGTACGCACGGCGAATTCATCATAGAACACTATTGGGGCTACACAAAACGCGGCGGCAACCGCGTCGATGAATACAAAGTGGCGCATCCGAAATGGGAACTCTTTTCCGTCAAAAACGAAGTGATCGACGTCGATTTTGGCGGCACCTACGGCGCCGAATTTGCGTTCCTTGCAAACGAAAAACCTCACTCCGTCTTACTAGCAAAAGGCTCGGAAGTATCTGTTTACAAGGGAGCTAGAATTAGCACTTAGACGTCCCTTTGCGGTCTTTGCGCCTCTGCGTCAAAAAATCACTTATGATCATCGGAATCGTCGCCATCTCAAAAAATTACGCTATCGGCAAAGACGGGAAACTGCCGTGGCATTACAGCGCCGATCTTAAGTTTTTTAAGGAAATGACGACGGGAAATGCGGTCGTCATGGGAGCAAACACGTGGCGTTCGATCGGGCGTCCGCTGCCAAACCGTCTCAACATTGTCCTCAGCCGGTCAGGCAATGTCGAGATACCGCCTGACGTAATGCGGTTCGCAAGCAAAGACGCTGTGATTGCGTTTGCGCGAGATTTCGACAATGACATCTACATAATCGGCGGAGCCAAAACATACTCCGATTTTGCGGACGTGATCAACCGTTGGATAGTGACGTTCGTGCCCATCGAGGTCGAGGACGCAGACATATTTATGCCGCATGGTTTTCTCGACAATTTCATAGAGATCGAAAACCACGATCTCGGCGACGATCTGCACGTCAAAATACTGCAGCGGAAATGAAATTGGTGTAAGATAATCGCAAATTCCGACAGGAGAAAAAGCGTATGATGGGCGGACGCACATGGGACGATTGGATCGAAGAATATTCCGAGAGCCACCAACACCCGATCAACAAACTAACGCATCAATTCGGCATCCCGATGATCGCAATTTCGCTGCTGCTGATACCGTCGATATTTTTCGTTGATGGCATGTGGCGGATCGCTGCAGGGCTTTTTATCGTTGGTTGGATCCTACAGTTCATCGGCCACTATTTCGAAGGCAAGCCGCCCGAATTTATGAAAGATTACCGTTTCCTTTTTGTCGGCTTACGCTGGTGGATGAAGAAAACCTTTGGGTAAACGCGTTGCTGAAAGCTGCTAGCTGGCGACTGACATCTGTTTTTTACATCGGGCCGCGACGGTCTCAATCCCTTGAAACAACCTCTGATCCTATCTCTCGATATCGGCACATCGAGCGTTCGCGCCGCAATTTATGATTCCGACGCAAATCCGATCCCACGTGCTTCGGTCAAGATCGAGCGCTCATTTAGCGTTACGCCCGACGGTGGATTTGAGATCGATACGGGCCTTGCGATCGATCAGGTCGTGGCTACGATCGATCAGGTCCTCGAAAAAACAAACAAACTAAAGGGCGAGATCGCGTATGTCGCATCGTGCTCATTCTGGCACAGCCTAGTCGGTGTCGATGCGAGAGGCGATCACACGCCCGTCGTTCTAGGCTGGGCCGACACGCGGGGCCGTGCGTTTACTTCCGTCCTTCGAAAGCGCTTTGACGAGACCGCAATTCACAACCGAACCGGTGCCAGATTTCACTCCAGCTTTTGGCCGGCAAAGCTGATGTGGCTGCGAAAGGAATTTCCGGATGCATTTTCGCAAGCTGCGGTGCTGATGTCGTTTAGCGATCTTTTGGGTTTCCGGTTTTTTGATGAAATGGCCACGAGCGTCTCGATGGCTTCGGGAACCGGCATTTTCGATATCCGAAAATGCGCATGGGACGCGGAGTTGATCAAATATCTGAAGATCAAGCCGGCCATGCTTCCCACAATCGCGGCGGACGATCAAACATTTAAGCTCAACAAAAAATACGCAAAACGCTGGCCGCGGCTCGCTAATGCCGAATGGTTTCCGACGATCGCGGACGGCGCCGCTGATAATATCGGTTCGGGCTGCATGACAAAGTCGAAAGCAGCGTTGATGGTCGGCACATCCGGGGCGATGCGTGTCGCATACGAGGGCCAACTGCCCGCGAAGATTCCCGACGGCCTCTGGTGCTACCGCATCGACCGCCGACGCGTCATCCTCGGCGGAGCATTGTCCGACGGCGGCAATCTATACGCGTGGATGAAAAAGAACCTTAATCTGCCAAAGGACGCCGAACAACAGATTGCAACCCGCTTGCTCGGAGCCCACGGATTAACCGTCGCACCGTATTTTCACGGAGAACGCAGTACGCTTTACCGCGAAGACGCCCAAGGCGGGATCAACGGCCTCACCGCGGCGAACGATTCCATCGACATTCTCCAAGCCGCGATGGAATCGGTCGCCTATCGCTTCGCCGAAATCTTAAAACAGCTAAACTCGGTCGTAAGAGTAAAAGAAATAGTCGCCTCCGGCGGAGCCCTCCGCGATTCTCCCGTCTGGACGCGGATAATCTCGGACGTACTGGGCCGCGAACTGACCATGAGCAGCGTCCAGGAATCATCTTTGCGAGGTGCCGTTTTGCTTGCACTCGAAAGTATTGGCAGAATAGACAGTATCGACTCAAACCAAATTTTGCTCGCTTGATCAATTTCCAAATGACAACTGAAAAACTCAACCTCGACCAACTCTGTATCAACACCATTCGCACACTTTCGCTGGATGCTATTCAGAAGGCGAATTCCGGGCATCCGGGGCTGCCGCTTGGGATGGCACCTGCGGCGTATGTGTTGTGGACCAAGTTTCTGCGGCACAACCCGAAGAATCCGAAGTGGTTTGGCCGCGACCGGTTTTTGTTGTCGGGCGGGCATGGGTCGATGCTGATCTACAGCTTACTGCATCTGACGGGCTATGATCTGTCTATGGACGAGATCAAGCGGTTCCGGCAATTACATTCGAAAACGCCGGGGCACCCTGAGAATATTATGACTGCGGGCGTCGAGGTGACGACAGGGCCGTTGGGACAAGGCTTTGCGAACGGCGTCGGAATGGGCATCGCTCAGGCTCATCTGGCGGCGAAGTTCAACAAAAAAGGCTTTCCTGTCGCCGACGGATTCATTTACAACATCTGCTCCGACGGCGATTTGATGGAGGGCGTCAGTTACGAGGCTGCTTCGCTGGCCGGGCATCTGAAGCTCGGCAATCTGATCTATCTCTACGACGACAACCAGATCACGATCGACGGTTCGACCGATCTCGCGTTTACCGAGGACCGGACCAAGCGGTTCGAGGCTGCAGGTTGGCACGTCTCTGAGGTCGCTGACGGCAACGATCTGAAAGCGATCGAAAAAGCGATCAAGGACGCTCAGAAGGTCAAAAACAAACCGTCGCTGATCCGAGTTCACACGATAATCGGTTTCGGGATGCCGAAACAGGGAACGAGCAAGGCCCATTCCGATGCTCCGGGCGAAGAGGCCGTCAAGGAAACAAAGCGCAATCTCGGTTGGCCTGAGGACAAGAGCTTTTACGTCCCGAAAGAGGTTTCCGCACACATGCGGCAAGCTGTAAAAAACGGTGCCGCAATCGAAAAGGAATGGGAGGCTCTCGTTAAACAGTACGGGAAGACTCATCCCGAACTCGGTGCCGCGTTCGCATCGATCCGCAGCGATTCGCTGCCCGACGGTTGGGAGAAAAGCTTGCCGAAATTCGACGGGGTCGAGGCAAAAGCAACACGCGCATACAGCGGCGATGTGATCAATGCCATTGCCGATACCATTCCGCAGATGCTCGGCGGCTCGGGCGATCTGACGCCTTCAAACAACACTTACATCAAATCATCAGCCGATATTCAATCCGGGCGATTTGAGAACCGCAACGTCCACTACGGCATTCGCGAACACGCGATGGGCTCACTGATGAACGGCATGGCACTGTACGGCGGCGTGATTCCTTTTGGCGGTACGTTTCAGACGTTCTCCGATTATATGCGGCCGGCGATCAGGCTAGCGGCGTTGTCGCAGATCCGGACGATCTTTGTCTTCACCCACGACTCGATCGGCCTCGGCGAAGACGGTCCAACGCACCAATCCGTCGAACACATCGCCGCGATGCGTGCGATACCAAATCTCGCGGTCATTCGCCCGTGCGACGCCCACGAAACCCGCGAAGCCTGGCGCGCCGCACTAAAACGGACAAAAGCCCCGACCGCATTCGCCCTATCACGCCAAAAGGTCGCTCTCATCGACCGCAAAAAATTCGGTGACGCAAAGGGCCTGCACAAAGGTGCATATATTCTCGCCGAGGCCGAAACAAAAGCCGGAAAGGCTGCAACACCAAAACTCATTCTGATCGCCACCGGCTCCGAAGTCGGCCTGGCAATGGAGGCTCGCGAAAAGCTAAACGCCGAAGGCACGCCGACCCGCGTAGTCTCAATGCCATGCTGGGAATTCTTCGACGCTCAGCCGCAAAAATACCGCGACGAGATCCTGCCGCCAAAGGTAACGGCCCGTCTCGCCATCGAAGCCGGCGTTTCACAGGGCTGGCATAAATACACGGGCGACAGCGGCGACATTCTCGCCGTCGATAAATTCGGAGCCTCGGCACCTGCGGAAGATGTGTTCCGGGATTACGGTTATACAGTCGAAAATTTATTAAAGCTCGCAAAAGCGTTGATCTAGCTATGAAGTTTGCATATGTGAGAATGATATTGTTGGTAATGAGCACGGTTTTGGTGTCGCTGGTCTCGCTTTACGGCCAGACCCCAGAACAGCTAAAGCGTGCGTCGGAGCACTTCAAACAGGGCAACGAACATTACCGCAACGATCGCTACGATGCCGCAATTGCAAGTTTTTCTGAGTATCTTAAGATCCAACCTCGTGGTGAAACTGCTTGGTACAATCGGGGATTAGCATACCGTTTGAAAGCCGAATTGGCGATGAGCCGGCTGGACTTTGATAGGGCTGAGGCTGACTTTTCTCAGGCCATCAAGGTAAACCCAAAAAACGCCGATTACTGGTCCGAGCGTGGAGTGGTACGAATTAGGCTCGCTGAGATCGACACAGCCAAACGGCCGCAGGCTATCACGGATTTCACTGAAGCGATCAAGTTGAATCCGCGCCTTTCTCAGGCTTACAGCGGACGCGGACAGATGTACGAGGCCCAGCGTGACAATGCCAAAGCAATGGCCGACGTCAATGAGGCTATCAGGTTGAATCCGAAGGACTTCGTTGCCCTCTTCACACGCGGAAAGCTCTTTTCAGTCTCAAAGAAATACACAGCAGCCCGGGCCGACCTTGAAAAGGCGATCAAGCTTTATCCAAATTATGACCTGGCGAAATCGCATCTCAACTACGTAAATTCAGAGTTGGCAAAGGCTAATCCGACCAAGGTCGCGGTGGGGGGAACGACTCCACCAGTTGCAACGATAGCGATCACCGATCCGTACGACGGCCGAATACTCGCGGAAAATGCTCTCAAGGCAGGAAACTACTTGTCGGCTATCGATCTGGCGACATGGTCATTAGTACTGATCAAGCTTGACGCGGAAGGTACACCGAGCAAAGATATGTTGACGAACGTTTATTTTGATCTCCTGATCACGCGTGCCCGATCTTATGAAGCCCTTAGGCGATTCACGGAGTCAGATCGGGACCGAGGGACCATCGCAATGGCCGGTATGAAAGGCATGAATCGTTATCTTGACGCAGCAGATGTCGAATTGCAGAAAGATAAGATCATGCAGGGAACGGGTTTTCTCTTTGCTCAGACCCAGACGATCACTGCTACGTCAATATGCGATCAGTCGCTGGGATCAACCATGGAATGGGCAGATCTTGTGATCAAGAATCGGCCTAATGACGAAATTCGACGGGGAGCCGGAGCAGCATTGTACGGTGTCAAGGAGATATGTTCGACCACTTATATCATCCACGCGATGTACCAGTCCGGTTCGACGATGCTCTCGTCCGTAAACGCCTCCAAGGCACGCATCGACGCGGTTGCATCGCTTACGACCGCGATAAGCCTTTCGCCAAAGAACCGAAAGGCCTATCAAGATCGGGCAAAACTGTATCGTGCGCTCGGAAAAGCAGACCTGGCAGCCGCAGACGAACAAAAGGTCCGCGAGCTGCCGCCTTCAAAATGAAAGCTTGAGTTTAATGAAGTCCTTACGGTGTCTAATTAGCTCCGTTCGGTGACCCTTATGGACCTGCATTCCATCTCAACACCATCCTTGATCTTGGACATGTCACGCGTTCGACGTAACGCCGAGCAAATATCGTTAATAGCGGCCGACGGTGGAGCACGTTTGCGACCGCATATAAAGACCCACAAATGTGTCGAGGTCGCCCGCATTCAAACCACCGGACATAACGGTGCGATTACGGTTTCGACGCTCGCTGAGGCCCGGGCGTTTGCGGCTAATGGTTTCAATGACATAACTTATGCTGTGCCGATCGAACCCGGGAAATTTGCTGACGCGATCGAGATATTGCGAAGCGGCTCAAAGCTCAATTTACTCACCGACGATGCCGAAACTGCAAAACAGCTCGACGCGGCTGCCGGGCGAGCAGGTGTGAAATTCAACGTGTTCGTAAAGATCGATTGCGGCACACACCGCGTCGGCGTTGAGCCGCACACTGCTGATGCTATTGAGATTCCGCGACAACTTTCGGATGCGCAAAATCTGCATTTCGCCGGAATTCTCACGCACGCCGGACATTCGTATGACGTCCAAACCGTTGAGGAGATTAAGGCAGTTGCTCGTCACGAACGTGATTGCATGGTCGATCTGGCGACGAGATTGAGGGAAACGAGCATCGAGGTCCCAACCGTCAGTATTGGTTCGACGCCGACGATAAATCACATCGACCATCTCGACGGCATCGACGAAGTTCGGCCGGGAAATTACATTTTCTTCGACAATTTTCAAGCGACGCTCGGCAGTTGCTCGTTTGAAGATACGGCTTTGACCGTACTTGCGGCGGTCGTGCATCGCAACGCGTCGCGGCGAAAATTGGTAATAGACGCCGGCGGCATCGCAATGTCAAAAGATCGCGGCCCGGTCGGCCTCGACCCGACGTGTGGTTATGGCCGCGTCCTTGATCTCGAAGGCGTCGACACAGGAATGCGTCTCACATCGCTCTCGCAGGAACACGGCGTGATCCACGCCGGAGAAGATACCGCATTCGATCGTTTCAAGGTCGGAGACCGCATTCGGATCCTTGCAAATCACTCATGTATGACCGCCGCCCAGCATTCGCATTACAATGTTCTGGAAAGCGGCGAGATCGTTGACCGTTGGAAAATTAATTCCGGTTGGTGATACCGGAAATTTGTGGTCTACGCTTTACTGTTTGGAGAAACGGTAAAATGAGCAAAATAACCACCCGCTCTTATATAGTCCTGGCGACGTTATTTTTATCCCTTGCGATTGGCTCAAATGCGCAAACGACTGGCTTTTCCTACAAGATCAGACCAACTCCACTCTCGGACCGGACCGAACTAAACATTTCTCTTAGTTTTCAAAATAAGAACAGCGAGCCGCTTACGGTAAAACTGCCGTCCGATTGTTTCGGAACTCCCGACCTTTCCAAGTATGTGTCCCGCTTTGAAGGCATCGCGGGCACCACCGTACAAGACGCCGAAAGCTCGACTGAGCGTCGCGTTAAGCCAAACTCGGATGGCACAGTTTCGCTTCGATACACGCTTTCTTACGACCCGAAGGCGATGGATGCGTCGCCGTATTCGCCAAACACTAGCGCCGGGCATTTTCACCTCGCGGGCTGTCAATACTTGCTGCCGATCGGAGACATCAATCAGAAAGTGCCGTACCAGATCGAGATCGACGGAATTCCGTCCGGTTGGAAGATATATTCGACGATCAGTGCGAACGCTTCAAAATATTCGGTCCAATCGAGCTATGATGACCTGAGTTCGTCAGCCATCGGCGGCGGTGCGAATGGTCACATTTTTAACACAAAAAAGGGACGCGTCGCAGTTTTTGCTCATGGTGATCTTCATATCCCGCGGGCCAAGATATATGCGTCGATAGAACAGATCATTCGCGCCGAACGTGCGTGGTTTAATGACTATGAGCAGCCCAACTATACGATCGTCCTCGCACCGCGAAGCAATGTTAACGCGGGTTATGCTCCCGACAACGGTTTTATTTGTTTTGTTGACCCAAAGACCAAGATCGAAGATCTGTACGTGCTCGTCGCTCACGAGTTCTTTCACAATTGGCTCCCGAATAAGATCGAGATAATTCAAGACAAGAAATATTCCGATGTGAGGTTGGAATGGTTTTCCGAAGGGTTTACCGACTATTTCGCCCGCAAAATATTGACCGAGGCGAAGCTTATGACGGCGGATGAGATTGTCACCTGGGTAAATCAAAACACCCACAACATTGCCGATAATCCGCATCGGGCGAAAGGTTACGATGAGCTTATCGATCTGGGTAAAACGGGCAAATTCGACGGTGTTGCGAAAAAGCTCGCCTATTTTCGCGGAGCATTGATCGCGTTAAATTGGGACGCTCAGATTCGGCGTTCACGTAAAGATAAAGATCTGGGCGATCTTATCCGAGAGCTGTATAGGCTCGCGGCCGCGTCGAAAGGCAATATAACTGAGGATACGTTAGTAAAAATTGCTAGCGAAAATGGCGTCGACGCCAAGGGCGATATCGAACGATATATTATGCGAGGCGAGCCGATCGTTCCTGACGAACGAGCAATTCCCAGATACAGACTTCACCTCATCGAAAAGCCTTCGTTCGAAATAGGATTTTCACTCGAAGAAACGCGAAAAGCAAAAAAGGTCACCGCCGTGAACAAGAACGGACCTGCCTACAAAGCCGGTTTGCGAGACGGAATGGGTTTCGTTAGCGTCGAGAACGCTTACCGCTTTAGCAACGCGTGGAAGCCTGATCTGCCGTTGATCGTAAAAGTGACGATTAATGGTGAGGAAAAACACGTCGAGTATTTCCCGCACGGGGTTTCGTTCAAAATCGCGGTCTTCACGAGAATGGAAAAGTAGCAAAGTTACGTCGGGTCGACATATATTTACGATATGACAAAAGCGATCTTACTCGAACAATTCACAGCCTGCTACGACAAAGACGCCTGGTTCGTCGCGCTTAAAAACACACTTGAAGCCGTGACGGCGGACGAGGCGTTGTGGAAGCCTCAATGTTGCGATAACTCGATCTGGGAAACAGTCAGCCACCTGAACTATTACAATTTCGCCTATGTCGAACGGTTCAAGGGCGTGGATTATCAATATCCGGCGGATGACAATGACGCGACATTTACGGCCGGCGAAGCGACTGCGGAAACGTGGAATGCAGAAACCGCGAGGCTTGACGCGATCTTGACCGAGTTTCGCGACTTGATCGCCAACGCCGACGAGAGCAAATTCAACGAGCCCGTTTCAAAAACAAATAGGGCGTCGTGGGCGACATTGATATCAAATATCAACGCCCACAACGCCTATCATGCCGGACAAATATTGTTGTTAAGAAAGCTGCAAGGCAGCTGGGATCGCTCAAAAGGTGTCAGCTAACTCCTTTTATTTTGTGCACTTAGAGTGTTCCCAGCTGACGAGTTTGTGATTCGAATACTGGTCTCGCGTAACGACCGCCTGAATGACCTGCGTCTCGTTGCCTTCACTAACCTTCATACAAATTCGATAGGTCATCGAGAACATTCCCTTTTCCTCGCGTTTCAGTATCTCAACAAGCTTGTGATCGACGCCAGTGTCCTTTGAATGCTCGCCGACAGCCCAATCTGCCGCCATATCGACTCCTGCAGTAAATTCCTTTTCGACCGGCTTGAAACCGTCGCCGTCTCCTCCTCCGCATTTCATCTCGGTCCAGCTGACCAGCTTATGGTTCGAATACTGATCGACATTTACTAGTGTTTGAGCCGTTGTCGCTTTGCCGTTGACCGTTGTTTTGAGACATAGCCTGAAATTACGTGCGCCGAGTTTCGGTTCCAGATCTTCGCCTTTGATAATCGTCGCGGGCGTGATCGTAGCTTTGGTTTTCTTCGCCTGTTCCTTCACGGCAAAATCGGCCGCAAGCTCGGCACCTGCGTCAATGTTTTCGATCTCCTTATAGTCCGTGTTCGGCTTAAAGTCGCCGACCGATCCCATGCCTCCGCCTGAGTCCGACTTGCCGCAGGTCGATTTTGACCAGCCCATGAGGCTAAAATTCGAATACTGATCCACCGACACGATCGCTTGGGCAAACAACCTTTTACCCGTAACCGTAGCCTCAAGACAGAGCATAAAGTCCCTCGCGCCCATCTTTGGTGTCTTATCCGACGCCTTTACGATTCGGTCCAGGCTTATCGTGGTCTTGGCCCTCGTCGCCTGTTCCTTTACCGCAAAATCGGCCGCGAGCCGTACACCGGCGTCGAGCTCCGTAGGCTGATAGCCGCCCGGCTGTGCCGAAACAGCCGAAAATGCAATAAAAATGACCGCGAATGTGGAGAGCAAAATTGATGCAAGTGGTGGTGTTTTCATATTTATCCTCAGATCTTTATTTCTCCCGGTCTCGTTATCGGTTAACGGAACATTTGAGTCAAACTGAACCTATATGATCCAAGCTTGCCGGGGCCAATCCTTGTAGCGGTGAGTCACATACTCGCACCGGCCACACCGCATTCTGATTCTTTCCAACTAGATAGGCTATAGTTCCGCTTGAAATCTTGATAAATGACGGTGCTGATCATAAACGGTTCATCGCCTTCGACATTTACCAGCATACAAATGCGGTAGTTCATACCCTGAACGACCTGACGCTCCGCCTTTACGATCTCGACGACCTCGAACTCCGCTGCCAACTTCTTTGACTGCGCCTTGACCGCAAAATTCGCTGCCGCAACGACCTGAGCATCGGTCTTCGGGGCGGTTCCGAATCCGCCGACAACGATCTGCTTAGTTACCGGTGCGGCGGCCGAGTCGCCACAGCTCGAATCGGCCCAGCTCGATAGCTTTTTATTGCCTTTCAGATCCACATATACAACCGCCTGAACGTGAAACGCATCGTTGCCGTCTGCACTGACTTCCATACAAAGCCGGTAGTTCGAGCCCTGCACTACCTGGCGTTCGGCCTTAACGATGTCTTCCAACTCATATTCTCTCCCGGTATTTTCCGATTGGGCTTGTACCGCAAAATTGGCCGCTGCTACTACGCCGGCGTCTGTTTTTGCGACGACCTTATAGCCGCCAACGATGATCTGAGCAGAGCTTGCCGTAGCAAAGGTCAGAACCGCCGCAAAAGCCGCGAGCACTACTGCCATTCGAACGTTTGATCTCATATATTTCCTCTCGCAGTTGAATTAATTAATCTCGTAATTCTGAGGTTAGAACCGGCGAAGTGTCAAACGGTTGCCTGCAATCGAACCAGCTTATAATATTCATAATCTGTGACTATGGGTCCATCTGTCAGTTGCCGATATCTCTCGCGTCAATTCCGCGAGAACAAATGTGCATCGGCTGTTCATCTCCTCAGCTTTCATATCGGAATTCCAAACAGAATGTTCACGGCCAATATATATTACAAAACCTAAGTCGCGGTTTCGTCTAATTTCTGGTTTTGTGATGATTTGCACGCGGCTCGGAAGGATCAGATGGAACTTCATGGATCTGTCCCATTGAAATTTACTTCAACCGCATACATCTGCCAAAATCGCTCGATCCGCGTTCAAATATAATTTGTTATATTATCTATCTAATGAGTGTTTACGACGAACTGACCGAGACCCAACAATTTGCTTCACGCGTGATCGCCGACCACGCGCGTTCCACCGCGTTTGCCATCGCAGACGGAATTCTGCCCGGCAACGAAGGCCGCAACTATGTCCTTAGAAAGATCATGCGCCGTGCCATCTACCATGGCCGCGAGCATTTGGGTTTGAACGATCTTTTCTTCTACAAGGTCTGCGACTTTGTCGTCTCCGAGATGAAAGGCGTGTATCCGGAACTTGAGACCCAACGCGACTTCATCGGCAAAATGGTCCGCATCGAAGAAGAACGATTCGGGAACACCGTGACCGTCGGGCTCGGAAAACTGAACGAACTCGGTATTTCCGGCAGCACACCACAGGATGATGACCTTTTCCTCTCGATCGGAAAACTCTACGACACATTCGGAACGCCGCGCGATCTGATTCGCGTCTATCTCGAAGAGAAAGGCCTCGAATTTGAAGAGGACGATTTCAACGAACGCTTTGATTCCGCTCTGCAGGATCTCCAATCGCAGGGCACGGTCGGCCAGACCACACGCAAGTCCCAACCTTCGCCGGTCTATGCCGAGCTGCTCGAAAAGGTCGGGGTTAACCAATTTCATGGTTACGACACGACGCATCTCACCGGAGCAAAAGTAGTCGGAATACTCGACGGCGAAACGTCCGTCGAAACTCTAGCCGAAGGTCAGCAAGGCAGTGTGGTTCTTGATCAAACTCCTTTCTACGCCGAGGCGGGCGGTCAGGTCGGCGACGTTGGCAAGCTGATCGCCGCTGATTCGACCGCTGCTGTTGCCGATACGTATTCGCCTGTTGCAGGACTCATCATTCATAAGGTAACGGTCGAAAATGGCTCGCTTAATGTCGGCGACGAGGTCACCGCGTCGGTCAATGCCGAAAAACGCGATGCGACGCGGCGAAATCATACCGCGACTCATCTTGTTCACGCTGCTCTAAGGGAAGTTCTGGGAACACACGTAAAACAGGCCGGTTCGGTCGTCGGGCCGAATGTCCTGCGGTTCGATTTTACGCATTACCAACCGATGACCACGGCCGAGATCGCAGAGGTCGAGGATCTGGTCAACCGCGAGATCCTTAAGAACGACACGGTAAACACCAACGTCATGAGCATCGAAGAGGCGATGTCCGGCGGTGCAATGGCTCTGTTTGGGGAGAAATACGGTTCGGCGGTGCGCGTATTGAGCGTGGGCGACGGAGGCTTTTCGAAAGAGTTGTGCGGCGGCACGCACGTCCGGGCGACCGGCGACATCGGCTCGTTCAAGATCACCGGCGATGAAGCGATCGCGTCCGGCGTCCGCCGCATCCGCGCGATCACAGGCTTTGACGCATTCAACCGCTTCCGCGAAGACGAACGCCTCATCGACGCGTCGCTCGGGGCCTTGAACACCCAACGCGACAACCTGCCAAACGCCATCGCGAGATTACAGGAAGAGCTGAAGAAGACACGCAAGGAAATGGACGAGTTAAAACTCAAGATCGCGACCGGCTCGATAGGCGATGCGTCCTCGGGCGGAGATGAACACAGAGAAATAAACGGCGTTAAAGTTTTAGGAAAAATCGTCGAAGGCCTCGACAGCGGCGGAACGCGTCAGCTTTCCGATACGTTGCTCGCCCGTCTAAAATCCGGCGTTGTGATAATCGGCCGTTCAGACGAAGGCAAGGTCGGCATCATCGTCCGTGTCTCGGACGACCTTACATCGCAAGTAAAGGCTGGCGACATCATTCGCGAGATCGCTCCGATAGTTGGCGGCCGCGGCGGCGGCAAACCCGACATGGCCGAAGGCGGCGGCACCGAACCCGCCAAACTCGCCGACGCCATCGAAACAAGCTACGCCGTCATCGAGCGAATGTTGAGCTAGTTTTTTAACAGGATCTACAAGTTAAGCATGATAGGAAAAGATTCACCCGACCGTTATTTGGTCCCCGGTCCTGTTTATCCGGTACATCCTGTTTGAAGTAACCGAAGCCTATATGAGCGCTGCAATGCCGACCCAAACCAACGAGATCGTCTCGTACAACCCCGCGACAGGTGCCGAGGTCGGCCGTGTCGCGCAAGCCTCGCAGGACGCAGTGAACGCGGCGGTCGAGCGTAGCCGAACTGCGTTTCAGTTGTGGAAGAAAACATCATTCGTCGAGCGAAAGGCCTATATCATGAAGGCCCGCGAGGTTTTGCTCGCCGAACGCGAAGTGATCGCCCGCCTCATCTCCGACGAATCAGGAAAACCCGTTGCTGAGGCCTTGTCGATGGAGATCGCACCGGTGCTTGACCTGATGCAGTACTTCGCCCGTAAGACCGAAAAGCTACTAAAACCGGCAAAGATCAACATCGGCCTCTACGCCTTGCTCGGCCGCTCGTCAAAGATCGTATATCAGCCGCTCGGCGTCGTCGGAATTATTCCGGCGTGGAATTATCCTTTCTCGATCCCGCTCGGCGAAGCTGTGATGGCGTTGATGGCGGGAAATACGGTCGTCATCAAACCGTCCGAACTGACGCCAATGATCGGCCTCAAGATCGGCGAGATCTTTAAGAAGACCGGCTTGCCTGACGGTTGTGTCCAGATCGTCAGCGGCGGCGGAGAGACGGGAGCCGCGTTGGTAGAATCAAATCCGGACAAGATCATGTTCACCGGCTCGGTCGCTACCGGGAAGAAGATCGCCGCAGCGGCGGCGAAAAACCTCACCTCCGTCGTCCTCGAACTCGGCGGTAAGGACCCGATGATCGTCTTTGCCGACGCGAACCTCGACCTCGCCGCCGGAGCCGCCGTTTGGGGTGCGTTCTGTAATTCGGGCCAGTCGTGTTCTTCGGTTGAGCGGCTGTATGTTCAGGAAAGTGTCGCGGAGGAAATAACCCGCAAGATCGTCGAAAGGACAAAACAGCTCCAACAAGGCACGGGCGATCGAGCAGACGTCTCGATCGGATCAATGTCATCCGAACGGCAGATCAAGATCGTCGAGGATCACGTCGAGGATTTCCGTCTCAGCAGAGCGAAGATCGAGACCGGTGGACGACGCAATCCCGATCTCGAAGGCCTCTTTTACGAACCGACGGTTATCACCAACGCAAACAATGACATGCGTGCAATGCAGGAAGAAACCTTCGGCCCGACGCTCCCGATCGCGACATTCTCGACAGAAGAAGAAGCGATTAGACTAGCAAATGACAGCGAATTCGGCCTCACCGCCAGCGTCTGGACGCGCGACCGTGCAAAAGGAAAACGCATCGCGGAAAAGATCGAGGCCGGCTCGGTTTGCATCAACGAAGTCCTCTACACTCACGGCATCGGCCAGACACCGTGGGGCGGCTTCAAAAACTCAGGCCGGGGCCGCACCCACGGCCGCGAAGGCCTCATGGAACTCGTCCAACCGCAGCACATCCATACTAACCACATCGCCATCTTGCCCGATGCCTGGTGGATGCCGTACTCCGCAAACGCCATCTCGACATTTCGCAAAATGACTACCACCTTCGCCAGCGGCTCGCTGATCAGAACGGTCGGTTTGCTGCCGCAGTTGTTTAAGCGAGTCATGGAACTTTTAAGAAAATGACTAGCCCGATGCCCGCAATTTTCTTTGGCCACGGCAATCCGATGAATGCATTGGCCTATAACCTATTCACGCGTGCGTGGGCGGAGATCGGCCGCTCGATACCGAGGCCGAAAGCCATCCTTTGTGTGTCGGCGCATTGGTTTGTGCCTGCGGTCGGCGTGACAGCGATGGAATGGCCGAAGACGATCCATGATTTCGGCGGATTTCCGCGTGAACTGTTTGAATTTGAATATCCCGCCGCAGGTTCGCCTGAATTGGCCGCACGCGTAAATGGTCTGCTTGGCGGTGATGTGATCTTGGATACGGTTCGCTGGGGACTTGATCACGGAACGTGGTCGGTGCTGTGCCACGTCTTTCCAGATGCCGATATGCCGGTCGTGCAGCTTTCGATCGACGAGACCAAGTCATCGGATTGGCATTACGAGTTTGCCAAACAGCTCGCGCCGCTCCGCGACGAAGGCGTTCTCGTATGTGGCAGCGGCAATCTGGTACACAATCTGCACAGTTATGCCGGGGGAAAACAGGACGTGGAGCCATTCGACTGGGCAGTGAGATTCGAATCCGAAGCTCGAAAGCTAATGGTCGCGGGCGAACACAAACCGCTTGCATCGTATGAGCTGATGGGCAAGGACGCTCAACTTTCCGCCCCGACGCCCGACCATTTCCTGCCGCTGCTCTACGTTCTTGCTACGCAGAGCGAGGGCGATGTTGTGTCATTTCCCGTCGAGGGATTCGACGGCGGCTCAATTTCGATGTTGACGGTAAAGATCGGCTAGAGGGATTCAGGGGAAACGAGCTCGGCATTTTCCGCGATAGGATCCGATTCGGACTTGTAAGTCTTGAGCATCACAAGATGGATCGTCACCCCGAGGGCGATCGCGAACATGATAAGGTTGAGCCAAAATCCGCCCGCCAGCAACCAGACACTGAAACCGATCGAGGCCCAGAGAGTGATGATCGTGCTGACCTTCTGGCGAAGCGAGATGCCTTTGCCGCTCTTGTAGTTGCGGATATACGAACCGCACCAGCGATTGTTCAAGAGCCAGTTGTGAAATTTCTCAGAGCTGCGGGAATAGCAATACGCAGCAAGCAGCAGGAAAACGGTGGTTGGCATGAGCGGCAGGAACATTCCGAGCACACCAAGACCGACGCACAAAGTGCCGGCGAATATCAGTAATGCTTTTCTGATGTCCATCTAAATTCCGCTACCTACAATAGCCGCAGAGCCGTCAATTGCTCAGTATATCAGCGCACCGCGCGATATTACAACACAAACAGCGGCGTGCAAAGTTAATTATTCATCCGCAGGTCGCTATTGATAGCACTTTGCTTTCAATACCGACTTTGCGCCGCTTTCATTGAGTGTCAGCGAGGTCTTGCCGATCACTCCGGTGAATTTTCGGTCGCTGTCAGGCAGTGTGAATGCGATCTTCTCATAGTTCTTCCCAGTCACATCCGCCTTGACCAGAGTAGGTTCGCCTAGTTCACCCTGAGCCATAGTTACGAGTGCCCACCACGTGCCGCCGCTGTCGGTGATAAAGATCTCAGTTCCGCCGAGATCGCCTCCGCTGCCTAGGCTAATGTCGCTGTAGGTGCTGGCACATTTCCGTTTAAGGACCGATCTTGTGCCGGCTAGCGTTAAATTGAGACTTGCGGCCGATACCGTTCCTTTATACTTCTTGTCGCCATTTTCATCGGGGAGCGTAAATTCGACGGTCCTCATATCCTTGCCCGAGGTTGATGCCTCGACCAGCACAGGATCAAAAATATCGCCCTGGGCCTGAGTGACCAAGGCAAACGTCTTTTCCGACGACTGCGTCAGATAGACCGCCATACAGCAAAAATCACCCGATTCCTTACCGGCCGCGATATCGCTGAAATATCCGGCGGTCGTAAATTTCTTTGGTGCAGGCTTTTTCTGGGCCGGTACTGTGATCGCAAAAGCGGCGACTATCGCCAGACACAATATGGACAAAGTAGATCTGTTGATTTTAATATGATCTTTCGCAGAGTGAAGAAACACTTAACTCACCTTCCTAGTCATCAAAATTAAAGAGTCGGCTCGAGCAATATCCGATATTGTCGCACCGAAACGGAAAACTTCAAAGAAAAATTTCGCTGCCTGTTTCTTACAAGCCCGAACGGAACCGCAGATAGTCGTCTGCGCTTTGCTGCGGCCTTTCGATGGTGGGTACGTGGCCGATGCCGGGCATTATCACGGCTTGCGAACGCGGCAGCAGTCCACGCAAAACCTCAACAGTTGCGACATTTATCGTTCTGTCTTTATCGCCCCAGACGATGAGCGTCGGCGTTTCAAGCCCGCGAATGCGTTCTTCAACGGAATCGGACGCGATCTGCGTGAAAATACGCTGTTCGAGGTCAAAATTGCGGATGCGTTCCTGTGCGAGCACGTTCATTATCGGCCTCGGGATAAACGGCGGTTCGGCCATCACCCACGGGAAAAGGCCGGCAAATTCGTCTTCCGTACGGATCAGCAGCGGATTTGTTCCGGTCTCCTCGATCTTTTTACGGAGTTCGCTCGCCGGTGCCGACCAGACGCCGCCGGTGTCGATCAGCCAGAGGCTTTTGACCTCGGATCTGAATAGGACCGCGTACGACATCGCGATTTGGCCGCCCATCGAACTTCCGCCGAGATGGATTTCCTTAATTCCCAGCGCGTTGGCCAAAGCGTGCAGCCGATCGGCCTGTGCCGCGGCGGAGTAATTTGCCTCGGGCGGATGGGCCGATTCGCCGAAACCGACGTGATCGGGTACGATGACGCGATATTTTGGCGTGAGAAACTTCGCGACACGGTCGAAACTATCCTTGTTCGCCCCAAAACCGTGCAGCAGCATCAGCGGTTGGCCCTGTCCGCCCTCGAGATAGACATAATGCGTGCCGTCAGCAAGTTCGATCTCCTTGCGTTCGAGCCCGGCTTGTTTCCGTTCCAACGTGAGGAATAAGCGCGCCGCCGATTAAGGCGCAAGATACACAAAACCGATCGACGCAACAACAAACAACCCTGCGGCGGCGATCAGAAATATGGCAATTCTCTTTATTGATCTCATGTGACTATTTTACGAGTTCGGTGGTGCCGGAACTCTCTTATTTATTCCCGGATACATCAGCCAACCGAACAATATTGCCGGTGCTGACCGAGCCGCTTTCGATGACCTTAGCGTTTATCCCGCGTAAATGGTGTTTACGTCCGAATTCGGAATTGGCGATCTTCATCGCGTCGACGCCGAAACGCTCGACAAATTTCTTACAGCCGAGATGCGGTATCGTTGTCACCTCGATGATGGCTTCGCCGATCGAGATCCGCGTTCCGGGCGGCACATTTTCTTCGCTGAGGTCGAGATCGACAAATAGTTGGTCGCCCGCCAGGGGCACGCGCTCGCGGCTGTCGGCGATCAGCATGGCATAGCGGAAATTCATCAGATTGAGCTGCATATCGGGATGACCTTTTCCGTCTTGGGTGCGCGAGCTGCCGCGACTCAGCCAGTTGTCACCGATCAGACCCCGTTCGAGATCGAGGACGCCGGCGTCAATGACCTCGCGTTTGTTAACCGCCGGACGCCGAACGATCATTTCGAGTCGGCCAACATCTTTCGGTGCTGCCATAACGTGTTCCAGTCCGGCCCCGATCTCTGCGGCAGTCAGGTGCTTATCAAACAAGGTTCCGTTCATGACGTTACAACGCAAATTCCGCAACCACCGGCGTATGGTCACTCGGCCGTTCGCCGCCTCGCGGTTCTTTGTCGATCCAGCAGCCGGTACATTTTTCGGCGAGCGGCGGCGAGACCCAGATGTGGTCGATCCGCAGGCCCTGATTCCGCTGCCAGGCACCTTCGCGATAGTTCCACCACGAGAATTCCTGCAGATCGCCGTTGATCTGACGAAAAACGTCGACAAATCCCCACTGCTTCACATGATGGATCGCGGCGCGTTCGGGCTTGGAAAAATGCAGTTTGCCGGTCCACGCCGGCACGCTCCAGACGTCGAGTTCGTCGGGTGCAACATTAAAATCGCCGCAGAGCAGCACGTTCTTATTCAGGTCGCAGGTCTCGTCAAACATCCGCCGCAAACGCTGCAGCCAGTCGAGTTTGAACGTAAATTTCTCCGTCCATAGCTCCGTACCGTTTGGAATGTACGTGTTGATTATCCGCACGCCGTTGATCGTCGCGGCGATCAGGCGTTTGGGTTGTTCGTCATCGTCGTTGGCAAACCCTTTTTGAACATCCGCGATCTCGTGCTTCGAAATGATCGCCACGCCGTTATATGACTTCTGCCCAAAAAACGCAACATGAAACCCGGCGTCCTCTATTGCCCGCACGGGAAAGTCGGAATCGACGACCTTGGTCTCCTGCACACACAGCACATCCGTTCCGGTCCGAGTCTGCCACTCGATCATCGAATCCAGCCGCAGGCGGATCGAATTTACATTCCAGGTCGCGATCTTCATTTTTGTATCTTACTGTTTCTTTCCCAAAATACGCCATCGCCGAATCCCTGGATACTCGAGTCAATTTCCGAAAGTTCGAGCCGTTTTTGAGCCAGCAGGCAGTATCGTTCGTCTGATTCGATCGCGATAAAGTCGCGGCCGAGCTTCTTCGCCGCGACCGCGGTCGTGCCGGAACCGGCAAATGGGTCAAGGATAAGATCTCCTGCATTTGTACTCGCGAGAATTATCTTGGCGAGCAGCTTTTCGGGCTTTTGGGTCGGATGGTCCGTGTTTTCGGGCATCGACCAGAAGGGGACGCTGATGTCGGTCCAGATATTTGATGGATGCGTGTCGCGAAAATTGCCATCAGCTCCGACGTTCCAATCTTTTGGCCCGCCCTTGTCGGTGTAAGGTGCCAGGACCTTTCGGCGAAGCTTTACATCGTCAATGTTGAAGGTAAAATCGTCTGAAACAGTAAAAAACCAGATATCTTCGGCCGTGTTCTTCCAGTTTCGCTTCGCCCCGCGGCCCTTTTCCCGTTCCCAGGTAATACGGTTCCGGAGCTTAAAGTACCGCGACCCTACCCGCTGTATCGCCGAGGATGAACGCCAGTCGCCGCAAATATAAATGGACGCGGTAATCTTCAACAGCGGAATGCAGAGTGAAAGCCACGTTTCGAGCCACGCCTCGTATTCACCGGATGAACGCTCCCTAAAACTTTCTTTCCCAAATGCCTTCGTCAGGTTATATGGCGGATCGGCAAAAAGCAGATCGAAACTTGCCTTTGGTAATTTCGGCAAAATATCAAACGAATCGCCGTGAATGACTGCGTTCTTTGTGCTTTCACCGCGAAAAGGCGGACGTTTGAGCTTTTTCCGAAGCGATGCAGCCTCGCCCAAGGCGATCTCGACCGTCCGATTTCGAGGTGCCCGCTTACTTTCATTTTTCGAGGTGTCCGGCATTTTGTTAACGCCGCTATTATAGACGCCTTTTTGGGCGTTACGAAAGAAGCAGCGATGGGCACCGTGGTTAACGCAATCAAGAATTTTGTCACCGGCCGTTCCCAAAATCGCAATAGGCGGTATCATCGCCTCTCGAAAGGGCCGGAAAAGAATCGTCACCAAACCCAAAATACGCGTCGTCGGAAGCCAAAATGAATGCCGCCAAGGGTCAAAAAAGCTGTCACCAAACGTCAAAACCGTGTCACCAGACAGAAATTTGCAAAAATGCGCCGAAACTACCTGTGGGCGCTCCCTTGACCCTTAAAAAGGGCGCGTGATACTCTTATATCTTTTGAGAACCAGGCCCTGTTTTCGCCTGTTTACACCGTAACTACGGTCGAGTTTGAATATGTACTTGCTGGCATTTGCCGAATCGATCCAACTATTTCCGGACGGCACAATATTTATACACATTGGCCTGATCTTGATCATGATCTGGGTGCTCAACCGTACGCTTTTTCGCCCGATAAATAAGGTTATCGAGGAACGCGAAAAGGCAAAAGGCGGGGCCGGCGGTGCGGCCGAGAAGATCCTCGGCGAAGTCAGCGAAAAGGAGACCAGCTATAGCGCGGCTATGCTCGACACGCGTTCGCAAGGATACGAACTGGTAGCGAAAGAACAGAAGAAAGCCGTTGAGGCCCGTGAAAAAAAACTAAGCGAGACCAAGGCCGAGATCGCCCAAACTTTCGATTCCGGTAAGGCCGAGATCGAAAGACAGACAGGTGAGGCCCGTGCCTCAGTCGAAGCCAATGCCGCTCAAATGGCCGATAAGATCGCGGCAAGCATACTTAGGTCCTAGGATTTTATGTTAGCGTTTATTTCCAATTTTGCGTTTCTATTAGCCGGTGCTCCTGCCGGCAAGGAAAGCGCATTTACGCACTTTTACAACGAATACCTCAATATTCCCGGCTTTGAGGCATGGAAGTTCATCAATTTGGCCTTGTTCATCGCGATCATGGTCTATTTGGTAAAGAAACCGCTGAGCGAGGCTTTTAAGGCAAAGCGTGATTCCATCCGTGCCGAACTGATCAAGGCTGAAGAAGAAAAGCAAGCTGCACTTGCCAAGCTCACGGCGGTCGAAGGCAAACTCGCACAACTCGAGACCGAAAAAGAAAATATCCTGCAGAAAGCAAAGGACGAGGCCGCAGCTGAGAAAAAGCGCATTGCGGACCAGACAAAAGCTGACGCCGATCGTCTGCGGCAGCAGACCGAGGCTGACCTTTCGCGTTTGGCCAAACTGTCGCAGATCGAACTTCGCCGTTACTCGGCCGAAGAGAGCATTCGCCTTGCTGAAGCAAAACTTC
This sequence comes from Acidobacteriota bacterium, assembly GCA_016713675.1. Taxonomy (NCBI): domain Bacteria; kingdom Pseudomonadati; phylum Acidobacteriota; species Acidobacteriota bacterium. Next base: position 1,271,873 of record JADJOS010000001.1, read on the forward strand.
GCTCCCAGATAAACGGCGAAACCGATGCTGTCCTTGTAAGAGCTAACATCGCGGAGATCGGAGGTCTTAACTAGTTATGAGTACCGAAACGATCGCACGACGATACAGCGCCGCACTTGCCGACAGCGTCCTTGCCTCGGGCCAGACCGAAATGGTCAAAACTGAGCTGGCTCAGCTAAATACGTTGTTTTCTGAGAACGAGAATTTGACCACAGTGTTTAGCAATCCTGCTATTGCCCATACAAATAAAGAAAAGGTCCTTGAAAGCCTGATCGCGTCCGCCAAACCGACCAAGACGACCGCTAACTTTTTACGGATCTTGCTACGCAACGGCCGGCTTGCAGAGATCGGTGCGATCAATGACAAATTCGAGACCGTTCTTGAGGAACGCGGAGGCGTCGTCGCTGCCGAGATCATCTCCGCACGCGAATTGCCGCAAACGGATCGTGCAGCATTTCAAACAAATCTCGAAAAACTGACCGGGAAGAAAGTACACATAAACTATACGGTCGACAAAGAAATTATTGGCGGAGTCGTAACCAGAATTGGTTCAACGGTTTACGACGGCTCTGTAAAAACGAAATTGGAAAACTTGAAGGAACAATTGGTCAATGGATAGTTGTCGGCAGTAAGTTGTCGGTTGTCGGTAAGGAATTGCCGGCTGACAACCGCCTCCAGACGATCGAAAACTGATAAGAATATGGAAGCAATTAAAGCTAACGAAATAAACGAAATAATTCGGGCACAGATCGAAAATTTTGACGCGTCGATGACAGTCGACGAAGTCGGGACCGTGATCAAGGTTGGTGACGGTATTGCCGAGATCTACGGCCTTGAAAAGGTGATGGCGGGCGAGCTGCTCGAGTTTCCTTATGGTGTTCGCGGTCTCGCGCTCAACCTTGAGGAAGATAAGGTCGGCTGCGTATTGTTCGGTGATTTTCAGAAGATCAAAGAAGGCGACGAAGCAAAACGCACCAAGCGAATTATGAGCGTTCCGGTTGGCGACGCTATGATCGGCCGGGTGGTTGATGCTCTTGGAAATCCGATCGACGACGGCGGCGAGATCGTTACCGACACCTTTTATCCGATCGAATCGATCGCTCCCGGAATTATTGACCGCCAGCCCGTTAAAGAGCCGCTCCAGACCGGTCTCAAAGCTATCGACTCAATGGTACCGATCGGCCGCGGCCAGCGTGAGCTTATCATCGGCGACCGCCAGACTGGCAAAACCGCCGTCGCAATCGACACGATCATCAACCAAAAGGGAAAGATGTGATCTGCGTTTATGTCGCGATCGGGCAAAAGGCATCGACTGTCGCTCAGGTTCGCCAGAAGCTCGAAGAATTCGGTGCGATGGCATACACGATCATCGTTAATGCTTCGGCTTCCGGATCCGGCAGCTATGCAGTTTCTGGCACCGTACTCGGGCTGTGCAATGGGCGAATACTTCCGCGACAACGGCCGCCACGCTTTGACGATATACGACGATCTGTCGAAACAGGCAGCTGCTTACCGCGAGATTTCGCTGCTTCTTCGCCGTCCTCCGGGCCGCGAAGCATATCCGGGCGACGTTTTCTATTTACACTCACGCTTGCTCGAACGCGCCGCGAAGATGTCCGACAAACGCGGCGGCGGATCGCTAACCAGCCTTCCGATCATCGAAACACAGGCCGGCGATATCTCGGCATACATTCCGACCAACGTGATCTCGATCACCGATGGCCAGATCTTTTTGGAATCTGACCTCTTTAACTCGGGCGTGCGACCGGCTATCAACGTTGGTAACTCAGTTTCGCGTGTGGGCGGTTCCGCTCAGATCAAGGCAATGAAGCAGGTCGCCGGTACGCTGCGTATCGACCTTGCACAGTACCGCGAACTCGCGGCATTCGCACAGTTCGGTTCGGACCTCGATAAATCAACGCAGTCGCAGCTCGAACGCGGTAAACGCCTGACAGAGATCCTCAAACAACCGCAGTACAAGCCGATGGACGTCGTCGAACAGGTCCTGATCATCTGGGCCGTCACGAACGGAATGGCAGATGATGTGGCGGTCGAAGACCTCAAGCGATTCGAAGAAGAATTGACGGTTTTTGCTAAGGAATCACATCCGGCGGTCTTGAATACGCTTCGAGATAAGAAATCGATCGATGACGATCTGAAGGCTCTGATGAAGGAAGCGGTCGAAGATTTCAAAGCAACACGCTGGGAAACGGCCGCGACGGCAGCCGCGTAGTAACTACGAATCGTGAATGGTGAGTGATGAGCTGCTGAAGCTCATCACATCATCACTTATCGTTCATCACTGATTTTTATGGCTAGTCTTTTGGACATGCGCCGACGAATTAAGTCGGTCAAGAACACACAGCAGATCACCAAGGCGATGAAGATGGTCGCCGCGGCAAAGCTCAAACGCGCACAGGACCGCGTCACGTCGTCGCGTCCGTTCGCCGGCAAAATGTCGGCTGTTTTGGGCGGGCTGAGTGCAAAGGTTGCCGACGAATTTTCACACCCGCTGCTCGATGCACGCGGTGACGAAAAATATCTCATCGTTCTCGTCAGCGCGGACAAAGGTCTGGCCGGAGCTTTCAATGCCAATGTCATTAAAGCTGTGCAGGCTTTCATGAAAGCGAATGCGGACAAACCGACGGAGATGATCCCCGTTGGCCGAAAAGGACGTGACTTTTTCAAACGCCGCGACGTTAAGTTTACTGAGGAATATCTTGGTTTGACCGGCTCCGGCCAGGTACGCCTGCAGGACGCACTTGAGATCGCGGCAAAGGTCATAAAAACCTTTACCGAAGACGAATCGATCGATAAGGTCTTTATCGCATTCACCGAATTCAAGACCGTTCTATCTCAAAAGCCGATCATCGAACAGCTTCTCCCGATCCCGCGTGACGCCGAGGCCGAAGGCAGCGACGGTGCGAACCAGGCCGAGTACATTTACGAGCAGCCGGCAGCCGAGATCTTCGGAAAATTGCTGCCCAAACAGGTCGAAACACAGATCTACCGAGGCATGATCGAATCTGTTGCTTCAGAGCAAGGTTCGCGTATGACAGCGATGGATTCGGCCTCGAAGAATGCTGGTGAATTGATCGATTCTTTGACCCTGAATATGAATCGAATCAGACAGGCGGCAATTACAAAGGAAATTATCGAAGTGGTTTCCGGGGCTGCAGCAGCCTAACTGCAATAACTGATACGTTAAAGCAAGCAATGCAATTTGAAATCCTCAGGGATTTCATCTATGCTTTGCTTGCTTTTTCAATTTGGACAATCTAACTTTTGGAGGAATAGTATGCTTGGAATAGTTGGCTGGCTGATTTACGTAATAGGGCTTATTTGGATGGTGGTCACTGCCGTTCAGACGGGTAAGGACACCTCAGAAAAGGCTATTTGGGGCCTTGTCTGCTTTTTTTGTAGTCCGTTAGGTTCAATAATTTTCTTCATCGTCAAAAGGCAAGGATTGATCCCGCTTATTATGATGATCGCTGGATTTATTGTGATGATCGCCGGCGGCGGCTTTAGCTTTAACTACAACATGGGACAGTGAGAATCTTGTGCTCCACTGGATCGCGGCGCGAATTGCTTATGGCATTCGTGCCGCTTCTTATTTGGATCGCATTGATCTTTTTCCTTTCAAGCAGCCAGGGCTCGGTGTCGCAAACATCGTTCATCATTCGGCCGATCTTGCTATTTTTGTTTCCCGACGCGCCTGAACAGACAATACAAAACTATCACGCTTATATTCGAAAGGCCGCCCACTTTAGCGAGTATGCCGTACTGGCCTTCTTAGCCGCGAGAGCATTCGGGGCCGTCTTATCTGATCGTGTTAGAAATCAAAAGTATTTGATCGCATTTTTAGCAGTGTTAGCGATCGCTGGAATCGACGAGTTGAACCAGAGCTTGAATATACTGCGTACCGGTTCACTTCAAGACGTAATCTTGGATATTTCCGGTGGATTCACGATGCTGTTGATCGTTTGGCTCAACAGCAGATGGAATCGGAAAAAAGCTGTTCGCGAATAATGAAAAAGCAAACAAAATGCATCGAAAAAACTTCCAATAACCGCAACTTTGTGTGATATCCTATCGTTATTATCCAATACAAGGAGATTATTGAATGAGCATCATTGACAGGATCAAACAAGAGGCATTGAACCAATTTATTGAGGTTATTGAATGGCTCGACCCTTCGCAGGACACGCTGCTTTATAGATTTCCGGTGGCCGGACAAGAGATCAAGAACGGAGCCCAGTTGATAGTTCGCGAATCGCAGGCTGCGGTCTTTGTGTTTGAGGGCCAGGTTGCCGACGTATTTACGCCGGGCAGATACGAGATCGATGGCGGCAATACGCCGATACTCTCAAAGTTGGGTGCGTGGAAATACGGATTCAACTCGCCGTTCAAATCCGAGGTCTATTTTGTTAATACCAAACAGTTTACGGACATGAAGTGGGGAACCTCCAACCCCGTAATGCTCCGCGATGCCGATTTTGGGATAGTTCGTCTGCGTGCGTTTGGTGCTTACAGCTTACGTGTGGCCGATCCTGCCGAGTTCATTCGGCAGATCGCGGGAACTAACGCCCATTTTCAAACTGAGGACATCGACGGCCAGCTCAAACGGGCGATCGTCACCGAGTTTTCTGACGCTCTTGGCGAACTCAAAATTCCCGCCCTCGATCTCGCTGCTCAGTACAAAGAGATCGGCGAACAGATCCGGGGCAAGATCAACGAAGATTTTTCGGGATACGGCCTTGAGGTGACTAAGTTTTACGTCGAGAATGTTAGCCTGCCGCCCGAAGTCGAAGCGGCGATGGACAAACGTGCTTCGATGGGTGCTCTCGGCGATGCTCAGACATATATGCAGTTTCAGGCCGCAGACGCCTTGCGTGACGCCGCTCAGAATGAAGGCGGCGGAGCCGGCCTTGGTGCCGGCCTTGGTGCCGGATTTGCGGTCGGCGGCCAGATGGCGAATGCATTTGGCGGCCAGGTCGGCGGTGCCCAGCCACCGGCAGCCGCGACGGTTCCATGTCCAAGCTGCGGCAAAGCAAATGCCGCAGGCGTTAAATTCTGCTCCGATTGCGGCGGCAAAATGGAAGTAGCCAAGGTGCCCTGCGTAAAGTGCGGGGCCGAGCTTCGCGAAGGTGCAAAGTTCTGCTCCGAATGCGGTTCGACACAGGAAAAGGCTAAGTGCGGCAGCTGCCAATTCGAGCTTGCCGCCGGAGCTAAATTCTGCCCCGAATGCGGAACTAAGACCGAGGCGGCATAGGCCAAAACTACCGTCAGCAACCGGTGGTTGTTCTTAATTATCACGAGGGCGAGCGTCAAAACTCGCCCTTTTATTCTGTATCTTTGCCGCGTTACGACTTTGCGTTAGAATCTCAATTTAGTCAGGAGATCAATTTTATGGCAATCAGCCCGGAACTTTTAGAGATACTTCGATGTCCGAAGTGCAAATCAGAGGTCAAGATCGACGACGCGGCGACGCGTTTGAAATGTGTAAACCCCGAATGCTCATTGGTTTATCCGATCCGTGACGAGATCCCGGTCATGCTCATCGACGAAGCCACTGTCGAAAAGTAATGGCAAGATCGGATATCGATTGGGGTCAGGTCAAACGTATCCTGGTCGTTCGCCTTCGCTCGATCGGTGATACGGTTCTCTCGACACCGTCGCTCATCGCTCTAAGAAGATTTATCCCAAATGCCGAGATCGATATTCTTCTCGAAGATTGGGTGGCTCCGCTTCTGGACGGTTTCGAAGGCGTTAGGGTTATCACCGTCGGCGATCGTAATTCCGCTAAACTTAAGACTGCCAACTATTTACTCGGCCGCAGATACGACATCGCAATAAATCTCCACGGCGGCACGACCAGTTCATTTCTGACAAAGGCAACTCGTGCAAAACACCGGATCGGACTATCGCATTACCGATACAAACGCTTTTATAACCATCTCTACTCGTCCGCTGCCGATTTTTGGCATCGCGACATTCTTCATTCCGCCGAACAGCAGCTCGCAGTTCTCGGTTTCGCCGGCGTACCTGTTGACGATTGCCCAAAGAGCCACTTGGCGGTAACTCAGGATGCAATAGAAAGACTTGACCGCCGACTTGCCGACTGTGCATCCCGGACCACTTACTCTGCTCTCGCATTAGTGCACCCGACGGCCGCTTTCGCTACAAAACAATGGTCTAATGTTAATTTTGCCCGAACGTCGGAATTCCTTGCAGAAAAAGGCCTGAATGTTATTGCAGTTGCGGCAAAGCACGAATCAAAGGTCTTACGAGATCTGAAATCTTTAACCAAAATACCGATAACAACCTTTGACGACCTTTCCCTCCCTGAAATCACTGCTCTCGCGTCAAGATCAAGTGTTTTCGTAGGCAATGATTCCGGTATTGCCCATATCGCGGCCGCGGTCGGCACACCAACGGTTGTGGTCTTTGGCTCGTCAAACCGCAACCACTGGCGTCCGTGGACCGATGCTCCAAACGAGATCGTATTCGAACCGTTTGCTTGCCAGCCGTGCCCCGGCCGTATCTGTGCCGAATTCGGCGAGCCTAAGTGCATCCTTAACGTGACGCCAAGCGCCGTGTTTACGGCGCTTGAGCGCGTTTTGGCAGCCGCCAAAATTTGACACTTGCCCCTCAAACGACTAGTATTTATAGTTTCGACTCTAGCGGCCGAAGTGTGTCTATTAGCTGGTAATTATGTTCGAATCGTTATCCGATAAGCTCAAGAAATCGCTGAAAAATCTGCGCGGCCAGGGTAAGTTGACCCCTGAGCACGTAGATGCTGCGTTGCGTGAGATACGGATGGCTTTGCTTGAGGCAGACGTAAATTACAAAGTCGCCAAGGATTTTGTCGATGCGGTTCGCGTAAAAGCTGAGGGACAGGAGGTCTGGCAGGATCTAAAGCCCCACGAACAGGTCGTCAAGATAGTCTATGACGAACTTGCCGAGTTGATGGGCGGAACGTCGTCGCGGCTTGTTTTCACAAAGCAAACACCGAACGTCGTAATGATCGTCGGCCTTCAGGGATCGGGTAAAACCACCTCGACCGGCAAGATCTCACGCTGGCTCGCTGACAATCAGGAACGTAAGCCTTTGCTCGTCTCTGTCGACGTTTATCGTCCGGCTGCGCGTGAGCAATTAAAAGTTGTTGCCAATGCTGTAAACGTTGCTGTTTACGAAGCGAAAGAGACCAACGATCCGATGACCATCGTTCGCGGAGCGATGAAATATTCGGTCGAAATGGGCTTTGACACGCTGATGATCGACACGGCCGGGCGTCTGCATATTGACGACGACCTTATGGTCGAGCTCGAACAGATCAAAGCCGAGACGAAGCCGGTCGAAGTTTTGTTTGTCGCCGATGCGATGACCGGACAGGATGCCGTTAGATCCGCCGAGGTTTTCCACGAACGTGTCGGTATCACCGGCGTTGTCTTGACAAAAATGGACGGCGACGCCCGGGGCGGTGCAGCACTTTCGATCAAACAGGTGATCGGCCAGCCGGTCAAGTTTGTAGGCGTCGGCGAAAAATACGACGCGATCGAGCCTTTTTATCCCGATCGTATTGCCCAGCGAATCCTCGGCATGGGCGATGTACTGTCGCTGATCGAGGAAGTTCAGGGCAAGATCGACGAGAAAGATGCGCAAGAGCAGCTGCGCAAAATGACGAGCAATCAGTTCACGCTCGAAGATTTTCGCAATCAGCTCGGACAATTCAAAAAGCTCGGCTCAATGTCAAAATTGATGAAGATGCTGCCCGAACAGATGACCGGCGGTATGCAGATCACGGACGAGCAATCGGCTGTCGTTGATCATCAAATGCAGCGGACCGAGGCGATCATCGGCTCGATGACAAAGCAGGAACGCAACAACCACAAGGTCATTGATGCAAGCCGCAAAACCCGGATCGCGAACGGCAGCGGTTCGACCATAGCCGAGGTCAATCAGCTTATTCGCCAGTATGAGCAGATGAAGAAAATGATGGCCAAAATGAGCAGCGGCGGAATGTTTGGCGGTCTGGGCAAGAAGATGATGGGCGGTCTCGCGGGCGGCCTTGGCGGATTACTTGGCGGCGGGGGCGACATGGGCCTCGGAGATGATGATTTTGGCGGCGGAAACGGAAACGGTAACGAATCGCTGTCGCAGCGAATAAAGAAGAAGAAAAGACACAAAAAGAGGAGATAGGGACAAAGGACAAGGGACAAGGGACACGAAAAGACTTTCGCTCGTTGCTCGTCACTTACCACTAGTCACTTAAGATTATGTTAGCAATTAGTTTAATGAGAATGGGCGCTAAGGGTAAACCCTTTTACCGCCTCGTGGTAAAGGAAAAGCGTTCGAAGCGTGACGGGAAATATCTCGAAAACGTCGGAACCTATAACCCAATGGTCGATCCGGCCGAAGTGATCTTGAAACACGATCGCATCAACTATTGGATCGGTGTCGGTGCGCAGCCGACAGATACGGTCAAGAGCCTGATCAAGAACAATCCGGCTGAAGTCGCGGAAGTCTAGATATTCGCCGAGGTCTTAAAAGGGATTCATCCTTATCCGACTTCCTGGGCTTTCCTGAATCGCAAGACTTCCCAGATCTTTATGAAAGAAGCTGTCGAAAGAATAGTCACGGCCCTGGTCGGCGAGCCCGACCAGGTCGAAGTAACTGAGAATACGGATGGTAAGAACGTGCGAATCGAAGTTCGCGTTGCCGGTCACGACATGGGTCGTATCATTGGCCGCGAAGGTCGAACCGTCAAAGCGATCCGAAGCATTCTTTTCGTCGCCGGCCAGCGTCATAACAAACGTTTTCAGCTAGACCTGCTCGAGGACTAATTTTCAAGTCCGATGGATGATCTGGTCGCAGTTGCAAAGATAATAAAGACGCGCGGGTTAAAGGGCGAGGTCGTTTGCGACATTTTGACCGATTTTCCTGAGCGTTTTGACGATCTCGACGAAGTCGTCGCCGTTATGCCCGACGGCAGGCGAAGTGAATTGAAAATTGAAGATCACTTTTTTCAAAATGGCAGGGTCATCTTGAAAATTGTCGGTTTCGACTCGATCGAGAGCGGCGAGACACTTCGCGGAGCTGAGATCTGCGTGGCAGAGACGGACGTCGTTGAACTCGATCAAGGCGAATTCTTTGAATGGCAGCTCGCCGGATGTGTGGTGGAAACGATCGATGGAACGCCGGTCGGTGAGGTTATCGAACTGATGCGAACCGGTGGAACCGAATTGCTGGTTGTAAAAGGTGACGCAAAGGAATACTTGATACCTTTTGCCGAAGCGATCTGCGTCGAGGTCGATATTGAAAATAAGTTGATAAGAGTTGACCCGCCGGACGGACTTTTAGAATTTTAGATTTTGGATTTGGGATTTTGGATTGAAAAAATCGAAAATCGAAAATCGGCGATCCAAAATGCGAATAAATGTTCTAACAATTTTCCCCGAGTTCTTTGACCAAGTCTTTGATTTCGGGATCATTCGGCGGGCAAAGCTCGCTGGAATTGTTGAAATAAATGTCCACGATATTCGCGAATATTCGACGGACAAGCACAAAATGGTCGATGACCGGCCGTTTGGCGGCGGCGACGGAATGGTTCTAAAGTGTGAACCGATCTTTGCCGCAATTGAAAATTTGATCGGGACGAGCGATCGTGATGAGTACCCGAAAGGTACAAGAGTGATCTTGCTCTCGCCGCAGGGAAAGCCTTTCAAACAGGCTGACGCACAGTGTTTTGCGGAAGATGCGGGGCACATCGTAATGATCTGCGGCCGTTACGAGGGCGTCGATGAACGGGTGAATGAGACACTCGTGACCGACGAGATATCGATCGGCGACTACGTCCTTTCCGGCGGCGAACCGGCGGCGATCGTCATTGCGGACAGTATCGTCCGACTGTTGCCGAACGCTTTGGGCAGTGATACATCGGCAGTGAACGATTCGTTCTCGGACGGGCTGCTTGATTGCCCGCATTACACGCGGCCGCCGGATTTTAGGGGAATGTTGGTTCCCGAAGTTTTGTTGAACGGCAATCATGCCGAAATTGAAAAGTGGCGCTCTATTAAGGCGCTCGAAAAAACGCGAGCTAATCGCAGCGATCTATTAACAGGAGAAAATGGTGAAATGTGAGCGGTACATACCGTTGACCTCTGGCCGAAACAAAAAATGAACAGACTAGACAGCATTGAAAAGGCACAATTAAAAGATAATATCCCGGCATTTCAGCCTGGTGATACGGTTCGCGTACACGTTCGCATCAAGGAAGGCAACAAGGAACGCCTTCAGGCATTTGAGGGCATCTGCATCGCCCGCAAACACGGCGGCGTTCGCGAAACCGTAACGGTCCGCAAAGTTAGTTTCGGCGTCGGCGTTGAGCGTATTTTCCCGCTTCACGCGACGGTCATCGATCACATTGACGTTATCCGTCGTGGTAAGGTCCGTCGTGCAAAGCTCTATTATCTACGCGATCTGCGTGGTAAAGCCGCACGTATCAAGGAACGCGACACACGCGCCAAAAAACAGCAGGCAAGCTAGGTCAGAGGCTACAATATGGGAAACGCGGGACCATTCGATTCATTTGAAAATGATGGATCGATGGCCCGCGTTTCTTTGTTCCCTGACCTTAGGATCACCACCATCGGGATCGAATTTGAGAACCAGGCTCGATCAGAGGGCTTTCATTTCATTGCCGGCGTCGACGAGGTTGGCCGAGGATGTCTTGCCGGACCGGTCGTTGCGGCGGCGTGTATTCTCGATCTCGACAAGCGGCTTCCCAAAGGCCTTGATGATTCAAAAAAGCTCTCCGAGAAGCGTCGGAATGAAATTGCCGAACAATTAAAGCAGGACTGCGTCGCCTATGCCATCGGCCGGATCGAAGCCGACGAGATCGACCGCATCAATATTCTTGAGGCAACAAAGAACGCGATGCTCTCTGCGATCGCCCAACTAGATCCGGCCGCCGATTTCTTACTCATCGATGCCCTCGGTCTAAAACGATCGTCACTACCGCAAAAGGCGATCATCAAAGGTGACTCGATCTCCGCTTCGATCGCTGCCGCCTCGATCCTTGCCAAGACATACCGCGACGATCTGATGAGAGCATACGACCTCGAATACCCGCAATACGGTTTTGCGGGCCACAAAGGTTACGGCGCCGCCACGCACTTCGCGGCCTTGCGCGAGCACGGCCATTGTCCATTACACCGAAAGTCATTTCGCGGCGTCCTTCCTGCGATCGAATCTTGAATACGCCAAGATCCTGCTGTCCGTTTCGTGTTCCGTTCCTTCACACAAAAAAAATAGCTCAGGCTACTTTGTCGGTTTGAATAAGTTCTGTATTTCAGAATTCGATCCAATCGGTCGGCTGCTTGGGGTGCGAGAGCGTGATCTTTGTTTCGGCCTTGAAAAGCGGTGCACGCATTTGAAGGGCAGTTTCCGCAGTGAGACGGGCGAGGTGCGGGTCATTTGCCCTCTGCGAAAGATGGGCAAGGACGATGTGCCTGGCGGAGCCGTCAAATTCGCTCTGCAGCCAATCTGAAAGGTCTTCGTTCGAGAGATGGCCGGTTCGGGACATTATCCGCTGCTTCAGATCCCAAGTGTAAACCGAGCAGGCTCTGAGCATATCGCGGCTGTGATTTGATTCGACCACTATCGCATCACAGCCATTTAGCTTTTCCTTTATCAGATCAGTGATGTGGCCAAAATCCATCAGTGTCGCCACCTTCACGCCGTCTTTGTTGGCGACAAACCCGAAGTTATCAGCCGCATCATGCGGCACGCTGAACGGTTCAAAATCGATGTCACCGATGCGAAACTCGCGGGTCGATTCGATCTCGACAGTTTTATCTTTGAGTGCGACCTGTCGCTTTGATGATTCGCTGTCGCCGTTCTGCCCGCCGGCTTTTGTCGCGTAATAGGAATCCGCCGTCGGCCGTGAGATAAATACCGGGCAACTTACCGACGCCATCAACACACGCAGACCGCCGGCATGATCGCCGTGTTCGTGGGTGATCAGCACGCCGTCAAGTTCGTTATGATCGACCCCGACCTCGCCAAGACGGCGCAATATCTCGCGCGAACTCATCCCTGCATCGACCAGTACGTTCGTACGTTCGGATGAGATCAGTACCGCGTTTCCGGTCGAGCCGCTGCCAAGGACGGTAAATTTCATAGCGCTGAAAACCGACTTAATCCTTCTGATACTTCGGCCGCAGTGCTTTCGACATTGCCCGTGACGAAATTTTGTGCGGAACGTGTGCTCCAAGCATTGAGCCAACCTGATTAGCAAAACCGGAAACGACTTTCATCTTACCTTTCTTTAGTCCGCGCAATGCCGAATCGACGACCTGCTCGACAGTTTGTTGTCCCTTCACCTGTATCGGACGGTCGATATTGGACGCAGCGAAGAAGTTGGTCTTTGTCGAGCCGGGACACAGTGCCATTACACGGATTCCAAGCGGCCGGTTCTCCTCAGCGATCGCCTCAGAAAAGGAGGACACAAACGCCTTGGTGGCGGCATAGGTCGCCATGAACGGGATCGGCTGAAATCCGGCTGCGGATGAAACATTGATGATCGTGCCATGACCACGCTCCCGCATAGGGCCAATGAATCGATGTGTCATCGCGACCAGCGAACGGACATTGAGATCGATCATTTCAAGTTCGCGTTTGCCGTCGAGCGTCGCGAAATCGCCGACCGAGCCAAATCCTGCGTTGTTGATCAGCCAATCGACCTCAAATGCATGACGGACCATTTCTTCGAACAGCTGTACGTCCGCATCCCGTTCGGTCAGGTCGAGCACGACATAATGTGCTGTGATCTTGTGCTTCAGCATTAACTCGTCGCACAGCTCGTGAAGCGCCTTTTCACTGCGGGCGACAAGTACCAGATCGTGTCCGTCGGCTGCGAGCCTTCGGGCAAACGCTTCGCCGATGCCGCTTGATGCACCGGTGATCAGGGTTACTTTCATACTTCTTCGTCGTTCGTGATAAATGAAAAATAGATCGCCGAGATACCAGCTATGATTATAGTAAATGTTCCGACGAAGCGGATGACTTTTGCTACACCTTTTGTCGATTCGAGAAGTCCGGTCGCGGTCAGCAGATAGTTCCAATCATGGAAACTGCCTTCGCTGCCTGTAAAACCGCTGGTAAGCACTAACTGCATCACGATAGCGTCTGATGCATATACCCAAACGTTCAATATACTCTGTCCGACCCAAAGCATCACGATCGCCATCGAATAGAACTGCCGACGCCATGCAAAATACCCGGCAAATACAAGCGGAAAGATCACCTGAAAAAGCGAACCGCCCGCGATCATCATGAATTCGCCGAACGGCCGAAACAGTAGATGGCCGGTCTCATGTATCGGCAGATCGACATTGTCGAGAAAACTGCCCTGCATCGGATCCCAGGCTATCCATAAAAAATAGAAGCTCAGCAACACGGCAAATATCAGTTTCGGAGCATTTGGCCGCATAGTCTTATCCGAGGCGGATCGAAATATCGTGGTGTTTGGGCTTTAGAAATTCGTCACGCGTTATCGCATAGAATAGGCAGTCCATACCGTAGTGCTCATCCGACCGTTCGTAGTGCATCCCGCATTTTTCCATGATCCGCCATGAACCCACGTTATCAGGATGGCAGACCGCCACAATACGTTCGAGGCCGGCAGTTTCAAATCCGTATTTCAGCCACGCAAATGCGCACTCGTAACCAAATCCCTGCCGCCAATATTTTTCTGCCAAATTGTACCCGACCTCGATCTCGCCTGATTCTTCGAGCGGCTGCAGGCCGCTGGTCCCGATCTTTTCACCCGTGGATCTGAGCGTCATCGTGCTGAAGCCGAAGCCGAATCTTTCATGACAATCGAGATAGAACGGCAAACGCTTTGCCAAAGCCTCGGCGTTTTGCATTTCAGGCCCGCCCATATACCGGTTGACCGCATCAGGCACGCGCAGCTCGATCAGCCACGGCAGATCTTCCGGCTCAAGTTTTTTGATGATGAGGCGTTCTGTTTCGAACATAGGTTAAATTATGGAGATAGCCGTGAGATATCCCACGCATCGCCATTTCGCTCGTAACAAATGCGGTCATGAAGACGGCTCGGTCGACCTTGCCAGAATTCGATTCGATCGGGAACAAGTCTGAAGCCGCCCCAATGCGGAGGCCTTGGGACATGGCCGATCGCGTATTTTACCAGCAGTTTCGCGGCCTTTGTCATAATGACCGTTCGGGAGTCGATCTTTTCGCTTTGGTCCGATGCCCAAGCTCCGACGCGGCTTGTCAGCGGCCGGGAATCAAAATATTCGTCTGAGTCCTCAGGCGAAACCTTGCTCGTTCGGCCGCTGATATTAACCTGTCTCTCGAGTTCGGGCCAAAAGAAATTGATCGCAGCAAAAGGGTTTTCTCCCAATTGTCTGCCTTTTCGGCTGTTGTAATTTGTAAAGAAGACAAAACCATCGGCATCGAAACCTTTCAGCAGAACAACACGCGACGATGGCCGGTTGTCAGACCCAACCGTTGAGAGTGTCATCGCTGTCGGTTCGTTGACCTCGGCGGCGAGGGCCTCGTTCATCCACGTTTCGAATTGCGAAAATGGGTCGGCAGCGGCCTTTTTCCGCGAAAGCTCCTCGCGCGAATATTCCTGACGTATGTCTGCGAGCTTAGTCTTGTCCATTAAAGTCAGATCTGGTGGATCAGCAAGCCGTCTTTCAGTTTCGGTTCGAACCACGTCGATTTTGGCGGCATGATCTCGTTCATATCCGAAACGGCGAACAGGTCGTCCATCGTGGTCGGGAACATCGAAAACGCAACGGCATAGTCGCCCGAATCGACCATTTTTTCAAGTTCCGATGTGCCGCGTCCGCCGCCGACAAAGCTGATGCGAGTATCGGTCCGCGGGTCGCCGATGCCTAATACAGGCGTCAGCACGAATTGCTGCAGAATGCTCACATCCAAACGCTCGATCGGATCAGGTTCGCGAAAATACTGAACGTTGAACGTCAATTTGTACCACCGACCGCCGAAATACATACACGTCTCTCCGCGTTCGGCCGGCGCTTTTTCACTTGTTTCGGCGACGATAAAGTTTTCACCAAGTTTCGCAAAGAATTCGTCGGCCGATAGGCCGTTAATGTCATGGACGACACGGTTGTACGCCAGAATACGCAGATCTTCTGCCGGAAAGATACCGGCCATCACGAAATTATATTCCTCGCTGCCGGTGTGGTTCGGGTTGTTCTTACGAGAGAGTTCACGAGCCAGTTTCGCACTTTCAGCCCGGTGATGTCCGTCGGCGATGTATATCTCAGGTACCTCGGCAAAAGCCGAGGTCCACTGAGCGGTATCAGTAATTCGCCAGATCGTCTGCTGTACACCGGCGGAACAAACGAAATCGTAAAGCGGCTCCTGTTTAATGGCTTCAGCGATCAAACCACGGATCTTGTCTGTATTGCGAAACGCCAGAAAGATCAATCCGGTCTGAGCTCCGACGGCGAGGATGTGTGATGTGCGGTCCTCGACCTTGTCGGGCCGCGTCTTCTCGTGCTTTTTGATCGTGCCGCTTTCGTATTCATCGACCGAACAGCACGCGACAATACCCGTCTGAAACTGCCCGTTCGAACCAAGGCGATAGATATAGATCGCATCTTCATTATCGGCGACCAGGATGCCGTCGCGAATGAACCCGTCGAGATTTTGCCGGGCACGCTCGTTCGCGGTTTCATGCGAAATAGCCTCACCCTCCGGGAATTCGCCCTCGGCACGCGTTACACGAAGAAAACTGAGCGGGTTTTCAGCGACAAGTTCTCGCACCTCCGAGTCGTAAATGACGTCATACGGTACACAAGCAACCTTGCTGGATTTGTCGGCTTGCGGCCGCAGAGCCTTAAATGGTTTTATTACGGACACTAAATTCTCCTTGAATATCAGAAAC
Organism: Acidobacteriota bacterium; assembly: GCA_016713675.1. NCBI lineage: Bacteria > Pseudomonadati > Acidobacteriota > Acidobacteriota bacterium. The sequence goes on from JADJOS010000001.1 coordinate 1,287,825, forward strand.
TGGGCGTCGGTTGCGGCACCGGCGGCGATTGGCCCGGCACGTGTGTACTTCCATTGATCAACTCTTCGAACTTTCGGTTTTGGTCCTCGACCTCTTGCTGGATCTGATTCGCTGCTCCGGCATTGTCGATCTTCCAGGCACCTTCCTCGAAAACAAACGGCACTTTCTGCCACGATCCGCCAGCCGTTTTAACTTCGATCGTTGCCCTTTCGCCGTTTATTTTTTCGTCCCGAAAAACGACCTCACGATCTTTTTCATTGAAGAGTGTCTGGCGTTTCACGATATCATCGACCGTCGAACCGTTCGCCTTTGCCTCACGCTCGTGCATCTTGATCGTTTCGCCTGAAAGAAGCAGCTTCATTGTCGTCGTATCCTTGGCCTTGATGGCCTTGATATACGTCATGAAAGTTTCCTTGGGGGTCGCGGGCTTTTTGTCACTACCGCAACCCGAAAGCGACACTGCTATTAACAAAAGGAACAGAATTCTTGACCAATTACGCATTTTACAGATACCTTTAACCCAGCACTCAAAACCTTAAGTATAGCGTAAAAACAGGGAGCAAAAAACGCCAAATGCAAACGAATCGGATTATTTTGACTGACAGTGAGTTGGAGTCAGCTTTAAGCGGAATGGACGGCTGGACGGTGGACGGAAAGTGCCTGAAGCGGCGATGGCCGTTCGATGATTTTGCCAAGGCTCTCGATTTCGTCAACCGCGTCGGAGCGGTTGCCGAAGAGGCTGATCATCATCCGGACATCACTTTTGGCTGGGGTTATGCTGAGATCCTGCTTACGACACACGATCGCGGCGGTATCACGGATGTCGATATTGCTCTCGCAGCGAAGATCGACCTTATCTGAAGGCGCCGTCGATCGTGCAGCGGAAAGGCGCGTTTTTGGAGAAGGGTTGAGGTGTATTCTTCATCCGAAAACCAGATCGTGGTAGGTGTGACAACTTAGACGATCCGCAGTCTGGAGATGATCGTTGTTGCGCAATACAAAAAACGTGTTTTAGAGTGTCGAAAAGGGACTTTTGATAGATTTGGTTTAAATTGTGGTACGTACCACAATTTGGATCAAAAACGCCTGTTTTATTGGGTTGTAGAGCTTGAAAAAACGCAGTTTGCAGCTTCGGGGCGATCTGCGAAGTACACGAAAGGGCGTCAATTCGGGCGTCGAAACAGGTGTCGACGACGGAGGTTTTTCAGGCCCATTTCGACACCTCAAATTTCGCGATTCGTGAAAAGCCGTTATCGAGGCCGAAAAATGCGTTTGCGAAGATCTCGACGAACTCGAACATTTCGAACAAGGATATTACCGCGATCACGTCGTCGCCGAGGCATTGAATTTACGGGCCGCCGCGACAAAACGCCTACGATCCCGACGAATACGATCAATTTGAACAGAGATATCCGGAAGATCACGCTTTTTCACATAATCTAGGTGTGTATTTGCAACGAGACCCCCGTCTTCTAACCATATAAAAATACAAGAACCAAACTATCGGTTTTTAGGTAGACCCAACATCCCGAAAAAATTCAGCTCACCGGACTCGTATACCCGTATCAAGAAATCTGGTACGGTCCCGCTTGTATTGCGTTTCAAACGTCACTCCATTTTTTTTTGCTATTTGCTCAATGTTAAAAAAACTGTTGACCTGCAAAAGCTTTACATGGTAACGTCTTTTCCATTAATACTTGACAGTCACAGGCCACCTCCACAGCGACGATGTCGTTGAAATACTCACTAGGTCTGCGTCTGCAAATGAAGAAGGCGAGGGCCGGACTTCCCGAATCGAAATTTCCTCACGCGAAATTCCACTTTCGACAGCCTCGGCGAAACGCATAACCAAAACAACTAAACCAAACTGAGGAGCACCCCCATGTCTCTGAACACCACCGCAAGCCCCGGACGGCGTAAAAAGCTGTTGATCGGGTTGTCTGCGTTTGCCGTAATCACGATGATCGTGCTCGGCGTTTTTGCTAGGAACGGCTGGCTGCCGCGTACCGATGCGATGACCGGAAAAAGGACCGGTTGGTTCGGGTCCGAACCACCTGCGGTAGCGGGTGGTTCAACACAACCTGAAAGTGCGTCAATTCCACCATCCGCGACTCCGCAATTGAGCAAGGAATATATCTACGCAGGCTCACGGCTGCTCGCTGTCGAGGATGCAAATGCGAATGCGGCTCCGCCCGCTGATCTCGCCGTTTGGCGGCCGTCGAGCGGTGTTTGGTGGGTGATGGGACCGGGCGGAAGCGTTCAGGCTTCGTACGGTTGGGGAACTGGCGGAGACAAACCGGTTCAGGGCGATTATGACGGAGACAGTAAGACCGACTTTGCAGTCTATCGCCCGTCGACCGGGACCTGGTGGGTTACGAAATCGTCCGACAACACATATTATTCGGTCACTCTGGGCAATTCGACAGATGAACCGGTCGCGGCCGATTTCGACGGCGACGGCAAGACGGATATCGCTGTTTGGCGGTCTTCGGACGGAACTTGGTATATCGTTCAAAGCTCGACATCGACTACGATCTATCCGGTATACGGATCCCAAGGCGACACACCGGCACCTGCCGATTTTGACGGTGACGGCAAGGCCGACCTCGCCGTCTGGCGCGACTCAAACCATACATTCTACTCGGTAAACAGCTCAAACAGCTCGTACCTGCAAATATCCTACGGAGCGACCGGCGATAAACCCGTCATTGCCGATTACGACGGCGACGGCAAAGCCGACCATGCCGTTTGGCGTTCGTCGAACGGCAACTGGTACATCCGCAAGAGCAGCAACGCTTCGTCACTGCAAATGCAATACGGCGTCAGCGGTGACGTCCCCGTCCAAAACGATTACGACGGCGACGGCAAATGCGACATGGCCATCTGGCGCCCCGCCACATCCGCCGTCTGGTACATCTACCAAAGCTCAAATGCCCAAACCCGCACCGAATACTGGGGCACCACCGACGACATCCCGGTCCCGGTCTTCTACAGGCGGTAGTGCCGAGATCGATCCAGCTGAGATATGTCTGAAAAATAGAAGATCTTTAAGCGAGAGTGAATATGCAACAGGGAAATAAAATGATCGGATTCTTAGGACGTGCAATCTCAAAGATCGTGCCCATCGCTGGAATAATGATCTTAGTCTTCTTTTGCGTGGAAAGCGGTACCGCACAAATTGGTAACGGATCATCAACGCCACAAAGCAAAGACACGGGTAATAATCGAGACCAAAGTTTGAAGAGTCTTGCCCGTGTCAATCCGTCCACGTTGGCGATGGAATTTGATCTATCGTTGATGAACTACACCGGCCGAAATGGCAATTCTTTGCCGGTCGGTCTTAGATATTCATCAAAACTTTGGCGAATGGAGTCGGGTTTGCAATGGTGGTACTGGGAAAACACCCAACCAAAATATGTAACCGATATTTACGCCCGCTTTGCAGAGCGAAGTGCCTCGGGCTGGACAAGCAGTCTCGTGCCACCAAGGATAGAGGACGATCCGGTCCAGCTTTATACTCAGGAGGGGCTGCCATGGTCGCCCAACATTATTGATGTAGCCGGATTGGATACCAGTTGGCAGAATACACTTCATGGCTTTTCTGCGAATCTTCTGGAACCATGTGGAACATATTGCAATCATTGGGTGTACAACTGCCCGGGCGGCGGATATTTCTGTACTTTGGCCGAAGCTACGATCTCTTGTTCTAATTACGTCACAAATTACTGTAACGATGGGCCAGTTTTCCCTGACCCTCCACCCATCGTTAATCTCTTTTACATTAAGCGGTTGCAGGTAGCAATGCCTGACGGTTCGATGCGCGAATTTCGGGCGAGTGATACTCAGCAAAGTTGTGGAACAAATCAAGCGGTGTGTGAACCTGACCTGGACGGGGTTTACTTAGCCGTCGACGGATCAGGCTTGAAATTGGACAGAGGCGGAAGCGGCAGCACACTTTACATGCCCAACGGCAGTCGATACGTGTTTCCGGTCGGCAATGGCGGTGAAGGGACGTTTGCAACCGAATTTCTTGACCCGGATGGGAATAGGATGTCCTTCGAACGAATCGTTGCGGACGGCATGCCTACCACAAAATGGACAGACTCGTTGGGGCGACAAATCGTCGATGCAATACCCCATAATTGGTTATCTCAGACACAAACCGCGGAGACAAGGATAGTTGAAATGCCCGGACTAGGTGATGGTAAACAGACCTACAAACTGAAATGGGACAATCTAAAACCGATCGGATGCGAAGATCTCGAAAACCAACCGGAATGCACAAACGACTCAAGGCAAGTTGGCGCCTTGGAGGACCTAAACGAGAAGCTATATTACGAAACCCCCTATTTTTGTCGAGGGAGCGTCTCGGATACGGATCCCGAATATCCGAATGATGTTTTATTTCCTGAACCAGAAAGCGGAATTCGACTTTGCAACAGTTTTGGCGTTCTTCGGGATCTGCAGGGACAGCCGATTTTAGATGAAAACAATCTGGCTCAACCTGTGTCATCGCGTTTCAACCCAGTTGTTTTATCAGAGGTTGAGCTGCCGAACGGCAAGAAATATGTTTTCAAATATAACCGTTACGGCGAAGTTACAAAGATAGTCTATCCGGCGGGCAGTTATGAGACCTTTGAGTATCATAAAATTACTCCTCTAAATGGCGGAAATTCCGCTGCGTATGACCAAACCAATCGCGGAGTTAAAGAACGACGACTGTTTGACGCGGACAATGCTTTGCAACAGAGATGGCAATATTTTGCCGTTCTCGGAAAGATCACAACGATTGCTCCGAAAGGCGATGATGCTCTCGGCGACGGAATAAGAACTGAGAGAGCCGTATATTCCCAATGGTCGGATGGTGGCAATTTTGGTTTTAGCAGCCCGACGGTTGGAATGCCCTTGGATGAAAAGACGTTTGATGAAAACAACAACCTAATCTCACGTACGCTAAACGAATTTATTACGAAAGATCACAGCATTGCGAGTCGGGACCCACGAGTTAAGCGGACGGTCTCGATTGCAATTGAAAACGGGCAAGCGTTAGCGACGCTGAGTGAGAAGGAATACGATGAGACCGGGAGCTCGGACGCAGAGCATTTCTCGCATTTGAATGCAAAAAGGTCGAAGTCTCATCATTTTCGGCACATTCCGTTAAGCCTTGCCCATACGGGAACACTTCAGCAGATCGCGTCATATTTCAATAGCTCGACCGTGGCAACCCTCAGCGAGACCGATTATCTATATGACGCCGATTACAAGGCACGGGGAATACCCAGTTTGCCTATCGAGAGCCGTTCACTAAATCCGGCCGACAACTCGCTTCTGGCAAAAACACAGACGAAGTATGACAACCTAGTACCAAGTATCGTGACGGGCTATCCCCAAGGTTATACAACGGAAAACTACGGATTATCCAATTTCGACTGCGGGCTGATTGCCGCGAATAAATGCTGGATCGATCCAAATACTCCTTACCGCGGTCGGCCGACGACATCGAGAGTGTGGGACAGCGACAACAACACCTGGATCGAAACTCACACCCGTTATGACATATTTGGAAATGCGGTCGCGGCACGGGACGCGGCTGGGAACGAGACCTTAACACTTTTCGAAGATACCACGTCCAAACCGTATCGATACGCGTATCCAACCCGTGTCGATATTTCAGCGCCGGACCCGACAAATACGCACGGAACAGACCAAGGTTCGTTTTCCACGTCAACCTATGATCTCATGACTGGATTGCCGCTAACTGCGACCGATGAGTTTGGACAGACAACAGCGACCGAGTATACCGATCCGTTACTTAGGCCCACGCGTGCTTATGCCGTCAACTTTACCGCTCCCGAATCGCAGACAATTTATGATGACGACGCTCGGACGGTAAAAGTGCAAGCAGATCGACTCGACGAACTGGTATGATGCCACGACCTATATGGACACGCTTGGGCGTACCGTCAAAACGGTCGCAAAGGACTCGCAGGGCGATGTTATCGTTAAGACGAAATACGATTCGCTCGGGCGTGTCCAGATGGTATCGAACCCTTATCGACAGGGCGAAACGGAACTGTGGAGCTTGATCGAATACGATTCGGCCGGTCGCACCAAACAATCGCGGGAACCGGTCGCAGGCCAAAACCCATCTAGCCCTACAGGAAACATACTTGGCACCACGACATACGACATTTCGACCGCTCCGGGATATATCGGCACTGTCGTAATGACGACTGACGCCGCCCTTAAGAAATCGCGTTCGATCACAAACGCCCTCGGCCAGCTGATCGTTGTCGAGGAACCTGACCATACCGGCAACCTCCCCGCGTTGCCCCAACCAACACCCGTGCCCACGCCATCACCAAATCCCTCACCATATCCTTCGCCAACGCCGCACGGGCAGTGTATCTCTCCCGTATGCCCCGAAAACTTCTCCGGCGGCGAGTATCCATCATACGCAACCTTTTACGATTACAATGCCCAAGGCAAAATGGTAAAGGTCACGCAGGGCGTCCAATCCCGGTATTTCAAATACGATTCGTTAGGAAGGCTCATCCGTGTCCGTCAGCCCGAGCAGGAGATCAATGCTACTCTTGATCTGGCCGACCCCTACAACACATCTGGCCAGTGGACCGCCGGATTTGCGTACGACACGCTTGGCAATGTTGTCCGAGCCACTGACGCCAACGGCGTAAACATCATCAATGAATATGACAAGGCTGGTCGCGTCATCCGCCGCTGCTACACCAAACCGACCATAAATACGTCTGCGACGAATTGTGCAAGCGTCGCGGGCAACGACCTCAGCACCGACACGCCGTCGGTCAGTTACTTCTACGACGGCATCGACCACGTACCGCAGCAAACACCGTATAATTTCGCAAAGGGGAAACTGACTAAGGTCACCTCGTCCGTCTCGGAGACGCGAAATGAGTTGTTCGACAACTTTGGCCGCGTCACCCGATCGTCTCAGACCACCGACGGAAATACTTACACCTCAAAATATACCTACAACTTCGCTGGAGCCTTGATAGAGGAAGAATACCCAAGCGGTAGAAAGGTTAAGAATGAATTCGAGGCCGATGGCGATCTTGCGAGCGTCACGAGTCGAAAGACGGCGAATGGTGTTTACACGCCGTATGTTTCCAACTTCTCTTACACGGCCTCGGGCGGGATCAGTCAGATGAAGCTCGGAAATGGGCGTTGGGAGACCGCGAAATTCAATACGCGGATGCAGGTGACGGAACTTGGGCTTGGAACGAACGTCGCCGACGCGAATCTTTGGAAGACGAACTACGAATACGGCGAACTGGATTCGAATGGTACTACGGACCCTGCCAAGAACACCGGAAACATCGCGAAGCAGATACTAACAGTGCCGGGCACGAATTTCATTCAGGCTTACAAATACGACTCGCTGTATCGCATTACCGAGGCCAAAGAGACGACCGGTACGAACACAACCCCTAACTGGATTCAGAATTGGGGCTATGACCGCTATGGCAATCGAACCGGTTTTTCACAGAATATTGCCGGGAATACGGCGGCTTCGAACCCCGCGATCGATCAGAATACCAACCGATTTACTAATCTCACCGATTTCGCCTATGACAAGAATGGGAACATCACGCGAGATCTTTCGCCGAACAGTCAGTTGCGCACGTTTGTATTCAACGGAGACAACAAGCAGACAGAGGTAAAGGACGCAACCGGAACGACTGTTGGGCAATACTACTATGACGGCGAAGGCAAGAGGGTAAAGAAATATATTCTGTCGACGGGTGAAACGACGATATTTGTTTACTCGTCAGGGAAGCTGGTTGCGGAGTATTCGACGGTTGTCGCCCCTGCCTCGGTTTCGAAGGTTGCCTACACGACAACCGATCATTTGGGAAGCCCGCGTGTTATAACGGACGCTTTGGGTCAGGTCTCTTCGCGGCGTGATTTTATGCCGTTTGGCGAAGACCTGAACGTCGGCGTCGGCAATCGCACCGGCGACGCGGGCCTCAAGTACTCGATGCCCGGCGACAACGTGCGCCAAAAATTCACCGGCTACCAAAAAGACGACGAAACCCAACTAGACTTCGCCGAAGCAAGAATGTACGAAAACCGCTACGGCCGCTTCACCGCCGTAGATCCGCTGCTGGCGTCCGGCAAATCAGCGAATCCGCAGACCTTTAATCGGTTTATCTACGTAGGCAATAATCCGATTGCGATTACGGATCCGTCCGGCCTTGAATGGGGGCGAAAGCGGAATACCAGTGAGGGGGCAAAATTTGATTATTATTACCAATGGTTTGAAGGCAAACCAGGTGAAGGGTGGGAAGCAGTAGATTTCGGAGGCTTTGGCAACAACTATCTCCAAATCAATGGTATGTACGAAGGGGATAACCATATCGGCACGGTGTACCTAAATCGATTTTCGGGTGGCTACCTAACGCAAGCACAATACGGCGGACGCATGGCTTTTGCGATGTTTACTCAAAATGCTTTCGGACATGCCAACGACTTCATGCTCGGGCACGGTAAGGGCCTCTACAATTTTGCTGCGGGAACACTCAATTCACCGGTTACAATGCCAATATTGCCATTCGCGACTCCATTTGCAGATACAAGCATTGGGGGTATATTTGGAATCAAGCCACCAGTTCCTACCTTGGAGTATTATGGAGCTTTGCAGAATGGTCTTGGTTACGGGACTCAGGGCACGCTTACGATCGCGTCCCTTGTACGAGGCGTTACAGGTTTGCGTGCCGGATCATCGGCTAACCTACCTACTTTGGTGATCGACCACAAGAAATACCCACAGTTGGCTGAAAACATTTGGCACGCTCAACAGGCTGGCCATTCTCGGATTCTTACTTGGGGTGGAAATTCGAGCATAAATCGGTCAGCTGCAACAAAAGGAATTCCGGAAGGAATCCTGTCCGTAGACGAATACCCTTTTGCGGGTACTTTGGAAGGTGGCAAAGGAGCGTGGCTTGGACATATTGCGGGTCTTCAGAATTCAGCTCAAGGCGGACTGATTACGCAATTCCGGCTTGCGAACAACATTAAAGCCGGAGATAGATTCAACGTTTGTGTTATAAATTTCAATGGTTGCTAAACCTAGTGGAGGTGAATTAATTGTTGATATCTAGTTTCCAAATATACTTTTCGTACAGTCAGTTCGTAATCTTTGATGAAGCGTCGAAAAACGTCGGTCTGGATTGGAGTGATAGACATTTTAGTCAAGGCTTCGCAAGAACCGACTCAGCGGTGAGTTTCCGGACTTTATTTCAATTCGGCTCGGCAGATGTCAAGATTTTCTATGCTGTCTTCAAACGCCAAGGCGACGAAGAAAGAGTGATATCCGTTCCGTTCCATTCTATGTCAGAGCATGCTTGTCTCTTCGCACCTGAAGAAGATGAGCCTTTAAGGTTTGATATTGAGCCTGGCGATTACTTGTTAACGTCGGCCCAGGTCCCGTGTGGCGATGAGGAATCGCTGTTGATACGTTTGTATTTTGAAAAGGTTTATCTACCGGCTAAGAAAAGTGCAATAGTCGTGAAAGACGTACAGCTAACCCCTCAGTATCCATTATTAGAGACAGCAAGGGTGGCTGAATAGAGAGGTATTCAGCTAACTGGTCGGAAGTTCGATAACTTAGTTTGAGAACGCTACCCTGTGGGATCATGCCTTCAGCGACGGTTGTGACTTATCGACGGTCAGTCTAAAAAATAGAGGCAGATACTTTAAATTATGACCACTGGGTTAGAAGATTACGATTTCTAGAGAAAGAAATTGAGAAATGGGAAGATCAACAGCAGAGAAAAGAAGCTGACGTATTTGTGAAAGTTTATTCGGTTCATGCGCTAAAACAAGACTGGAACATTATCAGCTTCGATGATCTAGAAAGGTCTTACGGTGGAGCTGAAGTGGCTAAAAAGCTAGTCGGCATCCTGAATGGCTATTCATACGATACCTGATTGCAGACTTTCCAATGATAGATTTTTTTCGGAACATCTTTCCATCGAGACTCGATAATCGGTCATGCCATTTCTTGATCATCTGCCTGGCCAAAATGCCTCAGGAGACCTATGGCCTTTACAAGGAACAATTGGAGGCAGGGATTGTGAGGTTTATTGGTAATTCGGAGGTTGACCATCCGGCTTTTAAGAATTACGTAAATTTCACTTACAATCCAAAAGTTTCCGTTAGGTTTCAGAATATGAATGAGCGGTTCTGGCGAGTAACTGGAATCAAGGTCAAAGATCAAAAGCGTTTAGAAGATGCCGTGGTTTCGATCTTCTTCAGCTACGGTCTTATCTGTGGATATTCATATGACACGAATAGAGAATTTAGTCCAGATGCCGCAACGATCGATGTGTCATCTGTTACTCGGGAATTTCTCGATTCGCCCGATACCGTGGTAAGAACTCTTCTGTCCGATGACGATCAACGGCTCATTAATTGGTCAGATGTCTTCGAGGTCGAGGTGAATGGAAAAGAATTCTTTCACCTGCGAGATATAGGTGACGGTGACTTTATCGGAATTGATGGGGATGGGCTGATCTATGAAATCCACCACGACCCGTTAGAGGTCATCGGCGTTGAAGGAAATCTCGGCGAGGTTTTTGCACGGTTTTCCGAACGCATGAATTAGAATGCACCGTTTCCAACCGTTCACATTTGCGGAAATCTAGACGACGAGGCATAGCCATCGCCGCTCTGCCATATGGCGAAGCCGGGGCGAAGGGAGAATTGAGGGTTGAGAATTGAAAATTGGAGCGACGGTAAGCAGTTAGCAGTAATCAGAAAGAAGAAAGGCACAGAGCTGTACAGCTTTACGCCTTTTGACTCTTAAGCCGGAAAATACGCCGCTACTTTCTGACGTTGGAAGATACGCCCTTACTGCCGTGCGGGCTTCTGCCTCGGAGCCTAACCGACGAATATTTTGTCGTCTACGTAAACGCGGTCGATCTGTTTGGGGGCGGAGGCGAAGAGGACCTCGAGGCCTTTTTTGACGCCGGCCATGACGGCGGCGATCTCGCGGGCCGGGACGACGATCTTGTTTCTAATTGTTACCGGCCAGATCCAGGATTTCGTTCAATTTTATTTTTGGGCGGCACATGGGGTGGGCAGGTCTTTGCGGAGGGCGATGATCGAGCCGCCGTATCGTTTTGCTGTTTGATCGTAGACCTGCAGGACCGTCGCGGTGCCGTATTGGCATTTGGCTCCAGACTGATACTGAAAAACACCCGTTACCGACCGATACTGCCGCTGGCTGGTCGGTTGGTCGCTGTACTCGAGCCAATTGTCGCCGGCAAAATACACCCTTGTCGCAGCGATCTTCTCAAGTGCGAGGCGTTCGCTGATCGCAATGAGCAGTTCGCTATCGTCGAACGAGCCTGCGATCGGCAGTTTGGTCTCGTCGAGGGTATCGCGAAGTGCCATTGACTCGAACGTCTTGACCATCTTCGGGTACTTTGTAAATCCGCGAGTGAAGTCGCAAACGAAAGCGGCCTTGGCGAGATAATCGGTAAATCCGCGTGGAATCGCGACGGAATTGGTGATCCTGAGTTCGTTGCTCCAACGGCCCGGCTTGCTTGCGGCGACATTCTTGATGAATATCGCGAGGGCCTTGTTGGCGCCGGCCTTTCCGGGAGACAGGCTCATCTTTAGTTCGGTCAGGCCGAGCTCTTCTTTCTTGAATTCCAGTATCGAATGGCTCTTTGCCATCACGTCGCCCTCGGGGCCGTATTCGACGAACAACAAAAAGCGTTCGCCCATTTCACCCTGCAGCCGATAGACATATTGCTCGAGTTTGCCGTTGAACTTAACATAGAGCCACAGATCGTCGCCATCCGTTATCTCTTTTGTAATGTTAGATTTAGCCTCGGCAAAGGTCTTATATTCGAGCTTGGTCAGGGCCATCTGAACGTCGACGTTCATCACCGCCTTTTTTGGTTCGACGGCCTCTTTGTTCGAGCCCGGATCGGCAGCCCTGAGTTCGGCCTCGGTGCGTTCGACCTGTTCGGTCTTTTCACGCACCTTTTCATCGAGCGTTTTCCCCTGTGCCTGACGGATCTGAGCCTGCGACGCGGACGCCAACGCAAACAAAATAATGGATAAGAGAGCGAGTTTTTTCACAATAATTACTACACGAACCATAGGCACAAAAGTTTCGGTACGTTTTGGTTTTGATGCACGGGCTCCGAAATAGATGTCAAGAATATGGTTACTCGTAATTTGTCCTATATCGCGTCCACAATTCCGTTAAGCGTAGCCGAAGGCCGCATTGCGGCGTAGGCTTTTTCCGTGTTTGGATGATAATAGCCGCCGACGTCCTGCGGTTTTCTCTGGGCGCCGATCAGTTCTTCGTTGATCTTGGCTTCGTTTTCCTGCATTGCACGGGCCACGGGAGCGAATTTCGCGGCGATCTCGGCATCGACGGTCTGAGCGGCTAGTGCCTCGGCCCAGTACATCGCTAGATGGAAATGCGAGCCGCGGTTATCGATCTGCCCGACCTTTCTTGCCGGAGACTTGTCGGTGTCTAAAAACTTCGCATTTGCCGCGTCAAGAGCATCGGCCAGTATCTGGGCTTTTTTGTTATTTTGGGTTTGAGCTAAATGCTCAAAGCTCGCCTGCAAGGCAAGAAATTCACCAAGCGAATCCCAACGCAGATAGCCTTCTTTCAGGAATTGTTCTACATGTTTCGGAGCACTGCCGCCGGCTCCGGTCTCGAACAAACCGCCGCCATTCATGAGCGGAACGATCGAGAGCATTTTTGCCGACGTCCCGAGCTCGAGGATCGGGAACATGTCGGTCAGATAATCGCGCAAAACATTGCCCGAAACTGAGATCGTGTCCTTGCCTTCTCTCGCACGTTTCAGCGTCTCAAGTACCGCGTCTTTGACGTCCATGATCTTGATATCAAGGCCGGTCAGGTCGTGATCTTTCAGGTATCGTTCAACTTTCTTGATGATCTGCGCGTCGTGTGCGCGGTCGCTATCGAGCCAGAAGATAGCAGGCGTTTCCGAGAGTCTTGCTCGGTTTACAGCAAGTTTTACCCAATCGCGGATCGGTGCGTCTTTGGCCTGACACATCCGAAAAATATCGCCGTTTCCGACACTCTGCTCGAGCAGAACACTGCCATTTTCGTCCTCGACCTTGACCGTGCCTTCGCCCGAGATCTGGAAGGTCTTGTCGTGCGAACCGTATTCCTCAGCCTTTTGCGCCATCAGGCCGACGTTAGGAACCGAACCGAAAGTCCGCGGGTCGATCGCTCCGTTCTGCTTCATGTCGTCGATTATCGCAGCGTAAAAACCAGCGTAGGTTCGGTCGGGGATCATGCAGACGGTGTCTTGTTCATTGCCGTCCTTGTCCCACATCTTGCCGCCGCCTCGGACTAGCGAAGCCATCGATGCATCGACGATCACGTCCGAGGAAACGTGAAAATTAGTGATGCCTTTGTCCGAATTGACCATCGCAAGTCGGGGGCCATTCTCGATCGTCTTTTCGATGTCGGCCTTGATATCGGCTTCGCGCGGATGGCCGGCGATCTTTTCGAAAAGCGTTGCCAGGCCGTAATTCGGATTGACGTCCAATTCGATGAACACGTCCTTGTATTTTTCAAAAACGTCTTTGAAATAGGTCTCGACGATCGCCCCGAAAATGATCGGGTCCGAGATCTTCATCATCGTCGCTTTTAGGTGTGCGGAAAGAAGAACGTCTTTTGCTTTGGCTTCGTTGATCGCCTCGCCGACATACGATCGCAGGGCGGACAGGTCCATTACGGACGAATCGATCACTTCGCCTGCCTTCAGCGGCGAGAGGTCTTTCAGCACCTTCTGAGAACCGTCATTTCCGTAGAAAACGATGCGGAATTGGCCTTCACTTTCAACTGTGGTCGAATTTTCTGTTCCGTAAAAGTCTCCGCCGTTCATGTGTGCTACCGAAGTTTTCGAATCCGAAGCCCAAACGCCCATTCTATGGGGATTTGCCTTCGCATAATTCTTGACCGCTTTCGGCCCGGCGGTCAGAATTTCCTTCTCGAAGCACAGGATTTACGGCGCTTCCCAACACTTTTGCGTACTTTTTGTTGATGGCCGCTTCTTCGTCGGTTTTGGGTTCGACGGGATAGTTCGGAACCGCGTAGCCCTGTTTCTGGAGCTCGGTGATCGCCTCTTCGAGCTGCGGAACGGACGCTGATACGTTCGGCAGTTTTATGATGTTAGCTTCAGGTTTCCCCGCAAGTTCGCCTAACGCTGCGAGGGCGTCAGGGACCTTTTGCTCGTCGGTCAGGTATTCAGGAAAGTTGGCCAAAATTCTGCCTGAGAGCGAGATATCGGGGATCTCGATATCGATATCCGCGGATCGCGTAAATGCCTTGACGATCGGTAAAAAAGAAAACGTCGCCAGCATCGGCGCTTCGTCGGTCAATGTGTAATAGATCTTTGATTTTTCTGTCATTATTTTGCTGCTAATATTCAGGTTAATATGGTTCTAGTTTAATTTGCTTTGAGTAAAAGGTAAATCTGGCTTTAAAATATTGCTTTGAGCGAGTCGTCGAAGCTGTCTTGTGAAACCAGTTCGCTGTTTTACATTTTCGAATGCAGAAGCGCTTTCTGATTTTTTCGTGAAATGAAATTGTGTTACCTATATATTATGAAAATACAACCACACATTGGACGCATGGTTTTAGGGGTCTTGAGCTTGTTTCTACTGGCCGGCATGCAAGACGTAAAGGCGCAGGGTTTTCCGACTGACAGCCGAACGATGATCGACGCGAAGGCCGCTATCAAGACTGCGACGGTCGAGAAAGCGACGTTTACGAGCGGCTGGAAGCTCGAACAAGAGAGCGGCTTTCTTTTTAACAATCTGGCGAAGCGGGCAATCGAAATGGTTGTCAAGGATAACGGTACCGGCGAAAAGCGCAGTTTTGAAGGGCTCGCGATCTACAAACGGTCAACGGCTTCGTCTCCGTGGACATTCAGCCGATTCTTCACCTATTCGAATTCGATCAAGATGCTCGGTGGCAAAGAGGATACGGAAAAATTCAAGCAGATGACGCTCGACGGGATGAAGGCAGATCCCGCGGGATGGTTTGGCGATACGAGCGGAATTTTCTGGATATATCCGATCGAGGTTGTGCCGGGCAGCTATCGCAAGGAATCTGACCGCTCGATGGGCTGGGAAGTAAGATTTGATATGGAATTGCGTTGGGACTACAAATTCCTGGTCACCCGCAGCCAGACGTTAAAGATAGACGCCTACCTCGGCCAGGATGGCAAAACATGGACGCTGGATCCGGGAAATGGAGGGCAAAAAGAAGTGAAACGGCAGGAAATGAAACCGTCTGACCTCGACGCGATGCCAAACCTCAGCAAAAAGGGTTTCACGGCTCTCTACGGAGAAAAGCCGGCGGGAGCAAAATAGCCGTCGGTCCTAATCAAATGGCAAAAACAAAGGACCAGAGCCCTTTGGTATCTATTATCATGGGCAGCAAATCGGACTGGCCGACGATGGAGGTTGCCTCGACGACGCTGGCCAAATTCGGCGTCGAGCATGAGACCAAGATCGTGTCAGCCCACCGCACGCCCGATCTGCTTTTCGAATTTGCTAAGAGTGCCGAAGAACGAGGTATCGAGGTCATCATCGCCGGTGCCGGCGGTGCGGCTCATCTGCCGGGAATGTGTGCGTCGCAAACGGTGCTGCCCGTACTTGGAGTTCCGGTCGAAAGCAAAGCACTTAAGGGCCTTGATTCCCTATTGTCGATCGCTCAAATGCCTGCGGGTGTTCCGGTCGGGACGCTTGCGATCGGCCAGCCCGGAGCAAAAAATGCGGCGTTGCTCGCGATCGCGATCCTCGCGAATTCGCGGCCCGAGCTGCGTAAGAAACTTGCCGCGTTCAGGTCCAAGCAAACCAAGGCCGTCTTGAACGACAAACTTCCAAAATAGCCCGCGTTAAAACTTGTTGAAACTACAGTTCGTTTTGTCCTAAAATAGTGTCTGGAGTCTCTCGCCAAGCAGTTCACCATGTCACGAGCAAAATGTACACAATGCGGGCTTGTTAACTCGATCGCCGACGAAGCGTGCCGCCGCTGCGGCGTAGATCTCTACGGCGCATCGCCAGCGGCAAGCAAGGCAAAGCCAAAGGCCGAGATCAACATTCCATTCAGTAAACTCGCGATCGCCGCGGCAGTCGTTTTTGGCATTTACTACTACACGAGCATGCCGGCGACACCGGTGCCCGTGCCCCAGGCCGGGCCGAAACCGCAACTAACTCTTTCACTTCGCGAAGAGCAGCAACAGCGCCAAACAGGCGCGTACAAAACCGCGATCCAGGACAACCCAAGTTTCAAAGCCTCAGACAAACGCCTGGCCGAAGCTCAGAAACTGATGTCTCCACCGACCAAATAGAACCGTCAGCCTATTTCAATTGTCTCGAATTCATATCATGCCAAAGTTGCGTTAATCTATTGCTTCAATAGAGATCGCATTCGTGATAAAAACTATTCGTCCAAATTCAACTATCGGTGTATTCGGCAGCGGGCAGCTCGGGCGGATGTTTGCCATCGAGGCACGAAAGATGGGCTATCGCGTGCATACATTTTCGCCGGAGAGCGATACGCCGACCGGACAGGTCGCGGATGTCGAGACCGTCGCATCGTATGACGATCTCTATGAGGTCAGGACGTTTGCCCAGAGCGTGGATGTCGTGACGTTCGAGTTTGAAAATGTGCCGTCTGCGTGTGTTGAGGCGGCGGCTGAATTTGTCGATGTTTTTCCAAAGGGCGAGATACTGCACACGACGCAAAACCGTCTGCGTGAAAAGACATTTCTTTCAAATAATAGATTTCCGGTCACGCCCTTTCGACACATAACAACTATCGAAGATCTGAGAACGGCTGTTAATGAACTCGGTACGCCGTGCGTGCTGAAGACAGCCGGGTTTGGTTACGACGGAAAGGGCCAGAGCAAGATAAAGACGGTAGATGATATCGACACTGCATTTGCCGCCCTAAAAGGAAACGACGCCGTTCTTGAGGCTTTTGTTGATTTTGAAAAGGAAGTTTCGGTAGTCTGTGCCCGTGGCCAAAACGGCAATTTTGCGCATTATGGCGTTATCGAAAACGAACACGCCAACCACATTCTCGACGTTTCATTTGCACCGGCTCTGGTGTCCGAATCTTTGTTTAACCAAGCGATCGAGATCGCCCGCAGCGTGGCGGAAACGCTCGATTATGTCGGAACGCTTTGCGTGGAATTCTTTCTGACGAAGGACGGAAGGCTGCTCATAAACGAGCTTGCACCGCGAACTCATAATTCCGGCCATCTGACATTTGACGCCTGCATTACATCTCAGTTCGAACAGCAGCTGCGTGCGGTGTGCGGCCTGCCACTTGGCTCGACGGAATATTTGCGGCCGGCTGCGATGGTAAATTTGCTCGGCGAAGTTTGGCAAAACGGCGAACCGAATTGGTCTGCCGCCCTGGATCTGCCGAATGTGAAAATTCACCTTTACGGAAAGGCCGAACCGCGTGCCGGCCGCAAAATGGGCCACATTACCGCACTAGCTGACACCGCCGAAGATGCCGTCAAATGTGCCCTCTTGGCGAGGACAGCACTCACGTCCGGATAAGTATTTGGCGATCAGTCATCGAGCTCGACCTTAATGACCTTTGCTGATCCGGCATCTATATAGACCTCGTAGACATCGCCGCTGCTCTTTCGAATATAAAACTCATAGACCGAACGGCCGCGTTCATTCTCGAATTCTTCTTTCAGGATCTCGCCGGGCACAGCCTTCACTGCGACATTCCTTGCTTGTTCAATAGTAATACTGCCTGATGATCGGCGGGAATTGCCATTGGAATTTGAATTCTCGGTGGAATTTGAGTTCGCAGCGTTCGAGTCGTCATCCCGCCCGCCCCGCTTCTTCCTTTTGTTGTCGTTGTGCAGATCGCGGTCGTTTGAGAGGTCTTCCGACGTGCGCGCATTTAGAACTGCAGACGTCGAACCGATAAGAAATACCACGAGCAAAAATATACGGAACATTGTCTTCATGTTTGTTACCTCGACTGACAGTGTCGAAAGCAATCACAAAAAGACATTCATTTGAACGCGCTCAGAATCTTTTTGCCGTTTCGACTCCGGCGATCACACCGATGAATCCGACAACGACACTGAGGATCAGATAGATCAATGCGGAAATAAAATAGCGTTCGCGAACCAGGCCGAATATCTCGATCTCGAACGTCGAGAAAGTGGTGAATGCCCCGAGAAACCCAACGATGATCGCCATTCGCAGATTGTCCGAGACCTCGATCTTATCTGCCAGCAGGATCATAAAAAACCCGATAAGGAATGAGCCCGAAATATTGATGAGGAAAGTCGGAAATGGAAACTTCTCGAATACATTTGCTGCCGGAGATATATTGACCAGATGACGGGCCACGGCGCCAAAGGCACCGCCGATCGCCACGGACAATATCTTCATTCCAGTTTCCATTCACGGAATTATACATTTTCCGATGCGGTAATTCATTTGCTCAGTATCAACGTTCAAAGTAAACTCAAGGTTTATGGCTGAATCGATCGCATTTTCGCGGGCCGCGGACAGGGCGACCATTTATAGTGAGATCGCTCCGCAGATCGAGGCTCTCGTTGCAGGCGAAACGGATCTGATCGCCAATCTCGCGAATATATCGGCCGTGCTCAAGGAAGCTTTTGGTTTTTTCTGGATCGGCTTTTATATGAAAAAAGGCGATCAACTCGTACTCGGCCCGTTTCAAGGGCCGTTGGCGTGCACACGGATCGATTTGGACAAGGGTGTGTGCGGCCACGCATATACAACGCGTCAAACCGTGATAGTTCCGAACGTTGATGAGTTTCCCGGCCACATCGCCTGTGCATCGGCATCAAGGTCTGAGATCGTTTTACCGATATTTGGACAAGACGGCAGCGTATTTGGAGTTCTTGATGTTGATAGCGATAGACTCGACGATTTCTCGACGGTCGACGCCGACGGTTTGGAAAAGATCAAAAAGATCGTAGAGAGAATTATTTAGGTCGATCGAATTTCTTATGACACCTGTTGAGCATCCGTATTGGGTCTGGATATTGTTTTTCGCTGTTGTGCTGACCGCGCTGTTTGTCGACATCGGTATCGTCAACCGCAAGTCTCACGCGCCGACCCGAAAAGAAACGATCACGTGGAGTATCGTTTGGGTCTCGTTGGCTCTCCTTTTTAATGTGTTCGTCTACTTTCAAGTAGGCAATCATACCGGCGATTGGACCTTGGCCCTTTCGCAGGCAAAGCTCTTCCTCACGGGCTACTTGATCGAGCTTTCGTTGTCGGTCGACAACTTGTTTGTCTTCTTGTTGATCTTTACCTTCTTCAAGGTTCCGAAGAAATACCAACATCGAGTTTTGTTCTGGGGCATCATGGGCGCGCTTTTCATGCGAATGATCATGATCTTTGCCGGTGCCGAACTCGTCGAGAATTTTCATTGGATCATTTATATTTTTGGAGCATTCCTGATCTATACGGGCCTGAAGATGTTCAAGGATACCGATGAAATGTTTGAGCCGCACGAGAGCCTAATGGTTCGGCTTGCGACGAAATATATCCGGATCTCCAAGCATTACGACGGCGAAAAGTTCTTTACTATAACGGACGGCGTCCGAACGGGCACACTGCTGCTGCTTGTACTTATCGTTGTCGAATTTACCGACCTGGTATTTGCCGTTGACTCGATCCCGGCCATATTTGGAATTACTACAGACAGATTTATCATCTACACCTCGAATATTTTTGCGATACTTGGACTTAGGACATTTTTCTTCCTATTGGCGGATATGGCCAATCGCTTTCATTATCTCAAATATGGTCTGGCGTTTGTGTTGACATTTATCGGAGTGAAAATGCTCTTGCCGCTTTTCGCCCATCTCGTGGTGATGGTAATTGGCGGCGATGGCAGTTCAGCAATATCAACCTTTTTGACCAGGTACGAAAATAAAGAATTCGACCATATTGTCATAAACATCTCCCTTGCGACGGTTGCCGGAGCTTTAATGCTGTCGATCATTCTATCCCTGATCTTTCCGCCGGCCGCAGATCTGGAAAAAGCTGATGGGAAATAGGTCCAATTTAGATGGACGATAACAAATACCGCAAATTTTACGTTGATTGGTGGAACATCCGCAGGAGTACTATCTACGGGCTTATCGCATTGGGTCTGTTCGGCGGTCTGATCATTTATGGGAGCTGGTATGCATCTAAGAACAACTGGTTTCTTGCGGCCGATTCGATAGATATTCCCAAAGACGCGGCAAGGATCGTTTCCTTCGAAGGTGAGGTTCGCATAACGCGGGCGGCAACCAGAGAGACGATCATTGTAACGAAGGAAACCTATGTGACCGCCGGTGATACGATCCAGACTCAAGCCGACGGACGGGCGGTTATTCAAATGATCGATGGTTCGGTATATTCGGTTCGGCCGAACAGCACCGTCGTGGTCCGCGACACCACTTCGCTTTTTGGAGGCAAGAATGTCCGCGTCCGCGTTGATGACGGGCAGCTTAATGTCCGTACCGAAGATCAACCCGCAGATTCCAAAAACATTGTCGAATTAGGAGAAAGCGAAAATCAGCTGCAGGCGAAAACCGACGCCAGTTTCAGCACTTCCGGTCCGGACGGCGGCGAGATACGTATTAGCCGCGGCGGCGTCGAAACAACACTTGGCGGCGAGAAAACCCTCATCGGCGAGAACGAATTCGCCACTGTAAATGGTTCAAAGCTCTCCGCACGGGAACGTCTGCTTGCCCCGCCGCGGCTCGGTTCCCCGGCGAACTCAGAGCAGATCGTTGACAGTTCGGGTGGTGGAGTGACAGTTAATTTCAGCTGGCAGGACCCAGATGGGAATCCGGCTGCCAGCTTCTATTTACAGATCTCTAAATCATCGACGTTCGTTCCGGATTCGATCATGGTAGACCGTAGCGGTATGACGTCCCGCGATTTCAAATTGGCAGGGCTCTCGCCGGGAGCATACTACTGGCGGGTGAAAGCCACCGCTCGATCGGGCCAAACGACGAATTGGAGCGACCCGTCGAGATTCAACGTTGTCAAAAGCGGCGGGAATGTCGCAATTGATGCGAGCGAATGGAAGGTGGAAGGGATGGGCGGCGGAATTTACCTCATTAGCGGCCGAACTACTCCCGGTATGATCGTCCGGGCCGCCGAGCGCGAAACATTCGCCGGGTCCGATGGTTCGTTCAAGCTGCAGATATCCTCACCGTCAACCGAGCTCGCGGTGGAGATCGGTGACGACCGCGGAAATCGGAGCGGTTTTGTGTTGTCGCTCCGAAGCGGCAATATGCTCCGGCGTTATTAGTTCTTCTCGGAGGCGGCTATCGGATCGGGGCTTCAACATAGTAACAGCAGAAACGGACGACTGACGATCGCCCTCGCGTTGACGTTCACTTACATGATCGTCGAAGGCATCGGCGGTTGGCTGACGAATTCGCTTGCGTTGATCGCCGACGCCGGCCACATGTTGACGGACGTCGCGGCGATGACATTGACGCTTGCCTCATTTTGGTTCGCGTTGCGACCGGCAACAGCACGCAAAACTTTCGGCTATTACCGCTTAGAGATACTTGCCGCATTTATCAATGGGGTTGCTCTCGTATTGCTGTCCCTATGGGTGGTCTATGAGGCGTTTCAACGCTTCCGATCGCCTTCTGCGGTTAACGGTTCCGATCTTGTTTTGATCGCGGCCGGCGGCCTCGTGGTCAACGTCGTTGCGGCATATCTGCTTCACGCCGACCACAAACATGACCTCAATATGCGGGGAGCATTCCTCCATGTTGTCGGTGACCTCCTCGGATCGGTGGCGGCAATTATTGCCGGCGTGCTGATCTTAGTATTTGGCTGGCTTTGGGCCGATGCCGTGTGCAGTATTGCGATCAGCCTGATCATTATGTACAGTGCCTGGCGTCTTGTCGCCGAATCCGTAAACGTTTTGCTCGAAGGCACGCCTCGACACATTGACCTCGCGACGGTGGAAAGCACCATACGACAGATCCACGGCGTCGGCGGTGTTCATGATCTGCATGTCTGGACGATATCGTCGGGCATCGAGGCATTGTCCGCTCACATTAGCCATGACGACTCCGTGGCTCATTCAGATCTGCTTGCAGCGGTTCGCGAACGTCTCCACGAGAGTTTTGGGATCGACCACCTTACCATCCAAATGGAAACAATGAGCCGTGAAACCGAAGCCGTTTACATCTGTGAAACAGGGACAAGATGTTTCAAACCGGCCGAACAAACATAGAATGCCCGTGATCGATCTAAAATACGGAAGAAAATCGATCGCGTTCGAATACGACGATGATCGCTGCGACATTCTTGGTCAGCACCAAGACGTCGAAGCGCTGTCGGACATCGAGATCGGACAAAGGCTCGATGCGCCGATCGGCACAAAACCGCTCGAAGAGATCTTTGGCCCGGGCGAAAGCATTCTGATCGTCGTGCCTGATGCGACAAGGCAAACGGCCGCCGGGCAGATCGTTAATCTCGTGGTACGCCGCCTTATCGCAAACGGTTCGCTTCCGTCTGATATCACGATCATCTTTGCTACCGGCATTCACCGCAAGGTAAATGAGGCCGAAAAGTCGGAAATATTGACGCCGTTCATCGCACAACGGATCAAGACCCAAGACCACGACCCGCGAGACCTGGCAAAGCTCGTTCGGCTCGGCGAAACAGCCGGCGGAATTTCAGTCGAACTAAATCGGGCGTTGGTCGATTTCGATCACACCATTTTGGTAGGCGGCATCTCGTTTCATTATTTCGCCGGTTTTACAGGAGGGCGAAAGCTCATCTGTCCCGGACTGGCTTCGTCAAGTACAATTTCGGCAACCCACAGGCTGGCGTTCGATTGCGAAAAAAAGTCGCGTCGCGAAGGTGTAGACTCCGGGTTACTTGACGGAAACGTAGTTCATGAGGCGTTCATGGAGGCAGTAAGCAAGATCAGACCGCCATTTGCGATCAGCACGATCGTAAATTCAGCGGGCGATGCGGTCGATCTGTTTTGCGGTGACTGGATCGCGTCACACCGGGCGGCCTGTGACGTTTTTGCAAAACGCCACACGGTCAATATCGCTGAAAAACGAGATCTCGTGATTGTAAGCTGCGGCGGGTCGCCGCATGACATAAACCTGATACAGGCACATAAAGCTCTCGAGGCGGCATCAAATGCCTGCAACGAAGGTGGAGCGATCGTGCTGCTTGCCGAATGCGCGGGCGGCCTGGGCCGCGACGACTTTCTGAAATGGTTCGCCGCGAGCGATAGCGGCATGCTTGCCGAGAGCCTCTGCAAAAAATATCAGGTCAATGGCCAAACAGCATGGAGCCTGCTCAAAAAAGCCGAGAGATTTGATATTCGCGTAGTGACAAGCTTGGACGACAGTTCCTTGGCAACGATGAGGATGACTGCCGAGACGTCATTTGCAGGACTTGGAAAAGAACGGGGCTTTATTATCCCGGAAGGAGCCCGCACCTTGGTCCGGGCTAAGCAAGTCTAATTAACGCTGAAGGTCCGCCCGATCGAATCCGTCTGGCCGCGTAAAGAACGCATCGAGTCTTGAAAGCCCGTGAACCGGATAACATAGACTGTGGTATCGTTGGCTCGAAGGTAATAAAAACGTCCGCTCATTGACCTGCCGGCTTTGACATAATCGAAATTGAAAACAAGCCCCGACAGTCTTCCTCGAAAGTTCTCGTCTTTTCCGGCAATAAAGCCGGGCAAGAACTGTAGTTTTTGCTCTTCGGTGTTGTGTACGAGATCGGTAAGGATCTCGTTCTTTTGTACTGCAATCCGCCGTATCTCGAGATGACCGTTCAAGCGGTCGCCGTATACATATTCGACGTTCGGGCTAGATGCTGACGGACTCACGGTTTTTTTCCATTTGGCGTCAGGGAGCTTAAAAGTGTAGTCGGCATTGGGGTCGGTAAACGTTTCTTCCTGTCCGAACGCAAACGTCGAGAAGATCATCAAAACCGAAAGTATCGCGAATATTGAAAATTGCTGTCGTTTCATCTTCATAGTATCTTACCGCAGACCGTTACGATTTCAACCAATTCTTCGCAGAATTACGACAGCTTTGATGCACACTGACCGGTGATTGTTGTACTGATATATGTCCGTGGCCGATCTTAGGACCGCGAAGTTTTTCGCCTTTTGGCATAGTGCGGGCGTCTAACTGTCCAGGGGACAAGATAATGCTTTCATAATTTAGAGGTACGCTTCTCATGAGAAATAGATATTCAATACAGCACCGATCTTTTGCCATTCTAATGGCTCTTTCACTGATATTTCCGATCTTTGCCGCAGGCAACACGCCGGTTTCGACCGCAAAACCGTTGACAGACGAGCAGAAGATAATGCATGTTCTCAATCGGCTTGGCTTCGGAGCACGTTCCGGCGACGTCGAAAAAGTAAAGGCCGTCGGCCTCCGCAAATATATAGAACAGCAGCTTGATCCTGCATCGATACCGGATACAGTGGCTGAAAGTAAGGTCAAGGGCCTCGATGTGTTCGGAATGTCAACGGCAGAGCTGTTTGCCAAATATCCAAATCCCGGAGCGCTCTTGCGACAGATCGAAGGTGCCAATAACACTCAGGCAAGAACGAACCAGCCAAATACACAGGCGCAAGCCGATCCCGCAGATATGACCGACGCTGACCGCAAAGAGCGTCGTCAAAAGATCGCGGCACTCTATGAGGAGTACGACTTGAAACCTGCGGCTCAGATAGTCCCGCAGATCGCCGCGAACCGCGTCCTGCGTGCAGTGTACTCAGAGCGGCAACTGCAGGAAGCAATGGTAGATTTTTGGCAGAATCACTTTAATGTTTTTGCCGGAAAGGCAGCTGTTCGCTGGTACATCCCGAGCTATGAGCGTGACGTTTTGCGGCCTAACGCTCTCGGGAATTTCAAAGACCTTTTGATCGGCACTGCGCAGCATCCGGCGATGCTGTTTTTCCTCGACAATTTCGAGTCGGTCGCGCCGAACGCTCAGGCCGGTGGAAACAATGCCAATGCCCAGCGAATACAACGGCTGATCCAGAGCGGAGGTCAATTACCGCCGCAGGCGCGTGAGCGTTTGAAACAGCAGTATCGCGTAAACGATGCCCAGCTTGACCAACGTCTAAAGGAAATGCGCACTGCTCCTCAGCCGGCACAACAAGGCCGAAAACGCGGGATCAATGAGAACTACGCTCGTGAATTAATGGAATTGCATACCTTGGGTGTCGACAATGGCTACACGCAGCAGGATATTATCGAAGTTGCAAAGTGCCTGACCGGCTGGACCATTGCAGATCCACGCGGCTATCGAAGAGCTGCCGCGAGCATGATACAAGGCACCGAAGATAAGCGGCTCGGAAGGCTGCAGCGTCTTCAAGGCGTTCCTGAGGATGTGGAGAGCGGGGAGTTTTACTTCAATTCGCGGGCACACGTCACCGGGCCAAAGACCGTTATGGGCCAGAAGATCGACGAAGGCGGGATCAAAGACGGTTTGAAGGTGATGGATATCCTTGCAAACAGTCCGGCAACGGCAAAATTCATTGCCCGAAAACTTGCCGTCAAGTTTGTCAATGATAACCCGAACGATGCATATGTCAGTCGGATCGCCGATGCCTTTCACAGATCGGGCGGCGATATCAAAGCGACGCTCAAGGCAATGTTCTCTGACAAAGAGTTCTTCGCTACGGAAAATTATCGTGCAAAGATCAAGACTCCGTTTGAACTTGCTGTCAGCTCGATCCGCACGCTCGGTGCCGATACAAACGCAAGTCCGGCTCTGCTCGCGATGCTGAACAAGCCTGGTGAAGTGCCGTACGGCTATCAAGCCCCGACCGGCTATCCTGATACTGCCGAGGATTGGGTCAACACCGGAGCATTGCTCGAACGCCTGAATTTCGCGGTTGCGATAGCAAGCAACCGGATCCCGGGAACTCGAGTAGACCTCAATGCGTACGCGTCCAAAGGTAAGGCAAAGATCCTCGATCAGGCGATCGAATCCATCCTCGACGGCGACGTTTCGGCCGCGACGCGTGCGAATTTGTTGAAGCAGCTCGAACAGCCGCTGCCTGAGGTTAAAGCCGGAAAAGAACTTACCGACAATGCTATGGCCGTCCCCAATATGCGTGACGGACAGGAAGGCGGCCGGCAAAACCGGCAGGCCCGTTTACTAAATCCAAGCGGAGATCCCGAGGTGTTCAAGGCGATCAGTCTCGTTCTCGGCACGCCTGAGTTCCAGCGTCAGTAACATCATGTTTTTCCACCTCAAGCCGGTCGTCAATTGATTGATAGCCGGCTATTTTTATTAGCTGAATATGAAGTACTTATATATAGTTTCGATCTTATTTGCGTTTGGCCTGGTTGCGGCCGGGCAAACAAAGCCTGCGATGACCGATAAACAAAGGTTTGATCTTGCGGCAGAATATTCGCGGGAAAACCGAGGCGTTTCGGTTTTGGTTATCAAAGGAGCAAAGATCGTGTTCGAAGATTATCAGAACGGAAGCACTGCGGAAACGCCGAACTTTCTGGCGAGCGGAACAAAATCGTTCTCCGGCGTTATGTTAGCAGCGGCGATAGAAGACAAATTGATCTCCGGCTTTGACGAAAAGGTCTCAGACACGATCTCCGAATGGAAAATGGACAAGCGAAAGTCGCAGATCACGATCCGTCAACTGCTTTCGCTCACAAGCGGAATTGACGCCGGTCAGATCGGCCGCGTGCCTACATATAGCGAGGCCATTGTTTCTGACGTGGTCGCGGATGCCGGAAAAAGATTTGAATATGGCCCGGTGCCGTTCCAAATATTCGGTGAAATAATGACCCGAAAGCTGAAAATAAAGAACGAGTCGTTGATGGACTATCTTAAACGCCGCATTCTCGACCCGATCGGCCTAAAGGTCGCATTTTGGCGAATGCCAGGCAATCAGCCGATTTTGCCGCAAGGCGCAAGCCTGACCGCTCGTGAATGGGCCAAATTCGGGCTGCTCCTAAAAGATGGCGGAAAATGGAACGGAAAGCAGATCGTCAAAACCAAACTTCTCGACGAATTGGTCAAGGGCTCGGCAGCGAATCCGGCGTACGGCCTGACCTTCTGGTTAAATCAACAAGGCAAAGACCCACGCGGCCGAACGAACACTCGAAATGTTATGACCGAGGTCAGCGAAAATGGCATCATTGAAGGTCTCGAGGACCTATACATGGCAGCTGGTGCGGGCAATCAGCGGCTTTATATCATACCTTCGCTCGACATGGTGGTCGTCCGCCAGGCCCAATTTGGTAAGTGGAACGACAGGGAATTCCTTAGCAGATTGATACTTGGGAGATCAGCAAATTAGGCCTTTTGCAGATCCTCATATAGTTTTTTGAGGTCTCGCAGGTGCGAATAGATACTTAGATTCTCTATCGCAAATTCCTTAGCCTTCCGGGATAGCCGCTCTCGACGTGCCGTGTCGCCGAGCAACAATAATATCTTCTCAGCGAGCACTTCGGCATTGCCGGTTGGAAATACCTCGGCATATTCGCCGTTTTGGGAGGCCTCCAGATGCGGATCGATGTCCGAGACGATCATTGACGCTCCGGCCAGCATGGACTCAGAGATTGCGACCGGCAGCCCTTCGTGAAAGGACGAGAGGATCGAAATATCAAGTTCGGCCAAAATATCGGGAATGTCATTTCGCGAACCGAGAAAGCGGACATTTTCGCTGATCATGTTCGAGCTGCACAGTTCGACACAAGCAGCCAACTTGTCTTCCGCGCCTGTTTCGACCCCGCCGACAAAAACACAGTGTGCATTCGGTATCTTTTTGACAACGGCGGCCATTGCCTTCGCAACAGACAATTGGTCCTTCCGGCGATCACGGTAAAAATTCGCGATCATTCCGACCAATGGTGTTCCGGCATCAATGCCGAGTTCGGCACGAAGTGAATTGCCCCCCGGAAACGAGCCTTTTCGGATCTGCTCCGTTGTATATCAATGAGAATTTCTTCGAAGTTTCAAGGTTGTCCTTTTCACGAAGCCATTCTTGCAGTCCGCGGCTAACGACGATATTGGCATCCATTCGCGGGATCACGAACTTTGCTGCCGCGCGGTTCTTCCGGTCCTGAATAAAGCCCTGAAAACTTAACACTTTTCGTACATTTGCCAGTCCGCTCGCTGCGAGCCAGAGATGGATCCCATCGACGGGTTGATAGCCGTGCACGATCTCTATCTGACGTTCCTTGATGATCCGTCGGATATTGAGGGCAAGAAACGGATCAACAGGCAGCCGTCGCTGAAGCCGGACGACCTCTACCCCTGAATCGCGAAAAGCACTTTCGAGTCCGCCGCCGCCGCCGGCTGCAACCGTCAGATCGATGCCGTGATCGGCTGCATTGCGGGCAACATCCAGAGCCTGCATTTCGGCCCCGCCGCGTCCGAGCGTATCGAGGAAATGTAGAACTCTCATAAGAACCGTACCGTTCGAATTGAATGCGATATGCGGGGCCTGATTAACAATTTATCCGTAACGAACTACAATTACTTACAATGTCTGAGATCACCGTCGTGGTTCCGTCATTCAACCATGCCGCATTTATCGAGCGCACGCTGCGGTCGATATTTGCGCAGACCCACGAACCCAAAAAACTGATTGTAATTGACGATGGCTCGAAAGACGAATCGGCGGTCATTGTCGAACGCGTGCTGAAGGAATGTCCGTTTCCGAGCGAACTGATCGTCCGCGAAAACCGCGGGTTATCCGCAACTCTCAACGAAGCGTTCGCGATGGCGGACGGCGATCACTTTGCGTACATAGGTTCAGACGATGTTTGGAAGCGGTCAATGCTTGAGGAGCAGATATCGCTTCTTGATTCTCGGCCCGACGCAGTTCTGGCTTTTTCCCACGCATATCTTATCGATGAGGACGACAATATTATCGATTCGACGGCTAACTGGACGGATTTCGCCGACGGCGACATGCTTCCGACTTTGTTGCGAGGGCAAATTTTCTCGAGTCCCGGCGTGGTCTATCGACGCCTCGCGTTGGAGAGGCATCGATGGAACGAGGGCTCGATCCTTGAGGATTATGAGCTATACTTGAGGCTTGCTTGTGACGGAGAGTTTGCCCGCAATCGCAATGTTATTTGCGGTTGGCGTCAGCACGGCTCAAACGTCAGCAGCGATATGCCGAAGATGCTCGAGGAGTGGATCGCCGCGCAAGACCGCGTCGCAGATCAACTGCCATTAAGCCGCGAGGAACTCGACCGGATCCAAATGGAGCTGAAATTCGAGACAGTTGCGGGTCTCGTCCGCGGAGGCTGCAAACGCGAAGCTGTCAGAATTTTCAGAGAGAATATAGGCGGAGCACGATCGCTCTCGCAAATAGCTAAATTGCTCGCGAGGCTTGCCGTTCCGCGAACTCTGTTCCATGCGAATCGAGAACGTAAGCGTCGCAAGTCGATAGCCGCCTACGGGAAAATGACTATCTGATCGGACGATGCCTGATAACGAGATCACAATCATCGAACCAAACCGGCTGCTCAAGAGCCTTGAGCTGCGCGATCTGTGGCGCCATCGTGAACTGCTGTTTTTCATGGTCTGGCGCGACGTGATGATCCGCTACAAGCAAACGTTCATAGGCGTCGCATGGGCGATCCTGCAGCCGGTGCTGACGACTGCGGTATTCACCGTGATATTCAGCAATTTTGCTCGATTTGATACATCCGAAGTGCCATATCCGCTGTTTGCTTTGAGCGGGGTGATGATCTGGCTTTTCGTCCATACCTCGATCACGATGGCGAGCAATAGTTTTGTAACAAATACCAATCTCGTCACGAAGATCTATTTTCCGCGTCTGATATTGCCGCTCGCTGCTACGATCGCAGCACTTACGGATCTCATATTCAGCCTTGTGATCGCGATAATGCTGATGTTCTATTTCGGTGTTGCTGTTACGCCGCAGGTGCTTTATGCACCGTTGTTCCTGTTGCTCGCGATCTTGCTTGCTGCGTCGCTCGGCACGCTGTTCTCAGCCCTCAATGTCCGTTTTCGTGATGTGAAATTTGCGTTGCCTTTCTTACTGCAAGTTTGGATGATCGCCTCGCCGATCTTTTACCCGACCAGCTTGCTTTCCGAAAAATGGCGGCTTGTTTTCGCCGTTAATCCGATCACCGGCATCCTCTCCGGTTTTCGGTCATCGCTGTTCGGCACGAGTTTTGATTGGCAGGTGGTCGGAGTTTCAAGTATCTCGATCATCCTGATCGCGGTGATCTCTCTATTGGTATTCAAATGGATGGAGGACGATTTCGCGGACATTGTTTGATCGGCGGCCCTTAAACGATGAGAGTACTTCGTGCTGAAAATTTATCCAAGCTCTACTACCTTGGCGACCGCCTTCCAAATTCGCTGCGCGAAACGATAACGAGTTTTCTGCGCTCGGCACGAGCGCGAGACCGGCAGGAAAAGGACACATTGTGGGCACTAAAAGACGTCAGTTTCGAGGTGTCGGATGGCGAAACTCTCGGCATCATCGGTTCTAACGGGGCCGGTAAATCGACGTTGCTCAAGATACTTTCCCGCATCACAAAACCGACCAGTGGACGAGCTGAGATCCGCGGCCGCGTCGGTTCGCTGCTCGAGGTCGGGACCGGTTTCCACAACGAACTGAGCGGCCGCGAGAACATCTATCTCAACGGTGCGATCCTCGGCATGAAACGTGCCGAGATCAACAAAAAGTTTGATGAGATCGTTGATTTTTCCGAGATAGAACGGTTTCTGGACACACCGCTCAAGCACTATTCGAGCGGTATGTATATGCGGCTCGCATTTTCGGTCGCCGCGCATCTCGACCCTGAGGTGTTGATCGTCGATGAGGTCCTCGCTGTCGGCGACATAGGTTTTCAGAAGAAATGTCTCGGAAAGATGCGTGACATCGGAGAATCCGGCCGAACCGTGCTCTTTGTGTCGCACGACATGAACGCGATCTCGCGGCTCTGCAAACGCGCGATCTGGCTTGAGCATGGCGAGGTCAAGAGTGACGGCGAGGCTGCGGATGTCGTCAGCAATTATTTGAATGAACAAACCGAGACGGGCTCGGAGCGAACTTGGGAAGATGCGGCAAAAGCACCCGGGAACGAAGTGGCAAAGCTGCGAAAGGTCCGAGTTTTGGATCACGAGAAAAGTCCCGGTTCGACCTTTGATATCAAACAGAGAATTGGTATCGAAATGACATTCGATGTGCTGTCAAATGACAAGGTTCTCGTGCCAAACCTGCATTTTTACAATGAGCAGGGCACCTGTATTTTTGTTTCGCATGACTGGAATAGCAAATGGCGTACTAGTTCGCGCCCGGCTGGAAGATACAAAAGTACGGTCTGGATTCCGGGCAACTTTCTCGCCGAGGGTACGATCTTCGTCACCGCCGCTCTGTCGACCTATAAACCTCTGATCGTACATTTTGTCGAGCGAGATGCCGTTACATTCCGAGTTGTTGACAGTCTTGACGGTGATTCGGCGAGAGGGGATTATTCCGGGGTCTTGCCGGGCGTGGTAAGGCCCGTTCTCGAATGGGAAAACAGTTAGATCTTTTTGAGGTAAAAGGCCGCTTGGTCACCTTGGCCTTTTTGGTTCAGAAGTTCGGATGCACGCTCCCATTCTCTGATCTGCTCTATAGAAAAAACAGTTCCAATATTCGGATAGTTATGTGTTCGCGGATCGTTCAGCGGAATGTCGAGTTTGTATTGCTCGCTTCCCCAGAACTGCATCGCTTCCGAATCATATACGACCTTCTCCACAACAAATCCATGATTCTCTGCAAATTCGGTGAAACCGCTTTCACTAAACAAAAATAAATGTCGCGGCGCATCTAATTGGACCCAGTCGGGACCGTATTTCTTCCATGCGGCGTTCACGACGGGCATGCGGATCAAAGCGACGCCGGAAGGTGAAAGAAGTCGTTGTATTTCAGCGAGAGCCAACGCAGGGTCGGGCAGATGTTCGAACGAATGATTGAGCATCACT
This sequence comes from Acidobacteriota bacterium, assembly GCA_016713675.1. Taxonomy (NCBI): domain Bacteria; kingdom Pseudomonadati; phylum Acidobacteriota; species Acidobacteriota bacterium. Next base: position 1,319,895 of record JADJOS010000001.1, read on the forward strand.
AGATCGAAAGCAGGTTCAAGATCCGCGAGGCTGCCTTTTTTTATCTCAACGCCGGAGGAATATCGAATATCACTATCAATGAAAGCGTCAGCCCCCAAAAGCCGGCGAAAACCAAGATAATGCAAAGTTTGAAGCAGTCTTCCCGTGCCGCACCCGAAATCCAATATCCTTGAATCCAGTGTCAACCGTACCGGAAGATCATGAAACGATCGGGGGAATTGAGTTGCGAACCATGGCTTGATCTGCAGCACCATCCGACCGAGAATTCCGCGGCCGCTGAGCAGGTATTTGCCGACAGATCTCGCGACAATTCGCCTTCTTAATGTATGGGCAAGCGGGACGTCCTCGGCGTTGCCGAGCGACAAGTAATCTTTCGGATAGTGCCGCCGAAGATCCGGAACCTCTTCGATCTGAAGCGTGCCGCATTGAGCGCATTCAAAATAGCCGAACGACTCGCGTGTTCCAAACATCATTTCGCGAGCCGTGAAACTTCGATTATAATTAGCGTTTCCGCAGATCTGACACACCGTGGCCATTTAGATTGAGATTAAACCAATCGGCGTCATGATGTGAAATCCAAACTCCGGAAAACCCGAAGGCAAACAAATTGAACTTGTTGATGAAATTAACGGAACGTGGCCGCACAGTATTGATGCACGTGTTCGTGTCCTTTGCTGCGTTCGGCATTACCGTCAGTCATCGGCCCGATTCAATGCTGAATCCGCAATTTTGGGCTGAAGACGGCAAAATGTGGTTTGCCCAGGCATATAATAACGGGATCGTTTACTCTCTATTTACCACTGAGGCCGGATATTTCCAGACCATTTCACGCCTGGTCGCTGCGATCGCCCAGTTTGTGCCGTTTGCTTATGCTCCGTTCGTATTCAATTTTGCTGCAATATCCATAAAGGTCCTTGTAGCAAATTTCATACTTTCATCGAGGTTGGCAAACGCCGTTCCCAATATTTGGGGACGCGGGTTTCTGGCGTTCATTTATCTGGCATTGCCGCATTCGTTCGAAACTACAGCAAATCTGACAAATGCCCAATGGCACCTTGCTTTGCTTGCGTTCTTGATCTTGATCTCGTCATCCAGCGAAAAGCCGGCTTGGAAGATATTTGATGTTGTGATGGTCGCGCTGTCGGCGTTGAGCGGCCCGTTCTGTATTTTGCTGCTGCCGATCGCTGTGATCACATATCTGAAAACGAGAGACAACAGGATCGCCCCTCTGGCTTTGATCTTGCTTGGTGCAGCGTTCGTTCAGTTGACCTGTATTTTTCTGATCGGCCGCCCGGCATATGCGCCGCTCGGAGCTGAGATTGGTCTTTTTTTCCGGATCGTTGGCGGGCATCTTTTCTTTGATGCGATTTTTGGTGATAGGAATTACGGCCGCATGATCAGTTATGGTTGGTGGAACGACATATTGGCAGCGATCGTAGTCGCGGCCGGTTTAATGGCATCAGCATATGCATTTGTTCGTGCGAAATTCGAATTAAGAATGCTGTTGGTCTTCGCCGCGATGGTGGTTACTGCGGCGTTGATCTCGCCGGTGATCAGCCGCGACGTTCCCCAATGGGTCGCTATGTGGCCCGAGACCGGCGGGTCGAGATATTGGATGATCCCGATCTTCGCATTTCTGGCATCGATCTTTTCAATTGCGGTTGATAGAGAAAACAAGCTACCCAGACGTGCCGCAGTTTTGGTCTTGTTGCTTTCGTCGATCGGCGTCATAACTGATTGGTCGCATCCTAAATTTGCTGATCTGGATTTTCAGGGACATGCCTTGAGATTTGAGGCAGCCTCGGCCGGCGAAAGCGTGATAATTCCGATAAATCCGAATTGGGAGATGACTCTGGTCAAGAAGTAATCCGGCATGACCCTGATACAAAAATTCACGACGCTCGGAACTGCAATTCGTTTTCACGGCATAAGCGGTGCGATGCCGCATATTTCAACTTTTTGGAGAAAATTCGGTGATCGACGTGACTACCAAAAACTGATCAAACAGGACGAGATATCCACAAAGCTGCGTGAAGAGTTACGGTCAAAGGTCGGAAAATTCGATTCGCGGCCCCTCATATCCATCATTCTGCCGGTTTACAACGTTGACGAAACATGGCTGCGGAAGTGCATTGATTCGGTCATTGCACAGGTCTACCCAAACTGGGAGTTGTGTATTGCTGACGACGCGTCCACACGGCCATATATCCGCCCGATGATCGAAGAATATATTGGCAAGGACCAGCGTATCAAAGCGGTTTTCCGCCCCCGGAACGGTCATATCTCAGCCGCATCAAATTCGGCACTTGAGTTGGCTGCAGGTGATTTTACGGTGCTGCTCGACCACGACGACGAGTTGTCGGAGGACGCTCTTTACTGGGTCGCCAGCGAGTTGAACGAACATCCGGAAGCGGAGATGATATACAGCGACGAAGATCTGATCGACGAAAAGGGGCGGCGATCCGACCCAAAATTCAAGCCCGATTTCAGCCGTGATCTTCTCTACTCGCTAAATTTGGTCACCCACCTTTCATCCTACAGAACCGACCTGCTGCGAAAGATCGGCGGATTTAGGATCGGTCTCGAGGGCAGTCAGGACTATGACTTGGCATTACGGGTGATCGAGCAGATACCTGAAACTGCTATCCGCCATATTCCACGCATTCTCTATCACTGGCGCACTATACCGACCTCAGTCGCCGGAAATACCGGTGCGAAGCCATACGCATTTGCAAAGGCACGCGAAGCGATCGGATCGCACTTCGATCGAACCGGTATCGAGGCGACCGTTGAGGCAGTGATCGGTGATCTTAATCGGGCACAATATCAGTTGCCCGATCCGCTTCCGCGGGTATCGCTTGTCATTGACGCCGGGAACGCCGATCCGTTCGGCAGCAGAACCGACTATCCGGACCTCGAGATGATCGCGGTTGACACCGCCGGAAAATTATCAACGCGTCTTAACTCAGCCGCTGAGTTATCGACTGGGCAGGTTTTGTGTTTTGTCGACGGAACACTTAACCCGTTGTCGCCTGATTGGCTCCGTGAAATGGTCTCGTTGGCAATGCAGCCAAAGATCGGAGCGGTTGGGGCAAAGCTGCTGAGTACAAACGGCGGTATCGACCAGACCGGCCTTATTTTGGGAGGGAGCGATCTTGTCAGAAAAGCACATTTTGGATTTCCGAATGATCATAATGGCAATTTTTTTCGGGCGGCCCTTATCGGAAACTACTCAGCGGTTTCGAGTCGATGCCTCGTCATTCGTCGGTATGCTTTTGAGGAGATGAACGGTTTTGACGACAAACATTTTGCAGGGAATTTCTTCGACGTGGACCTTTGCTTACGCCTTTGGGAACATGGGTATAGGGTAGTATATACGCCGTATGCTGAATTGATCGAAACTTATAAGAGACTCCAGATTCCGGTCAATGAAGCCGAAAGGGAATATCTCCAAAGCCGTTGGGAGAGTCAGTTGAAACACGACCCGTTCTATAATCCGCATTTCACGGATGAAGGTGAGACATTTCGCTATCGGGTCTGATCAGGCCTGCCCAAAGCGAAAAGCCTGATCAACGCAAGCCCCGCGATAAAGCCTCCGATATGTGCTGCATACGCGACACCGCCGCCGCCCGACGGCGTCAAATAACCGAGGACAAGCTGATAGACGATCCAGATGCCGATAGCAACGAATGCCGGGACTGTTGTCGCAAAATGGAAGATGATCGCCCTCACCGATCGTTGCGGGAACAGCATTAAATAACCACCGAGCACGCCCGAGATCGCGCCCGAAGCACCAAGCATCGGAATGATCGAATCGGGCCCCATTACGATCTGGCCAACCGCTGCCGCAAGCCCGCAAATGATGTAAAAGAACGCATATCGAATGTGCCCGATACGGTTCTCGATGTTGTCACCGAAAATAAATAAGAACAGCATATTTCCGACGATATGCATGACGTCGCCGTGCATGAACATCGAACTTAGGAAATTAAAATATACCGGCAGCGGTGTTGATTGGTGGTTTACTTCACCGATCATCCTGCCGGCTGTATCTCTAATTTCAACGAGCCCTTGTATATCGATCCCCGACAGGATCTCCCGCGGCACCAACGAAAAAGCGTAAGTGAACGCATCGTTGCGGCCAAGCTGCTGGAGCAGCAAAAATACGAGGATATTTATGCCGATGAATGCGTAGTTCACCACCGGTTGGATCCGCCTGTCAGAATTGTCGTCGCCTATCGGAAACATTTAGGTGCTCGCCTCAGGTGTCGTCTTCAGCAGCTCATAACCCTCACTTCTGGCGACAAATGTCGCTGCCGTCAGGTCTCCGACAACATTGAGCGTCGTACGGCACATGTCCAGAATACGGTCAACGCCGAGAATGATCGCGATCAGGGCCGGATCGATACCTATCATGGCAAGGATGCCGATAATGAATGGGATCGAGCCCGACGGGACGCCTGCCGTACCAATTCCGCCGAGGATCGCCAGATACACGACCATCAACTGGATACCAAGTGTAAGATCCGCACCCGCAAGCTGGGCAAGAAATAAAACCGTTACACCTTCGTAAAGAGCAGTTCCATTTTGATTGGCGGTCGCTCCAACGGTTAACACAAAGCTGTTTATCTCCTTGGGAACACCAAGATTCTCTTCGGATACCCGCAATGCCGTCGGCAGTGTCGCATTCGACGAAGAAGTCGAAAACGCCGTAACGATCACAGTCCAGATACGACGGAAAAAGTCTATCGGGTTCATCCTCGAAAGAAACCAAACGGAGAGTGAATAAACCCCAAAGAAATGCAGGCCAAGACCCAACAGAACGGTGGCGACAAACCAAGCAAGCGACCCGAGCAGATCGATACCAAATTGGGCGATGTTATTAAAGATCAGACACGCCACGGCATACGGCGCAAACTTCATAATGATATCGATGATCTTTGAGGTGATCGCAAAAAGCGATTCCATCACACTGACAAATGGCGACGAAACGGGTGCGGGAAGAAGTGTGATAGCGACACCGATGATCAGCGCGAAGAACATGATGTGCAGCATGTTTGGATTTTCGCCGGCGATCGAATTGAAAACGCTCTTCGGCACGATCGTTTTAACGGCCTGCATCAGTGCCGAATCAGTCTTTGCAGCCTCGGCTGCTTTTATCTGTGCCTCGGTCGCCGTTTTTGCACCGCTGCTGAATTTCTCCTTGAGCTGTGTTGCGATCTCAGGGCTGATCCGCTCGCCGGGCCTTATCGTGTTTGCCAGGCCGAGACCGATGACGACCGAGATCGCTGAAATGATCAGGCAGTATGCAAATGATTTGAGGCCGATACGGCCTAGTTTGCGAATGTCGCCAATGCCCGAAACGCCGACCACAAGCGATGAGAACACCAGCGGAACGACGATCATCAGCAAAAGGTTAAGAAACAACGTGCCGACCGGCTGGGTGATATTTGAGATCGTCCACGAAACGCTTTCGTGGGCGCCGCCCCACACCTGATTTGCAACGAGGCCGCCTATCACTCCGACCAAAAGGCCGATCAGGATCTTAGTGTGCAGAGCGATGCCTTTTGGTTTATCCGGCGTCTTATCGTCCAGATCGGTCGCTATTTCGCGGTCATACGCATCGCCGGAAAACTGTTCCTTGTCCTGTTCACTCATTTAACTAAGCTCCTGTTTCGGTGGTTGAAAATTTAGAAATTTGAGTGAGTTTAGCAGAAGTTAAGCTATTTTGGTAAATTTGCTACGATTGAAGCAGCGATGTTCGAATCTATTCATTTTCATTCACACGGCCGTGTGACGACCAATGCTTCAAACCCTGAGGTATTGGAGAAATTGCGTACGATAGTCGGTGACGAAAACGTCATCGTTGCCCCGGAAAAGGTCGAGCCCTACGGTGCCGATGCGGTGAAAGAGAAGTTTCCGCCCGAGGCGGTCGTTTTTCCTGCGTCAACGGCCCAAATGGTTGCGATATTAAAGCTGGCCAACGAATACCTCTTTCCGGTGACGGCCCGCGGCGGCGGTGTTGGGTACACGGGCGGGGCGGTTCCGGTCGATGGCGGTATCGTGATCGGTACGGATCGGATGAACGAGATCATCGAGATCAACGTCGATGATCTTTACGCGATCTGCCAGCCTGGGATCACTACGTTCGAATTGCAGCAGGCAGTCGAACGGTACGGCTTAATGTTCGCTCCCGATCCGGCGAGCTACAAAGACAGCTTTATCGGCGGCAACATTGCCGAAAATGCTGGCGGAATGCGAACCCCGAAATATGGCGTGACCAAGCACCATGTCCTCGGCCTCGAGGTCGTAACCGCGACCGGCGAAGTGATCCGCACCGGCGGCAAGACGGTCAAGAACGTCGTTGGCTTTGATCTAACAGGCCTCATGTGCGGCAGCGAGGGAATGCTCGGGATCATTACCGAAGCGACGCTCAAACTGCTCCCGATGCCAGAGGCGACCTCGACCGTGCGCGCCAATTTTCACTCGATGGAAGCCGCCTGCAAGGTGCTGACCAAATTCACGCCTGAGGGCCTGCTCCCAATGGCAATGGAGGTCATCGACAAATTTTGCGTCGCCGCGGTCGAGGAGAATTTTGCGTTCGGCCTGTCCAAAGATGCGGAGGCGATATTGCTAGTCGCCGTCGATGGCTCAAAACAAGAGGTCGCCAAAAATGCCGAAACCATCGAACGCATTATCGCCGAAAACGGCGGCTTCGACATTCTCCGAGCCCGATCAAAAGAAGACGAAGACAAACTCTGGGACGTCCGCCGTGCGATCAGCCCAAGCTTAATGAAATACGGCACGCTCAAGATAAACGAGGATGTCGTCGTCCCTCGCTCGAAAGTTCCAGAACTCGTCGCCGAGATCGAACAGATCGGCAAACGGCACAACACATTCGTCGCCAATTTCGGCCACGCCGGCGACGGCAATATCCACGTCAATTTCGTCATCGACCGCGATGATCCGGACGCCATCGAAAGGGCCCGCAAATGTGTTTCCGAAACATTTAAGCTTTCGGTCGAATTGGGCGGAACCATCTCCGGCGAACACGGCATCGGCTATGTAAAGTCGGGCTATCTGGGATATGCTCTCGACCAACCGACGATCGAAATAATGAAAGGGATCAAAAAGGTATTCGACCCAAATGGCATCCTAAATCCCGGAAAAATGTTTGTTTAACTGTCAGAAAAGTAAAAACGTAAATATGAGAAAACTCGCGTTAGCCGTGTTGTGCTTGACGTTCCTAGCAGGATTCGCCTTTGCCCAGAACAAGACGATCATCCTCGTCCGTCATGCGGAAAAAAACGCACCGGTCGAGGGTGACAAAGGCGATGTCGATCTGTCGAGCGACGGGCGTGACCGCGCGTTGCGGTTCGCTAAGGTAGCAAAGCGTTTCCGGCCCGGCGAGATCTTTGCGACCGCCTACAAACGCACACAGCAGACGGCCGAGCCGATCGCAAAGCTTCGCGGCAAAGCGATCCAGATCTACGATGCCGCCAAGCATCCGGAATTGATCGACCTTATCCTGAAAAGCAAATCTAAACGATTCGTCATCGTCGGCCACAGCAACACAGTGCCGTTCCTCGCCAATCTGCTTGCCAAAAAAGAAGTGTTCAAGCAGTTGCCCGATACGGAATACGGCGTTGTTTGGGTTATTCGGATAACAAACGGTGTCTTCAAAAAGCTTGAGGTTTATCCATACTAAGATGAAACATTCGCTGGTCCTTGCCTTACTTCTTATATTGACCTCGGCGGCCTTCGCACAGACGGCGGCGCCAAGCGTGACCTTCTGGAATGAACTGCAAAAACTGTGCGGCAAGGCGTATTCCGGCACGATCGCCGTCGATACCGCTAACAGCCCGGATTTTGCGAACAAGGCTCTTATAATGCATGTCCGGGCCTGCGAAAAGGGCCGCATCCGAAAACCGTTCTTCGTCGGCGGCGACCGCTCGCGCACCTGGATCCTGACCAGAAAAAATTCGCGTATCCAGCTTAAACACGATCACCGCCACGATGATGGCAAACCGGACAAAGTCACGATGTATGGCGGGACGACAAATAATCCGGGCGAGGCGACACGTCAGTTTTTTCCCGCGGACGAACAAACAACGAAAGTCGTCGCTCCGCCCGCAGGCAACGCTCCGTCTGCGGCCGCTAACGTATGGTGGATCGAGCTCGTGCCGGGCGAATATTTCACATACAACCTTCGGCGATTGGGCGGCGATAGATTATTTAGCGTAAAATTTGACCTCAAAAAAACGGTGGCCGAACCGGCCGCTCCATGGGGCTGGAAGAAATAGTTATCGAGCGAGCCGCTCTTTCAGTCCTTCCTCGCCCCAACTCATGATCGTGTCGTGATTCCAGCGGAAAAACGGCCGGGCGACCGGTGCGAGCAGGTTCATCCATGCTTTGGTCGTTTTCACACGCCAATCGTACTGCACGCGTGCCCGATCATCGCTGACTGCTTCGAATTGCCACAGTCCATGACCGTCGAGTTCGCCAAAAGCACGGGCCTCGATCAGTTTTAACCTTTCGACCCGCAGCACTTCGCCGTCAAACTCAAGCTTGTACGGCAGCGCACTTCGCCACACCGTCCGGCGGATCGAACCGACACCGTTGTCGCCGCCTTTTTCAAGTTCGGTCACGCTCAGCACGCCCTTCCACCATTCGGGCCACGCATCGGCGTTCTCGATCACATCCCAGACACGCTCGACCGGTGCGTCGATGTTCCAAACCGTAACAAATTCATACTCGCTCATAAAAAAAACGGGAGAGTTAATGGATAACATCTCCCGCGATCATATCTCAATCTTCAGATCTCAAATTTCAGATCTGAGATCTTAAATGGTCCTTTATTTCTTCTGAGGCGACTTTGCGAAGTAGCCTTGTCGATGCGTTACCTTGACCTTGTCTTTTTGCAGCTGCTGATTGGCCAACTGGATCTCGATCTTGCGATACGAGCCGTCGAGCGTCTGATTTGACGGCTCATACGCGATCAGATACTGCGACCGCATCTCGTCCTCGATCTGTTTGAATGCCTCGCGAAGTTCGCGTTCGTCCCGCGGAAAAAATGCTCGTCCTCCGGTCCTTTCTGCGATCTTGCTCATCGAGCCGCGATCGACGCCGCCGTAAAAATCGTCGCCAACACCGACCGCGTAAATTATCGCCTCTGCCTTGAGTGCTGCCTGAATGGCGTCGTCGAGCTTCTTCCGGCCCGACGTGTTGACGCCGTCCGATAGCAAAATGATCGCACGCCGCGTTTTCTCCGGTGCCGGGCCGAGTATTTCGTCCGATGTGATCCAGATCGAATCCCAGATCGCGGTCGAACCGGCCGTCATCTGATTGTCGCTCGACGCCGGCGGTGTGCCCGTGATAACGCCTCCGCCGATATAGCCGGACGGCGGCACAAACTGCACGCGGTCGATCGCCCGACGCAGCCGCTGCATATTGTTGGTCATTCCCTGTTCGAGAGTTGATTCGCCGGTGAATGAGATCACTGCGACCTCGTCTTTGGTTGGCCGCACTACCGATTCAAGAAACGATATCGCCGCCGATTTTTCTGCCGGCAAAGTTCGCTCTTGCGAAATACTCGTATCGATCAGTATCGCGAGGCTTAGCGGCAGATCGACCTGCTTTGCAAATGCGGTGATCTCCTGGGGTTTGTCGTTCTCGAGTATGCGGATATCGCGTTGAGCAAGGTTTGTGATAAGCCGCCGGTTGCGGTCCTGAGCCGTGAATAGGACGTTTACGACCTCGGTATCGACCTTGATCACTTCGTCATCTTCAATAACGGCCGGCGTCGGCGTCGGCGTCGGTGTCGCGGCGGGCGATTTCGCGTTTTGCTGTTGAGCTTCGACAGACGAAAACCCGACGAACGAAGCGGCAAAAAACGCAGCAGCAATGAACGTCAATATTATCTGTTTTCTCAGCAGCATTTTATGTTCCCCAAACCTCTATTTCAGGTTATCTTTGATCGCCCGATAGCTCGACTTGGTGCGGATCTTGTAGTCCTTACCTTTGTTGTCGGCAAATCTGACTTCGATCTTGCGAACGCGGCCGTCGTAATTCTGATTTGCCGGCCGGTAAGTGATGATATATTGAGACTTAAGCTCCTGCGAGATCTTGGTGAACGACTTTTCGAGAGCGAGCATGTCGCCGGTGAAGAACGCCTCTCCGCCCGTTTCTTCGCACAATCGGATCAGTTCCTTATCGCCCTTATCATTGACCGTTCCTGCCTCGACGCCGGGGACGGTTCCCAAAAATCCGGCCTTGGTTGAGATGGCAAAGATCGTCGTTTCGGTTCGCTGAGCAATATCGATCGCGTCGATCAGATTCGCCCGGCTGAATGTATCGTCACCGTCCGTTATGATCACGATCACGCGTCGGCCCGGAACATTTCTCAGTTTTTCGTCCGCAAACGTCCAAACCGCATCATACAGTGCCGTCTGCGAACCGGATTTTTTGACCGAATCGACGGCCTTTTGCAGCCGGTCGAGTTTGTCGGTGAAATCCTGCCGCAGCAATACGTCGTGGTCAAACGTCATGAACGCCGCTTTGTCCTTGCGGAGCGTGATCACCGAATGGAGAAAGTTCGCCGCCGCTTCTTTCGAAAAGCCGAATTTGCCGGCCGTCGAGGGCGATGTGTCCATCAATACGCCGACATAGACCGGCGGATTGGTCTTCCCGTCCGAGAAGTACGTCACTTCTTGCTGAACTCCGTCCTCGAATACCTGAAAATCGCCTCGCTGCAATCCGCTGATCAGCTGTTTTTTCTGCGTAACGGTGACCGGCAGGCGGACCTCGAATGTCTTTGACGCTCCGGTGTCGTCTATAACGGCCGGAGTCGGAGTGGGTGTCTGCGCAGAAACACCTGCTGTGAATACAACGGCTATAACAAATGCGGAAATATAGATAAATCGGTACATTGATCTCATAACTTGTACGCCTGTTTCGATGCTTGTTTATTATGCGCTGTTGCCTTAGCGCAATCACGAAGTATAGCAAAATCGGGCTCTGACCACACGCAAACTGCGGCCAATGCCGTTTACGCTTTTGCGCGTCCTGCCGGTTTCGCGTAACAATTATCACAGCATGAACCCAAACATTTTCAGAGAATACGATATCCGCGGCATCGTCGGGGATCACCTGACCGACGAAACGGTCGCAATGCTCGGTCGCGCGATCGGCACATTTTTTCGGCAGAACAATGCGAAACGCATCGCCATCGGCTACGATGCACGCATCAGTTCGCCGGGATTTTGTCAGCTTTTGACCGAGGGATTTACGGCATCGGGACTCGATGTCGTGCTGGTCGGCATGGTCCCGACGCCCGTTCTCTATCACACCGTCTACACACGCGACGTCGATGGCGGCGTGATGATCACAGGCTCACACAATCCGCCCGATCACAATGGGTTTAAGATCTGCCTCGGCAAGGGAACGCTGTTTGGTTCGCAGATACAGGAGATAAAGGAGATCGCGTTCGAGGCAGAAACACGACCGGTAGGGAGTGTGCCTCTTCCAAACCGCGGCTCAGTCGAGACTATTGAGGTTCTCGACGAGTATTGCCGCGACATCGTCTCCGGCATCTCGCTCGGCCCGCGTAAGATCAAGGCTGTGATCGACGCCGGCAACGGCATGGGCGGCGTCACCGGCGTGCCGGTCTATCGTGCTCTCGGCGTCGAACTAGTCGAGCTTTTCACCGAGCCCGATTCGAGCTTTCCAAACCATCACCCCGATCCGACCGTCACCGAAAATCTCGAAGACACGATCCGAACCGTGCGGGAAACGGGAGCCGACATCGGCATCGCCTTCGATGGCGACGGCGACCGAATTGGCGTTGTCGATGAGAATGGCCGCATTATCTGGGGCGACGAACTGATGGTTCTGCTCTCACGCAATGTCCTCGCCGAAAATCCCGGAGCGACGATCATCGCCGAGGTAAAATGCTCGCAAACGCTCTACGACGATATAGCCAAAAACGGCGGAAACGGCATCATGTGGAAGGCCGGCCACTCGTTGATCAAGGCAAAAATGAAAGAAACACACGCCGCCCTCGCAGGCGAAATGAGCGGCCACATCTTCTTTGCCGACCGATTCTACGGCTTTGACGACGCCACCTACGCCGGAGCCCGAGTCCTCGAAATTCTCTCAAACACCGACAAACCCTTGTCCGAATTAACGGCCGATCTCCCCAAAACCTTCTCCACACCCGAACTCCGCACCGATTGCCCCGACGAAACAAAATTTGACGTAGTCGCGAAGATCGCCGAACACTTTGCCCAAACAAACGAGGTCATCACCATCGACGGAGCAAGGATCCTCTTCGCCCACGGCTGGGGCCTAGTCCGCGCGTCAAATACACAAGCAATTTTGGTATCAAGATTTGAGGCTGATTCCGATGCTGCCTTGGACGAGATCAGATCAGTCGTTGAATCAAAAGTTGCTGAAATGATTTCCAACGGTGACTAACTCTCATTTACCTTCAGCACGGCCAGGAACGCCTCTTGCGGGATCTCGACGCGGCCGACCTTTTTCATTCGCTTTTTGCCTTCTTTTTGCTTTTCGAGCAGTTTGCGTTTGCGTGAGATGTCGCCGCCGTAGCATTTGGCGATGACGTTTTTGCCCATTGCCTTGACGGTTTCGCGGGCGATGACCTTGCTGCCGATGGCGGCCTGGATGGCGACCTCGAACATCTGCCGCGGGATGAGTTCCTTCATCTTGGCGGTCAGCAGGCGGCCTTTTGCCGTGGCCGTGTCGGCGTGGAGAATGAGCGAAAGAGCGTCGACCGGCTCGCCCGAAACGAGCACGTCGAGTTTAACGAGCTTGCTCGCCTGATAACCGGACACATGATAGTCGAGCGACGCATAGCCTTTTGACACGCTCTTCAGACGGTCGTAGAAATCAAGAACTATCTCATTGAGCGGCAGTTCGTAAACGAGCATCACACGGTTTGTCGTAATGTACTCGAACTTTTTCTGCACGCCGCGTTTCTCATCCAGCAAAGGCAGAATGCCGCCGAGGTAATCATCATTGGTAAGGATCGTCGCTTCGATGAACGGTTCCTCGATCTTCGTGATGCGTCCGGTTTCCGGCATTTTGGACGGGCTGTCGATCTCGGCTACTTCGCCGTCAGTCGTCGTCACGCGGTAACGCACGCCCGGAGCGGTCGTGATCAGTTCGAGGTTGAATTCACGTTCGAGCCGTTCCTGCACGATCTCCATGTGCAAAAGGCCGAGAAAGCCGCAGCGGAATCCAAAGCCCAGCGCAGTCGAGCTTTCAGGCTCGAAGAAGAACGACGCATCGTTGAGCCGCAGCTTTTCCATCGCGTCGCGCAGGTCTTCGTATTGAGCGGCGTCGATCGGATAAAGCCCGGCGAAAACCATCGGCTTAACTTCCTTAAATCCGGGCAATGCTTCGCTTACAGGCCGTGCGGCGTCGGTGATCGTGTCTCCGATCTGTACGTCGGCAACCGTCTTGATCGACGCCGTCAAAAAGCCTACTTCGCCGGGGCCGAGTTCGTTGATCGGCGTCGGACGCGGGCGGTTTACGCCAATAGTTTCGGTCAGATATTCGCGGCCTGTGTTAAAGAACTTGATCTTCGTGCCTTTTTTGATCGTTCCGTCGATGACGCGAAACAGCACGATCACACCGCGATACGAGTCGTACCAACTGTCAAATATCAACGCCTTGAGCGGAGCATTACGGTCGCCTTTCGGCGGCGGGATCTTGGCGACGATCGCTTCGAGCACATCCGATATACCGATGCCCGACTTGGCTGAGGTCAGAACGGCTTCGCTGGCGTCGAGGCCAATGATGTTCTCGATCTGTTCTTTGATCCGGTCAGGTTCGGCGGACGGCAGGTCGATCTTGTTTAGAACAGGTATGAGTTCGAGGTCGTTCTCGATCGCGAGATATGTATTAGCCAGCGTCTGTGCCTCAACGCCCTGCGACGCATCGACGATCAGCAGCGCGCCTTCGCATGCCGACAGCGAACGCGAAACTTCGTAACTGAAATCGACGTGTCCCGGCGTGTCGATCAGATTCAGGACATAATCCTTGCCGTCTTTCGCCTTGTAATCGAGCCGCACGGCGTGCGATTTGATCGTGATACCGCGTTCGCGTTCGAGGTCCATATCGTCGAGCATCTGCGCCTCGATATCGCGTTCGGCGACGGCGCCCGTTATCTGCAGCAATCGATCGGCAAGCGTCGATTTGCCGTGATCGATGTGGGCGATGATCGAAAAATTTCTGATGTTAGCTAGATCCATACTGCGTAAAACCGAATCTTTAACAATAGCAAAAGACCGAAAAAATCGCATCTCCGAGCCGAATGCCACGAGACGAGTCTTCGCCACAGAGATCACAGAGATCACCGAGAGGCCAAAAATCAAATTTCATTCACCATCTCCGTGCTCTCTGTGATCTCTGTGGCAAATTCTTACCTCCGCGCTCGAAATTTTCATTGCCCTAAACATTCGTCTTTGTTATAGTTAGGTTACAAAATACGTTTAGCAGTAATTGACGCATTTTTTGCGTGGGAGGAATTGATATGAGACACGAATACGAACGAGAAGAAACAAGTGCAGCGACGAAATTGACATATTTGCTGGTCGGCGGCGGCATCGGTGCGATCCTTGCATTGCTGTTTGCTCCCAAATCCGGCGAAGAGCTCCGCGGCGACATCGCTGACGCGACCCGCAAGGGAATCGAAAAGAGCAAGGAAACTGCGGCAAACCTGCAGGAAAAGGCAGGCGAATATTACGAAGTTTCGCGTGAAAAGGCGAGCGAGTTTTACGAAACGGCTCAGGAAAAGGCCGGTGATCTCGCAGAAAAGGCAAAGGCAGCTGCGGCACGTACAGCGAATCCCTTTTCAGCCGCTATCGAAGCCGGTAAAGACGCCTATACCGAAGAAAAACGTAAGAACGAGACCAAATCGATCACCGAGGGCCGCGCAAGCTACCCGATCAAGACCGAAGAAGGTAAGTAAACTATGAATGCGAACGACCCGCAATTTTGGATGATGATCTCGTCGATCATCACAGCCATTTGTTTTATCGTGATGGCGATCGCCCTTATCGCTGTCGCTATTACGGTAAAGCGTGTCGTTGCGACGGTTCAGCGCGTCGAGGAACGCATCGAGCCGCTTATTACCAAGGTCGATGCCATCGGTAAACAGGGCCAGGAGATATCGGTCTCATTCGCCGAGGTTTCCGCCAATCTATCGACCGCGACCAAGCACCTCGCCGAATCGACCGAACTGATCAAGGACGAGGTTGCCGAGCTCCGCGTACTGGTCGGCCATACCGCCCATACTGCCAAAGACAAGGTCGATATGGTCAGCCGATCGATCGACCGGACACATTCGCAGGTCCTCGACACGACCGAATTTGTAAACCAAAAGATCGTCGTCCCGGCCCGCGAGATCGCCGCCGTCATGGCGGGCGTCAAAAAAGGACTCGAGGTCCTCTTCGCCCCCGCCCCTAAACAGATCGATCGCGTTTACGTAGACGACGAGATGTTTATCGGATAACGATCAACTCAATTCAGACCAAAAAGGCTGCCCGAAAAGGCGGTCTTTTTCATTTTGGACCTAAGGTGGTCCGCGGATATTCGGCTTCAGGAATGAGACGACTTGACTCCGTGTTTACCTAACCCTGCGAAATTTCCATTGCCATTGTGTAACAATCCACACGATGGTCTTGGCACGCCCCCAAATATCGAGAATATCCCCACGGAAACGGACCTATTCGAGCGGCACGCGCTTTGCCCGAAAGAGTGTAGCGGCGCCTTGGCCGGATCCAACTCAAACGGGATACCGGATCTAAAACGGAGGTAAAGCATATGCGATCGACCCTCAAATTATTCGGCTTGATGATTTTATTGGGTGGAATGGCGGCGGCCCAGAATACCGCACCATCAACCTTTAGCTACAGTTATGGAAAAGGCAGCCAGGCGGCAAAGGACATTGCCTTTCATCTTGAAAGCTCGATCGAAGGCAAGGTGCTGAGGCAGTTTCCATGCGTTGCTCAAATGGATATGAGCGGCGTTATTGCCCTGCTGGATCTTGAGCGGCAAAAGGAACTGCTTGGAGCCGAACCTAACAACGATACTCTGAAAAACATCGGAGCATCACTGGGTGCGGACTACATCATTGTCGTCAGGGTCACTACATTGCCGAACGGGCAAATGTATATCAATGTCGTTGTGTTGGATTCGCGGACCGCCCGGCAAGTGGCTAACCGCGACGGTCATCCGGCAAGCGGTGACGCCGCGGTCGACCTGATGGAGACAATTGCGGAACAGATCCTAACGGACATGGCCGGTCTGCTAAAGGGTAAATGTACACCACACTGGTCCGGAACCGTGACCTTTAAGTTCAGGTATGAGACGTTGGAGGATAAGACAGAGACGTTTCCGGGCGGCGACAAGAGCGTAAACACAAGGGCGTATCACTCTAGTTGGCTAACCGAGAATTACATCGAGGCATTGTTGAGTGCCAAAGGAGGTGCCGACCAGAACGAAACCAAAGCTCGAGTTGTTCATCGATTTACACATCGTGATGAGCACATCGTCAATGAAAACGAAGCGGCCTGGTGCCGGCCAAAAGGAGCTAATTCCTTTTGGAAAAGGCTGAGCAACCGAGAGAGCGACATCGGCGATGAGCGAGGCGAGGCCACTTCCACCGAAACTGTCTGGGTGACCATCGACAAGGTCAACGGAACATACAAGATCTCGGTGAAATACCCGGCCGTTAAGACCACATCTCGTCGTGAAATAACCGCCACCGGTGTTTCGTGCTTCGATTCAAAACCAAGCTCGGCGATAGCCGACGGTGAAGGGAGCCCGGAAAGTTCCGCATACGTGGTCGACGGGACCGAAGAGGTTAGAGGAGTGCTCGACCCCAAAAATCCTGATGTACTGAGCGGGACGACCACCACTGGTGACAAAACGAGCGGTATCCATACCGTCACCTGGAACCTTCGGCTTGTAAAACCCAAATCGGCGAGATAGTTCGCGTTGGGAATGTGATGGGAGCAATGGTGCGGCGGCTCTCGATGGGTTCGAAGTGGAGCGGCGGCGAGTGCGGTTGGGATCTGCGTTTTCGGTTGGGGACGCTGGACGGCGATGGGGAAATTGTTGGAAACCGGCCTCAGCTTGCGATCTTGCGCGGTTTGACGGTCAAAATGCGATTGTCGCTGGGCCGTTTTTTATTGTCGCTGACCCCTGTTTTGATCGTCGCTGACCCCTATTAACATCGTCGCTGGCCCCCCTAAAAACTGTTGCAGAACGCTGTTTTACGGCATTTTCCCGCTTTTTTGTTGATCTAATTGTGGTACGTACCACAATTTGAACGTTAGGTGAAAAAATACACGTTTGGTCATCGCCGAAAGACGCATTTTACCGGACGGTGATGTCGTTTGTTCGGTTCACATCTCTCCTTTATACTTGAGTAGATTTAGGATTTGTATGACCAAGATCTTCATGACCGGCGGTGCCGGATTTATCGGCTCGGCGTTTGTCCGCCAGGTGCTGGAACGCGAGCCGGACGTTTCGATCATCGATTACGACGCGCTGACCTACGCCGGCAATCTGGAGAACCTCGCCGGAGTCAGCGGCGAACGCCACACCTTTACCAAGGGCGACATTTGCGACCGCGAAGCGGTACTCGCAGCGATGCCCGAGGGCTGCGATGCGGTATTCAACTTTGCTGCCGAATCACACGTCGACCGCAGTATTCACTCGGCAGACGAATTCCTGCGGACCAATATCATCGGCACGCAGGTATTGCTCGATGCCGCACGTGAAAAGGGCGTCCGGCGATTTGTTCAGATCTCGACCGACGAAGTGATGGGCAGCCTGGCGGACGAAAGCGAAGATTACTTTACGGAAAGCTCGCCCCTCCAGCCCAATTCGCCTTACGCCGCGTCAAAGGCAGCTGCTGAATTTGTGGTACGTGCCGCACAGGAAACGCACGGTGTAGATGCCGTTATTACACGCTGCGGCAACAATTACGGCCCGCGGCAGTTTCCCGAAAAGCTGATCCCGCTGATGCTGGCAAATGCGATGAACGACCTGCCGCTGCCTGTTTACGGGGACGGCAAGAATGTGCGTGACTGGATATTTGTCGATGACCATTGCGATGCGATATGGCTCGCCTATAAAAAAGGCCGCTCCGGCGAGGCATACAATATTGGTGCCCGAAACGAGCAGTATAATATCGATGTCGTCAAAGCGATCCTCGACGCCGTCGGCAAACCGCACGCCCTGATAACATACGTAACCGACCGCCTCGGCCATGACCGAAGATACGCGATCGACCCGACAAAGGCCGAGACCGAACTCGGCTGGAAACCCTCAACAAGCTGGCATGACGGCCTCGCCGCAACGATCGACTGGTACCGTGAAAACCGCTCCTGGGTCGAAAATATCCGCAGCGGCGAATATCGGGAATATTACAAGACGATGTACGGCTCGAGCATAGGTTGATCAATGAAAGTTCTCATAACCGGTGCCAACGGAATGGTCGCCCGGGCCGCAATTGAATATTGCCGTTCGATCGGCGACGAGGTCACTGCGTTGACACGACGGCAGCTCGATATTTCTAGCCGTTTGTCGGTTGATACGGCGTTCGAAAAGTTCGGCCCGGAAATCGTCCTTAATTGCGCAGCGTACACTGACGTCGACGGGGCCGAGTCAAACGAGGAGGTCGCGTATCGAGCCA
This sequence comes from Acidobacteriota bacterium, assembly GCA_016713675.1. Classification (NCBI taxonomy): domain Bacteria; kingdom Pseudomonadati; phylum Acidobacteriota; species Acidobacteriota bacterium. The sequence continues at coordinate 1,338,622 of JADJOS010000001.1, forward strand.
ATGCCGTCGGCGTCGAAAACCTCGCCGCGGCCTGTGCCAAGCATAGTGCTGTTTTCATAACTATCTCGACCGATTATGTCTTTGACGGTGCGAAAGACGACCTGTATTCCACCTCTGACACGCCGAACCCGCGGGGCATCTACGCCAGATCAAAACTCGAAGGTGAATTGTTGGCAGCCGCCGCGAATCCGAATTCGATCATTGTCCGTTCGGGCTGGATCTACGGCCATGGCGGAACCAATTTTCTCAGCGTGATGCACAAACTGCTCGCAGATGGGAAACGGATCAAGGCGATCAGAGACAGTTTCGGGACACCGACCTTTGCCGATGACCTCGCGAAACGTTTGCGCGATATGGCATCAAGCGATCGCAAAGGCATAATTCACGTGACGAATTTGGGGAGTGGAACAAGCTACCTTGGGTTTGCTGAAAAATTATGCGAGATCGGCGGCTACGACAGCGATCTGCTCGAGAGCGTAAATAACGACGACCTCAAACGCCCGGCACCGCGTCCATCGAATTCGCGGCTCGAAAATACAGAGATCGCCGGACTGCCTCCGATGCCATACTGGGACGACGCCCTTTACCGGTTCATTAAAAGCGAAAGGTGAGAGAGGCCGGCTAGATCGGCACTCTTTCACCTTTCGAATTCGGAACTTCTATCAGGCCTTTGTATCGTGCTGTGCCTGAACCTCTTCCATTAGCGGGGTTGATTCATCGTCGGTTCTGCGATGGTAATAATCATAATAGCCCGTGCCGTAATAATCGTAATCCATCGACCCGGATTTAACTCCATTGAGCACAACACCGTAGATCCGGGCCCCGATATTGCTCAATCGAAGCTTGAACTGCCTCATCAGGTGGATCGAACTCTTGCCGGTCATTGCGACCAATACGACACCGTCCACAACCGTCGACAGGATAGCTGCGTCAGTGAACGAAAGCGCCGGAGGCGAATCGATGATCACGTGTTTGAAACGTCCACGCAAAAATTGCAGCAGGTTCTTCATCTCCTGCGAACTGAGCAACTCGGCGGGGTTCGGAGGTATCGGGCCGCTCGTAATGATCTTCAATCGCGGCAAATGGGGCGACGTCTTGATAAGATTGTCGGTCGATTTTTCGCCGGACAGATAATTCGTCAAACCATGCGTATTAACAAGGCCGAAGTGGCTGTGCAGACGAGGTCGGCGGAGGTCGCAGTCAATAATGATCACATCAGCATCGCCTTGCGCGAGCGTGATCGCTGTATTGATCGCGGTAGTTGTCTTTCCTTCGGAGGGCTGCGAAGACGTGATAAGTATTGTCTGGGGCGGTTTGCCGGCGGACGAAAACAAGAGTGATGTCCGCAGATGCCGATACGCCTCTGCCATCGGCGAATTGCGCTCCTCAAGCGCGACAAGCGCCGATGGAGACAGTTCCCCGTTTCCATCGCCGTTCTTAGGTATCAAACTCAAGGCCTTCCTATCCCCGTATGTGTGATGAGGTATCAATGCCAATGTCGGCAGTCCGAGATGTCGGCTCACATCGTCGGATGTCCGGACAGAATCGTCAAGATAATCCATCAAGAACGCCAATCCGACACCGAATGCCAATGACACGAGCAAGGCAACGATTATGTTTCGCAAACGCTGAGGACCGATCGGTAAGCTAGGAACAGCAGCCTTATTTGAGATCTTTATATTGTTAGGACTGCCGCCGGATATCGCCAACTCTTGTTCTTTCTGACGCTGTGTATAGGTGTCGAGCAGATTGCGATTGGTTTCGATCTCACGTTTCAATGTCGTAAGTCGCGTTTCAGCTTGGCCTTCAACATTGGCCTGGGACGCAGCCTGTGCGTAAGATACGCGGGCACGCTCTTCACGCTGCTGAGCTGCTCCGAGCTGAGACCGCAGACTTGTTAACACCTCGCGTTGAGCGTTTTTCTCGAGCTTTTCGGCCTCCGATTTGATCTTAGCTGCAACCTCAACGTTCAATCTCAATTTTTGCTTTTCAAGCTCATTGATCTGAGCGGTAACGGCAATGACCTCTCGATACTCCTCGGTGTATTTGGAAAGCAATTTCTCTCGATTCTCTTTTGCCTCATTGATCTTGCGATCGATGTCTTCGATTCGCTTATCGAACTCGGCCTGACGACGAAGGTTCTGGCTGCGAGCTTCCAGAATGGCCTTATTATCAGGAGATACTGAAAGAATATCGCCGCTTTGCGCCGCACTTAATGCGGCATTGTATTGGGCTTGTAACTTTCCGGTTTCATCGTGAGCAGTGTTGTATTGATTTTGTAGTGTCGAAAGATTTGCGGCTCTGAGGTCTCCACCTTTTTCCTGCAATGGCAGCCCACTATTCTGCTGCTCCTGCATTTGTTCACTTTGCTGGATAGCGATCGTAACCTTTAGTGCTTCGATCGATTTCGACAATTCGTCGTATGCTGCATTTGCACCTTCGAGTTCTCGATCCTTATTTTCTTGAATGAAAATCTCGGCAAGTTTATCCGCAAATTTAGCCGAAAGAGCCGGTATCGAGCTTGAAACTGTAATTTGAACAAGATTTGTATCTTCGACACGATCGACCTTTAATCCGCCGGCTAATCTAGCAGCATACCTTACCGCTCGTGCCTCTTCTTCGGGCGAGAGCGGGATCTTCTGCTTTTCGTCATTTACGATCGAAGCCTCATTGACGACCGGCAGCGTATTTTCGGTTGTTGCCTTTGGACTGCCTCCAAAAATCGAGCGAACGCTCGCCATAACTCCCTGGTTCTCTTCGCCAAACAAGTTGGGTTCGAGATGTAGGTTTAAGGCGATCACGACCTTTTTTAACAAGTCGGAACGCTGCAGAAGCTGTAGTTGAGTGTTGTAATAGTCCTGATCATTACCAAAATTGATGTTAATGGCATCCTTTTTTGTGACCTCGGGTTTGCGAGGTTCAATGATCATTTCGGTCTGAGCGGCATAGATCGACGGTTGACGGTAAGAGTAGAACGATACCGCTGCGGTGACTATCAGAGCAATCGCGATAATGATCGGCAATCGCTTGTAGACAATGTTGAAATACTGCCTTAGCGAGCGTTTGCTTGCCAACGATTCATCGTCATAGAAGCCGGCATAAGTCGCCGGATACTCTCCGTGATTTGCTTGAATTTCGGCGGCACGCGGGAGTGGTGTCAGCCTCTGATCTTGTTCCATACTGCTAGAAAACCCAAATGGCCTCGTTGATCCGAAGCGCGCCTAAGACGAACTTGCTTTATACCACATTCGGCGTCACATTTCACTAGCAATTTTGATATTTACGCCTGTTTCATTGCTTGCGATGCCATCACAAAGGCATCAGTTTTGTTAGCTGTCGAGCGAAAGTGATATATTAATCAATTACACTCTGCACCCGAAAATGCGGATTTGTTAACAGATATGACAGTTGGTGTGAATAGATATACAGCGGCAGCGGAATTTGATCTCAAGTTAGGTATTGACGGCTTCAGGTTTTCGGACCTCTTCGATGCCTTGAAATTGAAAGAGCTCGCCGAGAGATTTTACGCCGAAGTGGCAGAAAAGGAGCCGGTCCTGCACACTGCCCTTGCTAAATACATAGCGGCACGCGGCGAAGGATTTGAACGAAAAGTCGAATCCAAGATCCTGACCGACGCCGCTCCGTTCCTTTCTGATTTCGTCGGCAAGCTTTTCAATATCGATAGAGAAAAAGGCGAGCTTTCGCGCACGATCTTAACGCAAAATCCGGTTTGGAAATTCAAGTTCTTTGTCCAACGCCGGGCGGGCAAAAAATATAAACCCGAGCAACTCTCCGAGCTAAACGAATCGCAGCTTTGTTCAGCTGTAACGCAGCTTCGCAATACTGCATTTAACGACACGCTTATTCACGACGAGGAACTTTCGATCGCCGAAATGACTTGCCGGCTACTCGATGCAGAAGAGGCTTTTACGCACATTTCAAGCGATGGCGGCGAAGTTCACGAAGCTGACGAGTCGGTTGCGGCGACGATTCAGAAAATAACGGCCGCCTACGAAAAGCTCAAAGACGAAGTTTTCGGCAAGCTCTTTTCGCAATATGTGATCGAGGAAAATGCGACCGGCGATCTCCTCACGGTTCGGGCCGCGTTGCGGGTTATCGAGGCGTGGGCCGCGGCCGCGTTCGCCAGTAAATCGAAAAAGTGGTACAGCTTTAAGGTCCCGCACGCCCTCGATTACCAAAATCTTGTTCATCTTATTCATCCCAAGCCGCAATTGCACAACATAATGCGCGGCGGCGAAGACATCCTTCGCAAGCGCGACGGTTTTAAGCTGACCGACGATCGCGGCACGATGCGCGACGCTCTCTACGAGATCGACTACTGCATGATCTGTCACGAGCGTGAAAAGGACGCGTGCCGAACTGGACTTCACGAAAAGGACGGCTCAGCGCATCGTAATCCGCTCGGCATCAAGACCGAGGGCTGTCCGCTCGACGAAAGGATCTCCGAGATGCATTTGCTCAAGAAGCAGGGCGACGCGATCGGCTCGCTTGCTCTCGTCACGATCGACAATCCGATGTGCGCCGGCACCGGCCACCGGATCTGCAACGATTGCATGAAGGGCTGCATATTCCAGAAGCAGGAACCCGTAAACATTCCACTAGCCGAGACTGCATCGCTCACTGATGTGTTGAAGCTGCCCTATGGCTTCGAGATATACAGCCTGCTCACACGCTGGAATCCGCTCAACGCTCAACGCCCGTACACATTGCCCTATAACGGCAAAAACATCATGGTCGTCGGCCTCGGGCCTGCCGGTTACACGTTATCGCATTACCTTTTGAACGAAGGTTTCGGCGTGATTGGGATCGACGGCCTCAAGATCGAACCGCTGCCGACTGAGTGGACGGGAGATCACGGCAAATCTTGCCCGAAACCGATCAAAGACATCGACGAGATCACCGAAAACCTCGATGAACGCATTTTGTCCGGTTTCGGGGGCGTTTCCGAATACGGCATTACGGTCCGCTGGGACAAGAATTTCCTAACGATGATCCAGCTCATGCTGACGCGTCGCAAGCGGTTTCGTCCGTACGGCGGAATCAGGTTTGGCGGCACGCTGACGATCGAGGACGCGTGGGACCTTGGGTTCGACCACATCGCGATCGCGACCGGAGCCGGACGGCCGACGATCGTCCCGATGAAGAATAATCTGATTCGCGGAATTCGCCAGGCATCTGATTTTTTGATGTCGCTGCAGCTAACCGGTGCCTTTAAGAAAGACACACTATCGAATCTGCAGGTTCGCTTGCCAGCGGTTGTCATTGGCGGCGGATTGACCGGTATCGACACGGCGACAGAGCTTTTTGCATATTATCCCGTTCAGGTCGAGAAAATGCTCGGCAAATACGAACATGTTGTTGCCGAGTTTGGCGAGGAAAAGGCCATGGAGGCTTTTGACGAAGAGGAGCTCCGCGTCCTGCAGGAATTCCTCGAACATGGCCGTGAGATCCGTGCCGAGCGGGCCCGGGCGGCGGCGCTTGGCGAGGAGCCGAACTTCGTCCCGTTAGTACGCAGTTGGGGCGGCGTTTCACTTGTTTATCGCAAGCGTTTGCAGGATTCGCCCGCATATCGCCTGAATCATGAAGAGGTCCAGAAAGCTCTCGAAGAAGGCATCGATTTCGTCGAATGCATGAGCCCGACCGAGGCAGTGCCCGATGAATACGGTGCGGTCAAAGCCATCATTTTTGAGCGTCTCGATTACATCGCAGAAACGGGAAAATTTGAAAACACGGCGGAAACACACGAATTTCCTGCTCGAACTGTGTGCGTCGCCGCCGGCACCAGCCCGAATGTTATATACGAAAAGGAAAAGCCCGGCACATTCAATATGGACGAATGGCGGCAGTTTTTCCAGCCGTTCAAGGTAGAAAGGGATGGCGACGGAAAACAGGATGTGGTCGAAACGCCGAAAGGCGAAGCGGGATTTTTCACATCGTACGAGCACGACGGCAAGTTCATCAGCTATTATGGCGACAACCATCCGACCTACGCTGGAAACGTCGTCAAAGCGATGGCGTCGGCAAAGCATGGCTATCCTAAGGTCGTCGAGATCTTTGCCGATGAGCTCACGGCTCAAGGGGTTCTGCCGCAAAGCGAACGAGACTCGATCTTCGATAAACTCGAAGCCACACTTGACGAGCAACTAAGGGCATATGTTGTCAAGATTGATCGGCTGACCCCGACAATCGTCGATGTCGTGGTCAAAGCTCCGCTTCAGGCCCGTAAATTTGAGCCCGGACAGTTTTACCGATTGCAGAATTTTGAAACGACCGCACCGGTCATCGACGGTAAACGTTTGATGATGGAGGGCCTGGCTCTCACCGGAGCTTGGGTCGATGAAGAAAAAGGCCTGCTCTCGATGATCGTTCTCGAAATGGGAACATCGTCTCGCCTCTGCCAGTTGCTGAAAGAAGGCGAAGAAGTACTGGTAATGGGCCCAACCGGAACTCCGACCGAGATCACGGAGAATGAGACAGTTTTGCTAGCCGGCGGCGGGCTCGGCAACGCAGTTCTGTTCTCGATCGCACGTGCACTTAGAGAGAAGAACAACAAGGTCGTTTATTTCGCCGGCTATAAGAACGGAGCAGACCTGTTCAAACGCGAGGAGATCGAGAATGCGACGGACGAGGTCGTCTGGGCGACCGACTTTGGCAACGAGATCGTGCCCGCGAGGCCACAGGACGCACATTTCCGGGGCAACATTGTCCAGGCAATGATTGCATACGCAGAAGGTCGATTGGGCACACAAGCGGTTGACTTGAAAGATGTTAACCGCATAATCGCCATCGGTTCGGACCGCATGATGAACGGTGTCCGCGAGGCCCGTCACACGACACTTAAACCGTACCTCAACGAGAATCACACCGCCATCGGCTCGATAAATTCGCCCATGCAATGCATGATGAAAGAGGTCTGTGCCCAATGCCTGCAGCGTCACGTCAACCCACACACCGGCGAAGAGTTCTTTGTTTTCTCGTGCTTCAACCAGGATCAACACCTTGATTTTGTAGATTTCAAGAACCTGAACGACCGTCTTCGGGCCAACAGTATTCAGGAAAAGTTGACAAACCTCTGGCTCGACCGGATGTTTATGAAAGATGAGTTCAAAGCGGGTGCTTGAATATTGTCATTAATAAATCGTTGAACGTGTCACTTACCTTTTGGCTTCACAAGGCGAAGCTTCCACGTTGTTTTGGATCGGCCGTCAGGGGACGTTTGTGTACCACTCAGTACGTTTCGGTTTTTTGGATCGGTTTTGCCAACGGCATCAAAGCTTGTCGCTTGAAGTTTCCCCTCAGGCAAACTCACCGCATCCGTCGAGGGCGCAGGAACTGCCGAACCGCAGCCGGTCGCATTGCGGTATGTTTCAAATTTTCCCAGCAAGACACCGCCGGGCGCTGACACGTTGATGGTATAATTGCCGTCATCATCGATCGAGATGCTAACAGGCATCGTATCTGTTCCCTGGCCTAACTGAGTGGTAGTTTCGGTAAATTCTTCGCTGAAACCCTTGAAGTACGGATTCTTTCCTGGCTCACGGCAATACAGTTCACCGGAAGTACTCGACTTTTTCTGAAATGTGAAATTGGCCCTTTGTCTAACCCGTGCGGTCATCGAATTGACATATTTAGCTCCTGATGCCGGACTAAGAATCGTCGCTTCGATGCTCGTTTGCATATTCGAGGTTTCCGTCAAGGTGCGTTTCGTATTCCGTGAGGCAGTTCGCATGGGCCCTGCATCATTCTTTTGCTTTGATTCGTTGAACGAATAGACGTATTCGACCGTTCCGACCCAATGCGGTTTGCAGCTGTCGGCAAGATATGGGCCAAGCTCTTTGACGAGTTTTTCTGCCAGTTGTTTCGGGTCCGAGCCCATTTCACGAGCCACGGTTTTGCCGGACTGCGTGTCCATCACGAAAACTGAATATGTTAATGAGCCGCCGGGACCGGGTATCGCCGTCACGGACATTACCATGCTCGAACCCATACGATCGCCAAGGTTTTTCAGGGCTTCGTTAGAATCTGTGCCCTCGAGCATCTCACCTTCACGCTCGTCCTTGATCGCATCGCGTATGTCCTGGTCGTCCATCGTTTCGACGCAGGGTTTCTCTCTTTCTAGTGCGGCCCCGATCTCATTCCTTAAGGACTGGGTCGCTCCTTCGCCGCCATTACTCGGGTTTGTCGTGTCGTGTATGACGATCGACGAGCCCTTTTGTTGGGCTTGTGATTTCGCAGAGCCCACGAGTCCTGTGATGAGGACAAGTGTCACGACGAAAAGCGTTAGAGCCCCCGATATCCCAGTCCTTAGCCTGTTCTGTCCAGCAACGCCGATTCTTAGGTCGTTTGAGCCTCTCATTGCCTTCCCCTCCGTTTCAATCATTCAAAGATCGCAAATCTACAACATAATTGTCCGTCTTCAGTGGAACCAATCAGTGACGTTCGTCACCACTGACGTTCTTCGAACACAACGCGTGGACAAGCGGCAGCGTTATCTGGTATTGAAACCCCATTTTTGCATTGCTTTTTTCAAAACACTATCCTTTGAAAAGGATGATGAAAACTCAAAAAGAACTCGCGTTCCTTCGCGACCTCTACATCGAAGACGCTTGGACGAACCGCTTTACCGAACACGTCGATAAGCATATCAAGCTCAATGGGGCCGAAAACCTTCTCTATCTGAACGCCGGAACCGGCAGCCACGCCTTTGCGATCGCCGAAAGGCACGGCGACAAGACAGACGTGTTTGCAGCGTGTGAGAACGAAGATCTACTCTCGATCGCCCGTGACAAGGCTGCGGCTATTAATTCAAACGTAGATTTTTCGACGATCAGATTTGAAGACGATGCGTTTGACGCGGTGCTTGCCGACGCTACATTTGTCCGCCCCGCAGAGCTTGCCGATTTTATCGACGATGCAGTTCGGGTTGCCAAAAATGGCGCGGATGTGGCTTTCTTTTTGCCAGCCGCGGGCAGTTATGGCGAAGTATTTTCCGTGATCTGGGAGGTACTTTTTAACGAGGAAATGACGGAGGACAATGCCGCCGTTGAACGCCTAGTCGCCGCGATCCCGACAATTTCGCGCGTCGAGGAGATCGCCGAACGTTCCGGCCTTGTAAACATCAAGACCGAAACGGCCGTCGAGATATTTGAATACGAAAATGGAGCTGAGTTTGTGGCGTCGCCGCTGGTAGAAGATTTCCTGATGCCGATCTGGCTTGAATCAATGAATGAAGAAGACCTCGCCCGCATTACGACCAAAATTCCCCAGCTAATAGACTCCGAAGAAGGCGACCTGACCTTCCGGTTCACGGTGAAAGCAACACTGGTGACAGGCGAGAAAAGCTAGCTAGCCTGTTTTACTTCGCCCCGACGACGCATTTCTTCCGCGAGAGCTTCGTCGCTCAGCTGGTTGATCTGCGGAGCAGGCGGGTTTGCGTTGATCTTTTGGGCCTCTGCCTTTTCTTCTTCCTCAGCCTCTCGCATTCCTTCTTTGAATGCCTTACGCGTCGCACCGAGCGACTTTGCTAGTTGCGGCAAACGCGTCGCGCCAAACAGTAAGAACAAAACCGCCACGATTAGTATAATTTCTGTTGTTCCGAAGTTCATATTATTATTCCTGCGTATTTGGACGCGTGCTTGACCAAATTGGCCGCTGAATTTTATAGCCGATTCACATCATACCGTTAATTTGCTTGAGATTCACGCAAAATTATTGATGCCGCGACTTAAAGCGGTCCATCGCATCGACCAATGCGGACGAAATACCCTTCTCCGAGATCGAATGGCCCGAGTCCGGGATAACGATAAATTCAGCCTCGGGAAACGCCTTATGCAGTTCCCAAGCCGAAGTGATAGGACAGACGACATCATACCTACCTTGGACGATCACCGTCGGAATATCGCGGATCTTGCCGACGTTTTCGATCAGGTAATTATCGGTCGGGAAGAAAGAGTTGTTAGTAAAATAATGGCACTCGATCCGAGCCAGGCTCAGGGCTTCATGCTCACCTTCCCAATGTTCCATCAGGTCTTTGTCCGGATACAGCTTTGACGTCGAACCTTCCCACACGCTCCATGCACGCGCTGCCGAAATGCGGGTTTTCTCGTCATCGCTCGTGAGGCGTTTGTGATAGGCAGAGAGGAAATCGCCGCGTTCCGACTCAGGGATCTCATCGCGGTAGCGTTCCCAAAAATCCGGAAATATCTCAGACGCCCCATATTGATAAAACCACTCGATCTCTTTTTTACGGGTCAAAAATATCCCGCGAAGCACAAGACCCAAACACCGGTCCGGATGGGTCTCGGCATAAGCTAGGCTCAGCGTGGATCCCCAAGATCCGCCGAAGACGCACCATTTGTCCACGCCGAATTTTTCACGCAATGATTCGATATCCTTGATCAGGTCCCACGTCGTATTCTCACGTAGTTCGGCGTGCGGCGTGGAGCGGCCCGATCCGCGTTGGTCGAACAAGATCACCTGATAAAACTCAGGATCAAAGAACTGCCGGTAAAGCGGCACGAGGCCGCCGCCCGGCCCGCCGTGCAAAAACACGACCGGTACACCACTCGGATTGCCGACGCGTTCGTAATAGATCGTGTGGATGTCCGACACGATATACATTCCGGTGTCAAAAGGTTCAATTTCAGGGTAGAGACTTGCCATAACGATAATAATACGCGAATCCGCGTCGTTGCAGAAGCCCGGACGTCGGTATGGGCGTATCAATTAACTCAGATAAAGCGACCTTTGTACGCACAAAGTTCTAAGGTAGAAAATTATCATACCAAAGCTGAAAAACGAGCAGCGTCCACAGCTGTTTGTGATGCGAGGCCCGACCTGACTCGTGCTCGCGGATCAGCATTTGAACGTATTCCGACCTGAACAGTCCTTGCTCACGCAATCTTTCCAGCGACAGCAAATCGTGCATCAGCGGATTAAGCCGGCCCTTGAGCCATTCGGCAATGGGAATGCCAAACCCTTTCTTGGGACGATGCAGAATCGTTTGAGGCAATAGACCATCGACCGCTTTCTTCAGAATATACTTGCCGTTGCTGCCTTTAAGTTTATATTCGATCGGCAAGGCCGCGGCAAATTGTACGACCCGCGGATCGAGGAATGGTGCCCGCGTCTCGAGTGAAACTGCCATCGCAGCACGATCGACCTTGGTCAAAATGTCCTCGGCCATGTAGTAATTCATGTCGAGAAACTGCATCTGCTCGATCTCGTCGGCCGCATCGCAAAGTCCCAGCATTTCACGCGGCCCGCGATAAATGTCGCCGTCGGACGCGCTAAGTATTTCCGGTGTAAGCAGCTGCAATTGTTCATCTGTCGAAAACGAACCGAACCAAGAATGATGCCTCTCGACCGCCTCCAGATTAGCCGCCCGTACAAAGCGTTTCGCCTTGTAATCGAACGACATATTCTCGGTCGAGACCGGGAGGGCTCGCACCGTGGGCTCAATAACAGCTGTGCGCAAAAACTTCGGGATCGACCGGTAAGTCTTCGCCACCTTATGTGCGTAATACATCGGATAGCCCGCAAATATTTCATCGCCGCCGTCCCCGCCAAGGGCGACCGTGACGTGTTTTCGGACGAACTGTGCGAGCAAAAATGTCGGTATCAGCGAACCATCGGACATCGGTTCGTCGAGCCAGGTTCCGATCTCGGTGATCAGATCTCCAGCGGTTGTCGCGCTTAATTGTTCCTCATAATGTTCGGTATTTAGGTGTTTTGCGACCTGTCGTGCGTACTTGGTCTCGTCAAACGAATCTTCCTCAAAACCGATCGAAAATGTCTTAACCCGCTCGGTCGCGTGATGCACCGCGAATGCCGCAACTGTCGACGAATCAATGCCGCCTGAGAGCAAAATCCCAAGCGGAACATCAGCCACAAGGCGCATTCTGACAGCATCGGAGAGCAGATCTTTGAGGTCGGATGCGGCGGCATCGATCGTCGGTTTCGTCGCAGGCTTTTCGAACGTCTGATTCCAATAACGTCGGATCTTCAACTCGCCATTCTCAACGGTCATCATATGCGCGGCCGGGAGTTTTGAGATGCCTTTGTAGATCGAATGCGGGGCCGGAACGTAGTCGTATGAGAGATATTGCCGTAGTGCGTCGAGGTTCAATTCCGGATTGACCGACGGATGCGCTAGGATCGCTTTTGGTTCGGAGGCGTAGATCAATTTGCCGTCAAAAACGCCGTAGTAAAGAGGCTTTTCGCCAAATCGGTCGCGCGCGATGATGAGCTTTTTTCGCCGGGTGTCCCAAAGCGAGAACGCGTACATTCCGTTCAGATGATCGACCAGATCTTCGCGGTACTCGTCGTATAGATGCGGCAGAATCTCGGTGTCCGACCTAGTTGTGAATTTGTGGCCTTTCTTTTCAAGTTCATCGCGTACTTCGCGATAGTTGTAAAGCTCGCCGTTCATCATCACGACAACCGACTTGTCCTCGTTAAAGACAGGCTGGTCGCCCGTTTCGAGATCTATCACCGATAGCCGCCGCATTCCCAATGCAACCGTGTCGTCCAACCACGAACCCTCAGAATTCGGCCCGCGATGAACGATCCTGTCACACATTGAGTGAAGTACATCCTCGCGAACTTCCGTCGAGTTGTTAGATTGTTTCAGGTTGATCCAACCCGCAATTCCGCACATATAAAAACAATTAACCGCTGATAAACGCAGATGGACACAGATATGAGAACCAACAAGATCTGTGTTAATCTGCGTTCATCTGCGGTTCAATTCTTAAATCCGATCCGTTCTCGCACAGCATATATCGCCTTGTCCTGGGACTCATGATAGGTTCGAACGAGCAGTTCGGCGAGCAGGCCCATCAGGAAGAATTGAACTGAGATGGCGAGCATCACGACGGCAATGACCGGCAACGGCGTGAGTATGAATGAGACGGCGTACGCGAGTTTCAGCACGATCGCCCAGACACCGGCAATTAGCGAGATTAGGAATGCGATCATCCCGAAACCACCAAAAACATAAAGCGGTTTAGTATGGTATTCGGCCATGAATTTGATCGTGATCAGGTCGAACACGACCTTGATAGTTCTCGAAATTCCGTATTTCGATTTGCCCATCGTGCGGGCGTGATGATCGACCGGTATCTCTGTAACGCGGGCACCGGCCCAGGCGGCGTAGATCGGGATAAAGCGGTGCATCTCGCCATAGAGCCTCACGTCCTGGATCACATCGCGGCGATACGCCTTGAGCGAGCAGCCATAATCGTGCAGGTGAACGCCGCCGATCCACGAGATGATGCGGTTAGCTATCTGCGAAGGTATTTTCCTTGAAATTAATTTGTCCTGCCGGTTCTTTCGCCAGCCGGAGACGACATCGTAGCCTTCGTCCAGTTTGTCGAGCAAGCGTTTAATGTCAGCTGGATCGTTCTGTAGATCGGCGTCCATCGGTATCAAGATGTCGCCCTTGGCAGCGTCGATCCCCGCTGACATTGCCGCCGTCTGACCGTAATTTCGCCGCAGCGAGATCACGCGAACCCGCTCGTCCGCCGCTGCGATCTCCTTTAATATCATAAGGCTGGTGTCCGTCGACCCGTCATCAACAAATATAATCTCCGCCGTCCGCCCAAGCGCGTCCAATGCCGCCGAGATCTTTGCGTGCATCGGGCGAAGGTTTTCCTCCTCATCAAGAACAGGAAGAAACAGTGAAAGATCCGGATTGACGTTTTCTGGTTGATTCATCTAAAAGAGCTAATTCTAACAGGTTGGACAGAATAAAAGCCGATCGAAGCTCATCATCATGGACATCCGGCGCATCCTGACACTACGTCTTTTTGCGACAACGACGATAGATACACCAAAGGGAAAGTTCAACTTTCGCAGCCAAAACCGTTCGGCGGCAAAGAGTTTGCCGAAAACGCCATTCAACGCCGAAACATTGATGTTATTCTCGGAGTTCGGTTTGAGGCCAGTCAGTTTCATAAGAACGCGACCGCCGAGGATCGGGGCGAAGAACGTCCAGTTGGCGAAAGTCGCACGCTCGATCGTGTAGCCCGCCTTTTCCAATCTTTCAACGATCTGCTTTTTCGTGTATCGGATGCGGTGATTCGAAATATCGTCCTGCACGCCCCATAGCCACATAAACGCTGGCACAAAGAAAAGTGAATAGCCGCCGCGTTTCGTCACACGTAACATCTCCTTTAGTCCCGCTACGTCGTCATCCAAATGTTCGACCACATCAAGGGCCGTTGTCAGATCAAATGTCTCATCCACATACGGCAAGTTCTCAGCGAGCCCTTTCTGCACTTTCAAGCCCTTGAGCCGGCAAAATTCCAAGGCGTCATCCGATACATCCACTCCCTCGGCCTCGCCAAATTTCGATAACATTTCAAGATTCGCTCCCGTTCCGCATCCCACATCCAAAATGCGGAGTGAGGAATTCGGGGAGCCAAGTTTCTGGGCAATTGGTGTGATAAAACTCTCAAGGATCGCGCGCCGGCCGACAAACCACCAATGCGAGACCTCGATCTCGTCCATGATAGCGTATGTATGCTGCTGCATTTCCTGTGGCAAAGTTGCATTCATAAAAAGATCCTAAACCACTATCCCCATCATTTGACTTGCCGTTTTTCCGTGATTCCCGTCGAGTGCGAGGCCGTAGCTCTCTAACAGCCGCTGTTTGATGCCGTCGTCACTGACTGCACATTCGCCGCCGTCGGCGGTGCAAAGGATCATCAGTTCGAGGCCTTCGTCAGTATATTCCGGCTTGCCGATGCAGAGCATGTAATCGCCGGCGGTTTTGTGAGCTTCCCATTCCATCTCATAGAGCGTTGGGTTAAATATGCCGATCGGGTTGTAATCGGCGTTCGAAAGGCTTTCCAGCGTCTGAGCAAAATCGTATGCGTGACGGCCTTCGTGGACAAATGTACCTTCGCAGCCGCGTTGGCCGCCGGTGTCGATCGTCTCTTCCGCGATCGATATGTACACCTCACCGAGGGCCTCGCGAAGGTTCAGACGCTCCGTCATCAGCTTAAAATTGGTCCTTATCGGGCTGATCAGACCCGTTATCCCAGAGGCATTTATCTCGCCCACCGGCTGCACGCGCACCAACATGTTCGAAGCCATGAACTCGCTCATCATCAGCCGATGAAAATCATTCCCCTTCGCCAAGATCGTCGCAAAAGCATCCTCGACCGACTTGCGGTATCTGTTATCGATATCTTCATCAAACCTCATAAGGGTCTTCTGCCACAGATCTACACCGATAAGCACAGATCAAATCCGTTTTCACATTTCTATATCTGTGTTTTATCTGTCGTTAATTTATTCTCCCGAATCCGCACCAGCTATTCTCATTATGCCAGATGATCGAAATGTCCTTCGCCTTTATTTCTTCCCACCATGACGCGAAATCGTTTTTTGAGATATAAAACGCCGTCGGAGCAACGAGGTGGTCGAATACGATATTGTGCTGCTCCCGCCAGCCGAAGGTGCCGAGGTGGTTGAGGTATTCGTTGTAAAACAGTTTGTTGGCGATCGGTTTTGAAATGGCGTTGAGCGGACGATAGAAGAGCTTTGTCGTCAGGAAAACGCTAAGCGTCGGCAGCTTTGATAGTTGATAGAGCAACGGTTGGCTGATCTGCGATGTAAATCCATTTCGCACCGGATCGACATAGTTCGTGATCCACTCGTTGTTCTCCGCACCGTAGACCCAAGCCGAGATATGCCCGCCTTTTTTCACTTTTCCGGCAAGCGAAACGAAAGCCTTTTTTGGCTCCGGCGTGTGATGCAGCACTCCGACGCTGAATGCATAATCGAACACTTTCTTGAACGGTAATCTATAGATATCGCATTGAACGATATGTGCATTCGGCATTTCCCGCGTCATTGCAAATGCCGTTTCGACTCCGTCACCGAGATCGATACCAACAACTTCTGTTGCTCCCCACTCGGCAGCGAGCTTCGTGTGACGGCCCTTGCCGCAACCGCCTTCAAGAATGACCTTGTTCTTGAAGAACTCGCGTGTTACGGGTTGCAGCCAGCCAAGAAACTGCTCGTTATACTTCGGGTCCTCCTGGGTAAAATTGGTCCATTGCCAACCAAAATTCTCCGCCGTCGCGGCCTTGTCGTCCTCGATTTTCGCGAGATCGATAAATCGAGGCACCCCGCGAACGACCTTGTATTCGCGTGTGCATTTTTTACACGTCAGCACACCCTCGATTATCTCCCGACCATCATATTTGCTCGCATACGCGAGCAAAATATCACCGCCGCAGGTTGGGCATGCCAAAATATCTAGTAATTTCTCTTTCATAGGAAGTTTGGCCACAAATTACACGAATGACACTACTAGGTCGAAATCAACCTTCGTGCTATTCGTATGATTCGTGGCTAACTAACTCTTTTCTTAAATTCCTCGTATTCGGTAAACGGAAACGGTTGGCGCCAATTGAATTCAAATTCGTCCGTTTCGCGGTCGGCGTATAGCTGGTCAAATGTCACGGCAAATGCCTCGCAAACGTTTTCAGCACTGTCCAAATGCGTGAAAACCAATTCGCGTTCGGCAAATGAGCGGTCGTCGGTCGGATACTGATAGATCTGCAAAAGCATCTTGTCGCCTTCGCGGACGAAACGAAAATCAAACTCCTCCGGATCGCGGTTCCATTTGAGCGAGCGTTCTCGCGGACCCGTCGAATCGCCCGAAAGCTCAGTCAATATCCGCATCAGCTCGGGCAAAGCCCCGGCGTGCGGAGCATGCGCGGTCGTCGTGTGAAACTCCGTCACACCATCGTCAAACCCGATCGACATCCATCCGCATTGCGGCGAGTTAAAGCTGACTTCAAGCATACTAGTAAATAGTGAATCGTAATTAGCAATTAGTAAAGCGAACCAAGATCTATCGGCACGGCAACAATTGACCTGCTTCTATTTACTATTCACATTTCACGAATTACTATTCACTAAGTGCAGCAATATCATAACCTGTTAAGACATATTCTCGATAACGGTGTCCGGCACGAGGACCGTACAGGCGTCGGGACGATCTCGACGTTTGGTTATCAAACACGGTTCGACCTTCGCGAAGGCTTTCCGATCGTGACGACCAAACGCGTACCGTTTCGCTGGGTAGCCGAAGAGTTGTTCTGGTTCCTGAGCGGCAGTACAAGCGAGCAGGAGCTAAACGAATGCGGCGTCGACATCTGGGCCGAGTGGGCAACTGAGGAACAGACAGCGAGATTTGGGAGGGGAATCGGCGATCTTGGGCCGGTGTATGGCTACCTGTGGCGTTCCTTCGGCGGCGATTATCCGCAGACGAATGGCATTGATCAAATCGCACGTTTGATCCGCGAGATCGAGACCAATCCAAATTCGCGACGGCTGTTGGTGAGCGGCTGGGATCCGCGTGTCTGCGACGACGTTGCACTGCCGCCGTGCCACACGCTGTTTCAGTTTAAGGTCGAAAGCGGTCGTACGCTTCACTGTCAGCTCTACCAACGCTCGGCGGACGCATTCCTCGGCGTGCCGTTCAACATCTCAAGCTACGCACTGCTCACGCACCTCGTCGCCCACGTAAGCGGCCTCGAGGTTGGCAATTTTATACATACTTTCGGGGACCTGCACATTTACTCAAATCATCTCGATCAGGTAAACGAACTCCTGAGTCGCCAACCGCTCGAACTACCGAAATTGGAATTTGTCGACGCAGAACCCCTTACGGGCTTCGACGGCCTGCTCCATTTCAAATTCGAGAATCTTAAGCTGCAGAATTACGAAAGCTACGGCAAGATCGCAGCCCCGGTCGCGGTTTGATCATTTCTTGACGACCGAATATTCGATACGTCGATTACGATAACGACCGTTGTCGGTGTTGTTGTCGGAGTCGGGACGTGGTTTCGTAGCGCCGTAGCCGCGGGTTTGTAGAGTTGTGTCCGAAACACCGAATTTTACGAGCGCGTTCTTTACGGCCGCAGCACGAGCGTCCGATAGAGTTTGATTTGATGCAGGCTGGCCGACATTATCGGTGTGTCCGCCGACCTCGAGGACTACGCCGGCGGGCAGTTTCTTGATATATCCCGCTCCTTTTTGCAGAGCAGCGAGACGAACGGGCGGTACGTCAGATTTGCCGCTGTCGAAATTGATTATGAGAATGTTGAGCGCCTTGACCAGATCCTCGACCGTGAATGGATCGGGGAGAGCATCGAGTGCCGAGTTGTAGCACCGTTCGGCCTTGTCGTCGTCGCCCTGCTTGAAATTGACGCAATCGTCCGTTGCCTTCGCCGCCACCGCCGTGCACCGGGCGATGATCGGTTCGGGATCGACGCCGTTATTGCTCGTCACACGCCGCGATTCGCACGTGTAATTGGGATGGATCACCTGTATCTCACGCTCGCCCGCTTTCAGGTTCTGCAGGCGGAATGAGCCGTCTTCGTCGGTCACTCCGAGCGGCGAACCATCCACCTGCACGGAACTTCCTGGCGGAGCACCTTTGACCGTCACCTCAAAACTAGTATCCCTAAAGATAAACAGGTAAACGACTGCCAGGATGATGATCGCGAAAAAGAACATCGTCATCAGCCCCGCCGCAACCCAGACCCAACCCGGAACACCGCCCTTTTCTTTTGCCTCCTGCTGTTCCTGTGTAGCTTTTTCGGCAGGCGTCGGCGGCAGGTCCTGATACTTGGCGCGTTCCGTCTCCGGTAGCTGAAAGTAGGGCGTGGTCTTGTCATAACCCTGGCTGCCGCCCCCGAAATCATCCGGGTTGACGCTCACATTTGCTTCGGTCACGCCCCATTCAGGCGTCGATGGAGCTTTGGCACCGGGATAAAATGTCTTTCCGAGATCCTGGTTCCCCGTATCGATCGGCCTGATATTTATCTGCGTTTTGCCCCACTCGTCGGCTTCGGGCTGTTTTGGAAAGTTGTAATTGGTCTTGTCCCAGTCATTTGCGGGAGCATCGCTTTGAGGCAAACGAATATTCGGCGTAGTCTTTTCAAAATCGTCCGCCGGAGGTGGTAGTGGAATTTTGTTGTCTTCGCTCACTTTTCGTCAACTCCCGACATTTCGAGTCCAGGATATCGTCAAGAATTATGAGTTTAACACAAACCGAATTGCGAGCGTCTATTTTACGTTTGGCGGTTGAGCCGTCTTGGTGCGGATGCTGATGCCTTCGTCGCCGATCAGAAAAAGCTTGCGGGCGTCGTAATTGGAAGTGTTAGTCGGAACATAAGAGAGTAAATAACGGTTCTTCCTTAGTTCGTCGCAAATCGCCTTGGCAGCCGTCGTTGCTTCGTCAAATTGAAATACCTTGCCGCCCGTGCCTTCAGAAAGCTGTGTGATAACCGCCGGGGCCTTTGGTTGATCTCGTCTGTATGCTCCGCCGGTGCGGTCGGCTATCTGCAGTGAATACAAAGTCACATTCTGATTCTGCAGCTTGTTTAGGGCGAGGTCGAACGACGTTTTGCTGCCGCGGTCGAGCCCGTCGCCGATCAATACTATCGCGGTCTTGCGCGTTCCCGGCATCAGCGGGACCAGTATCTGATCGACCGTAGCTTCGATCGCGTCAAAGAGATATGGATTACCCTTCTTTCGAAATGTGGCGAGCGACGTCTCCATTTTCTTCGCGTCGTCGGTCCATTCCTGGATGATCTCGGCCTTTTCGTCGTACGCGACGACAAACAACTGGTCCCCGTCGAATATCTCGTAGGTAAATTCCATCACGGCCTTTTTCAAGGCCTCTATGCTGGTCGGGAGCGTCTGCGAATTGTCGACGAGAATGACAATCTTGGATGGCGAAGGGTCGAAGCTAAAGTTCTTGATCTTTTGCTCAATACCATTTTCGTAGAGAAAAAGGTTTTCAGCTCTTATCGGATCGCTTTTCTTATCTTCTCGAAAAGCCGCGACTGTGACAATGGCCCCGTCAAAATCGACCCCTTTCGTATTGTGCCTCGACTGACCTGCTGAATTAAACGCAGAAGCCGCAAATGCGATCAGGACAAATATCGATTTCGCTACACTTCTCATTCTACCGTCATTCTTTGGTCGGCTTTGCTGCAGTTTCCGTTTTTGGTGTTTCGCTCGTTTTGTTTGATGCAGTATCTGCGGATGCGGTTGATTCGGTCGACGAACTTTTTTCGCCGCCTGCCGCAACACCCTTCTTACCGGCGTAATCGGTCACGTACCAACCCGCACCTTTGAATTGAAATCCCGACAGGGACCATTGCTTTTCGAGCTTTCCGTGGCACTTTTCGCACGAGGTCAATGGCTCGTCCGAAACGCTCTGACGCTTTTCATAGTGTTCGCCGCACTGCTGACATTTGTATTCGTAAATAGGCATAATTGCTGCACTCAAAAATTACCGATCGGTATAATAATATTATAGACCAAAATCCAAACTCCAACTCGCATCGAATTGATAACGGAGGTTATTTAACCAAATATTATGAAAAACCCTTTCAGATCCCCAATAGTAATTATTTTAATGTTCACCGTGTTTGCTGTCGGCTCGTCACTCACGGCTCAAACTACCGCGAAGCTTCCCGAACTCAAGCCCGTTGCGAGCGTCGACTTATCCCGATACGTTGGTAAATGGTACGAGATCGGCAAGTACCCAAATCGGTTTCAAAAACAGTGTGTCGCCAATACAGCTGCCAACTATACGATGAAATCGAACGGTAAGATCGAGGTCCGCAATGAGTGCACTCTCAAAGACGGCCGGATCGAAACGGCTATTGGCGAGGCCAAGATCGCCGACAAAAAGACAAACTCAAAACTAAAAGTTAGGTTCGCCCCGCCCGCACTCTCATTTCTGCCGTTCGTTTGGGCGAATTATTGGATCATCGACCTCGATCCCGAGTACGGCTATGTCGCCATCGGCGAACCGAAACGCGAATATTTCTGGATCCTGTCGCGCAACTCTTCGATGGATGACGCCCTTTATCAGACGATCCTGCGGCGTGCCGAGGCGATGGGCTTTAACCCGGCGAAGGTAGAAAAGACACCTCAGAACGCTGAGATTCTAAAGGGTACCGTAACTGTAAAGAACTAGTTCAATCGCGGCGGTCAACTGCCATGTTCCGCGAGGAACCGCTCGGCGTCGATAGCCGCCATACAGCCTGTTCCGGCGGCCGTAACCGCCTGACGATAGTACGAATCCTGGGCGTCGCCGCAGGCAAAGACGCCCTCGATATTTGTCTTCATCGTCTTGCCTTCGGTTATCAAATAACCGACGTCGTCCATATCGAGAACGCCTTTGAAAAGGTCCGTGTTCGGCTTATGGCCGATCGCAATAAAGACGCCCTGCGTCGGAAAGTTGCTCGTTTCGCCGGTCTTGATGTTTCTCAAATTAACGCTTTCGACGCCTGCAACTTTTGAACCTAGGATCTCGGTGATCTCGGTATTCCAGACGACGTCGATCTTATTGTTTGAGAGCACTCGGTTCTGCATGATCTGCGACGCCCGAAACTCCTCACGCCGGTGAATGAGTGTCACGCTCGACGCAAATTTTGTCAGGAACAGAGCCTCTTCCATCGCGGTATCGCCGCCGCCGACCACGACGATCGGCCGGTCGCGAAAGAAAAATCCATCACACGTCGCACAAGCGGAAACACCATTTCCACCGAAACCATTGGGCACGGGATCTTCGCCCGGCACACCGAGCCATTTTGCCGAAGCTCCCGTAGAAATGATCAACGAATCGGCCTCGATGATGGTTGTGACCTCCTCGGAATCCTGGCTTTCCTTCCCGTACAACTTGAACGGCCGCTCGGTCAGATCGAGGCTGTCGATCCAGACATTGACGATCTTGGTTCCGAACCGCAGGGCCTGTTCGCGAAATTCGTCCATCAATATCGGGCCCATTATTCCCGACCTAAAGCCCGGATAATTCTCGACCTCGGTGGTTATCGTCAATTGGCCGCCTGGCTGCGGACCGTCGATCACCAACGGATCGAGTTGTGCCCGCGACGCGTATATCGCCGCGGTCAAACCGGCCGGCCCCGAACCCAATATCACTACTTTGTGTCTTAAATGCGTCTCCGCCATATCAATTTACCTGATGCCAAAGTACTGTAAACTTTGGATTTTCCTATTGTTATAGTATAACTATCGATGAACTAATTCGTCTATTTCCTCTCGGAAAAGAAATTGTAGCCTTTATGGCGACGTGACTCGAGTTTTTGCCCGGCAAACAACCGGTTTGCTATACATTAATGTCTATGCAGCCTCAATACGAGGAAAAACGGTTTGCTCTCAGAATGGCGCTTAGGCTGCCGATCGTCGTTTCCGGCCGGGCCGACGACGGAGCAACCTGGAGCGAACCGACCGAGACCGACGACATTTCGACCATCGGAGCTCTCTTCCAACTGAATCAAAAAATTGTTCAAGGCGACAACCTCTACATTCGATCGCATCGCCCCGACGGCGTACCGGTCGAGGTTAAGGCACAAGCTGTTCGCCTGACGCCGGCCAGCTACGGTACGACACGCGTCGGCGTCTCGATCGTTGAGCCAAAAGAAAGCTGGATGCGCCTCTTCGTTGCCTGGGTCGCCGACGACAACGTGATCGAAGGCGTGAGCGAATAGATATTTTTGATCCTTTTCGTGTCGTTTGGTCTGTTTCGTGGTTGTTATTTCCGGTTCTCACACGCGATGAGAAACAAACAACCCGATTCCAGCAACCAACACGCGGCAAGCGTGTTTAATGATTTTATGTCCACATACGAAACAATCACCGTCGAAAGACGTGGTGCCGTCGCACTGCTTACCATCAATCGCCCTGACAAGCTAAACGCGCTCAATAAGACCGTTCATGCCGAAGGCGTCGCTGCCCTCGATGAATTGCGGCAAGATGACGACATCCGCGTACTGGTAATTACCGGTGCAGGCGAAAAATCGTTCATCGCCGGCGCCGACATCAGCGAATTTGAGGGCCAGACGCCGGTCACGCAGCGTGACCTGTTTCACGAAAAGACATTTTTCAATTCGCTCGATTCATTTCCGAAACCGGTCATCGCGATGGTCAACGGGTTCTGCCTCGGCGGCGGCAACGAACTCGCGATGGCATGCGACATCCGTATCGCGAGCGAGACTGCACGGTTCTCACAGCCTGAGATCAATCTCGGCATCATGTGCGGCGGCGGCGGCACACAACGCCTTACCAACCTCATCGGTGAAGGCCGTGCAATGGAAATGGTCCTCACCGGCGACATGATCGACGCGGCGACGGCCCATCGCTTTGGCCTCGTCAATCACATCTATCCCGCAGCCGAACTCGAAGCCGAAACGATGAAACTCGCCGACAAGATCGCCGAAAAGGCTCCGATCGCACTGCAGCTTTCAAAAGAAGCGGTAAAATTCGCTTCCCGATCCAACCTCGACGAAGGCCTCCGCCGCGAAGTAGACCTTTTCGCCATCTGTTTCTCGACCGAAGACAAAAAAGAAGGCGTCACGGCGTTCCTGGAGAAACGAAAACCGGTGTTCAGAGGCCGTTGAATTGATAGTGCGAACGCAGGCGGTGTCGCCATAAATTCTCTCATTTGTCCCGCTTGTCCCGCTATCGTCCCGCACCTTATTCCTGCCGTGCGGGACAGGTAAACTGTTGTTTTTATTGGCGTTAGAGCTTTGCCAAACGCTTATACCGCATTATTTCAAAAAAAACGTAAGATAATGTCTTACAGCCGCGTAACTCCTCCAGCTAATCGTGTTACTAAATTCGGCGTCTACTGTATGGGGCGATCCCCTACGGGACGAGGTTTTGCGGTTGTGATCCGGAAACATTTACCTGCGAACCATAGAACCTAGCGTTTGTATTCAGTTATCAAAGAACCTAGTCCTAGCCAATGGACTAATCTCATTATATCAAAACTGTGTCGTAAATTGGGAAAAATATTATAGACGCAACAAAGACAACTACTATCATTATCGGTTACGTGCGAGAACTTGACCGTTAGCAACATTTTCGCTAAATTCATAAGTTCCCGTTCCGTAAATGGGGACGTAGCTCAGTTTGGCAGAGCGCTGCAATGGCATTGCAGAGGTCAGGGGTTCGACCCCCCTCGTCTCCACCATTTTTATGAAAGAGGTTGTCCGTAAGGGCAGCCTCTTTTCAATTTTTGGCTGATAGCAACGCCGCAACGGATTTATCGCTCTAATATTTACCGGACTCGTCCGACAATTATTGAGGTACTAATGAAACTGAATTTCCGGAGAATATTTCTGTACGCCACGGCCGTTTTTACCGTTTTTGCGATCGTATCGGCAACCACGCCGACGGCACTTGCGAAAGGAGTTGTTTACAACGTCGAACAGGTAGTTGCAGATGGCGAAAAATCAAAGGAAACAGACGCCGACCTGACGATCGAGCAAACGACAATGGAGGTCGCCCCCGACAAGCAAAAATACAAGTCGCTCGGCAAAAAATTCGCCTTTGCCGACATCAAGGCCGTCGAATACTCATATACCAAGAAACCCGTGCTCTCGATCGGCGGAGCCGTCGCGACAGCTCTGCTCGTCAGTGTTCTCATCGGCATCCCGCTGCTATTCGTCAAGAAAAAGAACCACTGGGTCACCATCCGCACCGAAACTGATTTTGCCGTCCTGAAACTCGGCCGCAGCAACTTTCGCCAGATCCTAGCCGAATTCGAAACCCACGGCGTCAAGGTAAATCACGTCGAGGAAGAAAAGAAGAAGAAGTAATTGTCGAGGTCAGGAATAAAATACGATCTCTCTGGCCTCTGCGATTATCTCGGTGACCTCCGCGTGGAAGATCATTATCACTTTTCCACGCAGAGATCACAGGGATAAATTGAATAGCAGTCATTTGGGGAGGCGTTTTTGAGCCGCCTTGATCGCCATCCAAGTTGACTTATCGCTGTCGAAGACTGAGTTAAGGCCTTGCTCTTCCATTGGCGGGTCGCCCATGCGGTCGTCGCCTACTTTCCAGAATAACTGTCCCGTGACCGGCCGTGCGGTGCCGCCAAATACCCAGAAATTGGCTCCGGAGATGTTCTGTTTGCCAATTCGCGAAAGTATTTTTTCGTAATATTGATCGCGCAGTTTCGTGGTCGACGACACGTCAAATGATTGTCCATCACGCGGCAGGCCAAATTCTTCGATAACCAGCGGCTTGCTTAGTTTCACGGCGACGGCGGCGTTGTCGTCGATGTATTTTTCGGTCTTCTCAAGTGCTCCAGCAAATCCGGCTGCCATTTTGCCGTTTTCAAACCAGCCCCAGTTCTTAGGCCAGATGTGGATCGTCAGGTAATCGACGTTCGGATCGGCATGGACCGTTTCGAAGAGCTTGATGTCTTCGGTACCGATCCAGCCTTCGTGGCCGAGCGTGACGAGGTGCACTTTGTCGAGGGCCTTTATCGCAGCCGTCGTCGCGGCGAGCCATTTGGAGTATGCATCGTTCGCCGCGGGGCGCATCGGGCGTGGTTCGTTGGCAACCTCCCAGGCCATGATAGTTGGGTCCTCGATATATTTCTTGCCGGTGATCTTGTTGGTGCGGCCAAGCACGAATCTCATTTGCCGGTCATAGCCCTCAATGCAGTCCCTGCACGAATAGAATTTTGCCACGATGTCGCGCAGTTCATCCCAGGTCGGTTTTTGCGTCAGCCATTTGCGGTTGACGATGCCGTTCCAGATCAGATATTGCTGAAAACCGCCGCTCCATTCCCAATTATTGCTGAGGAAAATGACGGCTTTCATCCGTCGTTTCGCCATCTCGTCTAAAACGATATCGAGCCCGTCGAGCACATCAGGATTGAACCGTCCATTGATCGCCTGCAGCGGCGGGCCGACGCGTTCGATACCGTTCAATGGCCCGGTTCCCTCGGCACCGGCCATCAGCCGCAGATTCGTGACCCCGTTCTTTTTTAGAAGATCGAGTTCCTTTCGCAATCGCTCGATACCGCGTTTCTTATCCTTCTCGAGACCAAGCAAACTGCCGTACCAGTAGTTCGTCCCGACAAACCGGTATTCTTTCCCATCTGCGTAGAGCTTGCCTCCCTTCGCCGTCACAAATGTCTGTCCGGCAGCTCCCAACGCCGAAAACACCAAGATCACGGCAAGCAAAAGCAATCGATTTCGCATAAACGTATCCTCGCAAATCCCGAACCCGGCCGCAACGGAGTGCGGACGCCCGTGCTCGGGTACTCAACCGTGTTAGCAAAGGTAAACTCAATCAACGCGGTACGGACCGTAAACTCAATGAGAATCTCAGCTACAAATATATTCCGTATGTACCAAAATTTGAAGGCGAGGCGTGAAATACAAGGGTGGCTTTTTCAATAGATGAGCAAACGAGCCGTCCGAAATACAAACATTTCGGACGGCCGTTTAGGATCAGATCAATATCACTGAGAAGTATATGCCGCGGGAATGACAACGTCGCCGCTGATGCCCCAAAAGTCGACGCGAACGGTGCCTGTCGCCGAATTTAAAATGTACCACACGCCCCCGCGGAAAACAGCGACGTCAGCCTTGCCGTCTCCGTCATAATCGGCCGCTGCCGGCACGTCGCCCGATGCACCAAATCGAATGGCTCCGTAGTTTGTCGCAGGGTTTGTCGAAGTGTACCAAGTGCCTGTCGAAGGGCGAAATACTGCTATATTGTCGCGTCCATCACCGTCGAAATCGGACGGAACGACCACGTCCTCAGGCAACCCGAAGTACGGGCAGGCATTAGAAGAACCGTTTCCGCTGAACCGCACACAAATACGACGATCCGGCCCGATCGCAAGCGTTGTTGCCAGGTCCATGCGTCCATCGCCGTCAAAATCGCCGGAGAGCGGTGAATCAGTAGTCGTTAGACCGAACTGAATGACCTGCACCGACGCATCGCTCGAACGCTGTATGTACCAATTCAATTCCGCAGCGCGATAGACCACAAGATCGGCTTTGCCGTCACCGTCCGTATCGCCGGGGATCGGATCATCCCCCGCGAGTCCCCAATAGTCGATCCGAACCGTGTTTGTTTGGCTCTGAAGTAGATACCAGACGCCGCCGCGGTATATAGACAGGTCCGTTTTTCGATCGCCGTCGAAGTCGGCAGGCGCGATCGTGTCGGATGAAATGCCGAACGGCACCGCAAAATAGGAAGCGGCCACGCCTGAATTCAAGACCCACCAGACGCCGCTGGCTGGCCGGTAAACGGACAGATCTGCTTTGCCGTCGCCGTCAAAATCGAATCTGCGGCCCGAGGCCCCGGCTTGATTTATTGTGACCGTTTGGCCGCTGACGAAGACGGATGTACTGCGGGAATTGGAACTAGTATTCGGCAATACGTTGAATGTTACCGTTCCATTACCCGTCTGAGACGGTGAGGAAACGACCGTCCAGGCGGCTCCGCTTGTCGCCAAATACGTGCAAACGCCTCCGGCGGTCACTGCAATGGCGCCGCTGCCCCCGGCCGGACCGAAATTGACCGTTGATTGGCTGACCGATGTCGGACAACCCGAAGGCTGCTGGACTTGAAATGTCTTGGTGATCACGCCGTTAGATACCGTGATCGACCCTGAACGAGGTCCTCCGAAATTGGGTGCGACCGAGAACTGAACGGTCGCGTCGCCATTACCGCCGGCCGAGGAATTGACCGTAAGGAAGCCCGACGCAGACGTGGCGGTCCACGAACATGCCGACGGCATACTGATCCCAAACGAGCCGCTTCCGCCGGTCGTCGGGAATGACTGTGCCGTTGGACTCAAAGTGAAGTCGCAAGCCGTCGTCGAGGCAGTAAGCGTGAGATTCCAGCCGCCGGCGATACTGCCGACGTTGTTGCCGGCATCATCGACGGCATACAGCTTCCAAAGGCCGTTGGGGGCACTGCCGTAGAATGCACCCAGCGTCGGACCGGTGGGCGTGCCCTGCGGAGCAGGCGCCGGAAAAGTATCGCCGGCTTCATAATTTGAGGGTTTGAATGTTCCCGAAGAAAGCGTAGTCGAATCGGGTAAACTCGATGCCGCAGCATCATCGAACGTCAAATTAAGGCCGCCGGCTTCGTTCGTTCCGCCGGCGTCGGACATTAATATTATGTGTCGACCGTTTGGTGCAACGAGCATCACATCGACATCGTCAGGTGCAGTATGGCTGAGATTTGAAAGAGAAACGACGACTTTCGTTACCGTGCCCAAAACACCGGCGACAAGCTTTTGCGACGGGTACGGATCCGCCATACCTGTCGCCTGCAGCCCGATAGCGTCGGGGCTGCTCTGAACCGAAATGCTCCATCCGCTGGAAATACTGCCGGCATTTGAGCCATTGTCATCGACCAAATAAAGCTGCCAGTTCCCGTTCGGTGAAATGCCGTTAAATGCAGACAGCATTCGGCCGATCGGAGCACCTGCCGGTGCAGGCGCCGGAAAAGTGTCGCCCGGCTCTAGATCGGTCGGCTTAAACGTGCCGCTGCTCAGGATCGTCGAATCCGGCAGCGACGCGGCGGCCGTGTCGTCGAATACTAGATTAAGGTTTGTTACTGCATTTGCTCCGCCCACATCAGACATCAGGACGACCTTATTACCGTTAGGACCAACGAGGATCAGATCGACATCATCGGGTGATGCATGACTGAAATTTGTTAGATTGACCTGAACGCCGGTGACGAGGCCCGGCTGATTTGATACATTGATCTCCGACGGGTAAACAGAAGCCGGGCCACTTACCGGGATCGCGATCGAATTGGAGTTGATGCCGGAGATCGCATTGGTGATCTGGACATTGTCGATCCGCCATCCGTTTCCGCCCTCCATCGGATCCGATCCGAAACGCCAACGCAGCCGAATGCTCTGATTCGAGGTGCTGACGGGAAGATTGATCTCGGTAGTAACGTATGTCACCGAATCGCCCGTCCACGCCTGCCGTCCGCTGAGCGAACCGCCGACAAGCGGCGTGTCATAACCGCCGGTGACAAAGGTCCCGCCGGCCGAAATTATGTCGGTAAATGCACCGCCGCCGATACTCAGTTCGAGGACTCCGCCATCGAATTCGTAGTCCAGTTGATAACGCTGCCTAAATATGAGTTTATGCCTGATATTACCCAGAGAAATGCTCGGAGACGTCAATGAGGCGTCGCCACCCTGGAACGGGTCATTAGTAAACACCGAATTCGGGGCACTGTCCGGTATTGTGTCAACGGTGGCGAATGGCAAACTTGCTCCGCTTGCCGTTGTGGTCCAACCCGCCGGAAGATTAGGAGCAGAGACACCATCAAAATTTTCACTGAATACAACTACGGCCGGAGCAAGATCGCTGGACTGAGCACTCGCGGGCGTGGAACGGTAAGTCACGAAAGCGATCGCAGCCGTGATCACCGCAAACAATAACAGTGTGGACAATATACCGATCCTATTGATCTTTCGGTCTCTCATTTAGTTATTTCAGGTCCAAACGCACATTTTTCGACAGGTATCGTAGGATTATCATCTTTCCCGCAAAATTTCGCAACACTTTAGGGCTTTTCAAACTCGGGCAATATCCTGTATATTCGTATACATTAGTCCACAAAATCGATAAGCAGCCCGTTTGATCACAGAGAGCCTGGTTATGCCGAATCATCAAATCGCTTTTAGCCGAAAGTCATACCAATTACTATTACCGGCTATCGCTTTGGCCTTTCTGATCTTGATGGCCGTCAACAATGCATCGGCACTTGCTCTGCCCGAGGATGCTCCGGTGTTGATCAGCGAAGCGGGTTCGACCCGAGCCCTTGTGACCGCCGATGGGTCACCGATCGAGGTCGTTAAACCGGGAGTTCATGATCTAGTCACGTTCTACGTTACAAATCTCGACCTGCTGAACGGCGAAGGAGCAAACGCGTTTCGCGTCGAGGTTCAGGATTCGCGCTATTACCGGTATCCGTTACAGATCGTTTCGTTCGAGCGGTCGGCGACGCGAAAGCAGATTTACGAGTTGAGCGTCAGAATGTCCGGAATAAATGAACTCGGAGATGTTCTGGTCCGCTTGACCTGGCGCGGAATGTCCAGCAACCGGGTCCGCCTGTCGATCGGTCATCGCGGCGGCAAGATCGCTGATGACGAAGGTTCGATGCCTACTCCGATGCCCGGAACTGAGCCGACGTCTAGGCGCCGGATCGCTAATCGTGCCGACTTTCCCTGGAGCGGCGACCGCGTCAGATTCATGTCGCAAGCGACTTTCGGAGCAAATGCCGCGACTGAGTTAAAGATCCGTCGGCTTGGATACAGCACCTGGCTCGAGCAGCAAATGGACGAGCGTAATTTTCTGACCTTCACATATCCCGATCTCCCGCTGCAGCCGACGACCCCGGTCCCGACTTGCGACGGCGATACACAGCCGACCGATGTGCCGATAACGTGTTTCCGCGACCGTTACACAATGTATCCGCTGCAGAATTGGTTTTATAAAGAGGCTCTCTACAACGAAGATCAGCAGCTCCGACGCCGAGTTTCGTGGTCGCTTCACCAGATACTGGTCGTTTCGGGCCGGACGACGATCCAACCGAGCCGGATGCTGCCGTATATCCAGATACTTGACCGAAACGCATTTGGCAACTTCCGCACTCTGCTCGAAGAGATAACGCTTAATCCGGCAATGGGTAATTATCTCGACATGGCGATCAGCACGGATGAGAACCCAAACGAGAATTACGGCCGCGAGATCCTGCAGCTGTTTAGTATCGGGCTCGATATGCTCAATCAGGACGGCACGCCAATTCTCGATAATAACGGCAACCGGATCCCGACCTATAACCAAGGGACGATCGTAAACTTTGCCAAGGTATTTACGGGCTGGTCGTACTGCAATCAGACCTGCGGCAACTCGCAGCCGGGCATAGTCAACTACCGCGACCCAATGATCGTGACGCCCGCTAATCACGATTTTTCGAGTAAAACGCTATTGAATTATCCGGGTTCGTCACCGGTAGTGCCGGCCGGGCTTGATCCCGCCGATGATCTTGACGCGGCACTCGACAACATTTTCTATCATCCGAATACCGCTCCGTTCATAGGCAAATTGCTGATTCAGCAATTGGTAACGAGCAATCCGACGCCGGCATATGTCGGGCGTGTCTCAGCGGTTTTTCGCAATAACGGACAGGGTGTTCGAGGCGATCTGAAGGCCGTCGTTCGGGCGATCCTGCTTGATCCTGAAGCTCGAGGCAACGTGAAGACCGATCCGAATTACGGTCATCTTCGCGAGCCCGTTCTTTATCTGACCAGCGTTTTGCGGCCGTTCAATCCGACGGCGAATAATAATATTTCGGTGCCTGCCAGTTGTAACGGGCTGTCCGACGGTGCGATCAACACACTTACACTGCCGCTCGATCAGGATGTGTGGAATCCGCCAACCGTCTTTAACTATTATCCGATGGAATATACGATCCCGAACACACCGCTTGCGGGGCCTGAGTTCCAGATATTTTCTACCGGTACGGCCCTCAAACGGCCTAACGCGATCAGCCAGTTCGCCCCTGCCAATTCGGCTGCAACGGGCGGTATACTTGCCGTTTCGGGTGCCGCATCGAGTATTCCGTGCGGGACTCGGATCGACCTGACCCGGCTGCAGGATCTCGCCGCTGCGGACACCACAGGCGGAACGCTCGTCGACACACTGAATCGGGAATTGCTCAACGGTTCAATGAATCCGGCAGTTCGAACACAAATATTAAATGCCGTTACGGCCGTGACATCGACGAATACGCTAAAGCGGGCACGCACCGCTCTGTATCTGGTTACGACATCACCGCAATATCAGGTGCAGAGATAAGATAGGGACGTTATGAAACAAGACCGGCGAGACTTTCTAAAACGATCATGTGCGGCATTGTCGATGACGGCAATGGCCACACAAATGCGGCATTTCGGTCTCGTTGATGTGCTGGCCCAAAGTAACCGTGACGAATCGGACTCAGGCGCCGAGGATTACAAGGCTCTCGTTTGTGTGTTTCTGAACGGCGGTAACGACGGCAACAATTCGGTCGTGCCGAATTACACGGCCGGTTATGCTCAATATGCCGCGGCCCGGCAGGCACAGGGTTTGGCGATCTCGCAGGCGAGTTTACTGCCGATCACGCCGCCGAGCATGGGCGGGCAGGTTTACGGATTTCATCCGGCGATGGCCGCTCTGCATCCGCTGTTTGGACAGGGCAAATTAGCTGTTGTCTGCAATGTCGGCTGCCTCGTGCAGCCGCTGACCCGCGAAACGTTCATCGGCGGTGCTCCGCGTCCGTATCAGCTTTTTTCGCACCCTGATCAGGTCGAACAGGCCCGCACGGCGATCTCGAGCTATAAATCAACGACCGGTTGGGGAGGCCGCACGGCCGACCGCACCAGCACTCAAAATCCCGGCGGCGGCATACCGATGGTCACCTCCATTTCGGGTGCGACGCTCTTTAATATCGGTGCTAATACCGCTCCGCTCGTGGTCTCGGCTTCGCCAACGCCGCTCAATCAGGTCCTGTCACTGACCGGTTTTGGCACTGCGGCGGACGAGCTTGCCCGGCGGGCATCGATGGACAACATTCGCGGGCTCGACCAGAATTTCACGATGGTCCAACAAGCGAGTCAATTGACACAGCAGGCGATCGCTGCGAGCCAGGCACTTAGCACGGACCCGGTATTGACCGTCGATTTTCCGGCAACGACGCTTGGCAATCAGCTAAAACAAGTCGCCAAACTGCTGAAGTTTCGGGCTGGGCTGAATATGCGGCGGCAGATCTTTTATGTCGAGCTCGGCGGATTTGACCATCACAGCAGCCAGATCTCACCGCACAACAGCCTGCTCACTCAGGTCAGCCAGGCGGTCAAGGCATTTTACGACGAGACCGTTGCCCAGGGAATCGCCGAGAACGTGACGACATTTACTCTCTCTGATTTTAACCGGACGTTCAACCCTGCGGGGTCCGGCAGCGGCGTCGGATCGGACCATGGCTGGGGCGGGCCTTCATTCGTTGTCGGCGGAGCCGTGCAGGGCGGCAATTTCTACGGTCGGCCGACCTCGAACGGCACATTCGTACCGACGCTGGTCAACGGCGGTCCGGACGATGCGGACGTTCGCGGACGTTTCATACCGTCGGTCTCGGTCGAACAATACGCTGCGACCCTCGCTCGCTGGTACGGCCTGGCGGAGGCCGACATCCCGCTTGTCTTTCCGAACATCAATAATTTCTCGACCTCAAATCTCGGCTTCATGGTGTAGTCAAAAATACGTTTTTTGGGGGAGGACCAAACGTGTATTTTTCACCACTAATTTAAATTGTGGTACGTACCACAATTAGATCAACAAAATTGATGAAAATTCAGTAAAATGGCGTTCTGCAACAGTTTTTAGAGGGCCCTGCGACAGTGTTTTACGGGGCTTGCGACAGTCAAAAGCGGGGTTAGCGACAATAAAAAACGTCCTTGCGACGATCCAAAAACGTGTCCTAAAAACTGTCGCTGGCTGCCTTGGCCGCTGTCGCTGTCCGGATAAGACAATTTCCCCATCGCCAGCCATCACTGCCAACCAAAATGCGGAATAGTGACGATTTGGCCGCAGTGGATATGTCTGACAGGAACAACCGATCCGACCGGGCTGACCGATACCACTATTCGTAGAATTCGATCAGCGTTCATAACCAAAAACATATGGTTGAGCCGGTGTTCTGAGGGTCAAATTTTGAGGGGAAAGATCGAAATGACGATTCTGACCGGCGCCGATCATCTTGACAGAGCGATCACTGCCCGAATCGCCCCTCCAACGCTGAGGTCACATTCGTGTCCAACTACTTATCCAACAATCTCATCTGCTTCAGCAAAATGTCGGCGTATTTTTGAGGCGTG
The DNA here is from genome assembly GCA_016713675.1 of Acidobacteriota bacterium. Classification (NCBI taxonomy): domain Bacteria; kingdom Pseudomonadati; phylum Acidobacteriota; species Acidobacteriota bacterium. The sequence continues at coordinate 1,372,409 of JADJOS010000001.1, forward strand.
TTGATGTTCTTGAGGACGATCGTGCCGCCCTGTTCGCTGGCGTTGTCGACGACGAGGTCGCCAAAGCCGAGCAGACGCTGGGTTATCGAGGTGGTGACGGTAACGTCCTGGATCCGGCGGATCGGGATGTTTTGGGTCGTGCGGGCGATAAAGCCCGAGTCGATCTCGATCTTGGTGTCAGTGAGTGTGTAGCGAACGAGACGCTGCCGGACGTGATAATAAGCCGGGACCAGGAAGAAGCACAATCCTAGCAGTACCCACGCGATCGCCGTTATAGACGTAAACAGAATACTAAAAACTGCCACGAACAAGATCGCGGCGAGTGCGGCGATCACATAGCCCGCCTTGACGAACATCAGCGTCGGCGAGATCGAAAAGATCTGCGGCTCTTCGCCGACGGCAGATACTTTTGATTCGATATCGGCACGCAGATCTTCGACCGGTTCGGCGACGGACTCGCGAACCGCTACGCGCGTTTCGATCTCATGCTCGATCGCCACGCCGCATTTTCTGCAAAATGCAGCAGTTTCAGAATTATCGGCCCCGCATTTGTCGCAATACATAATATTTGTTCAGCAATAATACCGCAGTTCCCGATTTCAAACAAAAAAAACGCGGCCAACGCTTGTTGGCCGCATGTCCTTTGGACTAGTGGAGAAGAGACTAACTCTTACGCTAGGTGAAAGCTTGTCCAGATCTAATCATTTACCAGACGCATACGGCCGTCTGCCAACCTTATGGCCATCGTATTCGGTTCGTAAACGATGAGCGGCCGCGTTTCTTTCTGTTCGAGGTTGGCGGCGGTCGTATTGCTGACGCGTTTTACCTGCCGTGCATACGAAGGATTTGAGATCGTGCTGTAGCGTGCCGAGATGCGGCGGACGTATTCACGCGTCTCGTTGTACGGCGGGATCGAATTGCCGTATTTCATAACGGCACCTTCGCCTGCGTTGTAGCCCGCTAATGCCAGATTGACGTCCTGTCCGAACATGTTGAGCAGCATACGCATGTATTTCACGCCGCCCTCGATGTTTTGTTTCGGATCATAGATATTGGTCACGCCGAGACGGCGGGCCGTTGCGGGCATGAGCTGCATCAGGCCGCTGGCACCCTTGTACGACAGGGCCCGCAGCTTGAACGACGATTCCTGATGCATCTGTGCGTAGATCAGGAGCGGGTCGATGTTGTAACGGCGGCTCGAATCGACGATGTACGAATCGATCGTGGCGTCGCCGGTCGTAAAGCCTTTCATTCCGGAACTAGTGCCCATCCGGAGAGTTTCGCGGGCGTACGAGTCTTGCGGTCTGGCAAAGTTGTCGTTGACGCTCATCGTTGCCTGGGGCTTGGGCTGAGACTTGCCGGTCTTTTTCGTCAGTTTCTTGCCGGTGGCCGTATTCTTGGCAGTTACCGCCACGGCCGTATTCGGCCGGTAAACTTGAACGCCGCGTGACGTATCAAAATTATCAAAGAACCGTGGGCGATCCTGAGCAAAGGTGGGAATGCTGAGGAAGCACAAGCAGGCTAGAATCAGGTGTGATCTTTTCATTGGTAGGTGTTTTGTCGGACGGGTATAGGCAAGGTCGAGGCAGCCGCTCAAGGCTTTTTCTCTCGCCTACTTATATAAAAATGAGCAAGACGAGTGAGTTTCCACAAAATATAACGATATTTAACATTGTTATTTTGTGCGTTCGTGGTTAGGTGTTAATTGCCGGTCGCGAAGAGCGGAAATCGGTCGTTGAGCATGATAAATACCACGAATAAACAACAACGAACCACGAACAATGACCTTGTGATAATCTATCGTTGTGATGCTCTACGTTTCGCAAATTTTGAACCGGCCGATATTCGACGCCCGCAATGAGAAGATCGCGGTGATCGCGGACGTGCTCGTACGTTACGGCCGCGAGGAGCATCCGCCTGTGATCGGGCTGGTCGCACGATATCGCCGTCGAAATTTCTTTATGCCGCGGCGAGACATCTCGGAATTGGGGTTGCACGGAGCTAAGATGAGCTCGGCGATCCTCGACCTGAGCCCGTTCGTGCGGCGTGACGGCGAGGTTCTGCTCGGAAAGGACGTGCTTGATAATCAACTGATCGATGTCGACGGCAAGCGTGTCGTTCGAGTCAATGATGTTCAACTTATCGAGGCCGGCAATCTTTGGCGTGTCACGGGTGCGGATATCAGCCTGCAGGGGTTTGTCCGGCGGTTGATGCCTCAGGGGTTTTTCGGCAGCAACCGTCCCGTCGAAGTGATCGATTGGGCCGATGTCGGCTATCTCGCGACCGATACGACGACCGTCACGGTGCAGCTCAAATCATCAAAAGATAAACTCTCGCGGCTGCATCCGGTCGAGATCGCGCAGCTTGCCGAATCGCTCTCGCCGATACATCGGACCGAGGTCGTCGAAAGCCTCGATGACGAGTTCGCCGCCGACACTTTGGAAGAGATGTCCACCGAAGCGCAGGCACGTATCCTCGAAGACATGGACGAGGAACGCGCGGCCGATATTCTCGAAGAAATGTCGCCGGACGATGCCGTCGATGTGCTGGACGAGATGGACGACGAAAAGAGCGAGCAGCTTTTCAATCTGATGGAAGAGGATGAAAAAGCTGACGTGGCCGAGCTGATGGCGTTTGAGAATGACACGGCAGGCGGCCTGATGACAACGGAATTCATCGTCTTTCCGATGGATCTGACCGTCGGCGAAACGATCGCCCGCTTGCGCGAAATGGCCGAGACGCCGAACATGATCTACTACCTGTACGTGGTGGATGAAGAAGATTCGTGGAAGATCCGCGGTGTTATCAGTCTGCGTTCGCTGATACTCGCAAATCCGACGTTCAAACTGTCAGAGGTGATGCGGACCGAATTTCGTTTCGCTCATCCGTCCGAACCTGCCGAGGAAGTCGCCCAGACGATCTCAGAATACAATCTGCTAGCCCTGCCCGTGATCGACGACGAAGGCGACATCGCCGGGATCGTGACGGTCGATGACGCGATGGAGATCTTACTGCCTAAGAATCTGCAGCGGCGGCTGCCGCGGTTGTTCAGCTAGATCTCAAACCCCAAACTGTTTCAAGTGATGGTCAATGTGCCGGTAAGCGAGTACACCCCATTCTTTCGCGCTCATTTTGCCGAAGAACGGATGATCGAGGCATTTGTGGTCGGTTGGCAGCGTGCCGAGTTTTTCGATCGACGTCAAAAGCAGCTCTCTGTCCGTATCAAATCCCTGAGGCGTGCGGCCTTTTTCCTGCTGGTTCATTTCGGGCGAGACCTTTACCTCTTTGGGCATCGGCAGCACATAGAGGATCAGCGGCTTGATGATGGTTCTGCCCATAAATGTGCTGCGGTCGGGCACACTCGCCTCGAACGGCAGTTCGCCCGCTTGAACAAGGTGCGACATCATCTGATCGGCGGTCATCTTGCCCCACAGCGGCGTTTCACCGCCCGTCAGTTTGCTGATCCGTCCGATGATCATTGACCTGGTATTTTCATCTCTAATAGTCGGCATAATTATTGAGCAGTTCGAACAGTAAGCTGCTTAGGCCCGCACCGAACCCTAACTTTTTGGTTTTATTGTTGAGAGCCAATTGATAATGATGTTGATCGGCGGCGGCGGAGCCTCTTTGGTCACGGCACCGGTTAAAAATCGATTGCCGTCCTTGCTCACCGAATATTCGCGGCCTTCGATCTTAAAGAGGATCTTTGGAGCATCGTTCTTAAACTCGTCGGTCGCGGTCACGGTGACCGCAACGAGGTTGCCGCCCGATATAAAATAGAGTTCTTTCCCGTCGCTCTTCCATTGAGGATTGACGCCGCCGCCGCTGGAAATACGCCACGAGCGTGTTGATTGGGGAAATTGCGTGACATATATCTCATCGACACCGGCGACATCGGATTGATATGCTACCCATTTTCCGTCCGGCGACACGCGGGCAAGCCGATCGCTGCCCTTGGTCTGGATCAGAGGCTGTGCGGCCCGGTCACCTTCGATCGGGATCGTCCAAATGTCCCTTTTCATGGTCACCAATACGAATTTCCCGTCCGGCGACCATGAACTTGGAAACGCACTTGACGTTACGTCCAGCAAACGGGTCTCGGGCATTACCCGATCTGCCGGCTTCAGGTAGGGATCCGACACACCGTCACGATTAGACGAAAAAGCAAACTGAGACCCGTCGTGCGACCACACCGGATACGAATTATCACCGTCGGATTTGTAATTGGTCGCCGTTCCACTTTGGAGCTCTATCAGCCAAAGAGAACGATTCCTGCTCGTTTCGTCACGGGTAACTGCCACAAATCGCTCGTCCGGCGACACACTGAAATTCAACCACTGTCCTGCCGGACCGGCAGGCCCCATTGACTTACCGTCACGGCCAAACCAACCCAGCTGGACAGTTTCCGATTCGACGCCTTCGACATAAGCCAAAACTCCATTCGCCGAAACCGCAAGCCGGGCGTTTCCTCGTCCGCTAACTTCGAGATTGCGAGCTACGGGAAACGGGTCGCCCTTCATCTCAAGCCTCCCGGCATCAAATGCACGCGCCAGCATGGTTGTTCGATCGGGAGCGTACAGTATGTAACCGGGATTCGCGAAATATGGCCTCGAAAGTCCGTCCGCAAACAACAGTTTGCGTTCCGGCTTACTCAATGATCCATAGTAAATACCTTGGCCTTCGCCGCCAGAGACCAAATACAAGTAATGATCGCCGTCCGGAAGAAAATTCGGACCGCTATGGCTCATTTCACCGGCGGCGGTGTCTAACTCTGTTGCCGGTTTAGGACTTCCGCCCGAAGCGTTTACTCGCATTAATCCCTTACCATCGCCATCGCCGAAGACTATTACACCATTTGTGCTCCATGACGCACCCGAGTTGCCGGATTCGGCCGGACATAACGTTTGGACGACGCCCGAACCGATGTCATACTTTTTGAGTTTGTTGTCGGCATAAAATGCAATATAACGTCCGTCCGGTGAAAAGACGGGGGAACTGCCGTCTTCTGTTCCTGCGATCGGCTCTGTCACAAAAGATTCAAAAGAGCGCATCCAAAGCTGGCGTTTGCGGTTGATATCCGAAGTGCTGAAAACGAGCTTTTTGCCGTCGGGTGAAAGAGTAATACCCGGAGCCCGCGATCCCGGGCCGACCGCACTTGCAGGCTGTTGTATTGAGAAGAATGTGACGGACCTATCGGCAGGCGGCCGCAGAAAGTACATTACCGCGAACGGCAACGCAGCCAAAAAAGCCAACCCCAAAACTGCCGCGGCTATCCAGCTCGCCCGGCCGCGAAGTAAAGGGGCTCTGCCCTCGTCCATTATCGCCCGGGCGGCTTGGGTCAAATTGGTCCCGGAGGCAGTCGACGAGACCGTCAAAGCCTCGATCGCGAAACCAAGATCCGATGTTGATTGGAATCTTCGCTCCGGGTTCTTTTCGAGACAGCGGTGAACAATTCGTTCGAGCCCGGGATTTATACTCGGGTTTGATACGGTAAGCTCTGCCGGCTCTTCTTTCAGGATCGCTGCCATTGTCTCGGCCATCGAATCACGCTGAAAGGCCCGCCGGCCGGTTATCATTTCGTGCAGAATGAGGCCGAAACTAAAAATGTCGGATCGGTGATCCGTGGTCTGTCCCCTTACCTGCTCAGGCGACATATAGCCGACCGTGCCCATCACGACGCCCGGCGTAGTGATCGCTTGATGTGTCGCCTCATCGAACGATTGATCTTGTGATTGCTCCCGGAGCTTGGCGAGCCCAAAATCTAGTATCTTGACCCTTTCATCTTTGGTGATGAATATATTTGCCGGTTTGAGATTGGGTTGGGCTAGTCCCTTTTCATGAGCGGCCGTCAGACCGCTTACAATTTGCCTGGCAAATGCGATGACCGATCGTTGAGACATCGGCCGCTCGCTAAGACGGTCACCTAACTCTTCGCCCTCAAGCAGCTCGGAAACCAGATATGGAGCGCCATCGTGGGCACCAAAATCAAAAACAGTAAGTATATTGGGATGATTCAGGGCCGAAGTTGCTTTTGCTTGCTGCTCGAAGCGAGCGACACGCTCTTTGTCGTCAACGATGTCGGCCATTAAAACCTTTAGCGCGACGTGACGGGAAAGCTCAGTGTCAAGCGCCGAATAGACGACCCCCATTCCTCCAGCCCCGATCTGGGAGCGAATTTCATAACGACCGATCTTTGTACCGGTTTTCATAAAAGAAACCCTACTTAACGAATATTAGCCCCTTCTCAACAAATGCTAGGTAAAAATTGTGGGATTCGCAGACTATATCATATTTTTCAGGTTCGTTCGCCGAGCAAAATGTCCCGGTGTTTGTTTCGTCAGTTCCCGCCGATCGTCGGAACCTCTGGCCCGGGGCGATCTTGTAAGGTGAAACCGTATCGTTACCATTGTCGTAAGAGAATAAAAGTTTGAAGTTGCAATGATCGAACTGTTAGACTGAACACATCCAAAAGGCCGAATTTTTTAATGAGGTAAGAATTTATGAAACGAGTAGCTATTTTGTTCACATTTCTTTTTGCTCTGGCGGTTGCAGCGAACGCTCAGGGATTGGCGGTTGGCGGTACAATTGAAAACTTTTCACTTTCAAACATTGATGGCAAGACAGTTAGCCTCAATGAATTGAAAGGCAAGAACGGCGCAGTTATAATGTTCGTTTCGTCGCAGTGCCCGGTCGTTAAGCTTTACAACGAAAGAATGAACCAGATCGCTGCTGATTATGCCGCCAAGGGTATCGCGTTCATCGGAATCAATTCGAACGCGACCGAAATGGACAAAGCGGCCGCCAAACCGCTCGATTGGGGTCGGGCACACATTACTGAGACATACAAATTCCCGGTCCTTTTCGACAAGGGAAATGTATTGGCGGACAAACTAGGAGCGTCGGTGACGCCTGAGGCGTACTACCTTGATGCCAATAATGTGCTGCTATATCACGGAGCGATCGACAATGACCGTTCGGGTGAGAACATAACCGAAACGTACCTTCGGACGGCATTTGATACGTCGTTGGCCGGTAAAAAGATCGAACGCGTCAAGGCAAATGCATTTGGCTGCACGATTAAACGAGCAGTTGCAGCAGATACAAAATGAGACGATCAATATTCGGATCAGGTGCGTTTCTGTGCCTGATCTTTGTTTGCGCTTTGGCTGCTGACACCGCCGGACAGGCCGTAGGTACGGCCAAAGCCGCGGCAAAAAAGTAGTTCAGATCGATACTGCCAAGCTGGAAACGCTCCTCAAGCCGAACGGCAGGCCGCTGCTGGTCAATTTCTGGGCGACATGGTGCGATCCGTGCCGCGAAGAGTTTCCAGATCTGGTAAAGCTCGACGCGGAATATAAAGGAAAACTCGACGTGATCACGATCTCGCTAGACGACCTTGTTGAAATAGATCGTGACGTGCCTAAGTTCCTGGGCGAAGTGAAGGCAGATATGCCGGCCTATCTGCTCAAGACCGCAGACGAGGATGCGGCGATCCGGCTCGTGTCGAAAGATTGGGCAGGCAACCTGCCGCTGACGGTCTTGATCGATACCGAAGGCCGGACCACATACCAGAGAAACGGTAAATTCCGTTACGAAACACTGAAAGAGAACATTGCCCGGACGCTCGGCGATCCGCCGTCAGGATTTGGCATCATCGATGTTGTCGAAATCGTTAAGGTGGTGGGCGGCAATCGTGACGAAGCTAGATATTATTACGAAAACAATTGGCGTGTTTATCGTGAAGCCGCGGTAAAACGCGGAATTATCGAATCGTTCGAGTATGTCGAGACAGCCACTAAGGACGCGGCGTTCGACATCATCCTGATTACACGTTACGCAAACGAAGAACAATACAAGAATAGCGAAAAGGCCTTTGAACCGATATTGAAGGAATTGCGCCCCAAAGGTCCGCTGCTCAGGGGCTCGATACAGCCCGATTCATTTCGGCAGATCGTACATTCGTATGTCGGCAAGACGGTATTTCGATCGGTAAAATAGGAGATCTATGTTTAAAACTATCGAAGATTTCAGAACAGCTTGGGACTACGAGGCAGAGATGACGGGCAAAGCACTGCTCAACCTGACCGATGAGTCGCTGGGACAAAAGGTAAACGAGGATGGCCGCACGCTTGGCTTTATCGCCTGGCATTTGGCCGTGACTCTCGGCGAAATGCTCGGGAAGGTCGGGTTAACGATCGACGCTCCAGCCGAAGACGCCGAATGTCCTACGAGTGCCGCTGAGATCGCCCGTATCTACGGCATCGGCGGCAAGTCGGTCGGCGATGAGGTCTCGAAAAACTGGACGGCCGAAACGCTCCTAATCGAGGACGATATGTACGGCGAAACATGGTCACGCGGCATGACGCTGTTCTACCTGATCGCCCATCAAACACATCATCGCGGACAAATGACGGTGCTGATGCGACAAGCGGGCCTTCGTGTTCCGGGGATCTACGGACCTGCGAAAGAAGAATGGGCGGCGTTTGGTGCTCCGGCGGCACCGTAGCTGAACCGCAGTTGCGTAATTTACAGAGAGTTTATGCCCTCGGATTTGATAATCATATCCGAAACGCATAAACTCTTTTGTTTATTTCGAGTGACTTTTTTGGCTCTTACAAACCGATGACGAGTATTACCGCAGAGATAGTAGAACAGCACGGCCTTAAGCCTGACGAATACGAAAAGATCAAACAATTGATGGGCCGCGAGCCTAATCTGACTGAGCTTGGTGTTTTCAGTGTGATGTGGTCTGAGCATTGCTCGTATAAATCTTCGCGTGTGCATCTTAAACGCCTGCCGGTAGCCGGGCCGCGAGTGATCGTGCCGCCGGGCGAGAATGCCGGTGTGCTGGATATCGGCGACGATTGGTGTGTGGCGTTCAAGGTCGAATCGCACAATCACCCGAGTTTCATCGAGCCGTTTCAGGGGGCGGCGACCGGAGTTGGCGGTATTTTGCGCGACGTATTTACGATGGGAGCTAGGCCGATCGCGGCGATGAATTCGCTTCGTTTTGGACCGCTTGATGATGCGAAGCACGGTAGCCGAAACAAGTCCATTTTGAAAGGCTGTGTCGAAGGCATCGGGCATTACGGTAATTGTTTTGGCGTGCCGACGGTCGGCGGTGAGGTCGTGTTTGACGAATCGTACAGCCTAAATCCGCTTGTTAACGCATTCGCGCTGGGAATCGTCCGCAAAGATCAGATATTTTTCGGTAAAGCTTCGGGAATTGGGAATCCTGTGCTTTATGCGGGTGCAAAGACCGGCCGCGATGGCATTCATGGTGCGACGATGGCATCGGCGGAGTTTGATGACGAAGCGCTCGAAAAGCGCCCGACGGTGCAGGTTGGCGATCCTTTTCTTGAAAAGCTATTGCTCGAAGCCTGTCTCGAGGCAATGCGGAGCGGTGCGATCGAAGGCATCCAGGACATGGGAGCTGCCGGATTGACGTCGTCGTCGGTCGAAATGGCAGCTCGTGCCGGCACCGGCCTCGAACTCGATCTGACGCTCGTTCCGCAGCGTGAGACCGGAATGACAGCCTACGAGATGCTGCTCTCAGAATCGCAGGAGCGGATGCTGATCGTTGCCCGAAAGGGACGCGAAAAGGAGATCGTCGAGATATTCAACAAATGGGACCTTGATGCGGTCGTTGTCGGCCGTGTCGTCGAAGGCGACCGCCTCAAGATAATGCATAACGGCGTTCTCGAGGCAGATCTTCCGGTTCTCGCGTTGACCGACGAGGCCCCTAAGTATAATCGGCCAATGGCGAAGCCAAGTTTCGAATCCCAAGTTCTTAGTTTCGAGTCGGGCCGATCTTCTCTTAACTCGGAACTCGAAACTCCGAACTCGGAACAGGCGTTGAAAACGCTGCTTGCTTCGACCAATATTTGCTCAAAACGCTGGGTCTATGAGCAGTACGATTCGATGGTGCGGACGAATACTGTTATAACGCCCGGCGCGGATGCGGCGGTCGTTCGGGTGAAGGAAACCCGGCGTGCGATCGCGATGTGCCTTGACGGCAACGGTAAATTCACGGCGATCAACCCACGCGAAGGTGCCAAGCTTGCAGTTGCCGAGGCTGCACGCAATGTCGTCTGCGTTGGTGCAAAACCGATCGGCGTGACAAATTGTCTTAACTTTGCGTCGCCGGAACGTCCAGAAGTGATGTGGAGTTTCTCCGAGGTCGTCGACGGCATCGCCGAGGCGTGCAACGCATTTGAATCGCCGATCGTCTCGGGCAATGTGTCGTTCTACAACGAGACTGACGGAAAAGGAATACTCCCGACACCGACGATCGGCATGGTCGGCCTGATCGATGACACGCGCAAGATCATCACACACGGATTTAAGAAAGAGGGCGACATCATTGCCGTACTAGGTGATACGAAAGACGATCTTGCCGCCAGTGAATATGCACAGACCATTCTCGGACGGACAACCGATGAACTGATCGAAAACGGTGAAGTGCCGAAGATCGATCTGGCCCGGGAACGCCTTGTTCAGGACACTCTTCTCACACTCGCTGACAAAATGCTGCTTTCGTCTGCTCACGACTGCTCGGACGGCGGCCTCGCCGTTGCTATCACCGAAAGCTGCTTTTCGTCGCTCGGACGACACACAATTGGTGCCAATATTGATATCTCCGATAATGGGCTCTCGGCCGAATCTATTCTATTCGGCGAATCACCGTCACGGATCGTCATCAGCTTTGCTGCCGAACATCTCGAAGCCGTCAAAGACACCGTATCCGATTGTTCGTTCGAAGTGATCGGTACTGTTACCGGCAAAGAACTTCGAATTGCGGTCGCAGGGGAAGACAAGGTCAGCGTTCCCGTTGACGAACTCGAATCGGCTTGGGCAAATCGTCTTAAGGACACGCTCGAATCGTAAGAAATAGACATTTCTAATAGAACGATCGAAAAAAAATTATGGATGCCCTTTTGATCGGAGTGCGAAAGATCGACCAGGAGGCCCCCTAATTCGGCTTCGGTCAAAGACCCAAAACCGGATGCATGGCCCGATCCGAATACGTTTGACTAACGTCGGCCTTGATACCTGAGCCCGCGGGGCTTAGTCTTTATCACAATGAGTCTCGCCGGCGTTTATATTCATATTCCATTCTGCAAGTCGCGGTGTTCGTACTGCGATTTTGCGACAGACGTCTGGCGAAGTGATGCGGGAGTAGAAAGATACGTCAGAGCGTTGTGCCTCGAGATCGAGTCGTTTCGACCGATCCACGGCAAAGCCCCGTTTCGTTACGGGTCGGATCTCGTGCCGACCATCGACACGGTCTATTTCGGCGGAGGTACGCCGTCTCTGTTGTCACCCAAACAGCTCGAAACGGTTCTGACTTCTGTTCGATCAAAATTTAGCGTTGAACCTTCGGCTGAAATTACGATGGAGATGAATCCGGCGACCGTTACTCCGGAATCACTTGCAGCGTTTCGCTCACTGGGCGTCAATCGTGCCAGCTTTGGGGTGCAAACGTTTGATGACCGTGCGCTCAAACTCTTGGCGCGCGGACATGACGCAAATGACGCAAGGGCAACGTTTGCGATGCTTCGCGATGCCGGTTTCGAAAATGTGAGTTTCGATCTTATCGCCGGATTGCCGGGCCAAACCCTTCAGGATTGGGAACAAAATCTAGATAAGGCGATCGATCTGTCGCCCGAGCACATGTCGCTCTACCTTCTCGAAATACACGAAGGGACACCTCTCGCCGAACAAGTTCGGAGCAAACGGCAACCTCAGCCTGATCCGGAAGTTGCGGCCGAAATGTACGAAATGATGCTCGACCGTTTGGCAGCGGCCGGGTACGAGCAGTACGAGATCTCAAATTTCTCTCGGCCGGGGTTCGGATCGCGGCACAATTCGAAATACTGGATGCTCGATCCCGTTTTTGGATTTGGCGTTTCGGCACACTCATTTGACGGCCGACAGCGGTACGCAAACGAACGCGATACGGCGAAATATGTCTCAATGGCGGAAAATTCAGGTTCTGCCGAGGTGTTTCGTGAGGATATCGATCTGGCTTCGGAGTCGGCATTTCTCGGCCTCCGGTTGGAACGAGGCGTCGATCTCGGTGAGTTCTCTCAGAGGTTTGGGATCGATCTTTCCGACAAATACCGAACAGAGATCAAACAGCTGAGCGACGACGGCCTTGTCGAGGTCGGGAAAACAAAAATAAAGCTCACCCGAAAGGGCAAGCTTTATTCGAACGAAGTTTTTAGTGTTTTTGTCTAGTTGATCCGCTTAATACGGCCGTCGAGGACCGGTGAGATCGTTGCATTCGGCGATGATTTGATCGCGGCCTCGAACATGTCCGAGTCTTTCGGAGCAGTTGCGGCATTGGTCAACAGCTTGCCATCCTTGAACATCGTATAGCCGTCGCCCGATCGAGACACGAGAAAATCGGACGTTGCGACCGTGTATGTTTTTGCCTCGTCGAGCGGTGCTCCGCCGACCGTGACAGAAACAACACGGCTGCCGGCCGGCTTGGTGGTGTCGTATTCAAACCTTACGCCCGAAACCTGCGGAAACCTTTCCGGTTCCGAATCCTCGCCGGGGCCGCTGCGGGCGACGCCGTGTTCGAGGATCTGTTTGAGAACCTTGCCGGCCATCTCGACCTTAACGATCGGATTGTTGAACGGCAATATCGAAAGAACGTCGCGTTTTGTCAGCACGCCGGGCTCGTAGGTCAGATCGGCCCGGATCGAACCGCCGTTAACAAAACCGATATCAGCACCGGCCGCGTTGCGATATGCTTCGGCGATAAAATTGCCGACGTTCGTCTCCTTTTGCCGGTTCGAGTGCGAGAGAGCGTCAAGCTGCACTGATGTCGCTCCGACCCTGACAGCGAGCTGTTCGAGCAGGCCGCGGTATTTTTCAAATACAGGTGCGAATTCCGGTGCATCGGCGATCTTGTCCGTCACGGGTATGATCTCCCAATCCAGACTAACGAGCTGCTTTGTCCGGGAGTCAAAGTTCAGATTGAATTTGCCCATTTCACGGGCATCGGCGGTCATTTTGAAGATCGGTGTACCGTTCGACGATGATTGAAGAAGAGAATGCTCGTGGCCGCCCAGAATAAGGTCGAATTGGGCACATTTCGCCAGTTCCTTGTCCTGTGTCATCGAAAGATGCGTCAGGCCGACCACGGCGTTGACCTTTGCCTTTTTTCGCATTTCCGTGACCAGCTTTTTGGCAAGGCTGCAATAATCGGTGACGGCCAGGCTATCCTCCATTGACGATGTTTGCTTTGTTTCAGGCAGCAAGAACGCGACTATGCCGATCTTGATACCGCCGATCTCTTTGACCACAAATGGCGGAGTATCTCCAAAGATCTTGCCGGTTTTGGTATCAATGATGTTCGCGCCAAGCCACGTGAATTTCGATTCCTTCATCCGGGCGAGCAGTTCAGGCGTCTTGATGTCGAATTCATGATTGCCGAAAACCGCGTAGTCGAGACCGACCGCATTCCAGGCGTCGATCATCTGTGCTCCTTTATATGTTCGCGTTTCGACCGATGGCGAAACGGTATCGCCGCCAAGCGTGAAGATCGTATTCGGATTTTCTGCAATCGCCTGTTTCCTTAGCGTCAAAAGCCGCGCGAGGCCGCCTTTTTTTCCGCCTTCGACAGGTGCGAATTGGTATACATCATTGACGTGGAGAAACGTAACACGGACGTTTTGCCCGAATGCGAATGACGAAAGGAGGAATACAAAAATGACGATCGCTGATCTATTAAACATATTTGCCGCCTTATGCCGGTGTTCCGGCTTTCAAGTGAGTCCTGGCTTCCCAGATCTCGGGAAAGAATTTCTTTGTGAGTGTTGTCATTAAATAGCCGACGCCTTCGCTGCCGCCGGTGCCGCGTTTCATCCCCAACATGCGTTCGACCATCAGGACATGGTGATACCGCCAGAGCGATATGTTCTCGTCATGGTCGATCAAAAGGTCCTGCATGATAAAAAGATCGGCGTTCTGCTCAGGATGCGTCAGGATCTCGACGATCGAGGCGACCTTCTCGTCACGGTCGGCGACCGCAAATCCCTGCTGCGAGAGCAATGCCCAAAATGCGTCGCCGAGGCTCGGCTGGTGAAAACGTTCCTTCAGCCTCAAATAGGCGTACTCATCAAACTTGAAGAACTCAAGTATCTTCTCGTCCTTTTGCCCGGAGATGAACTCAACTTCGCGAAACTGCATCGACTGAAAACCGCTGGCCGGATTGAGTTTGTCGCGGAACTCAAGAAAGCCGATCTGCGCCATCGATTCGAGAATGTGTATCTGCGAGACCAGCACCTTTTCGATCGAAGTCACCGCCCTGAGGCTGTGGTTGACGCGGAACGGGCGGCCTTCGCCGAGCCATTTTATCGTCGCGTCTAGCTCGTGCAGTATCTGTTTGAACCAGAGCTCATAGGTCTGATGAATGACGATGAAGAGCAGTTCGTCGTGGCTGGTCGGTTCCGAAAGCGTCGTCTGGAGATCGATGAGCTGCGGAACCTTGAGATATTCGTTGTAAGAAAGCAGGCTGTCTTGTCCGTATTCGTTTGCCATTTTTGAGGGGTCGAGCGCTGTAAAACCAAGCTTTATCTTCTGTTATAGCCTAATTTATGTCAATTTTCGACAAATTGGAGCAAAACCTCTTGACACGACCGCCCTTATTGGTTAAATTTTCCTTCGTCAATCAAATAACACTCTCGAATTTATCCCGAAGATCTTGCAGTTTAAGATTTTTACCGACGCAACCGAGCAAACTGACTCGATTGCCTCGCGAGTCGGTAAATTCTCCCGACCTTGAGCGTCCCCATTGATTGCTTTACTTGGACGAAAGCGTTTTCCGACACCGCCGACCGACAAGGGTTTTGTATCATGATTTGCAGTTTTAGGAGGAATTACACAAAATGCCGAAAGCAATAGGCAAGGTCAAATGGTTTAACAATGCCAAGGGTTACGGATTTATCGAGCAGCCCGGCGAACAGGACATATTTGTCCATTACAGTGCTATCACGGGGGACGGCTACAAGACCCTGATACAGGGCCAAGATGTCGAATATGAAGTGACCAACGGACCGAAGGGCCCGCAGGCCGAGAACGTCGCGACGGTCGACTAAACATCACACTATTTACCATCACAGAGCTGCTCCGGAAACAAGGTTTCGGGAGCAGCTTTTGTTTCTGCATATATGGCAATGGTCGAATTCGCGAACAAAAGGCAATGAATTCGTCTGACGACAGATCCTAGGTTTTTGGTTCAAATCGGTGTAAAATCCATTCGCACTTAATTCTAATTGGAAGCGCCAGAAACAATATTCAAAACCGGACACATAGTTTGGGCAGCTCGAGACTGTTTGATCCGAACCGTCGCTACTGTGGGCGCCGAACATCTCTCAGGAGGCTGGGATCTAGGTAGGTCCGACATTTTCCATTAACGATCTAAAATCATGAAAAAGCTAAAGTCGCTACGTATTCCGTCAATCCGTTCACTCTTTCTCGCCGGTGCAGTTCTTTCGATCGGTGTATTTACGCTCGCTGCAGTTCTAACGCGGCCGGCCGATCCTAAGTCAAAGTTTCTCAAAAAGGAAAAAGGCGAAGGCGGGAAGAAGAAGGACGGCCCGGCAGAGCGGCTCGAGCAGGAAATCAGGATGACGAAAGATCCTGCGCTCGGATATGTGCCTACGGAGCGGTTACTGGCGGCGAAAGAGTATAAGGATGCGCTGATGCGCGACAACATCGCACCGATCAGCGGTGTGACCTGGAAAGAACAGGGGCCGAACAACGTAGGCGGGCGAACTCGTGCGATCATGGTCGACCCAAATGACGGCACAGGCAACACGGTCTGGGCGGGCAGCGTCGGCGGCGGTCTGTGGAAGACGACGAACATGAACTCCGCAACGCCCAATTGGGCTCCGGTCAATGATCTGTTCGGCAATCTGGCTGTGACATCAATTGCCTACGACCCGTCGAATACACAGGTAATGTATTTCGCCACCGGCGAGGGCTATTTCAACCTTGACGCCATTCAGGGGTTTGGTGTGTGGAAAACCACAAATGGCGGTACGTCCTGGGTACAGTTGGCATCAACGACGGGAGCCGCGTTCAACTTTTGCCATAAAGTGGTGGTCAACAGTACCGGAATCGTATTTGTGGCGACCGGAACCGGCGGCGTTCAGCGTTCGGCAAACGGCGGATCGACCTTTACTAAAGTTCTCGGCACTGGCCTTGGGATCACCGGTGCCGCCAGTAATAGATCATATGATGTCGAAGTAGCGAGCAACGGCGACGTCTATGGATCACTCGATGGTTCGATCCATAAGTCGACCAATGCCGGAGTTACGTTTGCAGCAGCACAAACATTGCCGATCGCAGGGTCGAGGATCGAAATTGCGTGTGCGCCGAACGATTCAAATTACGTTTACGCCCTTGTCGAAAACGGTAGTGCGGTAAACGGCATCTTGCGAACTGTGGATGGCGGCACGACGTGGACTTCGAGGACCGAGCCGGCGGATGCCGATCCGGGAGTCGGAACAACGGATTTTTCTCGGGGGCAGGCGTGGTACGACCTCGCGATAGCGGTCGACCCAAACAATCGTAATCGACTATACGTCGGCGGCATCGACCTTTTTGTCAGCGGTGACGGTGCCGGCACATGGACGCAGGTCGCTCATTGGTACGGCGGATTTGGTTTTCAATACGTTCATGCCGACCAGCACAATATCGTTTTTCAGAACGGTAGTTCGTCGATCGCCTATTTTGTTAATGATGGAGGTGTCTATCGTACAACGAACGCTGAAACGGCTGCGCCAACGATCGACGCCCGCAGCGGTAACTACAGAACTGCTCAATTCTATGCTGCAGCGATGCATCCGACGGCACTGACCACATATTATCTCGCCGGTGCACAGGACAATGGAACTCAGCAATTCAATACGTCGGGGCCGCAGGCGACGGTCGAGGTCACCGGTGGCGACGGGGCCTTTACTCACATTGACCAGGACGAGCCGCAGTTTCAATTTACGCAGTATGTTTACAACGATTACTATCGTTCGAATGATGGCGGGGCCTCATGGACCAATTTCAGTACGGGAGGCGGACAGTTCATCAACCCGACGGACTACGACGATGTGAATGACAAGCTTTATGCCTCCAACGGCAACAACAACTACTTGCGATGGGATAATCCTCAAACAGGCGGTACGTTCGTGACAGTTGCCGTTGCCGCATTCAACTCTTACGTCTCGGCGGTAAAGGTTTCGCCAAACACTGCAAACGTAGTCTTTTTCGGAACCGGAGCCGGACGTGTTGTACGAGTAGATTCGGCCAATACAGGAGCTCCGACCAGTACGAACATAAGTACAGGTCTGCCTGCCGGGGGATATGTCTCGAGTGTCGAGGTTGAAACGGGAAATGATAACCACCTCTTGGTGACATATAGTAATTACGGCGTCAACAGCATATGGGAAAGCACGAACGGCGGCACCAGTTGGACCTCGGTCGAAGGCAACCTGCCTGATATGCCGATCCGCTGGGTTTTGTTTAATCCAAATAACAGCGATCAGGCGATCATCGCGACCGAACTCGGCGTTTGGTCAACCGATAACCTGAATGGCGGTTCTACGGTCTGGGGAGCTTCAAATTCGGGACTCGCTAACGTGCGGGTCGATATGCTGCAGGTCCGTCAGAGCGACAAATATGTGATCGCCGCGACCCACGGCCGCGGGCTTTACGCTTCGGATCTGTTTACGTCGCCGACGGCACTTTTCAATTCGAACAATAGGGTCACTTATGTTGGGCAGCCGGTATATTTTAATAGCAGCAGCTACCAGGCGACCTCGTGGTCGTGGGATTTTGGCGACGGCTCGGCCCTAAATACGCTCGAAAACCCGGGACATCTGTATCAAACCGCCGGAAAATTTACGGTAACGTTGACCATCAACGGCGGTGCTTCATCGGTAACAAAGACACAGTATATTCACGTCCTGCCAAACCGCGGAACACCATATGCCCCATCGGACGGCGGCGGATTCGAAACTAACCCGGACGATTTTGGCGTCAACACGGTGGCGGGAACAGCCTGGCAGCGAGGCAATAGTGCAGTTGCCGGCAAAAATGGAACGAACGGCGGCAGCAGTGCATGGGTCACGGGGCTTGTCGGAAACTATGTAGATAATTCGGATTCGAGCCTGTTGACGCCAAACTATAATTTCACAGCGGCCGGAACCTATACATTGCGATTCTCGACAAAATTTGCGACCGAAACAGGCTTCGATGGCTTTCGGGTCGAATACACGCTTGATAAGGGAGCAACGTGGACAACTCTCGGCACGGCGGTTGCCGCTAATTGGTACAACAACGCCAACAACTCCGGTTCGACGTCGTTTCCGGCCAACGAAGCGTTCTTTTCAGGGTCCCAAGCCGTATATGCTCTTAAGACACGGGACGTCTCATTTTTGGCGGGGAATGCTAGTGTTGCATTTCGTTTCAAGTTTAGATCGGATGTTACCGTCCCTGCCGCCGGTGTTGCCGTTGATGATTTTGATATAGTAGGCCCGGTCAATGCACCCATGGCTCCGACGGCAGCGGGTGCGTCGATCTCAGGCCGCGTGACGACGGCAGACGGCAGAGGTATTGTGAACGCCGCGATCACAATCACAGGCAACAGCCTGCAGCAGCCCAAGCGCGTCAAGACATCGTCGTTCGGATACTATTTCATCGATGGCCTGCAGGCCGGAGAGACATATGTCGTGACGATCAATTCGAAACGCTACACATTCTCAGTGCCGAGCCGTGTCATCAGCTTGAACGATAGTGTCGGGGATATTGATTTTGCGGCGGAGCAGTAACGGCCGGAACTAAAGCAATTCCTCGCCCTTTGCCTTGAGCATTCTTCGCCAGAGTTCGCGGTAAGAGGTGAAACGGGAA
The DNA here is from genome assembly GCA_016713675.1 of Acidobacteriota bacterium. Classification (NCBI taxonomy): domain Bacteria; kingdom Pseudomonadati; phylum Acidobacteriota; species Acidobacteriota bacterium. Next base: position 1,391,327 of record JADJOS010000001.1, read on the forward strand.
GTAAGGGTGTTGAAATAGTATCGCTGAGAGTAGCTTAGGCTTCGGTTGTCGGCGATTCGTTTGAGGTTCGCTTCCATGCGGGCACGTGCCTCGAAGGGCGGACGTTTGGTCGCACCGTTGAAATAGATGTCGAAATCGATCTTTAGTTTGCGGATATCGTCCTCGAGCCGCGAGAGCTGTTGGTCGACCGCAAGAGCGTCTTCCTGCTGCGAATTCAGGTTGCGGTAGAGCTTGTTGCCGATCATTGCCATGGTTGTATTGTCCTTGAGGCGGGAAAAGGGCCTGGGCGGCACCTATTTAAAGAAAATCGCTAAAGGACGAAAGTTTCCGCAATTTTCCCCGCTTTCTAATATAAAATAACCGCATGAAAGCTGTAGAGGCCATATCACGTGAGGCAATGCTTCGTGAGCTGCCGTCAATAGATGAATTGCTGCGCTCGGCCACGGGCGTATCGCTGCTTCCGCTTGCCGGGCCGATGTATTTGACTGTGCTGGCCCGTGGTGCGGTCGATGAAATGCGGAACCAGATCCTTGCTGGCGATGAAGATACGGCGGATGTTTTAGAGCGATGCGAATCACGTCTTGCCGAATTGTGGCAGCGGTCTCAGCGTGATGCCGTATGCCGTGTGATCAATGCGACCGGCGTGATCATTCATACAAACCTCGGCCGTGCACCTTATTCCGATGCAGCAAAGCGGGCGATCAGCGAGGTGGCCGCCGGTTACTGCACGCTCGAATACGATATCAAGACCGGCAACCGCGGGCGTCGCGGCTCGTATGCCGAGGCGATGATCGCCGAGCTGACCGGAGCCGAGTCGGCGTTGATCGTCAATAATTGTGCGGCGGCTGCATTTTTGGTGCTGTCGGTATTTGGAAAGGGCGGCGAAGTGATCGTTTCTCGCGGTGAACTGGTCGAGATCGGTGGTGATTTTCGTGTGCCGGATGTTTTAGAACAATCAGGTGCCGCACTTTGCGAGGTCGGGACAACGAACCGCACGAAAATTGCCGATTATGAAAAAGCGATCGGCGAGAACACGCGTTTGATCTTGCGTGTCCACCCGTCAAATTACAGAATAGTCGGGTTTACGGCAATGCCCGCGGTCAGCGAACTCGCGGATCTCGCCCATAAGAACGGCATTGTGCTCTACGATGATATCGGCTCAGGTGCGCTCATCGACCTCAGCAAATACGGACTCGCGGATGAACCAGTTGTGGCTGATTCGATCCGCGATGGTGCCGATATAGTCTCGTTCAGCGGCGACAAACTGCTCGGCGGTCCACAAGCCGGCATCATCGCCGGACGGAGTGAATTAATAGAACGCATTAGAAAACATCCGCTCTATCGGGCCTTGCGGGTCGATAAACTTGCGTATGCGGCCCTTGAGGCGACGCTTTTGTCCTATCGGCGAGGGGCGGCGATCGAAGAGATACCGGTACTCACGATGCTGTCGGCGACAAAGGACGAGGTCAACGCACAGACCATCAGATTTGCTGCCGCATTGCGTTCGCGGGTCGGTGAGAGCTCAACTTTGAATTTCGAAATTTTAGACTCCCGATCCGCCGTCGGCGGCGGTGCCGCACCACTGGCGATGCCCGAGACGGTCGTGCTCGCTATCTCGGATTCGCGATATTCTGCAGCAGAATTAGGTGAGCGGCTTCGCAACTCGACTCCGGCGGTTATTGGGCGGATCGAGGATGACAAGGTCTTGCTCGATCTGCGGACGGTCGGTGAGGCTGACGAAGAATTGTTGAACGTGTTGAGCCGAGTCTAATCAAAAGCGGAGGCGGTGTTGTTAAACCGGACTGTCAGGATCCAAATTGATCGCTGTCGGTCAACTGTTCCTTTGTGAAAATTCCTGCATAAAATCGACCAATTTAACGACACCGTCGCGGGGCATGGCGTTATAGATCGACGCTCGGACGCCGCCGAGAGACCGGTGGCCGCGAAGGCCGTCGAGGCCGACTTCTGTTGCTTCGGCGCAGAATTGTTCGTCGAGCTCGGGCGTTGGAAGGTGAAATGAGACGTTCATCATTGAGCGCACATCGCGACCTGCGTGGCCGGTGTAGTAACCGTCGCTTGAGTCGATCGCTTTATAAAGAAGGCCCGCTTTTTCGACATTTCGCTGCTCCATCGCCTCCACGCCGCCTTCGCCCTTAAGCCATTCGCACACCAGGCCGATCATGTAGATCGCCCAGGTGTTCGGTGTGTTCGCCATTGAAACGTTTTCGGCGATCGCACGGTAATCGAGCAGCGTGTGCAGCCCTTGCGGGACCTTTTCGAGCATTTCGTCGCGGATGAAAACGACCGCAACGCCGCTCGGGCCAATATTTTTCTGTGCACCGTTGTAGACGAGCGAATATTTGTCCCAATTGATCGGTTTCGACAAGATATTAGACGACATATCGCAGACGACCGGAATGCCGCCGCCGTCGATGTCGTATTTGAACTCGACGCCCTCAATAGTCTCATTCGCGACGTAATGGATATATTTGGCGTTGGGGCTGAAATTTAATTCGCCTTGCTCGGGCAGCGATTTGTAGCCTCCATCGGCATTGTTGTAGATGACATTGATGCTGCCGCATTTTTTCGCTTCGGCAAGGGCTTTGCGGCCCCAGAATCCCGTGATCACGTAATCTGCGGTTTCATCGGCAGCGAGGAAATTGATCGGCACCATCGAAAATTGCATCGACGCCCCGCCCTGCAGAAACAAGATGCGGAAATTATCGGGAACGCGGAGCAGATCGCGCAGGCCTTGTTCCGCATCGATCAGTATCTTCTCAAAGTGCAGCGAACGATGGCTGATCTCCATCACACTCATGCCGATACCGTTAACTGAGCGTATTTCGGCGGCGGCACGGTCTAGTACCGCGCCGGGCATCACCGCAGGGCCGGCACTGAAATTATAGACTTGTTGACTCATTTAACGATCCGATCTGCGTCTGCGAAGGTCATGCGAAAGGCAAAGATATCACAACGGCGAGTGATTTTGAACCTGGGTAAGTCAAGCTCTTTGTTTCAAATAATGCGGTAGTTTGGGTTAGAATAATGTAATAGCGACAAACCCTTTTTTTAAGGGCTACATCATACACGTGTCTGCAACAACAGACGTGCAAACTTGGAGGAACTTATGTTTCGGAAATCATTTATTTTGACCGCAATTATTTTTGCCGTTGCTGCAATGGGCGGTGTCAATGCATTTGGCCAGACGGCGGCAACCAGCGGGAAGGTCGAACTGCTGAAAGCTGATGGTACTCGTGAACCCGTTGCCGGAGCCGTTATTGAGGTATACCGTACAGATGTAAAATCGGGATTCCCGTCGAACAAGACTGGCAAGAAAGGCGATTTTGCATTTGCGGGCCTGCTTCTCGGTGCGACGTATGCCTTATCGGTCAGTGCGCCAAATTGTGAACCAAAGATATTTCCGGGCGTAAGAGCAGGGCAGGAGAAACTCTTGTTCACGATGCAGCCCGGCAACGGCAGAAAGCTTACCGAAGCCGAGGTCCGTGAATCACTTGCAAACCCCGCAAAGGCCGGCGATCCGGGCACCGCGAGCTCCGGTGAAAAAAAGGGTGAAAAATCAAAAGAACAGCTCGAGTACGAGGCAAAGGTCGCTGAGATAACAGCCAAGAATGAGAAAGCGGCAAAAAACTATGATGCAGTGAACCAACTGTTAAAAGAAGGTGCCGACGCCGTAAATGCAAAGAATTACGATGTGGCGATCGCAAAATATGACGAAGGTATAGCGATCGAACCTAATTTTGTCGGAAGTACGCCCGTGTTGCTGAACAATCGCGGTACATCGCTTAGACTTCGGGCGGTCGAGACCTACAACAAATCCGTAAAACTGACCGAGGTTTCTGAAAAAATAGCCGGTTATAACAAAGCGAAACAAGATATTCTTGATGCTGCGGATTCGCATATGCGTGCTTGGAAAATGACCAGCGAAGCTCCGGCAACTGAGATAAAGGATCCGGTATTCAATGACGGCAACAAACTGAATGCCACCCGTGAGGCGAAAGAGGCGTTTCGTATTGCAGTTGCTACCGAACAGGTCGATCCAGGCGTGATCGAGGCTGCAAAGGTGATGATTCCGCAATACGTTGCACTCGAGCCGGACGCGGCGAAGAAGGCCGGTGCGATGCTTATAATGGCAGATCTGTATCGTGTGGTCGGTGATTCGCCGAACGCCATCGTGGAATACAAAAAGATCCTTGAAACATCGCCGGAAAATCCTGACGCTCTCGCCGGCGTAGGTCTGAGCTTGGTAAATGAAGGTTACGTCAAGGAAGACAAGGCCATGCTGCAGGAAGCCGCAAATTATCTGCAGAAGTTTGTCAGCGTCGCACCTGACACTCACAAATACAAAGCAAACGCCGCCGAGGCTATTACGACGCTGAAGACACTCTCAAACGTCGCTCCGCAAAAGCCGGCAGCAACGCCTAAAAAGAAGCCGTAATACGCCGGAATTTTCGATCAAAGAGGCCGAATTCGCAAGTTTGCGAGTTCGGCCTTTTTCTTTTTGTCACAAATCCCAACGGCGCGGTGTTCTTATTTTGTAACGCATTTGTTGCTACCAAAATTTAGACAAAATCGGAGGTTTTCATGCGGAAATATTCATACGGCCTGTTGTCGGGCCTCGCGAGCATCGCAATAATAATAATTGTAATTGGCAATATCACCATCGTGGCCCAATCGGTCGTGACCGGAACCTGGAAGTCGGATACCTGGTCCGACAAGCATAAAAAGGACGGCGACGACGTCCTCGATAATACCATCCTCAAAAAGGACGAGAACAAACTGCATCTATCATTCAGCAGCAATACGGACGGGCGTAACCGCAATCAGTTTGGTTCGGGCTTTGAATACGCTGATCTGCAAGGTTTGACCCGCGAGCAGACGCTGAACGGAACCGTCAGCTTTCGCATCGTGAGAGAAGCAGGAACAATCGATTGCGAGGGCACATTTACGAACGGCAAGGGTTCGGGAACATTCCGATTTACGCCAAGCACGTCATATCTGCAGGGAATGAAAGCTCGCGGCTTCGATTTTGAAAGATCTTCGTCCAAGCACGATAACGGCGTCGATGAGCGTCTTCTTTCGGCTGCTTTGATCAACGTTACGACCGCACTTGCCGACGATCTCAAATCAGTCGGATTTGGGGATCTCGACGTTGACGATCTCTTTAAGGCGGCGATATTCAAGATCGATTCACGCTTTATGGCCGAGATGAAAGCGACCGGTTTTCCAAACCTGACAATGGAAGATCTCGTTAAGGCACGCATCTTCAAGATCGATGCCGAATACGTTCGTCAGGTAAACGACATGGGCTTTGCGGAGAAAGATTTTGAGAAGCTTGTAAAGTTCCGGATCTTTAAGGTGACACCGGAATTTCTGAGTGAGATCAAGGCCGAAGGTCTGACAAACCTCGATTCGGAAGATATTGTGAAGCTCCGTATCTTCAAGATCGGTGCCGAGTATATTCGACGCGCTAAGCAGGAAAATCCGAATGTGACCGTCGAGGAACTCGTTCAGATGAAGATCGGCGTTCACCGCATTAAGGTGAAGTACGATAACTAGCTTGTGAGAGCCGCCTGCGTGAGCGGGCGGCTCTTATTTATTCGAACTGCTTCTTGAATTCCTGGAAGGTCTGCTTCAATTCCTCTACCTCGACTCTCAAACTCGTTACTTCTTCTTCCAATGTCTCGACGCGTTCTGCGTCGACGCTGCTTCGGGTCGAACGTGTTGCCTGGGCGACCGCAAATGCCTCGATGTCGATCTCGCCTGATAAGAGATGAGCGAATCGTGCTTCTTTTTGGCCGGGCTGGACGGGCAATCTTACAACCAACGGGTCGTCGCGGCGAGCGAGGCCGTCAAGCGTTTCCTGTATTTCACCGAGGCCTGAGAACCCGTGCAAACGCTCGGTCCGCGTGCGCAATTCGCCCAGCGTCTGCGGCCCGCGAAGCAACATAACATCGATAATGGCCGTTTCGGCAGGGTCGAGTTCGTAAACGGTCGGCAGCATGTGTTTGTACTTGGGCACGCGGCTGGTGCTGCCGTAAAAGACATAGACGAGATTGCGGTCGCGCAGAGTTTCGAGGCACTGATTGACGGTCGTTTCGTCATAATTGACCATCGGGTCACGGTTACTCTTTTGATTGCAGGCGTTGATGAGCGCGTTTAGCGTGAGCGGGTAGTATTCGGGAGTCGTCAGCTGTTTTTCAACCAAGGATCCTAGAACGCGGGCTTCGATGTCGGTTAGTATTTCGGGCATATTCAGATGTTGCTGTTATTTCTTTTCTGTTAAGTAATTTACAATTTAAGCAATGGATATTCTAGTCGCTCGCACCGATGCTGAGATCGAAAGGGCCTTTGACGTTCTTTCGTTGGCCTCAGTGCTCGGCTGCGACACTGAAACGTCGGGCCTAAGTGCGCGGCACGGACGATTGTTTTCGGTGCAGTTTTCGGATGGCAAATTTAACGTTCTGGTTCCAATTAGTGAGGGCGTGCCGCTTGGTGTGTTGGGCGAAATTCTAATGAATTCATCGATCGTCAAGATCTTTCACAACGCCAAGTTCGACCTCGATTTCCTTAGCGAGAATGGCTACGCGGTCGAAAATGTCTACGACACAATGATCGCCGAAAAGGTACTGACCCGCGGTGCCGGCCAATCCGCGTCGCTTGCCGAGACGCTGTACCGCTATTTCGCCGTCGATCTCGACAAATCACAGCGTGCGAAATTCAATCGAAAATGGGATGGCGTTTGGACGGACGAATTGGTCGACTACGCCTTGTCGGACGTAATTCATCTGCCTCGTCTGATGCACGAGCAGTCCGAATGGATGGAGCGGCTTGATCTGAGAGAGAGTTACGAGAAACAAATCAAGACCCTTGTGCCGGCCTTGCGGCGAGATTCTGCTTAGAGTGCTGATGATGATGTTCGGCGTGGTAGATCGTGAAGTAGAACATCTCTCTAAACGTCAACTTTCCGAGCAGCGGATGCGGGAGCACGAGAACGTCGAGTTCGCTTTCGTCATATTTCTCGATCTTCGAGCAGAGCTTCGAAACAAGTTCTGTCAAGGTATTTACAAGCTCATTTTTACGGCTGAACGGTATAACTTCCGGCCGAAACGCCGCCGTTGCAGTTCCGCCGGCGGCAAGTTCAGCTCGATAGCGGGCAACCAATTCGTCATAGCTCATCGAAGGGTGATCTGCCTTTCCGAACATCGCCTTTAGCGTAAACGCAGGAGCACTGAGCGCTCTGTTCAGCGGTTTGACCGAAAGGCACAGATGGTCGATCTGCTGGCCGGCACTCCATTTCTCACCATTTAGCGAAAACAGGAAATCATCCTCGGACAGCCCTCCGATAAAGTCAGTAAAGGCGTTGTATTTGTTTTTCAATTCGGCGATCATCGCGGATCTATCCATCTGTTCGTTCTCCATTTACCAACGGTGATATGCCGGATGACCTTCTTTGACGGCGACGAAAGTGCCTCGGCATGTTGCGCAGACCTTGTCGTTGGCGATCAACTCGGCTTCGACTGTCGCGCGGTCCTCTTTTGATTCTACGACGCGGGCTCGCAGATGTATCGCGACGTCGAAGGGCGTCGGGCGTAGCAGTTTGACGTGAAAATCGGCGGTAACGGTGCAATCGGGCTCGGCCTTGCCATCGCGTTTCATCAGGAAGTACGTCGCCGCCCAGTTCGAGTGACAATCGAGTAAAGTGCCGATGATACCGCCGTTCAGCATTCCCGGAAACGCCTGGTGTTGAGGTTCAGCGTGCCACACCGCAACGACCTCATCGCCCTCAGGATAACTGTTGACATGCAGCCCTTTCTCATTTGCCGGGCCGCAGCCGAAGCAAATGCTCTCGGGCGAATATTGCTGCTGTAACGACTTCGTGTTTTCCATAGCTGCCATTTTACTACTTTTGCAAATAGAAGATCAGCTGACAACTGTCTTTGTCAGGCCAACCTTCCGAATGCCGAGTTTGCTCATCGACACAAAAATAGCGTAAATTATCGAACAGTTTACTCGAACACAAGATCTATGCTTACGCTACTCGCACTTGGTGTCATCGCCTGGCTCGTTTTTGGTTATTTTGCATATGGCCGTTGGGTCGCAAAGCAATTCAAACTCGACGACAGCCGGGTCACTCCCGCGAATAAGGTCAATGACGGCGAAGATTTTGTGCCGACTCAGCCGTTTTACCTTTTCGGCCAGCATTTTTCCGCGATCGCGGCGGCCGGGCCGATCGCGGGGCCGATCATTGCATGTATCGCATTCGGCTGGCTGCCGTGTCTGGTATGGATAGCGTTGGGCGTGGTGCTGATCGGTGCGGTTCACGATTTTTCGGCATTGACCTCGTCCGTCCGCCACGGTGCACAATCAGTTGCCGAGATCACACGTGACAAGCTCGGTGGAAAGGCCGGGCGGGCATTAATGGGATTCATTTGGATCGCGCTTGTTTACGTGACGGTTGCGTTCACCGATATTACGGCAGGGACGTTTGTCGCGGGCGACGACGCGTTGGCAGGCGAGACGAAGTTCAACCCCGGCGGTGCCGTCGCAATGGCGAGCGTACTGTATCTAGGACTTTCAATTATTCTCGGCCTTGTCGAGCGTTATCTTAAGCCGCCGCTCTGGCTCGCCACAGTGATCTTCGTTCCCGCGACATTTGCGCTTTCCTATGTTGGAACGCAGTTCTCGAACGTCCTGAGTTTTAGCCATCAGACGTGGGCGATACTGATACTTGTCTATTGCATCATCGGTTCACTGCTGCCTGTCTGGGCGTTACTGCAGCCTCGAGGCTATCTTGGCGGATCTGTGCTTTATGCGGCGATCGCGGTCGGTGTCATCGGCATTTTCTTTGGCGGCTATTCGATCCAACAGCCGGCGTTCAAATCATTTGACGTCGGCGGAATGACCGGTATGTTGTTCCCGTTCCTGTTCGTGACGATCGCCTGCGGAGCGTGTTCGGGCTTTCACGGGCTGGTCTGTTCGGGTACGACGTCTAAGCAGTTGGACAAGGAATCACACGCCCGGCCGGTCGGTTACGGGGCAATGCTCGCCGAGGGATTTGTCGCGTTTATCGCCCTTGTGACAGTAATGATCGCCGCCGGCGACGCACTTGTCGGTCCCGATGGCAAGAGCCTGTCAGCCGGCAAGATCTACGGTAACGGCATCGGCAATTTTCTCTCGCTGGTGATCGGTAAAGAGTATCTCGCTTTTGCTATAACGTTTGGTGCGATGGCGTTTTCGACGTTTGTTTTTGACACGCTCGACGTGACGATGCGGCTCGGGCGATATCTGGTGCAGGAACTGATCGGAATGCCGGGGCACATCGGCGCGCTGATCGGAACGCTTGTGACCGTCGCCCTTCCGTTCCTTCTGATATTTTTTGCGCCCCCCGGATCGTATCTTGAATTTTGGACGCTGTTCGGTGCGTCAAACCAGCTCCTCGCCGCGTTGACGCTGCTTTCGATCACGGTTTGGCTGTATAAGGCAAGACGCCGCATCGCGTTTACGCTGCTGCCGATGCTATTCGTTTTAGCGATCACGCTGTGGGCTTTGTCGTCGCTCGTGATAGGCAATTTTCAGGCGTCGACCGGCTTCGACATCAAGCTCGTCAACGGCGTCACGTCGCTCGCACTGATCGTACTTGCGATCTATCTCGTCATCATCGGTCTGCTAAAGCTCCGCGGAGAACGCGATGAAAGCGGCGAATTGGTCGAGGCCGAAAGTTTTTGACGGGAGGAAAAAATGAAGACGCGAAGATCATATCTGACGCTCACGATCATCTCAACGGTGCTGATCGCGGTCGTACTTGGGTGCGGCGGTGCCGGTTCCGAATGTGTCGGAACGGTGACCTATCAAGGCAAGACATTAGAAGGTAAAGCAAAGACGGCCGACGAAGCTAAAGGCAACGCCTGCAACAATTACTGCCGCGATGCAGATCCTGAATATGACGCGATGTACCGCATCTGGCTCGATTCGCCCAAAGGCAAATCCGCCGGTTCTCCATCGAAACAGGAAGCGATATTCAAGGACGAGGCATTGATGAAGTTTGTTTCAGAAACCTGCAGTAAACGGTGCGTCGCGACGATGAGTCCTGATGCCAAATGTAAATAGGCTAGCTTCGCTTTAAAGGCATTTCTTCGAGTGCCCTTGTGGTGTGGTCGGTGACGCTCATCGCGGGTTCGCGAAATTCTTCGAGTTGAGCCGTCGTTAGCGGGCGTAATTGTTGCGGCTGGCTGGTCTCGTGGACGTTCATGCCCGATTTGAGCCGGGCGTCGATCAGCTTTGGCACCTGGCTCAAGAGTGTGTAACAGATCCCGAAAACAGCGGCAAGATATGCGATAGCGATCATGACCACGAATTTCGGCTCGATGCTGTTGCCCAACAGTACGGCGACGAGGCCGACGAGAATTCCAAGCCCGAACATCACGACTAAAAATAACGTCGTCAGAACGTTGTCGAGCATCTTGCCCGGCGTGCCGTCTATGTCAAACTCGGCAGCCTTGAACAATTGCTCACCGCAATTTTTGCAGTATTTGAGATCCTTGCCTACAGTTGTGCCGCACTTTGGACAAAACATTGGTTATTGTTTGGGGCTGATCTTTTCCTCGAGCCAGTTGGTCAGTTCCTCGATCGATTCAATATGGACCGGGCGGCCTTTCCAGGCCTTGTACGCGAAGACTATCAGCATGATCGTCGTCACGAGATTGAAGATGCCGTTGCCGATGCCCGCAAAATCCGTCAATTCGCTGAGAACACCAAGGATCGTTGCCACAATTAGAATGGCGATATGGGCCGCCAGGCCCTGAGCCGCGTGAAACCGGACCTTGGCTTCACTTCTAGGCAAAAAGACCAGCATCAAAAGACCGGCGACAAGGCCGAGAAACCATGGAAAATACGGCAATGCAGTGACGATGTTTTCCGGCAGGCCGATCTTGGCGACCTTGCGGTTTGTAGAACTGTCAACGTTCCCAAAGCTCACCGGCTGATAATTTGCCGGAACATACTGGCCGTTGTACGGATTCGCATACGGAGCCGAGTCGCCCTGTACGTCAGGTTCGGCAAATCGTCGGGTCTGCTCCTCGGTCGGAAGAGCTGTCGGCGCAAACTGCCGCGTTTCGCCGCCTTGATTGGGCAAGTATTGAGTAGCGTTAGCCTCAGCCGCCGCCTTTGCTTTCTCCGGAAATTCCGGATCAAGCGGATTTGTATCGTACTTTGTCGCCATCGCTACTGAATTTACGACCGCTTCACCGTTATTGTTCCCAAAACAAGATTTTGCCACGAATTACACAAATGTCACGAATAATTTCTTACAGTTGTGAAATTCGTGTTATTCGTGGCTAACGTCTATTCCTAATTCCTTCAATTGCGAACCGTCAACTTCGCCCGGCGAATCCATCATTAGGTCTTGTGCCGATGCGGTCTTGGGGAATGCCATGACGTCGCGGATGTTTTCGGTGCCGCAGAGGATCATGCACGTGCGTTCAACACCGGCGGCAAAGCCTCCGTGCGGCGGCGTACCGTATTCTAGGGCGTCGAGGAAAAAGCCGAAGCGTTCGCGGGCCTTTTCGAGCGACAATCCCAGGGCTTTGAAGTTCAAAGCCTGTATCTCTTTTTGATGGATACGGATCGAGCCGCCGGCGCATTCGTAGCCGTTGATGACGGCGTCGTACGCCTTAGCCCGGACGCTGCCGAGCAGGTGATGCTGCGATTCGTCATTTACCGCCGTCTTGAATTTCTCAAGGTCCTCGTCCATCGGCGACGTGAACGGATGATGCGCCGCCGTATAGCTATCGGTCTCTTCGTCGTGCTCGAACATCGGAAATTCGGTGACGATGAGCGGTTTGTATGCAGTGCGGTCGATTAGGTCTTCGCGTTTCGCGATCTCGACGCGCAAAGCTCCGAGAGCCGCCGCAACGACCGATTTTCGACCCGCGATGATCAGAACAATGTCACCTTTTTCGGCGCCGGCAGTTTTGGCTAACTGTCCGATCTTTTCTTCGCCAAGGACCTTGAGCAATGATGACGTGATCTCCTCACCGACCTTGATCCACGCGAGTGCCCCTGCGCCGTAGCGTTTGGCAAAATCCTGCATGTCGTCGAGCTGTTTGCGCGAGTAATCGGCCTTGCCTTTGATGGTGATGCATTTGATCTCGCCTTTGGCTTCGAGCACGGACGCGAACGGAGCGAAATCGGTTCCGGCGAGTTCGCCGCTGAGGTCTGTTAGTTCCATTTCAAATCGCAGATCCGGCTTGTCGCTGCCGTAACGGCGCATCGCTTCGGCGTACGTCATTCGCGGCCATTGGGCCGGGAGTTCGACGCCGATCAGCTTGAATACATGGCCGAACATACCCTCGATCTCGCGGTAAGCCATCTCGGGATTGGCGAACGACATTTCCATATCGAGCTGTGTGAATTCAGGCTGACGGTCGGCGCGGAGATCTTCGTCGCGAAAACAACGGGCGATCTGATAATACTTGTCGAAACCGGAGATCATCGTCAACTGCTTCAATATCTGCGGAGACTGCGGCAACGCAAAAAATTTGCCGGTGTGAATGCGCGACGGCACGATAAAATCGCGTGCACCTTCGGGCGTCGATTTAAGCAATATCGGCGTCTCGATCTCGATAAAACCGCGTTCGTCAAAATACTCGCGGATCGCCGCGACAGCCTTAGCACGCATACGAATATTGTGCTGCAGCTGCGGACGTCGGAGGTCGAGGTAGCGGTATTTGAGACGCGTCGATTCGTCAGCGAGGTTTTCGCTGCCGGCGACCTCGAGCTGGAACGGCGGCACTTTCGCGTCGTTGAGGATCAAGATCTCATTGACCTTGACCTCGATGTCGCCGGTCGCGAGTTTTGCATTATGCGTTCCTTCGGCACGAGAGACTACCTCGCCTTTGACTGCGACGACAAACTCGCCCCGCAGATTCTTCGCCTTGGCATGGCTGAGAGGCGTTTCCTCCTCGCTGACGACGATCTGCGTAATGCCTTCGCGGTCGCGCAGATCGACAAACGTAAAAACGCCGAAATCGCGCTTCTTCGCAACCCAGCCCATCAGCACGACCTGTCGTCCGACATCGCTTTCGCGAAGCTCGCCGCATGTGTGGGTCCTCTCCAAATTTCCTAATACATCAAGCATAAAGATCGTTTGCCCACGAAACACTCTAAAGACACGAAAATATTCTATTCCAATTTTTCGATCGTTTTGTGTTTTTCGCCGGCACAAAACTCCAAAATAAAAACGCCTTTCGATTTTGTGACAAAACGAAAGGCGGCACGCTCGGTAGCAACGTACTCGCCATTCAATTATTGTCGTCAAATCGAACTGCGTTCATAACAAACCTGAATGATACTAGACGCGCCTGACAAAACGCAAATTTTAACGGCGGCAAAGCATCGTCAGAATGTCCATTTCAGCGTAAGTGTATAGACAAACGGCACGACCAGCATGACGCCGCCCGCGATCAGGACCTTCCATTTAATATCGGTCTTGAATACCAGAGCAATACCCATAAAGAACATGGCCACTGCAAACATTACGTTTGCAAGCTCAAATTTATCGCCCATTTCGTTCGCATCGTTGCCTTCCTTAAAGGTCGCCGCCGATTGAGTATTCAATTCGTCGGCCTTCGCCATCATCTCTTTCTGATAAGTTTGGTTGTCAACCAGATCTAGTTCGCTCGCCTTATCGAGCAATTCAGATTTGAGGGTTTCCGTCTTTTCATCGTCTTCATCGTCATTTTTCCTGACTTCCGGCGGTAATCCCAGTGCCTTATAACCGGCGTCGCTGATCTGTCGGGTGTACAGGTACGAGGCGATCCTAAATGAGCTGGCTGCAACACTTGGATTGGAGTCCACAGTGTTCAAACCCTCTTCGATCAACTGATAGGCCGTGATCTCGATCTGGGCGTCTTTTGACATTTCGACTATCGCCTTGGCCCGTTCAGCCGCAGCGGCGGTCGCTTCGGTATTTGCTTTGCCGTACGCTTCGGCCTGTTTGCCGTCCCACAGCCCGCCTTGAAAACTCGACAATGCCGTACAAATTGCGGCAAGGCCGAGCAGGATCGCGGCAAAAAATTCAAACCGGTCCACCATCGCTTGTCTTTCTGATTCTTCACTCATGCGTTCGTTTCTCCTTTGTCTTTGGTAATTGATTTTAGGTAAAGCTAAAAATAAAAGCGTGCGAAATAATAGAGTATCGGTGCACCGAAAAGCAAGCTGTCGAGCCGGTCTAGCAGGCCTCCGTGGCCGGGGAGAATGCTCGCGGCGTCTTTGGTGTTTGATCCGCGCTTCATCGCACTTTCGCACAGGTCGCCAAGGACACCTACGACCGCGAGGACGATCGCCAGCGGGATCGACCATTTGTACGGCAGTTCGGGAAAGAACCACCACGTCGCGAGTGCCGCAAAGCCGGCGGCCGCAAGGATGCCGCCGACGAGTCCTTCGACCGTCTTGCCCGGTGAGATGGCCGGTGCAAGCTTGTGTTTGCCCAGAGCCCTGCCGGCAAAATATGCTCCGGCGTCCGAACCGAAGATCACCAGAAAAAAGAATGCGAGCAGATGCGTCGAGAGGTTCGCAGGCGTCTCAAAACCGATACGCGTCGCGACCAGAAACCCGCCTAAGAATGCTACGTAAAACACGCCGAGCAGCGTCACGCCGACGCCTGTCAGCATCTTGGTAAAATCTTTTTGAAAACGAAAAGTCTGTGAGATCAGTACCGTGATGACTATCACGCCGACCGTCGCGATAAGCAGATCAGGAGCTTTTGCGGGAGCATCGAAAACAAAGCCGATGAAAAGAGCAGCCGCTCCCAAATAACCGATCGCCGCATCTGCTTTCAGCTCAAGCTTTTTGGTCAGCGAATAGAACTCGAACAATCCGGCAGCCAACGCAAAACCCGCGATGGCGACAAACAGCCAAACCGTGTCCGGAAAATATGCCGGCAGCACGATCGATGCGATGATGATCGGAAGTGCGATAGCTGCTGTTAATAGTCGGGTCTTCATAGCTAATCAGATAAAATAAACAGGATAGACAGGATCAACAAGATAAATCGAATGATGGATCAAGTTGCTTTCAAAAACATCCTGTCTATCCTGCTCATCCTGTTTGAATTCAGCCTAACCGTCCTACTTCACACCGCCAAATCGCCGGTCGCGTTTTTGGTAATCGATTATCGCCTCAAATATCTGCGGCCGTCGAAAATCAGGGAACAGCGTCGGCGTGACGTATATTTCGCTATAAGCAAGCTGCCAGAGCAGGAAATTCGAAATTCGAAACTCGCCGCTCGTGCGGATCATCAGATCGACCTCAGGCAACGCGTGTGTATAAAGATTGCGTTCGATATCGGCTTCGGAAAGGTGATCGATAACGTCGCCGCGGCGTTCGAGATCCTGATAAGCAAGGCGTGCGGCCCTGACGATCTCGGCTCGGCCGCCATAATTGAGGGCGACGCTGAGCACCATTCCGGTGTTGTCTCTGGTCTTTTCGGTCGCGGCGGCAAGTTCTTTTTGAACATCAGGCGAAAGTCCGTGAAGATCACCGATCGCCTGAAAACGGATGTTATTGCCGTGCACCTCGTCGAGTTCACGTTTGAGCACGCGTTTGAGCATCGACATCAGGCCTGAGACCTCAGCCTTTGGACGCTTCCAGTTCTCGGTCGAGAACGCGTAGAGCGTGACAGCCTCGATCTGCATGCGTGCGCAGGTGTCGATGATCGCTTTGACAGAATCAGAACCGGCACGATGCCCAAATATCCGAGGTTTGCCCTGCCGCTTAGCCCAGCGGCCGTTGCCGTCCATGATAATGGCGATGTGCCGCGGCAAACGTGCCGGATCGATCGCCGCCAGTGATGCAGCCTCGGCGGTGTTAGGTTTTACGATTCCGGCAAAATTCTCGTGCATAACGTCAACGTATATTTCGCACACTGACCGGGCGGATCAAGCGGATCTTCGGTATAAGAAATTCAAGATCTTTCAGATCCGCGCATATCTGCCCGATCCGTTTTATCCGCGTTCAAATCCCTTTCGGTTATTCCAACGATCGCGTCACGACCGATCGGGCCATATATGTGCGGATAGATCTCGCCCCCGGTCGATGGTTCTGTGACGAATTCACTCGTCAATCGGTCACTGTCGATCTCAAGCAAGATCACCTTATCCACGCCGCCGTAATAACGTTCGATCACGCCGTCGAGTTGGCGATCAAAGCTGCAGTGGATGAATCCCTCGCTCGCAAGGCTTGCGTGTTCGTAAGTGTCGCCATCAAACGCCTCCCAAGCTTCGGGCAATACGATGTGGTAGATATACATCCTAGATTTAGTATTTTGAGCTTTTTCGCGCATTTAGCGGGCAATAATTCTTAGTCATAATCGACCTTCAGCAGCGTCAGGCCTTGGGCTGACGCTGTTTTACCGGCGAGGTCGCGATCTCCTGTGATAATTGCCGTTTGAATTGTATCAGAATCTTTTTCGCCACGCCCGACCTCGAGCATCGTGCCGACTATCGACCTGACCATGTATCGCAAAAAGCCTTTTGCGCTGATCCGAAACTCGATCATCACGCCCTGGGCACGATCGTCCCAGCGGGATTCGATGGTAAAATCCGTCACGTTCCGAACCCGGTTCTCGCCGTCTGCCTGAGCGGACGAAAATGCTGTCCAGTCGTGTTCGCCGAGGAACGATCTCGCGGTGTCATTCATACGGCCGACATCGAGCGGCCGTGTCTCGTGATGGGCAAAACGCCGCCAGAACGGCGACATTACCGGTGCGTTAACGACGCGATAAATGTACGTTTTCGATCTCGCATTGAATCGTGCATGAAACTCGTCCGGAGCCTCTTCGCATTTCATAATGCGGATATCGCGCCACATGTTGCCGTTGATGGCGTTCTTGAGCTTTTCGGGCGTGAACGGGCGGTTCAAAAACACATTCGCGACCTGTCCGTCGGCGTGAACACCGGCGTCCGTGCGGCCCGAACCGGTGACCTTGACGTCACCATCTTCGAGCATCCCGATCACGCGTTCGAGCTCGCCCTGTATCGTCCGCGAATTTTCCTGAACCTGCCAGCCGTGAAAATCGGTGCCGTCGTATTGTATTAACAGTCGGTAATTCATCGTGGAAACAATAACCTAAAACGCTCACAGCATACGACCGATCGATCGGTGAATTCGATGCCGAGTTCGGCGGCTTCGCGTTCGAAATAAGTGCGATGCACGTTACGCCAATATTCGAGCGACCCGTCGCCTTCGCCCTCGTCAAAAGCAAAAGTGGCGTCGACCTCAATGAACGGTAAATGCCGTATCTCCGTCGTCTGGATCACGCATATTGGTTCGCCATGAAGGTCAGTGACGACGCTGTAGCCGTTCTCTATCGGGGCCTCGTCCGGTTTGATCTCATTGACAATTGCCAGGCTTGCCGTCGCGGTCTTGTTTCCACTGAGGACCAAGCCTGCCAGATCCAACGCCATTTCCGGCGTGTTGCCGAAATACCAGACCTGATAACGCTCGCCGCCTTCGACGCCCGGAAATTCGCCTCGAAACCTTGTCCAAAATTCGGCCGCCTTTTCTGACATAGATACTACGACATCAGTTCATTGATCGCCGACGCAAATCGCTGCGGTGAATCCGCGTCCATTCGCAAGTAAAGTGCCGGTTCTATCAGTTCAAGCTCGATCAGGGCAAACTCATCTTCGTCGTCACGGACGAGATCGACGCGGGCATATAAGGGCGAAGGCGATATCATCTCAAAGGCTTTCCGGCCCGCATCGCTCAGTTCCGATGTCGGTTCGACCGCTGTGATCAGGCCGCCGTGTTCCTCCTGAACGCGAAAATCCTCTTCTTTCGGCGACTTGAGGATCGCATGGCTGTATTCGCCGTTGAAATAAAAGAGAGAATACTCGCCCTCAGTGACGATATTTTCGAGAAACGGCTGCACCATGAACGAACGCGTCGCAAAGATCTCGGCGAGCAGCGGATCGAACTCGTTCAGCCGGTATGTGTGTTCAGCCGTTGCGCTGATCGTGGGTTTGATGATCAACTCCTCACAGCCTAGGTCTGCCATCCAGCGATAGAACGACCGCTGCTCGTAAATACCGTCCCAGATAGTCGGTACGATCCGCAGACCGCGAGATTCAAGATCGCGAAGGTACCGTTTATCAAGATTCCATTTTACGACATCGAGCGGGTTTTCGAGGCGAGCCGATGATGAATCGACCCTTTCGAGGACCTTGAGGAATTCGTCGGGTGAGCGTTGATAATCCCACGGCGTGCGGATGACGACGATCTCAAAATGGTTCCAGTCGACTGAGGCATCGCGCCACGAAACGGTTTCGACCTTCCATCCAAGCTCTTCGAGCGGAGCAATGGCCAGATCGTCATCAGCGACATATTGGCCCATGTGGTCCATCGACAAAAAACAGCATTGTCGGGTCATTGTGCTGCCACCGTCCTGCTTCCCGGTTTGACGGCCTCAATGCCCTGTGCGCACATTGGACATACATCCGACGCGTAACTCGGTACGTCGATGCTTACAAGAGAGATCCGCGGCACGCCGACATCTGCCGTGCCATTCGAACGGTCAATGATCGAAGCTGCTGCAGCCACATCTCCGCCGTTTGCGGTTAGTGCCGCGATACACTCGCGTGTCGAACCGCCGGTCGTGATCACGTCTTCGACGACCAAAATTTGTTCACCTTCTTTGAGGCTGAATCCCCGACGCAGCGTCATCTCGCCATTCTGCCGTTCGGTCCAAATAAACCGTATATTCATCGCCGCGGCTGTCGCGAAACCGATGACGAGCCCACCGATAGCCGGCGAGGCGACAGTATCAATGCCGGCGTCGAGAAAGTGCTCGGCTATCTCGCGTCCATATTTCGCCGCGTCTGCGGGAAACTGAAGAGCTAAGGCGCACTGTAGATACTTAGGGCTGTGCAGCCCGCTGGACAGCACAAAGTGGCCCTCTAGAAGCGCATTTGTTTCCCTGAATTTTTCGAGGATATCCATTTGAAATAGACTAACCCAAAACGCTCTGCGAACTCAATAAACTCCGCAAACTCTGCTAAACTCTACTCGATGACACCGTATCCTAACTTAATTTCCGAGTCATTGCTAATAAACGAGACGATCGCGTTACTGCGTTCCTTCGACGGCAAAGCGTCGGCGGTGAGTGTCGTGGATTTTGTGATGAAGATCAGAAAGCCGGAACGAAACCTCGCGAAAATGCTCGTTGCAGATCTCATTGCACGCGACCCGCGGCTGACGCTGGACGATGACATGGTGGTCCTCGCCAATGACGGATTTGAACATCTCGAGCTCGAGAATACCGAATTTGTCGTCTTCGATCTTGAAACAACAGGAGCGAAAGCACCGCCGTGCCGAATTACCGAGATCGGTGCCTATCGCGTCAAGGGCGGCGAGGTGCTCGATAAATTTCATACGCTCGTCAATCCGCAAACGCCGATACCGTCGTTCATCGTAGGCCTGACGGGCATAAACGACGCGATGGTCGCCGATGCTCCGACGTTCGCGGACGTCGCTCACGATTTTCTTGAATTTATCGGTGATTCGGTGCTGGTCGCGCACAATTCGGGGTTTGATATGCGGTTTCTCAATCACGAGATCGGGCGCGTGTTTCCTGATTATAAGCTCGCAAATCCGTGCCTTTGCACGGTTCAGCTTTCGCGAAAATTGCTGCCTGATATTCGCAACCACAAGCTCGTCACGGTCGCCGAACATTACTCGATCGACCTCGTCAACCACCACCGCGCAAGCGCCGATGCGTTAGCGACAGCCCATATTTTTGTAAATCTGCTGACGCAAATGCGAAGCGACGGCGTGAGCGACCTCACGACCGTTCGCGGATTCAGCTCACGAAAGAATAATTATGCCAGACACAAACACCGCGCCTGAGGGTGTGAACAACCAGGGCCTCAATATAACGCCAACGCCGCGAAGCGAAATGGGCCTGTATCCGCTCGATGCGTTTCCGTATGAATTTGCCGGGAAAGAGATCTGGGTCGAATTTGAAATGCCTGAATTTACGGCGATCTGTCCGTTTTCCGATTTTCCGGATTTCGGTGTGATCCGGCTCAAATATGTGCCTGATGAACTGTGCGTTGAGCTCAAAAGCCTAAAACTCTACATCAACTCGTTCCGTGACGTAAAGATCTTTCACGAGCACGTCGTCAATGTCATTCTCGAGGATTTTGTTGCGGCCTGCGACCCGCTCAAGGTCGAGATCGAGGGCGACTATCACGTTCGCGGGAACATCAAAACTGTGGTTCGGGCTAGTTATTCGAAGCCGGCATAGCCGGCACACCACCATTCGGCAACCCGTAACAGCTGCACGCTAACGCTTCGAGGCCTTTGCGATCATTAATGGTCATACTTCCGCGGACGTAGCTGATAAGGTCGCGGCGTTGAAAGCCGGTGGCGGCCTTGTTTACGGCTTCGCGCCGGACGCCGACCATATATGAAAGGAATTCCTGTGTGATCTGAAAATGGTTCGAATTCATGCGGTCCTGTGTCATCAATAGCCAGCGGGCCAGGCGCGAATCGGTCGAGTGAAATCGGTTGCAGACGGCCGAACGGGCGACCTGCATCAATATCGAATAGGTAAACAGGCGCATTATCCGAGAGAGGTCGGCACCGGCCATACATTCGTTTCCAAACTCAGCTGCCTTCATTCGCAACGCTCGGCCCGCACCTTGTACCACTGCCCGGTTTTGCGAGACATTGACGCCTAAAAACACCGGCAGGGCTACCATTCCTTCATGTCCGACCATGCCGACCTCAATTGTCGAGTGATCATCGGCTGCTACCAGGAGGGAAATAATGCCGCTTTCGACAAAATAGACATGAGTGAGCGTGTCGCCGTAGTTGTAAACAACCTTTGCAAAATCCAGGTCCAACCGTTCGAATTTCGGGATCAGTTCGGCATACACGTGAGCCGGCAAGGCGGCGAGAAGGTTGTTTGGCGAAATCGCGGACATCGGCATCTTGAATGTCTCCCTTCGAGGTAATGCTTCGTAAAACACAGACGGCACAAGTTGGACAGGTTAATTCTTTCCGATGTCGAATGATCGTAATGTCAAAGAGATCTTCGCGTGATGATGAAGAAAGGTAACGGTAACAGGTATGAGAGTCAATAGCTAGACGTTTTAGGCGAATGCCCGCGACATGCCGCTGCCCAGGAGGCGAATGTATTCGTCATTTACGACCTTGTAGCACTCACAGCAGGCTTTTTCGAGACCCGGGCGGTCGAGGATCGTCATTGTCCCGCGGACGTTTTTGATCAAATGTTTCGCGGTCAACTTGCGGGCGGCGAGTGTTACGCCTTCGCGGCGGACGCCGAGCATGTTTGATATGAGGTCATGGGTCATTACCAGTTTATCCGAATCGAGCCGGTCGTGGCTCAGCAGCAGCCAGCGGCAGAGCTGCTGCTCGACGGTGTGAAGCCGGTTGCAGACCGCGGTCTGCGAGATCTGTGTGATCAATGCCTGAGTGTATCTGAGCAGCAGATTGTGAAACTTACCGCCGAGCGAAAACTCATTCATCAGGTCTTTCGCCGCCATCTTGTATGCGCTGCCGGCACTCTGGATGACCGCACGGTTCGGCGTCGTGTCGCCGCCCATGAACAATGCGATGCCCAAAACGCCGTCGTTTCCGACCACTCCGATCTCAGCGGTCGCGCCATTTTCCATAATATATAGCAGCGATACGATGCAGGTCGTCGGAAAGTAAACGTAATCGAGGCGGTCGCCCGATTCGTACAGAACCCTACCAAGCGGCAGGTTCACCGCCTCGAGGTGAGGACGGATCCTTTCAAACTCAACATGCGGCAGTTCCGCAAGCAAATGATTTTTACTGACCTCTATCGGATCGACCAAAGCGCGCATTGTTTATCTCACGATCAACGAAGGTATCAGCAGCAGAGGTAATTGGGACGGCTCGACTATACCACACATGTGTGCGATATCACACACAGAAATCCAGACCGCATGCTTACCGCTCGGCGGGTGGAGACTTCAGAATTGTTTCTTCTTGAGGGCGGAAGGTTAGGTCGCAGCCCTTTGAGTAGAGCCCGCCGTTTCCTCGCGGCCGAATATTTTAGTGTCGGGCACATTCTCGCTCCGCAATCGGCGAAAGCATTTTACGCAAACACGTTCGCTGACATGATAGGCGAGACCGATCCTCGCGTCGCACCAGATGCATCTGACTATTTCGGCCAAATTTTCTACCTGTTTTAAGCGATCCATGAAAGCCACTATATGCGATACAGCACTTAGTTGTATGTGCGATTTCGCACAGTGACGATTCTTTAAAGTTCGAACCGGCCCCGGAAATGCTTCGAGGTGTGATAACGCACATACATTCCGTCACAACACGCGTAAATTTGGTCTGTATCAACCCAGGCGAAGCAAGTATAGGATAGTTAAGACCATTGGGTCTGACTCGGCGCTGCAACTACCGGCAGCGGCGGAGCGGCTGCAAGAACCGGCGAAAAGTTTGAACCGAGCGGCAGAGAGTCACATTCACGGAGAACCTACAAGGTGATGATCAACACAAACGATCAGCGACCGCAGCTCGAGCCTCATAATGGAATGGACATCTTTCAGCGGATCTATATTGGTGATCCAACGGCCGTTGAGGATTGTACTCTCACATACGGTGCGTATATTCGCGAGCTGGCTAACTACAATATGTCTACGCAGGAAGAGGCGGAGAACGCCGCGGCAGCGATCTTTGACGATATCCGCGCGTTTGCCCGAAGCGAAAACGGCATGAACACACGAAAGCCTGAAGTGGAACTGATCCGGCAGATCGCTGTTCGGAGTATTGTAAAACAACGCTGGAACGGCCGAAAGTCGGTGTGATCGTCACGTATGACGCAAATGTAGTGAGAAAAGCGGCCTGTTTCAGGCCGCTTTTTCGATCGGTCGCGAATTTATTTTCCGGCCGCGGCAGCATACGATCTTTTGAAAGCTGCCTTTTCTTTTTCCATTTCGGCGCCGAGTTCCTCAAGCGTTGCGTCGTCAAACTGTTTTTTGACAAGCGGAAACATCTCTTTTTCTTCCTCTTTGACGTGATGCTCAACGTCTTCGATCAGGACGGTCAGCTTTGGCTCGAATTTTTCGCTGTCGGTTGAAAGCGCATCGAGTTCGCGGAGAAACATTTTCACTTGGTGATGTTCCTCGACGCCCTCGAGCACGATGTCCACGAGTTCCTTGTTACCGTCAGCCTTTAGCTTTGGGTAAAACACCTTTTCCTCAATGTGAGCATGGACGTCCAACTCCGCCTTTATCTTTTGAAAGATCGCCGGATGCTTGTCTTCACCGGTTTTCTCTACCTCGGCGAACAGGCCGGCTACGACCTCATGGTCTGATTTTAATAATTCGATAGCGTTCATAAACTCTCCTCATGTGAATGTATTTTTGAGCCCTACGTGCAGCCGTTCAAATAGCCTAACAACGTGTCTTCGGACTAGTATGTGCGCTCAATGACATATGAACATCAATAAAGGAATGAATGAAATTCCTGTTTAGTGCGACATCGCACAGACGCGTCCATGATAACGGAGGTATTTTAGATTTAA
Organism: Acidobacteriota bacterium; assembly: GCA_016713675.1. Taxonomy (NCBI): domain Bacteria; kingdom Pseudomonadati; phylum Acidobacteriota; species Acidobacteriota bacterium. Next base: position 1,414,935 of record JADJOS010000001.1, read on the forward strand.
GCTTTAGCTAAATGTGATGTTAGATGGGTGCCATACCAAGATCGCACTTATGACAAATCTCCTTTGTCGTTGACGTTAATTTGGCTACAGCTCGTTTGATAACCTTCAGACGTTGATCGCGGCTTCGGCCGCATCGAGGAGCGGTTGTTAGGGTTCGGCCGCTCCTCAAAACTTATTGACCAGAGTGAGAGAAATGGACTTTGTGGCATTCATCCAGAGCTATTCGAGATTGCTGTTTGACGTGATCCGCGGCAAACGCGAGACCTCTTATCCGCTCGGGCCAATTTGGCGTTGGAACCACAAACGTTACCGTGACCTGTAAATAGAGGAGTTATCGATATGCCGGCATTGGCAGACCAGACCTACACGATCGAGCGGCGGCAAAGCAATTTGCTCTCGCCCGGACGTGTGAAACGGCGTGCCGCCGACACCGCTACGGCGTATACCAAGATCATCCAGGCACTCGCACTGAAATTCACAAACACGACCGAAGAGGCCGAGGCGGCCGCCCGCGAGATGTTTGACGACATCTATCGCTATTCCGAGCGCGGCACAACGGTACGGCTCGACGAAGAGCAGCTCATCTCGCGCATCGCTCTGCGTCGGCTGATCAAATACTTAAAGTAAGGGCTAGTGTGCTGCTGCTAATGCGTCAGGGTGTGTTTCCTGGTGTTTGGCACAGGCGGCGGCGACAAGGCGTGCTACCTCTGAGTCAATGTGGTTCTTGTGTTTGGAATCGGCGTTTGAGAGCTCTGGAAACGATGAGAAACCGGGCCTTTTCCATTAGGGTCTGTTCGCGGAACGAGAGTTTCTTTTCGTGGCTCAGGTAGGTCAGTTTTTTCAGAACGTCCGCAACCTCAAAAAGGTCTCCGGAACGGAGCTTTTCGATAAACTCTTTCGAGCGGGTCTTCCAGTCCAACGAGACGTCGTCAAAATCCTCACCCAGAAGCTCGATCAGGCATTTGCATTGTTTGGTGCTGATCAGCGGACGAAGCCCGATGCAGTCGGCACTCGCCTCGGGAACAAAAATAGTGGAATTGTCATTTAGGACGCGCAAGCTAAAGCCGCTCATGGTGCCGCCGGCGACCTTGTAGGTTTTGAATTCTTCGACAAGGCATACGCCCTGATTCGGATAAGCTATTTTTTGACCGACACTGAGTTCCATAAAAATGTCCCTCGCGACACGTAAAGACGAGAGGTCTAACACGTTAACGCCTATCAACGCCGCGTGACCGCCATGCAGATCCTGCTGTCAAGATAATGCTAGTTTAGCACACCTTCGGGACGGAATGGAAGTTATTTTAATTCGATGTTGGCGGCCAGTTTGAAAGAGCGTTGGTGTGTAAAAAGCTTCTTAACGAACTCCGCGTCTTTCTTTTCGTTCTCTGCGTGGAAAAACCCGTGAACAGAATTACACGCAGAGACAAGAGAGGAAGATGCAGAGGTCGCTGACCAAGAAGACCTAATTCGCCGGCAGCTCGATCTGGAATGTGGTGCCTTCGCTAAGGACCGATCTGACGCTGACCTCGCCGCCGTGGAGGCGGGCGAGGTGTTTGACAATTGCCAGTCCGAGGCCTGTGCCGCCGATCTCGCGTGAACGGGCACGATCAACACGGTAAAAGCGTTCAAAGATGCGGCTCAAATGCTCGGGCATGATGCCTTCGCCGGCGTCGATGACCGAGATAACGTCCATATCCTCGTGGCGGCGATGTGTAACGGTTACGCTGCCGCCGACGCGATTGAATTTGATAGCGTTGTCGATCAGATTGACGAGCATCTGCTCAAGCCGGACGTTATCGGCGAGAACCGTTGTACTTTTGTCGATGTCGTTAAAGAGCTTGACCTCGCGTTCGTTGGCTTTCGCCGTCAGGCTCGCGAAGATCTCATCGGTCAGCACGCCGACATGAACCGGCCGCGTCTCGACCGAGACCTTGCCCGATTCGATAAGAGAGAGCTCGAGAATATCGGCGATCAGGCTGTGCATCCGCTCGGCATTTCGTCGGATCACGCCGAGGAAACGGCGGTTGTTCTCGGTGTCGTCAAGTGCGCCGTCCTCGAGCGTTTCGACAAAGGCGAGGATCGATGTGAGCGGCGTGCGGAGTTCGTGCGAGATGTTCGAGAGAAATTCCTGACGGATCGACTCTAGCCGTTCGATCTTCGTCGTCTCATAGAAAAAACCGATCGCCTGTGTGTTGCCGTCGAGTTCGAGCGGAGCGACATGTACGTCAAATCGGCGGTCGACGTTGTTCAGTTCGAGTCGTATCTCGCTCGACGCATTCGAAAATATCGCCCGGCGAAAGGCTTCATGCAGATCGAGGTCGCGCACCACCTCGCTCAGGCGTTTCCCGTCAATTTCTGAACCTCGGCCGAAGATCTCCGCCGCGGGTGAGTTTGACCCGACGATCCGCATATCCGCATCGACCACAAGCACACACTCTCGAGTCGTGTCGAGGATCTTTTGCAGTATCTGATTTGAGTTTTGCGTTGCACTCAACTCAACGCCGGTAGAGATCATTACTTACACCCAATAAAACGATAGCCGATGCCGACGACGGTTTCAACGCAGCCGCCGCAGTTGCCGAGCTTTTGCCGAAGGCGGCGGATGTGGACGTCGAGCGTGCGTGTGTCGCCAAAATAGCTGTAGCCCCAAACGTTGTCGAGCAATTGTTGACGAGCGGCGACGCGGCCGCTGTTTTGGATGAGATGCGTGAGCAGGGCAAATTCTTTGCGCGTGAGGCGAACGTCCGTTCCTTCGCAGACGACACGCATATCGGCAAAATCGACGGTCAGTTTGTCGTCGCTGTATTTCGGCTCAGTCTCTTTCTCAGATCGACGGAGCACGGCCCGGACGCGGGCGATCACCTCTTTGATCGAAAAAGGTTTGACGATATAGTCGTCGGCGCCGACCTCGAGCCCCGCGATCTTATCACCCTCGGCGGCCTTGGCGGTAAGCATTATGATCGGCGTCAGTTTGGTCTGAGATTCGCGGCGGAGCCTTCGACACAGTTCCATTCCGGTCATTCCGGGCAGCATCAGGTCGAGAATGATCAACGACGGAGCGTTCTTTTCGTCGAGAGCGAGACGTAATCCTTTCTCGCCCGATTCGGCGATCGTCGGACGATAGCCTTCGCGGCGGAGATTGTACTGCAAACTCTCGGCGATGTCCGCATCATCTTCGACGATGAGAATATTTTGCTGCATAGCTTGTCCTAAATTCTATTCGATTAAACGACGATTTGCGACAAGTCTATGTAACGCGGGTGAATTGGGTATTAAATATATGTTACGAAGATGTTAAATATTTTCGACTATCAACCATTCATTTCGCGGGCATCTCATCTTTCGGTCGGATCACATGTCTGAGAGTGCCGCAGCCGCCGTCGGTATCTGCCCAGGTTTCGATGTCGAGATCTATCACCGCAAGGGCCGCGGTCGGCATCGGGGCGATCTCGCCGGTGAGGAAATAGATCAGCCCTTCGGCCCCGGGATTGTGTCCGACGAGCAGGACGCGATCAACTTCGTTGTCGAGGTCCGCGATGACGGCGGCGAGCGTGCCGACACTCGCCTCGTAAATACGTTCATTGAATGTGATCTCCGGCTCAAATCCGGCGGCTTCGCGGACAAGTTCGGCGGTTTGTTTCGCTCGAACTGCCGGAGAGCTGACGATCGCATCGGGCATCAGGTCCCGCTCCTTCATCAGCGAACCGATGAACGGCGCCGTACGTAGTCCGCGTGCGTTGAGCGGCCTTTCGCGATCGGTGAGCGAATGGTCGTCCCAACTCGATTTTGCATGGCGGAGTATGTAGAGCGTCTTCATCTTTGAGGGCGATTTTACGCCCGACCGCAGGAAACGGCAAACCTGCCCGGGCGTCCGGCCATCGAAAGGCATTGGCGTTATTTCAAAACCTTTTCCAAAAACGTGCCGTACTACTGCCTTGAGCGCGCCCGGAAAAATGCTTACACTAGATCATTAGTATGCGACTTCTGCCCTCGACATTGGTCAAGAAAGAGACACGACGAAGCCTTTTGGCGGCGTTGTTCCTCATTGTGTTTCTTGCCGAGGCCGGTTCGCACGCACTGATCTGTTCAAATCACTCATCGAGTAATGAGATATTCGCCGCCTCGTCCGACGGCAGGCAGGACGATCCTTGCGATACGCATGTCCATTGCCGCGAAAACCAGCGGAATGAGCGTCAGCTGCCCGGTTTTTCCCACGATTCGATGCAGCATAATGCACTGTTTGACGGCCCTGTAGATCTCATTACCGAAACCGTAATCCAACGCGATCCGCGTATACCTTACGGATCCGCAAGCGACCTTTTCCGGCCGCCAAGCCCGCCTTTTCATCCTCCGGAACTTTCATAACTGACAATGATCGGTCATCGGCACGACGCTGCTAATGCGTCGCGCGATATTTCCAACGCACTCAGTTGCGCACATTTTCAGGCACGGGCAAGTATTGCCCGAAGTTTCAGGAGGTTTCTATCATGAACAGGATTTTCGTCTTTATATTATTACTGCTTACGGCGAGCGTCGCCGGCTACACACAAACAACAGGCAAGATCAGCGGAACGGTCAATTACGGCGACGACCGGACGGTGCTGCACGACGTCGCGGTAGAGATCGTCGAGCTAAAAATAAAGACATCGACAAACAACAGCGGCTATTTTGAATTTGCCAACGTGCCGCCGGGCCGCTACACGGTCACGGCGCATCAGGAAGGTTTCGGCGACGCTTCGCTGAAAGTGACAGTCGCGGCCGGTACGGCGGTCACGGCGGATTTTCGGCTCCAGCTCGCCGGATTGAAAGAAAACGTAACAATAACGGCGACCGGCACCGAACAATCAACATTCGAGGCGATCGCAACGGTCAACACTCTTGACTCAACGCAGATATTGAGCCGAGCGGCGGTTGGGCTCGGCGATGTGCTCAACAACGAGTCGGGCGTGTCGAAACGCTCCTCGGGACCCGGCAATTCGCGTCCCGTCATCCGCGGTTTTGACGGCGACCGTGTAATGGTCTCGACGGACGGAGTTTCGGTCGGTTCGCTTGCTTCGCAGTCGGGCGATCATTCTGAGCCGGTCGATACGCTTTCGGTCGAACGTATCGAGGTCGTCAAAGGCCCCGCCACACTTCTCTACGGCAGCAACGCGATCGGCGGCGTCGTCAATGCGATCAGCGGCCACGACGAAGGCTCACATCCGGGCCTGCGAGGATATTTTTCGACGATCGGCGGCACGAACAGCAGTCAGGCGGCGGTCAGTGCGGGCGTCGAATACGGCATCAAGAATTGGATGTTCTGGGGCAACGGCGGCGGCCAGCGAACGGGCGATTACCGTGCCGGCGGCGATTTCGGCACGGTGCGAAATACGTTCACACGAAATGCCACAGCCAATGTCGGCGGCGGTTATTACGCCAAGCACTGGTACGCAAACACCAACTACAGCTATTACCAAAACCGTTTCGGCATACCGATGGATTTTCGCGAGGCAGACCCCGAGGAACGTTCGATACCGACACACCGCCGGAATATCAAATTCAATGTCGGATTTACCGAACTCGACTCTTTCATCACCGCGGCAAAGGTGACGGTCGATATCAGCCGTTACAAACATCAGGAGATCGAAGGGGACATTGTCGGTACGACGTTTCGAAACAACGTGAATTCGTATCGAGCAGTATTTGATCAAAAGAAATTTGGCAAGCTTACGGGTCGTTTCGGTTTTGACGGCTACGGCCGCGATTATTCCACCGTCGGTCTCGAAACGCTGATCGACGGGCCCGTTAGCCAGTCGGCGTTTTCGGTTTTCACGCTTCAGGAGCTGAAATGGGAGCGCGTAAGCCTTCAATTCGGCGGGCGCATCGAGAATAACCGTTACCGACCTTCAAATCCGAACCTCGAGCAGCGTGATTTCACCGGATTCTCTGGTGCGGTCGGGGCGAGGTTCGATCTGTGGAAAGGCGGGGCGTTCGTCGCAAACTATTCGCACTCGTACAGGGCACCGGCGATCGAGGAACTTTACAATAACGGCGCCCATGACGGCACTCTGACGTTCGAGATCGGTAACCCGACGCTCAGGCCCGAGACCAACGACGGCATCGACATCGCCCTCAGGCAGCAGAGCAAGCGGATCAAGGCCGACGCGAATTTTTACTATTACGACCTAAAGGACTATGTCTTTCTGGCACCGACGGGTCTTGTCGATCCTGACAGCGGTTTCCCGATCGCCAGATATCTGCAGGGACATACGCGATTTGTCGGTGCTGAGTTTAATCTTGATTATACCGCGGCGAGTTTTCTCAATGTTCTCGCCGGATTTGATTATGTGAATGCAAAGCTGATCGACGGGTCGCCGCTGCCGCGGATCGCTCCCATGCGTGCCCGTATCGGCCTCGACGTTCATTATAAGAATTTCAGTGTCCGGCCCGAATTTGCGGCTGTTGGCGATCAAACGCGTGTCTTTGTCAACGAATCGCCGACTGCGGGATACGGCGTGTTCAATATTGGCGGGTCGTATGTGCTGCCGACCAAACACGCGGCCCATATCTTTTCTGTGAACGCCAACAATCTGACCGACCGGCTCTATTACAATCACATTTCGTTCATCAAGGATATTTCGCCCGAGATCGGACGCAATGTGCGGTTTAGTTACACGGTGAGATTTTTCTAGATAATGAGCTCGGTCTTGATGTAAGATGTCACCATCAACGCCATGGGATGATGGAGGCACGATGAGAGCAATTGATCTCTTGCTGATCACGATGTTCGCGGCCGTTCCGGTTTGTATCGCTCAAAACGGAACGGTCTCGGTCATCGGCAGCGGTTGGAACACCATCCGTGAGGGAGCGAAAAAAGGCGAATCGCAGAGTTCGCTGCAGGTGCCTGAGATGACCGCCCAGAATAAGAATTTTCAACGCAATGTGCGCGAAAATCAGATGCTGCAGCGTGGCATGACCGATCCTAACGAACACACTATCGACGGAAGGAGCGCCCAGCTCGAAAAGATCACACAAGAGTCTCGAACGCCCAATTACGACGCCAAGGTCGGCTATTCGTATTTTGCGAACGTCAAAAACGACAATGAAAAGACGGTCGTGGCCATCTTTTGGGAGTACCGCTTTACCGAGATCGCAACACCGGCCAACGTCACTAGCCGCCATTTTCTTTGCGGTGTTAAAATAAAGCCCGGCGATAAACGCGAGCTTGCCGCCGCGAGCATTCTCGGCCCGAGCAACACGATCTCGGTCAAGAGCCTCGAGAATGCGGTCGACAAACTCTTTGACGAAAAGGTGATCATCAACCGTATCGAGTTCGCTGACGATTCAGTGCTGAACCGACGTGATTGGAAATACGACGATTTCAAAGATGCAATAAAACGTGCCACCTCGACGCCATGGGGCAAAGAGGTTTGCCGCATCCTCTAAACGGAAGAAAACATGACAAACGAAACACTTCATTTTGATACCGCGAACGGACCGTCAACCGCCTTTGTGGCGTTGCCGGCGGGCGAAACGAACAAGGCCGTACTTGTGATACAGGAATGGTGGGGCCTCAATGACCACATCAAGGATATTGCCGGGCGCTATGCCGACGAAGGCTTTATCGCCATCGCCCCCGACCTCTATCGCGGCCGTCTTGCAACTGATCCTGAAGAAGCCGGCAAGTTCATGCACGAACTCGCCATCGAAGACGGCCTCGACACGATCAGCTCCGCGATCGCCGCCGCCGCCATGGTGCACGGCATATCGCATTTCGGCATCACCGGCTACTGCATGGGCGGTACTTACGCGCTACGTGCGGCGTGCGAGGTCGAAGGGATAAGTGCCGCCGCCGCATTCTATGGCGATACGCCGCCCGAAGACGTTCTGCAAAAACTTAACGTCCCGACGCTCTTCATCTCGGGCACCCGCGACGCCTGGATCAACCCCGAAAAGGTCGCCGCCCTCGAGGACGCCGCCGAACGATTCGAACTGCCGATCCACTCGGTCAAATACGACGCCGACCACGCCTTCTTCAACAACACCCGCCCCGAAGTCTACGACGCCACCGCCGCCAAAGACGCCTGGGCACTGGTAGTCGGATTTTTTAAGGACAAGTTGTAAATATCACGTAGTTCTTATTTGTCGCAGTATAGTTGCGTCATCGATCTTCTTGTCATCTGCCAGAAGGAAAGCTTTGCTTAAGATCACAGCGACCCTTTGGTCGCCTTCAAAAGGTAGAAAAACCTTGTTTGTGTCAGCGGTTCCTTGCTTTGCCACTATACATAGGTATTGGTCGTTCGGCTTCATTAAGATGTTCCCGCTGCCAAGGTGGATCTTGTAAGTCCGAACGTCACCTTCAACGACCAAAAACTTGTCGTCAAAGGTACATCTCTGAGCGATCTTCAATCGTGGAATGATCGTTTCGAGAATTTGCTTCCGCGTTTTTGCCGAGACGGACAGGTCGCCAAACGAATAATCGTACCAATAGTCACGTCGAGCGCCGTCCGGTCCGGTATCCAGCCAATTCGCGTCGTTTCCCACGCTGGCGACACCGACAAAAAGGTCTACGTCGCGCATTATTTCCGAAAATACCAATGGTGGGATACTTTCGAGTTCAAGCGGTTCGGTAGCATTTCCGGCACCCCGAACGTTTGTTCCGTAGCCGCCGCCACCGGCATGGGCGGCATTTTCGCGCGCATCTATTGAATAGAATCGGACCTGATCGGTCGTCAAATACAAAAATGTGCCCGAGTCGTTGGTGTCCGTACCATAGTCGTCACCAATTCCCTCGATCCAAAATTCTGCCCGCAAATTCCACTTGAAAAGTGATCGGCTTGCCGGAGGATATTCGTCATCGACCAACAAACGCAATCGGTTTTTCCATTGACGCGCCGCACACAGAGCGTTGAACTGATGCTGTTTTAGAATATGAGCGGCATACCGGTTCGAATAGACGCGCGTATTCCGCTCGGCGTCTGTCAGAAGATAGATCTCTCGGTGGGCCTGCTTGAAAGGCTGCCGAACTACGTTTTGCTCCAGGAATTCACGCCATCGCAAAACGTCTTGAGTTGCTTCGTCCAGCGGGTGCCAGAGTTCAACCGTAATTCCTGACTTTGACAGATCAAGTTCGTTGCCGGTTGACGAGACTATCATGCCATCGAGCCAAATGCCGGAAGAAAATATACCTTTCGAGTCGGTAAACTTCCATATCAAACGCTGGGTGATCGTCCCGACCAACGGGTGGTCAAGGTATCGCTCGCGCCAAATATCGAAATTCCATCTTTTTTGTTCAAGATATAAGCAATCGATCCGATTCCGCTGTGCAGGCAACATCTGACGAATGTCTTTCAGAGTCTGATTAAGTTCCTTAATGTCTTCGCCAAAATCCTTCTTGACACTGGCGGGCGTAGATTTTAGCTGCTTTCCGTCCGCATTGAACCAGCGAACAATGACGTCATCCGTTCCCTTTATAGCGATCTCCGCCGAGTATTCACCAATATTCTCGGTTAGATAGCCAACTTTCTGGAGCCCGTAATCGGGCACGGACATTTCTTCGATCTCTTCCTTTGGTACGCCAGCCCGGTTTGCCGCTTTCTCTAGTGCCGTTTCGATCTGCTTCTGGGCAGTTCCAAATTTGATACGAACTTTCAATACTGCCAAATGGCCGACGGCATCGTTCATCTCGCCGAGTGCCCAGACACACGCATTCCCGACCCGAACGCAACGCGGCCCGACTTGCGGAACCTTGCGATAGGCCGAAATGGCGAGAGCCGTGAGTGAGCGAAGCACATCGGCGTCGGCATGTTTCGTGCTGACCCAAATCAGCCCCTTCAAAATATCGGCGTTATTATCGTTTATCAACAGATTTGGGTCAGGCGCCCACTCAGACCATGTCCAAATTCTGCTTGTCCGAGGTTTATCAACCAGTGGAAACCAACTCAATACAGCGGTCTTAAAATTGTCCCAGCCGACATTCTCAAGCGCCGCATCTGCTGCTTTCCGCCACTTTGCCGTAGGTGCCGAACCTTTAGCCGCAACGCAAACATTGAGCAGCTTGATCCAGGCAACTCGTTCGTGTTCATCAAGCCCACTTAGTTGATCTGTAGCCGCATCCGACCATGCTTCCCCCGAGACTATCGGATTTCGGCTGCCTTGACCGGCCAGTTCCTTCAGCCGAATTAGCTGTTGACGAGTGCTGGCGTCTTGGTATTGGGACGATGAGATCATCTCAATGTATCTTATAAGCGATTTGATTAGTAGAGGGCTGAGTTCACTATTCTTTCGAAAATCTTCGACCTGTTTAATTATTTGAGGTATTGCACGCCAGTAATTTGAATCGTAGATCATCGACCAGTTGAGAAACTGGAGCAGTTCTTTCTCGGAAACCGGTAACTTTTTGCGCAGGAGCTCAGTCAGAGCGTTTCGTGCTCTTGAAATTTTATAGTCCCATTGAATGTAGTTTTGACTGCGACGCTTAGCTTGTAGCGCTATTTCCTGCCGAGTTAGCCAATCCATCAGGTATAACGCGATCTCCTTTTGCTCTTGAGGCTGCGATGACAGTATCACTCGTCCGATCTCGTAAGCTTTAAGGGTTAAGGCGTTCCTTTGCCAATCATCCGGGTCTTCAGCCAAAGAGGACAAAAGTAGCGGTGTTGTTGAAGAGCGTGTCTTTCCCGCTTGGTTCCCTAAGACATCATTAACTATTTCGAAGATCTTTCGAATCATGACCTAACCGCCAACGAGTGGAACCAGCTTAAGAAACGTAATTTCCATATCAGGCTCGATCTCGATCCGTTCATCGAGAGTTTCGATTTGGAGACCGTCGACAAGCATGATGAAGCCGTTCCGCTCAAATGCCTCAACCGCTTTCTTATACTGCTCCTGAGGGTCGATCGTCTTCCTTTCCCGCATTCTGAAGCCGTTGAGGAGCTTTTCCGCTCCGGTTGGTTGAACAAACCCGCTAAATATTTCGGGTTTCTCCTCGTTGTAATTCCGGACTTCCGAAAACACTCGTTCACGAATTATCTCGCGTGTAGTCACGAAATCTGTCGGAAAATTCAATGTTATGAAATTGGTTTCCGCTTTCGAGAAATCAAAGGACAATGCGTCTCTTATCCTTAACGTATTGATTATGGTCTTTCCCCGTCCTTTACGCTTACAAATTGTGGTCGATTACCGCAGAAGTTACGGTCAATCAAATGTACCAAACTCTCGTTGATTTTTTAAGCCCTTTTTGAGAAATTCTTTCTTTTCGCATCGGCGAGCGTTAGCGGAGAATACCAGGCCGATCTTAGGAACGCCGTTTCCGTCCCAACGGGCTTTGTTTTCTGATCACCGGTATCGTTTTTAACAGGTTGATGACGAGGGTGTCGCCTTCGATCTTGTTGTCGAGGAAGCGGACAGTGCCGTCGTATTTGATCTCGTGCTTTTTGCAGAACGGTTTGGCGCGGATATATGCGCCGCCGCAGTCGCTTCTTGGTTTGATCTTGAACGCATTCGGCATTAGCGGTTCGGTCTTTTCGATCCCGATCGAGTCCGTTTCCTTTTCGTAGAGCAAATATGCCGCTGCGGGCCGCCCCATAGATTCGAACGTGTGCCGGTTCATCACCAGATCGCCCAAATAATTTATCGATACGTAAATTTCGTTCTTCTCATGCGGCACGGGCTCTTCGAATCTTTCCCAGTTTCTCGCCATCTCTATATTTACCTCCAAATACGGACAACAAATATAACATATATGGGTGGTTGTTGCAAGTGTGCGACACATCGGAAGTGAATTATTGTGCCGATGCGGAGCGATCGGCCGTCACTTTCGGACAACGGCGACAGGTTCGACTGAAACTACAACGCCGGTGAAGATTACTATTTTCCTAATTTCCGGCCTTAGAGTTGTCGTTGCAAGCCGTTCTACGGTTGTTGCTAGGGGGCTTTTGGTGCTTCGCAAGCGATGTTCTGATTATCGCAGAGGACTTTTCGATCGTTGCAAAGGGGTGATTCTATTGTCACAAGGAGGCCTTGTTACTGACACAGCGGCTAATTTGAGTGTCGCAAACCTAACGAGGTAAAAGGTCGTGGCGGATGGATCTCGATGGCGTTAGCAGTTTGTCGGCGAACACAGCTTTACGCTTTTGCTTTTGCAGATACATTTTGGCGTCGGCCTTTTCGATCGTAGATTCGAGGTTGGCAAGGTCGTTAAAATCTTCGAACGCGTGCGAAACGCGGATCGCGAGCGGCCGGGTGAGGCCATCGATCCGGACATTTGAGAGCGTTTCCTCGAGACGCGACATCCTATCGAGAGCCGTGTCGGAATCGAGGCCGACCATTATCACAAAAAATTCATCGCCGCCCCAGCGGAAGATCAGGTCCTCCGCCCGGATGATATCGCGGATCGAACGCACCACAGCACGGATCGCCATGTCGCCTGCGGCGTGGCCATACAGGTCGTTAATGTCCTTTAGATCATCAATGTCAAAAAAGCCGACACAGCCCGTCGCGGCCCTTCCGCTGTCGCCGCCGCGGTTGAGATAGCCGTGGAACGCGTGACGGTTGAGTGCCGTCGTGAGCGGGTCGATATGTGCAAGTTCTTCGAGCCTTTCGTGGGCCTTTCGCAACTTTTCGTTGGCGATCTTGGCGTCGGTCAGGACCTGTTCGAGCAGCACGATGACCATGCCAAATCCGAGCAGGATCTGTAGAACAAGATCAATGACCGAATTGAAAGCAAGGAATGAGGTCTCGATATCCGCATACCGGCCCATCATGAATATCACAAAGTAGCCGCCGTAATTGACAGTCAAGAGAGCCAGGGCGATAAGCATCACCTTTCCGCCAAAGCTCCTTATCTTCGTCTTCCACAATTCAATAAAGGCGATCGAGAAAAAGCCCGCTAGAATAAGCGATTGGGAATTTAGGACAAGATTTAGATCATCAGCCAGGAACGGCAGGCCGAACGCAACCAATATGAACGGCAGGATCCACAGCTCCGCCCGCACCTTCATTTCATTGTTTCCCACAAGACTTCGAATACCGGCAATAAGCAGGAAACCAAAGAAGTACTCCGTTAAGAAATAGAAGCTGAAGAGCTGAAGCGAGTAGGTTTCATAACTGAACGCCAGCCGTAGGCAGAATAGTGAAAACGATAAAAACAACCAGGCGATCGTCCAGTGTTTTAATGCAACGACATTCAACGACCGACGCAGAAATAGCGTCAGCAGAGTTATAAGGGAAACTCCGGCGAGCTGAATGATTAAACCTATCTTCGAGTCCATAGATCGGATACTGAAAATATGAGGACCGCTTAGTATTTACGGATGTTTGGGCGAATAGCGAGAGATCAAGGGTGGGAACCCTCTAAACAAGGATAGTACATGCAAGACCGGTATGTCTATACTTTTTTTAAGAACATATCCAGCTCGCCGGCGTCAGGCAGTGACGTTCGGGCACCGACCGCCCGGCATTTGAGCGCCGCAACAGCATTTGCGGCACGAGCACTTTCTTCGACAGACTGGCCGGTCAACAGGCCGTAGAGCAAACCGACACGAAACGAATCACCGGCTCCCGTCGTGTCCTTGCAGCCGCCCGGAACCTCAAATCCTTTCGATTCGATAAATTCGCCTTCGCAATACAGCAGTGAGCCTGCCTCGCCGAGCGTAACGCCCGTGACAGCACAGCCGTATTTTCGATGTATCTCGATGAGAGCTTCGCGCCTGTCGGCAATACTGGTGAGCTTTTCAGGGAAATCGGAGGACGCGATAAGGATGTCGATATAAGGCAAAAGGAGCTCGATGCCGTCAAAAACATTGTCGATATCCGTCGAAACGATCGCCCCGGCCGACCTTGCCGCCTTTGCCATCTCGAGGCATGCATCAGTGTCGTGCGGAGTGAAATGCAGCACTTTGCACCGTGTCGCGATCTCGACCGGAGCATCACTCGCACTGTATGCGAGGTTTGATTCGCGCTCCCAGATGACGGTGCGTTCGCCGTTTCGTTCGTCAATGATGATAAACGCGATCTGTGTGCGAGTGTCGGTGATCGATTCGGAAAAAGTGATATCGACGCCTTCGTCCACAAGAGAACGCCGCCCGATCTCTCCCGGGTCGTCGTCGCCAAATCGACCGACGTAAGCGGTCTTGAGTCCGAGTCGGGTCAAACCGGCCATTGTCGTCGCGATCTCGCCCCCGGCTGCACGCGTATAGCCAGAAAGCTCGACCTTCGAATTGAACGCCGGATAATGCGGGACCCTGATCAAAAAGTCCACTGCATTGGTGCCGAAACCGACGCAATCGAACTCTTTTGACGGATCAATCTGAAATGGAAATTGCATAAATGCCGAATGTCGGCGGCCAATATAAATTTGTAATTCAAATCTTGCCAAATTGTCGCGTTACACGATAGATTGGTTATACGTATCCATTTTCACTTGCATGATTAGTGATACGCAAACAAAATCTTATGATTTTTGGAGAATTGTAGAATGCCGACGACCATCTGCCCCGAATGTACCGAAGACGTATTTGTTGATGCCGAGTCCGAACAGGGCGACACCGTCTCGTGCGACGAATGCGGAGCGACATTAGTTGTTGTCGGCCTTGACCCCATCGAACTGGATCTTAGGCCTGACGAGGAGGCCGAAGGACGTGACCCAAGTGACGATTTCGACGCTTACGGGTTTGACGACAGCTACTGATACTATCCGGCGCTTTTGCGCCACAATACGTCACATTGACCGAATTCGTTCACTGCGCACTTGCAAAATGACCGAGCCCCTCCGAGGTTGACCTCTCACAACTATTTAGTTTGCAATAAAACCAACACCCAATTGACCTTTTTTGATTGGCACGCAACTTGTATGTCAATTACGGCGACAGTTGCGCCGCGTGTGTTTTCCCTCCGGTTTCATTTGCGATGAAGTTATTACGATTATCAAATTACGAAAGCTCGACAAAGATGATCGCGAGCGCCTTCGCAGTGCTTGCGATCGCTGTGATTGGATTTTTGTATTTCGGAGCTGCCATCGCCTGGGTGTTTGTTCCAATGTTCGTTGTCGGTTTCGCTGCGTATCGAATTCACCTTCGCCGACTTGAGATCAAGACGGCACAAATAATGGAAGCGAGCCGCATGCATCTTGCAACGGTCGAGGCCCTTGCGACCGCAATCGATGCCCGCGACCAGATAGGAGCCGGACATGTCAGACGAACACAGATCTACGCCGTTAGCTTGGGCGAATTGTTCAAGCTTTGTGATGATGAATTAAACGCGCTTCGAACCGGTGCATTACTTCACGACATTGGCAAGCTCGCTATCCCGGATCATATCCTGAGCAAGACCGCCACACTAACGCCGGCCGAACTTGAAAAGACAAAGATCCATTCGACCATTGGAGCAGCGATCCTTGAGGGAATTGATTTCAATTATCCGGTAGTCGCAACTATCAAATACCACCACGAGTTTTGGGATGGGAGCGGCTATCCTGAACAGCTGGCCGGCGAGGATATACCGTTCACGGCAAGGATCCTTACGATCGCTGACGCCTACGACACACTCCGGATCGATCGCCCATACCGGGCCGCATTCTCGCGCGATGAAGCTCGAAGGCACTTGCTGACTAATGCGGGCAAACAATTCGACCCGAATATTGTTCACGTGTTCCTCAAGCATTTGACGAACTTTGAATTAAAGATCGAACAGCTCGGATTGTCGTATTCGAACAGCCGTGAATTACTACACAGCTCGGAAACTGGAATTTCAAAAGGCTTTGTCCAGCAGATCAAACTCGCGAATAAAGAAGTTTTTACTCTGTACGAACTTGCAAGGGAGTTTGGTTCATCCATGCAGATAGAGGAAACTCTAGCTTTGTTCACAAAGAAGATCCGAGAATTTGTGCCATTTGATACATGTGCGATCTATCTCGTAGATGAGTCGTCCCGTTACGCCGATGTGATCCACGCCGAAGGCGAAAATTCCGAACTTCTGCTCGCCAAGCGTATTGGCATAAATGAAGGAGCGACCGGATTCGTCCTCAAAACGAAGGAGACGATCATCAATGTGAACCCCGATCTTGATTTTGCGTTGTCCCAGATCGAACTGGCACAGGAGTATTCAACGATGGCGTCGCTTCCGCTAATTGCCAATGGCGAGTTGATCGGAGCGGTGTCGATCTATTCACATCAACTGACGCACTACGCAGATGAACATATCCGTCTTCTCGAAACGGTGTCGCGTATCGCGGCCGACGCGATCGCCAAATCAAAACAGCACGACGAGGCACAGATTCATGCCCTGACCGATCCGATGACAGGATTGCCCAATGCCCGCAGTCTGCAAATGCAATTCGAACGCGAAGTGGCCCGAGCCGGCCGCGGTGGAAATGGATTTCAGGTACTTATGCTTGACCTTGACGGATTTAAGGCTGTCAATGATACGTTTGGCCATAAAGCCGGCGATAGGATGCTCAACAGTATCGGACAGGTGATCCTTGAACAGCTTCGCGAATATGATTTTCTGGCGCGCTATGGCGGCGATGAATTTGTCGCCCTGATCTCAGATGCAGGTCCGGACGATGTGATCGATCTTTGCAGCCGAATTGAGAGAGCTGTTGGTGAGTTTGAACTGCCCGCCGGTGATGGAAAAGTCGCGAAGGTTGGGGTCAGCCTCGGTGCTGCCGGATATGACGGTAATGGGAGTACTTTTGACCAAATGATCGTTGCCGCGGACAAAGCCATGTATGAACGGAAGACTCGCCGCAAATTGTTAAATGCCGCCGTCCGTCAACCCCATTCCGCTCCGCTGTCCGAATTTGTTTCGAAGGAAATGCTTGCCGGCATACCAAACATGGTATTGCCGGAAAGAGTTTCGAGTGAAGGCTTGATCGTGGAGCTCGACGAATCCCACGTTGTTCATTCGGCGGCAATAAATTGACCGCTAGAATGCTTGCGAAAAACGAAAATGGATCTGGTCCTTACGCAATTGGTAAATAGTGTTCGGCCCGACCGTTTGAGGGATCACGAACCGCGGCGGATTGAGAAGGTATCCGTAATCAACGCCGAACTCGCCTCCCACCGGTGTTTTCAGTCTTAGACCTAAGCCGACTGTATGGGTCCACAGAGCCCTAAGATTCTGCCTAAGCACATCGTTCGGCGGCACGTCGGGCGGATTGAAAATATCACTAACTCGGCGAAAAACATTGCCGCCGTCATAGAACGGCACGGCACGAATAGATTTTGTAAGCGGAATTCGAGCTTCGAGATTGACGACTGCGAGAGCATTTCCTCCAAATGGGATCGTGAACGGGTCGAGGTAGACCTGATCGCCAGCACTATTTCGAAAAGTTCCCTGAGGAACCACCGCCACACGAGGGCCGGCCTCTTCAAAATCAAATCCACGAATAGTATTTGAACCGCCGCCAAAGAATCGCTCACTGATGGGCAAGATCCCGTTTAGGCCTGTGAGATTTGGATCAGTAAAGCGGTTGGCTGACGAAAACACATGGGCCAGGCCAAGAATCGCCCTACCTGCAAATGTCGTGTTTTTCAATTGTCTGAAAGTGTAATAGATATTATAGCTGAGCTGGAGCTTATTAAAGCCGATATTGGCGCCTAGTTGCGGTAATGAAACGTTGTATTCCGAAGTTAGATAACTGCCGCGCGTCGGATCGCTGGCGTTGTAACGGCACGGATCGCCGGGTTCGCCCTTCGCAATGAGTTCAAGAAGCGAAAACTGGGCCGAACATTTTTCGCGAGTGTCGCGGACATAAGTGAATCCAAACCCGGAGATTCGAACACGGGCATCGGGCCGGATCAGGTCCTTGATCAAAAGGCTTTCAATATTGACTAGCCGTACATCTTCAAATCGATAGCGAGCAAAGATGATGCTGCGGTTTTTGCGACTTAGTGTCCGGCTCGTTTCAACCGAAAGTGTAAGGCGGTTGATCGTCGGGCTACCTGCATCGTTACCGAATTGATCGATCGGATTGCCGCTATCATCGATCCGCTGCACAATGCCAAATGTTCCCTTATCAAATGCCGATCTGAAAAACCGCGTTACCGTTGAATCACGCTGATATTGAGCCGAGAAAGTGAGTGGTGCAAATTTCTTCTCTCCGTCGGGAATGAATCGCGGATTGATAAAATCAAATTGTATGAGCTGTTGACGCTGGCTAACTCGAAGGCGGGCACCGCCCTGCCAGAGATTGCCGAGAAGGTTTACATGGCGAATATCAAAGAATCCATTTAGCCCCAGATCAGTTGAAAAGCCTCCGCCATACGTGATCAATCGCGGAGGCTGTTCATTCACGTTAATAACAATGTCAGTTAGGCGGTCGCCTACGGAATTATCCCCCACGGGCACCGGCTTTACTTCGACACGATCAAAGACATCAGTCGCATAGAGATTTTGTTCTGTCGAATATACGTCGACCGAGCGAAGGAATTCACCGATCCGGAGCGGCGAAGCTTTCAAGACCGCTGATTCTTTGGTGTCTTCGTTGCCGGTGATCAGTATACGGTTGATCACAAGCCGTTTGTCTTCGTTCTCGACCTTGAATTCCAGCTTGACGATCTGTTTATCCGCCTTTGGGTCGACCGGCGGCTCGGTTATGGAATACGAGACGCGAGCGTTGTAGTAGCCTTTTATTGAATAGAATTCAGCCAGCTTTCGAACCGAATTGCGGAACCTTGCCCTCGAGTAACTTGTACCTTTGAGATCAGGCAGCTGAGCAAACAGTTCGTCACTAGTGATTGCTGAATTCCCGACGATGCTTACCTCGCCGATCTCGGTCCTTGGGCCTTCTTCGACTTCGAAGGTAATGATCAGGTCCTCGCCGTTAGGGGCAACACCTTGGTTGACCCGAACCTCAGCATTGCGATATCCGAGCTCGGCCATCAACGAACCGATCGTAGAAGCATCGGCCTCAAGCGTATTGAGACTCGTATAGCCGCGTCCGTAGCCGAAAAGGGGAATGATGCCAAGCATATTGGCTTCCTGCGTTTCAAGGACTGGGCGGACATCTTCTATCGATAGAGATTCGGTGCCGCGCAAACGCATGCTAACGAGACGAAGTTTGCGGTTTAAAGAGACCTTGTATTTTACGTCAACTGTTCGATTCAGTAATTCGGCACTTCCGAGAGCGGAACACAAGAATTCACTATCGTTTGGGATCGGAACTGTCTGACCGTCGGTTATCGACGGATCGACCGAACAAACGGACGTAACATCGACGAAGAAATAGCCCTGTTCCTGGTAATATGTCTCTAGGCGTCGTTCGCCCTCGACGATGGCTGCATAATCGAGCGAACCTTCGCGTTTGATCGGCAGTAACTTGGTCAACGTCGAATCGCCGATCTTTTCCTTTTCAGTATCGAGCGTGACACGAACGACAGGGCCAACTTTACCGATAAGTTCGATCTCGATCGTATTTTTTTCGTTGTCGTATAGGACACGTGGTTCGTTAAGTTCGGGGGCGACAAAGTCCCTCTCTCTCAGATATTTGCGTATCGTCGCGATATCTTTTGTTAATTTTTCGCGAGAAAAATAAGCATCGGGGGTTAACTCCAACTGCTTCGGGGTAATCGGTTCGGTCATACCAACGATATTGACATTAAATCGCGCGACCTTTGCCTGATCATTCGGTGCGACGTTGAAAACCACACCGATCTCATTGTCAGCGGTAAGAGGTTGCTGGGTGAACGTTACGTCCGATTTATAAAAGCCCCGTTCACGAAGGTAATCGAGGATGAGGTCGGAATTGCTTCGAAGTGTTTGATCCGTGATCGTCGTTCCCGAGGTGAGAAGATTGAGCTTAAATAATAGATCTTGTTCTGTTATCTTATCGCCGGTTTGGCTGCCGACCACGATCGAGACCTTTTCGACGCGGGGCTTTCGCTTGATCTCGTACCGAAGATCAACGCCGCCTTTGCTGTTTTGCGAGGCTGAAACGGTCACCGTCGCCAGCTTTTTTGTGTTGTAAAGTGCGACGATCGAATCGTGGATCTTTTGGGTCGAATATGTGGAGTCGACCAAACTTCGAACGATCTTTTGATACTCCTCCGACGAAGGAGGGTTTAGCTCGTCGGTTCCGTAACTGACGTCGATCTTATCAACTCTTTTATCCTCGAATTTGCTTTGTGCGGATGTCGTGAGTGCCAAGGTGCAAACAAATGAACAAACCAGCAGAAAGATCCAAACAACTGAAGACTGGCCGATGAGCTTCTGCGGAGCTTCGGTTGGAACAAAGATGTATTTAACTGCGGATCGATCCATCAGTGGCAATTAGAACCTCCTCCGGAAACGGATCTCAAAGCTAAAATTATCACGGTTGCGGGTTACGTTCGAAATAGACCGCTGTTCGTATAGAGCGACAAATGAGAGTTTGTTTGAAACTCGATACTCTAACGCAAGTACCTGATTCTGATCCTGTGAAAGATTCGTCGAATACGTGACCCGAAGATTGTTATTTATCTGACGTCCGACCGTAAGGCGGGCCGAGGGATTGATCTGTTGGCCGGAAATTATCGGGTCGATCTCAAAAACGTTTAGGCCAAAAAGTTTATCTGTTGCCTTACGTGCGGGATTGTTGATTATCGAATCGGTCAGGATTTCGGCTGCAGTATTGATGCCGGACTGGGCAAGCGTGGGAATGCCGCCGGCAGTATTCGACAAACTGCCGGTCGTAATTAGTGAAACTACGTCGTCGCTTGGCAGTGCGGGACTCGAACGTACGGTGGCGGTCAAACGCTCGGTATCTTTGAGCGGGCCTGCAAGATTGATAAAGATCTGATAACCACCGATCTCGGTTTCCGCCTGAAGATTGATTATAGGCTCGATCTCAGAATCGGGCGGAAACTCAAGCGTTCCCCTCTGTACCTCATACCTATCCTTTCGATAGAAAAGTGTTCCGCTATTTGCTGTAATTCGTCCTGACAGACGCGGTTCATTGGCGTCACCGGTCAAAACGAGCGAAGCGGACGCCGTTAGGTCTGCGATGTTATTACGCACTATAAGTGCATCGCGTCCTTCGATTATGAGGTCGAAACGCGGTGGGCTGGCAGTTCCGTTGCTGCCCGACAGAGATTTTGGACGGCGGGCCCCGACAAGATTTGCAAGATCTATGTCTTTCGAATATAAACTTCGTTTCGCAAATACGCGGCCGCCAATAGTGATCTGCAAACTGTCTTTCTGAACATTGCGAATTCCTGTGATCTCAAGCCGTGCGTCGCCGGTCGTGAGGAAATCCTGCGGCAATGGAACTGTGACATTGTCACCGTTTAGCGACAAGCGAAACGTCGAAACGCTGAGGCCGTTCAATAATGCTCCACCGGTCGCGTTAAACCTGCCGCCGCCAAGATATCCCGTGGCATTTTCGATCTCTGCTTGGTCAGCCGTAAATACAACCCGCGTCTTAATTCGTTCGAGTGTAAGCCGGTCGGTGCCGATAAACGCCGCTACCGAAGCGTTTTCAGTATAAGCCGTACCCGACAAACGAGCTGTTTCGAATGGGCCAATATACCGAACAGCCACTTCTGCGGTGCCGGCAAAAAATGTGTCTTTAGTTGCCAGATTAAGCAAATTTAGGCTGATTTGGCCATCAACTGTGAGGTTGCTTGAGGATTCTTTGGTCAGAGCTACTGTGCCGCTTATGGTCATGTTCGAACCGCCGCCAGCAAATTTGGCGTTCTCAAAAACAACCTTATTACGATCAAAAACGATCGAGATCGGCTCGGCCGCGGCGAGCGGCGTATCCTGTATTGTCAATGCAAGCTGTGAAAATTGGGCTGATCCGTTCGCGCTTGAAGTGCTAAAAACCAACTCGCCTTTGCTGTTACGCGAACGAAGTGTGCCGTTAAGTTCGATTCTGCCGGTACCGGTTCCGGTGATCGGATACCCTTTTAGCTGCGGGACGAACGCAATATAAGGCGACAGCGGACTCTGGTCAAATACCGTAGTGACAGAATAGGGTAAATTTTCGTCGCGAAACCGCAACGTCCCGTCAATGACCTGCGTACTGCCTTCGAGATTCGCCGTGAGTTTTGCGGACAAGATCTGATCTACGGTTTCTCCCTTGAATATCACGTCACCGATAGCATTTTCGCCTACAGTTACGGTCCTGGCGATTCCATCGAATGCGAAATCATAAGTTGAACTATTTTCTCCCAAACCGACTGCCTTGGCAGTAACCTCGACAGTTCCTGTTATGACGGGAATGCTTTCATTCGGTGGAAGAAAAGCGAGCAAGAGAGGCATCGGAACCTGTTTTCCCGCAAGATCGAGGTCGAAAGCGGTGCTCTTGCGATCGTACGTGCCTTTTGCGGTGACCTGCCCGACACCGATTCGCATTTCGACAGTATTAATGATAATTCCCGATCCCCGAAAGGTGGCATCGATCTTCAAATTGTCAAAGCTTTGCCCCGCGACCGTGCCTTTCAAAGCCAACAGATCGATCGCACCATTGGCGTTATCTGGCAGACCGGTGATATTGACCGTTCCTGTAGTTTTCCCGCTCAGATCGCTGATCCGAGAAGGCAGGTCGATCGGCAGCGCAGCGAGAAGGTTTCCGGCATCAATTCCACGGAGATCGGCAATCACCGTTACATTATTTGAACCGCCGGAAGGGATCAGGATCTCAAAAATTGCGGTTCCGCCAAGAGTCTCATTGAGTTTTCCATTTCGCAGCTCTACTCCCGCGAGATGCAAAATTCGGTCGGCGTCGGTCATGTCCTCCGGATAGACACTAATATTTGTTGCGACGCTACCGAGATCTCGGTTTCTCATTATCAAAGAACCGACTGAAGCAATTCCGGTAACCGACGGATCGTAGAGATTGCCGGTGATCGTTCCGTCAAACACGAGTTTCCTGGCAAACTGCATTTCCATTATCTTGAATTGACGATCTAGTTCGGGCAGGATCTCCGTCACCTCAGCGACCCTCTGGACCTCGTTTGCGTCGTCGGAACGAAGTGCAACCGTTAAGTTCGAATCGTCGTCATTCAGATCGAACCGACCCAATGCGGTCAAGGTGCTTTTTCCGGTTGAAAATTCGGCCTTTTCAATTTCGAACAGACCCTCGTCCGCCCTCAGATTGACCTCACCGTTTATCGGAATGCGTGCACGTTCATCTTTCCCCGCGGTTGCTGTTATAGCGGCGTCGAGCGTCCCCGAGGCCGAGCGAAGGTTGGTTCCCTGAAATGTAAAATGAGCTTCGCCTGTCGTGCTTCCTTCGATCGGAATGATACGCCCGCTTTGCAATGCGGCAAGTTTTGACATGTCGAGATCCGCAAATTTCGCGTCGATCTTTGACTGGGTACGATTGTCGAACGCAACGGTTATGACCCCATCGAGTTTGCCGTCCATCACATTTGCTGCAATGTCACTGAGTTCGGCACGGTCGTTGTTGATGTTAACTTTCGCTGTAGCAGATCCGAGTGCGACACTTCCCAACATGCCACCGCCGATGCTCATGTCAGCGGTTGCGCGGTAGCGACCTGATCTTTCAACGATAAATACCGGCCGATTGATCTTCACGGCTTCGAGATTGCCGCCTGCAGGGTTTTCTTTATTTCTGGTCAATGCGATATTTCCGGCATCAATGTCGTTCGACCTGCCCTCGATCATGCCGTTGCGAATGGTCATGCGAACGCCCGCAATATTCAAACTTCCCAGGACGGCCGAGCCCGTATCGATCTTTGCGACACGCGATTTATCGGCGTAAACGACGGTGGTTCCGTCGGCGTGGTCGATAATTATTTCGGGCGACTCAACTCCATCGATGTATGTGCCGTCTGATTCGACCCGGCGAGCTTTGATATCTTTTAAGCTCACGCCGGTCGAATTTGGGCGATCGCGAAGTTCAAATTTCCCGGCCGCGAGGTCGTCGATATTCGCTCCAGCAATTTTCGCCGTGTTTGAACGGAGGTTTGAAGCATCGACGTCAGTCTTGCCGTTCGAATTCCGAACCCGCAAATTTTGACCGGTCACACCATCGAGACGGTAGTCTTTTGTGACAAAAGCCTGTGCGGTGGCGCTTGCGGCGGAGATATCGATCTTGTCGCCCGGCATTGAGAATTTAAGGTTGCGGGTGCGAAGGTCAGCAAACTCGGAATCGCCGATCGCAAATTTCTGCGCCCGGCCATTTCCGACCGAAGCCATTAGTTGTTTATCCTTGTATTCAGCAACAGCGTCAGCGAGAAACAGCCCGCCGAGCGTCAATCCCGGCGACTTCGCCGCGATCGCCTGCAAGTCGCCGACCCAGCGAAAATCAGTTCCTGTACCACGTACATTTCCATTCAGCCGTAAAAAATCGACGCGAAACACGTCAAAAGTGAGCATCTCCGCAACGGCTGTGCCGTTTGCGTTGTAATTTGAATTTGTTCCCTCTACGGTGGCTGCAACGTTAACGGCCTTGAGATAGACTCCGTCGGCACGGAGAGCTTCGGAAGCTGCGGTGCCCTCGATACGATAATTCTCACCTTGTCCGCTAACATGACCCGTGAAGTTACCAACGCCGCGAAGTGCGGTTCCGGTTGAGAAGGTCGTCGACGTTTGGGTCAGATCGACCATCGATGTAATGTCGAGCTCATATTTCAGAGCGGCCCAGTCTGTCAGCGTGCCGCTCATTGAGGTATTGCCGAGAGGTGTACGAATATCAAAGCTCTTGATCTCGGCACCTTTGTTATCGGCGATCCCGACCGCACGCAGATCGATCTTTTCGACCTCTTTCCCGTCATAGACAAAATTTGAGTCCGTGGAGGTTAGGTCAAATTCGTATCTGGTTTCGCCCTCAGCTGTTTTGATATCGGTCGGCGATAGAAAGATCGAGAGATTTTTGGCATTTCCGGAAATGCTTCGCGAAATGTCGCCGAAATGGACGATACTATCGCGGATCGCTACGTTAACTGACTCGTATTTGAAATTGACTGCACCACCTTTTTCATCCTCAACGAACTTGAGATTCGAAAAATTGGACTTGCCGTTTTCGTCAAACCTTACCCAAATCTCTGCTCCGTTAATATCCGACGAATCGATGCTGATATCGCGGCTTGTTCGCCAAGCGAACAGATCAAGAACACTGAGCCCAAGCCGTGCGTCACGTACATAGAAGAGTTTTTCGCCGGTCAGTTTGTCGTTAAATGTCGCTTCACGAAGTACGAGTTCGAGGGGCGATGCAGCGACCCGAAGGGTCTCGGCTTTGAATTCGACTCCGATCTCCTCCATCTTCGCGACGAATTGATCCTTGATGTACCGGTCAAAAACTCCGAAGCGGTAAAGTCCGTAAGTAATGAGGGAAATGAGGATCAGAGAAATTGCAGAGACGCCCATGAAGACAAACAGATTCCTGCGGGAAAAGACGCTTTTCTTTGCATCCGTTTCAGGTATTTCGGCCTCTGATTTTTCCTGCTTGTCTTTCGCCATCAAAATACTTGTTAGTTAGACGCTGACCGTCTCGACGATCTCTAATCCAAATGCCTCGATCGCGTTGATACGTGGCGGATGATTGGTCAACAGCCGTATCTGCGACACTCCTAGATCTTTAAGGATCTGGGCGCCGATTCCATAGTCGTGAAACTTACCGTAACCGGTCATTGCCTTCGCGGTGTGAAAATCGACTCCCTTTTCGTGCATCACTGCGTAGGTTTTGAGCTGATTGACAAGGTCGAGATTATTCTCCCGCTGACGCAAATACAAAATAACACCGCGCCCTGCACTAGAGATCTCGCGAAGCGTAGTCTGCATCGCCGCCGACGCTTCGCCCAATGTAGAGCCAAACATCGCAAACGTTACATTCTCCGTTTGGACGCGAACTAGCGTCGCTTCCGTTGTATCTGAAACATCGCCCATCACAAATGCCGCGTGCGTTTCGCCGTTGATGATGTTCTCGTACAGGATCGTTCGCCAAGTACCAAATTCAGTCGGAAGGTCGGTCTCGACGACACGCCGGACCAACGTTTCCTTGGCAACGCGCGAGCGACATCGACACTCGCCTCGGTCTGGCCGACCCGGACAAGGACCCCGCCGCGTTTTGCCCTGAGCGGGAAGACATGTCCCGGCCGTGCGAGGTCAGCAGCGGTCGAAACAGGATCGACCGCTGTCAATATCGTCTTGGCCCGATCGGCCGCGGAAATGCCGGTCGTCACGCCCTCACGAGCTTCTATCGAGACTGTGAATGCTGTGCCCATGCTCGATGTATTTTCTGCAGTCTGCGGAAAAAGTTGGAGTTCGTCGCACCGCTCTTCGGTAAGAGGAAGGCAGATCAACCCACGGCCGTGAACCGCCATAAAATTGACGATCTCGGGCGTCACCTTTTCTGCGGCGCAAACCAGATCACCCTCATTTTCGCGATCCTCGTCATCAACAATAATTATCATTTTGCCGTCGCGAATATCGCTGACGGCCGCTTCTATCGAATCAAGAGACATCTTTTTTACAAAATAGCCGCGTAGCTTGCGGACAGTAAGTTCTTTCTTAAATAAATCTTAACGAAATACACATTTTTTAGCGAATAATTGCTCGGCCAAGTATTTTGGGCTCGGCTTTTGTTGTTTGCGGGGGATGTTGCCAAAATAGCTGTTTATGCCTACCTCGCTTCCATCTAATGCTAACCGGATCAAGCTGATCCTATCGGGCCTATTCTTAGTATCAGGAAGCGTAACTGTTCTGATCGGCCAACTATTGCCGATATTTGCTAAGCAATATGCATTGAACGACCTGCAACTCAGCTTCTATTTTCCGGCCCAATTTGCCGGTTCGCTTTTAGGCACATGGCTCACTAGCCGTTTTGCCCGCTCAAATCGATTTATCGCCGCATCCTTCATAGGTGCAATTCTAATGGCGATCGGCGTGCTCGTGATGAACATTGATTCATTTCCGGTTTCGCTTGCAGCCTTCTTAATAAACGGGATAGGGATCGGATTGACGCTCCCTGCGATCAATATGACAGTGCTCGAACTGAGCCCGGAAAATGCAGCTTCGTCGCTAAGTTTTCTAAATTTCTTTTGGGGCGTCGGAGCTATTGTCTGTAAGCCATTTGTCGATCTCTCGAGCCGAGGTTCAGATATCGTGGTAACAACAACTGTCCTCGCGGCACCCTTGTTGATAGCAGCGGCAATGCTTTATTTTCAACCAACTCGGATGGTCGCTGCGGATGGGTCTACGAATTCCGCTGATGACATCTCGAATACCCCGATCTGGACGCTCCCGCTGGCTTGGGCGATCGCACTTTTTAATTTCATTCACGTTGGTTTTGAAAGCGGCATGGGTGGTTGGCTGACGATCTACACGGAACGTCTCGATGAGACGCAGGCGGTCCACTGGCTGTCACCAACATTACTGTACTTCTTGTTCTTCGTATTTGGGCGAGGCGTTGCCCCGGCTTTATTCCGGTTCTTGAATGAGAACAAAATGCTCTTTTTGGGTCTATTTACGATCCTGGCGGGAATGCTGATAGCGGTTACGGCTTCGTCGGTAATTGTATTAGGGATTGGAGCAGCAGTATCCGGGTTTGGCAC
This sequence comes from Acidobacteriota bacterium, assembly GCA_016713675.1. Taxonomy (NCBI): domain Bacteria; kingdom Pseudomonadati; phylum Acidobacteriota; species Acidobacteriota bacterium. The sequence continues at coordinate 1,442,408 of JADJOS010000001.1, forward strand.
ATCGTGGATATTTCCGACCAATGTCTCGCGATTTTCACACACATTTGGCGCGTCTGCCAGCCGCCGGGCAACTCCGTTGTTCATTTTCGGAACACTTGGTGCAGCATCGTCGACATGGTTGATCGGATTCGTCTCGAATCAAACCGGAAATTTGCGGTCGGGAATGTACGTCCTTGTTGTAAGCGTGGTCTTATTGATCGTGCTTCAGGTTTGGCTTGGATCGAGAAGAACACGAGTTGGCGAACCGAATGCAACCTAGGCCTTATTCGATAGCGAAGTTATAAATAACTTCCTTCCCCGGGTTGTCAATGGGCGATGCTTTGATCTGATATGCTCCCTTTTGAAGGAGATTTGCCGGGAGCAGCAGCCTCAGTTCGCGGCTGCCGTTAACTTCGTAGGTCTTTAGCGAATCAAATTTGAGCAGCAGTGAGTTTGAGTGAAACAAACTGGCGTTCAGCACCGTCTCATTCTGAAGATCGATAAGGACCAATCGGACAAATACACTCTTTTCGCTATTTAGAACTTTCACGTTCCCACCGTTTCCCCGCACAACGCCCGGAACCGCCGTAATAAGCGGTAGAGATCTGAATCTATTGAGATCACTCAGATCCTGCTCATTCAAAGAGGCATATTCCATTTGCAGCGAGCGATCGGCGGTATTGCCACCCAACCAAAGGTAAGCCAGGCCGACTCCGATAATTAACATCAAACATGCCGCATATGCGATTGCCGGAATACCGGAAAACAGTTCACGGATCTTGTCGTAAAACGACACATGGCTTTCATCTTCGCTCTTCGAATTCGCTGTATTTCGGACTCGAATTTTGGCGTATCGACGCAGTAAAGCAACGGTCTCGAGATTTCTTATACGTTCGGGCGAAGACAGGTAGTTCTTGTCAAAATTGCGGGCCTGGGTCTCGGTCAGAGTATTGTCCAAACGGTCTTCGATAAGTTCATTTTCCGCGGCAAGCACATTCGCTTCAAACTCAGCATCTGAGATCAGACGCAGCTCAAGTTCTTCGGCCTGGGACTCCGACAGGGTTCCTAAAAAGTAGCTTCTGATCTTATCTGCTTCGTCAATCAATGCGTTTCGTGTCACCTCTATTGTTTAATGGGGTTTTTAGCAGAAACCTTACAAGTTTTTTTCATTTTGAAGACAATTTTCCATACATTTGCGCAAAATATTTTTCAATCGATGAACCTGAAGCTGCAAATTTCCGATATTGAGCTTCAATTTCTTGGCCAGATCGCGTCGAGCCTGGATCTTTTCCCCTTTGCCCTTTTCATAGTATGCAATAACAAGGGACGATTCTTTACGACTAAGTCTGTTGATACATTCGTCAAGACATTTGAGTCGATCGTCCGAATCAAGATATTCAAGATCGAATTCAGGCCCGGCCATCTTATCAAGGTCCAAGGCTGTCATGGATCTGTATGAGTTCGAGAGTGATTCCAGACAGATCTTCTTGGCAAATCCGTAAAAATAAGTTACCGGTTTGATTTCCGACGACAGATCGAGCGTTCCAAGTTTTGCAGCAACCCGGTTGATGGTCTCATCGACAAGGATCTCAGGCTCACTACAGCCTCGCATTTGAAAATATCGGTTCAGCCCCGCACTTATTTGAACGATCAACTGCCCAGCAGTCTCCCGATCTGGCGAAAGCCAAGCCAACAATTCGTCAAAATCGTGCTGTGTGAGGTTCGAGTTTTTGTTCATTTGATCTAGTCGCCAAGATCTAATGTTTTCAGGTAATTGCGGAATTCTGCCGAGATCTGTGCGTTTCAGAGCATATTCGACTGTGGCGATCAGAAATCCAAGCTTATCACCGGCGTCATGGCGCCGGCCATCCAACTTAACCGCATAGAACGGACGTTCACAGAGCAATAACCTCATCGCATCGGTTATTTGGATCTCGCCGCCTGCCCCGGGCGGAGTCCTTTCAATTGCCTCGAAAATGTCGGGAGTAAAGATATAACGCCCAATGATCGCCAGGTCTGACGGAGCATCAGCGAACGACGGCTTTTCTACCATGTCCCTAATGCGATAGACGTTTGGTTCTATTTCCTCGGCATCGATCACTCCAAACCTCGAGATCGATTCGCCCTCGACCTGCATCGTAGCAATGACAGGTGACTCATATTTGTTGTACACATCGATCATCTGCTTTAGAGCAGGCACATCGGCATCCACAATGTCGTCAGCCAGGAGTGCAGCAAACGGGTCGCTGCCGACAAAGTCCTTCGCTTGATATATCGCATGGCCGAGGCCGAGAGCCTGTTTTTGCCGTGTGTAGCTGATCTGGGCAATATCCGAGATCGCCCTGATCTGCTTGAACATAGCGTCTTTCCCCTTTTCAATCAGGAGTTGTTCAAGCTCGAACGATATATCGAAGTGGTTCTCAATTGCGCTTTTATCGCGTCCGGTAATTATCAGGATGGATTCGATACCGCTCGCAACCGCCTCCTCGATAGCGTATTGGATCAGGGGTTTGTCGACTAGCGGTAGCATTTCCTTTGGCGACGCTTTTGTCGCCGGCAAAAATCTTGTTCCCAATCCGGCAGCGGGGAATACGGCCTTGCGAATTTTGTTAGTCATAGTAACGGATGTTAAATTCGTTAAGTCTATTGCATTGAGTAAGCATTAGATTTTAGGTCAAAAGTGAATCTGAAACAAATATTCGAAACTATGACCTATCAGGAAGGATAAATTGCTTGCTTCAGGCGTTGAGATACGCAATTTCAGTCGGACAAAGGTCTGGGGCAAAGGCGACGATCGGTGCGTTCGGCCGTTAGGTATGCAGTAGCGACCAGTGTAGTTTGGCACATTGTAGTTACGGGTCGCCGGGAAAATGACGGGCGGACGTCGACGCTTTTCGACTTTCCACCCGATTCTCATTTTAACGAGAACGTATATTTGCAAGATCTCCGTGATCGCTCAGTTGAAAAGCAAACAGAACGTCGATGCGGATAGCAACGAGTGAACGAGAGAAACCAAAGCCGCGAGCATAGGATCGGCGGTTATGATGTCGGTGGCAAAAAGAAGTAAACATAATGCTGGATCTTAATTTTGTTAGAGATAATTTGGAGGCCGTGAGAACGGCATTGAGGAACCGGAATTCTCCGGACGGACCGCTGGATACCTTCATGGAACTCGATGCGGAACGCCGCGCGGTCATTGGAGAATCCGATCGGATCAATTCACTTCGAAACACGGCGAGCAAAGAGATCGGAGCTCTGATGCAGTCCGGTGATCGCGAAAATGCGGAAGCGAAAAAGGCAGAAGTTGCCGAACTCAAAGATAAACAGGCGAAACTCGATAACAGACGCGATTTGGCCGAATCGGAAATGCGTGACCTTTTGGAAAATCTTCCGAACATTCCGGCCCCGGAAGTTCCTGTCGGTGCGGACGAGAACGCAAATGTCGAGATCAGACGATGGGGGACACCGAGAGAGTTTGATTTCAAACCGAAGGACCACGTCGATCTTGGTGAAGCTCTTGGTATTGTTGATTTTGAGAGGGCGACAAAGATCTCCGGGTCTCGCTTCGCGATCTTGAACGGCATGGGAGCACGTCTGGAACGGGCACTTGTTAATTTTATGCTCGAGGTTCATACGACGGAGCACGGCTACACTGAAACCTTGCCGCCCTATCTCGTGAACCGGAGTTCGTTATTCGGAACAAACCAGCTGCCCAAGTTTGAGGAGGATCTGTTCCACACGACCGACGAACGCAGGTTGGCCTTGATACCGACTGCCGAAGTTCCGGTCACGAATTACTTTGCTAATGAGATACTTGAACCGTCCGATCTGCCGAAACATTTCACGGCATATTCCATGTGTTTTCGCAGCGAGGCCGGTAGCTACGGCCGTGACACACGCGGTCTGATAAGGCAGCATCAGTTTGAGAAGGTCGAGCTTGTCAAGATCTGCCTGCCGGAAGACTCCGAATACGAACACGAAAAACTGACAGCCAACGCCGAGCGAATTTTGCAGTTACTCGGTTTGCCGTATCGAACTGTGGTGCTCTCGACCGGTGACATGGGTTTCGGGGCTAAGAAGACCTACGATATCGAGGTTTGGATACCGAGCCAAAACACGTTCCGTGAAATATCAAGCTGCTCGAATTGCGGCGACTTTCAGGCAAGAAGAATGAACCTCCGCTTTCGCCGCACCGGCGGAGCAAAACCGGAGTTTGCACATACTCTGAATGGCAGCGGACTTGCCGTCGGGCGGACCTGGGTTGCTGTCATCGAAAACTATCAGCGTGCCGACGGTTCGATAGAAATTCCCGAAGTGCTTCATAAATACATGCATGGAGCGAAGCAGATCGTTTGACGAGGAACCTTAACGTAATTACGATGTAATTATGAAAAGTCAAATAATCCAGATCGGCAATTCACAAGGGATCCGGCTGCCGAAAGTGCTGCTGGAGGAAAGTCGAATAACCGGTGAGGTGGAGGTGGAACTTCACCCCGACGGAATATTGATCCGCAATGCGCAGAAGCCGCGTGCAGGTTGGGATGAGCAGTTCAAAATGATGGCGGAGAACGAAGACGACGATCTGTTAGCGGGCGATCTGGCGACCAACTTTGACAAAAAGGAGTGGCATTGGTGAACCGTTTTGACGTGTATCTTGTAAACCTCGACGCAGAGCCCGGGCGTGACGCTAAAAATACGCGTCCATGCGTTGTGATCTCACCTGATGAGATGAATCGTAACGTCCAGAATGTGATCGTAGCTCCTTTGTCCTCCGCCGGTGTCGATTATCCGACTCGGATCGCAGTGACATTTCTTAACGCAGAGCGTTCCGTGGTTTTGGATCAGATCAGGACAGTAGATAAAATACGTTTGGTCAAAAAGGTCGGAGAGATCGAACCGCCTGTCAGAAAGGTCATCATCGACAGGTTACAGGAGTTGTTTGCCGACTAGCCGGGCCGCCGTCTAAAGCTAAACGATTGCAGAGCAAAAAAAGCACGTGAGAAATTTCTCACGTGCTTTTTCATATACCGTTTGTAATTTGATGGTTTACCTTGCAGGGCTAACTACATCATCGTCGCGAATAAAGCCGTAGTAGATGATCAGTGCTCCCCCGACGATAGCTGCAACGACTCCGAATACGATCCAGCCTTGACGCCTTGTCATCTTGGCAGCGGTGGGCTGTCCATTGGCCATAGAAACATTACCGACCTCTGATTCGGCGGCAGTAGTACCTGACGTTACATCCACGGAGAAGTTGCCCGCATTCGCGTCGTTAGTGACGACATTGTCATTGGTGCGAATGTTGACAGCGACGCCTTCGTTGTTAAGAACGCGAATTTGCCCGGCTGCGAGATCACCCGAAATGCTGTTCTCGGATAGATTAAGGCTGAGGCTCGAGTTTGGCGACATCGTGATGCGGCCAAGTTTTCCAAGATTAATTGTTGCGGAATTACCTTCAGGGGTCGAGATCGTCCCCGACGTAAAGAATGTGCGGCCGCTCAATGCTTTTTCGCCATTAAGTGACACCGAAGGCTGCATGCCGTCAATCGAACTTCCCGACACGGTTATTTCACCAGATAACGCATTTCCAGGGGCTGCCAATGTGACCATTGACGAACTGAAAAAAAGCGATACCAACAGGCCAAGCCCGACCAAATTGCGGAGCCATAGCGACTTTTGTTTATTCACCATCATACAAACCTCTCCATTAAAGTAAAATTCAGAGACACTGTAACCTTAGTTGACATGCATTGTCAAAGTTTTTTTTGAGTAAACTGATAAATTTTGAAAACGCTGTTGCCTGATCAAAGCCGATTGGCGTGGGCACGCGGCGCCTGCTGCAACGAAAAGAGACCATTTGCAGGATCAGGACCCCTTATTGGCAAGGGCTGCTTTCGAACGATTCCATAGTATGTCCATCTCCTCAAGGCTGGCATCCTGAAGGTTCTTCCCGGCCTGCATAAGCTCTTTCTCAATGTAATTAAAGCGCGATCTAAATTTGATGTTCGTGCGTTTCAGAGCGCTTTCAGGCTCTACGTCAAGGTGCCTTGCCAGATTTTGCACGACAAAAAGCAAATCGCCGACCTCTTCATCTATGTTCTTTTTATCACCATTTTTGAGAGCCGCCCTCAACTCGCCGATCTCCTCATCGATCTTGTCGAATATCTGATCGGTATTCTCCCAATCAAATCCAACTTTCGCGGCTCTCTTTGTTAGTTTCAGTCCTTCGAGCAGGGCGGGGAAGTGAACGGGGATCTCGTCAAGAAACGACTCCAACACCTTCTCGACCTTTCCGGAAGCTTTCCTCTCATCGGCCTTGAGTTGGTCCCAATTGTTCAGTACATCCTCGGCGCGGGCAAAACTCGCTTCGCCAAATACGTGCGGGTGCCGCAATATCAGTTTTTTCGTCACACCTTCGGCAACTTCGTCGATCGTAAAATCGCCGCGTTCGGCCCCGATGGTCGCATGAAATACTACCTGAAGCAGAAGATCGCCCAGCTCTTCCTTCAAATGTTCAGTTTCGCCGGTCTCATCGGCCTCATGGATCGCGTCAAATGTCTCGTATGCCTCTTCGAGCAAATACTGCGAGAGTGACCGATATGTCTGCTCTGCGTCCCAAGGGCAGCCGCCCGGTGCACGCAAACGGGCCATAACGGTAATTAGTTCGTCAAACGATTTGGACATGAGTTAGATGGTCAAAGGACAAGATCCGTCAACAGGCCAAAGGACGAATAGGATCTTACGGCTATTCTACATTATGCTCTCCCAAATTCATTCCATGATGAACATAAGTTCGCTTTAGAATGTGTCAAATAACATAAACTCAGCAATTTGCAGTGAGCTGCCCGGCGTCAAAATGCAGCTTATAACTCGTTGACTTTTCGGCCTGGGTACGATAAACTGTCGAACTATTTTCCACAAAGTTTAGTCAATCGTATATTTTTCGGATCAAGGGGTTAGAGGGTTAGTAATTCAATAGGAGTAAGGAATGATGAATAAGTTCTTGCCGGCCGGCCGGCTACGTATCGCTTTGTCGATCTTGGGGGTGTTTCTGGTCTTGGGCTTTGCTTGGGTCGTTATTGATCAACGCACCATGGCAGGTTCGCAAGGGGAAACCGGGACCCTTGAAAAGATGATCGTTGCAGGCGGTAACGCCGCGATGGACGTTGACCTAAATAAGCTTAACGGTAACAAAACAAGGGCACGAAACGCGCGGATAAATTTCGAACTTGAAACAAATGCCTTCTTTAAGACGCTTGTCTTCAATGAGGAATTTCGCGGTGCATTGCCCAGTTCGGTCAAGATCACCACGCAAGAATCAACTAACTTTCCTGCAAAGTTGCATGACTCGATCGGTCATCTTGTCTTTGAAAGTTTGGAATGGGGCGGACAATATGAATTTGTCATTCGCGATTCTAACACCGGGTTTATTTTCTTTAACGTTGAAGGCCAGGAATACGAATATGACCCGAATGTACGATTGTTAAATATCAAGGGCGGCCGAATGCTGATCTCAGATGAGTTCGCTGCCGAAATGAAACGGCCGTCAGATGCAGGTGCGATCGTCGGAACGATCAATATCGCCGCGACCTTGAGGCCGATCGAAGTTACCACCGTGATCAACGGCGAAACTGAAGCAAATGTATTGCCCGCCGGAGCAGGAACTGAAACGAACGCAGGATCTGTACCGGGACCGGACGTCGTCGTCGGTGACCTAACCGGGCTAGCCCAGTTTGGCTCGTCGGCGGGAACGCAGGTTGGCCTTGCCGTTGGAACCGACTCATGTAATTTTGGTACGGTCGATCTGAACTGGTTTGCAAACCCCTCGAATGATCATCCCGTTATTCCGCAAAACCTGTATCGCATGAAAGGCGGTGCCGGTAATAGCGACACATTCGAACAGATCGGACAATCCAGCGTCAAACATGCGTTTACAGCTCTGACAAACAACATTTGTGCATTGGGCTGTAACGGTATCGGAGGATCGCGTCTCGGATCGGGATGTTCGGACCCTTACGGAGCAAGCCTGAACTCAGGCCCGAATCTCGGGTCGAGGGCATGGATCAATCCGTTCACCGGTGCATATCCGCGTAACGACTCAGCTACGCCGAATAACAACCATACTGGTCACACGCATCTCGGACCGACCCACCGCATACTCACCGAGATCGCTGATCTGGTTCCTGCACAGAATGTGGGAGCGACCTATTATGCCGAATCACAGTACGTGACTCCGCATGAATATGTCTGGTGTCAGGCAAATCCGACGCAGTGCAATATGAATAACAATGTCTCTTACCGAAGATACAATGTTACTAATGCTGCCAGCCCGTTCAGCTTCTCGGCTGCGGCGGCAACTGTACGGATGAAGACCGCACTCACCGCCTGGACCGGAGCGTCGATCGTGGAGTTTCGTCCTGATCCCGTGAACGATGGTGTGGCGGCGATCGGTTATAAAGTGACTAACCCCTCCCCGGGTGTTTGGCATTACGAATATGCCATTTATAACCAGAATCTCGATCGTGCCATTCAGTCGTTCGGTATTCCCGTCGGTTCCGGTGTGACGATCACTAACGCCGGGTTCCACGCACCGCCTCAACATCCCGGATCTACGGCTGATGGCACCGTGGGCAGTGCCGGTTACAGTAATGCAGCATGGAACTCGTCGAATTCCGGCGGCGTAACAACATGGAGTTCCGAGACCTTCGCGCAAAACCCGAATGCGAACGCGGTTCGCTGGGGAACACTTTATAACATCCGTTTCGATTCAAACCGTCCGCCGGCAAATGTGAATGCAACTGTCGGTTTCTTCAAGACGGGAGCGCCGATGACCGTTCAGATCCAGGGCCCAAGCACTCCGACGGCTGCATTCGTATCTGTTTCGGGAAGGGTGACCAATGCGGCCGGCCAGGGACTTGGCGGCGTAAGGGTATCGATGGCTGACTTGGGCGGCGTTATCCGCGTTTCGACGGTTACAAGCTCTTTCGGCTATTATCAATTTGATAATGTCGCGACAGGCGCTATGTATTCATTCACTCCGGTCTCGAAACGGCATACCTTCACGCCGCAGACCATCGCGGTCAACGACAATTTGACGGATTTGAATTTTACGGCTCTGCCGTAGTGTCCGGATCTTTCCATGGAAAATTAAGGCGGCCCTCGGGCCGCCTTTTTTGCGCAGATTCGAATATCGACAACTGATCGCCGGAACAAAGCGAAAAGCGGGAATGATCTTTTAGATCATTCCCGCCGCTTCATAATAACGAATAGAGTAACTATTAATTAACCCATTCTTCCTCGTAATTTAACTGCCAATGCCTCGTAACCCACGCTTGAGCGGCCGTCATAGCGACATTTTTCCATTTCTTAAGATTCTCAAGAATAGAAAGTGCTGCCATTGGTTTGCTCGGATCGCGTTCGACCCGAATTACCTGAGTTGAAACTTCGATGATCGCCTTGTTCTCGTCCATTATTTTCAAACGGACTTCACAACCGACCGGCGGTAATGTCTCGAGATTGACCAAAGCGCTGGTTTCACCAACATTCTCCGTTAGTCCTTCGACAGAAATTGTCTCGCCGCTCTCTGCATCGACCCAGCTTGCCAAAACCGGCATGCTAGCAATGATACGATGGTGCAATGGCGTTTTGTATGATGCTGTAGAATATTCTACGTCTGCCATTATTTCCCCCTTTACCCTGCTTGTATATGCATCTGCTTCGCCGATAATATATCGATTCGTTCAAATGCGTGACCAATCTAATGCATTCTTACAAAAAAGTCAAGTATCTGACATTTTTGTAAATTACTGTGAATAAATAATTTTCGGTTCACAGTAAAAGTACTAATCGTTTGTAACACAAAATATTACAAATAGCAAGAGAATTCGTGAAAAAATGCACTATCTGCGTTTTCATTTCAAGATCGCCTGATTTCACACTGAATTAACACCGAATTAACCCTATATTTTGATGCCGCTCGTACAGTTAGAAATTTGGCGAAAGGTACTCAAATTGCGTCATTCCGTGTCAACAAGCATAGTTGTGATCTTTGGCTAGACTTGTGACCTTATTTGGTGACAGTCTTACTTTGGTGATAGGTATGTAAATCAACAGTTTACAGTTGATTTGGCAGAATTTGCGGGTTGAGATTCGAGCTATACAATGCAATTTTTGAAAGCACGAAATCCAAAAAGTAAAATAAAAATCCAAATTTCGAAATTAGTGCTCTTTACTTAAGCTCGGAGACACAATTCTGCATTTGAAAAACTCAAAAATGGAGTCAAAAAAGCAAATGACTAAAAATTATTCAAACAAACTTATTTCGGCGATGTTGTTTACGTTGCTGATCTGTGTCGGGCAGGTACTTGCCCAGTCGACACTTACAGGCGGCGTCACCGGTAAGGTGACCGATCCGCAAGGTGCAATTGTTCCGAATGCGACGGTTAAGGTAACGAATACCGGCACCAACAGCACGGTAACAGTGACCGCAAATAACGAAGGTGCATACAGCGTAACGAACCTTCAGCCCGGAACTTACCGTCTTGAGATCTCATCCGGCGGCTTTGCACCATCCAAAGCCGAAGGCGTGGTGGTCGAGGTCGGGCGAGCTACCAATATCGATGTCAAGTTGACGGTCGGTACCGCCGTCGCCGAGGTCGAAGTGACCGCCGAGGCTCCGGTAATAAATCTCAGCGATAACGCCAATGCGTCAAATATCAACCAGACCTCGATCAATGAATTGCCGATCAACGGCGGCCGCTGGTCGAACTTCGCATTGCTTACGCCGGGAGCGGTTCCGGACGGAACATTCGGTCTGATCAGCTTTCGCGGCGTCTCAGGCTTGCTCAACAATAATACGGTCGACGGCGGCGACAACAACCAGGCATTCTTCTCTGAAGAGCGTGGCCGTACCAGAATCGGTTACGTTATCAGCCAATCGGCGATTCGTGAGTTTCAGGTCAACACTTCGAACTACTCGGCTGAGTACGGACGCAGTGCCGGCGGCGTGACCAATGCGGTAACTAAGAGCGGAACGAATGAGTTTCACGGTGAAGCCTTTACTACAACCGCAACAACCGCAACGGTGCCCGCAACCCGCGTGCATTCAACTCGGTCTTGGTAAACGGTGTTTCGACTCTGGTTGGTGCTAAGCCGAAGGATCTTCGCGAAAGATTTGGCGGAGCGATCGGCGGCCCGGTCGTAAAAGATCGGTTCTTCTTCTTCTTCAGCTACGATCAGCAGCGTCGTAATTTCCCGGGCCTCGGCGTATTTTCGAACCCGAATTTTCTTAACACTGCTAATCGAACTCTCCTGCTTGCCCGCGGTCTGACGAATGCACAGATCGATTCGACGCTTGGTTTCCTGAACTCGCTTACCGGCGAAACTCCCCGCCGCGGAGATCAGACACTTTTTCTGCCAAAGATTGACTGGATCATAAATTCCAAGAACTCGCTTGCCGTTAGTTACAACCGCCTCCGTTGGGAATCGCCGAACGGCATCCAAACACAGGCAGTGAACACCCGCAGCCGTTCCAATTTTGGTGACGATTTTGTCGAGGTAGACTCGCTGAATGCCCGTCTCTCGACCACCATTTCGTCTAACATTCTTAACGAGTTTCGTTTCCAATATGGACGTGATCTCGAGTACCAGTTCAGCACTCCGCCGCTTCCGGGAGAGCCTACGACTGCGGCCACCGCGATCGGCGGCACACGTTCGCCCAATGTGTTCATCACAAATGGTCTCGAATTTGGAACACCGACGTTTCTCGAAAGGCCTAAGTTCCCTGATGAGACACGTTGGCAGTTTGCAAACACGTTAAGCGTGATCAAGGGTAACCACAACCTCAAATTTGGTTTCGATATCAACAGGGTGACCGATGATATCCAGAATCTTCGATTCGAGGCCGGTTCGTATTCATATAATAATATCAACGATTTTATTATTGACTACACGAACTACCGGACCCCGCTGCCGGGAGCCACGCTTTGCGCAACGGGCACACGCACCGTCGGAAAATGCTATACAAGCAACTTCCAGCAGGGTATTGGCAATCCCGGTTTGAAGATGACGAGTTGGGATTACAATTTCTTCATTCAAGATGACATTCGCGTCACGCCGCGGCTTAGCGTAAACCTTGGTTTGCGTTATGAATTCATCAAACTCCCGGGAGCCACGCTTCCTAGTCCGAGTAATGTAGTTATCCCGAATGACGGCCGCACCTTGGCCGAGGCAACATCACAGATCCCAAGTGATAAGAACAACTTTGGGCCTCGCGTCGGCGTAGCCTATGACGTATTCGGCAATGGCCGTACAAGTTTCCGTGCCGGATATGGCATCTACTTTGGCCGCATTCAGAATTCCACTGCGTATAATGCGTTGGTAAATACCGGAAATGCCGGCGGACAGGCTCAGGTGCAGGTTGCAGCGACCGCTGCGAATGCTCCGATCTTCCCGATGGTTTTGACACCGGCTCAGTTGACATTCGCCGGCGGTGCGGTTCAGTTCTTCGATCGCAATTTCGAAGCTCCGAAAATTCACCAGTATGACGTTATCCTTGAGCATCAATTGTCCAGGAACACTGTCGTCTCGGTCTCGTACATCGGCAGTCTTGGACGCCAACTTCCGACGTTCTTTGACCTGAACTTTGTCCAAACCGGCCAAACCAATTACACGTTTGTCGGCGGTCCGCTTGATGCCCAGACGTTCTCGCTCCCGAGATACGGACGAGTACCCGGAGCCGGCACACAGGCGTTGACGAGTATCCGTAGTTCGGTGAAGTCACAATATGACGCTCTTGTTTTCAAGGGCGAAAGAAGACTGACGAAAGGACTGCAGTTCCAGGCGAGCTATACGCTGTCTAAATCGACAGATACCAACCAGAATTCAGCTACCTTTACACAGACAAACAGCCCGTACGATATTTTCGACGGCCGTTATGATGCCGGGCCGAGCAATTTCGACACCCGCCATCGCTTTGTGGCAAGTGCGGTCTGGGCGCCTACCTTCTATAAGGGAAGCAAGTCGTCGATCGGTAATTACCTGCTGAACGGCTGGACGTTCTCTCCGATCTTCAACTATTTTTCGGGCAGGCCATTTAGTGCCGCAATTTCGGGTACCAGCTTGAACGGTACGAACGGCGGCAACTGGAATCCGGTACTTGGGCGAAACTCAGAAAGGCTCCCGAGCCTTTCTAATTGGGACGCAAGGCTTTCAAAACGATTCAAGTTCAACGAGACCATGTCTCTCGAGTTCTTGGCCGAAGCCTTCAATGTGCTTAATAAAACGCACATATTCTCAACCAACTCGACCCAATATAACCGAAGTGGAACGACCGGAACGTTGAACTACAACACGTCATACGGACTAGTGACAGGTACTGACAGTACACTTTTCCGCGAACGTCAGGTACAGTTTGCAGCTAGGTTCCAATTCTAGGACTTCCGATTTTGGAATGTTTATTGGCACGCTCAGACGGGAGCGTGCCTTTTTTTTCATCGCGCTAAAGTGTAATCTTTGGAACATGCGTATTCTGCAGGTATCATCGGCAAAAACCTATGGCGGCGGTGAACGGCATTTGGTCGATCTTAGCCGGTCGCTGCAGGAAAAAGGCCACGAGATCTTTGTTGCATTGCGTCCGACCAATGAATGGCAAGGCCGTTTAGATTTCATCCCGCCCGAGAATTTCCTTCATGTTTCCATTCGAAACTCTTTTGGGATGTTCAGTGCAAAGCGTATCAGCAGATTTTTGATCAAGAACAAGATCGACATCATTCACGCCCATGTGGCCCGTGACTATTTGGCGGCAAGTATTGCCGGACGAATTGCGCAGGATACAAAGATCGTACTGACGCGGCACGTGCTTTTCTCGATGAAGCCATTTCACAGATTCGCGTTGAGAAATGTCGATGCAGCCATTGCTGTTTCTGAAGGGGTCAGGCAGCAGCTGTTGAATATCTTCCCGGACAGAAAGATCACCGTGATCCCAAACGGCTTGGTCATGCATACGACAGACGAGCGCGAACGATTGGGGAGCGAGTTTCGCGAATTGCATCATATACCGTTAGACGCTCCGCTCGTTGGGACCGTGGGCGAACTTGTGCCGCTGAAAGGTCAGCGCGATTTTGTTCTTGCGGCACACGAGATAGTCAAGGTAATTCCGGATTGCCGCTTCGTTGTCGCCGGTAAGGACAACACCATCGACCAGCGGTTTCGCCGGGAATTGAAACGCCTCGTCAAGGTATTCGATATGGCGGAAAACTTCCTTTGGCTTGATTGGGTCGAAGATCTGACGCCGCTGCTCTCTTCGCTTGACGTGTTTGTATCTCCGTCGCATTCCGAGAGTTTCGGCCTGGCGATCCTTGAGGCGATGGCCAATCACGCGGCGGTGATAGCGACCTCGACGCTTGGTGCCGAAGATCTGTTGTCTGACAGTTCGCTGCTCGTTCCTGTGCGGGACCCCTTCGCGATGGCTAATGCGGTCGTCGCATTAGTTGGAGACCGTGAGCGATGCCGTGAGACGGGGCTCAGGCTGGGAAATTCGGCAAGACAGCGATTTTCGCTCGACCGCATGGTCTCAGCTACCGAGTCATTGTACGAGCGTGTCGTATCCCAGACTAGTTATTGACGATCGTGAACGTATCGGGTTCCCGCTGTCCGGTTTGGGTGTAGGTAATTATCGCCGGTCCCTGCATTATTCCCGAAGCACTCTGGCAAAGCCCGACACTTGCCAGTGTCAATAACGGTGTTCCTCTCACCAGCAGGTTAACAGTGCCGTTTAGCCATGTCACGATCGTGCACGGGCTGGGTCCATACATATAATTCGGGCAACCTACGACAAGATAGGTATCGGTCAGGAACATCGGCCGTCGGCCATCAACGCGATAACTCGTGTAGGTTGTCGGAACATGTGAGACCATACCGCCGTGTGGGCACATGATCACGGATTGCGTATTTAATAATAGATTTCCCATATATCCTCTATCGGCCGGGTTTTGTATGACCAGATATTATCAGATCTTTAATGCCAAATTTACAAAAGATACCGGCCCATAATTTACGGACGTATCAATTCAGATTTTTTGCGTCCAATGTTTGATGTATTCTGTTATGACGGTTTATCTTAAAGCTATGAAAACAGTTGGGTTTATCTTGCTGTGTGTCTCAATGATGACTGCTTACGCTCAATCACCAAAGGACTTGGCCGAAATGTGGGACAAAGAGCACATCTCGTCGAAATTTCCGTCGGACGTCCGTCACAGCGACCTTAAGAACTACCTCGAGAAGCTAAAAAAGAACGGGCTCAACGTCAACGAGGTCGGCCGAAGCGGAGCTAACCGCGAGATCTTTCAGGCCGAGTTTGGCCGCGGCCCGTTGAGGGTCTTTATGTGGTCACAAATGCATGGAGATGAACCGACGGCGACGTCTTCGGTGATCGATATGCTGGCCGTCTTTCAGGCGCATCGGGATAAGGATTGGGTCAAAAAGATCGAAGAGAAAATGACGATCCGCGTCGTTCCGATGCTCAATCCCGACGGCGCAGAGACGTTCAAGCGGCGAAATTTGCAGGACATCGACATCAACCGTGACGCAATCGACCTCAAAACTCCGGAGGCTCGATTGCTGAAACAGCTCCGTGACAGTTGGAATCCTGAGATCGGCTTCAACCTGCACAACCAACAAGCACTGACCACCGTCGGCAATAACCCCAAACAGGCTGCGATCTCGTTCTTGGTCGTGTTTGGTGACAAGGCAAAAACAACAAGCGAAGGGCACGAACGAAACAAACGCATCACATCGGCGATGGTCGAGGCTCTGCAAAAGTTCATGCCGGGGCACATCGGAAAGTACGATGACGAATACACAGCTACTGCATTCGGTGACAATTTTTCGGCGTGGGGCACGCCCGTTATTTTGATCGAGACCGGAGCACTTCGCGGCAAGGACGAGATGTTCCTTGTAAAGATGAATTTCATCGCGCTAGTCACCGCCGTTCAGTCGATCGCAACCGGAAAAGAAAAAACGCAAAGCCCGGCTCCATACCTTTCGCTGCCCGAGAACGGATCAGGGAATCTCGTGAATTACGTTTTTAGGAGCGCGAGTACTGTGAATGGAAATGAAGTACGCGCTATCGGCGACATATCAGCTGTGACCACACGGCGAAGGGCAAGCTTTGCAGTTTCAAATACGATACGTGCCGTTGGTTCGCTTGGAGCGGTGAAAGGCCTTGAGGAATACGACACGAGCGGATTTGTGACACTTCAGCGGTTTAAGAGCTTAAAGGCCGGAAATCTGGCTGACTTCTTGTTTTACCGAAAGGGCCGCGTTGTGGACTGGGCCGCAGCACGCATCGAAAAGACCTTTCCTCCCGACGCGGTATTTTCCGGCGGGAAATGGACAGTAGGCGAGGGTATCATCCCAAAGATAAAGTAACAGATGCTGACTCTTCTCAAGATCAGGAACATCGCTTTGATCGATGAGCTCTCTGTCGAATTCGGCAGCGGGCTCAATCTGTTAACAGGCGAAACGGGCTCGGGAAAGTCTATCATTGTCGATAGCCTGGCGGCGTTGACCGGAACGCGCGTCTCGAGCGATCTGATCAAAGAAGGTGAATCGACGGCTCAGATCGAAGGCCTGTTTTCTATCGGTGTGACCGATCGGTTGGCTGCCGTTTTTGAAGAATGCGGTATCGATATAGATGCGGATGAAAATGAATTGATCGTCCGCCGCGAGCTTTCACAGGCCGGAAAGAATCGAGTTTTTGTCAACAATCAGCTAGTTACACAGGGTGTCCTTAAGCAGATCGGTGCTTTCCTCGTGGATATCCACGGCCAGGGCGAGCAGGCATCGCTTTACGACGTGTCGTCACATGTCGCGATGCTCGACGAATTTGCCGGGAACGCCAAACTACTAAGTGATGTCGCCGATTCTTATGAGGCTTGGGCGTCGATCCGGTCGGAGTTGGCTTCTCTCAAAAAAGACGAATCGGAAAAGCTGCAATTGCTCGATATCCTGCGTTTTCAGGTAGACGAAATAAAACGCGTCTCGCCGCAGTCCGGCGAAGATGATCTGCTCGAGGAAGAAAAGCGGCGGCTGAATAACATCGAAAAACTCTCTTCGCTAAGCGAAGACACCTATAAATTGCTATACGACAACGACGATTCAACGACCTCGACGCTCGAACGTGCCGCACGAAAGCTCGCCGAGCTTGCCGAGTTCGATTCCGCATTCAACGAATACGACGAAGGCCTCAGATCGGCTCAGGCCGTTATCGAAGAGCTGGCGATCACCACCCGAGATTTTCGTTCGAAGCTTGAATTTTCGCCCGAGCGGCTGAATGAGATCGAAGACCGCCTTGCCGAACTCACGCGTTTGAAGCGAAAATATGGCGAATCGATCGAGGCGATCCTCGAGCATCTCAATTCGTCCGAACAGCGGCTGCAAAATATCGAGACTGCCGAGTTTCGCGAAGAAGAGCTCAAACGCGAACTCGCCGCCCGCAGTGCGAAATACGTTGACGCTGCACAAAAACTGCATGATTCGCGCGTCGCCGCCGGAAAGCGGTTCTCAACAGCTGTTGAGATCGATCTCAAGGACGTTGCACTCGACAAGGCGAAATTCGAGGTTCGCGTCGAGACCGATCAAATGACATTTACCGAGACAGGTTTTGATCGCGTTGAGTTTTACTTTTCCGCGAATCCGGGCGAATCGCCAAAACCGCTTGCTAAAGTTGCCTCGGGCGGCGAGGCTTCGCGTTTGATGCTGATCCTTAAGACCGTGGCCAGATCGAACGAAGCACAAAAGAGCGCCGTTTTTGATGAGATAGATATCGGGATCGGCGGCCGTGTTGCTGAGGCGGTCGGGCGAAAATTGAAAAACCTTTCAGCGAATCAGCAAGTCCTATGTGTTACACATCAGCCGCAGATAGCTTCGCTTGCGGACAGGCATTTTGTCGTAGACAAAGATATGATCGGAAAGAGCACTAATGTTTCGATCCGGGAACTTACCTCGGTCGAGCAGGTCGAAGAGATAGCCCGGATGCTCGCCGGCGAACAGATAACCGAGGCTGCCCGCGAAAATGCCCGGACGATGCTGGCCGGACGGTAAACATTCTGTTCTCTGCGTTTCAGTGACTCCGCGGTGAAATATTATGAACTCCGAAATTCTAGCCAATGTTATTCGCGGAGAAACGGTAGAATCGATCCATCGCGGGCATTTGATCGTCCTCGATGGCAACGGCGAGAAGGTCTTTTCGCTCGGCGATCCGTCTACGGTCACGTATTTTCGCTCGTCTGCAAAGGCATTTCAGGCAATACCGTTCATCACGAGCGGTGCAGCGGACGCCTTCGATTTCACGGAAGAGGAGATCGCCCTTTCGGTCGCATCGCATTCCGGCGAGCAGCGGCACGTAGAGATAGCGGAGGGAATGCTCGCGAAAGTCGGCCTCGCCGAACCTGATCTGCGCTGCGGTGCTCACCTTCCATTCGATGAGGCCGAGTCACATCGAATGATAGCTGCCGGAGAAAAACCGACGCAGCTTCACAACAACTGCTCCGGCAAACACTCCGCGATGCTCGCGTTCGCCAAACACATCGGTGCCGACATCACCTCATACGAATCGCCGGACAGTCGAATTCAGCGGCGTATTTTGAGATGCGTGTCAGATTTTACCGAGATACCGTCAGACCTGATCGCGATCGGCATCGATGGCTGCGCAGCACCGAATTTTGCATTGCCCGTCGCCGCAATGGCAAAAAGCTTTGTTAATCTCCTCGCTCCATCGAAATTTCCTGAAGCTACCCGGCGGGCCTGCTCGCGCATAGTCTCGGCAATGATCAAATATCCCGAACTCATCGGCGGCTCGACCCGCCTCGACACGATGCTGATGCGAGCAGCTCCGGGCAGATTCATCTCGAAGGTCGGTGCCGACGGCGTCTGGCTCTGCGGCGTCCTGCCATCCGAAAAGTGGCCGACAGGCCTCGGCATCGCCCTCAAGATCGAAGACGGTGACGATTACCTATCGCGTCCGGTAGTTACCGTTGCCCTGCTACGTCATTTTGGCGTATTGTCAAAAGACGACCTGCAACCGATCTCACCCATGCCGATCAAGAATCGGCGCGGTGACCAAGTCGGAAGAGTTGAGGCGATGTTATGAAGATCTGTCCGAGTTGCCAATCCTCATATACAGATGAAACTTTGCGGTTTTGTCTGCAGGACGGAACCGAACTTATCGGAAGCAATTCGGGGAACTATCCCACCCAGGTCCTTCCCGAAATGGAAACCGTCGTCCGGCGAGATCCGATCACGACTGACGATCAAAAGATCCGAATGACCCATGCTACCGTCACACCGGACGGAAGAGGGTCAAACACGCTTCTGATAGTCGGCCTGACGGCGGTCGGGATGTGCGTCCTTTTCGGGGGCATCGCCGCAGCTTGGCTGTTTATGGGCTCTAATAGCTCGAAAACCGGTTCTGGGTTGAACTCGAATTATAAAACCCCGACCGTCATGCCGACGATCTCGGCTAATGCCAACACCGACGCCTGGACGCTCTGGGAACCAATCGACTTCAACGCCAGCCTCAACGGAGACCGGCTCACCTTTTATCGCGGAACGACCTACGAACGGTGCCAGGCCGACTGCGACGCCGACCCAAAATGCCGTGCCTTCGGCCTCGTCAGAGCGGGATTCTATAACCCCGAGGATCCGCCGATGTGTTATTTACTGACTAAGGTCACAGGTTCAACACCCTCGGCTTGCTGCATTTCGGGTATCAAAAAAGCTCCTTGAGGACCCGATTGACGGTTAGCACGCAGACTTTAAATTACCTACCTCGATTTCGAAGCTTAAACGTGCAAACATATCTAATGTCCAAAAACGTCAAAGATCTGTTCGACCTGACCGGCAAGACTGCGATCGTTACCGGTGGTTCGCGTGGGATCGGCCGTGAGTTGGCCGAGGGTTTGGCTGAGGCCGGTGCCAACTTGATGCTGTGTGCGCGAAAGGCTGCTCAGCTCGATGAGACCGTTTCGGCTTTTAAGGCCAAAGGCTATGATGTCGCGGGAAAGGCGTGCGACGTGGCAAAGCCCGAGGAAGTTCAGGCCGTTATCGATGCGGCCGTTGAGCGGTTCGGTTCGGTCGATATTTTGATAAACAATGCCGGCACGTCGTGGGGAGCAATGCCTGAAGACATGCCGCTCGAGCGCTGGCAGCAGGTGATCGATGTAAATCTAACGGGATGCTTTCTGTTTGCTCAGGCGGCAGGACGTGTGATGCTGAAACAAGGTAAGGGCTCGATGATCAACATCGCGTCGATAGCCGGTCAAACTTCTTCAGCAAACGGCCCTTTCTATGCAGGCTACGTGGCGAGCAAAGCAGGACTCATCGGCCTGACGCGTGAACTCGCGGCAAGCTGGGGCCGAAAAGGTATTAGGGTGAATGCAATAGCTCCCGGCTTCTTCCATTCCAAAATGGCCGATGCCGTGATCGACATTTACGAACGCTCGATACAGGAGAACAACGTCATTCCCCGAGTTGGCGAAGAAGGCGAACTAAAGGGCGTGACGGTGTTTCTCGCGTCCGATGCGTCAAGCTATATAACCGGCCAAACGATCGCGGTTGACGGAGGAATGACAGTCTAGATACATGGAAGAATTACTTGCTCCATCACCCGAACAGTCTGCGATCGCGGTCCTTCTGATCGGTTTTTTGTTCGGCCTCTACCACGCCATCGAAGCGGACCACCTCGCCGCAGTCTCGGCGATCGTCAGCGAACACAAGAACCTCTTTGCGGCGTCAGTGATCGGCGGATTTTGGGGCGTTGGACATACGATCTCGCTGTTTGTAGTCGGTGTCGTTGTAGTCCTATTGAAATATCAGATCTCTAAGGCGACCGAAGGAATGCTTGAGGGCATAGTCGGGGTCATGCTTGTACTCTTGGGCTTGAACGCTATCCGTAAAATTTTTGGTGCTGATCAGATCCACGCCCATGATCATGAGCACGGCGGCCACAAACACGTTCACGTTCATCTGCACAAACAGGACGAATCCGGATCAAGCCACCATCGTTTTGCGCCTCGAGCAGTCATGGTGGGAATGGTGCATGGCCTTGCCGGCAGTGCCGGCCTGATGCTGCTCGTCTTGCCGACCATATCGTCACCGGCCGTTGCCCTTCTTTATATCGCGATCTTTGGTCTCGGTTCGATCGCAGGAATGATGCTAATGAGCCTATTTTTGGGATTATCGCTCTATTTCACGGCCGGCCGTTTCTCGATGGTAAATCGGGCGATCCGCTTCGCGGCTGGCGGTTTTAGTCTTATTTGGGGTTCACTGCTGATCCACGAGAAGTTCTTTAGTGCCTAGCGTTTTCATTTAGCAAACTCAAATTCGCCGAATTTTGATGGTACGTGAAAATTCGGCTTCTTTGTTTTCGTCGCTTGCCACGACAGATATCCGCGTGTCGGATCTTTGCCAACGCAGCGAAACAAATTGCCGAGCCAAATGTCGCCCGCTTTTGGAATCTTGCCAAATGCCTCCCACGGTATCTTGATCCCCATCACGACCCTTTCGGTCTCAACCGAAACTGCCGACTGCATCCCGGACTTGTATTCAAGATCCGTAATTCGCCTTTTCGGCGTGACGTTGATCCTTAGATCGATCCACTCTCCCGTCGGAGCGATCTCGAATTCAAAATACTTATTTCGGACCGCCTTATCAGGTGCGATAAATATCTCACACACATCACGATCCCAAAGGCCGTTGGTCTTTGCCGTTAAGTCAGACTTTTCGCTGATGACAAGCGGCTCGCCCTGATTTGCCTCGAAACGAACGTGCAGTGCCGTCGCCGACCACAAAAGCCGTGCCCTAAAATGCCTACCCTCCGGTGCCTTGACGCCCGACCAATCGTTCCCGACAGCGACCTCGGTTGCGTTATCCCATACTGCCGAATTTAGTTCGTCGGGCCTTAATTCACTGTCGATCCGCGTGATCTTTAACCGTTTTGAGTTCATTGTCTGTGCGTTGGTCGAGGCATAGGCGAAAATGAATATAGAGATCAGGAGAGTTATGTCCCACCTTTTCATGTTTTCCTTCTCGCTCTGAGTGTTCTGAATTCCGTCGCAACGGCCCTACCGAGACCGCGAAGGACCATTCTTGAAGTCGAGTTTCCGCTAAAAGCGGCGGCAATTGCGTAAAGCGTTCTGAATGATACACGCGGTTCGTTGCAAAGGGCAAATACGGGTTCCCAGTTTTGCGGACGCAGCTTCGCCTTGAATGAATCGAGCCCGTCAAAATTGTAGAACCGCTTACCGTGCTGGCGAAACCAGGTCAGAAGCATCCGCAGCCAAATTGGATTGTGAAAAGGCTCAACATTTGCACGCGTCGATAACGGCGAAAGCCCAAGGGTTGCATAATCGGATCCATCGGCTCCGATCTGCCGCATCGCGGTATCGATCATTAGCTCGACCGTTCCGTTGGGTGCTCCGGGGCGATGGGGAAATTGTTCGAAAAGCCAGCCGTTTCGTTGAGCGACAGGGGACAAAACCAAAAATCCGATCACCTCATCCAAACGCTCGGCGACAAATACGCGTCTTCCTTCGAGCCGCGACAGAGTATCCGACTCGACCATAAAGTGCAGTGGCGGCAGTCCCTTCGAATCGAGCCAATCATCGAGACATTCCTGCAGAGCCGGATGTTCACGAGACCTTTCGACTGGCCATTCGGAGACTGTCACACGTTTGTTTCGGGCACGGTTCAATTGCGCTCGAAACGATCGGTGACCGGCGACCGTCGCGGGCCATTGCTTCGGATCCCATGTGGGTTGGGCTCCGAGAAGGAATTTTGAATGCGTTTCCGACCCGGCAAATACCGACTCCAACCTTGCCTCGGCGCAGAAATAGCAAACTCGTTGGTCCGCATCGCGAGCGCTGGATTCGAACTCAACCGCGACCTCTAGCAGTCGCTCGCGTTCGCAGACCGGCGCACCGGCCACCACGCGCATTCCGCCCGCGGCGGCATACCCGACCACTGCATCTCCGGCAACGGCGAACCAACGCTCGATCCCGGGGTTAACGATTTGAAAAGAAGTGGAATTCCAGCCATGGGCGAGCACGAGTTCCCTCGCCCGGACGATGTTTGGATTTTCAGGGTGTTGACGACTCGACGGCTGTTGAGTTAACCGTTCTTCCATTAATTTCCCGTGTTCAAAACTGTGCGAAAGGCCATCTTCGCAAGTTTCCACGTTCGGTCCCAGTCGATCTTTCCGCCTTCGTCCCGGCCCATCAGTTTGCCTACAAACGCTTTGCGGAAATCATTGCCCTCACGGCGAAGCATAAATTCCTTGGCGTATGGCTTGGCCGTTTCAAAGAAATTGAACTCGGGATCGGTAATGATGCCGATGCCCTCGAGCGTCATCAGGGCACGCATGATGTAAGTAAAATTGGAGGGCAGACGAAACGGATAATCGTACATCACGTCCGCAAGATCGTATGTTAGTTCTTTGAAATTGACGTCCTTGAGCTTACGGTTGAGATGAAACTCGAACATCTTTTCGACGACCGGTTTTACAACATCAGGGCTGGTTCCGGGCTTCAGAAAATCAAGAGCGATCAGATCGTCGGCGATGCCGCTCGCGTCCTTGCTGACCACGTGAAAGAATGCGTCGATCATCTTGGCCTGCAGGTCAGGCGTAATGCGCCCGACCATTCCAAAATCAAAAAACGCCACTCGGCCATCAGGCATGACGAGCAAATTGCCCGGATGCGGATCGGCGTGGAAAAAGCCGTCCTCGAGCAATTGCTTGAGGTAAGTCTTTATCAGCAAACGGTTTACCTTTTCAGGCGAGATGTTCTTTTGGATCTGCTCATCGACCTCGGTGACCTTGGTACCGTGGATGAATTCCATGGTCAGCACTTTTTCGGTGGTCGCGTTCCAGTAGATCTTCGGCACGTGGATGTTGGACCAATTCTTAAAACTCTCACGAAAACGCTCTGCATTTCGGCCCTCGGCGGTGTAGTCCATTTCCTCGTGGACCGTCTCGTCAAATTCGCCAAGCATCCCCGCCCAATCGGCATTCTGGTTCAACTGCGGAAAGCGTTCGGCAAACTTTGCGACCTTTTTGAGGATCACGATGTCGCCTTTGATCGTGGCTTCCAGGTTTGGCCGCTGAACCTTTACCGCGACCTCTTCGCCGGTGTGCAGCCGGGCTCGATAGACCTGTCCGAGCGATGCAGCGGCGACCGGCTGGAGCTCAAACTCGGCGTATACCTCGTTGATCTTGAGCCCGAGTTCATGCTCAATTCGGGCGAATGCTACGTCATTTGGAAACGGCGGAACGCTGTCGACCAATGTTCCCAGCTCTTTCACGAACGGCAGCGGCAGCAGATCAGCCCGCGTTCCCATCGATTGGCCGATCTTTATAAAAGTCGGGCCGAGCTCGATCAGCTTTTCTTTCAGCCAAACCGCCTGTTTCTCCTGATTCTGTTCGCGGTTGGCGTTCGAACCGATCACGAACCATCGCAACAACGCTGTAAACTGATGTACTGTCCATAGCCTGATCGAATACAATTTCTCACCGTAAACCGCCAGCCGCGTCAGACGGGCGGCCGTTTTCAATCTCGTTTTCTTGTTCCTCACCTGAGCCATTCGATGCATGTCGAATTGGTCGAGGTACAGATACATCGCCAGCATCGCTATCACCCGCGAGATCTGGAACAATCGCCAGTAGCCGCGTATTCCGTGATAGCCGCCCTCAACCGACGATTCGACCGTTAACAATGCCTTTTCCTCGGCGATCAGCTGTTCGTTCGAGGTCATTTTCGCGATCGGCAAAGTGCTCGTCGGGACCAGTTTCCCGTTTCCGTTGACTGGCATCGGCCTTTCAGCTGTAATTGTTCCGGTTCCGCTTTCTGTCATTTCGTATTTCGATCTTTACAAGATCGCCAGCATGTTCTGTACGCCCTGATGGTGGAAATAGTTCCTCGCACGGGCTGAGTCCAGTTCGATCTGAGCTTTGAGCTGGTCAATTCCGTTAAATTTCTTCTCGTCGCGAATGCGATGCAAAAACCTCACTCTCAGGACATCGCCGTAAAGGTCGCCGTCGAAGTCGAATACATATGTTTCGATAGAAGGGTCGGCTTCGGATTCAAACGTCGGACGTACGCCGATATTCGTAACGCTCTTTCGCCAGGTGCCGTCGATCAGAGTGGCTGTTGCGTAGACGCCGAAACGCGGAATAACGCGGTTATGCGGTTTGAGGTTGGCGGTTGGGAAACCGATCGTGTGGCCGCGTCGGTTGCCGCGAATAATTACGCCCTCGACGCCGTACGGGCGGCCGAGCATTCGGCGGGCGAGGTTTACACGGCCTTCGGCAAGCAAACGGCGGATAGCGGACGAGCTGACACGAATACCGCGAAGCTGCACCTCATCGACCTCATCAGCAGCAAATCCGAGCTCGCCGCTCATTTTCTTGAGCAGATCGATATTGCCGCCGCGACCCTTTCCAAATGCAAAACCTTTGCCGAGATAGACCTCTTTCGCATGCAAACGGTCACGAATGATCTCAGAAAGAAACTTCTCGGCCGGCTGCTGTGAGAACTCCGATGTGAATGGAATAACGATCGCCTGCTCGATACCCAATACCTCAAAATTTGACAAACGCTGGTCGAGGGTCTGCAGCAGCGGCGGAGCCGATTCGGGATGCAGAACGGCACGCGGATGCGGGTCAAATGTGATCGCCGTCGGCACGGCCCCGGCCGCCTTTGCCTGCACGACCACCGTCTCCATTATCCGTTGATGCCCGATATGCAGCCCGTCAAAAACGCCCAGCGTCAGCACCGTCGGCCGTGCAATATTAGCGTTCTCTGTGCCATGAAAGATCTTCATGAGTCTTTACCAACCCAAAATATAAGCAAACATCAACGGTGCGACGATCGACGCGTCTGATTCGACGATGAATTTCGGCGTCGCTGCTTCGAGCTTGCCCCACGTGATCTTTTCATTCGGAACGGCACCTGAATACGAACCGTACGATGTGGTCGAATCAGAGATCTGGCAAAAATATCCCCAAACGGGGACACCGTCACGCTGCAGGTCCTGATGGAGCATAGGAACGACGCAGATCGGAAAGTCGCCGGCGATGCCGCCGCCAATTTGGAAGAATCCGACGGTCGAATCGTCGGTCGCACTTGCCGTGTACCATTCGGCAAGCGACATCATGTACTCGATGCCGGTTCGGACCGTGTGGACGTTCTTGATATCGCCCGTGATGACGTGGCCCGCGAACATGTTGCCCATGGTCGAATCTTCCCAGCCCGGCACGACCATCGGCAGATTCTTTTCCATCGCGGCGTACATCCACGAATCTTTGAGGTCGATCTGGTAATACTCTTCGAGCGAGCCGTTCCTGAGTACCTGATACATGAATTCGTGCGGGAAGTACTGCTTTCCTTCCTGATCTGCTTTTGTCCAAACATCGACCATCGCCTTCTCCAGCCTACGCATCGCTTCCATCTCGGGGATGCACGTGTCGGTCACGCGGTTCATATGGCGGTCGAGCAGGTCCTGTTCGTCGGCCGGCGTCAAGTCGCGGTAATGCGGCACGCGTTCGTAAAAATCATGAGCGACGAGATTGAATAGGTCTTCTTCGAGATTCGCACCGGTGCAAGAGATGATCTGCACCTTATCCTGCCTGATCATCTCGGCAAGGCTCAACCCCAATTCCGCCGTCGACATCGCTCCGGCAAGCGTGATCATCATCTTTCCGCCGCCGTTTAAATGCTGCGTATAAGCCTCAGCCGCGTCAATAAGAGCCGCCGAATTAAAATGCCGGTAGTGATGTTTAATAAATTCTGTTATTTGTCCGTTCATAAGTGCCTTTCATCTAATCTGCACGAAAACTATAATACTATTACATTTGGTCCCCTTTTTGAATCTATACAAAATGCCTGCAAGCAACGACAATTGGGTGTGTTTTGAATGCCGCATGGTAATTCGGTACCCGAAGAACGCTAAACAGGTCCCGAAGTGCCTCGCGTGCGGTTCCGGTACTTTTTGGCTTGGTTCTAAGGTCGAGGTCCCCAAAAAGGATGATGTGCGCGGCTGGCGTCATTTGCGGGATGACTGCCGCACTCGCGAAATTGTTCGGATCGAAAAAGAGGCCGCAGATAGGCGGAGCTATGCGAAGGCCGCTAAACTCCGGATCGAGCAGCTAGAGGCCCTTCCGGCAAACAAAGAACGGTCAAAGCTGATCGCCCAACTCACAAGAAGTATTGAAAAGCTCCTTTTGGGCCGGAAATAACCTGTCACTTACGATCATTTAGGCACCCTCATGTTCCGTGAAACACCTTTGTGTGAGGTGGAACGGAACAAGAACGAGAATTCGGGGCCTTCGATATTCATCGAGTAGATCCAGCGATCGAAGACAGGTAACCCATTTGCGAATACTAAGAACTAACCGCGAAAAACGCGAAAGATACGAAAATAGATCGCATTCCTTTTCGTATTTTTCGTATTTTTCGCGGTTAAAAATACTTTAAAAAGCTTCGTTAAAACTCACATCTCCGGCCACAGCAACCTGGTACGCCGAGACCCACCGCCCGAGAGTGTCAGCATTTCGGGCGGCTCGTTCTATCAACTCTTAATTATTCAATTCAAATCTCACGCGACGTGATGAGCGTCACATTACCTACACGGTTTTTGTGCGAGTATACTCATAGGCGGGTATCTTACACGCCGGGTTTATATAGATATATCTAAAATATCTGCCAAAAAGAACCGATGACGACCGGTCGATAACCACTCGCTTCAGGAGGTATCGGTATGCGGTGTGTTTTTAATAAAATCGGTTCGAACAATGGATCTTCAGTTCTCGCTTTCATTTTAACCAGTCTTCTATTACTAGCTGCAGCGGACACTGCCGTCTTCGGGCAAAACGTCCCTCCGGTTTTCGATCTTCAATTCATCGGAAACGGCACGCCGACAGCGATCAATAATTCAAGGACGATCGCTGGTAATCGATACGTTGCCGGAAGCTATCTACCATTGGTAAGCATCGGAGGCCAGCCATGGACCGCACTGCCCGTCCCGGCCGGCTCAATGAGTACATTTCCGACTGATATCAATAATCTTGATGTTATCGTCGGAGTCTCATACAGTCCCCAGTGGAATCCGATATCAGTGCGATGGACGAGGGGAACGGGCGGGTATGCTCTCGAAATATTGCCCCGAATGAACAACGATCCGTCGTCGTATGCCACGGCGATAAACGATGCCGGGCAGATAGTCGGCTCAAGAAGTGCTCTTGGGTATCAGCCAACCGGTCAAGGTTGGGTTTACAGCGACACAAACGGATTTACCAGTCTTGTGACCTACGGGTTTTGGATCGTTCCGCGCGATATCAACAATGCCGGCATCGTCATCGGAGGACAAGAGCGTCTAAACCTTGTAACAGGCCAATTGGACGTGACCGGCCAGGGCCCCGCAAACTACAACGCGATCACCAGTACGGCGATAAATTCCAGCGGTATGATCGCAGGGTCCTCTTCGCTTCGGTCGACATCATTGAACATTGTTTCCGTTTTCCGCTATGGACTTAACAGCCAATGGATGTTCATTGCGGGTTCATCAAGATATACATCTGTCCAATGTATCAATGCATTGGGTGACATAGGTTACGGCGAGTATGGTGCCGGACTCTTCCTGGATGGCCTCGGGACCTATGCCGTCGGAAGCCTCCTCGACCCAGTTGTTACGGGTCAGGGATGGACGATCACAGGCAACGGAGCTTTCATAAACGACCTAAGACAGGTGGCCACTATTGGGCGAAATAGTGTCAGCGGCGAAACCGGCACGGTCCTGCTTTCACCGGCCGGCAATTTGCCGACGCCGACCGCACCGTCGAACCTATTTGGCGTCGCGCATCAGGCAACTCGGATGGAGCCTTACAATTCGATCGATCTTTCTTGGGTCGATACCAGCCCGCTCACCATCGGTTGGGAACTGCAGCGAAGCGTTCTCGGAACAAATGTGTGGGAAGTCCTTTCACTTGTGCCGCCCGGAACTACGGCCTATCACTCAGACACGACGGTCGGAGTAAATATTACTTACAACTATCGCGTTAGGGCGATCGGCATAGGCGGCTCGAGCCCGTGGTCAAATACTGCCACTGTCACTTCGCCGGCCATTCCGCTTGATACAACACCGCCGCAGGTCGCGCTTTTGGAACCTGCAGACGGAGCAAGTGTCTCGGGAATCGTTCTTGTCAGGTCACTGGCTACCGATAATGTGGCTATTGAATACCAGGAGATCAGCTTCTGGAATCAATTTTCCGGTCAGCAGGTGATCATTGGCTCAACTGCAAACGGTGGCGAATTTTCAGTTAATTGGGATACGCGCCAGCTCGTGCCGGCAACATATAGGATCCGGGCGTTTGCTTCGGACACGCTTGGAAATTGGGATCAGTCTGAGGTCAATGTTGTGGTTGGAAACACTTCGGGGACCGTCATGCATGTCAGCGCGATCTCGCTTTCAGCGGTCCCCAGCCCGGTGCTCACTGTTACCGGTAACGTGACGGTTCTGAACGAAGCAAATGGACCGGTTTCCGGCGCCTCGGTGTCGATCATTTGGAATACGCCGGACGGACGTAAACGAAAGCAGACCAGCCAAACCAACAGCCTCGGCGTCGCCTCGTTCTCAGTGAGCTCGATTCCCGGAAAGTATCGGCTGACGGTATCGCAGGTTGTAAAACCGGGCCTTTCATTCAACCGCTCAGCCAGCCAATTGACCGCGACGATAAGTGTGCCCTGATCGCGGTCAGATCTGAAGCCTGGCCCTATTGATCAGGCTTCATATTTACTTCTGAACTGGAACAAAGACGATCGGCGGCGCGTTTGTTCCATGTTTCGTAAGTTTTGTGTGAGGTGGAACGGAACAAGAATAGCGTGTTCGATCGCTTGAGGATAGACTCAAGCAGATAGCTCATTCCCTAATATTAAGATCTGCCCACGAAAAACACGAAAGACACGAAATAGAAGATCGCTCTTTCTTTCGTGTCCTTTCGTGTAATTCGTGGGCGATATCTTAAAACGCTTCGTTAAAGCTGACGTCTCCCGCGACCGCGACTTGATAGGCCGAGACGCGGCGTTCGAAGAAGTTGGCTAGTTCCTGAACGTCTTGCAGGTCCATGAACGAGAACGGATTTTTTGCTCCGTACACCTTTTGCATTCCGAGCATTATGAGGCGTTGATCGGCGACGAATTCGAGGTATTGACGCATATCGGCGACCGAAAGGCCCGAGATGCCGCCGGACAGGATGTCCTCGGCAAACTGCATTTCGCAGTTGACCGCTTCGTCGATCATCGCGGCGATCTGGCTGTGGAGTTGGTCGTCGAAAAGCTCAGGCTCTTCGTTTCGCACTTCTTTGATCACATCGAGTGCAAACGCCATATGCGCCGATTCGTCCCGAAAGACCCAATTCGTACCGGCAGCAAGGCCGTGGAGCAAGCCTTTTGAACGCAGAAAATAAACGTAAGCAAACGCGGCGAAGAAAAACAGGCCTTCGATACAGGTCGCAAAACAGATCAGATTGAGCAGAAACTGTTTACGGTCTTCTTTTGTCTCAAGAGCATCGAGATTCTGGATCGAATCGATCCATTTGAAGCAAAATTCGGCCTTTTTATGGATCGAAGGAATGTTCTGCACTGCCGCAAACGCCTGTTCCCGCTCGTGATGATCGGGAATATATGTATCGAGCAGCGTCAGATAAAATTGCACGTGGACCGCCTCTTCATACAACTGGCGCGACAAATACATTCGCGCTTCAGGCGAATTGATGTGCTTGTAGAGGTTGAGTACGAGGTTATTCGAGACTATCGAATCGCCGGTCGCAAAAAACGCCACCAGACGATTGATCATATGACGCTCGGACGGCGTCATCTTATTTCGAAGGTCGTTCACGTCAGTCGAAAAATCAACTTCCTCGACGGTCCACGTGTTCTTGATCGCATTTTTATACATTTCATAAAACTGCGGATACTTCATCGGACGAAGAGTTAGATTGAAACCTTGGTCTAAAAGCATAATTTTGTCGGTAGCCCGCACGTAAGTAAGGGCTCAAGTCAATTAATATTCAACGTAAGTTGACAGTCACAGTTCACCCTTGCAGCACTTGGGTAAATCGAAATCAGTCTCTACACCGCGTCGAACCCTTACTTACGTGCGGGCTACTGACACTTCGAGTCTACTGACAGGCTTCACACGCCTCTGGATTTTCGAGCGAGCAAACCAAAGCCTCTTCATCCGAATACGCTTTGACCTCGGCAGCGGTGTTTTCTACTGCGTTGACCTGTGCAATACGCGTTGCAGGGCGTGAGCGTAGGTAATACGTCGTTTTCAGGCCTTTTTGCCACGCGTACATATACATCGACGAAAGCTTGCCGATATTCGGGCTTTCCATGAAGAGGTTGAGCGACTGGCTCTGGTCGATAAATGCCCCGCGGTCGGCGGCCATGTCGATGAGCGAACGCATTGGTATCTCCCACGAAGTGCGATAGATCGCCTTGAGTTCGTCGTTAAATTCGGCGATGTCCTGTACTGAACCTTCGCTCAATTTGATCTTGTTGCGGATCTCGTCGGTCCAGAGGCCAAGTGCTTTCAGTTCTTGAACAAGATACTTGTTCACCTGTACAAAATCGCCCGACAGCGTCTCGCGTTTGAACAGGTTCGATACCTGCGGTTCGATGCACTCGTAACAGCCGGCGATCGAGGCGATCGTGGCAGTCGGTGCGATGGCGATCATCAGGCTGTTGCGAAGTCCCGTTGTCTTTATCTTCTCACGCAAAGCGTCCCAGCGAGGCATATCGTCGGGCGTCACGCCCCACAGATCGAACTGCAGATCGCCCTGAGCCGCACGCGTTTCGAAGAACGCCGGATGCATTCCTCGCTCGACCGCAAGATCGCTCGACGCATCGAGGGCTCCGAAATAGATCTCTTCCTGGATCTTCGCCGAGATCTTACGAGCCTCGTCGCCGTCGAACGGCAGACGCATTTGGAAAAATACATCCTGTAAACCCATCACGCCGAGACCGATGTTGCGCCAGCGGTTGTTCGAGCTCGAAGTGCTCGGGATCGCATAGTAATTGAGGTCGATGACCTTGTCGAGTTGGCGGACCGCGAGCTTTACATTGCGGCGAAGTTTGTCGTAATCAAACTGGCCGTCCCTCACATATCGGGCCGCGTTGATCGAGCCGAGATTGCAGACGGCGGTCTCGTTATCGCTCGTGACTTCGATGATCTCGGTGCAGAGATTTGAAAGGTGAACGACATTCTCCGGTCGTCCGGTCTGATTCGATTTTCGGTTCGATGCGTCCTTGAACGTCATCCAGCCGTTGCCCGTCTGAGCCATCGTCCGCATCATCTTGGCGTACAGATCTCGGGCGTTGATCTGCCGCATGAAGAGGCCTTCTTCTTCGGCTTTGATATAGGCGGCCTCAAATTCCTCACCGTATAGATCAGGAAAATGCGGCACGACCTTCGGATCGAAAAGCGACCACTGGCCGTCAGCCTGGACGCGTTTCATGAACAGATCAGGTATCCAATTCGCGAGATTCAGGTTGTGCGTGCGTCGGGCGTCGTCGCCGGTGTTGTCGCGGAGCTCGAGGAAATCGTCGATATCAGCGTGCCACGTTTCGAGATAGACACAGCAGGCACCCTTGCGTTTGCCGCCTTGATTTACAGCCGACACGCTCGAATCTAGCGTCTTGAGCCACGGCACGATGCCGTTCGAATGGCCATTCGTTCCGCGTATGAGCGAGCCTTGTGATCGAACCCGATGATAAGCGATGCCGATGCCGCCGGAAAATTTCGAGAGCATCGCCACGTCCGCGTACTTCTTATATATGCTTTCCAAGCTATCCTGCGGCGAATCAAGCAGGAAGCAGCTCGACAGCTGTTCGTGACGCGTGCCCGAATTGAAAAGCGTAGGCGTCGACGGAACGTATTCGAGCGACGAGAACAAATTGTAAAGATCGATCGCTTCGTGCGGGCTTTCCGAAAGACCGCAAGCCACGCGCATCCAGAAGAATTGCGGGGTCTCGATGACGTCGCGGGTCTCCGGATTTTTCAACAGATAACGGTCATACAAGGTGCGGAGCCCAAAGAATTCGAACAGGTCATTCCTTTCGTAGCTAATGGCGTCATTCAGCTTTCGGGCGTTCTGGACGACAAAATTAGCGACGCGTTCCCCGATCAAACCTTCTTTAACACCAAAAGCTATCGACTGTGAAAACGAATGGATCTCCTGATTACGGACCTCTTTCTCAATATATTGGTTGAGAAGCCGGGCTCCGAGTTTTGAATATTCCGGCTCCTCAAAGATGAGGCTTGCGGCCGTCTGGATGGAAAGCTTGTCGAGTTCTTTGGTCGTCGCACCATCATAGATGCCGCTGATCGTTTTGGTTGCGATCTTCAGGCTGTCGACCGAGGTCAAATTTACACAGCATCGCGTGATCGCTCGGACGATCTTATTGATATCGACCGGTTCGAGAGCTCCGTTTCGTTTGCGTACCTGCATCGAGGTCTGTGCCGAATTGTCCGTTTGACGTGAAGCCGCGGTGCTCGTCTGCCCAAAGAAATTGTCCATTTTTCGTCGCTTTTCCTGTTATTTTTTTACCATTTCGATCTGCCGATACGGTGTTTTTAGAGAGAAAGTCCCACCCGCCCGATTTGTAACTAACCAAACAAGGCCGTCAAACAGATCAAAATTGTTTTGTATTTCACGCGATGATTTGTCTACCGAACCGTAGGGTTTATTCCCGCGTGGATATAGACTATATGGTAGACAATACCCTTTGTCAACACAAAATATAGTGGTTTTAAAACTTTCTGCTAACTCTAATTTTTACAACATTTAGAGCGCGTAGGCTAAGGTTTAGGGTTATATTGTGTGTAACAAAATGGTAACGCCTTGAGGCGCAATGATTTAGGCGGGAATTTTCGACTCTTTTATGCCTGCTCAACAACTAATTCGTCATGAGCGAACGAAACATTGTCCGGCAATAACCGCGAATCGCGTTCGTGAAGCATGTCGTGATTAAGATGAGTAAGGAAGGCGCGTCTGGGACGCAAGTCAGCGATGATATCGAGTGCCTCTTCGAGGCAAAGATGTGTTGAATGAGGCTTTATTCTAACGCAATCGAGAACAAGAACGTCCAGATCGCGAAGCCCGTCCATTGATGCAGGTGGAATTATTTTGAGATCGGTCGCGTAGGCAAAGTCGTTGAAGCGATAGGCGATGACGGGCAATTTGCCGTGCGTCACTTCAAGCGGGGTGATCTCGAGATCTTCACCGATGCAGAATTTGGCTCCGGGCTCGACAGTGTGAGGGATCAATTGGGGCAGGCCGCCGCCGAAGTGGGTCGGATTAAAGATATATTGGAATATCCGCCGTAGATCGGTCCACGCGATCTCATTGGCATAAACACCCATCGCCCCATGTCTAAAATTAAGCGGTCTGATGTCGTCGAGGCCAAAAACGTGGTCGACATGGCAATGCGTGATCATGACCGCATCAAGGCGGCTTATTTTAGCCCGTAGAGCTTGTTGACGAAAATCTATTGAGGTATCAACGAGGATCTTCTTGTCTCGATGCTCGATCAAGATCGAAACCCTAAGCCTCTTGTCTCGCGGATCATCAGAAAGGCAAGTTTCACAATCGCACCCGATCGATGGAACGCCGGTAGATGTGCCCGTGCCGAGAAATGTAAGTTTCATCTAATAGGGGACCGCAGTCAGCAAAGAGCAAGTGAAACCAGAGGGCTGAACTCAATGGTCTCGGCAAGCGATCTTATTTCTTTCCAAGCAGCTCGTCTCCGGAGAACTGTTTCGCAGCCTGAGCTTTCAATTTTTCTTCGGTCGCTTTAACGAGACGTACATATTGCATTCGAAGGTCGGCTAGCAGGCCTTCAAGCAGCCGACTTTCCTGCGGGTGCAAGTTGCCCTTCGTCTTTTCGCGGAGCATTGAAAGTATGTCAAGCCAGTATTTGCCGCTGTCGAGGTCGAGGCTGCGTTGGCCCGTCGCGGGATGCGGGACAGCACCGAGTGCCGCTGCTGCGTTGGTGGCCAAGGTCGATAGGAAATTTACAAAACTCGCAGGATCCTGTGCACCAGGTATTTCACCATCGCCAATCTCATCCTCGTCATATGATGAAGGCTCCCCATCGATCGCTTGCCCCGCTCCCGATGTCGGGTCTACTGCCTCTGCGGGTCGAATCTCAGATTCCTGAGTAGCCGGTTTTTCGACAGGTTTCGCCGGCTCGAGTGTCACGCCTTCGCGCAAACTGCCGTCTGAGTTGAATTTTCGCTTATCAGCGACTTTGTAATGTACTTCCTCGTTCTCGTCATCGTGACCGATCATATATTTTACCCTTAATCGATATTACCATTTTGAGAAAAAAGAATTCAAAATCTTCGTTTGTTAATGATCGGCGCGGAGCGTTTGCCGCATTTCCGCAATGTGCCGTTTTGAAGCCTCCGAAACCTGGCCAGAAAGAACGATGCAGCATTATCCGATGCGAATATTTGTCGCATACTTGCACCTTTAAGAATGTGAGATTAGATTCAACTATAGAACCAAAGCCGATTGATATTAGAAAGCGAAAGAACTCAAATATTCATAGCTTGATCTATCATGAACTAAGCGTTTGATCGCAGAATCCCGTTTGTTTAGTGTTTCCCCTTTGTTTCCCTTTTGGACTTATGAAAGCTGGTTGTGAGAGTCAAAAACCGAAGAGTAAGCGAAGCATCGAATTGCCGGTGCTAAGCAATCGGCACGCCGGCAAAGGTAAGATCGCCGAATCGCGAACCAGTTGGTGGCGAGCGGCGGTGCTTATTACACTGACGTTGCTGATGATCGCACACATCATTCAATGGTGGGTCATGGGAACAACCGTCTCTCCGATCGAGCCTTCGGAAGCGATGTACACGATACAGAATGGGGCCGTCAACGCGGGATTTATCTTCTTTTCGCTGGCGATCATCGCCACTCTGATCTTTGGCCGATTCGTGTGCGGCTGGGGCTGTCACATTGTCGCATTGCAGGACTTCTGCGCATGGTTGCTCAAAAAAATGCGGTTGACACCGAAGCCGTTTCGGTCGCGTGTACTCATTTTTGTGCCGCTCGTTGTTGCACTTTACATGTTCGTTTGGCCGACCGTTTTACGACTAATTGCAGCTCCGCCGACCGAACCGCTGATTCCGCAATTTACGAATCATTTAATTACCACCGAATTTTGGGCGACATTCCCTCCGGTTTGGGTCGCAATACCCTTTTTGTTCATTTGCGGTTTTATGACCGTATATTTTCTGGGTTCAAAGGGCTTTTGTACCTACGCGTGTCCGTATGGAGGCTTTTTTGCCATCGCCGACAAGTTTGCCCCCGGCAAGATCCGTGTTACCGATGCCTGTAATGAATGCGGGCATTGTACCGCAGTCTGCACATCGAATGTGATTGTCCACGCGGAGGTCAAGCAATATGGAATGGTCGTCGATCAGGGCTGTATGAAGTGCATGGATTGTGTCAGTGTTTGCCCTAACGACGCACTATATTTTGGCTTTGGAAAACCCGCAGTCGGTGTTCCGAAGACGATCGAGAAGAACTATTCTCTTTCATGGCCGGGAGAGGTCGCGGCGGCTTTGATATTTTTCGTCAGTTTTATGGCGGTTTGGGATGTATATCAACTCGTTCCGATGCTTATGGCCCTTGGCATTGCGTGTGTCACGACCTATGTCGTTCTTCGTACGTTTAAGATGCTGAGCTCTTCTGATCTGACCTTTTATCGATATAGTCTCAAAAGTGCCGGCACGATAAAGAAAGCAGGTTGGGTGTTTTTGACGTTTACGTTGATATGGACCGGGTTGAATATTCACAGCGGATGGGTCCGCTATCATGAACGTGCAGCTGCGATCGCCTTTGCCGAGCTCCAAATACCCGATGAACTTGCCCTCGCCCGCGTAAAGCCTGACGAGTGGTTAAGTCCCTCTGATAGAAGGAATATTCAAGCCGGGGAAAAGCACTTTTATGCGGCATCGAGAGTTTCGCTGTTCACGAACAGGGAAGCGATCTCAAAACTCGCCTGGCTCGAATATTTATCCGGTGACACCGAAAATGCCCTTCGATTGCTCGACAGAGCCGCCGACAAGCAAGAGGGGCAAACCCGGGTCATGAGTCTATATTATCGAGGGGCTATCTTAAATAGATTGGGCCGGAGCGATGAAGCAATGGCGAGCCTCGACCAAGCTCTTGCGGAACGGCCCGACTTGACGCTGGCCCTGGAGGAAAAGGGCGAATCGCTTTGGCGGCTCGGACGACGCGAGGAGGCGATCATGGCGTGGAGGGATGCGATCCAACAGAATCCCGGACTTCCGGTCGCACTGAATATGATCGCCGGTGCGGCGATATCTATGGGAAGGCCCGAAACGGCCGCATCTCTGGAGGCAGAAGCCGCAAGACATACTCCTGCCGATGCCCGTTTTCATTGGATGCTTGGCTTAAGGCTCAAGAACATCGGAATGAATGAACTCGCCGACAAACAATTTGGTATGGCTCTGAAAATAGACCCTAATTTCCAGCTTCGCCTTGATTGGAATTCCCGCGAAAAACGCTGAAGTAAAATACTCTTACGGTAATGCTGAACCAACGCATACCAGCCCGGCGGCATCAATGATACAGATGAAAAAGCTAGTTTTTGCAATTATTTTCACGATCTCGGTTCAGGCTGTATTCGCGCAGGAAAAGCCTCTGACGCAGGCTGAATATGTGAAGATGCTCTACGCGATCCAAAAAACACCCGCAGTCAAGGCGGAAATAGTCGAGGCTCTGCGACGTCGCGGTATCGAATTTGTCCTGACCGACGGCATTCGCGCTCTCACGCGCACCAAGGGTGCGAATAATGACGAACTGAAGCGTGCACTTGAAGAAGCGGAACGTCGCCGGCAGGACCCGATCTCGACCAAACTGCCGACGATAGCCGAAAAAGCAGAGATCCTTGATAGAACGCGTTCAAACACCAATGAGGCTCTGGCAGAAATGCCGGATTTTGTCGTCAAACAGCTTATTACTCGCTCTGAAGCATTCGCGGGGACAGGGAACTGGAAACCGTACGACAATCTCGTGATCGCGGTCAGTTACAGCACCGAAAAAGGGGAACAATACCGCGTCCTGGCCAAAAACGGGGCACCGGTGACCGATTCGGTCACCCAAAACAGCTACAGCGGCCTCGATGGAGCAACCTCCGGAGGTGAGTTTGTCGAGGATCTGAAAAAGATCTTTGATCCGGCGAGTAAGACAACATTCGAACTTCTGACGACCGATGTGATGCGTGGGCGTCGTGCGGCCGTATTTAATTACGAGATCGATATCGAAAACAATAAGAAAGGCGGTATTGGCCTTAAAGGGCCTGTTCCCGGGTTTTCACCAGCCGGCGAGAAGGGCCGCATATGGATCGACCGCGAGAGTTTCCGTATCCTCCGGATCGAATATATGGCGACCGACATCGAACCGAACTTTGCGGTCAAGGCAGTCACCAAATCGATCGATTACGATATGGTCGAGATATCAGGTGAAAAATATCTCCTTCCGACGCTCTCAGATTTTCGGGGAACGGTCGAGAATGGCAAACAGCGATTCGAACAGCGAAACGTGATCAGATTTAGGAATTATCAGAAGTATGGAACGGATGTCGTGATACTTGATGACGACGTAAAGCCGGAGCCTGACCCTGAGGTCAAAAAGCCCTAAAACTTTGCACGTCAAGATCAATCAAGGGTGTAGTAGGCTCCCGCCGCTGCGATGCCGAGCCAAACCAGGCCTTTCGCGAGGAAGAATAGAAAAGCTATCTTCCCGGCGAGCGTTGTCCACTTGCGGGCCGGCGACGTTCGTCTAGTTGGTTCTTCTTGAGTCATAGCTTACAATTTGGAAGGTAAATTTTTAAGATCGAGATCCGATCCGTTACGTTCCCTCAACCATTTAAGGCGAAAAAAGTCTCCATTAAGTATCGTGCATGGCGTGCTTTTTTATTGTGGTCGGTGCAATATCGGCCGCTGGTTGAAGAGATCCGAGAGGCGAATTTGATAGAACTCACGCGGCTCAGCAAGTCTATAAAACTCGACATCAAATATGCGACGGCGGACAATTTCGTCGGCCGTCCGGTCTATACCGAGGCTCGTGCATTTTTGCAGCGGCCGGCGGCCGAAGCGTTGATTCGTGTTCACAATGAGCTGGAGAATCAGCATCTTGGGCTATTGATCTTTGACGCTTATCGTCCGTGGACGATCACAAAATTGTTCTGGCAGGTGGTTCGCGAAGATCAGCGTGACTACGTCGCCGATCCAGAAAAAGGTTCGAAACACAATCGCGGTTGTGCCGTAGATCTGAGCTTATATAACCGCAGGACCGGGAAAGAGTTGCCCATGCCCTCCGGCTATGACGAATTCAACGAGCATGCGTCGCCCGAATTCACCGGCGGAACCGACGATGAACGAAAGAACCGCGACCTGCTTCGAAAGCTCATGGAAGCCGATGGATTCACCGTCAACGCCAACGAATGGTGGCACTTCGATCACAATAGCTGGCAAAACTATGCGATCTACGATATCGGTTTCTCAGAGATCGGAAGGATAGAGGAGAGGTAACCTCAGATATAAAGAGAAAAGCACAGATCTCCGATCCGAGGATCCGAGTTTATCTGTGCCTTGCTGCAGTTAATTTTCTGATCTGTTATTTCTTCTTAGCGGCTTCGATCTGCAGAACGATCTTCACATCATCAGACAATGACGGAATGCCGCTTGGCAAGTTGGTGCCGTAATTTACGCCATAATCGCGTCGATTGATAGTCGTTTCTGCCGTGATGCCCATTTTCCCGCCGTCGCGTTCGCCGGCAGGCAGCCAGCCCGGGATCTGAAACGGGAACGTGATCGATTTAGTCACGCCTTTCATCGTAAAATCGCCGGTAAGCATATAGCCTTTACCCTTTTTCTCGACTTTCGTGCTTTTGAAGGTCATATCGGGGAACTTTTCGACCTCGAAGAAATCCTTTGTCCGCAGATGGTTATCGCGTCCGGCAACTCCGGTGTCCACGCTTGTCATCTTTGCGGTAAATTCGACCGTCGATTTGGTGATGTCTTTCGCGTCAAAATTAACCGTTCCGACGAAATCGCGGAAAAACCCCGGCACCTCGATCAGGCCCATGTGTTTGACCTTGAATCCGATAAAGCTGTGTGCCTTGTCAAAGCTATAAATACCAGAATCGCCGACGGCCGAAGCTCCGGCAAAACGCTGTTCGAACGACCTGTTGATCGCCTCGGCACCGGTCTGCGACAAAATGATAAAGGCAACAAATGCGATGCCTATGAGAAAGGAAGCTCGTTTCATAAAAATTTATCTCCTGAGGTTGGTTCGTGGTTATAGATCACTACTACTCAATGGCTAATGTGATCGAAAATTTGGCTGCGCGCTTTGCACTGTCTGCCCTACGGACAAAAAGCATATAATCACCGGTTTCCGGCACTAGAAAGACCATTGTTGGTTCCGCCAGATCGGTACTTTCGCTGCTTTCCTCGTCGTTGAATAAACGATATGCAAACCTGACTGAGTCGGGATTTGTAATATAGATGGTCTGGCCTTTCCGTGCACCAAAAACAAACTCTTGCTCCTGATCGCCCGAAAGCGTTCCGGTAAGCACCGTACTAGTTTTGCCCTTTGCAAATTTGACCCTGCCCGGTTCGGCCTTGCCGCCGCCCTGAGCAAATGTCGAAACGGCCGCAAATGCAAAAAATGTGATAGCTAACAAAAACGAAACTCTTTTCATTATAGTGGATTCCTTTTCTCTGTTTATTAGAATTGACTGACCGCGATTTGATGCGCAACCTCGCCGGCGGGTTTATTTGATTGTTAATGTCAATGAGAATCGTGCCGTACGCGGCCCCGCAATTTTCTTTCGAACTGTAAATAAATAATCACCCGATTCCGGTATTTCAAACGAATAGCTCGGCGAGCTGTCAAAATCGCCTTCGTCAAAGTGTTCTTCGTTGAAAACACGAAAATCAAAAATGCTTGAGGTGGTGTTCTTTATCGTAACGATCTGCCCTTTGACCGCGCCAAAAACGTAGTCCATCTCCCGCCCGTTTCTTAACGTGCCTGTCAGCAATTTGCTCGAGGTTCCCTTGGCAAACTGGATACGACCCGGTTCTGCCTTACCGCCGTTTTGGCCAAATACTTGACTGCTGCCTATTGCAAAAAACAGGACAAGTAACAAAAATACAGATCGCATAAATTCCACTTCGCACAACTTTGTCGATTGACTCTGATATTATACTCAATTATGAAACGTCCTGAAACCAACGAATTCTTTGACTATTACAATACATATGTTTCGCTCGTCCCGGGCGACGATGTGATGCCGATCCTGGATGAACAGCCCAACGAACTGCGCGCTATTCTCGCGTCTGTTCCCGAGGAGAAAGGGGCGTTTGCGTACGAGCTCGGCAAATGGACGATCAAAGAACTTCTCAGCCATATAATTGACGGCGAACGCATCTTTGCCTATCGGATACTTCGGATCTCTCGCGGCGATACGACTCCGATCGAGGGTTTTGAGCAAGATGATTATATCGAAACGTCAAATGCCAACAGCCGACCATTCGCCGATATCCTTAACGAATTCGATTTCCAACGCCGTTCCAACATGCTGATGCTGCGAAACATCTCTGACGAAAATTCGCGGCTGATGGGAACCGCCAGCGACAAACCGGTCTCCGTTCGTGCCCTTGCCTACATCGCGGCCGGGCATGTGACGCATCATTTGAATATTTTGAAAGAGCGTTACCTCTCCGCGTGATCTACGACGCGATCATCATTGGCGGCGGCGCGGCCGGATTGTTCTGCGCAATAGAGGCGGGCAAGCGGGGAAAGCGTGTGCTTGTTGTGGAGCACAACGCCGAGGTCGGCCGCAAGATAATTATTTCTGGCGGCGGGCGTTGTAATTTTACAAATCGACATACAAAACCTGAAAATTTCATCTCGCAAAATCCGCATTTCTGTAAATCGGCCCTTTCGCGGTACACGCCGCTAGATTTCATTGAGCTGGTCAAAAAGCACAAGATCGCCTATTACGAAAAAAAGCTCGGCCAGCTATTCTGCCGCGAGTCGTCGAGCCAGATCGTCCGCTTGCTGCTGGCTGAATGTCGTGCGGCAAAAGTGCGCATCCAGACGTCTTGTTCGGTCACCGGTGTCAGTAGCCCGCACGTAAGTAAGGGCCAGCCGAGCGTTTCGAACTTCGAGGTCACCACCACACGCGGCACCTTCAAAACAAAATCCGTTGTCGTCGCTTGCGGCGGCCTTTCGTTCCCGAAGATCGGTGCCACCGATCTCGGTTACCGCATTGCCAGGCAGTTTGGATTGAAGATCGTCGAAACTCGGCCGTCTCTCGTGGCACTTGCGATGAAAGGCGAAGGTTGGAAGCATCTGGCCGGTGTTTCGATCGACGCAAACGTCTCGACTGACAAGGCCAGCTTTCGCGAGAATATCCTATTCACACATCGGGGGCTTTCGGGCCCGGCGATCCTGCAGATATCAAATTATTGGAAAAAGGGAAGACCGGTCGAGATCGATCTGCTGCCCGAGACCGATGCGGCGGCGTTGATAGAAAAAGGACGATCGAGCAACCAGACGGTTGGCAATTACCTCAGCCAATACCTGCCGCAGCGATTTGCCCAGCACCTTGCCGAGTCTGTCGGCGTAAACAAACCAGTCTCACAGCTAACCAAAACCGATACAAAACGCGTCGCAGATGCACTGAACAGCTGGCAATTGGAATTCAACACGACCGAAGGCTACGACCGGGCCGAGGTGACACTCGGCGGCGTTTCGACGGCGGAGTTATCTTCGCAAACAATGGAGAGCAAACGTCAGCCGGGGCTATATTTTATCGGGGAAGTGGTCGATGTGACGGGTTGGCTCGGCGGTTACAACTTTCAGTGGGCGTGGTCGTCGGGCTATGCGGCAGGCAGTTCGATTTAAAATAAGCGAGGGGAACGTCTCCCACACCGTCCCCCTCTTTTTTCGCGGCCACCTACGTGGAGCAGGCTGCCAGCGAAAAATTGATCTTATAGTATCAACAATCTGGGGGAGAAAGATTAAAAATACAGCCTGCAAATGACTAAGTCAAGCAATAAGTCAGGTTAATTGAACTCAAAATAACTATAACAAAATTAGCGGAAATCGGAAATATCCATTCCATATTTTTGTTTTACGTATTCCTCAGCCGCAAGGTTTACGTTTCTCAGATTCTGGAGCCGCCGTTCGGCCTTATTTATGTGCGTTTTCGTCCGGTTTGCCATGTGGGCGAGCATATCGCGGCCCTCGGCCATTTCCGCGTCGACCTTCTGATGAAGTTCAAAAAGCTCCGACTGCTGTGCCTCTTCCATTTCCCGTCGAATTTCGATCAGCCGCAATTTGATCTGGGCGATCTGGCGTATGGTGCGTACCAGTTCGTCGCCGACGCTGTCGCCGGTGACGAGGTGAGGGCTGTTTCTGAGGTCGTCAGCGAGCTTGTTGAGCTTTGCCTGGTCGCCGGCCGAGTATGCCTGATTGAGCTCGGCCATCAGGCCGTGGCGTTTTTCTTTTTCTGCGGCGTCCATCGCGAGGTCTGGATGGATCGTGCGGGCGAGGTTGTGATACGCCTTTTTGGCCTCTAATGTTGGTTTCCACTCAGTGGCGTGGTTTAGAGCTTCTTCGGCTCGTGCCAGAGACTCTTCGGCTCGCCGGCGGAGCTCTTCGGCCTTTTTCTTGATCTCCACATCGTCGGGGACGAGCTTGTATTCTTCCTCAGCGATCTGCGCCTCGATCTCGTCCATCTCGGCGTACAGACGCCCGACGCTCATCGTATATCTCGCCTCAAAACTCTCCTGCTCGGCACGCAGGTCGGCGAGCTCCTCTTCGCGATCCGCCAGACGGTCTGCCAAACGATCGACCACTCGGCGTTTCTTATCTAATTCAATATCCTCAGGCGTCTGCATAAATGTCGAGTTTACGAGGAAATAGGAAAATTAACCACAGATGGACACGGATAAGCACGGATAAGAGGAATGCAAACCAACATTTTCATCTTATTCTAAACTCTTTCTGTGCTTCCGTATTTATCTGTGGTTATCCATTCTTAAATTTCCCTTGTATTTTCACGGCTCGCTCGATGAGGTCGCTGTTTTCAAGGATCTTTAGCCGGAGATCTTTGTCGAGGTTTGGGTTGTCGGCCAGGAATTTGTTGATGATCGCTAGTGCCGCTTCGGAGCGTTGGCCGCCGATGAAGGCGCCTAGCCAGCCGTTTATGAAGAATATCT
This sequence comes from Acidobacteriota bacterium, assembly GCA_016713675.1. Lineage (NCBI taxonomy): Bacteria > Pseudomonadati > Acidobacteriota > Acidobacteriota bacterium. Next base: position 1,486,766 of record JADJOS010000001.1, read on the forward strand.
TGCGCCCTCGTTTTAGGCTTGGCAGTTCGGCGAGGGCTCGTTCTAGATACGGCAGCGTTAGGTCGGCGTGGCTTGTGGCGTTGAACGGGACGAACGCCGCTTCGATCCAGCTCTCACTGATGTCCTTGTTGCTGACAAAATCGTTCCAGTATTTTGCTTTGTTCTCGGGCATCGCTAAACCTGCACGAGCGGCGTAGGCGTAGCGTCGGGCTTCGTCACTGGTTTCGGTCTTTTCAAGCTGTGCGAGCAAGCGTGGTGCGTCGGCGTCACCGAGGATCATTAGGCGTGTGACGATGTCGAATTTGTCTTTGGTCCGCAGCGTCGGCAGGCCGTCGTTGTCGAGCGGGGCTGTTGGCGTGACCTTCGGATTACCTTTGAGGGGCCCGGCGAGGATCTGTTTGAGCGCGTTTCGCGCGTTGTCGGACGAAGCTAGGCCGAGGAAGGCGCGGTAGTATGTGATCCGCTGTCCCGGCGTCGGAGCGTGCTGCATGCGGTCGATGAGTAATGCTTCGAGCCGCGTCTGACGTGCTGCATCGTCTGGCATATAGTACCGGACTGCGGTTGAGACGCGGCCTAGTAGCGTGGCGAGGGTACTGTCAGTCTGCTCCCTTGATATGGAGGGGTCGCATTGCGGTGGAGGGCGGTTGAGTCGCGTGGCCATTGTGGTTTCGTCGGTATCGGCCAAGTTGAGAGTGCAAGCTTTAGCCTGTCTTCTTGCGGGCGGTGAGGACAAGCTAAAGCTTGCACTCTGAACGTTTGATGACGAGTTCGACATAGTCTTTTGGGTCGAGTTCCGCTTCGCGGACGCTGTCCCAGAGGCTGCCCCACATCATTGTGCGAAGGAAATCGTCCTTTTCGTTTTGGATATTTTTCAGGACGTAATCGCGGCTCTTATTGTCGAGAAGGAAGATGCCGTAGCCGTAGTCTTGGAAGTTTGGAAACGTTAGCACGCGTTCTTCATTATTTGTTTCCAGAAAAACCATACGGTCCGGTCTAATGAATTCGACAAGGCTGGATTTCTGTCCGCCTTTCTTATCAATCGAGAGGGGATTGATCTTCAAATTCGCCAATGGGCCTTTGTCGTCCGCAGCGAATAGAAGGCCCCATGCCTCTGCCGCTTTCATCGAATAGCATACTCAAGTTGCGGTCTCCAGAGCGAGTCAACCAGTGGTTCGGGGTAACCCACTCCTTTGATCTTGAACCCATCCATCCCCGAAAACATTCGCAAGTCTCGTGCCACTCGCCGTCTCAAACTCCTTCACCAGATCTTCCCAACCTGCATTCGCATACTCGTGCTTCTTCAAAAACGCGCGGACGGCGGTTTGGAATTTGTCGGGGCCGAGGTAGAACTCGGCTTGTTTTAGGAACGACGGGGCTTTGCGATAGACGATGTTGCCGTAGGCGCTTTTGGCGGAATTCAGGTTCGCGATCTCCTGGTAGATGGGCGTGGTGCCTTTGGTGGAGTCGGTGAGGTAGGCGGCCTGTTTGTTGCGTTCGTAGAAGACCTTCCAGGCGTTGTATTCGGGCATCACCTTTTCGAGCGTCTTGTACGCCATGAACTCGGCAAAGCCTTCCTTTAGCCACAGGTCGTCGAACCATTTCATCGTCACCGTGTCGCCAAACCACTGATGCGCCGCTTCGTGAAAGATGACGTTGGCACGCGAGATGTAGTCGTTCTTGGTCGGCTCCTGCGGAAAGATGACGGACGCCTCACGCAAAAAAGTCGCCCCGGCGTGCTCCATCCCGCCAAACGGAAACTCGGGGATCAGCACAATGTCGTACTTAGGGAACGGGAATTTGTAGTCGAAATAGGTTTCGAGATATTTAATGCCCTCGCGGTTAAGCCGAAAGACCTCGGCCGCGTGAGGCTTGAACTTGGCGGCTTGGGATTTGCGGACGTAGATCGAGGTCGGCGGCTTGGTCTTGTCAGAACCGCCTGCGTGAGCGGGCGGCGTGGAGGTGGCATTGCTCGGACGTTGAACAGTGGGTCCCGACGTTGATTTCGCGATAGCGTTCGTGCCGCCCACTAACGTAAGCGGTTCTGACATTTGCTCGAACTGCCCGGCCGCGAATGCGAAGACGTAGGTGCTGATGGGTTTGGTTTCTTCAGTAACACATAACGGACCATGGCCGGTCATAAAGGTTCCCGCATCGGAATTTGAAATAAATTTCCAGTCATTTGGTATCATCGGGCAAACCGTAAACCTCGCCTTCAGATCCGGCTGGTCGAAGACGGGGAAGGCGGTGCTGGCGTCGGACGGGACGAAGAGCGAGTAGATGTATTCCGCTCCGTCCTCTTTATCCACATACCGCGTGATCGCCGACCCGCTGGTCAATATCGGCGAAGTGAAATCGAGCTTGATGACGTTCTCGCCGACGACGACGCCGTCGCGGAAGATGAGGTGTTCGTTATGCTCGGTGAACGCGACGGCTGCTTCCGGGCTCCCCTCCTTACGAAGGAGGGGTGGCGGCGTTTCGCCGACGGGGTGGTTCTCTGCCACGCGGCCATTCACAGTAACCGCAGAAATGGTTGAAAGCTGCTCACTTCCCTTGATCTTGCGCCAATCGAGGATAAGCAGAGAACCACCCCGTCCGCCCAAAGCGGCGTCCACCCCTCCTTCGTAAGGAGGGGAGCCGTCTGGTGACACGGTGAGCACCTTTACGCGGATCTCCATCGTCCCTTTCAGCACCGGCGACATCTTTACGAGGGTTAGGTTTAGCTTGTATCGAACATCGCTGTATCTCGCGGCACGCCATTTAGCGAGGTCGTGCGAAACGCCGGGTTCGATGGCGGGAACCTGTGCAAGAGCCGTCACTGCTGCGAATACCGTGATAAATAAGAGCCGAAACAGCATATCTTTTGATTCCTCGTAGTCAATTGTACGTTCACTGCATTACACATCTAGGATATCACCGTGCGCAGAGCCTTCCGCGAGTTGCGCAAAGCCCTTCGCGAGTTGCGCAAAGCCTTCCGCGAAGTGGCAGAGCCTTCCGCGAGTTGCGCAAAGCCTTCCGCGAAGTGCGCAGAGCCTTCCGCGAGTTGCGCAAAGCCCTTCGCGAGTTGCGCAAAGCCTTCCGCGAAGTGCGCAAAGCCATCCGCGAAGTGCGCAAAGCCGTTGGCGGGAAGCGCGATGGCAAGGTTATCGGCTACAGTGGCATTCATATTGCACACTATCGGACCCGTTAGTCCCGCGACCTCAATACGATATATTTCTCAAATAACTTAGGCGGCAAACCTTGCGAAAAGGTTGCCGCCTATGGGTCGTTCAAATATCACTCAATGCTACAGATTGAAGTTAAAGCTCACAAAACCGTTCGCACGGACCGGCTGGCCGTCGCGCATAAAGGGTTTGAATCGCCATTTGAGGATCGCGTCTTTGGCCGCTCCTTGCAGCATCGTCGGGCCGCTGGCTTTTCGAACCTCGGCGACCTCGCCTTTTTCATCGACGGTGAATTCGACCTTGACGACGCCGGTCGCGCGCATCGTTTTGGCTGCCGGCGGATATGTAGGCTGTGCCTGTTTGGTCGCGTACGGTATCAGCGATCCGACATCGAGCGGCGAACCGTCGGTTGATGCGGCCGTGTTATTCGCGGGCGGTGTCGGTTTGCGGCTGTTCTTTGGCCGGAGCGGATCGGATAATGATCGGTTTGTCGTTCTTGGCGACCGTATTGTCAGCGGGTTTGGTGTTCGTTTGTTTTACTTCGCGGTCGCGGACCGTCTGCTGCTTTGTTTCGACGACCGGCTGCATCACGACGGGTGTTGTGATTGCCGGCTTTGTATTTGCAGCGACTGTGCTGGTGTTGCCGGCGGCCAACGGGCTTTCGGTGACGGCGCTGACGACGCTGCGGGTATTGACCATCTGCTCACGCGTGTCGGCGACCTCGTCCTTCCATTTACGAGCGTCGTAATCGTCGCGGGCGAGGATGCTGCGTGAATTGCTCGCTTCCTCAAGCATCGCCATCGCGTCGGCAGATCTCGCAGGCGTTTTGCTGATTTCTTTTGATTGCTCGATGACAAGCTCGAGCGTCTCGCGCATCTTTTCGAGATCGTTGAGAACCTCGAGCGGCAGCGTCCGATCGGACACGCTAAGCCCCAAGGAACGATAGCGTTCGGCACGGTTCTTGGCATCCTTGACGACCTGGCCGGCGATCGCGTTGTAAAACGCGGCGGCGTTGGCCTTATTAGATTTTTGTGCGGTGAAATATACGTTGAGAAATTCCTGAGCGCGTTTGAAATCGCCCTGTTCGAGATAGCTGTTCATCAGCAGGACGTTGACCACGCCCTGGACCGACACGTCGGCCGTTTCCTTGCGGATATTCTCCAGCTCGTAGATCGCGGCGTTGTAATTGCGGACGGCGATGTAGGCTTTCGCCTTAGAGATGCGGTCTCGCATCACGTCGCCCGAGGTCGGCGCCGTCGGCACATCCTGTGCCTGTGCGATAAAGATAAGAACCAGTAAATTAACGAAGACTGCAGAGCAAAACCTTCTGACATTTAACGGCATTTAGAGTCCTCCCATTGACTTAAATTTTCCGTAAAGGTCAAGCGAACTTAAACGTGAAGGCTCACTTGTACGACCCGTTCCAAATTTCATAACGCTACCAAATAATCACGCTTTCGAGCCTTTGTTGGGCCCGCTAAATCATTGCCTTAAGCTTTCGATGATTTTTTTGCGGTATGCGTTTGCGTCTTTCTTTATACCACTTTCGTTCAGCGTGAGCAACCGCCGGTCGAGCATCACGACACGGCCGTTGATAATGACTGTGCGGACATCCGTCGCCTTGGTCGAGTAAACGAGCGACGAATAAATGTTGAAATATGGCACCTGATTGAGGCTGTCGAGATCGACGATGGCGATGTCGGCACGCTTGCCGGTCTCGATCGAACCGGTGATCTTGTCGAGATGCAAGGCACGTGCACCGCGGATTGTAGCCATTTCGAATGCCTGTTCGGCGGGCAGTGTTTTGGGGTCGCCCGTGGTGAGTTTGTGGAGCTTGGCGGCGAGGTCCATCTCTTCCCACATGTCGAGATCGTTGTTCGACGCTGCGCCGTCGGTGCCGAGGCCGACCGCGACATTTTTGGCAAGCATCGCCGCGATCGGTGCGGTGCCGGACGCAAGTTTCATATTCGACGTCGGGCAATGAGCGGCTCCGACGCCTCGCGTCTTGTAAATATCGATCTCGTCAGTCGACAGCCAAACGCTGTGTGCAGCGATCGTCCGATCCGACAAAAAACCGATGCTGTCGAGATACGCGGCAGGCGTTTTGCCGTATTGGGCGAGGATATCGTCACGTTCTTTCTTCGTCTCTGCGACATGGATAACCACTGTCGAATTCAAGCGGTCAGACTGAGCTTTTATGGCTTTGAGAGTTGCGGTCTCAAGCGTGTACGGTGCGTGCGGAGCCGCTGCGGGAATGATCAGCGAATCGTTTTTCCATTTGTTGATGAATTTCTCGGTATAGGCTAATGCCGCCTCGGGCGTCTTGTTGTCAGAGACAGGGAATCTGATGATCGTCTCGCCCAAGACGCCGCGCATTCCCGCTTTTTTCGTTTCGTCTGCGACGGCATCCTCAAAGTAATACATGTCGCAATACGTCGTGGTCCCGCCTTTTATCATCTCGGCGAGCCCAAGCCGAGTTCCGGCCCGCACGAATTGCTCGTTCACATTCTTCGCTTCGGCCGGGAATATGAACTTCGTCAGCCAATCATTCAGATCGAGATCGTCCGAGATACCGCGAAACAACGACATCGCCGCGTGCGTGTGAGTATTTATCAGCCCGGGAATGACGGCCTTGCCGTTGGCGCTGATCGTTTGCTTCGCTCTGAGATTCTTTGTTACCACCGCCCGCGTCCCGACCATCGCAATCTTGCCGTCCTTGATCGCAACCGCTCCATCCTCGATCACACGGCGTGTGCCGTCCATCGTCACCACCGTCCCGCCAACGATCAACAGGTCACAACTCCACGGCGCCACATACTTCTCCGTATGCGGAATCCGCTGCGCAAGGGTCGAAATTGAAAATGTTAAAAGGAGGAATGTTGTAAAGAAAAATTTCAGCTTATCCATAGCTGAAGTTACATCAAATAGGCGGACGAAGGCAACTTGCCGCGAAAAAGCACAAAAGGCGCAAAAGCGGTTTTTGCATTTTCTGAGCCCGATCGCGGCCAAATCTACTTCAAAAACTTCGAATCAAATGCTCTCGGCAGGAGTTCGCTCATCATGATGGTCTCGGTGTTTCCGTGGAGATTTGAGAGGATCACGGGCACATCGCCGCAGAATTCCCAAATGATCTGACGGCAAACGCCGCACGGTGGCGTTAGTTCCTCGGTATCGACTACGACGGCTATTTGCTTGAATCGCTTTTCGCCGCGGGAGATACCTTTCCAAATAGCTACCCGCTCGGCACAGACAGTGAGGCCGTAACTCGCACTCTCAACGTTGCAGCCTATGTAGATGTCACCGCTTTCGCCCTCGACGGCCGCACCGACCTGAAAGTTGGAATACGGGGCGTATGCGTTTTCACGAGCTTCGATCGCGGCATTGATCAGTTCTTTTATTTCCATCAACGTTACTTCATTTCCGGCCATCGGCGGCCAATTCCTTATTCAACTTTCGCTGCACTAACCCGCATAGCACCTCGACCGTCACGCCGGTCTGGGCGCCTTCGGGGATGATGATATCAGCGTGGCGTTTCGACGGCTCGACAAATTCGTAATGCATCGGCCGGATCGTGCGTTCGTACTGCTCTAATGTGCGCTCGAATGTGCGTCCGCGTTCGGTTATGTCACGCCTCAAACGCCGCATTAAGCGAATATCGTCCGGCGTATCGACATAAACACGCACGTCAAGCAGGTCCAAGACCCGCGGTTCGGCAAATATCAAAATCCCCTCGACGATGACGACCGGACGCGGTTCGATGATCTCGATCTTCTCGCTGCGAGTGTGCGTCGCAAAATCGTACAGCGGCATCTCGATCGACAAGCCCTGCTTTAAGCGCAAGATGTGATTGACCAGCATATCGCTGTCGAGGGAATCAGGATGATCGAAATTCGCCTGGTGCCGCTCGTCAAGCGGCATGTCCGAGAGGTTGCGGTAATACGAATCCTGCTCGACCAACACCACATTTTGCGCGCTGACCGCCTCGACGATCGAACGCGCGATCGTCGTCTTTCCCGAACCAGTTCCACCGCAAATTCCTATGATCATAAAAATATTTTAACCGCAGAGACGCAAAGACGCAGAGAAAGGGAATAAGTTTTTACCTCGGCGTCTCCGCCTCTCCGCGGTTCAACCGATCTTTGAAACGATCCTGCGAAGAAGTTCCTTGAAAACCTCCGCGACCCTCGCCCCCGTTTCCATCACTTCTTCGTGATTTATCGGCTCGTCGCTCATGCCGGCGGCGAGATTTGTGATGCACGAGATGCCGAGAACGCGGGTGCCCTGATGGCGGGCGGCGATGGCCTCGGGTACGGTGGACATGCCGACGGCATCGGCGCCATATTCTCGAAGCATACGTATCTCCGCAGGTGTCTCATACGTCGGTCCCGACAGGCCGCAGTAGATGCCGCGGTGCATAAAATCGATCTTCTCTTTGTCGAGGCCTTTTTCAAACCGCTCGTGTGAGATCGCCTTTGCTTCCCCGCTCGCGATGTCCTGAAACTCACGGTCATAGACGTCGCTCATATCAGGAAAACGCGGCCCGAATCGACTGTCGTTCGGCCCTCGAAGCGGATTGACGCCCATGCAGTTGAGGTGATCGGTGATAAGCATCAGGCTGCCGGGGATCATATCCGAATTAAGGCTACCGGCGGCATTCGTCAGGACTAGATTCTTAATACCGAGCAAGCCAAACGTACGGACAGGCATCATCACCTGTTCCATCTCATAGCCTTCGTAATAATGAAATCGGCCTTGTTGTACGGCAACCGCCATGCCGCCGATCTCGCCTAAAACAAGCTGGCCCGCATGCCCCTCGACTGTAGAACGCGCAAAACCCGGGACCTGCTCATATGGTATCTTCACCGCATTCTCGAGTTCGTCCGCAAACGCACCCAGGCCACTGCCGAGCACGATCGCCGTCGCGGTCTCACCGGAATATTTTGATCTGATAAACGCCGCCGCCTCAGCAGCTTTTTCGTATGACATAAATTTTCGGAATGTCAGATTAACATAGAAAAACGCAGATGCATCAATTACATCTGCGTAATCCGGGCAAAACTGTGATCGAATCTAGTTCTCTTTTCTATATGGAATTCCTAACGCCTTTGGAGCCCGTGACAGGCCGATAAATCCAGCGAGGACGATGATCGTCAAAACATACGGGATCATCTGGATGAATTGGACCGGGATGTCTTCACCGGACGGCATTTTTACTACACCTTGTAATTGGATCGCTAAAGCCTCAGTAAATCCGAAAAAAAGACAAGCGAACAGGACAGGGATCGGTTTCCACTTTGCGAGGATCAATGCCGCGAGGGCGATATAGCCTCGGCCGGCAGTCATTCCGCGAGTGAATAATGACGACTGGCCGATCGAGAGATATGCGCCGCCGGCCGCGGCCAGAACCCCTGAGATGACGACGGCGATGTATCGCAGACGGATAACGTTTACGCCGGCAGCGTCAGCAGCTTCAGGGTTTTCGCCCGTCGCCCGAAGACGCAGTCCGAACGGCGTTTTGTAAAGTACGTACCAGCAAACGGGCACTAGGACAAACGCCAAGATCGATGCTATCGAGACGCGGTTGTAAAAATAAGGAAGCAAAAATTCCTTGGCGATCTGCTGGGTCGACCCGGCCGAGTCATAGATCCTGCTGCTGATCACTGCCGGCAAACCGATCATCAGCATCGTAATTGCAAACCCGGCAACGACCTGATCGGCCTCGAATTTGATCACGGCTACTGCATAAATCAAAGCGACAAACGCACCGGCGACAATTCCGCATATGAAACCGATATAGGGATTCTGAAGTTCATACGTTGCCACGGCCCCGACAAAGGCCCCCGCCAGCATTAGTCCTTCGAGAGCAATGTTGATCACACCTGCTCGCTCAGAGAACAGGCCGCCTAGCGCAGCGAAAATGAGCGGCGTTGCGAGTCGCACCGTCGAAAACAGCAAGATCAGAATAAATGCCGGTGTAAATAATTCGCCCACTCTATTTCCTCGTAAATCTCTGTAGAGAAGCCACAAATATAATGATGATCGCCTGAAGTACTTCGACCAGATCTTTTGAAACGTATTTTGTTTCGATATCCACAAAGATCTCGCCGCGTTTCAGAACAGCGAAAAAGATAGCGGCGAAAAAGATCCCGAGCGGATGGTTTCGGCCCAGCAAAGCTACCGCGATCCCCAGAAATCCCCAGCCGTCGGAGAAGCCGTCGTAGTAACGGTATCGATAGCCGAGCACCTCGCCGATGGCGACCATTCCGGCCAAGCCGCCCGAGATCGTCATCGCGATGATGATCTGCTTTTTGGTGAAATGCCGCCGTATTCCGCTGCGGACGGATTTTCCCCGACAGCTCTCAGCTCATAGCCCCATTTTGTTTTCCATAAGAAAATGTAGACAAGCACACACATCAATATTGCCAACAAAAAGGCGACACTTAGCGGCACAAAATCGGGCATTCCGGGAATGTACTGGCTGATTCTTGGAATATGGGCCGCCGGGCCTATTTCGGCGGTCTGCATGATCGGGTCGCCCGGGATCTTAAAATAATACTGTGTAAAATAGCTGACCAAGGCGACGCCGATAAAGTTCAGCATGATCGTATTGATCACTTCGTGCGAGCCAAATTTTGCTTTCAGTATTCCAGGGATCGCTCCCCAAACACCGCCCGCAACCACCGCCGTGACGATACAAAGTAAGACAAGCAAAACCGCCGGCAAACTGTACCATGACCAGTTCTCTTCCTTTCCGAAGATATTGACCATAGTCCCCCCAAACTTGATGCCGACCCATGCCGTCGCAAATGCGGCGACATACAATTGGCCTTCAGCTCCAATATTCAGCAATCCGCATCGAAACGCGACAGCAACCGCTAGGCCCGTAAAGATCAGCGGCGTCGCAATGAACAGCGTGTAGCCAAAGTCGTTGAGCGAACCAAAGGAATTGCCGATAAGCTGGTAAAAGGTCTGGAAAGGACTGTCACCGATCAGCAACACAATGATCCCGCCGACAACGAACGCCGCCAAAACGGCGATCAACGGCCATAAAACTTCGCGAAGAATCTTCATTTACTTTGTAGGTAATGTGCGTCAACAAATATAACCGAGAAACGTCAAATGTGTCACCCGAAAACAACAACTTACCACTATTTTTGACCTTGAATTTTTTTTCGCAGAATACTTGACAATCCTACACTCATATTTTATTATTTCCGTAGACTAAGTGATTAGTCATTAATCTAATGAATTTTTGGAGGAAATGATCATGAACATAGTAAGATACGATCCATTTAGAGAACTTCGCGGACTTCAGGACGAAATGACGCGTCTTTTTGCGGGAGTTGCGCCTTCAAGCGCAAGCCGTGAAGATATGCTCAACGGTGCATGGTTGCCGAAGGTCGATATTTTTGAGAATAAGGAAAATCTCGTTCTTGAAGCTGAACTTCCGGGCATGAGCCGGGACGATTTTGAGCTGTCATTCGAGAACAATGTCTTGACGCTCAAGGGCGAACGCAAATTTGAAAAGAAGACCGAGGGTGACAACTATCATCGCGTCGAACGTTCATACGGCGAATTCACCCGTTCGTTCACATTGCCGCAGACGGTTACCGTGGAAGGCGTGAAAGCTGAATTCAACAACGGAATTCTGCATCTGAGTCTGCCGAAACGCGAAGAGACCAAGGCACGCAAGATCGAGATCGTTGGGGGTGATGCAACGCCCAAGACGATCGAGGCTGAAAACAAGGCCAAGACGGCCGGTGCATAAAACGCACGAGGGTAAACGACGAGCGGTGAATGGTGAGTGCGAACATTCATCATTCACCGTTCGTTGTTTACAATAAGACTATGAGATTCGATAAATTTACGATCCGCGGCCAGGAGGCCGTACAGGAGGCTATCGGCATAGCCGAGAAAGGCCAAAATCAACAGGTCGAGCCAGAACATTTGCTCGCAGCGATGCTTGAGCAGAAAGAGGGCGTGGTCAAACCGATCTTCGGCAAGATCGGTGCGAATGCCGGTGCGATCGCCGGCGAAATTAACGCTGCGATCGAAAAATTTCCCAAAGTAACAGGCGGCCAGCAATATTTCAGCTCGCGCACGAACACGATCTTTCAAGACGCTCAGAAAGTAGCGGAAAAGATGGAGGACGAATATATGTCCACCGAACATCTTTTGCTTTCGATCGCAGCTGAGAAAGAAGGTGATGCGGGACGGATCCTGCGCTCTAATGGAGTTACTCGCGACGATCTCGAAAAGGTGATAACTGACATGCGCGGCGGGTCGAAGATCACGGATCAGAATGCCGAAGAAAATTTTCAGGCACTCGACAAATATGCGCAAGATCTAACGGAGCTTGCCCGCAAAGGCAAGCTCGATCCTGTCATAGGCCGCGACGACGAGATACGGCGTGCGATACAGATCCTCTCACGTCGAACAAAAAACAATCCCGTATTGATCGGCGAGCCGGGCGTCGGTAAGACGGCGATCGTAGAAGGATTGGCTCAGCGGATCGTGTCAGGCGACGTGCCTGAAACGCTGAAAAATAAGCGCCTCGTTTCGCTCGATCTCGGAGCGATGCTCGCCGGTGCGAAATATCGCGGCGAATTTGAAGACCGTTTGAAAGCTGTCCTGAAAGAGATCGAAAAGGCCGAGGGACAGATAATTTTGTTCATTGACGAACTGCACACATTGGTTGGAGCGGGAGCGAGCGAAGGTGCAATTGACGCCTCGAACATGCTCAAACCGGCACTTGCACGGGGCACTTTGCGCTCGGTCGGTGCCACGACACTCGCGGAATATCAGAAATACATCGAAAAGGACAAAGCTCTCGAACGCCGTTTCCAGCAAGTTTATGTCGGGGAACCGAATGTTGAGGACACGATCGCGATCCTCCGCGGGCTGAAAGAACGTTACGAAGTACACCACGGCGTGCGGATCAAGGACGCTGCAATTGTGGCCGCAGCAACGCTCTCAAATCGATATATCACTGACCGCTTTTTGCCGGACAAGGCCATCGATCTTATCGACGAAGCGGCTTCGCGTATTCGGATCGAGATCGATTCGCTTCCGCAGGAGATCGACGTTCTTGAGCGCGAAATTTTGCAGCTCGAGATCGAACGCCAGGCATTGACGCGGGAAACGGATGAGAAATCAAAGACGCGTCTCGATGATATCGAACGCCGCATCGGCGATCTCAACGAAAAATCGTCGGCGATGAAAGCCCAATGGCAGTCCGAAAAAGACGAGATCGAAAAGATGCGTGACGCTAAGGGCAAGCTCGAGCAGGCACGACTCGAACTCGAGCAGGCACGTCAGGCCGGCGATCTGGCCAAGGCCGCGGAGATCCAATACGGCAGCATTCCGGAACTCGAAAAACTGCTCGAATCCGAGCAGGCCCGTCTCGGCGAACTACAGAAAGACGGCGTTTTCTTAAAAGAAGAGGTCGACGAAGAGGACGTCGCCGAGGTCGTTGCCAAATGGACCGGCGTTCCGGTCACCAAGATGCTGCAGGGCGAGATGCAGAAACTTGTCGAGATGGAGTCCGGCCTTCGCAAACGCGTGATCGGACAGGACGAGGCTCTCGAAGCTGTTTCAAATGCGGTACGGCGCGCCCGTGCGGGTCTTCAGGATCCAAATCGCCCGGTGGGATCATTTATTTTCCTAGGCCCGACCGGCGTCGGAAAGACCGAGACTGCCAGAGCGCTAGCTGAATTTCTCTTTGACGACGAAAAGGCAATGGTGCGGCTCGACATGTCCGAGTATATGGAAAAGCACGCGGTAGCCCGCATGATCGGGGCTCCTCCGGGATACGTCGGTTACGAAGAAGGCGGCCAATTGACCGAAGCCGTACGACGGCGTCCGTACTCGGTCGTGCTTTTCGATGAGATCGAAAAGGCCCATCCGGACGTATTCAACGTGCTGCTGCAAATTTTGGATGACGGTCGTCTGACCGATTCGAAAGGACGGGTTGTTGATTTCAAGAATACGGTCTTGATCATGACCTCAAATCTTGGCTCGCGTGAGATACAGGCTGCAACCGAGAATCCGCTTGCTGATCGCGAGATCAAGAAAGATGTACTCGAAGTATTGCGGAACCATTTCAAGCCTGAGTTTCTTAATCGAATCGACGACATCGTCGTATTTGCTCAGTTAACTCGTGATGAGATCGCCAAGATCATTGATGTCCAGCTCGAAAAACTGCGTAGGAATCTCGACGATCGCGGCATTACCATCGAGCTCGAGGATTCGGCTCGTGAGTTGATCATTAAGGAAGGCTACGATCCTGTTTACGGCGCAAGGCCGCTGAAACGTGCGATACAGACGCTGGTGCAAAATCCGCTTGCGGTCAGTCTTCTGAAGGGCGATATCGTTAGCGGAAGTATCGTGAAAGTATCAGCTGAGAACGGCGAAATGAAATTCACACCGGTGGTGAACAGTGCCGAGGCTGGTGCGTAGGCCCCGACGTATAACTGACCGGAGAATGATATTATTGATCTATGTTAATAGGTACGCCCATACGAACGTGTGGGCTCCTGCATTAAAATGTTTAAGAAAAAGAAAATGAACGAGCAAGAAATCGAGTTTGACGAATCAGACGAAGTGAAGATCCCTGTAAACGACAAACGCCGGTTTAGTCCTGATGGCGAACGTGTCGTCGGTGACGAGAAGCCTACAGAACCGGTCAAGTCGGCCGCCGAGATCGCTCTTGAGGCCGCACTTAAGATCGAGACCGAACGACGCGAGGCCGCCGAGGCAAAACTCAGCAGCGTACAGGTCAAATTTGATGAGGCAAAGGCGAATCTGGAGAAAGAAACGGCCGAAATGCGTACGCGGCTAATGAAAACACTCGAGGATCGTGGCAAACAGGCTCAGTTCAACTTCCTGACGACATTGCTTCCGGTGCTCGACAACCTAAATTTGGCAGTCGCCGCGAGCGAGACCGACCCGTCAGTCGAACATCTGCGTGACGGTGTGATCGGAACCGCCAGAAGTTTTGAGCGAGCCCTTATCGATGTCGGCGTCGAGCCGATCGCATCAGTTGGCGTTGCTTTTGATCCGGAGCAGCACGAAGCCGTCGATATGGTCGCGACCGACGCGGAAAACGATGGCAAGATCACCGCTGAATATACTCGCGGTTACAGGTTCGGCGGCAAACTGCTGCGTCCTGCACGAGTTCAGGTCGGGAAAGGTATGGCCGATTCGGCGGCTTAGTAAATACCGCGCCGGAAAATCCTTTTCGGCGCACGCGTCGAAGTGTTATGATGTAGTACAGGCAAATCCCTTCCGTTTGGCCGCATCGAATATTTTAGTTTTACCAATATTTATATGGCAGATATAGACGCATACAAGGATAAATTCAGCGAAAGCGGCAGACGTGTTTTGGAGACCGCTTTGGGCGAATCCAAAAAGCGTGATCAAAATTACGTGTCGATCGAGCACATTCTACATGCAGTCGCATTCGAGGAAGACGATCTTTTTACATCGACAATGCGTGACCTTGCGGTCGATCCGCGTTCGGTCAAAATGCTGATCGAAAAACGGATGGAGAGCGGACGCCAACATACCGGCAGCGGATTTCGAATTGCTCCTGAAACCACCGAGCTCTTCAAACGCGCGATGGATCGTGCTCGTTCGCAAGGGCGGCGTGTGATCGATGGCAGCGATATTTTTTACGTTCTTTCAAACGACGAACGCAGTGTGCTTAATGACGTTTTGCAAAATCTGGGAGTGCCGTCCGATGAGGTTGCAACGAGCGCCCGTACACGCATCCGCAAGCGTGAAAAAGAGGAGGAACGTACCCGTCAAAAATACGAATTGCCCTCATTCCTTCGTCATTTCGGCGTTTCGATGAACAAATTGGCACGTCAGGACAAGATCCCGCCAACCATCGGCCGCGAGCGCGAGATACTGCAGATGATGGAGATCCTCTCGCACCGCGAACGTTCTAATTCGCCGATGCTTGTTGGCGAGCCGGGCGTAGGTAAGACGGCGGTCGTCGAAGGTTTAGCCAGATTGATCGAACTTGAGCCTGAAAAGGTCCCTGCAAGATTGCGCGATGCACATATCGTGCAGCTTCAGATGGGCGGACTTGTCGCCGGGACAATGCTTCGCGGGATGTTCGAGGAGCGGATCAAGGGCATAATCGACGAGGTAAAAGAGAAAGACCACATCATTCTCTTCATCGACGAAGCTCACACCATCATCGGGGCCGGTGCCGCAATGGGGACGACGTCGGATGCGGCGAACATGTTCAAATCGAGCTTGGCCCGCGGCGAACTGCGGATCATCGGTGCAACCACGATCACCGAATACAAAGAGTACATCGCGGACGACGAAGCTCTTGCCCGCCGGTTCCGTCTCGTAACGGTTGACGAACCGACGATGGACCAGACAAAGGAGATCCTGCTCGGCGTCAGGCCGCGGCTGGAGAAGAATTACTCCGTAACGATCTCGGACGAGGCCATCAATATGGCCCTCGAGATGTCTCCGAAGTACATTCGCAATCTGCACCTGCCCGACAAAGCGATCGGCTGGCTCGACACGGCTTCGGTCAAGGTCGAGATCAACGAGCCGCTCGAAATGATCGTCCGGCCCGAGCACATCATTGATGTCATCTCTCAGGAATCGCGTATTCCGAAAGATATGATCTATCGCGACACGTCAGATCGTTTTTCCGCCATGGAAGCCGATCTTGGTAATCGCGTGATCGGTCAGAAAGATGCCGTGCGTGCGGTCGCTGAGAGATTGCGTTTGAACAAAGGGCCTCTGAAAGACAATCATTACGCGCCCGACGGCGTACTGCTTTTCCTCGGCCCGACCGGCGTTGGAAAGACCGAACTCGCCAAAGCAGTCGCTGAATTCATGTTTGGCGACGAAGGCAAGATGATCCGCATCGACATGAGCGAATACGGTGACGGCACGGTCGGCATCGAAAAGCTAATCGGCATGCCTCGCGGTATTGTCGGCTCAGAACGCGGCGGTATTTTGACCGAGCAGCTTCGTGACAATCCGTACACAGTACTGCTGCTCGATGAGGTCGAAAAGGCTTCGCCGTACCTGATGAACATCTTTCTTCAGGCATTCGACGAAGGCTGGATCACCGACGGCCGCGGCAAGAAGGTATATCTTTCGGACGCGATCGTCATCATGACGTCAAATCTTGGCTCGGAAAACTTCAAACGGTACGAAAAACCGCTCGGTTTCGGCCAAAAGACGCTCGGAGATGTGTCGCAGATAAAGGCCGAAGCGATGAAAGCGGCTGAGTCGCGGTTCACGCCGGAGTTTCGAAACCGTATCGACGAGATCATTGTGTTCTCGCCTCTCGTCCTTGACGAAGTTCGCGAGATCGCCAAACTTTACCTCGCCAAACTCCAGAAAAATATGGAACGGCAAGGCAAGGTCGTTGAGGTAACTGAGGCAGCTCTTGACCTATTGACCGAAAAAGGATTCTCACCGGCATACGGTGCCAGATTCCTGAAACGGCACATCGATCAAAAGGTAAAATTGCCGATCACCAATGAATGGAAACTGTCGACAAAATTCATCGTCGATGCCGCCGAAGGCGAGATCACGGTAAAACCGGGCGAGGTTTTCAGCCTCAACTAGACGCAGCAAAAACTTTTTGCATCAAAGGCTTTGGTGATAAAATCATCAAAGCCTTTTTCTATATGAACCGATCAATTCTCAGAACCTTTTTTGCGCTTGTTAGCGTAATTTTTGTATCAACGACATTTACATCCGCACAGACCGATACGCCAAAGCCGCCGCAGACTGAAAAGGCCGAGGCTGTGATCGCAAAGGCCGTGCAGGTGCTTGGCGGTGACCGTTATCTCAAGGTGAGATCACAGATCGGACGGGGCAAATTCAGCGTCATCAAAGAAGGTGCGACGGTCTCGTTTCAGACATTTGTCGATGTCATCGTCTTCCCGGACAAAGAGCGAACAGAATTTAAGGAACGGGGAACTCTAACGGTACAAACCAACTCCGGCGGAACCGGTTGGGTCTATGACGGCGAACAGGAAGTCGTCAAGGTTCAGAACGAAACGCAGCTCGCGAATTTCAAACAGGGCATGCGGACGAGCCTCGACAATCTGCTTCGCGGCGCATGGCGTGGCGATGCCGAGCTCTCATATATCGGCCGCCGTCCCGCTGCTCTCGGCAAACGAAACGACGCCATAAAGCTCTCATTCAAAGACGGTTTCGTGATCGAGTTCGAATTTTCGGTCGACAACGGTCTGCCCCAGAGATCGCTTTATAAAAAGACGACACCCGACGGCGAAGAGGTCAAAGAAGAGGACCGCTATGCCCAGTTCGTCGATATCGACGGCATCAAAACACCGTTCATAATCGACCACGTCACAAACGGCAAACCAACATCGCGGATCAATTACGAAACTGTCGAATTCAACAAGAGCATCCCTGACTCAATATTCACAAAACCCGCGACCCCGAAGGAAGCAAAGAAAGAGATCAAATTCTAATAAAATTTAGCCGCAGATCACCCAGACATCATGGATAGAAAATATCTCTGATCCGTCCTATCCGCGTGATCCGCGGCCAATTTTCTTCCGCTTTACCTCACGAACGCACTTGGCAGCGGCACATCGCCGGCGGCACCGAACTGCTGGATCAGTGTTCCGGCGGTCGAGCGTTGGATGAACCACGTTGAGTTCGAAGGCCGGAATACGCCCGCGTCCGTCTTGCCGTCGCCGTCGTAATCTCCCGCGACAGGCACGTCACCGGTCGTGCCGAACGGGAACGCAAAGTAAGAGAGGTCCTCGCTCCGCAGCACATTCCAAAATCCTGTCGAAGGCCGCCAAAATGCGATGTCGGCCTTGCCGTCACCCGTAAAATCCCCGACGACGGTTTTGTCGGTCGAAGTCCCAAACTGCAACGCCGCGACGATGCTCGTTGCACTTCGCTGGATCCACCACTGAGCTCCGCCGACTGCATTTGGACGATAGATCGCGATGTCGCTTTTTGCGTCACCATCATAATCAGCCGCGACCGGAACATCGCCTGCGATACCAAATTGCTGGATCGTCGTTGGTGAGCCACCGGAATTATTTATGAACCAAGTCGAATTAGAGGGCCGAAAAACAGCAATGTCAGCCTTGCCATCCGCATCAAAATCCGTCGGCACAGGCACGTCGCCGCTCGCCCCAAATGGAGTTGCAAAGAACGATAGATCTTCCGATCTCAAAACATACCAAAACCCGGTCGAAGGCCGAAAGAACGCAATGTCCGATTTCCCATCACCCGTATAATCCGCCGGAACGATCGTATCCGTACTCACACCAAACACCAAGGCACGATTTCCGCCATCGCTGCTCCGGTTATGCCACCATTGGCCAAGCGCAGGACGAAAGATAGAGACATCGGTTTTGCCGTCGCCGTCAAGATCGAATGCAGTTGCATTTCCCGGCAGGTGCCGCGCAACGCAGAAATTATCGGTGCTGCCGGCCGAGGTATTGCGGGTTCGCCCAGCGACGACGATTCTGCCGTCAGGCTGGATCGCTACCGCGTTTGACGTGTCACTGCTGCCGTTGGTCATATCCGAAACTAAAATGCCATTGGTGCCAAAGCTCGCGTCGAGAGTGCCGTTTGCATGGTACCGTAGGAGCACAAAATCAGGACTTCCCACCGTATTAATGCTAACAACTACGATCTTGCCGTCGGACTGAAAAGCAATTTCATTCGCTGAGTCCATTAAGGAGTCAACACTGGTCGTCACAAGGCCGTCGCCATCGAAAGAACTATCTAGGGTTCCATTCGGGTTGTATCGGACGAGAGCATTGTCGAATCCATTGGTTCCGGCCAGAATTATCTTGCCGTCGCCCTGGACCTTCATGTCGAACACGGTCTCGGTAGTGGCGTTCGGAAGGTCCGTTAAGATTTTACCGTCCAGATCAAACGTAGTGTCGAGGGAACCGTTAATATTCATGCGGGCGAGGGCAAAATTACGCGTAGCATTGTTCGCCGGATTGGCAGTGCCTCCGATGAGGATCTGGCCGTTTGCGAGAATATGGACACCCTGCGCGGCTTCACCGGTGGTGCCCCCAAAATCGATCGTTGTGACGCCGTCCCCAGAAAAGGTCGTGTCAAGTACACCTGCCGATGTTAGCCGGGCAACTGCCATATCTGACGTCCCTAAATCGCCGACAACGACGATCGAACCGTTCGGCTGAATGGCGAGTGCATGTATCTCCGCAGGCCCCAAGAAACTGAGGCCGGTAATCACTCCGTCGCCTGAGAAAGTAGTGTCGGGATCGCCGTTAGGCAAAACGCGGACAACTGCCATCTGATTGAAGAACCCTCCCGGATTGAAGACACGTCCGGCCGCGACGATCTTCCCGTCAGATTGAATTGCTGCTGCCTCGAGGACACAATCTGGTAGACCGCTCACAAGTATCGTTACTCTGCCGTCGCCGCCGAAAGTCGTGTCGAGCGAGCCGTTTGGATTGTAACGAGTCAACGCACAGAGTCCTGCATCTGACTCAGGGTCCGTTGATCCAACAGCGACGATCTTGCCGTCCGGCTGGATCAAAACGTCATAAGCTATATCCTGTCCGCCCGAAAAATCCGTCGCGAGCCGACCGTTGCCGTCGAACGTGATGTCAAAGGCTCCGCCCGCCGCATACGCCGGGGACAGACCCACAGACAGGAGCGTTATAGCGAGTGCAAGAGCAACTGACAACGAAATTGCGTGTCGTGTTCGTCTAGATTCCATTACTTTCTCCTCTACCGTCTGCTGATCTAATGCCTTTGAAACTTCATCAGGGGCAGGGTGCTTTCGCGTGATTCACCCATAATGCCTCTCAAAGACCCGATGCAGTTTACGCAGATTCTATCATTGTTTTGCCGAAGCGATCACAGAAAATTCGCTTCACTTTCACAGTCGTGGCACTCACGTTCAATAAAACCGCTCGAACCCGTCGGTCTCGTCGGTGGCTGGCGGTTCGAAGCGTGGGTTTTGGTGTATCTTATGGGGCAAACCGAGATCTATGAGTCGACCATCATCATTGTCATCGGCACAGGCGACCTCATCATTTTGGTGGTAATGGTCGGAAAGAGGCGAAACGCACTTATGGCACCAATTCTCGCTGCGGAGCGGCCAGCGACAGTTTTGTTTGTTCGAAAATGATGTGTCGCACGGCGTCTTTTTATTGTCGCTGACCCCGTTTTTGACTGTCGCCAGCCCCCGAAAACAGTGTCGCTAACCCCTTAAAAACTGTCGCTGAACGGCATTTTCGACAAATTTGCTGATCAAATTGTGGTACGTACCACAATTCAAACCCGAGGTGAAAAATACACGTTTGGTCTTCCCCCGAAACGCGCTTTGCAGGCGCAAAAAGGGCTGCGAATTTTCATTCACAGCCCTTTTTGTCTGAAACCGCGCAAGCGGTCTAAATGAACGCAAAATCGAACTGTGCCTGATGGATCGACTTGTCAGACGTGACATCGATATGGCCGAGGTAGGCCTCGATCTCTTCGAGAACCTCGCGTTCGGTACTGCGAAACGCCTTGGCGACGTCCGGGTGAACCCGCAATGTCGTGTGACGGACGTCATCGACACTGCGTGACAGACGGCGGGCTTCTGACAATATTTCGTAACAGACCGTTATCGGCGATTTGACCCAGCCCGCACCTTCACAATAGTCGCACGGGGCACACATCGTGCGTTCGAGCGACTGTTTGACGCGTTTGCGGGTCATGATAATAAGCCCGAAATCGTTGAACGAGAGCACCTTATTCGGCGAACGGTCGGAGGCGAGAGCTTCCTGCAGTGCCTGCGAAACCTTGTGCCGGTTGCGGCGGTCTTCCATGTCGATCAGGTCGAGCACGATGATGCCGCCGAGATCGCGAAGCCGGATCTGACGAGCGATCTCATCGACGGCCTCCATGTTAGTTCGGGTGATCGTATCCTCAAGCCGGGCATTACCCTTGCCGACAAATTTGCCGGTGTTAACGTCGATCGCGACGAGAGCTTCGGTCTGATTGATGACGAGGTAGCCTCCCGATTTGAGCCAAACACGCGGCTTGAGTGCCTTATCGATCTCTTCCTGAACACCGTAATACTCGAGGATCGGCTCGTCACGTGTGTAAAGCTTCACGCGGTTGACCGTACGCGGTTGGATGAGGTTCATGAACTCGACCGTTCGGAGGTATTCCTCTTCACTGTCGACGCGGATGGCCGTGAAATCGTCAGCCAGTTGATCACGCAGAATTCGCTGGACAAGGTCGAGATCCTGATGTATCAATGCCGGAGATTTCTTCTTTTCCGAGCCCTTCTTCGAATCGGCCCACATACGAGCCAAATACTTTGCATCGTTTCTAAGGTCTTCCTCAGAAACACCAATGCCGGCGGTACGAACAATGAACCCGCCGGAAGGTATCTCGTTGTCCTGACGGATCCGCTGGATCAGAGTACGCAGACGGCCCCGCTCATTTGCTGATTCGATCTTGCGTGATACGCCGAGATGCTCGATCGTCGGCATATATACAAGGTAACGGCCCGGCAGAGCGATGTGCGACGTAATGCGGGCAC
Organism: Acidobacteriota bacterium; assembly: GCA_016713675.1. Classification (NCBI taxonomy): domain Bacteria; kingdom Pseudomonadati; phylum Acidobacteriota; species Acidobacteriota bacterium. The sequence continues at coordinate 1,508,477 of JADJOS010000001.1, forward strand.
CTTTCTTTGCGATCGGCTCCTTGGCGATCTGCACCAATATCTCCTGGCCTTCTTTCAAAAGGTCCGAAATAGTTGGCTGTGGCGAACGGCCCCCACGGTCGCCCCTCTCATTACGGTCGCGCCTGCTGCCTTCATTTGACGGGCGATCGCTGCTCGGGCGGTCACTAACGGGTCTGTCGCCACTCGGACGGTCGCTGGTCGGCCGATCATTTCGTGAGCGTCCTCCGCGCTTGCCGCGTTCACGGCTGTCGCGCCCCCGCGGACGTTCTTCCGCCGACCGCTCTTGAATCACTGATTCGTCAGAACTAGCTTCGACCTCGGGTTCCGGTGCCGTATTTTCTGATCGTTCTTCGGCGATCTCTGTGGGCTCGATCTCTAATTCTGCCAAAGCTTCGATCGGTTCCTCGCCGTCGTTTAGCTCCTCAAGGGCATCTTCGATCTTGACCTTACCACCACGCCGACGGCCCCGGCCTCCTCGACGAACAGCCATCTCGGCTGTTTCACTTGATTCCTTTACGCTCGCTTCGGCATCTTCCAACTCGTCGCCTTTATTTACCGACTTTTTGGCCTTGGGTTTTGCGAATTTGCCCTTTGCGGTGCTTCGCTTTGCCGGGGTCTTGCGTTTTGCGGCCGGTTTTTCTTCGGCTTCATCGGCATTTGCTTTCGAACGGCCTCGTCCCTTCGCAGGCGCCGCCGGTTCGTCGTCTTCGTCCGCGATTCGTTCGAACCCGCTGCCATCGCTCACGACTTCGGCAAGCAATGATCCGACTTCAGCCTCGGTGATGGTCTCCATTTCAAACTCAGCGGCACGTACGCGATCGACGATCGCTTCCTGCATATAGGCGTCCTTGAACATCTCACCGGTGTCCTCATCCTCGCTATCGCTGATGCGTTCGAATCCCGAGTTATCGAACTCGACCTCGAATGTGGGCGTGGGCTCTTCGATCTCGATAACTGGCTCTTTGCCGCGACGGCCGCGACGGCCGCGTTTTTGCTCTTTAACCGGCTCGGGGGCTGGCTCAGATTCGGGTGTACCTTCTCCAGACACAACACTTTCGATAAAATCCTCGCGGTCCAGTTCAGCGTCATCGTCGGTCGATTCAACGATCGGTTCGGTGATCTCCTGAGCAGCTTCCATCTGTTTTTCGCGTGCGGCGCGTGAAAGGTCGATCATCTCGCGGGCGGTGCGTTGGGCCTGTTCGGGCGATTCTTTCTTGCTCTTTTCCATAACGATACGCTCGATCTCCTCTTCTTCGTCGAAGAAATCCGAGACATACAAAAACGCATCGCGTTCGAGGCCAATGTCGACAAACGCCGACTGCATTCCGGGCAGCACACGCATCACGCGGCCCTTATAAACATTGCCGACGACGCCGGAATTCTCTTCGCCGCGTTCGATATAAAACTCGGTAACCTTACCGTTATCGAGGATCGCAATTTTTTTCTCGCGACCATTAACACTGACAATCATCTCTTTGGACATAAAAAATCCTTCCTTTTGAATAAAGTTCTACTGCCCAAAAGGTATTGGAGGCGAAGGATAGGCGGTCATTTCAGTTGGATCACAGACGAAGAGCTTTAAATCGAACGGTCGAGCAGAACTTGCGTTTTGGTTTTATAGCTTGAGTTTGGAAGTGGTTTCCAAATGGACAAGTATTGAATTCTCTTAACGCCAGGGATCTCTCTTACGGCACGAACATCGTGTTCTTACCGCTTTCGGGGAGCACCTATTTCCAAATCGAGGAAAGTGCTCAAACCCGCTAAATATCTCGTTCAAAATCAAATCTTCTGTAAAATCTTCTGAGGCCTGCACCGCTTCGCCGCTCGTTTTTTTCGAGCACCTTCGAGCAAACTACAGATAGTATATGCAGATAAGCGAGGCGAAGTAAACTAAATTCGTACGAATCTCATTGAGCGAACTGTCAATTGCCTTTTTTCCCAGATACAATTAAACGTCTCTATGGAAATATATTTTCAGCTTGTGAGTGATGCTGAGTCGCTAAAAAAGGCGTGCGACGAACTCGATAATGACCGCTTTTTGGGCTTTGACGTCGAGACAACAGATCTCGACCCCTACAAAGGTGAACTGCGGCTAGTACAGCTAAGCAACGGGCAGAATACAAAGGTAGTGGACCTTAAGCCCTTTCGCGATCGCGGTGATATCAAGACTTCGCCCGAGCTCGCTCCGCTTCGCGAACTGCTGGCATCGAGCAAGCAGACTAAGATCGCCCACAATGCAAAATTCGACACGAAATGGGTGCGGCGTCATCTGGGCGTCGAGGTCGGTGCGATATATGACACTTATCTTGCGAGTATTCTGATCGCGGCGGGCGAGGGCGAGCGGCGGCACGGGCTGGCGGATGTGGTCCAGTTCTTTCTTGGCCGGACGCTTGATAAGGCCGAGCAGGTCAGCGATTGGGGTGCGGCCGAGCTGTCGCGATCACAGGTCGAATACGCTGCAAAAGATGCGGCGATCATGCTCGAAGTGCGCGACAAACTCGAGGAACGCATCGTCGCGGACGATCTGACCGAGGTGCTGCGGCTCGAGAATGAGTGTGTGATGCCGGTCGCTGAGATGGAGCTGAATGGTTTTTATTTGGATGAAGGCCGTTGGCGTAAGCAGCTAGAAAAGGTGACCGTCATTCAGCGTCAAGCCGCCGATCAATTGCAGGATATGCTTTCGGCCGGCGTCGCTCAGGCGTCGCTCTTCGGGCGTTCGGAGATCAATCTCGATTCGCAGGCACAGGTGACGGACGCTCTTGTCGGGCTCGGAATTCCCGTGCCAAATACGACGCGGGCCTGGGAACTGCAGCCGCTGGCCGAAAAATATCCGGTCGTAGCCAAGCTGCTCGAATATCGCGGCGCGGCAAAGGCGATATCGTCGTTCGGCGAGAATATACTCGAATTCATAGAGCCCAAGACCGGACGCATTCACGCGGATTTTCGACAGATCGGAGCACCGACCGGACGATTTTCTTGCTCAAAACCGAACCTTCAACAGATACCCCACGAAGAAGAATATCGACGGTGTTTCAAAGCTCCGGAAGGGCGGAAGCTCGTGATCGCGGACTATTCGCAGATCGAGCTGCGGATCCTCGCCGATTTTTCGGAGGACAAGAATTTCATCGAGGCATTCGAATCGGGGCAGGATTTTCATTCGGCCACGGCGGCACAGGTGTTTGGCATCAATGCCGAGGACGTGACGCCGGACCAGCGTTCGTTTGCGAAAAGGCTCAATTTTGGCGTGGTTTACGGCATAGGAGCGTCGCGGTTCGCGATGATGACCGGGCTGACGCAAAAAGAAGCCGAGGACACGCTGCGCAGATATTTTGCGACCTATCCGCGTATGGACGATTGGCTGCGAACAGCCGCTTCGACAGTCAAGGAAACGCGAATGACACGTACCAAATCGGGCAGGATTGCGAGTTTCAGATTTGACGAGAACGACCGTTCGTCGCTGGCGGCGGCGCAGCGTTACGCCAAAAATATGCCGATCCAGGGCACCTCGGCCGACATCCTAAAACGCGCTCTGCGGCTGCTGCACGAAGACATCCGCCCGACCTCCGCAAAATTAGTGAACATTGTCCATGACGAGATCGTCGTCGAATGCGATGTATCAGAATCAGTCCAGATCGCCGGCATCCTCGAGGGAGCCATGACAAGGGCCGGTGCTCAATACGTTAGCCATGTGCCGATCAAGGTGGACGTTCATGTGTCGGAAGAGTGGTCGAAATAGGACATCTGCGTACCTTAAAAAACACTTTTAATTGTTGCAATGAATAGGTTATCCTATACTTTGGCTCCCTCCTCACCAGACGCTTTCTGCGAGATATGAACGATTCGGAGACAAATCGACGCGACCTGCGGCCGGCTCTCGTATTTTTGAGCGGAGAGCTGATCGCTGTGCCGATCCCGCTTGAGCGGGAAGATGTCATTTTGGGGCGGGCACTCGAAGCGGATGTCCGTGTGAATGATACCCAGGTCTCGCGTCAGCACGCACGGATAACGACAACCAAAGATCTTGCCACCGGGAAAGCGGATTACACGCTGATCGATCTGAATTCGCGTAACGGTACATTTCTCAATAGCCGGCGCATCACGATGGAAAAGCTGAACAACGGCGACAAGATCGCGATCGGCGAGACCATTCTTAGGTTTGACCTGCTCGACGAGATCGATCGGGAATATCAGCGTCAGATTCACCGTTTGATTTCTCACGACGATCTGACCGGTTTGTTGTCGAGCCGCTCGTTCTTCTCGGAATTGAGGCGTGAGGCCGGGCGCGCGGCGAACGATGGGCGGCCGTTTTGTGTTCTGATGATGGACGGCGACAATTTTAAGAGCGTCAACGACACGTACGGCCACCTGACTGGCAGCAAGACCATCGAGGAGATCGGATTTTCGATAATGACGAATCTCAGGACCGGCGATGCGGCGGCGAGGTTTGGCGGCGACGAATTTGCCGCGTTTCTGCTCGATGCCGAGATGCCGCAGGCCCTTGTCGCAGCCGAGCGGATGCGGGCGAGCATCGAGACACAAGAGTTCAGCGTACTCCAACCGGGCCGTACGACGGAGACGCATCACATCACTGTTAGCATTGGCATCTCGTCTTTTCCTGAAGATTCGTCGGACCCGATCGAACTCGTCGAAATGGCCGATTCTGCCCTTTACCGTGCCAAACGCGAGGGACGCAACCGCGTCGCCGCTTACCGTGACATGACGCGATCCGAACTCGACAGGCATCTGCCGCCGAGGCGCGGTTAAAATTGCAACAATTTGAGCTAAACGCGCGTGAAAGACAATGAAACGGCGTTCGTGCTAAACTTTATTTTTGTTTGGCCGTGAGTCGTGGGCATGTGCTTACTGTGTCTATTTTTCGCTATTGGGGAAACTGTTTGTCGTTTATCACTGATCTCAATTTATCGACCAAGCCCTTTCGTAATAGGGTTTTGCCCTATTTGCTGTCCGCGTTGATGCTCGTTATCGCGGGCACGTGCGTGGTTTTTTGTCTCGCGATCCTTAAGCAAAATTCAGACGCAAACAAAGACCTGACCGCGAAGATCAAGGAGCGCGATGAGCAGATCAAACAGCTCAAAGGCGAAGGTCAGAAGGTCCAGCAAGAACTGTCGCCCGAACAGACAGCTTTACTAGGAGCGTCGCATAAGCTGGTCGCAAGTAAAAAGTTTGGATGGTCACGGCTGTTTGCCGATCTAGAGTCTGTTTTGCCGGGCAACGTAAGTGCATCGCGTATCGTTGTTCAAAATATCTACTCTGACGCCGACCGTATCAAAGCTGAGCTCGAACTCAGTGTCCTAAGCAAAGATTATCCTAGCGTGATGACGATGATCGAGAATATGCAGAATTCGGGACTGTTTCATGCGGAACTTCGCGGACAGGATCTGCAAAAGACCGACCGAATGACATATACCGAATACACGCTTCGACTGGTCTATTCGCCTGGCTACGGTTATTCGACAACAACGTCCGGCGACGTTGCACAAATTACAAATGGAGGTGAGCAATAATGGCTGACCTCGAAGTGGGAAAGGTGCTGGTCGTTGAAGGAGCGGAAGAGGTCGTACTTGATAATTACGATTCAAATCTCGCTACTCGGAGGCCTCGAAAGGTCTATTCCGGAATGTGGGGCGTGCCTGAGATCGCGGCCATTTCGGCAAGTGCGATGATCCTGCTGCTCGCGATCCTGGTCTATGTCTTTGTTGTCGTGCCGTCGACCAGAGAGGTCGCCAAGAACAGGAGCGAGGCCGACCGCCTCGCAGCCGAACTGATCTCTGCCCAAACAAAGTACGGCGAGATTACTGATACCAAGACCCAGGTCGCGAAATTGCTGACCAGCGTAAGCGATTTTGAGACGAGGTTTTTGCCGGCTGCGACCAATGGCCGAACTTCGCTCTACCAGCGGATCAATGGCCTGATCTCGGCATACGGGCTAACCAACACGACCGGCCCGGACTATCAGCCACTCGAGCCTGCAGGTCAGGATGACGGCAATAACAAGGGCGAGGGCGAACGCGGACGTGAGCGTTTTCGCAGCCTCTTTCCGGGTGTCTATGTAACGATGACCGTCGAGGGTTCATATCAGAATCTGCGGCGGTTCATTCGCGAGATCGAAACAGGGAACGAGTTTGTGGTGGTCAGTTCGGTAGAACTTGCTCCGTCGGACACCGAAGAAAAGAAAGTCGATCCGACGAAGCCGCCTCCGTCAGCCGAATTCCAGCCGGCCGGAGATCCAAGGTTTGGGGCTGCGGGAAACCCGGGAATCGTCACTCAGCCGGCGGCTGGCGAATTGACGCGAAAACCGCAGGGCAAGACACACGGCGAGATCGTGGCACTAAGATTGGAGATGGCAGCATATTTTCGGAGACCCGATTTTGTGCCTGTGGCAACGGAATAAGTTAGATAGCAATGGCAGTATCTGCACTTAGAACTACGACCGAAAGAAACAAGCTGATCGCCGCGATCTTGCTTGGAATTCTGGCTATTTTTGCATTGTATTTTGCATTTGGACGCAGCCTTTTCAGCAGCAGTGCGACTACCGCAAAGTCAACGCCGACGCCGAAACCGACCGTCAAACCAACTACTAACGATCCGAACAAATTTAAGCTGCCATCGGCTGATGAACAGGCTCTCAACAATGTTACGGTCGTGAATTACGTGCCCGGCAACAGTTATGCTCCAGACGCCGGACGCAATATTTTTGCATTTTACGAACCGCCAGCACCGACGCCGTACAGCCCTACTCCATTGCCGACGCAGACCCCGGGGCCGCCGCCGACGCCCGCACTCACGCCGCCGGTGATCGCGACTTTTATAACTCCGCAAAGCGTCTATGCAGGTTCCCAAGGGTTCAGGCTCGAGGTGAACGGCGAGCGATTTTCGCCTGACATGCATATTTACTTTAATCAGGTGGAGTTTCCGACGACCTTTATTAACGAACAGAAAATGGTAACGGATATACCGGCCAATCTGGTCTCGAGCGAAGGATCGCGTCAGGTCATCATTCAGTCGCCGGACGGTAAAATGTATTCAAACCAGATAATGCTGGTCGTGCAGGCTCCGCCGCGTCCCAGTTTCAAATATGTCGGAATGATCGGCCGCAAACGCTATAACAACGACACGGCTTATTTTCTTGAAACCGGTAAGCCGACACCGTTCGGGGCAAGGCTCAATGATGTGCTTGGCGGGCGTTTTCGATTGATAAGCATTACGCCGCAGCAGGTTACTTTTGAGGACACAAGTCTCGGATTCAAGCATTCGTTAACGATCGAAAAAACGGCGGCGAGCAGTACCGGTACGGCTCCGACACAGCCCGGCTCTCGCGGTAATATGGGTTTCCCAGGGATCGATCCCGGGTTTCAGCCGACCAATCCAACTACCATACCGCAGGATATCCCGGGAATTCCGAATAATATCCCGCGATATGTCCCTCCGACGCCGAATCCGAATCGGCAACCGACCGATAAAAAGGACGTGGATGACGACGGCGATGACGGCTAATGCAAGAAACGGTGAGCGTGGAATGACGCTTTTCGCGGTCTTGGCCGTGATGGCGATATTTGCGATTGCCTTGCTCGCGGTAGCGCCGTCGGTGCAGATGGAGGTCCAACGTGAAAAGGAACTCGAGACGATCCGCCGCGGCGAAGAGATCGCCGAAGCAATTCGCCAATATGTCGAATATTACGGTGGTGCAAAGCTGCCCAATTCGATGGACGAGCTGCTTGAGGGCTTACCGCAGGGAACCAAAAAACGGCAGATTCTGCGGGCATCGGCTGCGGTGGATCCAATGAGCGAAGACGGAAAATGGCGTTTGATCAAGGCTGATGTGACGACGCTTGGGCCATTTGCGAAACGTGTTCAGGATTATAACAACGGACTGCTTCCGTCGAACCCGAGTCAAACCTTCGACCGTTTTGCACTGGTCATCGTTAATTCTCTTAATACGGGCAGTGAGACCGACAGCACGGAACCCGATGAGGGTGAGATCGAAATTTTGACCGAGAACACCCCGTTCATTGGCGTTGCCAGCCAGAGCCGCAGCAAATCCGTAATTGCCTATTACGGCATTCAAAATCACTCAAAATGGATCTTTACGCCGCTTTTTCGCGGAACCGGCACGACACGCATAAACACCACGCGTGCCCCAAATGTCAGAGACACCGGCGGCAGCATAATTACGGATCGATAATAAAATGTCAAAACGCAGAAAAGTGAAATGCCTTGTCTCGGGAACGCCGCCTTCGCTTTTTCATTTTTCTGTGTTTCGTCACTTTGTGTAATCAATGACAATATTACAAAACGCTTTGATCCCGACGTCGAGGCGGCTGTCGTCGATAAAGAAGTCCGGCGTGTGATGTGCTGCGGCCGTCATTGGATCCTTGCCTTTAGGCATCCCGCCGACAAAGAAATAAAATGCCGGAGCCTTTTCTCGAAAAAAGGCAAAATCTTCGGCGCCGGTTACCCAATTGGAGTCGAGGACGTTGCTCTTGCCGGCTGCCTTTTCGAGCGAAGGCAGCATCTTTTTAACGAGTTCGGGTGTGTTGTACGTGACGGGCGTTTTGTTTTCGATCGAAATCTCGGCGGTAGCGCCCATGCTCTCGGCGATCTTAGTTGCAGTCCGGCGGATCCGCTCGTGGATGTCTTTTTGCATTTCGCTGTCGAGCGTGCGGATCGTGCCGGCCATCGTGAGCTCCTCAGGGATGATATTTTCGCGGACGCCTCCATTTATACGGCCGACGGTGATTACGACCGGAGCCTTGGACAATTCGGATTGGCGAGCAACGATCATCTGCAATCCTGTATAGATCTGCGATGCGACGGCGATTGGGTCGATGCCTGCCCAGGGATATGCTCCATGTGTCTGTTTGCCTTTGACTTTGATCGAGAACCAGTCGCTGGCGGCCATAACCGAGCCTGATCTGTATCTGATCGTTCCGACTTCCGTTGAAGAATTTATGTGGATGCCAAAGATGGCGTCGATCTTGGGGTTGTCCATGACGCCTTCTTTCACCATGTCGGGGGCACCGCCGGTCTCGCCTGCTGGCGGGCCCTCTTCGGCGGGCTGAAAGATGAAGACGACGCTCCCCTTGAGCTTGTCCTTCATTCCAGCAAGTACCGTTGCCGTGCCGAGCAGCATGGCGACGTGGGTGTCGTGACCGCATGCATGCATTACGCCGACGGTCTGACCGTTGTATTCGGCTTTCGCGACCGATTTGAACGGAACATCGACGCGTTCCGTTACGGGCAGGCCGTCCATGTCCGCCCGAAGGCCAATGACGGGACCGGGTAATGCACCTTTCAGGATGCCGACGACGCCCGTTTTGGCGATGCCTGTTCGCGTATCGATCCCGAGTCTGCGGAGTTCGTCAGCGATCATTTTGGCTGTATTCACTTCGCGATTGCCAAGTTCGGGATGTTGATGAATATGTCGACGCCAAGCGATAACCTGCGGCATTATTTTTGCCGTTGCGGCGGCGATATCGTCAGCGGTATTCGCGGCGAGTATATTTCCGACCGACATAAGTAGAACAAGTGAGATCGAAAAGAACTTTTTCATAGGCCTCCGAAGAAATTTCATCTAATTGTTGAACACGAAAATGCTACCGCAGATAGAACTGAACAGCAAAAAGCTACAGCGAACATCTCCGTCGGCCCTGATCAGGCGAAGGAATCGTAAGCAATACTCAGAAATTCAGTCTTCGGTCCCGGTCAGGTCTATTTCAGCGTTTCTTGACGATCTGAGCCAGGTCAGCCAAAACCCGGCCGAGAGGCTTGCCCAGATCTTGCGGAACGCTCGTATTTACCTGAACTGCAATGGCGATTCTCTGTTCCGGAAAATACATCATGTCGGTCATATAGCCGGGAAAGAAACCGCTGTGGCCGTACGATGTCCCGGCCGGCGTTTTCCTGATGATCACGCAGAGGCCGTATCTTGTCTCGCGGCCGAGCATCGGAGCGGCGACGCCATCGAACACCTGCGGCAACAGCGACGCGTCGAAGGCCTTGCCCTCGTAAATTAGCTTTGCCCAGCGGGCCAGGTCCCCGGATGTCGACGCATAACCGCCGCCGGTCCATTCGAACTGAGGATTGATCGCAAATTTTCCATTCGAGATCATCTCGTCCTTGCCGCCAAACGGGTTGTTGGCTCCGGCGTAGCCCTGGATGACGCCTTTCAGTTTGATACGGTCCTGTGGGATCGTATTTGTTAGCTTGAGCGGTTTGAGAAGGCGGCGGCCGGCCTCGTCGTAGAATTTGCGGCCCGTTACTCTTTCGATGATCATGCCGAGTACGATGTAATTCGTGTCCGAATAATCCCAGCCCTTGCCGGCGTCGAACGGCGGCTTTTCATCGAGCAAGTAGGCGAGCAATTCCTGCGGCTTCCAGATCTTTTCGGGATTTGCCGTAAGGTCTTTTGTAAATTGGTCTTTGAATTCGTAGCGCACGAGTCCGCTAGTGTGATTCAATAGTTGGCGTACCGTAATGTCCCTGGCATTCGGCAGACGCGAAAACCACGACAAGCTCCCAAGATACTTTTCGACCCTTTCGTCGAGTCCGATCTTGCCTTCGTATACGAGCTGAAGAGCGGTGGCAGCGGCAAATGTCTTGCCGGTGCTGCCGGCGAGCATTCGATCAGTCGGCTTCATCGGGCTTTTTGCCGTTCGGTCGGAGTAGCCAACGGCCAAACTCATTGTTTCGCCGTCCGCAAGTACGACGCCGAGCGTCGCGCCGGGAAATTTGCCGGCCTTGTACCATTCTTCGAGATTTCGCTGAAGTTCGTTCCTGAGATCAGAGCTTGCCGGCACGGGAGTGACCTGGGCATCGGCCGATATGAAAACGGTCAAAAATGACAGGGCAAAAACGATGGTTCGAAGAATTCGCATTTCAGCCTCGCTTATTTCTTTTTATAATATGTCCGATCGACGCTCATCCATTTCGCAGGGTTCCAGAGATCAGGATCGAGTTTTGGATTTGCCTGAACGTCCGTATAATTCTCCGTCATGGTATTCCTGCCGTCCACAAAAAACTGCACTTCTACAGCGACCCAACCGCCGCCTTTCACTTTTATATACTTGTTGAACTGTGTTTCCTGAACTATCTTTTTGTCGCGGCCGCCAAGTTGGATTAGACGCACAGAGTACAGATTCTTCTTATCGATCCATACCTGGGCGGCGTTCATATCGCCTTGTTTTGCACCGACGACATAGACGCTGCGACCCTTCCAAGTGTCTTCGCGGAGGACAGAAAGGTCGATACCGATGCCTTTTACCTGTGCGACCGTCGTGGCCACCGGCTGGTTATAAACATCAAACCCAAGGACCATAAGCGGATGGACCAATGACCGTCCGTCATTTGCCTTACCGTCCTTGATCGAATATATCTTACCGTCAGAAAACAAAATTCCGTTGCCCTTGTCGAGCGGGTCGATGTCGATCCGCAATTTTCCAGGAACCGCCATGGCTTCGTACCAGATCTCTGAGGTCGACGTGCCGTCGGGTTTGTGAGTGATCGTTTTTTGTACAAAGGTCAGTGTCCTGTACCACTTGCCGTCATACTTTTTGTGCATGGCCGCGATCAACTCTTCACCGGTCTTGATATCTGAGGCAAAAGTCGGAACAACGAACAGAGCGAGCAAAAATACGAGTTTTAATCTTTTCATAATTAATAAACGGTGAGATCGACAAAAAGGTTTATTTGGAATAGATACTATTTGCGAGACCTTGGAAGAAACTCCTTCGGGATAGGAGTGCTCGGACGTTCGTCGTCCCAACTCGCGGATGAGATCCACCAGCGGTTACCATCCCAATAGAGCTGGATGCTATTTAAGCCGCGGCCCTTGTCCGTCTTGTCATCGTTTGTGAATTCGTAGGTTGAGAAAACGTGGGCGATATTGCCGAATCGGCGTGTGACGCGATTGATCTCGCGTTCGTCAAAGCCGTTTGAGACAAAGTTGTCATTCGTGGCGTTCACATATTGGCTGTGGCTCATAATGCCGACACGGATCTTGCCGCCTTGCTCGCTCATCGCGACAAAGCGGATATCCGGAATATAAAGCGTGCGGTCGCGTGACCATTGCCGTGGCTGACCTTTTGGGCCGCGGATCGTTTCGTAAAATGCCCTAATAATGCCATCAATGCTTGAGACGTCCGAAGGATTCGCATCGACCTTGGCGATCTCAACCGCCTTCAGATCTCGGTCGCATTGGAATTCGAGCGTTGAGGCACCGTTTGCGATCTTCCAGCCTGCTTCGGTGCGGACGAGGTTGAATGTATTCGTGCCGCAATGCGAAAATTTCTCGCCGACATAGAACGTATAGCGTCCCGTGACGATCGCCATATCGCCGGCGATCCGTGCCTCGGGCGACGGCATTTTCTCCACGAAATCGCCACCCTTTGCCTCAGAGATCATCTTCGCGAACGCGTCGCCCGATAGGATCCTTGTTTTCGAAATGCCCTTGCCGTCGCGAGGTTTGTCGATCGCCACGAGTTGGCCGTCCGCACTAAATGCGGTCTTCATCTGCTCGACGCTTTTCGCCTTCATTCCGTCGAAGAGTTGGTTGACGACGGCGATCGCTGCGGTTTTGTCATCGGCGTTTTGAGCGACCGCATGGGCCGCCAAAAAAAGCCCGGTAATGGCGATGGTCTTGAGTTTATTCATAGTGGTTCAAAGTTACGTTTGACACGCTCCCCAAAGGTCGTGTTTCTGCTTATTTGTGTTCAGTGTATGAGCCTGCGATCTTTGGCGCGATCTTGTTCAGCCATTGGTCGAGCTCGGTTTGCGTGTACCACTTGCCTTTGAGCATCACTCCCGCGCGGTTCTTTGTTGCCGATATATCATCGAGGGGGTTTGAATTGAGCAGGATGAGATCAGCGCGTTTACCTTTTTGGATAGTTCCGACTTTGTCGAGGGTGCCAAAAAACTCATGTGCGTTTCGTGTGCCGGCGGTAAGTGCCGCATAGTTCGAAATCCCCGAATCTTTGAGTGCTTTCAGTTCATGGTGGATGCCAAACCCGTAAAGCCATAGGAATTCCGGCGTGTCGGAGCCGGTCATTAGTTTGCCGCCTGCCCCGTGAATCGCTCTGATAAGTTTCTCGCGAAGCTCGACCCAACGGGCACGCTTGTCAAGCGAAACCGAATTGATGAATCGATTCCGTTTGTAAAAATCGAACCATTGCTGCTGAACTTTTGGCGGATAAAATTTAAAGTCCGGCTGAGCACGTATCTCATCTTCGGTCCGCAGACGGCCAAAGGTGTTCTTCATGAAGTGGTGTGTCGGATCTACGTACGGGTTTGATGCGACGGTTTTGCGAGCGATCTCGGTGATCTTGCTTTCGTCCATATGGTCAAAGCTTGCCCAGTTCGCCGGATTGTAGATATAGACATCGGAGACCGAACCTCTGATCGGTGAATCAGCCTTAAGCAGCAGTTCCATATAACCGTCGAGATGTTCGATCTGCTGACGGGCTTTCCATGCACGCTCGACACCAACGAAACGGCTGTCAGCATGGCCAACAACGCGGATATTCTGCTTTTCGGCTTCTTCGACGGCGGCTTCGTAAATGAGCGACGGGACGTAGGTCGTAAGCTTGATGAAATCATAACCGGCGGCCTTTGACTTTCTGACGGCATCGCGAGCCTCGTCGGGATTGGTAACAACAAAATCGTTGCCCTGTTTACGGCCGGTCAGATGCGGACTCGCTACATAGATCGTCGGGGCGGCGATCTCGCCGGCTGCCGAGCGGCTTCGTAAGTTCAGCAACTCCGGCGTGCCGATCATAAACCGCACGGTCGTTACGCCATTGGCGACCATCACACGCAATTCGTCCGGTGCGATCGAATCAGGATATTCGTCGCTGTCTGATAACAAATGAGTATGCATATCGACGAGGCCGGGAATCAGGTACTTACCTTTCCCGTCAACCGTGACCGCATCTCTTGGAACTTTGACCCTAGCCGAATCACCGATACGGACGATCGTACTATTTCGGACGATCACAGTTTGGTTCGCGAGTACTCGCTCACTGTCCATGGGGATGACATTGACGCCGACAAACGCAGTTGTCTGGGCGACTATAACGACGGCAGACGCGAGAATGAGATGAAACGACAATACGATTTTCATAGATATAATCACCTGCTAGTTTTTAGCTGTGGAAGATCTTGATCCGCATTTTTCCAGACGGCCGACAGTTGTTTCCGCGCAATCGCTGCGTTTTTCAAGTCGCCGAATTTTGAGTAGGTTTCGGCTTTTCCATATAGAGCGAAACCGCTGTTTGGCCTCGTAATAAGCAATTTTTCATATGATGTGAGAGCGTCCGCTGATCTTCCTGCACGAATATATGCACGGGCAAGGCTCTCCAGGACAGGTCGTGTGTAGTGAGGAGGTTCCCAGTAGCCCAGATCCTTTTCGCTTTCGACGGCATCGCTCAAGAGTTTCACGGCTTCGATGTGGTCACCGCGAAGGCTTGCCACTGAACCGCTCAGATCGAGCAAATGAACACCGATCACGCGTGTCGCGTGGCCGAAATACCAGTCCGACGCATCCTTTGACTTGAGAGCAGACATCTGGGTGCTCGTTTGTTGAAGAGCTTTCAATTGCAAGTCGGCTTCCGCGAGGCTGCCGATCTCGATTGCTCTCATTCCGCGGATATAGCTGAGAATTCCCGTTTGATATTTCACTGACAACGACGATCGATCAGCGATCGTTATCTGTTCGAGTTCCGCGATCGCCGCGTCCCACAGTCCAAATCTCATCTGCAGCCGCACAATAGCCGTATTACCTCCGTAGAGCATATAGCCGAGGCCTGTTGATCTAAGTCGGGTGTTGTCCGACGGGATATCAACCAGCATCCTAGCGTATTTGGCTGCTTCTTTGTAGCGGCCTTCTTCGGCGCAGTTGGCGACCAGATAGTCGAGGTTGTGAGTATAATTCCAATTATTTATCGGATGGACTTTGTTCTCGCGCATGTATTTAAGATCAAAATCTAATGATGCGAGAAGCGCCTCCCGGGCCTTTTCATACATCCCGAGACGATAGTAGATATGGCCCGGCATGTGGAGCATGTGGCCGGAATTCGGCGCGAGCTTGACCAGCTTTTCGGCGCTGTCGAGGGCTTCTTCAGGACGTGGACCGTTCTCGGCGGCGTGGATCCAATAGTGATGAACTGCCGCGTGTTCTGGATGAGTTCGCAAAAGATTCTGCAGTATCGAACGTCCGTACATCTTGCCTTCGCGTGGACGGCCGTTTGGCCGATAACTTGATGCCGGTGACGAGAGGGAATTTGCCAGCAGCAGTTGAGCCTCGACATCTTCCGGATATTTGCTGATCAACGCCTCCATTTCGCCGACCCACGCCGAACGGCCTTTGCCCTGCTCGGCAAGCAGCGAGATCGCGCGCAGGTAGTACTGTTCGCGATCGGATGCCTTCGGTGCAAGTTCGACGGTTTTTTTCAACGCCGCGGCACGCTCCTCGGACATCTCTTGCGAATTCTGCCCAAGGGCGTTGTAAACTCCCCACCAAACCATCGCACAATCCGGATCGACTCTCGCGGCCTCACGGAACGCACGGTAAGATTCCATATCCCAAAATGCGTGAAGCAGATTGAGTCCCTGGTCGAAATACTTCTGTGCCGCTGGCGACTTTGTAGTGATCTTGATCGAGGCGGTGCCGATACCCTTCATCAGCGGCGGGGCAGGGAGGTTCGTGAATGTCGGTGCGGTGCCGTAATCGGAAGGGCCGTGGTTATGTTGACCAAATACCGCCGAACTGCAAGCTGCTGTTGCCGTCAAGAGCAATGCAGCCCAACTGCAATAAAAATAGCGAGAATGATGGTCCATATCTCGCTTATACGTCGGTGACCGTTTTTAGGTTTCGGTCAGTGAGTGATTTTTACTCGCGGCCACAGCGTCCTATCTTGGGGATTCGTATTC
This sequence comes from Acidobacteriota bacterium, assembly GCA_016713675.1. Lineage (NCBI taxonomy): Bacteria > Pseudomonadati > Acidobacteriota > Acidobacteriota bacterium. The sequence continues at coordinate 1,524,419 of JADJOS010000001.1, forward strand.
CAATAACTTATACAGATCCTTTGCGTCCTTGTCAGCCAGATCCTTTCGGACAAGGAGTGTGAGATCCACGCCAGGCCTGAGAGGATATACATCGACAAATTTGTAGTGTGCCGAATATCGCTTAAGCACATCGACATCCTGATCATTCTTCTTGGCGACGATCATTTCCGAGGCATTTACATCGGTCAGGTTGCCGTGGAAGACAGCTTTCTTGTATTCGTTCAGGTACCACGTCAGCGGCCAATAATCGGGAGAAACGATCTCGACGGAGGCTCCATTGCCTTTGCCGCTCTTTTCGGCGTAATACTCGATCTTGGCGACCATATCGAGCAGCGGTCGCTTGGTATGAGCATAAACGTAACCCATTTCTTCGTCGTCGTAGCGGACAAAATTAAGATCGTAGGTTTGGTATGCGAGCACTGTCGAGCCGAGAACCAGCGAAACGGCACCAACAGCCTTGAGAGCTGCCGTCTTTGCGGTAAGCAACTCATTTACGCCGTAACCCGCGATGATACACATCGGCAAATAGAAACTCAGGGCGAGCCAAGGCGTTTTGTATGGAATTATCGTGTATGCCGCAAACAAACCAAACGCCCAAAATGCCGCGAACATTGCGAACCGGTGCTTTGCTTTCACGAGTGCGATCAAGCTGCCAAGAGTCGAGAGAAAAAGCAGAGGAGCCTCGACCTTAAGTCCCCATTTAACGTAGCCGAGAATGCCATTTTGAGTGTGATCTTTCGTGCCGGTCCTTGTCCAGACCATGTACGCTTCAAAGGCTTTTCCGACGCCTTCTGCGTAAGTGAAAAACGACGAGAAGAACAGGACGCTAAGGTAGATAAAGATGGTCGCGACCGCGGCGGTCGTCAGCAGAAGATCGTTACCGGTGCCGATCCCACTTCGAAAATCGTGCCATGTCAAGTTAGCCGGTTCGGCGAGTTCGGTCGTATTTTCCTGTTTGTAGTAATACAAAAAGACGGCCCAAGTAAGCAGCGTCGTAAATCCGAGCAAAATTATAGTGTAGAATGCGAATGGCTCAGGTATCTTGAATTCGCCCAGAAAGTTGTCAAAGAGCCACTTCATCCCTTCGATCAGACTTTGATAATAGACGAGAGCCGCCGCTCCGAGCACCGCGTGAACGGCGGCGATGATGGTCAGCTTGTTCCGCTGAACGGCTTCGTTCTCTATAAGTCCACGCCAGATCCAAACGCACACACACGCGATCATCATCGTTCCGATCGTGATGAATCCGGTCTCTTTGGTCGCAAACATCAGAGCGACCGAAGCAGATGCGAGTAATAGATATACGGGCCGGCCATTGTTCCAATCGCGGATCATGCGGATCACGAAATAGACCAAGACCGCTTCGACGATAAAAAATGCAACGCGAAATGCCCACACCGCCGTTGTGCTCGTGCCGCCAAGCGAACTCGCAAGCGACAATGCAGAAGGCAGAAAGCAGACGAATAGAAGGAGAACCATCCAAGCGATCGCGAAGACGCCTGCCTTTCTTTTCTCGATGAATAGTACGACCGACAATACAACCGCAAGGCTCAGGAAAACAAAAAATATCTCGTGGATAAAATACCGTGAGATAAACACCATCCCAGGCGAAAGTGTCAGGAAAACGGCTGCCGACAGAGCGCCGATCTTGCCGATGTAACTCCGTAAAAAGAACGCAAGAACGACGATCAATACGCCGAAGATCGCGACACTCGCACGAACAGGTATGGTCTCGAGCCCGAAAACCTTGGTGAACGCCAGCGTTATGTAATACAGCGTCGGCCCATGGTAATTCGCCGGATCATATCTATAAACACCGTCGCGAAACAGGTTGGTCAGAAAAAAGCTATTGACGCCTTCGTCGTGGTGAAACGGTTTGAGCCCGAGCATGAAAAAGCGCAAGAAAGTCGCGGCCGCGGTAATCGCTGCACAGCTCGCGAGCCACAGGAGATCAAACTTCGGTTCAGTTTCGTTCGATTGTAATTCTTCTTCGTTTGTCATCAAAAGTAATTCAAACAGGATGGGCCGAATAAGACCGTATCTTGTCGATGCCACTTAACCTGTTCAATTTCTTATTCTATAAACGCGATATTGCCCAGATTCCGCCACGACAGGATACTTGCTAAAAAAAGCTTCATTCGCTTTCATCGAATTTCGCTCTTCCGGTGAGATCAGGACGTAATCAATCTCAGCTTTTTTTAGAAAAATATCGGATACACCTCCGCCTTCATAGATCCGTTTTACTTCGTCCTCGCGTGAGCCATAGTCAATGCCGTGCGACGAAAGGTGACCGATGTAGCGCATATATGAGAGCCTGCCGGACAGCACTACGGCAGAATTGTAAGTCGGTGCGTTAAGGAAAAGAGAGTTCGGAGCGGTCTTTTCCTTGATAAGCTGTGCGATCTTCACGGCGTCAGGATCGAATACCTTTATCTTATTTTGACCCGTCGCAGTTCGCCAGACGTCGAGTCCACCCGAAAACGTCAATGCCAAAAGTCCAACTGCCGCGACTGCTTGTAAAAGCTTTGATTCTTTCCATGCCCAAGCGATCGCATACGCGATCAACGGCACTGAACCGACATACCAATAGATCAGTACCTTGATGTTATCCCATTCCCACGGTGCGAGCTTAGCGACGTTTGAGACAACGAAGAGGAAAATAAAAGGAACACAAAAGAGAAGAAGGTTTTTGGCATTTGGATTTTGGTCTTCGGTTTTTCGCGCCTTAGCGGCTTCACGGCCTTGCGTAAAAAATATCCAACCGCCTGCGATCAATACCGGGATCACGATGCCCGTATTCTTGATCCAGAACCAGACCACGTTAACGTCACGCTTATCCCATCCGAAGTGCCAGTCAAAAAACTTGCTTGTTTCCGAGGCACTTCCCGACAGCGACCAGAGCAACTCAGGAACGGCTATAAGACAAACTCCAACGCCGAACGCGATCCATTCACGCCATTTTACCGGTTTGAAAATAAACAGAAATCCGGTAACGACAAAGAGGGTCACGAGGCTGTGAAGATGAATCAACGGCAGCATTCCCGCGAGGATGCCTACCAGAAGTGGAGAAATTGTCCGGTTCTCATTGCCGTTCTTGCTTTTCGACGTGTTGTCCGACGTGAAAATTTGCCACAAATAACCGAGAACGACAATGGTTATCGGCATTCCGAGAAGAAGGCTGCGTTGGGTGATAAACAGCACGACCAGAGAATTGCCCCAGCGAAATTGGTCGGTGATCGTGTAATCACGCGGCAGATTCCACAGAAATTCCCAAAGGCTTTTGCCCTGTTCCCAATAATCTTTAATAAACCATACAAACCCGAGGCCGCCGCTGAAAAATAACAGTAACGGAGCAATTCTTCCGGCGAGTTTGCTGCCAGTCAGTTTTGCTGAAAAACGATCAAGAATTACAAGAAGGGAAAACGCCCATGAAACATTCTGCAGGAACATCGCGCTCTGCAGATCGGCCCCGAGCCGCATAAAACATGCCGTCAGGAAATCCGCGATAAACGGATACGAGAATCTTGCACCCGAAAAAGAAGGGTTTTGCGGCGGAAAGTTACTGCCGTCGGTAAACCCTAATATCGCGCCGAGATGAAACGGCAGGTCGCCCAGATTGTTCGATCCGCCTGTAAAGATTCCGGAAGCCGTTTCGTACATCGTCTGGCCGAAAAACAGCCAAAACAAGATCACAAAAAAGGCGTAATAGCCGAAACCGGCAAAGCGTTTTAGGTTTCCGCCCTGAACTTTACCTTTAGCCTTTGCCCAATCGTGAAGAAATTTGGATCGCCGCTCATGTTTTTGCAGGACCACGATCGGAAGCATTGTGAACACGAACGCTACCAACACTGTCGCAATGCCAAAGCCGAACAAGAGAGCCAACACAAATCCCGTGATCCCGAGCACCGCCGAGCCGATCACATTCCCGACCGCTAGCCGCCACATGAACGACTCGTCCTTGGCGAACAAATACGTTAAAGCCATGCCGCCGAACGCCAACGCAATAATTATGAGTGCAGAGATCAGCATAAGACCGGTAAAGCAACGAACTTCTAAATAAGTTACTTCAATTGCGACAAGCGGCAAAATCCGGCGGACATATTACGAATTTATTGGTTCGCGGCATCAGAATCGTTTATACTTTTTCACAAATCCATTAGCCGTGGTTTCGGCACTTCAAACAAAATGAGAAATTCGTCGATAGCTATTCTCTTTCTGACCCTTTCGATCGCAACAGCTGTGTTTTCTCAGGTTTCGTTGACCTACGACACGGGAATGGGTCGCATGTTGAAATTCGGGAATCAAGAGCCTGGTTTGCCCGTTAGATCAGATGAGGCAGAGATAGTCGGCATACAGTCGATCGGCGGAGCAAGCGGGGTCGCGTTAACGCGGAGAGCGTTGTATTCGACCAATGACGGCGGAATAAACTGGAGCGAGTTGAACTTGGAGCCGAAGGGCAACATGGTGATCGCTCATGCCGTGTTTGTTGACCGGAAAAAAGGCGGAGCCGTTATGGTCAGCCGACAGGAAAACACGGTTGATTTGAGCCTGACGTCTGATGGCGGTGTTTCGTGGACCACTTTCCCTGTCGCGATACGACGAGATTTGTTGTTAGGCGCAAATATCGAAGACGCGGTCTTGGGCATGAGCGACGAACTGCGGCTGACGATACCGCTCGAGACGAGTTCGAATTTTGCCGGCAGCTTGATCTTCGTATCGGTTGATGGAGGAATGTCGTGGGATCTTCGGTCGAAAACAGTTGATATGTCGCCGGACATGCCGGCCGCAGCCGAGATCATTTCCGGCAATTGGAAAGTGAGAACGGATGGAATTTGTTTTGGATTCAAGACAGGTTGTTTTCAGGAGAGCAGGCTATTAATAAATGAGATCGACGTCACACCGCCTCAGATAAAGTTGCTCGCAACCATCAACCGAGCCCGAGCCAAAGCAGAAGCGGAAAGACGGCCGATGTTCGCTCTTCCGCGGGCAGGTTCGACGCGAACAAGCCTAAATCGTGGGTTTGATATGTGTAACGCTCCGACAGCGGCGCAGATGATGACGTGGTGGAATAATTCTCCACACTACGACATGAACATCTATATTAGCGGCCGTAATCGAGCCTGTTCGGCTCAGCCGAACCTGTCTGCCGCCTGGGTCAATCAGGTCTCGGCGATGGGTTGGGGGCTAATACCGACAGTTGTCGGGTATCAATCGCCGTGCACCGCCTCGGCCACCAGCGTCAAACTCAGCTACGATGTCGCGACCGCCGAAACGCAGGGCCGCGGCGAAGCTGACATCGCCGTCGCTGACGCCAATAACCTGGGAATCACGGCGGGCTCGATACTTTATTACGACATGGAGCGTTACGATCCGCCGACACCTGACACGCTTGGATGCCGGCCCGCGACCGTTGCTTTTCTCAAGGGCTGGACCGATCGAATCAAAGAGCTAGGCTACAAATCGGGCGTTTACGGATCGCCGAAAAATGCTCAGGAAGACTGGGTCGGCCTTCCGCCCGCGAGCAAGATGGATGCGATCTGGATGGCACGCTGGGACAATATAATGTCGGTCTGGACATACCTGACATTTCCAAATTTCCCGACCGGCGAATGGGCAAATCACCAACGGATCAAACAATGGCAGGCACCGCATAACGAAACCTGGGGCGGCGTCACATTTAATATTGACGGCAATATCTCCGACGGACCGGTCGCCGGAAATGTTGTCGCACGCAACAAAAATGCTGATTTTGACGGAGACGGAAAATCAGACCTGAGCATTTACCGGCCCGATAGCGGTGCTTGGTATTTTCTGTTCAGTGCTAGTGGTTCGGCTAGCGGAATCCTCTTTGGTGCGGCGGGTGACATCCCTGTCCCCGGTGACTATGACGGTGATGGAAAGACCGACGCAGCGATCTTCCGTCCGGCTGACGGCTCGTGGCACATGCTGACCAAGGCCGGCGTTTACCGGTCGATGCAGTTTGGAACAAACGGCGACATTCCCGCGGCGGCTGATTTTAACGGCGACGGTAAGACCGATCAGGCCGTCTTCCGTCCATCAAACAGCACCTGGTATATCGCCAACAGCGACAGCCGAGGCACATTTACATATGTTCAGTTTGGCCAGGCGGGCGACAAACCGGCACCCGCCGATTATGACGGTGACGGAAAGGCCGACATTGCAATATTTCGCCCTGCAGGGACGACCGGCACGGAATGGTGGGTCTCAAAAAGTAGCGGCGGGCTGTTCGCGACGCAATTTGGAACGTTGACCGACAAGGCCGTTCCAGTCGATTTCACGGGAGACGGCAAAGCTGACGTCACTTTTTGGCGGCCGGCGACGGGAGAGTGGTTTGTACTTCGAAGCGAAGATCTCAGTTACTACGCATTCCCGTTCGGTACAAATGGCGATCTGCCTGCGTCAGGCGATTTCGACGGCGACGGTCTTGCCGATGCCGCCGTTTTCCGCCCATCGAATGCGGTTTGGTATATGCTTCGAAGCCAGGCGGGGTTTTTGGCTGTGCAGTTCGGACTGTCGGACGATCGGCCGATCCAGAGTTTTTATTTACCTCAATAATACAAATATGCGGCATCCTGTAGATAAGCTTGCCGCAGTGATTGGTCTTACCACTTAAGGTCTGTGTGATGGAGTTGGAGAACTCGCAGATTCGCCGGATCTGATTCGCTCAATAAACGTAAAACTTGACTTTCGTTATCGAATTCACTTGTGCTATCTTTTACGCAATTGGTCTTACCATTTAATTAGATGAGCATATTGGATAAGTTCTCGCTTATAGGAAAGATCGCGGTCGTCACAGGCTCGGGAAAGGGCATCGGGCGGGCGATCGCGGTTTCATTGGCTGAGGCAGGAGCCGATGTTGCATGCCATGCCCGAACTCCAGGCACGGCACGCGAAACCGTTGGCGCGATCGAGAGCAAGGGGCGGCGAGCCGTGGAAGTCTTGGGCGACATGTCTGACAAGCATGCTCCAACGCGAATAGTTGACGCTGCGATGGAAGCGTTCGGCCGGATCGATATCTTAATCAATAACGCCGGCATGATCCGTCGTTCGCTTGCCGTAGATTTCAGTGAGGAAGATTGGTCGACAGTGATCAACGTTAATCTGTCGAGCGTTTTTCGTCTGTCTCAGGCCGCAGGCAGGCATATGATCGCGCAAGGTAGTGGCAAGATCGTTAGTATCGCATCGCTACTTTCGTTTCAGGGCGGGATCACGGTTCCGGCGTATACCGCGTCGAAATCAGGCGTCGCCGGACTCACCAAGGCCCTCGCAAATGAATGGGCAAAACACAATGTTAACGTCAATGCGATCGCACCGGGATATATTGCGACCGACAACACGGCTCCGCTGCAGGCGGACGAAACACGCAACAGACAAATACTCGAACGCATTCCTGCCGGACGCTGGGGAAACGCAGATGACCTAGCGGGAGCTGCCGTTTTTCTATCTTCGGCGGCGAGCGATTATCTGCAAGGTCACATTTTGATCGTTGACGGCGGATGGATGGCACGATAACTGGTTGGCAGAGTAGCCGAAGGCAGAAGCAGTAAGAGATCTTGTCAGAACCAGGAGCGATAGTGACTGAGTAAACCTGAGTAACATGCTAAATATCAAATCAAAAGATCAGTGTAAATGGGACATAGTGTCCCTTGGCGAAGTCATGCTAAGGCTGGATCCCGGCGACAAGCGGATCCACACGACCCGCTCATTTGAGGTCTGGGAGGGTGGCGGAGAGTACAATGTCGCCCGCGGTTTGAAGCGTTGTTTTGGCCTCGATGCCGCAGTTGTTACGGCGCTTGCCGACAATCCGGTCGGGCGACTTGTTCAAGATCTGATCTATCAGGGCGGCGTCGATCAGTCGCACGTCAAATGGGCAAAATACGACGGCGTCGGCCGCACGGTCCGCAACGGAATGAACTTTACCGAACGTGGTTTCGGTGTCCGTGCGGCTCTAGGTTGCTCGGATCGTGGTAACACCGCTGTTTCGCAGCTCAACAAAGGCGATATCGATTGGGAAAAGATCTTCGGTGACGAAGGAGCAAGATGGCTCCACACCGGCGGCATCTTTTGCGCCTTGTCGGAATCCACACCCGAGGTCGCGAAAGAAGCGATGGAGATCGCCAAAAAACATGGCACCATCATCTCGTACGATCTCAACTACCGCAACTCGCTCTGGAAGGCGATCGGCGGCCAGGCCAAGGCTCAGGAAGTTAACCGCGACCTTGCTAAATACGTCGATGTGATGATCGGTAACGAAGAGGATTTTACGGCATGTCTTGGCTACGAGGTCGAAGGGCAGGACGAGAATCACTCGAAGCTCGACATCGTTAATTTCGAAAAAATGATTCGCCGGGCAGTTGCGGAATTCCCAAATTTTGCGGTCGCCGCAACCACGCTTCGCAATGCAAAAACAGCGTCCATCAACGATTGGGGAGCAGTTTGCTTTACCGAAGGCGAACTTCATCAGTCGATAATGCGGCCTGACCTCGACATCTTCGACCGCGTCGGCGGCGGCGATTCGTTTGCATCGGGTCTGATTTACGGGTTCCTGACCGGCGAATCTCCCGAATGGGCCGTCAATTGCGGAGCAGCTCACGGTGCACTCGCTATGACAACCCCTGGCGACACGACAACGGTCGGGCTCGCTGACGTTCTCAGAGTAATGAAAGGCGGCGGTGCCCGTGTAGCAAGGTAAACTTATGACTAAAGCGGAAATTGTAAAACAGATCGAAGATGTCGGCCTTGTGCCGGTGGTGCGGGCTTCGTCAGCCGACGAGGCGATGCAGGTGATCGAAGCAATCAAGGCAGGCGGCGTGAACGTTCTCGAGATCACTATGACAGTCCCCGGAGCCGTGCACGTGATCGAGAAGGTCGCTGATAAATACGGCAGCGAAGTGCTCGTCGGAGCCGGAACAGTACTTGATCCTGAAACCGCTCGTGCCTGTCTACTGGCCGGAGCCCAGTTCATCGTCAGCCCTGCTCTGAATCTTGACACGATCGCTCTTTGTCACAGATACGGTGCACCGATAGCTCCGGGCGTTCTTACACCGACCGAGGTGATAACAGCATGGAGTGCGGGCGTTGATTTTGTAAAGGTCTTTCCCTGCGGATCGGTTGGCGGTGCGAGCTATGTCAAAAACCTGAAGGGCCCGTTTCCACAAGTAAAGATAATCCCGACCGGAGGAGTCTCGCTCAAGACCGCCGCCGACTTTATCAAAGCCGGAGCCTCGGCCCTTGGCGTCGGAACCGATCTGGTCGATGTCAACGCCATCCGCGAAGGGAACGCCCATATCATCACCGAACGAGCCCGACAGTTCATAGAGATCGTCCGCGATGCTCGGATCTCCTAAATTCGCAATCTCAAACTAAAAAGCCTCCGTCGCATGTGGGTCAAATACTGCGACGGAGGTTTCCACGAACGGTGGGAGACAGGGAGACCAAAAGCCACTTAAGGCTCAATTTTCAATTCCCGAAGGTAACCAGTGGGAGTCTGATTAGTGGGAGTTTCTATGTAGTAATGAGAAAAATCGCAAAAACCTTTCAAGGTTTTTGCGATTTTTTTTCGAAACTGATCTGAAGTGCCTATGTTTACTGGGCTTTATGACGCAAAAAAATATGGATCAGTCAAGGGGTTTCCTGCAGATCGAGCATTCTTTCGACGTATTTAGCGATGACATCGGCCTCTAGATTGACCGGATCACCCGGTTTCAGGCTTGAGATATTTGTCATTTCCCAGGTCTTTGGAATTACGGCGATCTCGAAATGATCATTTGCAAGCGATGCGACCGTGAGGCTGATGCCTTCGACGGTGACCGAACCCTTGTAAACAAGATAGCGCGCGAATTCGAGTGCGAAGCCGACACGTACGGTCCAAAAGCCACCTTCGCGAGTCGCTGAAAGGAAGGTGCCGCGGCCGTCAACATGTCCCTGGACGATGTGGCCTCCGAGACGAGTAGCAGGTGTGACGGCTCGCTCGAGATTGACCGGCGAGCCCTCACCGAGATTTCCCAGCGTGGTCTTATCGAGTGTTTCCGGGGAGACATCGGCGGCGAATGACTCCTTTGTCACATCAAGAGCAGTCAGGCATACGCCGTTGACCGCAATTGAATCACCGTTTGAAATGTCGGAGGTAATGAGCGTTGCCGCGATTTTGATCCTCTCGCCGCCGGCGAATGGCTCGCGACTTCTGACCCTCCCGAGTTCTTCTATAAGTCCTGTAAACATAAATTATGACGCCGGTTCGATCTCTGAGAGTTTGCGGGCGTCGATCGAGATCGGTTCTCCGTCTTCGACCTCGTTGTAATAATTGACGAATTTAAAACCGCAGCGTATCTCCTCCGGTTTGTATGAGGATCGCGAATGTACGGTCTGAGCAAATGTCTCGTCGGTCGCGGTCAATAGGATCAGGAACTCAGCGTCGGTTCGCTTGTAATCGAGCTGCGTCAGGCCGTGGAGCGGCGACCTTTCATCGATCGGATGGACGACGGTCCAGCCGAGCGGGAAGAACGTTACTTTATCGCGTTCGAGTTCTAGAAAATCGAATCGCCGAACCTGTTTGCCGTCCTCGTTCACAAATCTGGCGAACAGTACCTTGACCTCGACCTCGATCAGCTGATTATTACGGCCGTTGATCATACGAAACATCAGCCCGTCGATCCCGCGATACGGTGCGATCACGCATACGTTGCTGAATATGACCTTTGCCGTTGGCCGGGCAAACCGGGCGAAAACGACGCCGGTGATCAAGGCATTTGCGAGCAAACTGTAATACGATTCGATAGTGACCAACAGATTTGGAATTATGCCGACAGGATGTATCGTACCGTAACCGATGGTAGCGAATGTCTGGACGCTAAAGAAAAATCCCGTTAGAAATACGTTCGCCATCGGCGTCGACGACGTATCAACTAACGAACCATCGCCGGTCACCGTATATGCCAGACCGAACAGAATATTACTGACAAAATACAAGAGCAGAACGAGCAGCAGGAACGTTCTCCATTTCATCGTCAGCAGAGTGTGATAAAGATTGAGCGATGTGAAAAGCGGCAGTCCGGTCCGTTGGACGTTGAATGAACCGTCCGGATTCAGAAGCCGTTGACGGCTCTGCCCAGATACGACCGCGCCAAAACCGAGATCACGATCTTCCTCTCTAAGAAAGTCGTCTGCCGTTAATGCGTTTTCCAGCGATCGTTCGTTCACTTATGATGCGATTATAGCGAGCGGGCCGGAGAATTGTAAAAGTTGATTGGTTTTTCGCTCTCTTTGATGCTGAAATATTTATATGGCTGAAGCAAAAAACCAGGAACTCGAACCGCCGAAACTCAAGATCGTGAACGGCGAACCCGACGTATCGTCACTCGCCGATCTGCTCGAGTGGTTTCTCAATTTTGACGAACGCACCGCACGAATGCGGCTCGCATATACCGAAGAACTCTTTCAGTGGAAACAGTCTAATGACGAGGCGAATGGCATCGGGACGTATCCTTTTGAGAACGCCGAGGCAAGATTTGCTGTTGGTGCGATACAGGCTTTGAAAGAAAATAGCTCTGAGCCGCAGCTGCAGATATGGATCACCGAAGTTCTCGAAGCTCTCGGTGCGGCACGTGAAATGAAGACCGAAATGTCCAATGCGTATCGTCTCGACGATGCCGACCCCGAGGCATTCGCTCTTAAGAAGGCCGAGAAGCTTACAACAACCAACGAAAAACGCCTGTATCTGTCGAATTGCTGGTTCGAAGTTCTTTATACTGCGGAGGCTAGATTTCTTGGCTACGTCTATCAAGAACTCTACGGCCGGCCGTTCGCTCCCGCGACTATTTGAACGTCTGACATTGCTGCATGCTGCCAGACTGAATTCCTTTCGCGAAATACTGCATTCTCTGCTGAGCGCTGCCGTGCGTGAATGAATCGGGTATGATGTAACCCTGCGTACGTTTTTGGATCATATCGTCACCAACGGCGGCGGCTGCTCGAATGGCCTCCTCGGCGTCACCTGTTTCGAGGCGTCCCTGTTTCGCGGCGAAATTTGCCCAGATGCCTGCGTAGCAGTCAGCCTGAAGTTCGAGAGCTACGGAAAGACGATTGTTGCTGCCGGCACGCTGAACCTTGTCCATAACGCCCGTCAGGTTTTGGATGTGATGTCCATATTCGTGTGCGATCACATAAGCTTGGGCAAAGTCGCCCGGCGCTTTGAACTCACGCTGCAGTTCATTAAAGAAAGCAAAATCGAGATAGAGTTTTTCATCGCCGGGGCAATAGAATGGGCCGGTCGCGGCCTCGGCATATCCGCAGGCTGATTGGACCTGACCTGTGAAAAGGACCAGCTTCGGGGCACGAAACGGGACGCGCGACTGCTGAGGCAGGATCTGTTTCCATGCATCCTCGAGATTTCCCATGATAGCGCCGACGAATTGGCGGTTTTGGTCTTGGGTGACAGCTTTGTTCACCGTCGTTCCCGGGGCGGGGACTTCCTGCGGACCGGAAGACTGCAGCAATTGGCTCGGGTCGCCGCCGCATAAATAAATCGCAAGTGCGAGCACGAGCACACCGATACTGCCGCCGCCGATCGCTATTCCTCGTCCGCTGCCGCGTCGATCCTCTATATTGTCGCTCTGCCGCTGATCTTGCCAACGCATAAAGATTGTCCTCTCTCGTCCGTCAGAATTATCGATCGATTGCTGTGATTCTAGCATTTCCGAACACGTCAGCGAAGGAATTTGGAACATTTTTATCGCACTTTCGGAACAGCTGTTGCGGATTTGAGTTCGGTCATAGATTGCTTGGTGGCCGAGTGCATCAGTTATGAAATAAAAGCCGAAAGGCCGGGCAAAAAAATTAACGTCCGAACGTCCGCAAAATCTTGACAGAATAAGATTTAGAGGATTATGATGCAACTGAGTTTTAGTTTCGGTTTTCTCTCCGCGTTTCCAAAATATAGGAGGCACTAATGATCAAACTAGACATCGTCAACCTGGTCGCAGAACGGACCGGCGTGCCGAAACAGAAGGCCGAGCAGGTCGTCGATTCGCTTTTTGAAGCGATGAAGGATGCTCTTGCGCATGGCAAGAGGATCGAGTTGCGAGGATTTGGCGTTTTTGTCGTTAAGGCCCGCAAACGCGGCGTCGGCCGCAACCCGCGAACAGGCAAAGAAGTGCCGATCCCGGCGGGCAAGACAATTCGATTCAAACCGGGCAAAGAGCTGTCGGCAAAAGCCGTTGGTTGATTTTCGTTAAGTTCTATCCGATGATTAGATCGTTGATCGCGTAATTAGCGACGTTTCGCTCGCGGTTTGCGATCTTTCTCTTTCTAACCTACCTGATGACCGATCCTGAGCAGATAGATCAACAATACTACTACGACCGGCCGGCGATGAAACCGACGGCCCGGACCTACGTTCGGCATTTTGCACTTCTTGTCATTACGTTTTTTACGTCAATGGTGGCAGGCGTAATGTTTCCTTTCGGCCCGATCAACACCTTGCCGGACGACGACCCGCAAACTGCGGCCCAGGTCCTGGAGTTCATCATTAACCTGCCCGTTAAGTATGCAGGATTGATCGGTTCGACGGTCAACGAGATAGTCACAAATCCGGCAGTTCTAAGTTACGGGCTTAAATTTTCGCTATCTTTGATCTTCATACTCTTTTGCCATGAGATGGGGCATTACATCGCTTGCCGACTTTATAGGGTCGACGCGACGTTGCCGTTCTTTATCCCGACGCCGCCGCTCATTGGGCCCGCCGGGACCTTTGGGGCGTTTATCAAAATAATGTCTCCGATGCCGTCGCGACGAGCGGTCTTTGACATTGGCGTCGCCGGGCCGATCGCAGGATTTATCGCGCTAATTCCGATAGCATTGACGGGAGTCGCTACCATGGAGATCGCTACTCCGGCGCAGGTCGCAAGTTCTCAGGGCGGGTTGATCTTTTCGGATCCGATCTTTATGCGAATGGTCGCGTATTTGTTCGGTGTAGACCTCAATTTTGGGATCGGGAATGCCTTTTATTTCGCCGCGTGGGTTGGTCTGCTGGTCACTGCACTTAATCTAATTCCGTCGGGGCAACTCGACGGCGGGCATGCGATCTATGCGGTATTTGGCAAGTCCGTGCATAAGTGGACAGGCCGGATCGCGTTTCCAGTCATGGCGATACTTTCTATCTTCGGGATGTATTTTTTTAATAGCCCAAGCGGCTTCCTGATAGCGATCATTCTTGCGGTAATGATGCGTGTCGGCCACCCCGAACCGCTGGATCAATCACCGCTCGACGCAAAACGCAAGGTCATCGCGTTTGCGACGCTAGTGATTTTTGCACTGTGCTTCGTGCCGTTTCCGATCAGGATCAGTTAAGAATTATTTGCCGCGAAAAAGCACAAAAACGCAATAAAGAGGAAGCCGTCAATTGAGTCGGTTTCCTCTTTTCGATTCCTACCTTGCGCGATCTGTGTCCTCTCGCGGCAAATTTTTCCTATGTTACGGATGCAGGCAGCAAGCCCTTTATTTCCTTGACCATTTTCTCGACATCTTCCTGGCCGTCGAGGGCGATCATGAAGAAATCGTAGCTTGTTTTGAAACAGACCATGCCGTTGCCAAAGAACCAGACGCCCTCAAGCAGCGGGTTGCCGCCGATGATCGAGCCGATCGGGAAACCCGTAACTGCGGCAGGATTGAGTACATTTGTCATCATTACGGCGCCTGACGCAAATGAAAATGCACCAAGCAGCGGTGCTCCAATGCGTTTGGCGATGTCGCGTTCGAAGGCGATGCGTTCGGCGTCGGCGTCGGAAAGCTGGCCTTTGGCGATCATGTCCTCGCGGCGTTTAAGATAGCCGTCGAACTGTTCAGCAAGCTTCTTGACCGACCATGTCGGTATTGCCGAATTGAGCAGCCAATGCGAACTGATACCTGTGAATACCACACCGAGCCCGGCTCCGATCGCCATCGAAACGCCTGTCGTCGCGGCCCTCACCGGGTCTTCTGCCGCCCAATCAACTGCTTTTTTGGCCGATCTTACACCTGCGTCCAGGGTCGATGTGACCGACGAGCCAAAACCGACCACCTTGGCGACACGTTTTGTATTCGTGCTTGCAGCGTCATACGCGTCGTCGAAAATATCACCGGCTTTGTCGACTACCTCTACGACGGCCGTTCCGGCCTTGTGACCGGCGTCAACGGCGACATCCCGGACCGGCTCACTTACGCTCCACGCTGATCTGGCAGTATCGGTAGCGGTATTGATAACGTCACCGGCGACCTTGACGGCCTGCTTTCCGACCTCAGTTTTCTCTGCCTCGGTCTTAACGTATTCAGCGCCCTTTTGGGCCGTATCATAGACAACACGGGCTCCGCCCTCGATCTTTTCCTTCAGGCCAAGCTGAGAATCGATCTCCTCAAGCTTTTCGGTCGCTTTCTTTTGCCAGCGGTCAAATTTCTCTTTGTAGTCGCTCATAACGGTTTCCTTTTTACTGCAAACTCACTTATCAAATACGTTCTGCCAGTTGTGATAGTTCGCTCATAATCATCAAGGCTATCATTACACCGATGAGCGGCCGATTCAATAGATTTTTGCGATAAATTTGGTATTCTTACTTCTCATATGCCACAAGTTAAATGCCCCAATTGCGGTAAGGAAGTAGAATTCAGCGGTAACGAATTTAGGCCGTTTTGCTCTGAACGTTGCAAGCTCCTGGATTTTGGAGCATGGGCTGACGGTGATTACAGTCTCCCGGCGGAAACCGCCGATCTTTCGGACGAAGACATAGACGCGATCGAAAAAGCGTTTGAGGAAAGTGAACAGGTATGATCAACTCTGGCGTTCTATTGGATGTTGCCTCGCCGCTGGGCGGCGGGATCGGTGCGATAGCCGGTGTAGTGTTTCTGCTGATCTGTCTCGCAGCCGCATACATTGCTTTTCGATTGCTCAAAAAGTCGGTAAAAATGGCGTTTCGTTTGATCATAGTCGGGATCATTATCTTGATCGCGATCGCCGGCAGTGTTTCATTTTGGTGGCTGGGCACGAGCAAATCGCCGCGTCCGGCACCTCCTCGCACGAACCAAACACGATAGCAGCCGATGGAGAACCCAGACCCTTCTATCAAAGCGACCGGCTGGCGGCGATACGTAAGCATGCCGCGAAATGTGGTGGCGCTTAGCGTCGTCAGCCTGCTCAACGATACGTCGAGCGAGATAATCTATCCGCTGCTGCCCGCTTTTTTGGCTCTTGCGCTCGGAGCTTCACCGTTTGCGATCGGCCTCATCGAGGGTTTTGCCGAATCCGTTGCAAGCCTTCTCAAACTATTTTCCGGCTATTTAAGTGACCGTTTCGGCACACGAAAACTGCCTGTGTTCTTTGGATATTCGCTCGCTGCGATCATGCGGCCATTCCTCGCGTTCGTTACGAGTTGGCCGCAGGTGCTGGTGGTTCGAATGACCGACCGCATCGGCAAGGGGATCCGAGGAGCTCCGCGTGACGCACTGATCGCCGACAGTGTGCACCCTAGCGAACGCGGATTTGCCTTTGGGTTCAATCGAGCTGCCGATCATTTGGGAGCGGTCTTTGGACCAATAGCGGCCTTCGTATTGCTGATGATCTTTGCTGTCGATACTCAGAATCCGACACTTAGGGAATATCAGCAGGTCTTTCTTTTCGCTTCGGTCCCGGTCGTGATCGGATTGTTCGTGATCGGTTTTTTTGTTAATGAAACGGCAAAGACGGCCGACACTCCGAAGGCACCTCTCAAACTCTCTCTCGCCGGTTTTGACGGCAACTTCAAACGATATCTCGTCGTCGTAGCCGTATTTACATTGTCTAATTCGACTGATGCGTTCCTGCTTCTTCGGGCGACGGAGGCCGGAATATCGCCTGCAGTGCTGCCGCTGCTTTGGATGACGCTGCATTTCAGTAAGGTAGTCTTTTCGCTTGTCGGCGGCGGTCTTTCGGATCGTTTTGGGCGAAAGCAGCTCATTATTGCGGGCTGGCTGGTGTATGCAGCTGTCTATGCGGGCTTTTCTTTCGTAAGTGCGCCATGGCAGTGTTGGGCGCTTTTCATTGTGTATGGTGCGTACTTTGGAATGACCGAGGGCGTCGAAAAAGCCTTTGTCGCGGACATGGTCCCGGCGGACAAGCGCGGAACTGCCTACGGCCTGTACAATCTGGCGTTCGGCATCACAGTGTTTCCGGCATCGTTGTTGTTTGGGCTCCTATGGAGTGAGTTCGGTGTGGCGGCAGCGTTTTTGACCAGTGCGGGCGTGTCGATCATCGCTATTTTTATGCTAATGACGATCCGTTCCGAGAATGCGGAACAGACGGGACATTGAGATGGTTTCTTGCGGAATTTGCGCGTTTTTGGGGAAGACCAAACGTGTATTTTTCACCTCACGTTCAAATTGTGGTACGTACCACAATTTTATCAACAAAATTGATGAAAATGTTGAAAAAACGCGTTCTGCCACAGTTTTTAAGGGGGTCAGCGACAGTGTTTTAGGGGGCTTGCGACAGTAAAAAACAGGGTCAGCGACAAAAAAAAAGACCCCCGGCGACAATCCATTTTGGACGAATCAAAACTGTCGCTGGCCACTCCGCTGAAAGAATTGGTGCCATAAGCGCGTTCTGCCTCTCTCCGACCATTACGACCAAAATGATGAGATTGACCGTGCCGATGATAATGATGATCATCGGCTCATAGATCTCAGTTTGTCCTTGGAAAACGGGAAAATGTCTACACTCCAAACTCCCGCGAACCGACGAGATCGACCGAACCGGTCATTCCGACTACCGCTGATCACCACGACAAAGCCATCACCGCCCAAATTGCCGCCTAAAAGCCGTCCGGTGTCGAGTGCATTTTCGAGGTGCGTCGGAGGAAAATTCGCCACAGATCTCACGCATAAAAACGGATCAGAAAAGAATGTCTGATCCGTTTTTATACTTGTGATCTGTGGCTATATTCGTTAGCGGATCATTCGTTGAATCTGATCGAATTGATCATATTCCGAAATGCGTTCGAGTAGGCACTTGATTCGGCTTCAGGGGCGACGGTGGCGACGTAAAATAGCTCGCCGCTGTTGAGCATCGTCGTATAGATGGTGACGATCTCGACGCGGTTCGTTACGGGCGAACGCCCCGACAGAGCGATCGATGCGCCGCGACGGCCGCCGAGATATGTGTTCTGGTAGCCGGTCCGCTTGCTCAGATACGAATTGCCCTGGAGAATGCCGTTGATGTAGGCCTCTGTATCCCGCGAGAGTTCGCGGTTCTGGCCGCGGTACAGACCGATCATCGCACCGCGGGTGATGCCTTGATCGCCGTATGCACCTTCGGGAGCAAATTGGACATCATCCTGCGATGAGAATTCACGCCAGTTATTCGGCACATTCAATTGGACCCAGTTTCCGCCCGTGTAGGTTCGGACGCGAGTTGACGGATATGCGACATTTGCCGTGTAACGGCCATTTGCCGTTGGACTGGTGGTGGTGTCTCCGCCTCCGCCTCCGCTCTTTTCGATCTCGGCCATTGTCCGTGCCTTCGGCATAGCACGGAGCTTTGCCTGGATGCGTTCAAAGTCGCGAGTGATCTTGATCGGATCCTGCGAAACCGGCAGCAACGTCGCCTCGCGGTTGATGTTTTCGTAGCGGTTGCCCGGATCGGGATGGCTGCTGATCCATTCCGGCGCGCCGCCGCCGTTCCGTTCACCTGCGATCGTACGGAACATATTCGCGAGATCCCTTGGGTCGTAGCCCGCGTCAGCCATGATGTGCGAACCGAGGACGTCGGCCTGTGTTTCGTAATTGCGGCTGTATTTGGTCATCCATGCCGCGGCACCGAGCATCCCGAGCTGTGCACCGGCCTCGCCGCCAAGTACGGCACCGCCGAGGATCATCCCCAACATTCCTAGCTGATTTGTGACACTGCCTTGTTTTGTTGCTTGAGCGGTGGCGTGACGAAGGGCGACGTGGCTGATCTCGTGGGCCATGACGCCGGCCATCTCGCCTTCGTTCCTGGCGGCCTCGATCATGCCGCGGTTGACGTACATCGGCCCGCCGGGCAATGCAAAGGCGTTGATATCGCTCGCGTTGACGATCTTAAATCGGTAGTTGAAACTCGTTTGCCGATACTCGACCGGTATTGCGTTAACGAGCCTTGCACCTACACGTTCGACATAACGCGTGGCCTCGGCGTCGTTCAGGATCGGAAACTTTTTCTCGACCTCGGCCGAGGTCTGAGCTCCAAGCTTCACGTCGTCAGCTACCTTGTACTTGTTCTTCGGCGTCTCGATCCGAGTCTGCGAAAGGGCCGTGAGCGGCAGCATCCAGACAGTCAACAACAGGACCGAAGCCGATAATCTTTTTCCGATAAGCAGTTTATTCATAATCCACTCCACGATAGCTGAGATGTAAATATTCTTAGCGTTATTCTATCAACAGATCCAGCCGGACGCGACTAAGATGAGACGCACACCCCCAAGCGTTCGCCACAAAAACAGGTGACAAAGATTAACGAAATGTTAACAAGATGTTACAAACCAGATCTCCAAAACCAGGCAACTCGGAAAGTTAAGTATAATGTAATCCGACCCGATGACTGCTTTGAACTATAATCGGTTGAGCACATTATGAGCGAACACGCGTCGCCTCACGCCACATCGACGGGCCAATGGCCGCCTTTTTCGAGCAGTTACGGTTCGCGTGAAATGGAAGATATGAAGATCGAGTCGCAGCTGGATCTGCTGCGCGACAAAATTTTATTGCTTGGCGGCAAGACCGAGGACGCTGTTCACCGGGCGATGCGGTCACTGACCGAACGAAACAGTGAGCTGGCTAAGTTGGTCAGCGAAGAGGACGAATTGATCGATCAGATGGAGCTCGAGATCGATCAGCTCAGCATTGAGATATTGGGTTTGCAGCGGCCGACCGAGCACGATCTGAGATTGGTGGTCTCCGTGGCCAAGATCACGCCGATACTCGAACGTATCGCCGATCATGCGTCGAGCATCGCTGATGCGGCCGTCATTCTCAATAACGAACCGCAGATCGGGAACTACATCGATTTTTCGTTGATGGCCGATATTGCAGCAACGATGCTGCATGAGGCTCTTGATGCGTTCACATCCGAAGACGCGATGGCGTCGCGTGAGATCATCGCCCGCGACCAGCAGCTGGATAAATGTTACGGGCGTGTGTTCGACGAGCTATTGGCTCTGATGATCGAAAATCCGGCCGCCGCAAACGGCGCGGCCCGCCTTCTTTTCGTTGCCAAACACATTGAACGGATCGGGGATTATGTAAAAGACATTTGCGAATTGAACGTCTATCTTCGCGAAGCAGTTTTTATCAAACACGGCGCCAACAGCTAGTGGACATAAGTGTTATGTTCAAATATATTTATGTTCTCGTTTTACAATTTAGGTTACCGGAGAAAAAATAAAATGGCTTTTAGCTTTTTGCCGAAAGAAGACCACTATTTTGCGTTATTTTCGCAAATGACCGTAAAGATCCAAGAGGCAGCCCGCCTTTTGGTCGAACTGCTGCAGGGCTCGGATGAGAATTTTGACGCATTGTCGAAAAAGATCAAAAGCGTCGAACACGAGTGCGACGAGATCAACCACAGCGTCACTACCAAACTCAACAAATCGTTCATCACACCGTTCGACCGCGAAGATATATACACGCTGTCAGTCGCTCTCGATGACGTATGTGATTACATCGATGCGGCGGCTCGGGCGGTGGTGATGTATGACATTCACGAGTCCGACCCATTTGCAGTGGAGCTTGCCGTGGTCCTTGAAAAACAAGCGGCGGAGATCCACGGTGCGGTCTCGCATCTCAAAACAGCCAAGGGAATGGAGCAAAATCTGCTTGAGATCCAGCGGCTCGAGAATGATGCGGACGAGGTCTATTTCCGGGCGATGGCGGCACTCTTTAAGAATTCGGATGCCGTAAAGATCATCAAGTGGAAAGAACTCTACGAGATCCTTGAGAACGGCACTGACCGCTGCGAGAGCGTTGGCAACATCATCGAAAGCATCGTACTGAAGCACAACTAAGGCGCAACTATGGACGCAAACACAGTTTCCTTTGGATTGGTTGTCCTTATCATTGCTGTCGCTTTGATATTCGACTACGTGAACGGGTTTCATGATGCGGCAAATTCGATCGCGACCGTGGTCGCGACGCGCGTGCTTTCGCCGGGCGTTGCGGTCGCTTGGGCTGCATTTTTTAACTTCATCGCCTTTCTTGTATTTGGTACCGCGGTCGCAAAAACGATCGGCGGCGACATGGTCAATATCGCCGTTATTCCGCAGGGCGACCAGTTATTTGTGCTGCTCGCGGCGGTGTTAGGCGCGACGATCTGGAACCTCATTACGTGGTATTTGGGGCTTCCGACCTCCAGTTCGCATGCACTTGTCGGTGCCTACGCAGGCGGAGCGATCTCGTCGTACATATACTATTTTGGTTTCAACAGCGTTGAGACGGTATTAAAAGCCGAAGGTTGGATCAAGACACTGAGCTTTATCGTCCTCTCGCCGCTGATCGGAATGACGCTCGGCTTCATTTTGATGGTGAGCGTATATTGGATATTCCATCGATTTTCGCTGCACAAGGTAGACCGAGGGTTTCGTGTCGGCCAGCTTTTCTCAGCTGCGGCATACTCACTCGGGCACGGCGGCAACGACGCTCAAAAGACAATGGGCATTATCACTATCGTATTGGTGTCAGGCGGCTATTTGCAGATGACCGCTGCCGGCAAACTTCCCGAGATACCGCTGTGGGTCGTTTTGGCTGCTCACGCGGCGATCGGCCTGGGCACATTGTCCGGTGGTTGGCGGATCGTTAAGACGATGGGCACTAAGATCGTCAAACTGCAGCCTGTCGGCGGATTCTGTGCCGAAACGGCCGGAGCTCTGACATTATTTGGTGCGACGGCGGCCGGTATCCCGGTCTCGACGACACATACGATCACCGGTTCGATCGTCGGCGTCGGTTCTGCGAAACGATTTTCGGCAGTCAAATGGGGCGTCGCCGGACGCATCGTCTGGGCTTGGGTGCTGACCATCCCGATGGCGGCCCTGATCGCGGCTCTTTCTTACGGGATCATTTTGGTCATCGAAAAACTGCTCGGCATGAAATAAAGGCTCACAATATCCAATTGAACAAATAACCCGAGAAGATGATACAGGCGGTGACTATACCGAAAAAGATGGCGATCAATTTGATCGTCATCACTTTTTTGAGGAGCATCGCTTCCGGAATAGAAAGTCCAACAACAGCCATCATAAAGGCGAGCGAAGTTCCGATCGGTATGCCCTTGCTGACGAACACCTGAATTACCGGGACAATGCCGGTCGCATTTGCGTACATCGGGACACCGATAACAACTGCAAGCGGAACGGCATACCATGTGTCCTTGCCGATGTATGCCTCAAAGAAACCTTCGGGAATATAGCCGTGCATCGCCGCACCGATAGCGATACCGATGATAATGTAGGGCGTAACACTTTTGACGATGCCGAGGGCCTCGCGAGCGATCGACGGCAGGCGTTCGACAAAGGTCTTATGTTCGGCAACAAATGCTTCGCGGTCGGCTTCGGCCTCTTCCCATAGTTTATGTACCCAATCGGTCAGGAGATGTTCGAGCTTTAGCCTGTCCATTACGATGCCGCTGACAACGCCCAGCGTTATTCCTGTCACGACATAGATAACTGTCGTTTTAAGCCCAAATGAACCGAGCAGCACCGCGACCGCGACCTCATTGACAAGCGGCGAGGTCACGAGAAACGCGAACGTCACACCGAGCGGAATACCGCCGCGGACAAATCCGATAAACAGCGGCACAGACGAGCACGAGCAGAACGGCGTCGCAGCTCCGAACGAAGACGCCAGCAGGTATTCGCCGCCGTAAAGTTTGTTTCGGGAAAGGAATGAGCGGATGCGTTCGATCGGGAAGTAGGCGTTGACGATGCCCATTACGAGCGTGATCAGAAAGAGAAGGATTATGATCTTTATCGTGTCATAGACAAAGAAATTGAGAGCGTCGCCGAGGTGCGAACCCTTATCAACGCCGATCAGGCTGTATATCAGCCAATCCGCGAATGATTGCACCCAGTCGAACATCGCTTATGCGAGCATCGCCCGGACCTCATCCTTTGACGGCACTTTGCCCGTCATCTTTACCGCACCGTCGAGCACGACAGCCGGAGTCGACATAATGTCATACTCCATTATCTTCTGAATGTCTTCGACCTTTTCGATATTGGCCTCAATTCCCATATCGCTGAGCGTCTCGCGAATGACCGCTTCGGTCTGTTTGCATTTGGCACATCCCGTGCCGAGTATTTTTATCGTTTTCATATCTTAACACTACACCTGCGTCGCGATTCCCGAAGTGCGCCGCATCACACCGGTGAGGCTCGTACCCGGAGCGACCGTATTGAATACCGTGCCGAATTTCTTCACATTGTCATGAAGCAGCTCTAACCGGTGGTCCGGCTCGTCGGTGTCGACAAGTATCTCGTAAGTAATGGACTCCAATTTTGGCGGAACGTCCTGTCTAACGCCCTTGATACGAACCGTCACACCACGGAGCGAAAACTTGAGTATCGGCGTCACTCGTTCGATACCCTTGATCATGCACGCCGTGATGGCCGCGAGCAGCAGCTCAGCGGGGTTGAATGCGTCGGGATTCCCGGCCATGTCGGTGTCGAGGCGTATCTCGGCAGATTTACAACGCGCAAGACTGCCGTGTTCGTCAACACGAGCAGATTCAACATAAAACTGCATTTTGCTATTGTTCATATAGCTTCTTACGAATTCTGCAAATTTGTATTTGCACTCACGATACTCATCCTTCGGAGATGCTCATCTTTGCTTATTTCGGCAATATTTCCATCCTGGATCAATAATATTCGATCAGCAGCCTGAGCCAGACGATCGTCGTGCGTGATCATGACGAATGCGACACCGCTTTCCCGGTTCATCTCCCTCATCATCTCGAAAACCTCGGCACCGGAATGGCTGTCGAGATTTCCCGTCGGCTCGTCCGCGAGCACTATCTTTGGCGAATTCGCCAATGCCCTGACGATCGCACACCGCTGATTCTGTCCGCCGCTCATTTCATCAGGATGTTTATTGGTTTGGTCGCCTAACCCGACCCGCTTGAGCAACCCCAAAACCATATCGCGTTCTTCGTCCGAAGCCTCGCCTTTACGGATCGTTATCGGCATCAAGGCATTTTCGAGGCATGTAAATTCGTCAAGCAGGTAGTGTGCCTGAAAAATGAAGCCAACCTCATCGCTTCTAAGCCGGGCCAGGCCGTCATCGTCCAGAGTTGAAATATCGACACCGTTGATCAACACCGTTCCGCCGGTCGGAACATCAAGAGCGCCCAGAATATTGAGCAGCGTGGATTTGCCGCTGCCTGACTGGCCGACGATCGCCACAAATTCGCGTGCCCGGATCTCGATGTCCAAACCGAAAAGCACCGGCACATCGATCTTGCCGAAGTACGTTTTTTTCAGCCCACGCGTTTCTATAACGATCGGAGCTTCCGTCATTGATCGCTCGTCTGTCGCCTGTGTGCCGGTTGAACTGCTCATTTTGCGTGTGTCCTATCGCATCACGTCGACCGGATTGAGTTTGGCGGCCCGCCGTGCAGGCAGAACTGCGGCGATCACGGTCGTGATGATCGCTGCAAGCATAGCAAGTCCGATGTACATCGGAATGATCTTGACCGGAAAGAGAGCGAGCGGTTCCTGTCCGGCCACAGCCGGCCTGGTCGGCAAACTGATCAGGTAAGCAATCGTCGTGCCCACAACCGCTCCGACCGAACTGCCGATGATCGCAACGCCCAACCCCTGAAACACGAATACTGTCGATATTTGAGATCGCCGGGCTCCCATGCTTTTCAGGATCCCGATCTCAGAGGATTTCTGAAGTACCGAAACAATAAGAACCGAGGCGATCGCAAACGCTGATGCGATCAGGCTAAATGCGGAGATCAAATACGCCGATATACCCATCATCTGCATATTGGTCAGATTTCGGGAATAGTCACGCGTCCACGGCCGGGCTTCATATTTTGTTAATGCCATGATCGTGTTCGATAGTTCTTCGACCTCGTAAATTTCATTTACCTTTATGTATATGATGTTTACCGAGGTACCGAGACCAAAAAGACTCTGTGCATTACGGAGTGTTACATACGCACTCCCGCGGCCCTGACCTCGATTGTAGATGCCCGCAATCGTGAATGAATCGGCTTGATTCGAGCTTGATGTAAGCCTTATTCGTTCGCCGACCGTGACATTCAGATCCTTTGCAAGCTCCGTATCAATGACGATCTCGTCGCTGCTCAAGCTCTTGTATCTGCCGCTGACCAGATCCCTTGTGATCGGCGTAATGACATCCAAAAGCTCGGGATCGGCCCCGACTACCGAAACCCCGACGGGATTTGCGCCCTTCGAGGCAAACCCCTGGCCGTTTACGACTGCGGCGACTCCACTAACATTAGGCAGTCCTCTGAGCATGGTCACCACCTCGTCCCAGTTGTCAATGAACTTGAGTTGTGACGCGGATACTTCGATTCGGCTCGATGTAGGACTTTCGGGGATCTCAAGAGGCTTCGGTTTTGGATCTTCGACCTGGACCGTGACGTGAGGGATCGACTCCGTTAACAGAACAGACATCATGTTCTGCAGCCCGAAGATAAGGGAAGTGATAAATATGACGATTATTACACCTGTTGCAACGGCGCTTATCGTCAACAGTGTCTGCAGGCCACCTGAAAACAGATGCCGCACCGCGAGACGAAACTCGAAGCGGTACGCCTTTGGGATCAAGGCCGAAATAACGATGTCGCCGAATGCACTCATGACAAGTCACCTCGCCTGCACGCGATCTCCCACCTTTATATTCGTGGGGACGGCGATAATTCGATCATTAGCTTCGAGTCCCGAGATCACAGGCACACCGTCCTTTGTTGGCAGACGTGTAACGACCGGCTTCTGGGCCGCTTTACCGTCAACGATGATGAAGACCACCGTTTCGTCGCCGATCCTAATAGGAGCGGTCTCGGGAATCAATAGACGGCTGACGCCTTTTGCCGTAATAATATTTACGTTGATCGTCTGGCCCGGCCGAAGCCAATCTGGCGGGTTATCGGGTATCACCTTTATCGTTATCGTGCCGCGAACCTGATCGACCGCTGCTCCGAGTTCGGAAACTACGCCGCGGAAGCTATTCTCTGAAAACGGGTCGGACGAGATAACCGCTTCTTGTCCGACTTTCAAAGCGGAAAGGTTGCTTTCATCGACATCGATGCGAATTTCAGGCTCTACGCTGACCAGCGTAAGCACTCCGAGATTGCCAACGGACTGACCGGCCTCTGCGTTGACCTTTGTAACGGTCCCGGCGAATGGAGCCGTGACCGAGGCATTTCCGGCCTGCTCTTCGGCAACACTGAGTGCCCGCTCCGTTTCAGCAACACGACTTTGAGCCACTTTGATGTCTTCGTCTCTTGCTCCGCTTTGGATCGTGCGCAGCCGGGACTGTAGTACTCGCACATTGGCTTCCAGCGATCTAAGACTAGATTGAGCAGAGCGAACGTTGGCCCGCGATACCTCGATCGCTTGTTTCTGGGCTTCAACTCGCTTTTCGGCAACCTTTAGAATATTTGCATCACGATCATATTGAGAACGAGAAATGTCACCGCTTTTCACCAGTGAACTGCTTCGCTCGAGTTCCTTCGCCGCCAATTCCTTTTCAGATAATAATTGTTCAAGTACCGAACCGCCCTGGTTAACACTCTTTTCGGTCTGGGTGATGACGGACCGCTGCTGTTCGACCTGAGCGATCGCTTGATTGACCTGCTCAACGGCAGCATTGATATCGGAACCTAGGGCATCCCGCGATATCTGAGCCAATTGCGCACGAGCTGTGCTAACAGCGGATCGGGCCTGCGAGATCTGTGCTTCGGCGACGTCATTCTTTATTAAGGCCAATTGCTGGCCGCGGACAACGCTGTCACCCTCTTTCACATATAGTTTATTTACAATTCCCTGGAGTTGGGCTCCGACATTCGATTCGGTCTCGCCGCCGACTATTCCGCTGGCCGTGATCGTCTCGGTGATGGTCGCCTGTTTTGGTTCCACCAAGTCAACTGTTTTCGGCCGCCGCATAAACCAAACGACTGCGACGACGATCAAAACGAGAGCACCAAGGACTCCGAACCTGATTATCCATTTTTGACGATTTTGGGGGTTTTCGTGTTGATCGTGCGGCTCCACCTTGGGTTCCTGAATCTTGAGCAAGGAATCTTCGGTTGATTCTTTGCGAATATCGTCCCCGGTTGTGTGAATTGCAGTCATTCAACTCCATGTGGTATCAACACGCAATTAGATCTCATATTTTCCGACCAGAACTAGAAAAATTGTTTCGATCAAGTCTCATCCGGCCGATAAATCCTCATATCTTACATTACATCAGGCGGCACCGAACGTCAGTGAGCCTCATCACAATTGCGACTCTCTATCGACCGGGGCTCTTCATAATGAGATCCCGCTTGCCTTAAAACATCCAAAGTGACATCATTTTTCTTTGGAGAAAATGATGCCAGCAGTACTCGAAAAAGCACAGACATTTGAAGATTACCTTGTAATGCCCGATGCGGAGATCCATGAAAGGATCGAGTCAGCTCGAGGGGAATTGGGCAAACGTATCGTCATTCTCGGCCATCATTACCAGCGGCACGACGTGATCGCCATGCCGATCTGACGGGCGATTCGTATCAGATGTCGGCGTTGGCTCTGCAAATCGTTTTTCCGCCGCCAAATGGGGCATTGCCGGACTCATCGTCTGAGCATGGGTACTTACCATTCCGGCCGCCGCACTTATCGCGGCGTTGTCGTATGGTATTGCGCTGCTGTTCGAAAAGGCATTCGGCTACGCGTAGATCTGTCGGTTGCTTTGTTCTGGATCTGCAAGAGATTTGTTCACGATACGACATAGCTGCAAAATGCGAGGGTGTGTCGTTTTTCTTTTCTCAATTTTGGAACCAACAGTATATTGAAGAACTCAGTGATTTGTCGTATAACAATCCTATTGGCCAAATTCTTCGAACGTTCTGTTACAAATAGACATGAAAATAATCAGACGATCAGTGCTCGATCGCATTTGCGCAATATCAACATTGGCTCTCATAGCATCTTGCATTTTCGGGTTTGGATATTTTGTTGATCGAGCCGCTGCTCAAAAGCGGCCCACGGCTCTTCTAGACCACAAACCGAAACCATCTGAAAATCGCGAAATCAAATTAGCGGATGATCAGGACGTCTCAATAATGCGCGGGAACGCCAGGTGGTCGGCCAATTCCGGGCGACCGGTCGCGATATTCCAGGAGACATTTCTTTCGAAATCAGGTAATCCGGAGATGCAGGCGAGGCAGTATCTTTCAGCGAATCAATCGCTCTATGGATTGTCGCCCGAGGAGATCGCCGGCCTTCGTCTGCACTTCGTTCGATCCAGCGACGCGGGAACGGTTGTGCGGCTTCGGCAGATGTGGAAAGGGCTGCCGGTAAATAAAAATGCCGAGATCACCATACACATTAACAAGGCCAATGTCGTTGATCTCGTTATGAATGGTTACCGATATGGGATCGAGCTTGAGAATACAGATCCATCGATCTCAGCTGAAATTGCACGAGCGAAATTGGCGGATCACCTCGGTGCGCGAATTGACGCAGAAAGCACTGAAACCGAATTGATGGTGCTCAGGAATGGCGGACAGGACTACCTCGTTTATCGGGTTAATTTTGCTTCGGACTCTCCGGTTGGTGATTGGGAAGCGTTCGTTGATGCGAATACCGGCTCATTGATCAAGGTCGAAGACATCGCTTATTACAATCGCAGCAAGCACGAAAAAAGTCTGCGAAAGATTGCACCAAGACCGTTTTCCGTGATGGCGACCGGCACCGGAAATGTATTTGATCCCGATCCACTGACTACCGCAGTGGCTGCATACGGAGGAGCGTATGTCGATGGCAGCGACGCCAATGCGGCAGTACTGACCGCACAGCTCAAAAACCGGACGCTTAACGACATCACACTTAGTGCCGGTATATATTCGCTGACCGGCCCGTATGCCGAGATCAGAGATTTTGAAGCGCCATCCAAAGGCCTATTCACCCAGGCAAGCTCGACATTCAATTTTGACCGCAATGCCGACGCTTTTGAGGCGGTAAATTGTTATTACCACATCGACGCGTCGATGCGTTACCTCAATACGACGCTAGGTCTGAGCATCATGCCGTATCAGTATGCGGGCGGCGTTCGGGTGGATCCCTCGGGGTTGAGTGGAGCCGACAATTCGCATTACTTATCGGGTTCGGGCCAGTTAGCGTTTGGCGAGGGCGGCGTTGACGATGCCGAGGATGCCGATGTGATCATCCACGAACTCGGACACGGTATCCACGATTGGGTCACCGCGGGCGGACTTTCGCAGGTCAACGGCCTGAGCGAAGGCACCGGCGACTATTGGGCCGGTTCATATAGCCGTTCATTGGGTTACTGGTCCACGGGCGATCCTGCTTATCACTGGACGTTCAATTGGGATGGGCATAACCCGTTTTGGGGCGGGCGAATTCTCAATTACGGTTCGACATATCCCGGCGGGCTAACCGGGGCAATTCACACCGACGGCCAGATCTGGGCCACAGCGAATATGAAGATCTGGGACGACATCGGTGCATTGAAAGCGGACAAAGCATTTTGGAGCGGCCTCGACCTGACGAACTCGACTACGAATCAAAACGATGCCGCCAATGCCGTCTATACGGCGTCGGCTACGCTTGGTTATACGGCACCGCAGCGTATTGCGATGCAAAACCGCTACGCCGCTGCGGGTTATACGATGCCGGCACCGCCGACTGCCGCGGGCGTTAGCATCAGCGGACGCATATTGACGAACGACGGCCGCGGACTGCAGAACGCGGTGGTTACGATCACCAACGCTGCCGGAAATGTTACTTATGCGAGATCAAGCTCACTCGGATATTTCCGGTTTGACGAGATCGATTCGGGTCAGACGTACGTTATCTCGGTCGCATCAAAGCGATTTACGTTTGTGCCGCGGGTTGTAAATGTCACGGGAGATCTTTTCGAAGTTGACCTCATAGCACAGTAAACTAGCGCGGGGCGTTCGGTGCCCCGCTTGCCATACTCGGATTGAAGTGACATCATTTTTCTTTGGAGAAAATGATGCCAGCAGTACTCGAAAAAGCACAGACATTTGAAGATTACCTTGTAATGCCCGATGCGGAGATCCACGAACGGATCCAGGCGGCGCGTGAGGAATTGGGCAAGCGTGTCGTCATTCTCGGCCATCATTATCAGCGGGACGACGTGATCCGCCATGCCGATCTGACGGGCGACTCGTATCAGCTTTCGGTGATGGCTTCGAAGACAGAGGCTGAATTTATCGTGTTTTGCGGCGTGCATTTCATGGCCGAATCGGCCGACATTTTGGGTAAAGATCATCAGCACGTCATCCTGCCCGACCTCGGTGCTGGCTGCTCGATGGCAGACATGGCGAACATCGATCAGGTCGAGGACGCATGGGAGCAGCTCCGCGAGATCGGCGTGCTCGAGAATAAGGTCGCGCCCATCACGTACATGAATTCGACGGCCGCGATCAAAGCGTTCTGCGGCCGCAACGAAGGCGTCGTCTGCACATCGTCAAACGCGATACCGCTCTTCGATATCTATCTCAAGCAGTTCGACAAGATGTTCTTTTTCCCCGACCAGCATCTGGGGCGCAACACGGGCTCGAAGTTCGGCATTCCGCTCGAACAGATGATCCTCTGGAATCCGCACGAGGAACTCGGCGGCAATACCGCAGAGCAGTTGCACGCGGCGAAACTTATACTCTGGCGAGGACACTGCTCCGTCCACGGCCGTTTCAAGGCCTGGCATGTGGACAAGATCCGCGAAGACCATCCGGGAATGCAGGTCATTGTCCATCCCGAATGCCCGAAAGAGGTCGTCGATCTCGCCGATCTCGACGGCTCGACTTCGTTCATTATCAAAACGGTCGAAAACTCGCCCGCAGGCTCGAAATGGGCGATCGGCACTGAGGTCAATCTGGTCAAACGTCTGCAGGACAGATTTCCCGACAAAGAAATTCGCCTGCTTGCCCCCGACCTCTGCATGTGTGCGACGATGTACCGCATCGCACCGCAAAACCTTGCGTGGTCGATGGAAAACCTCATTGACGGCAACGTCGTTAATGAGATCATCGTCGATGACGAGACCAAACATTTCGCAAATATCGCCCTACAGCGAATGATCGATCTCACTGAGAAAAAGCCCGGATAACCGCTTTTGATGGAAAACGAAGTGCGAATCGAACAGATGACCTTGTCCGAACGTGACAAGGTTCTGTCGTTTTTGCACACCGCATATTCTGACAATCCGCGTCACAGTGAACCTGATTTTTGGGATTGGCATTTTCAAAAACTACCTCTTTCATCACCTGAGAATTTACCGGTCTGGCTAGCCAAAAGCGGTGAACGAATCGCCGGCCAACTGGCGGCAATTCCCGTCGAACTCAATGTTCGGGGCGAAACACGACCGGCGATCTGGATACTTGACCTCATTATCGATCCTGAATTCCGTCGAAGAGGCATAGCTCAAAGACTCGCTCAAGCGGCGCTCGAATTTTGCCCGTTCGTTCTCGGCATAAATACTGTCGAGCAGCACTCAACGGGCCTTCTGGTAAAGCAAGGGTTTAAGATGGTGACGGCTATTCCGCGCTTTCATAAACTGTTGTTTCCCGGCGAGGCATTTCGCGAGATCACAAAACTCGGGCCGCTGCGGCCGTTGATAAATACTTTGTTCGCACCGTTTCGCAGACGCCCGGACGGAGCGTCGCCGGTGATTCGCGTAGATGATCTCGACAGCGCGTTTGACGAGCTTTGGAGCCAGGCAAAGGGCCAGTGGCCTTGTTCAGTCTCTCGTTCGGCGGCGATGCTCGAATGGCAATTCAGGCAGCAGCCGAATAAGAATTACGAGATATTAGGACATTACGAAAACGGTAAATTGCTCGGTTACGCCGTTCTATTTTTCCGAAAACCCAATAAATACGGTGCCGTCGAAAAGGCCGCGATCAGCGATATCTGTTACGGGCCGCATGAACCGGAAAGGGTCGTGGATGAATTGATCGGAGCCTCTCTCGTACTTGCGATGGAGCGTCGGGCGGGCGGCCTGGTGACGGATACGCTAGATCAATTATTGCAGGAGCGGCTCAAGAGCTTTGGTTTTTGGCAAGTGAAAAGTGGGCTGCAGCTCCTAGCGAACGCGCCCGAAGATCAGGATCTGTTGTATGATGGCAGCAAGTGGTTTTTGACCCGCGGCGACTCGGATATCAGCATTTTTGAACATCCAAATGTCTGACGCGTAATGTTAAACGTGTGAAAATACCTGTACTCGCGTATCACAAGATCGACCTGCCGACCGCCGATGTTAAGATCCGCGGTGCTTATAC
Organism: Acidobacteriota bacterium; assembly: GCA_016713675.1. Lineage (NCBI taxonomy): Bacteria > Pseudomonadati > Acidobacteriota > Acidobacteriota bacterium. The sequence continues at coordinate 1,556,967 of JADJOS010000001.1, forward strand.
CGCACCGAGGCGATTTGAAAAACAGGTGGCATATCTTAAGCGGCACGGATTCGAATTCTACTCGGCCACCGGGCTCGTTTCACTCTTTCTCGAGAACGGCCAAATTCCTGCAAACGCGATCTGTCTGACATTCGACGACGGCTGGAAAGACAACTACATTAACGCCTTTCCGATACTAAAAAAATACGGCGTGCCGGCCACGATCTTTCTTGTGCCGTCATGTATTGGCCGCACGACCGATCAAGTCACGGCCGCAGGCGAAGGCTCGCGCGAACATCTCGCGGCGGCCGATATACGTGAGATGTCAGCCCACGGCATTGAGTTTGGTTCGCACAGCATGAACCACAAGTTGTTTGACCGCATAACGCCGGATGAGATAGACAACGAGGTCTTCGAATCAAAGGCATACATCGAAAATCTGATCCAGCATGAATGCCGCACATTCGCCTATCCCGCGGGCTTTTTCAACGACCACGCTAAGGCTTCGATCAAAGACGCGGGATATCTGGCTGCTTTCTCGACCGTTTACGGCCGCGAAGATAGCGTCGATCTATTCGAACTGAACCGCACCGAGATCCTCCGTCGCGATAAATTCCCATTTCGCTTTGGACGAAAGATCAAGGATATCACTGGAAGATAAATTGCCGCGAAAAGGCATAAAAGACACAAAAGAAAAAAATTCTTTTTTGCGTCTTCTGTGCCTTTTCGGGGCCAATTCTCTTTTCCCTTGCTTTATTTCCGCACGTCGAACAAAATAACGGTACAGGAGTTTACACAATGAGCGAGGCTGACAAAGCGGCAATTTCACGTATGCGGTGCAGCGAAATAATGACGAAATCCGTCAAAACCGCCGCGAGTACAATGCCATTGCGCGAGGTGGCTGTAATGATGCGCGACGGCGACATGGGAGCCGTTCCGGTCGTTGACGAAGGCAAACTTATCGGTATAGTTACGGATCGCGACATCGTCGTTCGCTGCGTTGCAGAGGGCAAGGACGCCTCGGCGCCCGTTTCTGAGGCAATGACCACCGAGCTTTTCACCGTTGGTCCTGACGATTTCGCCTTCGAAGCGATCCGCCTCATGGGCGATAAACAGGTCCGCCGCATCCCGGTCGTGGGCGCTGATGGCGGACTTGCCGGCATCATTTCGATGGCCGACGTCGCCTTAGAGATGGAAGACGAACGCGAAATAGCCGAAACCTTGGAAGAGATCTCAAGCGGCGCGGCATTTTGGAGTAAGAACTAAAATCGGAAAACGGAAAGTGGAAAATTTCTGATACTTCATTTTCTACTTTCCGTTATCCATTCTCAATTGACCCAATGGCCAAATCAATGAATCGGCATTTTCAGTTTCTCGGCTCGTCCAAGACGGTGCAGTCGGGGCGGCTTTGGTATCCGGCGGCGGACGTTTACCAGACGCCCGATGGCTGGCTGGTCAAGGTCGAGCTTGCCGGCGTTTCGCCCGAGGACATCGAGATCGATATTCAGGGCAATGTGCTGTATATAGCCGGCTGCCGAAAAGACCGGTCATGTGCCGCCGGCGTGTCGTATCAGCAAATGGAGATCACGTACAGCAGCTTCGAAAAAACGCTAAACTTCCCCGGTTCGATCGAAGGAGCGACCATCGAACACGAATTTGAGAACGGCCTGCTCATCATCAATCTGCGCAAGAAGTAACAGCACAAGGAACTTATGGCTGACGAAACAACTACAGAAAAAGCACCGCTGCCGCAGACGATGGAGATCGCGGTCTTGCCTTTGCAGAATACGACGCTGTTTCCTGAGACGGTCGTGCCGCTGGCGGTCGGGCGTGAGCGCTCGACGCGTGCGGTCGAGGCGGCTCTCGCGACCGAGGAAAAGCTGATCGCGTGCGTCACCACCAAGACCGAAAACGTCACCGGCGACGATGCCACTCCGACCGACCTTTACCAGGTCGGGACGATCGTCAATATCAAACGGATGATGCGAAACGAGGGCATCATGCAGCTCATCGTGCAGGGATTGGACCGTTTCGAGATAACTGAGTGGACGGGCGAACAGCCGTTTCTCAAGGCTAAGATCGCCATTCTGCCACCGCTGCAACGGATCGACGAAGAAGAGATCGAGGCGTTAAAACGCAATATTCAAGGCATGATACAGGAGGCGTTGGCGCTCTTGCCAAACGTGCCGCCCGAGATCCGCATGGCCGTTCTGTCTCAGGAAGATCCGGTGCAGCTCGCCTACTTTCTTGCCTCTGTTCTCGATCTCGGTGTCGAGACCGAGCAGAAAATGCTCGAATCCTCGACCGTTGACGGCCTCCTTACACTGACGCACGCGGCGCTCGCACGTGAGGTCGAGATCATGCAGATCCGCTCGAAGATCGCGACCGAGGCTCAGGGCGAGATGGACAAATCGCAGCGTGATTATGTGCTTCGCCAGCAGATGAAGGCGATTCAAAAGGAGCTCGGTGACGACGAGGACGGTGAAAAGGCCGAGGCCGCACAGATCCGTGAACGCCTCGAAAAGGCCGATCTTCCCGATGACGTGCGAAAAGAAGCGGAGCGTGAGCTAAAACGCATGGAAGCGTTGCCGCAAGCCGCCCCCGATTATCACGTCATCCGCACATATCTCGAGTACATCCTTGAACTGCCGTGGCGAACCGCGAGCGAAGAAAAACTCGATCTCAACGAAGCCCGCAAGGTGCTCGACGAAGACCACTACGGCCTCGACGATATCAAGGAACGCATCTTGGAGTCGCTCGCTGTCGTCAAACTGCGGCCGGATTCGAAAAGCCCGATCATCCTGTTCGTAGGCCCGCCGGGAGTAGGTAAAACTTCGCTCGGACGTTCGATCGCTCGTGCTCTGGGCAGGGAATTCGACCGGATAAGCCTGGGCGGAATGCGCGACGAGGCTGAGCTTCGCGGCCATCGGCGGACTTATGTCGGTGCGATGCCCGGACGAATCATCCAGTCGCTGCGTCGCGTCGCGGTAAACAACCCGGTGATGATGCTCGACGAGATCGACAAGCTGGGCAATGATTTTCGCGGCGATCCGGCTTCGGCGTTGCTCGAAATTCTCGATCCGGCGCAGAATAACACTTTCCGCGATAATTACATCGATCTGCCTTTTGATCTTTCTAAGGTTTTCTTCATCGCCACCGCGAATCAACTCGCTCCGATACCGATGCCGCTGCGTGACCGCATGGAGATAATCCAGCTCGCCGGGTACAGCGACCGAGAGAAACTAAACATCGCCAAGCAATATCTCATCCCGAGGCAGATAACCGAAAATGGCCTGACCGAGGAACAATTGACCATATCGGACGATGCGATCAACCTGATCACATCGCGTTACACTCGCGAGGCGGGCGTCCGGCAACTTGAACGAACTGTCGGCAATTTGGCACGAAAGGTAGCGCTAAAGGTCGCTCAAGGCCTGACCGACAAGGTCGCGATCACTGTGGAAGAGGTCAAAGGCTATCTAGGGCCGCCGCGTGTTTATCCCGAGGAAGCGAGAAAAGAGCTGCCGCCGGGCGTGGCGACCGGAATGGCGTGGACCGAAATGGGCGGCGAGGTCCTTTTTATCGAGGCGATGCTCCTGCCCGGCGGCAGCGGATTGACGCTGACCGGACAGCTCGGCGACGTGATGAAGGAATCGGCTCAGGCGGCCCGCAGCTATTTGTGGTCGCACGCTGCCGAATTCGGCATCGATCCTAACGTGATCAAGCAGAATGGCGTTCATATCCACGTTCCAGCCGGTTCGATCCCGAAAGACGGCCCAAGTGCCGGTGTGACAATGTCATCGGCCCTTGCGTCCGTTTATACAGGCCGCCGCGTTCGCAGCGATACGTCGATGACGGGCGAGATCACTCTTTCAGGACTTGTGTTCCCGGTCGGCGGCGTCAAGGAGAAAGTTCTCGCGGCACATCGGGCCGGAATACGACGCATCGTTATACCCGATCGAAACGAGGCTGATCTCGAGGACATTCCCGAGGATGTTCGCAAAGAACTGACCTTTATCCCTTGCGCATGGATCAGCGATGTACTCAAAGCAACATTGGAGCCGAACGTGACTTCTCCGCCGGCCGTTTTGCAGGAATACGGCCCGGAAGGACCGCCTCCGGCGAGTATTCACCTGTAAAAAGTCATTGAACCTTCCGGTTCGCCGATTTAACGGAAATGGCCGATAAACGGCCATTTCCGCATAAATAAATTCGCCAAAAACCGCTAAATATCCATTTTTACAGTAGAAACTTGGGTTTAAAAGGGTGTATGCTTAGAGGTTAGACGTTTTGACTGACGGCGTTCTGTTATGTTACCTGTTCCGGGCATTTTCCGGTTCGATCTACACACCGTTCGACACGATCTCTAAGATATAAAATTAGGTAAGATATTTTAATTCAAAATGGCATTTAAGTCTTTATTCAGTTTATTTTCCAGCGATCTTGCGATCGATCTCGGAACGGCAAATACACTCGTCTATGCAAAGGGCCGCGGCATCGTCGTGTCCGAGCCGTCGATAGTCGCGATCAACAAGGTCACGAATCAGGTCGAGGCTGTCGGCCGCGACGCCAAAGAGATGCTTGGGCGTACGCCGGGCAATATCGTCGCGATCCGTCCGATGAAGGACGGCGTTATCGCCAATTTTGAGGTGACGGAAAAGATGCTCCAGCATTTCATCCGCAAGGCTCACAACGGTAAATCGTGGGTCCGGCCGCGTGTCGTCATCGGCATCCCGTCAGAGATCACGCAGGTCGAACGGCGAGCCGTGGAAGACAGTGCCTATCGTGCCAAGGCTTCGGAAGTTTATCTCGTGGAAGAAGCGATGGCCGCAGCTATCGGTGCCGGGTTGCCGATCACCGAACCGCACGGCAACATGGTCGTCGATATCGGCGGCGGAACGACCGATATTGCGGTCATATCGCTATCAGGCATCGTTTACTCGCGGGCTGTTCGTGTCGCCGGCAACGAGATGGATGAGGCGATCACACAGTACATCAAACGCAAATACAATCTGCTCATCGGTGAACGCACGTCCGAGGCGATCAAGATAGCGCTTGGCTCAGCATTCCCGCTCGAAGAACCGCTCTCGATGGACGTCCGCGGACGCAACCTTATCGAAGGCATCCCCAAGACCATCACGATGACCGACGAAGAGATCCGCGAAGCACTGTCGGATTCGATCTCGACGATCATCAACGCTGTCCGCGTCGCTCTCGAACGCACGCCGCCTGAATTGTCCGCCGACATCGTCGAACGCGGCATCGTTCTCACCGGCGGCGGAGCACTACTCAAGAATCTCGACAAACGACTGATGATCGAAACCGGTCTGCCGGTCGTCATCGCCGATGATCCGCTTTCGTCGGTCGTACTCGGTACCGGAAAAATGCTCTCAGATTTTGAGCTCCTCAAGCGCGTTAAATGGGATAATTCATTAATGACAGGAAGTTAGTCGGGGAAGTCTAGGAAGTCTCGGAAGTCTAGGAAGTAAGAACCTTTCCAGAGTGCCAAGACTTTCCAGACTTTCGGGACTTCCAAGACTCAACCGATGGTAGAGCGTAGTCAAAAAGAAGTTTGGCGATTAGCACCATGGCTGATGATCGCACTTTTGCTGCTCAATTTTGTGCTTATGGCGTTTGACGCGCGTGAGATCACATCTGGGCAAAGGGTGATCAGGGCGTGGACGCAAACCGCTGCGGACTTTGTTCAATCGCCGGTGACAACCATCACGGCATCGGTCTCCAATTATTTCACATCCATCTCGACCCTCCGTTCAGCACAATCTGAGAACGATATTCTAAAGCAGCGTATTCAGGAACTGGAGGTCGAGGTAAAGCAGAAAGAAGACCTTACAAGCGAGAATCAAAGGCTCAGCTCGCTTCTGCAGTTAAAGGAAACCAGCAAATATAAAGTTTTGACGGCGCGAATAATCGGCCGTGACCCGTCGGTCTGGTTCGATTCGTCGATCATCAACCGCGGCAGCCTAGACGGTGTTCTATTGAATATGCCGGTCGTAACGGACGGCGGACTCGTTGGACGCGTTACCGCAGTCAGCCCGCTGACAGCACAGGTCGATCTGGTCACGTACAGCAAATCGGGCCTCGGCGGCATTATCGGCCAAATTGGCGAATCAAGTGCCCTTGGCGTCGTTGTCGGAACGAGCAAAAAGGATCTGCTCGAGATGAAATATGTGCCCGGCAGTATCGAGGTCCAGGTCGGCCAGACGGTTTTCACGACCGGACAAGACGGCATCTTCCCGCCGGGACTGAAAGTAGGCGAGATCGTCGATATTGTCACAGGCTCGGCGACAACGCCGCATGTCATACAGATCAGGCCTGCGGCGAAATTAAACTCGATGCAGGAAGTCGGTATCCTGCTTTACGAACCGCCGCCTCGAGCGGAATTTGAACAGAAATTACCAAACGCAGTGCCGAGTACGACGAAAAAGAAATAGATGGATGGCGTAAAGCTCACAATTGCTCTGATAATCGCGATCATTTTGCAGTGGACACTGCGGAATGTGGCGGAGCCGTTATCGTACATCGACTTTCCGCTGCTTATCGTTGTTTATGCGGCATTGCAGCGAAACTCGATCAGGGCGATCCTTTTCGGAACGATCGCCGGGCTCGCAGTCGATGCTCTTAGCGGCGGATTACTCGGAGCGAACGGATTTACGAAAACGCTGATCGCGTTCGGTATTTCGGAGATCGCCAGACGCGTCTATCTGGACAACTTATTGCTTCGCATCCCCGTCATAGCTGGTGCAAGTGTGTTGAACGGTCTTATTTATTTTGGTTTGCACCGGCTGCTCGGGCAACCGCCAAGCGGCGAACTTCTGGTCGTTGGGGCCTACTCGCTTATCGGCACGACGATCGCAGGAACGCTCACCTACCTGCTTCTTGACAGTATGTCGGGCGACAAGGTGAGGCGTAAAAAGGGCGACATGTTCAAACCCCGCCGTCAGACACGCCGGCGCAATCCCATTAGGCTCAACAAATAGTTTTACGTTCGGAGCTGTATGAAACTCAACGACCACGTTCAAAATCTAGGTGCACGCGTCGGAACGATCCAGATACTTGCGTTTGTATTGCTGACGCTTTTGGGCGTGCGCCTATATCATCTGCAGATCGTGAGGGGTGAGTATTACAGCGAACGCGCCGAGAGCCAGCGTATTCGCTTTATCCCGATCCCGGCTCCGCGTGGTGCGATCTTCGACCGAAATGGCAAATTGCTGGTCGATTCGCGGCCGACCTATAACGTCGTTCTATCAAATGAAGGGTTCAAGTCAGTGGATATCAACGAGCGTGTCGATGATTATTCCCGAGGACTTGAACTTGACCGCCAATTTGTCGTCGAACGGTTGAATCTGATCAAGAAGCAAAACGAATTTGAAGCATTGGTTCTGAAAGAGAACGTCGGAATGAAGGACATCACGTGGGTCGAATCGCACTCGCTTGAGTTTCCCGAACTCCGCGTCGAACTGCAGCCGCAGCGTTTTTACCCGCTCGGCGAATCTCTTGCCCACGTGCTTGGCTACGTCGGCGAGATCAGCCCGAAACAGCTCGAAGATCCGGAATACAAAGAGCGCGGATTCCGGCCCGGCGATATCATCGGCAAGGGCGGGCTTGAGCAGTTTTACGATGAATTCCTTCGCGGCCGCCCGGGCTATCGAAAGGTGATAGTTGATAGCCGCGGCCGTGTCCAGGCTGAAGTCGACAAGGTCGATCCGCAATCCGGACAGGATCTTGTGACGACGATCGATTATGATGTCCAAATGAAAGCGGAAGCCCAATTGGCAAGTTCCGCAACAAAACGCGGCACGATCATAGCGATGGACCCGAACAACGGCGAGATGATCGCAATGGCATCGGCCCCCTCGTTCGACCCTAATATTTTCGTTCGCGGCAGTTCGACGCCTGAGGGACGAAAGCAAATCGCGGCCTATTGGCAGGATGAAAAACGTCCTCTCTACAACCGTGCGATCCAAGGGCGATATCCACCGGGCTCCACGTGGAAAATACCCGAATCGATCGCCGGCCTACAGCAGGGAGCGATCACCGTTGCCCAGTCAAATCTCGTCTGCGGCGGCGGCATCACCATCGGCAATAAATTCACTCGCTGTATGGGCAGCCACGGTTCGCCGCCGCTGAGTTACGCGATCACAAAATCCTGCGACGGTTATTATTATCGCCTGGCGCTCAAGATGAAGATCGAGGGCATCATTCAGATGATCGAGACGTACGGTTACGACAAGCGATCGGGAATCGACCTGCCGAATGAAAAAGTGCCGCAAACGCCTAAGTCATGGATGCCTTACATCATCAAGAACGAGGGTAAATGGAGCGACATTCGGACCGTTTACTCGGGGATCGGCCAGGACACGGTTGTTGTTACGCCGATATCGATGCTTCGGGCGGTCGCGAGTATTGGTATGCGCGGAAAGATGTACGTGCCGCACTTTCTCAAAGAATTCAGATCGATCGGAGCCGTCGGCGTCGAAGGCGAGTCGAATTATTTCCCGGCACGTCCCGGATTTGGATTCCAACACCCCGAGCCGAAATTGATCGAGGCCACTGACGATCAGTGGGACCTTGTGATCAAGGGTATGTGGGGTGTGGTGAACGGCGGCGGAACGGGTGCGGGCATCCGCATCCCTGATTATGAGATCGCCGGCAAGACCGGAACTGCTCAGGTTGCCGAGCTCGGAAAGGACGTCGGAGATAAAAAGGACCACGCGTGGTTCGTTAGTTTTGCTCCGGCATTTAAGCCCGAACTCTCCGTGATCGCTTTGATCGAGAATGTCGGATTTGGCGGCAGCCATGCCGCTCCGGCCGTAAAGGGCGTTTACGAGACTTTTAGAGAAACAAAGGGACACACAACAAAAACACCGGACATTGTGGCAAAGAATTAATGGCAGCGATCCTCGAAAAACATGAGTTCAGAGACCTGGACTGGCAAACCGCCGTGCTGGCGATCGTCATCGCTTTCTTTGGTGTCTGGCAGATACACAACGCTCTGCCGACCGAAAGCTACTGGTCAAAGCAGATCATCGGGATCGGTATAGCGCTCGTTGCCTTTGTGGTCGTTAGTTTCACTGACTACCGTAGGTTGATCGACCTGGCTCCTGTTTTTTATGTCGGCGGACTACTTTTACTTTTTCTTGTGCTGACGCCTCTGGGCGTGCAGGTCAATGGACAAAAAGCTTGGCTAAAATTGCCGCTGATCGGACAATTTCAGCCATCGGAATTTGTCAAAATACCGACCGTGCTAATGCTTGCTAAGTACTTTGGGGCAAGAAAAGGGAATTCTTTGAGTATCAAAGAGATGCTCATCGGCAGTGCGATCTTTGCCGGGCCGGTCGGTTTGATAATGCTTGAGCCCGATGCCGGCCAGGCGATCACATATTTTCCGATTCTGGCGACAATGTTCTTTCTTTCGGGCATCAAGATCCGATACGTTGTGCTTGCGGTGGTTGCGGCGGCGGTTATGGTTCCTGCGGCATGGTATGTCGGTGTAGAAACCGGGAAGATCAAACGCTACCAGCAGGAAAGAATACTCGCTATTACCAATCCGGATCAGGTCGATCCGCGTGGTTACGGCTATCACACCATCCAGTCGACAATAACGGTTGGCAAGGGCGGCCTTGCCGGGATCCAAGGCGAAACCGAGACCTCTCAGAGTGTGTTGAAATTCCTGCCTGAGCCGCAGACCGATTTCATTTTTGCCGTGACGGCTGAGAATACCGGCTTCATCGGCTGCGTTTCACTGCTGCTCGCCTACGCGATACTGCTCTCGAGAATGATCGCCGGAGCTCGCCGATCGTCCGACAGGGCGGGAATGCTTGTTATAATGTCGATCGTATGCGGTATGGCGTCTCAGATATTTATGAACGTCGGAATGGCTCTTGGCGTATTACCTGTTATCGGGGTCCCGCTGCCGCTGATGAGCGCCGGCCTGTCGGCGCTTTTGTCGACTTTCGTTGCTATCGGGTTCGTAGTCAGCGTAAAATTACGTCGTTTTGTGAATTAGGAGTGTTTTTAAGATGGCCAGAGATGTAAAGAAATTGAGAAGTACCGAGGTCGTGTCAGAACCGGCGAAACGGAGCGGTCTTTCTACCATAACCTTGATGTTGACGGCGTTGCTTTTGGCTTTGTCGGCCGGTGCAATGACGGGTGTTCTAGCATCATATTATCTCAATAACTCGCGATATTCGGTCGAGGTTTCGGCACTCGCTACATATCGTCCGCCGCAGGTAACCACAATTTACGCGGACGACGGCGAGACCGTTCTTGCCGAATTTGCGCTTGAGAAACGCATTCCGATAAAGATACAGGATGTGCCGGACAAGGTGACCGATGCTTTGCTTGCGATCGAGGACTATCGATTTCGCGACCACATTGGCATCGATCCGTATCGTATCGTCGGGGCCGTGGTAAAAAATTTCACTTCAGACAAGACCGAAGGTGCATCGACCATCACACAACAGTTGGCTAAGAACCTGTTCCTCTACAAAGATAAGACCTATACCCGCAAGGTGAACGAATGGGCCGTCGCCCTACAGATCGAGCGGCTTTACACGAAAGATCAGATCCTCGAGATGTATATGAATTATGTATTTCTCGGAGCGGGTTCATATGGTTTTGAGGCTGGTTCGCGCACATATTTCGGTAAATCGTTAAAGGATCTTACGCTTGACGAAGCGGCACTGCTGGCTGCGATCCCGAAATCGCCTGAGTATTCACCGACCCGCAATCGTGCGAAAGCTCTGGAACGAAGAAATATTGTTCTCGATCAGATGACAAAGTATTTTCCCGAGAAATATCCGGCCGACGAAGTCGCGGCAGCAAAGGCTAAGGACATCAAGCTTGCCGATACGGCCTATTACCAGTCGCAGCCAAAATCGACCGCCTGGGATTATCCCGTCGAAGACATCCGAAAATATCTGGAAGAAAAATACACTACCCGTGTCGCTCAGGGCGGGCTAAAGGTATATACGACGATCAATGTCAATGCCCAGAAGATCGCTACGGCCTCGATCCGCGAACGGCTTCGAGCCTACGACCGCGGTCGGGCATGGCGTTCGGACTACAAAAATATTTTGCTCGACGAAGACGAGCAGCCGTTGACCGACGAAAAGGAGATCCAAAAGACCTTGGAAACGTTCAAACATGCTGATTGGTACGGCGACGAGTATAAAGAGGGCGAGTACATTAAAGGACTTGTGATGAAGGCAAATCCCGCTTCGGACGAGGTCGGCGTGCGTTTTGGGCGTTACAAGGCGATCGTGCGGGCCGGTAATATGGGCCGAAGCGGCAAACGGCCGGTGGCAGAGTTAAAGCCCGGATTCTTGGCCGAATTCCTGGTTAAGAAAGTCAACGCTGATAATCAAACGCTCGAGGTCGAGCTCCAGCAAGTGCCTGAGGTTCAAGCTTCGCTTGTTTGTATCAATTCACATAACGGTGAGGTCGTCGCGATGGTCGGCGGCTACGATTTTCACACAAGCAAATTCAATAATGCGACGCAAGGATTGCGGCAGACCGGTTCGGCGTATAAGCCGTTTATCTACACAGCGGCTGTCGAAGACGGTATGACGCCTGATTCGATCGTCAGCGGTGCACCGATCAAACGCGGCGGCTGGACGCCGACGAACTACGGCGGTGCTCCGAGCCACCCGAATGTGCCGATGAAGATCGCGCTGGCAAAATCGTACAATATTGCTGCGGTGCATTTGCTCGATCAAGTCGGAATTCAGGCCGGCGGTCAAATGGTGCGCCGGTTTGGCATTACCAATCCGATGGCCCCAAGCTTGCCTTCTGCGCTCGGAGCGAGCGAGGCTTCGCTGCTCGAGATGACATCGGCATATTCCGTATTCCCTAATAAGGGTATACGAATGACGCCGCACCTTATCCGCAAGGTCTATAACCGCGATGGTACGCTTCTGGAAGAGTACGACGGGGGAAGTTCGAAGGTGACAAGCGAGTACGTTGCCCTGACGATGGTCAAGATGATGCGCGGTGTCGTTCAAGGCGGCGGAACTGCCACAGGCGCAAGTGCGGCCGGGTTTCCGTTGGCCGGGAAGACCGGAACCGTTAATAATGAAACGGACGTTTGGTTCATCGGATATACGCCGACGTATGTGACCGGAATATGGATGGGCAACCCGCTGCGAAAATCATCGCTCGGTGCTGGAATGACCGGCGGGCACGGTGCCGTCCCGTACTTCAACGCATTCATGAATGTGTTCATGAAGGGTAAACCGCGCGACAGTTTCCCCGAACCGCCGCCGATGCCCAGTGATATCAAGAATCTCGCCGAACGCAACAAACGCGAGGAACTGGAGAAACTGAGCGAAGCTGACCTCAAGGCTCGCCAATCGGGCGTCGCGATGCCGAATCCGAAAGTGAACACCGACCCTGTACTATTACCGCCGGATAAGGTTGGCGGTGATACAACGCCGGGAACGCCTGATACAAAACCAAACACGCCGGCGGACACAGGTCCGACGATCAGGCGTCCGGACGTCAAACCTCCGGTCACAAAACCTGATCCGCCTGCAGAGAAACCAGCCGGAGAAAAGCGAAAGGGTAAGAAAGGCGACGGTTAAGAAGACCGAGAGTAGAGTAGAAAAAGGGAAGGGGAGATAGTTGAGTAATTTCAACGTTCTCCCCTTTCGCTTGTTCAAAAAGTTCGGTACGTCGAACTTCTACTTCAAAAATTCCCCTAAATAATATGGCAGCATCTTGCGCCACCAGACCCAGTCGTGGGCGACGTCGTGGCCCCAGAGGTCGAGGCGGTGCGGAATGCCCTTTGAGTGCAGGAGGCCGGAGAATTGGCGGCTGTGATCGGGGGCTTCGTAATTGCCCTGTCCGGTGACGATCACGATCGAATCGGCCTTTTGCAGTCGAGGTAAATGAAAATCGTCGTTCAAATTGCGGATATACATATCCGGATTGTTGAAATAGACGTTGTCATCGAAATAGCCCTTGTCCAGATAATTGTATATGTCATAGCTGCCGCTCATCGCGATCGTGCCGCGAAAATTGTCGCTGTGCTTGAAATAGGTATTTGCGGCAAGCAACGCTCCGAGGCTTGCACCGGTAGTGAGCGGCTTCGCATCGTCTCCGCATTCATTTCGGATCAGCGGCAGCACCTCGTCCAGAATATAGTTGTCATAACGCGACAGCATCTCGACCTTCCAGCCGGGATGTTACTCGCGGTTCAAGAGGCTATACTTATTGACCGAGTTGATCGAATACGCACGGATCAGTCCCTTCTCAATAAACGGCTTGATCGCATCGACAAGATGAAACCGCTCATATTCCAAATAGTCAGCTGCCGCGGTCGGAAACATCAGCAGCGGATATCCCGCATGTCCGTATGCCACCAGCGGCATATCCATATTCAAGTTGTGGCTGTACCACGAGGTAATATCTCGTCTCATATTCGTTTTGTTGAAATAGCAAGGTTATGAAAAATCCCGTTTCGCCGCAAGCGCAACACGGCAGAAACACGACCGGTAGGGAGTGTGTTGACCAACATCGCCGTAGTTGAATCAGCCCGAAACTGACACCCTTGCTACTGCTTGGGTTTTCGCCTCGACATTCTCACCATATCCAAAAACCGCCGCGAAATTTTCGACGAGTTTATCTTCGACCTCGCTCATATCTACCTCACGCCCGAGCAGCTTGTCCATCGACGTTACCGGCTCGCCTTCGCAGGCGATGATCCAGTTGTAGTAGCTGAGGTCGGTGTTGACGTTCAGCGCAAAGCCGTGCGTCGTGACCCAGCGTTTTATGTGAACGCCAATAGCGGCGACCTTGCCGTCGATGGTGTGGACACCCGTCAGGCCTTCGATGCGGAAAGCGTCTATACCGAAATCCGCCATCGTGCGGATCAACACCTCCTCGAGATCGCGGACGTATTTGTGTACGTCTTCGCGATCAGGCGAGAGCGAAATTATCGGATAACCGACGATCTGACCAATGCCGTGATACGTGACGCGGCCGCCGCGATTGATCTCATGGACCTCGACGCCGAGCTTTCGCAACATGTCGGCGGTGGCGAGCACGCCGTCATTCTTAGAACGACGCCCCAACGTAAACGTATGCGGATGTTCCAACAGCAGCAGATAATCCTGATCGCGGCGCGCGATGACGTCGGTCTCAAGCTCCTTTTGCAGCTCAAGTGAATTTGCGTAGCCAACGCGGCCAAGCCTACGAACCTCTAAACATCGCTGATGCATTATTGCTATAATATGATGTTTCGGATCAATTTAACAGAGAAGGTATCTATGAGGCATATACATTTCGGGGCAGCTTTCGTGATCGGTTTGACACTATTTGCGGGAGCCGCTACGGCACAAAAGAAGACCACAAAAAAGCCGGTTCCCAAGAAACCGCCGGTGACGAAAACGGTAGTTCCGCCGCTTGAGGTTCGAGTCGCACGCGAAAAGGTCGATACGCAACTCGGAAACGTGAACCGTTTTGTAGACGTTTTAGGCCCTATCGTTCAATCGATCGAGGACATCGATGCCGAGAGCCGAACAAAGCGACTCCCGCCAAGTACTCTGGCGACCAACGAAGCGAATAAAAAGAAAGTGGTCGAAGCGATACGCAATATGAGAGCCGGCCTCGCGATACTCGAATCCGAGTTTCGCACCAAAGCGTCGCTCAGTAAATACTTGCCGTCGATACAGGGCATCACCGACCTCGCCGCCGCTTCTGAAGACTCGGCGATCGCCGGAAGATTCATTGCCGCCAAAGAACCGTTGAGAGATGTCGCAAAAAAATTGACCGACACCCTCGCAGCGATGCCGTTGTAATGTGAAGAAGAAATTTATCTGCTGCTAAAAACTCTTGCTAAGGTTTCTTCAGCGTTATTGCTGTTGGTTTGTCGGGATCGCAGACCTCGACCTTTCCGTTGTCAGCGACAGCACCTTTTGTTTCGACCGCGGGCAGGGCGAGCTTTTCCCGGATGAATTTCTCGCCTTCGGCCTCGATCATTTCACCGTTTATAACGTGCGTTCTATTGACGAGCGTATCGCCCTTTTTCTCGAACTTAGCGGGCTCCAGGAATATGTACCAAGGTGAGCCCCAACCGCGAAAATCGCCGGTCATAGTCCGGTATCTATAATGAAGCGTCTTTTGTTTTTCTGTTCTGTTTTCTGATTCGTAGACCGCAGGAAACGGGATCTTAAGCGTTTCCAGATTTGTTTTCATCGAGGCAAGCGGATCGTACTCGCCAACCGCGATGATCTCGAGTCCGTCGCCTTTGTACTTTTCATAAAGCCGCTTGAGCATCGGGGCATCGAATCGCCAATTGCCGCACCACGGAGCGTAATAGACCACGATAACAAGCTTTTTCCCGGCGGCGGCATCACGCAGATCCACTTCTTCGCCGGTCCGAATACTCTTGTAGGTCCAGTTTTTGTAGGTGATCTCCTTCTCAACGATCGGAGCCTGTTCATTCTGACCAATCGCAGCGGATAGTCCGAACAATAAGATCACAAATGCCAAAAAACTTTTCATCAATATACCCTCTCGCTACAAAGACTAACTTTTCAGATGCGTTCTGACAAGGAAATAGTTGGAAACTAGATTTTTCTCATCGGTGCCAAATTGTGTTAATCTGTGGCTAGTACAATGAGCAATCAAGCAACAGTTTCAGACATTTTCCACCGGGCTTTGGAGATGCGTGCGAGCGATCCGAATGCGGCATATAAAGACGTCAAGGCTCAGATCGTGAGCGAGTTTAGCGGCATGGCGTTTCCTGACACGGCGTATTTGACAATACCCGAGTACGACAATATTGCACCTGAAGAGGACTGGACCGCCGGGTTGCCGATCGTGCTTCGGGGGATACAGAACGAGGACTGGAATGACGTTGCCCTCGGTATCATCATCAGCCTAGAACAGGTCGAAAATTACCCTAAACAGTCCGGCCGCGAAGACGACCCCGCTAAAGAATGGCGAAACCGCAACAAAGGCATCGCCGGTGCCGAAGAAAAAGTTACCGCCAAATGGATGCCCGAGGAACTAATGGCGATGGCGAAACGCAACGTAACTTCTTAATACTAATAACTCTTAACTACCAACTATTAAATGAATTAAAAGTGATCTTTTGAATTCAGTTAGTGGTCCTTGGTTAAGCGTTAACAGTTCTATTTGTCCTATAGTTCAACTATTGATCCGTCCACAGCCTCGATCACCTCGCATAGCGGTTCAAATCTCTTTAACTCTTCGTTGAAATCTACATCGTCCCATTCGGGATAAAAATGCGTGAGCATCGCGCGTTTTGGTTTTGCCTTGCGGATGAGATAGATCGCCTCAGCGAGTTCGAGGTGCTTTTCTACGGGCTTGCTTTTGACGAACGAGCACTCGAGGATGAAAAGGTCGACCTGATTCGCGAATGCGGCCAGCGGCAGCGACGGCCCGGTGTCGGCAGAAAAGACGAGCGTCGTTTCACCGTCGCGGAGGTAAAGTGCGAGGCTTTCGTCCGTATGCGGCGATTTTAACGCCGCGGCGTCAATTCCACTGAGTATCTCAAATTTCTCCAGCGGCTCGACCTCGACGATCTCGACCGGAAACGGCTGTTCAAGCAGACCATAATTATTGACCCCGTCCATTCTCTCGAACAGACCTTTCAGACCGACGGGCCCGAATATCCGCAGCGGTTTTCGTCTTGTTTGCGTCTGCGGAGCATACTTCGTCCCGAAAAGAAACGCCCCGAGACCGCCGCAGTGGTCGATGTGGAAATGCGAGATCCAGATCGCGTCGAGATCCGCCCAATCCAGGTTCTCCTGAGCAAGCCGGAACGGTGCGGAAGGCGAGCAATCGAGCAGAATGCTCCCGCCGGAAGTCTCGACCCAAAACGCCGAGCTGCTGCGCTTCGGATGCGGAACGGATGTGCCAGAACCGAGTACGACCAATTTCATAAAGCCATATTAACAGGGATGAAGAGAATAAAAGGGATATCTTTTGTGATATTTCTTGATCCCATTGCATCGCCTTTATCCCTGTTAGGTCGCACTGTGCTAAATTGTCAGAATGAGCCAAGTAGATATTCTCGCTGTATTTGCACACCCGGACGACCTGGAATTGTACGTCGGCGGAACGATGCTGAAGATGAAACACCTTGGCTATCGCACCGGAGCTTTGGACATAACACAAGGCGAAATGGGCACGCGCGGCACTGTCGACGGTCGTGCGGCCGAAGCCGTCGAGGCGGCAAATATCTTGGGTCTCGATTGTCGGGAAAATCTAGGATTGCCGGACGGTCATGTGTTCGTTGGCGATGACGAAAGAGTGAAGCTCGTAAGAGCGTTAAGGCGTCTTAGACCCAGGTTGATACTGACACATCAATCTGGCGACACGCATCCTGATCATGACCATATTTCGACGCTTGTTAGGGAATCGTCCCGGCTCGTCGCCATGCGGAATTACGATCTCGAGACCGGCGATCAAAAATGTCCGCCGCCGATAATTGCTCACGCTGTGTTCTCGAGGCGTGTTGTGCCGTCGTTTATCGTAGATATTTCAGAATTTCTCGATCGGCGAATGGAGGCGATCAAGGCACATCGGTCACAGTTCTTCGACCCGAATTCGACCGAACCTGAGACGATGCTGACCGGCGAAAGCTATCTCGACGATATTTATTCGCGGGCCCGGTACTTTGGGTCATTGATCGGCGTTCATGCCGGCGAGCCGTTCTTTGTTCACGAAGCTCTGAATGTGCATGATCCGGTCGATTTGTTATCGCGGACGATGAATCTCTATTCGTAGATAGACTTTGCACAAGCCTGTACGTTAGTAACGGCGAAACTCGACGTTGAGTGTAACGCCCTTACTAACGTGCTGGCTTGTGCCATGCAATCTTGACAAAAAAGTAACGATTTGCGATTCTTATTGTTACGGGAATTACTAACATCGTTATCTGAGAGTGGTTTATGAAAATTTCGGCGCAAGAGGAATATGGGCTAAGGTGTCTGGTGCAGCTCGCGAGTTTACCCGACGGTGAGAGCCTGACGCTGCCGCAGATCGCAGAGCTTGAGGGCATCTCGACGGCAAATGCCGGCAAGCTGATGTGGCTGCTCAACAAGGCTGATTTTGTGCATTCGACACGCGGCACTAAGGGCGGCTATTCGCTGGCTCGTCCCGCTGAGGAGATCAAGCTCAACGAGATCATCAAGGTGCTCGACGAAGACGTGATGACCAAGCACTGCGACAGCTATACGGGCGTGCTCGACAGCTGCGTGCACAAAGGCGATTGCGGCATCCGTCCGGTGATCGTTGGCCTCCATGAGATCGTCGAAAATGCGTTGTCCCGCATCACGCTCGCCCAGATGGTCGGCACCGAGCGCACGGTCGATGCCATGTTTCACAGCATCCAGGGAATCCATCGAACGATCGAAGCTCAGAGGATCTGAAAATGAAGACGGCAATAGAGAACAGCGATCTGGAAATGACCAAGGTCACGGTCACTTTGCCGCAAGGGTGTAAACGCGATGCATTAAGTGTGAACGCATTGGATTCGAAAACGCGTGAACTTGCGTACCAGACGCTGATCACCGTTGAGGGTAAGATACTCCCGTGCACTGGATTTAAGGTGAAAGACGGGGCGTTGCATCTGGAAGTGCAGCAAGGCTTCTTTGAGATCGCTGAGGCGAAATAGATATGTCAACAGCAGCAGAACTACTAACAAATCGGGAATACAAATACGGCTTTGTCACGGATATCGAGACCGAGACGATCGCACGCGGGTTGACTGAGGACACGGTGCGGCTGATCTCTTCGAAAAAGAATGAGCCTGAGTGGATGCTTGAATTTCGTCTGAAAGCCTACCGCCAATGGCTAAAAATGACCGCACCGGACAACTGGGCAAATTTTGATTACCCGAACATCGATTTTCAGAACATTTCGTACTATTCGGCCCCAAAGCAAAAGCCCTCGAAAGCGAGTTTGGACGAGGTCGATCCGGAATTGCTGAAGACATTCGAAAAACTCGGCATCCCGATCACCGAGCAGAAAATGCTGGCGAATGTGGCGGTCGATGCGGTGTTTGACTCAGTTTCGGTTGCGACGACTTACAAGAAAAAGCTGCTTGAGGCGGGCGTGATCTTTTGCTCGTTCACTGAGGCGGTCGAGCTTTATCCGGACAAGATCCAGAAATATTTGGGCTCGGTCGTTCCGGTTGGTGATAACTACTACGCGGCGTTGAATTCGGCAGTTTTCTCGGACGGCTCGTTCGTCTTCATCCCAAAAGGAGTTCGCTGCCCGATGGAGCTTTCTACCTATTTTCGCATCAACACGCAGGAAGCCGGGCAGTTCGAACGTACGCTAATTGTAGCGGAAGAAGGCGGCTATGTCGCCTATAACGAAGGCTGTACGGCTCCGCAGTTTGATACAAATCAGCTTCACGCGGCCGTCGTTGAGCTTGTGGCTTTGGACGACGCAGAGATCAAATATTCGACCGTTCAGAACTGGTACGCCGGCGACGAGAACGGAAAGGGCGGCATTTATAACTTTGTGACCAAGCGTGGTGCTTGTCGCGGCGTGAGATCGAAGATCTCATGGACGCAGGTCGAGACTGGCAGTGCGATCACCTGGAAATATCCGAGCGTGATATTGCAAGGCGACAATTCGATCGGCGAATTTTACTCGGTCGCCCTCACCAACAACGCCCAGATCGCCGACACCGGCACCAAGATGATCCACCTCGGCAAAAATACAAAATCGACGATCATCTCAAAAGGCATCTCGGCAGGAAAATCGAACAACTCGTACCGCGGCCTCGTCAAAATAATGCCGAAGGCTGAAGGAGCGCGTAACTACACTCAATGCGACTCAATGCTCATCGGCGGCAAATCCGAGGCGAACACTTTCCCATACATCGAGGTAATGAACGCCACTGCCCGCGTCGAGCACGAGGCCACAACTTCCAAGATCAGCGAGGACCAACTCTTCTATCTCCAACAACGCGGCATCCCGCAGGAAGACGCCGTCTCGCTCATCATTAACGGATTTTGCAAGGAAGTTTTCCGCGAGCTGCCGATGGAATACGCGGTCGAGGCGACGAAGTTGTTGGGATTGAAGCTTGAGGGATCGGTCGGATAGGAGAGATTAACACAGAGATCGCTGAGAACGCAGAGTTTAATAAGCGACTAGAGGCTCTGCGTACATTGTGGTCTCTGCGTTAATAAATTTTCATGAAAACGCTACAACCAGAAAATCAACCACAACCCAAAGGCCACTACATTCCGGGCATTGAGCACAACGGCTTGATCTATGTTTCGGGACAGCTGCCGATGTCGTTGGATACGCGTGAGCCTTTTACCGGTGCGATCGAAGAGCAGACGGAGTTGGCTTTGCGGAATGTCGAGGCGGTCTTGCATGCGGCGGGGAGCGATCTCGATCATGTTTTGCAGATGACGATCTATGTTTCGGATATGGAATTGTGGGGAGCGGTGAATACGGCCTATGCCCGTGTGATGGGCGACCATCGTCCGGCGAGAGCGATCGTGCCGGTCAGGGAACTACATTTTGGAACGCAGATCGAGATACAGGCGATCGTGGCGAAGAAGGAGATCTAGCCACGAATTACAGAAATTGCACTAATTAGGAACTGTCCAGTGGGTACGTGTTTTGGGTGAATTTATGAAGGGGTTTCTGCTTGCTTTGGTGGTTTTGTCGTTTGTTCTTACAGCTAACGGTCAGGTAAAACGAGCCGTTGAGTCGATCGATGCACCCAAAGCTATCGGGCCGTATTCGCAAGCCGTTGTGGCGAATGGATTCGTATTCACTGCAGGGCAGATCGGAACGGACCCGAAGACGGGAACGCTCGTAGAAGGCGGAATAGCCGAGCAGACCGAGCAGGTTTTGAAGAATCTTGAGGCTGTTTTGAAAGCGTCAGGCAGCGGTTTCGATCAGGTTGTTAAGACGACTGTTTTCCTTGCGGACATGAACGATTTTGCGAAGATGAACGAGGTTTACGCTAAACGATTTGCCAAGCCGTTCCCGGCACGTTCAACGGTTCAAGTCGCGAGGCTGCCGCGAGATGCGAAGGTCGAGGTCGAAGTGGTGGCTCTTGTCAGAACCGAGAGCGGTAGCGATCGGTCGAAATAGCGGCGTGAAAGAACCATGCGCGTCAGCCCAAAGCGGCTGCCACCCCTCCTTCGTAAGAAGGGGAGCTAAGAAAGATGCAATATTACGGCATAGATTGGCTCGCGACGGTTGCCGGGTTGACCGGTGTTTATCTGATCGGGAGCAAGAACAAATACGGTTTTCTGATCATGATGATCGCGAGTCTTAGTTGGATGACTGTGGGTTTTATGATCGGGAGTCTGGCGTTGATCCTTGGCAGTGCAGTGTTCTTTTCGCTGCACGTTCGCGGCTGGGTCAAATGGAGAAGAGAAGCGCGTGAGAGCATGATGCTATGAAATTGGATATCTTTCAGGTTGATGCGTTTACAGACAAGGCTTTTGGCGGTAATCCGGCGGCGGTCGTGCCGCTTGACGCATGGCTTTCGGACGAGGTGATGCTCGCTATCGCGGCGGAGAACAATCTCGCTGAAACGGCGTTCTTTGTCCAAAACGGCGATCGGTATGAGATTCGCTGGTTTACGCCGAAGGTTGAGGTCGACCTGTGCGGCCACGCAACGCTGGCGTCCGCGTATGTGATATTTGAATGTTTGAAACGCGAGAGCGAGTCGATCGATTTTCACTCTCATCGCAGCGATTCGCTGGGCGTGACGAAAGAGGGCGGCAAAATGGTTCTCGATTTTCCGGCATATCCGGTGTCCGAGATCGAGCAATCTGACGAACTCGCCGGTGCTATCGGCGCGATCCCGTCCAAGGTCTACGAGACGCAAGGCAACATGGTTATGATGCGTCTCGAAAGCGAATCGCAGATCCGCGAGCTTTCACCGGATTTTAACGCTTTGCTAGGCATTGATTATGACGAGTTTATCGTAACGGCACCGGGCGACGACTGCGATTTTGTTTCGCGTATGTTCGCCCCGCGTATCGGCATTAACGAGGATCCGGTTACGGGTGCGATCCATTGTTCGTTGATTCCGTATTGGGCGGATCAATTAGGCAAGAATGAGATGTTCGCCCGTCAGGTCTCGGAACGCGGAGGTGAATTATTTTGTGAGCTGCAGGGCGACCGAGTTAAGATCGGCGGCGAAGCTGTTCTTTATCTGAAAGGTGAGATATATGTCGGTGCCGAAGACGAAAAAAGCATCACTGCCTGAGGTTCGGCTCGCTACCGAACGCGATTCTGAGAAGATTGCCGATGTCGTGCGGCGGGCTTTCGGTACGTATCGCGAGAACTACACGTCAGCGGCAATGGTTGTTGTCACGCCCGAGGCGGACGAGTTCACACGGCGTCTTGATGTCGGGCCGCAATGGGTCGTCGAACTCGATGGCGACATCGTAGGCACGGTTTCGGTCACGGTCGAGGAAGGCGATCTGTACGTGAAAACGATGGCCGTAGATCCGAGCGTTCAAGGCCGCGGAATCGCGCATTTGCTTATGAATGCGATTGACGAATACGCGCGGACGACGACGCATGACCGAATATTTTTGTACACGACATACTTTTCGGTCGGTGCAAAAGAGCTTTACGAAAAGCACGGCTACAATTGGGTCCGCGACACGCCGCCGGAAGAGTGGTACGGTGTTCCGGGCCTGGAAATGGAGAAAATACTTTAGAGAATGAAATCTGGCATCTGTCCAAAATGTGAATCAGATGAGGTCTACAAAGGGGATTCAAGGTCGCCGATAGGCATTCAGACGAGTGCATTACACGTTCAGTCGGCGGTCACCTATATCTGTGTTGCATGTGGTTATTACGAATTCTCCGCATTCCCGGGACCAGACCTCGACCGCGTAAAGAATAGATTTGATAAGGTTGCGAAATAAAAAAATGTTATTAGAAGTTAAAGATCTGCACGCCGGCATCGACGGCAAAGAAATATTAAAAGGGCTGAACCTCCAGGTCAAAAAGGGCGAGGTTCACGCCATAATGGGGCCGAACGGCTCGGGTAAATCGACGTTGTCAAAGGTCCTGGCCGGGCATCCGAGCTATGAAGTGACCTCGGGCGAGGTTCTTTTCGAAGGCAAAAACCTGCTCGAACTCGATCCGGACGAGCGCGCACGCGAAGGCGTATTCATGGCGTTTCAGTATCCGGTCGAGGTTCCGGGCGTTTCGAATTCGCAGTTTTTGCGACTTGCCTACAACCAAAAAGCGATCCACCACGGCCTCGAAGAACTCGATCCGCTCGAATTCAACGATTACCTGAAGGAAAAAGCGAAAGTCGTCGATATGGATCCGCAGTTTTTCAAGCGTTCGGTCAACGAAGGCTTCTCGGGCGGCGAGAAAAAGCGTAACGAGATACTGCAAATGGCGGTGCTCGAACCAAAACTCGCGATCCTCGACGAGACCGATTCGGGCCTAGATATTGACGCTCTGCGTATCGTCGCCGAGGGCGTGAATACGTTGCGCAGCAGCGAGAACGCGATAATTCTCGTTACACATTACCAGCGTTTGCTCAACTATATACAGCCCGATTTTGTCCACGTTCTCGCCTCGGGCAAGATCGTCAAAGAAGGCGGCAAGGAACTGGCTCTCGAACTCGAGGAAAAGGGTTACGACTGGGTCAAAGGAGCCGCAGGCAATTAGCAGACGGGGCTGATGGCTGAAAAGACCAACGTAAATAACAATTCGGTCGGTGCGGCCGCGATGGTTTTCGCGGCCTTTGCCGTCGTTTTGCTGGTCGCGTTCTTTTCGTATCGCGGTGCTGATGTCGGCAGGCTCGGCACGCTGATCGGTAATTTTGGCGGTGGGCCGTTGTTTGGTTTTGACGGGCTTTCGGCGAGCGTTGATGGGGCTCTGATCGCCGGTCTGATAGCGGTCTCGTGGTTTGGGCTCGGTAATTTTGTTGCTTCCTTTATTAGTGTCTCGAAAGGTGAAGAGCATTCACATGTACTCAAACTCGCGATGAAAGCAGCACTCGGGGCGGCGATATGGTCGTTGATCTTTTTCTTTCTAGGAATTGCCGGTTTGTACACTAGTTCCGCAGCGATCGTCGCCATCGTTGTTGGGTTAGGCCTTGCCGTTTTCAGTTTTCGCCGCGTTCGCGAGGCAAAAATCGAGAGCCGCGTCCCCGAAAAGCCGTCGCGATCTGACCTCTTGATCGTTGCATTGATCGCTATCCCATTGGTGCTGGCGTTTATTTCATCGCTCGCTCCGCCGGTTGCCAAGGATACGCTGCTCTACCATTTTTCGCTGCCAAAGGTCTTTATCGCTCAGCATCATATGAGCTTTGTCGACGGCAACATGAACAGCTATATGGCTCTCGGCACCGAGATGCATATCGTCTGGGCGATACTCGTCGGCAATTTGGCCGGTGTGCAGGCAGGCGAAGCGGCCGGCGGTGCGGCGATATGGATGTTCTTTCCGGTGCTGCTGATGGCGATATTCGGCTGGTCGCGGGAACTCGGCCTCGACCGGCGTTTGTCGCTGATCGCGGTCGCGATCGTGGCGACAGTGCCGACCATCTATCACGTCTCATCGAGCTCGTACATCGACGTTGCTTGGGCACTGTCTATATTTCTCGCGGTCTACTCGCTGTGCCGATGGTGGCGTTCGCCGGAGTCCGGATGGCTTGTATTTACCGCGTTATTCTTGGCTGCGGCTCTGGCGGCCAAGTTGCTGACGGTCTTTGCGATCGCTGCGTTTGTGTTGGTCATTGTCTTTCGAGCGCGGAACGCTCAGAACGAAGAAGGAACCTCGGTTTCGAAAGTGCTGGCCGGGGGCATTGGATCACTCATCGTCGCCGGTATTTTCGGCAGTGCGTCGTACATTAGGACATGGATCGAGACGGGCAGCCCGTTGTTTCCGTTCTATTTGAACTTATGGCCCGGCAAGGCTCCTGGGTGGGACGCTGAACGGGCAAGTATGCTGCAGGCTCTGAGCGCTCAATATGGCGGAGACAGAAAGACACTGCTCGACTATCTGCTGACACCGTGGAACATCTCGGTCAACGCCCAACCTGAGATACATGCAAATTTTGACGGCGTGATCGGTTTTGCATTCCTACTCGGCCTGCCGCTCATAGTTTGGGGGATCTGGAAATTTGACCTCAAAACTGAGGCGAAGATCTGTGCGGGCGTCGCGATGATCATGTTCCTGTTTTGGCTAACATCGAGCCAACAACAGCGGTATTTGCTGCCGATTTTGCCGCTGCTTTCAATCGCGATAATGGCGTCGATAGATGCGATCTCGTCAAAAGTCAGAGGTTTGAGAACGATTACAATCGCGGGTTTTGCTGCAGCCGCATTTGCCGGAGCTCTGGTAACGACCGCATGGTTTCTGCAAAAGGCTCCGCTTCGCGTGGCATTCGGCGGGGAAACGCGCGAGGCTTTCGCCGCACGCAACCTCGATTATCTTCCTTATTATCTATGGCTCAACTCAGAGACTGCCGAGGAAGACAAAGTTTGGCTCGTCAACATGCGACGCGACACGTATTATCTCGAGCGTCCCTATTTTTCCGACTATATGATCGAGGACCTGACCCTGCAGAAGATGGTCAGCGAAGCAAAGGATGCTCGCGAACTTCGGGCCAAAACCGCCGCAATGGGCATCAAATATCTACTCATCCGGCACGATTTTTTGTTGGATTACAAGGTCTCGCCGCTGGTCGACGACAAAAAGCCGCGAGCCGAGAACGAGGCGAAACTAAAAGCCGCGAAAGAATTTATTTTAGATCCGGTGAACACCGTTCGTTCGGACAGCAAGTTTAGTTTGGTAAAGGTGTTTTAATAGAAATGGTATCAACGACAGCAGTAATGGAAACGCAATTTGCGGAACAATTTAGAGAGATCATCAAGGCGGAGACAGATCCGCTATTGGTGAAACTGCGTAAAGAGGCGTTTGCCGCTTTCTCGCTTTCCGGCTTTCCGACGCTAAAGGACGAAGACTGGAAATATACAGGTGTAGCCCCGATCGTAAAAGAAAAATGGACGCTCGCACCCTTTTCGCCTGACCTCTCGCCTAAAGGCGAAGGGTCGCGAGAACATCTGGCAGCTTTCAACTTTCGCCGAAATGGCTTCACGGCATTGAACGCAGCTTTTGGTGATCCCAAAGTCATCCGAATTCCAAAAGAAACGAGTGTTGCCGAGCCGATCGAGTTTCATTTTGCGGCGGACGGGAACACGGCGATCTTTCCGCATATTCTTGTAATTGCGGAAGCCGGAAGTAAGGCAACGATCGTTGAATCGTACGCGTCGATAGCGAAAAGTTTTACGAACTCTGCTATTCAGATCTTCGTCGAAGATAACGCAAATATCACGCATTACCGAGTGCAGAAAGACGCTCCAGATGCCTTTAATGTCGGCACGACCGAGGTCTCGCTCGGCCGCGGCAGCCGGTACGATTCGACAAATATCAATCTTGGAGGTGCTCTTTCGCGGCACGATATCGACCTAAAATTCACGGCCGAAGGAGGCGAAGCATTCGTTGACGGGTTGTATATGCTGAACGGAATGCAGCACCACGACACGCATTCGATCATCGACCACACTGTGCCGAATTGCATCTCGCATCAGACTTATAAGGGCGTGCTGAATGACACTTCGCGAGGCGTTTTCAACGGCAAGGTTATGGTGCGTGAAAACGCTCACGGCACCGACGCGGAGCAATCGAACAAAAACCTTTTGCTGTCGGATACGGCCCGCGTCGACACAAAACCGCAGCTCGAAATTTTCAATGATGATGTGAAATGTTCGCACGGAGCGACCGTCGGCCAGCTCGAAGAAGAAGAATTGTTTTACCTGCTGACTCGCGGTTTGCCCGAAACTCTGGCCAAGAATCTGTTAACCTATGGGTTTGCGGAGGCGATCATTCGCAAGATCGGTATCGAATCGATCAAGTCAGAACTCGACGCAGCCGTGCTGAACCGACTAAGCGTAAAATTGGAAGTGTAAAAATATGAGAATCAGAACACAGTTGATCATCGACGATGCGGTGCTTGCAAAAATAGATGAGATCGCCGGAGAAAAACACCGGCGTGCGATCATAATCGACACCGCGCTTCGCGAATACATTGCCCGCGAAGAGAAAAAACAAAAACCGGTCACGACGGACGCGGCTGGGGCTGCTAAGAAGGGCAAATAATGACGGAAGTAAAACCGACGATCATGTGGGACGTAGAAAAAATTCGCAAAGATTTTCCTGTTTTGTCGCAGACAATTAACGGCAAGCCGCTGGTCTATCTCGACAACGGAGCTTCGTCGCAGGTGCCGCAGAGTGTGATCGACCGCACTTCGAAATATCTCAGCGAAGAGCACTCGAACATCCATCGCGGCGTACATTATCTGTCGCAGCACGCCACGACGGCGTACGAAGCGGCACGTGAAAAAGTAAAACGCTTTATCAATGCCCGCGAACCGAAAGAGTGCATCTTTGTCCGCGGCACGACAGAAGGTGTCAATTTGGTCGCGCATTCTTATGGGCGAAAGTTCATCGGCGAAGGCGACGAGATCCTCGTCTCGCAGATGGAGCACCACTCGAACATCATCCCGTGGCAGATGATCGCCGAAGAAATGGGAGCAAAGGTCGTAATGATCCCGATGAACGAACGCGGCGAGCTGATCATCGACGAATACGAAAATCTTTTGAATGAGCGAACGAAAATGGTCGCGATCGCCCACGTTTCGAACAGCCTCGGTACTTTTAATCCCGTCAAGGAAATGATTGCGACGGCGCATAAATTCGGCGTTCCGGTTTGCGTTGATGCCGCGCAGAGCGTGCCGCATTTTCCGGTCGACGTTCAGGACCTCGATGCGGATTTCTTTGTGTTTTCAGGCCACAAAATGTTTGGCCCGACGGGCAGCGGCGTGTTGTACGGCAAACGCGAATGGCTCGACCAGATGCCGCCGTATCAGACCGGCGGCGGGATGATACGCACGGTCACGTTCGAGAAAACGACGTTCGCACCGATCCCTGACAAGTTCGAGGCCGGAACGCCCGCCATCGCTGCGGGCATCGGCCTCGGGGCCGCGATCGATTACATAAACGCCATCGATTTCGAAGCCGCGGCCGCCTACGAACACGAACTGCTCGAATACGCGACCGAGCGTCTTGGCGGCATCCCCGAGGTCAAGATCATCGGCACCGCCGCCGAAAAAGCATCGGTCCTATCGTTCACCATCGAAGGCATCCACCCGCACGACATCGGCACCATCCTCGATCAACAGGGCATCGCCGTCCGTGCCGGCCACCACTGCGCCCAGCCGGTGATGGAATTCTTCGACGTCCCCGCGACCGCGAGAGCGAGCTTTGCTTTCTACAACACGCGAGAAGAAGTCGATAAACTGGCGGACGCCGTTCAAAAGGTCATTGAGGTATTTGCCTAGGAGGAAACACGACTGGAGGGGAGTGTGTTCTTCGATCTATAAGGCGCATAAAAGATATGATCATCGAAACCCTAAAAGACCTGTACGACCGGGATCTCAAAAAGCTCAGAACCGAGATCGAAAGTTATCAAGACGAGGACGCGATGTGGAAAGTAAGCGGTGAAATACCGAATTCCGGCGGCAATCTCGCAATGCACCTCGTCGGCAATTTAAAGCATTTTATCGGTACCGTATTGGGCGATTCGGGTTACGTGCGCCAGCGCGATGTTGAGTTTTCAACGAAGAACACAACGCGAGCCGAACTTCTTCAAATGATCGATGAAACGGCGGATGTTGTCGCCGCAACGCTCGATAAAACTATGCCCGAAAAGCTCGAGGAAGTTTATCCGATCGTCGTTTTCGCCGATCGTACTGAACCTATGACAACCGGCTGGTTCCTCGTTCATCTCTCCACACATCTCTCTTACCATCTCGGTCAGATCAATTACCATCGGCGGTTATTCGACGCGTAAAGATGCGAATTGTGAGAAATGTCACATTATTCGAGTGAGACTTAGAAGATATTTAAACTATGTATTCAGATCTCTACATCGCACAACATTCGAACATGAGGCCCGTTCAGGAGATCGCCGAGCAGCTCGGCCTGACGCCTGATGACATGGACCTCTACGGCAGCCCTTATATCGCCAAGCTTCGGCTGAGCGTCCTCGACAAGCTCAAGGACCGTCCAAGCGCCAAGTACATCGACGTTTCCGCGATCACACCGACGCCGCTCGGCGAAGGCAAATCGACTACCCTCATCGGCTTGGGCGAAGCGATGAAGCATCTTGGCAAAAAGGCCGTCGTTAGCTTGCGGCAGCCGTCGCAGGGGCCCACATTTGGGATCAAAGGCGGCGCGGCCGGCGGCGGTTATGCACAGGTCGTGCCGATGGAGACGTTCAATCTAAATCTGACCGGGGACATTCACGCTGTCACTGCGGCTAATAATCTGCTCGCCGCGATGATCGACAACAAACTGCTCCGCGGCAATCCGCTCAACATCAATCCGCACAGCATCACCTGGAAACGCGTCGTCGATACCAACGATCGGGCCTTGCGCAAGATCATTGTCGGCCTCGGCGGACGAATGGAAGGAGGCATTCCGCGTGAGACCGGTTTTGACATCACGGTCGCATCCGAGGTGATGGCGATACTCGCTCTCACAAATTCGCTGCAGGATATGCGCGCTCGTTTCGGCCGGATCGTCGTCGGTATGACGCACGACAAAAAGCCTGTCACTGCCGAAGAGATCGGGGCCGCCGGGGCGATGACCGTACTGATGCGCGACGCCATTCGCCCTACGATCATGCAGACGCTCGAAAATACGCCTGCTCTTGTTCACGCCGGACCGTTTGCCAACGTCGCACACGGCAACAGCAGTATCCTTGCCGATCTGATCGGTGCGAAATGCAGTGATTATCTCTTTACCGAGTCGGGTTTTGGTGCGGATATCGGTGCCGAGAAATTCTTTAACATCAAGTGCCGTTACAGCGGACTCAAACCTGACGCCTGCGTCATCGTTGCCACCATCCGCGCGCTCAAATCGCACAGCGGAAAATACAAGATCGTCGCCGGCAAACCTCTGCCGCCCGAGATGCTCGAGAATAATGTCGCCGATGTCGAAGCCGGTGCCGCTAATTTGCGAAAGCAGATCGAGAACGTAAAACTGCACGGAGTGACGCCAGTCGTCGCGATAAACGTTTTCGACACCGATCACCCCGAAGAGATCGAGGCCGTCAAGCGAATCTCGATCGAAGCCGGAGCACTCGGTGCAGCCGTTTCGCGTCACTTCGCCGAGGGCGGCAAAGGAGACATCGAGCTCGCAGAAATGGTCATCGAGGCGGCAAATCATCCGAACGAATTCAAATTCCTCTACGATCTCGATCAGCCGATCAAAGGCAAAGATCGAGACCATCGCCACCAAGATCTACGGGGCTGCCGACGTCTCGTACACGTCGCAGGCGTCGAGCCAGATCGCCGATTACGAGGCGAACGGTTTCGGCAATCTGCCGATCTGCATGGCAAAAACTCACCTATCCTTAAGCCACGACCCGACGCTCAAGGGCGCACCTACGGGTTTCACTTTCCCGGTTCGCGAAGTTCGTGCAAGTGTCGGGGCAGGCTTTATCTATCCGGTTTGCGGCGATATGCGGACAATGCCCGCACTGCCCGAGCATCCGGCCGCCGAAAGGGTCGATATCGACTCCGAAGGCAATATCGTCGGGCTTTTCTAGCTAGGTTAATCGGTTCGGACATAATAAAATAGGTTTATGTCCGAACTAAGTGACCTGTATCAGGAAGTAATTTTAGAGCATAACAAGAATCCGCGGAATTTTCGCGAGATCGCGGATGCCGACCAGTATGCCGACGGCAAGAATCCGCTGTGCGGCGACGCTTTGCGCGTTTATGTCAGTCTCGACGGCGATACCGTGACGGATGTCGCATTCAAAGGCTCGGGCTGCGCGATATCCAAGGCTTCGGCGTCGATGATGACGCAGGCCGTCAAGGGAAAGACCAGGGCTGAGGCCGAACATATCTTCGACGAGTTTCATAAAATGGTCACCGGCGATCTCGATATCGAGACCGCCGACAATGACCTCGGAAAATTAAAAATTTTTGCAGGCGTCTTAGAGTTCCCTGCGCGCGTCAAATGTGCATCGCTTAGCTGGCACACGCTCAATGCGGCCCTGCGAGGCGAAGATGTCGTTTCGACCGAGTAGATATGCGTAAAAGCGTAAGTACATTTCTTTTCTTACTTTTACTAACAACCGCCGCATTCGCCTTGCCCGACATCAGTCCGTCGGCATTTGAAAAACAGGCGACCGAACTAAGAACAAAACTCAAAGGCCGCAGCTTTACCGTGATCGTCGAACGTCCGTTCATCGTCATCGGCGACGAATCGGCGGATAGCGTAACACTGTGGGCCAACGACATAATTCGGGGAACCGTTACGCGTCTAAAGCAGGATTATTTTGCAAAAGACCCGGCAAAGATCCTCGAGATCTGGCTGTTCAAAGACGAAATCTCCTACCGCAAACACGCCAAAGAATTCTTTAACGACGAGCCAGATACCCCTTACGGATACTATTTGCCGTCGAGCAAAGTGCTGGTGATGAACATCGCGACCGGCGGCGGAACGCTTGTTCACGAGATCGTTCATCCGTTTGTCGAGGCTAATTTCCCCGATGCTCCCGCCTGGCTAAACGAAGGCCTCGGTTCGCTCTACGAACAGTCCGGAACCGTTGACGGGCACATATACGGCTACACAAATTGGCGTCTGAATGGACTGCAAAACGGCCTGCGAAAGAAGATCGTCCCGACATTCAAAACCCTGACATCGATGTCCGACGCCGAATTCTACCGCGAAGACACAGGCACCAACTACGCCCAGGCCCGCTATCTTTGCTACTACCTCCAAGAAAAAGGCCTGCTAAGAAAATTCTACAAAGATTTTGTCGCTAACCAAAAGACCGACCCGACCGGTTATAAAACGCTCCAAAGAACGTTGGGCGAACGCGACAAGACGGCTTTCCAAAAACGATGGGAAGCATTTATCATGAAGCTTGTTTTTTAGGCATATATCTTTTTGCTGTTTCGCTAAATCGTCCGACCTCCGCATCGAGCCACGTCTTGTCCTTTCCTAACTCGGAAGCCATTATCTTCGCAACGAGCGGAGCGATCTCGATCGCGTTGGCCGTGTTCAGAAACAACGCGCGCGTTCTGCGGGCAAGGACATCCTCGACGGTCTGAGCCATTTCTTCGCGGACGGCACGAATGACATCGCCACGTGTATAAGGAAGTTCAGAATGGAGAGGCTCGGTATCAACAAACGGCTGCGGGCCGTTGATCTTCAGTTTTTCGGTTACAGACGGCCGAGAGCTCAAATTCGCGATTCGCGACGCCTGATCGACCGCGTCCTCGGCCATGTGCCGATAGGTCGTCCATTTACCGCCAGTTATTGTGAGCAGATCCGAATCATTGATCTCGATCGTGTGACCGCGTGAGAGTGAGGCCGTATTGCGTGTCGAACTTGATGCGACGAGTGGGCGAATGCCGGTGAAGAGGCTCAAAATATCGCGGCGTGCCGGCTTTGTCGTCAGATACTGGCCCACCGTTTCGAGAACGAAATCAATTTCAAAGTCGAAAGCGTTTGGCTCAAGTTCGGCCTCAGGAATCGGTGTATCGGTGGTGCCGACAAGCGTCCGGCCGTGCCACGGGATGCAAAAGAGGACGCGGCCGTCGCCGGTTTTCGGAATCATGATCGCACTGTCACCGGGCAGAAAGCTACGGTCGAAAACGAGATGGATGCCTTGACTGAGTGTGACGATCGGTTTCGAAGACTCGTCGGACATCGTCCTTACCGCGTCGCAAAATGCTCCGGTCGCATTGATCACGGCCTTGGCGTTGATCGCGAAATTTTCGCCAGCCAATACGTCTTCGAATTCAATTCCACTGACCTTTCCTTCAGGGCTTTTCAAGAGCGACGAAACGCGAGCATAATTCAGCACGGCCGCACCTTGTTCATGGGCCGTTCGAGCCATATCGATCAACAGCCGCGTATCGTCAAATTGCCCGTCGCTATACAAAACGCCGCCCGCGAGGCCAGCTTGTATGACTGTTGGCAGTCGTTCGATCGTTTCGGATCGCGACAGAATTCGTGACTTGCCTAAGCTGTATTTGCCCGACAACAGATCGTAGATCCTGAGCCCGACGCCGTAATAGAATTTCTGCCATCGGCTGTAGCACGGAACTATGAACTCCTGACGATGCACAACATGCGGAGCATTTCGCAGCAGGACGCCGCGTTCTTTGAGAGCTTCGCGGACGAGCGAGATGTTGCCTTGGGCAAGATAGCGCACGCCGCCGTGGACAAGTTTTGTCGAACGGCTCGACGTGCCTTTGCCAAAATCTGACTGTTCGACGAGCAGAACATCAAACCCGCGTGAAGCGGCGTCGACCGCACAGCCGACGCCCGTCGAGCCTCCGCCGACGACAACGATGTCCCAAGATGTCGTGCGTGAGCGGACGCGTTCGAGTATTTGGTTTCGATCCATCA
This sequence comes from Acidobacteriota bacterium, assembly GCA_016713675.1. Taxonomy (NCBI): domain Bacteria; kingdom Pseudomonadati; phylum Acidobacteriota; species Acidobacteriota bacterium. The sequence continues at coordinate 1,590,453 of JADJOS010000001.1, forward strand.
AAAACGAATTTAGCAGATTACTTGCAAATTGAATCCAATACAACGACAATTTCAAAGCAATGTACGTAGATCCAGACGAAAAGCCGCTATTCTCGATAGAAACGTCAAAGGATTATATTCCGTTCACATTAATGTTTTGCTCGACGTTGCTTGCGATGGCCATTTTGCGGTGGCAGGGACGAGTTTGGTGGTGTCAGGTGGGCGATTACGGACCGTGGGCAGGGGATATTTGGTCGGCACACACGTCACAGCACCTGATCGATCCGTATTCGTTCACGCATGTTTTCCACGGCGTACTTGCTTTTTGGATCATTGGTTTTATTTTTCGGAAGATGCCAATCCCTTGGCGATTATTGGTAGCGGTAATCTTTGAAGGCGGCTGGGAGATCGCGGAAAATTCGACGTATGTCATCCAGCGTTACCGCGAAGCGACCATCTCGCTCGACTATTTTGGAGATTCCGTGATAAATTCTCTGGCCGATATCACTGCCTGTGCTACCGGTTTTGTCATAGCGTATAAGCTGAGATTCTGGCGATCACTCGCAGTCTTTGCCGCAACCGAGGCCGTCTTGATCTTCACCATCCGCGACAGCCTGCTCATTAATATCCTAATGCTTATCTACCCGATCGAGGCCATAAAGGCGTGGCAGATCGGCGGGTGAGTTCTAGACTGTGAAACGTACAAAACGGCGCGAAATAGTATTTCCTGTTTCGCGTCCTTTCGTATGTTTAGCGGTTGGTCTTTATCTTTCGCCTCTCGCCGCCTCAACTGAGGTTTCGAGGTCTACGGCAAGCTTGCGTGAGCCGGGCTGATCAAACGTCTCGGTCCATCGGAGGGCTTCATCTAAAACGCGGAGTTGGTATTCGCGCCAATTTGGTTTTCCGGCGACGGAGCCGAAGTCACCGTTGTAGTAGGCCGTTCGCGGCGGACGGACCTTGTCGGTCAACTTTGGATCGACCGAGAGCAGCATTGTCGGAATTCCGGCCATTTCGACGCAGCGGGCGATGATGCCGAGCGTTTGGTGGCATAGCGGCGACGCAGGAACGAACAGTGCCGCGTGTATTTCGTATCGAGCGAGGCGGTCGGCGATCGCGGGAGCGAGTTCCTTGGCGACGCGTTCGGCATTCGGGATGTGGCTGCTGACGCTCCACCAGACATTGTTGAGGCCGCCGATCACGCCGTTTTCGGCATATTCGAGCAGACGATCGACCGGGATCTGCGAATTACGGTCTGCCATCACGTCCTTCGGGTCATAGCCCTTCGCTGCATAACGCAGATCGTCGGCTTCGACCTCGACGGGGATCTCTCGGTACGTCACGTCGCCGTCTTTCGACTCAATATCGAATGCATCCGTGCCATCAATATAAGCGCCGGCCGAAGTAACCAGCGCAAGATTTAGCATAGGCAAGGCCCGGCGAACCGGCGTGAACGGTGCGTGAACGTTCTCCACGAACGGATAGCCGCCAAGATCCACATTTGCGTTCCATACCGCAAACCGCCGCGAAAAAGTGTCCAGTTGTTCGATCAATTCCATAACGTCTATATCTTAAACTCTTTTTGAAAATCGTAAACATCGGCTTCGTCGATTTTCGCCGTATTGAATTTGCGGTTCGCGATGATGAAGAATGCGAGCAGAGCCGCGATCATCGCCGCCATCAGCATCCATTCGGACCATTGATGAAGCGAGTTAAATTGTATCCGCAATGGGTCGTCTACAGCGACCTCGTCGATCGGTCTGCCCATCTGACCACGCACGGACGAGAGCCAAAATCCGATCACAAATTGCCCGACCGCACACGCCGCAGCAATCGCGAGCAACAAAAACCGTTCGATCCACAACCACAGCTGATTGACCTTGGCAGATGCGACGAGCGACGTGACGATCAGCAAGACGGCGATAGCCATACCTCCATAATTCAGTATCGACAAAGTTCGGTTTACTACCAAACCAGCAAGTTCACGCTCAGGCAAAACCGCGAACGCACTCTGGGCAACACCGATAAAGAACACCGCGGCACCAAGCCAAACTGCTAGTAGGAGAAGTCGGATGTCGGAAAAAAACTTCATACCTAAGATTATGACGTGAACGCTGCGGAAACGCGAGTGTGAACGAGAGCACCAACGCGGTGCTTGAACTAGGCACGCTCCTTAACAGTCACGTTTCTGCCTTTCATCAACTGCATCGCTGCAAGAAACATAAATCGCGGATTCAGAATAAGATACCGCCGCCATAACCGTCTAGGTTCCTGCGTCAGGCGATAGAGCCATTCGAGTCCCAATTTGCCTATCCAATCCGGGCATTCGCGGACGTTGCCTGCGTAAAAATCGAACGACGCCCCAACGCCGAGCATCACGGCTCTTAGCCTGTCCCGATGTGCAGACATCCAATTTTCCTGCTTGGGACACCCGAGGCCCATAAATAACAGGTCAGGCGAAGCCGCGTTTATTGCGTCTACGATCGCGGCATCTTCTTCGTCAGTCAGCGGACGGAACGGAGGTGAATATGCGTACACGATATCTAGATCGGGAAGTTCGCGTCCGACGCGAGCCTTGATCGCATCGATCACTTCTTGCTTTCCGCCGTAAAAGCCGACGGTGAGGCCGTTTTTCGCGGCATATTCGCACAACGCGATCATCAGATCGTTCGCACGAATTCGCTGTGCATCGTGTCGGCCTTGCCGTCTCTGCATCCATACCAGCGGCATTCCGTCGGTGACGATCAGGTCGGCGGCATTCACTTTCTTGCCGAATTCCGCGTCGTCATGCGATTCCATCACCATATGAACCGTCGAAAAACAAACATAACCGCCTCTACCTGCTCGAACAAGCGCGTCGATCGAAGCGATCGCCCTGTCGTGATCCAACACGTTCGGCCATAGGCTGACCACGCGAACGCGGTCGCTAATTGTGAGTCGTTCGGCCATTATTTGTCCCTCGGCGACACCTCATCGTATATTCTCTCCAGTTTTTCGACATATGCGCCGATTTCAAAATGGTCACGGATCGTCGCCGCCGCATTCTCTCGCAAGGGCTTACAGCCGCCTATCTGGTTCAATAACCGCCCGAGAACAGCCGCAAGCAGATCACTGTTTTTCGGCTCGACGAGGTATCCGTTTTGACCATCGCGAATTATCGCTCGGATCGCCGGAATGTCTGATGCGACAACGATGCAGCCGGCCGCCATTGCTTCGAGCAGCGCCATCGAAAGGCCTTCGAACGCGGACGGTAAAACGAATATGTCGGAGCCGGCAAGTGCCTTCCATTTCTCCGTTCCGGAAACAACACCGCCGTATTCGAACGAACTGCCAAGTACTCGTTGCAATTCACCAACAAAGGACTTCCGCATGGGCCCGTCACCATAGGCACGAAATAAAAATTCACTGCTGCCGCTTTTTAGGATCCGGCAGGCATCGATGACCTCGTCAAGGCCTTTTGATTGGTGCATCCGGCCAAGGAAAACGACAACCGGCGGCCCGTTTCTTTCTGTGCGGGCCTCGACCGCTCCGAGCGAAATCGCGTTTGGCAGCACGGCAAGATCGATCGCCAGCCAGCGCTCCCGCAATGATGTCCGTGCGTCGTCGCTGAGAACCAAAACACGTTCAGCCCGACCAAGCATCCGCCCTGCCATTTTCTCGATGTGACTGCTGTTAAAGCGTTCCCTCAAATTTTCGCCGCCATGCACCGACAAGATCACCGGCGTTCCCGTAAATCGAGCGCAGCGGACAAGCACGGCATCGCGGCAGACCGCCAGCACGGTCATCGCCGTATTGATATGAACAACATCCGGCGAACTGCTGCGAATCCGCTGCAAAAACCGAAGTGGCAATACGAGTTGTCTCGCCAGCCACAACAGCTTATTCTCGCTGCCGTCTTTCCTTCCGGCCTCGAAATGGTCAAATTCACCCGAGCTGTATTGAATGATCTGCCGCGCGACCGTCGAGATGCCGCTGACATTGCGGGTTTCATCTAGGCTTGGTGCTGTGATCAGAACTTTCATACGGCAAAACCAAGAATACCCCAACGGCACCGGTCATGTCAGCCGAAGTTCGCGGGGAGCGTTTGCACAAGTCGCCGTATTGCCTTACAAATGTAGTGAGTTATGCAGGCAGAACGAGCGGCCGGCGGCCGCAAATTAACAAAAGCTGAGAATCGCGTCCCTGCGTGGATACTGCCGTCGGTAAAATATACCGTCGGGGCGGTCGACGTTTGCATCGCCGCAATAAGTATCGTGCTTGCATTCAAATTACGCGAAGGCGAATCTGTTCTGGCGATAGACACGTGGGCGTGGTCGCCGGAATTTTCACCGTATGTCGGGATACTCTATTTTGCAGTCGTTGTGAGGCTTCTGCTTTTTATGCAGCAGCGTGTGTATCGTTTTCACGGTGCTTTTTCTTATACACGTGAGGCGGCTAAGGTATTTCGAGCTGTTTTCGTCGGCTCTTTGCTGATCGTGGCGTGGGCGTTCTTGTTTCGCGGCGGCTATACATTTCGCGAATTTTCGTATTCCCGATTTGTCTTCTTTCTCGATTTTGGCATCGCGTTGGTGCTATATTCCTCGTTTCATCTATTGATCAGGTTCGTGCAGACTTGGGTTCGGAACCGTGATATCAATCTGATACCGACACTTATTGTCGGCACAAATGCCGAGGCGGCTCAAACAATAACGCTGCTTCGCGAACGCCCAAATCTCGGCTATCGAGTGATCGGAGCAGTATCAGGTGACGCGGCCGCCGGCACGGAAACGCATTTTGCTGACACTCCGCTGGTCGGCGGAATCGACGATCTGACCGACGCGATCCGCGATCTTGAGATACAGGAAGTAATCATCACGGATGACCGCATAGCTCCCGAACTGCTCTTCGAAACAATGATGCAGGTTGGACGAAAGCAGCGGGTCGAATTTCGGTTTGCTCCGAGCGTTTTCAATCTGCTGCCCCAAAAAACGAGCGTCGAACAGATCGGTGTACTTCCGATGGTACGACTCTTTCGAGAGCCGCTGTCCGATACGCAACGATTTCTCAAACGCACGTCCGACCTCGCAATATCGCTGGCCGCTTCGATTATCACGCTGCCGTTCTGGCTCATTTCCGCGATCGCGATCAAGCTGGATTCAAGCGGGCCTATACTCTTCAGGCAGGAACGCATCGGCATGGACGGCCGCCGCTTTCTCTGCTACAAATTTCGCACAATGACCGTCGATGCAGATGAAAATATCCATCGCGAAGCATACGTCAAGAATATCGAGGGTCGACACGACGCTAATTCGGGCGACGACGATTCGCCGGTATTTGGAAAAGTGAAAGATGACCCGCGGATCACCCGCGTCGGACGCGTTCTTCGCCAAACGAGCCTCGATGAGTTGCCGCAATTCCTGAATGTATTTCGCGGCGAGATGAGTGTTGTCGGCCCGCGTCCGCCGATACCGTATGAGGTAGAGGAATACCTTCCGTGGCACCGCAAACGACTGGACATGAAGCCCGGCATCACCGGCCTTTGGCAGGTTTCGGGCCGAAATCGACTGACCTTTGACGAGATGGTCCGTGTTGATATCTATTACATCGAAAACTGGTCGCTGCTGCTCGATCTCAAGATCATCTTCCTTACGCTGCCAGCCATGATCAACGGAGACGGGGCCCGATGACCATCGCCAAAAGCCTCAAACTTGCCGCTGCGATCCTACGCGATGCGGGTGTTGCTCAACCGGAACGCGAGGCCGCATCGCTTTTGATGTTCGCTATAAAACGTGACCGTACGTTTCTTATCGCACACAATGAATACGAGTTGACCGAGGCCGAATCGCGAACATATTCAAGTCTCATAGCCCGCCGCCAAACTCGTGAACCATTTCAACACATCGTCCGAAATCAAGAGTTTTATCGTCTCGATTTTGTGGTATCACCTGACGTGTTGATCCCGCGGCATGAGACCGAGTTACTTGTCGAGGCCGCGATCGAAATATTGAACGGGAAAGAAAACGCTCGCATTCTTGATATCGGTACAGGCTCAGGCTGCATCGCCGTTTCGATACTGCACAACTTGCCGACCGTTACTGCGACAGCAATTGATATTTCAGAAAGCGCTCTGGCCATCGCTAAGAAAAATGCCGATACCATTGGTGTTGCCGGGCGGATAAGATTTTTGCGATCGGATCTCTATCAGGCACTCGATCCGCAAGAATTCGAGATCATTGTCTCAAATCCGCCGTATATTCCTGCTGAAGAGTTTGCAACGCTTCAAGCCGAGGTTCGCGATTTCGATCCGATCATTGCACTAACAGACGGTGCTGACGGCTTGTCGATCATCAGGAAGATCGTCGCCGACGCACCGCGATATCTTAGCCGAAGCGGCCATCTACTCGTCGAGATCGGTTTCGGCCAAGCCGCAGCTGTTGCGGAAATGTTCGATCTAAAGTTGTGGGTCGAACCGGTGTTTATTGACGATATGCAGGGAATCGCACGAATAGTAAAATCCGAGGTAAAATAGCCCCGATCAGGCCTGTTAATAAGAGCTTGCGTTTCGCGGATAAGTGGAGTTAATATGGTGTTGGATTCCAGCTAGCGCAATATTGAAAGTTTTTTTGGATCGAATGCCGCCGGTCATTTCCATTGGGTATTGGAACGGCGAAGGAGCTGGAAGGTCGACTAAAGTTGTGTCCTTTTGACGTTCGGAGGTGATTTCAGTGAAAGGTGTACTTGGTGGTCTAATTGCATTTGTTTGTCTCGTTTTGGCCGGAGTTTGCTTCTATATGTTTCAGCACTCCGGAACCACGATGTATGCTGTCGGTGCCGGTATTTTTGGGCTGCTGATGGTTATTTTCGGAGCAATGTTTTTGTCCGGACGAGTCAATAAGACAGAAGATATCCATATTACCGAATAGGTGACGGGTGTCTTTTGCGGACTGAGATCTTGGCGTTTGGTGCGGTTTGGGCTCAACGCGAACGGTTATTTTCGTTTCGAAGCGGTGGTTGGAATTGATTCAATTTCTGCCGCCGTTCTTAGTTTTGACGAAGCGATTGTGAAATACAGCCGAACTTAGGTTATAATGTTGACTTAAATGTAATGATTAAAGGCCATCGCATTTAAGAGCAGAAAGTTAAGGTAATTCAACAATGCCAAAGATTGCAGACATACAAGAAACGCCCAATCCCAATGCGGTAAAGTTCATTCTTAAAGACCCCGTATCGCACGGCACGTCGCACTCGTTCAAATCGTTCGAGGATGCCCGTGAAAACCAGCTCGCGAAGTCGATCTTCGAGACCGGGAATGTTGTCTCCGTGTTTTACATGGATAAGATGGTCACTGTAGAAAAGACCGACGAGGCCGAATGGGACGAAATATTGCCTGACCTGGCTGTGCCGATCCGGGCCGCCGAACCGGTTGCTATTTCCAATGGTAACGGGAAAGGAGCGGCCGTAGCAGTCGGTGGTGCGATCGCTATCGCCGCAAGCGACGACCCGAAGCTTGCGCAGATCAACGAACTCCTCGATGAACGCATTCGTCCTTACCTCGCCAGCGACGGCGGCTGGCTCGAGATCATCGAACTCGCAGATAACACCCTTAAGATCCGATACGAAGGAGCCTGCGGCAGCTGCCCGAGTTCGCTTACCGGTACGCTTATGGCGATCGAGAACATGATCAAAGAAGAGGTCGACCCCAATATTACGGTAGTCGCTACGTAAAACCCGGTACAACGCGATTGTCGTTAATTTGTTAATACAAAAGAATTTCTTGACATATTTCGCCTAAATTCGTCATAATTCGAATGAAGGCGATTTAGCGCGAACCGCCTCTCACACAAGTGCAACAACTTTCTGCACCGATATCCGCCGAACGCATACATTTCCAAACAAACATTTGCGCTTTCAATTAGTTGGAGGAGAAACGTAGTGAATAGTGAAGAACTCGAACAGAGTCTGAGGGCTGAATTCGAGAGTTATCTCAAAGGTGTCTTTGCCGCAATGCGCGAGGAGACCGCCGAATTCCAGAAAAAGATCGAGGCCGAGTTTGAAAGCCAGAAAGCACGGATCGACGAAGCTTTTGGAGCTTTTTCCGCACGTTTTGACGCTGAACATAAGTTCGACGAGGCCTTCACTGAGGCAGTCATCGAACACATGCGCCTCGCTCGCGATGAGGGAGCCCAGATCTCCGCAAAGGCATTTACCGAAGCCGAGGAAATGGAACGGGCGGCGACACCTGAGGTCAATTTTGCCGATATCAAAGAGGCGATCAACGACATCAGCAGCAAAGATTCGCAATCGTCGATCTTGAAATCGCTCATCCATCATGCTGCAAATTACACGCCTCGCGGTGCATTTTTCATTATCAAAAATGAGCATTTTGTCGGATGGAAGGTCTTTGGAAAAGAAGGCACCACCGGCGAAGATTCGATCCGTGAGATACATTTCCCGATCCCAGCCGATTCGATCCTCGGAAAGGCCGTCACCTCGCTGACCACCGTCGAAGGCTCTTCGGGAACCTTCCCTGACGATTCGGCGTTCCTCGATGCTCTCGAATTTGGTGCTCCCGACCGCATGTATGCGATCCCGCTGACCGCTCGCGGACGCGGTGTTGCGGTGCTGTATGCCGATTACGGTCATGAGGGCGTCAACCTGAATACCGATGCTCTCGAATCGCTCGTAAGGGTCGCCGGTATGACGGTAGAGTTGTTGGCGTCGGCAAAAACCATTCGTACGGCTCCTGATGCCGCTTCCATAGAGGATCATGCCGATTCGCATGACCTCAATCCAACAGTCGATTATAGCCGCGAGGAATTTCAAAGTGCTGTTGCTTCATTTGACCAGCACGAATTGCCCGCGTTCGAGGAACCTGTAGTTGAGACGTCATTCGAAACGCCATCCGCTTTTGCGGAAACGACGCCGTTCAATGAACCGACGGTTGCTGCGTTCGAACCTCAGGTCCAAACCGCAGAGCCTGCAGCCGACGAAGTCGGCGGATTTGATTTCCAGCCGGCCGTTGCCGACGATGGGCCTGCCTTCTCGTCATTTAAGAACGATGATGTCGATGAGTTTGCGTCGACCCATGCATTCGATGTCGAACGCGTTACCGACGAACCCGAAACTGAGTCTGCACCACCTGTCTTTTCGACGCCGTTCGAAATACCTGCTCCGCCGGTCACCGAATCGGCAATGGTCTTTGATGCGCCTCGCGAAGAAGACGAAAATCCATTCGAGGCCGCACCTTTCGAAGAAGCCAAATTCGACTCATCTCCATTCGATCATCAGGTCGAAACCTTTGCTCCTGTTGATAATGGGCAGGCATTTGAGCCGGCACCGGCCGTTGAGGTCGAAACCGTATCGGCAGTGGCCGCTCCGCCGCGATCACGTTTGTCCGACCGCAACGTCGATCTGCCGATCGATGTCGCTGAGGACGAACGACGGCTGCACAACGACGCCCGCCGCTTTGCCCGCCTGCTCGTATCTGAGATCAAACTCTATAATGAGAAGAAGGTGCAAGAGGGTCGTGAGGCGAGCGATATATACGACCGGCTCCGCGAGGCTATCGACCGCTCACGCGAGATGTACGACAAACGTGTCCAGCCGCCCGTTGCCGCCAAGTTTGACTATTTTCATTTCGAGGTTGTTAACGCCCTCGGTGAAGGAGATGAAACTCGCCTGGGCAAGAACTATCCGGGAGCAACCATTTAGACCGGTCATCAATTCAAGAAATGAAAAGGCAGCCTGCAAAGGCTGCCTTTTTTGCATTTTGGTAAGCCGCCGAAATGAACCCAAAAATTATGAGCCTATTTATCCATTTTTGTCGCATTATTTAGGGACAAAAGAAAAACCGGCGCTGTGCAGCACCGCACTCGAGGAGAATCAAATGAACAAACACGGCATTTCTGTCATTTTTACGCTTCTGTCGTTGATCGGGGTTTCAATCGGATGCAGCTTGTGGGGATCGGCCGCCAAAAATCCGGTCGACCAACTTGTTACATTGTGCAAGGATAACAAGCTCAACGAAGCTGCCAAGCACATGCGGTACACCGGCACCGATAAATCCAAAAAAGATACCTCGGCAAACTATGATACCGGCGATGCCGATGAACGGCGTCAAGTCGAGATGAGTTGTAAGCGGTTCAAATTCATGTCCGAGACGACCTACACCGTTAGCCCCGAACGAATGGAACAAGGCTTTCATGTCTATGACGTAGAAGTAAAATCAGGAAGCGGTAAGGTCGGCAAAGAACTATGGGCATTCAAGAAAACCGGATCTGATTACATTTTGGTAGATATCGATTAACCTGCATCCGGGAGACACACGTGAATACCAATAGGATGAATGGAGGCGCAAAATGTTGGGAGTAGTAATTAGGTGGATAATAGGCAGTATTCGGGACTTGGTGGCAAGGAAGAGCCTTGAGGACAAACTCGGCCGAAAGGTGGCTTCACACGAGATCTTTTCATTAGGAGCCAATATTGAGGCCGCTGAGATCACTCAACAAGCTTCTTCTGACCCACCCCAGCCTTTACCACCGCCCCAGCCCATGAGCAGGAACACGAAGATCGCCCTGGCCTCCGTCGCCACGGGTTTTCTCTTCCTGGCCGGCGTCGGTGTCCTGTTCGTTGTTGTTATGATGATGCCGGAGGCTACATATAACCGTCTCAATCCCTTCACTCCAAAGGCTCCCGCCGGAGCTTTTCCGGTTGCCATCGCTGGTTTTGAACGAGCAACGGAACCGCTCTACGAAAAACCGCGGGACTCGGAGTATTACGGCTTCAAAACTTACTTCAAGCGTGGTCAGCGTTCGATCTCATATGCACTCTATGTATTCAAATCACAGGAGGGGCCAAAGAAACGAATGGATGGCCGGTATTTTGTCGGCGGCGTCCCGATAGTCAAGGAAAAGACAGATTCGCGTACGGTCATTGTCGACAAAGAAAATGGCCGGACCACTATAGAGCTTACTAACGGCAACAGTCTGATTCATTTATCAGCCGGAAACCTCGCCGACGCGATCGAATTCGAAAACGCCCTTCCATACGCCGCCCTCGGCCTCGAACAACCCCCGCCTCGCTTCGCCCCGGTCGCAGACGTTTCGACGGCCACGCCACCCAAGCCAATTGGGCCGAAAAAAACGACACCATAGACGTTGATTCAATTTCGAACTTCTTGTCGCCGTCATCGCACAAAAACGCCGGAATGCAGTTGCACCTCGGCGTTGATCCTGTTGGTCCAGATGCTAATTCGTCCGCTCGGACGGGAACACCGGACGAGTCGCGTCGGGGTTGTCGGGGGAGGTGTGGCGGTGGACGACCTTCCATTCCTTACCGATCAGCTTATAAACGAGGGTCATTCGGCCCGAGGCACTTTCGAGCTTGCCGTCGTTCTCCTGTGTTTGCTTCCATTTACAGCTGACGTACGCCGTGTTTGCACTAAGCATCTCGACACGCAGGCCGGTGATCTCGAGAGACACATTAGATAGCCGTGCGTAGATCTTTTCGTTTACCGACCGCACGTTTTCCCAACCGATCGTTGCCGAGCCGTTGTTGTTGAAGATCAGCAGGCGGTCGCTCTTTTCGTAAGCGGCCATTACTTTGTCCAGATCGACCTGTTTTATACCTTCCACAAGCCGGTCAAATGCAGCATTCACAGCCTTTTTGGGATCGGCCTTCACAGCCTTTTGGCCGAATGCCGAGAATGTAAGTAACGCGATCGTAAACGCGATAAATATTGCTTTTTTCATAAATTCTCCCTGCTTTGTTACCTCTGAGTTTATAACCCGCCCGGCGTGCCTGGCAAGTGATATTTGATGCACTATTTGGTATCGGTTTAATGACGTCGGCGCACTATTTGGTTTGGTACCTAACATATAGAAAGTCGCATTAGCTTTGTTTTTCGCAACGATCAGTAAATACGAGCTTTAGGTACAGTTATTGCAGTCAAGCCATGTAAAGGTTGACGTATTGATGGCATCGACCCAACTTCAGATACAGAAACCTAAAAATTAGGAGGGAAAGCATATGCATTCCAAATTTATAAAATTGCTGCCGACGGCGTTGTTAGCTGTATTGACGGTCATTCCGTTTGTTTTTGCGACACCGTCCCAAACTCTCAATTTACCTGAATCCGAGATGTATACTGTTGCTGACGACGAAGCCGATATGCCGGATGTGACGGCTCGTGTCGCCCGCGTTAGTTACATCGACGGTGATGCCCAGATCCGGCGTCTCGACAGTCAGGATTGGGAAAAAATAACCCTCAATCTTCCGATCGTCGAGGGTGACGAGATCACGACTTCGCTCGGCTCGCGTGTCGAGATCCAATTCAATAGCAAAACGCATTTGCGGCTGACCGCCAACTCCTATCTGCGTATCCTCAAACTCAAGGACGAAGGAATCGCCATTAGCTTGCCCGAAGGGAGTTTGAGTGTGCGGCTCGTCGATTTTGACAAGGAGCGCTCCTATTTTGAGATCGACGCACCGAATACGACGATCGCCGCTCAGCGTTCAGGCATGTACCGACTCGATGCCGGAAAACAGGGCGACGATGAGATCCGTGTCACTGTGCTCGACAAGGGCGAGGCACGTGTTTATTCGGACATGTCAGGTTTTACGATCAAATCCGGCCGCAGTTCTCGCATATTTATTTCCGGCAACAACGCCGGCGAATGGGAAACGGGCGATGCATCGCGGTATGCTGATGATTTTGACACGTGGGCATTGCAGCGAGATGTAGTAATTACTGAACAGCTAAAAACGGCATATTACGATAAATATTACGACCAAGATATTTATGGTGCCGAAGAGCTTACCGCGAATGGAGAGTGGATCAATACTAATAAATACGGATACGTTTGGCGTCCTTACCGATCTGCCACGAGCCGTTATACCGCGTGGTCGCCCTATCGCTACGGCCACTGGCGTTGGGTGCCGCCATTTGGCTGGACATGGGTCAACGATGAGCCTTGGGGTTGGGCGACGTATCACTACGGACGTTGGTTCTACGACGACGGCTATTGGAACTGGTCGCCGTACGGCTATTACCGTTACAGCCGTAGCTGGTGGCAACCGGCACTCGTAATATTCACGAGTTGGGGCGGTAATTATTGCTGGTATCCCCTGCCGTACAGTTATGCGTATTACAACTACAATTATTACTATTTCAATAGCCATCATGGCGGACACCACGGAAACGGCCACAATAACGGCAATCCAACCCCGTCGCCGACTCCTGACCCGCGCGGAATCAAGGTCCGACAGACGCCGATCGAAATAGTACCGGTGACCGGTGTCATCACCGTCAAGACCGACAAGTTCGGGATCAAGAATAGCGGTGCGACCGTATTAGATGCCACTCTCGCAAAATCGCTTCTGACCCGAATACCTGACATCAAGCAGAACGCTCCGATCTTGCCTGAATACGGCCAGGTCAAGAACAATCTGGGTGTTGACATTAAGACGGCCCGGCCGCAACTGGCGGTCAAAGTCGACGGGATCAAGACCGGTGCGGCTGTTCGCAAAACCGATACTCCACTCGACAATGAATTGCGAACTACACGAAATCTGGGAGGCCGCCCGCCAGTGAAAACTGTCGATCCTGTTCGAACAGACAGCGGTCTCCAACCATCAACAATACGTCAAACCGGTGGTGTCGATCGTTCGACGGAACGTACGTCACAGCCGGTAAAGCAGGCGCCGACGTATAACCCGCCGTCGTACACGCCGCCGACAACCCGGAGCGAGACTGTCCGTGAGCCCATAAGACAGGCTCCGGTTTACAATCCGCCGCCGCGTCAGCGTGACCCTGAACCGGTACGGCAGCCACCGGTCCGCAACGACCCGCCGCCTCGTCAGCGTGATCCCGAACCGGTTCGCCAACCGCCTAAGGAAACGCCCAAACCGCAGCCAAAGGCTGATCCGCCGCCTGCGAAAAGCGGAAGTGTCGATCGGAAGAAAGATGGACGATAATTCAATTGGCAGGACGTTTGGAAAGCGTCCTGCCTTTTTTACTAGTTCTGCAGGAATATATTTCGGTCGATAGATGCGGGCTTGCCGAGTACGACAAATCGAAGGTTCTTCATATACTTTTGCGAAACACGCTGAACATCGGCCGGCGTGACCTGTTTAACGCGATTGATGAACTCAAATGCGTTTCGCCACCCGCCGCCGACAAGCTCATAACGGGCAATCTCTGCAGCCTGTGCAGCGTTCGTTTCCTGGCCAATAAAATATGATGTCAGAAACTGGCCGGCAACGCCCGAAATATCTCGCTCGGACACAGGAATATTCTGGAGCTCTTTGATCTCGTTGAGCATTATGCTGACTGATTGATTTGCATCAACGGCAGTTACATAAATATTGCCCGAGTTGATGCTTAGCGTTCCCATGTCAGCACTCGGTGCGTACGAGAGGTTTCGCTTAGTTCGTACTTCCTCAAAGACACGTTCACGCAGCAGAGTCGTCGCAACACGCATCGCGTAATAATCAGAGCTCTTGATCGAAGGAGCGTCAAAGACACCTTGAATATAATTCGTTGGCAGATCGCGTGCTGTGATATCGAGAGTCGGTTTTGAAAAATCAAAGCCTTTAACGACCGGTTCCTTGTAAGCTCCCCGCGGAAGCTTGCCAAGCGTCGCAGTTATCTTATTCTTCAATACCGCAGCATCAAGATCACCAACGATCACCAACATCAGCCTCGATGTCTCCATCGTTTTCTTATGATAGTCGCGAAGGTCTGTTGTCTTAAATCGAGCGATGTTCTCGATCGTTCCATTCGGTTCATTCTCGTACGAGGTCTTGGCGTTCAACGACCTGTTTACCAGCACCTGAAGGAAACCGTCAGGGTCGTCCTCTGAACTTCGCAGTGCCGTCAATATTTTCTCACGCGTCAATTCAACATCATTTGCGGCGAATGCGGGATTCATTGCCACGTCAGTAAATATCTCCCACGAATGGTCAAAATCCTCAAGAGTCGATGCCAATGCGAGAACGCTGAAATCGTAATTCGATCCTGAACTTAGGTTTCCGCCGGTTCGGGCGATCTCCCGTCGCAGAGTCTCTCGAGGGTACTTAACGCTGCCCTCGGTCGCCGTGCTGAGCATAAAGCTCTCGAGCCCCGCGTTCTGGGTGGTTGAGTTCATTGCCCCGCCGCGAATGAAAAGACCCGCGGCCACTGTCGCACTGCCCGGACGGCGTTTAACGATCACCTTAAGGCCGTTGACATCGAGTTCTGTGACGAGGCCAGCCTGAGCCGACAGGCTCGTCCCGGCAGTCTGCCCAAATGCTGCGGATTGGAAAAGGACCAGCAGCAGAAATACGATCGTGAGCCGATCAACGCGTGTAAAACGAATAATTACTGATTGCATATTAGTTTCCGATCAGGTCATCCGCCGTGATGCGTGCCTGCGCTTGAGATTCGTTTGAGATCAATGCAACGCCGATGTGCGGCTTGCCTTGAACGTAGGTCTTGATATAGCGGTTCGTGTCCGCACGTGTAACCGAACGCAGTTCCTTGTGATAGCCGCGAAAATATTCGATACCCGTCGACGACCACCAGAAGCCGAGCGTATGCGAATACTCGGTGAGCTTTTCACGATCAAAGAGATCTCGTGATTCGAGTATCGTTTTCGCATTCTCTAGCTCGGCGTCGGTGAAGTAGTTTGGTTTATCGAATTGAGCGATCTCAGCGTAGACGGCTTTGAGAGCGGCCTTGGCACGATCCGGCGAAGTGACGAAAGTAACAACGATCGGCCCGACATTTCGCTGAGTGTAATATCCAAAATCGACGCCGCTGACGAGTCCGGTGTCGACCAGATTGCGCTGAAAACGCGAATCAGGCTGCGTGATGATGTAAGAGAAAACATCTGCGGCGTAGGTCGCGGCATTATCCTTGCCGATCGAAGGGCCATGCCATCCGACCTGCACCAACACGTTCTGCACGGGTTGTATAACGACGTACCCTTCGCTCTTTGCCAGCGGCGGATGCTCGACCAGCGGAAACTCCTTGAATGGATCTACGCTGCGTTTTTGCCAAATGCCGAAATATTGCTCGACAAGCTTAAAGACCTCGTTCGGATCGACATCGCCGGTTACTACTACAGCCGAATTATTCGGCACATAATAGCGCCCTTGGATCAGCTTCATCTTTGCCGTAGTCGACGTCTGGATCGATTCACGAGTTCCGAGCGGCAATTTTCGCGTCGGATATTTGTAAAACAGCTTATCCATTAGCGTCCGGTTTAGGTAGTAAAAAGGATTTGATTCGTTTCGGTCGATCTCGCCAATGACGATCTCTTTCTCGCGGGCAAACTCATCTTCATCAAACACCGGATACAATGCCGCGTCACGCATAAATCGGATGGCCGTGCCGATGTACTGGCTTGTAGTAGTGAAATAATAATTAACCACCTCTTCGCGGGTCGAGCCGTTGTAGGTTATGCCGAGCTGGCCGATATCCCGGAGGTATGCTTCGCCGTCAACCATCGCTTTGTTCGTCTTAAAGAACATGTGTTCATAAAGGTGCGAAAGGCCATTCAGTTCGGGAGGTTCTGTGAAGGAACCGTTGCGTACCGCGAGTTCGATCGTTACTATCGGGGCACCTTTGTCGGGATATACGATCACCTCGAGGCCGTTGGCGAGCGTTTTATTGATGAACGGAACCTTGTATTCGGACCTTGCCGCTGTTGCCGGTTTAGCGGCCGTTGTTTGAGCGAATGCCGCATTTGGTACAAGTAGAGCGGCGAGTAGTAAACTTAGAAATAACTTTTTCACTTGAAAACTCCAGATCGGCCGGTTGAGCGGCCAGTTGTTAACGAAGGGGCTATTTAATAATCTATCATAAGGAACAAAAAACTATGGAACGCGACAATTTGATGCACGGCGCCCGCACGGCGTTGAATACGGATATGGAAATTCGGGCCTGGGCCGAAAATTATTTGAAAGAAAAAGCACGCCTCGAGAATACGCAGATGAGCGACGAAGAGTTTGAAAAGTACTGGAAATACCATAAACCTGAGATCATGCACGCCGGTGCCGCAGAAGCGATGCAGGCGTGGCGGGACGCCAAGCCTTAGACGTGGAGACAAGGTGACAAGGAGAAAAGGAGACAGAACGCGGCGGACAAAATTCTAAAACATCAAGACTTGACGGTTTATAGAAAGGCGTTCGAGGTCTCCATGAGGATCTTTGATCTAACTAAGAGTTTTCCAAAGGAGGAAGCCTATTTGCTTACCGATCAAATTCGGCGTGCCTCTCGTTCTGTCGCTGCTAATATTGCCGAAGCATGGCGAAAACGGCGATACACGGCCGCATTCATCGCAAAACTCAACGATGCAGAAGGCGATGCGGCCGAAACGGAAACATGGATCGAATACTCTGTACGTTGCGGATACGTTGAGCGTGAAGCCGCAAAACAGTTGTTTCTCGAATATGAAGAGGTCATTGCGATCTTGGTTTCAATGAGGAACAAGCCTGAGTCCTGGACAGTCGGAACAAAGAAATAGGGAGACGGCTACAAAGCCATCTCCCCATCTCCTTTTCTCCCGGTCTCCTTGTCTTCCTACACACCCGGCATTGCCTTCTTGAGCGGCTTGAGGATAGCAAATAGAACGACCGCCATCACCAAAGCCATACAAGCGAGAAGCAGGAAGAAGCTGGACTGGAGCCAGATATCCCAGTATATGCCGATCATTGTCAGCTTGTTGCCGATCGCTGTCGCAACAAACCAGCCGCCCATGAGCAGACCGCGTTTACTGATCGGTGCGACCTTCGAAACGAGTGAAAGCCCCATCGGAGATAGCATCAGTTCGCCCAAAGTCACGATCGCATATGCGAGGATAAGCCAGATCGGAGAGACCCGGAAGAGGTAAGAGCTCTGCACAAACGCAGCCTTATTCTTGTCCCCTTCGCCAGGAGCGACGGCGTTGATAGCGGCAACGAGCTGCTGCTCACCCGAAACGCCATCCTTAGCTGCGAACTTTACACCAAAGACGGAGTTCTTACACGTCTTATTCGGAGGGCACTCCTGCACGATCGTGGTCTCGCCATCGGGTATCTTGGCATTCTGGATCTTGGCCAGAACGTCCGGAGCTATCCCGGAATTGCCCAGATTCTTCAGCACGCGTTCATTGATGCGAAACTCGCCGGCAGCCAATTGTTCGGCAGACTTTGTCATGCCTTCGCCGATCGTTGCTCCGAAATAGAGCACGAGGAATGAAAGGCCGGTCAGTGTCATACCGATCGCCATTTTCGTCGGGGTCGAAGGCTCCTTGCCGCGTCGGTCGAGGAAGCCCCAGAACCAGACAAGCGGGAATGTCAGCGTCAATACCCAAAACGCATTGATCGAGTTGGCGATCGTGCCGGTAACGTTCCAATCGGTATTGTCATCGGCCCAGTATGTAAGCGTCGATCCATTTTGGTGAAACACCATCCAGAAAACGATCACGATGATAAAGATCACGACCAGGGCAAAGATGCGTTTGTTGTCGGATACGGTGTTCATCAGGTCCGAAGCCATCTGCGATGCATTGCGCCCCTGCTGATCGCTGACGCCGTGCGGCGGAGCATCGACTGCGGTCGCTGCCTCATCGGCTGTCTGATCTCCGTTAGCGTGGGCATTGTCAGCCTGCATCACATGCTGTTTGAACATCCAGAGAACGCCGACCGACAGGACCATTCCGAATGCCGCAACCGCGAATGCAGGGTGAAATCCAAATTTGGAACGGACGATCTCCATGATTATTGGAGCGATAAATGCGCCGACGTTGATGCCCATGTAGAAGATGTTGTAGGCCCGATCCTTGAGGTGGCTTCCTTCGGGATAGAGGTTGCCGACCATCGTCGAAACGTTCGGCTTGAAGAAGCCGTTTCCGATAACGAGGCACGTCAAAGCAAGGTAAACCGCCCATAATGCCGAGATCGAAAGCAGACCGTGGCCGGCCATAAAGAAGAAGCCGCCGATCATCACAGCCTTACGATAGCCGGTGACCTTGTCGGCGATAAATCCGCCGATCAGAGGACTGGCGTATACAAACATCAGGTAATTCGAGTAAAGAGCCGTCGCCTCAGCGGCCGTCCAGCCAAACCCTTCGACCGGATCGCGAAGATAAAGCGTGAATAGGGCAAGCATCGAGTAGAAGCTGAATCGCTCCCACATCTCTGTTGCGAAAAGTACATAAAGGCCCTTCGGGTGCTTGCCTGATTCGGCGGCAATACCACTGTTTCCGATCGTTTCTGCGTTTGCGCTCATCGATTTCTTTCCTTTAGTTGTTTGAATTTAGAGAAGAGTTAGGCAAAATATAGCAGATAAACTATTTAACGAAAAGAGGACATATGCGTAAACAGGTTTTCTGCTTGATATTTGCTTTGGCCGTTATGATGACGGCATCGGCGGCTGCGGTTGCACAAACATCTCGCAAGAGCGTTTCGGCTGCCGAGGTCAATGGCACATTCAAGATGGATTTCACCGGAAAATTCAAGGAATTCTCGAACGAGATCAAGATCCTAGCACTTGGCGGCGGCAAGATCAGGGTCGCTATGGACCTCGTCTATCCATACACGCTCCGGAACGGGGAAAAATCGGTAAACATGGGCAGCCTCGATAGCGAAGCCTCGATCGCAGGCGACACGGCGATCTACGATTCGGACGAATTTGGTGCTTGTAAGATCACGATCAAGTTTGTCCGGCCGGGAACAATTAAGGTGACGCAGGACGGCTCGGACGGCAATTGCGGGTTTGGGCATAATGTTTTTGCGACCGGCACTTACCGTAAAGTAAGCGGCAAGAAACCGACATTCGAATCTCAGGAACCCTAATACAGGAGGTCTCTCAATGAATCCTTTTCGCTCCCCGGTGCTTCTGTCGCGGCTTGCGATCGCAGGTCTGGGTATAGTCGGCGTTTGTCGAATTTTGTTTTTGGTCGCAGGGTTTGGACTTGTAATAGATCCGAGTCGTTCGGTCGATCTAGGCGATAGCGATCAGCTTTCGATCTGGTTATTGTTCAGCGGGCTCGTCTCTCTTGTGCTGCTGCCGGCGTTCATCTTTTCGGTAGTGACGTTTCTAATGTGGCTTCATCGGGTGTTTACCAATTTACACGCACTCCGTTCGGATCAAACTGATTTCACGCCCGGATGGGCGGTCGGTTGGTGGTTCGTTCCCTTTGCAAATTTGGTAAAGCCGTTTCAAGCCGTTCGCACGGCCTGGGCCGAAAGCGATCCGGATGCCGACGTCGACGGCGGGTTTTTAACCGGTATTCAGTCGTCCGCACCAACATTTATGGGGGTCTGGTGGGCGTTTTGGATCATAGGTAACATCATTTCCAATCTGACAGGCAGGCTCGAGTTAGCAGCAAAGCCGGGCGAAGAGGCGATACTCGGCTATACAGGTATCGTCGAATCGTTGGTCTGGGTCGTCGCAACGATCCTGGCAATCAGAGTCGTTTTATCAATAACCGAACGCCAGGAAGCGCGGTTTGCCCGATTCGGAGCTGTCACCATCGATACGCCGCCGCCGCCGCCCAAATTCTCAGCACCAATCGATCAGCAATATGGAAGTTTTTAAGCAACTCGGCCGCGAGATCGAAGATCGCTGGCGGCTGGTAAATTACAACGAGGCCGAGCTGCCGTCAATCGCGGCCGATGCATTGAGCCGGGCAGACGTGCCGTCGAAGGTGACGATCTGGGAAGTCGCTGAATGGGCTCTTGGCGAATATGAGCTGCCGCGTCAGCGTGACGTTCATGCCAATTTTGCCGATCCGCCGGTGACAGTATTTTCAGGTCTGCGGTTTCACATTGACGTCTATTTTTGGTTCGAAGCGACAACTGCCATTCATCAGCATGGATTTTGTGGGGCGTTTCAGGTAATGAACGGTTCGAGCATTCACAGCTGGTATGACTTTGAAAAAGCACGCTCGATAAACAAGTTCGCCGAGGTTGGAAGCATGTCGCTCAAAAAGTGTGAACTGCTGGGCGCCGGTGATATCCAAGAAATTGCCGGAGGGCGCGATTACATCCACTCGCTTTTCCACCTGGACCGGCCATCGGCGACGATAGTTGTTCGTACCGACCGCAGCCCACTGCATCTGCCGCAATACAGCTATCACAAACCGAATCTCGCGATCGATCCTTTTTTTGAACTGGAAACTGTTACGAAGAAACTGCAGATCGCTGCCGCACTGATCCGGGCCGATCACGAAGAGGCGGATAATATGATCAGCCGTTGGATCGAAACTTTCGATTTTAAGACGACATACCAGATATTAACAAACCTTAGGCAAATGTTGCGTTCGACGGTCGTGGACGAAATGTTCGGGCTGACCGCGCGGCAGGCGAGATTCAACGAATTCCTCTTAATTGCTGAGAATCGACATGGCTCGGACGTCTTTCGTCCGGTATTTGAGCATCAGAATAAGATAGACGCGATCGTCCGCCGCCGCCAGGTGGTCACCGATGCGGCCCATAGGTTCTTCCTGGCATTAATGCTCAACGTCGATGGGCGCGATCAGATATTCTCCCTCATCAAGCAGCGTTTCTCTGATGCCGATCCGATCGAGAAAGTACTCGATTGGACGTACGACCTTGCCAATACTCGTATCGCGGGCGATGAAAAGACGAACGCTCTGGGAATTCCGGGTTTTGACGATATCGATCTCTATGTCTTCGAGCAGATCCTTAACGGTCGCTCCGGCGACGAGATCACGACCGCGTTTCGAGCCGAACATGGCGAACCAACTGCTGCTCATGCGTTGGCCGAAAAGGAACAGCGAATTCGCGACTCCGTCATTTTCCAGCCGTTATTGTCGTGATTTGCGGCGGTTGTTTGCGGCAAAAAACAGAATAATTTAGACTAATTGAGTTATGCCCTTGTAGCTCAACGGTTAGAGCAGCGGACTCATAATCCGTTGGTTGTAGGTTCGAATCCTACCGAGGGCATACTCATTTTTCCTTATTGTCTTTCATAAGCGAAGGCGACAGCTGCTCCACTTTCAGCCGTTATTTTGTCTTACTCCACGCGGTCTGCCATTCCTTCATTTGTTTGATCTCAGATTCCTGTGCCTTTATTATGGCGGCGGCAAGCGTTTTGATCTCAGGTTTTGAAGATCTTTGCAGGGCATCATTTGCCATCATCACCGCGCCCGCGTGATGCGGGACCATTTGCTTGATGAATGCAAGATCAAAATCGTTCCCGCTGACAATAGTGAGAATTTTCATGTCCATGCCTTTCATTGAATCGGCCATTCCCGGCATCTCCATATTCAACGCGGCTGCGGCACCCGGAAACCATTTATCACGCCACACTTTCATCTGACCGATCTCGTTCTGCTGACTCGATATAATATCGGTCGCGAGCGTTTTGATCTCAGGGTGCAGGGCCCTGGCCGTCGCCGGACCGGCCATCATAACGGCGCCTTTGTGGTGTTCGATCATCGTGTCCAAAAACTGAAGGTCGTACGCGGCCGTCGCTGCATTTGGCGAACTCTGCATCGTGTGGTCCATCCCGCCGTGATCCGCACCGGGCGGAACGGTCGGGTTTTGATTAGCGTTGTGGTTCATCCCTGCGTGCGGATCGGTATTGGCAGACGGCATCTGTCGCGAGCACGAAAGGCTAAGGGCCGAGATCACCAGCAGAATGATCGTGAAGTATTGAGTTTTCATAGTATCTTCATCTTCCTTAATGTCGCCTCAACTGATCCGCGATCGAGCGTACTTTCGCTCTGGTCCAGATTGCGGTTCCGATATTTCGGAAAGCCACAAGGTATTCCAATAGGACAATTTTGCAACCAAAGTTAACCGACTTCCGCTACCGCTAAGGTTTCTTATTACTCGTTGGCACTCTATCGGGCATGTCCACGATCGACCTTCGTTTCTCGAAGGCCAGAGATGTATGTAATCCCTGCATCGACGTATCCTTACTGATGCTTCCTATGTATTTATAAGATTTTGCTTCTACACCGCTGTAAGTTTGAGGCACATAACCTGCTTTCCAGATAATCACGGTATAAAAGCCTTTCGGTACTGAGACCGAGGCAAATCCGTTTGAATCTGTGGTTGATTTTGCAGCAACTTGACCTTTTACGGTATCGACTCCTCTATTGCGTTCTACTCCAACTAAAAGGCTGATCTGTTTGCCGACTACAACTGTTGCACCCGATAATACCTTCTGTTTTCCGTCAACCCATTCCGTTACAGTTCCGGAGCATTTTATAGTGTCTTGAGCTGTCAAAAACAAAGATGAACACAGGCAGATTACGGTTAGCATAAGTAACTTTTTCATATTGACCTCCCATGATTAAGTTCAAATTTGGAATCAATGTTGAGACTCCTCTCGTAAATATGGCATACAGTAAAAAAGCTAAATGTGACACCTGTCACGCTTTGTTAAACGACAAGTCGCTCATTTGTTTGTTTTCAAAGTTGCCTTGACCGAGCCGCAATCGAGCATTTTATTGCCGTAATACGGATTGCGAATTTCTTTTTTATCCGAAAGCCACGAAGCCTTTTTCATTGGGCAATACTGCAAATACGCCTCGGTCTCATTAGCCTTAAAGCCAAATACGAGTGAATACATATTGCTCGAGAGCTTAACAAAATGGTCACGCTGGTGGACGAGGTCTTCGTTTTCCTTTATATGACTTGCATCGCTGCGGATCGAACGCGATAGCTTGTCCCACTGCGTTTTTTGAGCCGTGTTCATTTTAGCCGCATCGACCCTATCGAGGGCAGTAAGAAGATCGTCGGATTTCAGATTCGCGGCATCGGCGTTCGAATCGACCATTGCATCTTTCAAGGAATAGTAAGCAGTCAGTGCCGCACCGATCTGCGTTTGCACGGCCGGGTCGATCTTACCCAGGTCCTGAGCACTTACGGAAGCCGTTAGAGCGATCAACAGAAACGTAACCAACACGAGATAGCTTTTCATATTTTTTAGTAGTTGTAAGTGAGGCCTGCACCGAGGCCGTAGTGATTGTAATAATTGCCGGTAAGCTGCAGTCGTTTTGTAAGGATGTATCGAAAGCCAACCTCATATTCCTTGTCGGTGTTCCACATCGCATCTATTCGCAGCCGTTTTGAGAGTGGAATGTCCTCACGACTGAGCTGCAGCCGAAATTTTCCCTGCGTGGTAACCCGGGCGTCGGCCTTAACGAACATCGGCAGCGTATATTCAAACCCAAGCGTCCCAAATACCTCGTTTTCCCAGCGGTGCATCGCGTGGTTCTCTTCACGGTTGAATTCAAAACCGGCATAGATATTGAGGAACTGGGCCTTATCGATAAACCGTCCCAAGCGGTTCTCGCTTTCAAAACCATGTTTCGGATTGAAGTGAAACTTTGTCGCACCGAAGTAGTAATTGTTCATCACCATCGCGTGTCCGAAAATACCGTTCGATTGGGCCGCGACATTAAACATCGTATGCACCATCCGCTCGTCCTCTTTCTTGAAGAAATTCCAGTTCTGCTTGGTCGGTGCGACCTGTGTGTTCGGCGGTGAATTCTCATACGAAAATACGCGGCCCATTCCGGACATCATGTGATAGAGAATGTGGCAATGAAAGAACCAGTCTTTCTCCTCATTCGCGTCGAACTCGATGACGTCCTCCTCCATCGGCATAATGTCGAGAACATTTTTGAGCGGCGAATAGTCGCCCTGGCCGTTGAGAACTCGGAAAAAATGCCCGTGCAAATGCATCGGGTGCCGCATCATCGTGTCGTTGTACATCGTGATGCGAACGACTTCGCCCTTTTTGATCAAGATCTTGTCCGATTTAGAAAGCGGCTTGTCGTCCATGCTCCACATGTAGCGGTTCATATTGCCGGTGAGGCGGAATTTGAGCTCGCGGACCGGCTGTTTCGGGTCGAATGCCGTTTTCGTGGGCGACTTGAGCATTCCGTAATTCAGCGTCACACGCGGCTCGGCATCGGGATTTGCCGGGTCGGGCACGGTTTCCGGATACATCACATCGTTCATATCCATCTGCTGATAGCTCATTTCCATCTTGTGCTTGCCCATGTCGTTCATCATCTTCATTCCTTCGAAGAGTTTGAGCTTCGGCAGCACAGGAGCCGCGACCTTTTCGCCGCTGCCGAGCCAGAGCGATGTTGCTTTGGTCCGGTCCTCGGCGGTCGAGCGAAGTTCGAATGACTTGTTCTCGGGAATGGTGACGATCACATCCATCGTCTCCGCAACGGCGATCATCATGCGGTCAACGTTGACCGGCACGACGTCCATACCGTCGCTTGCCACGACAGACAGTTGGCTGCCGGCAAACTGCACCCAAAAATACGTCGAAGCCGAGCCGTTGATGATCCGCAGGCGAACTTTGTCGCCCGCTTTGAAATCCGGCGAAGCGTCTTCCTTCTTTCCATTTGTCAGAAACGCATTGTAATAGACGTCAGACACGTCCATCGCGTTCATCCGCTGCCATTCCTGTCGAAACTTTGCTTTGAGGGCACCGGCATTTGCGGCCTCGCCGTAGCTCTGGACGGCGTCCTTTTTGATCGCATACCAATCGTTGGCATTTTTGAGCGAACGGTGAACCTCATGCGGGCTCTCGTCCGTCCAGTCGCTAAGCAGAACGGTGTAATTCGGCATCGCCGGCTCGTCGCGCTTCTTTATTATAAACGGCCCGTATAGGCCACGCTGCTCCTGTAGGTTACTGTGCGAATGGTACCAATACGTGCCGCTCTGTTTGATCGGAAAACGAAAATTATGCGTCCCGCCCGGAGCGATAGGCGTCGTCGTCAGATACGGAACGCCGTCCTGCTCGTTCGGCAGCAAGATGCCGTGCCAATGCAGCGACGATTCTTCTTTGAGGTTGTTTTTGACGTGGATCTCGGCAATGTCGCCCTCGGTAAACGTGAGCGTCGGTGCCGGGATCTGGCCGTTGATAGCCAGTGCCTTGACCGACTTGCCGGAATAGTTGACGGTCGTTTCGTCGATAGTTAATTCGTAACGAACGACGTTCTGAGCCGGCACGGCCCACACGGCGGCAAGAATGCACGCAGAAAATAGAACGAATTTCATTGAAAGTACATCTCCGTCGGGCATGGCAAACGCGCACGCCGATACAAGCGCCGACGCGTCGAGGCCTCGACGCAAATAGCTGTCGGGGCCTCACGCGTTCGATCGTCAGTAATTAGATCGCCGGAGCGTCTTTCTTTGCTTTTCCGTGTGCACAACAAGGGCATGAGCATCCGCTCTTGCCGTCGGCCGTGGCGGCCATGTTCTTGTGCATTTCGTGGGTCTTCGGATCCATGCTCTTCATGTCTTTCATGTCATGAGCCTTTCCGTCTTTCATCATCGGGCACGAATGATCGCCGTTAGCGGCCATCTTGCTGTCATGCTTCATGCCTTCCATATTGCCGGACATTTTGTGATCGGCACCGGCTTTCATCATCGGGCACGAATGGTCGCCATCGGCGGCCATTTTGCCATCCTTCATCATCGGGCACGAGGCACCGTCTCCCTTGCAGCAGCAGCCTTCGTGCTTGTCGGCAGCTCCGGTCTTTGCGGCAGCGTTCTTGTCTTTCATCGGACACGAATCACCGCTGCAGCAGCAGCAAGAAACGGCGGCTGAGGTATCAACTGTAGATGTAGTATTGAGAGCGTAAACTGCGACTGCGAGCCCGAGGACCATCGTCGCGGCGAGAGCGATAAATATATTCCTTTTCATTGCAATTCTCCGTAAGTATAACTAAACAAATGGTGTAAATACGCACAAATGCGCGCAAGAACGAACATAAGAAGGGCTCTTACGCATTTGTTCGATCAAATACGGAAAACACAATTTCGCAGACGGGTGCTGCGTTGGTCCAGCGGAGGCGGACGATAGACGCGTTCGACGACGCGATTTGAGGAAAAGGTGCGAAACAGTTCAATCGGCGTGACCGTTGCCGAAGCAACTACGACCGTATCGGCAAACGCGATGATCCCGCGTTCTTCGACCGGAGCCGCGATCATGCTCACGGGCATTGTGCAGCAAGCCGCCGCTTTGGCAGATGCACGATCATTATCTTTTGTCGGCGGTTTTGCTTGTTTCTTGTGATGCTCGCAATGCGAAGGCATCGCCGCCAATGCTAAGGGAGCGGCCTTGGCCGATTGGCTGCAATATGTCAAACACATTGCTCCGCCGAGATTCATGCAGACAAAGGCAATTACGAATCGAGTGACCAAGGTCGAGTTTTTTCGTAATAACCACATAACGTAATCAGTCTACACCGAATTAGCCTCGGAGAGTGTGACTTGCGTCACTAATATTTTTTGATTTTACAAAACAACCGGTCATCAAGCAATAGGCGGCCCCGTATGCCTCGTGCTGGTATTTGGCGATCGGCAGTTCGGCAAATTCGATATTTGCGGCCGACATCGCTTTTCGGATCGTCGCCGGCGAGAGGATCACTACCTCCTGGCGGCAGATTTGGATCAGGCCCTCGAGTTTGAACGTGATCGTGCCTCCTTTCATCCTGCCCTTTGACAGGCGTTCACGGATGGCAACGTTATCGATATGCTGATCGTCAAAAAACCTTTGGATCGCGACGTGAAATTCCTTTACCTCGGATTGATCCTTTGGCTCGCCAATGCCAATCCGTGTGATCTCGGTTTCGATCAGCTCAAAATCTGCTCCATGCCCATCGAGGATCACAAGGCGGGCTTCGTTCTTATCGAGGTCGATACCGCATATTCTCGCCATGACCTTAGTTTACGCGTATGCGGAGAGAACACCAACGATCTGAAAACAGCCTAGACATTAAATCTAAAATCCACCACATCGCCATCCTGCATGATGTACTCTTTGCCTTCGAGGCGGGCGAGGCCTTTTTCGCTGGCGGCTTTACGAGAGCCGCAGGCAACGAGGTCGTCGTAGCCAATGATCTCGGCGCGGATAAAACCGCGTTCGATGTCGGTGTGTATCTCGCCCGCGGCGGTAGGTGCCTTTGTGCCGATCGGGATCGTCCATGCACGAACCTCTTTTTCACCTGCCGTCAAAAAACTCATTAGCCCAAGCATGTGATACGCCGCCTTGATCAGCTCATCGACGCCGGACGACTTGAGTCCGAGGTCCTTGAGATATTCCGCACGTTCGGCAGGATCGAGGGCGACCAACTCTGCCTCGAGTTTTGCGCAAATGACAACGACATCGGCTTTTTCGGCGGCGGCGTGTTTTTTAACTGCTTGAACGTGCGGATTTGAATCCGGATCGGCGAGCGTTTCTTCGTCAACATTGGCGGCATAGATCGTCGGTTTTGACGAAAGAAAGAACCACGTCTTTACGATCGCCTTTTCGTCGTCCGTCAGGTCGGCGGCACGTGCCGGGCGGCCTTCTTCGAGGACTGGCAGTATTTTGTTGAGGATCTCAAGGTCGCGTTTCGCTTCTTTATCCGTCCCCGATTTGGCGGCGCGTTCAGCCTTGTCCTTGCGTTTCTCGGCCGAACCGAGATCGGCAAGAGCGAGTTCGATCTGGATGGTTTCGATATCGCGGATCGGGTTGACCGAGCCTTCGACGTGGATGATATTGTCGTCGTCAAAACAGCGTACGACCTGTATAACCGCGTGCGTTTCGCGAATGTTTGCGAGGAATTGATTGCCCAGACCTTCGCCCTTTGATGCACCGCGAACAAGGCCTGCGATGTCGAGAAATTCGACCGTCGCCGGCACCGTTTTCTGTGCGTTATTTAGCTTTTCAAGAACGGCGAGGCGTTCATCCGGCACGGCAACTACACCGACATTCGGCTCGATCGTCGCGAACGGATAATTCGCCGCGAGAGCAGCTTCCTGAGCGGTCAAAGCGTTAAAAAGTGTAGATTTTCCGACGTTGGGCAGGCCAACAATTCCAGCTTGTAACATAAAGACGTTCCGTACAGACCAGTTCCAAACTTCTTATATTACATTCTGACGGCCAAATTTACCACGCAGCGGTGATCGGGGCAGCCCCACCACACAGCAAAAAGAGGCCGAAGCGAACGTAATGTCTGGCTTCGGCCTCAACAGGGTTACTCCTCAGGAATTAAGGCACATAAGCATTTGGTGTTGGAATATCTCCCGCCGCACCGAATGCCTGTATCAGCGTCCCCGCAGTCGTCCGTTGAACGAACCAGGTGTTGGTCGACGGACGGAAAACAGCGGTGTCGTATCTATCGTCACCGTCATAATCACCGGGAACAGTAATGTCCGTGGTAACGCCGAACGGTGCGGAGTAGAACGAATTATCTTCGCTCCTTAAGATGAACCAGGTGCCCGTCGACGGCCGCCAGAGTGCAATGTCTGTCTTGTTGTCGGCGGTGTAGTAACCTTGGACCGGTTTATCAGTCAATACGCCGAACGCCAATGCAAACACAGTACCATTTGAACTGCGGCGGACCCACCACTGGCCGACCGACGGACGGAAAATAGCAATATCGGCCTTGCCGTCACCGTCGTAGTCGCCGACAACAGGCTTATCTCCCGCCGCACCGAATCCGAGTATGTCAGTGCCTCCGGTCGATTTCTGAATAAACCATGTGTTGGTCGAAGGCCTGAAAACCGTAGCGTCGGCTTTGCCGTCACCGTCAAAATCACCGGTGATCGGCGTATCGCCGGTTGTACCGAACGGGAAAGAGAAGAACGAAAAATCTTCGCTTCTCAATACGAACCAAGCTCCGGTCGTCGACCTAAAGAACGCAAAGTCGGACTTCTGGTCGCCGGTGAAATCAGCTGGCGTGATCTCGTCTGTAGCAGAGCCAAATGCCAATGCAAAGTTGGTGCCGTTCGAACTGCGGTTCACCCACCATTGACCGACGCCAGGACGAAAGATCGACAGATCCGTTTTGTCATCA
This sequence comes from Acidobacteriota bacterium, assembly GCA_016713675.1. Classification (NCBI taxonomy): domain Bacteria; kingdom Pseudomonadati; phylum Acidobacteriota; species Acidobacteriota bacterium. The sequence goes on from JADJOS010000001.1 coordinate 1,620,218, forward strand.
CCATCGTAATCGAAGGGGGCACGAATGCCGGCAACCGGTGCGGCCGTAACGGTCACGCTTGCATTATTTATGTCAAAAAAGATGTTGGAAACCGCTTCGACCTTGATCCTGCCGGTTGTTGTACTTACGTTAGGTATCAAAATAGTATCCGACCCGTCATTTGGCGTAGCGGCTACCAACGTATATGGAAATGTTGTTCCGCCATCAGCAGAAAATGTAATTTTAACGTTCGCCGTATTGATCGGTGCAGCAGTTGTACCGCTCACATTCCACGTCACGGTCTGGGCCGAGTTCCCGGCATACGAAACGGCCGAATTTTGTGATGTCACCGTGAACGGCGTTGTCGTATTTACGAAAGTCACGTCGGTCGTGGCGTCAGCAACGCCGCCGAGGTTGTCGCGGACGGTCACGCGATAGTTTATTGTTCGAGCGACGGACGGCAGATCTTCGCCTGTGATGCAGGTGGCTGCACATACAGAACCGGTGGCTGAAGTGCCGGTAAATGTGACCGGAGCTTCGTTGGCGTTATTCAGAATATATGTCAACGAAGGGAAGGTACGCGTCGGGCTTGTCGATGGTGAGTACGGACGCATCAGAATTCGGCTCGCACCAAGATTTGTGTCGTCGTCATCGGTGGTTGCGGGGTAATTTGATGTCAAACCGCCGCTGGATGTATTGTGTTCCCATGAATAGGTCAGCGGATCGCCATTGCCGTCAGAGGCAGTCGCCGTCAACGCATAAGGGGTGTTGAACGGTATCGATACCGCTGCCGGAGCCGTAACGGTCGGGACCTGATTTGAACCGGCCAAGGTTCCGCATCCGGCACCGCCGGCACCGAGAAATGCGATCGCCTCTTGCTGGCTGTGGCCCAGGAAATTGTCGATCGAATTACGTTGGAGGTTCGAAGTGCTCGAACAAATACCGGCATAGCTCATAATGGTAGCGCCGCTGCCGGGCTCTTTTCGGGCCGCCGTGCTGCCCGACCCGCAGTTAGGATCGGAGTTAAAGGTGTGATTCGCTCCGATCTGATGGCCGATCTCGTGAGCTACGTAATCTACGTCAAAGCCGTCGCCCTGCGGATTTGGCTGGCCTGAGGCTCCGCGTGCCTTACTTGCTCCGCAGAACGAAGAGAGATTCGCGAGGCCGTTATTGCTGGTTGCAAACAGATGTCCGACGTCATAGTTTGCAACGCCTACAACCGTGTTAATGTTCGTTTGATTGGCGTCCAGCTGTGCACTGTTAATAACATTCGTATACGGGTCGGTCGCGGGGTCGGTATAGATCAGATTTGTTCCCGAAACTAGTTGCAGTCCGACGGCAAAATCCTTGCGATAGATCCCGTTCATTCGGTTTGCCGTTGTTGTGACCTGTGCCAACGCATTTGCCTGACTTCCGAAAACCGCGGTGTATTCCGCGGTCACAGCGATCGCTAACCGATAGGTTCGGATCTGCGTACCATGAGAGAATTCGGGTGCGATCAGGAAATCCATCGTAGGCTCGCCGCCCTTAAAAAGCTGCTCGTCGAAATCACAATGAAACTGTTGAGTGCGGGAAACATCCTTTTTGAAATAAACGATGTAATTTTCGACGTCACGCAGTTGGTAAGGGTCAACCTGATATGTGCCTTTCGGTGACCAGACCGTCGCGTGAAATCCGTTCAGCGTCCAGCCCAATCGAGCGGTGGCGGCAGGATCATCGACTCCATAGGCCTGATAGGTCTTCCAATCGGGATATTGAGCCGATAAGTCCGGAGAAAGCACCGGCGATTCGATGATCCGAAACCGTTCAAATCTGCCGTCGGGTGTCGGTATTGAAAATATGTTTTCCGACTGTCGAGCTGCTTCGGAAAATTCCATCGGTGATCTTTCTAAAACTCCGCGAAGCGACGCCTGATCAAGTCTGTAAACCTCGTAAGAGTCCGGGTAAACGCCGCGAGTGCCGCGAGCCGGAATTCTGCTCTCGATCGCCTTGTTCCACACATTGTCACCGGCCGCGTCAGCGGTTGTCGGCAACGAGATCAAGATCGACGATACAAACGCGATCGCCAAAAATAAACTAAACTTCATTTCTTTCTCCTTAATTTGATGGTGCAAAAGTCACTGACTATCGAACGCAACTGGTCAATAGTTTGCCGATTCTCGAAATGACCTAACCGGCCCAAGTTGTAGCTTTGGAAGTAAAATATCGTCAATAATACCCTGAAACCACGAAATATCAAATGTTTTTTTGCGAATCAGGGCACACTTGGAGCATTCGAGTAAGATCCGGATCCTCGAATTTTGATTTTTGATATAGGAGACAGACTGAGATTTTTGGTCATTTCCGGGCGTAAAACATCCCGATATTTGCGAGGCGAGAGGAATTCTCACGGTCTAGCCAAGTAAATTTTCCCCGTGCAAATGGAACGATGTCGTGCTCGTTTATTTTGCCATCGAGTTCCTGAGCGGCGAGGTCGTAGATGTAGTATTCGGCCTCTCGTGAGATTTTAGTAAGGGCGTCTATCTCTTGATCCGAAAGTTCGGGAAACAGTCGTAATATCCGTTCTTTAATCGGCTTACCGTAGTTTTCTCCCCATTCTGTTGTGAGTTTGAGGGCGTAATTGAGCAGTTCGTCGGAGAATACATCGCCGCGGTGGTGCGGTGCTATCGCGATCGAAGGAATTGGGACTCTACGGGCATCATTACCGTTACGCCGTAATTGTTCGTTCTGAGCGATCTCAGCATATCGGTCGGTGAACTGTTTTGGAAAGAACTTGATAAATGTTATCAGTAGCTGTTCACTATCGGGAAGTTCGCAGATCGCTTCATAAAACCCCGGCCGCAAATGCCCGATGTGCAGCCTATATTTGCGGTCAACAATTGACGATTCATACCGCTCAACCTCCAGGCCGTGCAGACGGTCATTTACCGTTGCCGACAAAACCTGGCTGATCTCAACAGCAAACGGAATCTCGACAACCTGATAATGCAGCGTTTGGTCAATGGTCACATTATTCAGATCACCTTTCGAAACCGACGTCACAGCAACCGGACATTGCCCGGGCGGGACATTCTCGGCAAACTCCGGACATCGGATCAACCTTTCCATATCAATGAGAACCGCCTCGCCATCACCTCTATCCGGCAAACTGGGCTGCGTGGTATCGGCGAGTTCAAACAGAGTGCCCTCCGGAAAATGTTCGTTCGATCTCAAGAAGAAAAGGGCGTATTTTTCTATCATTTGTTAAATCCAAGCTCTACGGAGCCCAATTCTAAATCACACAAACGTGCAACAGCATAACCCAAAATACATTGTCGATTCGAGTGGTTGGCATTGTTGTATTCACATTCGATTACAAAACACTCACTTTTGCTTAGTTTACGTCAATGTTACGATTTAGCTTTGAATCGGATGCGAATACTGATAGTAAAGCTGAGCAGCATCGGCGACATAATTCATGCGTTGCCAGCGGTCGCGGCCATAAGGCGGGCGCTGCCTGAGGCACAGATTTCTTGGGTCGTTGAGGCTCGTTCGGCTGAAATTATTCGCGGTTGTCCGCTCGTTGACAATTTGATCGAGATCGACACGCGTTCGATACGTGGGAAAGTCGTCGACAAGATCGTTTCCGAGATCTCGTGGCAGGCAAAATTGATCCGAAAGCACAAGTACGACATTGCGATCGATTTTCAGGGGCTCATTAAATCTGCTGCGATCGCTAAGATCAGCGGAGCAAAGCAGCGCTGGGGATTTGCGAAAAGAGACTTGCGAGAGAAGGCAAGCCGTTATTTTCTAACAAATACGGTTTCGATCGAACCGAAGACACATATAATCCGAAAACAACTTCGTCTCGCATCGTCCACCCTTGGATTTGAATACGACGATGCTCTTATAGAATTCCCGATCGCAACTACCTACGATCATCGAGCGGAGGCGGGAGCGATAATCGCTCGATCAGGCGAAAAATTCGCCATCCTTAACCCTGCCGGCGGCTGGGTGACGAAGCTGTGGCACGCCGAAAAATTCGGCGAACTGGCAGACCGCATATTTGAAGAAACGGGTATGATCTCGGTCGTCGCCACTGCTCCAAACGAGGTCGAACTAGCACAAACGGTCGTCGCAAACAGCCGGACAGGGAAACTGATATTAACTCAGCCGAGCCTCAAAGGGTTTTATGAACTTGCGCGTCAGGCACGAATCTATGTCGGCGGCGACACCGGGCCTACACATTTAGCGGTGGCTGCGGGAATACCGGTCGTCGGGCTTTTCGGCCCTACCGAATGGTGGAGAAACGGCAGTTTGACTCCAGGCGATATTTGTGTTGAACGAACCGATATCACATGCCGCGTCGATTGCCATCGGCGAACATGTGACAATTGGATCTGCATGGACTCAGATGTCGACTCGGTTATGGCGGCTGTTATCCGCCGGATCTCGACGAGCGAACCGCGCCCGAGCGATTCATAAATAGCGGGCTCTCGTCTGTGCGGAACCAAACAGGCGCAGAATCGATTTTTCGGATATACTCTATTTGTCGCAAACGCCTACGGCAACCGTAGTTCGGATGATTGCCTCTAAGTAATTTGGTGAAGTCTTAGACTAAGTTGATATGCTGTTGTACTTCAGGGTTTCGTTACTAGTATTTTTGGCGGCGTTTTCGTTTATTAGCGCCGGCACAGCTCGAAAAGGCCGCGAAGCCGCTTCCGTTCACGTCCGGTGAGACACTTACATACGAAGGCAAGATCAGCCGTCTGCTTATCGCCATTTCGATAGCTGACGTAGTGTTCACGGCCGAAAATATTCCCAATTCCACAAATTACCGCATCCGGGCCAAAGCTACGTCCAAGGGCACATTGCTTAAATTGTTCGGATTCAGCTTTCTCCAGGACTATGAGTCGATCGTCGATTTTACGAATCAGCGTGTCCTCAAAACGACCAAACACGACGTTCAAAAAGAGCGTGTCCGCGACAGCATCGCCGATTTTGATTACACGCAACGGCGTGTCAGTTATGTCGAGACAGATCCGAAAGACCGGAACCGCCCGCCCCGCCGCATCGCTTCTGCGATCGAAGAACCGATGTACGACCTCGTTACCGGTATCTACTCTATCCGGCCGATGAAACTTGCGGTCGGGCAGAACTTCGAAGTGGCGATCAGCGACTCCGGGCTCGTTTACAATGTTCCCGTTCGAATAACGAAACGCGAACGGCAAAAGACCATCTTCGGCAAGGTATGGTGCTGGCGCCTGGAACCCACGGTCTTCGGGAAAGGCCATCTCATCGAGCAAAAAGGCAATATGATCATCTGGCTCATGGATGACGACCGCAAAATACCTGTCCGCGCCCACGTTAACACGACCTATGGCGAGTTCGATGTCCGGCTAAGATTGGCTAGCAAGTAACCTCCATTTAACACCGCAATTTTCGATAAAGCTTGTAACTTTCTTCACAAAGTCGCATAATGTACGTTGCGGTTTATTGCGTTATGAAGACAAAGGTGGCAAAAACAAAGAAAGCAAATAAAAAGGCAGCAGTGATCGAGGTCGATCCGTTCGCGACGGCTGTTGTAGACAACAGCGCAAAAAAGCCGACGGCAAGGAAGACTGCCACGGTCAGAGAGACAAGAGTAATTTCCGAAACGCCAAAAAAAGCGGCTCGCAAATCGGCAAAAAAGGTCACCCTTGACCCGTTCGCCGAAATTGCCGTCGAGGCGGTCGCGTCGTCGCCGACAAAGAAGCGTGGAGCAAAAACAGCGTCGAAGGCCGTCGCGGTCAAAGCAGTGTCAGAGACGACGACCGTAGCAGCCGGACAATCAAAATCAGCGATCAAGGCGACAAAAACGAAGAGCATCAAGAAAACCGATCTTGACGTGACCAACGAACTCGCCGCGAGCGAACCAAAGGCCGATCTTTCGCCTGTATTCAAGGCCCTCGCTGAAGTCAAACTCCCCGAACTGAAACGCGAGAATCGAGCCCGTCTGCAAATGCAGACGCCGACACGTTTGTATTTCTACTGGTCGATCCGCGAAAATCCGTGGCACACGCTGCGCAATGTTTTCGGCGACGACCTAGGCAGCTACACGCTCGTCGTCAAGCTGATCGACAAACGCACGGACCGCGAAACGATCAGCCAATGCGAGGCCGAAGGGAACTGGTGGTTCGACGTCGAACCGGACGGGGAATATCAGGCCGAGATCGGTTTTTACGCACCGAACCGGCCGTATTTTCGCATTGTCTATTCGAACACGATATCTACGCCGCGACGTTCGCCCAGCCCGCGTGCGGCGACCGAATCCGACTGGACCGTGTCGGCAAACAAATTTGCCGAGGTTCTCGATGTCGCCGGATTCTCGCGTGATGCGTTTGACGCCGCGATGGCCGGTGACGATGTCGCCGCCTCGTCGGACGCTTCGCACACAGCATTCACGCGGCTCGTCGGCAACAATGACAACGACATCCGCGGCATCGCCGCCGAAGAGATCCGTTACGCCCTTGTCGCACTTGCATCAGGCACATCGCTCGAAGAACTCCGTTTCCGCATCAGCCCGGCATTGTTCGCGATCCTACAGGCAAACGCCGCCAACATTGAGGCCGGCCGTGCCATGTCCGCCCTGACCGAGTATTTCGACATCGACGAGACCGAGTGGACCGAAGAACAATTCGGCCCCGCCGTTTACGGAGCCAGCCTCGTCAATTTTCCGCGAACACTGAAAACAAAAGTGCTCTCGCCGAAATACACCCCGCGGTACGATCCTGTCAGTTCGCACAGTATTCGATAGTCCGTTATCTGGTTTTTAACAGGATGGACAAGATAAATAGGATTTTGACAAATCATCCTGTATATCCTGTCCATCCTGTTTTAATATACCTCTAATGCCGACCGGATATTTCAGCCTCATTTTACACGCTCATCTGCCGTTCGTGCGGCATCCGGAATATCCTGAGTTCCTCGAGGAAGACTGGCTGTACGAAGCGATCACCGAGGTTTACTTACCGTTAATTTTCATCTTTCAAACGCTCCACGAAGCCGGCGTCAAACCGCGTCTTGCGATGAACGTTTCGCCGCCTTTGTGCGAAATGCTCGCCGACGAGATGCTGCAAACGCGTTACACCGCACATCTCGAAAACCTGTTCGAACTCGCAAAAAAAGAGCTTGACCGCACCAAAACCGAGTCGCACGAATTTCAAGACGTTGCAAAGATGTACGTCGAAAACCTCTCGTCGTCGCTCGACCTGTGGAACAACCGTTACAACCGCAATCTCATCAACGCCTTCCGTGAACTGCAGGACGAGGGCGTCATCGAGATCATCACATGCTGTGCGACGCACGGCTTTATTCCGCTTATTTCGACCGTCGAATCAAGACGAGCGCAGGTGCAGATCGCGGTCGCAAATTACAAGAAACATTTCCATCGGCAGCCGCGGGGAATATGGCTCGCCGAGTGTGCCTACGAGCCTGGCGTCGAAGACCTGTTAAAAGACGCCGGCATCGAATATTTTATAAGCGACACGCACGCAATACTTTACGGCGATCCTCGGCCGCGATTTGGTGTTCATGCACCGGTAGTCACGCCGAATGGAACCGCCGTTTTCGCACGCGATGTCGAGACGAGCCAGCAGGTTTGGTCGGCTGAGATCGGCTATCCGGGCAACGACCTGTACCGCGAATTTTACCGCGACATCGGCTGGGACGCGCCGCTCGATTATCTCGCTCCGCATCTGCACGCCGATGGAAGCCGCCGCCATCTCGGCCTGAAATATCACCGCATCACCGGCCGCGATGTGCCGCAGAATCTCAAACAGCCGTACATTCCTTCGCTGGCTCGCGAGAAGGCTGCGGAGAACGCATCGCACTTCATCAGCGAACGTATCAAGCAGGCACACATGCTCAGAGGAACATTCGAAGGCCATCCGCCGCTCGTCGTATCTCCGTATGACGCAGAGCTTTACGGCCACTGGTGGTTCGAGGGGCCGCAGTTCATCGACTTCTTTTTCAAAAAGATCCACTTCGATCAAAACGATATCCAGTGCATCACGCCCGGCGATTTTCTCGACTCCGGCCTTCCGATCCAGGTCCAACGGCCCACCGCCTCGAGCTGGGGCGAGGCTGGCTATTACAAGGTCTGGATCAACGAAGGCAACTCGTGGATGTACCCGTTCCAACACGACGCGGAACGAAAAATGACCGAACTCGCGAATAAGTTCAAAAGCTCCCCTCCTTACGAAGGAGGGGTGGCAGCCGCTTCGGCTGACGGGGTGGTTCTCTTTGCCTCGCGGATCCTCAACCAACTCGCCCGCGAACTCCTCCTCGCCCAATCCTCTGACTGGGCGTTCCAGATCTATCAGGGGACGACGGTCGAATACTCATCCCGTAGATTCCAGTCGCACATACAACGTTTCCACATGCTCGCCGAGATGCTTGAATCAGGTGAGGTCGATCACGAGCTTCTCGCTGAGATCGAGAATCGCGACAACATCTTCGCAGAGATCGATTTTCGAAGTTATATTTCCAGCCCGAAAGACTAAGGCACGAACGAATTAGGTATCGGCAGATCGCCTGTGACACCGAACTGCCGGATCAGCGTTCCAGCGGTCGATCGCTGGACGAACCAATTCGAAGTCGACGGACGGAACACGCCCGGATCTGATTTTCCATCGCCGTCAAAATCGCCGATCAACGGCAGGTCGCCGGAAGTTCCGAATGGGAATGAATAGAACGAGAGGTCTTCGCTCCGCAAGATGAACCAACTGCCGTTCGAGGGCCGCCAGAAAGCTATGTCCGTCTTGCCGTCGCCGGTATAGTCACCCTGGACCGGTTTATCTACAGAGGCACCGAATACAAGTGCGAAGACCGAACCATTCGAGCTGCGCCGGACCCACCATTCCGCTCCTGAGGCGCCCTTTGGCCTAAAGACCGCAATATCCGCTCTTCCATCTCCGTCGTAGTCTGCCGGAACGGGTTTGTCACCGACGGAGCCAAATCCAATAATATCGGTGCCTCCGGATGAACGTTGGATATACCAGGTATTCGTCGACGGCCGGAACACAGCAGCGTCCGCTTTGCCGTCGCCGTCATAATCTGCCGGAATCGTGACATCCGAGCCCAGACCAAACGGAAACGCGTAGAACGAAAGGTCTTCGGAGCGCAGCACGAACCAGTTTCCGTTCGAAGGCCGCCAAAATGCGATGTCCGTTTTTCCGTCGCCCGTGTAGTCGGCTGGGACCGGTTTATCAGACGCGTTACCAAATTGAGCCGCGAAATTGGTGCCGTTTGACGAACGCTCGTACCACCATTCACCTGCCGCCGGGCGATAGATCGAAATTTCGGTCTTGCCGTCGCCGTCGAAATCGAACGGCGCACGACCGCCGCCGTTTCCAAATATTGTGAATGTGATCAGCCGGGAAACCGAAAAGCCATTCGCTGCACCTGCGTCGGTCACGTACCAGCGGCCATAGAACGAACGGCCGACGATCGATGGGTCGTTCGGGATCGACAGCACCGCCGAGCCATAGCCGTTCTCTCCCCCCGAGCCCGAAAGAGTTGTCTCGACGCGGGCAAACGAGCCCGAAGCGGGTATGGAGGTTCCAACACCTGGATCAGCGGCATCGATCACGAGAACCGCGGAGGAGCCTCCGACGGTTTGTGAAACGGAAACGGTAAAACGCGGATTCCCGAGTACCGGCGGCTCAAGAGCGATAGCATTTGGAGTTATTCCGGCCGCTCCGATGCGGCCGTTTCCACTGATCGTCGGAACGTAAGTAGATTCGGTATACAGCTTCGGCCGATCAAATGGCGGCAATTCCTGAGCGACCCTTTGATCGGTCAGCGGCCGCTTTAAAAATGAGACGAGAGCGGCACGCTGGGCGATGGTAAGGTTGAGCGGCTGGATCCGCGGATCGACATTGGGGGCATCAAAATCACCTCCGCGATTGTAAAACTCGACAACGTCCTCAACTGTTGCGAAACGCCCGTTGTGGAAATAGTTTCCCTTTAATTCGAGGTTGCGAAGCGGCGGTGTTTTGAATCGGCCAAAATCAGCGGTAACTCCCGTGACGGCACCTCGGCCCGGATCTTCATTTATCGGCCTGACCCCTACATTCTGATATGACGCATTACTTAGAAGAGCTCCGCCGTGGCAAAACGTACATTGTTGAGCGATGAATATTGTTCGGCCCTGTTCTTCTTGGGTTGTTAACGGTTCGAGTTGTGCGGACCATCGGTCTAGAGGCGTCTGGTCAGAGAAAAGCATTCGTTCATGGGTCGCTATTGCCATTGCAATGCGGGCCGGTGTGATCTCAGGCGTTCCAAAAGCTTCCTCAAAAAGCTGCGGATATGTTCGGCCCGATAACCAATTGGCTAAACCCGATGGGATATCGTGAGCGAGAGCCAAAGGCCTTGAGTCATTTAGTCGAGTAACAATTGCTGGCCAATCACGGCCAACATGTCCCATTTCGGCGGTTGATAAGGGCGGAAACACGGACTGACTTTCGAGGCCTCCAAAACTCGCCAGCAATATCGAATTCGTGATCGGATCGCGAAACTGATCGCGTGCACGTCCATCCCAAAAGATACCGTCTGTGGTGTATCCGGCGTTGAGATACGATGGCGAGCGCCGATTTGTTACTTGTAGGCCAACCCCAAAATGTTGGATTGACGAATATTCGCCGGTCGCTAGGCTGTTAGGAACGCCCGGTGAACCAAATACGTCATCGTCGGTATTAAATGCACCATCGAAGCCGGGATGTCTCGTCAAAGAGTTGGTTCGCGGATCTGATCCGCCCGCGGCAGGCCGATGACAGGTACCGCACGAGACAGTTTTTGTTGAAGAAAGCTGCTCGTCCCAGAAAAGTGTTTTGCCGAGATATGCCTTCGCCGCGGTAAGCGGGTTTCCGCCCGGAACGATAGGAGGCTCAAGAGGCGGAAATGGTGCTCCTGGAGAGTTGTTGCCTACGGCCCTCATCCCTGCATCGGAAGAACCAAGCGGACTGACCGATTCACTATTTTCAGCTCGTACCCAATAGAAATATTGCTGCCCAGCGATCGCGGTCGCGTCGAAAAAGAAATTCGCAGAGGTCGATCCGACCGAAATTGCAGACTGCGAATCATTGGTCGCTGATCTAAAGACCCGATAAACAATAGCGTAAGGTACAGGTTCCCAATGTAATCCAACCTTTGTCGCATAAACCGAATCAGTCGCTTTCAAGGCGGTTGGGGCATTCAGGCCGACGCCGGCGTTCTGACCGCTCACCGGCTTAATTGTGGGCGCCACAAAGGCCGTGACGGCAAAGAGCAGAATTATGAAAATCACTACACCAAGTTTAAGCCGATTCAAATCTCTGATCTCCCGACAAAATGCCCATCATCCTGCATCCATTCAAACTCAAGTTCAAACTCCAAGTTTATCACTGAATCTTACAAGCCATCAATTGAAACTGACCGCGTATTTGCCTATCCAACTGTGTGCCGTTATGCTTCTCTTTTGATTCTCGCGGAGGAACTTTAGATGGGAAATCGAACAGACATCGTCCCGGCGAACGGCAAACTTGGCGTATTGTTGGTCGGACTTGGGGCCGTTAGTACCACGTTGGTGGCAGGAGTCGAGGCGATAAAACGCGGCATTTCGGAGCCGGTCGGATCTTTGACACAGCTTGGCACGATCCGTCTCGGAAAGCGTACCGACATTCGTAGCCCAAAGATCAACGAATTTGTGCCGCTGGCCAAGCTCGACGACATTGTTTTTGGGGCTTGGGATATCTTTCATGACAACGCGTTCGAAGCCGCGATGAATGCGGGCGTCCTAGACAAAGATCTGCTCAATCAAGTTTCAGAGCCGCTCGCTTCCCTAAAACCGATGCCCGCTGTTTTCGAACAGAATTACGTAAAGCGGCTACATGGTGAGAACGTCAAGACCGGCAAGAATAAGATGGACCTTGCCGAGCAACTAATTGCTGACATCGCACAGTTTAAGGCCGACAATGGCTGCGACCGCCTGGTCATGGTCTGGGCCGCTTCGACCGAGATATACATCGAAGAATCCGAGGTCCACGCTTCGCTCGCGGCTTTCGAAAAAGCAATGTACGACGACGACGGCCGCATCGCTCCGTCGATGATCTACGCTTATGCAGCGTTAAAATCAAACGTACCCTTTGCTAACGGCGCACCGAACCTGACAGTCGATATTCCTGCAATGACGGAACTCGCAGATCAGACGCGCACGCCGATCTGCGGCAAAGATTTCAAGACCGGACAAACGCTGATGAAGACGATCCTCGCTCCGGGCCTGAAATCCAGAATGCTCGGCCTCGACGGCTGGTATTCGACCAATATCCTCGGAAACCGCGACGGCGAGGTTCTCGACGATCCCGAAAATTTCAAATCTAAGGAAGTTTCGAAACTCTCGGTCCTCGAACACATCTTCCAGCCCGAGGTCTATCCCGGCCTCTACGGCGATTTTTCGCACGTCGTCAAGATCAACTATTATCCTCCTCGCGGCGATAATAAAGAAGGCTGGGACAACATCGATATCTTCGGATGGCTTGGTTACAAAATGCAAATCAAGGTCAATTTCCTCTGCCGCGACTCGATCCTCGCGGCCCCGCTGGCACTCGACCTCGCACTGTTCATGGACCTCGCGAGCCGTGCCGGTATGAAGGGAATCCAAGAATGGCTTTCGTTCTATTTCAAGGCCCCGCAGACCGCGCCCGGGCTCTATCCGGAGCATGATATTTTCATTCAGCTAATGAAGTTGAAAAATACTCTTCGCCATATGATGGGCGAAGAGCTGATCACGCACCTCGGCCTCGAATATTACGATTAGGGGTACTATTCCGGAAAAACTTTTCGCGGCCATCGTTTTCTGGTTGCGCGCTTTATGTTTTCTGTGTTAAATCTTAAATTGGAGCGGGCTTTCATACCTGCGACCTTTCTTTTCTGGGTATGCCCTTCCAGATTCCATAACCCAGCCAACGAAAAAAGTTTTGACATCATCACTATAGACGACATATTTGCCGTCAGATATTCGGCAAATATCGCGAACGGAAACGTTCATTAGATAGCGGAAGATTCAAGCTTCCGCTAGGAGTTAAGAAGATGAAACAGGAATCGGCAAAACGAAAAGACAGCGGCGAACAAGGCATACTGCTCGACCCCGAACGGAAAAGCCCGCGGGCAGCAGAATTTGAGGATAAATTGTCCGCGCAGATCGTCGGACAGGAGCGTGCGGTTCGCCGGATGAGCGGCCTGTTTCAAATATACTTGGCCGGAATGAACAATCCGTCCCGTCCGATCGGCACAATGCTATTCCTCGGGCCGACAGGTTCGGGTAAGACCCGCGTCGTCGAAGCCGCCTCCGAAGTTCTGTTCAACGAGCCGCACACGGTCGTCAAGATCGATTGTGCCGAGTTCCAACATTCACACGAGATCGCCAAACTGATCGGCTCGCCTCCGGGATACCTCGGTCATCGCGAAACCTCGCCGATGCTGACGCAGGAAAACCTCGATAAGGCCCATACAGAGGACACGAAACTGACGTTCGTACTGTTTGACGAGATCGAAAAGGCTTCGGATTCGCTATGGCAGTTGCTGCTTGGTATTTTGGACAAAGCGACCCTGACACTCGGCGACAACCGCCGTGTTGATTTTTCGCGGACCGTCGTCATCATGACCTCCAATCTCGGGGCACGCGAAATGTCCGAGATGATCTCGGGCGGAATCGGGTTCGCACCGACCAAGACCGATCAGGTCAAGGCCGACAACGAGATCGACACCAAGATCTACCGCACCGCACTCGAGGCCGCGAAACGTAAATTCTCACCGGAGTTTATGAACCGCATCGACAAGGTCGTCGTGTTCCGCAGCCTCAAGGAACATCACCTGCGGCAGATCCTCGACATCGAACTGCGTGCTGTTCAGGATCGCATAACGGAATCGGCCGGGACGAAATTCGCGTTCGAATGTACCGGCGAAGCTAAGGAATATTTGCTCAGCGAAGGAATCGATCTCAAATACGGTGCCCGCCACCTCAAGCGTTCGATCGAGCGTTTTCTCGTCTATCCGCTGTCAAATCTCGTCGCGACCCAACAGGTCGAGACGGGCGATTTTGTGATGGTCGATTTTAACGAAGAAACAAAGATGCTGACTTTTACGAAACAGTCAGGAAAGATGATCATTGCTGATCCAAAGGATTCTTCCTCGGATGATGAGTTGCTCATTAGCGCAGATGGTGTCGGAATGCCGCTGCCGCAGGCTGAGGCAGCGGTCGGTTTGAGCAAATCTAAGGGTGAGAATAACGACGTTTAATTTACGATCATTTCGTTCCGCACCTTGAAAGCCGCCTGCCATCAAAGGCGGCTTTCTATTGATGTCGATCCCAGGCAAGTGACCGTTGGACGGCTTCGTGCCAACGTTCAGTGATCGACATCGCGGCCGAACGATCCATTCGGGGCTCGAATCTGCCGTCAGATCGCCAATGTTCAGCAAGTTCATCTGTCGAGGCCCAAAACCGTACTGCAAGTCCAGCAAGATAAGCTGCTCCAAGTGCGGTCGTTTCACTCGTTGCAGAACGGACGACAGGTATTTGTAAGATGTCCGCCTGAAACTGAAGGAGACCTTTGTTTCGGGTGGCACCGCCATCGACGCGAAGTTCAGTGAGATCCACTCCCGAATCAGAATTCATGGCGGCGAGAAGATCGGCCGTCTGGAAAGCGATCGATTCGACTGCCGCTCGGGCTATGTGAGCTTTTCCGGTTCCGCGTGTGAGGCCGATGATCAGTCCGCGGGCTTCCTGATCCCAATGCGGCGTACCTAGGCCGGAAAACGCCGGAACGAAATAGACTCCGCCGTTATCGGCGACCGAGCCGGCAAGTGCCTCGACCTCCGAAGAATCAGCTATCACGCCGAGTGAATCCCGCAGCCATTGGATAACGGCACCGCCGATAAAGACACTGCCCTCGAGCGCATACTCAGTTCGTCTCTCGATCTGCCAAGCAACGGTGGAAAGCAATCGATGCTCGGATGCGACCGGCGAGATCCCGACGTTCTGCAGCATAAAACAGCCTGTGCCATATGTGTTCTTTGTAGTACCCGCATCAAAACAAGCCTGCCCAAACAACGCCGCCTGCTGATCGCCTACAATACTTGCGATCTTTATCCCGTCGAGTTGGCCCGGCGACTTCACTTCGCAAAATACTTCAGAAGAAGCACGAACATCCGGAAGTAACACATACGGAATGTTGAATATGTCCAACAACTCAACATCCCATTCAAGCCGATTGATGTTGTAAAGCATTGTCCGCGAGGCATTAGACGGATCAGTTATGTGCGAACGGCCGTTTGTCAGCCTCCAAACAAGCCATGTGTCGATCGTGCCGAAAGCAAGCTCACCGCTCTCGGCCTTCTCCCTTGCACCGTCAACATTGTCAAGCAACCATGAGATCTTGCTTGCCGAGAAATAGGCATCGCATTCAAGCCCTGTCTTCTGCTTGATCAACTCACCGTGAGATTCACGAAATCGCGAACACCAATCAGACGTTCGCCGATCCTGCCAGACGATGGCGTTATAGATCGGCACACTGGTCTTGCGATCCCATATAACCGTGGTTTCACGTTGATTAGTGATGCCTAGGGCAACTATATCGGCTGCGGTTATATCTGCCCGCTGCAGGGCTTCGAAAGCTGTTTCCACTTGCGACCGCCATATCTCCTCGGGATCGTGTTCGACCCACCCGGAACGCGGGAATATCTGCGCGAATTCCCTTTGACCAACGGCGACTGTATTGCCATCATGGTCGAAGATAATGCTGCGGCTGCTGGTGGTGCCCTGATCTAAGGCGAGAATGTAACTCATATACACTAAAACGGATATGTAGTCAGTCTACATCTTATCAAGAGCCTGCTCGATGTCTGCAATGAGATCGTTGACGTCCTCAACGCCGACCGACATTCGGATCAGGCCGTCGGTGATCCCGGCAGCGATGCGTTCTTCGCGTGGAATCGTCGAATGGGTCATCGACGCCGAATGCTGAACGATCGATTCGACCCCGCCGAGCGATGTCGCGAGTGTAAACAACGCACAATTATTGACAAAGGCTTTGCCGGCCTCAATGCTGCCGACATCAAGACCAATCATTCCGCCAAATCCACCGGTCATTTGAGCCAGAGCGATCTCGTAATTCTTATGCGACGGCAATCCGGGATAATGAATAGCAGCGATCTTCTCATGGCCAAAAAACATATCGGCGATGGCGAATGCGTTCTCATTGTGCCGTTCCATTCTTAATGCCAGTGTTTTGATGCCGCGCACAACAAGCCACGCCACCTGCGGTGCGATGTTTCCACCGTAATATTTATTCGCACCCTGTCTCGCTGCCTCAACGATCTGTCGGCTCCCCACGATGACACCGGCGGTCAGGTCGCTGTGCCCGCCAAGGTATTTGGTCGCACTATGAATGACAGCATCGACACCGAGATCTAGCGGCAGTTGATTGAACGGCGTCGCGAAGGTATTGTCGGCAATCGTCTCAAGGTCATGCGCCTTAGCTATCGCGACTACCGCAGCGATGTCGGTGATCTGAACGATCGGATTTGACGGAGTTTCGATCCAGAGCAGTTTAGTATTTTGCTTGATAGCAGCTCGATAATTGTCCGCATCTCCGGCGTCAACAAACGTGGTTTCGACACCGAACCTCTCACCGATATTACGAAGGAAGTTCGAAGTGGTGGAATACCCGGAAATTGGAGCAATGATATGGTCGCCGGTTCTGACAAGCGTAAAGACTGCAGCCGACACGGCTGCCATGCCGGAGGCCAGAGCTAGTGCGGATTCCCCGTGCTCGAGTTCCGCAACAGCGTTTTCCAAAGCCGTCTGAGTAGGATTTCCCAAACGCCCGTAATAATATCCGTCCTTAATCTCATTGTGGATGTCCGCACCTTCATCTGCGTCAGGCAGAGCATAAACCGAGGCCGGATAGATCGGAACCGACAGGGCTCCATGATGCTGCGAGTGATCATCACCGGCATGTACCGCTGATGTGTATATAGAATGTTGAGCTTTCACCAAATTATCCTAAAACTATTAGGTGAAAATCGCAATTAAGATCGAAGTCAACCTGATATTTGCTATATATATATGGACAAGGTAATATGTAAGTTGACCACCCAGAACGACAATGAACGAATCAACTCTTGCTGACCTCGGAACACTCTTTTTAGCCCTTTCGGATACCACTCGACTTAAGCTGATCAGTCTAATGGCCGACGGGGAGGTATCAGTCGGCTATCTTGCGGAGTCGATCGACGAGAGCCAACCCAAGGTCTCGCGTCATTTGGCGTACCTGCGAACCGCAGGATTGGTTGTGACTCGGCGGGACGGTAAGCACATATTTTACGGTATCGAATGGCCGACAGACGAAATTGCGGCGAACATTTTGACGGCTGTGCTTGGAACCCGATCGAGAAAGCAGATCGGCGGGCAGTATAATGTGAGCAATGGCAGCCTGGCACTCGAGCGAACAGATCAGCACATATCGGGCGAAACATATGTAAACGACTACGTGCCCCAAGAGATAGAGATATATCTATTGTGATGCTGCTTGCCGGTGCTCCTCATAAGGGCAGTGTCGGCAGTCACCGCCGCAGCAATATCCTCGTCTGGACAAATATCGGCGTGTTAGTACCATAAGACCGTCCTCAAAATCGAAATCGAGCCCTTCAACAGACGTTTCGTTTCCTTCTTCGGCAAATGATTCGTCGTTATCGTGCATAAAGTGCGAGAAACTCCTTATTCCCTTCGGCACCTAAGATCGGTGAATCGATGATACCTTTCACAGTGAGGCCGATAGACTCGGCGAATGAATTTACTTCGGCGACGACGCGTTCGTGTTTATCGCTTTCACGGACAATCCCGCCCTTTCCAACTTCGCCGCGGCCTACTTCAAACTGCGGTTTGATGAGCACGATCATTCGGCCGTTGTCAGTGAGCAACGGCACGATCGACGCGAAGATCTTTGTGACCGAGATAAATGAAACATCCATCACGGCAAGGTCGAATGCGGTATCAAAGTCGTCGGGCTGCAGCGAACGTGCATTTACATTCTCTCTCGCATCGACTCGGGGATCGGTGCGGAGCGACCATACGAGCTGGTTAGTGCCGACATCGATCGTTGTTACGCGGCCGGCCCCATGCTGAAGCAAACAGTCAGTAAATCCGCCGGTTGATGCCCCTATATCGACACAGTTGAAACCAGTCGGATCGACCTCGAATGCAGTCAAGGCCGCTTCCAGCTTGAGGCCGCCGCGGCCAACGTACTTCGATTCAGCAGATTCTCCTTTTATCCGGATGACTTCACCGATTGCAAATGACTCGGATGATTTTTCCACACGACGGTCATTAACAAGCACAATGCCTGCCATCACTAGAGCCTGAGCTTTGGTGCGCGAATCGGCAAGGCCGCGTTCGACCAGAAGTTTATCAATGCGTTCCTTTTTGCTCAAAGATCCAACCTCAGGCCGCGGACGGCGACACGAAAACCCTTTCGCCTCACTTCACGGTTTTGCCGTTTATTACCTTGTACCAGCGGGTTGCTGTGATTGAAGTGAATGAAGTATACCTTTGAACGCTCTTTTCGCGGCATCGTCCGGAGCATGTCCATTGTTTCGGAGACGAAGGGATGAGGCACCTCGCTCATAGGCCGGTTGATCTCGCCGTCTGCATAAAATGTGCCGTCGAGCAGTAAATAGTTTGCAGATCTAACGAGATCTTCGAGCGGCGTCGACCACTTTTGCCACTTATCTATGTCAGGAATGTAGACGATCGCTTTCGTGTCCGAATCAATTAGATAACCAACGGTCTCAGAGAACTCGTCACGGTGCGGAACGGTAAATGGCGTCACTGACAGGCGATCGTTCAGTCTAACTTTGACACCGTCGGCGAGCGAACTAACTGCGATATTCTTTAGTCTCACAAGCTGCGACCAAGGAGCGTTTTGCTCGAGCATCTGCTTCATACGCGGCATTGCGTAAACTGGTATGAGGTCGGAATTCATCGATTCGCGACCGAGAAACATCAGTCCGGTGTAATGGCCAATGTGTGCATGGGTCAGGAAAATACCTGTGATGTTGTTAGAACGGTCGGCGGTCGCTTCTTTAAGAATTTCAAACTGTTCCGGCAGGTCCGGTGTCGCGTCAAAGATCCATCGCTGCTTTGTATCTGGATCGACAAGTGCGAGCGATGCCACAGTTTGCCGCAGTTTTGGGTCTGCCCATGCAGAACGGCAGAACGGTGAAGCACATCCTATTTGGGGCACGCCTGCATCCTGGCCTACACCGAGCACAACAATATAAGGCTTTCCGGCAAACATATTTGCAGCGAAAGCCAAGATCGACACAATAACCGCTAAACGGAGCATCATTTTTTTGGACGAGCGAAAATGCTATTCTAAGCAAAATGGGAACGGAAACAAAGCTGAGTAAATTTGCTAAGTATGCGTGGTTCGCACTTGGGTACAACGTCCTCGTGATACTATGGGGTGTTTTTCTTCGTGCTTCAAAATCGGGCGATGGCTGCGGGCAGCATTGGCTGACTTGTCACGGCGAGGTTCTGCCGAGTGCGCCGGAACTGAAAACCGTGATCGAGTTTTCACATAGAATCACGAGTTTTCTTGCATTTGTGGTGGTTCTGGCGTTGCTCATCTGGGCGTTCAAGAAATTTGAAAAGGGAAGCTCCGTTCGAAAGGCAGCAGTCGGATCGTTCATATTTGTCGTAACCGAGGCCCTCGTAGGGGCCGGGCTCGTGTTGACGGGCAACACCGCTGATACGCTTTCGGCGGCTCGGCCGTTTTGGATGGCAGGGCATCTGGTCAATACCTTCATTTTACTGGCATTTCTTACTATGACGGCTTGGTACGCCAGCGTAGGCAAGCGGTTCACATTTAAGGTCGAAGGCAAATACCGAGCGATCCTGGCCGTATGTATTGCGGCGATCTTTTATGTCGGAACTACCGGCTCGATCGCCGCCCTCGCGAGTATGCTGTTTCCGGCTGAAACGCTCTCGGCGGGTGTCCAGCAAGATTTTTCTCCGACGTCGAATATGCTTCTGCGGCTTAGGGTGCTGCATCCGATCTCGTCGATCCTGACAGCCGTTCTCCTGATATTTGCTGCGGGTTGGCTGCGGCGTGAATCGGGCGATGACAAAAGCGTCACACGTTGGTCAAATGTGCTTTCGATACTTGTCATATGTCAGATAGCATTCGGTGGAGCGACATTGCTGATGCTAGCCCCGATCGTAATGCAGATCGGCCATCTTTTGTTGGCAGACGCCATCTGGGTCAGTTTCGTGCTTATCGCGGCAAATTTTCTTGCGTCAAAAACAGCCGTATCTGAGTAGCAGAGAGCGGCTCACGTTCGAAATAATGCGAGCTTTGATGTAAAATCTGCAACATCGGTAAATCACAGTTCGTAATGTAGATCGGCCTCTCCTGCTCACTTATGCAGCGACGAATTCTCATCATCGACGACCATGACGACCTCGCCACGTCGCTGGAAGAGGTGTTTTCGCATATCGGGCACGAGGTTGCTATCGTTGAAGATCGATCAGCCGCCATCCGGTTGCCGGACGTTGAATCGTATGACATGGTGATCACGGATCTCGATGTCGAAAGCACGGATCCGGTGGCACAGCTCAATGGCGACGAGCCGACATGTTTTCCGAAGGTTGCCGCTGCAAATCCGTACGAACGTATCAAGGCGTTCAAACTATGTGCAGCGAATTTTCGTCGCGATGATTTTGATGAGGACGAGTTAAAAAATATGGTCGCCACCGTTCTCGATTACAAGATCAGATATGTCGACACTGCCGAAACCGTCCAGGACTTACACGAAAACATCGAATTCGAACTGCCGAGTGCGATCTCGCTGATGCACATTGTGCTCGAGTATCTGATGAAACGCGTCGAAAAGCTCGGAGTGGTCAAACCGGAGCAATCAAACTTGTTCGTCGCTCTTGACGAAGCATTTGTCAACGCCGTAAAACACGGCAACAAATTTGATGCTAAAAAGCTCGTACGGATCACTGCCGAAGTATCGAAACAGGAAGCTAAATTTACGATCGAAGATGAAGGAGAGGGATTTGACGTCAATAACATTCCTGACCCGCTCGACCCGACAAATCTATTCAAGACCTCCGGCCGCGGGGTGCTCTTTATCTACAACATTATGGACGAGGTCAAATACAACGACCGCGGAAATCGCCTGACGATGATCAAACGATCTGAGCAATCTACGGCAACTTAGTTCGGCATCTTGGTATTGCTGGTCAAGCGTCTATAATTGAGCCATGCGAGTTACAATTGCTCAAATTAACACCACCAACGGTGACCTTTCCGGTAACACAACAAAGATCAACGCTGCTATCGAGAAAGCCAGGTCGGACGGTTCCGACCTGGTTGTTTTTCCGGAAGTAGTGATACACGGTTACACCTCACAAGATTGGTTCCAAGATAGCGACATTATCGAACATGCCATCGATCCACTCCGTGACATTATCCCGCTAACTCAAGGCATAACAGCAGTTGTAGGCACAATACGTCCAAATGACGAAGTGAACGGGCGTCGGCTGTATAATTCAGCTGCTGTCATACACGATTGTAAGTTGATCGGATTTGCGGATAAAACATTGCTTCCTGAGTACGATGTTTTTGACGATCCTCGCTATTTCGAGCCAAGCGTTGAGAGGAGACTTTTTGAAATAAATGGAGTCAAGATCGGCGTGGTCGTTTGCGAAGACTTTTGGAACGATAAAACATTTTGGGACGAACGGTTATACGACAGCGATCCGACTGACGAGGTCGTCGCGATGGGAGCCGACATGATCGTCTCGATAAACGCTTCACCATTCAACAAAGGAAAGATCAAGCTCCGGTGTGATATGGTCGCGCATCGTGCCAAATTGCAGAAAAAGCCGATCGTCTTTGTAAATCTTGTTGGCGGCAACGACGGTATTATATTTGACGGAGCGAGTTTGATCGCCGATGAGGAAGGCGACGTGATATTGCAGGCACCGGCGTTCGAAGAGTTTGTCGAAACGGTCGAACTCGACGTACGAAAGCCCGATGCCCGCGGCATCACGGGCGATGAGACCGAAACGATCCGAAAAGCGTTGGTCTTAGGAATCCGCGATTATGCTCAGAAGAATGGATTCAAACAGGCCGTACTTGGGCTTTCTGGCGGCGTCGACTCGGCACTTGTCGCTGCGCTTGCGGCCGAGGCTATCGGTCCGGAAAATCTGCTGTGTGTGATGATGCCGTCGCCCTATTCTTCGCGGGGTAGCATCGATGACTCGGAAGAGTTGATCCGCAATCTGGGCTGCATGGGCCGCATCGAACCGATCTCATCGACATTCGAAGTGCTGCTTCAGCAAATGGGTCTGCACAAACCGACGAAGGGTGGCGAAAGCCTGGCGGCTGAGAATATGCAGTCGCGCATTCGCGGTGTCATCTTGATGGCGATATCTAATTCCGAGGGCCGATTGTTGTTATCAACCGGGAACAAAAGCGAATTAGCGGTCGGTTACTGTACGCTTTACGGTGACACAAACGGCGGGCTTGCCGTGCTTGGCGATCTGCTGAAGACCGAAGTTTGGAAAGTTTCTCGGCACGTCAATGACTCGGCCGGCCGAGAGATAATCCCGACCAGGATAATCGAAAAACTGCCTTCGGCCGAACTCGCACCGAATCAATTCGATCAGGACAGTCTGCCGCCGTATGAACTGATGGATCCGATCCTTCGGCTCTATTTCGAACAAAAACAGTCGCCTGCCGAGATAATCGCGGCCGGCCACGACGCCGAACGCGTCTATTGGATCCTCAACAAAGTCGAACATCCGGCTAACGAGTTTAAACGCCAGCAACTGCCGCCGACACTTATAATCTCCAAAAACGCCATTGGCGTCGGGCGACGAAGGCCGATCACACATAAATACAGACGAAAAATGTAAAAAATTCCGCAAGACGATCTAGAAACTCCGTTCAATACTCAACAGCAATTGCTGCATTTAAATTGAACGGAGTTTTTGTATGTCCACATTTGATAGTCCGCTTAACAACGTAAGAATCGCATCGCCATGCTCGGCAGATTGGGATGAGATGTATGGCGACAATCGCAAACGCTTTTGCGGTGACTGTAAGCTCAATGTTTACAATCTTTCGGGTATGACGAAAGAAGATGCGGAAGCTCTTGTCACCAATGCTGAAGGTAGGCTTTGTGTTCGGTATTTTCAGCGCTCGGATGGCACGGTTCTGACGGCCGATTGTCCTGTCGGTTGGGCGAAAATGAAGCAAAGGACCAAGGCCTATGCCACGGCTGTTGCCTCGTTGCTTATCGCTCTGTTCAGCGGAGTTCTGTTCGTGTCGTTGTTTTCAAAGGGAAGGCCGGCAATCGGCAAACTGCTGATACCATTTACAGAGCCCACACCGGATCGTCCAACGATGGGAGTTATGCGGCCGATGGCATCGCCATCGCCATCGCCGGCAACCAAAAAGAAAATGCCGAAAGTCGATCACGAAACGATGCAATTGATCGGCAAGACGAAGCCCAACGCCGGCTTTCGCGATTAGTTCTTAACGAAATAGCCCTGTCGGGCTCGAATGCGGAGGTCACTGCGGTTTGGGAGTTTTACGTCCAAATTGACGAATTTATTCACCGGAAAATCCGCGTCCGAATAATATTGAACCAGATATTGTGAGCGAAGCTCATTTGCTAGTTGCCGGAAAATACGGTCGAGAACATCGGCGTTTTTCCGGCCGTTTGATTGGTTCTGAAGTTCGTCCTTGGTATTCAATGGCTGGAATTTGGGCAGAAATGCGGTTCCGCCGGTGTCCTCGGCAAATTTATGCATATTCTCCTGTCCCGCCAAGCTCATTTTGTTCAGCTGAAGAGAACTACCTGCCGGATTGATCGAGTAGAACACGGTATCGACATCCTGCAGCAACTTTAAGATACGTCTTCGCTCCGCAACTCCGGCCTCGTTGCGATTTTTGATGGTTAGCTCATACAACGATTTATTGTCGATCTTATTGACATTGATCTTGCGGTAGCCGTCTTGGATCGCCTTGGAGATCCGGGCGCTGTTTGTATCTTCGCCGTCAGAAATGACAAGTATGACCTTACGCGAACCGTCAGGGGCATTTAACTTCAGGTAGTCTGCGGCTGCCGCGACTGTATCATAGAACGCGGTAAACTCTTTGGTTGGTGTGATATCCCGGATCGCAGTCGCGATACTCTCGGATGTATCACGCGGCCGGACGAGTATCGGTTTTGCCCCGATCGTAAAGACGGTTGCCCGATCCTCGGTCCGCATCACATCCTTAAGGAATTTTGCCGCGGTTTCGAGCTCGAATTGGAACATTTTGTCCGTACTTGCCGAGACATCGAATAGCAGAGCGATCTCGAGCGGCACTTTGTCAGCACTACTGACGTGGTCAATGGCCTGTAAACGGCTCTCTTCGGTCAGCCTGAAATGCTGTGCGGTCAGCCCGAATACCGGCTGCCCGTTCGTATCCGTCACCGAAACCGGCACAACGATCAGCCGCGAATCGACTTTGATGATCTCATCGTCTGTGACCTTCGGCGTCGGGGTCGCGGTTTGTGCAAATGCAACAAAGGCGGTCATTAGCACGATCGCGAGGCCGGTAACGAGGTTTTGTCGGCGGAAAGTTTTCATTGCAGATGGAAAACGAAGTCAAAAGGCACCGCGAACTCGCATTGAATAGATATGCCGTTCGCAGTGCCACTTGTGATCTCAACTACTTATCGTCTTGATCGTTATTCGACGATTTGACCTCGACATTCTGATTGATGCCGCGGCTGACAAGGAGTTTGATCTCAACTCGACGATTCTGCTCACGCCCTTCTTTGGTCGTGTTGTCGGCAACTGCCTGCAGTTCGCCAAAACCGTAAGACGGTGTGAAACGGCGGAGCGAGATGTTGTGCTGTTCGATCAAATATTCTCGAACGACCTTTTCACGCCTTTCGCTCAATGCCTTGTTGGCTTTTGCACTGCCTTCTGCAGAAGCGAATCCCGTTACCTCTATCATGTATCCCTTAAGGGCGGTCGCTGCGGTTGCGATCTGGTCGAGCTGTGCCTTTGCATCCGCCGAGAGGACCGCACTGTTGACCCTAAAGTTAACTGTCGCGGATGACTGAACGACAAAATCGTCAAGATCGGTAATGCGCTTGTTAGTTGCATTAACGCCTGCGACTGCGGCGTCTGCCGTGTCCTGAGCGGCCTTGGCACCGCCTTTAGCGGCGTTTGAGATCGCCATCAATTCGTCGATCTGGCCCGAGACACGCTGTGCGTTTTGTTCAGCCGCAGTCAAACGTTCCTCGGCCGGCGAAACGCGGGCGTCGATCGACTGAGCGGTCATCATATTGCTCTTATCAAATCGAACTTTGTTTACCGATACGCTTCCGCTGCTGTCGCCGACGCCTTCAACCTCGATATTCAGGCCCCGAACGATCGAAGTGACAGGATATTTATCTCCACCAAAAAGACTGTTGTTTTTGATGCTTGCATTCGATGCGATCACGATCTTGGTGTCGATACCGACCGTGTCTCGAACTATGAAAGTTCCCTGGTCGTCCTTCGATACGACAACGCCCTTGATCTTGTATTTTTGTCCCGCGACTGCTGAACGGATCTGTGTACCCTGTGCAAGGACACCAGTCGCTCCGAATACGAGCGACAAAGCTAAAATTGAAATTTTCTTAAACATAAGTTCCTCCTGAGGATAAAAGTGCGTTGCGTAAAGTGGCCAATTGTATTGACGCCAAATAACGGCGGTGGGTTGTCGGTGAAATAGATCGGCGATCTACTCGCGGTCTGCTCAATGTTTGATCTCGATTCAAAAAGTTCGTCGTACCGAAAAACGAGATTGTTGCCCGAAAGTGTCGAATATAACTAATTACCGACCATTATACCGCAAGAGCGGCACAGTGCCAACAACTTTTAACGAATCGAAACAACGATATTTATCACACGCTATTAGATCTCAAAAGTTGCATTTTGCAGATAATCCTTCAAATATGCGAGAAATCGTTCAGCATCAGCACCGTCAACTACGCGGTGATCGTATGTCAGAGCGAAGTAAGCCATCTGTCTGATCGCGATGTAATCGTCGCCTTCAGGTGAGGTCAAAACCTTCGCACGCTTCTCGATCGTTCCGACACAAAGAATTGCGACCTGCGGTTGATTGATGATCGGCGTTCCGTATAAACCGCCAAATACGCCCGGGTTGGTGATTGTAAATGTTCCGCCTTGCACCTCGGCAGGATTGAGCGTGTTGGTCCGGGCACGATCGGCGAGGGCATTTGCACTGACGGCGAGTTGTGCCAGCGTTTGGGTGTCAGCATTTCGAAGGACCGGAACGATCAAGCCCCAATCGAGTGCGACGGCCATACCAAGATTGATATCGCCTTTGTAAATGATCTGGTCGCCATCGACTTGAGAGTTAACGATACGAAATTCGCGTATCGCCGCGGCAACCGCCTGGAAAATAAACGGCATGAATGTCAATTTTGTGCCGTATTTCACCTGGAAGGCATCCTGATTCGCCTTTCGGAATTTGGCGACATTCGTCATGTCGATCTCATAAACGCTCGTGACATGTGCCGAGGTCTGTTTTGAGAAGGTCATATGTTCGGCGATCTTTTTGCGCATCACCGACATTTTTTCAATCCGATCCTCGGTCGTCACCACGGACTGCGGAGGTGTGAACTGCACCTGCGGCTTGGGACGTGAAACAGGAAGTGCCGCCGCCCCTTTGACAAGCAGATCTTGCGGTCGAAGAGCTGCACCAGTTTCGATGAACGAGAGAATATCGCTCTTCGTAACGCGTCCACTAATACCTGAGCCGGGAATCCGAGTGATGTCGACACCGTGTTCCTTGGCAATATTTCGGACCAGCGGACTCGATTTAATTCGGCGGAGTTCGTCGAGGGTGGAGCTGCCGTTCGAACCTCCGTTCGTTGTCGTCGCGGCGGCCGCTATTTGGGCGACCGGCGTGGGTGTTGGCTCCGTTTTGGGAATCTCAATCGCCACCGCTGAACTACCGACCGCTGACTGCTGACCGCGAACAGAGCCTGCCGCTCCGACCAGTGCAAGGACCGAGCCAACCTCGACCGTTTCTCCTTCCTGCACATTGATCGCCAGTAGCGTTCCGGCGGTCGGCGAAGGAACCTCGGCATCTACCTTGTCGGTAGAGATCTCCAGCAGAGGTTCGTCTTTGTCGATCGTATCGCCCACTGACTTCAGCCATTTTGAAACCGTGCCTTCGGTTATCGATTCGCCCATTTGGGGCATCACGACCTCGGCGGCACCCGCGGTCGAAGCGGCTTCCGGGGCCGCGGCAGGTATCGCCTCGATTATCGCAGGAACATCCGGAGCTTCTTCGACCATTGCTTCGGGTCCCCCTGACTCGATAATTGTCGGAGCTTCTCCAACCGGAGGCAGATCGGATGCCACGGATTCGCTTTCTTCACCAACGACCGCAACGACGGTTCCGACCTCGACGGTCTCGCCTTCTTGTGTACGGATCTCGAGCAGAATTCCGGCTCCCGGGCTCGGGACCTCGGCGTCGACCTTGTCGGTTGAGATCTCGAGTACCGGTTCGTCCTTTTCAACTCGTTCGCCTACAGCTTTCAGCCATTTTGAGACCGTTCCTTCAGTAATCGATTCGCCCATCTGCGGCATAACCACTTCCATGCTCATAAAAACTCCGTGCGGCAATTAGATATCAATTAGATAGAATACAAGAAAATCGGAGGTTAAGAAAACCAGCGCATGTGCGGTTTACGGGGCGGCAGTGTCAGATCTTATTTTTTATCGCTATTACGACCTTGTCGAGTCCCGCGATCGTGGCGGGTATCGCAAATCGGCCGGCAGCTTTTGTGCGAACCTCAACTGTGTTTTTTTCGCCGGCTCCGATCGATTCGATCTCACTCCAGAGGCAGGAATATTTACGATATTCAAGACCGTTTTCGTATATTTTGACGATATTTCGTCTTTGTACGACCCAGCTAAACATTGTCACAAGATAGATGATCAAAAATGCGGTCGAGAGGAAAAAGTAGACAAACCCCTGTCTTAAATAGAAGACGATCATTGTACCCATAAAAAACAGGAACGAGAGTATCACGACAAAAACCCCACGCTGTAGATATGCCGGCTGAATGCCATGAATGGAAATTAGCCTGCCTAAATTTTTATTTTGATCGGACACTAGGCTTCGGCGGTTGTCGGGTCAATGATGGTTCGGATCTTAGAAATACGGTTTGCCGGAAATCCGCCACGGGTAGCATGTTCGCGGATCATTTCTTCATTCGGTGCGATATACACACAATAGATCTTGTCGTCAGTGACGTAGCTCTCGATCCGGTGGATACTCGGTCCCAGTTCACTTAGCACACTGCAGGATGTTTGAGAGACGGCCCGCAGAGCCTCAGTTGTTGAACCGCCGACGCCTGGAATTTCTCGTTCGATCAAATATTTGGGCATAGATCACCTCTTATTTAGAAAAATTATTCTCAAATAATAACAAACAAACTGATCATGAATGTAATAACACTGACAGTTAATATAAAATGGGAAGTGATTTCAAGAACAAATCCAAATCGTCAGGTAGAGATCTAAATGAAAAAGTTTTGTGTTGTCGCCATTGTCGTCATTTCGTATTCAATTTCAGCATTTGCCCAGCAGCCTCCAATAACCGCCGCTGACTACGCTCGTGCTGAGAAAATGCTTGGTTTTGCCACGGCTCCCTTTGTAGATCGTGCAGGAGCTCGTCCAACATTTTTGCCGGACGGGCGTTTTTGGTATCGAGTATTGACGGCAACCGGCAGCGAATATGTACTGATTAATCCGGTTGACGGAACACGAAAGGCCGGTGCGACAATGGCAGACATCGGTGTGACTGCTCCGGCCGGCGGGGGCGGACGTTTTGCCGGGGGCAATGCGGTCAGATCGCCGGACGGGAAGAAAGAGGTCTTCATCAAGGACTGGAATCTATGGGTCCGCGACATTGAATCGAAAAAGGAAACGCAATTGACGACCGACGGCATTAAGGATTTTGGCTACGCCACTGACAATGCCGGCTGGACGCATAGCGACAGGGCAATTCTGCTATGGTCACCTGATTCTAGAAAGATCGCTACATTCCAGCAGGACCAGCGTCACGTCAGCGACATGTACTTGGTGACAACCAACGTAGGTGCCCCAAAACTAGAAGCCTGGAAATATCCTCTCCCTCAAGACACCGAGATCATCAAGATCCACCGAGTGATCATCGAGGTCGACACGGCAAAGATGATCCGTCTGAAGGCCGCTCCGGACGACCGCCGCAGCACGCTGTGCGACGATATCTCGTGTGCCGGCAGCTTTGATGATAACGAATGGAGTGCTGATGCAAAGACGCTGGCATTTGTGTCGACCTCGAGAGACCACAAGGCGGCAAAATTACGTATAGCTGATGCCGCTACCGGCCAGGTTCGCGAGGTAATGGAAGAAGTGGTCGCGACGCAATACGAATCAGGCCAGGGTGCCGTTAACTGGAAGTTTCTGCCGGCGACCAAAGAAGTGATCTGGTATTCGGAACGCGACGATTGGGGGCATCTATACCTTTACGATCTGACGACCGGAAAGCTCAAGAACCAGATCACAAAGGGAAACTTTGTGGTCACTCGATTGCTGAAGATGGATGAGGCTGCTCGCGTACTCTATTTCGAGGCAAACGGCCGCGAACCAGGCCGCGATCCTTATTTCACACATTTTTATCGTATCAATTTTGACGGCACTGGCCTCGCATTGTTGACCCCAGAGGACGGCAATCATCAGGTGACCATATCGCCGGATGGCAAGTATTTTGTTGATAATTTTTCGAAGGTGGACGTTCCAAACGTCGCGGTTTTGCGGGATATGACCGGAAAACTGATCGCGAATCTCGAAAAGGCCGAAATCTCTCGCCTCGCCACAACGGGTTGGAAGCCGGCCAAGCCTGTCACCGTGAGATCAGCGGATGGAAAATGGGATCTATACGGCGTGATGTTCACGCCAACAAACCTCGATCCGAAGAAGAAATATCCAGTGATCAACTATATTTACCCGGGCCCGCAAGGCGGTGGAGTCGGGCCGCGTTCGTTTAATGCTTCGCGGAGCGACCATCAGGCCCTCGCGGAACTAGGATTCGTCGTAGTTGTCATCGACGGAAGCTGCAATCCTGACCGTTCGAAATCGTTCCACGACGCCTGTTACGCCAATATGGTTGAGAACACGCTAAACGATCAGATCGCCGGATTGAAGGAACTAGCGGCGAAAAATCCGTATATGGACCTGACGCGCGTTGGCGTTTGGGGGCACTCGGGCGGCGGCTATGCGACGGCGGCGGCGATGTTTCGTTTTCCTGATTTTTATAAGGTTGGCATTTCCGAGTCGGGCAATCATGACAACCGCAACTATGAAGACGACTGGGGCGAACGCTACATCGGTTTGATGAAATACGACGCCAACTGGAAATCGAACTATGAGGACCAAGCGACGCAGAATTTTGCCAAGAACCTGAAAGGCAAGCTCCTGCTCGCCCACGGAGGCATGGACGACAACGTCCCGCCGTATAATACCTATCTCGTCGTTGATGCACTGATCAAAGCAAACAAGGATTTTGACCTTCTGATCCTGCCAAACGCCCGTCATGGCTACGGCGGAGACAGCTATTACATGATGCGTAGGCGTTGGGACTATTTTGTAAAGAATCTGCTCGGTGTCGAGCCGCCAAAGGAATACAAGATCATTCCTAAACCGGATCCGAGAATGGCTCAATAGCAGAAACCCAACCGGTGGGGAGTGTGTCATTCGGCCATGGCACATTCTCGCTGGTCCTTTTAGATCTTCCCCACAGCCTTTTCAAATCTTTCTGCAATATTGATCGCCTTTTGCAGTGTCGGTTCGATCGGACTTGCGTCTGTAAGGTCGGACATGAGGCTGCTTAGAGAGATCACGCTGTCTGTTGCGTTGACGCGATGATATTTTTTTCGGGCAGTCATGAGGTCGCCGATGAGGTTGGAATTTTCGCCGTCCAGCATTTCGACGTTTAGGAGTTCCATCAGCGACGGCGTGTCCGACGTTTCAATGGTAAATGCCTTGTCGAAAGGCTCGTGGCCGATGGTCGTGTCTTCAGAAAAATAGCTCGCGACGTGTTGATAGAACATCTCGGGGCGTTTGATCTCAAAGGAGATCGCTATCGGCAACTGCATCGAAACTTCAATCGCCGCAAAATGGTACGCCGAGGATTTTCCTTTCGGCACGGAGTAGCGAGTAATTCTGACGGACCGGCCGTCACGAGTGCCGATCATGTCCTTGTTTAAGCCTCCGGAAGGATGGTCGATCGACATGCCTAATTCGCGGGCGGCAAGTTCCCAACTGTCACGCCGCTTATTGACTATTCCGGCCAGCACGCGTACAAAAATATAGCCGCCAATTAAGGTGCCCGCGATGATCAGTACCATAATCATCGCTAACATCACCATGCCCTCTCCAGATGACAATGGTTCTGATTTAGAGAACAATATGCTCAGGAAAATGAACATCGGCGTGCGGTTATTCGTCTAATTTTTTCGTCTCGTCCTCGCTTCCGTCAAAGAGCGAACTGACAGATGTGTGATAAGGCGGAAGCGACGCAGCTTCGTCAGCCATGTCTTTTTCTAATTTCGCGACGGCGTCGCGGGCACGTTCGAAATCTTCGGATTGTATTTTGAGCGTTAGTTTGCCGTCTTTGTAGGGCAATTCGTTGAGTTTAGCAAGCGACTTGACGCGGATCTCGACCTTAGCGCCGCGTTTTAGAACGCCTTTTTTGAATTTGACGTCGAGTATCTCATCCGTCGCGAGTCGGGCCTCTTTGACGCCGTTCGAGATCAGCCCAAACAGCTTCGACTCAAACTCAAGCACGACCCCTGCGGACGAGAATTTTGCCACACCATTGATCTGTGACATCCCGCTATCGGTCTTAAATGGAACACTGGTGAAGCTATATTGCATCGAGTTATTAAAGATCTGCGGCCCTGGTCTCATTTTCGTCACCGTGACGTTCGAATTCGGCCTCTTTTTCCTTTTCGCTCACGATCGTCAGAAAGGTCAATGCCGCAGAGACCAGTGCGACCGCAATTCCGTAATAGAGAGTATCAAGGGCTGATTCTGACTGGAGCAGTTTCTGGACGAATTTGACTGCCATTACAGGGATCAGCACCACGCCGAATTTCGCTTTCAGCTCGTTTAGATTTTTAACGGTCATCCAGTCCGGTACAGACAGATCACCGACAAATAGCTCGTACATGCTGACCGAGATGACGATGAGAGCGATCGCGACCAGAAAGCTGTCTAGACTTTCGAATAAGACATAGAGCGTCGGCGAGTTGGTCTCGGCATGCAAGAACGCCACCTGAAGGACCTTGACGATCTTCTCGGCACCCACATACATCGCCGCGACGGCGCCGATCTGAAGACCAAGCACCGCAACCAACGCCAAATATCGCGACCTCTCAATTAACCATTTCATTGTCTTAACCGTGAACCTTGGATCTTAAGAGGTATTTCCCGATACCAAACAAACTGATCAACAACCAAAAAAATTCTACTACAAACGCAGGGAAGTTAAAGCTGAAATAGAGCGACACCAATATCAACGACGCCCCGGCCGCATTGAGCAGCGAATAAGAGAGCTGATCGCTTCGTATTCGTCCGAGTTGGAGCAGGACATACGTTACGACGATCGTCGCGACGCCGACCGTGCCGAGAATGTCGTACCAGGCCCACGTCATTTCATTTTGTAAACTCCGCCTTTTGGCCCGACGGCCCAGACAGCTTTCTTTCCTCTTGTGCCGACGGCGTTGAGGTCTTCCTTGCCAACGACTTTCCAACTCTTTCCGCCGTCACGCGATAAGTCTGTGCCGTTTGTGCCGACGGCGATAAGCGTATTCTTGTCTATGTATGCCACAGCCGAGCGATAGCCCGATAGGCCCGTCCCGAGTCTCCAAGTCTTTCCCTCC
Source organism: Acidobacteriota bacterium (assembly GCA_016713675.1). NCBI lineage: Bacteria > Pseudomonadati > Acidobacteriota > Acidobacteriota bacterium. Next base: position 1,653,275 of record JADJOS010000001.1, read on the forward strand.
GTCGGTCGTGAACGCCAAATTGTCTTTCGCTTCGTTAGGTTTCTCGTAATTGCCGCCGACGATGACACCATTGTTTTTGCCTATCATAGCGATGGAAAAGATGCCACTGCCTGACGTTCCACTGATTAGCGGCGTCGCCGAACGATTCCATGAACGGCCATTGTCATTGGTAGTTAGTACTTCAGACTTCGTTCCTCCTGTTACGGCAATAGCCGGATGATGCGTTCCCGTTGTTATAAGACAGCTGCCGCTGGCGGCGAACGCTGCTTGATCTTTTTCCGCGGTGGAGCCGTCGCTTTCAATCGCCTCCCATTTACTGCCTCCGTAGTTTCGGATAAATAGGTACTTGCCGTCGACAGGGTCGGACATTGCCAGGCAACTGAAATTGTCCCAACAAGCTATCGCATCAAAAAAGGCTTTTTCATTGGTGTTTTTGAATTCCAATTTCCAGGTCGTTCCGCCGTCGGTGGTTTTGTATATGCGTGACGATTCGCCGTTGCCGATGCTGAGGATGTATGCGGTTTCTGCATCGAACGCCTCGATATCGCGGAAATCTAGTTTGGCAGCGTCGGGCACTTGGATCACATCCCACTTTTTGCCGCCGTCGATCGTGCGGATGACCGTTCCGCCGGTGCCGCTGGCCCAAATGACCTTTTCATTTACGACCGAAAGCCCGCGAAAACTCGCGGTCGTGTTGACGGTTTGCTTGACCCACTGAGCATTCGTAATCGTCGCAAAGATACCAACAAAAACGACGAACTTTACCAGTTGCATATAAACTCTCCGATAATTATTGAGTATTAATACTTTTTCCTGAAAAAGGTCAGTACACCATCCGTGCCCGTATCGTGCCTTTAATGCTCTTGAGTATTTCAAAGGCGTCTTTCGACAGTTTTGATTCGATGTCGAGGATCACGTAGCCGATCTGATCGTTTGTTCTTAGGACCTGGCCGGTGATGTTGATCTTGTTTTTCGACAAACGCGAGTTGATCTGACCAAGGATGCCCGGGATGTTTCGGTGAATATGCAGTATGCGGTGCGTTCCGGCCTGCGGCGAAAGACTCATCGGCGGAACGGTATGCGAGCCCTGCGAATCGCCGAACTCGAGATATTTGATCAGCTTTGCCGTCACGTCGAGGCCGATATTTGCCTGTGCCTCTTCGGTCGAACCGCCGACGTGCGGCGTGAGAATAACATTCGGCAGATTTTGCAGGACTGAGTAAAAAGCGTCGCCGCTTTTCTCGGGTTCCTCCGGGAAGACATCGACGGCCGCACCGGCGAGTTTGCCGGACTCGAGAGCATCTTTCAGAGCGTCAAGATCGACTACGTCGCCACGGCTGTGATTGATCAAAATGCTGCCTTTTCGCATCGATTTGAGCGTCTCGGCGTTGATCATGTTTCGCGTTGTTTCGTCCGAGGGAACGTGGAGTGTGACGATGTTCGAATGCTTCAACAATTCGGTGAGTTCGCGAGTTGGTTTTGCGTTGCCGAGCGGCAATTTCGTCGCGATGTCGTAATAGATAACATGCAGGCCCATTGCCTCTGCCAGATTTGACACCTGTGAACCGATATTGCCGTAACCGATGATCCCAAGAGTCTTGCCGCGTAGCTCAAAACTGCCTTTCGATTCCTTGAGCCATTCACCGCGATGTGCCGCAGCGTTCTTGTCCGATATTTTGCGGATCAGCATCACGCACAGCCCGATCACAAGTTCCGCCACGCTGCGCGTATTTGCATGAGGGGCGTTAAAAACGGCCACTCCCTTTTCTGTCGCTGCCTTGAGATCGACCTGATTGACGCCGATACAAAAACACCCGATCGCTACCAATTTGTCGGCCGCAGCAATGACCTTCGCATTGATGTGCGTTTTCGAACGGATTCCGATCAAATGTACAGCCTTCACTGCCGCGATCAACTGAGCCTCGCTCAAAGCGCCGTTCAACCTCTCGATCTCCAAATAACCGCTAGCATTCATCTCAGCCACCGCCGAGTCAGAAATATTCTCGAGCAAAAGGATCTTGATCTTGTTACGCGGATACGAAGTGGAACTGACTTTCATAAAGCATCAATTGTAACGGCAAAACGGCTTGAGAGGAAACAATTGAGCGTGTAATATTAAGTCGTTCCACGATCACAAATACCAACATGAGCGAAAACAAACAGACACGCCGCGAGATGTTGCGGAATACTGCATTGGCTGGATTTGGCCTCAGCCTTTTTGGAATTGAGACCGATGCGGCCGTCTCGGACGAAAATATTCTTAGCAAATTGCTTGAAGGGCCTGCACCGTCCGGGAAAACGATGATCGGTGTGCCATTTGAACGCCGCGAAACGGTCCGCGTGGGCATGATCGGCACCGGCTTGCGTGGGCAGAGCATCCTCAGCGAATTCGTCAATATTCCGAATGTCCGTGTTACTGCGGTGTGCGATGTCCTGCCGGAAAAGACCGACAAGGCGAAGGCGATCGTCGAAAAGGCAGGGCAGCCTTCGCCGACCGTTTATGTAAATGGTGATCGAGGCTATCGGGAACTGCTCAAGCGCGACGACATAGACGTAGTCTATGTCGCAACGCCGTGGGAATGGCACGTGTCGCAGTCGCTCGACGCGATGAAGGCGGGGAAACACGTCTGCTCAGAAGTTCCTGCGGCATATACGTTGAAAGAGCTTTGGGAACTCGTCGACACATCAGAACGCACTCGCAAGCACATGATGATGATGGAGAACTGCTGCTACGATTACGACGAGTTGCTGATCCTGAACATGGTGCGTGCCGGTGTTTTTGGCGAGTTGGTACACGGCGAAGCCGCGTATAATCACGACCTGCGGGCAATTTTATTCGAAACAAAGGACGAAGGCTTGTGGCGACGGGCTCATCATATGCTTCGCGACAGCAATCTATATCCCACGCACGGCCTCGGCCCGGTCGCGAATTACATGGACATCAATCGCGGCGACAAATTCGACTATATGGTCGCGATGAGTTCCGGTAGCCTCGGCCTACAGGATTATCGAAAAGAAAAGCTCGATGCCAACGATTCGCGACACAAGGAGGTATACAAGGCCGGTGACTACAACACCAATCTGATCAAAACTGCAAAAGGCCGTTCGATCATGGTGCAGCACAATGTCACGACTCCGCGTCCGTACGACCGCATCAACCTGATCCAGGGAACGAAAGGCATCTTCCGAGACTATCCGTCCCGAGTTTACGTCGAAAAAGACAAAGCAGACCACCGCTGGCAAACGATTGACGCCTACAAGGAAAAGTACGAACACAACCTCTGGCGCGTGGTCGGCGGGCAAGCCCGAAAGCTCGGCGGCCACGGCGGGATGGATTACCTGATGTGCTGGCGACTCGTCCAATGCTTCCGCGAAGGTCTCGTCCCCGACATGGACGTCTATGACGCCGCCGCCTGGAGCGCCCCCGGCCCCCTCAGCGAAATATCCGTCGCCAAAGGCTCAATGCCGATCAAGTTTCCTGATTTTACGAGAGGGAAATGGACGGGGGCGAGGACTTCGATTCCGTAAATACCCAACGCTAGCCTTTGATAACGGCCTTCAAGAATGCTTCTACGGTCGCCGAGCGGCCGAGCGGTCCGCTAAGAAGGACGAAAAGATTGACACCAATTGCGAGATATGTTGCCGGGTGCCTTAGCGTGCCGAACTTCCATGCTGCCACCACGACCATACCGATTATCAGAGCCTGCGTGACATAGCCCGGCGCTGTTATGTCGATGTTCGGCCAGTCGGCAAAATTTATCCCGATCCATACGTTTGTTAGGCCGCGGCCGAGCGCCGGCGTCATTATCAAAAAGACCGTCGAGATCAGCCACCATGAATGATTCTCGATCTCTTTGCGATGGATTATACTCTTGATGACCGCATATCCAAATGCCGTCATCATAACGATCTCGACTACGGCGACGCCGTAAAAGAACGAAGGCTCAAAAGGGCCAAACCGTTCAGGCTGCAAACGAGCATTGTCCGCATTCACGAGATCGCGGTACAACATGCTCAGCGCTGTCATACAAACGCCGCCCGCCACAAACATCCCGATGATCCCAAGCGTCCTATGCCTGACGATCTGGCCGTGCGTCGCGAAGTAGGGCTGAAGGATTAGAAAGAGATACCACACGGTCCCGGTCCAATAATGGACATGCACCGACCACGCATTCTCAGAGAAGTCGCCCCAATAGTCCATAAATATCCCTAGCTGCATGACGACCAGAGGGATGATCATCCACCTATGAAGATTCTTGTACTGATTCATGGCCGCGTCTACCCGTAGATCCGAACGTACTAAATTGTGTTTGGTCAGCAGAAGTATAACAAAAAAAACGAGAGGCCGGTAGCCTCTCGTTTCAATTACGATTTGCGGATAGTCGAAAGCTCTACATATGGATCGTCAGATCGTGCACGCCCTCTGCGGCTTCCATTACTGCTTCGGAGACGGTTGGGTGAGCGTGGATGATGCGGCCTAGTTCATCGGCGGTGGTTTCTAGGGCCATGCCGACGCAGGCTTCGGCTAAGAGCTCGGTCGCGTGCGGGCCGATGATGTGGACGCCGAGAACCTCGTCGTATTTTTTCTCAGAGACGATCTTGACGAAACCGTCGGTCTCGCCGAGGATGCGGGCCTTACCTGATGCCGAGAATGGGAACTTGCCAACCTTTACGTCGTATCCGGCGGCTTTGGCTTTCTCCTCAGTCAGGCCGACGCTGGCGACTTCGGGGTCGCAGTAGGTGCAGTTAGGGACGAGATTTTGTTTGATCGGCTCGACCTTTTTGCCGGCGATCTTTTCGACGACAAGAATACCTTCTTTTGAGGCGAGGTGAGCGAGCCATGCTGTATCAATGACGTCGCCGATGGCGAAGACGTTGGGTTCGTCGGTCTCGCAGTATTCGTTGACTTTGATCGTTCCGCGGGGATTGACGACGACTTTGGTGTTCTCAAGGCCGATGCCTTCGATCGACGGCATTCGGCCGACGGCGACGAGCAGCATTTCGGCTTCGAACGTCACATCAGCACCTTTTGAATTCTTGCCTGAGACCTTAACGCCTTTTTTGTCTTTTGTCAGCTTGTCGAGCTTGATGCCCGTCTCGCATTTGATGCCTTGCTTTTTGAATGCACGAGCCAACTCTTTCGAAACGTCAGCGTCCTCGATCGGAACGATGCGGTCCATTAGCTCAACGACCGTCGTGTCGCAGCCAAAGCGATGATAAACACTCGCAAATTCAACGCCCACCGCACCAGAGCCCATAACGACCATCGACTTTGGCACGTGGTTAAGCTCGAGAATGTGATCAGAATTAACGACCTGCTTGCCGTCAGTCTCGAAGCCGGGGATCGGCCGCACGACTGAGCCTGTTGCGATGATGATGTTCTTGGTCTCGATGGTTTGGGTCTTGCCGTCTGCCATAGCGACCTCGACCTTGCCTTTCCCAACGATCTTGCCAAAGCCGTTGAATATCGTGGCTTTGTTCTTTTTCATCAGGTATGTAACGCCGGCCGAGTTCTTCGCGACGACGTCGGATTTGTACTTCTGAACGCCCGCCCAGTCATAACTCAAACCCGAGACTTTCAGGCCGAAGTTCTCAAAGTGCGAAGCCTTTTCATACAAATGAGCCGCGTTCAGCAAAGCCTTGGTCGGAATGCATCCGCGAAGGCCGCACGTGCCACCCAACCGAGCGTCCTTCTCTTTTTCAATAATTGCAACTTTTAGTCCAAGCTGTCCCGCACGCACCGCCGCGACATAGCCGCCGGGGCCCGATCCGATAATTGTTACGTCAAATTGTTCTGCCAATGTAGTGTCCCTCAACTAAGTAAACGTCGTTCAAAGCAAAACTTGATTATAAGAATTTAAGCCCGTTCTTGCTAGCCGAGAAGGCGAACCATTTCTTAAGATCCGTTTCACCATTCAACGGGGTAACTGCAAACACAAAAAAACGGCGAATAGATCATATTCGCCGCAAGGAATGAACTTCGAACTCCGACTATTTTTTTGGCATTTCAAAAATGCTCGAATAATCCTTCATCAACGCCTGAAACTTCTCGACAGCTCCGTCGCTTTGGGCCATTTTCATAGCGTTCTTTGTCGCAACGTCCGTCAGCGTTTTCATATTGCTTGTTACGCTGTCTTCGAGCTTTTTCTTCACGTCTGCGCTGACCTGCATTCCGACCGCATCTTTAATGGCGTCCCATTTAGCTTTGAGGCCGGCTTTTTTGCCGTCAAATGCTTTTTGAGCCGCAGCGATACCTTCGGCAGACGGATCGGAATCGATCTTCGATGTAAGTTCTTTAGTTACAGATTCAAATTCGGTGATGAACGCGTTGATCTCAGCATCTTTGCTGCAGCCGGTTAGGCCGATGCAGAACATCGCGATCAGAAATAGGGTTACTTTTTTCATTTTCTACTCTCCAAGTGTAATATCTAGTTTCTTACCAAAACTGTATCTAACGAACGGTTTGTTACAGGAAATCTGCAAAATATTACAGGAAAACAATGAACCATTCAAGTGAGTTTTTGGAAATTGTCGAAGTTGCGAAAAGCCGAGTACCGGAAGTGACGGGTTGCCGGAAAAATCGATGTCCGAGAAAATGATGAATTCAAAACAGCCCTCGCCCAGGGTGCCAAACATGTGGGAGGGGCGTCTTAGACCGCGATATCGTTCAAACGTTTCACGATAAATCGGCGGAATTGATCTTGTACTGCGCCGTCGGATATCGATCGGCGCTTGCAGCCGATATGATCCAGAGAATCGGCGATTCAAACATATGGTTTCTGGCCGTCGGTTGGGCGGCATGGCAAGAGGCAGGAGCACCAATCGAAACAGCAATATTTTAACGATATGAAGACCGATATTGAAGCACGTAGAGCACGAGTGAGAGAGATCCAAGAGCAATTTGCAGTACGTGGAGACTCAATGGGTTGGTTTGAGGCTCTTTATCAAGAGGCCGCCGGCGACAATGAGGTGATTCCGTGGGCGGACCTCGAGCCGAATGCGTATTTTCGAAAGTGGGCAGAGGCTAAAGGGCTTAAGGGGGAAGGCCGAACGGCTTTGGTCGTCGGCTGCGGTCTTGGCGACGACGCTCGGTATCTTCACGATATAGGGTTCAAGGTGACAGCGTTTGATATCTCGCCGACTGCTGTTGATTGGGCTCGGAAACTTCACGCAGACACCGATATTGTGTTTGAGACATGCGACCTGTTCAAGCCTTTTCGCGGCTGGTTAGGGGCTTTCGACTTTGTTCTCGAGATCTATACGATACAGCCGTTGCCGTTGATTATGCGGCCGCAGGTCGTTGACGCGATTGCCGGGTTTGTAAAGGAAGGCGGGAGAATTGTCGTTGTGACCCGAGGCCGCGAAGATGACGTCGAGCCTGATGAATTGCCTTGGCCGATGTCCCGCCGCGACCTCAGCCGCTTTGAGTACAACGGCCTGACGCAAAACGACTTTGTCATCATGCCCGGCGAAGAAGGGGAGCCGCCGCGGTTCGTTGTCGAATATGTCCGCGCGAAAGACTCGGCCTAACTGAACATGGCACTTCGATCGGAGAATTTTGCCTTGAGACTACCGCAAACAACATCGCACAATTCGAAGACGGTATCGTCAGCGATCCTATAATAGACCGTGTTTCCGGCTTGTCGTTTGGCAACGAGTCCCTCGTCCTGCAGCATTTTAAGATGCTTGCTAACGTTCGGCTGTGTCGAATTTACGCCATTCGTTATTGAACCCACACTCGACTCGCCATTCTCAAGGAACTGCAGAATGTGCAGGCGTAGAGGCTCTGAAAGCACCTTAAATCTTGCCGCTACAACACTTACGGCCTCAGTAGACATTTTCTGGTGTTTATACTTTTTCATACTTGACAATATAACGATAGAGTTATATGCTCATATACAGATCGAGTATATTACCTAGGAGAACTAATTACAAGCATGACAATTAAACAAGCATCAGTACACGAGATCAATGAACTTTTGGACGGCGGCGGCGAATGTCAGGTTATTGATGTGCGCGAGTTTTCAGAATTCAACAGTGAGCGGATCGCAGACGCCCAATTGATGCCGTTATCCAATTTTGAAAAGCACGCTGACGAGATCGACCATACAAAACCCGTCTATATAATGTGCAGGTCCGGAAATCGTGCAAAGAACGCTGCGGAAAAGCTTGCAAGCAAGGGCTTTACAGATATTCACGTGATCGAGGGTGGAATGGTCGCATGGGCAGGTGCAAACCTGCCGGTCGTTAAGGGCGATTCAAAGGTCTGGTCGCTGGAACGTCAGGTGAGGTTTACTGCCGGTATGCTTGTTTTGGCAGGTGTAGTTCTCTCACTATTTGTCAGCTCGTATTTTCTAATGTTCTCGGCGCTTGTCGGCGCAGGGTTGATGTTTTCGGCCGCGACCGATACGTGTGCGATGGGAATGGCATTGGCCAAAATGCCTTGGAATAAGGCTCCAGTTAGCTGCGAGCCGGCGAAATAGGGATCACAATGTCGATACTTTTCATCATCGGATTGATCCTAAGTGCAGTGATCGGCTTGTCACTTGGGCTGATCGGGGGCGGCGGATCGATACTTACGGTCCCGATTCTCGTCTATCTACTTGGAGTCGGTCCGCATGAGGCGGTAGGCATGTCGCTAGCTGTAGTGGGGGCCACGAGCATACTTGGGTCGTACATGCATTGGCGGCGGGACAACGTCGATATCTCGACGGGTCTGTTGTTTGGTGTTGCAGGTATCATCGGAGCTCTTTTAGGTTCGCCTTTAACGAAATTGGTTTCGCCACAGGCTCTTCTGCTGATATTTGGTTTGTTGATGCTCGTGGTCGCCATTTCGATGATCTGGCGTCGAAACCATGCCATCGACGTATCACTTCACAAACCGCATCTTATCCAGGGGATCCTTGCTGGGTTGGGTGTTGGCATTTTGACGGGATTTCTTGGTGTCGGCGGCGGATTTTTGATCGTACCGGCTCTGGTGTTCTTTGGCGGACTGCCGATGAAAAAGGCGATCGGCACATCTTTGTTCGTCATATTTCTGAACTGTGCGGCCGGCCTTTTTGGCCACATGAGCCAGAGCACCTTTGATTGGCAACTGACGGGCATCGTGATGGCTTTGGCTGTCGCCGGTGCGGTGGTCGGAACTATTTTGTCCCATCGCATTGCGGCACAACGATTGCAGAGTATGTTTGCGGTTCTCGTTTTAGGGGTCGCAGCGTTCCTCGTGGTGAAAAACTACGCGGTTATTTTTTGAAATTGGTAAAATACACACACTTATTAGGAGAACTAAGATCATGCAATTCAAGCAATTTTATTTAGGATGTCTTTCGCACGCGTCGTATTATTTGGGGTCAGAAGGCGAGGCCGCGATCATCGACCCGCAGCGTGATGTCCAACAATATATCGATGAGGCAGATGCCAACGGTCAAAAGATCAAATACGTGATCGAAACACATTCGCACGCCGATTTTGTCAGCGGCCACATCGAACTCGCGGCGAAAACCGGTGCCGCGATCATCTATGGTCAACGTGCAAATACACAGTTTCCGACGCTCAAGGTGAAGGACGGCGATGAACTGTATGTCGGCAAGATCAAGCTCCGATTTCTCGAAACGCCCGGTCACACACCCGAAGGAATAACGATAGTTGCCGAAAACACTGAAGACCACGATGAACCACTTAAGATGTTCACAGGCGACACGCTCTTTATCGGTGATGTTGGACGGCCGGACCTAATTGGTTCCAAAGGATTCACCGCAGAGCAGATGGGATCGATGCTCTATGATTCGCTTCACAACAGCATTCTTGGATTTCCGGACGAAACTGAGGTCTACCCCGCACATGGTGCCGGAAGCCTTTGCGGCAAATCGCTTTCAAAGGAAACATGGTCAACGCTTGGCAACCAGCGGCAGTTCAACTATGCACTTCAGCCTATGAGCAAGGATGATTTCATAAAGATCGTCGCGGCGGACCAACCGGAGGTGCCGATGTATTTTCCGCTAAGTGCGGCGAAGAACCTTGAGGGCTCGGCGGCGTTGGACAAGATAACGGCTCCGAGAAAACTATCGACAGATGAGATCCGGAATTTCGACGGAGTAGTGATCGATGTTCGTCCAAGTGCCGGATACGGTGCCGGTCACATCCCAAACGCCATAAACATTTGGCTTGAGGGTCAATTCGCGTCATGGACAGGTACTATGATCCCAATTGGCACACCGATCGCGATCGCCGCTGACACTGTGGATCAAGTCGACGAGGCTTTCATGCGATTGGCCAGGATCGGTCATGAAACTGCGACAGGTTATATTCTGATGGGTGATTTTACCGGCGAAGTAAGGAAAACTGAACAGGTGCCGGTCAGTCAGGTCCGGGAATTGTTAAACAGTGGAATTCAGTTTGTCGATGTCCGACGGACAGCGGAGTATGCAAACGGCCACGCTAGTCAAACGATCAATTTGCCGTTAGACAAGTTGCCAAACGAGATCGGCAAGCTCGATCCTCAAAAGCCGACCTACATTATATGTCAAAGCGGCTATCGCTCCAGTTTGGGAACTAGTGTGCTTGAAAATGCCGGCTTCAGTGAGATTTACAATGTGATCGGCGGCACTGCCGCATGGATAAGTGAAGGCCTCGAAACCGAGGTTTCGGCGGCGGCCTGTGCAACGACGAAATAGGAGCAAGAAAATGAGGTTCATATTACTTTTCATTACCACAGCGATCTTTCTTCTTGGGGGCTGCCAGGCTGCACCGACAAAAAACACGGATTCTGGCGTACCTAATGTCGCGTCGGACATCAAAGAAGTGTCGCCAGCGGAAACCCAGACGGCGGTTTCTAAGGCATATTCACAGTTCATCGATGTCCGCACGCCTGCTGAATACACTGGCGGACACGCGGCACGTGCGGTTAACATCCCGCTCGACACGCTCGCGGCCAAGCTTGATACGCTTGAAAGGAATGAGCCGGTCTACATAATTTGCCAAACCGGAAGTCGTTCGAAGATGGCGGCGGAAATATTGAAGAGTGCCGGGTTCAATAATGTATTAAATGTGACCGGTGGAACGGTTGCATGGCAAACTGCCGGTTTGCCGATGGAGACGTTATCCCCTCATTCACCGACCGCCAATTCAAGCAAGCTCGACCAGAAAACGCAAGATGCTCTGATCTCGGCGCTTGCTGATGAGCGTCTGGCACAGGCGACTTATCAGGCAATTTTGAACAAGTTTCCGGGCTCACGTCCTTTCGTAAACATAATCGAAGCGGAAAAGAAGCATGAGTCCTTTCTGATCCCATTGTTTGCCAAATACGGTGTTGCGGTACCAAAGAACGAATTTGATCCGGCTAAGATCACCGTGCCCGACGATCTGATCGAAGCCTGCAAAGCGGGAGTGAAGGCAGAGAACGAGAACATTGCGTTGTACGATGGATTCTTTCAGTTTGTGAAAGAAACGGATATCAAAGAGGTCTTCACCCGGCTCCAAAGTGCGTCACGCGACAATCATCTTCCCGCGTTTACGCGCTGCAGCGAAGGTGGCGTGGGTGGTGGAAGAGGAAAAGGACGACCTCTCTAGGAGTGAAAATAAAATAAGATGTACGAACTTTTCATATTGGTTGGAATTTTGGGGTTTTGGCTTTTGCTTCAGCTCGTCGTATTGCCCCGATTGGGCTTTAACACCTGAATGCGTGGAGCATGTGACGTCGGGTCCCGGCGTAGGAAAATAGAATCTCAGTCGAATGACGAAGTAATTAAGTCGGAAATCGAGGCTGGACTTGAGAATACCGGCAAACAGTAAAAAAATCTTCTAACGAAGACCAGAATTATGGAAAACACTAACGAAACAAAAACAAATGGAATGCCGCGACTTAATGAACCGGCACCGGAATTTGTGGCGAAAACCACTCACGGTTTGAAGAAACTTTCGGATTATAAAGGAAAATGGCTTGTGCTATTTTCCCATCCGGCTGATTTTACACCGGTTTGCACAACCGAATTTATGGCGTTTGCCAAAGCTCATCCCGAGTTTCAGAAAATGAACACTGAACTTCTGGGGCTTTCGATCGACAGCAATTTTGCACACATTGCGTGGGTGCGAAACATCAAGGAGAAATTTGGGGTGGACATTCAGTTTCCGGTAATCGAGGATCTGTCGATGAATGTGGCCCATGCTTACGGCATGATCCAGCCTGGTGCTTCGGACACATCCGCGGTTCGAGCTACTTTCATCATCGATGACAAGGGTATCTTGCGTGCGATGGTCTACTACCCTATGACAAATGGACGTTCGATCCCTGAATTTGTCAGGCTCGTAAATGCGTTGCAAACTTCAGACGCTAACAAAGTGGCAACTCCGGAAGGATGGCAGCCCGGCGATAAAGTCATCGTGCCTCCACCGACAACGACTGAGGAAGCTGAAAAGCGGGCTGATGAAGGGTTTGAATATACAGACTGGTATTTTTCAAAAAAGGAGCTCTAATATAATGGCGGATCGGGAAAACCTGGCCGCCATTCTTATACATGAATACGGGGCTGATGAAAAGTGAGGTTTAGAAATGGAAAAATCGGCGGTTTTTTGTAGGACTTACGGTCCGACTGATGAATCTGAGTTCTGGCGATATCCGTTGCACTGGGTTCTCGGAGTGTTTGACGATCCTGACCGGGTTGCGGAAGCGATCTCGTCCCTAAGGCAATCTAATTTCGGTGACGAAACTATCGAGGTTCTGTGCGGTACTGAAGGGAAAAACAGATTGATTTTACCGGCGAGAAACATGGCTGGTGGGGAACTTTTGTCCGATCGCTCCAGAACCTAAGCACGGAACGGCTTTTCCTCGAATACTATCAAAAGGAGTTGCACGCGGGTCACTATTTATTGGAAGTGAAAGTCGCGGATTCTGATGAGAAACGTCTCGCCGCAAAGATATTGAACGACACGTCTGCGAAGCGTGTAACTTATTTTGGAAATTGGTTCATCGAGGGGATCGGAACCAGTCAGCAGAGGGTGGAAAAGAATAATTATGGCTATGTTCGATCGTTAAAACTTTCCTTTTCTGAGGCCGTCGAACGCACACGGGAAGCCCTAAAAGTGGAAGGGTTTGGTGTATTGACCGAGATCGATCTAAAGGCGAAATTCAAGGAAAAACTCGATGTTGACTTCGGCAACTATTTGATCCTTGGAGCGTGCAATCCGTCGCTGGCATACCAAGCTCTTCAGGAAGAGATCGAACTCGGACTTCTATTGCCGTGCAACGTGATCGTATTTCAGAAGGAAGATGAAATCTACGTGGCGGCCGTCGATGCAAAGAAAATGCTCGCCGTGACCGGCAATACAAAACTTGAAGTATTTGCCGACTCTGTCAATGAAAAGTTGCGGCGAGCGATCGATAGTATCTAAATGGAGGATCGTAACAAATGCTTCAAGGATTTGAGACTTTCCTTTGGATTCTGACAAGTGGGATCTTAATGAGTTCGATCGCACTCGGTGGCAGTGGAACGTTTTTTCTGTTTGGCGAAAAGCTCGAGAAATTTCTTCTGCTTCTTGTCGCTTTTTCGGCTGGAGCACTCATCGGTGGAGCGTTCTTTCATCTAATTCCGGCAGCTTTAGAAAAGGCTGGCGTCAACCTCAACGTATTTGTTTGGGTAATGATCGGATTTTCATTGTTTTTCGCCCTCGAACAATTTCTACATTGGCATCATTGCAGAAAGGCCGAGACAACGTGTAAAAAACCTTTGACATATCTGATATTGCTTGGCGACGGGCTCCATAACTTTATTGGCGGGATGGCGATCGGTGGGACTTTTCTATTGGACATTCGATTGGGGATCGCATCCTGGCTGGCAGCTGCGGCACACGAAATCCCTCAAGAATTAGGTGATATGGGCGTGCTGATTTACGGTGGTTGGTCAAAGAAACAGGCATTAATATTCAATTTTCTGTCTTCCTTGACATTTTTAGCGGGAGGCTTGGTTGTTTATCTTGCTTCCTCTCAATTTGACCTCTCGTTTTTGATTCCCTTTGCCGCCGGCAATTTCCTTTATATTGGAGCGTCGGATCTGATTCCAGAAGTTAATAAGCACGAAAGCCTAATAGCTAATGTTAAGCATTTCGCTTCATTCATTGTTGGACTGGGTTTGATGCTGGGCGTGAAGTTAGTGATGGAATAAACTATCAAAGTAATATGTTCTTTTCTGCAAAAACTAGGTTTCTATTTGGGTTGATACTTGTTGTGGTCGTCGCTAACCAGGTTTTTGGACAAGCGGCTAATAAGATCTCGATCGAAACATCGAATTCCGTCGGCAATGGATATTCATTATCTCTGGAGCCTTTCGTTATTGAGGGGTTTTTGGGATTGCAGTCTTATGCTGCTGGCCAACATGAAGGTAAGTGGCTGTTGATCGGCGGTCGAACCGATGGGCTTCACCGCCGGCAGCCATTCGCCTCTTTCTCGTTGAGCGGTAACAATACAAATATCGTGGTGATCGATCCGCAGACGAAGCAAAGCCGGACCGCATCGATCGCAGATCTCCCTCCAGCTTTGAACGAGCAGCTTCAGTCGACGAATATGCAGTCCATTCAACGCGGAAAGACTCTCTACCTTATCGGCGGATACGGTTATAGCAAGTCTGCCGGCGATCATATAACTCACAACAAACTGACAGCGGTCAAGGTTGATTGTGTGGTCGCGGCGGTCCAGAACGGCACTACGTCCGCACCTTGTTTTCGTCAGATCGCCGATCCGCTATTTGCGGTGACAGGTGGACAAATGGGACGGATCGGCGACACATATTTTTTGGTCGGAGGCCAAAAATTTGACGGCCGCTACAACCCGATGGGTCCTGATCATGGTCCGGGGTTTTCGCAAGAGTATACCAATAAGGTAACGAGATTTCGGATCGTCGATGATGGAAGAACATTGAGCATCAATAGTCTGGTCTCGGCCACTGACAAGGCAAATTTGCACCGTCGGGACTTCAACATGCTTCCGCAGATCTTTCCCGACAATTCTTTTGGATTTACCGTCTTTTCCGGAGTATTCCAGGTTGGTGCCAATATTCCATTTACTAACACGGTCGATATTTACCCTACAGGACACCGTGTCAACGATGCGTTCGTTCAATATCTCAGCCACTATCACAGCGCCAAGGTGGCCTTTTATGACGCATCGGAACAAAGGATGGAGAACATCTTCTTCGGCGGAATCAGCCAATACGAGGAAAACGCCGGAACTTTGACAAGGAATGACGATGTTCCTTTTAGCAAGGTAATTAGTAAAATTACGCGCGACAAAGCGGGTAAGATGACCGAAACTAAACTCAGTGAAATGCCTGGATTTTTAGGTGCGAGTGCGGAGTTCTTCGTTAACCCTCAACTGCCGATATATGAAAACGAAATAGTCAAGATAAATGAGATCAAGGGCGACCGGGTTTTCCTGGGCCATATTGTTGGAGGTATTTCCTCCACCCGAAAGAGCATTTTCTTCAGCAATAGCGGAGTCGAAAGTGAAGCGAGCAATCTCGTTTTCAAAGTTTGGCTCACGAGGACCGGTCAAACCAAATTGAGTGACACCAAAATGGGGAAAAAGTGAACAAAATGAACCAAAAACAACATTGGGAAAATGTATATTCGACCAAGGCCCCTGATCAGGTGAGTTGGTATCGTGACCATTTGGACAACTCGCTGCAAATGATCTTGAATACAGGCGTTGGGAAGGATGCCGCGATCATCGATGTAGGCGGCGGGAGTTCGACGTTGGTGGATGACTTGTTGGCCGCCGGCTTTGCTGATGTTTCAGTTCTCGATATTTCCGGCACAGCGATCGCAAAAAGTAAGGAACGTTTGGGCACAACGGCAACAAAGGTAAATTGGTTGGAAGCTGACGTCACCGAAGTGGTTCTCCCAAGTGACCACTTTGACGTATGGCACGATCGGGCGGTGTTTCACTTTTTGACCGACGCTGACGATCGCCGAAAATATGTCGAACTCGTCATGCGTTCGCTAAAAGTCGGCGGACATATAATTATCGCGTCATTTGGGCTTGATGGCCCGCAGAAATGCAGCGGACTCGACGTTGTCCGGTATGATCCCGAAACTATGCATAATGAATTTGGTGAACAATTCCGACTCATAAGGAGTGTCGGCGAAACTCACCAGACGCCATTTGGAACGACGCAGGAATTTATTTATTGCTATTGCAGGAAGGTTGTATGAACGGCAAATTTGATCCCAGTAACGCGATTCAAGACTTTTTGGTTTTCGGCGAATTCGGCGATGTAAATCCGTCGATAACGGATTCTTCGACATTCACTTTTATGAGCCCCGATCGTATGGAAGAGCTTTTCGATCATGAGATCGAAGGCTGCTTTCTTTATTCGCGGCATTGGAACCCGACGAACAAGTTTCTCTCGGATGCTCTGGCGCATGGAGGACAGCGAGTCAGCTCAGGCAAAGGCTTCGGGAATGGCGGCGATCTCGTCAACGATCGTACAGATATGCGGCAGCGGGGATGAGATCATTTCCTCCAGGACGATATATGGCGGTACGTATGCTCTTTTCAAGAATTTTCTTCCGCGGTTCGGTATCAAAGTCCATTTTGCCGATCTGTCTGACGTCGAACTTGTCACCTCGCTCATTAATAATAAGACACGAGTGATATATTGCGAATCGATGAGCAATCCGCTGCTAGAGGTCGCAGATTTCCCGTCGCTTTCAGCAATTACCAAGAAGCACGGTCTGCAACTCGTCGTTGACAACACGTTCAGCCCAATGATCCTTTCTCCAATACGGCATGGAGCTGATGTTGTTGTTCACAGCCTAACAAAATACATCAACGGCACAAGCGATTGCGTAGCAGGTGCAGTATGTGCGAGTGACGAATTTATCCACAAGCTAACGGACATCAATTCAGGGGCATCGATGCTGCTTGGAGCGGTCCTCGACAGCACGCGTGCCGCCAGTATCCTGAAAAATCTGCATTCGCTTCACTTGAGGATGCGGCAGCACAGCGATAATGCGATGTTTCTTGCGGAAAAACTTCGGGAGCTTGGGCTCCGTGTCTATTATCCGGGGTTGCCCGATCATCCTCAGCACGAGCTGCTCACGCGGCTTATGAATCCGGGTTACGGCTATGGCGGAATGTTGGCGGTCGATGTCGGCACTTTGAAAGATGCTAACCAGCTAATGACACTAATGCAGCAGGAAAAGGTCGGCTATCTTGCCGTCAGTCTTGGCTATTTTAAGACTCTTTTTAGCGGTCCGGGCCACAGCACGTCGTCCGAGATACCGTTAGAAGAGCGAGAGGCAATGGGTCTGAGTGAAGGACTCGTACGGTTCTCAGTTGGTCTTGATAACGACATCCAACTATCGTTCGAACGCATTAAACGATGCCTTGCTGAAGTAGGCGTTATTTAGTAACAGTTCCAACTGGCGGTATTTGAGGTTTCGCAGCCTGATCTCTTTTTACGTTTGCGAAACTGATGTAAGATTGTGCTTTTCGCAAATTCAAATAAATTATGTCAGAAGTGATAGAAGAAGCAGTAACGACGCGTATCGAAAACGATTCGATGGGAAATATCAACGTGCCGACAACGGCATATTGGGGGGCTCAGACCCAGCGGTCACTCCACCATTTCGATATCGGATTCGATATCATGCCGCGTGAAGTGATCAGAGCTCTCGGGATATTGAAAAAGGCGGCGGCGATCGTCAATTTTGATCTTGGTAAACTGCCCGAGGAGAAAATGAATCTGATCGTTCGGGCGGCCGATGAGGTGATCGATGGTAAACTCGACGCTCACTTTCCATTGCGTGTTTGGCAGACGGGTTCGGGTACGCAGACGAACATGAATGCCAATGAGGTCATTTCAAACCGGGCGATCGAGATCGCGGGCGGCGAAATGGGCTCGAAAACCCCGGTTCACCCGAACGATGATGTCAACAAATCGCAATCATCCAACGATACGTTCCCGACAGCAATGTACATCGCTGCTGCGGAACGTGTGACGGCGCTGATCCCTCGGGTGCAGACTGTCAGTGATGCGATCAAAGCAAAGGCGCGCGAATTCGAGGGTGTCGTGAAGATCGGCCGAACGCATCTTCAGGACGCGACGCCGGTGACCGTCACACAGGAATTCAACGGCTGGGCGAACCTCGTCGACCGCGATATCGAGCGAATGAGAATGGTTCTGCCAGGACTGATGGATCTTGCGATCGGCGGCACGGCTGTCGGCACTGGACTCAACGCACATCCCGAATTTGCCGAAAGAGCGGCCGCAAAGATCGCCGAGTTAACCGGTCTGCCTTTTAAGTCGCATCCCGATAAATTTGCGGCACTTTCTGCTCATGACGAAGTGGTATTCGCCTCTGGAGCATTGAAAACACTTGCAGCAAGCCTGATGAAGATCGCTAATGACATTCGCTGGCTCGCTTCGGGACCGCGATGCGGCATTGGTGAACTTTCGCTGCCAGAAAATGAACCTGGAAGTTCGATCATGCCCGGGAAGGTCAATCCGACGCAGTCTGAGGCGATGACGATGGTCGCCGTGCAGGTCTTTGGCAACGATGCCGCTATCGGTTTTGCGGGATCGCAAGGGAATTTCGAGCTGAACGTATTTAAGCCCGTAATGATCCACAATTTCCTGCATTCGGTGCGGTTGATCCAGGACGCGTGTTACGGTTTCGTCGATTTCTGTATCAAGGGAATCGAATTGGATCGCGATCAGATCGACCATTACCTGCGAGACTCGTTGATGTTAGTGACCGCATTAAATCAGCATATCGGATACGACAACGCGTCAAAGATTGCAAAGAATGCACATAAAAAGGGCATCTCCTTAAGAGAATCTGCGGTTCAGTTGGAGCTATTGACGGGTGAGAAATTTGACGAACTCGTAGTAGCTGAAGACATGACGCACCCGTAAGAACGTCAAACTGAAAACGGTTACATAACGAGTGACGCCTGAAGCAGGATTCGTAAATCGCTTGCAATCATTGCGATTGGAGCTATCGATCCTAAAAAACCTCAGAACAACCCGAACCAATTATGTTAGTGAGTTTTGCTTGGCCAGTCTCCATCGGGTCGACAACTCAAGTTGTGTCAACCGTTATCCTCCAATAATAACTGTTGTTTCGCCTTTCGTTATGCTATTTGTCGGACCGAGAGCCTCGAGGATCGTGTCGCCCATTCGTGATGCCGGGAGGTTGTTTATCATCACCGTGGCGGAACCCGTGATGACAACGCCGGGTCCGTGGGGCGGAACGGGTGAGGGAACCGCGCATGTATGGATATCAGCTCCCGCAGACGCGCTTGTGATAGCACTCGACATCGAGGACAGTGCGGCTGCCTTTGCAGACTGTTCAGCGGCGACGGCCGCAGGAGCCCCAGGCGTCCCGGCTGCCGCGGCGGATGCCGCAACCGCGGTCTGAACAGCAGTATCGGCTGCGGCTTTTGCCGACTGCAACGCGGCCACCGCCCCAAGTGGAACTCCACGCCACGCGGCCGCAAATCCGATCGAAACGTCCGGACTGCCTGGTCCGACGCTAAGGTTCGGCGGCAACGGGTGAGCGGTGGTATCGACTAGAGCTCTAGCTGCTGGTCCGGTTGGCATATTATTTGTCTCCTAACTGATCGAAACACAAAAGACCTACATTGCATAAGGTATGAGTATATCTTTCTCTAAAACCGTTTCATCGATCTTGACCGATCCTGATGCGCTGACCGTCAGTTCAAATAGAACCAGATCCTGGCCAGAAATCGCATAGTAATTGCAGACTTCGCCCGAGCAGGCGGGCGGTTTGATAACGCCGGTGTACTTGGCAACAAACTCAGCAAACATATCGGATTGAGCATTGTTCAATGCTGGTCGGGATTTTATTGAACTCACAGATTCGAGTATCCGCAACCTGTTGCCTCCGGCGACGGCGATGGAAAGAAACTCGCTGCCGTAGGCAATACGGTCCTCCGCACGATTAAGCATCGTCTTAGAACGCTGAGCAAAGTTAACGAATGCCTCTTTATCGCCAGTCAATACGATCGCCTCCTCGCCGGAGACGACACCGACGAAGTGAACGATCATTCGGGTTGGAGCGAACTTACTAACTCGAACGATCGTTCCGTTTCCGATCTTCGGCCCGTACGACTCCAGTTTCGACGCAGGGTCGCGAACAAGGTTGGCGATCTCCTTGTTAGTTTGGTCCAACATATTTGCCAATACTTCCTTTTCCATTGCAATCTTTTTCTCCTTGGCTGGCGTTTCCGTCGGCACTTCCAAACTCTCCATCGCCGTAAAAGGCCGTCCGCAGCCATCACCAAAAACCAAACCGACGATTAAAAGGATCAAAAACTTCATACAGCCTCTCAATTTGCTATGGAGTGCCGCCCCCGGCGGGATGGGCGCCATCCCACGCATTTCCATAATAATCAGGGTAGCTTTCGCCGGAATTCGAGGTTTCAACCTCTCCATTTCTAAAGCCGTCTTCTACTCGTTGCCGTCCGGCGGCACGACCGGCCGCCGCAGCATCAGCATCGCTTATATTCGGGTTTGCCGCACGTGCGTCTGCAACACCTTGGTCATATGCTGTATGGTACTCGTCCTGAAGAGGATAGCTGGTTTCGGCCGCACTCTCATGGCCGCTTTCTATCAACTCATCTCGAGCCTCAATACTTCGAACGACTCCTTCGGATTCTTCGTCAACCATAGCGTCGACGTATTCGTCACGAGTTTGATTTTCGATATCGCCTGATGTCCCCTCATGATGCTCCTCGGCGTGGTTCATTTCATGAACAAATCCTAGTGCCTGGCGATCCGGCGTCTGTGCGGGATTGATGTTCATGTTGTTATCGCCGGGATCAAAGGTCGAGCCTTCGCCTGGACGGAAGCTCGATGAAACGCCATAGCGGTCATAAACCTCGAGGGCGTGGCGTCCTTGTTCGGAGTTTGCCAGTGTGCCACGCATCGCCGTAATTCGCGGATCTTCGCCCGGACGCGGAGGTGCAATATAGTGCTGAGATCGCAGATTTCGTCGTCGTCTGCCGCCGCCTCCGCCGGAACGAGGCCTATCAAGATAGCCGGGCTCGCCCGTATCCGCGGGTTCGGCATCAAGGGCATCATCAAATGCCGGATTGCCGGTACCGGCTGCAAATCCACCCGAATTGATCTTGGTAATCGTTCCCGCGATGGTTATTCCGCTTGGATCGATCATAATGCAGTTTCCACCGACCTTAAGGCTGATCTTGGTCAATGCCTCAAGGGTGATCTCGCGAGCATTTAGCTCGGTCTTTGCCCCAACAATCGTCGAAAGGTTTGCCTGATAATCCTCAACTACGTCGCCTTTGACGGATTCGTTAAGCTTTCCGTCAATGCCGACGAAATGGCTGTCCTTTATGTGAAGGTCGTAATTACCACCGACAGTGACGGCAAGGTTGCCGCCCGGTTGGTTGTCGGATCGAACACCAATGACCTCCTGGCGATTTCCGCCGCATGTTTCGTACATTGATCCACGGGCCCGCAGATCGTACCGTTTTTGAGAACGAATAAATACCTGTTCTTTGCCCGCTTTATCCTCAAAACGCAATTCGTTGAATCCCTTTCCATCGTCCGGACTTGTTCGTGTCTTTATGTACGTCAAGGTCTTGAACTTGGGTAAGTCATAGTGAGGCATTGTTTCGGGTTATAGACCGATCCCGTTATGATCGGCGAATCTGGGTTGCCCTCGAGAAAATCCACTATAACTTCCTGCCCTACACGAGGAATGAACATTGTTCCCCATTTGTTGCCGGCAATGCTGGTCGAAACGCGCAGCCAGCACGAAGATGTAGCGTTATTCCTCCCCTCGCGATCCCAGTGAAACTGCACCTTAACGCGGCCAAATTTATCCGTGAAGATCTCTTCGCCTGCGGGGCCCACAACTATCGCGGTCTGACTGCCGCTAACGGTGGGTTTTTCAGTGCGTCGAATAGGACGGAACGGGGCTTGTCCTTCGCCCTGTGGAATGCTGATAAATGCGACGCTGTAGGCATCCTGCACATTCTCATCGGAAATATAACTCGGTGACTGGGTCGCTTCTATACGTAATGACACCAAAACGTGATTGCGGTTATTGGCCGATTCCGGGTGTGATGTCAGCTGAAATCGGAAACCTGCCGTCATCGAGCAACAATCAGAAGTGCCTGGACTGCTCTTGTAGGCGACATCCAACTCTTGTTGTCTTATTCCGACAGTTCGAGTGCGGTCATCGAAGACGCGTTGCAAGACCCCTGATTGCTCACCCCCGCCAGCGTCGATCCCGTCAAACCGGCTCGCGTAAGCTCCCGGATAATCGTAGATCTCGAGATCTTGATTGCCGCCGATATTGAACCTGCTCATTTGCACGGCCTCGAGGTTGTTGGTCGGCAACTGAAAATTGAAATCCCGAAGTGTAAATTTGCCGGCTCTAAGCTTGTTTGTTACTTGCCATGAGTGGACTGCCCCTTGCCATTCATCAGGATTGGTGGAAATATCAAGCCTGAATGGTATTTCGGATTTTGTTGGACAATCACGGTGCGAGCCCGGAGTGTTCGCGACTATCATTCGATGTGAATCTGCGGTATGTACAAAATAATAGTAGATACCTTCCTCTTCCATCAGGCGCGATGCAAAATTAAAGTCGGATTCGCGATATTGGACGCAATAATTCCTAGGTTCAAAAGTCCCCTGTATCTCGTACGTAACCTCAAGCCCTTCCAAAACCTTTGCGAGTATCTCAGGGACCGACATATTTTGAAAGATCCTACTCTGGGAGTTTTGCGTCAAGAGCCAGAAGTGCGGCACGATCTCCGCTCGATATTTCGAAAAACGTTCATTTCGGTTTCCCTGCGTAAAATCAACGCAGATGCCATTGAAGAACCGTTCCGCGCCATCGGCCTGGCGGACAGCCACGGTCATTTTCTGTCCAAGTAATTGCTGTGGATCGACAAGAGTCGGTTCTTCACCCAGATCTTCCTCCTCGTGGAGCATTTCAAGATCGTAACGGAACAATTGAGAAATACCTTCGGCTGCTCGGATCCTTTTTATAAGTAAAAAATCATCCGCCAGCGGCGTCGTTAATTTGAGTAATCTACCTTCTTGTGTCGTTGGCATAACTATTAAGCAACAATTCGGCTGCTGATTCTAGACGTATAACCCAAACAACTTTTGCCAAGCAAAAAAATACTCAGCTACCGACCTGGCGGCATCCCGGGAGATGTTGGTGCGGTCGTCGGTGTCGTGGAAGCGGGCCGAACAATGGCCGGCAACCAGCTATTTAAATCGACGGTCCATTCCTCAAGTGAATAAGGATTTGAATATCCGTAGGGAATATAACCGCCAGCCATCGCAATTGGTGGATAAGCCGGTGCCGAACTCGAAACCGAAAGCGGAAAACCATCCCTGATCGAAACAGCCACTGCGGAACAGCAATTAAACCCTCTCGCAGCATAATTCAATGGATGCAGTTGCAGCGAATTCCAATAACGGTATACAAGGGCTTCATTCAGGCCCGTTGATACAGTGATCGATCGCGTGGGTCTACTACCTTCTTCACCGATATCATACGATAAGTCGGTAATGACCCGCCCTGGAGATTCTCTTTGCCAATCGGCACCTAGACCCGGCCAAAATGCACGATAACAATCATCGTACGGAGCTCCTGTTTCTGAAACAACACCGATGAACTCGATCCCTGCATGTCCCCACCTTTCCATCGAACCAGACGGGATAGCATCGATCCAGTCCGGTAAGATACGGCGGCGTGTCGGACGACCGTGGTAGTCGAAGTCTTCTATATAGAGATCCGTAATGCCGTCCAATATTGTACGGCCCGGCGAATCGAGAGCCGTGTTGACCGGATACCAAATATGAACCTTGATCATAGTATTCCGCTAATAAGGCTGCAGCTTTTAAGCAAAGCCATAGGTAAAATTCTCGTCCTTATCGACGCCTACATGAACCGTTGCGATCCCTTCGCCGCTGGCCATTCTCGACAATACTTCGCCGCTCATTTCAGGGAGCAGCGATCCGGTCAGAATGTTATAAACATTGCGAGCTCCGCTATCGACATCGGTGCAGCGTTTTGCCACCGTCTCTATGACGGATTCGTCATAAGAAAATTGCGCATTGTGATTGTCGCGAATACGATTCTCGATCTTTTTGAGCTGAAGTTTCACGATCAGCCGCAAAATGTCGTCCGAGATCGGATAATACGGTACGGTGACCATACGACCGAGCAAAGCCGGTTTGAACGCCTGATTAAGTTCCGGTTTGACCGCATCGACGAGGCCGCCGGGTAGCGGCTTAGTATCGGGATCAGCACAGAGTTTCATTATGGTGTCGGTTCCGACGTTTGAAGTAAGCAGAATGATACAGTTTTTGAAGTCGATCTCGCGACCCTCGCCGTCTTCGAGAACACCCTTATCAAACACCTGAAAGAACAACTCCATCACATCAGGGTGGGCCTTTTCGACTTCATCGAGCAGGACGACCGAATACGGTTTGCGGCGAACGGCTTCGGTTAAAACTCCACCTTCGCCGTAGCCGACATATCCCGGAGGCGACCCTTTGAGGCTCGAAACTGTATGAGCTTCTTGGTATTCACTCATGTTGATGGATATCAGATTGCGTTCACCGCCGTAAAGCGATTCTGCGAGGGCAAGTGCTGTCTCTGTCTTACCAACGCCGGACGTTCCAACCAACAGAAATACACCGATCGGACGTTTCGGGTCAGTTAAGCCAGCTCGGGCAGTACGGATCCGCTGAGATATTGCATCTAGAGCGTGATCCTGTCCAAGGACACGCTCGCGAAGTGTTCCTGCGAGATTAAGAACTGCATTGATCTCATCGGCAACCATTTTGCCAATCGGAATCCCGGTCCAGCCGGATATAACCTCGGCAACCGTCTGGCCATTTACCACCGGCTGCATGAGCGGATCGTCGCCCTGAATTTGCATTAGTTCCTCATTAGCTTTTTTGAGTTCGGCTTTCAGAGATTCAGTATCGATCGGTTCCGCAGGCGCCGCAACGGTCTGTTCCGTCGCAGATTCAGCTAATTCTGCAGAGGCCTCTGTTGCATTTTGCTCAACCGGTGAAGGCGGTCCGCCATTCCCGCCGTCCTGCAAAGTAGCGGCACTTTCGAGCCTCGACATTTCCAACTTCAGTCGAATATTGCGAATGCGTTCGGTCAGGTCCTTCTCTTTTGCCCATTGTTCCTTCAGTTGAGCGAGTTCGGCCTCGGTCGAACTCCGTTTACCGATCAATTCGGCGAGCCTGGCATCGTGACCAGCTCCGGTAACCTGTTCTCGTTCGAGAGCATCGATCTCGGAACTCAAGTTCTGGATCCGCCTTGTCGCGTCTTCGACCGATGCCGGAGTCGCTCCCTGACCTATCGCTACTTTTGCACATGCTGTATCGAGTACCGAAACGCTCTTATCGGGCAGTTGCCTGCCAGTGATGTACCGAGCCGAAAGTTTTACACATTCGACGATCGCTTCGTCGAGGACGCGGACGTTATGATGCTCCTCCATTTTGCCGAGCAGGCCGCGCATCATGGCAATTGCCTTTTCTTCATCCGGCTCTTCGACCTTAACTACCTGAAAACGACGTGCGAGAGCCGCATCCTTTTCGAAATACTTTTTGTATTCGGCCCACGTCGTCGCAGCGATGGTCCGCAGTTCGCCACGAGCGAGAGCAGGTTTAAGAAGGTTGGCAGCGTCATTTTGTCCCGCTTGCCCTCCGGCACCGATCATCGTATGAGCCTCGTCAATGAACATAATGATAGGTTGCGGCGATGATTTGACCTCGTCTATCACCGATTTCAAACGCTGTTCGAATTCTCCTTTAACACCGGCACCGGCCTGAAGAAGTCCAAGGTCAAGTGAACGGACCGAAACATTTTTCAAAGGATCGGGGACGTCGCCGGCAGCAACGCGGGCCGCAAACCCTTCGACAACCGCAGTCTTTCCGACTCCGGCTTCGCCCGTCAGAATAGGATTATTCTGGCGGCGGCGAGTCAATATGTCGATTATCTGCCGGATCTCGCCGTCGCGACCGAGTATCGGGTCGATCTTACCAGCGGCAGCCTTGGCCGTAAGGTCTTCTGTATATTGGTCAAGAGCTTTCGTTTTTCCAGGAACTCCGCTTGCGACTGGAGCCCCGTCAGATGTTGTGGCCGTTTCACCCAATGCAACAGCATCACGCTCCTCGGCCGAATCTACGGTGATGTCGGCGAGCTTTGTTTGCATGGATTCGGCTGAAATATGATTAAATTCACGCGAGATCTCACGCGCGATTCGTGCGAGGCTGTCATTCAGTACCAAGGCCAAAATGAGATGGCCGCTTCGGACACGGGCTGCGCCGAAATCGACCGACGCAAGCAGCCACGCATCCTGTATCCAACGCGGAAGCCGGTCACTCAAGCCGGGAGTTCGGGTGTTTCCTTTCTTCAGACGATCGAGAGCATCACCAACATCCTTGTTCAATCGGTCAATGTTGACCTCGTAATGATTGCAGATCTTATGAAGGTCAGTGTCGTCTTGCTCAAGCAGCTTCGCTAGAATATGCTCTATCTCGACATCATAATTAGTTCTGGAAAGGCATAATCCGGCAGCTCCCTCCAGAGCATTTCTGCAAGTATCATTTAATCTGCCGACCAAGGATTTAAGATTTACGTTCATAACAATTTTCCCCCAAGTTTCCCAACAAAATAACTATAAGCCGAGACCTGCTATTGCAGTACCACCTGGCCATCGTCATTTGTGAAGGGTTTTGTTTTCAGATATGTGGTCCACCCTAATGCCGGCTTTCGTACCGCCCGCGTAGTAAGTATCGTAGCCGGCACCGCCTTTGCTGCAAGTATGAGTTGAAGATCGAAATCGAACTCGAGCCCAACGTAGAATTTTACTATCGAACGAAGCGAAGCGTTTGCCGTACCGTTCGGTAGGAAAGCTTGAAACCGTTTGAAGTCAAGTGGCCCAAGACTGATACGGATTTTTGATTGCTGATCCCAAACTCGTGTGCCGATGATCGCATTTCCCCCCAAACAGCTATTGTCCTTGCCCAACTTGCTTATATCTTCCGGGCCCAAATGCAGCCATTGTCCGAAAAATTGCACAACCTTTGCCTTCGTTTGAAAATGATCACTTATGATATTTTCGAGAGCATTGACGTTGTGAGGTCTTTGAGAAATCAGCCCGGCGTAGGGAAGCAACGCCTCATCTTCGAGATCTAGATTTCCGCACAGGCCTTTTGTGCCAAGACCGGCAAAGTCGAAAAGATATGATGTGAAATCGTCGCTTCCTTGCTCGTATGCCGCCGGAAAACGATATTTCAGCCATGAACGATAAAACAACGAAACGGCCCGATGCGTGAAGATGTCGAGAAATGACCACATCGCGGTATCGCGGTGACGTATGCGGTCAAGAACTAGTTCCGTGTAATGGGTTGGCAACACCCCGCTAACACCCACAAGTCCCATGAAATTCACAAGCATTTCGGTCCGGTCCGCGGTACCGTCACGGCCTTCGATCTCATTGATCTCGTGGATCTCACTTGACGGAAAATCAAGGCCGATCCGCGATCTGAACCGAACCACCTCTTCGCCCGGTAATGCCGTTCCGCCAACTGTATGACGATTCGGCTTTAGCTTTTCCAGTATCCGTACCGCTTGAAAGAACTCAAACGAATACGGCTCTTCAAAAAGCTGTTTATTTAATGACTTTTGTGCCATTTTTATTCGGTTATAATAGATCTTGCTCGCCGGCCCGCGGCGGAAATCGCTTGATGATCTCTTCACGCTGTTCGGTCATCAAAACCATTTGATTAAAGGAGTTTATCGATGCGTAGAGTCCCAAAAACCGCTCGATCACAGATGCGAACAAAAACATGCCGCTGCCAACGTATTGTTCTTCATCCATAGTTATCGTGGTTTCAAGACCACGAACAAAACCGGCCCCAATGTGCCGACCAATCTGACGAACGACCTTGCGAGTTTCGATTCCGGTGATTCCCAGAATTTGCTTTCGCGACACATTGGAATCGTCAAAATTGTAAAGGTGGAGGATCTCCTGCAAAGCCTCGGCAGTTCCATTGTCATTGTTGACAATTGATAGATAGTTCAGGTTAAGATGCGAGATCAACCTCCAATGTGCTGACCGTCGCTGTGGCGGACGGATCGTCTCCGTCGGTTTCGTTAAGCACCTAACCCGTGAAAGCAGAGCAGTCCCTTCAACCTCAAAATCACCTTCCTTTCCTCCAAACGGAAGCTTCGCCGGTAAATCACGATTCGTACAAGTTGTTTTTACGTTGAGAACCTCGACAGCGGGAATGAGCGGGTCAAAGTTCATATCGACCAGCGACATAAAAATTTCAGTCCCTTCGTCGTCGGGTCGCTGAGAGGGTCGGCGAACGGCATACCAAAATGATTTCTCCATCTGCTCGCCATACGCGTGTCTCATAGAATAGAATGGCGAGAAATCCCGAGTAATATTGGATTGCGGATCGCTTGTGATCACTTCGTCAACGGAGTAGATCTCCGTAGATCCTTGGCGATGCACATCGGGGATCACCTGGTATTCATATCTCTTTTGCGATAAATATATTGGATCTGCCAGCTTTGAAAACAAATTTACGATCGGCGTACATCCTAAACGGAAAGATTCATTTGAGATAGGGGCCACGGGTGGCGTGATATCTTTCAAATGAATCAAAATGTCAAAATGACTACCAAATTGTCGGGCGATCGCCTGATCTAAACCATGCAGATCAAAGAACAAGAATTTATATGGAAAGGCGAAGTACTCGCTCAAGAGGCGATAGCCCATGAACGATCGCTTCGTGAAAGGAAGCAACGATTGATCTTCGTCAAAACCTACAGCCTTAATTACATCTGTGGCGGGAAACACGACGGGATCGGGCAGTTTGAGTGATACATTTGTAAAAGTCTTGAGCGTCCTATCTCCAATTGGGGGCTCTTTGGCACGAAATTCGACTGAGGTCGCGTGATTGAAAATGATCTCGTACAAAGGAAATACAAGCTGCGGGTCACCGTCAAGATAAAACCTGATCGATTCCGGCGGTTGTCCGGTTCCGCCGTGTTTCATTTCGTGCAAATTGGCATTGCCGAAACAGTGCATCGCGATGCGGATCGTACTATCCGCAAATTTGCCTCTGCCGTCTTTCGGTGCGGCCGATTCGAGAGCAGCGGAATCGATCTCGATCGGCAATAGATCGACATCATAGGCTGTTCTAAATCGGCACGGGCTGCCTTCGATCGGTCTTGAATTCAATCGTGACCCTCTCTCCATCGTCTGCACGGCCGTCAATTTGTCATTAGGCGAACCATATGTGAACTGTGCGATCGCCATCGACGGGATAGGTGCAAGGTAATGAGGGTAAAGGACGTTAAAAAATGCCTCAGTGATCTCAGGTAATTCGTCGTCAAGCTTCAGGCCGATTCGACCCGTTAGGTAGGCAAAAGCCTCGATCATCCGCTCAACATGAGGGTCTTCGATCTTTTCTTCATCGAGTTCGAGACGGGCAGCGATCTTTGGATAGCGCCGGGCGAATTCCGCTCCCATCCGGCGCAGATAAACGAGTTCCCGCTCGTAATATCCTAATAGTTCGTCTCGCATTTTCGTGGGTATTATAGCCTAGAAAAGTAATAAAATTGAAACACTATGTCAGCCGGTGGAGGCAGCGGTCAAAATAGTCTTAGCCTACTTTTCGAATATTGCGAACTCTCCGCTTCCGGTTTGGAGTACGGTATCAAATACTATTGGTTCCGGTGTCGGTTCCACGTCCAAACTTGCCTCGATTCTGAATCTCAACTGCCGGTCAGCATTTTCGACCGGTTCGAGCGTAACTTTTGGTGATAGAAATCTTGGTTCAAAATACTTAATAGCGAGTTCAAGAGCTTTTGTGAGCCGCTTTTGCTCCGCCGGGCTCTTAGGGCTCATTCCCATGATATCCGGCAATCCATAGAAGGCAACGGAACGACGAACCTCGATATTGTCGATGTCATCTAGGTTGCCATGACACCTTGTATTCAGCAGCCATTCCAAATCTCGGCGAACTGCCGACTTGAGTTCATGAAGACTTGTCGAGCGAGACTTCGGAGCCTCCGTCGAGACATTTGGATCTAAATCAATGAGTCGGTCGAGGACGGATGGTGTGACTCGAATCTCGAGGTCTTTGCGGGCCATATTATTCTATCGATAACTGCGGAAATTAAAAGAATTTTGCAGGACATCGTAGCGGTTCCGAGTACTTCCGTCGCAACAACGTCCTGCAAATCAATTTGAAAGCTAATCGACTAGACCGCTTTGTTGAGTTTCAGGTCATAACCGGCCTTGATCGCACCACCGAGGGTTCCATCCGGCTTCTGTTCTTTGTACTCGATCTCGATCTTCGCGAAGTTGAGCGAGAGTTGTTCCATCGGGAGGACATCACTGTGGCCCGAACCACCGGTTTGGAAAGACGACACCAAAATATCGGTGAACGTAGTTTTCAGGAATTCCTGCTGATCCTTGCCGGCTTTGCGGCAAACCAACACAGCCTTCTTGATATGCTGACCTGTTGCACACGCCAGGAATAATTTCGGTGATGCTTTGCTGACTTTCATGACAAAATGAAAATCCTGCATTTGAACTTTACCGGCGCCGCCGCCGCCGCCGCTTGAATGCGATCCCGCTTGGGTTTCGCCAAAGGACCAGGATTCGATCTGGATCTCGCCCTTATGTTTGTGGTCCATGCTCTCGCCATCAATTCCGTCTATCTTTAAGAAATAATCAACTGCTGCCATTTTTTTGCTCCTTAATATCAATCTATAAACTGGCTAACGAATTTATTTCATCAGCTACAAATGAAAGACGAACGGCAAAATACTTTTTGCGGATATTCCAAAAAATATCCGCAAAAAGATCATTTGACCTATCCGTTCGCCGGCGCCGGCAGATCGGCGACGAGCCGAAGTGAAACAGAAAGCTCGTCCAATTGGAAATGCGGCCGCATGAATGCGACAGCTCGATAGCATCCGGGCTTGCCCGGGATCTCAGAAACATCGACCCGAGCTTCACGCAGAGGGTACTGTGCTTTCGTCGTCGGGCTTGCTGTGTCGTCGTCTGTTACATAATTGTTGATCCACTGATTGAGGAACATTTCGCAATCCTTACGAGACATGAAAGAACCGATCTTGTCCCGCATCATTGACTTGAGATAGTGAGCGAATCTTGAAACCGCAAAAATGTACTGCAGTTGTGTTGAAAGACGAGCATTCGCATTTGCAGCGTCCGAATCATATTTCTTTGCCTTATTCGCAGATTGGGTGCCAAAGAACGCTGCGTAATCCGTTCCTTTGCAGTGGACGAGAGGGATAAAACCGTTATCGGCAAATTCCTTCTCTCGACGGTCGGTGATCGCGACCTCGGTCGGACACTTCATCGCCACTTCGCCTTCGTCCGTTTCAAACGTATGTGTCGGCAGACCTTGGACCAGGCCACCCCCTTCAACACCGCGAATTGCCACACACCAGCCATACATAGAAAACGCCTCAGTCAGACGCGTTCCCATTGCGTATGCGGCGTTGCCCCACAGATATTTCTTATGGTCTTTGCCATCCACGTCTTCTTCAAAACGAAACGTTTCCGTCGGTTTGGTCGCCGCACCATAGGGTTCACGCATCAGTACATGAGGCATCGTGAGGCCCACATAGCGGGCATCTTCCGATTCGCGGAAGCTGCGCCACTTCATATATTCTGTACGGTCGAAGATCTTGGCGACATCGCGGACCTCTGACATTTCCGAAAATGAATCCCATCCGAACATGCCTGCCGAAGCAGCACTCAAGAATGGAGCGTGAGCGGCGGCAGCAACCTGTGAAATACTCTCAAGCAAGGCCATGTCCTGCGGATGATTCCCAAACTCAAAATCGCCGATCAAGGCACCAAACGGAGCTCCGCCGAATGTTCCATATTCTTCTTCGTATACTTTCTTGAACATTGCTGACTGGTCAAATTCAAGAGCTCGTTCAAAGTCCTTAAGCATGTCCTTTTTCGTTACGCTCATTACCTTGATTTTTAGCATCGGGCCGGTCAAGCTGTTCTTGATCAAATGATGAAGTCCGCGCCATGAGCCCTCGAGTTTCTGGAAGTCCTCGTGATGCATGATCTCATTCATTTGTGCCGAAACGAGTCTGTCGATCTCGGCAATACGGGAATTTATGGCGACGTCCATGTTCTTTGACATCGTCAGTTCACCGCTCATTACCTGCGAAACAAATTCGCCGATCATATCTTTCGCGCGCTCTTTTTGATAATCGTCGCGAGCCATCCGTCCGTCGGTCAAGATCTGGTCAAGTAGGCCTCCGCCCACCTCAGTCTCGACGGTCTGTACCGAAGCATCCTGTTCTTTTGTCTTTGCCATCTTAAATTAATCCTCCTTCGCGTCGATACCTAGTTCGCTGCTTAGTTCCTTCTGCTTATCGACATTCGAGATAATATCCTCGAGCATCGATTCAAGCTTGTCGTTACCGTCCATCTTCGAGCGAAGGTCGGCAAGTTTCTGCCGGGCTTCGACCAATTTGCGAAGTGGCTCGACTTGCTGAACAATCTGGTCCGGCTCAAAATCCTCGATATCCGTGAACTTGAGTTCTATGCCCAATTTGCTTCCATCGTCAGCCAACTTGTTATCGACCGTATACGCGAGCCGAGGGGCCATGCCTGCAAGCACCTGATTAAAATTATCGGGATCGATCTCGACGAACTTGCGGTTCTTAAGTGCAGGAAGAGCTTCTTCCGGTTTTCCGACAAAGTCCCCCATCACGCCTATCACAAACGGCAGTTCCTTGAGTTCGATCGCACCGCCGACCTCGACATCGTATGTGATCTGGACTCGAGGCGGGCGGACCCGGTCGATCTTATGCTGTAAACTTTCTTTTTTTGGCATTCTTTTTGTCTCCTTAGGCTTAAACCGTTTTAATATAAAAATAAAAGATCATTGCAAATCCAGCCCGATCTATCGCCGCCCACGTGGGTAGCAACTTTGACGACAAGGCTCTACCACTCATCACTGTTTGAACTTGTCGACTCTTCTTCGACCGCACTTTCAGAACTTGTGCCCCAACCATCATCCGAACTGATCGGTGCGATGCCGCCGAGCCCAAGAGTTTCGCGCAACTGAAACAGGACGTTTTCGTCTTTGATAACGTCTTGCAGCCATGTCTCGAGAGGCATATTTCCCCATTTGACCGCTCGCTGGACGAGATATGCCACAGGACTGTGGGGTTCCGTCCGCTGGAAAAATGCGGCGATCTCACCTAAGCGTTTAAGAGCCTCAGGACGGCTTCGAACCGGCCCGCCGCCGCCGCTGACGCTGCTGACCACCTCGCCCTCGCCATTTACAGAATCACCTGAGGATTCGGGTACGTACGAATCATTCTCGTCCGGCTCTTCGGCTCGCTTTCGTTCGAGAAGTTTCTTTGCTTGCGCATGAACATCATCGAGTGCCTTGTGCAGATTCGACAGACCAGGCATTTGATTGCGGTCATACCTTTCCTCAATGACCCGGTTCAACTCGGCAAATGCGGACCAGCATTCATCTATAGTGAAATTCGTCTGTTCACAAAAAGTACGCCGGGTTTGATTTAAAGCTGCTTTCCATTTGTCCGAAGTGACGCGATTCTCGGTTTCGGCCTGCTGTTTTAGGTCGCTGTATTTTGCTTGTGTCTCTGAATCGAGCATTTCGAGATTGTCAGGAAAATCAAAACGCTTTGCGTCCTGCCAATCAGAATACCCGTAGCCGGCTCCGGCTGTGATCGGGCAAGTGCGTACAGCCGTCGCTCCCTGAGCGTCGAGCCATGCGATCGCGTTCGCACGGCCTTCCATATCACCCTCGTCGATCTCCGGATGCAAGGTTTCCCAGAAGTTATCTTGCAGGCCCGCGACGAGTTTTAAGCTGTCGCGGAGACCGGCGAAACCATTCAATTTGATAAGTGCTTCGGAAAGCCATACGGCAATTTGGAGGTCCTTGGTTTGATCGATCAACGCCGGTGTTGCAATATCGACAACCTTTCGATGATCGGCGACCTTCAGTTCGGTCTGCCATTCTCCTTGATTGACATCGACATCCGCACGGCGAGCCTCGGCTATCTCGTCGTAAAGGCCGGAATAACGCAGGCTCTCGCCCGACGGATTTTCATCCGAAACGGGCTGAAGCAGTGCGTCAAGATCAATCACGGACGGAATTTGAAGTTCGTCGCTCATCAAAAAAGGCTCCTTGCTGTAAAGACAAAGACGGGTAATTCTTAATTAATTGCCGAATTCGCGAGTATCATAACTGAATTTTGCGCAAAAAGCATTAAAAATAATACTTTTCGCGATCAATCATATTGGAATTCTATTGTCTGTATATCGAGTATTGAACGGTCTTTCCCGTCCATCCAAAATAGCTTTGTGCCTTCACCCGTAAACAGGTCATTGCCGATGTCACGCCAATTAGTCATTCTGCCCAAACGCACCACGTCATTGTCGTGCTTCCATGAGCCGCAATACAGTGCGGGGAAGAACATCTCTCCGCTCGTCCCATTGGTCATATCGACTTGTGCCTGCAACCAGTAGAGGTCGCGGAGCGATTTCGGAGGCAAGAACTCGATCTTGTTGATGTTCTCGAACGGAAGCCACGTGTAGGAGTCTTTGAATATCACTTCAAACAGGCACATCGTCGCATCGTTGTAATCGCGAAAATCTTCGATGTCGTTGCCGTTGACTTTGCATGAGAACGCCGGCCGCTCTTCCTCGACCGTATCAAGAATTACTCGGGCCTCGCCTGAATTGCCTTCACGAATGCGGTTATTAGCGGCGAGCAGATCTTCAATGTACGAAGGCGGAGGTGCAAGTATCCCGGGCTTAAGTCCATCGGCGAAAAACTTCATACGATCCTTTTCAGCACGAAGGCACTGACGGAAGATCATCGAACCGATCAACGCGTTCGCATCCTGATGGCCGATCACATCCAACTGCTTTTCGGCCCTTTCCCAATCGCCGGAGAAAAGCGACAATTCGAAAAGAAAAATACGGGCCTGAATGTTCGTTGGATTCGCCCGAACGAGGTCAAGGGCCGCGTCAACAGCACCGGCGAGGTCGCCGGCGTCGAGTAGTTGTTTTGCTTTTTCCATATCCTTATGCCTATTTCAAAAATGTCTGAGGTGCTTTGACCTGCCGGAAAACATTCTTGTCTAAAAGATCGCCACCGCTGGGCTTGATGGTCGCCGAGATGGCCTTGCCACCGACAGAGTAGCCTAATGAATATTCACCGCCAGCCTGTTTCGCTGCCTTGCCGGCATCAACAAAGCGGAACAGACCCCAATTACCCGGGAACTTTAGCGACGCCCCGCTTGTGTCGGATACGGTCGGTTTGGTGCCCGATGAGGGGGTCGAAGTACTTACAGGCGGCGGTGCGGAGGTAGTCGCCGGTGCCGATCCGGCAATGCTCATTATCACACCCGTCTCCGCTGACGCCGGAGCCGGGAACGTTCCCTTGATCGACGCAGTTCCCTCGGAAGTTATTTTTTGACCATCAATGACGATTTCAATGATGGCATCCTTGCCGGGCTTGAATGCAAATTCATACTCGAACTTCGGTGTCGCACCGGTTCCAAACAGAGCTTTTCGCAGAGCAAATGCATTATTCAAATAGGCAATAAACTCTTCGCTGAACTTAACTTCGGCGGTATCTTTCAACTTCAGGGCACCATTCGATTCTTCAAAATACTTCTTCAACCGTTCGTCATAAAACTTGGACAATTTACCGTCAACCGGATTAAGGAATGCGGTCAATTTAGTTAGATCGGCCTCGGCGGTGCCGTCTTCGAACGGATAGCCTTTCTCGATCTCTTTAGCAGCCGGTAAGATCACTTCCGTCCATTCCTTTCCGATCTGAGTACGAGCATCGGCGCCTAGCAGCGTTTTGAGATTGCCAAGGGGCTGCTGGATCAATATCGCGACTTCCTGCGACGACGGCGTTTCATTAAAGCCCTGAATTAGATTCGAGATCGCCGTTTCTGCTTTTCGCAATCCAAGTTTGTCGGTATCGTTTGCCAGTTCCTGAGCAATTTGCTTCAAGGCATCAGCCGAAATACCATTAATAGCATTTGATATTTTGCCGATCTCGTTCCGATATTTCTCAACTGGAGCATTTTCCTTATCTTCTTTCTTCCCGATGAAGGTAAACAATGGCCGGAACTCCTTCTCAGGTGCAGTGCTTCCGCCGGTGTCGCTATTTTCCTCAGTAAATATCCAACTTTTGAACCATTCCCACCAGCCCTGAACCTCAGGCTTTGCCGACAGATTGGTATTCTTACCGATCTCGATAAGAAGGATCTTTATCGGCGAATTTGCCGATGAAAAGGCCTGTAATGCAGTAAATGCAGTTTCTTTATTCTTGTAGGGCTTGACATTGACAGCCTTAACAAATGCTCGCCAGTGATCAGCATAGTCGCGATAATAACGTTCTTCGAGCTTGGATGCATCGGTTGTTTGAGCGACATCTTTCTTGCCGACTTCACCCATCACCCAATCGTCCTCGCTGAGTTTTTCGTTCGCCTCAGCGATCGCCTTTTTCATCAACTGAAAGCCCGGCTTAGTGTACGCGCTTGGCACGGAATAGTTGCCGTCGATCAGGCTGACGTCTGCCCCATTCCTCGAAAGGATCGCATCAACAGTCGCCAGCCCGACCTTGTCGTCAACGATCTTGCTTATCTCGGTGACCTTTCGCTTGTAATAACGAAAGACAGCAGGAAATGCTTGAAGTTTCTTGCGGGCATCATCCACCAATTTACCGTCCTGCATTATCCGAGGGAATCGATAATCATCGTCATCACGATCGACCTGTTTTGCCCAGAAATCGAGTTGCTGGCCGGCAACGAGCTTGAGATCAGGGGGTATTTTTGATTCGGTCGTCCAATGATCCTTGAGAACGGTCGAGATGTGTGTCGGATCCGCTTTGTCCTTGAACGGGCCCGTGAGCATTAGGTAGGCCTTAAGCAAGTCATAGTTCTTACCGAGAACAGTCTCTTCCGCGTCGGTCAGCTTTCCAGAATTTACGACCGGATTTGAATCGGCAAATTTACGCAGGTCACCTTCTATCTTTTTGACCGTCGCCGTTTTATAGCGGTTTTCGATCACCGACATGTAGATCTTGAGCAGATGCTGTTTGTAAACACGGTTTCCCGAATACAAGCCCATTCGCATATACCAAGGTGCTCCATTTCGCTCGTAATCATCGAGTTTTACCAGCAGTTCGCGAAGCTCTTCGGTGGCGTTGATCTCTCCACGGATCGATCGTTCATCAGCTTTCGCAGGGTCTTTGTAGGCCTCGGTTTTGGTGATCGTCAGTAGTTTATCACCTCGATCGCGGGCCTGATCGAGCATTTGCTTGTTGTTGTAGAGAGACACACCAGAGAGAGCCAAAAGCAGTGCGACGAAGCCCCCGCCGATCAGTGTCATCGCCCAGCCGAAGATTGGAGCTTTTTGCCTCTGAGCCTGGAAGGTTGCGACAAGATCACGGTCACGCAAAATCACATCGCGGAAAAGCCTTTGTGAAAAAAATGTCGGGCCTACCGTAACCGGTATGTTTGACGCAACCTTGACCGGAGCAGTGGCAGTGAAGTAAAAGCCACGAAGAAACGGGCTTTCGCTAAATGGATTGGGGCGAAAAAGCGTCGAAATAAATGCACCGACCTTTCTCCTCGCCGAACCGAAATGCAATGGAAAATTAAAGATCCTGAGCTGCCTGACCGGAGAAAAAGGAGCTGAAAGCCGCACGATGCGTCGCTTCATCACGGCATCCCGGAGAACTTCGAATTCCGGATCAAACTGGGCCTGTGCGTTCTCGCTTTTTTCAAGTGGAATCGTAGCTCCCCAAACAAGGTCTCTGCCCTCGTTCTTTGATACCGAGAACGAATCCTGAAAACCCTCGATCCCGTCGCTGTGTGTAAACACCAAATAGACAGGAAATCGCACTTTCAATCGTTGCACAGCCTCATCCAAACGGCTTCGAAGGACCTTCGCCGCTTCTTCGGTCTGACGTTCGTCGGACTTGATCGTTTTGTCACCGTCGATCGCGAGGATGAAACCGTCGATCGGGCGATTGGGACGGTGTTTACGGATCAATTCGAGTAGTGCGTTCCATTCGTCGGCGTCCAAACCTTCTGTTTGGTAGCGTCCTGCGGTGTCAATGAAGACCGCTTCGCTTGTCACTCTCCAGTCAACATTCGAGGTTGGGCGGACGATCTTCTGCTCGGATTCGCGCTGACTGGCGAGTGTCTGAAAATTGAGATTCGAACCGATAACGAGCGAACTCTTACCTGATTTCGGTGTTCCGGCAACGATATACCATGGCAAAGAATAGATGGCGTCCTTGCTGCCCGAACCGAGATTCGAGGACTTGAGAAAATCAACCGTTTCCTGGATCCCGCGTTCAAGGTCGCCATAGGTGCCGCTCGGGGCCTTGAGCTTTGCCGGAGTATCAACCTCCGGGTTCGCTTTGTCAGATTGTGCCGAAGTGTTTGCAGCCGCAGCCTCTTCAGCAGCTTCCCGTCTCTTCCGTCTGCGCGCGACCAGGTAGGTAAACAGCAAAGCGAATGGAAGCGTGAGCAGTACAAGAGCAATAAAAATGATCCGCCCGTTGGTGCTGATCATGTTTGATGGCAGCATATAGGCAACAAGCCCCATAATGCCGTAAAACGACATCATGCCGCCGATACCGAAGGCATATGTTAATTGGCTTGTGTGCCAGCTGCTCATAAAAAAATTGCCCGTTAGATCTGCAGTCGGTCGATGGCGTTTTGCAGATAGTTTGCCGACATTAAAAACATCACCAAATACGCAATGATCGCCAATCCCAGGCCAGCCAACGCACCGACCTTCGCCCACGTCGGCATTCCGCGCTTCTTTGGAGGTTCGGGTTGGTCATTCGCAAGCCAATGCGGCGAAAGCTCGACCTGCTTTATCTTTCCTGCCTTGACCAAAGCATTCGCAGTGGTCTGCATGATCGCGAGCAGCTTTTCCTGTTCGTAGACACCGTATCTTCCCTTAAAACCTAACAGCATACAGAAATAATAGATCTCTACCGCATCCTGTGTTACTTCGATCTGCTGCAGCATTGATTCGAGCTTATCGAAAAACTTGTTGCCGGCGAGAGCCTCACCAAAATACTCAAGTTGGAGCGGATTGCGTTCCCACTCGTCCCGCAATGGAAAGTTGTTTGTCAAAACCGCCTCATCGACAAATGATGCGAGCGCAAATTTCGAGACCGAGACGATCTTATGGTTGAAGCGGTAACGCTCGGCCCGCTTTTCAAAATCCTCAAGCATTGAAGCGATCTTAGGCCTGAGCTCATTCGACGGTGCGACGATCGCAGCCTTTAGCCTGAGGACCAAATCAAATATTGGCCCGGCAAATGCGACAAGGTCGTTTTTGGCTGTCGTTTCGCTCATATGAAAGTGAGGTTACGGTATCAGTCTCTCGGCAGCTAACTATGGTTTGACCGCATACATTTCGAGTTTTACATCAGTGATCTCGTCCGGAACATACACGGCCAAGACCTTTGATCCCTTGATGCCATCCCAATACGGACCGACGCCGTCGAGATGGAAGTACTTAAAGCCGATGCGAGCCGGAATAGGGGCAGGCGGCGGATTAGCGTGGGTTAATACCACGCCCGGCAATGCTGAACCGATGACCGAATCGATAACGTCACGTGACGAGATCTTGACAATTCGCGGAACTCCTTCGATAAGTTTTGCCTCGGGCATTTGCGATCTTACGGCAAGATAGAATGCGGCATCTTTGAGCACTCGTTCGTCCTCGACCCGACCGACATAGAGCGTATCACGTGTCTTTTCAAGCGGAATCGGCACACAGCGGCTCGGAATAACAGTTTCGAGAAGTTCGCGAAGCTGAGCGAACAAGCTGCTGAATGTAAGATATAGATCGTCATGATCGTACTTGACCAAGTCCTTGGGATGAAACTCGGTCGAAAACGTCATCAGCTTGCCGGCGAGAGTGGCCATTTCGAGATAGAGATTCTCCGGATGTAAGAGCGGCGAATGGAAAAAATGTGTAATCGCGGGGATCGATGAATTGATCGTGTGGAGCAGCCAGAAAACTCCGGCGTCAGACGTCGTAAAATCTGCCAATCCAGATTTCCGTTGCCGACGTTGCTCACCGAGACTTCCACTCTTCGTGATCAAGATCTCAACCAATTGCTGCAGCATATTCGCAAGCCAAGGTGATCCGCCCGATTTGAGCATCGGCGGAATATAATCTTCGGCGATCTTGAGCTGTCCAGTAGGTGTGCGTGTTAATTCAGCGATCTTGATCGAAGTGAAACCATCGCGCAATTCATCGTCGAATATTATTCGCAGGTTGCTCTTGGCGTATGCAAGCGGCTGCTCATTTGTGCCGCTTGTCTCGTCGCGGACGAGAGCACCTTCCTGCAAATAGCGAAGATTCGAGCTCGCCTTTGCACCATTTGCCTGATAATTCGCCTCGCCGGCTTTCATCGCAGGGACTGCGAGATGAACTCCAAGCCTTTCGGATTCAGCACTAAAGTGGTCGCCGACCGGCCGCATATCCGGAACAGCTTCTGTATCAGGAACGTTCACGACCAGGCCGTCCGGCATTATGGCACGGCAATTTGTGATCTGAAAATTGGCGTTCGTGATCGCCTCGTTATTGATCTGCAAATCGACGACTCCGTAATCGAACGGCCGCAGGGTGCGAACGCGCGAATGGAGCAGTTCCTCGTGGTAATTGTCCCACTGTTGAAAATGATGCGGCGTGAGCAGCATCCCTTCGTTCCAGACAATTTTTCGGTATTTGCTCATATCGTCGAATAGACGTAAATAGTAAACCGACTGTGTAAATTAGTAAATACCTGAGCCTGCATTAAACCGATCAATTCAAACTATTTCCGTCTCTTCTTTCCGCTTCTGCGGATCTTTGGTGGAGTTGGCGGAACAGATTCCATCGATGCGTCTTTTTTCGAAAGTTCACGGAAGAAATCACCGGCCCATTCGGGGCCTGTCTTTTCAGGAAAATTTTCGGGAAAACGAGCAACAAAGTCCAGAGCTTCGATCATCATTAGAGACGACATTCTTTCAGAATTCGACGTCTTTCCGACCCGTAACAACGCCTTTGACGGCTGCATGAAAATGGGTACCTTTTCAATGTTGTCGTCGGTCGGTGCTAAGCAATTTTCCGGAGGCGAGGTGACCAGGTATTCACGGCAAACGAGCGGACGATCCGGATGTATAGAACACGATTCGTCGTCGAGAAACGGACACGGAATGTCCTGTTTCATGTAGTTCGTGATCACCTCGTTAAACCTGTCTGGCGTAAAATCGGGGTCGCCTGCATTTGCGAGGTTCTTTATATCAACGAGCTCATCGAACCATTTCATCTCCGTAAAATGGGCAAGGGCGTGAGCAAACCGCCGCCTTACTTCGCTTCGTCGCGGTTCAGGCATTGCCTCAACGAGTTCGGCTAATTGATATGCCTCGATCTCAGAGATAGGCACTGCCTGACGACAACACGCACCGCAGCCGGCTTTGCAC
Organism: Acidobacteriota bacterium; assembly: GCA_016713675.1. Classification (NCBI taxonomy): domain Bacteria; kingdom Pseudomonadati; phylum Acidobacteriota; species Acidobacteriota bacterium. The sequence goes on from JADJOS010000001.1 coordinate 1,694,879, forward strand.
GAAACGGTTCTTCCTTTTGCTTCGTCAGCTTTAATGCACTCGCCGACCATTGCGCTCGACATCTGCTGAAAGACTGGAAGCATCCGATGCGGCTTTATAGGAAATGCCGGAACGGTCATTTCCATCTCGACCGGTTCTCCGTTGATCCGAAGCATAATATTTCCGGTTATCCACTCGCCCTTTTCCATAAGCTTTATAATCCCAGTCCATCGGTATTGACGCCGAAATCACGTGGATTTTGCGCAATTGTTCCGATTGCCAAAAAACGAAGTGCAAGATCGAACTCGGCCTGTGTGATCTTTCCATTCTTTTGTAGAAACCAAATTGTGCGAATGGTTCGCGAGCTTTCACTGGATTTGGTAGCGAGATCCTGCAGCATGTTGCGCATTTTCATTGGGTCGCCGCGGTCATAGGCTGCCATCATTAACAGGCAATCTTCGCCAAGTTCGTTGCCTACCTGAATCGCGAGCTGATCAAGTTCATCTACCATTGATTGAGCGGTGGAAAGCACGTCCCCTCGCGAGTTTCCTAATTTGGCGATCGCAGCCACCGCGAGAAACTGCGGCTTCAGATTCTTTGCGGATGCCAGAGACTTGATCGCCGATGCGTTCTTACGTGCGGAGGATAGATTTTCCGCAAGCGATGGCGATGCAGCGATCGTTTTGATCTTTGTGCTTATTAATTGAGCCTGAGTTCCGGTAACGAAGGCCTTGGGGTCGTTAGCAGCAGCCTTCCGGAGAAACGCCGCCGCATTTGCCTCCGTTTTGCCCGTGTCGTTCAGATTGGCCGGCGTCGGAACCGCTATCGCGACATTTCCGGGGTCTGATTGGGTCGTTCCATTCAATGGAGTATCCGCTCCGCCGGGATTCGACGGACTTCCTCCCGGTTCCGCTGTTTTTCGAGGCTTTGGGGATTCCTCAGGGTCGATCGAGTATTCAAAATTGCTGTTGTCGATCTTGCTATTGTTATTTTTGCTTGTGATGTAAACAATGATGCCAAGGGCCACCAACAGGAAAACACCTAATAGAGGGGCAATAATAAATAGACTCCGCGGAATGGCAGTTTCAGAAGTAGGAGCAGATGCTACCGAAGCAGCAGCCGAAGTTGTTTCGGCTGCCGCTGCCGCTTCTGTGGGATTCCGTTTGTCGTGATCTTCGCCCAAGATCAGAATTTCGAGCTCAAAACCTCCGAGTTCGAGTCGGTCGCCATGCTTTATCGCTTTTGGTTCCTCGACCCTCTCGTCGTTGAGCATCGTGCCGTTGCTCGAACCGCGATCCGTAATTACAAAGACATCGCCGTACCGTTCGACCAACAAATGTTCGCGTGAAAGTCGCGTATCAGAAATGCTCAAATCGCATTCTGAGTGCCTCCCGACAATGAATTTGGTCGATCGGACGGTGATCTCACGTTCCACTCCGGACGGGTCGTTATATTTGAGCAAGAGTTCAGCCATATTTCTACTTGGAATATGTTGAGACCGGCTGCAGGTTAAGACCGAAGTCCTGAGGGTTTTCACCGATTATTGCGGCCGCGAAGAATTTCGGAACATACTTGAAATTCTCCGCTTGAAACTGCTTTGATAACTTATCACCGTTTGCGATAAGCGTCCAAAAATCTCTGGGTAATCCCGTGTTCGAGTCGAGAGCTTTCTGCAGATTCGAACTTAGGCCGCCCTCGCCGCTGTTATAGCTTCCGATGGCGAGCGGAACGCTTGCGGGGCCGGTGCCGTATCGACCGGTAAGAGCTTTCATATACGATGCCGCTGCCCGTGCCGCAGGCTCCGGCTTGCATCGTTCGTCAGGACTTGATGGCGAGGAACCCTTGATCACACCATCATTCGGCACAAAATGAAGTTTGGCGGTCGAAAAGGTGAACTGGAACATACCCAACGGCCCTGTTGGACTCTGCAGGCAAACACAGTGTTCAGATTCGATCATCGCCAAATAAAGCCCGATCCGCGGGTCGACACCGCGCTCGTTAAACGCCCGCACAACAAACGGAGCATTCTTACTTGCCCGCTCAAATGTCACTTGAAGATTGTCGCCAAACCGGCAACCGCCGAGTGGCTTTACCTTTGACCGTGAGGCATAACCATCGGCAAATCCCTTGATCTTTTCTATCGCCGCCGCAGGAATCGGCTCACTGCTGTTATTGCCGATTATTTGGGCGATCCGCATCGCCTTGACCTCGAGATACTGTCTTTTCTCGCTGTCAGACATTTCCTGATATTTCTTGCTGTTCGGAAGAGTCGGTTGGGTCCCGGTGTTCGTACCGGACGGCGAATCTGTAAGGCTTGTGTTGTCATTCGCCGGAGATATGTTGGTCGAACTGCCCGGTTTTTGAGTTGGCGATCCCGAAGGCACGCGTCGGTGGTCATTCTCAAAATAGTCGCCCGGATCCTCGTAATTCGCGGTGACCGTAGTACTGCCTCCGAAAAAGTAAGTCCAATAAAGACAGCTGAGATACTGATCACCATCACGGCGCCGGCGATCAATGCCAATGGCAAGATACTCGCCTTTTGCTCAGGCAGGGATGTGACCGTCGGTGCTGTATGACTGACCGCTACGGCCGTCGCAACTGCTTGCTTTTCACCCAAACGAACGGTAAGCGATGTATTGTTTCCGATCTTGATTACGTCGCCGCTTCGAAGCGGTGTGCCGGCAGATACACAAAGTTGACCATTAATGTAGGTGCCGTTCGTCGAGTTCTCGTCAACGATCCAGACACGGTCACCATCGCGGTAAATAGTCGAATTTAACCGCGACAGCCCTTGGTCGTCAATACGATGATCGACGTCGCTTCCGCGGCCAAATGTGGTCCGGTCCGCGTCGATAGCGATCTCGCGGGTGCCTTCAGGCGTTGGAAATGTGAGCACGACCTCGATCATCGATAGTTACATTGTTACGCGATAGAGTTCCGACAGCGGCCGATCTTTCGCTAGGCCAAATTTCTGAGGATTTTCAGCCACGATGCCCGCAGCAAAGAATCGCAATAGCTGTTCGCGCTCAGCAGGCGTTTTGATCACATTCCAAATGTCGGTTCGGTTTTGCGGCAGTGTCGCTTTCCAGGCACCGGCATCCTGCGTCGTTTTTCCAAAAGCGGCGGCACTGTAAACCAAATCGCCCTCAAATACTCCATAAACGACCGCTTTCATGTAGATCGCAGCGGCCTTTGCAGCACAGTTTTGCGACGGATCCGAAAGTGTTTCGATCCCGCATTGGCCGTTGTATTTATTGTCAGAGACAAAAGTATTCGTCATTCGGAAAAGCCCTTCCTCGTCGCCCTGTTTCGCCGGAACAAACTTGCTGCGGCTCATTGCGAGCATAAATCCAAACGGTGCGTCGAGATTCTGTTCACGCACGAATGCCACATTGATCGCGTCGCGATACGTATTTGCACGGGCAAAATAGCCTTCCTGACTATATTCAGCGGTGCGTTTCTGCACTTCCTGTAAAAACTGCTTGTTCGACACATTGTAAGCGAAGTTACCTGAAAACTGCTTGACCAATCGCTGGGCCATGTCCTGCATCTGGATCAGCGTAACTTGACTGGCGGCGGTCGTCTTGACGGGAGGTGCATTCGCCGTAGCAACCGTCACATTTGTCGGCGGCTGTTTGGTAACGGCACGTGTTTCGAACGCCAGCATTACACCTGACGGTTGGCGGATCTGTTCACCTTTTGCGTCTACTAGTATGACCTGCAGATCGTGGTCAAGGCCGTCTGCGAGCTGCGGGTGGTCCTTGGGGTCGATCGATGCCGAAAAATCAGGCCCGCTCGCCGACGCGATCACGTCGCCGTCGAGAGTGAAAACTGCCCGCATTACGCATTCGCCATTTTCGACCTTAAGTTCGATCTCTGTAGGAGCGATGATAGTATCACCTTGTTCAGGCTTGATTATCGACGCTGAAGCATTACAGGACGAGCCGCGTGTTGCGTAAAAAACACCCGCCGCGATCGCACAAACTACTGCGAGTCCGCACACGGCACCTGCGATCAGAACGGTCGAATTGGGGCCTGAACCAGCCGCGACATCTATCGCTGATGAGCCTGCGGTTGACGTCGCAACAGACGAGCCAGTGCCGCTAACCGCATTATTTATCGCACTGTGAACCGCATTTTGTGCTGCATATTCTGCTTCGGACTGAGCGGACGAACCGAGCGAGCTCATTTCCGACCTGGCTTCGGACATTCCGGGCGTGTTCGAAAGCTCAGATCCACTCTCATTCGCCGACGAGGCTGAGCCGTAAAGGAACTCGGCTTCGCTCGATCCTCCGAACAGTATCTTATCGCCCGGCTCGAGCCGAACTTCACCTTTGACCGCGTTTCCGTTAACGCTCGTTCCGTTGCTGCTGTTGAGATCGATCAGGTAATGGTCGCCGCCGCGAAACTCTATCTCGGCGTGATATCGCGAAACGTTCGAATCCTCCGGAAACGAAACAACATTGTCCGGGGTCCGGCCGATGGTCGTAACTCCTTCGCTGAGGACGGTCTCACCGTTTTCGAGTTTTAGTTTCGCGCAGCTCATAGCACGTTAAAGACGAGGTTGAGGCGATAAATTTGCCCACTAAAACGTGGATTCCGACGGGGTTCGGATGAAAAGCAAATAAACGAGAGCCAAAATGCCGGTGACCACGCCGATCAAGATCATGGCCGCGACAACCAAAAACGTCTTGCCGGCTCCGCCCTTTTTCACGGGTTTGTCAGGAGCTAAGGTAACGATCTCTTCGGTGCTGAACTGTTCGGAAATAAAGGGCTGCGGCTCGATCTCGACGATCGCCGGAGCGGTCGGAGGAGGCTCGGGAGCAGCCGGTTCTTCGACGGTTTCGCTCGGCGGGGCGTAGAGCGAAGACAGTATCTGGTCGCCCTCGTCAGGGACTCGCGCAGCGGCCTGTGGTTGGGCATCAGCTCCGGCCCGGGCAGGGAAATCCTGCGGCAGCGATCCGCTCGTGCTGCGGAATACCGGTTTCGGGAGTTCCCAATTATCGCCCATAAGTTTTCTCCTTTCAGCTTATAGCCGCGGTAATTCAAGTAGGTCGCCACGGGTAATAATGCCCGTTATGCGTTTGAAATCCTCGATCAAAACCGCCGGATGCTTCTGCAGCTTTGTTTTGATCTCGTTATACGTTGCATCGGCCTCGAGCACCGGAAAACTTGCGTCCATTATATCCGCGACCTTAGCATTTAACAGATCGCGATCCGCCAAAAGTTTAGTCAAAACCCCGCTTTCGCGCAAACTGCCGACCGCTCGATGATCCTCGATCACGGGCAGCTGAGTCACGCCGCGTTCGTTCATGATCGCGAGAGCGTCGCTCACCAGATCGTCGGGAGTGACCGAGATCAGTTCGCGGGGCGAATTTGCATTCTTGGTGTCGGCGATGATGCTCGCGGTAATTCGCTGCGGTTCGAGCATTAATTTTTCCTTCATCCATTCGTCCGAATAGAACTTGGAAAGGTAATGTTCGCCGGTGTCGCAGACGATAAATACGACAAAGCCCGTCTCGTCGAGTTCCTTCGCGACTTTGAGCGCAGCGGCAAAGATCGTCCCGGTCGAACCGCCAACGAACAGGCCTTCACGCTTGGCCAATTCGCGGGCAAAGTTGAACGATTCGCGGTCCGTGATGTTGATGATCTCGTCGATGATATTTACATCGGCATTGCCGACGGGCAGGTTCTGGCCGATGCCTTCGACGAGGTAAGGCGTGCCTTCGGGGACGTGGCCCGATTCTTTGTAGGTCTTGAATATCGAACCGTACGGGTCGGCGCCGATGATCCTGATGTCTGGGTTCTTTTCCTTCAGATAACGGCTCGTTCCGCTGATAGTGCCGCCGGTGCCGATGCTGGCGACAAAGTGAGTGATCTTGCCCTCGGTGTCTTCCCAGATCTCGGGGCCGGTCGTGCGGTAGTGTGCCGCCGGATTTTCGGGGTGATTGTATTGGTCAGGATAGAAGGAATTCGGCGTTTCCTCGGCGATGCGTTTTGCGGTCGCGACGTAGTGGTCAGGGGTTCCTGGCTTTGCCGCTGCGGGGCAAACGACGATGTCCGAGCCCAGACCTTTGAGATAGCGAACCTTCTCGGTCGACGCCTTTTCCGTCAAAACAAATATCGTCCGATAACCGCGAACCGCCGCGACCAATGCGAGTCCGATACCGGTATTTCCTGAGGTTGCCTCGATGATGGTGCCGCCTTTTTTCAAAACGCCTTCGCGTTCCGCCCAGTCGACCATCGACACGCCGATGCGGTCCTTGACCGAATAACCGGGATTGAGGCTCTCCATCTTTGCAAAGACCTGTGCCTTTACCTTGTGCTCGCGTGTAATGTTGTTGATCCGAACCAGCGGAGTGTTGCCGATCAGGTGAATAATATCATTGTAGAATTTCATTTATACTTGCTCGCTAGAGCTCGCTTGGGAATACCTGTAAAACAAATATTTCTACAACAGAGTTTATTCGCAAACCGTTTTTGTGGCAAGACTCAAGAAGTGGAATCGATGGCACCCAAAACACGTTTCTCGAAATGACCAATTGTGTTTTTTTATGTGTTTGGTCTAAATTGTGGTACGTACCACAATCAAATCAACAAAATTGAAGAAAATGCCGTAAAATCTGGTTCTGCAAAAAAAGACGCCCAGCCACAATTGCTAAACGTGTCTAAAAAGCTGTCACTTGCAGTCGCTCGGTTCAAATTCCAACAAATTCCCATCGCCGTCCATCAGACCCATCCAAAAAGGGCGATATCCACCACCCCAACGCCGCCACCGCCAGACCCACTCGCCCCAACCGCCCACCCGCGTCCATCTCGCCCCACACCCCCGGCGTCAACGCAGCCCGATCGAGGCGGAAATGACAACGCAGCAGGAACACCCGCCCTACCGGTTGGGTCTCTGCCTTTGATCTCAGACAAAAGGCAGGTGAATTGTCAGGAATGAAATGTCTAGCGCCGAAGAAAATAACAGGTCAGGCACAGTACCTTCAGGTACACTTGCCCGGCCTCAGCCATAGCGATATTTACTCCTTTTGCAGTCTTTTCGGACAACAAAAAAAGCTAAGAGCGGCTGTCCGATTTTAGGTTTTTAGTAGAGAAAATGAGAACGAAAAGAATTTAATCGATTTTGGGTCAGGGTGTCAAGTCATTTATGAAACCCATCGGACCAATTAAAACATGATAAATGCGTTCTCCAGTGGCGCAATAAGTGTTGTTTTTTTGTTTAACACTCCATATAATCCACTCCATGGGCACTTCAACAAAGGATCTTGAAATTGAAGCTAAAGAGCTTGTCATCGAGTGGGAAATGCTTATCGAAACGAACAATCATTGGTCGAGTGAAATGGCGAGGAGACTTCGCGAACATTCCCTTGAGTGGCTGGCTTCAGCAAAAGAAGTATTGCAGGGCGCTACATTTCCCTCGACTGAGCATAGGCATCGCTATAGAGACGAACTGACTAAATTAGGATTTTTTTTGGGTCAAGAACATTCGGATGTTACGGAAATTCAAGAGATTGTCCGCAGATTGGCCGTAGCTCTAGATGAATTTGCCTTTCACCGTGATGAACTGGACCCATTGTATAAACGTTTTCATTCGTGATCTCTCACCAATGGATTTAGACCGTAAAGATAACTTATGAACGCATATAAGAACGCGACAGACCGCTTAGAGATGATTTGTAATGAAAAATCTATTCCTTGTGAAGAGCGTAACGGATTGAAAACAGAAATCATTGATGGAAGACAAGTTTCGGTTCTCGATGATGGAATTTCTGTTGGTATGGTCACTTATGCTACTGAGCAGACCACATTAAGGATCCGTTTTTGGCACTGGAAGCCACTTTATAATGAAGAAGCAGTATCGTTTCGACAACTGTTTCATTCGACGCCGGAAGTAGAAGCGGAGTATGATCTGGAGCTTCGGTCGGCTGTCGAACGTTTAACAGCACCTGACTAAATTTATGCTACCTAAGCTTTTACTGATCCTTCTTGCAATTGGCTTGTTTGAGCCAGTTCTGTTAGCCCAGGATAAATGCACACTCACTGTGAAGAGTTTGCCCGCTGTCCGAAAATTGCGTCTAGGCATGACGCTTAGCCAGATAAGGGCTATCTATCCAACGATGCGAACGGAAAAACTCGGATACATGGAAACGTGGTTTGAACCCGCGATCAAGAACCCCGATCCTGATGTGAGAGGTATCGGGCTAACTATCGAAAACAATAAGCTCGTCTCGTTCGATATTTCATATCAGCCAACAATTCAGTGGGCATCAGGAGAAGAATTTGCCTATCAATTTATGACTAATCTTGGAGTTCCCCACCCAAAGAAAGAACTCGCATCTTTTACGTCTTCGGACGATAAAGAAGGTTTCCATGGTTATTGCAAAGATTTTTATCTTTATTTCACGGCAAACAAAAATTTTATTTGGTTCAAGGTTGAAGCTAATAATATTTGGGACGAAATTCGTAAAAGGAAAAAAAATAAGAAACAGACATTCAAGCCGTGATTAGAATCGCAGTGTCTGACCTTGCGATTAAGAAGCTATCACTTCTGATTCTCGTCCTCCGGATAGTATTCCTTTATTATTTCACCCGTGAAGACACGCGAAAGAAACTGACCATCATGTGCCCACCTTACATCGCAAGGTCCAGTAAACAGATTGCGAACTAGTGGTATTCTTGCTAATGCATTTTCCCAGACAATTACGGCGGGAACCAAGTCTCGTTTGTTGTGAATACGTACAAAATCAGCGAATTTGGCTTTCGGCCACAGTTCCGCTAAGGAAAGATTACCTCGAAGTCCATTGATATCAACTTCATACAGAGTAATGAGCGAGCTTAACGTTGTATTCTGCGGTCGTTTGCTCTTGTCATCAATCATTTTCCCCCGCCCCGAGAAGATCGTTTTACTTTCTCCCAAGCTTGATCCGGTTTCTTGGTCGAACGGTATGGAAATTCCAACCTGACCGTACATTGCTGCGTTAACAGCTATAGGATCAAGCAGTCTTTCGTAGCCATGTGTGTAAAGCACCAACGAGCAAGATTTGTCTTTAAACTTTTGAAACTGTTTCCGTACATCACTAATTTTTTTACGAATTGGCTCGGAAGGATCATCGTAAAAAAGTCCGGCAGGCGGGTGTTTGAATGGAAACTCCTTGACGTCAAAGATTAAGGTTGAATTTGAAGCGTCTAATGTATAGTCCGGCTTTTTCAGGATACCCGGCCAAGTCTTCTCAAACTCAAATTTATCAAGCCCCTGAGATCGGAGATATCGTTCAAATAGAAGTTCACTGAACATCTTTTCCATAATCCACTAAGCGAACGGGGTCAGGCACTGCGATTTTCTGACATTCCGCTCCGAAACAGGACGCTGTAATTGCGGTTACTGTTAAACGGCGGATCTAAGTAAACAAGATCAACGCTCTCGTCTTTGATGTAATCGCGGAGGATCTTTAGATTGTCGCCGTAGTGAAGAGTGTTCATTGGGATTGCTCACGGAAATGTAGCACAGAATAGTGAATAGTGAACAGTGAACAACTGACAGTGAACAGTTAACAGTGAACAATAAAAGTGAAAGCGAAGCAGTACTTACGCTTAGCTAGGCTGTTTCGGCAGACCACACTCTTAGAGCGATAACGGAAAAGGCGAAGCCGAATAATTCGACTATCAAACGGATCCGGTTTCCGAGCATCCACTGGTCGACGCCGGCGATAATTTCGTTTGCGCTCATGTCACCGGCAATGCTGTGGGCAAACATGCTGCCGACGAGCGGGGCGAGATAAACGATCAATGAGACCGACACGAGAACCGATGTCGCCGCCGAGAGCCCGAGCCATAAACGGGAGCGCCGCGCAGATTTCCACGCAGCGATCGCCGAACCCACCGCAAGAATGGCGAACAACGGGTTAAAAAGCGGAAAGAACGGCGCACCGCCTTTGCTGGGAAGTTGGGCAAAGGTTTTTAACGATTCGGGCGGCGAGGCGCTCCATTTCGGAATGACCATCATCTCGTTAAAAACCTGCCCGCCACACCAAACGCCCCAAACCATAACCGACGCAGCCAAAAGCACAAAAGCAATTCTATTTCTCATAGGTTTATGTCGCTAAAATGAGCATTTTGTCACTAAATGAATATTGTTGCAGCTTAAATTGATCTCAGCCTTTCGACGCAAGAAACCCCGATATCGCATTTGCGATGCGGGCTTCGCGGGCGTGGGTGTTGAATATCGGGGCCTCTTCGCGCAAGCGTTGTTCGGTGACGCCGGTGAGGAACATTCCTTCCTGCTGGAGGACGACGAAATAGGACTTGCTGGTCCCATTCGATTCGCTGTTGTAATTCGTTTCCGTCTTTACATAGGCACCGGTGAATTGGCTCAGGCTGCCTTCGATAACCTCGCGGCGGTAGATGAACTGGCGGACGAAGGCGTAGCTGTCTTTCGTCTTGTCAAAATAATATGCCTCGCGGATCGAGCCTTTGAGCGTGATTGCCAGGCAAAGGAGAGCAGGTATTCCCGTCAACCACAACCCGAGAGCATCGCCACTGTCCCATATAAACAAGAAAAGGAAGAACAACACGGTCAACACCACAAAGCCCACGGCCGCAAAGAACCCGAGGACCGTCGGCCTGTAGTCCATGATGATCAATGACTCAGGCCGCCGTGCGATCCACAGGGGGACAAGAAAACCGAACCGATCACCGATTATCGTCGCCCAAAGGCGGTCAAAGACTGATTCTTCGTCTCCATTCATAAAGTTGATCTCCCATTTGTTCAGATCGCCGTATCCAAAATATCTATTCCGGGATCCCTACTTTCTTGACCAATTCCTTGAATCGCTGGTCGTCTCGCAGAAAAACAAATGGTAGTCGAATTTTGAGTTCTGCGATCTGTGGTTCGCGTTGATCATACGATTTGTTCAGATATTCAAACGCTTTATCTTTGTCCTGGAGACGGGCATAGGTTTCCGCAATTCGAAAGGCCGGTAGATAAGCATTTTTATCCTTCTCCAGACTTGATCTCTGACTGTCCAACTGAATGTCTATTTGCTTTTGCACAAATCCCTTATAACCGTCTTTTTCAAAAGCTAGTTGGAGGTCCTTAATGTTTTCCGGGCTAACGCCAAAGAGTAGTTTGATCTGGATAAGGCGTTGCTCAACGGCCTCGGAATACATACCCTTGGCTTCATAAACGTCGGCGAGGTTATTGCGAGGACTCGGGGCGTCCGGAAACAACTCAATGGTTTTCTTAAACTGAGCAATTGCTTCGTCCCGCTTGCCTCCAAAATCATTCACTCTACCTTTTTGGTTATTTATGACCATCGACAACGGGTCAAGTTCAATAGCTTTATTTATCTCCGATAGCGCTTGGTCGCCATTTCCCGAAAAATGATATACCTCTGCAAGCCACTGATAAGCTGACGGATACTTTGGGTTGAGTTCGATCGCTCTCTTTAGCTCTCTCTCAGCACCTTTGAGATCATAATCATAGTTGGTCAAGATCTGACCGAGCGAGGCATGTGCTTCCGCCAGATTTGGGTCAATTTCGAGGGCTTTTTGTGCCGCCTGTTTCGCCAACGGCATATATTCACTTGGCCTGAATGCACCGTAATAGGGCATCAATGCCAAAGTGTCGGCGAGTCCTGCGTATGCGAGTGCGTACTTCGGGTCAGCCGCGATCGCCTGTTGGAAATACTCTCTGGCTTTTTGAAAGTCTTCGGTCTTTCGTTTGTTCCAATGAAAACGCCCTTTTAGGTAAAGCTGCTGTGCCTCGGAACTGGTCGTGTTAGTTTTGCTGACTCGCTCCTGTTCGGTCGCCGTTAGTTTCGAACGAAGCTTGTCCGAAACGGTTTTTGCGATCTCGCTCTGCAACGAAACGAGGTCGTTCATCTTGCGGTTATAGGTTTGGCTCCAAATCGCATCGAGTTTTTTCGTATCAACCAACTCCAAAGTCACCTTCAGATCTTCGCCGCGTTGACTGACCCTTCCTAGCAAAACCGCTTCGACCCCCAACTCTTCGCCCAGTTCTTTGACCGACTTTTCTTTACCTTTGAAGTAGAAAACAGTACTCCTGGCTTTGACGGAAAGATTTGGGATCTCAGTCAAATTGCTGATAAGCGATTCAGTCATTCCATCGCTCAAATAATCAATATCTGCATTGCCGCTGTCGTTAACAAACGGCATCACAGCGATGGAATTGATCGCCGCCGATCCACTGATGTTGAAATATCGATAACCGAGGAATCCACCGACCAAAAGAACGAAAGCAACTACGACCGCGATCAACGGCTTTGCCGCTCTATTTGCGGAAAAGCTAGGCTTTTCCGAGACGCCGTCTAAACTTTCTTGAGGCTTCGCCTCCGCTCCGCGTGGAAATACAGCAGTTTGTTCGGTGGTATGTATCTGTGCACGAGTCGGAGCCTCGCCCGGAGCAGCCGTCGAGTGAAGGATCGCGGTTTGCGGCTCGTCGGATGGGAACCCAGTCGCTATCGCTCCCGGTTCTGACCTCGCCGGGCCTTCGAGCAGCGCATTGCCGTCATCGAGGCAATACAGCAGCGTGTCGTCGTAATAGTCTCGTCTGCATTCAGGACATCGTTTCATAAGATCCTATTCCGGCAGATTCAGGCGTTTGAGCATTGCCTTGAATCGCGGCTCGGTGCGCAGGTCGTCAAGTTCCGGCATAACTGCGTAATAAGTCGCGAGTGATCCGCGGTCGTCAATTTCCTTTTCGAGCCAATCCAAAGCTTCTTCTTTTTCGCCAAGCCCAAGGTGGATCAGCGCAACGGCGGTGCGAGGAACGTATTGCTGTGAAGATGCCTGCTTTAACTCGGCCAGGAGTTTAACCGCTTCATCCCGCTGTCCGGATCTTGCCAGAAAGAACCCCAGATCTCCTTTTCCGAGGGTAGAACCGCTCATTTCAATATACTTACGCATTTCGGCTATTGCTTCCGGTTTCATGCCCTTTTGCCAATGCGTCAAACCCAAACCATAGAAGGCACTAGCAAAATTCGGGTCGAGAGAAAGAACACGTTGATATTGAACGATCGCCTCGTCATAGCGGCGGGCGGCAAGTAATACGTCACCGAGATTTGTTCCAATTATCGGAGAAAGCGGATCCAACTCCTCGGCTCGCCTCAACGACGCAACGGCCTCGTCAAACCGTTTCGTCGGATAAAGCACATCTCCGCCGAGCCAGTGATAGGCAGTCGCGTAGTTCGGATCGAGTTCGATGGCCCGACGGATCTCCTTTTCCCCCGCAACCCGATCGAATTCATAAAAGGTAAAATACGATTCGAGAGCGGCGTGTGGAGCTGCCAAGGAATCGTCCAGTTCTAATGCCCTCAAAGCAGCCGCTTTTGCCTGTGGCATACTGTCCTTTGCTGAGGTTACGTTATACTGCGAAAAAAGAACGTACGTTTCGGCCAAACCTGCAAAAGCGAGTGCGTAGTTCGGGTCTTTCTCGATCGCTTGCTTGAAAAATTCAGCCGCCTGTTTCAGCGATTCGATCGTTCGTCGGTTCCAGGCAAAACGGCCTTTCAGATATAGCTGGTACGCTTCGTTGTTGTTTGTGTACTTCTTTGTGAGGCCTGTCTCTTCGCTGGAAAGCTTTAACTGCAATTTTTGAGTTATCGCCGCCGCGATCTCACGCTGCGTTGCGAGCAGTTCAGACATCTTGCGTTCATACTGCTCCCCCCACAGCGATTTGCGGTTTCGGGTATCAACCAGATTGACGCTGATGGTCAAGTTTTCGCCGCGTTGTGTGATGCGTCCTGTCATCACCGAATCAACTCCTCGTTCTTTCGCGACCGTCTGAGGATCCGTTTCTTTACCTTTGTAACGAAAGACCGAACTCGTCGGGCTGACTTTCAAATCGGGAAATTGCGAAAGGCGATAGATCAAAGATTCCGCCAAACCATCGCTCAAGTATTCGGAATCTGCGTTACCGCTCCGGTTTTCAAAAGGCAGAACGGCGATCGAATTGATCGGTCCACCTGCTGCAGGTTTGAGATATCGATAACCGTAGAACCCGCCGAGAACGATGACCGCGAGCGCGATCGGAGCAAACAATAGACGTTTATCGAAACCGCGAGCCTCAGGGACAATGTCACCCGTCCTGCCTGGCAAGATCGCCGTCTGATCGGTCATCTGAATTTGCGCACGTGTTTGAGCTTCGCCCGGAGCAGCCGTCGAGTGCAGGATAGCCGTTGCAGGCTCATCACCCGACGAGGCGGTCGCCGGGCCTTCGAGCAGCGCATTGCCGTCATCGAGGCAATACAGCAGCGTGTCGTCGTAATAATCGCGTCTACATTCCGGGCATCGTTTCATAGGCGGTGTGTCGTAAAACTCAGTCGTGCGGCTTTCCGGGGATTTATGCAAATTTGATCACTTTTTGTAGAGAACCTCCAGTTCATCGAGCCTATCGTCGAGTATGCCGACGGCGTTTGGAACGAGCTGCGGGTCGCGGAGGTTGACGCCGAGAAATTTCTTGAGCAGATCGGACGGTGGGGCGTCGAAGCCGTTTCGCATCAGGTCGAGATATTTGGGGACGAATGTTTTCTTGTCTTTTTTGTATAGCTCGTAATATTTTAGGGCGAGCAGTTGGGCATAGACGTAGTTTGGATGGTACATCGGGGCGTCGTAAAAATGATGGACGTCCATCCAGCGCATTTTTAGTTCGTCCTGCTTGTCATACCAGATCGAAAACCGCGAACCGATGCGTTTTGTGACGGCATCGATCTCGTCGGCGCCAGTGTTTTCAGACTTTCCGACCTCGTCGTATATTGCCTGTTCCATCGCGGCCGTCATGGTGTTGGAATATAGGAAATTGGCATAGATCATGAACTGTTCGAGATAGTAGATCTTTCGGGCCTGATCTTTTTCGTTAGTGTACAAGTGATCGATCATGACCAGTTCGTTAAACATCGCGAACGATTCGGTAAAATAATTCGGCCCGTCGCTGTACGCGGGCCGAACCTTATTATTGCCCATCAACTGGAAATGGACGGCATGGCCGGCCTCGTGGGCGAAGGCATCGAGATCGTCGAAATAGCCTTCGTAGTTAAAACAGAAGAAGATGCTCTTCGGGTTGCCAAGAAAACCGTTGGCAAAGGCACCGGGCACGCGGCTTTCGCCGCTGACGATATCGAGCCGGCCATTCGCCGGATCAAGCAATTCGGCGAGTTCGCGCGAGTATTCGCTGCCGAGCACAGCAAGAGACTCGTTTAGAATGCGTGTCGTTTCACCTATCGAAAAACGCGGCAGAGGCGAATCTGCGGGCGTGAAATTCCGGTCCCAATATTTTACTTCATCGTATCCCGACTGTTTTTTAACGCGCTCGACGCGCATCCGCTGAAAGCGTTTATGCGTTTCGGAGGTCTGGGCGATCTTTTCGTAGATGTTTCGCACTTCGTCAGTGGTCAGAAACATGTCGAAGTGGACCTCATGGGCCCGGTCCGTGTAATTCCGAACGCGAGCGAGGCGGTTCGCCGTCTTGATCAGCCGCGTCAGTGAAAAGGCGTAGATGTCCCGCTGCGACGCCAAGGCGGCGTATGTCTTTCGAAATCCTTCTTCGCGAACGGCACGGTCGGGGCTATTTGCGATCTCCTGAAACTGCTGATTGACATCGAGCATTTCGCTTCCAGCTTTTACCTTGCCCCACTGCGTACGGTCAACGGCACGCTGGAACAACTCCGCCGTCCAGTCGCTCGCCAGCGGTTCGACCTCGCTCAACAGCTCCTCTTCCTTTAGCGATAACGTGTGCGGAGCGTAGCGGCGAGCTGACTCGATGACAAATGCGTATTGCTTGAGTGCCGGTTTTTGCATCATGAACCGAGCCAGTGTTTTGTCGTCGATCCGCATCAATTCCTGCTGTAGAAAACTCGTCCGTTTGCTAAGTTCCGAACCCAGACGCGAAGATTCGCTGTTGCTCGTCTCATCCTTTGTATTGACTGCATACTTGAGCGACAAATAGATAATGTGGCGATATACCTCCGTGGCAATGCGATCGGATAGCTCGAGAGTTCGTAATAAATTATCCGCCGACGCGGTAACCTTGCCCTTGAATTTTTCCAATTCCGCGAGCGTGGCCATGCCCTTCTTGAGATCGGCCTGCTGCACTTCAGCGGACGAAAAGAAATTCTTCGCGAAATCGAATTTGTATTGCGGCGCAAGTTCGTTTGGTATCGCCTCAAACTTCACCTGAGCCGGAATACTGAGGGCGACAAAAGAGATCGCAAGGAGCAAAACCGTCAGTCTTTTTGATAACAAGTACATAATTCTATGCTTCCTTTGCAAAAAGTGCATCGTTGTTGTCGCTGCGTTCACTTGGCTACCTCCAAGTTGGTTGATGCGTTCAATCGTTCGATCTCTTTGATCAGGAAATCGAATTCGGTGAACGGACTGCCGCCCGTACGCGACCAGTGTACGCGGCCGCGTTTGTCTATCAGGATGGTTGCGTGCAGAGCCATCTCTTCGAAATCGTCGTAGGCTTTGAAGCGGCGGGCGTTTTCGAGCTTTGGATCGGAAAGCAAAGGGAACGGCACGCCGAGCGATTTGGCTGTTTTGGCGAGGCCCTCATCGAGATCCGCGCTCACGGCAAGTACGGTCGTGTCCAATTCATTGAGTTCTTTGTTGCGTTTGATGACGTCTTTTAGCTGCGTGAGGCAGTGCTCGCAGTAACCGCCGAGATAAAAGATCAGGAGCACATTTTTGCCGCGAAACTCTTTGAGTGAAACGGCCTTACCGTCGGCTTTGACGGCATTCAGTTCGGGTGCATCAAAGGGCTCCCAGACGCTCGGACCAAGTTGTGCTAACGTAGTGCGTTTGTAATTGCGTTGCGGCCCCGGTGAAACATCCTTAGGCTGTGCCTGCAGCCCGATAGCCTTGGCTTGTGCAAGCCACTTTAACCCGGGCTCGGCGTCGGACCAGACGTGCAGAAGGCGCGCATAGGCTTCGGTTGCTTTCCCCTTGTCGCCTAAAGCGTTATAAGCCTCGACAAGGCCCGACAGGGCGAAGCCGTCGTTTCTCACGATAGTCAAAGCCTTTTCAAACGCAGCGACCGCGAGCGATGGCGTTTTCTGCTGAAGGTAAGTGCGGCCGAGCGAGTTGTACAGAACATTCGGCCACGGCGACGGATCGTCTTCGTCGTCGAATTTCTCGGCTTGCAGTTTAGCCGCCTCACCGATCAGCATCAACCCGTTCAGCGCTTCACCGTTCGCCATGGCGAGTCGGCCGCGCAGTTCGAGTGATTGGATCGTGTGATGATGCTCGAACCATTTGTTTTCGGGCTTCTCCATCTCTTTCTTGAGAGCAGAGTGCTCGGCGTAACTCTTCGCGGCTTTCTCGAGATCGCCCGAGCCAAGATGGGCGAGGGTTTCGATGTACGCGCGAGTTAACTTATCCCGAGTGTGATCCTGCCAATTGAAAGTCTTCGGGTCGAGAATATCCTTCCAGCGTTCGAATCGGACAAGGACGCGTGACAATGCGATCGTGCCCTGAGCATGTGCGCTGTAGCGGGATGGATCGTTGTATTTTGGATCGAGCGGCGCAGCGAGTATTTGCCTTGCTCCGCTGATCGCGGCCTCGGGCATTCCAAGCTGTTCCTGAATGTAGCCGAGATAATTTTGGTTGTGTGCGTAATTCCAAGTGTTGAATGGAAACACGAGACGCTCGCGCATGTATTGCTTTTCTACGCGCGTTGCCGAATCCATCGAGATCGCCGCCTCGTGCCACATGCCAATGCCGCTGTAAATGTGGCCGGGCATGTGCTGCGCGTGGCCGATGCCGGCCGCGATCTTTCCGTACGCCGCGCAGCTATCGTGTGCCTGATAGCCCTCGGCACTGTCCCAGTTATGGATGCGGTAATGGTGTGCGCCGGGATGATTCGGGTCGCGTGCGAGGACCTGCTGCAATATCAATTCTGCGCCGTACCGATGCTCGCCGCCCATCTGATCGAGCGCGAAAAACGCCTTGGCTTCGATGTCGTCGGGATATTTGAGGACGAGCTGTTCGAGCAGAAACATGAACCGCTTAGACCGCTTTTCGTCGCTTGGATTGTTCCCGCCTGCATCGGCGGGAAGGTCCGTCTCTCCGCGTGCCTCCCAGGCTTCGATATAGCGGCGTTCGCGGTCGCTGACCTTGTCTTTCCGCTTGCCGGCCTCTTTCAAAAACTGCGGGCCGCGTTCATCGGCGGCGGCTTGCGACAAACCCCAGTAACACATCGCGCATTCGGGATCGAGTTTGAGCGCCCAACGAAACGAACGTTCCGCTTCGAAGAACCAAAAAGAATGCAGCAACGCAATGCCCTGATCGAACCACTGCTGAGCCTCCGCGCTTTTGGTCGTGATCGGAAAGCTAACCTTGCCGATGCCGGACATCACCCACGGTTTTTCGCGAGGGCCTGCATCGAAGGCTGCGCCATGCCGCGAATGCCCCACCTTCCAGGTTTCAGCAGCGTTTAGCTTGTCGCCGCTGTTTGGTTGTGCTGAGACTGAAAGACAGAACAATATTAGTAGCCCCATCATTTGAAAGCTGTATCGAATCATAAGTTTCTCCAATCAAATCCACTGACCAGCTCGATGAAAAACCTTGCTATAAAGGCTTGATCCGAAGAACGCCGCCTTCGTGTGCATTACGGCCGTCGAGACAATACATCAGAAGTGTCGTCCTAATAATCCCGTCTAATTTCAGGGCATTGTTTCATACAAAGCTATGGTGAAGAGTTGAGGGATTATAGCACGAATAATTACGAAATTTGCCAATGTACGGGGCCGATCGTTCATCAAGACTTAGCCGAGATCGCGTTTGCTGGGTCGTTTGTGATCAATGCACGAATGCCGAGTTTATGGCAGCGTTTTAGCCATTTTGGATCGTCGGCGGTCCAGATGGTTACGGGCATTTGGGCCTGGGTGGCGAGGGCGACCAGTTTTCGGGTGACGAGGGAATAGTGGAGCGATATTTGATGGGCGCCGAATTCGTGGGCGATCGCGAGGATATGTTTGCGGCGGCGGAGGAAATCCATGATCGTTGGTTCGAAGAGAGCGGCGGTCTGGACCTCTGGAAGGCGAAAGCGAACGACTGGAATTGCCGCTAGTTTGAAGCTTTTTACGATGACCTGCGGCAGTAGATGCGAATCGCGGATGACGTCGCAGACCGACTTGGCGAGCGGTTCATAGTCGGAGTCGCCGCATTTGAGTTCGATGTAGATGAGGCCTTGTGTGTCCTTCAGCAAGTCGAGGACCTGAGCGAGCGTCGGGACCGTTTCTTTAGCAAATTCGGGCTTGGCCTTCTTTGGAAATTTATTATTGAACCATGTTCCGATATCGGCTGCGGCAAGCTGTTTAGGCGTGAGATCGGCAACGCGTTCGGGCCTTGAGGCGGTCCGATCGAGCGTTGCGTCGTGGATGACGACCGGAACGCCGTCTTTCGCAAGCTGCACGTCAAATTCGACGCCGTCCGCACCAACATTAAGCGCAAGTTGGAACGCGGCGAGTGTATTTTCCGGAGCGTGGGCACTCGCTCCGCGGTGACCGATAATGAGTGGGAAATTGCTCATTTTTTTTCGAGTAAGAAGATAGTTTTCGACCACGATATCGGTTCGGTGACAGGGAATTTGTGATTGCCGACGACCTTGAAATACTTGGCGGCTGCCTCGCGGACCTCGGCGAGCGGATGGATCTTGAAATCGTAAAGGATCTCAAGGACCGATCCGACTAGCGACGGCCTGACCGGCAGGAAGACAAGCGGCGAGCCTTTTTTCAGAACTCTCGCGGCCTCACGAAGCCCGTCGTCGAGCGGCGTATACTCGAGCACGCCGCACATCAACAGCAGGTCAAACGTCTCGTCAGCGAACGGCAGCTGCAGTACGTTACCCTGTACGGCGTCGATCTTTTTGACGCGCTTTTTGCTTTTTCGAAATTCGTCGCGGGCGACCTCGAGCGATTTGAACGAAAGGTCGAGTGCGACGCTCCGTTTCGCCGGCAAAGCTGCGTCCTGAAACGCCATCGAAACAAGTCCCGTGCCGCTGCCGGCATCGAGGACGAGCGAATCTGCGTCGAGTTTTAGGTCGAGTGAACGGAGGTATTTGGCAACAGATGTTCGATAGCCGTTGAGCTTCATCGCGACATTTTGCACATCGGCGATGCGGTCGTATAGTCCCTGCGTTGTCGGTTTGGCCTTGCGGCCGTTTTTCGGCATCGGTGAGCTTATTTTTCAGCCAGGAGTTTGATTATCGTTGCCCGGATCTCTTCGAGCCGTGTATAACTTGTGCCGGTCGCGATATAACGTACCACGCCTTTTCGATCGATCAAAACCGCCGTCGGCAAAGCTGTCGCACCGTATAAGATCTGATTGGCCTGGCCCTTCGCCACGACAAAATCGTACGGTAATCCTTTGCTGACGCGATATCGCTTGAGGTATTCGAGCTCCGCCGGCGTCTCTTTCGGAAGGCCGCCGTACTCGCCGTAATAGCGCGTGACGCCGAGGATCTCTAGCCCTTCGCCGGCAAAATCCTGATGCCATTCCTTGAGCGCCGGAAATGCTTCGAGGCACGGCCCGCACCACGTCGCCCAAAAATCGAGCAGCACGACCTTGCCCTTGAGATCGGCAAATTTCTTCGGCGTTCCGGGAAACCACTGATCTACCGCCGGCAGATCGATAGCCAATTCGCCGAGCAAACGGTAATGCCGGTCGCGGGCCCTGAGACGCCGATCGGCGTCGGCCCTCAGCGGCGGCGTGGCGAATTCTTTTTGGGCATTGTCGGCGGCCGTTTGGTAAAACGCGAGGGCCTGTGGTTTTCGGCCTGTTTCGATCAGATACGTGATCTTCTTATCAGCGGCATAGTAATAGAGGCTCGGCGTTTGGGTCGAAACACCGGACGAGATCAGATCGTCGAGTGCGGCCAATGCCTTGTCAGCATTTCCGATATCTCGATAGGCCTCAAAAGCTAACATTCCGTTATCCAGGATCTCATCGAGCCCGCGTGCCCGTGACGATGCGTCGGCAAGCAGTGCCTTTGCCGCTGCAAATGCCTCTTCGGCATGCGGTGCCATCCGGACGAAGTCCTTCTTTTCCTGATACGCCTTGGCGATCTCGCTTTCCATTCGGGCACGTTCGGTAAGCCTTTGCGGTTGATTCTTAAGATACTCGGCGAGCGTCCTTTCGGCGTCTTCGGTGTTCTTTTGCTTGGCATAGACCACGATCATGATCGACCGTGAGGTCTGCGAACGATCGGCCGGTGAGTCCTCGGAGGCGACGAACTTGGCAAGATTTTCAAGGGTTCCGTCGAGGTTCTCGGCGATCCAATGCAGCATCCCGAGATAGTAATGATCCTCGCCGGCAAGGTCCTTTCGCATTCCCGCCGAGGCTGCGTATCGTGCGGCGAGCTGTTTTTGTTCGATCTGCAGTTGAGCCAGCTTAGCATCGCTGAATCTGATCTTTTTTGCCTCAAATTCGGCTGCCTTGGTTCTCAGGTAAGAATTCGCCTCGTCGAACAACTGCTTTACGGTCTGACCATCCGCAGTTGGCCCATTCGGCGAACTTGCCGGTAAGACACGCCCCGACTGAGCCGCGAGCGGGACCGCCGTGCAAAGTATCAAGAACAACGCAAATTTGTAAATCCTGAGCAAGTTCATCGTGTATTAGACTTACCGGCAGCCACTCGAAAACGGTTCGGACTAAATTCGCTGAGCCGAATGTCAGTCTGTCCGTCGATCAGGGAATCTGCGGCCAACTTAGCTGTTAAAGGTGCCAGCAGAATGCCGTTACGGTAATGGGCTGTGGCGACGAACAGGCTATCGAGGCCTTCTATTTCACCAAGAACCGGCAAACCGTCCGCCGCCATCGGCCGGAGTCCCGACCAACTGTCGATCACCTGCAGATTATCCATGCTCGGAGCGATCTCGAACGCCATATTTCTCAGATCTGTCGCGGCTTGGCCGGTTACGCCCTTGGTAAAGCCGGTAAATTCCGTAGTCGACCCGGCCAATATCCGTCCATCGGCACGCGGCACAATGTATCCCCGACGGCTGTACACGACATGTTCGAAGACCCGCTTTGCTGTCCGCATACAAATGATCTGCCCGCGCACCGGCGTGACCGCAAACGGCATTGCCATATCGCCGAGTTTGATGAGCGACGTCCACGCACCGGTTGCTAGGACAGTTTTGCCGGCGGTGAAAGTTCGGTTTGCCGATGCGGCGCCGGTAACGCAGCCGTCTTTGATCAGGAGCGATTCGACATGTGTGTTTTCGCAGATCTCGATCTTGTTCATTTCGGCATAATGCCCCAATGCGGTAAGGAGTTTGCGGTTATCGACCTGCCAGTCATTCGGAAAGAGCAGGCTCATCCGAACATCCGGCGAAATAAAAGATTCTGACCGCCGCGTTTCCTCGGCGGTCAGACGCTCGACGGCGAGTCCGGCTTTTGACTGCCATTCGAAACGGCCGTTCAGGTGCCGTTCGTCCTCAATATTAAATGCCGAGTAGAGCGTGCCGCTGCGATCAAGCTCAATATCGATGCCTGTCTCGGCCAGCAGGGCATCAGCAAATGCCGGATAAAGATCGCGCGATCCGCCGCACAGATCGTAGAACGGTCCCGCTTCATCGGCCTCTGCCTGCGGCCCAAGCATGCCGCCCGCGGCCCACGACGATTCCTCGCCGCAAGCTTTTCTTTCAAGCAGCGTGATATTTCGAACGCCGCGCAAATGCAGTTCGCGGGCGATACTCAGCCCGATCACACCGCCGCCGATAATTAGTACGCTTGGATTTGAACCTGAGACTTTGATACTACGTGCCACAAGTAGATGATAAATTAAGTCAGACACAAAGGACGAACGTCCCCACCTAAAACTGCCTTTTCCACGCAGCCATGGCCGTCACAAAAGACAAAGCGGATCGACCAAATTCGCTTTGACGTTGCCGCGTTACAACGAATCAATGACGACCGGGAATTTGGCTGTGATATTTTTCACATGCGAGCGCGAAGTTTTTTGTGCTGCACTGATCCGCTCTGATCCCGCACGCCGGTGACAGCTTAAGCACGGCATTATTACGGCACGAAAGTTGCGAAGAATAACGGTGCGTGACGTTAGATACCTTTGCCAAGATCAGAATTGGCAGGTTGGATCTTGGGCGCGGTTTCGATATTGAGAACCGTTTTCGCAAGTTCGGCAAAGTCACCAAGATCATCTCCTGTAGTTTTGGCGAGGGTTATCGTCATGAGGAGAAAAAGATCAGGCATGGTTGTCATTTAGGTAAGTGCCTGGAGACAACCTACGGCGGCTCATCTCTTATTTCCTCTAGCATTTTCAAGTAAGGAATTGTCCTGTGACTGTCACGAAGAGACGGTTCCAAGGGAGGTTAATATGATGAACAAGAAGTTTTATGCCGTGCTCGCCGTTGCGATCAGTGCGGCTCTCATTCTATTTGCCGTAAGTTACACGCCGTCAGGTGCGATCGCACAGTCGACGCCGCCCGTGACCTACGGAACGCTTGATAATTTTGATGTCATAAATGACACCGGTGGTGATTGTCACGGTTTTGAGATCGAGCTGGAGGGAATTACCAGTGCCGACGTCCCATATTGGTTCGGTGCGCCGTACCAGCGTTATGGCGAACCCTCGATCGTGCCGACATCAAATGGCGTGATCGTTCGATATGCGGCGACCTATGCCGCAGGTGCGTGGTCGGCCACGACGCCGATCGCAGGCGGCTATTTTCCGCCGACCGACGGGCACTCGTGCTGGGCCGGTGTCAACCCCAACTACTTAAGCTGGGGATGCGACCATTTCGTAGTGTCATTGAATGCCGCTCCGACACGAACAACATATCGTTGGCTCGTCGAAGGCACGACGCCGGGCAGCCTGGTCCAGTTCGGCAGCAATACGCCGATCCCCGCTCCAGTCTGGAACGTGACACCTGCTTCGACACCGGGCGATCCGCCTGCGGTCGCGACCGTGATACCACCTATCGCTCCTGTCGGCAACTCGCAATTCGGCGAGCCGATGTGGATCAAAGTATGGGTTACGACATTACCAAATGCCGTTCATGCTGAAGATCTCAACCATATGATCATAGATGATCCGGATGTAAACATCGTTCCGAATGAGCCCGCCGAGATCGAATGGGAATGGATGCTGCTGCAGGCAAAGGTCGTGGACGGCGTGATCACCGGTGACCGCGTATTTACCCAGATCACGCCGAGTGGCAGCGACGCCGTTACCAGACGTTTCGAGTTCTACAAATATACGGGACTGCTTGACCCGGATACCGAAAACCTTGGTGAAGCTCTTTGCGACAACCCGACAGCTTTGGATCAACAGCTTCCGGCATCGCCGCGGTGTGGT
The DNA here is from genome assembly GCA_016713675.1 of Acidobacteriota bacterium. NCBI lineage: Bacteria > Pseudomonadati > Acidobacteriota > Acidobacteriota bacterium. The sequence continues at coordinate 1,719,195 of JADJOS010000001.1, forward strand.
GAGCCTGACGCAAATGGAGTCGCCGGAGTAGGCGATCTGATCGGCGCGCAGAATGTGGCGGTCAATCTCGCGGGGCCGGTCATTGTCACTCCGGAAAACCATCCGCCTCTTGCTAATCCTGACAGCGCTGTTACAACCGAAGACGTTGCGATATTGATCAGCCCGGCATTTCTTTTGGGTAATGACAGTGATGCCGACGGTGACGCTATAAGCATCCAGTCTGTTAACAACGCGATCAGCGGAACTGTTAGTTGGGATGGAACCAATGTCCTATTTACCCCGAATCCTGATTTTGACGGGTCCGCATCATTTGATTATACGATCAGCGACGGACCACACGTTGCAACGGCCTCAGTCAGCGTGACGGTCACACCGGTGAACGATCCGCCAACAGCCGATGCGGGGCCCGATCAGTCCGTTCGCATGGGCACTGTCGTCACTCTGAATGGAGGCGGAAGTGCGGATGTCGATGGTGACAACATAACATTTACCTGGGCGTTAACGTCAGTACCTGCCAAAAGCAGAGCAACATTGAGCGGAGGAGGGACAGTCGTCAACCCGACGTTCAAGGCCGATAAGGCTGGCACCTATTTGGTAAGTCTCGTGGTCAACGACGGTACAGCTAATTCCGTCGCGGACACGGTCACGATCACGGCGACGAAGGGAAAGAAGTAGAACGTCGATCAGTTAAAATGCTGACACCGGACGCTTGCGGAATAGCAAAAAATGGCCGTCACCTCGGATCTTCCGCGGTGACGGCCGTTTGTTCATCTCGATGCGCTGTTTGGCCTTTATTCGCGGGCCGTTGTAAATTTGAATACAGGATAACAGCTTATGAAACACACCATTACACTAATTCCCGGCGATGGCATCGGCCCTGAGATCGTCGCGGCGACGGTTAGGATCATCGAGGCGACGGGCGTCGAATTCAATTGGGAAACGCAGATACTTGGCTCGCAGGCACTCGAGAAATACGGCGAAACACTGCCTGCGGCGGCGATCGACTCGATGCGGCGGACAAAAGTGGCGCTGAAAGGGCCGATCATGACGCCGATCGGAAAAGGATTTACGTCAGTCAATGTCGGCTTGCGCCGGGCACTTGATCTGTACGCCAATGTACGTCCGGTCAAAGCTCTGCCGAATATCCCTTGTCGATATCCCGAACTCGATCTCGTCATCGTCCGCGAAAATACTGAGGGGCTTTACTCGGGGCTCGAACACACGGTCGTTCCGGGCGTTGTCGAAAGCCTTAAGGTCATCACTGAGAAAGCTTCGACGCGGATCTCGCGATATGCGTTTCAGTACGCCCGCGATTTTGGCCGCAAAAAGGTGACGGCCGTTCACAAGGCCAACATCATGAAGCTCTCTGATGGTTTATTCCTCGAGTGCTTTTACAACATGGCCAAGGAGTTTCCCGACATCGAGGCCGATGACAAGATCATCGACAATTGCTGTATGCAGCTCGTAATGAGGCCCGAACAGTTCGACGTGATGGTCATGGAGAACCTGTACGGCGATATTTTGTCCGACCTTTGTGCCGGACTGATCGGCGGGCTTGGGCTTGCTCCGGGAGCGAACATCGGTGAGCAGGGAGCGGTTTTCGAGGCCGTCCACGGCTCGGCACCTGATATCGCTGGGCAGGGAATTGCCAATCCGACCGCCATCCTGATGTCGGCGATCGTGATGCTCCGCTACATTGGCGAAGCCGCCGCGGCAAAATCGGTCGAGGATGCGATGATGGCAGTATTTGCCGAAGGCGTTGTACGCACCAAGGATCTCGGCGGCACCGCAAAGACGGCTGAATTTGCCAACGCTATCATCGAAAAGATCCATTCGGGTGCGACCGCGGCGGCATAGTGCGGCGAGATTTATTGCAACGCAAACTTGGCCGTTTCGTTCTAATAGTGCGGGGCCGGAGGAGGCCGCAGTGATATGAAAATAATAATCGCAACATTTGCACTCGTTTTCGCATTCGCAATGACCGGAATGTCTCAGACACCTGAATACCTGACCGTAAAGTCGGGCAAGCAGGGCATCGCAAAGAAAAGCAAGCTAAGAATAAAGTTCATTTCTTTAGTGGAAGATTCGCGATGTCCAGAGGGCGTCAATTGCGTCTGGGCGGGCAACGCCAAGATCAAGGTCAAGCTGAGCAACGGACAGACCTCAAAAGAATTCGAGTTCAACTCGAATGATGGCCCGAAGGGCGATTCGTTCGACGGCTGGGCCGTTTATCTTGAGGAACTCACGCCATATCCTAAACAAGGAAAGGCCGCGACGGGTCACTATAAGGCCAAATTCAAGGTCATTCGTCTTACACGCTGACCGAAGACTAAATATTGACGGTCTCTCGATAGACCATTCACGTAAAACACGCACCTTCTGCTACGGAACGGAGATCCGGCAAAAGGTGCTTTTTGCGCGTAAACGTAGGCGAACAAACGGATCGACAGCGAATGGCACAAAGGTTGATACATACCTAGTGTAGATGGATAACTCGTTGAGTATCAATCATTTACAAATCATTACAATTCGCGGATCTCATCCGGAGATCCAAAGAATGTGTAACTGAAAATCAAGCAGGGATATACAGAGGAGTAATCATGAGATCAATTAATATCAAGAAATTTGCAGCAGCATCAGCACTAGGTTTGGTCGCGTTATTGGGCACCAGCGAGATCGCCAACGCACAGGGCCGCGGCCGCGACGACCGTCGAAGCGACCAAACATACGACCGCCGTAATGACCGCAAGGCAGAAAAGGAACGCCAAAAGGCCGAACGTCAGCGAGCGAAGGTCGAGGCAGCCAGAGTTAGAGCTGAACTGCAGCGTCAGGCTGAATGGAATGCCCGGAACACGCGGATGAACAACAACCGCCGCGTCTATAACAACGGCAACTACAACGTCAACAACAACGGCAGCCGATATCGTGTCTACCGCAACGGCACGTATTACAACACTGACCGCAACGGTGCGGAATTGCTGAGGCAGGCAGTGAACGAAGGCTACCGACAGGGTTTCCAGGCCGGACGAAATGACCGCGACAACCGCCGACGTGCGAGCTGGTCCAATTCGAGCGTTTATCGCAGCGGAACGGTGGGATACCAGAGCAACGTCAGCCGTGCTCAGTACCAGTACTACTTCCAGCAGGGCTTCCAGCGTGGCTATCAGGACGGTTCGAACAGCCGTTACCAGAATGACTACAACGGCGACTATCAGTACGGTACCTACAACAACGGATCAATGAGCATCCTCGGAACGATACTCAATCAGATCCTGAACATTCAGACCTATTAATTTAGCGTTTTGATAAAAAATGCCCCGGGCTCAAATGCTCGGGGCTTTTTTGTTCGAGTTAGCGGACAACTTTCAACTATGGCGAGTTCTCTGATCCAACAAAATCAACATCGGTCAGGTCGTCGTTCACCGCCACTATCTGCGACGAGAAGGTGTACCGCTTAGAGCTGACCGCGATCACGTATGTCTCCCCGGACGGGACGTCCTGGAACCTGTAGTATCCAAGAGAACCTGTCAAAACCGTGCGGCGATTACCGGTTGAATCGGTGATCGAAACAGAGGCATTCGTCAGCCCACCTCCGGAAGGAGTTTTTATGCGGCCGGAAATGCTCACGCCTGCGGCAGTTGGGCCAAATCGAGGTGTGAATTCGGACGTGTTACCGTTTGCGTCGGTCGCCGAAGCGGTGATCATATCGGTACCGAGAATTCCGAGAGTGTAGATATTTCCGAGGTTTACGGTCTTTGTCCCGGGAGCGAGCGAATTGTAGTCGGCCAGAGTATAAAACGTCGAACCAATAAACCGCTCACCCTCACTGCCTGCATCGGCCTTGAAGAACTCGATATAAATACCGTTCATCCCATAGGCGGAGTTCGCCGGTGCCGAATCAACACGCAAACTAACGATAACATCATCGTTTACTACTCGCGTCGAAACAATTTCGGGGTAATTCTGCAAATTATTCGGCCCGGTATCGGCGTCAAGAGGATCATTCAGCGTATGGCCGTCATCGCCGATGTCGATTCCCATTAGGGCATTGGCAAAGATGCTGTTCGGGTCAATAATGTTGTTTTGGCCGGCGTCGACAGCCATGAGAATTCCATTCTTTCCGTTATATGCGATCGTGTTCCCGGCATTCGGCTCAAGGCCCCCAATCGTCGTCCTTCCAACGCCTCGCTGCAGAAAAATACCATTTCCGATATTTCCGAGTGGACTGGTGCCGTCGGAGGCCGTGCCGATGTAATTACCGGAAATGCGCGTATTCAGGGTGTTGCTTCGCAGGAATATTCCATGCTGACTGTTACCGGAGATCACGTTTCGAGCTCCGGGCATATCCGCTCCAAAGCCACCGATCAACGTTTCCAAGGTTTCGCTAATTTCTAAGCCCATAATTCCGTTCGGAATAACCGCCGTACCGGCCGCATTCGTGCCAATATAGTTGCCTTGTATCTTGGTTCCGAACGGAGCCGACGCTGCCGGGACGGCACCGGGCTGGAGCGAGATCCCAATCTGCGTGTTCCCGGAGATAACGTTTCGAGAATCGGCGGTTGTTCCCCCGATAGTATTGTTGTCGGCGCCGTTGGCGATCGCAACTCCGTGCGTTTGTCCGGGAAGCGCAACGGTACCTGCAGAATTGGTTCCGATATAGTTTCCAAGGAGGCGGTTTCCCGAAGCCTCGATCTTGGGATCCTCAACTGGCCGAATGATCGTGACCCCGCTACCATTTCCAGAGATAGTATTTCCCGAAATTGTGTTGTTAGAGCTTGTAATGAGGATCCCGAAATCCGTGTTCGGCCTGGCCTCGTTCCCCGTCCGATCTGTCCCGATCAGGTTGTTGAGTATCGAATTGGAATCGCCGAGGATGTCGATCCCGGCTATCGAATTGCCACTAATATTATTGTTTTGAATTGTGTTGCCTATGCCCTGCACGTAGATTCCCTTTTCCTGCGGAAGCATTACATCTTCGCGACTTAGACCGATGCGGTTATTCTCGACCACATTACCAGTCGGAATCGTATCCGATTCTACATGCCTCTCAATGGTGACGCCCGTTTCTGTATTTCCTGCAATGATATTGTTCCTGACAAAGTTCACATTTCCGGCAATATCGACGCCATGCAGGTTCGGGTGCGACTCGGTGCCGGTTCGGGTGGTGCCGATATAATTTCTCTGGATCGTATTTTGCGTTCCGAGGTGATCGATTATGATCCCGCCTTCTTTATTGCCGCTAATAAAATTGAGGTAGCCATCCACGTCTGCTCCCACGAAATTACCAGACGCCTCAGAAATCACGACCCCGACACAGTTACTATAATCATCGATCGGGTCAGCTTGGCTGCGAATACCGATTAGATTGCCGAGTATTTTGTTCCCCGTCGTCCGTATCGTTTCACCCGCCGAGAACCGTCTTGAGTTCGCCCTCCTTTTGCGCTCATCAGAAGCTCCCTTGCAGTCTTTATCGTCCACGTCCGGAGAGTTTCGGGTGAATTCAGCGGGAATCTCGAAGAAATCGGATAGTATAACTCCGATGATATTGTTCGCTATCAGATTTCGGTCAGTGTATTCGTTTTCAGAACGCACTATTCCGCCAATGGTGTTGTTCGCTCCCTGGAATATCGCGACGCCGGCGGCACTATTACCGATACCGTTGTTAGTTACAAAATTCCCGTCGGACTCCCGGATCATGACCGCAATTTGTCCCTGGATGACATTTCTCAACATAATATCGCCATTCCCGCCGACATGATTGCCTGAAGAGCCAGCATCCAAAACGATCCCGTCCGCCTCACTGAGCCGTGATCGTTCGGTGTCGGAAAGCGTGAAGCCTATCGAGTTGCCTAGGACCGTATTGCCCACTGCCGATGTGCCGATGATCTTGATCTGCTCGACTGAGTTTCCGACGAGCAGGTTGTTAGAGCCGGTACTTGGCTCGGCTGCATCACGATCTCCTCCGATCGTGTTTCGGGCGCCTGTGATAAGGACCCCGCGACGCTGTTTACCAGCAGGGTCCTCGGTGATACCGTCAGCGAATATGCCGATATAGCATTTAGTGACATCAACGTCATTCGCCTGTATTAGGACTCCCGAATCGCCGAAGCGATTGATCGTCAATCCCGTTAGTAAAGAATCATCACTGCCTGCGGCAAAGACAAAACCGTTAGAGGTAATGCTGGTAGCGGCACCATTGACTTCGACGACAGGTGTACCGGCATAGCCGGGTTGGAATGTGGCATTGATGAAAACTTTCTCGGTGATCGGCGGCAGATCGCTGAGCACCAAGATCGTCTGAATGCCGCCACCCGGGATGTTGAAATAGATGTAATCGGTGCCTGCGATAACATTCGTCGTTTGAATCGCTGCCCTGAGGCTGCACTGTTCCCCGGTGGTATTGAAATCTACATCGCAAATGCCGTCGGCCGGATTGGGATCGGATTCGTCGGTGTTGATATTTACAAAGAATCCGATTGGGCAACTGCCACCGGCTAGGCTCATTGCGGACTCTTGTTCCGTTAGGGCGCCGGAAACAGAACATTCTCCCGCATAGCACGAGAATTCGCTTGTATTTCCGTCCGAGTCCGTTGCGGTTGCGGATATCTTGAGATCGGAAGAAACCGGGCCCGTGGAGGAAAAAAGAAACGCGGTCCGGCCGCTTGAATCAGTTGTGACGGTGTGCGATCCGATGTAGGTTTCTCCCTCGCCGTAGTTTGAAGAATCGGGCGAAGAGTTTGAATAAAAATCAAGGGTGTAAGTTTTAGAAGCCTCGCTGCCGAAAGCCCCGCCGACTGTTACGGTTCCGCTCTGGTTGAAGATCGGTGTCGTCAGGATGGGATAGTTTTGGAGTTTGTTCGCGCCGTTATCGGAGTCCTGACAATCGTTCTCCGTAACGCCGTCGGGCTGTGGATTGCTAACGGTCGATGCGGAAAGATCGATCCCGAGTGCTCCATTGCTGTGAATTGAATTGAACCGGATGCGGTTGCTCTCGGCGAAATCGGTAAAATATCCGCTAACGGTTATACCGTTGCGCCCGTTGTAGGCGATCACATTGCCCAAGCCTGTATCGCCGATGTGGTCGAACTCGCCCCGCAGTTCCACACCGTCGCGGCCGTTGCCAAGCGGGGCTCCATTCTTGTTTACGCCAATATAGTTGTTGACGGTCGCAGCAGCCGGAACGCCCGGCAGAAAAATAATTCCGCTGCCGGTATTTCCCGAGATCACATTGCGTGTGATCGGATCTGAACCGCCGATGACCGCCGCACCTCGTGGATCGTAGAATTGAATTCCGTCGGCGTTCGGAATCGCGGTTGATCCCGTCCGGTCGGTGCCGATAAGGTTCCCATAAACAAGAAACAGCGAAAGGCTTCCATTGTCGCCAAACGAGGAGGAGGTTATCGCGAAGCCCCTATTCCCCGAAATGAGATTGCCCAGCGAAGTCTGGTTTCCGCCCTGACCGGTCAGGACATCGCCGATCCTTGAGGTCCCGGCCGCGAACATTGCGATCCCATTGTCGTTCGGCAGCGCTTCAGTGCCGGTCCTGTTCGTTCCGACATAATTATTCCAGATGCCGACGTCTCCAAGCCGCCCGGCGCGAACGATGCCGGTCGTGGTTGAGAACCCCGAGCCCGAACTCGGATCGAAGTTAGCATTCCCGGAGACGAGGTTGCAGAACCCCGTGCAGCTATCGGGCGATATTCCGCTGGTGCCTCCGATAGTCGAAAACGTTTCCGTATTTAAAACACCCAATGCGCCGAAAAGATTGACCGTCCAGATGGACCCGCCAGCAGGTATAGGTAGGCGATTGTAATCGTTGGGGATCGCGATGCTGCCGGTCACATCGGTGCCGACGTTGTTACCGCCGACTCTGCAGCTGCCCTCAGGTACAAACGGACCGGCAGCAGCCTCAGTCAGAAATCCTCCGACGATCTCGATCGGCCGCCGGGGGGAGCAAATAATACCGCCTTCGCTATTACCGGAGACAATATTACGTCCCGAGGAAGTGACTGAGCCGATAGTGGCGGTGTTTCGGGGACTGGTGTAGATCCCGGAGCGGCAGTTTCCGATACGGCTTGTTCCAGCCGCGTTAGTACCGATCCTGTTTCCTTTGAAAGTACTATTCTCAGTAACCCATTCGCCGGTCTCTAAATTGAAAGGCGACAGTTCGAGGACGCCATCGCCGAGGCATCCTTCCGGATCGTTCGATACGGGGAAAAGGTGGCGGTTCCCCGAGATCGTATTGCCCGAACCGGGCTGATCGCTTCCTACGAGATTGTCTGCGCCGGAGAGGTGGATGCCTGCCGAGTTTGCGAGAGCCGCGTTGCCATTGGAGTTCAGGCCGATGAAGTTTCCAAAGATGAAAGTAGACCGGCCGTCGATCACGGTCAGACCGGTGCCGAAATTTTCACCGTTCGGAACCTCTGCATCGCCGTTTCCAGACAGCACATTCCGGGCGAAGGAACTCACTCCGCCGATAAAGTTGTCATCCGAATCGTAGATCAGAAGCCCGGAAGCTTCGTTGCCCCGATCCTGTGTGCCGGACCCCGTATTTCCGAGATAGTTTCCTTCGATGATATTGAATCCGGCGAACGTTTCGCCCACGAAGTTAAAAATGGCGATCCCGGCTCCGCCAGTGTAAGTCTCATCGTTCTCGTTGTAGAGTTGCTCGAATCCGGTCACGGCGAGTCCGCGAACGACTGAGTCGGAGGTGTTGATATCTAAACCGTTTGAACCTTCGCCAGCAAGATTGCCGAATACCTCGATGATCGGGACGCTGGAAAAACCGGGTTGCGTGGTAGCGTCGATCGTCACCGGATATTCCACCCTCGGCAGCGCTGATTCGGGTTGGAGGATCCTAAAACCAGATCCAATGCTGAACGTGATCGTGTCTACGCCGTTGGAGTTATTTGCTGCCTGAATCGCTTCCCGGAACGAGCACGAGGCGCCGCATGATCCATCATCCTCGTCGCTCGTAGTATTGACGACGAACGTCGCAGCAGGCGATGTCAATATGACGGATGGCTCCGAGGCTCCTTGTCGGAGCACGACGAGATCCGAAAGAGCATCCGAGTTCAGACGCATCGGACGGATCGCAACTGCGGAACCATCGACATCAAGCGACACTATCTCGTTCGCCGTCGTTGAACTGTTGCGCCTGAGATTCTCTCGGATCATCAAGTGAATTTGATTCGAAGCCGAGTCGATAAACGCGAGCTCGTCGCGTCCCGAATCGGAAACGCGAACTTTTACAAGCTTTGACAATGACAGCGACGCAGCGGCGTTCGCGAGTTTTGCGTCGCGGACGATAGTTTCTAATTTCCACTGGGCGAGCGGTGCCGTATCGGCAGGTGAGATCGAGCGAAGGAAACCTGCCGTCGCTTTCTCGCGCGATTCCGGCGATAAATTAGTACCCTGCACGGCGAGGTCGGTGGTCTGGTACTCGATCGGGAACCCCGGTGACGCGTCATCGGGCGGGTCCACTTTCCCGCCAACATTTCCTGGCGTTATCCCAGCTTCTCCCGGCGTCTCCATGCGTTCTGCATAAGCCTTAAACTTGGAAAGCCTCTTCGATCCGGATCGCACAGGAACCGCCAAGTTTTCGCCTTTCACGTTCTTGGCGAGCGTCGGCCGTCTGTCGGCAACGGGCGAATCGAGCGTAACGACAGCGCCATCGGTCGTCAGGATCGCGAGGCTCCGGCCGCGCTTCTCGGTGAAGTTCCCGGAGGTCAGAGCCGCAATATTGAATGGCATCGACCTTGTCTCGACGATCGCAGTAGGCCGCTTGATATCGTAGCCCTCGATCGAATCCCACGGTGATACATGTCCACGCCCGCGTACAAACGTCAACCGGTTCCCACTTGCTGCGACGATATCGCCAAAATAATCGGTATCGAGGTTACCGATAGCCAGATCAGCGGCAGGCGAAGGAAGTTGAATGAATTCCAGCCCGTGTACAAATGCTCCTTGAGGGTTCTCGAAAACCAAAAGCATCGAGCCTTTTCCACCTTGTACTGAAACCGCAACATCCGTCTGACCATCGCGCCGGCCGATCTCGCCGACAGCCAGGGCCGTTATGCTGCCGGGGAGAGTGAATTCCGTCGTGTGTATGAAATTGCCCTTTCCATCGCCCGCCGAGACGTAGAGGCTGCTTCCGCCATTTGAAGCCGTTAGGAGATCCGCGTGTCCATCCGCGTTAAAGTCACCGGATTCCAGATAGTCAGGAGCGGCCGGCAATGAGAATGCTCCTCGACTAGCGTAGAACGGAGCGTCGACGAACGAGCCTGCGGCTTTTCGCGTTTCCACTCCGGTGTTGTTCGGGAAGATCGAATCGACATTGCCTTGGTAGATCCTTACAGCTCCGCCGGCGTCAACGTTGACCAGATCGGGAACGCCATCGGAATCGAAGTCTGCGGCGGTCATCGATCGTGGAGCCGAGCCGCTTTGCGCTCCCTGCGGGGCGGGGAGGTCCTTTCCATCCTCGAAGCTGACCCGAGGAAATCCGACACCTTTTGCTGTGATCGACGCCGGAGCGTCTTTGCTCGTATCGTCAGAAGCGGTGGTGTTTTGCGACGAAACAAACGGCAAAAATAAGGTAACTGAGATCGAAACCAAACTGACTAGAAAACCAAAACGCAATAAAGCAGACATTTTCGACATAGATTTCTCCCGCGGATTACACACAATAAGAGACGTAGATTTCTGTTATTGGTGTATGCGTGAAAATCGGTAAAACCAAGCCAGCTTTTATAAATTCTTTTGATGGGCTCCAAAAGAGGAAATAGTTTCGACGAAAACCTGAGCCGTTGGGCTTGGTGACTATCTGCCGATAAAAAATGCCCCGGGCTCAAGAGCCCGGGGCTTTTTTTTGTGGGAGAGGGAGATCGGTCCGGCGGAATGCGGGATTCAGTAATTAGCGACGAAGTCGATATCGGTCACACTTTCGCCGATCGTGACTATTCGCGGTGTAAAGCTGAACCTTTTGGACGTAACAGCGATCACATAGGTCCCGCCGGCGGGAACGTCCTCGAATTTGTAATAGCCGAACGAACCCGTCCGCGCGGTGCTGATGTTGCCCGCCATATCGGTGATGGAAACGATAGCGTTCCGCAGACCGGCTCCGTCAGCGGTCGTCACTCGTCCTGAGACGTTCACGCCCGCTGACGTCGGCCCAAAACGAGGTGTGAACTCGGACGTGTTGCCGTTTGCGTCAGTGGCGGTTGAGGTGATCGCGTCGGTACCGTTGATCCCAAGAGTGGTCAGATCACCGAGATTTACGGTTTTGATCCCCGGAACCAGCGAATTGTAATCGTCCAGCGTATAGTGCGTCGATCCGAGGAACCGCTCGCCCTCGCTGTTGGCATCTGCCTTGAAAAATTCGACGTAAATGCCATTCATTCCGTAAGACGAATATGCCGGTGCAGAATCGATACGAAAAGTGACGAAAAGTTCGTTGTTTATCACTTGGGTCGACATGATCTCCGGGTAATTCTGAAAATTGTTCGGCCCTGTGTCAGCGTCAGTCGGATCGTTCGGCGTGTGGCCATCGCCGCCGATATCGATGCCTCGGAGAGCGTTTCCATAAATACTGTTTGGGTCAAGGTTGTTTCCGGAACCAGCCGTGGGGCTAAGGTAGATACCAGACCCGCCATTATTCCGGATCGTATTGCCTTCGCCGGAAGCAGGGCCGCCGATATTGTTTGTGTTCGCTCCGTTCGTAATGTTCACGCCGTGGCTGACGTTCTCGGCAATAATGTTGCCCCGAACGTTATTCCGAGCGGTTACCGGCCCCGTCAAGACGACGCCTGCTTCGCCATTGGCGGAGACAACATTTTGAGTCACAGAATTATTGTCTGAATCGGCCAGGTCGATACCTGCCTTTCCATTACCTTCGAAGGTATTGTCCTGTACGATGTGTAGAGCGTCGTGTGCGACGGTGATCATCATGCCCTCCTCGAGATTGAACGAGACATCGTTACTGCTAACGAACATCTGGGCACCCAACGGGAAGGTGCCGGTCGGGCTGTGTACCTTGATCCCCGCAAGAGAGTTGTCGAATATCTTGTTACCTCCGCCAGTCCCCGCCTGACCGATCTGGGTGTTGGGAGCATCCTGAACATAGACCCCGTGGCCTCCATTTCCCAACGTACTCCCCCGCATCCGTTTGCGTTCAAGGACGGGAGCCGATGCGGTCGTACCGATCAAGTTGCCGGTCAAAACATTGCCCACCGCTGACGATCCCACTATCGAGATCCCATTTCCGGTATTTGCGGCGATGGTGTTGCCAACTCCGGCTCCGCCAATGATGTTTCCGGGTGAGTTTGATATTTCGATACCGTCCCCGCCGTTATTTGCGATAATGTTTCCGGAGTTCGCTTCAGTTCCACCGATGGTATTGAGAGTTGAACCATTGGTGATCTTGATCCCGCCAAGACCGTTCCCAAAGTTCTGCCCTGCCGAGCCCAAGTTTCTCTCTGCATTTAATTGGCCGAGCTGTCTGATCACCGTGCCCATTAGGTTGTTCTTAACTATGACCAATTGCGAAGCCTGGTCAATGAGAAGAGCGGCCTTAGTATTCGCGGCGATCATGTTAGACAAATTGTTATCAACACCTCCAATTACAGTGCCATTGGAGTTTGCCACGTTGATCCCGTTCCCGGAATTTGCCTTTGCGAGTGTGATCGCTTGTTCCTGGTACACTCCGATCATATTGGCAAGGATCTGGGTCGAATCGGAGTTTTCGACCTTGATGCCGTCACCTTGATTTCCGGCAATCATATTGCCGCCTCCGGCAATGCCGATCGTGTTGTCTGCCGCGTTATTCACATAGATCCCGTGTCTGCCATTGCCGTACGTCGTGCCGGCCCCTGACGCCCGTTGATTTCCCCCCGGACTAAAAACTGAAGAAGACAATATGCCGATAAGGTTATTGATAATGGTAATGCCATTTGCATCGGCGATGCCTATTCCATCGGATACCGACGCGACGATCGTGTTTCCTAGATCCTCACTTGCCCCTCCGATAGTATTTCCGGACGTTTGCGACAGAACGATACCGATGCTGTTCGAAAACGCTTCTCCGTTTGCGGAAATGCCGATCAGATTTCTTTGAACTATGTTGTCCCTCGGACGGACATCCGCGGGCGGGTTACTTACGAGTGTTCCAATGACCAAGCCGAAGCTGGAATTTCCGGCAATGACGTTGCGCCCGCCGTCCGCAGTCCCGACGATATTCGCACGAGCATTCTGGCCCACCCATATTCCGACACCGCTTAATATCGGAGCGGTTTGATCGGCGTTGAGGCCGACGATATTGCCTGAAAGTTTGTTGCCGGTCGCGTATGTTGAAGAGCCCGATGGAGACCGCCGAAGGGCAGATCTAGGCGATACTTTCCTTTTGCCCGCAACTTCCTCCGAATTACCGATAAAGATGCCGTAATCGTTACCGGACACGAGATTGTCTTTTATGGTGTTGTCCTGAGATGCATCGACCGCTACACCCAGAAAGTTTGGGAAAGGAGTAACGCCATTGGCCGCCGTGCCGATCTTGTTGCCATTAACGATGTTTTCGCTCGCGCCGTCAATGATCGCAACTCCGGCCTCATTGTTCGCGATCACGTTGAAGGCGACCGTGTTTCCCGAGGCCCCGGCGATAGCTACGCCTATCGTCTGCTCGCCGATCGACTGCGTCCCGTCGGTACCGATCAGATTATATTGAACAAGGTTTCCGGTCGCGTCCGTTGACGCGGTACTCGCGATAAAGACTCCGGCTTCCGAGCTATTACAGATCGTGTTCGGGTGGCCTTGCTCGCCGACGATCTGGCCATTGGCAAAGATCTTGATACCAATATTATTTGGTATTCCGGTCGTGCCGCCGCGGACCACTCCGATGTGATTATCTATGATCCTGTTTGCGGCTCCGGCATCTGAGGTAGTCACAATTCCGCCAGCTTGTAGGGCCAACGTATGGCCTCCGATTACGTTGTTATCGATGGTGTTCGCGTTTGCTCCCTCGGAGATGATGATGCCGAACGCCCCGTTTCCCAGAACCTCGGTGCCGTTCGCCTTTGTGCCGATGTTGTTTCCGGCGATAATGTTGTTCGCTGTATTGGAAAAAAGGGCGACGCCGTATGCGTCGTTTCCGGAGATCAGGTTACCGTCGGCGGTCGTAACGTCGCCGACCTTATTGTTGCCGGCTAACTCAATAACGACACCGATATAATTCGGAATCGCCGTAGTGCCAGATACGTCAGTCCCAATATTATTTCCTCTGACGAATGTCGCTGAAGCGTTATATATTTCAACTCCGTATAGATTTCCTGAGATCAGATTGCCGTCGCCGGCCTCGCCGATCTTGTTGCCATTCGCCCCGTTGATCAGAACGCCTACCTCGTTCGGCATACTCGTGTTGCCGGCAGCGTTAGTTCCGATCTTGTTATTGAGGACACGGTTTGAGCCGGCTCCTCCGAAAAATCCGATGCCGGTCGAGAGGTTGCCGATAGTATTCCCTTCGATCGCGTCGGTACCGCCGATGATGTTATTCGAAGCTCCATTTACCAATACCGCACCGAAGGCTTGCTGGCCTGATGTTGGTGCAGTACCGTCAGCTTTCAATCCCAGATAACAACTCTCGATACTATTGCCCCAACTGTGAATGGCAATTCCGGTCTCGAAACCTGTGATAGAAAGTCCCTTGATACGCGAGTTGTCGCTGCCGGCAACGAGGCCGAGTGCGGGATTTGCACCGGACCCGCCAACGATCTGTATCAATGGGCTAGACACATAACCGGGCTGTGTTGAGGCGTTGATGGAGACCGATTCGTCGATCAATGGCAGAGTGCTGCCCGGCGAGATCGTTTTGACACCGCCGCCCGAAATGTCAAATGAGATTATGTCACGGCCGGCCTTTGCATTTGCTGTCTCGATGGCCGCGCGAAGCGTACATTCCTGTTCGAGGGTATTTTCGTCGATGTCGCAGACGTCGTCGTCGATATCGTCGTCGGATTCGTCTGTGGTGCGATTGACGACAATCGAAATATCGCACAGCTCGGACCCTATGGCTACGGTGTAAGCGGCGCCTTGGTCATCGATGCCGCCGATTTCGGCACGTGGTGCGCCCATGATCGCTTTGTTTTCAAAAATGGCGACACTTCGGCCGAGATGATCGCCGAGAGCGGCGTCAGGGGCTACCAGCTTTTCCTCAAATGCCCAATCCGCTAGGCATCGGCTAAATGTATAGGCGGCCCCTCTTTCACTATTATTGAACCATGCCCCCAATATCACCCGGTCACCGTCTATCGCCCCGGCAATGCCAAGGCCGTCGGGCGAAACCGCGTCTGGCGCCGTCAGCTTTGCCTGCTGCTGCCAGCCATTCCCCACTTCTTTGACGAAGACATATCCGGCTCCCCCGACGGAGCCCGGCTGCGAGCACGGAGCACCGACCAGAAGCGAACTTCCGGAAATCGACACGGCTTCGCCGAAGCAGCCTTGGTTTGGTTCGTTCGGCAAAAGGCAGGCGGTTTGGCCCCAAGCTGATCCGCCTCTCTCGTAAACACAAACTCCGCCGATGGAATTTGCAAAGGCAGGGAAGCCAATGGCCGCCGTGTTTCCATCGACAGCGATGCTGTAGCCAAAGCCATCGTTGGTGTTTCCACCATGTGTAACCCTTTGAACTTCTGTCCAAACCGAGCCGCTCCTCTGTAAAAAGTAGACCACACCCGGAGAAAGACCACTGATCAAGTTCTCCTTTGCTGCAGCGACGGCCGTGTCGCCGGAGATGGCAACCTCCGAGCCGAAGAGATGAACTGATTCAAAATCGCTTACACTAAGCCTTTGTTGTTCGGTCCAAGTCGTGCCGCTGCGCTGAAAGAAATAGACGGACCCACAATCTGGGGCGGAAGCTCCACAGCTACGAGTTGGAGCACCGATGATTATCGTATCGCCCGAAATTCCTACCGATCGGCCAAAATCCATACCCGATGAGGTTGGCGGAGGATTTAACTTCTGCTGATGCCCCCAACTCGATCCATTCCAGACATACACATGCGCCGCGCCCATCCTATACGGTCCCGTTCTTTCGTTGTAAGATCCAACAACGGCCGTGTCCCCATCGATCGCCACATCCAATCCGAAGAAATCATTTTCCTCGCCGGGGCCGCTAGACACTAGCTTCGTAAGCGTCGAACCCGGCGAAGCAATCACGTCATGTCCCGCAACATCTTTGATCGCTTCGGAAAGCATAGCGAGATCTGGGGCCTTCTGAAATCTATTTGTTTCTGTGAGGAGGTCGTCCGTGACGATAGACTGCGACGAGACTCCCGTCAGAAAAAAGGTGGCCGATGAAAGCAGAAAGAATGCTCCGATGTAGAAAAAACGCATATCGATCCCCGAATAGTCCTAAAAAATTCGAAATCTAGTGTGGCTAAGGAGTAATGCGTAAAATGACGGTAAAAACCGACATTTTTTCCGTCCGATCGATGTCCGCCAAAAAACAAGGCCGGTGGGGATGCACCGGCCGAGGTCTGCTTATATTGGTGAAACACGAATAAGGGCTAGGCCTTGGGAATTGTCAGATACATCATCGCGATCAGGAGGATGAAATATGGCACAAGGACGGCGGCTCCGGCGTAGTCCTTGGCGACACGCTGGCCGAAGAAAAGGGCGGTGATCGAAGCGGTTCCGAGGATCGAGGCGTAAAAGATGAGCAACGTCGAACCTGCGGCGAAGAAATATATGATGCCGGCCGCAGCGAGCGATCCGGTCAGCAGTTCGGCGATCGTGATCTTTGCGAGCATTATCCAGACAAAGCGGCTTAAAAATGTTTTCGAGAAATGGCCGGTGAGCCACTCGAGATTGCCTTTCCAATCGAAGACCTTGTCGAGGCCCGACTGGATGAACAGTATCGCCACGAACAGGGCCGAGAAAAGTGCGGGGAGTTCTTTGATGATCGCATCGACGGACATAATGTTGATTGTGACGCCCTTACTTACGTGCGGGCTTCTGCATTAGGGCTTCGATCTCGTCCGGGTCCTTTGTCACTTTCGACGTGAGATTTAGGTTGCCGTCTTTCGTAACGACCACATCGTCCTCGATTCGGATGCCGATGCCGCGATATTTGGCCGGTGCGGTCTTGTCATCGGGCGGGATGTAAAGGCCTGGTTCGACGGTCAAGACCATTCCCGGAGCAAACGGCTTCGAGTTTTTCGCCTGCTGATCGGTGAAATACCTTCCGGCGTCATGAACATCGAGGCCGAGATAGTGGCCGACGCCGTGCATGTAGTATTTCATGTAGGACTTTTTCTTTATCAGGTCCTTGGTCTTGCCTTTGAGAAGGCCGAGCTTTTTCATTCCTTCGGTCAGCAGTTCGATCGAGAAATCCTGCCGGCCTTTGACCGTGTTTCCGGTCTTGGTGTATTCGATACACTGGAGTTGGACATCGAGAACAACGTCATAGACCTCACGCTGAGCCGGCGAAAATTTGCCATTTACCGGAAATGTTCGCGTGATGTCCGATGCGTAACCTTCGAATTCGGCTCCGGCGTCGATAAGGATCAGATCGCCGTCCTTGAGCGGCATATTGTTCTCGACGTAGTGCAGAATGGTCGCGTTGTCGCCGCCGCCAATGATCGAATTATAGGCCACGCCGCTGGCGCCCTTGTCGCGCATATATGCTTCCATCAATGACTCGACCTGGCCCTCGTTCATGCCCGGTTTGACCTTTTTCATCGCCAGAATGTGTGCTTCGGCAGCGATGTCAGCGGCGATCTGCATCTGTTCGATCTCTTTGGCATTCTTGTGCAGACGCATTTCGCCGATGATGACGGTCGGATCGACGATGGTGTGCGGCGGATATGCGGTCTTGAGCCGCCGCTGACGCTGATTCGACAGGTAATGTAGGATCTTCTGATCGAGAGCCGAGTCGAGAGCGAAACGGTAATAGAGTTTGTCGTGCCCGTCGAGCAATTTGCCCAGATCCGCCTCGAACTTGTCGATCGACACGGCCTTGTCCGCACCGTAATTCTTGACGGCACCTTCGACGCCCTGACGGCGGCCGAACCACGTCTCCATCAGCGGGTCGCGGGGACGCACATACAGCGTATACGGCTTCTTTGCACTCGGGTCGATCACGGCGATCGCGTCCGGTTCGGGAAAGCCGGTCAGGTACCAAAAATCGGAGTCCTGGCGGAATTTGTATTCGGTATCGTAGCTGCGTACCGCTTCGTGTGCCGCCGGAATGATCGCGATTGAATTTTCGTCCATTGCCTCGATAAATCGCTTTAGTTGTGCTCGCATATGACGAAATTGTAACGCGAGCGGTTAATTGCCGCAACACGCAGCCAAATCAGATGCAGATTTACGCATCATAGGTCGTTCATTATTGGATAAATACTGTTATAATTCACGAAAATTTTGCATCACTTCAGGAGATAAAAATGAAACGAGTACTTTGCCTTTCGGTGTTGATCTTGACGGCAGCGTTTGCCGCATATTCGGACATCGCGCCGGAGAGAACGTCAAAACCGACGCCCGCTCCAAAGTCAGATCCGGTAAAGGCTTATATGTCGATCCGTATGGACTCAAATACAAAGGTCGCCACGCTGAGCATTCCCCGCGAAAAGCTCAAGCAGCTTCGGGCCGAGATCGAGCAGCTTGACAGTGAAAGCGACAATACAGCCGCAGCGACAGGCAGTTTTTCGCGTTTGCAGACCATCGTCAGCGGTGCATTTCTCAGTCTGGCTTTCGTCTTCGGCGGGATCTGGTTTGTTCGCAGCGGCAGATCCGCATCAAGGTCCGGCAAATCGCTCGTGGTTCTGGCGATGATCGGCCTGATCGGAACGACAGCGACTTTTGTTTACGGCAATGCCGGACCGCCGGCTGCGTTGCGAAGCGTATCGAGCACGCTTTTTGACAAGAAAGCTTTCGGCTATTGGACGTCTGCGGGCGGCTCCATCAACCTGACCGTTTCGGAATCATCCGCAGTCGAACTCAATGTGCCGGCTCCGAAGAACTGGCCGAATGATAAAGAGAAAGAAGGCAATAAGGATAATGAATAACCGATCCGTGTCAGTCAATGACCGGTCGCCCGTCGAATAAAAGGAGATAATAATGAAACGAATACTCGCTTTGGCATTGGTAATGATGTTCTGTTCGGTCATCGCTTTCTCGGACATAGCCCGTCCTGACCAAAAGCCGGATCGCACGCCGAAAGTTCTCTATAACGCCACGGCCGATATGTCGATCACACTCGACCGCAATGCCAGCCGGCCTGTGCTGCGGATCCCCAAAACAACGCTCAAGTACCTTCGTGCCGAGCTCGAAGCGGCGGACGACAGTGCAGACGACACAGCTGCAGTGACAACCGGCGGCGGCAGTAACTGGACGAAAACACAGACGATAATTAGCGGTGCGTTTCTGAGCCTCGCTTTTGTATTTGGCGGATTTTGGTTCATTCGTTCGGGTAAGGCGTCGTCTAAGGGCGTTCGAAATCTCGTCGTTGTCGGCGTGATGTCAGGTATCGCGGTGACCGCGACCTATGTTTACGCGAACGTCGGCCCGCCGCCTGTGTCAGGCATTACAAACAAGATCTTCAACCGAAGTGCGATGTTTGGCGGGGATTATGCTCATGAACGGAACATCCGGGTCGAGAAGACCGACGGCGACGAGATCGAATTGATCATTCCCGACCCGCAACCGGCCGCGAACACGGAGAAAATAATAAAGATCTCGCCGGCAAATAACGAGTAGCTTTGCAGGAGGTACGCACCTATCGTTTTGAATTGACGAGCGCACACGTTTTTGTTGGTGCGTTCGTCTTGGCGTGTGCGGTAGCGGCGGCATTGATCGGAAGTTTTCCGTTGGCGGCGTCGATCGCGACGATCTTTGTGTTTGCGGGCGTGCATAACGTTATGGAGTTTCGCTACTTCGCCGCCCGTATGCCGCTGCGTTGGGGCAAGTCGCGATTGTTTTATAGTGTTGGTATCGGCGGCGTGGTAGTCCTTGCCGCCGCCTATCTGACGCTTTGTTTCGCAAGCGGAAATTGGCTATGGAGCGGAGCGGGTTGGGCGATATTCGCGGCGACGTGGAACACGGCGTTCATCCTTTGGGTTGGCTTGCTGTTTTATCTACGCGGCAAACAGCGGCCTAAGAGCGACTGGACTCTTGCATTTCCGGTCGCATTCCTGCTCGCTGCCCTTGCTTGGATCGTGCCGCAATATTGGAGTCTCGCTCTTGTTTACATTCATCCGTTCATCGCGATGTGGTTTCTTGGGCGGCAGATCAGACGGACGAAACCCGAATGGCTTAGGGCGTATCATTTCTGTTTGGCAACGATCCCTGTTTTCGTGATAGCGATCTGGCTGGCGTTTTCGTCGCGGCCGAATCTGTCTGAGGAGACAAATCTTTTCTGGCGAATTTCACAGCACGCGGGCAGCGAGATACTACCGGGAATTTCAAGTCATGTTCTGGTTGCGACGCACGTATTTCTCGAGTCGATACACTATTTCGTCTGGATATTGCTGATACCTCTGGTCGATCGCCGTGCGATCCCGTGGCGGTGGAGCGAGATACCGCTTCTGTCGAACAAACGCGGGTTTCCGAAGATCGTATTGACCGTTTTTGCAGTCAGTGTCGTTTTGGTGATCGCGTTGTGGTTCGGTTTCGCAGTTGATTACACAACGACGCGCGACATCTATTTTGCGTTTGCCATTGCCCACGTAATGGCGGAATTTCCGTTCCTTATTAAGATGTTGTAACCGCGAAATACGCAAAAGATCCGAAAAATGAGGAAATGGCAGTGACAGCGTGAGTTCCTGAATAAATTGATCTCTTAATTTATTTATTTTCGCAACTTTCGCGGTAAAAACTCTTATGTTCCTTTTTGACGAGGTCGATTTTGTACAAACCCAGAACTTGCCGCTGGGTGATCTGTGGGCGTTTCTGCCGCTCGGTTATCTTGTCACGATCTTGATCGAAACTCCGATCCTATTCTTCGGTCTCTCGCAAAAGCTGACGACGAGGCAAAAACTTGCTTGCGGCGTTTGGCTTACGGCGTGTACATATCCGATCGTCGTCCTCGTTCTACCGGCGATCTTTTTCGGTCAGTCGCGTGCATTGTACTTGCTCGTGGCTGAGATATTCGCTCCGTTGGGCGAGTGCATACTGTTTTGGCTTGCGTTTAGAGGCAGAGATATTCTGGAAAAAGGCGACTGGACGCGATCATTTTCGGCAATTGTGATCGCTAACCTTGCATCGTTCGGATTTGGCGAGATAATGAACGCAGTAGGCTGGTTTGGCCTCTTTTAAGCATATGCGAAGTTCAATTATCACATTATCGTTATTTACAATTTTTTTGCTTGTGCAGACATCTGCCGGGCAGAGCGGCTACGTCACGTATTACAATTCGCGTTTTGAGTATTCGATCAAATATCCGACCAAGGTCTTTGTCCCGCAGGAAGAATCAGCGAACGGCGACGGCCGCGTTTTTCTGGCAAAAGGCGGGGCCGAGCTCCGTGTCTGGGGGCAATACAATGCCTTGATGGACACGGTGCGGGAGGCATACGAAAAAGATTTGAACGAATACGGCCGAGGGGTCACGTACAAGGTTTTGCAAAATAGCGGCTACGTCATCTCAGGCACAAAGGGAAACAAGGTCTATTACCAAAAGACGATGCTCAACGGTTCTGACGGTGACGGCGGGGCGGTATTCGCTACATTCACGATAGAATACAAAAAGACCGAAAAGGCAAAGTACGACCCGATCGTGACCAAGATCGCGGCGTCGTTCAGGTTCGATTGAGATGACCGAAAACGCCCGCGTCCTGCGAATAACCGAAATTTTCCTGTCGATCCAGGGCGAATCGTCGCACGCCGGGCGGCCGTGTTCGTTCGTGCGTCTGACCGGGTGTCCGATGCGTTGCGTTTGGTGCGACAGCGAATATACATTCACCGGCGGCGAGCGTCTGCCGTTCGACGATATCTTTGCGAAACTCGATGGATACGGCTGCAGCCTCGTTGAGGTGACGGGCGGTGAACCGCTTGCTCAGAGGTCGGCTTTTCCGTTCATCACCGAACTTTGCGACCGCGGATATGAAGTGCTCATCGAGACCGGAGGCTATGTTTCGACCGAAGACGTCGATCCGCGTGCGAAGATCATCCTTGACATAAAATGCCCGGCGTCAGGCGAGGCTGAGCGGAACCACTGGCCCAATCTCTTTCGCCTGCGGCCCGACCTCGACGAAGTAAAATTCGTCGTTGCTGACATCGCTGATTGGGAATTTGCGAAAGAGACGATAGCGAGATACGATCTGGCTTCGCTAACAAAGGAGATCCTTATTTCGCCCATCCACGGCATCGACATGCGACCCATTGCTGAGTCGGTCGCGAAGAGCGGTCTGCCAGTTCGTTTCAATTTGCAGATACACAAATACGTTTGGGGAGCGGATGTTCATGGCGTGTAGTTCTATCGTTTTGGTTTCAGGCGGAATGGATTCGTGCGTAACGGCGGCGATGGCGCGATCTGAAAATGACGAACTGGCGTTCCTTCACATTTCATATGGACAGCGAACTGAGGCGAGAGAACGAAAGGCGTTCAACGACATCGCCGATCATTACGGCATTAGGCAACGGCTAGATGTTTCGATCGAATATCTCGCCAAGATCGGCGGTTCTTCGCTGACCGACGCGAATAACGCCGTCACTGAGGCCGACCTTGCATCGACCAAAATTCCGACCAGTTATGTCCCGTTTCGCAATGCAAATATGCTCGCGATCGCGACCAGCTGGGCCGAAGTGATCGGTGCAAGCTCGATCTACATCGGAGCCGTGGCCGAAGACTCAAGCGGTTATCCCGATTGCCAGCCCGAATTTTACGCGGCGTTCCAAAAGACAATAGACACCGGCACAAAACCTGACACGCGTATCGAGATCCGTACGCCCATCATTGAACTTTCGAAAGCCGAGATCGTTCAAAAGGGAATCGACCTCGACGCACCGCTGCATCTGACGTGGTCATGCTACCGCAGCGAGCAGCTTGCGTGCGGCACGTGTGATTCGTGTGCGTTGAGGCTGCGTGGTTTCAAGCTGGCAGGTGTGACGGATCCTATCAATTATTCCGGTTCCTGATTGCCGGTCAATTCCGCCTTTTTCGCCTCGAGTTCGGTGATCTTCGCCTGCAGTCCTAATATCTCGGCATCAATATCGGCGATCTGTATCCCACCGGCACTGAGTTTGTGAAACACCGGCGTTATCACGGTGATCGAAGCGATCAAGATCGACAATACGCCGATGATCCGCGAGACCAGATCGCTGTCACTGGTCGGTTCGAACCACAGAATATAGAGCAGTATCGCGTCCAACACGGCGACAAACACAAACGCGGCGATCTGCGACCACGCAAATCGGCGGTCAAGCCGAGCGATCGACAGCAGCGACAGATGGGAACACGAGACTGCGAGCATTACTGCGGTAAGCGTTGCTTTGATGAAATTACTGTTATCATCGAGCACGTTCCAGATGATCAGGAATACCATCAACGCGGAAACGAGCGACAAGACAATGCCCGCAAGCGGCAGATTACGCCCGCGTCCCGTTTCATAATAGGCACCGCACGCGAGCCCCAAAATGCTTGTCACCGTGACCGTCAGCGTCGTCAACAGTACGCGAACCTCGAGCTCGCCAAAATTGCCGAACAAGATCACGCCAATTCCCAAAAGGGCACTGATCGCAACCGACGTTATCAGAAGATAAAGAAATACGCGCTTTAGATTCATGGCGCGATTATACGCCCTTTTTTGTGAAATGAATGTGAATTTTCAGATCGCCAAATGTTCGCGGCCGATCGTAAGTCCGGCCAGATCGCCGAGAGCCGCAAACATCACATTCTCGGTGCGAAAATGTTCGCTTGCGAGAGCGTGAATGTCGCCGGTCGTGACGGCGTTGATGGCGTCGAGGGCTTCGTCGAGTGAGATCTGGCGTCCGTGGACCATTTCGGATTGGGCGAGCGTGGCGGCACGCCCGGCGGAGTCTTCGAGGCCGAGTAGAATCGAGGCGGTCGTTTGGGCCTTGGCGAGGTCGAGTTCGTCGTTGATCACGCCGTTCTTGGCGAAATCACGCATCTCGGCGACGGCGAGTTCGACGACCTCTTCGACTTGATCCGGCGACGTTCCGGCAAAGACCGAAAACATCCCGACGTCCTGATACATCACAGCCGAAGCCCCAACGCTGTATGCAAGGCCGCGTTCCTCGCGTATCTTCTGCCACAATCGGCTCGAAGTTCCGCCGCCGATGATATTTGAAAGCAGATCGGCCGCATATCGGCGTTCGTCGGTCGCCGAAACGAGCGGCGTCGCGATGATCAGGTGTGCCTGTTCGAGGTTTGGGTTTTGCTTGATCACGATCGGCGCCGCGAGCGAAGGAGTTGAGAGTGCAAGCTTTAGCTTGTCCTCAGCACCCAGAGAAGACAGGCTGAAGCCTGCACTCTGAACCAACTCGACGAGCGCCTCATGATCCACATTCCCCGCGGCGGCGATCACCAGATTCGACGCATTATACGTCTCGACAAAATATTTACGCGTCTTTTCGCGGTCAAAAGATCTTACTGTTTCAGGCGTCCCCGCGATCGACAAGCCCAACGGATGCGAGCCAAAAACGGCTTCGTTGAAAAGGTCGCCGAGATGGTCTTCGGGCGAATCTTCGACCATTTTCATCTCCTCGATGATGACCTTTTGTTCGGCCTTGAGATCGGCCTCGTCGAAACGCGGATTTACGAGCATATCGGCGATCAGGTCGAACGCACGCGGCAGTTGGTCGTCGATCACCTTGATCGCAAAGCCCGTTTCCTCGTGCGAGGTGAATGCATCCAGATTCCCGCCCAAACGGTCTTGCTCGATCGCGATGTCCAATGCTGTTCTCTTCGCTGTGCCCTTAAATACCGTGTGCTCAATAAAATGCGAGATGCCGTTGAGCTCCAACGGTTCCTGCCGCGAACCGACGCGAAAAAAGAACCCAAGCGTCGCCGAACGGACGCCCGGCATACGGTCGGTGAGAATAGTCAGGCCGTTATCAAGACGTGTTTGTTGTATTTCTTCTTTCATTTGCGAAAGGATAGAGCCTAACATTTCGACTGCGAAAAGAAAATTTGAACGCGGACGGAATAGAACGCGGATGAAGCGGATTTAGCGGATTTACGCGGATAGAAAAAACTAAGCCAATCCTTGTCCTCATGGGCGAAAATCCGCCTAATCCGCTTCATCTGCGTTCAAAAAGAACTTCACTGCGAGATCGCGTTGAATAGTAGAGGAAATGTCGCCAGCGACTGGCCGCGATATTGCGGGCGGAAGCCGAATAGGATTATCTTGCCTTTGCCCATTGTGACCTCGACGAGTGCGGCCTTGCCCGCGATCCTCTCGGCGCCGAGTGCCCAGCCGGAGAGGAGGATCTGTTTCGGGTCGGTCGGATAGCGGGCGATGACCCTTATGTCAGAACCGCCTGCGTTAGTGGGCGGCTTACTCGTCGCGGCGTTCGTGCCCCCCACTAACGCAGGGGGTTCTGACAATTCAAACGCGGGCGAGTTTTCGAACCATGCAATCGATTCTTCGGGCATGGCTTCAGCTAGAGAATTAGCAATATCGAGTTCCGTGCGGAGGATTGAACCGGGGACGTAGAAATCCTTTCGTGCGAGACCCTTGGTCACGTTTTTGATCGGAAGGTTAAATTGTTCGATCGCAAAATCCGACGAACGATTCAGAAATACAAGCGTCCCACCAGCCTCGACAAATTTCTTGAGATTTGCGATGCCATCTTTACCTACGCCGCCCGTAAATTCATCCGGCATCGAGCCTTTTGCGTAGCCGTTAAGTATCTGGTTGGCAGGTTGATCGGGGAAAATGATCGTGTCGAAAATGGGTACCGATTTTCGGAGCATTGAGTCACTAAGCGATTTCGCTCCGATTTTCCACCGGTGTGCGAATGTATATTGCTGCAAGACCCATTGTGTCCAACCGAAATCCATAGTCGGTACCGACGACTTGAAGACTGCTGTAGTCCGGGGCAACGATTCTTCTATGTAATCCCCAAAAGATCCAGTTACAATCGGCTTGTGCCTGATATTTTGAAAGATCGGAGTGACTTCGAAATTCATCAATAGATGTAAGCTGTGCGCCGTCACATCGTAAGGAGGTATTGGGACGCCATGGTCATCTAACAAATTAGGGTATACTTGCCGCTCAAGCATCGCCTTCGCAAACGCAGAATAAGGTTGGTCCATTCGAATCACAAACTCATATGGCCAAGGTTTCCCGCGACTGTGAATATTTTTCCGAATTCCTGCGGTATCGATTATCGATACAGACGCACGCCGAAGAATTGCCCTCAATGTATCAGCCTCTGTGGAATGAACCCGCACTTGTAAGGCACTCAACTCCCCATCCTTCCTCGGCCGCACCGCTTCTTTGCCGATCTCGTAGAATCTCGTCAGCCATTTTTCGCGATTCGTGGCGGCATGCATAAGTAGCGCGTTGGCGGCGGTGGTCATGTGGTCGGTTATTTTGCGTAGGTTCCATTCGCCGCCTTTCCAGACGGGGCCGAAGTTTGGGGATTCGACCTTTGGGTCGTAGCCGTCGTCGGGGGCGACGCGGAGGTTTTCGAATTTGATGTTGACGGGCGTTGCGAGGCGTGCGGAGGCCGTTTCGCTTAGGATGCGGACGCCGCCGTGGTAGTGCGAATAGGCGCGTGCGGGTGTCCAGGCGTCGTAGGTCGAGTTGGTGGTGATGCCCTGGTAGCCGAGGCCGCGCATCGATTCGGCCATGTATGTGCCGAGCTCGGTGTAGCCTTCGACGATCTGTTTTGGCACGTTCGGCTCGACGGGCGGCATGTACGGCGGCAGAAACATTCGCGCTCCGTTCGCGCCCTGTTGGTGGATGTCGTGGACGATCTGCGGGTGCCAGACGTTGTGGATCTTATCGACCGTGAGCTGCGTCTCGACCTGCGTAAACGCATACCAGTCGCGGTTGTTATCGTGGCCGACGTATTTGTGATAAAGCTCCGGCGGCTCTGTGCCTTCGAACGGCGTGCCGAGCGTTTTGTCGTACCAGTTCTTGACAATATCGACGCCGTCGGGATTGAGGCTTGGCACGAGGAGAATGATCGTGTTGTCGAGGATCTTCTTAACGTCGGGATGATCGACCATTGCGAGTTGATGTGCGATCAGCATCGACGATAGCGTCGAACCGACCTCGGTCGAATGCACGCCGCAGGTGATGAGGACGATGGTCTTGCCCTGCCCGGCAAGCATCTGAGCAACAAGGTCCGGAGCCATCTCCCGGCCGTTGCGAAGGCGGATCGTTTTAATTGTTCGCGGGTCGGCGAGCTGGGCATTGATCTGTTTATATTTTTCGAGGTTCCTGAGATTTTCGGGGCTAGAGATCGTCGCATAGACAAACGGTGCTCCCATCGTGGTCTTGCCGATCTCCTCGAATTTCACACGGTCGCTGGCCGCGTCGAGTTTCTTAAAATAATCAACGATCTGAGCCCAACTCGCGAGCTTTCGGTCATCGCCCGGAGTGAAGCCGAGAGTGTCCTTTGGGGCGGGAATGGTCTGAGCGGCGGCTGAAAAAGCCAACAGAAACACTAAACCGCAGAGACACAGAGACGCGGAGAATTTAGTGACAAAATTCATGTTTAGACACCTCGATTTGACGAATGTAATTTACCACAATTCCTGATATTCCTGATCCGATCGATCTCTTTCCACCGCGTCTCCGCGTCTCAACGGTAAAAATTCCCTAAATCACTTGCTTGTAAGGTGAATGCAATGTAAATTAAGCCAAGTTCCAATTCCTTTCCCCGATTAAAGCCCACAGTGAGGGCGACAGACATACAACCAGGAGACCAAAAGGCATGAAGAATCCTTTTCTCGAGAATTTCCGCCCATATATTCCGGCATCTGTTACCCATTTGCGTGAACTGAGTGCATTTCCGCTGATCGTCGGCACGCTGCTCGGTATCATATTTGGAGCGTCATCGCTTTATCTCGTGCTGAAGACCGGGCTAACGGTTTCGGCGTCGATACCTGTCGCTGTTATTGCGATCACGTTGTTTCGTCTGTTGTCGAAGGCCGGAATGCGCGATGCGACTATACTTGAGGCGAATGTGATGCAGACTGCCGGATCGGCCGGTGAATCGATCGCTTTCGGCGTCGGTGTGACGATGCCTGCGATCTTGATACTCGGGTTTGACCTCGATATATGGCGTGTGACGTTGGTCGCCGTTCTCGGCGGCCTGCTCGGCATCCTGATGATGATCCCGCTGCGAAGAGCGTTGATCAAGGACCAGCACGGCCTGCTCAAATATCCCGAAGGCACAGCGTGTGCACAGGTGCTGATCGCGGGTGCCTCGAAAGAATCGCGAGAGGCTGCACACCAAGCCGGAGGCGACTCGGCGAGCGACTCGGAAGTTTTGCACCGCGGCAAGATCATTGCCGCCGGTTTTGGGCTTGGTTTCATTTACAAATCGGTGATGGACGTCTTCAGTGCTTGGCATCCCGAGCCGGGCAAGGACCTGCCGGATAATTTTCTCAAAGGCGGCTCGGTCCACCTTGAGAACAACCCCGCTCTGTTGGGCGTTGGTTACATCATCGGGCCGTATATCTCGGCGATCATGCTCGGCGGCGGTATGCTTTCGTACCTTGTGCTGATTCCGCTGATCAAATATTTCGGTTCGCTTGCGGAATCGCCATTGGCACCTGCGGTCGGCAAAAATATCGCTGACATGTCGCCCGGCAACATTCGCGGCGAATATATCCTTTACATTGGTGCGGGAGCCGTTACGGCGGCCGGTATCATCTCACTCGGACGTTCTCTGCCTACGATCTGGCACGGCCTCAAATCAGGCCTTGCGGACCTTCGCGGCGGCGGCACCGAGGCTGACGGTTCTGCACTGCCGAGGACCGATCAGGACCTTTCGATGAAATATGTCATCATCGGCGTGATCGTTCTGCTGGCGGCGATCCTGCTTTCGCCTCAGTTGGGCCTGAGCATTTTCGAGCATCCATTCGTCTCGGTGATGGGAGCGGTGCTCATTATCATTCTCGGGTTTTTGTTCGTGACGGTGTCTTCGCGGCTGACCGGTGAGGTCGGTTCTTCGTCAAATCCCATCTCGGGAATGACGGTCGCAACTCTTTTGTTCACGTGTCTCGTCTTCCTGTTTCTCGGCTGGACAGCACCCGATCCGTATTTCGTGACGGCTCTTTCGATCGGTGCGATCGTTTGTATCGCAGCATCTAACGGCGGCACGACGTCACAGGACCTGAAGACCGGTTTCCTTGTCGGCGGAACCCCGAAAAAACAGCAGATCGCAATTCTTGCCGGTGCCTTGGCGTCGGCCGTTGTTCTCGGCCCGCTTCTGCTTTATTTGAACACTGGCGGTACGTACTACCAGAAGGTAGAACCAACGGTATTCCCGGCAGCATTCAGCGTGACCGAAGATAAGCTGTTTCGCGAGCACGGCCAGGTCAAAAAAGAGCGCGTCGCGACGGGTGATTTTGCGGCGGATACAAATCAATATTCGGTTTGGCAGAATACTGACCCGAAGAGCGGCCAGATCGGTAAATATTTGGTCGACCCTCAAGGCCGTCCGGTTTATCTTGTCGATCCGGCGATCAACGGTGTCGTAAAGGAAGACGCGAACGGCAATAAGCTGACACGATACGACGCGCCAAAGGCGACATTGATGAGCTACATAATCAAGGGCGTCCTTGGGCAGGATCTGCCGTGGGGGTTGGTCCTGATCGGGGCGATGATCGCGATAATGCTGGAGATAGTCGGTGTCCCTTCGCTTGCATTTGCGGTTGGGCTCTATTTGCCGATCGCGACGTCGATGCCGATATTTATCGGCGGTATGGTCCGCAAGGTCGTTGATATTTATCTTAAGAAGAAACTCGCGGAGAAAGATCTCAGCGAAGACCAGATCGTTGCGGAAACCGATAAATCACACGGCGTACTTATGGCGTCGGGTTATATCGCGGGCGGTGCGATCGCAGGTATACTGATCGCGATCTTTGCGGTAGTGCCGTGGCTTAAGGACATTCAGGACGGCTCTGCCCGCTGGGCGAGCGAGAGCAATCCGTTCTTTGCCGGCGATTCGGCATGGTGGCTGGGAGCCATTCCGTTCCTGCTCCTTGCAGTCGTGCTCTACCTTGTAGGACGCGAACGCCTGATGGCTCAGCCGAAGTCCGAAAAAGACTGAACTTGGAAAGTAAAATTTTGTTTTACCTTTTTGTGCGCGGTACGTATAATGTAAATATTCGTACCGCGCATCTTTCTTTCGTGCGGTTCCTCAAATCAGCGTTCAAAAAATTGCGAGAGATGATAAAACGAGTTAATTTGTACAGCTCACAAAACGCATTGATGCGAATAGCGTTTGCGGCTTTCGTACTTTCCTTTGTATTCTCGTGTTCCGTTGCCGAGCCGAAGGCGAATGCAAAGGCGGCCGATGTTACGGCAGTTACGAATACCGCAGATCCGCAGCCAAAAGGTGCAACGATACCTATCGACAAGGACGGCCCGGCTGATACTGTGCGTTTGTTTTACGCCAAATTGCGGGAAAAGAAGTTTCGCGAGGCATTGTTCCTAACAAATCTTCGTCCGGCGATCGAGAGCCTGACCGATGCTGAACTCAAAGATTTTTCGCTCGATTTCGAAGCGATCGCCGGCGATGTTCCGGCCGAGATCGAGATCAACGGCGAGATCATCTCCGGTGAGGTCGCCACCGTGACCGCAAATTTCCCAAACAAGGAAACCGGCAAGGTCGAGGCACAGTCGATCAAACTGCGAAGCGAGAACGGCGTTTGGGTGATCCTGACGGTCGAGGGCGATGCCGAAAAGCGCATCAAGGCCGAGGGCAAAAACTACTTCTACAACTTGCGGATAGAGACGAAAGAGGACGAGGCCAAGAAAATGCTCGAACGCATCTCGAACGCCGAACTTGCATACTCGCTTCAGAACGGCGTCGTTGCAGAATTTCCCGTGCTCATCCAGGCCGGCCTATTGCCGGACGACGTATTGACGAGCGAATCAACCGGCTACAATTACGCCGTTCATCTGACCGGAGACAAGCGCCGATATTTTGCGACCGCCACACCGGCGGAATATGGAAAAAGCGGAAAACGTTCATTCCTGTTGGAACTCGATCAAAAGGGAATATCCAAGGTTACCAGCAAGGACAACGGCGGAAAGCCGTTGAAGAAGTGAACACTGTGTAACGTTTTTGATAAAACGTGTTGAATTGTTGATAAAAACGCGTTATAGATATACTTCTCTCTCGGTTGTCCTCAGAAATCGATGATACGCAGACTGATCTCGAAATTTAACCGAACGCTGTCCGAGCGGCTTGTCTCGTCACGGCGAAAGTTCGGGGCTCCGATGCGTGTTTGGTTCGAGCCCGAGATAAATTCGCCGCATCATCACGAGATCGCAAAAAATATGGCAATTCCCGGTGAGACGGTCGATCTCAGCCGCACGGGCGTTGCGTTTCTCGTAGCTTCGATCCGCGATAGTGAGAAATATCTGGTCGGTCAGGAACGTAAACTCAATATCGAGATCGACCTTCCCTCTGGCAAGGTAACGATGCAGGCCATAGGCCGCCGTTACGAAAAGGTAGGTGTGCATCTATCGATGGAAAAATTCCTTGTGGGTGCCCATATTATTCGTCTTGAGAGCGAAAGCAACGCAACGTACGATCATTTCCTACGAAACGGCGCCGGCCGTCGAAAGCGCACGTCCGGCAGCCTTGAACTCGGGATGGATTAACCGGATTTGTAGATCATGTATGTAAAGTGTGAGGATTTACCTCGCACTTTTTTGTTTTTGACCCGACTATCGTATTTAATCTAAATATGAGCAAAACGGTCGGGATCGGAATTATCGGAACGGGTTTTCGCGTCGCGTGCAGATACCGGCGTTTCTTGCGTGTGCGAATACCCGCATCGCTTCGGTCGCCAGCGGTAGTCTCGAAAACGCCAAGGAGACGGCCAAAGAATGCGGTGCTGAGCATTTCACTGCGGATTGGCGTGAGACGGCGGCACGCGACGACGTCGATCTCGTATGCATTACCACCCCGCCGAATCTGCATCGTGAAATGACGATCGCCGCCATCGAGCACGACAAACACATACTCTGCGAAAAGCCGATGGCGATGAATGTTGCGGAGGTTCTCGATATGATCGAGGCAGCAAAGGACAAACCGCTGCTGACATTGATCGACCACGAACTGCGATTTCAGCCCGGACGTCAGGCTGTTTACAAAATGCTCCGCGACAATGTGATCGGAAAGGTCCGGCATGCGAAATTTATCTTTCAGGCACCGCATCGCGGCGACCCGAATATCGCGTGGAACTGGTGGTCGGATGCCTCGGTCGGCGGCGGAGCTTTGGGAGCGATCGTCTCGCATATCATCGATTCGTTCAATTGGTTCCTTGGAACTGACGTTGCAAGTGTCACGTGCCAACTGCAGACACACATCAAGCAGCGGCCCCGCAGCGACGGCGAAATGCGCGCCGTCACAAGTGATGACGAATCGAACATGCTGCTCCGTTTTGCAGACAGCGAACTTACTGACGATGCAACGGGCCTCGTCTCTGTTTCAATGACCGAATATCCAAAATACAAGAACCGTCTCGAGTTCTATGGTACGGACGGAGCGATCCGGATCGATCATATCGGAGACGTATTTCTCGCGAGGGCGGGAGACGACGATTGGAGCGAGATCAAAGTTCCGTTGGCAGCCAATATCCCGGGCGTTGCCGACACCGGCTTTGCACGCGGTTTCATGGACTTTGCACCGCACATCATCGACGCAATCACCAGCGGTAAGGTGCTGATCGAGCATGCAGCGACCTTCGAGGACGGGCTGCGGGTGCAGCGAGTTTTGGATGCCGCCCGAGAGTCGAATGCTTCGGGGAGAAGGATCGATGTTGGCGGAAATACGCGAGTTGACGCATGAGCAAATGGCCTGTCCGCACGATGGCACCAAATTCCTCGCTGCAAACGCTTGAATATTCCCGGCAATAGACCTAATATTTACGAATTAGACAAATCCCCTCATTCCATCAGATATAAGTTATAGCGTTCATCGAGGTTGTTATGAAAAAAGTTGTTATTGCTGTATGTTTGGCTGCGGTCGCGGTCATCACCATTTTGTTTTGGTCTCCGATCTCGAGCACTTTGGCTCAGATCGATATTTTTAACGACCGTGAACCTGACATTCCGGCGATGCTGCGTAATGCTAAAAACTCGATCACAAAAGAGGAATTTCTCGAACAGCGGGCCATCTCATTCGGCATCAGGCGTGGGATCAATAACGACATGCCGGTCGACCCTCAGGAACGCCCCAGAGCACTTGCCGAGATGGACAGGCAAGCTGATTCGCTAACAAGACGGCCCAATTCGCCCGAAAAGAACGCGTTGCTTGCACCTTGGACGGCCATCGGCCCTGCGCCGATCATTGCCGGCGGAGCGAGGTACTCGGGCCGGGTGATCGCGATCGCGGTACATCCGACAAACCCTGACATCGTGTATGTCGGTGCGGCACAGGGCGGGCTTTACCGCTCGACAAACGGCGGAGCGAGTTGGTCGGCCCTTATGGATGGGGCCCAGAGTCTGGCGATCGGTGCGATCGCTATTTCCAAATCTGATCCTGAGATCGTATATGTCGGTACAGGCGAGCCTAACTTCTCAGCGGATAGCTTTTTCGGTGTTGGTGTTTATCGCATCAATAACGCTTCGACCACAGCCAATTTGACGGGACCGCTCAATAAGGACTCCGGAAACGCCGACGTCTTTACCGGACGCGGAGTGGCAGAGATCATCGTTCATCCGACAGACTCGAATACGATCTTTGTTGCTACAACGTCCGGAGTCGGCGGTATCGGCGGTGCGGCGAACAATATTTTGCCTTCACGCGGAATCTACCGGTCAACGAACGCCGCCGGTGCTACCCCTACTTTTGCCAAGTTGACCGGCCTCGCGGCGAATGTAAATGCCAGCGTTCGTGATCTCGCTATCGACCCGAATAATCCGAACATCCTCGTTGCCGGACTGGTCGCAGCCGGGCCCACCGGCGGCATTTACCGCTCGGTCGATGCTCTGGCCGCAAATCCGACTTTTACGCAAACCCAGTCGTACACCGGCACTTCGACCAGCGAATTGACAACGGAACTTACGTCGATCCATCCTCCGGGCGACACCGATGCCACATTTTATGCCGCCACCGGCAATCTGGGCGGAAGGGTTTTGCGATCTACTGACGGCGGTGCGTCGTGGATACAGCAGGTTGACAACAATTTCTGCACACCACAGTGTTTTTATGACGTTGCTATCGCCGTCGATCCGACGAACGCAAGCCGCCTGTATCTTGGCGGTTCGCCTACTCTGATAGCCGGTTTTTCGACAACTGCCGGTACGGGATTTACCGAGGGCGGTTCGGGCGTTCACGTCGACACACAGGCCATCGAGGTTGCACCGTCAAATCCGGCGGTTGTATACCTCGGTACGGACGGCGGTATCTACAAATCTACGAACAGCGGAGCGAGCTACACTCACTTGAATACGGCCGAGTTCTTTGCGACTCAGTTCATGGGCCTTTCGGTCCATCCGACCGATCCGAACTTCACGATCGGCGGTACTCAGGACAACGGGACCAATTTCTTTGATCCCACTGGAACTAGCTGGAACCGAGTTGACGGCGGTGACGGCGGCTATACGGTAATTGACCAAAACGCTGTAGATAACACAAATGTCCGGATGTACCACACCTATTTTAGTCAAACAAATAATGTGGTCGGTTATGCAACGCGGGCCACGACGTCAGGCGGTTGGGGTTTCCGAGGCTGCAACAGTGGAACGCCGAACAACGGCATCACGTGCGGCGATGCGGTATTGTTCTATGCCCCGCTCGAGAGTGGCCCCGGCAATCCAAATTCTGTCTATTACGGAACCGACCGTCTCTATCGCACCATTGATAACGGAACCAACCATACGGTTGTAAGCCAAGCCCCGATCACGGCCGGCGTGCCTATAAGTGCTATCGGCATTTCGCCGCAGGATGACAATATACGTATCATCGGTCAGAGAGCGGGCGGCCTTTTTGGTACAAATACGGGAAGCTCTACACTCGATAATTACGATCCGACAGGGCAGGTTACCGACGGATTCATCTCCCGAGCGGTGATCGACCCGAATAATTCTGCGATCGCGTACGTTACTCTTTCGAATTTCGGCGTCCCGAATGTATTCAAGACGACAAACTTGAACACCGGAGCGCCCACTTGGACAAATATCTCCGGAACGATCCCAGCAGTGCCGGTGAGTGCTTTTATCGTCGATCCGACGAACTCGAACACACTCTATGCCGGAACCGATATCGGTGTTTATGTCTCGACCGACGCCGGTGCGAACTGGACGCCGTTTGGAACGGGCTTGCCGCGTGTCGCGGTCTTTGACATGGCGATCGCCAATGGTTCCCCCCGGAAGCTCCGCGTAGCCACTCACGGCAAGGGTATGTATGAGGTCAGCCTGGCAGCCTCGCTGATCCGTTCGCCATTCGATTTTGACGGCGATTCGAAGACCGACCTTTCGATCTTCCGTCCGGGCCCGGGCGAATGGTGGTATCTTCGTTCGTCCAACGGCAGCAACGGGGCGGTCACGTTCGGTAACTCGACGGACAAATTGGTTCCGGGCGACTACACCGGTGACGGCAAGGCCGACGTGGCGATATTCCGACCCTCGAACGGCAACTGGTTCGTGCTGCGTAGTGAAGATTTCTCATTCTTTGCTTTCCCGTTCGGAACGGACGGCGACGTTCCGGCGCCCGGTGATTATGACGGCGACGGCAGGACCGACGCGACCGTTTTCCGTCCTTCGACCAGCACCTGGTTCATTCAGGGGTCCGTGTTCGGCACGGTTATCCAAACTTTCGGTACGGCTGGAGATGTGCCGGTCAACGCTGACTACGACGGCGACGGCAGATCTGACATTGCTATTTATCGACCTAGTTTGGGTCAGTGGTGGATCCAGCGAAGCACTGGCGGCTCAGTTTTTGCGGTCACATTCGGAGCAAATACGGACAAGACGGTCCAAGGCGATTTCACCGGTGACGGCAAGGCTGACATCGCCATTTGGCGGCCATCGAATGGTAATTGGTTCGTACTTCGCAGTGAGGACCTGAGCTTCTTCTCGTTCCCGTTCGGCACCACCGGCGATGTCCCGACGCCGGGCGATTATGACGGTGATGGCAAGTTCGACGCGGCAGTATTCCGGCCGACAGGCTCAACCTGGTTCGTCCAACGCTCGACCGCCGGCACGCTCATTCAGGCATTCGGAACGACCGGCGACCTCCCGGTTCCGAACGCATACGTGAGGTAACCCTTTCGGCTGCTTAACAGAAGCTGACCGGGAAACACGCAAAAGGACGCGAAAGAGAACAAATTGTTCTTTCTCGCGTCCTTTCGATCATTTCGCGGCCAATAACGTATTCGACACTACTTCATATATTTGTCCAGAAAATCTGCGACCAGTGGATATAGATCGAGGCGGTTCTTGAGCTTCGAGATGCCGTGGCCTTCGTCGTTGTAGAGTTTGTATTCGACCGTTGCACCTCGTTTCTTGAGAGCGGTGACGACCTGTTCGGCCTCAGTATACGGTACCCGCGGATCGTTTTTGCCGTGGATCACAAACAATGGTGTTTTGATCTGGCCGATCTTGCGGATCGGCGAAATGCGGCGCAGAAATTCGATGTCCTTGTCGAGCCGGCCGTATTCGACCTCGCGCTGACGGCGGCGATATCCGGAAGTATTTTGCAGGAATGTTTCCCAATTGACGATACCGACAGTGTTGACTGCGGCCGCCCACAGTTCGGGATAAAGCGTGATCGCGGCCATCGTCATATAACCGCCGTAGCTGCCGCCCATGACGGCGATCTTCTTCGGATCGGCTCCGCCCTTTGTCTTGAGCCATTCGACCGAATATGCGAGATCCTTGACCGAATCTTCGCGTTTCTCGACATCGTCAAGATGCGTGTAAGTCTTGCCAAAACCGGTCGAACCGCGAACATTCAGGTCTAGCACCGCATAGCCTCTCGAAAGATAATATTGGAACAGCGGATTAAATCCGGGCCGCGATTGCCCTTCGGGTCCGCCGTGGACCGAAACGATGACAGGATCTCCCGGTGGTTTCCGCGTTGGCCGGAACGTAGAGGGGCTTCCATCACGCTGTTTTCCAATTGGACCCATCATTACGAAACCATATATGTCTTTCGGCTTATAATACCAAGCTGGGATCTCGCGTCCGTCGAACGACTTATACTTGATCAGCTCCGGTGCGACAAACGTCTTCGGATCTATCCCGGCCTGATCGCTTTTGGTGATTTGTTTGAGCTTTTTGGTCTCAAAGTCGTAAACCCAGATCTCGCCGCTGCTCTTGGGCGAGCTGAACGAGAACGCGAGTTTCGACTCGCCGCGGTCGATCGTCATGCCGCCGACAACGCCCTGGCCTGGCAGCGATATCTTTTGCAGTTTGCCGGTGAAAAATGTGACCAGCGGTTTGCCGCCGGTTTCGATCGGCTGCAGCCAGAGTTCCGAAAAGCCTTCGCGGTTGGTGGCAAACGCGACCGTACTCGGCGAATCGGCCATCGTGATATTTGAAACGTCATTGGTCACGCCGTCGATGAACCGAAGTTCGCGGTTGCCATCGCTCCAGTCACCGGAATTTGCAGCATTCTTGAGCCGCAGATTGGCAAGCGTGAAAAACTCACGGCCTTCGTCCGAGCCGAGGACGAGCGACTTGCCGTCCGGCAAAAAGCTTACGCCGCCGTACTGCGTCGCGTCTTTGTGCGGCGTTAAAAGCTGATCTTTGCCGATCTTGGTGTCGACGAGATAGAGATCGTTGTCGAGGCTGAACTCTACGCTCGAACGGGAAACGATCAGTATCGAACCGTCACTGTTGACTGCCGCAACACTATTGCTGCCGTCCTGTTGGAACAGCAGTTTCTCCACGCCCGACACGATATCCATCGAATAGATATCAAAAAATGTTCGGTTGCGTTTGTTCGAGGCGTAGAAAATGTAACGGCCGTCGCCAGAGACCTCGCCGAAATTATGCCGGACCGTTGGGGCGTTCGTCAGCGGCCGTACTCCGCTTCCGTCAGGTTTCATCCAATAAAATTGGGTGTTCTCGTCGCCGCCCTTTGCCTTGCCGAAGATGATGCCGCTGCCGTCGCCGAGCCATTTTACAAAGCCGATGTTGTCTTCGTAATTGGTGAGCTGCCGCGGCTTTGGCGATGAAATAACTGTCGACCAGACCTGTGCTGTACCGGTCACATTCGTCAGATATGCCATTTCACGTCCGTCCGGCGAAAACGACGGCGAAGACGCCGATTTTATATTCAGGTACTGCTGGATCGTGTAATTCTGGCCAAAGGCCGGCACGAAAATGACGAACAATAGTGCGGCAATGCGTAGTGCTTTCATTTGTAACCTCGCTGATGATTTATGCGTGCATTATACACCAGCGAGGCACTTAGAACCGCTATTTGTGCTTTAGAAAGAACGCGCGAATGTCGTCGCGCATAAGCGGCGTCACCGTATGAGGCACGTCAGGGTAGAGCTTGAATTCGGCATTGAGCCCGGCGTCTTTATAGAGCTGCTCTGAGATCTTCCAACGCGAGACCGGCGTCGAGCCGAAGAGCGAGTTGATCAGTTCGCGGTCAATGTCGTCGTACGAATCTCCAAACGGAACTGAGTCGTTCGTATCCTTGTCGCCGAGAAAAATGAACAGCGGGACGTTTCGCAGTGTTTTGAGATCGAGTTTGCGGCCCGCGACAGTTTTTATGTCGGCGACCCCGATCGGATATCGCAGCGTTTTGTCCTTATATTTTTCGACCGGAGCGATCGGCCAGCCGCCGGGCGAACCAATGGCCGCGGCCTTGACTCGATCAGGGTGGAGGAACGTAAACCGGTTGGTAAACATGCCCGAGGCGGAAAAGCCATTGATCAGCACGCGTTTGTCGAAAACGAGGCCGTCCTCTTTGAGCTTGTTACGGGCGTCGTCGATCATCGCGACCAGATGCAGGTCGAGCTGACGATATTCGCGTTTTTCAGTAACCATCGAATCACGGTCGAGAGCGTGTGTGTATATCTGCCAATCGGATTTTGGCCGCGGAAAGACCGGCATCAGCACCGCGATCTTGAGTGCGGAAGCGATCGCACCGGCGCCGGCCATTCGCCTTTTGACATCGGCCTCGTGTACTGCGAGATCGTCATCCAGAATGCCGGTGTTATTCGGCAAAACAAGAATGGTTTGAACCGCCTTTTTATCGGGAACGTTCCTGACCTCGGGCGGGACATACAAATAATATGGATACCCAAAACCGGCCTCTGAATTGGCATTAACGCGGACATAATCCTTCTCAGTGAGTGGTGTTGGAGTCTGAGAATATGTTGCGAATGCGGCGGATAAAGCAAAAATAATGACGAAAGTGATCGATCTCATAACGGAATCATTTACGCCGAGCTCGATCTAAAGTTCCGAGTTTTGTAAAGTCGATCAGCTTGTATGATCCATTATTATCCGCCACCCTTCTTTGAATTTACGGAAAGTCAGCGTGAACTTGCCGTTCGGCGCGTCCTTTTCACGTTTAAGAGACCAGTTGCCGAGTACGACGGCGTGGTCTTTGCCAAGCATCGTGATCTCGAGATCCGAAAACGTTAGAACTCCCATTTTTGCACGCGAATCATAGCTCTTTTTGTAGTTGTCGAGCGTCTGCTGCCATCCTCGCGTGACCTTGTCGCCCGAGATGAACGTGAGCTTCTCGGATCTCCAATAACCGATCGCCATAAATGCTTCGATATCTCCGCGATTCCATGCCGCCGATTGGTCGTCCATGACCTTGCGGATAGCGAGCGAGGATCTGTCTGTTTGTGCCGAGACTGCTGTGAAAGCGATCGTCAAAATGATTATCGAGAATAAGATCTTCATAGGTTTACGCAGGAGCCGGCTTCGGGCTCGACGGCCGGAAAAATAGGTTTGTCCAAACGAACGAAAAAACCGAAACAGCCACAACCGCAAACAGCATCGGCGTTGGCTGATAGAACTCGTTAAAGGCGATGACCGCGTAAAGTGTTGTAATGATCCGCAGATTCTCGGATGCCCAGAGCCAGGGTTTGGCCTCGAGAATGCCGCTCCAATTCACAACATGCCACCAAAGCAAAGCTGCCCCGAGCCAACGCTGCGTTGTATTCCATGCCATGAGATTTGAGATCACACCCAGCATCAGATAGACGCCGACGGTGAGCTGGACGATGAGATAAAGGTGAGATCGATCGAACATCGTCGACCGAAATTTGACCTGATTTTCGGCCGTGATCTCGACCATTTGTTTTTCCGGCAAGCCGCGGGGCCTCCAACCGGCGGGCATGAACCACACGCGGACCTTGTCCCACCAATACGGCGTCGCGGCGGCATATCGCCACAGCACGATGAAGAAATGAAAGTTGATCTTGATCGGATTCCAGCTCTTCGGATGGTCATAGATGCCGTAAACGACCTTTTCCTTTTCCTCGGCAAACGAACCGAACATCTTGTCCCAAATGATCAGAAACTCACCGAAATTCTTGTCGAGGTACGGAAAATTGACGCCGTGGTGAACCCTGTGATGCGACGGTGTGGTGAAATATTTTTCGAACCATCCGAGTTTGCCGATGAACTCGGTATGGTGCAAAAATGCGATGAACAGGTGAATTCCAGCCATCATATAAATATGCAGCGGCTGAAAACCGATCAGTGCCAACGGCCAAAAGAACAGGAATGAGGAAAACCGCTGCGTAACGCTCGCCCGCAAGGCGACCATGAAATTCATCTCTTCCGCGCTATGATGCGGCGAATGCGCGGCCCACATTATGTTGATCGCGTGCCCCCAGCGATGCACCCAGTAAAAGATAAAATCGACACCGAGGAGCAGCAGAATGAACGTCCACCAGTTCAATTCGATCGTCCAAACGCGATAATTTTCCCAGAGATAGCCGTAGACCACATACACGCCCGCCGCGACCAGCACATTCACCGTCTGATTCGCTAGAGCAGTGCCAAAATTGGCAATAGCCTCAGGGAACGACATATAATCGCGTTTATAGATAATACAAAGGCCGACCTCGATCAGCACAAAAAATAGTGCGATCGGCGTCAGATAAGTGTAGATATTGGTGTCCTGCATCTGCTGATTTGCGATAAATATACAGCGAAACGATATGCGAAACAAAATGGCCGATGCGTATCTCTCGCATCGGCCATTGATCGATCAAAACGAGGTTATTACTTCGGAGCCTTGGCTGCGTCATAAGCAGCCTGAGCGGCGACCTGTTCTTTTTGTTTGTCCGTCAGAGCGATGCCCGCCTTCTCGAGCGTAGCTGCGTTGATTCCGCCGGTTACTTTCAGATTGTTGGCTTCCTGATATTTCTTGATGGCTTCTTTCAGTTCGTCGCTTCGTTCACCATTTGCTTCACCGCCAAAGAGTTTGGCGTCCTTCAGTTTTGTTTGAAGAGCAGTGATCTGATCCTTATTGGCCTGAAACGGCGCCGGCCGTTTTGGCCCATCGCTCGTTTTAGCTTCGGTTTTGGTGGCGTTCGTTTTGTCCGTTAACTTTGCGGGCTTAGAATCGCCCGACGCGATATGGTCAGGGTTTACCGGGATCTCTTTCTGTTTGTCGGTAAGAGCGATGCCCATTTTCTCGAGCGTGGCTCGATTGAGCGAACCGGTTTTGGTCAGGCCATTGTCACTTTGATAAGACTTGACCGCGGTTTTCCATTCCGGACTCGATACTCCGGTTACCTCGCCGGCAAATGCTTTCTTCTCTTTAAGCATAGTCTGGGCCTGCTTTACCTGATCCTTATTGGAACGGAAAACGGGCTTCTTCGCCTTTGTCGCCGGGGTTGCAGTTGGCGAAGCGGTCGGAGTTGCGGACGACCCTTGAGCAAATACTGCGGTCGAGAATAGAACGAGCACTGACATTATCAAAAACAGTCGCTTTAACATTAGTTGATCTCCATTTGGTCGGTGAAGCTGTTGGGTCGCTAAGAGAATTTCGCCTGTGACCCTACAGCAAAACCAACCCGTAATTTGTATTTATTGACCTGAGAAGTATCGGACTAATTCGCAAATATGTCAAGGATTTTTCGCGTAGATACTAGTAGAATAGGGGCAATCAGAACGCTCCGGGTCTAGCAGGTGGTCAAAGCAATGAACGCTGCCGTTTACGAACAATTCAACGGACCGATCAGTATACAAGTTGTCGCTGATCCGGCTCCGACACCAACCGGCGTCGTCCTGGCCGTCAAGGCTTGCGGTATCTGCCGCAGCGACTGGCACGGACTCGTTGGCAATGATCCGGATATCAAATTGCCGCATGTCCCGGGCCACGAATTGTCCGGAGAGGTTGTGACTCTCGGCTCGGAGATCAAAAATTGGAAAGCGGGCGACCGCGTAACGCTGCCGTTCGTCTGCGGTTGCGGAACGTGCGAGCAATGCCGCTCCGGCAACCAGCAGGTCTGCGACCGGCAATTCCAGCCGGGCTTTACCG
This sequence comes from Acidobacteriota bacterium, assembly GCA_016713675.1. NCBI lineage: Bacteria > Pseudomonadati > Acidobacteriota > Acidobacteriota bacterium. The sequence continues at coordinate 1,761,810 of JADJOS010000001.1, forward strand.
CTTGGGGCGGTTTTGCTGAGTTCGTCGCGATCGAATATGCTGATACAAATCTCGTGGTTCTTCCCGAAGAGATCGATTTCGTCACGGCCGCATCGCTCGGCTGTAGATTTGCGACATCGTTTCGGGCGGTAGTCGATCAGGGAAAGGTCGAGGCCGGCCAATGGGTCGCCGTCCACGGCTGCGGCGGTGTCGGCCTGTCGGCGATAATGATCGCAGCGGCATTTGAAGCACGTGTGATCGCGGTCGATATTAATGACGAAAAACTCGATTTCGCACGGTCGATCGGAGCGGATATCGTCATTAACTCAAATCAGACAGATCCGATCAAAGCGATTCTCGACACGACAGGCGGCGGATCACACATCTCGCTCGACGCCCTCGGCCATCCCGATATTCTCGTCAATTCGATCTCGTCTTTACGCAAACGCGGCAAGCATATCCAGGTCGGCATTTTGGAATCAGGCAAACACCTTGCGCCGATCCCTGTCGACAAGGTCATTGGCCGCGAACTCGAAATAATCGGCAGCCACGGAATGCAAGCCGATCGCTACGGTGAAATGCTCGAAATGATACGATCGGGACGGTTGGCACCGCAGAAGTTGGTCCGTAAAACCATCACGCTTGAACGATCGATCTCTGAGTTGACCAATATGGACAATTTTGCTGCAGCCGGCGTGACGGTCATCGACCGATTCTGAACAGAAAATATTTTCTCAAATTGCAAGAATGCGCTTGCTGAATGAACATTCATTCAGTTATAATTTCGGCAATTCAAATAGCTTTAATTAAGGACGTAAAACAAGTTATGAACATCACAAAAGCCGCAGTTTTAGGTGCGGGGACAATGGGAGCGGGGATCGCCGCACATCTTTCGAATGCCGGCATTCCTACGCTGCTGCTCGATATCGCACCGAACGAATTGAACGAAGCCGAGGCCGCGAAAGGCCTGACACTCGAGTCTCCGCAGGTCCGAAATCGTATTGTAAATTCGCTATTTGACGCAGCTAAGAAGCTCAAACCGGCACCGTTCATGCTGGGCGACAACGCCAAGCTCATCACGACCGGGAATTTCACTGACGACCTCGTAAAACTCAAGGATTGCGATTTTGTCATTGAGGCAGTTGTTGAAAATCTCGATATCAAGCACAAGCTTTTTGCCCAGGTCGATGCGAACCGTAAGCCCGGAGCGGTGATCGCTTCGAACACGAGCGGCATACCGATCGATTCGATCGCCGAGCCGTTTTCGGATGATTTCAAGGCACATTTTGTCGGAATCCATTTCTTCAACCCGCCGCGCTATATGAAGCTCGTCGAGGTGATCCCGGGCTCGAAAACAAGCGGTGAGATAGCTTGTGCCGTCTCGGGTTTTCTCGATCAACGGCTTGGAAAGGGAGTTGTGCCGGCCAAGGACCGGCCGAATTTCATCGCCAACCGCATCGGTGTTTTCGGTATGATGGCGACGATCCACGAGATGATCGCCGGCGGCTGGACGCCCACCGAGGTCGATCAGATGACCGGCAAGGCGATCGGCCATGCGTCATCGGCGACATTCCGTACCAGTGACCTTGTCGGCCTCGATGTGACCGCTCACGTTACGAACAATCTATATCCGGCTGTGCCTGAAGATGAGGACCGCGACGTGTTCGTGTTGCCGGAACTGATCCAAACACTGCTAGACAAAAAACTCTTGGGAGACAAGACCGGCGGCGGATTTTTCAAGAAATCGAAAGATGCTGACGGTAAACGAGTCATCCTCGAACTCGATCTAAACACCTTCGAATACAAGCCTCAGGTCAAAACAAAATTTCCATCGCTCGACGCGGCAAAGGCGATCGACGACAAAGCAAAACGAGTGAAGACTCTTGTTTGGGGCGATGACCGAGTAGGTGAATTTTTGTGGAAAACGACTTCGCGTGTTTCGCGATACGCTGCCAACCGCATCCCTGAGATCGCCGATACGATCGTCGAGATCGACAACGCGATCAAATGGGGCTTTGGCTGGGAGATCGGCGTTTTCGAGGCATGGGACGCGATCGGCGTGACCGAATCGGTCGAGCGGATGCGCAACGAAGGACAAGCTATCCCGGCGAATGTCGAGAAGATGCTTGCTTCCGGAGCGACCAGTTTTTACAAGAATGAGGGCGGTGAGCATTCATACTACGACCTCGTTGCGGGCGAATATAAACCGATGCCCGCGCGTCCGGGTGTCCTCATTCTCAAGGACATCAAGGAACGAAGCGGCGTTATCAAATCTAATCCCGGCGCGTCGCTCATCGACATCGGCGACGGCGTTGCGTGTCTCGAATTCCACTCTAAGATGAATTCGATCGGCGGCGACACGGTCGGGATGATGAATTTTGCGATCGACGAGGTCGAAAAGAATTTCACCGGCCTCGTGGTGGGCAATCAGGGCGGCAATTTTTCGGCCGGTGCAAATATCATGATGCTCCTGCTCGCCGCTCAGGAGGAAGAGTGGGATGACATCAATATGATGGTCCGTGCGTTGCAGAACGCTGTGATGCGCTTGCGTTACTCGGCAAAGCCCGTCGTCACGGCGCCGTACGGACTGACGCTCGGCGGCGGCTGCGAGATCGCGATGCACGGCGACAAAGTGCGAGCTGCAGGCGAAACCTACATTGGCCTCGTCGAGGTCGGCGTCGGCGTAATTCCGGCCGGCTGCGGTACCAAGGAAATGACGATGCGTGCGATGGACACTGCGGCAAAAGCTCCGGACGCAGATCCGCTCGCGTTCCTGAAAAAGACGTTCGAAACGGTTGGCATGGGCAAGGTCGCAACGTCGGCGCAAGAGGGCCGTTCGTTCGGGTTCCTCCGCGACGGTGACGCGATCTCGATGAATGGCGACCGCTTGATACAGGACGCGAAGCAAGAGGTTTTGAATCTCGCGTCGGCCGGTTATGTTCAGCCGGTCGAACGTACAGATATAACCGTACTTGGCGAATCGCTCGAAGCAGCTTTGAAACTCGCACTGCACATGATGAAACAGGGAGGATTTATCTCGGACCACGACCAACTGATCGGCCAAAAATTGGCTCATGTGATGGCCGGCGGCACGATCAATCACAAGACGCAGGTGTCCGAACGTTACCTGCTCGACCTCGAACGCGAAGCTTTTGTCTCGCTCTGCGGCGAGAGAAAAACTCAGGAAAGGATCGCCGCTATGCTCAAGACCGGTAAGCCACTAAGAAATTAACGGTCTGACGAATCGATATTTGATAATTTATGCCTGAAAGTTTCAAAAGCCGCCGCTTTCGCTGGATGTTCAATTTCTTTCCGGCGTATCGCGGAACGGGCGGGCGGGTGACGTATATCGCGGATGATTTTCACGAGGTCCGCGTTAAACTGCCGCTCAATTGGCGGACTCGAAATTATGTTGGAACGATATATGGCGGCAGTATTTACGCGAGTGTCGATCCGATCTACATGCTGATGCTGATCCACATTCTCGGCCCTGAATATGTGGTCTGGGACAAGGCGGCAAAGATTAGGTTCAAAAAGCCGGGAAAGGACACGCTCTATGTTGATTTTCAATTGTCGTCGGACGAGATAGTTGAGATCAAGAAACTTGCTGAGACCGAACGTTCGGTCGATCGAATATATAAATTGGAATTGAAGGACAAGAACGGAGTCGTACATGCGTTCATTGAAAAGACTTTGTATATTGATAAAAAGTCGAAGCTTGAGGCGAGAGCCGACAGCTGAATGCAAGATTAACGGAGAATCAAAATGAAGAAATACTTAGTTCTTGGCCTGATGGCCGCTGGTTCATTGTTCGCCGGATGCAACGCCACCGGCACACCGGTCGAATATGCCAATGTATGCGATAAGGCGAATGACGATAAGAATGTTGAAGTCGTCGGCTTTCTCGATAACAAGGGCGGTGCGATGTGTTCGAGCGGCTACGGCAAGCCGATGCGGTGCCCGATCAGTTTTAAGGCCGACCTTGCGGCGGAAAAAGGTATCAATGCCGACATCGACAAGGGGACCGGCAGCAGTTCTATCGACGAGTACGAAAAAGGCAAAGGCCTCAAGATCAAGGACGACAAAGGCGAATTCATCGAGCGAACGCAGAAAGTGAAGATCGTTGCCGAAGTCAACGTGTTCGACACGCCGGAGCCGGCAACCGCGGGTTGCTATATTGTGGTCAAAAAGATCGAAAAGGCACAATAGACTATGAATCGATGCACCTGGGCAACAAACGATCTGAACATCGCATATCACGACGCCGAATGGGGCGTGCCCGTGCATGACGATCGTTTGTTGTTCGAATTCTTGATCCTTGAGGGTGCTCAGGCGGGATTGAGTTGGGATACGATCCTGCGTAAACGCGAGGCTTATCGCGACGCATTTGATAATTTCGATCCGGAAAAGGTAGCGAAATATTCCGATGCCAAATGCGCGAAGCTCATGCTGAACGAAGGCATCATTCGCAACCGTTTGAAAATTGCTTCAGCAGTCCGGAATGCCAGGGCGTTTCTCGCAGTGCATAGGGAATTTGGCTCTTTTGATAAGTACATCTGGGGATTTGTCGGCGGCAAGCCCCTTGATAATAAGCTCAAAGGCGGCGATGTGCCGGCGAAGACGGATATTTCGGATGCCATGTCAAAAGATCTTAAGAAACGCGGATTCAACTTCGTCGGCTCGACCATTATGTACGCGTTCATGCAGGCGACGGGGTTGGTGAATGATCATCTGGTGACGTGTTTTCGCTACAAAGAGGTCGGCGGCGGGTCGAAAAATGATTGACCGATAGTGCGATAATGTGCTATGCGTGAAACGCGGCGGATATCTTCATCAGCTTGATATTTGAAACACCAAGAGCGATGGGGTGAGTGTGTTTTCTTTGTGTAAGACATTGTAATTTGCTTTTTCAAAAAGTAGCGGGACAGAGGTCAAAAATGCCTGTAACGCATTGAAATAAAAAGAGTTATTTGTCCCGCACTACGGCGGGACAAAAGCGGGACAAAGCGGGATAGCTTTTCGGCGATACGCGGTCTAAACCTCGTAGTGACAACGATTAAGGGTGGTCGCGGCGACCGAGTACCGCGGCAAATAGAGCGAGAAGGCACGAAATGGATTACCCGGTAACGCCAGCCGTCAGGTTTTTGAGAGAGAAAAAGGTGGACTTCGTGCCACACCTTTACGACTATGTCGATAAAGGCGGCACGGGCGAATCAGCCAAACAACTTGGCGTTGACGAACATGCGGTCGTCAAGACACTGATCTTTGAAACGAACGAGAAAAAGCCTTTGATGGTGCTGATGCACGGCGACCGGCAGGTTTCGGCCAAGAACCTCGCCCGTCACATTGGCGTCAAGAGCGTCGAGGCTGCCGAAGCGAAACGGGCATCCAGCTGGACAGGCTACCAATTCGGCGGCACATCGCCATTCGGCATGAGGGTTACAATGCCGGTCTATGTCGAGTCGGGCATCTTCGATCTCGAAAAGATCTACATCAACGGCGGCAAGCGTGGGTTTTTGGTCGAGATCGATCCGCAGATCCTTGAGAACGTACTGAAGATCGAGAAAGTCGAGGTAGCGATCGAGCATTAAAAATGGCTGACTGGCGGGAATTGATATTAGACGGACGATTTGCCGAAGCCGAGCCGCTGATGCTCGCCGACACCGAAAAACGGGACGGTTATGGCGGTGAGACGATCGTTCGAGCGGAGTTTTACGAGGATTGGGGCAATTTTTTCAGGTCGGGCCCCGAAGCCGAAAAGCGGTATTGGCGATCGCACGGATATTGGGCACTCTACGCCTCTTGGTCGACCAGTGGCGGCGAAGGAACGGCGAGGATGATCGACGTGAATCGGGTTTTGAAGAAGATCGAAAGTTTGAAAGGGTAAAAGTATGAAAGAAGCAGTAATAGTATCGGCCGTGCGTACGGCTGTTGGGAAGGCGCCAAAGGGCACTTTGAGGAACACGCGTTCGGACGAACTTGGTGCGACGGCGATCAAGGAAGCGGTCGCTCGTGCCGGTGTCGACGCATCGCTGATCGATGACGTCATCATGGGATGTGCATTTCCCGAGGCCGAGCAGGGAATGAATGTCGCTCGAACGGCGTCGATCCTTGCCGGACTGCCGGTCGAGACATCGGCGATGACCGTTAATCGATATTGCTCGTCGGGTTTGCAGACGATCGCTCTCGCCGCAGAACGCATTATGGCGGGCGGTGCCGACGCTATCGTTGCCGGCGGACTCGAATCGATGACCGTCATCCCAATGGGCGGCAACACCTTCCGCCCAAATCCGGGCCTTGCGGACACATATCCTGATTACTACCTGAACATGGGCCTTACGGCTGAGAATCTCGCACGCAAATACGAGATCACCCGCGAACAGGCGGACGAATTCTCATACAATTCGCATCGCAAAGCTCTCGCCGCGATCGCCGAAGGCCGGTTCAAGGACGAGATCGTGCCGATGAATGTCTACGTCGATGAGATCGACGAAAAGGGCAGAGTTCGTCGCAAAGAGATCGTCTTCGCACAAGACGAAGGCCCGCGTGCCGACACCTCGGTCGAAGGCCTCGCTAAGCTGCGAGCCGTATTTCATGCGAACGGTACGGTCACGGCCGGGAATTCATCGCAAATGTCCGACGGAGCTGCTGCGGCAGTTGTGATGTCCATGGACAAGGCAAGCGAGCTCGGCATCAAGCCGCTGGCACGTTTCATCTCATTCGCGACAGCCGGATGCCTGCCCGAAGAAATGGGCATCGGCCCGGTCTATGCGATCCCGAAGGCATTGAAATTGGCCGGACTGACGCTCGATCAGATCGACGTGATCGAGCTTAATGAGGCATTTGCCGCGCAAGGGTTGTCGGTAATGAAAGTACTCGAAATGGACCCGAGCAAGGTCAACGTCAACGGCGGCGCCGTCGCACTTGGCCATCCGCTGGGCTGCACCGGAGCCAAACTCACCGCTACCGTTCTGCAGGAACTAAAACGCTCAGGTAAACGCTACGGCATGGTCACGATGTGCGTTGGCGGCGGAATGGGAGCAGCGGGAATATTTGAGTGCCTGCAATAGGCTGAGAGATAGTCATGAGCGAAGAGGAGACTCTATCAAAGGTCCGCGATATCCCGAAAGAACTTGAGGAGCGGGCTAAAGTCAGCAAGCGGACAAGGTGGGTGGCGACGATAGGAGTAAGCGTCTTTCTATTGGCGATGATTGGAATATTTGTGGTAATCGATGCCGGCAAGGTTTCGGTGATCGTGGTCGCGGTGGGTGTCGTGATATTGGCCCTTGCCATTCGGCACCTTAGCATTGTTAGATGCCCGGGCTGCGAAGAAGCGATCGAAAAGCGATGGGGCGGCCATTGTCCGGAATGCGGTGCCGACGGGCTCAAAGCGAACAGAGAGGACGAAGCAGATTGCGAGGCCTGCGGACGAACGCTGAGGGTCGTTCATTCTTCAAAAGGCGGGGACACTCTGCATTTTATGATCAACTATTGCACCTCATGCGGTGTATTGCTGGTCAAGTACCCGGGCAGAAAGACGATAGCTTGAGGAAAAGTTTTAAGGAAACGGAGACACAAAATGGAAACACAAATGGAAAGAGAATATGTAAAGGGCGGCGAGTTTTTGATCGCCGATTCGACCACGGCCGAGATGTTTACGCCGGAGGATTTTACCGACGAGCATCGCATGATCGGCGAGACCTGCAAAGAGTATATCGACAACGAGGTCGTGCCTAATCTGCCCGCTCTCGAGGGCCACGCGTGGGAAGTAGCCCGTGATCTACTCAAGAAGGCCGGCGATCTCGGCCTGCTCGGTGCCAACATTCCCGAGGCATACGGCGGCATGGAACTCGACCAGACCTCGGGCGTGGTAATCGCCGAGATGGTCGGCCGCGGCAGCGGTTTTGGGTCGACCTACGGTGCCCAGACCTCGATCGGCCTGCTTCCGATCCTCTATTGGGGCAGCGAAGAACTCAAAAACGAGTGGATCCCGAAGATCATCTCGGGCGAAGCTGTTTCGGCATACTGTTTGACAGAATCGAGTTCCGGTTCCGACGCTCTCGGTGCCAAATGCGTCGCCAAGCTCAGCGATGACGGCCAGACGTGGACGCTCAACGGCGAAAAGATGTGGATCACGAACGGCGGTTTTGCTGACGTGTATATCGTGTTTGCAAAGGTCGATGGCGAGAAGGAAAAATTCTCCGCATTCGTCGTTCCCCGAAGCGAAAACTGCCGCCCGGGCAATGAAGAGCACAAACTCGGCATCAAATCGTCCTCGACAACGGCGGTCATTTTGTCCGACGCGAAAATACCGGTCGGCAACCTGATCGGCAACGTCGGCGACGGAGCGAAGATCGCCTTCAACGTGCTCAATGTGGGCCGCTTCAAACTCGGAGCTTCGGTCACAGGCGGTGCAAAGCTTGCTATTCACGAGGCGGTTCGCTACGCCAATGAGCGTCACCAGTTCAACAAACCGATCTCATCGTTTGGTGCTATCAAACACAAGCTCGCCGAGATGGCGATCCGCACGTGGGTTGCCGAATCGATCACTTACCGTACGGTTGGCATGATCGATCACCTCATCGGCGACGGTGCCGACAGCGCGACCAAACTGCAGTCGATCGAGGAATACGCCGTAGAATCGTCGATCAACAAGGTCGCTTGCTCCGAGGCACTCGATTACGTCGTGGACGAGATGGTCCAGATCTACGGCGGCTATGGCTATTCGGCCGATTACCCGGCAGAGCAGGCATATCGCGATTCGCGAATCAACCGTATTTTCGAGGGAACAAACGAGATCAACCGAATGCTCATTCCCGGCCAGTTGATGAAGCGTGCGATGAAGGGCAAACTCGGACTTCTACAGGCCGCGAAGGCTTTGCAAAATGAGTTGCTCGATCCGACGATGTCTTTTGACGAGGACACATCATTGCTCGCAGCGGAGACAAAACTCGCGCAAAATGCCAAGAAGGTCGCGTTGATGGTTCTCGGAACGGCTGCTCAGAAATACATGATGGCCCTCAGCGAGCAGCAGGAAGTGCTCATGAACTGTGCCGACATCATCATGGACGCGTATCAGATGGAAACGGCAATTTTGCGTGCTAAAAAGTACGCAGACAAAAACGGCGAAGAAGCCGCTGGCCGCTATATCGATATGGCCAGCGTTTATTGCAACGATGCGATCCAGCGTGTCGATGCCAAGGCCAAAAACACTATCGCCGCCATCAGCGAAGGCGATGAGGGACGTACATTGCTCGTAGCCCTTAAGCGGTTCACCAAGAATAATTCGCCCGTCAATACCATCGCCGCCCGCCAGCGGATCGCCGATGTTATGATCGCTGCGAATACATACACTTACTAACGGAATTGAAAAAAGGCTGCGGAACCAAACTCCGCAGCCTTCGATCAAAAGTAGATCTTTGATAATTTAATATCGCCGAAAATATTGCGACTGGTATTTTCGCTGTTTCGGCTTTAGTTTGTAAGTGTAAAGTGCCGAACTGCCGGCTCCGATCGCTGTGCCGTAAAGTGCCCCTTTCTTGCCGCCGATCAAACCGCCGAGCAGAGCACCGGCTCCGGTACCGATCGCAATGTTAAATAAGTTACGATGGCGCCTATAGAGGCTCGGTTTCTTGTAAACGGTCGTGGTCCTGCGGTTGTTGCCGTAATAACGCGTCGTTTGTGCGTTTGTTGTGCCTGCCAGGGCCGGTACCATTACTGCCATCACTGCTGCCATTACAAATGTCGATATAAGCTTTTTCATTGTACTATTTCTCCCCTTGAGTAGATTGTGGGATGTTCCCGACGCCCATTAGAATGGCAAGCCCCGTGCCACGCTGAGGGAAATGTTGCAATGATTGAGGTTATGCGATTAAGGATTTAGCGGGCTTGCATGCGAAGGGCCGATATCGGCAATGGTGGAGACGATATCGTGTATCTAATTAGAAGGTGCGAACGAACCGATCATCCAAAAAAAGAAGAGGACCGCTATCGGAAGAACATTTAGAACGATCCCTGCAAAGGGGAATAGACGGCGTGTGCCGGAGCGAAAGATCCCGATAGATCCGGCCAATGCGCCGATAAAATGACCTCCGGCCGGAATGAAAAAGAAGATAAATGTAAAAAGTACGACAGCGATGCCCATCCCGGTCAGATCGGTCATTCCGCGTGACTCGGGTATTAAGGTATCTGTCAGTTTTTGTGTAAATCCATCGACGTAAAAGATGAGATAGAATGCCGCTGCAAAATAAAACCAAACAGCGAAGGCGATTATGCAGGAGAAAATTCCTAGTTTTGAATGCGGTTTCGAATTCATTTTTTAGTTATGACAGGCGGCAAGCGACATTGAGAGATGCCGCCCGCCGCATCAATAAACATTTGGCCGTCTATTTCGGTGTCTTCATTACGTCGGGATTGTCTTTGACGAGTTTGTCAGCTTTATCAGCAAGTTCCTGTGCGTCTTTGACCATCACCTTGACCTTTTCGAATTGCGATTTGTATACGTCTCGAAACTCGGACTCGCTGTCGCTGTCGATCAGTTTTTGAGGAACCTTTTTGAGCTCGGAGGAATATTCGCTCCGCAGCTTCATTTCCTTTGCCTTGATCTCAAGATACTCCTTAAACTTTTCTTTTAGCTTCAATTTGCCGGCTTGATCGAATTTGTCACCGGCGTTCTTGAAATTCTCAATCATCGAGTCATATTCTTTGCTCATATTCCTGGCAAGAGAGCGTGCTTTTTCGAGGTCATCCTTATTCTTGATAGCTGATATCTTCGCGTCAAATTCGGTGCCGAATTGTTGCGATCTCTCTACGCTCTCGTTAGCGATTTTAACTAGCTTATTAGCTTCGTCAACGATGGCGTTTGCTTTGTCCGTCTCATCCGTTCCGGAACATGCAATAGCGACCATTGACAATATGATCGCGGCCAATACCCCATTTTTGTTTTTCATTTTATTCTCCATTTGATTTTTGATCAGGTTATTAAAGATTCACGTGTGCTTGCACGATAGGCTATTATTGGCTGAGGCAGCAGGAAAGGTCGTTCCCGCCAGGTGAAATTTCAGGTGAAAAACTGTGAACCCGAAGCAATTCGTGTCGCAAGGAGTCGTCAATATATGTATCACGTTGAAAAATGGACCTCGAATCATGCTCCGAACGCTGCGATGCTCAGGTATATTCTTACGACCGAGGGATATAATGTCCTCCAATGGGGAGACTCGCCTGGTTCCGCGTTACCGACGCATAGCCATGAAAATGACCAGACACATTGGATCATTTCCGGTTCAATGGAGATGACAGTTGAACGTTTTGGGACCGTTACGCTTGAACCGGGCGACCGCGACTTTATGCCTGCCGGTACTTATCACTCCGCTCGGGTCATTGGTGAAGAGCACGTAGTCTATCTTGTAGGTGAAAAATGAAATAGGCCAATACGCGCAATTTGGTTTAACATCTGCGCGCGTTGTGGTAAGCTCATCAAATAATCTTCTCATAAGCGCTTGTAAAGCCAAGCGCTTATGATTCCACCGACAAGATGCTAAAAGGAAATATTCCCGAACTCTGTCTGTATTACGATCTCGAATGGGTGCCTGACGCGGCTGGTGCCCGTAGGCTGTACAACCTCCCTGATGACACGACCGAGATCGATGCAATGCAGCAATTGTGGGAACACTCGCCGCAATACGACGCCGATAAAAATCCGAGACCATTTCTCAAGTACATGTTCTCGTGCGTGGTTTCGATCGCCTTTCTTTCACGACGGGTCGTATACCGTGAGGGTGAACGTATGATCGAATTTGGGCTAAACTCGCTCCCGAAATTGCCTCTTGTTGTTGAGGACGTAAATGAGGCTGAGATCATTCAGCAGTTTCTTTATTTTGTCGGAAAACGTCGGCCGCAGTTGGTCGGGTACAATTCTGCTGAGTCGGACCTACAGGTTTTGATCCAACGCGGAATGATCAACGAGGTGACGGCGCCCGAATTTAGTGAGCGGCCCGCCAAACCTTGGGAAGGACCTGACTATTTTGATTCACGGAACAGCGAGGCACATCTAGATATATTGAAAAAGCTATCGGGCGGCGCCATGACGCCTAGGCTCGACGAACTGGCAAAGTTATGCGGTTATCCAGGAAAGATCGATGTGAAGGGCGACCAGGTGACCGATCTGTGGCTTGAAAGAGACATCACAAAGATCATCGAATACAACCAGATCGACACTCTGAACACTTATTTGGTTTGGCTGAGGCTTGTCTATTTTGCAGGGAAAATGACGGAAGAAGAATATTTTGACGAAACCGAGCAATTTCGAACTTTTCTTGAGGTCGAGGCCGAAAAGGAAGAAAAGGCGTTTCTCACGCAATTCACCGAACAGTGGCCGCTCTAAATATGGAAATTGGCAAGATTTATCTCGAAAGCTGTACCGAAACGTTAAAGCGAATGCCGGATGATCTGATCGACATGACGATCACAAGTCCGCCTTATGACGACCTGCGTGATTACAACGGTTATCACTTTCCGGTCGAGGATATCGCTCGCGGGCTGTTTGTAAAGACAAAACCTGGGGGCGTTGTGGTTTGGGTCGTAGGTGACCGGACATTGAACGGTAGTGAATCATTGACCAGTTTTAAGCACGCCATTACATTTCAAGCGGCGGGCTTTCGAGTTCACGATACGATGATCTACGCCAAGAACAATCCCATCCCGAGTGATTGCGGTAAACGTTACCGGCAAGCGTTCGAGTATATGTTCTGCTTCAGTAAAGGTCAGCCTGCGACGTTCAATCCCATTACACAGGCAATAAAACAGGAGAAAGCGTTCAAGTCTTTTCGGATTACTAAGGTCGGGCGAAACGACCTTTCCCATGATCATGTTGCTCCGAAAGAGCGGAAAGTCAACAATATCTTCCATTACAATGTTGGCACTTCGTCATCGAAAGACAAGATCGCTTTCGAACATCCTGCTATCTTTCCTGAACAGCTTGCGCGGGACCAAATAAACACCTGGACCAATATCGGCGACCTTGTTTATGACTGTTTTATGGGCAGTGGAACGACCGCGAAGGCAGCCAATCAACTGGGCCGCAGATGGATCGGTTCGGAGATCTCTGCAGAATACGTAACGATCGCCGAGCAGCGATTGAGCTTGTATCTGGACGACCGCACTTTGTCGGCCGGGAAATAACAACTTTACCGGCGCTTCTTGCGTCTAATCACTAATAAGGCAAAGCTGGTCGAGGTAGATATGAAACAGTTACTTTTTGCGGTGTATTCGTTGCTTTTGTTGGCATCAGTTATCGTTGCTCAGCCAAGGCCGATCGAAAAGAGCTCAAATCCGAACACCAAACCTGCTCCTGCCGCGTTCGAGGCAAAATACGAAGGTGGACTTTTTGGCTTTACTGAAAAGGCGGAAGGGACTCTCAAATTCGATGACGAGAACGGCCGGTTGGTGTTTTACGGGAAGACCAAAAAAGAGATGTTCTCGATACCATTCGAGTCACTTATCGTTATCTATCCGACCTCGGAATCAGTAACTTCGACCACGGGGAATGTCGTCAAAAATATTCCGCTCCCGGGTGCAGGGCTTGCGGGTCTAATTAAGGAAAAGCGAAGGTATCTTGTCCTGCAGTTCGATGACCCTGATGCTGATGTCAAAGGAATGGTCAACTTCAAGATCGAAAATAAGGAGCTCTTGATTCCGTAATCCAAACGCTCGGTGTCAAAGCAAATATGACGCAGCGTGGTGACGCATTTTACCGCCCGCGGACTACGAAGAGTCTGATCTAATTGATATCTCCAAATCTATGTTGAAGTATCGCGGAAATGGCGATCATTGCGGTTTCCGCACGAAGGATCCGGCCCCCAAGTGTGGCAATGGTGATTCCGTGTTTGCGAGCCGTTTCTAATTCGACATCGTCCCATCCGCCTTTCGGACCGAATATTGCGGTCATTCGCCTACTTGCGGTCACAGTCGCGAGGCCGCTGCCATCACGTTCCGAGAACATCAATAATTCATTGATGTTTGCTTTCTTTATAAATTCGCCAAACCCGATCGGTTCCTGAATTTCCATTAACTTAGCCCGACCGCACTGTTTGGTGGCTTCGAGTGCAATCCTTCGCCAACGCCCGAGCCTTTTCGAAGCATCTCTTGACTTCACTTCGCTTCGAATCGTAGTGAGTGGTGTTAGCGATGACACGCCAAGCTCGACGGCTTTCTGCACGATCAAGTCATACTTTTCTCCATTCAGGATAGTTGGAACGATACTTAGTTGCAAGAATGATTCCGGGGCTGCCGGTTCGATCTTCTTGATTATTTCCAACTCAGAACTTCGTTTGCCAATGTTCGATATAGAGCACTGAAATTCGTGACCCTCGCCGTCAAATACTGAAACATTATCGCCGGAAGTTAATCTCAATACATCGCGAAGATGCCGCGTCTCGTCTTCATCAAGGGTCACCGCAGATTCAGAAAAACTCTTGACCGGTGCGTAAAATCTTCGCATAACTTACAATTCGGGCCTAATATCGCCAAATAATTCCTTAAACTCAGGAGTGTCTTGCCGGATCGCGATCCAGCTCTCAAAAAGCTCGGGCGTCTGCAGCCACAGCGATAGCCATTGTGTGATCTCCATGGCGACCTGGCGTTCGACAGCTTCCGTCTTTTTGGAGGCGGCGATCTCGTCGACCTCATTTTTCCCCCGACGAGCGGTTTCCCGCAATTCACGAAGCCCATCTTTATCGCCGTCCTTGCGATATTTTTTGCGCAGATTCTCAAGATCTCGAATCGTAGAAAGCGCGGAACGGAGGCTTTCGAGCTTCGTTATGGAACGAAGAGCCGCGTCATACGGTCGATTCGACGATCGAATTACAAAAAGCTCCATTATCTCGGCATGCCGCAATTCCGCACCTTCATCGGCCAGAAGTCGAGCAAGGGCCATCGGCGAATCAACCGCGGATCGTCCGAAATGGGAAGCAACTGCGGTCTCGATAGCTTCGATCTCAGCTCGGCCCACGTTCTCGCAATCGAGCTTTTCCCAAACTTCGATAATTAGTTCGGATTTTGTCCGGGCATTCCACATTAAGATCAATGTTGTTCTTGCACGATCTGGATCAAGTCTGTTGTTGAATGATCTTTCGGGTCGCCCACTATCACCACCTTCCCGCCGACCTCATTCACGATCTCCCGCTCCGGCACCGAATCGGTTGTATAGTCCGTACCTTTTGCGTGAAAATCAGGCCGAATCGTTCGTATCAACTCCCCAACGGTCGGCTCATCAAAGATCGTGACCAGATCTACACATTTAAGCGACGCGACGATTTCCGCTCGTTCGCCCTGAGGCATATATGGTCGGTTTGGACCTTTCAATAGGCGTGTTTGCCGATCGGAATTTATGCCCACAACCAGCATTCCGCCAACCGCTTTCGCACCCTGCAAATACCTGACGTGTCCGACATGGAACAGGTCAAAGCACCCGTTGGCCAGAATAATGGTGCTTCCGGATGACCGCATGTCGACAACGGCTTCAGCAAGGGCTTCACGGTCCAGGATCGGTGCGGGTGCGGTTCTAGACATGATGCTTTGAATCCGGAGTAAATGAATGCTCATTGAGCGACAAGATCAATTCTGAGCCTTTTACCGTGGCGGTTCCTTTCTTCATTACTACGATACCCCCCGCGTGGTTCGCGATACGGGCGGCTTCGGGAAAACCAAAACCGGATGCCAGCCCTAGGGCAAATGCGGCCATTACGGTGTCACCTGCTCCGGTGACATCCACAGGATCAAACGAGCCGACAGCGTCAAAATGGAGCATGCCGGCGTTTGATGAGAAAAGTTCCATCCCTTTATTTCCGTTTGTGACAAGCAGAGCTCTGTAACCAAGATCGTGGCAAAGAGCTTCGACCTCTTGAGCAGAAAAGTCCTTGCCGAGGATCTGCTCAACTTCTTCTTGGTTCGGCGTTGCCGCCGTGGCACCGGCAAAATCGCGAAGCCGAAATCGCGAATCAACAAGAAGCGGTATCCCTCGTTTTTCTGCTAAGATCCTTGCGGCGTCGAAGATCGATGCGTCAGCCACGCCGTAATTATAGTCAGAGAGGATTATGGCGTCGGCATCATCGCCCGCAGCGGTGATATTGGCGATCAATTTCTTGCGAACAGCGTCAGATATTTCGGATCGATTCTCGTAATCGATCCGAATTACCTGTTGATGAACCGCATGTGGCTGACCAGCTAGTACTCTCAATTTTGTGGTGGTGCTGATCGAATCGTCAGTCATAACACCTGATATATCGACTTTGTTTACTTCTAATGCGCTACTCAATAACTTGCCATTCGCATCATTTCCTATTACACCGACGACGTATGGCGAACCTCCCAACGAGGCGACATTGGCGGCTGCATTGGCGGCGGCTCCGGGCAAAGTGATGGTGACATCGTGTCGCAAAATGAATACCGGAGCTTCGCGCGATACACGAGCGATCGTGCCGTTTAGATACTGATCGGCAACGAGGTCGCCGATGATCAATACTTTATTAGAAGCGAAGCTGCGCAGTAAATTATCGTTGAAATTTGTCATCGGCCAATTGAAAAATTACTACAGTTCTCAACGAGAAACAAAAATGGTTGAGGACCGATATCCTCAACCATTCTCAATAGCTGCCTAAAAACCAAGTTAATGAGTGTCGAAACCAGCAACCGGGTAATCGCCCGGAAGACCCCACTGAGTCTGGGTAAGAGCCGTGAAGCCGCTCGAGCTGGTCAGTACATAGAAAGTGCCCGTCGTGTCACGCCATATCGAAATGTCGGTTTTGCCATCACCGTCATAATCATTTTGCGTACTAAGGTCAGATCCGGTCAGTCCAAAGAACGTCGCTATTAACCCGCCATCTGTGCTTTTTAGAATGTACCACGCGAGGTTGGATGTCGGGGTCGTTCCTTCGCGTAAGACCGCGAGGTCCGTCTTACCGTCTCCGTCATAATCACCCGGAACGACGAGATCGTTACTGAGTCCCCAGTTGATGATCGTATAGCCAGTGTCGCTGCTTCGTCGAATATAGAATGTTGCCTGGCTGCTGGGAGTAGCCCCCGGGCGTTGGACACCGTAGTCAAATTTGCCGTCTCCGTCATAATCGCCGGGAGCCGTATAATCTGTTGAAAGACCAAACTGTGTCGCAGAAAAACTGCCCAAGCTTCCGAGGACGTACCAGATCATGTTGCCGCCGGTACGCCGAACAACCGCTAGATCGGTCTTGCCATCGCCGTCGTAATCGCGGGCGACCGGTTCATCGCCGGTTAATCCGAAGGCATTGGCGGCGAACGTGCTATTCGAACTGTTAAGCCTGTACCAAACACCGTCGGTGTCGCGCCAAACGGATATGTCGCCTTTGCTGTCACCGTCGAAGTCGCCCGGTGACGGGTAGTCAATATTCGAAAGTCCGAACTGCTGAGCAATAAAACCTGTCGGGCTGCTGCTGTTCTTGATGTACCAAACATTTGAGCTTGGCCGAAAGATCGTAAAATCGGCCTTGTTGTCCATGTCGTAGTCCATCGCCTTGCGAAGTGCTATTTGACCCATGGCCGAGACTGCGAATAACATCGCGATTGCGGTGACGATTGCGATCTTATTGGTCGCAGCAAAAAAAGTTCTCATTGTAATGTCCTTAAAACAAAAGATGTCTATAAAGTCCCGGCAACGAAATGCCAAAAATCCGTATCTTCATAATATACGCTTTTTGACCAACCAAAGGCAAGAAAAACCAACTAATTCCTTACCTGAGAAAATCCTTTCAAAAGTCTTAATTTACGGTCAAAAACTACACGTTAGACGCGTGCGTCAATTGAAAAGTTGGAAAAACCGTAAAAAAAGTTCCATCAATTTCTGCTTTGCACGACCGTAAAGCTCTGGCCCGCTATCGAGATCGAGCCGGTTCGTGAGATAGTCGGGTTTACAGGGACCCGGAATATGACCGTTCCGTTCCCGCTAAGTGCGTCGCCGCTCATGACCTTTATCCACGGCGACAGGCTCTTGACCTGGTAGTCGCAGTTCTGGCCGGAAGTAATATTGATCGAGAAAACACCGCCCTTTGTCGGTACATTCATCGAACCGCCTGCGTTCGTGAAAGTGCAAACGCTCTGATTTCGCAATGCCCGGTCCACATTGAGCCTTCCGCCAGTTTTTACAAGCGGTGCCCAAGGGGCGAGCGGGTCGACGGTGTTCAGCAGCGTTGCTTTAAGCGAAGCCACCGATAAACTTGGATTGTATGCCGACAGCAAAGCCGCCGCTCCCGCCACGTGAGGTGATGCCATCGAGGTGCCGGTCATCGCGCCATAACTCGAGTTTGATCCGAAGGTCGTGCTCAAGATAACGCTGCCCGGAGCTGCCAGATCGACGGTAACGAGGCCGATATTTGACGAACTGTTTCGTGTATCTGTCGAAGTTGAGTTCGCAACCGAGATTATGCTCGGCGATGTGTAGCTGGCCGGATATGCCGGCAAAGTATCGGTATTGCGTCCGTCATTTCCGGCGGCGAATACATTCAGAATGCCCACAGCACCCATTGCGTCGATACCGTCCTTTGTTGCCTGGTCGTAGCCGCAGGCTTCATCGCATCCGCCGTATGAATTATTTGTAACGCGAATGTTCACCCCGCGCAGCTTCATCATCCGCACATAGTTATATGCATTGACCAACATTGCGGACGTTGAGCCAAAACCTGTGTTGTTGTAGATCTTGATCGGCATGATCTTTACAGACCAATTGACGCCTGTAACACCAACAAAATTATTCCCCGCAGCTCCGATCGTTCCGCCGGTGTGGGTGCCGTGACCGTGTTCGTCGGCAGGATTTGAATCGTTATAAAAGAAATCCATACCATTGACATCATCAATGAAGCCGTTCCCGTCGTCATCGATACTGTTTGCCGGTATCTCGCCCGGATTGACCCAAAGGTTCGGCAGGAGGTCCTCGTGCGTCATACGCATACCGGTATCAATGTTAGCGACCACCACCGCAGAACTTCCGGTCGAAAGGTCCCATGCCGATGGAGCTGATATTTTCGTCAGACCATACATACCCGCTGCATTGAATTGAGCGTCGTTCGGAGTTAACTGCAGGTGGTAGTAAAAATTAGGCTGCGCAAACTCGACACCTTCGAGTCGATTGTAGAGTTCGATCGCTTTGTCGATCGACATTCCCACGGGAAGCTGAACGCGCTGCCATTTCGAGTCGCCAAGATCTTCCAAAACTGCGGAGCCGACAGCCCGGTGTGCAATTCGGGCAGCGTTGACTCCATGGCCATTATTGAATTTTACAAGGAGTTCGCCGGCGACGAACCGTTCGCCGAGGCTTTGTGCAAATATTCCGGTGAAGATACCGGCCAACAAAACACAGAACGTGACGAATATCAATCGATATGGAAGGGACTTTCGATCCATAATTAACAGTGTCGGGGTTCGCCGAAAAAATACATCAAATCTGAAATTAACCGGCCGGTGACAAGCGGCACGGTCGGCCGCAAATGAGAGGAAGGTAAAATGGGGCGGCTAGTGGGATTCGAACCCACGACATCCTGAACCACAATCAGGCGCTCTAACCGCTGAACTATAGCCGCCATTTTATTTCAGACACAAGATCTGAAAACTCACTAATTTTGGTACCCCCGGCACGGCTCGAACGTGCGACCTACGGCTTAGAAGGCCGTTGCTCTATCCAACTGAGCTACGGGAGCATACGCCTTGAGCAACAGGTATTCTATCCTGTGGCCCAACCCAAGTCAACTTTTTGGTGCCCGTAATAACGGCTTCGGATCTACGATCTAAGGAGCAATCAGATGTGCCTGTGGTCATTTTTGTTAGAATGCGGAACGCCCCTCGGTTTTTGTAAAATGTTGACAACATTAGAGATATCCATTTTGTCGATTTTGTCCGTTCCGCGGCGTTCCGGACAGAGTGGAATGCTGTAACATATTGTGTTTACTGAGGTTGCGGCGATATTTCGTGCTCCGTTCCACGTTCCGGAAAAAAAATTTAAAATGTAAGACACGTGTGTTACGGCCGATGCAATTCCTCGTTGATTTTCAAAGATCGTAATATACAGGATAGCTTATATTGCAGCAGTCGTCCAGAATTTGATTTATGAGACAAAGCCTGCTTTTTTCCTTGCAACCGAATTTTCGGAGAGATGCCGTGTCGGTGAGCTACCTATTAACTCTTAGGC
Organism: Acidobacteriota bacterium; assembly: GCA_016713675.1. NCBI lineage: Bacteria > Pseudomonadati > Acidobacteriota > Acidobacteriota bacterium. The sequence goes on from JADJOS010000001.1 coordinate 1,781,995, forward strand.
CGCGGAAGCCTTTCGTTCGCTTATCTTGGCGATCATTTGTTCAAAGACCTCGGTGAGGTCGAGTTCGCTGGTGTCGATGACGACGGCATCTTCGGCGATGGTGAGCGGGGAATCTTCGCGCGAGACGTCGCGCTCGTCGCGCTCATTTATCTCGGCGAGTGTCTGTTCGTAGGTCGAGATGCGGCCCTTTGATTGGTCCTCGGTGTGACGGCGTCGGGCACGGGCCTCGGGTTTGGCGGTGAGAAAGAATTTGATGTCGGCATTTGGGAAAACAACGCTGCCGATATCACGGCCCTCGAGAACGCAGCCGTTCGGGGCCGATTCGCCGATCACACGCTGATGCTCGACCATTATCCGGCGGACCTCGGAGATCGTCGAAACGATGGACGCGGCCTGTGCGGCATCGAGCGTGCGGATGTCGACCGAGACATCCTGGCCGTCGAGCATTACTTTCATCGCGTCCGGTTCGCCGATGAGATCGATCTCCGAGTTTTCGGCTATGTAGGCAATGCGGTCGATGTCGCGATACGGCACATTGGCACGGTTTACGGCCAAGGCGACGGCGCGATACATCGCACCGGTGTCGAGATAGAGCAGGTTCAGTTTTTTGGCAAGCATCTTGCCGAGCGTTGATTTGCCCGCTCCGCTTGGGCCGTCGATAGCTATGATCATCGTGTCAGGAAATCGTCTTTTTGATCTTAGAGGGTAGTTTATCAAAAACGAGTTCGTAAGACTTGCCGATAAGTGATTTTAGTTCGTCGGGCGTGACGGCGTCGAGATCGGCGACGCGGACCCATTTATAACGGCCCACATAGGCAGCCGGATCGATGCCTTCGCGTTCGATGAGTTCGTTAAATGTCTCCGGCGTGCATTTCAACGACAATCCCCCGCTTATCGAATCGGCACCGGTAACGCAAAACATTTTCGCCCCGACACAGAAACACAGATCCGCGCCCCATTTGATATCCTCGGTCGCACCGGGAAATGCGAGGCAGAATTTGCGGAGCTGTTCGATGTTCATAATTACCTCACGACAGAGGCACAGAGATGCGGAGCAAAACAAAATGCGAAAGCCCGCACGATAGTAAGGGCGTAACACGCAACTAGCAGATCGTATACACCATGGTTACTGTTTTCGAAATGTCCTCAGCCGATACGTCGCAATGCGTGACAAACCTGATCTTCGTGCCGAAACCGATCGCGAGTATTCCTTTTTCTTTCAACGCCGCGATAATCTCCGCGGCCGATTTGCCGGTGCCGGAAATATCGAAAATGACGATGTTCGTCTCGACTGTTTCGATGTCGATCGCGATGCCGTTGATGTTTGCGAGGCCTTCGGCAAGGCGTTTTGCGTTAGCATGATCTTCGTGAAGGCGTTTTGGCGATTCTTTGAGGGCGATGAGTCCGGCGGCGGCGAGGATCCCAGCTTGACGCATGCCGCCGCCGAGGCGTTTTCGCCAAATGCGAGCTTCGCTGATGAATTCGTGCGAGCCGAGCAGAATCGAACCGACCGGTGCTCCGAGCCCTTTGGAAAGGCAAAACTGGATCGAATCACAATCGCGAGTCAGGTGGGCGACCGATTCGTTGAGTGCCGTAGCCGCATTGAATATCCGAGCGCCGTCCATGTGAACTGGTAACCGAATGGCGTGAGCATTCTCGCAAAGTTCGGCACAATATGCTGACGACATTACGCGGCCGCCGGCTAGATTATGTGTGTTTTCGAGACAGAGAAGCCCGGTTTGCGTGTGGTCGTAGATGCTGTCGGTGCTCAGGACCGCAGCGATCTCGGCCCACGTGAGCATTCCCGAACCGTCACCGCTCTTTACAGGCCTGATCGTCACACCGGCTAGGATCGCTGACGCGCCAAGCTCATAATTGAGGATATGGCCGCGTTCCTCAATGACGATTTCCTGGCCAGGTTTTGTGTGTACCTTGACGGCGATCTGATTGCCCATCGTCCCGCTAGGGATGAACAACGCAGCTTCCTTTTCAAATATCTCGGCCGAACGCTCCTGCAAACGATTGATCGTCGGATCCTCGCCATAAACGTCGTCGCCAACCTCCGCCGCCGCCATCGCCCGCCGCATGGTTTCGCTCGGTTTTGTAACTGTATCGCTGCGGAGATCGATCATGGCTAGTGAATAGGGAATAGGGAATAGTGAATAATTAAGAGTTCCTAAAGATCATGACGGCGTCCATGTTAACTGATCGACCGGCCAGTCTGCTCGCTTTGCGCCAGCCTGATAAGCACTTTCGAGGAATTCGAGCACCGCTTTGCGCGGGTTTTCGAGATCTCTAATATCGTCGTACATTAGCAGAGCCATTCCGCCGTCGGGCGTCCAGAATGCGGTTTCAGGTTGTAGTGGTTCATCCTCCAATCCATCAGGTTTCGGTGCAGTATATGAATAAAACGCCGGGGCGGCGACGCTGTTTTCCTTGTCGTCGCCGAACCAAAATCCGAAACTGATGACCTCGTGCGAATAGGCCTCGCGAGTGACCATATTGGCTCCCTCGATCGGCTGTGCCGGACGGCCGGAGAAACGGGTCAACGCAAGGTCAAAGCTGTGCCAGAACAGGTGTACGGGCGTCGATTTGCCTATGAAACGGCCGCGGAATTCCTCGAATATCACATCGACCGCGACAAGTATCTTGTGAAAACGCTCAACGTAATCCTTGTCGTAACTTTTGTTTTCGTGATCGTCGGCGAACGGCGTCGTTGAAGGAGCTTCGTACGGTTCGGCCTTGATCTCGGGGTTGAGGCCAAGCTTGGTGAGGTTTGCAAAAACGCTCGCGTAAAAATCGGCGACCGTCAGGCCGTCATAGAGAGCGAAATCTTCGACGCGGCCGTCACTCATGCGGATCTTTAGTTCGTGATCGTGAAAGTCGAACTCGATCTCAAAGCCTCCGCCTTCGTGCTGGATCGTCCGGGTCGTCAAACCACGCGGACTGACATAGAGAGGCACGTGCCACCAGTGATTGATACGCGGATGAGTTCGCAGACGTATCTTGCCGACGATCTGCAGATAAAGGTGCAGAGTGTTCTTTGTCGGCCTCCAGGCGTCAAGCGGCATTTCGGGGAAAAGTTCGGCGTTGCTCATAATGTTCAAGCTCACAGGCCTTCCAACTCGACATCTGCCGGCTTAGTTCGGCAAAGATTCGTAAAACCGATCGTCCTCGTAACAAAAGCCCCAATTCTCGCCGGGCTCGAACGATTCGATCACGGGATGGCTGCTTGCGTGAAAGTGCTTGGTCGCGTGCCGGTTTATCGAATTGTCGCAGCAACCGACATGGCCGCACATTCTGCAGAGCCTCAGATGTACCCAACGATCACCGGTCTTGAGACATTCCTCGCAGCCAGCCGCACTTGGTTTTACCGGTAGTATGGCGTTGATATGTTCGCAATAATCCATGTGAAATTTACCTAAGAAAGCCGTTTCCGATAATCTTACGCTTCGACAGACGTCAACTCAAATTTTGAAACAGATCCATTGACCAGAGGCGTAAAACGGACTAAATTGTTGGAACACCTAGGGAGGAATTTGTTATGTCTGAAGTAAAGGCGATACCGGAAGGCTATGAAGGGATCACGCCCTATTTGATCTGCCGAAATGCGACGGCGGCGATCGATTTTTATAAACGCGCATTTGGAGCCATTGAGCTATTCCGGATCGGCGGCCCCGGAATGGTGGGACATGCCGAGATGAAGATCGGAAACGCTATATTCATGTTGGCGGATGAGTTTCCGCCGCTGGCGGTCAGCCCGGAAACGGTCGGCGGTTCGAGCGTTAGCCTGTATATCTACGTTGAGGACGTCGATTCCTTTACCGAAAAGGCGATCGCGGAAGGGCTAGAGGTATTAAAGCCGGTCGCAGACCAGTTTTATGGCGACCGAACGGGACATTTTAAAGATCCGTTCGGCCACCTGTGGGCCTTTGGGACGCATATCGAGGACCTGACACCCGAGGAGCTCGGCGAACGTGCCAAGGCCGCTCACGGCGGCTAGAACTTAACGCGAGAATCAAATACTTGCACCTCGCTGCCGATCGGCAGTACGAAAAGCCGTGTGCCGTCGGGGCTGAAATACGCTCCGTACATCGACGTTTCGAAAGGCATTGTTAACACCGTTTCGCCGGTTCTCGTGTCCCAGAGTTTTACAGTCTGGTCAGACGATGCCGAGACGAGGCGTTTGCCGTCGGGGCTGAACGAGATGCCATAGATGCCTTCGTCGTGATTCAACACAAGCTGAATATTGCGGAGTTTTGTATCGAAAACCTTTGCGGAGCGCCCGGATGCGGCAGCAATCTGCTTCCCGTCAGGGCTGAAAGCTATTGACAACACGCGGCCTGTGCCAGCCGATACGTTCCCGAGCGTTTTGCCGTTTGCGGCATCCCAGAGAATTACCGAGCCATCGGTGCCGCCCGTCGCGAATATTTTGCCGTCACGTGTTGACGTGATGAATGTCGTACCGTTCTTGTGATTGAGATCGCGAACGAGTTTTCCCGTTTCTGCATCCCAGATCTTCGCACTGTCGGCCGATGATGTTGCAAAGACATTTTTGCCATCGGGGCTGAAATCAACAGAGATCAGTTGATTGCCACCTTTGACTTCTTCAAACGTCCGCAGTTCAGTCTTGCTCTCGATATCCCACAATTTGATCGTATTGTCGTTCCCGACGCTTGCCAACCGTTTGCCGTCCGGGCTAAATGCGACAGCATTCGCCGACTGGCCGTGAGCCTGCCATACGGCGGTTTCGGTTCCGGTTGCGAGATTCCACAGTCGCAATTTGCCCATCCACGCAGCAGTTGCGGCCGTTTTGCCATCGGGGCTGACTGCAAATCCGTACGCGCTGCCATCGTGTTTCCAACTTTGTCGCTTCGCGTCGTCCGGTGAGAAATTCCATGTCTTAACGGTGGCGTCGCCCGAGGCAGTGTAGAAAGTTTTTCCTTCCGGGCCGACGGCTACGGCGTTGACGCTTTTTGTGTGTCCGTGAAGAGAAGTTAACTCATTTCCGGTTGCGGCGTCCCACAGTTTTAGGCTCTGATCTGTGGAAACCGAAACCAGATTTTTCCCGTCGGGCGTGAACGCGATGCCGTTGACCCATTTCGCATGGCCGGTGCCGGCTCCGCCGAGTTTTCTAGCCATTTTTCCGGTTGCGGTGTCCCAAATTCGAATAGCATTGTCCTTGCCGCCCGCAGCCAGCCACTTTCCGTCGGGGCTGAACGCTATCGCTTGCCCCGCCTTGTAAACCTCGTCGCCTTCGCTTTGCATCACGGTAGGCTCGCCCCATTTTGCCGTGTCCCACACGGCGACGATCTTGTCGACTTCCCACGAAGCGACAGCTAGCCGTTTCCCGTCCGGACTGAATGCGATCGCGACGAGCGGCTTGATACCGTATTCGAGTTGTTTTATAGATCTTCCGGTTAGGGCGTCCCAAACCTCGACAATTCCCCAAACGCCGCGTGCCTGTGTGACATTCCACGAGCAGGCCGCGATAAATGCTCCGTCAGGGCTAAAGGCGACCGCCGTAATACCTCTGCCCTGACCCTGAAATCGCCGGACCTCGTTTTTTGCTGCGATATCCCAAACTATGACCAAATGACGCGAGAATGTGGCGGCGAGACCTTTGCCGTCCGGCGAGAACGTGACTGACTGCGGGGAAAGTTTTGCATCAGTAAAAGTAAAAACCTCTGATCCGGTGGTCAGATCGATTATCTTGATCGTGCGATCTGACGAGGCACTCGCCAAAAGCTTACCGTCCGGGCTAACGGCAACAGCGGTAACGGGTGCGGTATGCATTATGCGTGACAACGCGTGCTGACTGGTCTGAGCATTGAGATAGGCCCATTCCCAGCCGCGATATTTGACCGGGGCCGCATCGATCCAACGCCTTGCCTCGCCTGTTTCGTTGACGCGCAGGGCATTTGAGGCCGCAGCAATATGGGCGAGATAGGATCGATACTCGATGTCAGCTTTCTGTGAAACCGCTATCCGGGAACACGCGGCGAAGATGAACAGTAGGCTGACCATCCGAAGCAGTTTGGCAATTGTGTGGTATTTCATTAAATGAATTCTATACGACTCCGTGATAATATGTTTGACCATGCTGACTAAGGAAACACTTGATTTTCTCAAAAAACTCTCCACAAACAACAACCGCGAATGGTTTCAGGCGAACAAAAAGGCATTCGACGCGGCTCAGGACAATATGACGGCTTTTGCCGGTTACCTGATCGGCGAGATCGGCAAATTCGATGACATCGTTGCCGATATCGACCCGAAAATATGCGTTTTTCGCATCTATCGCGATGTTCGATTTTCAAAGGACAAGAGCCCGTACAAAGTAAATCTCGGAGCCTACATCAGCCCCGGCGGCCGCAAATCGATGCAGCCCGGTTACTATTTTCACCTGCAGCCCGGAGCGAGCTTTGTCGCCGGCGGCAAACATATTCCCGACGGCCCGGAACTGCTGAAAATACGCACCGCGATCGCCGCAAATACACACGAATTTCTCAAGATCATCAGTAAGAAAAGTTACTCTGATACCTTCGGCGAAATGCGCGGTGACCGTCTCAAATCTGCCCCGAAAGGCTTCGATCCCGAACACAAAGCCGTCGAACATCTAAAACTAAAAGAGTTCATGGCCTACACCGAGCTGCACGATGACGAGTTTCTAGTGTCGTCCGAGTTTCCAAAATATCTCGGGAAAACGATGAAAGAGATGTATCCGCTGATCTCGTTCTTGCGGAAGTCACTAACATGACTGGAGCCGCAAGCATCCTTGCTTGCGGTGCAGGTCTTTTTGGGCAAGCAGGGATGCTTGCCGCTCCAGTCAGTGACACCTTGCGTGCGATAGCTTAAATAATTCCGCCATTTCTCCGTCAAATTGTCCCGCATCGGTGACGACCATCATGTGCGAGATCCGCGGCATTGGGCCGGTGAGTTTGGCTTTTTCGACGTTGTCGTCAAACGGCCGGTCGCCGAGGTCTAGGCCGATACGGAGTTCGGCTTTCTTAATGTTTACCGCTCCGAATTCACGGTTCTCCAGCACCGAGACATAAGTCTTTTTCGGCAAGAAGGTCGCGTCAGGAAAGTTCCTCGCGATGAACGCGACAAATGCGTCATACAGCGGACGCATCTCGGCGGCCTTGGCAAACTGATTCTCGAGCAGATCGTCGGTGCTCGCGTAAACGGGTTTGCCGCCGTTTGCGTGAATACCGGCGAGCAACGAAGCGTGCATGTGCTGAAACTTGTGTTCAGATTTTAGCCATGCGATCACTTCGTTTCGTTTTTTGCTCTGAAATCCGTCGATTATCTTCAGCCAAGCGGCCAGATCCTTGCCCGTCGAGCCTTTCAGCCCATCCATAAATTCCTTTTCAAATTCGCCTGATGTTTTCTGTGCCATAGTCTCCTTAGAGTCCGTAGCCCGGACGTAAGTAAGGGCTCAACTCGCCGTAAAATCAACTCGAACCCGGGACGAAAAAATTGACCTCCCGAGAATTGAGATCACACAAACTTGAGCCCTTACTCACGTGCGTGCTACTGACCTTCCTACCTCCAAATTCCTAGAATAAATCCAATTACCGCGAAATAGACGGTAACATAACCGCAATTGATCTCCATATATTTCCATGACCTCTGCTCGAACAGTGCGATGATAATAAACATACCAAGTACCCAGATCGACGTCAGTAGACCGACCGCCACACCCCATTGCCAGGTCGTACCCGAAGCTCCGAGGAAGAAGGCGAGATTGTAAGACATTATCCACGCAAGCAAAAATGTCAGGCCGAATGTCATTGCCGGATTGCTCTTTGCAAGTTGTTCGTTCGTCAGGCCGTTTTCCTTTTGCCATAATTTTGCAAATAGGAGAGGTGACCACCAAAGCCCGCCGATAACAAGACTCATGACCGCACAAACAAAGACTGCAATATGATTGATATAAATATTTTCCATAGCATGGCGATGATAGGCCGCGCCGAAGGCTGTGTATTGGAAAAAATTTACCTACCCGACTGGAATATAGTTTTGATAGTTTGTGTGGATCTTAGCGTATTTCTCCGGAGTGAAGCCCGAGAAATGTTTGAAATCGTTAATGAAATGTGACTGATCGTAAAAGCCGCATTCGAGCGAGATGCGGCTCCAATCGATATTTGTGGAGGCATCGATCGTTTTAACAGCTTTCTGAAAACGCATTATCTTCAAATAGGATTTTGGCGTCACGCCGACTTGGCGACGAAACATTTCGGCAAAGTGCTTCTTCGAATAGCCGATCTTTTCGTTCATACGCGCTATGTTCAACGCGTCGGGCCGCTCGGTCATTTCACCGATCGCGAACGCAACACAAGGGTTTACCTCCATCTGCGAGCGAAACTCCTTGATCAGAAAGTCCTCGACGATCCGAAAGCGTAAATTGATATCTCTCGTACCGAGTAAACGCTCACGCAACGATCCGAAATCCGTACCCCAGACCAGATCGGCATCTATGACACTGTCGGCGATCTCCTGCATCGGAAACGGAAAGAAAGAGGCTGCCATGCCTTTTTTGAACGAGATGACCATCATCTCAGATTTATTGCCGGCCGGAATTGTTATCGGCTCGGTCCGCAGTCCCGATGCCCAGACGTGATGACAAGCCTGTATCTCCAACAAGCTTGTGTTGTCGTAAATGAATTGAGGAGTGTCGTGAAAATCGATCAGGATCTCGGTATCGCCGTTTGGAAGAAAGCGGTCGAAATTGTGAGCAAAGCTCACATCGTTAAAATAGACAATCATCTCGACAAACTGATCAAGCGGAAATCCGGGAATGTGGAACTGATAGATCATCGGACTCGCAACGCCCGGTTCGCGAGCGTTTTAGTGTTTTAGCACACCTGCGAGCGAAGCGCCAAGATTCTCGAGGATATGTTTAGTTTTTTCATCGATCATCTCAACGCCGTCACCATCAAATTTTTGTCCGACAAATGCGACCGCAACCTCAGCCGGCAGTACGTGGACACCCATTATTGAAAGAACACCGCGAAGATGTGCGAGGCAGCGGATACCGCCGAACTGGCCCGGCGAGGCAGTTATCAGAGCAGCCGTTTTGCCTTTGATCGGGCCGTACATCCCGTATTTACCGTTGGCACGTGAAAGCCAGTCGATCGCATTTTTGAATCCGCCGGGAATCCCGCCGTTATATTCAGGGGACGAGATGAGAAAGCCGTCGTGATCGTTGAATACGTCCTGTAACCGCAATGCGTTTTCATCAAACGCACCGTTAGCTTGTATATCCGCGTCGTAGATCGGAAGCGGGAAATCGCGCAGATCGATTACAGTGACGTCGGCACCCGCCTCACGGGCACCATTGGCAGCGATATTTAGGACGCGTTTGTTGTATGAATGTTCGCGAAAGCTACCCGCGACGGCTAGTATTTTTGACATATTTTTAGCAAAGGTCGTCGCGTTCGATCTGTGAAATCTTATCGACGCGCGGTGCATGTCGGCCGCCTTCGAAATCAGTGGTGAAAAAGGCCTTTACTATATTGGCCATTTCTTCTTTTGAGGCGAACCGCGCCGGAAGAGCAAGCACATTCGCATTATTATGCTGGCGAGCGAGCCTGGCAATATCTTCGTTCCAAGCGACCGCTGCACGGACGCCTTTCACCTTATTGGCGGAAATCGCCATGCCGGTGCCCGAGCCGCACATCAACAGGCCTTGATCGACGTCACCATTCGCGACGGCTTCGGCCACCTTACGGGCAAAATCGGGATAGTCGACCGAGGCGGACGACATTGTACCGACATCGACAAATTCGATCCCGAGAGCTTCGAGTGTGGGCTTGATGCTCTCTTTTTCTTCAAAACCTGCGTGGTCGGCACCGATGGCGATTTTCATAATGTTTAGTTGATCGAAGCTAAATTCTAGCCGTAATTCGCAAATCGGGCAAAAATCGCGCGATTGTTTTCGACTGGGCAACTAATAATTTGTGCAAGAACTCATAGTTTGAAACGTTCATAAGCCACAGTTTGGGGAAAAGACTATGAAAATTTCAAAATTAGCGTTGATCTTGGTGCTCTGCCTGTCGTTTACGGCTCTTACTTTTGCTGCAACGGCAGAGGAATTGGCGGCGAATGCGGTCTCGAATGACAAAGACCTGGCGACCGCTTCCATCACGGAACTTCGCGAAATGGGCCGCGTCGGGCTGGATGCACTTTTTACAAAATACGCAGCCGAGATCGACCGTTTCAAGACGACTGGAGAAGTGGACGAGCAATGGCTGCGTATCTCGGCGGCACTCGATAACGTTTCGATGCAGAAGGACGATTATGCCTCGCAGCTCTTTTGGTACACAGATATCGAAGAAGCAAAACGGGTCGCAGACAAACAGAACAAACCGATATTGAGTCTTCGCCTGCTGGGCAACCTCAACGAGGAATTCAGTTGTGCTAACAGCCGCCTGTTTAGGGCGTTGCTTTACCCGAACGCGGAGGTCTCAAAGTACCTTCGTGATAACTATATTCTGCATTGGCGATCGATACGTCCGGCACCGCGCGTGACGATCGATTTTGGCGACGGACGCAAGATCGAACGAACGATAACAGGTAATTCGATCCACTATATTGTGGATGAGGACGGCACGATAATCGACGCTTTGCCGGGACTTTATAGTCCGCGGGCGTTTCTCAAGTATCTTACCGATGGCCGCGAGATATCTAAAATAGCCGGGAATTTCCCAAAAAATGACCGGGCACGAGCCTTTATGCGATACCGCCAGATGAACTTTGACCAGATCAAGCAAAAACGCGACAAAGCGGTCGGATATGCAAAGGTCGAACTCAAAGAAACACCAGCGGACAATTCGGGCCTCGTGCTTGCAGCACCAAGTGCACTTTCGGCGGCCCCGATCGCGACGGCAAAAATGGTCGTGACAGACGAATATTCGATTTTACGGGTATATGATGATTTCGCTAAATTTGAACCTGCGGTGACCTTTACCGACTGGGACAAACTCGCGAAACTGTATTCACCGGTACTCAAGATCGACGACAACAGCCGTGCTTTCATTCGCCGGCAAAATGCAAAGACAGGGCTGACAGAAAGCGAATTCAAGGGTTTGCTCGCAAAACTAGAAAGCTTCGTCGCACTCGACACGACGCGGAATGATTTTCTCTACCACACCAAGATCTATGAGTGGCTAAACGCAAATCGGGGTACCGAAGCATTGGAAACCTTCAATGATCGCGTCTATACCGATATATTCAAGACGCCGGGCTCGGACAAATGGCTCGGGCTGTATTCGTCCGATGTCTACACGGCTCTTGATGGCAATGGCATAATTAATAGATGAAAGCCAAATAAATAAGAAGTTAGAATTTGTTTTTTGAAGCTGTCCAAGAGGTCTCTTGGGCGGCTTTTTTAATGCGGGAGTTTTTGGGACTTAGGTTCAGCCCGCTCTTTCTTTTTGAAAAGTTTGTTGGAGCGCACCAAAGGGCATATAATCGCAACAGATCTCGCATCTATCGAAAAGATGATAAGAACTTTGGTAAAATCCCTGCTGCTTTTGGCTGCGTTTGCGGTCAATGCATCTGCGCAGGAATTTTTGCCTGAGCTCGTGAAACGCATAAAGCCGTCGGCTGTCGCGATCGAGACGTTTGACGCCAAGGACAATCCGATAGCACGCGGGAGTGGTTTTTTCATTGCTCCGGACCGCGTTATCACAAATCGGCATGTGATCGAGAGATCAAGCCGTGTCGTGATACATCTGCTTGACGGCAAGAAGTTTACGGTCCGCGGCGTGTTGGCCGTCGATGGCGAGGGCGACCTTGCTCTGCTCCAGGTTGATGTTCCGCGGGCCCTCGCAGTGCCGCTGCCGATCGTTCGTGCGGTGCCGCAGGAAGGCGAATCGATCGTTGTCATCGGTAATCCCTTCGGACTCGAAGGCAGTGTTTCCAACGGTATTGTTTCGGCTGTTCGCGAGATCTCAGGTTACGGCAAGATCATTCAAATTACGGCGTCGATATCGCCCGGTTCTTCGGGGTCGCCTGTGGTCAATATGGCCGGCCAAGTCATCGGCGTCGCGACTTTGCAGGCTGCCGAAGGGCAAAATCTGAATTTTGCCGTTCCGGCCGAACGCATCGCTCAGCTAAAGATCACCGAACTCCAAACATTTTCGACGCTTAACTCTGAAGCTGCAAAAAGTAAACGTTCGTCGGCCGAGAGGCTCTATTCGCAAGGTCTGGCTCAGATGTCGCGTGACGATTACGCTCGGGCTGTCCCGTATTTTGAACGAGCCGTCGAAGCAGATCCGAATTATGCGGAGGCGTGGTATCAGGCGGGGTTTTGCTATGGCATTCTGGGGCGTCACGCCGAAGCGTTGAAGGCGTCGCGTACGGCCGCAAAACTCAGGCCGGAATGGGCAGCGACCTATATAAACATTGGTGCATCCAGCTACGCACTTGGGCAATATAAGGATGCCGTCGAAGCCTATCGGCAGGCCGTCAGGCTCGACGAAGACAACGCGGACACACAGTATTCACTGGGCCTTACCTTTGGCAAAATGAATCGTGTCGACGAAGAGATACTTGCCTTTCGCCGTGCGATCGCGATCAAGCCCGATCACGTGAATTCGATCGAAAAACTCGGTCTGGCACTCTATAAACAAAAGCGTTACGGCGATTCTGCGGTCATTTTCGATCAGCTAAAAACATACAAGCCGGATGCCAAAACATACAATTATCTCGGCGAAAGCTACCTCGAAGCGGGCAAACCAGACGAGAGTATTGAGGCACTGAACAGTGCGCTCGGCTACAACCCTGACTTTGACAAAGCCCGTTACAACCTCGGCCGTGCCTATCTAAAACAAGGTAACCGCGACCTCGCTCAGGTCCAATACGAGATACTCAAAAATTCCCGGTCAGACTGGGCAGACAGGCTCTATGTCTTGTTAAATCCCTAACCATTTCTGCGACAATAAAATTACTCCTCTGCGACAGTGTATTTCAGGTCTGCGACAACGATTTTCGCGGTCAGCGACAACGAAAATCGGCCCCAGCGACAATCCGTTTCCTGCTGTGATCTTCGCTATTGGTCAGGCTGATCAACGTAGTCCAAGTTAGCAGTTTGGGTCTAAACGTAGTCTATGTAGTCCGAAATTCGCCCCAACTTTACATTAGGATCAGAAGAAAGATATCTCATCCCGTAATATCATGCTTGCAACAAAGCGATACAGATGATACAATTAAAAGCGATCTTGAGAGGTGACCAAAATGAATAGGAACTGGATCGAATACGAGGATGGGCCGAGACAACCGGAGCCGGAAAACATATACGTTTCGATAAACCGAGTCGGAGACCTGATGTTAAATCGATTTACTTTCGAAGCGTTGGGAAGGCCGGAGGCCGTCAAGCTGATGTATGATCCGGACACGGATGTAATCGGGCTGCGGCCTGTAAGTAGGTTTATGACCAGTGCGTTTCCCCTGCGTAACAAGGGCCGCAGCGATAATAAACGCATCCGAATAAAACCTTTTTGCGAGCGTCACGATATGCGGTTCGACGAAACGGTTCGTTTCCTGCAGGCGGAGATCGAAAACGGGATCCTCGTCCTCGGCCTTCTCAAAACGCGATCGACAACTCGAAAAAAGCGCGGCTCCGGCCGACGGAATTAAAGAAAAGTGCCTCGAGTTTCCGGCTTCGACGAGATCTCTCCCGGAAGATCGAGGCCGCGGCTAGTTGTTTACCGGCGGATCGGTCGGCCCGGCAGGCAAGCCGCCCCTGTCGCAGCAAATACGCTAATTGTTGATCAATATTCTTACGCGGTCGGGCCGGGCGAACGGTTGATCAGGCTGGCGACGAAACCGGCGCCGAATCCGTTGTCGATGTTAACGACAGTGACATTTGACGAGCAGGAATTGAGCATACCGAGCAGTGCGGCGATACCGCCGAAAGATGCACCGTAACCGATGCTGGTCGGGACGCCGATGACGGGCACGGCGACAAGTCCGCCGACGACCGACGGCAGAGCTCCTTCCATACCGGCCGCGACGATGACGACACGGGCATTTTGCAGGATCTCACGCTGTGAGATGATGCGGTGGATGCCGGCGACGCCCGCGTCCCAGATACGTGTGACGCGATTGCCCATCGCTTCGGCGGTGAGTGCTGCTTCTTCGGCGACGGGAATATCGCTGGTTCCGGCGGTGACGACGGCGATCTCGCCGCCTCCGAGCTCGGTCTTGTCGCGCATCACGCGAATAAGTTTCGCACTTTCATGCCACTCGGCGTCGGCGAGAACGTTGCGAATTTCGCCGTAAACATCGGCAGTAGTACGTGTGATCAGCACATTCGGCGAGCGAACGATGAGTTTTTCAAAAATACCTACGACCTGTTCGCGGGTCTTGCCCTGGCCGAAAACTACCTCAGGAAACCCTTGCCGCGTCGCACGTCCGTGGTCGATCTTTGCGTAGCCGACATCTTCGAAGGAAAGGTTCTTGATCTGTTCGGCGGCCGAGTCGGCAGTTACATTTCCGCTCGAAACCGCGTCGAGGATCGATCTAATATCGTCAATATTCATCTGTTTAGAATCTACAACAAACCCGCAGGCGAATAAATGTCAATGGGCCGAAAGGAACGAAAGCTTTCGAATTTTGTAAACAGAGGCTAATATCAAACATATGGAATTAACGGTCGCGATCACGGGTGCTTCGGGCACGATATATGCGCATCGGACGCTGCAATTGCTGGCCGCGAGCGGGGTGGTCGAGACGATAAATCTGATAATATCGGGAACGGCCGCCGTAGTTGCTCAGGTCGAAACCGGGGCGAATCTTCGCGATATAAATACAGCGAAGATCAATGAATGGCTAGGCCTGAGTGCAGACTCAAAGTTAATAAGATATTGGCGGCTCGACAATTTTGCAGCGAAACCGTCATCGGGATCGAATAAACAAGCAGGAATGATAATCGTGCCGTGTTCGATGGGTACGCTCGGTGCGATCGCATCGGGTGCGGGGACTAATCTGATCCATCGTGCTGCAGATGTTTGCCTCAAAGAACGCCGTAAACTCGTCCTCGTGCCGCGTGAGACGCCATACAACGCGATTCATCTTGAGAACATGCTCAGGCTGACAAACGCCGGAGCACAAATTGTGCCGGCGAGCCCTGGCTTCTACCATCGGCCGAAGACAATCGACGAACTCGTCGAGCATTTGTGTTTTCGGATACTGGATCAGTTTGATATTCCGCATTCGAAGAAGAGTGAGTGGACCGGCGAAGAGGTTTAGAGTGCAAGCTTTAGCTTGTCCCAACGCACGATATGTACAAGTGGCGAAAACTCACGAAGGCCCAACAGGAACGCATCCTCCGCGACCGCAAGTTCCATTATCTACCATGGCATCGTCCGCCGCATTTGGATTTTATCGGCTCCTTCACGTTTATCATCACAGCGGCCTGTTTTGAACATCGGCAAATGATCGGGAAAAGTGTCGAGCGGATAGCCGATTTTGAATCGCAACTGCTTGACGCATGCGCAGCAGTGGGAGCAAAAGTATACGCGTGGTGCGTACTCCCAAATCACTATCATCTGCTCGCACGAACCGACCGAATAAAGGAACTTAGGAAGCTACTCGGACAACTTCACGGGCGAACGTCGAGAACTTGGAACCAAGAAGACGGGGAAGTCGGACGCAAGGTATGGTGCAACTATTTTGACCGCGAGATGAAGTCTGACAGACATTATTGGGCTAGTCTCAATTACATCAATAACAACGCGGTTCAGCACGAGTATGTCGAACATTGGCAGGAATGGCCGTACTCTAGCGCGCATATTTATCTGGAAGAATTTGGGCGCGAAGAGGCGGCGAGGATTTGGCGGGATTATCCGGTTTTGGATTATGGTAAGGGATGGGACGTTTATTAGTTTAGCTCAAGTTCGTGGATGATCGCGTTGGGACAAGCTGAAGCTTGCACTCTGAACCTATGACAGATACCGTCGAGAGATTTTCAAATCGTGTTGAGAATTACGTTAAATACCGGCCCGATTATCCGCGTGAGATAGTGGCGTATCTGGAGGCGAACTGCGGTTTGACCCGTGAGTCGGTAGTGGCGGATGTCGGATGCGGAACGGGCATTTCGTGCCGGATGTTTTTGGAGAACGGCAACCGTGTTTTTGGTGTCGAACCGAACGCCGCGATGCGAGCAGCGGCGGTACGACAGCTTGCCGAATTTCCTTGGTTCATTGCCATTGACGGCACTTCAGAAGCGACGACGTTAGACAACGCTTCGGTTGATCTGGTCGTCGCGGCACAGGCGTTTCATTGGTTCGATCCTGACTGGACTCGTCCCGAATTTAGACGAATTCTCAAGCCGGGCGGGTACATTGTACTCATCTGGAACGAACGCCAACTCGACGCGACGCCGTTTCTGGTCGAGTACGAGGCGTTTCTACTCAGGTACGCAAATGACTATGGAAATGTCCGTCATGAAAATATTGCGGACGCAGAGCTTCGCGGATTTTTTCAACAAGATTACGGTTCGGCGATATTTCAGAATGAGCAGGTCTTCGATTTTGACGGTATAAAGGGCCGAATGCTGTCTTCATCATATATGCCGAGCGAAACCGCCGACGTATTTCCCGCGATGATCGCCGAACTAGAAGCCCTATTTGCGAAACACGCCGAAAACGGTAAAATAAAGGTTTCGTACGACACGCGAGTGTATTTTTCCCAGATCTAGAGTATGCCATTATCAGCAGGAACATCTCCCGAAACACGCACCATCACAGTAGCGCATTCGCCCGATTCGGACGACGCGTTCATGTTCTATGGACTCGCTACCAACAAACTCGAGACCGACGGTTTGAAATTTGAGCACACGCTCAAAGATATCCAATCGCTCAACGAAGACGCCAAAAACGGCGTGTTTGACGTGACGGCGATCTCGTTTCACGCGTATGCGTATGTTGCCGACAAATATGCTCTGCTGCCGCACGGTGCGAGCATCGGCGACAAATACGGCCCGATCGTTGTGTCGAAAGAGCCGCGTTCGGCGGACGAGATCGGTTCGATGAAGATCGCCATTCCGGGCGAACTGACAAGCGCGTTTCTCGCTCTTCGGATCTTCAATCCCGATTTTGAATACGTCGTTTATCCATTCGACGAGATCATCGAAGCGGTGCAGAAAGACAAGGTTGACGCGGGCCTGCTCATTCACGAAGGTCAGCTATTCTACAACCAAATGGGTCTTAACAAGGTGCTCGACCTCGGCGAATGGTGGTTTGACAAGACCGGACTTCCGCTGCCGATGGGCGGCAATGTTATCCGCCGCGACCTCGGCAAGGACCTGATGAAACAGGTCTCGAAACACCTGCACGCGAGCATCGTATATTCGATGGAAAACCGTGAGGACGCACTCGCCTATGCGATGCAGTTTGCCCGTGATATGCAGCCGGAACTTGCAGACCGCTTCGTCGCGATGTGGGTCAACGACCTCACGCTCGACTACGGCGACCGCGGCCGCGAAGCTGTAAAACGCCTCATGGCCGAGGGCCACAAAAAGGGCATTATCCCGCACAAGGTCAAGATCGATTTCGTAGATTAATTAGGGCTAAATGATATTTAGGAAAAAGGGTGTGCCCGGCACGCCTTTTTTGCGCGTAAAAATACTTTGCAGTTCGAGAGTTTTGGTATAGACTGTTGCCGAAAGCAAAGTAAAAATCAGCAGAAATGGAGGCCCTATGTTTAGGATTTGCGGCATTGTCTTTGGTCTGGTCTTGATCGTCGGTTCAAGTGCGTCGGTTTTTGGAGCAACGTATACGGTCACAAAGACCGCCGACACGTCCGACGGCACTTGCGACTCCGATTGCAGTTTGCGCGAGGCCGTGGTGGCCGCAAACGCTACCATCGATAACGACATTGTGGCGTTTTCTGCCCTTTTCAACGCGCCGCAAACCATCACGCTCGGCGGCACGGAGATCGTTTTTGCAAACAACGGGACGCTGACGATCACTGGCCCCGGAGCCGACAAATTGACGATCAGTGGTAACAACGCGAGCCGAATCTTTGCGAGCGGAGCGAATGTAGTGGTCAATATCAACAATTTGAGATTTACAGGCGGGAACGGTGTTGGAGCGACAAATACGGGCCGCGGCGGAGCTATATACAACGTCGGCGGTACGATGGTCGTCTCAAATTCGATCATCACCGGAAACTCGGCGGCAAACGGCGGAGCATTCAATAATGCGGCATCGTCCGGTCCGGCCGTTCCCGCAAACCTGACGATCATCAATTGTGTTGTGAGCAACAACTCCTCGACATCTTCGGGCGGAGCGATGCAAAATTTCTCGACCAGCTTCCTGAATGTAATCAATTCGACCATTTCGGGAAATACCTCCAACCTGGCCGGCCTTGCCGGCGGCGGGATCCAGGCGAACGGAACCGTGACAATTACGAACTCTACGATCTCGGGCAACAACGCTCCGGCCGGAACGGGCGGCGGCGGGATCATTTTTAATGGTGTCGGATTGACGCTGAATAACGTGACGATATCGGGCAACACGGCAGCGAACGGTGCAGGCGGGCTTCACAAATCGACCGCGACGCTGAACGCCAACGTCCGCAACACTATCATCTCAGGAAACAGCGGTGCGGCCGCAAATCCTGATGCTCTTGGTGCTTTCAATTCGCAGGGTAACAATATTATCGGCGTAGTTGGAACTTCGACCGGATGGGTCGCGTCCGATCTGCAGAATGTGAATCCGCTTCTCGGCCCGCTGGGATCTCACGGAGGTATTGGCCAGACCTATCCACTGCTGACCACATCGCCGGCACTTAACGCCGGGCAAAACTGCGTAACTGACCTATCGTGTGCCATCGGCAATCCACCGGCAGCCATCACGACCGACCAGCGAGGTGCCGCCAGGCCGTTCGGGGGAACGGTAGATATCGGTGCGTTTGAAAATTCGACCGCGTATATTGCCGAATTACCGTCGGCAAAGCTAAACCAGCCTTACACCTACGGGCTGACTCAGAATGTTGGAGCATTTGCTTACACGCAAATGGGCGGAGCACCGCCGAATGGCGTTACCGTGAACACCGGAGGAGTGGTCGCGTCAATAGCCGGAACGCCGACTCAGAGCGGAACGTTCGATTTCGGTGTAAACCTGACCAACGGTGCAAATTCCGCATTGGTCAACTATCGACTTGTTGTCACATCGAATGCAGTAAACGCAAGCGTCGGCGGCCGTGTGCTTCGTGCGGATGGCAGCGGCATCAAGGGAGTATTGGTCACGATCGCAGATATGGGCGGAAACCAGCGAAGGATATTGACCAGTTCGTTCGGCTATTATAGTTTCGACAATCTCAATATTGGCGAGACCTACACAGTCACCGTCAATAGCAAGTCATTCACGTTCGTACCGAGTTCTCAGGTTGTTTTGGTCAATGACAACATAAGTAATTTGAACTTCACGGCTCAGCCCTAATAGAGGCTGGCGGATAATTGAACAAAACGCGCGGAATCTATCGTGGGTTCCGCGCGTTTTATTTTGGCGATACCAAAAAATATCACTTTATGATTGCAATCATTTTGTGTGCCTCGAATCGGCCGTAAAGTAGGAACAACCGAGGTTAATAGAATATGAAACACATCAAATTAATAAAAGATCCAATTCACGACAGAAATGCCGACGATGCTAAGGACAAGACCGTCGAACAACTCTATGATGGAACGTTTCGAAGATTGGTCGAGGTAAGGCTTCGAAACAATGCCGTGCTCGCGAGACATCATGCCGATGTGCCGATCACGGTTTACTGCATTTCGGGCAAAGGAGTATTTGCGGCGGGATCGGAGCTCGACGAGTTTCAGGAACTGCGTCCGGGAACATTACTTACACTTGAGGCCGGTATCGAGCATGAAGTAGTCGCCGATCCCGAGGTGCACATTTTGGTTACGAAATTTAAGGCGAATTGAAGATTCGAGACGGGGGGGAGTATGAAGAGGCTTTGGATAATATTAGGTGCGGTATTTGTATTGTCGTTTGCGATTTTGGGCTGGGTCGGAACGGAGATATTTCGTCAGGCTCCGCCGATACCGAAAGAGGTCGTATCGACCGACGGTACGGTGTTGATCGCGGCGGAACAGGTCTCAGACGGTCAAAATGTCTGGCAGGCAATGGGTGGAATGCAGGTCGGTTCGATCTGGGGGCACGGCTCTTATGTTGCTCCTGATTGGACTGCGGACTATTTGCATCGTGAATCAGTATTCATATTGAATTCGTGGGCCGCCGCCGAGTCGGGCGGCACATACGACACTCTCTCGAGCGAAAAGCAGGCCGTTCTTAGGCAGCGGCTGCAAGATATGATGCGTACGAATACGTACGACGAATCCACCGGAAATATAACTGTCGACCCGCTGCGGGCCAAGGCATTTGAGGACAATCTCAAACATTATTCGGACGTGTTTGCCAACGGCAACAAGGATTATGCGATCCAGCGAAATGCTCAGTCCGATCCGGTTAAGCTTCGCTCGCTCACCGCATTTTTCTTCTGGACAGCGTGGGCCTCGGTGGCGAATCGTCCTAACAATAACATTTCTTACACGAGTAATTTCCCGTCCGAGCCGCTCGTCGGGAACGTTCCGACGAGTTCGGCGATCGTCTGGACGGGTGTCAGCGTGATCATGCTCATCGCGGGTATCGGTGCGATGGTCTGGTTTTATGCGGGGTGGCGAAAGGAAGCTGAGGACAGCGAGACGCCCGATAGCGACCCGCTGATCGGAGAGACCCTGACCGCATCGCAAAAGGCGACGGTCAAGTATTTTCTCGTTGTTTCGCTACTTTTTTTACTGCAGATCGTGATGGGTATTATCACGGCGCATTACGGTGTCGAGGGCGGCGGTTTGTATGGAATTCCCCTCCAGGATTATCTGCCGTATGTCGTTTCACGAACGTGGCATACACAGCTCGGTATTTTCTGGATCGCCACGGCTTGGCTGGCGGCCGGCCTGTTTATCTCGCCGTATATCTGCGGAAAAGAACCGAAATTCCAGAAGCTCGGCGTTGACGTATTATTTGGTGCTTTGCTGATCGTCGTGCTCGGGTCGATGGGCGGGCAATGGATGAGCGTCATGCACAAACTCGGCAACGGCGATCTGTGGTTTTGGTTCGGCCATCAGGGTTATGAATACGTCGACCTCGGCCGCGTCTGGCAAGCGGCGTTGTTTATTGGCCTGCTTCTATGGCTGTTCCTGATCGCCCGTGCCGCAATTCCGGCATTGAAACGTGAAGGTACAAATAAGTCGCTGATCTGGCTTTTTATGGGTACAACGGCCGGCATAGCTCTGTTTTACGCTCCGGGTTTGTTCTGGGGAATGCGCTCGCATATCACGGTAGTCGAATATTGGCGTTGGTGGGTCGTTCACCTTTGGGTAGAAGGATTTTTTGAGGTCTTTGCGACTGTCGTTATCGCGTTCTTGTTCGCCCGATTAAAGGTGATCAAAGCCGAACATGCCGCGCAGGCCTCGCTGCTCTCGGGCGCGATATACCTTAGCGGCGGCATCATTGGAACGCTGCATCATTTGTACTTTGCCGGAACGCCGACAATAGCGTTGGCATTTGGATCGGTATTTAGCGCACTTGAGATCGTGCCGCTGGTATTTGTCGGCTACGAGGCGTTCGAGAATATCCGCCATTCGAAAGTGAAACCATGGCTTGCTCAATATAAATGGGTGGTCTATTTCTTCGTCGCGGTGGCGTTTTGGAACCTAGTTGGCGCGGGCATCTTCGGATTCATGATCAATCCGCCCATTGCTCTGTATTATATGCAAGGGCTCAATACCACTGCCGTTCACGCACACGGAGCATTGTACGGTGTGTATGGAACACTTGGCCTCGCTCTTCTGCTCTTTTGTATGAGGGCGATGCAGCCGGAACGGATCTGGAATACAAAGCTGCTCGGATTTGCTTTTTGGGCAATCAACATCGGTATGCTGATGGAGATGCTCCTAAGCCTATTGCCGATCGGATTACTGCAGACGTATCAGTCGGTATCGGTCGGTTATTGGTCGGCACGCAGCCCGGAATTTATGCAGACCGATCTAATGCAGACCTTGCGTTGGATGCGTATGGTAGGCGATACCGTATTCGCAGTGGGGGCAGTGGCGTTCGTTTGGTTCGCACTCAAGCTAATGTTGACCAAAGGGACAAACCGGGCTGCCGAACTTCCATAATTATGCGTGATATCGAAACAAGGACCGATATTGATCTCGTCATGCGTGTGTTCTACGAAAGGGCACTCGCTGACGAGGTCATCGGCTATATTTTCAGAGATGTCGCGAAGCTCGACCTCGAACACCATTTACCGATAATCGGCGATTTTTGGGAGGCGATCTTGTTTCGGACGGGCGATTATCAGCTTCGCGGGCGAAATCCGATGGAGGTTCATCGGCAACTGCATCTACGATCGGCATTCAAGTCCGATCACTTTTCGAGATGGCTCGAGCTATTTGTAAAAAGTGTCGATGACGAATTCGCCGGACCGCGGACTGAGTTCATTAAATTCCGGGCCCGATCGATCGCTAGCCGATTTCAGGTAAATCTCGGCATTCTGAGCGAAGGATCAACTAATCCCGAAGAAATTGCCGTAGAGGCATGACCGAATCGATCATCACCTTACCGTGAATGATCCGAAGCATTCCTTGATCGGCAAATCGTCGAATTACACGGATCGTTGTTTCAGTCGTCAGGCTCGCCATTTCCGCGATGTCTTGGCGACGGACCGCGATCCTAATCGGAAAAAACGCAGGATCATGTGCCTCGGCCAGTTTTATGAGGACATTGCCGACACGATGTTCCGGTGAGGCGGTGGCAAGGTTGCGGATGATCGACGTTTTTTCTCTAAGCATCTCGCACGTCCAGGCGATCACGGAGTAGGCAAACTCGGCCGACTCCTTCAAAAGTTCCTGAAACGCGACACGGCGGATCTGCAGTAGCTGCGTATCCTCGATCGCCGAAGCCGAAGCGGGAAACGGCCCACCATCAAACACAGGCGGCACGGCAAACATCTCGCCGTTCCGAAAAATACCGATTATCACTTCTTTGCCGGGCTCGGGCGAGCGATACATCTTGATCGCACCGGTAATAACGACAGGCAAGAATTCTGCAGAGTCTCCTTCTGCGAAAATCTCTTGTTCTACACTGTACGAGCGTTTATTGCCGCGGGAGTATAGCGTTGCGGCAAGTTCCGGGCTGATGTTTGCTAGGAGCGGTTTCATTTTTCAAGAAAAACAGCACCACCGAACGTGAGAAGAAGAATAACGCTGACAAAGGCGTTCGTGGTGAAGAAGGCCGCGTTCATCTTGCTGAGATCATTAGCCTTGATGAGTGTGTGCTGATATACGAGCAACATGCCCGTCGCAACAACGCCAGCGAGAGCCAGGAAACCCAAACCGGTGACAAGATATAATATCAGCAACACTATAAACGCCTGAAAATGAAATAAACGAGCGATCCAAAGGGAACGTGCGATACCGAAGCGTGCGGGTATCGAGTGTAGTCCTGACTTCTTATCAAACTCAAAATCCTGACAGGCATAAAGTACGTCAAAACCAGCCGTCCACATCAGTACCATCAACGAGAGTAATATCGGGATCTCATCGCTAAGCGAACCCCTGACGGCGATCCACGCTGCTGACGGCGATATCGCGAGAGCCAGGCCGAGTAAAATATGAGCGGCAGCCGTGAATCGTTTTGCGTACGAATATCCAAGAACGCATATCAGGGCGACAGGTGACAGTGCGAACGTGAGCCAATTAAGCGAGTACGACGCTACCAAAAACACGCCGATCGAAACATAAAGAAACGCCCAGGCAAATCCGACCGACAGCTTACCGCTCGGCAATTCGCGGCCGGCGGTGCGCGGGTTCTTAGCGTCGATATCTCTATCGACAATACGGTTAAATGTCATTGCCGCGGAACGGGCACCAAACATTGCGACCGTGATCCAGAGTAATTGCCACCAATTTGGAAATTGTTCCCGCCAGTCCGGAAGCGAGCTCATTGCGAGGATCGCCCCCAGGAACGCAAAGGGAAGTGCGAACAGAGTATGCTCGAACTTGATCATCGCGAGGGTAGTATTAAGTTTTTGCCAGAGACTTGCCATCGAATCGAAGAGTTTAACAAAATTGCGGTGTCGAGTCTTGTAAGGCTGCGATAGAATGGACCGATGCCAAGCGGACGAACACATGATGCGATCACTTTTCTATTGGCCATACCGGCGACTGTCGCCGCTTACACTGTCACCCGCGATATTTGGTCGGCGGCAACATTGGGAGTCGCATTCTTGTTTGGCGGATTGATGTTTGGCCCGGATCTCGACACAGTTTCGCGGCAGTATTCGCGTTGGCACTTTTTTCGTTTCTTGTGGTTTCCGTACCGGTCGTTTTTCGATCACAGATCCCGCTTTTCGCACGGTCTCATTTTTGGTTCCCTGATCCGCGTCGTATATTTCATGGGTGTTTTGACACTTGCCACGTACGTGTTGGCGCTTGCGTGGACAGGGATGTCGGATGATAGTGTTCCGGACATTCGTGATTTTGCCATTGCCTGGCGGCTGGTCGGCGAGTTTGTAAGGACGAACCTGGGCGACGGATTCTTCCCACTCAGTTTTGTCGGCTTATGGCTGGGAGCAGCAAGTCATACTTTTACCGATATGGCGGGATCATTCGTCAAAACCGGCAGAGTTGCAAAATTCCTCTAACGGCCCGAACGGGCCGCCAGCAAACGCGTAGCATGGCGGCGAACGGCATCCGAAACATTTCGGTTCTTTGACAATCCAGTCAGGTCGCGAAGCTGTAAACGCGACATTATTGTCATCGCATTTGCGATCGGTGTTCGCGGATTGCGAACCAGATTGTGCATCACGTTATAACTTCGTGACCAATGACGATTTGACGCGATCTGGCGAAGGATGTCTTCGGAAAGTGATTTCATCGCCGCGATCAGCTCAACTTCCTGTTCCGTGATCCGCGGATTATTTACTACAGCACTCGACACGAGCTTGTTCGGGTCGCGGATAAGGATGTTGCGAGCCTCGCGGTCTCCCTTCATACCAAGGCGGACGCGATCCTTGACGCCCATCTTCATGATCCGGTTGATCATGGAGATGCGTTCGCCGGGAATCTCCTCTTCTTC
This sequence comes from Acidobacteriota bacterium, assembly GCA_016713675.1. Lineage (NCBI taxonomy): Bacteria > Pseudomonadati > Acidobacteriota > Acidobacteriota bacterium. The sequence goes on from JADJOS010000001.1 coordinate 1,807,158, forward strand.
ATTTGCGAGCTCGCCGAGTATCTTGTCGAGGGCAGCCTTTCGCTGCTCTTCGGTTTCCTCGTAGATCTCTTCGATGTACTCGAGGCCGAGCCAAGAATCATCAGTTTCGCGGTCGAGGACCTCAATATGCTGAGCCAGAAACAGAGCGTCCTCGACGGTCATTCCCGAATCTTCCATCGAGGCGCCAAATTCTGAATTTTCGACAAACTCAGCCGCGGCGTCCTGGCCGCGCGCACGCAATTCATTGGCTATCTGCTGTGCACCGCGTTCCTTTTCAAAGAATTCGCGCTTTGTTTCCGCCGCCCGACGTTCGGCCTCGGCGGAGCGGTGCGGATTGGCAATGATCGCATCGATGACCGCAGGATTTTGAATCAAAAGCTGCTGATTGAAGGATATCAGTTCGAGCAGTTGCCCGTTTTGAGTCGTTCGGGCGAATTTCGAAATGGCATCGGCCGGCGTACGGGTGTTTGTGACGATCGCCTCGTGGAGTGCCGTCGGCAAGTTTGGCTGTTCGGCAAAATAGGCAAGTACTGATGGTGAAATATCCGTGGATCGCAGCGAACTCTCCAGTTCCTCACTGCTTTGCCCGATAAGTGTCGAGCGGGCATTTCCCCTGAGTTCGGCGTCGCTGCCATTGTAAAAGTGAACGAGTATTTCGAGAAGGTCTGCCTGAGGCAAAGGCAACACTCCCCGCGACGCTGCAAGTTGGGCAGGGCGCGGAGCCGTGCCGCCGATAACAGCGCTCACAACAGGATTGGACGAAGTGATCTCAGAACTCATATTGGGTCAAGAGAAGACCTACAAACCAGGGCAAAACTCAGTGGAGAACCCGGACGAACTCAGGGCACGAACATCTTAACATAGATTCACTCTTTCTTGACTAACCCTATCGATTAACATAGTTTAAAACGAGGGCAAGATGCTTGTTTTTGGTCATACCCCGCCGTTTATTTCACAATAATCTTATTAACAAAGTAATGATAAAGGACGAATTAGAACGAATTATTTCTACCGCTGAGGCGCGTATCGGTGTCATCGGACTTGGCTACGTCGGCCTTCCGCTGATCGCCGAATTTTGCTTGAAAGGCTTCAACTCGATCGGTTTTGAGGTCGACGATAAAAAGGTCGCTGAGCTTAATGCCGGACGCTCGTACATTGTCGATGTTTCAGACGAAACGGTCGCGAAATGCGTCGATGGCGGCAAACTCACGGCAACGACAGATTTTAGTCAGCTGAACGCGTGCGACGTGATCATCATCTGCGTTCCGACGCCGCTAAGAAAGACGAAGGATCCTGATATGTCGTACATTCTGACGGCTGGCGGCGAGATCCAGAAATACATGCGTCGAGGGCAGTTGATCATCCTCGAATCAACAACATATCCGGGAACGACAGACGAGATCTTGCAACCGATGTTCGAGGAGAAGGGCTTCGAACTCGATGAGGACTTTTTACTTGCATTTTCGCCTGAACGTGTCGACCCGGGCAATCCGCAGTTTCAAACTCACAACATTCCGAAGGTCGTCGGCGGAGTCTCAAATGATTCGACTGACGTCGCGGCGTTACTTTACGGGCAGATCGTGAATGACGTTCATCGCGTATCGTCCGCCCGTGTCGCTGAGGCGGCAAAGCTATGGGAAAACACTTTTCGCGCCATTAACATCGGTATGGCGAACGAGATGGCCAAGCTATGCAATGCCCTCGGCATTGATACATGGGAGGTCGTTCGTGCGGCGGCGACAAAGCCGTTTGGCTTTATGCCGTTCTTCCCCGGACCTGGAATCGGCGGCCATTGCATCCCTCTTGATCCGCATTATTTGTCGTGGAAAGCACGGCAGCATGGCTTCGATTCGCAATTTATTTCACTCGCCGAACAGATCAATTCGACTATGCCCAATTATGTCGTAGAACTGGCGACAACGGCTCTGAACGATGAGAAAAAGTCGGTCAATGGTTCGAAAATACTGATACTGGGCGTCGCATATAAAAAAGATATCGACGATATGCGCGAGTCGCCGGCGTTGTCGATAATCGACCTTTTGCGTGCTGATGGGGCCGATGTGTATTTTCACGATCCATTCGTCGAAACAGTGACCTTTGACCATGCTTACACGATCGGCGATGGCGAGCCGCTGCACAATCGCGAACTGACCGATGATCTGATAACGGGTTCTGATTGCGTCATAATATGCACTGAGCATTCGCCCGTCGATTATGGTCGCGTTTGTGAATTAGCATCGTTGATCGTTGACACGCGGAATGCGCTTTCACCTGAAACGCGTGATGGAAGCAAGGCTAGAATTGTCAGGCTCTAATGCTCAAAGTTCTTCTCATCGTCGGTGCTCGGCCAAACTTCATGAAGGTGGCGCCGATCTACGCTGAAATGAAGAGGCGGCCGGTCGAGTTCGAGCCGCTGATCGTGCATACCGGACAGCACTATGATGCGGCGATGTCGGACGCTTTCTTTGATGATCTCGGGATGCCAAAGCCTGATGTTTATCTGGGTGTGGGCTCCGGCACTCATGCCGTTCAGACGGCAAAGGTGATGACCGAATTTGAGCCAGTCGTTTTAGAACATGGACCCGATTGGGTCGTCGTGGTCGGCGACGTGAATTCGACGATTGCCTGCGCTTTGGTCTGCTCGAAACTTGGGATCAAGGTCGCACACGTCGAGGCAGGCCTCAGATCTCGGGATCGGGCGATGCCTGAGGAGATCAATCGAATTCTAACGGATTCGATCTCTGATCTGCTGCTTACAACTTCGCAGGATGCCGACGAAAACCTCTCTCAAGAAGGCATTCCCGCGGACAGGATAAGATTTGTCGGCAACGTAATGATCGACTCGCTGCTCGAGCAGCTGAAGATAGCCGAACGCTCGACGATTCGTGAAGAACTTGGTGTTGAGCAGAGCAAATATGCCTTGTTGACGCTACATCGGCCGTCCAATGTTGATGAACGTCCGGTGTTTTCAGGTATCATCAATTCGCTCATCGCGATCGCGAACAGGCTGCCGATCGTCTTTCCTGTACATCCACGCACAAAGGCGAAGATCGAGGAATTTGGATATGGGGAAGTGATCAAAAATTCGAACCTTCGCCTGATCGAACCGCTCGGTTATCTCGATTTTATGCGGCTGTATAGCGGAGCTAGGCTGGTGCTGACCGATTCGGGCGGTATTCAGGAAGAAACTACGGTGTTGGGAATTCCGTGCTTGACACTTCGCGAGAACACGGAGCGTCCGGTGACCATCGAGCTTGGTACAAATATCCTGGTTGGAACCGACGGTGAAAAGATAATGCGAGCGGCGTTTGAAATACTGGACAAAGATGAATTATCTAAGACAGGTCGCATTCCCCCGCTATGGGACGGTAAGACCGCCGGTCGAATTTGCGACGAACTCATAAGAAAAAGTTGACCGCTAGACAAGCGAAAGGCACAGGATAAGAATTCTCATTATCCTGTGCCACTAATTTCTATTGCTGTCAGATCCCCTATTTAATCGTTTCCATCGGAAAATTGGCATCATGCCAGGCTTTGGTGCCGCCGATGAGAGCGAAACTGTTATCAAATCCTTTTTGTTTTAGTTCAGATACCAAACTGGCACTGGTTTGCTCGTTTGGTCAGGAACAATAGGCAATCAGTTTTTTGCCCTTTGATAGTTTGCTCATGTTGGCATCTACCGTGCCGGCCGGAATGTTGATCGAGCCCTTGATATGTTCCAATTTGTAGGTGCTGTCTGCACGCGTGTCGATAAATATTGCGGACCCGTCGTCAAACGCTTTTTTGGCATCGGCGAGAGAAATTCGTGCCGCGTTGTCGATCTGCGGCTGGGACGGACCCGCGGGTGGCGATGCTGAAGGCGTGGCCTGTTTGGCTGCGGAATTGCTGACCGACGTGTTTGTTTTAGAGGCTTCGCACGAAGAAACGATGCTTCCAGCCAAAATAATCGCACTAAAAAAGAGTACTTTTGTCACCATTTATTTACTTTTCTCCGAATGCTTCGAGAACCTCGTCTGCATGAGCTGAGACATTCACCTTGTCGAATATCTTGACGATCTTACCATCGCCGTCGATCAAAAAAGTTTTGCGGAGCGTTCCCATATACTTCTTACCGTACATGCTTTTTTCAGCCCAAACGCCGTACGTCTCGACGATCTGCTTGTCTGTATCGGCTAACAGGTCGAAGGGAAGTTGATATTTTGAGATGAATTTCTGATGTGATTTTTCGCTGTCGATCGAAACGCCAAGTACACGAATCCCCTTGCTCCGATAGACTTCGTCAGCATCGCGGAATGAGCAGGCTTCCTTTGTGCAGCCGGGAGTATCGTCTTTCGGATAAAAATACAGAACCACTCGTTGGCCCATTAGATCGGTCAGTTTTACCGTGTTTCCGTTCTGGTCTGTTGTTGTGAAAGCCGGAGCCTTATCGCCCTCTTTAAGCATAATTCTGTAAAAATGTGTAAAATCGAAACATCCTGAGTGTAACACGGTGCCGATAACGTTACGCAAATTTGCAACGATCGAAATCGGCATTAGCTATCAATAATAATGAAATTGATCAGTCAGAAAAGCGCTTTCTCAAAACTGGACAATATCAGGACCGAGTTTCGAGCCACGATCAGGGACGGTTACGAGCACCGTGCAAAAAGCTGTGTGACGTGCGAAACGCCGGGAGCATGCTGCCTCGATGCACATTTTGTGAATGTCCGAATTTCTCGGCTCGAGGCTGAGTCGATAAAGGCGGCACTCCTTGAATTGCCGTTAGAAGAGCAAAAGGCCGTCGCGAAACGCACGGCCGACTGCATCGAGACTTATAAACTCGACGAATGTCTGGAAACCGAATCTGCAACGTACGCTTGTCGAAGGAACAAGACAAACAAGATGTGGTACCAAGCGGGAGCGAGATTCCAGAACATATATTCGACCGCGATGCCGACCGCAACGAGAATAACACCGAGGATCATTGTCGATCGTTTATATTCGCCCGCCGCCAGTGCCGCGAGATATCCGGCAATGACCGAAGTCAAGAAACTTCGAATAAGGTTCGCGATCGCGATGGCCGGGCTAGTTTCCAGTGAGGTGTTATTAGTAAGAGCCTTCTCAGCCTCTAGCGTGTGTGCCCCAAACTCCGTCCAGAATCTTCCAAGAGTTTGCTCGCTGCCGACCCAAACGATCGACCAAACAATGAATCCGACTACCACTCCGACGATGATCCTACCCATTTCTTGAGGTTTCCTCCATTAGACTTTAACTTGGCCTGGGGCAAGATAACAGAATTTGACCGTGAAAGTAAACATGTCAGGCGAGAATTGGATTGACACTGCGATTCCGGAGCTCCTAAAATCAAGCTAAACACAGTGAAGAAATTAAAAGAGCCGATCACAATTGAAAATATAAAACGAGTTCACGCAGCGAGAAAGGACGAGATCAAGGCTCGACTGAAAGAATTCGAATCGATCGGTAGGAACGGAAGCGACCGCGTACTCTGGGAAGAAATGGTCTTCTGTTTTTTTACCGGCGGATGCTCAGCCCGAATGGGCCTAAGATCGCTCGAAGCAGTGAAACCAATACTGATGAGCGGCGGACTTGCCGAGTTGACGAACGCCCTGCTCGGTGTTCACCGATACCCCAACGCCCGCGCGCGTTATGTCATCGCATCGCGCATTTTTTTGCAGGCACACTGCGATATGAAGTTGCGTAAGAAGCTTTACAGCTTCAGATGCGATCATGACCGGCGGGATTGGCTCGTTAAGGAAAAAGGTATCAAAGGCCTCGGGTATAAAGAGGCGAGCCACTATTTACGGAACATTGGATTTAAGGGCTATGCGATCCTTGATAAGCATGTTCTGCACTGTTTGGCCGAATTAAAAATAATTGACGACCCAAAGCCACCAAATACGCGTTCGAAGTATCTAATGTACGAAGAAAAGCTCCACATATTGACAGCATTGACCGGGATCGACTTTGATGAAATGGATCTTGTCCTATGGTCGATGAAAGCCGGAATGATCCTTAAGTAACGATATTGGACAACTCAGTCGGAGGCGGCGCAATGAAAAAAGCTGAAAGCAGATCAAATTTCGATGGTATTAGCAGAGGCATATTAGCTTTATTTGTTTTCGCCATATTCTGTGTATCAGCCAACATTACTGCCTCCTACGGAACTGAGCCCGACTTCAGCGGTACAGATGAGACACGAAAGATAATAAAACAGTCAAGGAAATTGACTCGTGCCGGGCTGCTTGACGATGCTGAGAAAATGCTCCGTCGGGCGATCGAGACAGACTCGCGTTCCACATCCGCGAAGGTGGAGCTTGCATTTGTACTGTCAAAACAACGGAGGCTCGGAGAAGCTTATAACCTCGTATTTCCCGTTGCCGAGGCAGAGCCTGAAAATTCGCGTGCGTATGCGGTGTTGGGAGCCGTCCTGCTTGCAGCCGGAAGGTTTAATGATGCCCGCCTTATCTTCTATAACTCGCTCAGGCTGAACCGAAGCGAAGACCTCGGCTGGGCTGGAATCGGTTTGGTCGAATTTTACGAAAATAAGATCCCTCAGAGCTTGATCAACATCAAGGAAGCGGTTTTTCACAACGCAAATGAACCTGACTATTTATTTGCGCTTGCTCAGATCTCGGCGAGGGCAGAACGGTACGGCGAAGCTGCCGATGCCTATTACCGTTTTCTTAGCGTCTCGAAGGATACGGACAAAGACCGACGAGAACGGATAAAGGGACTCATTAAATTTCTGCAGTTTCTCGGCCACAAACAAGCGCTTTATTACTCGAGCGGTAATGACAGTTCAAAGGTAAAATTTGAGCTTGTCGGCAACCGGCCGATCATCACGGTTCAAGTCAACGGCCGCAACGAACCGCTCAGATTCGTACTTGATACGGGCTCGGGAATAACGGTTATATCAGATAAGACCGCAAAAATGCTTAAAGTTAAGTCGATCACCCGCGGCGGCCATGCGAAGGGGATCGGGGGCGACGGCCGCTTTGAGATCGTTTATGGATTCCTTCAACAGGTCGATATCGGAAAGGTGGCGGTGCGCAATGTTCCTGTTTACATCCGCGAATTCCACGATCCTACACAAAAGATCGACGGTTATATTGGCCTCGCATTGATATCGAAATTCCTGACCACGATCGATTACGGATCAAAGACCTTTACACTCACAAAAAAGGATAATGACGCTCGTGAATTCAGAGAAAACGGGGCGATGTCTCTGCCACTGCGCTTAACATCGAGCGGATTTTTGAGCGGTGAGGTTCAGCTTGAGGGTATCAATTCGTCGCTGAATTTCATCGTCGATACCGGAGCCAGCGTGTCTGTGATCTCAGACCGGGTCGCAAACGAGAAAGAGATATTACCGCATTTGAGTGAAGAAAAACTTCGCGTGATCGGGGCCGCTGGTATAACCGAAGGGGTCCCGAGTTATATGCTACCGCGCGTCACTTTCGGCTCACATTCGCGAAGGTGGATCGAAGCGATCGCTCTAGACTTGGACCTGATAAATGAAGCATCGGGATTTGAGCAGTCCGGCATACTTGGCGGCAATTTCCTCAAGAATTACAGCCTCACTTTTGATTTTAGGAACTCAAAAGTGACCTTTACATCCGTAACGCCCGAAAACTAAACTAGACGGGCGATGAAAATAAGTCTCTATCTCGAAACATCTGTTGTCGGAGCATATTTGGACAACGGTGATCCGTTTCGCCGCGATCTGACTATTCACTGGTGGGAACACGAGCTTAAGGAGTATGAAGCATTTAGCTCGATCTTGGTTCAGAGGGAGCTCGAACGCATAGCGGAGCCGCATCGATCCGGATATTTGAATCTGGTAAGGCCGCTAGCACAGATTGAACTTGCCGAGGAGGTTGCGATACTTGCCGAAGCGTACATTGAACGCGGCATTTTTCAACGAAAGTATATCGCGGATGCGATCCACGTCGCCTTGGCCTCGTTTCACAAGATCGATTACCTAGTAACTTGGAATTTCGGCCATATCGCAAACGTTCGAAAACAAGCCCGGCTGAGAATGTTCAACTCCGCCGCCGGTTTCTTCGCACCGACTATCGTCACTCCTGAGTTTCTTGTTCATGCAGTTTAAAATAAAAAAGGCCGACGTTTACGCCAGCCTTTTTGACATGGTTCTGCTCAAAGATCTAAGGATTTTGAAAAGTTGTCGGTGCATATTTTGGCAGCGAGATCGTTTGGTTGAGATGTACCCCAAACTCGGTGCCTGATTTGACGGTCGCCTCTTCGCCCTTTGTCTGGGTTTCGGCGATCAGCCCCCCGACACCGCCGATGATGCCGCCGATCAACGCACCTTTGCCGCCGCCTATCGCCCCGCCAATAACAGCTCCGCCGACACCTCCTCCACCAATGAATTTGACTTTCCGATGGCTGGTTTTATCGCCTGCCGCTGTGCCTTCAGAATCACTTTTGGCGGATTTTGAATCGAGATCTGTGAGCGAACCGTTGATCGCCCGGGTTTTGCCATTCGGCAGCTTGACCGATGAGAAACTCACATCTATCTCGCCGACGTTACCGCCCTTTTTTGCGGGTTTGACCGAATCAACGCGGCCGATCAAGGTCGAACCCTCCGGTATCACGACTTCGCCGGTAGTTGAATATACGGGTTCGATCACCCGAGCGGTGAACGTACTGCCGGCCGTAGTAGTTTTCGACGAGATCGTTGAGTTCATCTTGGCTCGGAAGACCGTGCCGGATTCGACCGTGAACATCGGAGTTACAGGTTTGATAACCTTTTTTACTACCGGTTTTTTCTTCAGAACCGGCTTCTTCTTTTGTGCCATCGCATCACCGGATCCGATAGCAAGTAAGACGGCAAATAATATTGCTAAATGTTTGATGCTTAATATTTTTTTCATAGTCGTTCGCTCCCTAAATGTCCTTACACAAAAACTTGACCGGATTACCGCAATTCAAGCCCCACTTTTGAATCAATCAGAGCCTTAATCGTTGTCCGCTAACTGGCGGGCAAAAAGCAATAGATTTCTTCTCAGATTATCACCGATATGAAAAAAAATAAATATCCGAGCATTTGCTGAAAACGACTTCGATTAGCACTTTACTCAAAGCGTCAGAGACAGTTCACAAACCTAAAACTTGCTTAACCCCCGGATGAAGATCCGGGGGTTAAGTCGTTTAAGGGGAAGTTTTAACAAAGTTTTGCAAGGAGTAAACATCTTATGCCACTAGCGTTGCCAACTATCCTATTATTTTCGCTAAACCTGCTTGACGCGCTCCTTACGATCGTCTGGGTCCGTACCGGCGTAGCGACTGAGGGTAATCAGCTTATGGCAACACTGCTGGATATCGGGAACGGGCCGTTCTTAGCCGTTAAGATAGCTATTGGAGCAGTAGCGGCCCTCGTATTGCTTCGTAGCGGCGATCGTCCGCTCGCGAAATACGGCCTAGCGGTCGCACTTGCGATCTATATTGGCTTGATGGGAATACATTTGTTCACCGGGCTCGCAGCGGTTGGCTATGTTTCAAACGAATTGTTAAAAGATCTTGGCGAAATAGGGGGCAACTGTTCGCGTTGATCGTTTGACCGATAGTCAATCCCGGCGATAATTTCGATAGATAAAACGGCCCGAATTGTTTCAATCGAAACACGCGGGCCGTTTTTTTCGTAATCCAATGCACAACCAATGAGGATTTTTCACGCATCAAAATCCTTGCTATGTTTAACTTTGAGGGTAGTGTGCATTTATGACTAAGAATTCGGTATATCAATTATCGGCCAGGCAGATATTACTGCTCGCTTTTGCTTCCGCGTTGATCGCCGTTGGTGCGACAGCGCTCATTTACAATTACGGCAAGCTGCTGCTTGCAAAGAATGGTGCTGACCTGACATTAGCGGAACAAGCTCCGCCGCCGGGTATCTCAGATCCGTCGTCGGTTTCCGACGAGCAAAACAATATTGAGGTCTATAGATCGATCTCGCCGGGCGTTGCATTCATCAATACAACAACCTATCAACAGGATTTCTGGGGCGATGTTTCCGAAGGCAAGGGCAACGGTTCAGGCTCGGTGATCGATGCGAACGGTAACATCCTGACCAACTACCACGTAATCGAAGGTGCACAGAAGGTGACGGTCAGCTTTGGCGGGGACAAGGTCTATCCGGCCAAGGTGATCGGCGGCGATCCGGACACGGACCTTGCGATCATCAAGATCGATCCGCCCGCAGGAATGACGGTGGTGCCACTCGGCGATTCGGACAAATTGACCGTTGGGCAAAAGGTGCTTGCGATCGGTAATCCGTTCGGACTTGACCGGACCTTGACGACCGGAGTGATCTCAGGATTACAGCGTCCGATACGTTCGCGACCGATGACGGGTGCGCCGACAGGCCGTCCTATCGATGCCGCGATACAGACCGATGCATCGATCAATCCGGGCAATTCGGGCGGCCCTTTGCTTGATAAATTCGGTAAGATGATCGGCATCAATTCACAGATATTGTCACCCGCAGGCGGAAGCGTCGGCGTCGGCTTTGCGATACCCGTGAGCACGGCAAAGCGCGTGATTCCGCAGCTGTTGCAATTTGGCGAGGTGCGCCGGCCAAAACTCGGTGCTTCGTTGATCAGTGCAGCCGATGTTAACCGCCGCGGCTATCGCTTGCCGGTCGAGGACGGACTCGTCCTTCAGCGTGTCGACCCGGGCACAACTGCTGCAAATGCCGGATTAAAAGGGTTTACGCAATCTGCGACTGGCGGTATCGCCCTCGGCGATATTATCATTTCGATGGATGGCGAGCTGATGAAGGATCTTGACGACCTATATCGTTTCCTTGATAAAAAGCAGATCGGCGAAACCGTCCAGGTCGAACTCTATCGCAACGGTGCGAATGTGAAGCTGCCGGTGAAACTGCTTGGCACTACGGCATCCCGGTCTGTACGACGGATGGAATGATGCTCCGATGACCAAACGGCGGGCCGCACGAATGGCCCGCCATTTTTATCAATGATCGAACTCCACGATTTTTACAATGACGGCAGGGGCTGGGTCTGCCGTCAATGCGAGCACGAGCTGACACCCAAAAAGAAACCTACACACACGCATTCACGGATGTTTCGCGAAGGGGAAGCTGAGAGCAAAGGTCCGCAATTGGCCAGCCTTGCGCTGGCCAAATGGCTGGACGCCGAGCGCCGGACGCTGATCTGTCCGCGATGCGGCGTCACCGAACTGGTCGATATTTCCTAATGCAGATGCGGCGTGATAGGCTGTAAATAATGCTGCAGAAAGAGCTTGAGACCGCCATTTCACTGGCACGTATCGCCGGAAAAAAGATCCTCGAACATTACGCGACCGATTTTGCCACGGAGCAGAAGCTCGGCGTCGATGACCGCTACGAACCTGTCACAATTGCGGACAAAGAGGCAAGCCGGATCATTGTAGACGGCCTCGAGGCCGCGTTTCCGGACGATGCGATCTTGTCCGAAGAAGAGGCAGATGACCTCGACCGACGGCTTGCCGCCCGACGCGTCTGGATAATCGATCCGATCGACGGAACCGCCGGTTTTGTTAAGAAAGACGGCGATTTTGCTGTCCAGATCGGGCTTGCTGAGGATGGCGTGCCGGTTGCGGGCGTTGTCTTTCTGCCGTTTCACGATTCGATGAGTTATGCCGTAAAAGGCGGCGGATCGTATCTTTCGATCGGCGGCGGCGAGCCGGAACGCCTCAGTGTTTCGGACCACACCGACCTTACAAAAATGACGCTTGCGATGACCCGCAACCATCCGACGTCGCGGATGGGCCGCATCATCGAACACTTTGCTTTTGCGAATGTTGTGACCAGAGGGAGCGTCGGACTGAAAACCGGCCTGATCGCTTCGCGTGAGTGCGACATCTACATACATCCGAGCCCGCGAACCAAGATCTGGGATACCTGCGGGCCGCAGATCATCCTCGAGGAGGCCGGCGGACGTATGACCGACATCTTCGGCGGCGAGATGCGCTATGATCGAGCCAAACTGCAAAACTACAACGGCATCCTCGCCACTAACGGAGCAGCGCATCAAGCCGCGGTCGAACACATGCTACCTCTCCTGACCGAATTCGGCCGCGTACGCGTTCTGTAGCTTAAAAATCATTTTTTGGGCGGAGAACCAAATGTGTATCTTTCACCCAGGATTCAAATCGTGGTACGGCCCACAAATTGGACGATCCGCGGTCCGGAGATCGTCGTTTTTGCGCATTTTGAAAAGCGAATTTTAGGGTGTCGAAAAGGGACTTTTGATAGATTTGGTTTAAATTGTGGTACGTACCACAATTTGAGTTGAAACAGCCTGTTTTATTGGGTTTTAGAGCACGACAAAGTGCATTTTGCAGCTTCGGAGCGAGCTGCGAAGAACACGAAAGGGTGTCGTTTAGGGTGTCGGAATGGGTGTCGAACTCGGCGGCTTGTTAGGCACATTTCGACACCTCAAATTTAGCGATTCGTGAAAAGCCGGGATCGAGGCCGAACAATGCGTTTTCAATTATCTCGACCACAACGATCATTCTGAACACGGACATTACCGCGATCACATCGCCGCCGAGGCATTGAATTTGTGGGCCGCCGCGACAAAACGCCTATAAACTCGACGAATACGATCAATTTGAACAGAGATATCCGAACGATCACGGTGTTTCACGCAATTTCAGCGTGCATTTGTCTGGAATAGCCGACCTTCCAGGCGATAAGAATTCCGAAGCCGTCCTTTCCGACCAATATGTCCTCATGATCCGAGAGCCGACGCCGCGACGCCAGAATCCGCATAATGCAAGCTTATGAGATATTGAAAGAGTCTGTATACGACGTCATCAGATCCTATCTCGATGTCACATCGAACTGATCGTCAACAACGGAGGCCTGGCACCAATTCTTTATCCGTCAAATTCAACCTGGTATTTTCAACGGTCGACTGCCGGAACGCTCATCCAACAATTCGGCCAAACGGGCGATCTGCCGGTACCGGGCATGTTCGTGCGTTAGAACGAAAGATAGAATTAGCCACAAATAACACGGACAAGGCAGATTGGAACCTATCTCTGTTATTGCTTTCAGCGTGATCAATGCTTGTTTTTTGTGATTCGGTCGAGCCATCCACAACTCCAGGTGTTCCTGACATTATTTTGAGTAGCTGAGTTTTTCCTGTTCGAGTTCCGTTAGGAGCTTTTTGTCGGATTCGCGAATGGCATTCTGGGATATTAGGCCGTTGACTAGGGTGATTGCCTTGTCGGTGTTCTCCACAGCGGCGGCGGGGTTGCCGGACTTGAAATAGGACTCGGCGATCAGCCGGTGGCCGATCGCTAGATCATATTGATAGGTGGTTGTTGCCTTGTCGTATTCTGCTATCGAGATCATCTCGGCGATCACGTTCTTCAGTTCGGCGACCGCCTTGTCATATTGTTTGAGCATCATGTACGAGCGGCCGATCTCGGTTTGGTAAACGGCGAGGTTGCGGTTGTATTCACCGTTTTCGGGGTCTTTTTTGATGAGGGCGGACATCACTTTGATGGCTTTCTGTGCCGAAGCGATAGTCTTTACCGGATCGTCGTTAATGCGATAAGCACGCGAAAGATTGAAATGCGAGATGGCGAGGTCGTAGGCGACGACGCCGTTTTCCGGTTCCTTTTCAAGTGCTTTTGTCGGAAAGTCAATGATCTTGGTACAGGCGTCAACCACTTTTTGGCGATCGGCTTTATCGATGTAGGCTTCGCAGATGATCGACTCGGTCAGCCAAACACTGCGCTGCACACGAAAATCTTTTGGAAATTGCAGTGCCAGTTCCTTGCTCACATCAACGGCATAGGCAAGGTCGCGAAATGCACTCTCGTAATCGCCGAGCGTGGTCTTGACCTTGCTCATCGAACGGATCATACGCGTTTGGCTCTTTTTGAAATCGGCATTTTCCGGCTCTCGAGTTCTAAGTTCGTTAATGATCGCAGAGGCCTCGGTGTAGAGAACAAGTCCTCTTTCAGCTTGAAAATTGAACGCCGGAATCGCACCATAATCGACAAGCAAAACCGCCAGTCGATTCTTTGCCTCGACCGAATCGGGCTGTGCGGCAGCTAGTTCGCGGCGCAATTTCAGGCCCTTTTCAAATACTTCTTCAGCATCTTTGGTTTGGCTGTTGTTCCACAGCGTCCGTGCCGTCGTGTAGTAGTTGTTGGCGAGTTTTGCCTTGGTATCGAGGTTTGACGGGTCGGCGGTATAGACCGTTTCGCGCAGTCGGCGGGCCTTTTCGTAACTTTCAAGTCCCGCTTTGATATTGCCCAGGCTCGAATTATTTAGTGCTCCTTGCACGTCGCCGACCTTTTCGTATGCGGTCGCAAGTTCGCTCTGAAGTGCAAGGTCCGAACCTACCTCCATCGATAGACTGTCTAGATATTCCAGTGCACTCTTAAGAATAGTCTCGCGAGCCTTGAGCGAACCCTCTAGATTTTCGATCTCGGGATAAACATCGAACAGATACGAATTGGCCAGTTTTCTGACGTCGTTGAACCGCTTTTCGGCCCGTGTTCTCTCTGCACGAGCGACGCTAGCCTGCCAAAGAGTCGCCACGACTCCGCCAATGATCGCGAGCGATATCGCTCCGGCGGCAACGACCGAAACACTGTTGCGCTTTACAAATTTCTCAGCCCTATATGAAAACGTGTCCGGTCGAGCCGTAACGGGCAAACCGGAAAGATGCCGTCCGATGTCCTCCGAAAAACTCTCAGCTGACAAATAGCGGCGTTCAGGCTCCTTTTTCAGAGCCTTCAAGACGATATTGTCGAGGTCGCCGCGAAGGTGCTGCGGCTTGATACCTACGGTTCGCGGTGCCGTCACAAGTGCCTTCACCGGCTCGGTTTGTCCGACTGACGGCCGATGCCCTTCCGACTTCCACTCCGATCCGGCTCGTGGGCCTGTTTCGGTGTGTGCCACGGCTGAGGGCAACGGCGGGTCGACTTCGGTAACGGCCTTGAGGATCTCCTTGAGATCACTTTCTTTGCTTTCAAACGGCCGATGGCCGCTGAGTAATTGGTAGAGAATTACGCCCAAAGAATAAATATCCGCAGCGGTCGTCACACTTTTATTTCGCAGCTGTTCGGGCGCCGCATAGCTTGGCGTCATCACGCCGAGCCGCGTCACGGTAGCGGTATTGTCAGATTCCTCGGTGACGATCTTAGAAATCCCAAAATCGAGCAATTTGGGGGTTCCATCGGCGGTCACGAGAATGTTTGACGGTTTTAGATCGCGATGTACCACGAGGCTGCGATGAGCAAAATCGACGACAGAACAAACCTTGCGGAAAAGGTCGAGCCGCGCTTCGAGGCCAAGTTCGTTACGGTCGCAATATTCGTCGATCGGCAGGCCGTCGACATATTCCATCGCCAGAAACGGTATCTTGTCGCTGGTCGTGCCGGCGTCGAGCAGGCGGGCAATGTTCGTATGGTCGAGACTCGCCAGGATCTCGCGTTCGCGGCGAAATCGCCGGCGGATCGCACCCGTATTCATCTCGCGTCTGAGCAGTTTTAAGGCGACTCGTTGGGTGAACTTGCCGTCGGTCCGCTCGCCCAAATAGACGGCTCCCATACCACCATTGCCGAGTTCGCCGATCACCTTGTATGCCCCGATCTCCTGTCCGACAAGGGCATTGTCCTCGATAAAATCTCGAGAGAATGCGACAGCCGAAAGCTGCATGATATTCTCCGCACCAACTTCTTGAGCCAGAAGCGATTCGACCTCTGCTCGAATATCGGGCGATATATCCAGTCCTTCCAAAAATGTCGATCTGTTTTTTTGGTCGAGGTCGACTGTCTGGTCGAGAACTTCCTTTACTTTTGCCCAGTTGGCTGCGTCCATATATCGGATCTAAAACTCCTTTGTTTGAGAATGCGTAAAGCAGTAGAGACTGTAGCCAAAGTATTTAAGATCTATATTGAAATATCATTTTTGCGACCCGAATTCCCGGGAAAGCCACATTCGTGCAAATTGCCATTCTCGAACAGCCGTCCGCTCACTAATATCAAGTGCTTCGGCTATCTCCGAATTAGTCATGCCCCCGAAAAATTTCATCTCGACGATCCGAGCCTGGCGTTCGTCGAACACCGCTAACCTGTTGAGAACTTCGTCCACTGCAAGTATCGAATCGGCCCGCTCATCCACCGGAATATCGATGTCATCTGTTGAAAAATGGATCGGGCTGTTGCCTCGCTTGTCAGCCGCGTGGAAACGTGCGTGATCGACGAGTATTTGACGCATTATCCGCGAAGTAAACCCAAAAAAATGTGCCCGGTCCTGCCACTCAATGCCGTCGGCATTGCCCATCTTCAGAAAAGCCTCATGGACCAACGCCGTTGGCTGCAGCGTATGGTTCGAACGCTCACGGGACATCATGATCCGTGCCTGACGCTTTAAGGTGTCATACACGACGCGAACGAGCTTTTCGCGGGCATCATCATCCCCGTGCTTCCACTCATGCAAGATCTGCGTGATTTCGGTTTTCGGGGAGTGGCTCATATTCTTGATCGTTGGTTATTCGGGTCATTTTACCCCAAAACTGCATTGCAAAGATAGATTTTGCCGTATCATTTCTGCCTTTTACTCATTATCAGGAAACAGGCAAGGTCTATTCGAAAATATACCGGAGGATAATATGCGTATCAACATAAGAAGAAGCTGGAACTTGATCGGAATACTAGTTGCCATATCCGGCATCGGTGCTAATGGAGCGAGCGCTTCCGCAACAAATACAGATGACAACGGTGTCGCGAATCTGCGCCATTCTGTTTCGGATGCTTACGCTTCCGCGTGCGCGTATTGTGATCGCGGCAACACTTTTTTGGGGAAGACCAAATGTGTATTTTTCACCTCACATTCAAATTGTGGTACGAACCACAATTCGGACGATCCGCGGTCCGGGAATCGTCGTTTTTGCGCATTTTGCAGCTTCGGAGCGTGCTGCGAAGAGTGCGAAAAGGCGTCAATTCGGGTGTCGAAATAGGTGTCGACAACGGCGATTTGTTAGGCCCATTTCGACACCTGAAATTTCGCCGTCTGTGAAAGATGGTGACCAAGGCCGAAAAATGCGTTTTTGATCATCTCGATCACAACGATCATTCGGAACACGGATATTACCACGATCATAATGCCGCCTAGCCTTCGTATTTACGGACCGCCGCGACAAAACGCTTACGATCTCGACGAATACGATCAATTTGAACAGAGATATCCGGACGATGATGGTTTTTCACGCAATTTCAGCGTGTATTTGTAGGGAATTCTCGACTTTCCAGGCGATAAAAATTCCGAAGCCGTCGTTTCCGACCAATATGTCCTCATGATCCGGCAGGCGAAGCCACGACGCCGGGGTCCGCATAATGCAAGCTGATGAGATATTGAAAGAGTCTGTAGACGACGTCAATAGATCCTATCGAGATGTCGCATCGAGCAGATCATCAAAAACGGAGGGCTGGCACCAAATCTTTATCCTTCGTTTTCATAGAGAATGTCTCCACGCGGCAAAGAATATTTATAAATTGAAGGCAAATAACTACGGAACGGTAATCGGAATCGCCTCAGAAGGTTGCGAATCGCCGTTGCGGGCAGTTATCTTAAAATTGCCGGATGCAAGGGTCAACGGTATATTGCTGATGGCGGTTTCCGACAATTTAGCGTTTTCGCGCAAAACTGAATTGGGAACTTTACAGGGCTTTAATTCGGGGCAACCAGGTCCCACAACCTCAATCGCAATGGTTTCGACTTCGAAATCATTGCCATTGACCTTGACCAAAAATTGTTGGCCCGCCTTTACCTCTGACATCATTTCGACTCCACTGACTCGAGGAATTGGGCGATTCACGCGTCCGGTCGTAGATTTCTCAATTAGCCACCGTCCGTTGACCTTTCTCAGAACGTAGCTAACAAAATAAGGACCGATCGTTCGATTCTTGAGCAACGTACCGTCATTTTGGTATACGGCAACAAACCATTTTTCCAGCGTCTTAACAACGGCGGTGTCGTTATTTTTGTCGATCTCAACCGACTGAAATTCAAACTGGTCGCATCTGGATTCGACACCATACTTGCGCCCTTCGGAGATCATTTTATTGACCCCGTCGCGGATCCTGCGGCGATCATAATTTACGTTCGCATCAATATCGGATGTCCAATATCGATCGAGATCAGTTTCGACAAAGGCGGTAGGGTTTTCGTAGAGAACAAGGGATTCGTAGATCTGTGAATCTTTTACAGCTAAGCGAATCGCTGCGTCGTCGTTCGTTGGATATAGATACCAGGCAAATGCCGCTGAGAAAATGGCCACAACTGCGACCGCATAAACTGCCATTGCTCTGGGTGACTTTCGTTCTGCCAATCTCGACCGATTGGTCCCGTGTGAATCTGAATGAGTTTCCAAATCTTGACTGCTTGTTGAAGAGTCAATGGCTTGGTTAACGACAGTACTCGTCGAGTGGCCTATGAAAATATATCCACGCCCGGGAACATTTTCGAGGTAATCCGAATCCGGAGCGTAGTCTGCAAACAATTTCTGCAGCTTACTTGCATATTGATTGACTCGAGCCGAGGTTGCTCCATGCGGGTTGTCAGCCCAGACAAACTCAATAATTTCATCGTATGTTACGAGTTGGTTCGCGTTGATCAGTAAGGCAGCCAGTACCGCCAACGGCTTGGTGCCGGCGTTCTTCACCACATTTCCATTGTGATAGAGTGCAAATCGGTCGGCATCGAACGAAAAGCCGTCAAACTGAAACATGTGAGTATCGTTGGAATTCATTGAGTTTGCGCCTGAATATTACATATGTTTTTGGAAATTTACAACCGAACTTGAGCCCTCTGTATCGAGCTAAATCGGGCATTTACCTAATGAATACGGAAAATCAATAATCTCTATATAAAGAATGCATTTTAAATGCATTGCTTACCAAAAATATAACATTAAACTCGCAACATGGAAGTCCCGGATTTCCACTCGTCTTTGATTTTGTGATCCAGCGGACCTGACTCAACATGTACGCTGGACGCCAAACCAAGGCGATCTGTGAGAATCATAATGCAGCGAATACGACTCGGCAAAGCACTTTTTGTGTTAACTGTTCTTCTGGCTGCTGTTTCACCAGGCACCGTTAGATCCCAGACGGTTCCAGAGGTCCTAGCTATCGCGAAGAACCTCAAGTTAGTGCGAACGGGTCTCGGTGCATCATTGATCATCGCGAAGATGACAAGATCGGTGTGTAACTGCGATACGCGTAATGCAGCTCTCGGCAAACGCAGATCCGCGAAAGTTTCGGACGCGATCATATCGGCGATGATGAACTCTGCGGATACCTGGCCGGTAAGGCTAGATCGACGATCGTCGAATCCGTAAAAACAGCTCAAGCTCCTGCAACAAAGGCCGTCGCACCAGACTTCGATCCCACGGAAGTCGGTGCGACGGCTCTTGTCTAATTTCGGCGCCGGGAATCTAACTTTCCGAGCATGGCAAATTGGCGTCAATTGATCCAAGCGTGTCCAGCGGCACTAAGGCCAACTTCTTCACGCGGGGCAATCGCCTACGCTTTAATGAAGTCCAAATTCAGCGCCGAATTTCGAGACAAGTCGGTCGGCGGCGGTTCTCACGCGGGCACTGCTCTTTGGCGGCCGGGCGGAAAAAATCTTGTATTTTCGCGGTAATTGCGATACTTTCAACATTTACTATACCGTTCGATGTCGATCGCGAACAGCCGGTTTTATCTATGCGAGTTTTAATTGATCTTGTCCGCCGAACAGCGAAAAGACGGGTGTTTGCCGCTGCAATCTTCAGCGTTTTGCTCTTGGTGTGCGGGGCGTCGGTCTTTGGGGCTCCGGGAGATCTTGACACTACGTTCGGAGTATCAGGGCTCGCCAATGTCGGATTCAATGGCGGTGACGACTCGGCACGGGCGGTGGCTCTGCAGTCGGACGGCAAGATAATTGCGGGCGGATATGCAAAGAGCGGTGCCAATTACCTGTTCGGGCTGGTCCGCTACAATGCGAACGGCACGCTCGACACGACCTTTGACACTGACGGTAAAGTGACCACGTCGATATTCGGAGCGGATGACGGGATCACGGGCCTCGCGATACAGACGGACGGCAAGATCGTCGCCGCCGGATATGCACTCAGCGGTGCAAACTACGTTTTTGCGTTGGCACGGTACAACGCGGACGGTTCGCTCGACACGACATTTGATACCGACGGCAAAGCAACCACCTCGATCCTCGGGGTTGACAGCTTTGCGAACGCGATGAGGCTGCAGTCCAACGGCAAGATCCTACTTGCCGGCGGTGCATACAACGGCACGAATTACGACGCCGCATTGGCCCGTTACAACACGGACGGTTCGCTCGATACGACATTCGACACTGACGGTATCGTCACAACGCCGGTCCTGGCGGGCAATGACTCGGCAAACGCGGTCGCGATCCGTTCGGACGGCAAGATCGTCGCGGCGGGCTTTGCATTCAGCGGAGCGGTGAGCAATTTTGCGATACTTCGGTATAACGGTGACGGTTCGCTCGATAATACCTTCGACACGGACGGTAAGCTGACGACGGCGATCCTCGGCGTTGACGACGGCGTTACGGGTGTTGCTCTGCAGACGGATAACAAGATCGTAGCGGCCGGCTATGCCAAGTCAGGGGCGAATCTGCATTTCGGCATCGCCCGGTACAACAGTGACGGATCGCTCGACAACACTTTCAGCAGCGACGGCAAGGACACCCAATCGATACTCGGCGGCAGCGATGCGGCGACAGCGGTCGCCATCCAGTCGAACGGCAAGATCGTCGTGACAGGCGGTGCGAGCAACGCTTCGGATTACGACGCGGCGGCATTTCGCTGGAATCCAAATGGTACGCCTGATACGTCCTTTGATACCGACGGCAAGGCCACATACAATTTTGGCGTCGAGACCGACAATGTCGGTTACGCGTCAGCGATCGACAGCACCGGCCGCATTGTGATTGCGGGCGAGACCGGCATCCAGTTCATGGTCATCAGGATCGAAGGCGACGCTCCGGTCGTTCCAATTCGAACGCTTTTCGATTTTGACGGCGACTCAAAGGCCGACCTGTCGATCTTTCGTCCGGCACCGGGCGAATGGTGGTGGCTGAACAGCTCGAACGGCGGCAACGGAGCTGTGCAGTTTGGCAGTTCGACCGACAAGATCGTGCCTGCTGATTTTACGGGTGACGGCAAGACGGACATCACGTTTTGGCGGCCGGCGACGGGACAGTGGTTTGTCCTGAGAAGCGAGGATTTCTCATATTTTGCGTTCCCGTTCGGGGCGAATGGCGATGTACCGGTCCCGGCGGATTTTGACGGCGATAACAAGGCCGATCCGGCTGTTTTTAGGGAAAGTTCGCAGACATGGTTCATCAACAGATCTTCCGGCGGGACCGATATCGTCGGATTTGGTTCGGTCGGTGATAGGCCCGTACCAATGGACTATGACGGTGACGGCAAGGCCGACATTGCGATATTCCGCCCAAACGGAGCGAACGGAGCCGAATGGTGGACGAGGCGGAGTGCGACGGGCGTGGTCTTTGCCGTTCAGTTCGGTTCGGCGACCGACAAGGCCGTTCCCGGAGAATATACGGGCGACGGCAAGGCCGATATCGCTGTTTATCTCCCGGCAAACGGTTTTTGGTACGTTCTCAGAAGCGAGGATCTCTCGTACTTCGCATTCCCGTTCGGTGCGGCAGGCGATATTCCGGTTCCGGCCGATTATGACGGGGACGGAAAGACCGATCCCGGGCGTCTTCAGGCCGTCAAACGGGACATGGTTCGCCAATCGATCGACCGGCGGCACGCTGATACAACAATTCGGGATCACCGGCGATGTTCCGCTGCCGAGTGTTTACGTGAGATAGGAAACCGGCGTTGATCTAAGCAAAAAAAAGCACTAAACGGGAAACCTCCGTTTAGTGCTTTTTTGTGCAGATCGGTCAGTAACTTTTTAGCCTTTGCTACTGTGCCGTTTGTACTTCTCTCGCCTCGACGCGGCGGCGTTTTCTCGCTTTCCGCCAGGTGCTGATGCCCTCAGCAGTCAGGCTGAGGATCGAACGTCGGTTGTCGAAAATGAGCTTGACCCACGCCATTTTGCTCATTTGCGGGAAATAGATCCCGCGGAAGAACAACCTCGCCACAAGGTGACTGATGCGTGTGTCGATCGGCGCATGACGGATCGAATCGATCGCCTCAAAATTGCGTTCGGGGCTATACGATCGCGACCATGCAGCAAATGTTTCCTTTTGGCATCCTCGATCGACATCTTGAGCGGATCGTGTGCCATTACGAACGGCGCGAAGTCGAGCCAGTGCTTGGGACGCTTGAGGCGTCCGGCGGCTTCGAGACGGTCATAGAGCGGCGTTGCCGGGAACGGCGTCAACTGGCCGAATACCGGCAGACCCGGAGCCCATTTTTCGATCTCATCGACCGTACGGTCAGCGTCGCCGACGGTGTCATTGTCCATTCCGACGATGAACGACGTGATGGCGTAGATGTTGCGGCGGGCCAAACCTTCGAGCACTCCTGATAATTTGCGGGCTTAGAAAATGTCTTGTTAACGTCGGCCATGTTTGCCGGATCGATCGATTCCATGCCGATAAAGATCCAGCGGGCACCGGCGTCGGCGATCAGATCGACCAGTTCTTCATCAGCCAATAGATTGGCGCTGATCTGGGCGACCCATGGCAATATAGCATCGGCGGCGATCATGTCGCGGAGCAGGCCCTTGAGCCGCTTTTTGTTGATCGCGAGATTGTCGTCGATGAAGAAGACGGCGATCTGGCCTTTTTCTTTTTTCGCTCGTGCCTTTAATCTCAGCAGCTCTTCGATAACGCTTTCGTTAGAACGGAAACGGATCGAATCGCCAAAGAATCCGGTGACGGTGCAAAATTCGCAGCCGTACGGACAGCCGCGGCCGGTCTCGATCGGTACTACAAAGAACTTGCCCCAGCCTTCGCCCATTCGCGAAAGTGCGGGCTGCAGCATTTTGGGCACGAGGCTGAATTGATCGAGATCGAGCGTTTCCCAGGGAATGTGCGGATATGGCTGAAGGTTTGGTTTCTTGTCGTTGCCCGCGGGATCGACCTCGGGCATGTAGATATCTTTGAGTTCGCCGCGGGCCGCATCGGCGACCATCAGCGGCCAAGTTTCGTCCGCCTCGCCAAGTGCAATGGCGTCGGCATGCCGCGGGCCGCCGTCGCGACCCAACGCCTCATCCGGACATTCCGTCACGTGCGGGCCGCCCATTACGACCTTAAATCCTGCTTCGCGGAGTGCGTCGGCGACGAGGTACGCACGTGCGACCATTCGTAGTCATCGCACCGATCACGATCAGGCCGATGTCCTTATCCTTACAGACTTGGACCAATGCAGGCCGCGTCACCGCCTTGGCATTGCCGTCGATCCGGCTAGCCGCATGTTCGGGCGGCGTCAGCGACTGAAGCAAGAACATCCAGGGATGCGGCATGAAATTCCGCGTTATGCCGTTATCAGGGTTGTAAAGGAGTATCTTCATTCG
The DNA here is from genome assembly GCA_016713675.1 of Acidobacteriota bacterium. Lineage (NCBI taxonomy): Bacteria > Pseudomonadati > Acidobacteriota > Acidobacteriota bacterium. Next base: position 1,830,729 of record JADJOS010000001.1, read on the forward strand.
AACTTATTAGGACAAACTACTGACCGGTCCAACTTCGCCGGTTCACGTCACCAAAGGAGAATTTTATAGAGAAAAAGGTTTAAGTACAATAACAGAAGCCTTATCATCGCACGTTTTCTGCAAAAAAACTACTTAATAAATATCTTTCTAATGATCGAAAAGAACACACTCTCAGGCAAAAGCCGCCGCAATTTGAGTATTCCCTTAGTGTTAACGCCGTATCGCAACCTCTTAGAACCGTCGGTCACAGAGTTGTAAATAGCCTCAGCGACGATCGAACCGTCAGGAGCGTCGTCGCTGCTTTGCTGCATATTGGGCATTACCCGGTGGGCCATCGCGTCATAAGCGGTGAGCCCGTCCTTTTGGGTCATGTCCATCGAACGGTCGTAAAAATCGGTCTTGATCGGGCCGGGCTCAATTATTTTGACCCTGATATTGAATTGTTCAAGCTCAAATTGAAGGGATTCCGAAAAAGCCCTCGACAGCCCATTTCGACGCATGATAGAGGCTATAAAGCGGAAATGTCACACGTCCGGCTATTGATGCGACGTTAACGATGTGCCGCGTTTTTGCTCACGGAAATACGGCAGGATCTCGCGGCAGACACTCATCAATCCAAACACGTTGGTGTCGAACTGACGCTTTATCTGCTTCTTCCGTCGCGGCCTCGAACGGGCCGACGACCGCGTATCCGGCATTATTGACAACAGCATCGATCCGTCCGAATTTTCGAGCGTCGCAGAAATTGCGGCTCTGATCGAATCGACATCAGTGACATCGAGGCGAAAACACTCAATATCTGCGATCTTCTGCAGGTCCGCGGCACTTTCGGGGACGCATTGTCGCAGCTACCTTCCAGTTCTTTGTCTGGAAGAGCTTGGCTGTTTCGAGTCCGATCCCGGTCGATGCCCCGGTGATAAGTACAACTTTGTTCATAGTTTGAATCTTATCACGAGGGAAGTTAACCGCAGAGACGCAGAGTAGCTGAGAAAGAGAGCCGGCATTTCGTTTGACGTCTCCGCGACTCCGCGTCTCTGCGGTTAAATCGTCCTATGTTAAGATGCAACAATGAAGTTCCTACATATCGCTGATGTGCATCTTGGGTGTACACGGTATCAGCTGGCTGAGAGCCCAAGGGATTTTTTTGATGCATGGGTCGATGTTCTGCAGCGTTATGCGATCGACGAAAAGGTCGATTTCGTAATCATGTGCGGCGACTTTTTTCACAAAAGATCGGTACCGCCCGAAACGATGAACTATGCGGTCGAAGGCCTGACGATGGTCCGCGAAGCCAGAATTCCGGTCATCACCATCGAGGGAAATCACGATCAAAAACACACGGACAATGAATTCAGCTGGCTCCGTTCGCTCTCGAGTTGGGGGCTCGTCAAACTGCTCGAACCCAAACTGGTAGACGACAAAATGACCTATTCACCCTGGGACGAAGCTGCGAAAAAAGGCGGCTTTATCGATATCGGGCGGGCGAGGATCTTTGGTTCGGAGTGGTTCGGTGCGTCGGGAAACTGGGCGATCCCGATGCTGACCGAGACGATCAAGGAGAACCGCCGCGACGGAGCATTTCATATCCTGATGCTCCACACCGATGTCGAAGGCCACCAGATGCATCCGATCCCGGCGTTGTCCGTCGCCGCACTTTCGGAGCTGAAAACAGCTGTCGAATACGTCGGCCTCGGCCATACGCACAAACATTATGAGATCGATAACTGGGCGTTCAATCCCGGCTCGATCGAGATCACCAATATCAGCGAATTTCGCGAGAATCGCGGGGCGTTCATTGTTGACGTAGATGAGCAGAACAATGTTAAGGCAACGCATTTGACCGATTATCATTTTCGCCCGTTCCAGCAATTGATCTTCAATGTTACAGGCTATGCCGACACAAAGATCGTGACGGAAGACATCCTCAAAATGATCGGGACCGAGGCTCGGGTCGCCGAGGCCGGCAAGCCTCAGCCGATAATCGAGATCTCGCTGCGGGGCCACTGGGATTTCCGAATTCGCTGCTCGAAATGCAGAAAATACGTGACGAAACAAAATCGATGACCAACGCCCTGCACGTTCGCATCAAGAATCACTCGGTTCCCGCCGATTATCTTGAAACACCCGAAAGGAAACCGACGATGCCGGACGCGAACGCCTCGAGGCCGAGTGATCGACGATCTTGTGATTCGTGATAACCGTTACAAAACGCGGGTCGAGGACATCGCTGACGCCGTCATAGGAGCCAAACGAATGGCCCTCAGCGATGATGAACCGGCGAAGATCGCGGAGTTCATCGGGATGAAAGCAGTCGGAGTGAAGGGGGAGATGACGAGGTAGTAACGCCGAGGAAAAGGGATAATTAGGGAAATAGATCGATCTTTGTTTCAGATCTCCACTTCTCCATCTCTAAAATTATATGTCTGAGGTTTTAGAAAAAGTCGCCGGTATCAACCAACTTCCCATCTTTCCGCTGCCGCTCGTGATGCTGCCGAACGAGATATTACCGCTGCATATCTTTGAGGAGCGTTATCAACAGATGCTCAGGGATGTTGAAGCGACGAACAAGATGTTCGGTGTCGTGTTTTTTGAGCCGGTCGAGGATTTCGTAGACCGTCCCAAAACCGGAACGATCGGATGCGTTGCCGAGATCCGCGACACCGACATGTTAGAAGACGGGCGTGCAAACATCGTAACACTCGGCGTTGTTCGGTTTCGGGTGCTCGATTACATCGACGAGGGCGAGCCGTATCTTGTCGGCGAGGTCGAGTTTTTTGAGGACGACGAGGCTGACACCGTCGAGACCGATGGGCCGGCTGACGAAGTATTCGAACTATTTCAGCGGATCGCCAAAGCTGCGTTCAAAATGAGCGGCGGCCGCGGTAATTGCCCGAAATTCACCGCGGAGACCCCGAGCAGTTGTCATTCCTGGTCACCGCAGCGTTCAATTTTGAGAACGAGCTGAAATACCGCCTTCTCGAAATGACCTCGACTTCCGAACGCCTCGAGAAGCTTCGCGAGATCCTGAAGAAAATGGTCGGCCAAATGGAAGAAAGCGCGGATATCCACGCAGTGTCCAAAACGAACGGCCACAGCAAGAAAAAACTCGATCTTTAGTTCTGCAGGGCACCTCGAAAGAAATCGATCACACGCTGATCGTACGACTCGCTTTGTTCCAGCGAGGCGTTGATGATGCTGTAGCCGGATGGGCTGAGGTCTAATTTTTGTTCGATCTTATTGCTGCCGGCAAAGCACTTAGCAAGTTTGCCGGTCGATTCCTGGAAGACCTGAGCGTCGATGCCGGCGAGCAGCATTATTTTTCGATCTTCGATCGACCGGGCTGTTTCGCAAAAGATTCGTGTTTGTAACAGCCGTCGAAGAAATAGAGGTAAGTGCCGAGGCGGGCAAATTTAGCCGTTATGTTGCTGGCAAAAGGGAAGCGGCGGCTGATCGCATCCTCGAGCAATTGATCGGATCTTTCGGGAACCGAATCGAGCGCGATGGCCTTGACGGTTTTGTCCTTCGCAGCTGTTGTCAGTGCCGAAAGCGAGCCCAATTCAACTCCATATAACCCAATATCTTTGCCTACAAGCGTGATCTGATTCGCCGTTTTCAGTCCGCGAACGAACTCGACCGCAGCGGTGGCATCCTCGGTCTCGCAGCCGCCGAACGAACAGGTCTTCAGCTTTGGGTCGTTTGCCATGTGCCCGCAGGTCGGGCATCAGGACGGTGAAGTTCGTCGATTCGTTGAGCTTGACGCCGAGATTCAGGACATACGAACGGTCCGCACCGTATTTGTGGAACAAGATGACAGCCGGAGCATTTTCGGCCCCGCGAAGCAGCCATCCGCGAGCACCTGAACCATCGCGGTTCGTCCAGCTTTCGTCCGTTATCTGGGCGGCTCGAGAGCTGAGCTGGCCGAATTTTTCCGGCGTTACGAGGTAGGCGGCTGTCTGCGGTCTGGCGGTCTTGTAGACCAGCCAAATTGAAAATCCTGCCACAGCGGCGACGATTATCAGTAAAACCGGAAACAGCAAACGGAAAATGCTTTTGAAAAGACGTGTCGAATTGGCCATAACGGGAATCGAAAGGTGAAACTTTGAATCAAAACAAGCGTGAGAGGAAACGAGGAAAGCCGAAACGGAAAAGGCTTTCGATATGACACCTTAGATGATAACATAAACTGCAGTTTTTCGATAGGATTTTTTAATGTTAAAACCGTTACAAATTTTGGTATTTTTCCTGTTAATATCGGTGCTTTGCGGTGCCGGATTTGCCCAGGGATCGACAATTATTCCGGCAATTCCGGGCTCGCAGATCTTCCCGCTTTCGCAAGTAAAAGAGGGGTTGAAGGGCACTGCCCGAACCGTCTTTCGCGGCACTGCTCCCGAGGAATTCGGCGTCGAGATCCTCGGCGTGATCCCCGGATCGATCGGGCCTCATCAGGACATGATCATCGGAAATTGAGCGGCGAAAATGCGATGCGGACCTTCGTCTTTGCAGGCATGTCGGGTTCGCCCGTTTACATTGACGGCAAGATCGTCGGGGCCATCTCTTACAGTTTTCCTTTCGCCAAAGAACCTATCTGCGGCATCACGCCGATCGAGCAAATGATATCGCTTTTTGAAAAAGGGCCGGCGAAAAAGGCGGCAGCCGAGGCTCGAACGGTCTCGGTCGACGATCTGCGGGCCGATCGCTGGAGTGTGGGCCGCCTCGCGAGCATTGCCGTCGACCAACCGCTGATCTCCGGTATGTCGGCAAACTCGGCACTTGCGCAGGTCGCCGGTCAGAGGCTTCAGCGGATCGCGACACCGCTGACATTCGCAGGCGTGTCGCAATCGACACCAGATCTGTTCACGCCGGAATTGACACGGGCCGGCATAATGCCCGTTGCGGCGCTTGGCGGCGGATCGAAATTGGGAACAATAAAAAAAGCAGACGCGGCGACCCTGGTCGGCGGTACATCGGTCGTCGTACAACTCGCCCGCGGAGATATATCGATCGGTGCTGCCGGTACGGTGACGCTTCGCGACGGCGACAAGATCTATGCGTTTGGCCATCCGTTCTTCAGCCTTGGATCGACCGATCTGCCGATGAACGAATCACACGTTGTGGACGTGGTGCCGAATGCCAACAACTCGTTCAAGCTGGCGGTGCCGGACGCGATGGTCGGTTCGCTGACACAGGACCGGGCGACCGGGATATTTGGCAAGCTCGGCCAAACGCCTCGGATGATACCGGTCAAAATAAAGGTGACGAACAGCCGCGGCAGCGATCAAGAGATCAAGTTTGAATCTGCCGTTGACGATTTTCCGACACCTCTGATCATCAATATCGGAGTACAGAACACGATACAGGCTAACGAACGCGGTATTGGCGAAACGACCATTGAGGTTCAGGGCGAGATCCGCGTTCGCGGAGAGGAAGCGTGAAAATTAGCCGCCGTTTTCGGGTCAGCAGGCGTCGGCCTTTGCGTCGGCTTCGGCCTCGGCACCACTGGCCTCGCTCTTAAAGGCAAATTTCGAGGGTCTCGATATTACCGCCGTAAACCTGACCTTCAATATCACCGAAGGCAGCAAGACCGCCGTCTTGAACGCCTTGGCGGTTGACGCCCTTCAGGTGAAAGCCGGAGACGCTCTGAATTTTTCGGTCTTTGTTCGCAATGACGCCGGAAAGTTGGATCGAGCAGCCTGTTTCAATCACGATTCCGAAAGACGCTCCGGCCGGGCCATTGTCGCTGTGGTCGGTGACGGTAATTCGGTGCAGGAAAACGCGGCGATCAAGCAATTTGCACCAAAATCGGCGGCTGAGTTGATCCGAGATCATCAATTCGCTGAAAGGCGGGATCGGTTGTACGCCATTCTTTACCGCACTTCGACCGGTGCCGTCGTCGGCGCGAGCGAAATGCCGAATCTGCCGCCGTCCGTCCTTGCTACGATGAATAACGACCGAACCGCCGGCGGTGCCAAACCGACAACGCAGAAAGTCATATTAGACCAAATACCTTGCCGGGGTCGGACCATATCGTTACCGGCTCGCAGACGATCGCGGTCGAGGTCATCAGATAAGATCTGAATTATCTAGGCATTGAGGTCAACGGTAAGAATATCGTTGACCTTTTGTTTTAATTTGGCAATCTAAAATGTGAATAACCTAAATAAAACGCTGCACGCGGCCCGTTTTGCAGCTGAAAAACACACCGGGCATTTTCGCAAGGTTCGAGACGCGAACCATACATCAATCACCCGATCGAAGTCGCCAATCTGATCGCCAATGTCGGCATGATCGACGACGAGGACATCCTCTCGGCGGCGTTGCTGCATGACACGGTCGAGGATTGCGGCGTCACGGGCGACAGATCAATGAAAATTCGGCGAGACCGTCGCGGGGCTGTGTCCTCGAGGTCTCGGATGATAAATCTCTGCCTAAGCACCGACGCAAAGAGCCGCAGATCGAGCACGCCCCGCATCCATACGGGCTAAGGTGATCGCTCGCCGACAAGATCAGCAATGTCGCGACGTCATCGCCAGCCCGGCCGAAGATTGGGACAAACAGCGGCGCGGCGAATACGTCCAATGGGCGGTCAATGTCGTTGAGGGGTTGCGCGGAGCGAGCGATCAGCTCGACGAACTCTTTGATGAGGTCGTCGCGTTGGCAAATGAAAACTGGATGAACTGGCCTAGGTAGGTTGGGCGTTGCCCTCGATCCAATGCTCACCTTCTGTTCCGGCGGCACCACGCGGCCGTGCAACGCATGGCGATGTCGATGGTTGGGTCGATAGTTCGAAAAGTCCATAGGTCGGAACGCAGTGCCAGCCGGCGAAAAATAAGACACCGGCAGGCTGGCAGCCTGCATTCCGACGGCTCTATCCGCCGCTCAATGTTGTGAAGATCGCGAGCTCGTCGCCGTCGTTGAGCAACTCGTTGCCGTCGCGTATGCTGATTTACGAAATATGGAGTCGGTGCTTTTCCAACAGTGGAGATGGTCGATGGATGCCTTGGAAAACATCGCCCGCTTTTGCGTCGAGCGGCAATTCGATATCGACGCGGCGTCGGCCGGTGATCGGCGGTGCTCCGAAAAAGGACTTGAAATACGCATGTGTCGACTATTTCAAAGTCTTCTTCCGAGTCACTTAAGTCCTAAATCTCAACGTTCCAGATGTTACATTGCTAATATCGACGATTTTGTCGGATAATACCAAACGCCATCGCCGTGGTTTAGATTCAAACTCGATGATCCGCCTTGCCTTCGGGGCAAGATCATGCTTTAGGACCGAACTGTTACTCACTTTAGGGCCTTCAAGATCCCTAACACTTGTTCCCCCAATTTGATCCATGAGCCACCGATTGGCCTGATTCGTGCAACCAGAGATTGGTATCGATAACGGGCTGGCAGGAAAGGGTTTCAGATTCATCTACACAAATTCAATCTCAGTTTTGAGATAGTCGTAAGCAACAACGGTTCCTACATTGAGTCCCTTTCTTGATGTATGGTATTAATCCCCGCGAGTCCTTTATACTTTCGGTCAACTTTCGAAAAAGGAGTATGCAACGGATAAAGTTCTTCTCAAAATCGAGAGGCGGTGTCACGAAAAGACTTGTATTAGTTGATTTGTAGGAAAATCCAGTTCAAAAAAGCCATTCTCGATCTGACAATGCGGAGAATCAGTCTTCCAAACCCGACGGCGGAGCGTACGCATAATGCTGGCCCCACAAGCGGCTTTTTGCTTTTGTCAACGACAGTCCCTCTCACAAAGCACTCATCCGGAGCAATGTTAATTGAGCCAAGGCAAGTATAAGGACTAAGAGATTGATCAAGAGCATTCGCCATGATTACCTGATCGCGCCCTCTCGATCGGGGCTCTGATGCGGATGCGTACAGACGTTTGGGCATTTCGGCCTTGAAAGATATGCAGCCGGCTTGGCTTGGACGGCGTAGTTCATGGCGGTGGACACCGCGGCGGCGTCGCTGGGCTTCGGCGGTGGCGGTGTTCATAAGGATCGCATCGCGCCTAGCTCCATGGCGATGGCGGCGTCGGAAGGAACGGCGACGCCCGTATCGACGATAATGACGGCGTTTCGGGCAATTGCTCACGCATTATTCGAAGATTCGGAGGGTTTTGGACACCATTCCCGAACCGATCGTTGCGGCGAGGGGGGCGACTGCCGGGGCAGCCGGCGTCGAGCAGCTTTGGCCATGATAAGGTCGTCGGTGAAATACGGCAGGACGATGAAGCCCTCGTTCACAAGTATCTTCGCAGCCGCGAGTGTTTCGCTCGTTGTCGGGCAGCAAAGTGATCTGATCGCCGATGACCTCCAGCGTTTTATCCAATAAGTTTCAAGAGGCTCGCGTGCCAAGCGAGCCGTGCGGATCGCGTGTTCGGCGTCGTAGCGATCCTGCTGTGTTCGGCAGGATCTTCATTTTTGGGTCGAGGTGGTCGAGGAACGACTCGGCAGAGCCGTCAAGCGGCACACGGTTGACCGCGACCGTGACCATCTCGGAACCGAGGCACATGTCCGCCTTCATCTCGTCATACGAACGATATTTTGCCCGTGCCGATGATGAGGCGTGAAGTAAATGTGGTATCTTGCAAGTTGGGAACTTTCCGACATAAGAGAAATTTACCACATTGACGCCAGAAGAGGAGAAGTGGAGCGGAGGAGAAGGGGAGATTCGACGCTACCGTCTCCCTTCTCCCACTCCTCTTCTCCTCTACTTCTTATCCTCCGCCGACAAAGTGGACGACCTCGATGCGGTCACCGTCGCGGACCAAAGCGTTTGAGCCCAATCGATGCGGCGGACGACATTGTACCGTTCAACCCGATCGCAACGCGTTGTTTAGGCAGTGAGAAATGTTCGAGGAGCAGGTCGAGCGTGGGCGTGTCGGAAATGGTTTTCGTTTCGCCGTTGAGTTTGATGCTGATCGAGGTCATTACGGAGATTTTCCGCTTTGGCGGACTCGAATACAAATCTGGAGATATCAGATTTGAAATTTTGAAGTCGACCGTGTGTTTGGCTCCAGTTTTCGGATCTAATCGATTTCAGCCCGGCGTGACGACGCGTCTTAGCTCGATCTCTTCGCCGTCAGACATGGCGCGGATCAGCAATGCCGCACGGCCGGCCGGAAATGCGGCAGTTGGAGGTGGACGCTGGCGAGGCCGTTGTTGTCAGTTTGGCGTGAAATATAACGGGACGGAAACTGGAACCGAGCACCTTGATCATTATCTGGGCACCGCCGATGACACGGCGGGCGGTTCCGCGGCAGAGCATGATGTTGACGGTTTCCGGCGGTCGCCGCCGGCGAATTTTGAATCTCCCAGAAGCTCGATACTCAGTTTGTCGTTGGTCGGACGCTCGACGCCAGAGAGTTCGCTGACCACCTCGACGGCAGCAGCGTCGATCTCGATTACGCCATCCTCGATGGATCTGTACGTCTTCGAACAACGGAGCGTCGGCAAAGAAATCTTCGGCCGTGAGAATCGGTTCATTAAAGATCTCCGGACGATCTCCGGCGGAACGAACGCCGGTGTCGAATCTGGCGGCTGCTCGGTGCGGGAAAGACGTCGACAGGATCCGGAGGCGTGTATGCGGCGATGTGTTCGGACTCAGGCTTGTCGATCGACACCGGAGCGATCGGAATTGCGGGCACATTTGGCGATGCGGCCGCGGCCGCCGGAACAGCTTTGCGCGACATCGATTTCAGATCCTCGATGCGGCCGGCTTTTACGGCGGCACAGATCAACTTGTGCTGGCGGTTGAGTCGGTCGGTGATAGCAGTTTCGTCAAAATTGCCCTCTGCGAGATCCTCGTAGCTAACGCGTTTGCTCGCCAGGATCGTGCCGCGGTCATAGATCAGCGACACGATCAATTTCGATGACAATCCTTTGTCTTCGGTTTGAACGTGGTACACGATACCGTCAAATTCTATATCTGTATTAAAACCAGAGATCACAATGCTAATTTTACCCATTAATGCGAGGAAAAGCGGCGGATTTGCGGCACACGCCGCCATATAAAAATTAACACACCGTTTTGATCACGGTCAACGAATAAATACGGGCATTTCGCGAATCGTCGCTTGGTCAACCGCCTTGACACTAATACAGTGTTAAATTACGATTTAGATTGTGCCAAAATTCCTTAATCTAAGCAGTCGTGGCCGCCATATTTGAAACATTTTTTCGGTCAATTTAGTCAGTAATTAAGGTCGAGATGTCTGAATACAACGTTTCCGATTACGTTCCCTATTGCGATCATGTTTTTGGTCGCCGGATTTGGTGTGAGCCAGCTGCTCGTCACGCAGACGATCGGTCCGCGCAAGAGAACCGCTACCAAGCTGATGCCGTACGAATGCGGCAAAGATCCCGTCGGGAACGCCCGGGACAAGTTCTCGATATAGTTTTATGTAGTCGCGGTCATATTTTTGCTGTTCGACATCGAAGTCCTGTTCATGATCCCGTTTGCTGTTGCTTTCAAGAGCCTGATGGCGGACGAAAAGGCGTCCGGAATTTTGTACGGCACTATCGCATTTATTGAGATCCTGGTCTTTTATCTCGACGCTGGTCGTCGGATATATCTACGTTTGGAAGAAAGGCGTTTTCGATTGGGGAATGCAGGCTCGAGCCGAAGCACGCGAAGAGGCGAAGCGTAACGCAAAACGCCGCCGCGACGACGCTGAATCGGGCATTAAGCTTGCCGCATAGCGAAAGTTTATTGAGTCGGCAGAGTGTTTTGAGTTCATTGAGGCAAGTTAAACCTTCTGATCTCAAGGAACTCGACAAACTCAAAACACTCAAGAAACTAGTTTTATGGGTTTAGAAAATAATCTATTCGAATCGCTGCCGGACGTCGTCACCGTCAAACTTGACGCCGTTATCAACTGGGCACGGAAAGAAAGGCATTTGGCCAGCAACGTTCCGGGCTCGCTTGCTGCGCGATCGAAATGATGGAACGGCATCGTCGCGGTAGGATATTTCGCGTTTTGGGGCAGAGACATTTCGTGCCAGCCCGCGTCAGGCAGATTGCACGATCGTATCGGCGCGTTTTCGCGAAAGATGGCCCGGTACTTCGCCGGATCTACGATCAGATGCCCGGAACCCAAATGGGTCATTTCTGATGGGTGCCTGTGCGACATCGGGCGGTGTTTTTGATAACTATGCGATCGTCCAGGCGTCGACAAGATCGTCCCGGTCGATATTTATATCCCGGATGCCCGCCGCGTCCCGAAATGCTGGTTCACGCGACCGCGATGCTGCAGGACAAGATCATGAAAGAGTCGGTCAAGGACCGCCGCGACACATATGAGCTGGAATCGCGCGCTCGATGGTCCCGGAACACTGCCGGTGACAGAAGGCACTGCACTCGAACGCGAAATGGAAGCCGAGGTCGCATCGGGCGAAACATCGCGGCCGTATTCAGTGCCATCGAAGCACGAACGGCGCAGATCGTCGCAGCAGGATTTATGACTGAGAAACCCACGAATACGTGGAAAAGATAAAGGCAAAGGACGCTGCTTGGGTAGTGTCCGTGGTCGAACGGCACGGTGAGGTGACTCGTTACGGTACCACGTGGGTCGGTCGTCGATGTTTGCGCTTTCTTGAAACGCGAGCATGATTTTGACATGCTCGCCGACCTCTGCGGGGCCGATCGCGGTCCCGAGGAAGCCCCTCGGTTCGAGGTCAAGTATCATCTGTTCTCGACGATCCATTACAGCCGCCTGCGTTTGAAGGTGCTGCTCGGAGGACGAGCCGAACCTGCCGACGGTCTCCGGGCTGTGGAAGACGGCAAATTGGCACGAACGCGAAACATACGATCTCGTCGGCATCAAGTTTGACGGCCATCCGGACCTGCGGCGCATCTTGCTGCCTTCGGATTTTGACGGGCATCACTGAGAAAGATTATCCGCTGCGAGGCTATGAGCCTTACAGCCTAAACTGATTTTGGATTTTAGATTTCGGATTTTTTGATTGCTTTATGGCTTTCAGCTGATCCAAAATCGTAAATCCAAAATCCAAATAGTTATGAGTACTACGGTACAAGATCTCCAACAATTTGATGTTCTCGACCGGCCGCTCGAGTCAGAGATGACACTGTCGATGGGGCCGCAGCATCCTTCGACCCACGGCGTCCTGCGTCTCGATCTCAAACTCGACGGCGAACTTGTCGTCGGCTGCATCCCCGACATCGGATATCTCCATACGGGAATGGAGAAGCTCTTCGAATACAAGAAATACCAGCAGGGTATCGTTATCACTGACCGGATGGATTATCTCAATCCGCTCGGAAACAACCTCGCTTATGTGATGGCGGCGGAAAAACTGCTCGATCTGGAAATTCCCGAACGTGCTCAGGTCATCCGCGTGCTGATGTGCGAACTTCAGCGTATCGCTTCGCACATGGTCTGGCTTGGAACGCACTGTCTCGATATCGGTGCCATGTCGGTCTTCTTTTACTGTTTCCGCCAACGCGAGAAGATCCTAAACCTGATCGAGGCAGCATCCGGCGGTCGAATGACGCCGAGCTATTTCCGCATCGGCGGCCTGATGATGGACTTGCCCGCGGGTTTTGAGAGCCGTTGTCGACAGTTTCTCGCTGATTTTCCGGCGGCGATGGACACGTTTGACACCCTCGTCACTGGCAACACGATCTGGATGAGCCGCACCAAGGGCATCGGCGTCATCGAACGCGACGAAGCGATCAACTGGGGCCTTGACAGGTCCGTGCCTGCGAGCAGCGGTGTCGAACTCGACCTCAGACGGCATAATCCGTACACAGGTTACGAGACATACGATTTCGATATTCCGGTCGAACAGGACGGCGACGTCTGGGCACGGTTCAAGGTCAGAATGCGTGAATGTCTCGAGTCGTACAAGATCGTCCGCCAGGCTCTAGACCGCCTGAAACCGGGACCGATCAAAGCCGACAGCCCAAAGATCGTGCTGCCCGATCGCGACGATATGCGAAAGCATATGGATTCGCTGATCCACCATTTCCTGATCGTCGCAGAGGGTTTCAACGTCCCCGAAGGCGAGGTCTACCACGCCATCGAAGCCTCAAAAGGCGAGCTCGGCGTTTACATGAAATCGAACGGCGGCCCCAAACCCGAACGTGTCCATTTCCGCGGCCCCAGCTTCGTTAACCTTGCCGCTCTGCCCGTGATGAGCGAGGGCGAGATGGTCGCTGACGTTGTGGCGATCATTGGTAGTTTGGATATTGTGTTGGGTGAAATAGATAGGGTAAATCATGGCAGCAGCAACACCAACAAGTTATACAGATAAGATCCTCGTCTCGGACGAAGTGGCTGAGTTTTCGGCTGCGGTCGTTGAGGAGATGAAGATGCACGTTGCGAAATATCCGGCCGAGCGGAGCCGTTCGGCTTTGATACGGCTATTGTTCGTAATCCAACGCGAACGCGGATGGGTGGATAATCCGGGCGTTAATTTTCTTGCGAAGTTTTGAACCTTGAGGTGACGGATGTGTGGGAAACCGCGACGTTTTACTCGATGTTCAATATGCGTCCGGTCGGGCGGCATCACATCCAGATCTGCAAGACGCTGTCGTGCAAGATCATGGGCGAACCCGAGATCACGGATCATATCTGCTCAAAACTCGGCATTCATCCCGGCGAAACGACCGAAGACGGCAAATACACAGTCACGATGGTCGAGTGTTTGGGTAGCTGCGGCCCCGCACCGATGATGCAGATCGGGTTTGATTATCACGAAGATCTGACGACTGAGAAGGTAGACAAGATCTTGGAGGCGTGCAAATAGTATGGAGATCAAAGCAATAGGCTGCGAGCCGCTTCAACTCAAGCTGATGCACGTCAAAGACGGGCATACGCTGAAGGTCTATCGCGATCATGGCGGTTACAAGGCGCTTGAGAAGGCGCTCAAGATGGCACCGGGCGATGTGATCGACGAGGTCAAAAAGAGTGCTCTTCGCGGACGCGGCGGTGCGGGTTTTCCGACCGGGATGAAGTGGTCGTTCGTGCCGAAAGATTCGCCGAAAACGAAATATGTTGTCTGCAACGCCGACGAATCAGAGCCCGGAACGTTCAAAGACCGCTACCTAATGGAACGCGACCCGCACGCCTTGCTCGAAGGTATGATCATCGCCGGTTGGGCGTTGGGATCGACGACCGGTTTTATTTACACACGCGGCGAATACAAATATCTGATCGACGTGATGGACGTCGCGATCGCCGAGGCACGCGAAGCCGGCTTGCTTGGCAAAAACATTCTCGGTTCGGGTTTGGATATGGATATCCACACCCACACCGGTGCCGGAGCTTACATTTGCGGCGAAGAGACCGCTCTTCTGAGTTCGCTCGAAGGCTCTCGCGGACATCCGCGTCTGAAACCGCCTTTCCTGCGGTCGAGGGCGTTTATGCCTCGCCGACGGTCGTCAATAATGTCGAAACACTGACCGCCGTGCCGCAGATCATAAATATGGGCGGCGAGGCTTGGCAGAAACTCGGCACCGAAAAATCGGGCGGCACAAAGCTTTGGTCGATCAGCGGACACGTCAACAAACCGGGCGTTTACGAGCTGCCGATGGGCTATGCCGACATGGAAAAGTTCATCATGGAAGACTGCGGCGGGATCCGCGGCGGCAAAAAGCTCAAGGCCTGCATTCCCGGCGGTTCGAGCGTTTACATCATGAATGCAGGGCAGATCGTGGGCAAAAATGTGCTGATGGATTACGAAGGGCTCGTCGCGGCGGGCTCGTCGGTCGGCTCGGGCGGATTTATCGTGATGGACGAGACCGTCGACGTGATCGAATCGACCAAGAATCTCACCGAATTCTACAAACACGAATCCTGCGGATGGTGTACGCCTTGCCGCGAAGGCACGGACTGGCTGGTCAAGATATTTAACCGGATCGCAGATGGCGGCGGAAGGCCTGAGGACGCCCAGTTGATGCTCGATATCTGCGACAACATCGAGGGTAAATCGTTCTGCCCGCTGGCGACGCGGCGGCATGGCCGATACAGAGTGCGATCAAACAGTTTCCGGACGATTTTAAAAAATGGCTGGGCGATAAGACCGCATCTAATGGTGTGACAGCCAATATTTAATGAACTTCTCAAAAAATGCGAACACTCGGGACACATGCCATTTTGGCGTGATGCTCTCGCTCGTATTTTTCCGGTTGCATCGCAAACGCCGACTCCCTGCCTCAGGGTAACGGCAAAACGCCGGTCATCATCATTCCGGGTCTAACGGGTTCCGGAACTCGTAAATCAAAAGATCGGGCGAGGTCGTATGGTTCAAGGCCCCGAGATCTAAGGACGATGATCTGCGATTGCCGATCTCGTCAAATTTTGGCCGCAACCGCGACGATCTTGTACCGGGAGACATTCTGCGGAGCGTAAAGTTTGGGATCTTGCCTCGGTCGATGTTTACGGCAGTTTGGTCGATGCGTTCAAGAATTCCAGGGCTACCACGAGGAATTTTGGGATACGCCGACCGCCAAAGGCGGCGAAAAATCTATCTACGTTTTTCCGTACGATTGGCGGCTCGACAATGTCGAGAACGCAAGGCTCTTGATACGGAAGATCGTCGATCTAAAGGCAAAGATCAAGCAGCCCGAACTTGAAATTTAATGTTATCGGCCATTCGATGGGCGGCATCATAGCCCGCTATGCGGCGATGTACGGTGACGCCGATCTTCCTACCGGGAACCAAAAAAGCAGTTCCGACATGGGCCGGTGCGAAGCATTTCAACCGTGTTGTGTTGATGGGCACGCCGAGCGAGGGTTCGGCAATATCGCTATGGGCGTTGATAAGCGGTTCGTCGATTGGCGGACTCAACATCAACCTGCCGTTCGTCAGAATCTCTCGAGATTATGACGTTTTTACCATCCCGTCGAGCTACCAGCTTTTGCCGGCTCCGGGCACATTCCAGGCTGTCGACGAAAATCTCGAACCGCTCAATATCGATCTTTACGATCCGAAGGTCTGGACGAAATACGGATGGAATGCGATCGACGACAAGGGCGTTCCCACCCAGTTCAATGGGCCGAACGGCGGAGTGCAACTGCATTTTTACAGGCATGCTAAAACGGGCGAAACATTTGCACGAAGCCCTATCGGCGGGCACTGCGAATGGAGCACTAAAATTCGAGATCCTCGGTGCGGACTGCACGCCGACGCTCGACACGGTTTTGGTATACCGTGATCCCAAGTCGGCAAAATGGAAAACGCTCTTCAAGCCGACGGATTTACTAAGAATGGCGGCGAAAAGGTGACTTCGGACGAATTAAAGACCGTAATGTTGTCGCCGGGCGACGGTAGTCGTGACGACCAGATCGCTCGAGTCCGACACGCAGTCGAAAGATCGCAAAAGTGCCGTCGATATTGAATCCGGAAGCGAAGAAATTCATTTGCGAAGAGCACAATAAGCTCGGAGCCAACACCGATGTGCAGACTTATCTCATCGGGCTTTTTAATGACTAAGTAAAGGCCGCAATAACGCCGATGGTAAGGAGTCGAAAATGGGAAAAGGTGATAAACGATCAAGACGAGGCAAGATATTTGCCGGCAGCTTTGGCAAGTCGCGACCGAAACGAAAAGGGAAATCGGTAAAACCGGCCGAAGAAAAGCCAGCGAAAACGGCGAAAAAGCAAAAAGGTTGAATTTGACAAAAAACGCCGCTAGGTCAGCGCTGTCCCGGCGGCGGGGCGGGCCCGGGGGCGCATGGGCCGAGGGCGACAAAAGCGACCGAGCGATATACGCGAAAGAATTAATGTCAGAACAGATAAAAGTAACAATTAACGAGCAGGAATTTGACGTCGACGCCGGTGCTCGGCTGATCGACGTTTGCCGCGACAAGGGGTTTGGGATTCCTTCGTTTTGCTATTACCAGGACCTTGAGGTCCAGGCCTCGTGCCAGATGTGCCTGGTTCGCATCGACAAAATGCCGAAGCTGCAGACCTCGTGCACGATCAAATGTACCGACGGCATGGTCGTCACCACCGAGTCCGAAGAGGTCGAAAAGGCCCAGCGTGCGATGGGCGAATTCTTGCTGACCAATCATCCGCTCGATTGCCCGGTTTGCGACCGCGGCGGCGAATGCGAACTGCAGGAAGTCATCTTCGACTGGGGCGATGTCGAAGAGCGTTTTACGAGAAAAAGAACCGCGAACCCGAAAAATATCTTTCGCCGATCGTCGCCAACGACCCGCAGCGATGCATCCTTTGCAAACGCTGCACGCGAGTCTGTGACGAGTGGATGGGCGAGGACGCCATCGAGGCCGGCAATCGCGGCGTCAATACTGTAATTGGCACGTATGGCGGCTGGCTAAATTGTTCGCAGTGCGGCAATTGCATCGAGGTTTGCCCGACCGGAACTTTGCTCGACGGTGTTTATCGCCACGAAACGCGGCCTTGGGAACTCGAACAGACCGTTACGACTGACGTTTACGGCTCGGACGGAATGCAGCTTTCGATCGGTTCGCGAGCAGGCAAGGTTCACCGCGTCGTCGCCCGCGACCGTTATGTGAACGGTCTGAACGGCGAATTTCTCGATGTCAAGGCACGATTTGCCCACGAATTCGTCAACCACGACGACCGCATCAAAAACGCCGATGATCCGCTATTCGAAAGGCGGAAAGCTAATTCCGGCGACTTGGGACGCGGCGATCAAATTTGCGGCTGACAAGTTAAAGGAGCACGGCAAGAACGTCGGCGTTATCGCCAGCCCGAGGCTGACGAACGAAGCGATCTTCACGCTCAACCGTTTTGCGAACGAAGCGGCCGGCAGCGGCAATATCGCGGTCTCGGACGTTCCGATCTCGCTCCGGTATTTGATAATCTGAGCGTCCCGCTCTGCACGCACAAAGAAATTCGGTTTGCCAAAACGATCGTCCTGATCGGCGGCGAGCCCGAAGAGGAACAGACCTACACGGCGAAACAGATACGACAGGCCGTGCGAAACGGCGGTGCGAAGTTCATCTGCGTCAACGACACTCCGATCAATCTTTCGCGGCGTGCGACTCAGTTTGTTCATGCAAACGCAGGCTCAGTCGATGCTTTTGCATTGGCTCTTGCGGATGGCGGAAGCAGGTCAAACGGCGCCGGCAAACTGGGCATCGACGCGACGAGATCGAGCCGGCCGGAAAGACGATCAACGAACCGACGGGCGAATGATCATTATGTTCGGCGGCGAACTTTCGGCTGAGGCTCAGGCCGCGATCGCGGCCTCGGCGGCAGGACTTGCGGCGGACGATCGCCGCGTGACGCTTGCATCCGCTGCCGAGATATAACAACTCGGTCGGTGCAAACGACATGACGCCGGGACGCAAATCGGTCGACGAGGTCGTTAAAAGCTCAAAAGCATTGCTTATCGGCGGCAGTTTGCAGGACGCGAGCGTTCTGGCGGCAAGGACTTTGTTGTCGTTCAGGAACTATTCCAGACCGAGACGACCGATCACGCAGATGTGGTCTTTCCGGCGGCGAGTTTTGCTGAGGTTGACGGTACGTTTACGAACAATGCGGGCAATGTGCAGCGTGTTCGCAAGGCGATCGAGCCGGTTCATCAGTCGAAACCAGATTGGATGATCACGGCAATGATCGCCCGCGAAATGGGCGCTGAAATCGCACCTGATTGGTCAGCATCGGCGGTTTTCCGAAACCTCGCGATGCGATGCCGGCGTACGAAGGCCTGCGTTATCCGGCATTGAAAGACGAATCGGAACCGGTTCAGGCGAAATACGCGACCTCAGGCGGCGATGTTTCGGCTCAGATCAGGCCTTGAAAGGCAAGGTCGAGGCGATGGGCGATGCGGCGGAAAAAAATCACAGACGTCCGAAGTTCGGGCATAAATTGCATCGTTTGACAACGATGACGAGCAAGACGCAGCAGTTTCACCTGCTCGCAACGGCAATCCGAAGCCGGCAAATCTGCTGGTTTCGCCGCTTGGCTCAGTTTGGTCTTGACGGAATGCCGCGTGAAGATAGTGTGGCGGCCGCGTTGGAGCGTCGGACCGGAGCGCTCCGGCCAAATAGATAGTTTTTATGGAAGAGGTTCTAAAAACGGCATTTCCTTTCATCGTTATCACCGTTGGGATCCTGATCGGATTCCAGATGGTGTTGATGATCGTTGCCTATACTGTGCTTGCCGAACGAAAGGTCCTGGGCTGGATCCAGGGCCGCATCGGGCCCAATCGTGTCGGCCCGTGGGGCGTTTTGCAGCCGTTCGCCGATCTGCTCAAATTTATCTTTAAGGAAGACCTCGTTCCGGATAAATCGACGAAATTCGTCTATTTTCTCGCACCGTTGGTCGCATTGACATGTGCGTTGATGCCGATCGTTGTGTATCCGTTCGGGCCGAGGATCAAGGATCCGCTGACATGGGTCTCGCCTTATCTGATCTCTGCAGTCAGTTGGATACCGGCTGTCGGCAGTTCGCTGGTCGATGCGATAAATTGGCTCGTGCCACAGGCGATGAATATGCCGCTCACGATCGCCCGGATCGACGTAGGTGTTCTGTTTGTACTCGGGATCACGTCAGTCGGCGTTTACGGTATCGCCCTCGCGGGTTGGTCTTCGAACAGCAAATACAGCCTGATGGGCGGCCTTCGTTCGTCGGCCCAGATGATCTCGTACGAACTCGCAATGGGAGCCTCGGTCATCGGTGTCGTGATGCTGGCCGGATCGCTGGACCTCAACGGCATCATCAACGGGCAGATCAATTCGCCGTTCAAATGGTACATCATTCCGCAGATCATCGGATTTTTTGTATTCCTGATCGCAGCATTTGCCGAGACCAACCGAGTGCCGTTCGATCTGCCTGAGGCAGAAACAGAGCTCGTAGCGGGATTTCATACTGAATATTCGGCACTCAAATTTGCACTGTTCTTCATGGCTGAATACGTGAATATGTTCACGGTCTCGATGATGTGTACGGTGCTGTTCCTGGGCGGTTGGTACATTCCGGGCCTCGGCTGGCTGCGACGCAAGACTCGAAGCTTGGCTCGGTTGGGAACGGTGCTACGCCCTCATCAGCCACTTCGGATTTATCGGCAAGATCTGTGCATTTTTGTTCCTATACATCTGGATCCGCGGAACGTTGCCGAGTTTTCGTTTTGACCAGCTGATGAATTTCGGCTGGAAGTTTCTACTGCCCGTCGCGATCGCAAATGTGATCCTGACGATCGTGGTGGTGTTTTTTTGAATCGTTGGTATTAACGCAGATCGCAGATGGACGCAGGGTAAGCATCCGTTGCTTTTCGAAGTTTTCTCTGTGTCCTCTGGCCTCTGCGTTGAAAAAGGTTCTTATGGTTGGAACTGTTTTATTTTTCTTATTTGCCGGCCTTGCGATCGCTAGTGCGATCTCGATGGTCTATCACAAAAATCCGCTTTACAGCGCGATCTCGTTGGTTGGCGTGTTTATTTCGCTGTCGTGTATTTATGTAACGCTTGCCGCGCCGTTTATCGCCGCCGTGCAGATTTTGATTTATGCCGGCGCGATTATGGTTTTGGTCGTTTTCGTGATTATGCTTTTGAACCTGGACGACGACAAACCGCTCAACCGTCTGCGATACCTGTACGCACTGGGCGGCGGACTCGGCGTGCTATTGCTGGCACAGACGTTTTTCATCTTTTACGCTGTAATGCAGGCCCCGAATCACCTGGTCGATCCGAACACGACGGCCGGAAAGACAATGGACATCGGCCATGCGATGTACAGCGAATATCTGCTGCCGGTCGAGATCGTCGGCATATTGCTGATGATGGCGGTGATCGGATCGGTAATTTTGGCAAGGCGTTTGGCACAGCCGCAGCTCGAACTCGTGGTCGACCGCGAGTCGGAACGACACCACGACGCACAATAGTAAGGTTTTTGGATTTGGACTTTGGATTAACTAAGAAATGGAACCGCGCTTAGCCAGTTATCTGGCGTTATCAGGAATATTGTTCACGATCGGCAGCGTCGGCGTTATTTTCAAACGCAACGCGATCGGGATGTTCATGTGTATTGAGTTGATGCTCAACGCGGTCAATCTGACGTTTGTCGCGTTCTCGCGATATTACGCCGATACGACCGGGCAGCTTTTTGTATTTATGGTAATGGCCGTCGCCGCCGTGGCCGCGGTATCAGTCATCGCGTTCTTCCGCAACAGCCGCTCGGTAGATGTCGATGACGCGAGTTTGATGAAGAATTAACATGGTTCCTGTTCGCAGGACCCGAAACGAAGGAGATAATGGTTGAAAATAACCTAAGTCTAATATTTTTGCCCCGCTGGCCGGTGCCATGATCAATTGGCTGATCGGCGGGCGGCTGAAGAACGAATTGTTCAGCAGCGTGGTCGGGTGCGGGACGATCGTCGTTTCGATGATCGTGGCGTTTCACATCGCGTTCGGCTTTGGCGCTGCATGCCGGAGCGTTGTCATCCTGAGGGCAAACCGATCCTCGACCATCTGTGGACCTGGATACAGGTCGGCGGATTTCCGTGCGGATTTTGGGCTCGGAATGGACCGTCTGACCGGCATTTACGCCTGCTTTATTACGTTCGTCGGGTCTGCTGATCCATATTTTTGCGACCGGTTATATGAAGGGCGACAAAGGATTTTACCGCTTTTTCGCTTATCTCAACCTGTTCATGTTCTCGATGCTGACGCTCGTTTGGCAGATAATTTTCTGCTGATGTTTGTCGGATGGGAAGGCGTCGGCCTTTGCTCATACCTGCTCATTGGCTTTTACTCAAGAAAGACGAAGCCCGAAAGGCGGCGAAAAAAGCGTTCGTCATGAACCGGATCGGCGACTGGGGCGTGCTGATGGGAGTTTTCCTGATCTTCACGATGACCGGTTCGATCTCGTTCTTTGACAAGGTGGTTGACGGCGAACAGGTTAAGAGCGTCTTCACGTTCGTCGTGAAAATATGTCGGCCGATCCGTTCACATGGGGAGCGATCTTCGCCGGCGGACTGACCTCGGTCGGCGTGCTGCTGTTTATCGGTGCGACCGGCAAATCAGCACAAATACCGCTGCTCACTTGGCTGCCGGACGCGATGGCCGGCCCGACGCCGGTTTCGGCACTTATCCACGCGGCGACGATGGTCACGGCCGGTGTTTATCTGGTCGTCCGTTCCAACGCGATCTATCAAATGTCCCCGACCGCGATGTGGATCGTTGCGATAATCGGTGCGGCGACCGCGATATTTGCGGCCACGATCGCGATCGCGCAGAACGATATTAAGAAGGTGCTCGCCTATTCGACCGTTTCGCAGCTTGGATACATGTTCCTCGCGTGCGGCGTCGGAGCGTTTATCGCGGCGATCTTTCACGTGATGACGCACGCGTTCTTCAAAGCTCTGCTTTGTTTCTCGGATCCGGTTCGGTCATTCACGGGATGCACCACGAGCAGGACATGCGAAAGATGGGCAACCTGAAAAAGCACATGCCTATTACGTTCATCACGATGGCGATGGGCTGGCTGGCGATCTGCGGAATTCCGATCTGGGCAGGCTTTTTCTCGAAGGACGAGATCCTTTATAAGACATTTGCGGCCGATAGGTATTTCCCGGCGGGTGTATTCCCGGGCGAAGAGATCCCTGTGGGGCATCGCGCGATTCACGGCGGTCCTGACCGCGGTCTATATGACCCGAATGATGGTCATGACATTCTGGGGCAAAGAGCGTTTTCACGACGTTCTGCCGGAAGAAGCTCACGACCATGCCGCCGCCATCCACGACGATGGCACGATGACGCCCACGATGATCACGATGACGACGACGAGCATCACCATGCCCTGCCCGCCGGTTTCAAGCCGCACGAATCGCCGTGGGTGATGACCGTGCCGCTGATCATACTGGCGTTCCTGTCGACGGTCGGAGGTTTGGTCGGCGTGCCGTACGCGATGAGTTCGCTGGTCGGTATCAAGGAAGCGAACGCGTTCGAACATGTGCTCGAACCGGTCGTCGCCGAAAACAAAATGGAAACGGCGATCGCCGCAAAGGAAAATGCAAAGGCCCACGAGCCTGCGGTGGGCAAAAGAAAGGACTGCTCGCCGGGCTTTCGGTCGTGATGGCGGTCATTGGTATCGCGATCGGCTGGTTTGCGTTCCGCAGCAACCCGCTTCGCAAGATGCCGAAGATACTCGAACAAAAATGGCGGCTCGACGAACTTTACAACGGCTATATTGTCGATCCGATCACGAAATTGTCCCGCGAGGGATTGTGGAAAGGGTTTGACCTCGGCTTTATTGATGGCATCGTCAACGGGATCGGCGGTTTTGTAATGGAAGCCGGTAACGTCGTACGTGGTCTTCAGGTCGGCTACGTCCGCAGCTATGCGGCCGTTATCGTCGTCGGAGCGTTGATCGTCGTTGGGTATTTTATCTATTACGGTTTGAAATTGGTTAGTTAAAAGGTTCAGAGTGCAAGCTTTAGCTTGTCTCGACGCTACGACAAAACAAGCTAGTGCTTGCACTCTGAACATTAGATATGAACTTTTTATACGAAAATTTGTTAGCGATCCTGATCTTGCTGCCGGTATTCGGTGCGGTGCTGACGCTCGCGCACCAGATGTTTTGGAAGCAGGAAGGCCAGATCAAATGGCTGACGCTTGGTTTTACGCTGGTAAATTTTGCGGTTTCGCTGCTGATGTTCGCAAAACCGGCCGCGGCCTCGGGCAGCTATATGTTCGAAAAGAACGTGCCGTGGATCAGTGCGATAAGCCCCAATTTCCACGTCGGCGTTGACGGGCTGAGCTTTTGGCTGCTGATCTTGACGACGTTCATCATGCCGATCGCCGTGATCTCGACATGGAATGCGGTCGAGAAGCGCGTAACGGCGTTTTACATCTTTCTGCTGCTGCTCGAATCGGCGATGATCGGCGTCTTTGTGTCCTTGGATCTGCTTGTTTTCTATCTGTTTTTCGAAGCTTCGCTCATTCCGATGTTTTTCCTCATCGGCATTTGGGGCGGCGAGAACCGCATCTACGCAGCGGTCAAATTCTTTATCTTTACCGCACTCGGCAGTTTGCTGATGCTGGTCGCGATCATCTCGCTGTACTTCATCTACGCCGATCAGACGGGCTTTGCCGGAACTTTCGATCTGGTGGCGATACAAAACGCGTTCAAGATCGGCACGATGAGTTTCAGCGGAGCAATGGCCGGAACAGGAACGCTGCTGTTCATGGCGTTCGCCCTGGCGTTTGCGATCAAGGTGCCGCTGTTCCCGTTCCACACATGGCTGCCTGACGCACACACCGAGGCCCCGACGGCCGGTTCGGTGATACTTGCCGCAGTGCTGCTCAAAATGGGAACGTACGGATTGATGCGGTTTAATTTCGCCTTGTTCCCTGACCAGAGCCGCGAATGGGCGTGGCTGTTTATCACGCTCGCGATCGTCGGCATTATCTACGGAGCTCTCGTCGCGATGGTCCAGCCCGATGTAAAACGCCTCGTTGCGTATTCGTCGGTCGCCCACATGGGCTTCGTGATCTTGGGGATGTTCTCGTTCACTGAGGCCGGAATGCAGGGTGCCCTGTTCACGATGCTGGCCCACGGCGTTACGACCGGTGCGTTGTTCCTGCTCGTCGGATTTATCTACGAACGCCGTCATACGCGGGAGATCACGCAGTTCGGCGGGATTTCGAATGTGATGCCGATCTACGCGACCATTTTCGTTATCACGACGATGGCTTCGATCGGCCTTCCGTTCCTCAATGGATTCGTCGGCGAATTTCTGATCATGGTCGGAATGTTCAAATCGACCGTTCTCGGAGTGACGGCCGCCGTCAACTGGAACATCATCGCGACCATGGCGGCGGGAACCGGCGTCATCTTTGCAGCCGTTTATTTGCTTTGGATGGTTCAGCGTGTGTTTTTCGGCAAGGTCACGAATGACAAAAACAAGTCACTCGCGGACCTCAGCTGGCGTGAGATCGGGCTGATGATACCGCTGATCATGTTGATGGTCTATATGGGTGTATTTCCCGAAACCGTTCCTGAGCCGCTCTGAAAGTGCGGTCAAGGCGATCGAAGCGAATGTGATGCATCAGGGCGGCGGCACGATCGACAAGGCCGATCTGGAACCGAAAGCGGCTCCGAAAGTAGAGACCGAAAAGGCGGGGCATTGATTTGAAAAGAACGTTCGCCATCTGTTTTGCGGCCTTGATGCTGTTTGCCGGTGCAAACGCACAGACGTTTTACGGCACGACCGATCTGAAAACGTTTCGCGACGGGCGTGACAAGGAGTTTCGCAATAAAGACGAATCACCGTTGAAAGCGGAAGATTTTGCGAAGTTCAAAGGGCTGAACAATTATCCGTTCGACAAAGCGTTTCGCGTAACTGCGGTATTCGAACGGACGGCCGATGAGAAATATTTTCAGATGCCGACGTCGTCGGGCACGACCAAGAAGTTCGTCAAATACGGAGTTTTGACATTTGCTATCGGCGGCAAACAGCAGCGTCTGAGCGTTTATCAGACGGACGCCGAGACACTCGCAAAGTTTCCGGAATATGCCGACCTGCTTTTCGTGCCGTTCAGGGATCCGACGAACCGGACCGATACTTACGGCGGCGGACGGTACATTGACATTATGGAGCCAAGGGGCAAGACGGTCACGCTGGATCTTAATCTTGCATACAATCCGAATTGTGCCTACGGCAGCGACAAATACAATTGCCCGATACCGCCAAGGGAGAACACTTTAGAGGTTTCGATCACGGCGGGCGAAAAGAGATACATATATTCCGGCTATGACAAGACACATTAGCTTGGGATATTGAGACCAAAATGAACACGTTTTTTCTATCAGAATTAGTTCCGCCGAATGCGAATTTAACGATCATTCTGCCTGAGATGATCGTCGCTATCGCGGGCGTCGTCGTAATGATCTACGACAGTTATTTTCCGAAGCAGCGTGCCGTTTCGGGCGTGATCGCATTGCTCGGCCTCGTTGCCTCGGGCGTCATGCTCGCAATGTCATGGGGCAGTGCGGCACCGGCAAATGCGTGGGGCGGCATGATCGCTCATGACAATCTGCGGCTAAGCTTCTCGTTCGTGTTCCTCTTTGTCTCGGCGATGACAGTGCTGATATCGACCGTTTGGGTCGAACGCGAGGACGTTCCGGCCGGCGAATATCACGCACTGCTGCTGTTCGCCACATTCGGCATGATGATGATGTCAGCCGGCAATGATCTCGTTGTTATCTTCCTCGGCCTCGAAACGCTTTCGATCGCGACCTATGTAATGGCAGGATTGCGTAAGGCCGATCTGCGTTCCAACGAATCGGCGATGAAGTATTTCATCCTCGGTTCGTTCGCGTCCGCATTTTTGCTATACGGAATGGCACTCACTTATGGTGCGACAGGCGAGACAAATCTGACGGCGATCGCGCAAAAAATGTCAGATCCGAACTTTCCCGCACTTCTTCTAATTGGTGCGGCGATGATGATCATCGGATTTGGATTTAAGATCGCGATGGCCCCTTTCCATGTCTGGACGCCGGACGTGTACGAAGGTGCCCCGACGCCGATCACCGGTTTCATGGCCGCCGGGCCAAAGGCGGCTGCCTTTGCATCTTTCATGCGTGTTTTTGTTCTCGGGTTTCCGTTGGTCGCGGGTGTTCAGGTCTCGGGCTATTTGCACACGACCTGGATCACGACCGTTGCGGTCCTCGCGATGCTCACCATAATCGTCGGTAATGTAGCCGCGATCATGCAGTCGAGCGTCAAACGCATGCTCGCCTATTCGTCGATCGCTCACGCAGGATATGCTCTCGTCGGATTTGTCGGTGCAGGCCTCTCAACGACCACCGAACAGCGTGATACCGCGATTGCCGCAGTTGCATTTTACATGCTGACGTATGCCGTGACGAACCTCGGAGCGTTTGCCATCGTCACGCTTCTCTCGCAAAAGAACGACCGCCGGACCGAGTTCGAAGATTACAATGGTATCGGTTTCCGATCGCCTGTCCTTGCATTTTCGCTCTCGCTTTTCATGCTCTCATTGCTGGGCATGCCGCTGACGGCCGGATTTATCGGCAAGGTCCTCGTTTTCCGTCCGGCACTTGAGGCGGGCAACACAATGGTCACTATCCTTGTCGTGGTCGCCGTTCTCGGCTCGGCCCTTTCTGCTTACTACTATCTGCGGCTGATCGTTGTGATGTTTTTCAAGGACCGCACCTCCGATTGGCATACTCCCAAGATGGCGGCACCGCTGACCGCGGCATTGGTGATCACTGTGCTTGGTGTTTTTTACTTCGGCATTTTCGGCGACAGTGTGATCTCTAAATTTGCCCAGTCGCCGGCTGCAGTTATCGTCCGGGCCGAAAAGTAGTACCGCTCGATGGACGTCATTTCAGAGATCAAGCTAGGCCTTGCCGACGAGTGGCTTCCGGCTATATACGAAAACAAGGTTCGCCCCGGACGCACACGTTCGGTCCATATCGACGTGCCCGTTCGCGAGAACGCGGCCGAAATTCAATACACACTTCTCGGAATCGAACTTAAGGTCGGTAAGCGCCGATTCGCCTGCCCCGATCTGGCTGCGGCCCGTTACATGCGCATTTTTGCGAGGATCGGATCGACGGATTTCGCACTGCCATACGACATCACCAGGACCTCGCCGCTCGCGGATGAGCTCGAGACCGCGTGGCATCGGGCGTTGTTATTGTCCGAGGAAAAGTCGCAAACATTGTCTGAGAAAGCACGCAAACGGGCGCGCAATCAACTGGTCAAAGCGATGAGAACCGAGATCGCCGCGATCGGTGCTGGCGATGTAATGCCGGAGTTCGATACGGCGACGAGGCAGCGTCGGAGTTAGACGATGCCGTATTACGACGACGATGGTAACGAGATCGACCCGACGGGAATTCCGGTCCCGCGGATGTGCTTGATGTGCGAAAAAAAGGACGATCCGGACGAAGAGATCTTGTGCAATCTCAACCGGCTCGATCAGGCGGACGAGCCGCATTTCAAGTGCGGGGCGTTCGTCAGCCTTTACGGAGCGTTGATTGATGATATAATCGAGTGATGCGCGCGTTTGGCGCAATGTGAATACGATCTCAGTGACCTATGTTTGATGCAGTGGCAAAGGCAACCGAATCTGAAAAGCTTCCGTTCCCGTACAATAAGAGCACTTTCTGCCGGTACGAGCCGATCGAGAAGAAGATCGACTTTGCCAAGGTCTTGATCGTCAACGACCTGCTGCGTTACGATTCGGATCTGTCCGATCTTGCCCGAAAGGACTGGAACGGGTCGACCGAGCAGCGGCTCGAATTCGAACGCCTTGTCTCGGGCATGGCCTGCAACAATATTGCAAAAATGTTCTGCGTCTCGTCAAAATCCCAAGACGATGACCGTTCATCTCTCAGAGATCGCTGATGCGGCAGAGAAGTTTCGCCCCGATGCGATCGTCATGAGCGGCACCTACGCCGATTTTGATTACTACAACCCCGAGCACATTGCGAGTTTTGCGGATTTTGTGAAAGAGACAAAGATCCCGATCCTCGCCATCTGTGGAGCTCATCAGTTGGTAGCGATCTCATTTGGAGCAAAGCTCAAGACGCTCGATGACCGCGAACTCGCCGATAAACGCACAGACCGCGTTGTCGAATATCAATATCGTTTCGTCAAGATCGTTGACAAGACCGACCCGATCTTTGAGGGCAATGACGACGACCGATCGGGCATCTGGCAGGACTATACGACGCAGGACGATATCCTGCGAGTCTGGCAGAACCACGGCGTCCAGGTCGACGGCGTGCCCGGCGGATTCAAATTACTCGCGACATCATACCTCTGTAAAAACCAAATGATGGTCAGGAAAACTGACGATCAGCTCATCTACTGCGTACAATTTCACCTCGAGAAATCCTTCGAAGATTGGTCAAAGAATCCGACCCGCTGGGAACACCAGAACGAAAGCCGCGACGGCCGTATCCTATTCGAGAATTTTCTGAAACTCGCTCTCGAACATCGAGCTGATTCCTGATCTGCTCTGACGATCAAACGCAAGACATCCAACGTTAGGCGAACGCACCTCAGTTTTCAAAAGAAATGTCGAGGCCTGCGTCACCCTTCTTTTCCCCTTTAATCAGAGCCCCAACTTCTCTCGTTCTTTATTCTGGTCAACTATTAGCATCGCCGAGCGGTGCGGTGATCTTTTGTCATTTGCCGGTTTACGTTTTTAGGATTTCGATGAATAATTAGGGAGATTTATTTTTCAGATCTCAGAAAAACACAAAAAGGAGAAAATGATGAAAAAACTTTTGACCTTATCGCTTTTGTCCCTGATGTTCTTGACGATGTACGTTGAGACCGCTTCGGCACAAACGCGTATTCGTTTTGCACGCGGGCGCACCTCGGCGACCGTTTCTTCGACGATCGGCAGCAGAGGTCAGCGAAAGTATGTGCTCGGTGCGCAAGCGGGCCAGACCTTGTCAGCCAATATAAGCTCGCGCAATGGCTGTGTCGTCCTCGGAAATGGGCAAACAAGCGAAAACTACACGACCAATCGGGGCGATAACTGGATCGATATTTTTAACAACTGCAAAACCGCCACGACCTTTACACTGACGGTGTCGATCTATTAAGAAATCGCGGTGGCCCTGACACTGATCGGTTGCGATCGATATCAGGGCCGTCATTTTTTACCGGAAGTATTTACTTTTCGACGACGCCGAGGACAAAGTTGCTGACGGCCACCAGGCCGCCGGCGACTGTCTGCGAATTGTACACCACGGTCGAATTACCGCCGCCGGACAGATTATATTGAGGCGAAAGAAAATTAGCTGACGAAGATGGATTTATTCCGTCCTGAATTCGGCTGCCTTCATATGGGGAGATCACGATATTTCCCTGAATAGTGCCGTTTCCGCCGCCGGACCGGTCAACTCCGGCCTGCCCGGTCACGATGATCAGGCCGTTAAAGCTGAAGTTTCCGTTGAGCGTCAGCTTGCCGGTCACGACCATTATTCCTCCGCCATTGCCTGTGAAAGTACAATTCCCATCGCAAAAGGTGATGCCCTGGCCCGTAAGGTTATTGCCGAATGACGTCGGGTTGACGCCGCTGGGAAAGAATCTGCCGGACGACTGAGCGACCGTCGCCAGCGAACGAACCGTTGCGTCGAGGTTGGTCGGATTTGAGAGCCAATCGGGCATCTCGCTGCCGACATTCGACGGTGATCCGATAACGGTTCCATTGAACGGATGCGGAGGTTCGCCGGATACCGAGGACTCCACCGTGTCGAGATTGCTGCTGTTCGTTGTGCCGATCGGCGGAATGATGTCGGTCGAAACGACGTCGTCACCGGAATATACAGTCACGTTCGACGATCCCGGATTGAACATAAACGTCGTCGCCGGCGATGTCGTACTCGGCGGCCCTACAAGCGTAAGTGTCGCCGGGGCGGTCAGGCCATTGAAAAAGTCCTTTTGAACGATCGCCTCCAGCCGCTTTACGGCACCACGGGGCCCAAAACCTGTTGATCTTATTAGGATCCGCGTCGGTTCGGGCGATTCCACGGTTCCGGTTATGACGTTGTCGCCCGTGCTCAATGTCGCTTCATAGCCGTAACGCTGAGGCGGACCCATGACCGCGACATTGGCAGGCAGTCCCCAGCCAAAACCTAATGTCATCGTACTGCCCTGCATCGTAAAGGTCTGGGCGTCAAAGATAATTTTTGGTGGATTTGCCGTGCCGGTCGAATTCGTCTCGATATAGCCGCGAATCACTCGTGTGACGACATATGGTTTCGTCATTCGGATAACGATCTCAAAGCGGTTGAAGGCCGGGATCGTTGCTCCCGTCCCCGTTATCGTGAGCACAAATCTGCCGAAATTGGTACTGGCCGGTGCCCCGCTGACATCCAGATCGACGGCGGCATTCGGATAGTATTTGACCACCACTTTATTCATGCCCGTGCCGTACGTCTTTTGTGTCGGATCCCCAATGTCGGCATCGAAGAGCTGTCCTGACGTTGAGAACGAAAGCCGTGTGCCTGTGTTGTCGGGATCTGAAAGTGCGACGGCGAAGCCGTAACCATTCTGCCGATTGCATGCAACGCCACCCAGAACGACTCGATCGCTGCATGTGTCATCGTAATCGAACCATCGCGACAGTCTTGAAACCGTTGCAGGGTCTCCGAATGTATTCGAAGACGACAGCTTGAGAGCCTTGACGAATGTGATCTTGTTTGCCGGGTCGGTCGCAGCCTTTGATGTGTCAAGCAGCGGATTTGGCACCACATTTCCGCGAAGCACGTTCACTGCCGATTGGATACCGCTTTCGGCGGCGTTGTATGCCTGTTGTTCAGCGGTAGCGTCGGTCACGTTTTGCGTATTGAGCGCAGATTCGAGCAGCAGGCCGGCACTTGCGGCCAAGAGAAGAAATGAGACCAACAGTGCCATTACCATTGCGGCACCTTTTTCGCCTTCCCGCGATCTCGTTTTTTCTATAGTTACTTCGTTCATATCACCCTTTTTCGCTGATCAATATTGATTGAGCATATAACTCGAATTTCGCAGTGTTACCTCCGAGGTGAATTGCACGTCGAGCGGATTTGGCTGCCCGTGTACCGGATCGAGCTGGACCAGGACCCTGATGCTCACTCGGCCCGTATTTTCGGTCGGAGTGCTGACCTCAACTCCCGACGAATTTGTGCCTGAGTAGTCGAAATATCTGAATGTAATTGCACTTATT
The DNA here is from genome assembly GCA_016713675.1 of Acidobacteriota bacterium. NCBI lineage: Bacteria > Pseudomonadati > Acidobacteriota > Acidobacteriota bacterium. Next base: position 1,862,385 of record JADJOS010000001.1, read on the forward strand.
CTGTTGACCACGACCGAGGTTTGCGGCGAGTCATTCGGGTCGTATCTGACGATCGAATCGTTCGCGTCATCGTAGAAATAGGTGATGTCCTCGCCCGCGTTGTCTGTCGCCAGGACAGTTCCGCTGCCGGACATCGGGCCGAAATTGTTGACATTGGCCCGGAAATGGATACGCGATGAATTCGAATCAGCCGGGATTATACCGTTGCTTGCCAGCCTCGAATTGGTGCCGGACTGGATGCCGAAGCCGGAGTTCGCGATCTCACGGGAGATCACATTCAGAGCGGCTTGGGCCGAAGTCAACGCATCGGTCCTTTGACTCTCACGCTGACGAACGCTAAATGCCCGCGAGAGCAGTACCGAAACGATACCGAGCAGGACCAGCATGATGGTCATGGCGATCATCAGTTCGATCAGCGAAAAGCCTTTATTTGACGATCTTGATTTCATAACCTAATTAGCCCTCACTCGGCGGAGCACTATTGTCGACGGCACCGTGATCTGCCAGCCCGGGCTCGGAGCCTCGAGTTTTGCCGAGATCGTTACTTCCTTGATCGTCGGTACGGGCACATCGGTGTCGCTTTGGATGCCTGCCGTGTTCGGGTCATTGTCGACCGATACCGTTACCAGAAATCGCTTTCCCGTCGACGAAATAATGGTACGCGGCAGCTTAGCGCCGCCCGTCAAGCCGGGATCGGTCACGCTTGGCGTAAATTTCGCCGCCCGCATCTGCTCCACTTCCTGCTGCAGTACGGCAAGGCACTCCGTTCTGGATTGATTGCCGGCGTTGTAGTTGATCGCGTATGTAAATGAAAATGCGACGCCAAGCAACGCGATGAGTATGATCACCATTGCACAAGTGGTCTCTATCAGCGAAAAGCCTTCTTCGCCGGACATATTTCGGCGTTCGGGGCTGATGCCGGGCTTGCCGGCGTCATCGTGTTCGTATGTGATGATCGTTTTCATCCGGGTTCTTTTCTATCTGCTTACGTTAGCGGCACTTGCCGTTCGACCGCTGCCACATCGGCTGTAAACATAGACACGGTGTCGTTACGGCTTGGCCTGAAAGGCAGGTCGGCGGTGCCGGTGTAGGCGTCGGCGTTGGTGTCGGTGTCTGATTCGGCGTTGGTGTCGGAGTCGGGGTTGGGGTTGGGGTCGGCGTTGGAGTCGGCGTTGGCGTCGGAGTCGGCGTTGGAGTCGGCGTCGTCGATGAGTAGATGCTTCGCGGATCCCAAACCGCGAGCAGCGGATTCACGGCAGTATTGCTCGCAATTACGGTGACAGTCGGATTGTCGAATGTCGGAACGACCTCACCGCCGCGCATCATCGCGACAGTTCCGGTCGGCGAAATGTAGATAATACTCGAGTTCGCAGCGCTCACCGTAGTTGAGGTGCAGCTCGTATCGCAGAAATAGAAAAGCGGCGTGATATTGACGCCATCGCCGTTAAAGACATCGATCTGTCCACGCTGGTCGAACCTTATCGTGATCGGGCAGGCAAAGTTGCTGCCGGCTATGGTGGTCGAACCGCTCAAACCGAGGTCGATCAATGTTGTCTCGGCGGGCAGATCGAGGGTTCCGTTTTGATTTTGGTCCAGAGTTACCGAAAACCTATTCCCGTTGACGATCTGGATATTGGCCATCTGCGCAGGCAGATTTGCACGCCGTTTGATCGAATCAAAACGGGCACGTTCAAGGTAGTTTTTGAATTGGCGGGCAGCATTCTGCCGCTGGATATTTGCGGTGGACCGGCCGAACAGGGCAACCGATGCCGTAACAAGCACGGCGGCGATCGCCAATACTATCAGCAACTCCATTATGGAAGCACCGGATTGTGAGGTTGTGCGGTTCCGTTTCATTTTGTTATTTCCGCGTCGCGGCCAGCCGAGGCCGTTAGACATTGATCCAGCTTGAATATCAAGCTACATCAATCAAAATAACACATTCGAAACAACAATGTCTATACAAATTTAACAACGTTGAACGCACGTTGAGCATCAAAGACCATTCTCTGATCTAGAGGAATAACAGAGGTGTACTTACACAGAGGTCAGGTTATCAGGAAAAACAATCTTGGGGCACATTCTCGAGAGTATTTACCATCAGCATATCGACAACCGCATTAAAATCACCACCGGTCTCTTCGTAGACCCTTAACTGTTCGTCAGCCGAAGTGCCGCGTTCGAGGATCGTGTGGATATGCTCGATCTCTTTGCGCGAATCGAGCGGGTCGACGACGTCATCGACAAACTCAAGCAGTTCGCGGATCAGGTCCCTTGCCGGCACCTCTTTTTGTTTGCCGAGATCGAGTAAGTTGCCGTCGAGACCGTAGCGGATCGCACGCCATTTATTTTCGAGGATCAGGCGGCGGTGGTAGATTCGGAAACCGATATTACCCTCATTCAGGACCATCAATTTCGCCACGATCGCCTGAAATAGGGCCGCGATCGCGATCGTATCATCAACACGCGTCGGAATGTCGCAGATGCGGAATTCAAGCGTTGGGAACAAGTGATGCGGACGCACGTCCCACCAGATCTTCGAACCGTTCTGAATGCAGTTCATCTTGACCAGCAGATCCACATAGGCCTGAAATTGCTGGTACGACTCGAAGGTGTCGGGTATCTCTGTTCGCGGGAATTTTTTGAAGACTTCCGAGCGATAGGATTTGAGGCCGGTATTAAATCCGAGCCAAAACGGCGATGACGTGGTCAGCGCCAAAACGTGCGGCAGGAAATAGCGGGCAGCATTCATCACCTGTATGCGCTTTTCCATATCAGGGATCCCGACATGGACGTGCAATCCAAAGATCAGCAGGCTGCGGGCGACCATCTGCAATTCGTCGACCAATAGTTTGTATCGGTCGCCGTCGTAGATCTCTTGCTCGGACCATTTAGAGAACGGATGCGTCGAAGCGGCGATGATCGCCATGTTCTTTTTGCGGGCTAGGCTCGAAATGATGCAGCGCAGCTTCGTGAGGTCTTCGCGGGCTTCTTGTATGTTCGCGCAAACGCCGGTGCCGACCTCGATCATCGATTGGATCATTTCGGGCTTGATCTTTTCACCGAGCAGCATCTTGCCCTCTTCGAGGATCTCCGAAACGTGCGATTTGAGCTCACGGGTTTCCGGGTCGACTATCTGAAATTCTTCTTCAATACCGAGCGTAAATTGATCGAACATAAATATTATTCCTACTAGGCCAATTCCAACTCGTACTTCAAAAAGTTGAGGTCTTCGTCCAGAAAATTGCTAAACCGGACCCCGACGCCGTGGCCCGGATCGGTATAGACGACAACGCCGTTGAGCCGCATCGTTCGCCCACGAACGCTGACGGTCATCATGATCTGCGTATTTACTTCGAGCGAAGCGGCGGTCGTCATATACAGCCCGCCGACGCCGATGTCCCGCGTATTAGCGATGCCAGTGCCGTCACCGCCCTCATAGCGTACATCGACGATGAGCTTCTTTCGATCCGAATCCCGACGGTCAGATGGTGACAGAGCTTCACCGAGTTCATTTTCAGCCATTTTTAATCCACCGATTTTTGAAATGTTGTTTACGGAATCAAAGGTTGCGAACAGAACTGCAACTTTCCGAATATTCTAACCCAATTCCCGGCCAAAACACAGGGAAATGTTGACCTGAACCCGATTTAATTTGCCATCGCCTTGCCAAGTTGCTTTGCCGCTTTCAAAAAAGCCTCGGCCGCGTGTGACAGCGATGAATTTCGGCGGTAAACGATGTTCAGTTTGCGGTTCAGCCTCATTTCGCTGACCGAGAGGGCGGCCAGCGATCCGGCGGCGATCTCGCTCTGGGCCGTCAATCGCGGAACAAGTGCGATACCGACACCGCGTTCGACCAAGCGTTTGATCGCTTCGAGCGACGGCAATTCGACGACGATGTGAAGCTCTGTCTTGTGCTTCTCAAACGATTCGATCACTTGACGCCGATATGGCGACACCGCGTTGTGGGCGATGAATGCCTCCGTGCCGAGATCTTTGATCGACACGCTCCCGCTGCCTGCGAGCCTGTGTTTCGGCGAAACTACGAGTACGAGTTCGTCCGTGAAGACCGGAACGGAATGTAAACTCTCGTCGTTCGGCGAGAACGAGATCACGCCCAATTCGACCTCGCGGGCAGTGATCTGCTTGGGAATTCGGCTCGCGACCCCGCGTTGGACCTCGACCTTGATCAGCGGATGCTTGGCGTGAAATTCCTCAATGACCGGCAGCAGAAAGAAAACGGTATGCTCATTTGCACTGATCGAGACCTTGCCTTGCTGCAGGGAACGCATCTCCCGCAGAGCGTTTTCGGCATTATGCCGCAGGTTTAGCATCTGCTTTGCGTGATCGAGCAGGACCTCGCCGGCAAAGGTCAGCGTGCCGTCCTTTGACGAACGATCGAACAGCGTTTCACCGATCTCCTTTTCGAGCCGCCGTATAGACTGGCTGATCGCCGGCTGCGTTCGGTTCAATACCTCAGCGGCACGCGAAAAACTCCTTTCGCCGGCGACCGTGACGAGTACTTCTAGCTGATTAATATCCATAATTCGAACCGGTTCACTTATTATCCGTAAAGGCCTTCCAGCTAATTTTGACGGACCTGTGATCGAGACAATTATACGCGTATAACCGGATATTATGCAATATTCAGTTGCATAAGGTAGATCCAATTGTGGTGCACATCATTGCAATTTTCACACCGTCAAGTTACCATAAATGCTCGTTAAACTAAGCATTTTGTTAGCTTGACGCTGCTGCAGACGGCCGTTCGTAAACGGTTGCGGACGCAATAAATTTATGGGTTTTTCGACTGTCGCCATCCACGCGGGCAACGAACCGGATCCGGTGACCGGAGCCGTCAGCGTTCCGATCTACCAAACATCAACATACAAGCAAGAGGCTCTCGGAAAGCCGACCGGCGGCTACGAATACGCCCGGACGCAAAATCCGACGCGCTCTGCACTTGAACGCAACATCGCCGCTCTCGAAGGTGCCAGATTCGGCTTTGCCTTCGCCTCCGGAATGTCGGCGATCGACACGGTCCTCAAGCTTGTAAAAGCCGGCGAACACGTGATCCTCGGCGACAACACCTATGGCGGCACTTTTCGTCTGTTCAGCAAGATCCTGGTCAATTACGGCGTCGAATTCGACCTCGCCGACACGACGGACATTTCGAATCTCGAACGGGCTTTCAAACCGAACACGAAAATGGTCTTTGTCGAAACGCCGACAAACCCTGTGATGTCGGTCACGGATCTGCGAGCCGTCTCCGATCTCGCCCACGCAAACGGTGCCAAGGTCGTCTGCGACAACACCTTCATGTCGCCGTATTTTCAGCGGCCGATGGAATTCGGGTGCGACATCGTCGTGCATTCGACGACCAAATATCTCAACGGCCACTCTGACAGCGTCGGCGGTTTTGTTGCTCTCAATGATGAGAAAGATGCCGAATGGATCGGTTTTGTACAGAATGGGATCGGAGCGATCTTGTCGCCATTCGATTCTTTCCTTGTCTTGCGCGGTACTAAGACGCTCGCAGTCCGTATGGAGGCCCACGACAAGAACGGCCGAATCGTTGCCAATTTCTTGGCGGAGCATCCGCGTATCGAAAAGGTCTATTATCCCGGACTCGTTTCGCATCCGCAGCATGAGCTCGCAAAGCGGCAGCAGTCAGGATTCGGCGGAATGGTCGCGTTTGAGACCGGTTCGCTTGCTAACGCAAAAAAAGTTTTAGAAGGCGTCAAGTTGTGTACTTTGGGCGAGAGTTTGGGCGGCGTTGAGAGTTTGATCTCGCATCCGGCATCGATGACGCACGCGTCTGTTCCGGCCGAAAAACGCGACGCCCTCGGTATCACCGACGGCCTGGTTCGCGTGTCTGTCGGTATCGAAGACGTTGAGGACATAATCGCCGATCTCGATCAAGCGTTAGCGTAAGCGCCGAGTTCGAAGTTTCGAGTTCCGAGTTTTTGGAATTCGTGATAATTTTTAACTCGGAACTTAGAACTCAGAACTCGAAACTGAAAAAGAATGTTTATTGTTGAAACACATGCGACCTCGCACATCGGCCGCGTCAGAAAAGGCAACGAGGACAATTACCTCTTGTTGAATATTTCGGGCGGCAAACGCTGGACGGGCGATCAGGATGACAACGAATTTGTCATCGAATCGCAGCGTTTTGAGGTCGATGATAACGGCGTGGTGATGGCTGTTTCGGACGGAATGGGCGGAGCCCTCGCGGGCGAAGTTGCGAGCACGATGGCGGTCGAGACCGTCAGCGAACGCCTGCTCGGACAGGACATCGACGAAACGCTTGTGCCTGAGGCGTATGACCATCATTTGATCGCCAAGCTCTACGACGCTACTGTCAACGCAAATTATCTGATCCACAATCAAGGACGTACCGACCCGCAATATCAGGGAATGGGCGCGACATTTACGGGACTCGGAGTTACGCCCGCGGCAGCCGACATAATACAGGTTGGCGACAGCCGTGCATATCTGGTGCGGAACGGCAAGATCTATCAGGTCACCAAGGACCAATCGCTCGTCCAACAGCTGATCGACGCCAATCAGATCTCTGCCGAAGAGGCCGAGACACATACACTAAAAAACGTGATCCTGCAGGCACTCGGTGCCCAAAACGAGATATATCCGGTTTCAGCTCGAGTTGCTCCGCATCAGAACGATGTCTTTCTGCTCTGCAGCGACGGGCTTTCGAACAAGGTCAGTGCGGCCAGCATGCAGCAGATCGTGCTCGAAAATTTTGATTCGCTCGAAAACGCCTGCGTCGAGCTCATCCGCGAAGCCAACGAAAACGGCGGCGAAGACAACATCACCGTTATCCTTGCCAAATTTACCGGCGACGCTCTGCCCGAGCCTGTCGGCGACGATGTCAAACTCGAACTCATCGACCTCGGCGGCATCCACGACACCGCAGACCAGGACCTCGCTGACGACGAAGATACCGCTGAAATAATTTGAACCTTTCAGCTAATATCTGCATCCAACCGCACGGAAAAGGAGATATTAGGTTTTATGAAGTCTGTATTTCTCGTTGCGTTGGTTGTTTTCGGCTTCGTTGCTCATCTCTCGGCACAGACAGTTGTCAAGGTAAGACCCGTTCCCGCAACGAACGCTCCGGCACCGCTCAAGGTCGAAGGGATCGTGATCCAGACCAACGCCAAGGTCATCGAAGACAAGGCATTTATCGCCAAGATAACGGCCGCTCTTACGCTTCTGAAAAACAGATCGCCTGAAGATCTGAAGCTGATCCAGACCTACATTGGCATCATTCGTGCCTGGCCGGCCAGCGGTGCAAATTTTAACGAGCAGATAATGACGATCGACATCGGCAAACAGACCTTTGACGCATAGCTCGAATGGCTGACAAGCGTACTCGTTCACGAAGCGACTCACATCAAGAAATACAAGGACTCCGGCAAGAAGTTTGGCGACGCCCATCTGATGAGCGATAAAAAGGCCGCATTCAAGGTAATGGTCGATGAGGAAATGGAGTGCAATCGAGCTCAATTAGTGACATTGGGTAAGATCGGCGGGTCGAAATTTGAGATCGATTACCTAAAGGCTCAGAAAGGCGACCATTTTGACATCGACAAAGATGGCGACTACGACAACGACGATTACAAAGGGCGTTCGTGGGAATGACTATTCTTCGCGCCAGCCGGGAAGTTCGTTAGTTACGCGTCGAACATAGATCGACGAACCTTTTACCTCCACGACCTCGACCTTTTCTCCCTCGATCAGATGCGTTTGGCCGTCGGCCGGATACGCCGTCCAGATCGAACCGTAGACCTTGACCGCGCTTTCATTCAAGGCTCCGCTGCTCGCTATCGTGACGGTTCCGACCTTTCCGGGAAGAGAATCGACGCCGTATTTCACTTCGTCCGATCCGTGCGGCAAATAGTTGGCAAATATCGTTCTTGACATCGCCGTAAGGGCGACAGATACGATCGCAAAGACCAAAAACTGTACGCCGAAACCAAATCCGAGATATCCGGCCGCCGCCGCACCCAGAGCTCCGAGCCCAAACCACAGCAACACGAACCCGAGCGTAAATATCTCGGCGATGATCAGCACAACGCCCAACACCAGCCACAATATCCAAGCCAATTGATCCATACGTTCCCCGTCGATACCAGACACTCTCAATATACACGATTACTTAAGTCAAAAGGCAAAATTCGAATAGAAAAAGCAAAAGATCTTAGATCAGGAACTAACAACTGACCACTGTCGACTGACAACCAACGTTCGCGCGTGTTAATCTCTAAAAACGTGCTGGGGTGGCGGAATTGGTAGACGCCCAGGACTTAAAATCCTGTGTCCTTAGGGACGTACGGGTTCGATTCCCGTCCCCAGTACCACCATATCTTTGCTATGTGATGAGGAACACGGTTTCCTCATTTTTCGTTTGGTATCATAGTTGCTTGTAAAGGGTTGGGTGACAATCATGAGATCAAGAACATTAATATCAACTGTTGGACTTATCGCGGTGTTCGTTTTCGGCTTCGCACAGATCGCGGACGGGCAGAACCGCACGGTCTTTAACGAAGCAGAGCGGATATCGGGGGACAAATTTACCATTTCGACACGTTCGCCGATGGGTGCGAACGTCTATGCCTTAAAACAGCCTTCGAAGGCCGTTCTGAATGCCATCGACCAGGGCCTCAGCGATCTATTCGTGATCGCCCGCAAGAACAAATATCGAAAGCGTTTGAACTACTCAGATTACACGATCTATATCGGTAAAGCTGACAGAACAAAGAACTTCGAGAACAATTACTCGCCCGACATTGCGATCGCGTCTGCCCAATATGCGGGAACGATCTACGATAAGGGCGGCTATATTTACGCATCGGGCATTGTTGTCGCACTAAATCCGTGTGCGTTCATGATCGCCGAGCATACTAAGGATTTCCAGCGCATCTCCGAGGTCGTCCGTTACGAAGGCGAGCACCTCGTGCTATATCACAACGACCGCCGACGCTACAGCGAAACCGCCGACCACAGCCAGGGCGGCGGACACCCGATACTTCAGTAGGAAAGCGGCGGCCGCAAGTAGCAGTAGCAGTCAGAGTCCGGTCTGCCCCTGCCCCTGCCCCCCAACCTATTTCGTATACTTGCTCCACCAAACCGTTTTCGCATTTCCCGCATCATAGTCGTTTGAGAAACAAAATACTCGGAAAACGGGCACTTTTGCCCATTTCCGTTTTTGCCGCGTAAGTGGCACAGGCATTGCAATTCGACTTCGTGTGGGCAGCGTTTACGCTCGCCGGAGATGGAGGTCTTAAATGAACGTCTTCGCGGCTGTAAGCAAAACGGCAGGTTTGCTGCTCTTGATCTTTGCAAATTTTGTGATCGCAAACGCCCAGGTCGATTCGATCTACCGTCTGCCCGCCGGAACGCGGATCACGGTCAAACTCGAGACCGAGCTTAGTTCTAAGGTCTCGAGCGTTAACGATACGTTTAAGGCATTCGTGGCAAAGTCGGTGATCGATCGCGAAACAGTGATCCTGCCCGCCGGGACCGAGATCGAGGGCCGAGTGATAGCGGTTTCCCGAGCAAAAAGCGGCGGAAAGAACGGCAAGCTCGACATCGTTTTCGAATGGCTCAGGTTGTCGAAAGACGCCAAGCGTGAGATCGACGGAGTGCTGATCACAAAGATCCGAACCGAATCGTCATCGACGCTGAACGCACTGAGCTTGATCGGCGGAACGGCAACGGGTGCATTGATCGGTGCCGCGGCAATGTCGGGCAAAGGAGCGTTGATCGGCGCTGGGATCGGTGCCGGAACAGGAACAGGTGTTTTGCTCTTACGAAAGGGCAAAGAGATGCGGATAGCTAAAGACCGGGAATTTGAGATTGAGTTGAAAAAAGAGGTCGTGCTGCCTGTGCTCGATTATTGAAAAAGTATTAAAAGTTTGGTCGTTGGCGAGAACCGTCGGCCATACCTGAAAAAGCCCGATGCGAAGGGGAGAGCGCATCGGGCTTTTTCTATTTTGTGCGCCGAGCATCGGCGACCATTTTGCGGATCTCCGCCGCCAGCGTAGGTGCGTGATATGGAACGCCGTTCGTGATCGTCCATTCGATGCCGCCGGTTTTTACGGCTTTGCCATTTACGATCTCCTCGGTGCCGAGGGGCGAAAGCACCTTGAAATTCTCGAGCGGATTGCCGTTAACGACGATCAGATCGGCTTTGTAGCCGACACGAATTCGCCCGATGGTGTCTTCTTTGCCCAGTATCTTAGCGCCATTTGATGTAGCGTGCTGAATTACTTTTAATGGATGAAAGCCTGCTTCCTGATGCAGTTCGAGCTCGCGTATGAGGCCGAAACCGTACATCTGATAAATAAATCCTGCGTCCTCGCCGGTGCCGATCAGGCCGCCTTTCATTTCGAAGTCATAGACCGCCTTCATCCAGATGCGGTAGTTTTCCTTCCAAAACGTCTCGTCGGTCGAAGACCAGCCGATAAAATACGAACCGTGATTGTCCGGATTTGGTTTGAAATATTCTTCTAAAACAGGATGCAGATATTCGGCGAACGCCGGATTGGTCTGTGCCCGCTGCAGGTCCCGCGACGCTTCGTAGATGACAAGCGTCGGGTCCCAAGCGACATTTGCCGCGACCATCGCGTCGAGCACCTTATCGAGCTTTGCCGGATCTGCCTCGCGCCATAAACGTCCGGCATAGCGGAAACGGTCGACCTCGTTGTTGTAATTGTATGTCGAAGGGAAATTTTGCCGCCCGCTCGCGATCGCAGCGTCCGGGATGCCGTACCAATGCTCTATAGAGGTCGTCCCGCCTTTGATGTCGTCCCAGGCGTTGGTCTCTTCGACACCGACGTGGTGCATCACGCGCATGCCTTGCTTTTTTGCTTCGTCCATCATCGCCGCCATCAGGTCGCGGTCCATTGTGTAGAGCTTGATGCCGTCATAGCCTGCGGCCTTGAGATCCCGAACTCGTGCGCGCACCTGTTCCGCTGTATTCAGATTCGCCGCCGGAAAACCGCCATACGGAAACAAACGCGGCCCGACGAGCGTTCCCGCCGCGATCTGATCGCGATATCCAAGAATTTTCGGGTTCGCCCAGGCGTCACGCACCGTCGTAATGCCGCACGCGAGCCACATCTTCGTCACATACTCGACCGGCATCGGCTTGCCGGCACGCTCGTCTTGAGTGTGCCCGTGCAGGTTGATAAGCCCGGGCAAAACGTATTTGCCCGTCGCGTCTATAATAAGTTCGTCCGGAAGCGACGCAGCCGCGGTCGGCCGCACGGCCGGCGAACCCGCGATTCGCGTGATCACATCATTCTCGACCGTAATATCGAGCGGCCCAGCCGCCGGCTTGCCGCTGCCGTCCACGACCATCGCGTTACGGACGATGATGCGCTTCAGCCGTTTACCTGAAAAAGACGATGGCGAAGCTTGCCCAAAACCGCTCGCGGCCAGCGTTGCCGCGATCAAGATACACGCCAATAGAGTTCGGATTTGTTTGATCTTCATAATTGATTCAATGAATTTGCGGGAACCTATGACGAATAATAGAATATATCTTTTAATAACACACGTATTCAGTAGATAACTATATAAAGAGAGGAAAATAATGGCTGCAGGAAGAAATAAGGTTACGGTTGTCGGTGCCGGTAATGTCGGTGCGACGGCTGCTCATTGGATCGCCGCTAAGGAATTGGCGGACGTGGTTTTGGTGGATATCGTCGAGGGAACGCCGCAGGGCAAATGCCTCGATCTCGCCCAGGCCGCACCGATCGACGGCTTTGACGTAAAGCTGGTCGGTGCAAATAGTTACGAGGAAACGGCAAACTCTGATGTGGTCATCATCACTGCCGGTTTGCCGCGTAAACCGGGCATGAGCCGCGACGATCTACTCAAAACGAACTCCGACATCGTCGGACAGGTCACCGATCAGGTCGCCAAATATTCGCCCAATTCGATCATCATCGTCGTTTCGAATCCGCTCGACGCGATGGCACAGGTCGCATTCCGCCGCTCGGGCTTCCCGAAGAACCGCGTCATGGGAATGGCCGGCGTGCTCGACAGCGCACGTATGCGCTGCTTTGTCGCTGAGGAACTCGATGTCTCGGTCGAAAATGTCACCTGCTTCGTGCTCGGCGGACACGGCGACACGATGGTCCCGCTGCCGCGATATTCGACGGTCGCCGGTATCCCGATCACCGAATTGATCCCCAAGGATAAACTCGACGCGATCATCACCCGCACCGCCAACGGCGGAGCCGAGATCGTCGGCCTGCTCAAGACCGGCAGTGCATACTACGCACCGTCGCTCGGAGCGGTCGAGATGACCGAAGCGATCCTTAAGGACAAGAAAAAGATCCTGCCCTGTGCCGTCTTCCTCGAAGGCGAATATGGCGTCAGCAATCTCTTCGTCGGCGTTCCCGTCAAGCTCGGCAAGAACGGCATCGAACAGATCATCGAGATCAGCCTGACCAACGACGAACGCACGGCCCTGCACAAGAGTGCCGCCGCCGTTCAGGAACTCGTTGATATTCTGAACGTTTGATCTCGATCCCGGCGGGATCGAATGTTCATAGAAACAAGCCACGCTCAAATCGGTACGGCCCCATAAGGGCCGTACCTTTTTCATTTGTTCGGTGTTTCTATAAACCTACGACACCTCCGGCGTCGCTGATCTAAATTCCGTAAAATGCAACCAATACAGCGTCTTGCCGCATCAGTCAGTTAGCGACACCAAACTATCTTTCAAAACACAAGGAAATAAGTCCCAATGAAAAAGCAAATTATTGTGCTGTTACTATTCGTATGCTCGATCTCGGCCCAAGCGCAGGTCCGCGGGGCTCGTCGGGCGGCAAATTCGGTCCTGCCCGCGAGCTCGGCTCCGATAAATTCGGCGGTCAATACGCTGCCGATCCGCCGCGTTATTCTCTATTCAAACGGCGTTGCGTATATCGAACGCCGCGGCATCGTTTCGGGCAATGCCGAGGTCAATCTGTCGTTCAAACAATCGCAGGTCGATGATGTCCTCAAATCGATGATCGTTCTCGATCTCGGCCAGGGCAAGATCGGAGCGGTCAGCTACAATTCGTCGGCTCCGATATCGTCGCGGATGTCCGAGATACCGTTCTCGGTCGATCCCGTTTCGACGAGCGCCGGCGGTGTCGCTTCGGTCCTCGCCCAACTGCAGGGAGCCAAGGTGCTCGTCACCTCGACCAAAGGCACAGCCTCAGGTTCGATATTGACGCTCGAACGCAAACAGATCACCGTCGAAAAAGAGACTCAGACAACGACCATTCTCGTCATCGCCAGCGAGAGCGGCGAGATAACGAGCTTTGACCTGCGTGATGTCCGCAGCGTAAAAATGCTCGACGACGGCACACGCAAGGACATAAACGAATTTGCGAACGCCGCCGCATCTGCCCGCCGTCTCGACGCCAAAACGATCACCGTCACATCGCAGGGAAGCGGCCAGCGTGAGATGGTCGTCAGCTACACCATCGCCGCTCCGATCTGGAAAACGACCTATCGCGTCGTGCTCGACGAAGCCGGACAGCCGTTCTTCCAGGGCTGGGCGATCGTCGATAACGTCAGCGAAGAGGACTGGCAGAGCGTCCAGATGTCGCTCGTCTCGGGCTCGCCGATCTCGTTCATCCAAAACCTGCAGAAACCGTTCTACCGCTATCGCCCCGTCGTCCCGACACCGAGCGATCTACAGCTCGAGCCGCAGATCTATGAACCGGAAAGCGGGAGCGGAAGCGGAAGCGGTGAAACGACGGTTGAGACGTCAAGCTCGCAAGTAACAAGTACAGTTGCCTCGAAACAAGTAAAATCCCTGCCGGGAAGAACCGGCGGGTTCCAGATCGATGGTGCGAGCGGATCGGAGAATGTGTATGTTATTGACGGTCAGGAGGTTACCAATTTCAGGACAGGTTCTCTGGAGTCGAATTTCAGCAGTGCCAAAAGCGAGATCAAAGTAAGTGATGTTCTAACGGGCGGAAATTCCGGGATCCAAACCGCCGCGACCGGCGGCGAGATCGGCGACCTTTTCCAATACAATATCGAGCAGCCCGTAACGGTCGAGCGAAACCGCTCGGCGCTCATCCCGATCGTCCAGACCAAGATGGAGGGCGAACGCGTCTCGGTTTACAACCAGGCGGTTCGGCCCGATAGGCCGTTCAGCGGCGTCCTGCTCAAAAACGGTACCAAGCTGACCCTCGAGGCCGGCAGCATGACCGTCATCGACGGCAACGCCTATGCCGGCGAGGCCTTGATGGAACGCCTCAAGCCAAAAGAACAGCGTCTGATCTCTTTCGCCCTCGACCTCGGCACGCACGTCAAGGTCCGCAACGAAGGCGACAGCGAACCGGCGAGGTTGATAAAGGCGGTCGACGGCGTGCTTCAGGTGCACTATTTCCGCACGGACCAGCGGACCTATGAGATCACAAATCAGACCGGACGAGCCAAAGTGATGTACATCGAATACCCGATCCGCGACGGTTGGCAGCTCTCAGACGATTCACCGAAACCCGATTATTCGACGCAGAAATACTACCGTTTCCGCGTCGAACTCGGCCCGCTCGAGGACAAAAAGATAAAGATATCCGTCCGCCAGCCGCTGATGGAATCGTACCAGCTCGCACAATTGAACCGCGTCGATCTGCAGACGTTCTTTACCAAGGGCTACATCAACGACGAAACGCGTGTCCGCCTCGAAAAGATCATCGATATTCGATCACAGTCTGCCCAGATCGAAGCCAAACTCAACGGCTTTGACGACGAGGTCGAAAAGATCGAGGACGACCAAAAACGCCTCCGCGAAAACATCGAGGCCCTGTCCAAAACACCCGAGGCCAAAACCCTGATCGCCCGCTACATCGCCAAAGCCAACGACCAGGAAACACGCCTCGAGGAAATGGAAAAAGAGCGAAGGTCGCTAAGCGAACAACGCCTCCAACTAGCCCGCGACCTAGCCGCCGCCATCCGCACCTTTGAGGTCAAGTAGTTCAGGTAAAGCTCCCCTCCTTGGGAAAGGAGGGGTGGCAGCCGCTTCGGCTGACGGGGTGGTTCGTTAAAACTCCCCTCCTTTTCCAAGGAGGGGAGTTTAGAAGATCTCCCCTTCTCCCTATCTTCCTATAACCGTCGCCTTGTCCAGGTCGAGAGACATTACGCCGTCGTGGTCAAATTCGATGCCGTTGAAAGCGATCGTCTTTTCGGCGCGGATGCCAAAATCGCGGCACGCCGGGCTCGCACAGATCACGCGGTTGCTGTATTTGTCCTTTTGTTTCACCGGAAATGCGTTTTCGGGGCCCACTTCGCACTTGATGATCCCGACCGCATTGTTTCGTTCGTCATGAAACAGCTTCACCGCCTCGGGCTCGCCCAACGCCTCGAACGCCGCCTTGTTTATCAGAAAGATCCCCTTCCGGTTCAACGTCACATGCAGAGCACTCCTGTCCACGCGATTCGGCTTCCCCAAAAACTCGACCCAATTTCTACGTATCACGCTTCACACATCTCCAAGATATTTAGATATGAACCAATGTATCATAAATGCAACATCATGTCAAGAATTTTGTTTGATCTTGTACCGGCTGAGCCATGCCGTTTACGGCGTGGTCAGATTCATATCAATTTGAAAAAGCCCGTGAACCGGCTGAGCTGAATTGACCAACGACACCACGCCATAAATGGCGTGGCTAAGCGAAGCCCCAAAGCAAGTTCGCGGTGTCAGACACCGCAGTTTTTATTGACAAAGTTTATAGATGTTCGGCGAATGATACAAATGAGCGTCGCCCTGGATTCGGCTGTGTATTTTGACGATCGCGGGAACGGATATTTCGATGGATTCGGCGGTTTCGGTCGTGCTCGCCGTAATTCTGTCGCGGTCGTGGCCGTTGATCCAAACTGTGGCGGCGTGTCGGTCCGGTTTCGGGCAGTTGGGCAAAAAGGCATTGTCGCTGATGCCAAAATAATTGTGGCAGGCGGGTATAAACATTGTCGCAGGTAGGTCAAATCACTGTCGCAAGCCGTTTTAGAACTGTCGCAGCGTCCTAAGACCATTATCCAAAGACAAGTTGCTGTATGACCTTTCATTTTGACCGATTCACTCATTCAACCTGACCGAATTCGGTCACACCGAAATTTAGCCGCACCACGATAACTCTCATTATTTCTTCATTTAGCTGTATGGCACAGGGCTTGTAATAAGAGCGTCGAAAGCACGTGTGTTTGTGCCGCTGAATTTAGCCCCAGAAAGGAGCCGACAGTTATGAAAACGATAGGAATAAAGAAAGGAATGATACAGCAGATCGCCAGCCTCGCGATCGTTGTATCGATCCTGTTCACAAATGCGTTCGCCGTTGGAGCGGTTCGCAACGACACAATTAATGTCGTAGCGAGCACCACGGCAATGGCGAAATATACCACCGATTTGACGCAGCTGGGCCGTGAAGGCAGATTGCGTGAAAACCTGAGCTATGAGAACGAGACGATTCAGCTTCTCAAAGTGTTAGCCGAGGGTGGTCTTCGTCAGCCGGTCGTCGTCAATGAGGACGCCGAGATCCAGAACTTGATCGTCGAACAGGCTGCACTTCGCGTTGCCAAAGGCACCGCACCCGAAGGCCTCGCCGGAAAGTCGATCGTCAAGGTCGATACCGCCAATCTTTTCTCAAACACGCGTTCAATGGCCGAGGCCGCACAGATCGTCGATTCGATCGTTGCCGAAGCCATCGCTTCGAAAGGCCGTGTTATCCTTTTCGTTGACGAAATGTCCAATTTCGTCGGTGCAAAATCGGCCACCGAAGAATTCTTCAACGCTATCCGCGACGGCAAGATCGCCATCATCGGCAGCAGCTCGGCTGTTGCATACGAAGAGAATGTGACCGCCAACTCAGAAGTTGCAGGATTTTTCGAAGGCATCCTCGTCGCCGGCCGAACCGGTGCTGCCGTCGCACAGAACGACAGCTCGATCTCGACCGAATATCGCGGCGACAACGTTTCGCCCGACCTTCGCGAGATGATGGAGCAGGACCCGAGCGGCAACAAACGCGTTGACGTGATCCTCCAGGCAAAGAATGCTGACAGTGCGGCGCTTCGCTCGCTGCTCGCCGGCGGCCAGGCACGCATCACCGATCGCATCGGTGACAGCGAGACGCTCGTCGTCAATCTGCCGCTTTCAGCTCTCAGCTCGCTTTCGACGAGCGGCCTCATGAACTACGTTTCGCCCGATCGCCCGACGACCATCACGGGTCACGTCGAAGAGACGACAGGCGTTTCGCTCATGCGTTCGCAGCCTGCGCTCAATGGGCGGGCATCGTACAACTTGGACGGCGACGGTATCGGAGTCGCGGTTGTCGATTCAGGCATAATGGCATCGCACAACGGTTTCAAAGACCGTATCGTTGCCAACGTAAACTTCACAAATTCTAATCTCACAGATACCGTTGACGGTTTTGGACACGGAACGCACGTTGCCGGTCTTGCAGTCGGCGATTCCTCCAAAAATAGCGGTGCATACAAAGGTATCGCGAAAAAGGCCGATATCATCAGCGTCAAGGTGCTCAGCAACACCGGCACGGGCAGCACTTCCGCGTTGCTTAACGGACTCCAGTGGATCCTCAACAATCGCACGACCTACAACATCAAGGTCGTTAATCTCAGCCTCGGCACGACTGCGATCGATTCGTACACGAACGATCCTGTCTGCCTCAAGGTCAAAGCTTTGGCCCAAGCAGGTATCGTCGTCATCGCCGCTGCCGGCAACCTCGGCAAGAACGCGTTGGGTCAGAAAATGTACGGCCAGATCCACAGCCCGGGCAACAGCCCCTACGCGATCACCGTCGGTGCGAGCAATTCGTTCGGAACCACAACACGCGCAGACGACACGATGGCGAGCTACAGCTCACGCGGCCCGACACGCAGCTTTTATCGCACGTCGAACGGCACGACCGTTTACGACAATCTGATCAAACCGGACATCGTTTCGGCCGGAAACAGGCTCGTTTCCTACAAATCGGCGAGCAACAAAATGTCGACCGACAATCCGATGCTCAATCTCGACTCGACCAACGGAAACGACTCGATGATGTACATGAGCGGAACTTCGATGTCGGCACCGCTCGTCGCCGGTGCGGCTGCCCTGCTCCTGCAGGTCAACCCGAACCTGACGCCGAACATGGTCCGCATGATCATGCAGTACACCGCCACCCCGATCGCAGGTGCCAACACCTTCGAGCAGGGAGCAGGCCAGCTCAACATGGAAGGCGCAGTGCGTCTGGCACGTTCGCTCAAGACGGGCGTTGATTTTCAGATGCTCGCAAAGGGCACATCAACGGTCCCGACCGGCTGGGCAATGCCCACTACCACGACCACGATCGGTGGCAACACCTCGTCATGGGCGCAGCACGTGATCGGCAAATACACCTCGATCTCAGGCGCAAACCTCGTGTCGCAGTTCCAGACCGTGTACAAACGCGAGAACCTGATCGGCACCGGCGTCAATTTTGCCTCCGGCAATTTCACCCTCAACACCGGCTCGTATTTCACGACAGGCCTTGCCGTTAATCGCAACGTTACAACAAGCAATGGCCAGCCATTTGGGGCAGGAACAACGTACCTTTCTTACGGGGTACTAGTAGGTGATGGAGTTTTGGTCGGCGACGGAGTCTTAGTCGGTGATGGGGTCTTGGTAGCTGATGGAGTTTTAGTCGGCGACGGAGTCTTAGTCGGTGATGGGGTTCTTGTCGGTGATGGGGTTCTTGTCGGCGATGGAGTCTTGGTCGGTGACAGCGTACTTCTTGGCGATGATACTCCTGCAATGCAGTAGGTGTTTATTATACAAATAAGGAGATAAACATATGCTGCAGACAACACTAGCCAATACGCTACAACTGCACCAACTTGCAATCAGCCAGCTAGCGATTGTTCCGGATATGAGCAGGCTCAGCCGTCTAACCGAAAACGACCGCGTCGAAGTGTTAGCTTTTCTCGCAGTTCGACCGGTGCACACGGTCGTGATGACCAGCTTCATAGTTGACAACGGACTCGAAAGCGCACTGAACCGCGGCAAATTCTTCGGATTCCGCGGCCCGAATGGTAAACTCGAAGGCGTCGCACTTATCGGGCACTCGACTCTTGTCGAGGCTCGGACAGACGAAGCACTCAGAGCGCTTGCCGTGAGTGCACGGAAAGCTGAGATGCCGATCCACCTCGTCATGTCGAGCGGAAACGCCGCCGAGCGGTTCTGGAACTATCTTGCACTTGGTGCTTCACCCCGACTTACTTGCCGCGAGGCACTCTTCGAAGCAGCCTTACCGTTCGCCGTTAAAAAGCGAAATGCCGGATTGCGGCCAGCGTCAATGGACGAAATCCTGCCGGTCGCCGAGGCTCAAGCCGAGGTAGCCTTCATGGAGTGCGGTATCGACCCCATGCTGAAGGACCGCGAAGGCTTTCTCAAACGCGTTGCCCGACGGATAGAACAAGAACGCATATTCGTAGTGTTCGACGGTGACAACCTTGTATTCAAGGCTGACATTATTGCCGAAACCTCAGAATGCATCTATCTTGAAGGTGTTTACGTCGGCGAAGAGTACCGCGGTCAGGGAATCGGTTCGACGTGCCTTTCAAATCTGACATTGGATCTGTTGGGCAGAACTTCAAATATATGCATGCTCAGTAATGTGGATTTCGAATCGGCTCACAAGAGTTACGCAAAAGCCGGTTTCAAGAAAACCGATGAATGTGTGACGCTGTTTGTTTAACTCAAGAAAACAATAGACAAAATGATTGTTTTTCTGCATAATTAGGAAGGCTACGCTCCCGCAGCCTTCCTTTTCTATTGCCGGCTGTTTAGCCAACTGCCTATTTTACTGTTCGGTCTGAGGAATCCCACTCTCATTTCTTTCGGCTCGGCCTGAGCGGAAGGTGCGCGAAATTCTCACCACACACTGGATGAATTTTCCGAAAATCACAAAAAGCTACATGACGGCGGTCATTGCCCTCGGTGTCATTTGTGTTTCGTTGTCATTTCTGACGGCGGATTACACAAAGATCGATGTTCACCTGGCGCTTTTGTTTGTATTTACCGTGGCCATAGGCTCGCGGATAACGATCCAAATACCAAGATTCAAGTCATATATTTCGGCTTCGGAGACATTTATCTTCCTTGCTCTTCTATCATACGGAGGCGAGTTTGCGGTAATACTTGCGGCCGCCGAGGCATTCGTTACCTCCTGGCGATTCTGTAAGAAGAAAACCACGGTTTTCTTCAACACAGCAACGATGGCGGTATCGACAAGTGCCGTTGTTTTAGTTCTGCAGTTGGCTGGCCTCTACACTGAAAATCAACTTCACGGCGACGATGATTATAGACAGAGCTTCGTGATCGCTCTCTCGGTGATAGCATTGACACAGTTCTTCGTAAACACCTCGCTTGCATCCGTTTACGGCTCGCTTCGCGATTCAAATCCATTGTGGGAAACGTGGAAGAATAAATATATCTGGTCGTTTTTCACGTACTTTGTCGGGGCTGCGTGTGCGGGCCTCTTGGTCCAGCTTGCCGCCGTCATGGGCTTCGGCATAATCGTCGCGACCTTTCCGGTCTGCTTTTTTGTCTTCATGTCATACCGCATGTACATGAAGAACGTCGAGATCTCGATGCAGCAGGCGGAGCAGGCTGAACAATACGCCAAGATCCTTGAATCGCAATCCGACGCACTTCGCGAGTCCGAGGAGCGTTTTCGCAGTGCTTTCGACTATGCCCCGATCGGCATCGGATTACTTACCTCGTCCGGAAAATGGCTCAAGGTCAATCACGCTTTGACCGAAATACTCGGATACTCTGAAAGCGACTTCATGGAAATGGATTTCCAGTCAATAACGCTGCCCGAAGACCTCGGCCTAACTTTGGTCAAGATTCACGAACTTATTGCCGGTAAGATCGCCAGTTGCCAGATGGAACAGCGTTATATTCATAAGACCGGCCGAACCGTTTGGACGTCCTGGAGTGTGTCCGCCGCAAGCGATGTTCAATCAAAGCAGCCAAATCTGATCTTTCAGATACAAGACATAACCGACAAGAAAAGCGCCGAAGAGAAGCTCCAACACGAAGCGACGCACGACGCCCTTACCTCTCTTCCAAATCGGCCATTCTTCATGTCGCGGCTGAGTTCTGCGTTGGAAAAGGTCAGACACATCGGCGGATACAAGGTCAGCGTACTCTTCATCGACCTCGACCGATTCAAGGTCGTCAATGACAGTCTTGGTCATTTGATCGGCGACGAGTTGCTAAAGGGGATCGCGGAACGCCTACGCGAATGTATGCGTCCATCCGATATCGTCGCGAGGCTCGGCGGAGACGAATTTACCATCCTCGTCGAGGGCACCTACGACGAACGCGAAGTCACACGTATCGCGGAGCGAATTCAGCAAAAATTCGGCATGCCATTTAATCTCGACGGCCACGAGGTCTACAGCTCGGCGAGTATCGGCATTCTTCATGCATCGCACAAGCACCTTACATCTGAAGACATGATGCGTGACGCTGATACGGCAATGTACCAAGCAAAACGTGCTGGCAAAGCCCGCCACGCAATTTTCGACGAGGAAATGCACAAAGCGGCGAGAGAGATGTTACAGCTCGAAACAGACCTTCGCCGTGCTGTCGAACGAAATGAAATAACGGTGCATTACCAGCCAATCTATGATCTGGCGACCGGGAACATCGAGGGAATCGAGTCGCTTGCCCGCTGGAATCATCCGATGCTTGGACCCATCTCACCCAGCAAATTCATACCACTTGCCGAAGAGATCGGCCTCATTGACACGCTCTGCGAGCAGGTGCTTCGGCAGGCATGCAATGAAGTCGGTTCGCTTCACGATCGCCGTTCAAAGGAACGCCAGTTGTCGTTGAGCGTAAATCTATCGTGCCGGCAATTTGCCCAAAGTACACTTGTGCAGAGCATTTGCGGTATCCTGGACGCAACGGCATTTTCGCCCGAGCATCTGAAACTCGAGATTACTGAATCTGTCTTTTTCGAGCACGCCGACCGTGCGATAGGTATGCTGAACAAGCTGCGAACTCTGGGCGTCGATATCAATATCGACGATTTTGGTACGGGCTATTCGAATCTCAGCTATTTGATGAAGCTGCCGATCTCGACGCTCAAGATCGATCGATCGTTCATTTCGATGGTCGATGACGACGGAAGCAACGATGAGATCGTCAAAGCGATCGTCAATCTGGCACGCAATCTTGACCTAAGAGTAGTCGCCGAGGGCATCGAAACCGAGAGTCAGCTGCGAAAACTCAAGGAACTCAACTGTGAAGGCGGCCAGGGTTTCTTTTTCGCCGCGCCAATGAATTTTCCCGACCTGATGCAGTTTCTACGACGTGATGCGGCTCCTTCTTCAGGTGCCGTTCGATTCGAAGATATTCCGACGATTTTGACGGTGCAGTAATTCAATAAGAGGAATTTCCCCCGAATACGGCAAATGCGGCCCAATAATACGGATTAGTAAAACGCCCGTTCTGCTCGGTTGCCAGTTCGAGTTGAGCGGCTCGAAGAGCGCGTGGCGTACTCATTCTGTTGGAGCGGCGATGTATGTGAAAACGTTTCATCAGCTCGGCTGATGCGTCTGAATCGACACTCCATTGGCTGGCAACCACCACCGGAACACCGGATGCCAAGAATGTTCGCGACAGTCCGACCAATCCTTCGCCGTCAAAATAGTTCTCTAGCCCGGAATCGCAAGCCGCAAGCACGACAAGTTTCGTGCGGGTAAGGCGAATTTTTTCCAATTCCTCATTTGTCAAAATACTCTCGCTGGCCGATTTGCCGTTTGAGGCAAGCAGCATATACGATGAATCGGGATCGCGTTCGGCTACGACGTAATGTCCGGCGAAGTGGATAATATCAGCCGATGAAATTTCCCTTACGAACGTCTCTTTCTTTGCCGCCTCGTTCATCAGAATTGTCGGCTTGCGATAATTGCCCGCAATAGTCTTCACCTCAATTTCTGCCGAAGGCAGGTTTGGTAGATCGGCAAAATCCGTCGGGCTGAAAGCCGGATTTCCGACCGCAAGGAGTGATTCGGTTTGTGATCGAGGCCGGACTGCGGCATCGGCCGACGCAAGAACGAAAATAGTCGCGCTTGGAGCGTAACCAATAGAATACGTCTTTACCAGAGGTTCACCGCTGAGATCGGCAAGAGCTGCAAACGGCAAATAATACAGGAATTTACTTGGGATAACGCAAGTTTCAAGCGACGCATCCAGCTGATCGCTGACAGGTTCGATGAGCAGGCGGTAAAGCTCCTGCCCAGACGAAGAAATTGCCCCGCCATCCGCCGGAATGCCCCGTTTAACAAGCCTTACATAATTCTCAACCTTCGATCGCAATTCGGCGGCACTGATCGTGACCGGTACGACCGAAAATTTGTCCTTTGAGATGATCCATATCAGTAGCTTCTTTTCGAGCACGCTAAACCTCACGATCTGCGAACTAGCATTCATTCGTTCACGGATCTGATCGATAGTGAACGGCCCAGGACCTGATATAGATGCGGGAAAGGCGGTATTCTCATGTGACCTCATACGGTCGACCAGCGAACGCGATGTCGAACGCTCAGTGTAATTAAAGGCGGCAGCGAGGTCGCCCTTTTCAAATTCGCTCTCGACCGCTATGTCATAGATTGTCACGCCATTGTCAAAAAAGCTCGTCCGCTCCTTTTCGAGCTCTATGTTCCCTCTATATTCTTCGATCAAGGCGATTGTCTGCGGCAGTCGGCGATCAAGTTCCTCTTTCTCGCCTGCTGAGTTCAATCCATAGAGTAATCCCTTTTTTGCCTGATATTGATAATGCGAGATCGCCTCGACATCTAAGGCTTCGTCGGCTTCACGGAGCAGCCGGATGGATTCGGCGAGATCGCCGGTTTGTTCGGCGATCGATGCCGCCCGGATCTGTGCAATTGCCGTTACTTTGTTTCGAGTCTTTTCGTCGCCTATATTGGCGGCGGTATCGAGGCTTTCATCAATATACTTTCGTGCAGTTTCATTTTCACCGGAACGTAAAAAGGTGATGCTCGCTGTGCCTCGCGAATTCGCCTTGAACATTAGATCATTCAAGCTATCGGCAAGCGTGACTGCCTCGACCGCGGCCGCCTTTGCACAAGAGTTCAGTCCGGCGGACGAATAAGTTTGTGAGGCAAAGTTGGCATTTCGATAGCGCTGTCTCATACTCGACCCAGACGGGAACGAAAGTGCCGCAGCCCGTTGCATGTACGCGAATGCTTCAGAATATTGACCAAGAAATGAACTGTTGAACGATAGGTCGAACAGATTTCGTTGGATCGCATAATCGTCGCCGATATTCTCGGCGATCACGAGAGCCCGCCGGTAGAGGACATTTGATTCGGCTTGTAATTTAATTAGACGCTTTGCTCCGGCGTTCCAATACAACGCGGTCATTTCGAGCCATTTGAACTTGTTTTTTTTGGCGTATTCTACGACTTTTCCAAGTATTTCTATTCCCGCAAAGCCATCGCCGAGATTGATCCTGCAATATCCGACAAAATATGCGCTTAGATTTGCTTCCCAAATATTCCCAACTTGGCCAAAGATCATTTCCGCCCTGTTAAATTCCGTAAGACACTCCGAATATTTCAGTTCTAAACACGATCGATAGCCATTCTTGACCGCCGCTTGAGCTTCACGAAGCATCGCGATCTCTGTAACATTTCGCCCACGATAATATCGGGCGATATTTGACGCAAACGTATCGTTGGTATTCTCAGCTTCAAGCATACCGGCAAGGTCCAGAGCATTCAGAAGCTGCGATCGTTCGGCAGGATCAGCATCGACGAACGCCATAGCAAGATTTTGCGGCAAATACTTCTGAGCGATCAGTTCACGGTTCTTGCTGAGTAAGCTCCATGCGGCGTCGCGGTCCCCGCTCGAAGCCGCAGATAAAAAATCTTCGCGAAGTTTTTCCGGTTTGAGTTCGACAAAGGACGTGTCAAATCGAGCAAACCTTTGCCGTGCCTCTTCCGCCCATTTTGAAGAACTGTCAAGGCTGAGATAGTCGGACCAAGCTTTCCTTGATCCGTCGGAAAGATACAACGCCTCGAGACACAGTGCTAGATTGAAACGAGCTTCGAGCATTTTCGGCGATCTATCCAATGCTTCTTCGAAACGCCCGAGTGCTTGATCAAATAGCTCCACGCTCCTTGCACGATCTCCGGAATCGCGAGTGAACTTACCCAGTTCGAGAAGTGATGCCCCCCAATCCGCGTGGATTACCGCGGCCTCTTTTTCTTTTGAGGCGGCCCGTTCGAAAAGGTCGTTCGCCTTCTCAAATTTCCGTTCGGCGAGGTAGAACTTTCCCAAGGCGGCAAGCGAGGTGGCATCGTCCTGCTCGCCGGCCGCAGCCACCAACAGTCGCTCGGCTCTATCTCTGGCATCCTTTTGCTCAAGGTTGGGGTTTCCTCTGATAGCTGTCCACGGGGCGTGATCGAAATCTGCGATCCGCACCTCAATGGGACGCGAATCACTGATCGAACCTTGCAGTTCGGCAAGGCCAGTCTCAATATTTGACCGATAAAGGCCAATCCGCCATACCGCCGTGCAGCTGACGATCACGATGACGCCAACTAACAAATAACGGGCCGTCGGCGATTGCCTCGGCAAAGTTCGGTTCTGAACAGCCATATTGGGATCATATTTGTGAGTCATTGGTGTTCAGAATTATATGGCAATTAAACCGTTTTGCCATAGTCATTTCTTTTAACCCGCCAAATTGAAGCAAGTACCAATAAAAATCCACCGAACTTTCTGGCTTTCGCCCGGAAATTTCGATGGATAAGCAGCGTGAAATCTTACGACTACGGTTTCAGGATCAACTCCTGATTCTTGCCGAGTTTCTTGAGGTGAGCTACGACCTTATCGATAAGCCAATTTGGCGTCGATGCTCCAGCGGTAACGCCGACCTTTTCAACTCCGATCAAGTCATCAGCGTCGATCTCGTCTTCAGTCTCGATCAGGAAACTCTTCTCACACGATTCTTTGGAGACCGCAAGCAGTTTTACGCTATTTGACGAGTGGCGGCCACCGATAATATAGAACGCATCGACCATTGTCGCTAACGCACGAGCGGCATCCTGACGGTCTCGGGTAGCCGAACAGATCGTATTGATTATTTGGACTTCATCGTCTGTTTTCGTTTTGATAGCTTCAGCAGTGTCGAAAAAAGTCTTCGCCTTGATAGTAGTCTGAGCAACTACCAACGGATTACGCAGCCGCGGTAGGCCCGCGACTTCGCTCTCATCCCTGATAACGAATGCGTGCTCGGGAGCGTAGCCCTTGACGCCGACCATTTCCGGATGTTCGGGGCTGCCGATGATGACAACATGGCGGTTTTCGTTTGCGGCACGAGACGCGAGCTTTTGCACACGCGTTACGAACGGACATGTCGCATCGACCACTTTTGCAGCCTTTTCTTCGAGTTCACGCTGAACTTCGGGCGTTACGCCGTGGGCCCGAATAACGGCAGTCTCGTTGCGGCCGATCTCAACAGGCTCTTTGATCGTCGTCACACCTTCGTGTGCGAGACGCTGCATTTCCTGCTCGTTGTGGATTAGCGGGCCTAAAGCGCGTACTGTATCGCCCTCGCCGATAGCCTCTTCGACCATTTCGACCGCACGCTCAACGCCAAAACAAAATCCGTATTCATTCGCCAGTAAAACTTGCATTTGTATCGCCAACTGCCTTATTTTCTAATTGCCCCCAGCAGATAGGTAGTTTATCAAATGGATAGTAGAAACGAAACTTATTCCAGACAGTGGCGGTTTATGGACGAGACCTACTTCCTCTCGCTCTATGACGCATTTATTGCCGCTTTCGCGGATTATGTAATGCCCTTCGATCTCAGTGAGCAGCAGTTCCGCAATCACATTGTGCTCAATGCTGTAGATCTTGCATCCTCGGTCGGCATTATCGAAGGTGAAAAGCTGGTCGGATTTACGATCAATGGGTTTGGGAAATGGAACGGCCGCCAAACCGTTTACGACGCCGGGACCGGCGTGCTGCCCGAATTTCGCCGCCGCGGCATGGGCCTGACGATGTTTGATGTGATGATGCCGATATTTAAGGATCGCGGTATCGAACAATACCTGCTCGAGGTTGTAACGACCAACAAAAACGCGATATCGATGTACGAAAAGCTTGGTTTCGGTAAAACAAGGACTCTTTCGCTGCTCGAATTAAGCGGTCAGGCGAATCTTGCCCCCGATGCGCTGATCGACATAGAGTTACGCGATATCGACGATCCTGATTGGGACTTGCTTCAAACGTTTTGGGACGGCGATCCTTCGTGGCAGAATTCAATTTTAGCGGTCAAACGCAGTCTGCTCCAGAAGCGATTTATCGGTGCATTTCACGAAAATGATTGTCTCGGTTACATTATCTTTGCGGCGAACTCAGGCCGCATAGCACAGATCGCGGTCGACCAAAATTATCGCGGCCTCGGCATTGGTTCATTGCTTCTGAAGAAACTGCTATCTGAAAGCGATCCTACCGCCAGACCGCAGGTCGTCAATATAGACCGCTCCCTCCACGAAGCAATGGCATTCTTCGAAAACCGGTGCTTCAAGACAAAACTCAGTCAATTTGAAATGATCCGGGCGATATGACCGTTCACGTCAAGCTTATTTTGCGGCCAACTTCATATCCGTCCGCGTTGGCTGAACGCCGCTCAGTGCCATAAGTGCCAATCTTGAAAAGTTCATCGATTCGCCAAGAATGCGGGCGGCCTCGGCCGGCGCATGAAATCCCATCGAGTTCTCGGCTTCGACAAAATCTAAATAAAATTGGGCCTTTCGTTGATAATCGCGGGCTAGAGCAAGTTCAGTGTCGGGCCGCCCAGCGTCCTTGGCTTTTTGGATCTCGTTGATCACGTCAACCAGGGCGTCCATCGCGAGATTCCTCAAGTCGTAGGTTCGAGTCTGGATGGTCTCGGCTCGGAACTTCAACTCGGCTTCATCAGCTTTGTGACATGTCTGGCACGACTGACTGATGTTCAACAGTGGGCTTTGTACGTGGTGATCACTTATCTTCATTGCTCCCTCGCGTTTATAGGGCATATGGCAATCGGCACAGGCGACGCCGGCTCGGGCATGGATTCCTTGGTTATACATCTCAAACTCAGGATGCTGAGCTTTCAACGCGTCGGCGCCCGTGCGTTTATGTGTCCAATCCTTGTGCTTTACCTCGTCGTAATAGGCGACAATATTTTCGATCTTCAGTCCGTTTTGCCACGGATAAGTCAATGTTTTTTCGGGGCCTTTGAAATAGTATTCAACGTGACACTGCCCGCAAACGAAACTCCGCATTTCCTGACGCGTTGCGTCTCGGTTGACATCGTAATTCTGGACGCCCTGCGACGCTTTTAGGGCTTTGATCCCATTCATAAATGCCGGCCGCGTGACGCGCAAAGCCATCGTCGCCGAATCATGGCAATCTATACAGGCGACAGGATGTGTGACCTGTTTTCTGGCCTCCTGATACGGCAGCTTATTAACAGCGTCAAAACCCGCGAAAATGTCGCCATTGCCGAGCCTTTTGTAGGTGTTATATACAGACGCGTGACAATTAATACAGCTTCCGGGCTGCTGCGTTACTCCCTGCCGTTCGGTAAACGTCTGATCGTCAAGCATGAAACCATGGCCGCGTTCTTCGCGAAAATCGACCGCAAACGCGTAACCGTCCCACATTACTTTCAGCCGAGGGTCTTCTTCCAGTCGCGATTGCGAAACGACCGAACGCGGGTCTGAGTCTTTGGGTGTCTTATGTATCGCCTCACTTCCACCGTAACGGGTGCGTTTCTGGTCCACGGTCCTTTTATAACCGTCATACTGCATTGGAAAATTCTTGCCCCACACCGCCGGATCGTCCGTTTCATCTGTCAACTCGACCACGCGAAAGAACGGATTCTTGCTCTCCTGCTTTCGCTCCATGATATTGGTAAGTAAGGCAACGCCCAATATGGCGGCTATGAACGCAAAAAATCCTACGATAAAGATGAATCTAAGACTCGAACGCTTTTTTGGTGCGTCTTTCACTTCAGTTGTTTCAGTTTTCTCTGTGTTGGTATCTTCGGTGTTCATTCTATAACCTCATTGGTCAATGCATATGCCCGACATTTCGATGGCATCGTATGCATGAGATCTGATCGTTATCCTTTTCGCTGTGTGCGGAGATCGATTCGGTCAGTTCACCATGGCATCGGCGGCACGATGCCTCGGTAATTTGCCTATTGCGTTCAGTGATCTGTATCGGTTCGTGGAAATTGTTGAAGGTAAAATAGTACGAATGCCAGAAACCATTCGACGCCTTGGTCGTGTATTTGCCGATCGTATCGGCAGGAGTGTGGCAATCGTTGCATGTTGCGACGTTCTTGTGGCTCGATTTCTGCCAGCCATCGTGCTGTTCGTTCATCACATGGCAATTGGCACATGCTACGGGATCGTTGCTCATGTACGAATAGCCTTTGGCGTAAACGAACGTAAACAAACCGATCCCGACGGCCAAGCCTATGGCTATGCCGACGACGGCGAGTTTGATGGTCTGGAGCGACATTCAAGACTAGTTTTTATCACTTTTCACCGAATTGCAAATACCAAAATACTGGCGTGCGACGAATGTCACAATCGAGAAGTTTATTGGTGCATTGACTATCTCACAGGTTCTCGGAGGATAGTTTCGGCCGCCACATTTGCTATCGCTGCCGCGGCCGGATTTGATTCGCGAAGGTTGCCCAATTGGCGAAGAGCTTCACCTGTGCGGGCCAAAAGGCGAACAAGGTCGCCAGGCTCTGCTTTTGTGCGGCCGACGAGGTCGTCCCATTCCAATCCGGCAGCCCAGCGTTCGGCGGCCGCGGCGGCTGAGTAATTTAGCTCTTCGACCGGATCGACGCCAAACTTCCACTCGACATTTGAAACCGCAATGACAATTGTGCCGAGATCATCGAGTAGGTCGTTTGTCTTGCGAGTTGTACGCATTTCGCCGTAGCTGCGGTCCGCATCAGACGCGACTGATGCCATTAGGGCGGCGGCCTCGGATAAAGACAATTGATCAAAAATGCCTGCTTTCAATGCCTCGCCGACGAGCAGCGGCCGGTCGATCCGAAGATCGGCTAGCCATTTACCGTTTTCCAGCACTTTCTCGGCTTCGAAATCGATATATTCGAAATGATCGAGCACACGGGCCCGATTTTCAAATGGGGCCCAGATCCGGTCGCTTAACATCTCGGCACCATTGTCGTGACGGTCATCGGCGATCGCCCGCCGGCTTTCGCGAAATGCAAAACTCTTTTCTGCGATCTCACGAACCTGCTCGAAATTGCCGTACGCATCGAGCAGGTTGAGTAAACTTGTATACGTAGCCTTGAATCTGCTCTGTAAAGCGTCGGGTTTTGCCGAGAGCAATTCGGCGATCTTACGTGCATTTTGAAACGGACTTGGCACGAGCACCACAAAACCCACATTATCACGCCCACGCCGTCCGGCCCGACCGGTCATCTGCTGCAATTCACTCGCTGTCAGCGACCGCCAACCGTCATTGCCGCGAGCGTCAGCATTGCTGATGACGACCGTTCTTGCAGGAAAATCAACGCCGGCCGCCACCGTCGAGGTTGCAAAAATCGCATTTAACAAACCTGATGACATCATCTTCTCAACCAGCAGTTTCCACGCCGGAATATGCCCTGCATGATGAGCGGCGACACCCGAAAAGACGATCAATTTGCGGTGTTTGTGGTCGCTGATCTCAGGAAAATCAGCTTCGAATTTCTCAAACATTTCGCGCCGCAGCATCTGCCGTTCGGTGTTGAACTCCTGCGAACGGTCCGCCCCGACATCCTGAGCCGCCTCATCGCATTTTCGCCGCGTCGGCAAAAAGACGATCGCCGGCAGCAGATCAAATCGCTTCAGAGCGTTGATCAGCTTCGGCGGCGGGATCTCATGGTTTCGCGTTTCCATTTCAGACAAGTATAACGGTATCGGCCGAATTTAAGAATTTGCCGATAGAATGAGTTCGGAGATTTATCGAGACAAACGAACGAATTGCCCAAATTTGCTCTCTGCTCTCAGCGTCTTCCATGTGACCGCTACACGAAAAATAATGCTGATCAGCCACCGAAAAAGTATTGACGCGGAGTTGGCAGAGGAAGACGCTGAAATCGCAGGGTTGCATCACGAAAGTTTGTTATACTGCTCTTGCCCAAACTGTTTCCATTGATATGCTTAACGGCAAAAAAATCATCGTCGTGATGCCGGCATATAACGCGGCCAAAACGCTCGCCAAGACCGTCGCCGAGATCGACCGCAACATGGTCGACGATATAATAGTCGTTGATGACGGAAGTTCGGACGATACGGTCTCGGAGGCAAGTGAACTCGGCCTCATCGTCTTTCGCCATGACGAAAATTTCGGCTACGGCCGCAATCAGAAAACGTGCTACGCCGAGGCTCTTGCAAGAGGTGCGGACATCGTCGTGATGGTCCACCCTGATTATCAATATTCGCCGAAACTGATCGTCCCGATGGCGTCGATGATCGCCTATGGTGATTACGATGCGGTTATCGGTTCGCGTATCTTGGGTACGGGAGCGATCGAGGGCGGAATGCCGCGATACAAATATATCGCCAATCGATTCCTGACATTGTTTCAAAACATTTTGATCAGCTACAAACTCTCGGAATATCACACCGGATTTCGTGCTTTCAGTCGCGAAGTGCTCGGGACGTTGCCGCTCGGTCAAAATTCCGATGATTTTGTTTTCGACAACCAAATGCTCACGCAGACCGTTTATTTCGGCTTTCGTATCGGCGAGCTTTCGTGCCCGACGCGTTACACGGCCGAATCGTCATCTATCAATTTTTCGCGAAGCGTCAAGTACGGCCTCGGCGTGTTGGCGACATCGTTGTCGTTTCGGATGAGACGATTGGGCGTTGGGCGTTCAAGGCTGTTCGGGACCGCACAAGAGATCGGCGAAGCCGAATATTATCGTGAGATCGAAGCAAGTTCAAAGGTCAAATAAATACGGAGAGATCAGATGAAGAACATCGACAGGCGTGAATTCCTTGGTGCGGCGGCAGTTGCAGGAGCGGCTATTTTAGCAGTACCACGAATTTCATTTGCCGCGACCGAAGTGCCGCTCGAGGAAGCTACGGTCGCAAGCCTGCAGGCTGCGATGACCGCCGGCCAAACCACCGCTAAAAAGATCACGCAAGGCTATTTGGCGCGGATCGCGAAGATCGACAAGAGTATCAATTCGATCATCGAACTAAATCCCGATGCCCTTGCTATTGCCGCTGAAATGGATCGTGAACGAAAAGCCGGGAAGGTTCGCGGCCCGCTCCACGGGATCCCGGTCGTGATCAAAGACAACATCGACACCGCCGACAAGATGAAAACCACCGCGGGCAGCCTGGCACTTGTTGATGCACCGACACCGGCGAAAGACGCTTTTATCGTGTCGAAATTGAGAGAAGTCGGAGCCGTTCTGCTAGGCAAAACGAACCTTTCCGAATGGGCAAATTTCCGCGATAATGATTCGATCAGCGGTTGGTCTGGCCGCGGCGGCCAGACGCGAAACCCTTATATCCTCGATCGCAATCCGTGCGGCTCGTCGTCAGGGACCGGTGCGGCGATCGCTGCCAGCCTCGCTGCGATCGGTGTCGGCACAGAGACCGACGGTTCGATCCTTTGTCCGTCGTCGATCTGCGGTCTCGTCGGCCTCAAACCGACGATCGGCCTCGTCTCGCGGTCCGGCATCATTCCGATCGCCGCTTCGCAAGATACGGCCGGACCGATGACGCGAACGGTGACGGACGCAGCACTTTTGCTGAACGCTATCAAATTTCATGACCCCGAAGATGCTGCCATGACCGGCGTTAAACGCGCATGGAATTTCGATTACACCGCTTCTCTCCAAGCCGACGGTCTCCGCGGTGCTCGAATTGGAGTTGCCCGAGACTATTGGGGTCGAAATGCTGTGGTGGATGCCGTCACGGACGTCGCCCTGGCCGAGATGAAAAAGGCAGGTGCCGAGTTGATCGACATCAAGTTTCCAGACCTGCGAAAATTTGGCGACGCCGAGTTTCTGGTGCTGCAATACGAATTCAAAGACGGCCTCGAAAAGTATCTAAGACAGCGTGGAGCAAAATACAGCACGCTCGCCGACCTGATCAAATTTAACAATGACAATGCTTCCCGCGAGATGCCATATTTCAAACATGGAATCCTCGATTCTTCCGCGAACCTCGGTGACCTTACCTCGAAGGCATATCTCGACGCGCTCGAAACGTGCCGGAAATACGCCCGCGAACTCGGCATCGATAAAGCTGTAAATGACAACAAACTTGATGCTATCGTCGCCCCGTCGAACGCACCAACTTGGATGATCGACACTGTAAACGGCGATTGCGGCAGTGGTTATGTCGGAAGTTCGTCGCTCGCGGCCGTCGCCGGCTATCCAAATATCACAGTTCCGGCCGGCTTCGCCAAAGAACTCCCGATCGGCATCTCGTTCTTTGGAAAGGCTTGGACCGAAGCGACGCTAATCAAACTCGCATATTCGTTCGAACAAGCGACCAAAGCGCGTAGAACGCCCAAATTTCTGCCTACATATGCCTAAGTTCGTTTGATAACTGTTTGTACTTCTGCGAATTTTTCAGCGACCTCTGCGTTAAACTGACCTTTTTAGCGCAGAGATCGCAGAGTTTTCCGCAAGCTCCTCCGAGACGGGTTTCCAATTAAATAAAAAAAACTGCGACCGAACTGATAACCTCAGCGTCTATCTCGTGTAAAGCTGTACCCAAATTCCACGATCGAGGAAGAAAACACACATGAAAAAGATCTACGCCGGAGTATTCTTCGTTATCGCAGTAGCCTGCGCGAGTGCATCAGCCCAGATATTCAAACTCCCGACCATCGGCCCCAAACCGTCACCTACGCCTAGAGCGTCGCCCACAAACGCTCCGCAACCGCCGATCAATCATGGAAGTAACGGTTCGATGGGAACGGCCCAAACACCGCAAGGAAGCGAAAAACCTCTGCTGCTTGCGACAACGCTCGATATACGCTGTGATACCGAGGCACGTTATTGGAAGATGCCAGGCGAATCGAGCTATACGAGCTGGATCCCGATGGTCAAATTCAGGGTCGTATATACCGGAGCTGAGAAACTGCGTTTGATGGCCGAATACTCGACGCCCGACGGCAAACCGTGGTTCAGCGAAACGCTCAAACTCAACAAAGCGGATTCGGTCGAGAAGACGATGGAGATGATCACCGACCGTGTCGGCCCGCGTTTTGAGGGCAAATCGACTATCGCGACCGGCCTTTTTGGCGTCAAAATCGTCGATTCCAAGGATGGCAGCGTGCTGTTTCAGGGGAAATTCAAGGTCGGAAAATTTAAATACGGCCCGAACATCCCGATGTTCAAGAACCAGAATGATTTCTTCGTCGATCAGGACTGGAACCTGCCTGTTGGCTATGTTTGGCTCGACTGGAAGGACAAGAACGCACCGCCGCCGACCGTCAGCATGTGGCTAAAAGGCGAAACGCGGCTCGACGATCTCGAAGCTCGATTATTCTATAATGGCACACAGATTCTCACGACCGATGATATGGGAGCCGTCAGTTCGAAGGAGGCGCGCTATCCAAACAGTCTCGAGAACAAAGAGACGCATCGATGGGAACTGTTCAATTTTGAGTGGTACAAATTCAAATACGCCGCGACACCGCAGGGCCGAAACATGTTCAAACAAGCGCGGTTTATGAACGAATCTGACGGCGAATATACCGTCAGGGTGTTTCATAAGGGCATTCAAATACGCGAAGCGTCATTTACCGTTTCCGGCGGCATGTTTGCCGATAACGGTGTCGCTAAGAATAGCGGTTTCAACGACACAAAGGTCTTTATTCCGGTGAAGATCATGGGTGATAAAGATAAATGGAGTTCAGCGACGTGGAAGACGGACGCCTTTTATGGCAATGCCCTAAAAGGATTTACGTGGCCATAAGCCGAGCATGCAAACGCTGCAGACCGTCGAGCAGCAGGTTTTCATCAACAGCGCTGATCTGAGTCGTATTTTCAGCGATCAAAGCGGCAAATCCGCCGGTGGCGATGACCTGAGCGTCGTCGCCCATTTCTTTCTTGACCTTAGTTAAGAGCGACTCGACCAGACCAAAGTAGCCATAGACTATTCCCGACTGTATCGAACCAATAGTCGTATTTTGAATAACAACGTCCGGTTTTTCGATCGCGACCTCAGGCAGTTTCGATGTTGTGATCTTTAGCGCAGTTGCAAGCGTGTTCATTCCCGGAGCGATCAATCCCCCTATCAGCACATTGTATTTATTGACATAATCGACCGTAAGGGCCGTTCCAAAACTGCAAACGATGCACGGAGCACCGTATTTTTGGACCGCCGAAAATGTATTTACCAGACGATCGCTACCCGCGTCCGCGAGCGGTTCGTACTTGATCGTCAACCCCAGATCGCTGTCATTCGCCACAAATACCGGTGCAATGTTAAATGTGGAATTTATAAATTCACGCATTGCAGCATCGACCTCGGGTACGACTGAGCTAACGATCGCAGCCGAGATATCGTGCGTGACGCGGCTCCCTATTACCTTTGCGAGGCCGGCCGCCGAGATATCACGGATTGTCGGAACAGATAATTTGGCAAGGAGACTTTCGCCGTCATAGACGCCGAACTTGATATTGGTATTTCCGATGTCGACAGCTAACAACATACCTGATAATGAAACATTGAAAATGGCGAATCAAGACCCATCTCAAATCCTCCACTATCAACTACTGATTGGCCTTAGCCCTGCAGGGGCAATCCGTCATAAACGACATTCCAACCGTTCTTTCGGCTGGTCCGCAGGCTCTTGGTAAACCATTCGACGGCTGCATTCGCGTCGTCGTAGATCTGGACGGCCGGCCGGTCTTCGCGAGGATCGACGCGGCAGATGGCGGCACCGACGGTTGCGGTCTTGATGCACAGAAGCGCGATCATATTGTCCTTTTGCATGACGGCCGTACGGACGTTGACGTTGTCGAGTTCGTCGTCAAACTCGTCAAACTCGGCGAGGTCTTCGTCGAATTCGTCGTCAAAATCAAAATCGGCTTCGTAATCAAATTCGTTGCTCATAATGCGTTACTACAAACTACACGCTGCCGCCGAAAAATTCAATTCGTACTTTACCTCAGCGTGGTTTTTGACAAGCATCTCCTCGGCGACACGGTTCCCGGTCCGACGGTCGACCAGTTCTCGCCAGATTTCGTTTTCGCGGTAGTTCTTGCCGTCTTCGTGTATGAAGCGGTGATTTTTTTCAAACACGTGATATGCGTATTGAGGCTCGCTGCTCGCATAGATCGCTCCCTTGAGATGATCGCCGGTCAACCAAAGCTTGATCTGAAACGTCAGTTCTGTCGGGTTGTAAAACCTAAGATCGATGTAGTTGTAAAATACGCCGGCTCCCGAGCCAAACGGAAGCACGCGGTTTTCGTCCGGAAACGGATCAAAGCTGTGATGATGCCGCTCGGCGATCTCAAGCGGCGTATGCAACGCCATCCAATACAACAGATTTGCAAGCTGACACAGCCCGCCGCCGATGCCGCGAACCACCTCACCACGCGATAACTGCATTCCCTCACAATATCCTTTCTCTCCTGTCGCCTCACCCAATTGCCGCCAAAATGAGAACGTCTGTCTAGGCTTGATCAAGATACCGTCGATCGTCGGACAAGCGATCTTCAGATTTTCGACCTTGTTCTCCTGTAATTGCGGGTCAGAATTGCCGAGCTTACGGCGCAATAATGACTGGTGCTTTTTACAAGTGAACGGCAGCGTCTCGCCGCCGATCTCGGCCGCAAAACGTCCGACACGCGGCAGATCGGCCACACGCCGAAAAAAACGCTTCTGCCAGATGCGGCCGCGATACAACAATGGATGAATTTCGGAAAGTCTACGTTTCAAGATCTCTGCGGCCACCGATTGCACGGATCAAAAAGACAGAAATTCCTATCTGTTTTCGATGGCATCGGCGGCTAAACTCCTCTTAGCCTTTCTACATCTCCGGCTTGGACGATTGTAACTGAACCGTCAGTTGTCTTCACTCTCAGTGCACCGTTTTCTTCAAGGCCGTCAGTTGTGCCTTCGAATGTCGAGCCTTCCAGCGTGACGCGGACCCTCTTGCCGCTGAAGTAGGTCGAACGCTGCCGCCAATGATGCACGATCTCCCCAGAGCCATTTTCATCATTCAAAATGTCGTAAAAATACGAAAGATGATGGGTCAATCGTTCCGCTACTTCATCAGCTGTAACGGAATTTCCGGTTTCCAACTCGAGCGATGTCGCAGTTGCAGCCAGTTCTTCCGGAAAACTTGAACTCGTGAGGTTGATCCCGATACCGACGATCACGGCGGTGCCGGCCGGTGTGTCGACCGTCTCGGCGAGAATACCGCTGATCTTGTCATCGCCGATCAGGATGTCATTTACCCATTTGATGTCAGGTTTGAGGCCAAATTCCATGAGCGTGTCATGAACCGCGACGCCGGCCATCAAAGTGACCAGCGGGAAAAATCGCATTTCGATCCGCGGCCGAAGAACAATACTGAAGTACAGACCGGCACCTTCGCTCGAAACCCATTCGCGGCCTTGCCTGCCTCGCCCTGCGGTCTGCCTGCCTGCGATAACACACAATCCCTCAGCCGCTCCCTGCCGGATTTGGCTCGCCGCCTCGGTATTGGTCGATCCGAGCGTGTCGTAGCGAAGGATGTTGATATTCATTTGGTAGGATGCCAAAGCGAATCGCAGTAATAATTCCGGCTGTCCCGGAAATTCTGTTTGATCTCAAACCCGCTCTCGTCGGCCAATTCTTCGATCATTGCCGGACTGTACTTCTGCGATATCTCCATAAAAACGGCTTCCCATGCGTCAAATTCGAATGCTCGGCCAAGCGACTTAATATTTACGGTCTGCTTTTCGCGGCTAACAAGAAATGAGCGTGCCGAGCCCTCGATCGGGCGGTAATTCGCGTAATGCGTAAATTTCTCGAGGTCAAAATCGCCGCCGAGTTCGCGATTGATGCGGGTCAGGAGATTCAGGTTGAATTTCGCCGTGACACCGGCCGCGTCGTCATAGGCAGCGGCGATCACATGAGGATCTTTTTGCAAGTCAAAGCCAATAAAAAGCAGATCGTCGTCATTCATCACCGCACAGAGTGAGCGGAAAAATCCAACCGCCTGCTCGCGGCTGAAATTACCGATATTCGAACCTAAGAACAGCAATATCTTCCGACGACCCGAATCGTCCTTGAGTGATTCGAGGATCTTAAAATAATCGCCCTTCATGGCGTTCATCTTGAGTGCGGAGAATTCACGGTTGAATTTCTCAGTCAAAGCGTCGAGAGCTTCCTGCGAAATATCGATCGGAGCGTACGAAACATCAACATTCTGTTTTAAGAAATGCTCGACCAATACCGCTGTCTTTGTTCCATCTCCCGCACCGAGCTCGATCAGGTCAAACGCATTATTTCCGTTCGCAAACGCCCGAAAGATCTCCGCCGTCTGAACCTCAAATATCTCTTTCTCACAGCCTGTCAGATAGTATTCAGGTAGCTTCATTATCTCCTGAAACAGCCGCGAGCCTTCGTCGTCGTAAAAATACTTGGACGAAAGCTCCTTCGGCGTCGAGGAGAGGCCGCGACGGACGTCTTCGGCAAATTGTGAGAGTTCTGGTGTTGTCGAACTTTGCATATTTGTCAGAACCGCCTGCGTAAGCGGGCGGTCCGGAAGCTTATCATTAAACGGCGTCGGAACCTCTAGTACACGCCGCCCGCTTACGCAGGTGGTTCTGACTTGACGAGCCGGATTCCTGTAAACTGCCACCTAAGATGCGGATGAAAAAAATTGCGATAGGTTGGACGGCTGTGGCCCTCTGGTGTCGCGACAGATCCGCCTCTGAGCACCATCTGGTTGATCATAAATTTACCGTTGTATTCGCCGACTGCTCCGGCCGCTTTCGAAAAGCCGGGATATGGCAGATAGGCTGAATTTGTCCACTCCCAACGCCTGCCCCAGTCAAATTTGCTGCTCGCGATCTCCCATTCGAACTCGGTCGGTAATCGGCAGCCTCGCCATTCAGCAAACGCTGCAGCTTCGTAAAAAGAAATGTGACAAACCGGAGCATCAAGCGGCAACTTTCGCAATCCGGCTAGCGAGAAATGGTGCCAGCCATCATCACGCTGATGCCAATATAGCGGCGATCCGATACTATTGTTGTTTATCCGATCCCAACCTTCCGAGTGCCACAGAGAATGCTCGCGATAACCACCAGCGTCGATAAACTCAATGAACTCAGCATTTGTGACAAGCCGGTTACAGATCGCAAGGTCGTCAAAATAGACCTTGTGCCGTGACAATTCGTTGTCAAAACAAAATCCGTCACCCTCGAAACCGATCTTGTGAATGCCGCCCTCGATTTCCACAAAAGTTGCAGCTCCGGACTCAGCCGATTCCTCGATCGCAAAGTCTTCACGATACACGGGAAAAAGAGGATTGACGCTGAATGTGTACTTAAGATCGGTCAGGAACAACTCCTGATGCTGCTGCTCGTGGTTGAGGCCGAGAACGACGAGGTCACGAAGATCCTCCGGCACATCACCTTTCAACAAAGCACTCATTCGTTCGTCAACATATTTTCGGTACTCCAAAACATGTTTAACCGTCGGACGGCTCAGGTCGCCGCGATTGTCGCGTCGGGTCCGTTCTCCGATCGAGTTGTAATAGCTGTTAAATAAGAAGCCGAAATTCGGGTCGAAAACCTCATATCCGTCTACAAAGTTTTTGAGTATCACCTCCTCAAAAAACCATGTTGTATGTGCGATATTCCACTTCGGCGGCGATACGTCGACCGTCGGCTGCGGGATGTGGTCTTCGATCTCCAGCGGCTCGCAGAGCATCCTCGTAGCCTGTCTTACTTGCTCGTATCTGTCGGCCAGGCTCATTTCGGCCTCGCGTGTTCCGGATGTCTGCATTCAATTATTAAAACAAATCACACGGGAAAGGTGAAGAAATTTCTGAGAGAAACTCAAAGCAACGAAAAGCCGCCTGCCAAAAGCAGACAACTGCTTTCTAATAATTGAGCTTGTGTTCAAGCCGCCGCTCTAAAAGTCTGATGCCGCAAGCGTTCCCATTCCGTCACCTGACGTGCACGGCGGTTTTCGGGTCGGTTCGCGAGTGAATAGATCACGTCGTCGATATTTTTGGATCGTTGAGCAGGGAAATGTTCGAGCTTGTTGGAGGTGGTTAGGTTTCTGTCGTTAGGGCGAGCGGTATTTGTTTCGTTGCGGTTGACCATCGTAATGCCTCCAAATTTCGGGGCAGACGGTCGAACCCAAAACATCAAGTGCCGAGCGTCTGCGTTAACGTATTTTTACTCATCAAGTTTTTAGTAATAAGTAGCTCCCTCGAATATTAAGGTTCTGCAAGAATATCACGATTTTTTCGTCAAGAAAAGAAAAATGTGGACATCTTCTGCGAGATTTTTTAGACTGACGTTATGACAGTTCGTCGAAACGACCTCGCCCTTACATAGCCGCTCGTCAACACAAGTTGATGACGCGGCGACACTTACAGTAATTTAACAGCACAATAAGTGGATAGACCCGTGTTTATTCGCTAAACTTTAGGATTCACCGGAATAGCCTTTAGAACGTGGGGCTTTGGACTCCGGAACTAATGGACTTTTACCTATGGACGAGAAATATTTCGCAAAAAAGATCGAACAGAAGTGGCAGAAAAGATGGGCCGAGAGCGGTGCGTTTCACGCCGAGATCGATACGACGCGTTCAAAATTTTACGCGCTCGAGATGCTGCCGTATCCGTCGGGCAACTTGCACATGGGGCATGTTCGCAATTATTCCGCGGGTGACGCATTGGCCTGGTATAAGCGTCTGCGCGGCTTTAATGTGCTTCATCCGATCGGTTGGGATTCGTTTGGCCAGCCGGCCGAGGACGCGGCTGTCAAACGCGGTGTCAATCCGCGCGTATGGACCGAAGAAAATATCAAAGTAATGCGCGGCCAACTTGAACGGCTCGGTTTGAGCTACGACTGGCGACGCCAGATGTATGCCCACACGCCCGAATATTACAAATTTGACCAGTGGTTCTTTCTCAAAATGTATGAAATGGGCCTAGCGTACAAGAAAAAAACGCAGGTCAACTGGTGCGAGACCGACCAGGCAACGCTTTCGAACGAACAGGCAAGCGGCGGACTCTGCTGGCGTTGCGGCAATCCTGTGACCAAGAAAGACCTCGAACAATGGTTCCTCAAAACGACCGCCTACACAGACCAGTTGCTGGACGACATGGCCGAGATCGAGGCCGGCTGGCCCGCGAGCGTTCTCAAACGCCAGAGCGACTGGATGGGCCGCAGCGAAGGTGCGTACGTCGATTTTAAGATACGAATAGCGACCGGAGCATTGAAAAGCACGGCGATCGGCGCACCTGATTCGATACGGGTCTTCACTACAAGGATCGACACGATCTACGGAGCAAATGCTGTTGTCGTAGCGGCTGAACATCCGATCGTTGCGGCAAATCGTGGGACATTTTCGGTCGATGTCATCGCGAAGATCGACGCCATCGTCGCCGAAAATCTGAAACCAAAAGACCGCGAGACCGAGGTTGAAAAGGACGGAATCGACACCGGTCTGAAAGCGATAAATCCGTTCAGCGGCGAGCAATTGCCCGTTTGGGTTGGCAATTACGTGATGATGGAATACGGCACCGGAGCCGTCATGAGCGTGCCAGCCCACGACGAACGCGATTTCGAATTTGCCAAGAAATTCGACTTGCCGATCCGTCAGGTCATCTCCGAACCGCACATGGAGCATGCCCATCATGCGATGCAGGCGCTGGCTCTCGAACAGGCATTTTCCGAATATGGAGTGCTCGTCCATTCCGATTATTGGAACGGCCGAACGAGCGAGCAGGCAAAGAAAGACATGACGGATTACGCTGTCAAACACGGATTCGGCGAAGGGGCAATAACTTATCGCCTCCGTGATTGGGGCATTTCGCGGCAGCGGTTTTGGGGCTCGCCGATACCGATCGTATATTGCGGCACTTGCGGTGTTGTTCCCGAAAAGTACGAAAATCTGCCGATCCGTCTGCCCGAAAACGCACCGATCACCGGTACCGGCGAATCACCGCTTGCCAAGGTGCCGTAGTTTTACGAAACGACATGTCTGCAGTGCGGCGGTTCCGCGACCCGTGAGACCGACACGATGGATACGTTCGTCGATTCGTCGTGGTATTTCTTCCGGTATACAGATCCGACGAACGCTGATCGGCCGTTCGACACCAAAACGGCCGCATATTGGATGCCTATAGATCAATATATCGGCGGCGACGACCACGCCGTAATGCACCTGATCTACGCACGCTTTTGGTCAAAAGTTATGCGAGATATGGGCCTCGTTACCTTTGACGAACCCGTAAAGCGCCTGCTCACACAGGGAATGGTCGTCGGCGAGACTTTCTTTGACGACGAGACGGGCAAACGTGTCTATCATCAGCCTGATAACGTAGCGACGACACGCGACCCCAAAGGTAAGATAACCGGAGCCGTTTCCAATGACGGTAAAACGCTAAAATACGCCATCGAGCGTATGTCTAAGTCAAAAGGCAACGGCGTCGATCCTGACGAAATGGTCGAGATCTACGGTGCTGACGCCGCACGCCTGTTTGTTATGTTCGCTGCCCCGATCGAGAACGAACTCGTCTGGAACGAAGCCGGTATCGAAGGTGCCGTGAGATTTCTCCAGCGTGTATGGCGGCTGGTGCACCGTTGGCAGTTGGCACTAGGCAGTGGGCAGGAGGGAGTGCAGACTGCCAGTCTGCTCGAAACGGCCGAGGCAGACACTCCGAACGCGAAAAAGCTCCGCCAAAAAACGCATCAAACCATCAAACGCATCGGCGACAGTTTCGATACG
The DNA here is from genome assembly GCA_016713675.1 of Acidobacteriota bacterium. Lineage (NCBI taxonomy): Bacteria > Pseudomonadati > Acidobacteriota > Acidobacteriota bacterium. The sequence continues at coordinate 1,905,468 of JADJOS010000001.1, forward strand.
CTTCAGTTCAACACGCCGGTCGCGGCACTGATGGAAATGTGCAATGCGATCTACGACGTTGGCGTTGAACCCGAAAACGCTGATGGGTCAGAGATAAGAGCCGTCCGCGAGGCGGTCACCGCGCTCACACTGATGCTGACGCACTTTGCCCCGCATACTGCCGAGGAACTTTACTCGGTGATCATTGGTAACGACAACGGTATGCTCGCAAACGGTGCAATGTTCCCGGAATATAGTGAGGAACTTGCCAAGGCCGATGAGATCGAGATCCCTGTCCAGATCAATGGGAAACTGCGTTCACGGATAATGGCCGCCCCTGATACGCCGAATGACGAATTGGAAACGCTGGCACTTGCTGATGAAAAGACACGGGAATACACCGACGGCAAAACGATCGTCAAGGTGATCGTCGTTCCAAAGCGGCTGGTGAATATCGTCATTCGGGACTGATTCTTATTGCTCGTGCGATTTTTCCTTGCTTGCAATTGGCAAAGATTTTAGAATCAAATCGTGTTAATCTACAATTTTCGCGCGTATGTGCGTGTTTTCAGATAATGCGGCGAGCGAAATTGGTGTGTTTGCCATCTAAGAACCGAAAATGAGAGAGTGTCAGCTCTGCAAAAACTGTTTCGCCGACGCGGTCACTACCTGTCCTAATGATGGGATGCCGACCGCGCATACTATCGAGGGCGAGCCTGTTCTTGAGGGCAAATATCATCTCGAATGCCGGCTCGGTCAGGGCGGAATGGGTGTCGTTTACAAGGCCCGCCACGCCTATCTCAAGACACTCCACGCGATCAAGATCATTTTGCCGGACCTCGTCGGCAATGATCCGCAGCTCGTCACCCGATTCAGGCAAGAAGCATTGGCGGCGGCGGCGATCCGTCATCAGAATGTGGTCGGCGTTTCGGATTACGGCGTCATCAACGGCACCGTGCCATTCCTTGTGATGGAGTATGTGGACGGCGAATCGCTCCACGATCTTCTGACCCGCGAAAAACAGCTCAAACCGGAATACGCTCTCGAATTGATCTCAGCGATCTGTGCCGGAGTCGGAGCTGCTCATCATCAGGGAATTGTTCACCGCGATCTCAAGCCGCTCAACATCATGATCTGTAACGACAAGCCGACTTTGGCTCAGTCGGTCAAGATCCTTGATTTCGGACTCGCCAAGATCAAATCGGGCGAGCTGCTCGGTTCGTTCATCCAGGCGCAGACGACCGGTCTGATGGGCTCGCCGTATTATATGGCTCCCGAGCAATGGGCCGACGAAGAGCCCGACATGCGGGCCGATATCTACAGTCTCGGCGTGATGCTTTTCCAGATGCTCGCTGGCGATGTGCCGTTCAAAGGTTCGTCGATACCGGCGATCATGAAAAAGCATATTAGCGATCCGGCACCGACGCTTGCAGATTTTGGGGTTACGGTCTCGCGCGACATCGAACTCGCTCTCCAGCATACGTTGGTCAAAGATCCGGCACACCGCACGCCCACCGTCGAAGAGATGGTCGAGGAATTCCGCGATGCCGTTCATCCCGGCCTTCACACGTCACAGGCACAGACTGGACACGCATTGCCGGTCTCATCACTTATCGTGCGGACCAGGCCGCCGCGTTCAAAGGTCTTTGTTGATAATGTCGCCGTTGGTCAGTCGCCTGAGGACGGTTCGCTGTTGCTCGAAGGCATACAAAGCGGCAATCACCGCCTTCGTGTCAGTCACGATGGATTTCAGGATTGGCTCGGCGATGTCGTCTGCGACGGCAAGCCCGTTGAGGTCGTTGCCGAGCTCCGGACTGAAATGACAGCTTCTCAGGGAGCGATACCACGACCCAACTTCCAAGAACTGTCGCCGATCGCCGTCAATACCGAGGCTGCGACAAGGCTGCATCCGGATACTCCGCCACCGGGCCAGCATTTACAGCAAACTGCGCCGCCGATCCAACAAACGGCCATTCCGCTTCAACAGACCGCTCCGCCGGGCGGATTTCAGATGACCGGAAGCACGATCGGTGTCCAGTCGATGCCGCCCAAAAAGTCCAAGCTTGGATGGATTTTGGGAATCGGCGGAATATTCGCTCTATTCTTTGTTGTAATTGCGGGTGGTGTGGCCGCGTATATGCTCGGCCTGTTTGGCGGATCGACCGTCACGCCCGGAAACTCGGCAACGCCGAAGCCGGGCAGTTCGCCGGTCGTTATAAAACCGGACATGGTGCAGATTCCGGGCGGAACATTCAAGATGGGCCGCGATAGTATGACGAGGCCCGAAGAGTTGAACCAGATGCCGGCTCATTCGATCACGGTCGCGTCATTTGAAATGGATAGGACCGAGGTGACAAATGCTGAATACGCTCAATTTGTCGCTCAGACGAATCGAACGGCACCGAAACATTGGGTCAACGGGCTCCCGGTGCCGGGCACTGAGAATAAGCCCGTGAGTTTCGTCGATCTGTCGGATGCAACGGCGTTTGCCGAGTGGCGTTCTAAACGTGACAGTGTGATATATCGGCTTCCTACTGAGGCCGAATGGGAATATGCAGCCCGAAACGGTGCGAAAAGTGATCTTTATCCTTGGGGTCCGCAGTGGGAAGACGGCAAAGCTGTTATGGCGAAGGCCGATTCGGAACCCGATGCTGTCGGGTCAAAGGCCGATGGTAAGAATTCATGGGGTGTCGTCGATCTTATAGGAAACGTTTGGGAGTGGACGAGCAACGAATTAGCAGCATATCCGGGCAGCAACCTCGAAATAAAGAAAAAGCCCGGCCGTCGAATTATGATCCGCGGCGGCTCGGCCAACGAGAACCGGACGAAGATCGACATTACGTCCGCTTTTAGGATCGACGTTGCGGACGATACAAAAGAGAAAACGCTTGGTTTCAGGCTGGTAAAGCCCGGCTAACAATCGCGGTAAACACAATGAAGATGAGAGTCCTATCGCTAAAAAGTATTACGGTTTTAATGTTGAGTTTCGTCTTCGCTGCGGCTGTATCGGGCCAAGATCTCGGCAGCAGCAACAAGCTCTTCGGCGGTTCCAAGCCCGCTCCTGCAAAGACCAAAAAAGCTCCCCCAAAGCCATCTGCCGCCAAGCCGAAAGTAAAGACCACTGTCCGCAAGCCCGTATCCGTAAAGAAACGGCCCGCAAAACCTTCGACGGTGGTCACTGCTAAAAAACCTGCGGTCAAAACAGAAACAACACCTGCGGTCATTGCGCCGAAAAAGACTGGGAGCGAACCCAAGGTTATTATTGTCGGCGACGAGCCCAAGGTCGTGATCGGTGCAAATTCTGCCGCAAATGATGAACAATATGAAGAGCTGATCGAACTCGGTAATATCGAGCGTGATGAACGAAATTACGGCGGAGCCGAACTCGCCTATCAGAAAGCGAGTAGGCTGAAACCGCGGGATGCACGTGCTTTTCTTGGCCTCGGCAACCTTTACTCCGATCAGCAGCGTTGGTCTGACGCCGAAAAGTCATACCGTTCGGCAGTCGCTCTCGAACCTGATTATGTCGAATTGATCGTTGCCCTTAGCTTCATTCTGACAAGGCCTGTTGCGGCTTCGAATCTTTCCGAGCGGTACGCTGAGGCCGAAAAGCTTGCCCGGCGGGCTATCGAGCTCAATGGCCGAAGTGCACTTGCCGCGGATCAACTTGGCGTTGCCCTCGAACTGAGCGGCGAGATCGGCAGCGAGACCGAAAATGCTTATCGCCGTTCGATCCAGCTCGAACCTGATTTTGCTCCGGCACACGCTCACCTTGCGAGATTATTGAGAAAGAAAGGCAAGACCGCTGCATCCACGGCCTCGTACAATGACGCAATGGCGCGTGCGACCGACGTTGGCTCCAAACTGCTCGTCGCCGATGTGATGCAGTCCGAGGGCAAGTATAAGGAATCGGTACAATTACTCCAGCAGGCACTTGCCATCGATACTAGAAATCCGACGGCACTGACAATGCTCGGTCGGGCGATGACGACGCAGGGCAATTTTGCGGATGCCGAACGCTATTTGAAAAAGAGCGTCGAGGTCAGCCCATCAGGGTTTATTTCGTATAGTCTGCTCGCAGCATTGCATGCGCGACAGGGCAGGCTTGAATCGGCCGAAAATTATCTTATTCAGGCTGCTCGTTTTGCGGGACCGTTTGACAAGCGTCTGCTGGCTACTCAGTTCGAATCCGTCGGCGACGAATTTGCCAAGACCGGAAAGGCATCAGCCGCAGCTCGTGTCTATCGACAGGCGAAAACTCTCGACCCCGACCGCGAATCACTCGCCGGAAAGCTAGCCAAATATAAGTAGGTCCGTCGGCCTTAGGATCTTATGTTGTCGAGTTACTGAAATTCGACGGCGATTGAGCGTTTTTTGTTGTGGAAATGCCTGCCAACGGCATTGAAAAAGTGATTAGGTAATTATTGTGATCGACAAAATGCATTGCCCAAAATGCGGCCAAAATTATCCCGACGGTTTCCAGCGTTTCTGCGACACCGACGGCACTCGCCTCGTCCCCGACACCTCTAATGTTCGGCCTACCGGCGGCGTTTTTTCGAGTATTTTGTCAAAACCTGCGGTGGACAACACCCGCACGTTCACGGATGTGCCGAGCTTCGTCATCAACGAAGGCGAACGCCCTGAGCCGCGGCTTCACCTCAAGGATCAGCAGACGGCAGCGATGTTTTTCGACGAGGATCCTGAGATCGAACTGGGCAGTGACGTATTTGTCATCGACGATGCTCCTTCATCAAAACCGTTTGGACGCCGCATCGATCCGCATGAGATACCGGCCGGTCACGTAGATCTCGGAGACCGCGGGCAATCAACGGCGCACTTCAACGAATTTGAAATCGACGACCCGAATTCATTTGTCGGAAAGACCGTAAAGGGGCGTTATCTCGTCACCGAGATGATCGGTGAGGACGATTCGGGCTTTGCATATCTTGGTGAGGATCGAATTGTCGGCGACAAACGAGTTGTCATTCGAATTCTTTCAAACAAAGGCGACATCGATGAGATCACCGAAAGCATACTTGCTGAAGAACGAATTTCGCTTTGTCATATCAATCATCCGAATGTCGCCCGATTATTTGATTCGGGCTCATATCCAACCGGTACGATCTATTTGATCAGCGAGCATATCGACGGTCTGACGGTCGACGACATTTTACAGATCCATGGCCGTTTTTCGCCGGAGCGGGCTGCCCGCGTGATCAAGCTGGCGGCATACGCTGTCGGTGATCTGCATAATGAACGCATTCTGCACCGCGACATTCATCCCGAAAATATTGCGATCGCTCCGTCCGATACGGAGATCGAAACGGTCAAGGTAACCAATTTTGGCGTGTCATCCGGCGACTTGAATCCTGGAAATCTCGCATATCAGTCACCCGAACGCCTCGACGGCCGCATTCCGACCGTTGCCAGTGACAGTTATTCCCTTGCGGTCGTTGCATACGAAATGCTAACCGGACAACGGCCCTTCGATGGTGCGACGGAGAAAGAACTTCGGGCGGCGCAGCGGTCGGGTACGACGCTCGCAACTACCATCGTCGGAGGCCTTTCGCCCGATATAGATGCGGTCTTTTCAAAGGCACTATCTGCTGATCCGCGTGCGAGATTTGTCACGGCCCGTGAATTCGGCGATGCTTTTTTCGCAGCCGCGACCAAGCCAGCTCCGGCTGCTGCGGAAATTCCCGTTGTTGACGCTGTCATTAGGGTCTCCGAAGAACTACCTGTCGTCAAACCTCCGTCAGCCGAGGCAAAGAAAGATAGGGCCGCGGTATTGGCGGATTTTCCGAACTATCAGGAAGATGGACCTGCATGGACACGCCGATCGCCTGAGCCGATCGCCGAACCAAATTCGCGTTGGCTTAGAATAGCGGGCATTTTGTTCGCTGCTCTGCTCGTTCTGCTTGCGGGTGCGTGGTATTACCTCGTTAATCGTCCGGCTCAACCTGATTTTCAGGTAACCAATACGACGGCCCCAGGCACGATCACCGCTGACACCCTAAGTGCGGTCGATACCGTCGTTCCGCCACTCGAACGCAACATCCCGCAGCCGCCTGACACCGAGTATTACGCCAATATCAAGCAAAATCTGAAGGGCGACCTGATACGCAATTTCGTTGGTTTCAAGCTCTATTATCCTAAAGGCTGGACGGTAAACGGAGCCATGCCGAGCAGCAGTCCGACCGGCCGAGGCAAGTTCTTCGACGTTTCAAGATCGACGGCGGAAGGGCGTCTCCGCGAACAAATGCTCATCAGCTATTATCCGAGCAAAGGCACATTTGCCGAGGATACACCCGGTTTTCCGCAATTGGTCAAAGAGACCAACGAAACGCTCAAAAAATTGATCCCGGGCTATCAAATGCTCTCTGAGGGCGAGATCAAGGTCAACGGCGATTGGCAGGCGTACGAAATAAAGTTCCAGGGCAGCGGCACCTCCGACACGGGCGAACGCCTCCTCGTCTGGGGCCGCCGCCTCTTTATCCCCGCACAGCGTCCAGGCGTTCGAAACGGCTTTGAGATCACCATGCTTGCGACCTCATATGCCGATGAGATCCACAGCGTCGACGACGTCGGCGTCAAGGGCGAACTCGCACAGATCCTCTACAGCTTCGAACCGAGCCAGAATTTCTAGAATATATCGGACCATGTAAAAGAAAGACGCGTCACGCTTGGCGTGTCTTACCTGTTTTAAACCGACGATCTTCATTTTGTGTATTTTTGGTAACATACAGCAATAAGGATCTGTGCCTAAACTTTTCCCGGCTTCGATTCCTTTTTCGAGGTTCGGTGGTCCGGGAATGAGCAGCGACGAGCATGAGATTTTCCACTGCGACAAAACTAACTCTCGGATTTGGCGGCGTGATCGTCTTACTGGTATTGAATCAAGCGGCGGTACTGTTGCCGCTCCGCTCGGTCAATGAGCAGATCCGAGCAATGTCTGAGGTCGGTCGGCCGCTTCGTTCAGCGACCAGGGGCCTCGAGGCGAATGTGTTTGCATTCGGCTTGGCAGTCAGGACATATGCTCAAACCGGTGCCCCGATCTATAAGAATGAGGCCGAACGCGAGCAGCTCAATGTTGAAGCCAATATCGCCGAATACCGCAGACTGGCATCTACTGAACGGCAGCGTGAACTCGCGGCAAGGATCGACCCGCTTTGGCAGGAATACAAGACAAAGGGACTGGCGGTGATCAACGGCGGCACACGTTTTTACAGTGACGCGGAATGGGAAAGTATCGCGGCGAGCCGAACTGCGATGATCGAGCTGATCAGGGGTGAAATGCAGCCGGATGCGCTGGTCAATTACAATGCGATAACGCAGATCGCCTACCAGCAGGTTGAAGCCGCCGAGCGGTTCATGCTGATAATCTTTATTCTTTGCATTGTGATCGCGATCGTCACCGGGCAATCCGTCAGCCGGGCGATCGTTCGTTCAGAGCGTGAGATACTTAGCGGCCGCGAACATTTGCGGGCGACGCTGACCAGCATTGGAGATGCCGTCGTTACGACCGATATCGAAGGCCGTATCACCTCGCTGAATCTCATGGCCGAGCGATTGACCGGATGGACAGAGGCCGAAGCCCGAGGACAACAGCTCCGCTCTGTCGTTCAGTTCATTGATGACGCAACCGGTTTCGAAGCCGAAAGTCCGTCACTTAAAGCTCTTCGAGAGGGAACTGCGCTGAGTTCCGACAGTGTCTTGCTAGCGACACGTTACGGTACAAAGGTGCCGGTCGAGGATCATGCGGCCCCGGTCCTTAACAGCAAGGGAGCGGCCGTCGGAAGCGTTCTTGTTTTTCGTGACGTGACCGAAAGAAAACTGCACGCCCTGGAGCTTAGCAAGAGCTATGACGAGCTCGAGGCCCGCGTAAAACATCGGACTTTCGAACTTGCCGAGACGCACGCCGAGTTGATCCGTGAAATGGAAGAACATGCCATCGCCGAGCAGAAACGCATCGAACTGCTCGGACGCTTGGTCTCGGGCCAGGAGACCGAACGCCGCCGTATTGCCCGCGACCTGCACGATCAGCTTGGACAGCGGTTGACCGCGCTCAGGCTCAAGATCGCTTCGCTAAAAGAGGCAGCGGCCGGAAATGAGGTGCTCGAGCCGAAGATCACACGTCTGCAGCAGATCGCCGAAATGCTTGATTCTGAAGTCAGTTACCTAGCGTGGGAACTGAGGCCGACCGCCCTCGACGATCTCGGATTTGCGGCCGCGGTCAGGGCGTTTGTGAAGGAATGGTCACGCCACTTTGATATCCCGGCTGATTTTCAAGCGGCAAAGATCCCTAAACGCCGATCGAGCAAGGACACAGAAACGCACCTTTATCGAATAACTCAGGAAGCTCTGAACAATATTTCAAAGCACGCAGGAGCAACGCAGGTCAGCGTCGTTTTGGAAAAACACGACGACCGCATTATCCTCATAATCGAGGATAACGGAAAAGGATTCGACCCGGCGTCGCTGACAAAACCGAGCCGTTCGGGCCGGGGACTAGGACTTTTGGGAATGCGCGAGCGTGCAACCCTCGTCGGCGGCGACGTTGAGATCGAATCGGCACCGGGCAGCGGGACCACTATATTTGTCCGTGTACCGATGGCGAGCACAGCAAAGGCGGCCAATGAATGAATAATAAATTGAGGATACTGATCGCCGAAGATCACCAGACGGTTCGCGAGGGCATCAAGCTGCTCGTGAACTCACAGGACGATATGGAAATAGTCGGCGAAGCAAGTGACGGCGAGATGGCGGTCGCCGAAGTTCAGCGGCTACAGCCTGACCTTGTCGTCATGGACATTTCGATGCCGACAATGAACGGCCTCAAGGCTACGAAACGGCTTCGTTCGCTCGGACTTGATGTAAAAATACTGACACTCACACGCCATACGGAAGACGGCTATCTCCACCAGCTTATTGCCGCCGGTGTTAATGGCTACGTCCTGAAACAGAGCGCCCCCGACGAGCTGATAAATGCCATCCGCACGATCGGTTCGGGCAATGCATACGTCGACCCGAGCCTACAGGGCAAGGTTCTCGGTAGTTATGCGGCTCGCTCGTCGTCGCTTCGCGGCGAGAATAAGAGTGAACTTACCGATCGCGAATCTGAAGTCCTTCGTCTGATCGCCCTCGGCTACAGCAACAAGGAGATCGCCGAACGCATCGACCTCAGTGTCAAGACCGTCGAGGCTCACAAAGCCAACAGCATGCGAAAGCTCGGCATCACCAGCCGCACAGACATCGTCCGCTACGCCATTCTTCAAAACTGGCTGCAAGATAATTGAGTCGAAAGGCCCGCAATCATAAACGTTCCGGTGTCGATCTGCTCCCTCGATACTTCCCCTGCCCGTATAGGGATTTTCCCTAATAAAGTTGTCGTTTTCCCCGATTTTCCCGATCTTCATTTCGATAGATACTCATTCTATCGAAGCGGCGAATGCGGCCATTTTGCTAGTGATGGAGTAGAAAGGAAACCGCAGCCGCTGCTTCGATCTCAAGGGTCGAGCGAGAATCAACTCCCACCGCTTCTCGCACCGTTAGATCCCGCGAAAAAGGAGATAAAGACAATGGCATTTGGAGAAACGACAGCTAATCGATCTGCATATTCACATTCATACGATCGAACGAAAAAGTTTGGATCGGTCGACGGCAGCCGCTCGTTCCGGCCCGACGGCTTTTTGCGAAAGGCGGAACCGACGGTCCGATCAGGAAATTCGGTCATCGATTCGCTCGACGGCGAAATGGCTCGAAGTATCCAGGGATCGTTTGTAACGGTCGAGCTAAATATGGAACAGGTCCTGTTTCAGGAAGAAGATGATCTCGATGTTATTTACTTTCCGGTGACGGCAGTAGTTTCGGAATTTCGAATGTTGGAGGATGGCCGCATGGTGGAGATCGCAGTCACCGGTAACGAGGGAGCCGTCGGACTGTCCAACATACTCGCAGGTTCGCACATCGCTCACAACTACACGCAGGTCTCGCAAGGCGGACTTGCAAAAAAGATATCCGTTTCCAAGCTCGAACGGCTGCTGCGATCGGACGAACAACTTCGATTCGCACTTGGCCGCCACACTGACCACTATATCCGGCAGATCTCGCAGAAGTCGATCTGTAACATGTACCACTCGGTGAAAGAGCGAATGTGCACTTGGCTGCTGATGGTCCAGGACCGTTCGGGCAAGAAGAAGATGCATCTCACGCACGAACAGATCTCACGCATCCTTGGTGTCAATCGGCCGAGCGTATCGCGAATGGCTTTCGAACTTAGGGAAAGCAACCTGATCAGCTATTCACGGGGCGGATTAAGGATCTGCGACCGCGAACGCGTCGAGGATGCTGCCTGCACTTGCTATTTCGAGCTAAGCGGGCCTGAAACAGCCTGGTTGAATTGAAGTGCTTCGTTAAACGTCCGGGTTCCGCGAAGGTGTGCTGCGGCCTGACGAAAGATTTCACTGCGGCAGGATCACCTGATCCCGTCCGGCGGGAACCGGTCACACCCTGAACATCTACTAAAACGTTCATTCGGTTCCCACCAAACTTCCGTTCTTATTTTTATTCGAAGGTAAATACTATTAAAAGGAGAAAAGACATGCTTTGGACGATCATATTGATACTTTTGGTGCTTTGGGCTTTAGGATTTGGATTCGCCGGTGCGGCCGTGGGAAACCTAGTTCACATACTTCTTATACTGGCGATCATCACCCTGGTGCTTCAGCTAGTCAGAGGCAGCAGGGTTTGAAATAAGTAAAGACCCTCAATGATAGAGGTCGTCCGATCTGGGCGGCCGTTTTCATTTGCCGCTGCGTCAAAATTAATGCCTGCCGCGAACAGACTTAAAAAAAACGGCAGTTCGCATTGTAGCGAACTGCCGCGTCCTTGCGGACCGAGCCTCGTCCGAGGTCAATGTTGTAAGACTACCGCGTGTTAGCAGGAGCTGTTGCGGTTATGGCAAAGGTCGTACCAACTCCGAGCTCCAGATTGTCGCGGCCCTGTAATATCACCGTTCCGACGCCTGCACCGGCTCCGACGCCGGCACCTATCGCGGCACCTTCGCCGCCTCCGGCAATTGCACCGATGATCGCACCGAGTACGGCTCCGATACCGGCACGCGTGACGGTCTTGGTCGTCTGATTGCCGTCGCGGATGGCACCCTCGTTATTTACATTGACGGTGTTGCCGTAAGCCGAGCGGACCTCGTCGACAATTCCGGCAAAGCGATATACGTTGCCATTCGTCAACCTGATCGTGTCAAACGTGAGCGACATATTCGCACGGCCCGACACCATTCCCGATTTGTCGCCATTGACCGTTCCGGTGATCACTGCTCCGTTGAACTGCGATGGCGACGTCACCGTCATTGAGAACTGGTCTCTGTCGCGGATCGTCCTCGTCGAAAGAGCAGTGTTGAGCGTTGCCGTCATGCGCGTATTATTGGGTACAGCAAAGCCGTCTGACGTCGTGCCATTCGTATTTCCAACGGTGTTCCAATCAGGGGTCTGACTGGTCTTGTCGTAAACACTCGTCACAGTTACAGTTTGGCTCTGATTTTCCAAATAAATACGACGCGTTACCCTGAGCTGTCGGTTGCCGACCGGCGTGAACACGACGTTGTAGTCGTTAATTCGGTCGCCTTCGTAACTGATCGTCAGGTCCCGGTTGGTCGCCGTGACATTCGTCGTCACGGTTCGGCCGTTCGGCGATGTCTCGGTTTGGTTGCGTCCGTCCGCCGCTAGCGTGATCGCTGCGGCATTTGCGGACGACATCGTGACCTGCTGTCCGTTCTTCTGAAACGACATTGTTTCCGGTGAAGCCAAACGGCGTTCGAGGTTGCGTCGAATACGGTCGGTCTGATTTGCCTGATAATTGGCGTCATTGATCGCACGATCGACGATGGTCGCGACGTTGTCGCTCTGCGCCGTATTCAAACGGTATGTGCCGGTCAAACGCGAGTCAAAATTGTTATTCTGGCCCCATTGGTCGCCCGGAGTGATGATCGTGTCGCCGTTCCATCTCACGCGATAATAACCGGCCAGCGTCGTCAGATCGCTGCGAAGCAGGTTCCATTTGTTAGTGACGTCATTATTTGTCCGGTTCGATGAAAGAACGCCATTGATCGACGAAGCAGGCTCAAGCACATTCTGAATATTGCCGTTGCCGTAATTTCGCTGATTCAAGCTGCGGTTCAGATCGTCAAGGGCGACGTCGAAGGTGGAAAGTTCCTGTGTGATCTCCGCCGCCGTTTCGCGCGTATTTCCGCGGTTCAGGCGTCCAACCGACAGTCTGAATGAATTGCTGCGGGTCTTGATACGCCTGATCAGCGTGATGATCTGGGCATCGCTAACTGTCCGGCCCGTCTGATTGCCGTAATTATTGTTCACGGCATTCCAGTTCGAGGTAACGCGGTAGTTGCTCGCGAGCAGATTCAGTTCGTTGCGTAGCTGCGACCACTGACGCTGTGCGAGCGTTGTCACGCGGTTGTTCTGCATGAATGTGTTGATCGATATAGCGCGGTTCAAAACTTCCTGCACATCGCTCGCCGACGAACGGCGCGTTGTAAAGTTGTCTCTCAGCGTATCGGTCGCCTGTTCAAAATTTGACACCATTGACGTGATCGAATCTTCACGTGTGGTGCCGTCGATGCTGCTGCGGTCAAGCGATCTGTCGATCTCGCGGCTGAATGCGTCGGTTTGCGTCTCGATCCGTTCGAGCAGCGTCTGCAGCTGACGGTCCGTGCCGGTGTAAGCACGGTTCTGTGCCTGCGTTGTGGTGAACGTAGAGATGATCGCGACTATCGCGAGCAGTGATATCTTTAATAAATTCGTCTTGTACATATAATTGTCCTCAGGCCTTCGCCTTTCGGGAGAGTCGCTATCAAATCATATGGCCGGCCGCGAGATTGCAGCCGGCCAAGTTGATCAAAAGTATTTTTCTTGTCCGGCCTACATTATGCTCGAGGCCCTGCGGTTGTTTCCGCCCTTGCCGCTAATATTCGCTGTGTCTTCTTTGAGGCTGTCGAGACCGTCCGAGACGGCTCCTGCCGCGGTCGCAACCGCGTCGTCGATCGCCTGTTCGCCCTTAGCGAGCTTGTTTGCGGCGAAATCGTAAACCTTGTCAGCCTTTTCCCTTACGTTCTGGATCACTTCTGCCGACTGCTCTTTTAACTCGTTTGCTTTCGCTAGAGTCGCGTCATAGCCCTTTCTCGAAACGTCGGCGATCTCGCCACGCAATTCGCTGCCCGATTTCGGTGCAAACAGTAATGCGAGTACCGCACCGATGCCGCCGCCGATCAGAAGATATGTGAATCCGTTGCGAAAGCCGCTATTTGAAGTCGAAAGGTTTTGGTCTGTGTTGTATGTCTCTCTCATATGATGTCTCCTTAACTATTCCGTATAAATATTCCAGCGAATCCCGGCTTTCGGCGAATTAATTTGATCCAACCAGGAAGAGTGCCGATCCTCAGGTTCTGAACTAAGCGTAAACAAATGAAACACATAGGTCTGTGCGGTAGGCCACACAGCGGCAGCATCTCGGATCTAAATGTGTGCGGCCGTACATACGACCGCCGCCTCAACAGCTAGACTTGCTTTTGAGGTGAGTAGTTATGAATAAGGAAGTAATACACGTTGACGGAAAGGATGTGCTCGTTCGCGAGGATTCTGCCAAGGCGTTTCGATTCACGCGTTGGGGACTCGTGACCGCGGCAATTGGGCTTGCGATCATGTTTATCTTGATGTGGGCCTTCTTTATACGTGCGGGCAGTGACGGCAAGATCGATACACCTGCACAGATAGCTAACAGCAACGCGAACACGGGTAAATAGCATTTAACGGCTGATCGCGTCCGCTTCGGCGATTTATACAGACCTAATATTCGGGGTGGATGACGACGAAAAGGGAAAGCAGATAAATGCTTTCTCTTTTTTTCGCGCAAAAAAAGGCCGCCGTCTCCGGCAGCCTGCTAATTGGGCAACTTAATCCCGCAACAGCTTAAAAGCCAAAAATTAAATGCGCCGTCCTCTGACCAACTGCAAGATCAGCACAACGACCGCGACCACGAGCAAAATGTGAATCAAATTGCCCGTCGCTGCACCGGCAAAACCGAATCCCAAAGCCCACAAAACCAATAGTATTAAAATAATTGTCCAAAGCATGATCCACCTCCAGTCCGCTGATCTCGAATCCCAAGTTAAGATCTCAAATCTCAGATTCCATCCGATCTATCAACGGCTCACTATCATTTGAACATCTTCTTGTAGGCCCGTCTGTGTGGTAGCGCACCTAGCATTTTGACGGGCGGCAGATTTTCTATAAGTTATGTGCGGTAGGGCACAGACTGCCGTGCGAACGTGAGTTAAATTTGGAACATCGAAAGTTTCGATCCGGGAACATTCTTAGGGAACGCTCGGAACGACGACGGTGAACAAGGGGTTTACGGCTTCGGCTGTTACAAAAGGCAGGTGATGCTGTCTTATCGGGCGATTTCGGCGAAAGCTGCGGTCGCCCTTTTATTGTTAATATATTTCAACGAAGTGGAAAATACGCCAACCGAACGGTAGAATCGAACTCAGCGATTCACCATGGTTACAGACGAAGAATTCAGATCCGCAATGAGCCGGTTTGCGAGCGGCGTAACTGTCATGACAACGGCCGATGCCGCCGGGCGTCCTCACGGGATCACTGTCAGCGCGTTTTGTTCGGTTTCGATGACGCCGCCGATGGTGCTGGCCTGCATTCACAAAGAAACCGCAAGCCATTACGCATTCCTCGAACGAGCGGCCTTTGTGGTCCACATTCTCGGCGAACACCAGCGTCAGATCTCGCAGCAGTTTGCCGAACCTGCAATGGACAAGTTTGACGGCACGCAGATCTACGAATCGACCGAGGGCCTCCCGATGCTCGCCGACGCTCTCGTCACACTCGAATGCAGTGTCGCCAGTGTCCACGACGCCGGCGACCACACGATCATCGTCGGCATCGTCGAAAATGCAGACATCCGCTCGGGTGCCCCGCTCATCTATTACCATCACGACTACCGCAAGATCAAGGATTAGGGTTTTATGAAATTCAGACTTCTGCTTTTGCTCGTTTTGCCGCTGCAACTGCTGCTGACGACAGCCGCTTTTTCCCAATCGCCGTCAAAGATACTATCCGCCGCAAACAAAGCCCTCGGCGGCGAAAAGGCTCTGAAAGCAATCACTTCTTGGCAGATGACCGGCACGATCAAACGCGTCGCTGACGGTGCGGGCGGCAAATACACCTCGTATGCTTCGGGCGGCAAGATGTATGGCGAGGCTTACGATCTTGGCGGTTTTGAGGTTTCGAGCGGTTACAATGGCAAGTCGGGCTGGCAGCGTGATTCGAAGAACGGACTTCGAACGATCACCGGCGATGCCGGACGAGACTTTCAAGCAGAGGCCGCCTACCGCAACACTCGCTGGCTCACCGTAAAAGCCGAAAAGACCAAAGTCACATCTGGCGGCACGGCTGAGATCGACGGTAAACAGACGAATGTCATTATTCTGAACACTGCCAAAGGATCTCGAATACAGTTGTACTTCGACAAAACGACAAGCCTCCTCGTACGCGAGGTCATTTCCGGTAAGATATTTGATTACAGCAATTACCGTCCTGTTAACGGCATACAAAGACCATTCTCGATCAGGTCGCAGGCCGACGGCGAAACTTACGAGATCTCGATCGCGGACACAAAGGTAAACCAGGTAGTCGCCCGCAGCGTGTTCGATTTTCCGCAGATATCCAGCGAGCCGCTTCCCGACATCACGGCATTACTTAACGACATTCGCGTCAATGCAGACAAGGTCGATGAATTGCTCGAAAACTATAGCTACACCGAGCTCCGCATTGACCGTGAGATGGATGCCGCGGGAAATCTTGCTGAAAAGTCATCCGAAAAACGACTCCTGACCTTTTATAAAGGCTATCGCATCAACCGTCAGATCGAGAAGAACGGCAAACCTCTCTCGGCTTCCGATCAAGAGAAGGAAGACAGGGACGCCCAAAAACAGGTCGCTGAGATCGAAAAGAAAGTAGCCGCGAAAGAAAAACGCGAGATCGCATCAGGCTCAGCCGGACAGCCAAAAGGCGAAGGCCAGCGTATCACAATCGCCGACGCGCTGAAGGGAAGTTTGCTCATTAATCCGCGCCGTGAGCGATTCAAGGGCCGCGACGTGATCGTATTTGACTACGAACCAAACCCGACATTCAAACCGAAAACTCGGAACGAGAAGCTCTTCGCACTCTGCACCGGTGCTGTATGGGTAGACACCGCCACAAAACAGGTCGTTCGGCTCGAGGCCGTACTGGCTCAGAGTGCCGGCAACTTCCTCGCCAAGGCAAAACGCGGGGCATCGTTCAGTCTCGACAACGAACTCGTCAACAACGAGATCTGGCTGCCTTCGCAAGCCGACATCAATCTCCAGATCAAGATCTTATTCGCCGGCATCAACATTAATAACCTGATAAAATACGGCGATTACCGCCGCTTCGAGACCGAGGTAAAGGACGCAAAGGTCGGCGAAGAAAACAAACCTTAACACCGGACCTCACGCATTCCTGAGTTGAAAATAGCGATCCCTGCTCGTTTCCCGAACGGTGATGGCCTCACGCCGTTCCGGACGCGGTGATTGATTCCGTACGACCCGCTTTGTTATTCTGAAAAGACGCCATGGAACTTGTTCTTTTCGATAGGTATCGTTCCGCATGCCGCGCGCTCGTCTTGTACGGTGTGCTGGCCGGCCTGTTGTTCTCATGCGGCGAAGGTGTTCGCCTGTTTCCGTTTCCGGTCGAAAAGGCCGTCGGCACCGGTTCATTCGGAACGGACAATGGTCAGCGGATCCAATACGAGGAGAATGTTCCCCGCGTCGAAAAGGGCCGTGAGAAAAAAGAGGACGGCTCGTCGGATGATGGCAGCGATGCCCAGTTGGTCCTGTTAAATGCAGGTAGATCTCCTATTTCAGACAGAACCATGGTACCCGCACCGGCTGACGGTATTTCGGGGCCGGTCGTTTTCTTTCCGCTCAAATTTGTTTCCGGGCTCCAGGGCCGTGCACCACCTCGCGCATAGTGTTTGTCAAAAACATCTGATCTTTTGAAAATTTGGCCATTTCCCCACGAAACGGCCGGGCACTATTTGAATTTGCGGCACATGTGCCGCCGGAGCGGAATAAATGCATACACCCCAGTTATTTACTGATCTTTTAATTATCTTTCTCGTCTCAGTACCTGTGGCATTTCTGTGCCTCAGGCTAAAACTGCCGTTGCTTGTCGGTTTGATGCTTACCGGTATTGCGATCGGCCCTTATGGGCTCGGGCTGATCAAAGATGTCGAAGGCGTTGAGATACTCGCCGAGATCGGCGTGATGCTTCTCCTATTTACGATCGGCCTCGAATTTTCCCTCAGCCGGCTGCGTGAAATGAAACGCCTCGTGCTGGTCGGCGGCGGGCTCCAGGTCGGCGTCACGGTTGCCGCGGTCGCGGGCCTCGCGGTCTTTCTCGGCAGGGAATTGAACCAGGCCGTTTTCTTTGGCTTTTTGGTCGCGCTTTCAAGTACCGCGATCGTCCTCAAAAGCTACGTTGACCGCCGCGAGGTCGACGCCCCGCATGGCCGTGCCGGCGTCGGTATTTTGCTCTTTCAGGACATCAGCATCGTGTTCATGCTGCTGATGATACCGATGCTCGGCGGCAAGGGCGATATGACGGCTTATTCGGTGCTTATCGATCTGGGAGGCTCGCTGCTTGCCCTCGCTCTCATCGTGCTCGGAGCGTGGCTTCTGCTGCCCAAATTCCTCGGTCGCATGGTCGGCCTTCGCAGTACTGAGGTCTTTCTTTTGACGGTCGTCCTGCTCTGTATCGGTATGTCGTGGGTTACCGCTCACTTTGGAATGTCACTTGCTCTTGGCGGATTTATCGCCGGCATGGTGCTTGCAGATTCAGACTACAGCCATCAGGTCACGGCAGAGGTGCTGCCGTTTCGCGATATTTTTAACAGTATTTTTTTTGTCGATCGGAATGCTGCTGTCGCTGGCGGCGTTTGTGCAGAATATCGAGACAGTAATGGTCGTCGTCGTCGTCCTGATCGCCGCGAAGGCACTGATCATCTACGCGATCATGCGAATCATCGGTTCTCCGCAGCGCGTTGCTGTTATGGCCGGTATCGGGCTTGCACAGATCGGCGAATTTTCATTCGTACTGGCCAAATCGGGGCAGGGGGCCGGCTTGCTGCCCGAAAACGACTATCAGACATTTCTCGCTGCTTCGATCATCTCGATGATCGCGACGCCATTCCTTATCGCTCTCGCTCCGCGGATCGGCTATGGTATCCAATCGCTGTTCTCGCGGGGTGCAGATATCGCTGACCAGAGCGTTTCCGAGGACATCCATCTAACGTCCAGCGGCGGGCTCGAACGACACGTCGTCATCGTCGGTTACGGCCTCAACGGACGCAATCTGTCGCGCGTCCTGCGCTCGGTCGGTGTGCCCTACACCGTGCTCGACATCAATGCCGAGACCGTTCGCCTTGCAAAAGAAAAGGGCGAAAAGATCAATTTTGGTGACGCCGCCCGTCGCGAAGTGCTGCTGCACGCCGCTGTCGACAAGGCGTGGGTGCTGGTGCTCGCATTGTCCGACCCCGAGGCCGGCCGCCGTACCGTCGCCCTCGCCCGGAGTTTGAACAAGGACCTGCACATCGTCGTACGCACACGCTACACGGCTGAGATCACCGAACTGCTCAAAATTGGCGCCAACGAGGTCATTCCGGAGGAGTTTGAGACAAGCATCGAAATATTCTCACGCGTCCTTCATCGCTTCGGAATGCCGCGAAGCACCATCGAAGACCAGATCGGCCGTATTCGCCGTCAGGGATACGAGATGCTCCGTAGCCCTTCGATACCGCAGGTCGAAATGGGCAACCTCAACGAGGCTCTGCACAAGGCGGTCACACAAACCGTGCTGCTGACCGATCGGTCGCCTGTCACAGGAAAAGATCTCGGCGAGATCGACCTTCGCGGCAAGACCGGTGCGACGGTACTGGCCGTTATCCGAAACGGTGAGACAAAGGTAAGTCCCGGTGCCGGTTACCGACTATGCGACGGCGATACTCTGCTCTTGTCCGGCTCAGTCGAAAAGATCGAGCGTGCATTGCTGATGATCTGTCCCGGCTCGGAGATCGAAGGGTTCAACGCATAAAAAAACGGGCCTTCGGACCCGTTCCTATTTCTCCTAAAGGATCGTTGCGTGTTAGCTGATCGTCCACATCGCAAACCTTTCCCAAGTTTCGGTCCTTGCGATCAGTGATGTGACAGGGCCGGCCGCGGCCAGCAAAGCGACGGCGGCGGCAAAGGCTCGATTCATCTTGCCGTTCCTGTACGTATCGACCGCGAGAAAGATCAAGCCGAGCAACGCCGGAAGGCCAATGAACCAGATCGCTCCGAGTTCGGGTACGAACGCGAACGGAAAGCGTGCAAGCGATGACGGCATGAAATTGAGCACTGTCACGAGGATCAAACGCTTGTGATTGGCTGCGTTCCTGCGATAGTAGATCGCCGCAGTAAAGATGATCACAAATTTAACGATATCGGCCATCGGAATGATAAAGAATTGGGCCGAAGTGTAGCCCGGGAATGTCGATCCGCGGGCAAACATCGCGTAACCGGTCATTGTCCCGACAACCACGACGGCGGCCGCGAGCACACAACCCAAAATACCGAGCGTCATGTGTAGCTTTATCTTTTTGGCTGAGATCAAGGTCGCCTGAACGCTGATCAAAATGATCCAGGCGGACATCACGAGTCCGTGAACGTGAACAAGCAGGCTCGGCAGCGGCGGTGCTGTAGTAAGGGTCTTGAAGTAATATGAAGGTGCAAATCCGATGATGTTCACCAGCGGAAATAACACTGCAACTGCGAGAAAAAAGCGGTGTTCAAATGATAGCCGCTGCCGCCGGGCCGCGAGTTCTGTCGTAGGAAAATCTGTCGCAAAATTTGTAGCCATAACCTTTCTCCGTTATCGAAGTCGTTAGGCAAGATCGCCTTCACCAGATAAGGCGAAAGATCGCAGAAAAAAGTATCAGGAAAAAATTTAACCGCGAAATACGCGAAAGGACGCCTAAAAGAAGCATTTTCTTCTTTTAGCGTCCTTTCGCGTATTTCGCGGTTAAACTCCGCCTCTTACGGTTCGGCGATCAGGTCAAACCCGACCGCGTCTTCGCCGAGCGAGATCGTTCGCGGCGTGAATGTGTACTGCTTGCTTTGTGCCGAGACAATATAAGTCTGGCCGACGAGCAGACCTTCGACCTTGTAATAGCCGAAAGCACTTGATATCGCCCTTCGTGCGTTTCCTTCAGAGTCAGTTACGATGACGCTTACGCGACCGAGCGAACGCCCATCTGCCGACGTCAAGCGGCCCGCGATCGATGCACTTGCCGCAGTTGGCGGCAGCGGTTCGCCCGCAGTCCAATCGGAATATGAAGTCAGTCCGTTGACCGTAAATGTATTCGCCGCCGGTGTCACAAAAACACTTGCACCATTCGCATACGTTACAGCCGTTGTTCCGCCGGTCACACGGATAACCTGATACACAGCCTCGTTGCCAAAGACATCGGGTGTCAGGTAATTAAAGACGATATTAGACGTGATCCCGCTGCCGCTCAACGTCCAATAGCGATGCAATGTTGTCGCATTTCCAAGCGGCACCGGAGCGAGCGGAGCAACCGCGGCATTTGCGAATACCGTCAATTCGCCAGAACCTGCCGTTACGGTCGTCGTCACCGGCGAGTATGCCCCTGTCGTCCCGACCGGATAGAGGAACGCCGGTCCAGCCGCCCCAAATACCTTTCTCAGCCTTCCTTTGACATGGCCGGCGGTCCGCGAAGTAGTTCCGGCAGTGCCGATAGAAAGAACATTTATTCCGCTCACGGTCAATTCGCCGCCCGACAAAGTCAGAGCACCGTTGACGGTCTCGTTCTGGTTCATCGTCACGCCGGCAGCGTTATTGATCGTCAGTCCGTTAAAAGTTGTAACGGCGGCTCCTCCTATGGTCTGGGCCGCACTGCCGTTGAAGGTGACGACGCTGCTTCCCGCCGTAAAGGTGGCATTATTCGTCCAGCTCGCCCCGGTCATGCCGATCGCCGTCGCCGTTCCGGCCGCAAATGTCCCGGCCGTAATGGTCATATTTCCCGCGATCGGTAGCGAGGTGACACTGCCCGCGGCTTGGAGCGTTCCGCTGCTTTTATTTACGGTAAAGTGGTTAAACGAAATGCTCGAAGCCGTGCCGTTGAGGTTTTGAGCACCTGTTCCGCTAAAATTCACGGTACCGGAATTATGCGTAAACGTTGCCGCCGCCGCCCGTGTCAAGCTTCCGGTCAGATCGAGAGTGCCGGACGTCGAGGTAAATGTTCCCGCGTTCAGATTGATACTGTCGCCTCCGAGAACCGATATCGCCCCCGATAGATTCATCGAACCCGCATTCTGGTCGATCCCGTCACCGCCAGTTCCCGATGTGTTGTTGTTTATCGTAAGACCGTCGATATTCGTCGTCGAACTCGTCGCATCGTTACGGATAGCACCGCCCGCTCCTGTTGCGACATTCGAAACCATACCCGAAGCTGAATTGATCGTAAGTGATATGCCCGCTCCACCGCCGCCGTTAAATACCCCTGCGCCGGTCGGGGACGTATTGCCTGAGATGGTGCTGCTGCTGATCGCCGCATTGTATGCCGCTAGGAAATAGACTCCTCCGCCTTTTCCCGTAGCGTTGTCAGCGTGGTTAACATTGATCGTGCAGCTTGTAATTTGCGTACTGCCCACAACTCCCAGAGCTCCGAGATTCGAAATGGCAACGCCGCCGCCAACGCCGCCTGTGCCGTTCGCAACGTTGGTTTGAATGCTCACCGATCCGATATTTGCAACTTGATTCCCATCGATCAAGAAGCCGCCGCCGTTCGTTGCGGCGTTGCTGTTGAACAACCCGCCATTGATCGTCACCGTGCCGCCATATGAATGCCTGATCCTGCCGCCGCCGCCGCCAGCACCCGCAGAAGACGTATTGTTGGAGGATGACGTGTTGGTCAGCGTCACATCGTGTTTATCTGCGAACATATTGATCCCGCCGCTTTCGCGAGCAGCAATGTTTCCCGAGATCGTGTTGTTGTTAAGGGATACCGAGCCGGCACTCGCCCCGCCCGGAGTTGCCGTGTTTGCGCTGTCGATGTTGACACCGCCGCCATAGCTCTGAGCGCAGCCGGTCACCGTATTGCCCGAAACGGTCGATCCCGAAAGTGAAAATACATTGCCCGTCAGCATCAGGAAAAAATCAATTCCGCCGCCGGTCTCGAAGAACGAGCCGCAAAATGCCGCTCCGTTATTAACTCCGCCGGACATATTCATTCCCGAAAATCCGACATTAATGCCGGAAATTGCTCCGGTCTGGTTCATGCCAAACAGTTTGCAGTCTCCGCAAGCGTTGGTGTAAGTCGTTGTCAGAGTGGTTGGGGCATTTCCCGTGATGGTAAGGCTGCCATTCACGTCGAGGTCGCCTGTTGCGGCAGCATTCTCAGCACCGCCGCCGCTTACCACAGTCAATTGGGGAGCGATGCCGGGATTGAATGTGATCACGTCAGCACCGACGCCGTTCGCATTCGAAGCAATGACGGCTCCGCGAAGACTGCAATCATTTGCCGCTCCTGTACACGCTGACGCTGCCGCAGTGTCATCATTGCGGTCGACCGTAAATGTCGCCAGCGGTGCAACCATCACAATGGTCGGCTCGATCTTGCCCTTTTGCAGCAAGACCATTCCCGGAACGCCCATCACGCTCAAACGCATCGGCAGAATGGCGACAGTCTCGCCCGCCGGCGAGAGCCTCGTCGAAGACCGCTGAGCCGACTTGTCGCGCGTTACAACATCGATGCTGCCGCCGGTCACGATCAGATCGTCCGAGGGCTGTGTCGAAATGCGGGCACCGTTGATAAACGTGCCGTTTGAGGCAACTTCCTCGGCAACACGCCAATTGGACGTTCTCGCCTTTGCCGCCGGAGCCGTAATTTCGCCATTTCGAATGCGTGCGAGCTGTCGCCGTTTCGTAAGCGCTTCGGCTTCCGTAAACTCACGAGTATCGAGCCGTCCATTCGCGATCACGCGGGTCATTCCGTCGTCGCCGACAATGGCTATCTCGGGCCGCGATTCACGGTCCCAGGCAAATTCTCCGACCGCAATATCTCTCGCACGCGACGGCAGGTCTATCGTATCGACACCGGATCCACGGCCTTGTAAAACGAAGATCCGCGAACCTGACGCAGCGACGATGTCTTCACCTTGAGCAGCGTCGAGATCGCCAAACACGATCCGCTCGACCGTTCCGCCGACCGGCCGAAGCTCGGGCCGCTGGACCAGGATCGATTCGTTTGAGCTGTAGACCAACAATGCCGCGTCACCGCCGACGCCGACTACCAGATCAGCATTCGCATCACCCGCACTGATCTGCCCGGCTCCGATCGCTGTTATCGAACCCGCGACCGCAACTCGCTCAACACCGCGAAAACCGTTCTCGCGATCACTCGCCACAAGTTCGATCGACGATGCTCCGCGCGTCGCCGCCACAATATCTTTCAAACCGTCACGATCAAAATCGCCCGTAACCAATAGTTCAGGTGCGTCGCCGAGCCGTACTATTCTAGCTGACTCGAAGGGCATCGGGAATCGCGTTTCCTCGCGGATCCCACGCAATACCTCTTCGTCCGAAGGCGAATACGCACGCTCATTCCCGTAATAGACCACCAAAAAACCGCCGCCAGACGAACGGTAACCGCTCACCAGATCAGGATAACCGTCGCCGTTAATATCATCCGTCGCCAGCGAAAGCGGTTCAGCCGAACCGGCATCAATGCCCTCGGCGCGCAGCCCGCCAAGCACGCCATCCAACTCCAATTCGCGGCCCGCCTGAAATTTTGTCAACCCCGTGTCTGCTGACGCCGGGACGGTAATTCCCGGATCAAAACCGTTCAGAGCAGATAACCTGACACTCATGCCCGCCTCGCCCGAACGGCTATCAGCCGAACCGGGCGTTGTGCCGAATTGGAAAACGGCGGCACCGATCAGAAAGGCTGATAATGTAAAGAATGCGGCAGTATTGGTACGAGAGAACATGGAGTTCATATTTTTTATCACCTCGAAATTACATGAGAGGCCTGGTCTTAATGATCAATGCCTATTTAGGACGTGCTGGATCACGATGCTCAGGCCGCCGGAGGGTATACTCCCTGCAGTGCGATGATGAATGTGATCGCGAGATACGGCTGCATGTTATTGTGCGGTTGATTGCCGCCGGCAAAGCCGATCAGGTCCGTGCGCATCGCAGTATCTTTCACGTTCTGATACAGCGGCGGCGGCGTCCGGCCGCCGGACGAGCTTGCCCATGTGCCGCCTGAGGCAGTATTTTGCGATCCCGCCGCGGTGCTGCCCATCGGTGAATGACTATGCGCAGGCATTTGCGTTGTGAGCAGCGTGACATTTTCGGCACCATCCTGCTCGCCAAGAACTCGATCTGACAGCCCCGGCCCTTGACCGAATTGCATCGGGGCACGGCCCCGAAGGTCCGGCAGTCCAAATGTCACCGTCCCGTTTCCGCCGTAGGTCGTGCCGATCAGCGAAAACAAAGCTGTATTTTGTGCGATCGGCAAGAGCTGGCCTTCGCATCTTGCCCATCCGCGAGGGGCAAAGTTGCCCCCAAAAATCCTTATTTCTGCAATAAATGGTTCTGACATAATTGATCTCTGGATCTGCGTTTAATTTTGCGATGGAAAGATGCCCGTTATCGCGATGCAAAAGTTTAGTGCCAAATACGGTGACATATTCTCATGGGCCTGTCCGCCTACCGCCGAGAGGCTGCCGGACTGCATAGATGCGTTTGGTGCAGAGTCAACGTAGGCATTTGAATTATTCGCCCAGATTCCGCCGGCGACACTTGGCTGATTAGGCGCCGCGGTGCTGGCTGACAACACGTGATTATGCTGCGCTGTTTCAGCCGCTGAAAGTGCATGCGTGGGATACCCGGCCTGTTGGCCGATCGAATACGGTGAAAGACCCGGGCCTTGTCCCCAGTGGATCGGGACACGCCCCTTTAAATTTGGCAATGCAAATGTCGTGATCCCGTCACCGCCGTAGGTCGTGCCCAAGAGCGAAAAAAGAGCCTGGTTCTGAGAGATCCCCAATGTCTGGCCGTCACATTTTGCCCAGCCCTGCGGAGTGTAACCAAAACCGAATATCCTGATCTCACCAAGGAATTGATCGAGCCCTAAATTTTGTTCTGTCATCTTATTTCTCCGATTCAAACCGTTGAAACACCCCGAACTTGTTATTTTCTCAAGATTGCTGAGGGAAAATGCCAAAGGCCGAAATAATGAACGAGATGCACAATATCGGTTGCACGTTCGAATGCGGCTGGCTCGACCCGGCAATGCTGACAATGGTCGACGCCATTGGTGTGGCCGGTGAGGACGTGTTGTAGATGTTCGTCGGTGCCGTCCCCCAGGTCGCGTCTTCCGGCGAAGCTGCGGTGCCGGCCGTGTTGCTCGCCCCGACACTGTGCGTATGAGGCCCGATTTGCTGGGCCGACAAGGTTACGGTCTCAACCCCGCCATTCTCGCCCAAAAAATAATTAGGCAGCCCCGAACCCTGGCCCTGATGGATCGGAATCCGCCCTCGAAGGTCCGGCACCGAAAAAGTGTTCTGTCCGTCGCCGCCGTAGGTCGTGCCGAGTAAAGTAAATAAAGTTTCGTACTCCAAAATAGGTAATAGCGAGCCATCGCAACGCAGCCAGCCGACCGGAAGCCGAAACCCGGCAAACATCTTGATCTCACCAACGTAAGGTAATGCCATTGTTTTACTCCAATACTAGTGTGCTAACCGATTAAAGACCGCGTCATACAACCGGTTGCCTTCCGCGTCGCCATTTTCCGTTATGAACAGCGAAAACGAACGAAACGCAAAATGATCGACCTCATAAGTGTTTTGCGCCAGAGGCTGGCCGGACGGGCCCTCAAATCGCAGTGCGAAACACTCTTCGCCGCGTCCGGCTGGTACATAACTCGACGGCGTGCGAATATCGACATCTGCTAACCGAAGCACCACCGCACGTCCATCGCTGCCGCGAAATGTGAAATTCGTGCCGACAAACGGCAAAAATACTGCTGACGTCATTTTCGCCAAACGGTCAACAGAGCGCCGCGGCTGGCCGAGTGCGATGCCGTTCATCTGCGAGACCACCGTAACAGCAACAGGTGCCGCGGCGATAAAGTTTCTGCGTGAGATCTTCATTTCCTACTTCCTCCGAACTGAGCTAACCGTCTGCTGCAACAAGCTGGTTAAATATTGATTCAAAATAAATACTGTCACTGTCGCGCCGGACCGGCACGAGAAAAAGCTCGACCGCGCCGAGCGTTTCGTGGCTGAATTGATAAATAGACTGCTCCGCCGGCACGTCGCCGGGGGCACGAAAGGTGAGCGAAAATGCCCGCGTTACGCCATTCTCATTAAGTCCGCTAACCTTATCAAGGCTGAATTCCGCGGTACTGCCGTCATCGAGCCTTGCATTGAAAAGGCTGTTCGCGACGGCTGCAAACTGATCGTGGGTTGGTAATGTGACTGCAATATCGCTCATATAGAGCCGCGAAAACGGTGGAGCCATCCGTCAAACATTAAGCCGAAAAATACGATACAGGGATAGTAGCAGATTTTTTTGAATTTCGGTGTAAAAACTTGAGTCAGGTTCACACAAATTTATGCATCGTTTGACCATCGCAAAATATGATCGAACTCGCTCTCACTGATCGACTCAAACCCGAGCTTTGAATACAACGCGATCGCCGCCGAATTTGCCTTATCGACACTCAATTCCAACGGCACACGCTTTTCAGCGGCTTCTTTCTGTAACTGCCCGATCAATTTCGCCGCGATGCCGCCTCGGCGAAATTCCGGCATCACAATGATATCGGTCAACGAGATCGCGGTTTTCGTTCGGTTGACGATCAATCGCCCGGCCCTTTCTGTTCCGCAGACGATCACACTAGTTGCGGCGTTTGGCACCTGCATCGCGTAGGATCGCGTCTGCAATTCAAATTGCATTCGCAAAAACGCATCCTGCTGTGCCTCGTCCCACCCAAGCATCGTGACCTCCGCCGCACGGGTCGACCGATATGCCGCAAACAGAAAGTCAGCGTCGTCGTCCGTCGCGTCACGCAGCGTTATTATCGGTTCATGAATGACGCGGCCGTCGCGAATTTCCAGTTCTGACCTCGCCGCGGCGATCATCTCGACCGCTGCATACTCAGGCGAATAGCGCCGCGACACAGATTCGCCGCCGCCCGAAAATTCGACGGTCCAATAGTTGCTCTCCGCCGTCAGCGAAAGCGTCAGATCGACGCGGGAATGCGCGTCGGACGGCTCGAGGCGATAGACGTTCGGATACCACGATGTCGTCTCGCGGGTGTCGAGCACGACATCGCCGCCGAGGCGCGATCGCACCCAAACGAGAAAACAATCCACGTCGGCGTCAGTCTCCCAACTTGCTCGCAAATTGGTGAGATCCGGCCTTTCCGTCGCGCCGTAGAGATCGGTCGAAACAAGGCACTGCGGCTCGGTCAAGACCGTTGCGTCTTCCTTTCTTTTCAAAACTCGCGGTGAATTCAGATTGATCCGTTCGAGTTGAGTGAATTCGATAGCCAGTCCAACCGGAATTGACTCGGTTCGCACATTCATCTTTGCCGCCGCAGCGTGGAGCGACACGGTCTCAGGTATCAAAATGCCGCCGGGCTTCAGGAACCGCTCGCGTGCGTCCGCCATGATCTCGACGATGGCTTCGTCGTAACCGAGATAGCCGATGGTCTCGGAAACGACAATATCGAATTCACGGCCAAGCTCAACAGCAAACGAATTTCCCCAAATGACCTCCACGCGATCGCTCACTCCGTGCTCGGCCGCCAGCTTTCGCGTCAACCCGACGAGCATCTCGTCCATGTCGATCGCGACTACCCGTTCAGCACCCAACTTCGCCGCCGCTATGGCCCATACACCGACGCCGGAGCCAATATCGAGAACCGCCGAATCCGCCGTCACCGACCGTTCCAAAGCCGCGTAGAACGCCCGATTCCGAACCTCGTCGCGCAGCAATGTCTCGTGCGTTTTTAGCAGCTGATGTGCGTGAGAATAGAGCTGTGATTCGAACGACGGCTGAGACATACGTATCGCCAAAACTTACGCTCTTTTTGCAATAAGCTCAAACACCGCATTCTTAAAAAAGAGTTTTTTGAGCAGGGAATCGGGATCAAATGCTCTCGCAGAACGCTGGATCGAACGCGTCTCATCGACTGTCGAACGCTGGCTGATAATATCGAGCGGCTGCCCGACGAACGCTGCCGAAATACGGTCCTCGGTCAGGTGGATCGTGTGGTCGGCAAACGCCGACAGCTCGACCTTGATGCCGATCGCGTTCCACGCTCCGTGCAGATTCGAGGCGAAATTGTAGAGCGGATGGTGTACGTTAACGGTAAAATAGAGCACTCCGC
Organism: Acidobacteriota bacterium; assembly: GCA_016713675.1. Taxonomy (NCBI): domain Bacteria; kingdom Pseudomonadati; phylum Acidobacteriota; species Acidobacteriota bacterium. Next base: position 1,934,031 of record JADJOS010000001.1, read on the forward strand.
CCGGCTTTAGAACGCGGATCAGCTCCGGCACGATCGCCAGCGGACGTTCGGCATGGTCGATCACGTTGTCGCTCAGCACTACTTCAAACGCCGCGTCCGCAAATGGCAATTCCTCACCGATCGCTGCCGCTGTATTCGCATTCGATTGTAATTTTGGAAAGAGCCGTTTATAGCCGACCGCCAGTGGGTCGATCCCGACGCCGAACTTCGTCCCGAACCCGAATACCAGACCGTGGGCACCGCTGCCGACCTCAAGAACGCGGTCGTTCTCGTCAAAAGGCCTCACCTCGTCGAGCAATTTGCGGATCTGCTGAGCCCGCACAAAATTGCCCCGCACCATCTCGTCTTCGTGCCCCGCGAACGCCGCCGCCTTATGCTCCTGATAATCGAGCTGCCGCTGCAATGCACGGGCACCGCGCCTGCGAACGGCCCTGTCGGCCCAGCCGGCCTCACGTTGATGGCGTTCGAGCATTGATCTACGAGAGTCGAGCCTTGACGGCTTCACTGACCATTTTGCCGTCGGCGGATTTGCCCGCGAGCAATGCCATCGCGGCTTTCATTAGCGTTCCCATGTCCTTCATCGACGAAGCCCCTGTTTCGGCAGCCGCTGCCTCGACCGCCGCATTTACCTCGTCCTGCGTCGCCGCCTGCGGCAAATAAACTTCGATCACCGCGATCTCGCTCTTCTCTTTCGCCGCTAGCTCGTTCCGGCCCGCCGCCTCATATTGCTCGATCGAATCACGCCTCTGCTTCACCAGCGACTGCAAAGCCTTCAGCACCTCGTCGTCCGTCAGATCGCCGCCCTTGTCGATCTTGCGGTTCATCAGATTCGCCTTGACCATCCTCAAGGTCGACAGTTTGTCCGCATCCTTAGCCTTCATCGCCGCCGTAAGATCGGCGATTATTGTCTCAGTTAAACTCATACTTAGAAGTGTAATGTCAGAGCGGGGAAGTCACAAGTTCGCAGGATCCGCGATCCCGGAGGGATCGAATGTTTATAGAAATGATGAAACATAAATAGGTGCGACCCCGGCCGGCGTCGTATTTTTCTTGGCCGCCCGGTTTCAATAAACATTCGACACCTCTGGCGTCGCCCGCGGGCAAAAGAAAAAAATCTTTGAATTGTTGCATCTATGGGTTATAATTCAATATATGAATGACAAGTTACGCCCCGTTAACGACATCGACGACGATTTTGATGAAGAGGCCGAGGCACGCGAGCGCTATGGCGATCTGTTCGACGAAACGGAAAGCGAAAGCACGCCCGAACCGATCAAGCCGGCACCGGCCGCAGCCTCGCCCGACCAAGCCGACACCCATGTCCCGCTCGACCCCGACGACCCGCTCCGATTCGAATGTTACGGCAATCTTTTTTCGGCGCGTCCGATCAACCGTTACCTGCAAACCGCCGCCGGAGGGCCGCTGCAGCGTCCGCTGTTTGGCCCATTTTGGCAGGAAAATGAACTCGCGATCTTCTTCGCCGATACCGGCATCGGCAAGAGCATCCTCGCGGTACAGATCGCCGAGAGCATCGCCTCGGGAATCGCGATACCGCCGTTCGAAATGGGCTGCGGGCCTCGACGCGTTCTGCTGTTCGACTTTGAAATGGACGAGCGGCAGATCGCGAACCGCTATTCGTCACCCGACGGAGTTCACCGGTTTCAGTTCTCAGATGAGCTGATACGGATCGTTATCAGTCCGAATACGGAAAAACCTGACCATTTCCGGACATTCACGCACTACATTGCATCATCGATCGTCGAACACGTCGAGTATTACCAGGCAAACATCGTCATCATCGACAACATCACCTGGCTGACCACATCGACCCACAGCACGACCGATTCGGCCCGTTTGATGAAGATCCTCAACCACCTCAAGGTCTCAAACGGCCTATCACTGCTCATCCTCGCCCACACGCCCAAGCGCTACGGAGCGAGCCCTTTGAGCGTAAATGACCTTTTCGGCAGCAAAATGCTCTCAAATTTTGCCGACTCGATCTTCGCGAAGGGCCGGAGCCGCTCCGGCCCCAACGTCCGCTACCTAAAACAGCTAAAATCACGCCGGCACCAACGAAAATACGACGAAAACAACACCTTCACCATGCACCTACAAAAAATACCCGGCGTCCAACCAGCTCCCCCTAAAACCTTCCGCCAAACAACTCAGCAGCTCCCCTCCTTACCAAGGAGGGGTGGCCGCCGCTTTGGGAGGACGGGGTGGTTCTTCCTCATCACTTGTCACTCATCACTCATCACTGACGGCTTTGCCGTTCCTCGGATTCACCCACACCGGCACCGAGCCCGAACGCGATCACATCGGCTGGTACGGCACGCGCTTCGACCCGACCCGCGTCGAGAAACTCTACAAAGCCCACGTCCTCCACTCCGAAGGCAAATCCCAACGCCAGATCGCCCAAACCCTCGGCCTCTCCCTAACCACCATCAACCGATACATCAGCCAGACCAAGGCCTACGCCGACCCGGCGGACGCCTCCTGTCAAAACCGCAAGCGATAGCGACCGGGTCAAGCCTGCAAACCCGCGCCCAACGAGCTAACCACTGGCGTAAAAGTTGATTGCTCTTTGATCGGGTTGTATATCGGTTGCATTCGGTGTAGTCGTGTTGGGTGGGGTTGATCAAGTTGATGCCCGAAAACGTTGAACCCGGTCGCTATCGCTCTCGGTTCTGACAAGAAAAAGCCTCGCCGATCACTCAGCGAGGCTTTTCACTTTGCTTTATCTGTTTCGTGTCCTTTTCGTGTTGTTTAGTGGTTTAGAACTTGGCGGAACCACGGAAATGCACTAAATGGCACGAAAGACACGTCAGAGCAGCGGTTCCGAAAGAATCTCTTGCCTTCAAATAAAAATATCAATTGGAAGTCGAAACCGTTCGGACAATCGGCGGGCTTGGGCTTTGCTGATCTCGCGTTTGCCGTTGAGGACTTGTGAGACGACGCCTTGCGAGCCGAAGATATCGAGCATATCGGTTTGTTTTAGTTCGTGCTCACGCATCAGCTCGCGCAGAGCGACCTGCGGGTTCGATGTCTCGCCCATTGGATATGCTTTGTCTTCGAAATCTTCGATAAGGGTCACAATAAGATCAAGCAGCCTTGTTTCTTCGGGCGATCGGCCGGCTCCTTTTTTCATTAAGGCTCCGGCAAATTCTATGGCGTTGTCGTTTTCTTCTTCCGTTCGTATGACGCCGGGCAAATAGTCAACCAACAGGCTTGCGTATTTTTGCGGGTTGTAATTGGTTGTCATGTTTTCTCCCCAAGAGATCTAACAGTCATCTTTCCACCGTTCTCTGTCGTATTCGGCATGAGCAAGGACAAACCTTATCCACATCGTTTGTACCTCATAGTCCAGATGAACTATGACACGATATTTATTCCCGCCGACATTGAACACGATACAGTCTCCGACGCTATCAGCGCTCGGAAACGTTTGCCGAAATTCGGCCATGTTACTTGGGCTACACCGTTTGATCTTTCCATAAAAATCGTCTAAGGCCGGTCCCGATTCCGGGTGCCTTTCCGAAAACATTCGAAATGCCTTTCGGCTGATTATCCTCATTCATTTATCCTAGGACTGAGGACGGCACGTTAAATGTGGCCGTACCGTCTGAATAGTATTGCAGAAAGCAATACTTGTCAAGAAAAATATTTCAATTTGCAATATGATGTTCCATGAAACACGTTTGTGTGTGGTGGAACGGAACACGAACAGTGGTCAGTGGTCGGTTGTCAGTTGTCAGAGGACAATGAGAGAATCAGTCGTTGATCTTACGACTGGCCACTGACCACCGGCCACCGACCACTGTTTTATGAAGATCCGCTGGCGTTACGGCATAATTGCAGGCTTGTTTTTGGCGGTTTTTTCGCTGTATCCGCAGATGAAGATGGTCTATCTTCGCGGGCAGGACTGGAACGGCCATTATGCGTACAATGACATCGACGAGGTCGCATATGCGGCGTATGTGCGTGCGTTGATCGACGGACGCCCGCGAAAGAACGACCCCTACACAGGCCGCGATGATTCGCCCGAGACTCCGCAGGAAGAATCGCTGTTCTCGATACAATTTGTTGCCCCTTACACGATCGCTCTGCCCGCGAGGCTGCTCGGTGTGCCCGCGACATGGGCAATGACCATTGCCGGAGCTCTGGCGGCGTTCCTGACGGCGCTCGCGATATTCTGGCTTCTGGCCTCGATAACGGGCGACTCGCTCTTTGCGATGGCCGGCAGCCTAATCACGCTAGCCGGAGGTGCTCTCTTCGCCGGCGAAGGCGCCATCGGCGAGATCACCGGCTGGAGCTACGCGTATCCGTATTTTCCCGGATTCCGAAGATACATCCCCGCCATGGCATTCCCGGCGTTCTTTCTGCTGGTCGGTTTGGTGTGGAAAGTTGTCGGTAGTCAGTTGTCAGACGTCAGCGGGCAGGAAGAGTTTAACCGCGAAACACGCGAGATCGACGAAAAAGATCAAAATTCAAAGACCACAAGCCAAACGCCATCTTTCTCCTCTTCTCCTCTTCTCCTCATCTCCCTTTCTACAGCGGCGTTCGCTTACACCGTCTTCTCATACTTCTACGTCTGGACGTCGGCGCTTGCTTGGCTCGGCTGTGTCGGGCTTGTTTGGCTCGCGGTGCGGCCTAAGGGCTTTGTAAAGGACATCAGGTATCTTATCGCCCTCGGCATCGCGTGTGTCGTTTGCCTCGCTCCGTATGCGTATCTGCTGTCCAAGCGGTCGCATACGATGGACGATGTCCAACTGCTCGTCCGAACGCACATGCCCGATCTGATCCGAGTGCCGGAGTTCATCGGGTTCGCTGTGCTCGCGTCGATCGGTATCGCGGTCACATTGAAAAAGCTTGAGTTGAAAGATCGCGCCGTTCTGTTCACGGCCTCTCTCGCTCTCGTTCCGCTGATCGTCTTTAACCAGCAGGTCATCACCGGCCAATCGCTGCAGCCGATACATTATCAGGTCTTTATCGGCAATTATGTCGCCGGCCTTTCGCTCGTGATGCTGTTTGGACTATTTCGGCGGCGGGCCGATAACAGGCAAGCGGTGACGGGGAAATTCGCGATGGCCGTTCTGACGCTCATCGCAGCGGGCTGGGGATTTGTCGAGTGTCATTACACTGTCCGGATCCTCGACGACGTTAACGTTGCCCGCGACGAGGCCTTTCCGGTCGCCCGCCGCCTCGACGAGATCGCCAAAGGCGAACCAAACCCGCACGCCTCGGTCGTTATGCATTTCGGCATGGCCGAGGGCGACGACCTTCCGACCCTAGCACCGCAATCCGTCCTCTGGGCACGTCACCAGCACGTTTTCGCGGGCGTTACGTGGCAGGAAAACAAGGAACGCTATTATCAATATCTCTATTACATGGGCGTCGACGAACGCCACCTCGCCGCCGGCATCAAGAGCGGCAACGATTTCGTCTCGGTCATCGCTCTCTTCGGCTGGGGCCGGCACACCGACCGTCTGAATGCCGCATACACGCCGCTGACGTTCCGCGAGATCGACGACGAGATGCATCGGTTCGGTGATTATTTGAAAGCATTCGATCCGCTAAAGGCCGGAAATCCGCCGCTAAATTACGCCATCTCCGAGACGGATTCGCCGCCGAATTTTGCAAATATCGATAAATGGTACGAACGTGGCGCCGGCGAGATATTCGGCAAATACACGCTTTACAGATTGAAATTGAGATAAATGAGACAAAAAAAGACCGCTCCAAAAAGAAGCGGTCGAGCTTGATAAAACTATTAAAATATAAAAACTAGGCGGCCAACAGATCGTTGGAGGTTTCTGCAAACACCCTGCGGCCATTCAGGGCATCGTCGATGATCTCGCGAACGGCCGACGCATCCGGATTAACATCCATGCGAACACAAGCCCGCAGGTGTCTGATGATGCCTTCCGTCGCAATTTCCAAAGTTTCGCCTGACAACTTAGAAAAACGGCGTGCTTGAATATGGTCAATTTGCAAAACTCTGTCCTGCAATGTCATTGGTCTAGCTGCTGCCACTTTTTATTCTCCTTGACTATAAAATTGTTCACGCATTTGCGTGGACACTATCCTTGATCTTAGACAAGTTGCTCTGAAATACATAACGCCGTGAGTATTTCAGAATAAATAAGTTGAAAAACACAACCGGATAGTTGCTGCAAAAATAAGCGTACCGCTTCTGTTTCAACCTGTAAGGAGATGTTAACAGACTGTTGCTCCGTTTGTCACTACTTTTTTTCGTGAAAAGCACTTGTCACCAAAAAAACGTCGTGAAAACAACTAAGAGTGGCATGTCGCAAGATATGCCACTCTTATATTATCTGACTACAATATCAGGTATTAGCCGACAGCGTCTTTCATCGCTTTACCGATGCTGAATTTGACAGTCGTCTTGGCCGGAATCTTGATGACAGCACCCGTCGCAGGATTGCGGCCATCACGTGCTTTGCGGTGGGTTTTCTTCAACTTGCCAAAACCCGGCAGTGTGAATTCACCGTTCTTTTTGACTTCCGCCGTTGCGAGAGCTGCAAGAGCGTCGAACAGACCTTTGACGTCCGTTTTCTTAAGTCCCGACGAATCAGCCAAGTTGCCAATAATTTCCGTTTGTGTCATACGAGCCATAGTTTATCTAACCTCCAGTTGTGATTGTGAATATAAATACTTATCAGCGAATCGATTTGCCCGCAAACTACGCATCGGCATGAGTGCAGGGTTGATACTCATCTTTGGGATGAGTGGTCGGGGCGGCAAGATTCGAACTTGCGGCCTCTCGCTCCCAAAGCGAGCGCACTACCAGGCTGTGCTACGCCCCGTTATTTCAACCATAGGAAACGATTCTCAAGAGTCGAATTCTAAGGCGGAAAAACTGTTAGGTCAAGTCAAACTGAGTAGAAATCGCGTAAATACGGGATTATCTTTGAAAATGCGCGACTGCGATGGCTGATTTGTTCTTTTATCGAGTCGGCGAGCTCACCGAAGGTCTGATCATATCCGTCGGGCACAAAGATCGGATCATAACCGAAACCGCCGTTTCCGCGTGAGTCTTCGGCAATAATGCCGGAGCATTCGCCCTCGACCGTATGTATGATAGCACCGTCCGCTGAGGCAAAGGCGATGGAAGAAACAAAGCGGGCACGGCGGTTGTTGGTTGCGGTATCCAGCAGTTCGGCGAGAACCAAACCCATCTTTTCGGCAAATATCATGTCGCCGCCATATCGGGCCGAGTGAATGCCCGGTCTGCCTCCGAGGGCTTCGATTTCAAGCCCCGAGTCGTCAGCAAGCGTTGGAAGGCCCGTTTGACTAGCATAACCTGCTGCCTTCATGATCGCATTTTCTGCAAATGTCGAGCCGGTTTCTTCGATCTCAACGATCGATCCAAAATTGGCGAGGCTGAGAACAGAAACGGGCGTTTCAGCCAACATTTGCCGCAATTCGGCAAGTTTACCCGGATTTGAGGTCGCGACGACGAGTTTTGCAGTGTTGCTCAACATTTTTGATTGCCAAGGTTAGGTAAAAAACGGTATAAATTAACTTGCAGAACTTCTGCTGCTCGCCGTCTAGCTTACCATTGTTGAACTGAGGAAATAACTAGCTTGGAACCTGTTGCTGTCGAAAGAATAGAAAGGGTTGTGCCTTCTGACCGAGATGCCCCGGGGAACCTTCCGCCGGCAGAGACCGCAACGGTCAGCTTCCAACTCGGGGCGTGGATAAGTGGGCTCGCGAGCTTTTTATCCAACGACGGGAGCTTTGACTTAGATCACAATATTCCAGCCTCTAACGAGTCCTTCAACAAAGAAATCCGAATCGCAAGTTCGGCCTTACAACGATGTGCACACCTGAGTTTTGTCTTGACGGATTCGCTGAGTAGAACAGTCGGGAGTTCAGTAGTGTCGATCGACGAAGTCAGGACTTTTTCGGCAATGCTTCGTGAACCGATTCTTCTTTCAAACGCGTTAATGAACGCTCCGACGCTTTACCTTGGTGAATGGAGGGCATGGAGCAGGTTGGTTCTTGAGCGGTTCTATGCCGATCCCGCATTCTCAAAGCTCGTTGCCGGCACGGAAGCCGGCGGTGGTATGTTTCTTCCAGAAAAGCTCAAGAGGCTCATCAATGACGCAGATGCACCTCCGCAAATTGAGGCCGAGCTTGATGCCATATTGCCACGATTTGGCAAGATCCTGCGGCTTTTGGACATCGTCGGCGAACTTCTTGAACGCGACGAGCCGCTCAAAGGTGCCTTATTAATATTTGCGAAGGTCTCGGAACATACACAGGAATTGGTCGACTATCTGAACCAGCGAGTCAATCAGTGGTCAGAGGAATCTGATGAGTTCATTACCGTACTTGACGGTGCTGCATATACTGCCTCGATCGAGCTCAAAAAGGTTGTCCGGCAGGAATTGTCAGGTGTCGCTTCGATTCGTCCGGCGACAACCGTGTATGCCCGAACTGAGACGGCCTATGCACTGTTGACCGAGAGTTTTCAGCAAATACTCGCTCAGTTCGCGAAACAAATCGATCCAACGATCGACATTTTCGATCTGTTTCCAAATTTTCGGCACAAACTCGACCAGTCACAAATGCTACGAAAAGAAATCTACACGATTGCTCAGATTGTCAGGCTCGTCGAAAAAGATCCGGACGGACGAAACATCGAGAAACTGAATTCAGCTTTGATCAAGTTCATGGATAAGACCGTGCGGTTCCTTTTTTACAAAGATATCGAGACCTTTGAGCGTTTTGTTGAAGAGATATTGGTAACAAAGCAAAAGAAAGATCTGGTGCCTATCGTCCACAGATTCGGAGCGTATCTGGAAACGCTTTTCGCTCAGGTCAACATGCGAGCAGTGCTGGAAGCACATCCGTTCGAAACAGGTAAATAGCATTTACTGTAATCGAAGTGTCGAAAGCGGTTTACGGAACAGAACATCGAAACTTGCCGCAACGCCAACCAACATTACAAGGAAGGTCGTGATTACAACGCCGAGAACGGTCACCAAAGGATCGAATTCCCATTGAATATCCATGACAAATCGGCTCACGGCAAAAGACAGAGCGGTTGCAAACCCCGTTCCGATAACACCGGCGAGCAGTCCGAGAAGGCCGTATTCGGAGACGAGAATAGCGGCAAGCGTGCCAAGTTTAGCACCGAGGGTCTTAAGGATCGCGTTCTCGTAAATACGTTGCGATTTCGTCAGAGCGATAGAGCCGATAAGGATCAGAATGCCGCTGAGCATGACGAATCCGCCGACAAACGATATCGCGATCACGAAATTGCGTATCAACCGCTGAACGGCCGCCAAGATATCATCGACATCAAAGACCTGAATGTTTGGAAATTGTGCGAGCAGATCACGCTGCAGACGTTGGCGATCGGTAGCGGGAATGTGTTTGAGAACCGTCGCCGCAAAGCTCTGCGGAGCGATCTCAAGCGTTCCCGGCCGGAACACAAAAACAAACGCGGTTCGGGTGTTCCTTACATCGAGCTGACGCACGTTTGCTACGCGAGCAGTGATCTTTCGGCCCGAGATATCGAACGAAATCGAATCGCCGGCAGTGATGTTTAGCCGTTTAGCCATTTCTTCTTCGACCGAGACCTCCGGTACTTCATTAACGTCACTTGACCACCAATTCCCAACGATGACTTTCTCGTTGACGTCCAGATTCGGACGGTATGTGATCGCGAATTCACGGCCAATCTGGCCTTGTTGCTGACGGACTTCACGGTTTTGAAAATCGATCGGCTCGCCGTTTACAAACGCGATTCGAGCTCGAACCGTCGGTATCACCTCGGGCATTTCGCCGATGCGTTCATTGATCAACTGTCGGAGCCCGTCTATCTGGCTTCTCTGAATGTCGACGAAAAACAGGCTCGGCAGCTTCTGATTACGCGTAAAGTCGAATTCTCGAACCAAATTTGACTGCATCGATTGGACCGCCAAAACGACAAACGCCCCAAGACCGACCGCAAGTAGAATGATCCGTGTTTGATTGCCCGGCCGGTAAAGTGAATTGACCGCCTGGCGAACCGGAAACGGCCCAAGCGAACGGACACGCCGCAGCATCCAGGTTAGTACCGCCGCGGAAAGATACAAAATCAGCGAAGTCATTCCAAGACCCACGAGAAAAAACGCGCCTATGGTGATAGAACCTGCCTGCCACACTGCGAGGCCGAGTAAACCGGCAAGTGACAGAAAGCCAAAGAGCCATTTGCTGCGGTCAAGTTCGTTCAGGCTCGCGCTATTCTCGTCGCGGAGTAGTAGTTTTGGTTTGATCGTGCGGATCTGCAACAGCGGTAGAGCACTAAATAGCAACGAGATCAAAACGCCGAGAATAATACCCTGCCCCGCAGTCGAAAGGCCAACCCCGTAAGTCATCTTGTTGGGCAGCGCATCGGCAAAACGCAATTTGACGAGCCACAATGCTCCCTGTGCTAGTGCCGCGCCGAACAGGCTGCCGACGAGGCCAAGCGTTAAAATTTGGAGCAGATAGACGGTGATAATTCGGTTGCCACTGGCACCAAGGCATTTGAGGACCGCAACGGTTTTTCGTTTTTGCTCGACGAACGCCCGTGCTACATTCCAAACACCGACGCCTCCGAGAACGAGGATCAACAGGCCAGTGAGAGCCAGATAATTCTCGGTGCGAACGAATTGTTGATTCAGGTTCTCCTGCTGTTCACGATAAGAACCGACAGTAACGGTCGTGCCACTCAAAGCTTCGCGGAGCTCTTTGACTAGCGAAGTCGGATTGTCGGTCGTCCGGTATAGAATGCGTCGACGGACGCGACCGTTATTCCGGGTTATGCCCGAAGTGTCGAAAGCCTTTTTCTCGACAAAGACACGGGCTCCAAGGCGAAAACCGCTAGTGCCGCCAGGTTCTTCGTCAACCGTAGCCCGGATCTCGAATGCAGTTTCGCCGATGCGGATCTTATCGCCGACCCTTACGTTGAGGTCTTCGAGCAGGATCTTGGCGATGACAGTGCCGTTGTTTTCGAGCAGTTTGAAATCGAAGGGCGAACCGTCCGAGAGAATAAACGACCCGACAAGCGGAAACGGCGGCTCGATGCCTTTGAGCTCGACAAACTTGACCGAAAGATTTGCTGCATCCACGGGACGTGCCATAACGGCAGCGGTGATCGTCTCATTCCGGCCATCGACGATAGGCGACGAATTGATGATCTTTTCGACCTTTTCGATATCGGCTGGCGAAAAATCGTTGGTCGAGCTGACCTCAAGATCGGCGGTCATCAAAGCCCGTGCATCGGTGCCGACGGCCTGCGTAAGATTCTGAATAAGCGAACGCAGAGCAACCACCGATCCGACACCGAGAGCAATGCAGAGAAAGAAAAACAGCAGACGCCGCCATGATGAACGGAATTCGCGGATCGTTAACTTAAAAATGAATTGCATTCGCATGTTCCGTCCCACCTCGCACAAACGTGTTTCATGGAACAAAAAACCTCAATTTAATACATCCGCTTCGATACGCCCATCGCGGAGAATGATCTGCCGCTGAGACTTGTCGGCTAGTGCTTTGTCGTGAGTTACGAGCACGAGTGTCACGTTATTTTTACGGTGGAGCTCAGTCATTAATTCGAAGATATGTTCGCCGTTCTTTGAATCCAAATTGCCGGTTGGCTCGTCGGCAAGCAGTATCTTTGGCGAATTAGCAAACGCCCTTGCGATGGCGACTCGCTGCTGTTCCCCGCCGGAGAGCTCGGCCGGATAATGGTGACCGCGGTTCGAGAGGTCGACGTTCTCGATCAGCATTTCCGCTCGTTCGCTGGCATTTAATATTCCGAGGATCTCCATTGGAATGAGGATATTCTCAAATGCCGTTAGGCTCGGGATCAGATGAAATGATTGAAAAATAAAGCCGATCTTTTTGCTTCGGATCTCAGCCAGTCGGTCTTCTTTGAGAGCAGTGATCTCGTCATCGTCGATGAATACCTCGCCGCTCGACGGAGCATCAAGCCCGGCGATCAGGCCGAGGAGCGTCGATTTGCCGCTGCCAGATGCACCGGTCACGGCGACGAACTGTCCATCAGGAACTGTCATCGACACGTCATCGAGAATAGTCAGGTCCTCGGTGCCCGAGCGAACGGTTTTGGTTATATTTCTTAATTCGATCATGATCTATGAGTCAATCAAATTGCATCTTTCGTGATTGTTTTAGCGTACAATAAAGCAGTGAATTATGCGTTATCTAATTCGAAAAACAGTAGTTGTTAGTTTCATATTTATTGCATTCGGACTTGCCGGCTGTGCTTCGGCAAGCCGCAAACCTGCGATCAACAAACCGCTTGCTGTTCCGCAGGACGTATCGAACAAGCCCAAGATCGTCGCATTCGGCGACAGTTTAACCGCGGGTTTTGGCTTGCTAGAAAAGGAATCGTATCCATATTTATTGCAGGAAAAGCTGACGGCTGACGGTTACGATTTCGAGGTAGTAAACGCCGGTGTCTCGGGTGACACAACGCTAGGCGGACTCGAACGCATCGATTGGGTACTCGAGATCGACAATATCAACGTACTGATCCTCGAACTCGGCGCCAACGATCTTATTCGGGGCGTTCCGGTTCCAAAAGTGAAGGCGAACCTCGACACGATGATCAAGAAGGCAAAGGCCAAGAAGGTCCGCGTACTGCTCTGTGGAATGCTTGCACCGCCAGGAAACGGTGATTATTCTCGCGAGTTTACCGCGTTGTTCCCCGATCTTGCTACGCAACATAAGGTTGATTTTCTGGCGTTCCTTCTCGATGGAGTTGCACTAAAGAAGGAGCTTAATCAGGCCGACGGGATTCATCCCAACGCGGAAGGGGCGCGGATCATGACCAATAATATTTACAAAGCTCTCAAGCCGATGCTCACGAAGTGAATCCGCTTTGGCGATCAAGTCGAAACGACTATTTATGAAAAAATTTATCTTTATTTTGATCTTGACATCTGTCACCGCACTTACCATTTCGGCACAAACTGCTGCTCCCAGCAATCAGGCGTCGTACCTACGTCCAACTGCGGAAAAGCGCTTCAAACGATTTGTTAATGACACCGCCGGCCCGTTCGCCTGGGTTGGTATCGCGGCGAGTTCTGGGTTTTCGACCATCCGCAACGAGCCTGATGAGTGGGGTAGGTCGGCCAACGGATTTGGCAAGCGATTCGCCTCAAGTTTTGGTAAAAACGTGATTCGAAACACGGCGATCTACGGCATCGACGAGGCTCTGAAGATCGACAGCCACTTCTATCGCAGCAAGAAGCGTGATTTCGGTGCACGGGCCGGTAATGCCATCGCCTCGACATTCACAGCAAGGACCGCGAGCGGCAAACGGACGGTCGGAGTGTCGCGAATCGTCGGCACCTACACCGCGAGCATTATTGCCGCCGAAGCATGGTATCCGTCCCGTTACAACTGGAAAGACGGCATGAAAAGCGGCACGATCTCGCTCGGAATCAACTCGTTGTTCAACCTCGTGAAAGAGTTCGCGTTTAAGAAGTAGAAGCAGAGATTCGCCGCGAAAAGGCACAAAAGGCGCACAAAGAGCTTTTCTTTTGCGTCTTTTGTGCCTCTTTGCGGCTAAAATGGTTTTATGAACGTTACTCATCTCGAATGTGCCTTGTGCGGCTTACGGCACGAGGCGAATACTCTACAAAATCTCTGCACAACCTGCGGAAAACCTTTGCTTGTTCGTTATGACCTCGAGCGTGCATCCCTGGGATTGACGAGGGAATCGTTGGCGACGAGAGAATCTTCGCTGTGGCGGTATCGCGAGGTGTTGCCCGTCGTCGATGAAGCGAATATCGTTTCGCTTGGCGAAGGTTGGACGCCTTTGTTCAAGACGGACAGGCTCGCGGCGACATTGCCGATCAAACTCGATCTCTACATTAAGGACGAAGGCCAGAATCCGACGCAGTCTTTTAAGGCTCGCGGTATGACGGCCGCGATCTCGATGGCAAAAGAACTTGGTGTGACAAAACTCGCAGTTCCATCCGCCGGTAACGCTGCCGGAGCGATGGCTGCGTATGCCGCACTCGCCGGCATGGAAGCCAACATCTTCATGCCCGCCGACACGCCGCGAGCGAACATCGTCGAATGCCAACAGACCGGAGCCAACGTCACTCTCATCGACGGCCTCATCACCGATTGCGGCAAGATCGTGGCCAAACGCATGGACGAAATGGGCTGGTTCGACGTCTCCACCCTAAAAGAGCCCTACCGCGTCGAAGGGAAAAAGACGATGGGATACGAACTCGCTGAACAATTCGATTTCAAACTTCCTGACGTTATTCTCTATCCTACCGGCGGAGGTACGGGGCTGATCGGTATGTGGAAAGCCTTTGACGAGATGGAGCAGATGGGCTGGATCGGGAGCGAGCGTCCGCGAATGGTTTCGGTGCAGTCCGAGACGTGTGCGCCGATAGTCAGAGCTTTCGAAAAAGGCGAACGCTTTGCCGACGAGTTCGAAAACGCCTCGACCGTCGCCTCCGGGCTTCGCGTGCCAAAGTGCATCGGCGATTTCCTCATCCTCGACGCCATCCGGGCCTCAAATGGCACCGCGATCACCGTCACCGACGCCGAACTAACCGCCGCCGTCGCCGAGCTCGGAGCCCTAACAGGCATCTTCACCGCCCCCGAAGGCGCCGCCTGCCTTCCGGCATTGAGAAAACTGATAGCAAACGGAACCGTCGGCGAGGGCGAGTCCGTGGTGATCTTTAATACGGGATCGGGCGTGAAATATCTCGAAGCGTTCTCTTAAATTCTGACAGCAATTTCGCGAACCGTAGATGACAAATTCGGCCGATGGCCGTCCTCATCAGGTAAATGACCGCCTTCATCAGCCCGCGGAACGCGATCATCAGTCCGCTGAACGCGATCATAAGTTCGCTGAACGCGATCATTAGCCAGCTGAACCCAATCATTAGTCTGCTGAACGCGATCATCAGTCCGCTGAACCCGATCATTAGCCCGCTGAACGTGATTATTAGTCCGATAAACGCGACTATTTGTCCGATGAACGCGACTATTTGTCCGATGAACGTGATTATTAGTCCGATGAACGCGTTTAATAGTCCGCGGAACACATTCATAAGTCCGCGGAACGCATTGATTTGGCGAATGAACCGATTAATAGCTACTGCGAACACGCAAAAAGATCCAATGAAATACGCGATTTTGGGCGGCGTCTAGCGTTTTACGCTGCAAAGGAGTAGATTTATTGTTTGCCGCCAACCTGTGAGTTAGTGGCAATTTGTTTTAACGACTTTTTGGGAACGTTTTTGATGAACAGTCTGGTGTTTTCAAATATGCTTCACCGCCCGGCACGGACGGTTGTTAGCATCATAGGGATCGGGATCGGTATTTTGCTGATCGTTTTTACGGTTGGTTTGGCGAACGGCAGTTTGCGGGAGCGTGCCAAGCGTGAGGCGAATGTAGGTGCCGAGATCATGCTGCGGGCTTCGGGAAGCGTCGGTCTGAGCGGTTCTGAGTCGCTCCGATTGCCCGTGACGATGGAGCAAGAGATCGAAAAGGTCGAGGGGATCCAGTCGGCTGTTGCCATCGCTCAAAACACCGTTTCAGTCAAAGATGCTAACACCGGAACGCGTCTTGTTGACGGTATTGATTATGATAAATACGCCGCCATCGCCGGTCTCCAGATCGTGAAGGGCCGCCCGCTCGGCAGTTCGGGCGATGAGATCATCTGTGACGCGGCCTGGATGACGCAGAAGAAACTCTCCATCGGCGACGACATACCGCTGTATGAGCGCAACTTTAAGCTTGTGGGCGTTTACGAGCCGGGAGCAGGTGCCAGGACCAAGATTCCGCTCGCAACGATGCAGGATCAGCTTGGAAGCGAAGGTAAGGCCTCGGCGATCTTGATCAAGGTCAAAGATGGATTTACGGTCGATACGGCCGCTGCAAATTTGCAGGCCAAATTCCCAAACGAACAGATCATCTTGACTCGCGAACTCGAAGAGCTCTATATGCAGAGCATTCCCGCATTGAATGTATTCCTGAATGTCGTTATTGGTGTCGCGGGGGTGATCAGTGCTCTGATCATTTTGCTGACAATGTACACGACGGTAACTGAACGAACGCGGCAGATCGGTGTGCTCAAATCACTTGGAATGTCGAAGATGAATATTGCGTGGACGATCGTGCAGGAATCATTACTGATCAGTTTCGGTGGGATCCTATTCGGACTTATAGCGACTTGGGTACTGAGTATTGCGTTGGCGAAATGGAGTACGTTAAATGTCCAGATCGAATCGCAAGTTGTGGTCAGTATTCTTGTCGTCGGGCTCGTGAGCGGCGTGATCGGCGCGTTATATCCCGGCATGCGGGCTGCACGGCTCGATGCCGTCGAAGCTCTCAACTACGACTAGAACCGATCATATCAGATCGTTGAGTGACTTGAGGCCTCCGACCACATCCGAACCGAGATGCACGCGTAAGGCTCTCCGCCCGCGATCCAGCAGAACCTGAAAATCGCCTCGGGACTGCGCGGTTTTCACCACGCCGAACGTATA
This sequence comes from Acidobacteriota bacterium, assembly GCA_016713675.1. Classification (NCBI taxonomy): domain Bacteria; kingdom Pseudomonadati; phylum Acidobacteriota; species Acidobacteriota bacterium. Next base: position 1,950,572 of record JADJOS010000001.1, read on the forward strand.
TTGTTGTCCGGGCACCGCAAGGTCAAAGGCGTCGTCGGAAGTTATCTGAAGGAATACGCCGTCGTTTGCGCCACCTTTGTAGGCCTGTCCGGTCGAGTGTAGAAATCGCGGTCCAAACCCGAGACATGTCGCGGCACCGGTGCGGGCAAGAACTTTCTCGCGGATAGTTTGAAGTAGCGTTTCGGTCTCAGCATTCATCTCGAGATATCCGAGAATTGCGAAATAATCTCCCGTGACGATCTGAGCAAAATGCGCGTCGAGTATCGACGGAATCGAAGAAAGCTCACCAAGCTGCTCTACGTACTCGGAACTCGTGAATAGCGACACTCCGTTAGCCTCATAGAACGCCTTCTCATGGGACAGCGAGCCGAACCTTTTGTATTCGTCCGTGATCTTTCGTGCCTCTATCTTTGCCGATTCGACATCGGGCTGATCGAATGGGTTGAGGCTCATCACGGCACCCGCAACAGCGGTAGCAAATTCCCAGCGGAAGAATTCCTGTCCGAGGTTGTCTTTACTCTCGAGCTCGACGCGTATCGCCGGATGAACGGCGGCGATGTTGTTATATGCATCGTCCATCGCAGGGCTGTCTTTTAAGCTGAGAAAAGCAAATACGCGATCGTTGCCATACTTTTCCGTTGGCTGGAGCGGCTCGCGATCGACCGGAATTATCGAAACACCGTTCTTACCGGTCGATTCGGCAACGAGCTGCTCCATCCACGCACCGAGATCGTGAATTTCGGGCGACGTGAAGATCGTCAGCTTGTCACGGCCTTTGGCGTGGCACGTGCCGAGAATAAGCCCGAGTATCGCTCCGGGATTCGTTGCGGCGTCTTCATTGCGACAGGCGGCGACCATTTCGTTGGCGCTGGTCAGAAACTGCGCGACATTAAGTCCCATCGAAGCCGCAGCCGTCATTCCAAAGGCGGACAATGCCGAAAAGCGTCCTCCGATCTGCGGCTTACCGTAGAAGATATGTCGAAAGCCGTCAGCCTTCGCGACTTGTTCCATTTTCGAGCCCGGATCGGTGATCTTAATCAACTGTTTTCCGGCATTTTCCCGCCCAACTATCCCGACGACGCGTTCGAAGAAATACTGCTTAAAACAATTCGGTTCAAGCGTGGAGCCTGACTTGCTCGCGACAATGAACAGTGTTCTCTCGATGTCCAGTTTATCCTCGGTCGCCTTGACCTGAGCCGGAACAGTCGAATCGAGAATGTGAAAATTTGTCTTTCCAAAGGTCATTGCGAGCACCTCAGGACATAGCGAAGATCCGCCCATTCCCATCAGCAGAACGTCAGAAAAACCTGCGGTTGCGAGATCGGTCTGGAGATCGCGGTATTTTTGCAGATCGTTGAGTTCTTCACCGACGATTTCGAGCCACCCGAGCCATTTGGCCTCATCGCTGCCCGTCCAGACCGTCGCGTCCTTTCGCCAGATGCGGCCGATCTTGTCGGCTTCTTGCCAGGAATTTGTTTTTGAAATGACTGCGTTCCTGATCTCGTCAGGTAGGGAATAGTGAAATGTGTTAAGCATTTCACAATCTTGTGCAATCGGACGCCGACTGTCAAATTTTGAGTTTTAATGTAATATCGGCTTATGAAAATCGTGCTCGTGCTGGCCAGCCTGCTGGCGTCGTTTTGTATTACCGGCCTTGGACAATCTTGCTCAGAGAAAGCTCAAGAGGTCCGTCCTCAATTGTCGGCCGAAGCCGAAATGGAATACTCGCGCAACCTCGAGATCGCCGCGAGAAACGCCGTCTCAGACCCGAGTGCCGATAATCTCATCTGGTACGCCCGACGCAAAGGTTATCTCGGGCGGTACAAGGACGCGGTCGACGCCCTGACGATCTCGCTCGAAAAGTTCCCGGGCGATGCTCGCATTTATCGTCATCGCGGACATCGTCTCATTACACTTCGTTGCTTTGAAGACGCGGTACAAGACCTTGAAAAGGCAGCCGCCATGACCAAAGGCAAGCCCGACGAGATCGAGCCCGATGGGATGCCCAACGCAAAGAACATCCCTACAAGTACGCTGCAATCGAACATCTGGTACCATCTCGGGCTCGCGTACTATCTCAAGGGCGATCTAAAAAGGGCTCTGAAAGCATACGAGAAGTGTGCGAAGGTCTCAAAGAACAATGATATGCGTGTGGCGACAGCCCATTGGCAGTATATGACGATGAGACGAATGGGGAAAAAAGTAGCGGCCGCGAGGTTGCTTGATCAGTTTAAAGGCAACATCGAGGTGATCGAAAATGACGATTATCTTACCCTGATACGTCTGTATCGAGGGGAACGAAATGCCGAGGATCTCTCAAAGATCCTTGGACGAGAAGCGAAAACTCTCGGAAGTGCGTCACTCGGGTATGGACTTGGCAACTGGTATTTTTACATCGGCGAAACTGAAAAGGGGTTGGATATTTTTCGCAAGATTGTTGCCGGCGATCAATGGGCGAGTTTTGGCTATATTGCGGCTGAGGCGGAATTAGCTAGACAGCCACGAAAGTAACATATCTTCCTGCTTATGGAACGCCTGTTCGAGATTTTTACCAGTGGGATTCATCGGCAATTTGAAGAAGACTGAAAGCTGCTCCTGAATTCCCGATTCGCCACGCTGTGCCGCGAGATCGAGACAGCGGGCAATCTCTATCGCGAGCGGGGCTGCTAAAATCGAGTCCTTGCAGAGAAAATTCACCTTTATCTGCATTTGCTGTCCGAGGAACCCCGTAATATCAATGCTGTCCCAAGCTTCTTTGTTATCGCCTCGTGGTCGGTAATAACGAATATCTACGAGATGATCTTCGACCTCGTAGCCGAGAATATCGTCTAGGAGACTGCTTTTCGTCTTTATCTTAGAGGCGAGAGAATCTTCGTTCGAGAGTGCCAAACCATCGCGATTGCCGAGGATATTCGTCGAGTACCAACCCTTTACCCTCAAGGCGCGCGATCGAAAGGCCGGTGCGAGAACGGATTTGATAAATGTCTGGCCAGTCTTGCCATCCTTGCCCGCTATCGGAACGGCCATTTTTGCGGCAAATTCTATCAAAGCGGGAATATCTACTGAGACCGACGGAGTAAAATTGCCGTAGGGTATCCTCTCGGCGATGGCCGCGTACGCATAAAGCATCGCGGGCGAGATATCCGCCGAGTTATCATCGAGAGCAGTTTCGAATTCAGCGAGCGAATTGAGTATTTCGTTCCCCTCGACCGCCAATTTTTCCGTTGAAGCAAGGTTTATGACAACGACCGCATCGACTGTTTCGCGGAACGCGATGAGATCATTTCGCAGTTTAGCGATGTTTGCACGATGCGAACTTTCGCTTAGGCGATTTTCACCGTCGATGTTCGAAAGGAATTTGTCATTCCCGATCGCCGGCCATGGCTTGACGGAGCGTAAGGCTTCATCGACCGCGACGAATTGTTTGTGCGTGAGGACGTCATGTTCTTCCGCGGCCTTGGCTAGGTGTTCCCCGAATAGATCCCAACCCGCGAAGACGATATCCGTGTATTCCGCTATTCCGTCAATGTCAAGCTCGGCGAGCGGCAGGCCTTCGTGGCCGATCAGGCCTTTCTTGAGCAATTCGACGCCCGCCGCCATCGTCGTCCCGACTGCGCCGCCAATGCCCACAACTGCAATTCCTAATGTGCGATTTCCCATACGAAACAGTTGAGTTTACAACTTCGCAAACTCCGATGCCAATTTCTGACGAAAGGACAGTGAAATTAAAACTGTCGATTGAGAGCTCTGTTACTTTATTTTTCTGCAAATTGTCGTAAAATGTTCGGTACTTTCTCGTTTAACCAGCTGCAGTCAGCAACAATTCATTTCGAATGCAGACACTACTATCAATATGAGCCAACCAGAACAAAGATCGACAGTCTCGGACGCCGTTCGTAAACACAAAGAGTTTCTTTTCCCGGCCGTTGCCACTTACTACCAAGAGCCGATCGCTTTGGTTCGCGGCGAGGGTGAGTATGTCTGGGATGATCAGGGCAATAAGTATCTAGATGCCTTTGGCGGTGTCCTCACGGTTAGCATCGGGCATGCGAATCCGCGGGTCAATGCGGCGTGGAAGGATCAGGTTGATAAGATTTCGCATATGTCGACGCTTTACGCGAACGGGCCGCAGGGCGATCTGGCGGAGAAGCTGGCGGAGATAACGCCGGGGAATTTAAAAAAGTCGTTTTTCTCGAATAGCGGAACTGAGGCCGACGACACAGCCATTCTTGCGGCGAAGATCGCGACGGGGAATAACGAGATCGTTGTTCTAAGGCACAGTTACGCAGGGCGTTCGGCGACTGCGCTTTCGACGATCGGGCATAAGACTTGGAAGCCGATCGCTTCGCAGGTAGCGGGGATCGTTCATGCGGCGGCGCCGTATTGTTATCGTTGTCCGTTCAAGCTCGAATACCCAACGTGCGGCGTCGCCTGTGCGGATGACGTCGAGGAATTGATCAACACAACGACGACCGGCAACATCGCGGCGTTTATGGCTGAGACGGTTCTTGGCGTCGGCGGATTTATCATTCCGCCAAAGGAATATTTCCCGCGTGTCGCTGAGATCGCACGCAGCCACGGCGGGTTGTTTATCTCCGACGAAGTCCAGGCCGCCTGGGGCCGGACGGGCGATAAATGGTTTGGCATCGAGCATTGGGGCGTCGAGCCGGACATCATCACTTCGGCCAAAGGCATGGGCAACGGTGTGCCGATCGGCTGGACGATCGCGACGCCTGAGGTCGCCGATGCGTTCCCGGGCCTCACGTTCTCGACATTCGGTGGCAATCCCGTCTCGTCGGCGGTCGGCCTCGCGGTCATCAACGTCATCGAAGAAGACGACCTCCGCACAAACGCCCGCGTCGTCGGCGATTATTTCCATAATGAGCTGCTCAAATTGCAGGAAAAATACGCCTGTATCGGTGACGTTCGCGGCATGGGCCTGATGCAGGGCATCGAGCTCGTCAAGGACCGCCAAACAAAAGAACCGGCCCCCGACCTCGTCCTTCGCGTCTTCGAAGAAACCAAACGCCAGGGCGTCCTCATCGGCAAAGGCGGCCTCTACGGCAACGTCATCCGCACCGGCGTGATGCTCAACTCCACCACCGATTCGATCGACAAAGTCATCGAGGCGTTGGATGCCGGTTTGGCTCTTTGTTAACAGAGTTTGGTCGTTATTATTGAAGATTTGGTCGCTTGGAACGACAGTTAAGAGATTTAATTAAGAATTAAGTGGCATAGAACGTAAATTAAGCGATATAAATCGAAAATTAAAAGAGATAGATCGTGAATTAAACGATGTAAATTGAAAATTAAGCGATTTAATTTCCAATTAAATGACGTAAAGAGCGAGTTAAGCGATATCGATCGGAAGTTTTGTGACAAGAAAAGCGTGCTAAGCGACAAATAACCCGTTCCGCTCGGTGTGAAAGTTTTAGTGGGTGGGGTTCAATACGTTTCTAGTTGCATTTATTTCGATGAAAGTTGTACTGCGAACCATTTTGATGCTGACGGTAGCCTACTTGCTTTGGCGCTTAGCGGTATGGTACTTAGGCGGCATTTATTTGGTTTCGCTTCTATTCTTTTTAATAGCCGTTTCAATCGTATTTGTTGCGGTACTTTCAAAAGCCTATAAGAATTGGCCGAGTTGAGCTATGAAAACACTAATCAAAAACGGGCGGGTTGTTACTGCGGTGGACGACCATCGGGCGGGCCTCTACTATTTATTACGGCCATTCGATGAAATAATATGAAGAAGATCTTTCTAACTCTCTCGATTGTACTTCTGACAGGCCTTTTTGCGTTCGCACAGGGCGGTTCGCCCGAACTGATCTTGTTTAACGGGAAAATATTTACTGCCGAATCTAATCAATCGACCGTCGAAGCCCTTGCGATTCGCGGCGAAAGGATCCTGGCCGTCGGATCAGATGAGGAGATCAAACGACTTGCCGGTAACAAAACTCGTTTGATCGATCTGCAGGGCAAAACTGTCATTCCCGGTATCAACCATGCTCATTTTCATTTCACGCCTTTTCCTGAGGGCATTCAATTAACATTTGACAGTATGGAGCCAACTTGGGCGGAAACTGTCGAAGCCATTAAAAAAGCGGTCAAAACTGCACCGAAGGGAAAATGGATCTTCGGTACTATCGGTTACAACGCTCTGTCCGAAAAAACGGCCGACCGTTTTGCTCTTGACCAAATTTCGCCTGACAATCCGATCTCACTAGGTGCTTTTTACGGACACGGTAATATCGTCAATTCAAAAGCTATGCCGCTTTTGAAAATTACCGATGACGCCCCCGACGTGCTGGGCGGATATTTTGAACGGGTTTCAAATTCGCAGAAGATTAACGGCAGATCTTGGGAATATGCTCAGTGGAGGCCATCAAGGGTCTTGGCCGATCAGGCTTCGGATGAAATTGCCATCGCAGAATTAAAAAAGATGTCGGACGAAGCTGTTCGATTTGGCGTTACTTCGATGCAAGTTATGTCAACTTTGAGTATTGACCGGTTTGCGAAACTATTGGTCAAGGCTAATCTGCCAATTCGGGTACGTGCCATTCCGTTTGCCCTCACTTTTGAAAGCAGGCGCGATCTGTCTGAATTTCAGATGTTGTCAAAACTCAATTTTCCAAAGTCAAAAGTTAAGGCAAGCGGCATCAAATGGATCTTGGACGGCACTCCTTTCGAACGCGGTTCAGCGACACGTCGGCCCTACGCGGATATGCCGAGTTCCGAAGGTAAAATGAACTTTCCGGAAGCAGAGATCTCTAAAATGCTAAAGGAATCGCTGAATTTCAATCAACAGATCCTCTTTCATTGTTCCGGAGATCAATGCGTCGCGTCCGTTTTTGATGCAATGGAAAAGATCAAAATTGATTGGAAGCAAAAGCGAGTCCGAATCGAACACGGGGACGGAGTTATTGGCGATCTGATCGAACGCGGCAGAAAGCTGGGCGTGATCGTTGTGCAAAATCCCACTCATTTGTCGTTTGTCGAAATGCTCTACAGCCGATATTCGCCCAAGATGGATTTCATGCAGTCTCACTCGCTCATTGATGGCGGAATGCATTTCGCACTTGGTTCAGATGGCCCGATGAACCCATATCTGAACATTATGTTTTCCTCGATCCATCCTTCAAGGCCAACCGAAGCAATAACACGCGAGCAAGCCGTGGTTGCATATACAAAGGTTGCGGCGTTTGCCGAGTTTGCCGAGAAAGACAAAGGGAGTTTGATTAGAGGGAAACTGGCGGATCTATCTGTACTTTCGCAAGACGTCTTTACAGCTCCCGTGCCTGAACTGCCGAAAACGCACAGTATACTTACGATCATCGGCGGGAAGATATCTTACGATGAGAAACTATTAAGAACGCAATAGGATCAAAATACTTCTATGAAAACACTGATCAAAAAGGGACGTGTCGTTACTGCGGTCGACGACTATAGAGCTGACATCTTCATTGACGGCGAGACGGTGACGACTATCGGCAAGCGGCTGGATATGGAGGCGGATGTTGTGCTGGACGCGTCGGGAAGGCTGGTGATCCCGGGCGGGATCGATCCGCATACGCATATGGAGCTGCCGTTTGGCGGGACGCATTCGTCGGATGATTTCTTTACGGGCACGCGGGCGGCGGCGTTTGGGGGGACGACGACGATCATTGATTTTGCGGTGCAGACGAAGGGCGAATCGATGACCGCGGGCGTCGATGCGTGGCACAAAAAGGCCGAGGGCAAGACGGCGATCGACTACGGGTTTCATCTCATCACGACCGACTTTGAGGACGGCGATGAGAAAGAGATGTACAAGCTGATGGACGAGGGCATCACGTCGTTCAAGCTGTTCATGGCGTATCCAGGCGTGTTTTTGGCGGACGACGCGACGATCTTTCGTGCGATGTCGGCTGCCGGAAAACGCGGCGGCCTGATCTGCATGCACGCCGAGAACGGCATCGTCATCAACGAGATCATCAAACGCTTTCTCGCCGAAGGACGAACGGCTCCGAAGTATCATGCCTTGACGCGACCGACCATCGCCGAGGCCGAGGGTGTCCATCGTGCGATCGCAATTGCTGAGATGGCGGAGTCGCCGGTATACATCGTTCACCTTTCGTGTACTGATGCTTTGAATCAGGTGAGGCAGGCGAGAGATCGCGGCATTCCGGCTTTTGCCGAGACTTGTCCGCAATATCTTTTCCACTCGATCGACGATTACGGCGACGGCTGGGAAGGTGCGAAATACGTAATGACGCCGCCTTTGCGTGAGAAACATAATTGTGCCGAGCTTTGGAAAGGCCTCAAGATGGACGACCTGCAAGTTATCTCCACCGACCATTGTCCTTTCTGTATGAAAGAGCAAAAGGAACTGGGCAAGGACGATTTCTCAAAGATCCCGAACGGTGCTCCCGGCGTCGAGAACCGCATGAATCTAATCTACAATGGCGGCGTGGTCGAGCAGCGTATCTCTTTGAATAGATTTGTCGAACTGACATCGACCGCGGCGGCAAAAATGTTCGGTTTATTCCCAAAGAAGGGCACAATTGCAGTTGGCTCCGACGCAGACATCGTCATCTTTAATCCAGATACAGAACACACATTCGGCGTCGAGCAGGAACACATGAATGTCGATTACTCGTCCTACGAAGGCTGGAAGGTGAAAGGGAAAGTCGAGACCGTCCTCTCACGCGGCCGCGTAGTTATCCAAAACGGAGAACATGCCGGCAAACAAGGCGACGGGCAATTCCTCAAACGCGGAGAGTGTGTCAAGGTCTAGTCGCCAAAACAAAATTCAAATACTAAATAAGCTGACACCCAAATTTCGCTTTCGGGGCCGCGGCTTTGTGACCTGCGTCCTAAATATTGACGGCGTGTGGTCTTAATCTCGACAAAGGAGGGTGATCTTTACCTATGGCAACGACGGGAAAAATAGAAAATACGTATACTTCTTCGGCGGCGGCGAGGCCGACGGGAATGAATCAATGAAGGATCTCTTAGGCGGCAAGGGGGCGAATTTAGCTGAAATGGCGGGCCATCCGAAACTAAAGCTGCCGGTGCCGCCGGGCTTTACGGTTACTACAGAAGTTTGTACTTACCTGACCGCTCACAAAAAGACCTATCCCTGGACACTGAAAGCCGAGGTCGAGGCATCAATGCTCCGCATGGAAAGGCTTACCGGTAAAAAATTCGGCGACGACATGAACCCGATGCTGGTGTCGATCCGTTCGGGAGCCCGGCGTTCGATGCCGGGAATGATGGAAACGGTGCTGAATGTGGGGCTCAATGAAAAGACCATTAAGGGCCTGATCGAGCAAAGCGGTGACGAGCGGTTTGCTTATGATGCGTATCGGCGTTTGATCATGATGTACGCCGATGTCGTTATGGAGAAAGGGGCAGGAATCGAACCGAAAGGCGGCAAAGGCATCCGTAAACAACTTGATGAAAAGCTGGAAAAGATAAAGGTTCGGCAGGGATACAAGAGCGACACCGAACTTTCCGCCGCTGAGTTGAAGGCTCTCGTCGCAGATTTCAAGAAAACCGTAAAAAAGGTCTTGGGCACAGATTTTCCTGAAGACCCTTGGAGTCAGATGTGGGGCGCCGTCGGTGCAGTATTCAACAGTTGGAATGGAAAGCGTGCGGTCGAATACCGTGCGATCGAGAATATTCCCGATGAATGGGGAACTGCCGTAAACGTGCAGGCGATGGTTTTCGGCAATTTAGGATCGGATAGCTGCACCGGCGTTGCTTTCACGAGAAATCCAGGGAATGGCGAGAACCGGTTCTACGGCGAGTATTTGGTAAATGCACAAGGCGAAGATGTCGTCGCGGGCACCCGAACACCAGCACCGGTCAACGAATATTCAAAGAACGCACAAAGCAAACACTTTAAGACACTCGAGAAATTGATGCCGGAACTTTACCGGGAGCTATTCGAATACCAAAAGCGGCTCGAAGTGCATTACAAGGATATGCAGGATATTGAGTTCACCATCGAGAAAGGGAAGCTCTATATGCTGCAGTGCCGTATCGGCAAACGAAATGGCATAGCAGCCGTCCGGATGGCGACCGAAATGTACGCTGAAAAGCTGATCGATATCAATACCGCGATCATGCGTGTCGGCCCGAATCAACTTGTCGAATTGCTTCTGCCTATGCTCGATCCGAAGGCCGAACTTATCACGAAGCCGATCGCCAAGGGGCTGCCGGCCGGGCCTGGCGGGGCACGCGGCCGCGTGGTCTTTTCTTCGCATGATGCGGTCGAATGGGCTAAGAAGGGCGAACAGGTGATCTTAGTTCGGGAGGAAACGTCGCCCGAGGACGTTGACGGAATGCACAAGGCGGAGGCGATCCTTACGTCGAAAGGCGGCATGACATCACATGCTGCTCTGGTGGCACGAGGCTGGGGCAAGTGCTGTATCGTCGGTTGCGGTGAAATTGAGATCAACCACGATGCGCGAACCTTCAAGGCAGCGGATGGAACGGTCATTAGGGAGGGCGATTGGCTTAGCCTGAATGGTACCAAGGGGCTCGTTTACATCGGAAGTCTGCCTCTCGTCGATATCGATCTTGATAAGAACCAGTCGTATAAAGATCTGATGAAGCTCGTCGACAAGGTCAAGACAATGGGTGTTAGGGCAAATGCCGAAACTCCGGAGGACGCATCGCAGGCTCTAAAATTTGGAGCTGAGGGGAATCGGACTTTTCAGGACCGAGCATATGTTCTATGGCGAAGGCGGTGAACGGCCATTGTTCCTCTTGCGAAAGATGATCGTCAGCAAATCGGAAACCGAACGCCGTAATGCGCTGAATGAGCTATACAAATTTGTAAAGAAAGATGTAAAAGACACTCTCAAGGTGATGAACGGCCGTCCGGTGACCATCCGCCTGCTCGATCCGCCGCTGCATGAATTTGTACCCCACGATAAGGACAAACTGATGGAACTGAGCAAGGTGCTCGACATCAGTATGAGTGTGTTGAAACGAAGGGTGATCGCTCTAGCGGAAAACAACCCTATGCTCGGTCATCGTGGAGTGCGTCTTGGGATCAGCTATCCGGAAATTACGGAGATGCAAGTTCGAGCGATCCTAGAGGCCACGGCAGAATTGGTCAAAGCCGGAAAGAAGGCCTTGCCCGAGATAATGATCCCGGTCACATGTACGTTCAACGAGCTAAAGCATCAGAAAAAGATCGTCGATCAGGTATATCGCGAGGTCTGTGAAAAGCAGAAGCTCAAAAAGATACCTTTCCTCTACGGAACAATGATCGAGACGCCGAGGGCTGCGATCAGGGCTGGGCTAATGGCCGAGGTGGCTGATTTTTTCAGCTACGGAACCAATGATCTGACGCAGATGAGCTTCGGATTTAGCCGCGATGATATTGGCGGGTTTTTGCCGAAATATCTGGATCTCGGAATATTGCCCTACGATCCATTTCAAACTATCGATACCGACGGTATCGGTGAATTGATCCGTATGGGCATCGATCGGGGCCGAGCAGTCAAGCCAAAGCTGAAGGTCGGCATTTGTGGTGAGCACGGCGGTGACGCAGACAGCGTGAAATTCTGTCACAAACTGGGGATGGATTATGTAAGCTGTTCACCGTTTCGCGTGCCGATCGCACGGCTGGCGGCGGCTCAGGCCGCTATCGGATATTGATTTGATCTATTAATATTGATGTGGAAAAAAGCGACTCTTGAAACGAATGAACATTAGACTTGCTGAACGTGAACTCCACACCAAATTTGGAGTGTTTACGGAGATACTCTTTTATGACGGTCAGGCCGAGTCGATCGCTCTGTTGACGGGAGACGTTAGTGATGGCGAAAACATACTATGCCGGGTCCATTCTTCGTGTATCGCGGGTCACGTATTCAACAGTGTTGAGTGCGAATGTGCAAACGAGATGGCTGCCGCTCAATCAGCGATCCAGAAGGCAGGACGCGGCGTTATCATTTACCTCGATCAGGAAGGGAAAGGCAACGGGCACTTGGCGCTGATGAAGAGTATCCAACATAAGAAAGCCGGCCATTCGCAGGGCGAGGCCTACGAGCTGGCTGGCTACGAGGCAGATGCGCGGAGTTTTCGGCCGGCTGCCGAAATACTTTCAGATCTTGGTATTAGATCTGTGGTATTGATCACGAACAATCCGGAAAAGGCCGAGGATCTTCGGAGATTCTCGATCACTGTTTCCGAAACTAAGGAGATGACGATCTGAAATACATCGACCGCATTTTTTCACAGAAGCTCGAGCGGACCGAGGCCCGTGCGAATGCCGATTTTGTTGACACGCGGGCACGCTTGACGCCGGAGAGCGGTGCGGCGTGGATCGAGGTTGGCGGGGCGTATGCGATGTTTGACGGGGCTGAATCGCCGCTGACGCAGACGTTTGGGCTTGGGATATTTGAGGACGCGACGGCCGAACATCTCGACGAGATCGAGGCGTTCTTTCGCGAACGCGAAGCTCCGGTCTTTCATGAGGTCAGTCCGATGACCGATCCGTCGTTGATGACGCTGCTCGGCGAGCGTGGATATCGCCCCGTAGAGCTGACGAGCGTAATGTATCGCGAACTCTCGTCCGACGTTGCCAGACGCGAACGCCGCCCCGAACTCAAAACGCGTGTCATCACGCCAGACGAGGTCGAGCTTTGGGCGCGGACCTCGGCCGACGCCTGGCGGACCGAGCACGAAGCCCTGGGCGAATTTATGTTCAATTTCGGATCGGTCAGCGCGCAGTGCAGCGGGGCGTCTCCCTACATCGCCGAGCTCGAAGGCCGGGCGATCGCGACCGGGATGCTCTTTATCTACGACGATATCTGCATGCTCGCCGGTGCCAGCACCTTGCCCGACGAACGCAATCAGGGCGCCCAGACCGCTCTTCTCGAAGACCGCCTCGACTTCGCCGCATCCAACGGCTGCAAACTAGCCATCATGGGCACCGCCCCCGGCAGCCAGTCCCAACGCAACGCCCAAAAAAACGGCTTCTAAATCGCCTACAGCCGAACAAAATGGCAGTTAATTGAATAGTTCTTTTCAGAACTACGGGATTTTGGGGACTCTTTATCTTAATTCGCCTTGTTAATCCTGTCACGTGAGTTGACAAACATGCTCCGTTCCCTCATTCTAGACATGGGTCACCGTTACGGTGATTTCAAAGTTGATCTTTCTCATTTTCTTCTATAGTTGCAAGCAGCTTTCCAAGGGTCGGCGAGTTTCTATTCGACGACCTTACCGAACTATACGTTCGGAGCTAATGACGCGCGAAAGCGTGTCGCGGCACTTGCCGAATTTTCGCGGAGCGCATGCCTTATCGTAACTAACAAGGTGTAGCACGGGCTAAACTGGTAACAGTTCGGGTTTCTTACTAGTTTCAGTAGGCATCGAACCCGTTGGCCGACGTTAGGAAGGTAAGAATTTTGAAACGCTCTGTAAATGAATCGCCCGATTCAAATCGTCCTGTGCGGAAAGCGTTGCTTGGAAACGCGGCGACATTTCGCCGTATAGGAGGAAATTTAATGACGAAGAGTCAACAGATAAGAGCAGTTGTCAGCATCATCGACAAGTTGCTTAGATACGATTACGAATCCGGACAGAAGGCACTTCTGTTCTCAGCCAGGAAAAGGTTGATAGGATTGTCGAGGAAACGAACGATCGATAGTGCAGAACTTCGAAGGTCGGTCGAAGAAATTTCCAACATGATTTTTGATGCGTTTTACTTGGATGAAGACGAAGTTGATTCTTTGAGTTCGAGGGCGATTCAATTTACTTTTATTTCTCGATGGATTTCGGAAAAGCACTTAGAGTGGCACGGGCAATTTCGGGAATGCAACAAGCCGAAGTTGCCGAGAAGTCGGGACTTGACGCCAGTTACGTATCACTTATTGAATCTGGTAAGAGACGTCCGGGCCCAGAGGCAATAGCGTCTTTAAGTTCTGCATTGGAAATGCCTGTGTCACTCTTTAAGATGCTCGCGACCGAACGAGGAGACGTGAAGGGTGAGAAAGCCGAAGATTTACGTAGTCTAGCTAGTGCTCTCGCCGAACTTCTATTGAAGCCAAAAGTCTCTTAATGCCTTGAGCAGTGAGCATTCCACAATTATCAATCGTCAGTGTAAATGACCTTGCCCAGCGACTTCGTATTGATCCGAAGAAGTTGAGACACATTGCAGCGCATGCTGGGGATTACTACAAGCCGTTTAAGCAAAGGAAGAAGCCGAAACCATTTGCAAAAAAATCAAAGCCTGCCAAAGTTCGAGAAATCGATAACCCGTCAGAGTTATTGAAAACTATTCAAAGGCGAATTTGCGATAACTTGCTTTGCGGGGTGCCCTGGCCCGAGCACGTTTTCGGCGGTATCAAAGAAAGGAATACGGTAAAGAACGCCAAACTTCACCTAGGGAACGAAAAGCTCGTTACAATCGACATCCGAAGCTATTTTCCTAGTATTTCTAATAAGGTCATTTACGACATTTGGTTTCGATTTCTCGGATGTGGCTCGGAAGTCTCCGCTATGTTGACCCAGCTCACGACGTTCCGGCGTCGTTTGCCGCAGGGAGCGCCAACAAGTACAGCTTTAGCCAATCTCGTTCTAATTTCCATCGACGGCGAACTCGTCGAATTTTGTCGGCAAAATTCAATAACTTACACAACCTGGGTTGACGATTTAGCGTTTTCGGGTGAAAACGCGGAATTGGCTCTTGAGAAGGCGATTTCGTCTCTGCGACGAGCAGGACTCCGTGTTGCCAGAAACAAAGTTAAGGTAATGCGTGGCAGTAAGCCGCAAATACTGATGAATCAAACTTTAAACAACTCGATGGGCGTAAATAAGATCTATCGCTCGAATGTCCGATCGGCCATTAACAAACTGGTAACGCACCCGCCGCTTAACCTGAAGGAACAGTTTGCTTCGATAAATTCGAAAATTCGGTATGTCGACACAATTAACAAGAACCAAGCCCGGGCGTTGACGAAGAATTTGAATTCGACGCTCAATCGAATTAAGAACAGCAGCCTAAGTCCATATACTAAGGCGATCTAATTGAAATGTGGAAACTGGTGTCCGGCCCGCGAATCTGTTGCTGGATTCTTTTCGCCGACGGCGACAGGACGCTAAAGGTTATCGCTGGACCGAGCGGTCTGGGGGAAGGTGATCTATTTCGGGGAGAGTAGGATCTGTTCCGGACGGATACTGGTTTATGGCGGAGAGAAGAAAATTTGTTTCGGGGAGAGAATGATCTGGTCGGGAAAGAGGTTTTTCCGGGGCGGGCTTTTTTGTTTTTGGGGGAGATCGGTTTCTGAAAAGGGCGGGGAATTTTTGGCGGAGAGAGATCGAAAGTGGGTTGGGAAGAGATAGAATTTTTTGGGGGAAAGATCGAAAAGTTTTTTGGGGAATTTTGTTTCGATCTATAGGAGTTAGTTACTTTTAGGTTAGGGATTTTCTTTTAGGAATCGGGGATTTTTGTGGGAGCGGGAGAAGATATTTTTTGGTGATCTCGCGAAAGGCAGTAAATACGGGCATTTGGGGCGTTTTTGGTGCGAAAATAAAATGTTGACATTTGGAATTTAAAATTATTATTCTGTTTTTGGAAGCGTCGCACCTCCCGCATCCGCAGCGATGTCCGGCTTCCAAAACTCTGGCCAACCCCGGCCGTTTTTCCCAAGCCACGTATCCAAAATACGTAAGGAGGATCAGCTATGGCTAGATCATTTTGGTGGCCTTCGACGTTGGCCGACCAGGTACTATTGTTAGAAAACGTTATCGCGAAGATCGGCGGATATGCCGCGACGCTCGGCTGGACAGCCGGCCAGGTCACCGACGCTATCACGCTCTGCAACATGATCATCAACGCGATCAACACGGCGAATCAGTGCCGCTCGACGGCACAGGCCGTCACCAACTGGCGCGACATCGTGCTGTACGGCGAACCAAGGGGAATTGTCGCCCCGACCGCTCCCGTATTCCCGGTCATCGACGGCTCGGCGTTCACCCGCGGCACGGTCGATCAGTTTTTCGATCTGCGTGATCAGATAGTCGCAAACAACGGCTACACGCTCGCGATGGGCGAAGACCTCGGCCTCGTCGGCGCCGAACAGCAGGGATTGATCCCGTCCGAGACCGCTCCTGAGCTCAGGACCGTTTCGGCCAGCACGAACATGGTCACCATCAACGGCAGCATGCAGGGCCTGCCGGTCATGCGTGTCGAATACGCCGCCAAGGGCCAGACGTACGGTACGGTCGCCATCGTGACCAATCTGCCCGCGACGTTCGAAGTGCCGATGGCCGATCCCGATAACCCCGAGGTCGGTACCATCCGCTCGATATTCGTCAGGAAAAACGCCGATTTCGGCAACTATTCGCCAAACTACGACGTGACGCTGGCGTAGGCGAACCACCCCGCCCGCAAAGCCGGGCACCCCTCCTTTCCCAAGGAGGGGAGCTTTAGCTGAAATTTAGCCACGAATTGCACGAAAAGACACGAATGGGAGAAGATCCCGTTCGTGTTTTTTTGTGCTAAAATCGGTTAGTTTTTTGTAACACTAAGATAATTGAATTCTAAGATTTGAGCAGAAGCGGCAGGTGCGAGGCTTATGATCGAAACCATTCAACACGATGACGGACGCGTTGAGCTGAATGACGAGGCTCTGCGGGAGATCGAGGGGTCGGCGCTGTTTAACGAGGATCTCGCTCCGGTGCCGGTTAAAGAGCGTAATTGGACGACGTACAACTACGCCGCTCTCTGGATCTCGATGGCCCATTGCATTCCGACGTATATGATGGCCTCGGGGCTGATCTCGGCTGGGATGAACTGGTGGCAGGCTCTGTTTACGATCCTGCTCGGCAATGTCATCGTGCTTGCGCCGATCTTGCTCAATTCGCATCCCGGAACGAAATACGGCATTCCGTTTCCCGTATTTGCCCGGGCGGCGTATGGAACGATGGGCTCGAATCTTCCGGCACTGATGCGCGCGATCGTGGCGTGCGGTTGGTTTGGGATCCAGGCGTGGATCGGCGGACAGGCGTTGCAGACCTTTTTCGCGGCGTTTATTCCGGGCTGGGCGACACTGCTCGGACCGGCGATCGGCGGCCACACGCCGACCGAGTGGCTATCCTTCCTGATCTTTTGGGCGATGAATATCGCCATTATATATAAGGGGATGAATCTGCTCAGGATCGTGGAGAATTGGGCGGCTCCTTATGTGATGGTGATGACCGGCCTGCTGTTGGCGTGGATCTTGTACCAGGCGGGCGGCGTTGGATTCCTGCTGAACGAGCCCGGCAAATTCCACTCGCTCGGTGAGTTTTGGCCCGTATTTGTCCCGTCGCTGACTGCTATGATCGGTTTTTGGGCGACTCTGAGCCTGAACATGCCGGACTTTACTCGATTCGGCAAGAGCCAGCGGGAACAGGCAGTCGGGCAAGTGGTTGCATTGCCGTCCACTATGGTTGTGTTTGCCGCAATGGGCGTGCTTATCACTTCAGCGGCATTGATCGTTTTCCCCCAATATGAACCCTGCCGATGCCTGGGATCCGGTCAAGCTTGTCGGCCAATTCACTCAGCCCGCGGTGGTCGCGATATCGATGTTCACAGTCGTCGTTGCGACGCTGTCAGTGAATATTGCCGCGAACGTCGTTTCTCCTGCCAATGACTTTGCCAATGCTTTCCCCAAGCTGATATCGTTCCGTACAGGCGGCCTTATTACCGGAATTATCGGTATCTTGATGATGCCATGGAAACTGCTTGCCGACCCGTCAGGATACATTTTTGGCTGGCTGGTTGGTTATTCGGGAGGACTTGGTTCTATTGCCGGCGTCTTGATAGCGGACTATTGGCTGGTCCGACGCAGAGAATTGAACCTTGGCGATCTATACCGAAACGGGGGAATTTACGGCGGTTGGAATTGGCGTGCCGTGTTTGCGACGCTTTTGGGTTGCTTTTTGCGTGGATAGGGTTGATAATTCCAAGTCTCAGAGTGCTATATGATTATGGATGGTTTGTAGGGTTTGGCGTTGGATTTGTAGTGCACTGGGCATTAATGGCGGTCGTTCCGCCGAGAGAAACCGGTAATAATGAAGTATCAGAGAGTTAAGAATTTTTACAACGGCGAGTTTGTTGACAGCAGTTCGTCCGAAGATCTGGATGTTATATCGCCGCTTGACGGCAATTTGCTGTCGACTGTTCCGATGTCGACCGTCGATGAATTAAATGCAGCGGTCGCTTCGGCGAAACATGCTTTTGAATCATGGAGCAAACTTCCGATCAAGGAACGCGTTCAGGTGTTTTTTCAATACCGAAATTTACTTGAAAGGAACTCTGACGAGCTGACAGCTCTTATTTCTGAGGAGAACGGCAAAACTTGGGACGAGGCAAAGGCTGAGGTGGATAAGAGCATCGAGCTGACCGAATTTGCGTGCTCGATGCCGCAGCTTGTTTCAAACGAAGTTTTGGAAGTGAGCCGCGGCGTGGAATGCAGGATCGAACATTTTCCGGTCGGTGTTGTCGCCTCGATCGCTCCGTTCAATTTTCCGCTGATGGTGCCTAATTGGACGATGCCGAATGCACTCGTTCTCGGCAACACGATGATCATGAAGCCGTCGGAACTTGTGCCGCTTTCTGTCCTTAGAATGGCTCAGCTATTGAAGGATGCCGGATTACCTGACGGGGTTTTCAATGTGATCAATGGCGGGAAAGAGATCGTCGAAGGGATCTGCGCTCACGAGGATATCGAGGCCGTCAGTTTTGTCGGATCGACAAAAGTCGCGAAGCTTGTTTACCAGCAAAGTACCAACGCTCTGAAACGATGTATTGCACTTGGCGGAGCGAAAAATCACTTATTTGTTCTGCCTGATGCCAATCCGTCGATGACGGCTTCGAATGTGACCGCGTCAATGTCGGGATGTGCCGGTCAACGCTGCATGGCCGCATCGGCGATGCTTGCGGTAGGGAATGTTGATTCGATCATCGACCAGATCTGTGTCGAGGCACGCAAGATCGTGCCCGGCCAGAATCTTGGAGCTGTCATATCACAGGCTGCGAAAGAGCGTATTGAAGGTTATATTTCTGAAGCCGAACGCGATGGAGCAAAGATCCTCGTCGATGGCCGCAATGCCGTTGTGAGCGGAAAAGAAGGCGGTACCTATGTTGGCCCAACTGTTATTGACTTTGTGACTCCGGAAATGTCCGTCGCGAACGAGGAGATCTTTGGACCGGTGATCTCCATTATGCGTACTGAAACGTTGGATGAGGCGATCAAGATCGAGAATGCGAACCCGTATGGCAATGCCGCAGCAGTATTTACCCAGAGCGGCGGACTTGCTAGGTACGTCATGGAGCACGCTAGTGCCGGTATGATCGGAGTCAATATCGGTGTGCCGGTTCCACGCGAGCCATTTTCATTTGGCGGCTGGAATGATTCGCGATTTGGCGCAAACGATATTACGGGCAAAGCTCGATCGAATTTTGGACAAGACTGAAAAAAGACGACGACCAAATGGAACCCCGAGGCGGGTGTCAATTGGATGAGCTAGTTGAAGTCACGATATTGAAAGTAAGAAGTTCAACGGAGAAAAGAATTGACCAAGCTGAAACTGATAATAATCGCTGGATTCTGTGCGGTTGCTCTGGCCATTGTGGTGCCGGTGGGAAAGACACAAACCAAAGTTGAGACAGCTGGCCAGAAATTCAAGAGCATCAAGGTATTGAACGATATGCCGGCCGACCAAATGGGCAAGGTAATGAATATGATCTCGGCCAGCCTGGGCGTGGACTGTAAGTTCTGTCACGCATCGAACGACGGCGACTATGAAAAAGAGGGCTTTGAGCACAAGGATACGGGCGCAAGATGATGAAGATGGTCTTCGATCTGAACAAAACTCAGTTCGACGGCCGTCCGGAGATCAATTGCAATTCATGCCATAACGGCAGATCGCACCCGCAGCCGTCATTTCCGCTTTCAGCTGCAAAAACAACCGATGCAAGGCCGAAACAACCTGAAGTCAAACCCACGGCCGACGAGATCTTAGCGAAATATGAAATAGCTCTCGGTGGTAAAGATAGGATAGCTAAGATCACATCGCGAGAGATCAAAGCAAGTCGAGCCGAACCGGACGGCAAGACCGTAGAACCGGAGGAGATATTTCAAAAAGGGAACAGGTTCCGTTCCGATACCATTTACGGTAAATATGTGGTGAGCGAGATCTTCGACGGAGTGGATTATTTGAAGTTCGGCGGAGAAGTCAAAATTGACCTGAAGGCCGACGAATTGGAGCAGGGCAAACGTGAAGCCCAGTTGTTTGGGAATCCGAGTATCAAAACGATATATGCTACGCTCGAATTTCGATTTCTAG
Source organism: Acidobacteriota bacterium (assembly GCA_016713675.1). Taxonomy (NCBI): domain Bacteria; kingdom Pseudomonadati; phylum Acidobacteriota; species Acidobacteriota bacterium. Next base: position 1,970,912 of record JADJOS010000001.1, read on the forward strand.
ATAGGATAGACGGTCGCGATGTACATATGATCTTGGCAACGACTGCCGATAAAAAACGCGAGCGCCTTTATTTCGATGCGGTCTCGGGACTGCTCGTGCGTCGAGTGGCGTCGAGCCCGACCGTTTTTGGCAACCATGTTTTTCAAGTAGATTATCAGGACTATAAGGATTTCGGCGGTGTTAAGCTGCCAACGACCATCAAGTATGCGATGCCGCAGATCCAGTGGACCCGGAAGATAACAGACGTAAAAATCAACCCGGCTATCAATGCTTCCAAATTTGCGATACCTGCGAAATAAACCTAGTGAGGATAAATTGTAATGTCTAGGATAGTAAAATGCGGGCTTATTCAGGCCCACAACGTCGCACCGACCGATGCTCCGATACCAGAGATCCGAAAGGCCAATCTCGATCATCAAATGAGTATGGTCGAGGACGCTGCACGTCAGGGCGTGCAGATGCTCTGTTTTCAAGAGATCTTCACGACGCCGTATTTCTGTGCGGAACAGACCACTCGCTGGTACGAGGCAGTCGAGCGGATTCCAGACGGGCCGACCGTAAAACTGATGCAGGAAGTCGCGAAACAGTATGGAATGGTGCTGATCGTGCCGATTTATGAAGAAGAGCAGACTGGGATTTATTATAATTCGGCCGCGGTGATCGACGCGGACGGTAAGTACCTAGGCAAATATCGAAAGACCCATATTCCGCATGTGAACCCCGGATTTTGGGAGAAATTCTACTTTCGGCCGGGCAATCTCGGCTACCCTTGTTTTGATACGGCGTTCGCCCGGATCGGCGTCTATATTTGCTACGACCGGCATTTTCCCGAAGGGGCAAGATGTCTCGGCCTCAATGGAGCCGAGATCGTTTTTAATCCGTCGGCGACCGTTGCGGGTTTGAGTGAATATCTTTGGAAACTCGAACAGCCCGCTCACGCAGTGGCGAACGGCTATTTCGTCGGAGCGATAAACCGGGTCGGAACGGAAGCTCCTTGGAATATTGGGGAATTTTACGGCCAGAGCTATTTCTGCGACCCTCGGGGTCAGATTCTCGTCGAAGGGTCTCGCGACCAGGATGAATTGGTCGTCGCCGATCTCGAAATGGACAAGATCCGTGAAGTGCGAAACACGTGGCAATTCTTCAGAGATCGCCGCCCTGATGCCTACGGGCCGATCGTCGCTGACTAAGATATGGCAAACGACTATTGCTCACCGCTCGAAATTACTCAGATCGAGCGAAATTTCTCGGAGATCAATCCGGCGTTTTCCGCGGCCGAGGCGATGCATGAGGCAAACAGGTGTCTGTTCTGTTATGACGCACCTTGTATTCAGGCGTGCCCGACAGGCATCGATGTGCCTTCGTTCATTAAGAAGATCGCGACCGGTAATCTGCATGGTTCAGCCCGCGTTATTTTCGATGCGAATCCGATCGGTGCTAGCTGTGCGCGAGTCTGTCCGGTCGAGGTGCTTTGCGAAGGCGCGTGCGTTGAGAAAACTCTCCTCAAGAAACCCATTGAGATCGGACGTCTGCAGCGTCATGCGACCGACTTTGCAATGGCGAGCGGTCGCCCTGTTTTTACTAAAGGCGAATCGAACGGCAAGTCGGTCGGTATCGTCGGCAGCGGGCCCGCTGGGCTTTCGTGTGGGACATATCTCGCACGCCTTGGTTATGACGTGACCGTATATGAACGAAAAGCTCAGGCCGGAGGGCTTGATACTTACGGCATGGCCGAGTACAAAATGCCGAAATCGGTTTCATTGAGCGAGGTCGAATATATCGCCGGACTCGGAGTTAAGTTCATCTTGAATACCCAGATCGTCCGCGGAGCGACGCCCGATTCCGAAATCCTTGGCGAAGTAAATGCCGTCGGCTTCGATGTGCTGAACGAGTGGCACGATGCGATCTTTCTAGCGACAGGACTCGGTGAGACCAACAAGCTAAATATTCCCGGCGAGGACCTTGACGGCGTTTATGATGCTCTTGAATTTATCGAAAAGATCAAAACTCGCGACTGGATGAACGTTCCGCTCGGCAAGAACGTTGCCGTGATCGGCGCCGGAAATACGGCGATCGACGCGGTTACTCAAGCCAAGCGGCTTGGGGCTGAAAAGGTCACGCTCATCTATCGCCGTACGGAGAAAGACGCTCCCGCGTACGAATACGAGATGGAACTCGCCCGAAAGGATGGCATCCAATTTATGTGGGAAACCACGCCGGTCGAGATCGGCGGCATTTCGAGCGTCGGCGGAATGCGTGTTCGGCAGGGAAACACCGAATTTAAGATCGACTGCGACATGGTCATCAAAGCTATAGGGCAGCAAAAAATGGCGTCGTTCTTTAGCGATGTTGCTGGTGTTGCCGTCGATGAAAAAGACCGCGTTGTAATTAACGATCAGATGCAGACCTCGAACCCAAAAATATTCTCCGGCGGCGACTGTGCTAACGGCGGAGCCGAGGCGGTTGACGCTTCGCAGATGGGCAAGTTGGCCGCTCAGGGAATTCATCAAACGCTGACGGGCGAGGCCGTTAAATTTGCGGGAGCGAAGTAGAAGGCTCAGATTTGATTCAATGCGATTACGAATAACATTTTTTAGGGCAGCCTTGTTCGGCTTTGTTGTTTGTTTCCTTGGTTGTTCCGAACGGGCGACTAACGGACAGTCATCGTCACCGCCACCAAAGGTTGAAAAGAAATCAGTGTCCTTCGAAGAGCAGTTGAAAACTTTCGAAAGATTAGGTTTTGTTCTAAATCCTACGATAAAGGTTGACGATATTGATCGTTGGGGCGGAAAGAGTGAATTCGACACGCCGCCGTTCATGACGATGTACATCACGCTCGGTCAAACGATCGAACGCGAGCCGTGGACGCCGCTTACCGACCGAGTTTGGCATTTTGACATGGAGGCGATCGAGGATCATGGTGCGTATGTCGACATTATGAAGAACCTTGAGCGGATAACGCGCGGTGAATTGAAATTTAGCAATCTTAAGGATTACGTTGATGTAGAGAATAAAAGGCATGGGTCTCATTTTCGGTTCGAAATAAGGCATACAAGTGGAATTTGGAGGTTGTTGATGACTGGGCCGATCCTCAACTTTTCTCAAAGGTTGTTGAACTTACAAAGATCCTCAAGACAAAGGGGCGTTTCACCTATTTTGATACCGGTGGACAAGATTCGGTAATTGGGTTTGAAACACTGGAGTCAAGGGAAGCAATCGTGAAAGCAACCGGGCTAAAGATCGAATGGCTTGACTGATATTATGGCTGATCTAACATCGAATTTCGCAGGCATCAAATCTCCTAATCCTTTCTGGCTCGCTAGCGCCCCGCCTACTAATATGGGGCCGATGATCGAGCGGGCATTTGATGCCGGTTGGGGCGGGGCGGTTTGGAAGACTTTGGGTGAACCTATTACCAATGTTTCTTCGCGTTTGGCTGCGCTTGATCAGGGGCCGGTGCGGATGATCGGGCTGAATAATATTGAGCTGATCACCGACCGTTCGCTCGAGGTCAATCTTAAGGAGATGGCCGAGTGTAAGAAGAAATATCCGGACCACGCTGTTATCGCTTCGCTGATGGTCGAGTCGAAAAAGGAAGCCTGGCAGGAAATTACAAAGCGAACCCAGGACACTGGCTGCGACGCCTTTGAACTCAATTTCGGCTGTCCGCACGGTATGTCCGAACGCGGAATGGGTGCGGCGATGGGGCAGGTGCCGGAATATACCTGCATGGTCACCGAATGGGTCAAGGAAGTTGCGAATATTCCGGTGATAGTCAAACTGACACCGAATGTTACGCATATCGTACCGCCGGGACATGCAGCTCAACGCGGCGGAGCCGATGCCGTATCGCTAATCAACACGATCAACTCGGTGATGGGCGTCGATGTCGATACGATGATCCCGTACCCGAACGTCAACGGCATGGCTGCTCACGGCGGTTATTGCGGGACGGCGGTCAAACCGATCGCTCTGAATATGGTGAGCGAATTGGCGAGGGATGTTGATTTCAACATTCCGATCTCGGGCATCGGCGGTATCAACACCTGGCGCGATGCGGTCGAATTTATGCTGCTCGGTGCGGGTAACGTTCAGGTTTGTACGGCTGTCATGCATTATGGCTATCGCATTGTCGAGGACATGATCGACGGGCTGAATAATTATCTCGATGAGAAAGGCTTTGCGTCGGTCAATGACATTATCGGCAAATCCGTCCATCGCGTGACCGACTGGGGCAATCTCGATCTCAACTACGACGTCAAGGCCCGTGTTAACGAAGAAAAGTGCATCCAGTGCAATCTGTGTTACGTCGCCTGCGAAGACGGTGCCCATCAGAGCTTCGAGTTTGTCGAGTCAAACGGCAAACGCTATCCGCGTGTCATCGAGAAAGAATGTGTCGGCTGTAATCTCTGCTACCTCGTCTGCCCGTCGCCCGGCGCGATCGAAATGGTCCGCGTCGATGCCGGCGGCCCGCCCCAAAGCTGGCGTGAGCGGACAGCAGGGAACTAACCGATCTACTTCAACGCGTCGAGCTTGCGGATCCAGAGATTCAAGGCTTGATTGAGAAGCATCGCGAATCGGCCTTTCGTCACAACGTTCGTTGGCGTACTGTTTTTCATCTCGGTCAGGCCGAATCGGCATTTTAGTTCTTCGAGAACTTCGGCCTCAGCCAGAACTCCATTCTTGCCTAATGGCGTTGAGCAACTCTTTCCAAAGAGTGCTTTGTATTTTGAGGCCAACATGCCTCGCTCTTTGGCTACCGCCATCATCGCGATCTGCCCGTTCGAAGCCATATATCCTAGATCAGGTGAGTTCAGATTTGCGGCACCGTTGTACTCATATTGATACGTCAAATTCTTGACCTTGTGCGACTCGATCAAGGCTTTGAGGTGAATGTAATATTCGTCTTTTGATGTGACATCCGTGACCTGCGCAACGGTCGTGACATTGTCAGCAGCGATATAAACAGGCGGCTTTGGTGCGGGCGTTGGAGTTGGCTTTGGCGTGCCCTGGCCGTACGCAAAGGTCGAAAATGAGAGTGCTATAAATAAGAGTAACAAATTTTTTCTCATATTTTGATTCTGTGATCAGATCGATTTTCTAGATATCGCAGATGCGGCTATGATCCCGAGTGATGCCACAAATTTGTTGTATGTTGCGAATCTTGCGTCACTGGTGAAGCCTTTCGCGAATCTTGCGTAGATCTGCTGCGCGATGACGGCGATCTTGAATGTGCCGAAGACATAATAGAACAGCATGTCCGGAACGGCGCGTCCCTGAGATTCGGCGTACATATCGACCAGCTCTTGCCGCGTGATATTTTCCATCAGGACCCTCGGGTTGAAGGGCATGTTGAGCAATCCGTCGGGTGCGTCCCTGGAAATCCAATAGCCAAGTGTTGTGCCGAGGTCCATCAGTGGATCGCCGACGGTGACCATCTCCCAATCGAGAACAGCCGTTACCTTTGTAAGATCTGACGGATCGAGCATGATGTTGTCGAACTTGTAATCGTTGTGGATCAGCGAAGCCCCCGATTCTGCCGGGATGTTTTCATTGAGCCACGCGATCGCATTTTCGATTTCCGGAACCTCGTCGATCCTGGCCGCGAAATAGCGTTTAGTCCAGCCTTCGACTTGGCGTTTGTTGTAGCCAACGGGTTTGCCGAGGGTTTCCAGTTTTGCGTCCTTGAGATCCAGCGAGTGGAGATCGGCTAGGTTTTGGATGAAGCTCTTGCAAACCTCGAATCGAAACACCTGAGACGTTTCGAGCAGCTCGGCTTGCGATAGGGCGTTTTGAGTCCCGCCTTCAGGCGGCTCTTCGCCCGCGGTGTTGCCGCCTGAAGGCGGGACTCCAAGCTCGAGCGTCCCCGGGATCTTTCCTCTGATTATCAAACCTTGCCGGCGTTCCATTAGGTAAAACTCGGAGCCGATGACCGACTGGTCCTCGCAATAGAGCAGCGGCCGAGGAGCGGGTTCGTACACAGCCGATAGCTTTGAGAGCACATCAAATTCACGCCGCATATCGTGGGCCGACTTGACCGTGTTCCCGAACGGCGGCCGGCGGAGTACAAATTCCTTTCGTCCTAGTCGAATCAGATAAGTCAGGTTCGAACTGCCGCCTGGAAATTGTTCTACACGAATTTCGCCGTCGAGCAGGTTCGGCTGGCCTTTGCAATAGGTCCTAAGACTGTCGATGTCGATCTCTTCGCCCTTGCGGACGTTTTTGGTCTCACCCATAAACTCATAGAGGTCATGATCTATATTGTTCAATTTTCGAATGCCTCAAAATGGCCGGAATTACTCCCGATTATTCAGGATTTTTCGTTGTAGAGCAACCTGTGTGACGCCTCGAATTCACTCAAGTCCTTCGGCCAGCCCTCCCGCCCACAGATCGACAACAAGACGACTTCATCAAGTGTGGTGATGATCGGCGAATCTCATGTTTGTGCAATTAAAAACCTCGCTATTGATGTTGATGCGCAGGGCATTTGTATAAGAGAATGACCGGGTATGAACTTTGAATATTCTGAGAAATCATTGGAAATGCAATCGCGGCTGAATGTGTTCATGGACGAGTGGATCTATCCAAATGAGCAAGCCTATCTGGACGAGATCAATTCTGGTGACCGATGGCAGGCGTCAAAACTGATGGAAGAACTGAAGCATCATGCTCAATCTGCAGATCTGTGGAATTTGTTTTTGCCGGATGTGTCGGGGCTTACAAATCTCGAATACGCACCGCTGGCTGAGATCATGGGGCGTGTTGTTTGGGCATCCGAAGTATTCAATTGCTCGGCTCCAGACACCGGCAACATGGAGGTGCTACATTTGTACGGTTCGCCGGAACAAAAACTGCATTGGTTGGCACCGTTGCTAAATGGCGAGATTCGTTCGTGTTTTGCGATGACCGAGCCGGATGTAGCCTCGTCTGATGCCACGAACATTTGTGCGTCAATCGTAAGTGAAGGTGATGGCTATATTTTGAACGGGCGAAAATGGTGGTCGACCGGTGCGGGCGACAAGCGATGCAAGCTTGCTATCTTTATGGGCAAGACCGATCCGGATGCTCCGAAACATCTGCAGCAATCAATGGTGCTGGTACCGATGGATGCCGAGGGCGTCAAGGTCGAGCGAAATCTGCTGGTGTTCGGTTTTGACGATGCACCGAACGGACACTCGGAAATTTCATTCACCAACGTCCGTGTTCCAAGGGAAAATTTGCTTCTCGGTGAAGGCCGCGGTTTTGAGATCGCGCAAGGGCGGCTTGGGCCCGGACGAGTCCATCACTGTATGCGGCTGATCGGAATCGCTGAGCGATCCCTTGAGTTGATGTGTGCCCGTGCAAAGACCCGAATGGCATTCGGCAAAGCCGTCGCCGACCAGGGTGTGATTCGCCAATGGGTCGCAGAAGCTCGGCTCGCGATTGACCAAGCACGTTTGCTCGTTCTCAAGGCGGCGTGGATGATGGACACCGCTGGGAACAAAGCCGCGCGACGCGAGATCGCGATGATAAAAGCCGTCGTTCCGCAGATGGCTTTGAAAGTGATCGATCAGGCGATCCAGGTCCACGGCGGCGGCGGCGTGTCCCAGGACTTTCCACTAGCGCAATTTTGGATCTACGCCAGATCACTTCGCCTCGCGGATGGGCCCGACGAAGTGCATCTTGAATCCATTGCAAAGTTAGAGTTAAAGAAAAGCCGGTAGAAAGTCCCATTCCGGGCCAAGAAAAAATTCACAAATTGGCTTCTATGCCGTCATTCTGACCGACCGCGCCAGTCAGTATGAATATTTTTCTTTCATTTTAAGTTAAACAATGCAAAAAAGTGTTGACAGACGTTGTGCATTACTGTAAATTCTAAAGAGTAACAGCCAATAGGTTGTTCACCCTTCGCCACCATATGCGAATGAGTTTTCTCAAGAATGACAGTTCAAAGGCCGCAGTTCGCGGTCAAAACATCCGGAAAGTTGCGGGTTTTTGGCACTGCTAAGTAAACAGACCTGCCGTTCGATCGCTTACGACTACGCGTTTAATTCAGAAGGTGGCAAAGATCTTCCGAAACGCCAAAGCCCAACCGACCCGGAAATTTCAGGGAAACTCTATTAATTGAAGTAGATTGGCGTGAAAGTAAACTGAAAGCCAACAAGGAGCAAAAAATAATGCTGTTCGGTAAAAAGAAAAGCGTTGCCGGTTTGGATATAGGTTCGAGTTCGATCAAAATGGTCGAGCTTGACGGCAAACCAAACAGTCTCAATTTGGTCAGCCTCGGATTTGAAAATCTGCCGGGCGACACGATCATTGACGGGCAGATCATGGAGCTGAACGTCGTTTCGGACGTGATCCAGAGCGTCTGCAACAATCACCAAGTTGCCGCGACACAGGTCGTCACCGGCGTTAGTGGTCACAGTGTCATTATAAAGAACATCGTTCTGCCGTCGATGAGCCGAGAGGAACTCGAGGAATCGATCGACTGGCATGCCGAAGAGCATATTCCGTATGATCTGGCTGATGTGAGCCTGGATTACCAAGTCACATCCGAGACAGCTGATTCTACTCACGTCCTGATCGCCGCGTGCAAACGTGATCGTATAGATAATATAAAACAAGCCATTCAGTTAGCCGGCAAGCAGCCGGTGATCATCGACGTTGATACGTTCGCCCTGCAGAATTGCTACGAAGCGAATTACAGCCCGACCGACAACGATGTCGTCACGCTGCTCAATATCGGTGCCTCGACGATGAACGTCAACATCGTGAAGGGCACACGTTCCTTATTTACACGCGATATCACAGTCGGCGGCAGTCAGTTCACCGATGTCCTTCAGCGAAGCCTAGGGCTAAACTTCCAACAAGCAGAGGCTGTGAAACGCGGTGTCAATGACGCCGTGGACGGTATCGAAGAAAAAGCGATCGAGCCGCTGATGAATAACGTTACCGAGATCGTAGCGATGGAAATACAGAAGACATTCGATTTCTATCGAGCGACGACCGAAGATAACGAGACCGTTGTACAAAAGATCCTGATATCTGGCGGCGGTTCGAAACTTGCCGGTTTGTCGCAGGAACTTTCGCAGCGTCTCGAGCTTCCAGTAGAAGTTCTAAATCCGTTCCGTAATATTCGCGTGGACGACAAAAAGTTTGACCCTGAATATCTTAGCGAGATCGTGCCTGAAATGGCTGTGGCAGTCGGTCTGGCAATAAGGGGAGTGTAACAAGATGATCAAGATCAATTTACTTAATTCTGTAACCGAACGACAAGGCGGAGCCGCCGTAGCCGTAGATCGCAAGATCGCGAGTCCTGCGTCCAGATTCGTCGTCATGTCATTGGTCGTTGCTGCACTACTCGCCGCTGTTATCGGCTGGGACATTATCAGCACGCAAATGGCCAAGACCGAAGCCGAGCGTCAGCTTGCAGAACAGAAGCAGATCGAAGCAGATCTTGCGGTTGTGATCGCCGAGCAGAAAGACCTCGAGCAGAAGATCCAGAACATCGATATGCGTATCGAAGCGATCAAGAAGCTTCGTGGATCACAGGCAGGCCCAAGTGCCGTACTTGAAGCGATGCGCGAGCGCATTGCGATGACACCGGGGCTTTACCTCGAGAGTGTCGAACAAAACGGCGAACAGTTGACATTCAAGGGCAATTCCCCCGACGAAAGTCAGGTCACCCAGTTTGGCCGCAGTCTTGAATTTTCGAACGGACTATTCTCGAATCTGAGCATTGAGACGACTCGTGCTGAAATTCAAAACCAAAACGCCCCTCAGAAAGTGAATGCCGAGGGCGAAGCACCGAAGATCGGGATCGTCAATTTCGTGATCAAGACCGCGTATACGCCTTCGAAGGCGGCCGGATCGAGTGCTAATGCACCGACGACCGCATCGGTTCCGGGAGCCGCTCAGACGCAGCCTGTCCAGGTCGCAAAAAACTAATCTCCAAACAAGGAAACTACAATGTTAGAGAAAATCAAAAACCTCAAATGGCACTTCCAGCTAATGATCCTCGTCGGCGTCGCATCGCTGATCTACGCCAGCGTCTGGTACTTTGTGACCAGCGAAACGCGGGCAGAGATCACGACGCTAACGGACCAGGTCGCTCAGCTTCAGCAGAAGAATGAGACCGCACGATTAGCCACGCAGCGTATAAACGAGTTTCGCTCGCTCTATGCCAGCAAGGCCGCTGAATACGAAGAACTCAAGGTTCTACTGCCGGAACAGCGTGAGCTGACCAATGTCCTTCAGGGCCTGCAGGACACTGCAAACGACGCCCGATTGATCGTGATGCGGTTCAGTCCGCGTGACGAGACTCAGCAGGACATGATAATGGCCAAGCCGGTCGAGGTCGAGGTTGACAGTAACTTTAACAACCTGCGTGCATTCTTTGACAGCATGGCTAAACTGCCGCGTATCGTTTCGATCACCGATTTCAAGATCAATCAGCTTGAAAAGCAATCGGAGAACAAAACGCTGCATGCTCAGTTCCTGCTGACGGCATATTATGCGGCACCAACTGATCTCAATTCGGCTGCGGCTCCCGGAGCCCCCGGAGCAGCCCCGGTCCCCGGAACAGCCCCGGCCCCCGGAACAGTTCCGGCACCTGCGGCCGCTCCTGCCAAGTAACACTTCACACCCACCTATCGAGTAATAGAAGAGAAAAAAGCCATGATCTACAAATCGACACCAATACGATTAGCTTGCCTTACCGCGATCGCAATAGCATTCGTGCTCGTGAGCGGACAGTCCTCGTCGGTAAATGCCCAACGCGATCCATTCGCTAAGGCGAGCTGGGCAAAGGAAAAGAAGCCGGCACCGGTGAATAATCCGTCAGCCGGTTCGAAAACCGGAGTAGCCGCGACGCCCGTGAACTACGGCCCTCCAATGATCGAGGCACGCATTGAATATTACAAGCGGCTCAGAGAACAAGCCGCGGCAAATGGCCAACCGCTGCCGAAAGTCACCAGCGTTCTGACTCTCAGCGAAATGATCGTCACCGGCATCTTTAAGACGCCGAGAGGTTATGCCGCAATGGTCGAGGCGACACCGATCAAGCTTTCATACACGATCTATCCCGGTGAGAAATTCTTTGACGGACAACTCGTCGCTGTCGAGGAGAACAAACTCATTTTTCGCAAGGTCACGAAGACTGCCCCGGGCAAATTCGTCGCCTCTGTCGAAGACAAGCCGCTGCAGCAATACAATATGAAGGCGGTCGTCCAGGGAACAGCTCCATCGCAAGATGAGAACAAGCCCGTCCAGGTCGCAGCTGCTCCAGTCATTGGTTCACCCGCAGGACCGATCATATCGCCGGTCGATGAGATGAACAACGCGCCGGCCGTCGACGATACAAAGAAGAAGCCTGCCAAAAAGCCTGCCAAGGCTGCGAAAGCCGGCAAATAGCAATTTTTGCGATCGCAGACCCTTGCGATCCTAATCTGATGAACATTTCAATCCGATCTTTTCCGAAAGATCATTTCTGTAACGGAGGAAACATGAATTCTCTTATCATCATCAGCGACGTGGTAAAGCGTACCGCATTCGCTTTTCTGATAGTCGCCGTGCTGGCAATCTCAGCAACGGCTCAAAAGGTCGATCCCAAATCTGAAGGGCTTCGCTACGGCGACGCCGGATTTCGCGGCGAACCGATCAATCTCAGCGTTGTGAATGCCGATATCCGCGACATTCTCAGCTATATAACTGATCAGTACGGTATCAACTTTGTGATCGACAAATCGGTCAAAGAAGTACCGGTGACGGTAAAGCTCAACGATGTTCCATGGAACGTCGCCCTCGATTCGGTTCTGCAGTCGCAGTCGCTGAATGCACAGGTCAACGGCAACATCCTGCGAGTTGTCGATTCGAAAGTGCTTTCGGACGAGATAGACCTTCGTTCAAAATTAATGGACGGTGCGATCGATGGCTCGCCTCTTTATACCGAATTTCTCAGGCTCAATTATGCACGTGCCTCGGGAACGCTCAGCGGCGATGCCGGCGGTGCGGGTGGTTTGACCACCGGAACGTCGAGCGGCGGTCCATCAGGCGGAGATAGCAGCAGTTCCAGCGGCGGAAGCGACCAGGGAATTCTCGGCATTGTCAAAAAACGCCTTTCGCGTCGCGGAACGGTCGAAGTTGACGGCCGCAGCAACACGCTTATCATCACCGATGTCAAACAAAATATAGAAGCGATCCGCCAGCTAGTCTCATATCTTGACCAACCGGAACCGCAGGTTGAGATCGAAGCACGCATCGTTGTGGCTTCGCGAAACTTTAGCCGCGATATCGGTGTCCAGCTAGGCGCGATTCTGACCGGCCCCCGCGGAAGCGGAGCAGCCGGCGGAACGCTGCCGGGCAATACATTTGGTTTGCCGGTACCTCCGAGTATCCCTAATGGTGCTGTGGGCAACGATATGTTTTCGAAGATCGCAAACACGGTCATCGGTTTGACGACCGGCGTTTTTGGAACCGCTCAGATCAACGCGATGATCTCTGCCGGTGAACAGAAAGGCCAGGCTAAGGTCATTGCAACACCTCGCGTCACAACTCTGAATAATCGTCCGGCGGAGATCAAGAGCGGAACCAAAATTCCGGTCACAACGATCCAGCCGGGCAGTGCCGCGGGTGGTGCAGTTATTGCGACGACGACCTATGTTGACGTTCCTCTTCGATTGGCCATTACGCCTCAGATCACGGATCTTGGTACGGTCATTCTCAATGTTATTGCCGAAAACAGCTCGACCGCGACGATCGTTGGCGGAGCCGCTCCGGCCATCAACACCCAGAGTATGACGACCCAGGTAACGGTTCCCGATGGCGGAACGACCGTTGTTGGCGGTGTTTTGTTCGACGACGAACGCGAGAGCACCGACCGCACGCCGGGAATCTCGAGGATCCCGTTGCTGGGCAACCTTTTTAAGCGAAAGGGAGTTTCTCGTAACACGAACGAGATCTTGTTCTTCATTACACCGCGGATCACACGTCCGGACACATCGAATGCCGCACAGGGCGGACAGATTCGTCCCGCATCGATCCTCCAGCCGGTGCCAATGGGCAATCCGCCGTCAAACTCATCCCGCGGCGGCGATACCCCGATGCCTGTTGTTCAAGGACCGGCATTGGCAAGGCCGGAGATGGCCACCACTCCGACCAAACCGTAACGGATATTCAATGTTTCTTCCGAAGGGCCCGCTGAACCATAAGGTTTCGGCGGGCTTTCTTATGGGTCTTGCTGCTATGTCAAAGTCGTGAACTTGAAGGTTTTCTTTTCATTCAAAATAACATTCGGCGTCCGGGAAGCCTCGACCTCGGTCACCGAACAAAAGCATTCGGAAGCGGGATATCGCCGGATTGGCCGAACTGCTGGATGAGTGTTCCGGCGGTCGAGCGTTGGGCGAACCACGTTGAGTTCGACGGGCGGAAGATGGCGGCGTCATACTTTCCGTCACCGTCGTAGTCGCCGGGCACCGGCAGATCAGAGGCAATTCCGAACGGGAACGCAAAGTAGCTGTTATTCTCGCTTCGCAAAATGTACCAATCGCCGGTCGCAGGACGCCAGAACGCTACATCGGCCTTGCCGTCGCCGGTATAGTCGCCCGATACTGCCTTGTCCGTCGCCGTGCCGAACTCGAACGCGACAGTTCCCGCACTGCTCCTGGCAAGCCACCATTGGCCGAGGCTCGGCCGGTATATCGCGATGTCGGCCTTGGCGTCGCCGTCGTAGTCAGCCGGAACCGGAAGGTCGCCCGCGATACCGAATTGCTGTATGGCCGTGCCGCCGCCTGAATTGGCGATGAACCAAGTGCTGTTCGAAGGTCGGAACACAGCCGGATCGGACCGGCCGTCGGCGTCATAGTCAGCAGGTACAGGAACGTCGCCGCCGGAACCGAATGGAAATGCGAAGAACGAAAAGTCGTCGCTCCTCAGCACATACCAGAAACCGGTCGAAGGACGAAAGAAGGCGATGTCCGTCTTGTTGTCGCCAGTGAAATCCGACGGAACGATGACATCGGTCGCAGTCCCGAACTGCACAGCTCCATTTCCGCCGTTCGATGATCTCGACCACCACCACTCGCCGCCGGAACCGCCGTTCGGACGGTAAATACTCACATCTGTCTTATTGTCGCCGTCAAAGTCGAAAACAGGGCTGCCGGACGTCGTTGCCGCCGATGTGGTGTATATATAGTCGCCTGAGGGAGCACCGTTGCTGTCGCTTCCATTTCCTGCCGCATAAAACCCGACCCTGCCGCCGCGCGATGCGGGTGCGGTCCAGGTGAATATCCACCTGTTGAACCCAAACGTCATCGGAAGGAAGAGGCCGCTCTCGGTGTGTTCGACGTACTTGCGTTCACGGCCGCCTACCAGACCTGTGACGATCTGTGATCTCGGCTGAGGTTCATTTGGAAGCGTGAACACCCCGATCTTTTCGCCGATAGCATTGATCGCAGTGAGTTGAAAGCCATAAATGACCGCATTTGCCTGAGAGGTGGTCACCGTGACCTGGATCTGTTGTCCCGGCGTATAGAGGGCGGGAATGCCGGTGATCGAGATGTTTCCTTCACCCGAATTGACCGGGAATTCTGAATGGCATGAGGTGCAATTCGCTTCGCCCGGAGCTCCGGTATGAGAGGCAGACGGGCCGCTTGACGCGGCGGAGACGCCCTGAGTTGGATCGCCGTAACTTCCAAAACCGAAAACAGCGATCGCGGCGACTGCAGCCATGACGGACAGCTTTAGTAAAACAGCTTTATCGAAGCGTTCTTGCATGTGAATGATACTCCTGAAAACAATAAACGGAACTAACTGTTTTGACGGAGGGAACGGCCCAAAAGTCGATGAAAGTGCTATTTAAAAAATAGGCTCAGGCGGCGTGAATGTCAATCTTTATACTCTGCCCCGGGGGCAGCCTCACGAAACGAAAATAAAAAAGCAGGACCAAGTCGAACTTGGCCCTGCTTAAGGTTTGTATCCAAAGCCGGACTATTGGAGCCGGCTTTGAAGAGGACTAATTCCCCGAGTTGAAGATAAATGAAAATCTCCGTACCGTACCGGTGTCAGCACCGGCATTGTCAGAAACATTTATCGTCCAAGTCCCGTCAGCGTTCTCACCATCGAAAGCACTCATTGGGCTAAATGGTGAAAAGTTGCCGGTCGGAAACTGCAATGCAGTGTTGCAAGCACCGGGCGTCGGATTACCCTGAAGATCGATCGACGGGAATCCGCCTTCATCGTTCAACAGGATATTTCCGAGATTGTTGTTGCTGCAACCAACTGTGTTCGGCACCGGTACGCCGGGACGATCATAGATCGTAACTGTTGGCGAGCCGTCAGGCGGTGTGATCTTAATGATAATATCACCAACCCAACTATGGTTGATACCACAATCGACATCACCAACGGTTGCATCGCAGGTGCCCATAGGGTCGTTATCGAAGCTGAAGTTCATATCAGCAACGGTTCCAACACCGGCAACGATCAGCGGAATGTTGACGCCAGCCGGAACATTATCCGGAATGGCGGTCGCACCGTTGAAACTAACGGTCACAGCACCGCCACCGCCGCCCGCCACTATCGGAAGATAGCGGTTCGGGACAGGGATGTCGCTGCCGACACCAAATGCCTGGACCGAATAGCCGGCCGTCGAGCCGAGTACATGCCAGGTTCCGGCACGGTAGACCGCAACGTCATCTTTGCCGTCACCGTCGTAGTCTCCCGGAACAGGAACATCGCCATTCGTTCCGAATGCCTGGATTATGGTCGAGGCATCGGACGATTTGCGGATGTACCACGTACCGTCTGACGGACGGAATACCGCGATGTCATCTTTGCCGTCACCGTCAAAGTCGGCATGTGCGATCCTATCGCCTGTCGTACCGAACGGAACAGCGACGAAGTTCGTTGCCGGCGTGCCGGTAGGTTTGGCGATATACCAGGTGTTTTCAGACGGACGATAAATGGCCAGATTGGTCTTGCCGTCACCGTCGATGTCGATCGCGAGCGGAACATCAGCAGCCGATCCGAAAGGCTCAACGGTATTTGAACCGTTGCTGCTGTTCAGAACGTACCAAACGTTCGTGGACGGACGGAATACCGATAGGTCGGTTTTGCCGTCGCCGTCATAGTCGCCCGAGACAGGAACGTCGTCAGGAACACCCCATGAGAGGCCCTGATATACAAAGCCGTTGCTCTTGAGGATGAGGTAATCGCTATCAGCCGGGTTTGAACTGGCTCGGAACACGGCCGTGTCAGCCTTGCCGTCGCCGTCGTAGTCGCCCGGAATCAGAACGTCAGTCGATGTTCCCCAGTTGATAACTGAGAATCCGGCTGTCGAACCTTGAAGATACCAATTGCCTTCTGACGGACGGAATACCGAAAGATCGGTCCTGCCGTCGCCATCGAAGTCAGCACGCGGATTGTCCGGAACCGCAGGACCGCATGGGCCTGTTCCCGGTGTACAAACGCCGCCCGGAAGGACGCCGCTCAGCTTCAATCCCGGTGTGATCACTGCACTATTGAACGAGTGCTGTGTGAACGTCGTGCCGGTCGTAGCCTTTTGAACGCCGACCGTTGCACTTACGCCATTTGCGTTAGGTGCGATACCGGTCAACGCGTAGATGTAATCCACATTGCTCGTGCCCTCTGTTAGGACCAAAGCATAGTTGACATTAATAGGCCCGTTGGTGGATTCAGCAAAGTGCTGGCCGCGCCATTCGATAATGAACTGGCGATTCGGAGCCATACCGGTTGTCTGAGTATAGATACCGCCATTTGTTACGTCCGCGGGATCCATGTCCATGTCATCCCAAAGCGGGAACAATGTCGCACCGGCTCCGGCAGAAGCTGTCGGAAGAGCGGCATTTGTGAATGCTGTGTTTGCAGCACCGTTGACGTTTACCTGGCCGTTGGTACTCGCACTGAGCGAAGTAACAGCGACGTCATAAACGGTCGATGACCAGCCCATCGGAAGCGGAACTGCAACTGCAGCGTCATCCAACTGGCTGCCCGCGATCAATGTTCCGCCCGCCGGGATCGTTCCCATTCCGGGTGTGAACACATAATTGAGGCCAGCTTGGCCGACCGGCAGCGAGAAGTTCTTCACATGAGGAGAACCGCCGCCGGCACCCGTGAAGGTGACTGTAAGTGTAAAGTTGACCGATGAGAAGCAAGCCACGGTGTTGTCAAGCGACACCTGGAAAGGAGTCGTATTTGTTCCCGAAGCTCCACCCGCGAGGTCGGCATATGCCGAATTTGGCTGGGTGATGGTCACGCCCGGCGTTGCCGACGAAAGTACAGCCGAGATGGCCGTTGCCGGATTACCCGAGTTGTTCGTCACCGGAACGTCCATCGTGTTGCATTCGTTCGGCTCAAGCAGGAAGTTGCCCGAGGTCACGGTTCCGTTACCGGCGGTCAGGTCTGCTGAGTCAAATGCTTCGGTAACGACAGTTGCCGAAGTAACCGATGCCGAGAATCCGAAACCGCGACGGCGGAAGCCTTCGCGAACGTCAAGGACGTAACCGGCATTCTGCGGAGCAAGCGGCATAGCCGCTGCAGCGGCTATGATACCGTCACGTTCTTGCAGCATGTTAGGGTTGATCGGCGTGAGTTTCATGCCGTCGGTGACGGCCTGAAGTACGTCACGCGTACCGGTTGCGAAACCGTTACGTGCAATGAACAAGCTGCGGACTTCCCAAAGTGCCGATTTCCAAATTTCACCGGCGTTATGTACCTGCGAGCAGTTGCCCGAGGTGGCGATAACCGGATTACGTGGATATGCACTGGAAACCGCTGTTGCGGTCGTTCCGAGTGTTGCGTCGCAGCCGGCATTCAAGTGACCAAAGGTCAGCGGATTGTGCGGCTTGTTCATCGGGCCGCCCGTCGAAGCGATCAGCGCCGTCGGGAAGCGGCGAATGCCGTAATAATAGTTCGACGTCATTGTGCCGCCGAGGCTAAGAAGCGAATAACCGCCAAGGCCATAGATGCCGTTGACGCTATCGGTCGGCTCGGCAAGCATGGTGTGTGCATACCAGTCGCCCCAGCCTTCGCCCATCATGCCGCCCTGGTTGCCCAGGCCGCTGCCGTTTCCGTGCAGACGGTTTGACGTTCCGTGAGTGACTTCGTGAATAACGATGTCAGCATCAGCCGTACCATCGCGGTCAGGTGTCGGACCGGTCCAGAGGAACATCTGCATACGTCCGCGGCCGCCGTCTGCCGGTGTTGCGAAGTTA
This sequence comes from Acidobacteriota bacterium, assembly GCA_016713675.1. Classification (NCBI taxonomy): domain Bacteria; kingdom Pseudomonadati; phylum Acidobacteriota; species Acidobacteriota bacterium. The sequence continues at coordinate 1,989,121 of JADJOS010000001.1, forward strand.
GCATTGTTGGTTCCTGATGAATCCTGTCCTTCAGACGAGACGCGGTCGGCGCCCAGTCCCATTCCCGTGAAGTTTGTGTTCTGGAAGTTGCGAGCCGCTTCGGTAAATCCACGCAGGTACAATTCGTCGTGGTATTTGTTCATAATGTAAAACATTTGAATAACGGCTCCACGTTGTGCTTGCGGAGTTAGAGGGTCATCGCCCGGTGCGGGCATTCCCGGCGGAGGATTCCATGTCGAAGAGAAGACGCGGCATCCGGCACCCGGACAAGCGGTGTCGCCCACCATCGGTGCGTCAACGCCATTCGGAGCAACACGGTCAACACCGGCTTCGTTAGCGTTACCGTCGGTGATGTTCGTGTTGTCATTGATCCATCCGAGTTGGTTGATGGTCGCAAGCGGACCTTCATTACCGATCAGAGTTTGATTGGTTCTCGAGCCTAAAACACCTTGAGCTCCGACCGTCGGGTCGTTGGGCGGAACAGAGATGTATGGTGACAATGGAGCTGCGTGGTCCGCAGTGTTGATATACGACGGAGCATTGGCATAAACATTGTAAGTTGCCGCTTGGGTCTGGTCATCAGCGATGTTCTTGTGCCAAAGTACGATGCCGGTCTGTGCATCAACGATCACGTAGTACGCATTGATCGGACGCCAGATCAGGACACGCCATGACGGAACCGCAACGCCAGGTTCGGTCGGGAAGTACATCTTTTCGGCAGTTGTTGCCCAGTCGCCGCCGCCAAAGACCGCTTTTAAATCAGTCGACTCAGCTTCGTTCTTGGAAACATCTTCAGGACGGAGTTCGTGTTTGATGTGCTGAGCAGCAATACGCACTGCATCAAGCGGATTGTTAAAGGTCCGTGAAACCTGACTTGCATCCACACCCGGAGCCAGGTTGTTGATCACGCGGATGATCTCGCCATTCTTGGTAAATCCGGCTTTGACTTCGCCGCGGAATACGGGAATGTTGTTGAATTTCTGTTCGAGATGGACATACGAAAGATTGCCGTCAGGATTGGTGTAATCCGCCGCGACCTTCAATCCGTCGACTTCCTGATTGGTGATACCGATCAGTTCGTTGTTCTGTTTGACGAAATTCCTGAGGATCTCAACACGGCTAGCCGATGATGGCGGTGTGAGCCATTCGACCTTTGCACGGTAAACATCAGGTGTCATCAATTCGGGAATTCGAATGTCGAGGTTGTAGTCGATCTTAGCTGTCGGATGAGTCTGCTTGAAAGCACTTTCACCGCGAACGAATCCATCACGGATGTCGGCGACCAACGAAGCGGATTTCCCGCTCATGTCGCGAAGCCGAGCTAGGTCATCGATGCTTTCTTTCGATTCGCGAATATCCCACATTTTTGGAATATCGGGATCAGCACTGACCGTCCGTTGTACTAAACCCTTCGGCGCGGTCGCCGATGAGCGGAACTGATACGGCAATATCGTCAGTGCCGTAACCATTCCTAAAACAAATAAACACAACAGTAAACCCTTTCGAGTCTCTGTCTTTTTACGTCTCTGCATTTCCAAGCCCTCCTAAAAGCTAAAATCCTGAAGTTTTCAAATCTCGTGGCAATGATCTTCGGCTAAGATGACCAAATTCGCGGGAATTGGAATTACTCAAACATCAAAACGCGTCGTTCCAAAACATGGCAACGTCGTGACGAAAGAAGCTAAACGGTAGATGTGAACAAAAATTTTAAAACGAATCCCCTATGTTTTATCAGATTTATTACCAGCCGTCAATGAAATAACGCAGTTCTGGCGTAACAAATCACTGCTAAGACACTCGTTTCGGCTAACTACATTTACGGAATGTATTTATTAGGGATCGGCAAGTCGCCGGGAAGCCCAAACGATGACGCTGAAAAGCCGCTGAGCGACTGGTTCAAATACCAAATTCCGGCCCGATAGACCGCTTGATCGTCCTTACCGTCACCATCGTAATCTCCGGGAGCCGGTATGTCTCCACTGAGTCCAAATGCGATCGCCCCGAATTGGCCGTTGCTGCTGTTCAGGCGATACCAAATGCCGCTCGATGGACGATAGACCGCGACATCGGTCTTGCCGTCGCCATCATAGTCGGCAGGCGTCGGCAGATCTTCGGGCAAGCCAAATGGAACCGCGAAGAATTGGCCGTTTCCACTGTTCATTCTGTACCAAATGCCCGTCGATGGCCGCCAAACGGCGATGTCGTCCTTTCCGTCACCGTCGTAATCATCAGCCACGGGTTTATCGCCGTTGAGTCCGAAATTAAGTATTGTGATAATGCCGTTCGAACTGTTGAGGACATACCAGAGGCCATTAGAGGGTCTAAAAACCGCGATATCATCCTTACCGTCTGCGTCAAAATCACCGGACTGCGGTATGTCGCCATTCGATCCGAAATGATTGACAACGTATTGGCCGTTGCTACTGTTTAGCCGGTGCCAATTTCCGTCCGAAGGCCTCCACACGGCTACATCGGCTTTTCCGTCGCCGTCAAAGTCGCCCGGCGTCGGTATATCTGCCGACAGGCCAAAATTAAGTGCCGTAAACCCTTGGGTCGAACGATTCAGATACCAATTGCCGTCCGATGGGCGGAAAACTGAAATGTCAGTTTTGCTGTCACCGTCAAAGTCGGCGCGTGATCTGAGGTTTAACGTACTGCAGGTGTAGTTTCCGGCAACTTCGACGTTATCGACCCACCAACCGACCGAAGCGGTATTAGTGTCTTCGCCGAAGAGCCAGCGTAGGCTGACGCTCTGACCGGCAGCTGATGCCGGAAGTTGGATCTTGGTCGTGATAAAGCCGCTCGAAGTTCCCGTCCATGCCGGCCGTCCTGAGATCGGATTGTTTGCAACCGTTCCGACCGCGGCGTTATAACCGCCTTCGATAAATCTTCCGCCGGCGGTCAAAATATCCGTGAACGCTCCGCCATTGATGCTGATCTCAAACGCGCCGCCATCCCAACCGTCTTCGGTGTCGTACCTATTTCGGAAAGTAACAATTGCTGCCTCCGATGTGATCGGGATCGCCGGTGAGGTCAACGACGCACCTCCGATAAGCGCCGTGTTCGGCGTAAATACCGAATTCGGAGCGGAATTGGTATTGTTTGTGACCGTTCCAAATAGCACACCCGAGCCGCTTTGAGCTGTCAACCAGCCGGTCGGCAGGTTCGGTGCGGTCACGCTATCGAAAGATTCGGTAAAAGTCGCAACCGGGACACCGGCTATCAATGTTCGCGTGAAACTTGTTGGCCCCAAACTGCTTACAACATTAAACGTCACGCTAATCGAACTTCCGCAGGGCGTATTCGCCGGTACGGTATATAAAACGGATTGCGTCACAGTCGAATTGTTGTTGATCGTGCCGTAATTCACCGAATTTCCACCGGCAACCTGCAGCGTTGTGTTTGTTGCATTGATGCCCGAATTATTAGAAAGCGGAATACTCAGTGAAACGGTTTCGCCGGGTTCAGGAAAACCATTATTGTTTCCGGTCGCATCGGACACTGTGAATGATGGCGTTTGCAATAAATTCGGCAGGTCAAATGCCTCAGTTACCCGTGCTGTTCCACTGCCTGAACCCGGATTGTTAACAACCGCACTGAAGCCCATTCCGCGAATGGCAAACCCTGCCCAAACATCGGCGGTGTCGGGATTCGCTTGCCCGGACGGCAGAGAACTTTGAGCCGCGGCAATGATCGCATCACGTTCCTGCAAAAATGTCGGGCCGATCGGCGCAAGTTTCATTCCGTCGGTTACATACTGCAATACCCGCCGGTTTCCGTCTGCCCAACCGAGGCGTGTCACTAATCGTCCGCGAACCTCCCACAGAGCGGTGCTCCAAACTTCGCCAGCCGCATGAACTTGGTCAGCCGTAGTATTGAACCGCGGCGGATAAGCGCCGTCATTCAAGTTCTGTTGAGTCGCATCAACGTCTGCAAATGTTAGCGGATTGTGCGGGCGATTGTTTGGGCCGCCTGTAAATGCCATAACTGCTTTGGGAAAACGCCGAATCGCATAATAGTAATTGTTCAAGCCTGCTCCCGAAAGATAAGTGTCATAACTTCCAGTCGTATAGATTCCGTTTATCGGGTCCGATGGCTCAGACAACAAGCAATGGGCATACCAATCCGACCAGCCTTCACCCATTCCTCGCGACATATTTGTCGAAAGTCCGCTTCCGTTGCCGTGCAAACGATTTGATGTACCGTGTGTAATTTCGTGAATTACGACATCGGCATCGAGATTTCCGTCAATATCGGGAGTCGGAGCGGTCCAGATATACATCTGCATCCGTCCGCGTCCGCCGTCCGCCGGAGTCGAAAAGTTTGCGTTGTTCGTTCCGGAAGAATCCTGTCCTTCGCCGCGAATTCGGTCGCTTTCAACACCGCCTCGCCCAAAATTTGAATCTTGGAAATTTCGAGCCTGTTCGGTAAATCCTAAACGATATAACTCGTCGTGATACCAATTTGTTATGTAGAATAGCTGTGTCACCGAGCCTTGCTGAAACGCACTTCCGGGATAGGTCTGCGGTACGGCGACCGGTGCTTCGCCGGTATTGCTATTTGGATTCAAAGGGCTGTATGTGTAAGCAAAAGTTCGGCCCGCGTTTATCGCTTCGCTGTTCGGGTCCACGCCATCAACGCCGTCGCGGTCGAGTCCGGCCTGCACGGCGTTTCCGTCCGTTCTGTCGCCGCCGTCAGTGATCCAGCCGTTGTTATTGAATGTATAAGGTGTTTCGTTGCCAATGCGCGTGATGTTCGTCCGCGATATCGGCGAGCCCTGTTGCCCATTCGGCGAAGTCGGGCCCGGCGTAAAAGGAAATGGATTATCGGCAACATTTATCATCGCGTTGGGATTGGCGTAAACGCCGTAAGTTGCGGATTGTGTTTGATCTTCGGTGATGTTTTTACGCCAAAGCATGGTGCCGTGTGCGGCGTCGACGATAATGTAATAGGCATTGACAGGTTGCCAAATAAGCACGCGCCAAGCCGGTAACGCGACACCCGGCTCAGTTGGAAAGTACATTTTCTCTGCAGTCGTTGCCGAGTCGCCGGTGCCGAATATCGTTTTGAGTTCGCTCGAAACCGTTTGCTCCCTCTTGATATTCAGCGTCGAAATATCTGAATTGATATACCCTGCCGCGGCCCTTACTGCTGCAAGCGGATCACCAAATTCAGCTGACACCGCTGTGTGATCGATCGCCGGTGCGAGGTTGTTGATAACTCGGATGATCTCGCCCTGTTTGGTGAAGCCGGCCTTAACCTCTCCGCGGAAGACCGGAATCCCGTTGATGTCTTGATTGAGTTCGACAAACGAAAGGTTACCGTCAGGATTGGTGTAATCGGCGAATACCTTGAGCTCGTCGATCTGTTCCGAGGTCGATCCGACAAGGCCGGCGTTTTGTCGCAGAAACTCTCTCAAAATGTCTGAACGCTTGGCTGACGACGGACGCGTCAAATATGCACGGCCTTGCTTCACGTCGGGGCCGATCACTTCAGGGATACGGATATCAGAATTATATTCAACCTTGAGCGATGGAACATTCTGCCGTAGGTTCTGTTCGCCAACGACAAATCCGTCGCGGGCATCGGCGATCTCGACCGCGCTTTTTCCGGCGGTATTGCGAAAAGCAGCGATCTTTTCAAATGCCGATTTGTCTGTTCTGATATCGTAGTTATTAAGCTCATTCTCGTGGCTCGCAGTCTGAGGTACCATTCCCTGAGCTGCGGAGGCCGGCCGTTTGAAAGGAAGCAGAAATGCGGCAGCGATAAGCGTTAGGACGACTAAACACAAAATGGCATTACGCCTCGTATCGGTCATTGAATTTGATGACATTAAAATGAGCTCCTAAAAGATGTAGACGGTTTCAGACAATAAGAAATGCAAAATATCGCAGGAGAAATCGAATTTACGCCACAAAACCACTAGACTCTAGATTTTGTGTTAGTTCGCAAAAAGACCGCGGCACGATAAACAACATTGGCGACGGTCTGAAAATTAGGTTTCAATTGTATTGTTCGCAAAAAATGATTTTAACAAATCGGCGATCGAAGTCAATGAATTTAGAAGTTCGGCCCGCGCTTTAACATGGAAGATGATCTGATCGACAGTGTTTTCGGGTGCGGCGGGCTGATCTCGCAGCACCACGATGCATACGAATATCGCGAGGGCCAGGTCAGAATGGCCGAGGCGATAACGACCGCATTCGCCGAGAAAAAACACCTGATCGTCGAAGCCGGAACCGGAACCGGCAAGACACTTGCGTATCTTACGCCTGCGATCGCCGCCGCATTGGCAAAAAAGACTCGAATAATAATCTCGACGGGCACGAAAAACTTGCAGGAACAGTTGATGGAAAAGGATATTCCGTTTCTGCAAAAGATATTGCCCAAAAAATTCAAGGCCGCGTATATGAAGGGCCGTTCGAATTACGCCTGTCTTTATCGCATTGCGAAATCCGACCATCAGCCAATCCTCGACGGCATCGGTGAGATCGATCATTTCAAAGAGGTCCGCGATTGGGTTCTGGAAACCAAAACCGGCGATCGAGCCGAACTGACGTATCTTCCTGAAAATCTTTCATTCTGGAGCCGAATAAACGCCAAAAGCGACACGTGTATCGGCCAGAAATGTCCTGATTACGAACCGTGCTTTATCACACGTATGCGTACGAACGCTGAGGCGGCGGATATTGTCATCGTAAATCATCACTTATTCTTCGCCGACCTCAACGTTCGTGGCAACAATTTTGGAAAGGTTTTGCCGGATTACGCCGCCGTGATCTTTGATGAAGCACATCTGATCGAAGACATCGCTGCCGATTACTTTGGGTTTCAGGTCTCAACGTTTCAGATCGACGAACTCGTTCGCGATGCCGACACGCTGCCGATAACGGACGCGATCGCGACAGCGGGAATTTTGCGGAAATCGGCAAAGGTTATCGGTCTGGCGGAGCAATTTTGGATCCGATTCCTGCAAGCTCGCGGCAGCGAAGGGCGTTTCCCGCTGATGCCGGACAGTTTTTCGCAGCGCGGTGCAAATGGCCAGCCGCAGCCGACTACGCACGGCGAGGCATACGAGGCGCTCGACTCGGCTCTTGGCCAGCTCGAGACGGAGATCGATGTATTCTCAGCAAAGATCCCTGAGGCTGACAGTGTCGTCAGACGCATCAGACAGACTCGATTCGATCTGGGATTTATCATAAAACAGGCAGACCGGAACTACGTCTATTGGCTCGAAAAACGCGGACGCGGCATATTTTTGCAGGCTTCGCCGGTCGATGTTTCGGCATTGCTGCAGGAGAAGCTGTTCGACAAGGTCGACACCTGCGTCTTGACCTCCGCGACCTTGTCGGCGAACGGCAGTTTTAATTTTATCCGTGATCGCTTGGGATTGTCGCCGGCGAAAACTACCTCACTCACGGCTCCTTCGTCGTTCGATTACGAAAAACAGGCGATAGTCTATTTGCCAAAGGTGATGCCGGATCCGCGCTCTCCGGAATTTACGCACGCGGCGGCGATAGAGATCGTCAAGATCGTGCAGGTTACACGCGGGCATGCTTTCGTTCTGTGTACTAGCAATTCGTCAATGACGGCATTGTACGAGTTGGTCTCGTCGCGGATCGGATATCCGTGCTTTTTGCAGGGAACAATGGCAAAAACCGGCCTGCTCGAAAAGTTTCGGGAAACGCCTAATGCCGTTCTTTTCGCCACTTCCAGCTTTTGGCAGGGCGTCGATGTTCGCGGCGAACAGCTTTCGTGCGTCATCATCGACAAACTCCCGTTCGCCGTCCCGACGGACCCGATCGTCGCAGCGCGCAGCCGTTTTATTGACGAGAATGGAGGCAAATCGTTTTTCGACTACAGCGTCCCTCAGGCTGTGATCTCGCTGAAACAAGGAATCGGCCGTTTGATCCGCAGCTCGACCGACCGAGGCGTGATCGCCATCCTCGACCCACGTTTGAGATCGAAAGGCTACGGACGTGATTTTCTGAACAGCTTGCCGAGAATGCGGATAACCGGCGATCTTTCCGATGTCGACGCAATTTTTCAACCGGACGTCAAGAGTGCGGTATAATCGAGGTCTATGGCGGCTTTTTTTGAGGTAATGATCGAGCGCAATTTCTCATCGGCTCACCAGTTGCGTGGGTACAAGGGGAAGTGTGAGAATCTGCACGGGCATAATTATAAGATCGAGATCTTTGCGCGTGGAGAGGAACTGAACAACATCGGCCTGCTGATCGATTTTGGCGATCTTAAATCTGCCGCCGATGAGATCGTTAAATATCTTGACCACCGAAATATAAACGAACTGCCGCCGTTCGACGAAGAACTAAACCCGTCCGCTGAGAACCTGGCCCGTTATTTTCTTGAATATCTGAATACCCGCATTGCCGATGAACGCGTCAAGGTTCACAAGGTCCGCTGCTACGAAACCCCAACCAGCGTTGCGACGTATCAAATTGACTAGTGCTTTTTAGAGATCTAGATACCAACCCAATTGGAGGTCAATTAGATGCGTAAGGTCATCATTGGTACATTCTTTCTATTTATATTTACCGTTCTGAACGTTTCAGCCCAGACGGCGATTCTAGATGCCGATAAGGAAGCCATTAAGGCGACCGCACTCGATTATATCGAGGGTTGGTACGAAGGAAACCCGGACCGCATGGAGCGTGCACTTCATCCCGATCTTGCAAAACGGATCGTCCGCACAGACGCGCAGGGCCGAAGTTCGCTTGGACAAATGAGTGCCATGAGTCTAGTTCAAGGCGTCAAACGCGGCGGAGGAAAAGACACGCCAAAAGAGAAACAGCAAAAGGATGTAACTATTCTTGACGTTTTCGGCAATACTGCAAGTGTAAAGGTCGTGGCGTCGGATTGGGTCGATTATCTACATATCGCCAAATCCAACGGCCGTTGGGTGATCGTAAATGTCCTTTGGGAAATGAAGCCGAAACCGACCGTGACTACAAAATAAAAAAAAGCATCAAGCTAAGCTGCTTTATGCTTTTCGGAAATTTATGGTCGGGGCGAGAGGATTCGAACCTCCGACCTCTCGATCCCGAACCGAGCGCTCTACCAGACTGAGCCACGCCCCGCCGACCAAAGTAAGAGTGTAGGTTACTCGTCTGACTTAGTCAAATCAGTATCTGTTTCAGTATCGGCGTCGTTGTTGCCGCCGCGTCGTTTTTCTCGCCAGGCCTTTACAAATTCGAAGATGATCGGCAGCAGCGAAAGAAAAACGACGACAATGACGACCTTGTCGATATGGTCTTCGAGCAGAAAATTCTCGATCCCGAAAACGCTTCGCATAAACTGCTCAACGACCCCGCCGAGAAAATAGCCTGCAAGCAGCATGCTGACAACCCAGGCAAATCCTCCGACTACGTTGTAAGTAACAAACTGTCGATAAGACATATCGGCGGCTCCGGCAACGATAGGTGCGAAAGTGCGAACGATGGGAACAAAACGGGCAATAATGATCGTTTTTCCACCATGTTTCTCATAAAAACTGTGAGCCTTTTTGAGATGTTTCGGATTGAAGAATCGAGATTTCGGACGGCTGAATATTGCGGGGCCAATTCTCTTGCCCGAATAATAACCGACCGCATCGCCTACAACTGCGGCCACGAAAAGCGTGATCATCAGCACAGCCAAATTTAACTTTCCGGCCGCCGCAAAAAGTCCGGCGACGACCAGAAGAGAGTCTCCCGGAAGAAAAAAGCCGATCGCAAGACCTGTTTCGGCAAAGACAATGAGGAATAAACCAAGATAGACCCAGATCCCGAGCTTGAGCAGCATCCAGTCGATAATTATCTTTGGATTTAGATATTCCTTGATCTGATAAAGTAAATCAACGATTGATTCCATAAGATTGTCCGTTTATTGCCAGCCGTATTCGCCGATCAGAGGAACGAACGCGCATGGCCCAAAATTCTCGGAGGTGTTTCCTGATGTCGTGCGAGTGACGCGGATGAGCATCTGAGACCGCTGTTCATCGCCGATCGGGATCACAAGCCTTCCGCCGACCTTTAACTGCTTGATAAGCGGTTCCGGTACGACCGGCCCGCCGGCCGCGACGAGTATTGCATCGTACAGTTGATACGCGTCCCATCCGACCGTGCCGTCAGCAGCTTTAAGCGTTACATTTGTGAACCCAAGTGACCTTAATCGACGATCAGCTTCGTCAGCCAGATTCGGCAGCCGCTCTATCGCGAAAACTCTTCGCGCCAGGCTGGCAAGTACGGCGGTTTGATATCCTGTTCCTGCACCGATCTCAAGGACCTTTTCTGTGCCGACAAGTCCAAGCAATTCGGTCATTCTTGCCACGATGAACGGCTGCGAAATTGTCTGTCCCGCCGCGATCGGCAGGGCGTTGTCTTTGTATGCTTGGGAACGCAGTGCGTCCGGAACAAAGACGTGTCGCGGCAGGCGGCTCATTACCTCCAGGACGCGTTCGTCCGAGATCTTGTAATGAGTCCGCAGGTTTTCTGTCATCGATCGCCGCAGCAATTCGAAGCCGTCCTCATTATTCCGTTTCGGTGACATACCGTTCATACCTTATGTATTCCAGGCTGATAAGATCTCGAGCGCACGATGATTTGTCATATCGGCCCGCATTGGCGAAACGGAGACGAATCCCTCATCTATCGCCTCGAAATCGGTGCCGCCCTCGGCACGAAAACCTTCACGGACCTCACCGATCCAATAGTATGGCTTGCCGCGAGGGTCGATGTGTTCCCTTATGATCGGGCGGGCCGTCTTGAATCCTTGCTTTGTGATGCGAATGCCAACCGGCACGCCTTTCGGTACATTTACATTTAGCAATGTCGATTCCGGGATTCCCTCCGCCAGTGCCTTGGCCGTAACTTCGCGGGCGATGCGGGCTGATTCGGTAAAATCATGATCGCGATACGCGACGAGACTGAACGCGAGCCCCGGAACGCCGAGGATCGTTGCCTCGAGAGCTCCGGCGACTGTTCCCGAATACGAAGCGTCATCGCCGAGATTTGCCCCGTGATTGATTCCTGAGCAGCAGATATGAGGGCGTTCGTCGGCAGAGAGAATCTGATTCAGGGCCATTACAACACAGTCGGTCGGAGTGCCGTCGACCGTCCAATGGCGGCTGTCGACCTGGCGGATGCGCAGCGGCCGAGCCAAGGTCAGGCTATGCGACGCACCGCTCATTTCCGATTCGGGAGCGACGACGTACACGTCGCCGATCTCGACGAGAGCCGCCTCGAGTGCGGCGATCCCGTCGGCATGGATGCCGTCGTCATTGGTCAATAAAATTCGTGGTTTTGACATTGTTGATAGTAAAAAAGCGAAAAGGTGAAAGGCGCAAAACGCATTTTCACCTTTTCACTTTTTCATTTACTTTACCGAACTAACGGCCCATCGGCCCTGACGGACGAGCTGGTCCTGCGTTGTTCATCGGACGCTGCTGACGAAAACGCCTGCGGTTACGCTTGCGAGCGTTTGCCGATTTGAGTTTTGCTTTTTGACCGGGCGGAATGAAGTGAGAATGCTTTTTCAGATCCTTGATGATCTCTTCGCTGATCACTTTCCGCTTAAAGCGGCGCAGTGCCGACTCGATCGATTCGTTATTGTTAACGGATATAAATGCCATTTATTTTCTCACCTCCTTTCGGCTAAGATCTTGCCCATTTGAGCAAACAACTATTAAACAGTTTTTGGGGGCAAAAAGCAAACGCTGAGAGATGCCGCTGCCTCGCACCAAGAGTCCGGATTTTTAGGTGGTTGGTCGATTGGTTTGCGGAGCGAGCGGCGGCAACGGCGGAAGCGGGTGAATGATTGAAATGCAGGGCGGCGGTCGAAATACGCGTTTTCTGTCAAAACGAAACACTCGGCGTCGTATTACTTTACGTTTTGTCGGATCGATACAGAACTTTCTCTAATTCCGCCCTTAATGTGGCGTTGAAGAGCCTTTGCGGCAAGCCGGATCTCTATCACGCAAAGCTCTTCAGCTAAATTCCATCAAAACGCTACAACTGTTGGACACTCCCTACTTCGGCAACGGAACGGCAAGTAGGTGTCCGCGATAGACGAAAAATACCTTTTTAGCAGCTTCGTCGACGTACATATCCATGCTGTTAAAGGCGATCTTTGGCAGAGTCAGCAAGGGCTTGAAACCGAATGTCCGCGTTTCGTAAATGCCGACCTGGGTGCTGCCTTTTTCGGCGTCAATGATCGCGCCCCAATATTCGTTCGGCAGTGAGGCCTTCTGCAACGGCCGGAAGGTCTGTTGCGACAAAGGCCTGAATTCGCCGCGGACGGGCTGCATTGCTCCGGTTACCGCATCGACCAGGAACATTGAGTCAGGGTCGGTGTCAGGCATTCGCCGATCTTCGTTTGTTTCATAAAGGTAATCCTCATATTCGCTTTGATATGCGATCAGCACCTTGTTCAGGGTCGGAATAAATGCCCGCGGTGTCGGACGGCCAAAACCTTCGACGTCAACGCGAAACTCCTTAGTTGTCATCAGGTCGACGCGCATCAGCGAGTCGCCGCTTTCTTCGTTCGACTTGTTAACGAGCAGCCACCGGCCGGCTGGTGTCAAAAATGGATTTAGATACAAGCCGTCCCTGATCTTGGTGATCCGGCCTCCAGTGACCTTATACAGGCCTTCGGACGATGTCCTGATCTCGACGGCACCGACGCGAGCCTTCCATCGTTCGGGGTCCGGAGGGACGGCAAGCCCGTCCTTGAGAGGGATGTACTCCGCAGACGGCGGTTGTGCAACACCTTCGCCGAGAATGCCTCCGGCAACTTTGTGCCACGCATATCCTTCCCATTCGCGTTTTACCTTTAGCTTTTCGCGAAGTTCATATTCATTTGTTTCGGTCCCTGGCTGAACTTCACCATCTTCGCTTACGACGGCCTTCTCGATCTCTTCGTCGACCTTTTTGCGGATCTCCATATCACTCACAACGACGAGCAGATCAGAGCCTTCTTTCCAGACAGTTTCGACATGTTTGTCGTCATCTGAGAGAACGAGTTCGAGGCCGGGAATGTCGCGACTCATTGCATACTTCACGACCGCCTGCGGCTCTTTAAGACGAGCAAAGTACTTATCCAGTCCAACAAAGAAATCATAACCCTCGCCACTGACATAGACTCGCCGGCCGCCGTTTTTCCCGAGCATCAGGAGTTCTTTAGAAATGCAATATTCACCTCCGCAGCCGAGGAACGGTTTGAGCGAATCGACGTTATTGTCAGTAAGATACGTTTTCAATTCGTTGAATTCATACTCGGTCAATGGCCGTTCGCGGTAACGGTTCTCGTCCTCATCCCAACTGAATAGAACTCGATCGCTGTAAATCCGTATGTAGTTGACATCGTAATAGTAAACACCGAGCAGATCGGAAGTTTTTTTGACCTCGTCCTGAAGACGTTTTTCAATGGCCTTAATATCGGTGCTTTCTCCTCCACCCCAGCCGTTGTAGAGCGAATTATCGCCAATACTGGCGTACAGGAGATATAGATATTCGCTGTAACTGTCAGGAGCACCATCGACGTAAAATGCAGAGCTGGCTCCGGTTATCCGAGCTTCATTGGGATAGCGGGCAAGGACGAGGGCACGAGCCTCGGGCGAATCCTCACTTTCGAGATAACGTTCGGCGGCCGTGACAAGTCGTTTGTTCGTCGATGACAGGCTCTCGGCGACCTTCGCGATCGGGAGAACGCCTCGGATCATGCGTGCACACGCGAACATCGCGGTCTTGGCAATCACTTCGTCACTATCCAGAATCGCAGCGTATGCGGCCTCTTCGTCCAGGATACATGCAGCGATCCCCTTTCCTGTCGATGAACCGCTTCCGGCGTCAATGACCTCTGCGGCCTGATTTTCTCGAAGCACTTTTCGTTGACTTAACAATCGCACGACGATGTCAACGCCGGCAATGTCATTTTTAACATCGCGGAGCATTAGTGCATTGATCACGTTATTTTGCCAACGGAGGATCATCTTGCGGAATGCGGCAGAAAGACGCGGATTTGTCTTGTCGAGGCCCTCGATGCGATTGACCAGTGCGCCAGCGAGATCGTTCGATATCTCGGTCGAAGCTAGTAGCTGTATTGCAAGCTGAGCTTTAATTTCCGCAGCGGTGAACGGCCGATTGCCGCGAATCGCAACATTCGTATTTGCGGTCTCTAAATAGGTATTGGCTGCCGCATTCGAGGCGGCGGGATTTTCCTCCGTGTCCATCTCTTCGCGGACGCCCTTTGCGGCCGCATCGAGAGCATCCATTTGCTCCGCCACCGCATATCCGCCGCATGCCAGTATCGCCCCGATCACTTGAGATTTCTCATAATCTTCGCCCTCGGGAAGGATGCGCCGCAATGACGGCACCGCACGCCCGTCCTTCTGTTTCGCCAAAGCCCGAACAGCGGCACCACGCATCGCAGGCGCAACATACTCGTCCGTTATGCTTGTCGATGCGGTGTTTGATGCCGTATTCGCGACTCGCACATTGCTCGTAGGCTTTGCAGCGTTCGCCGCGGTGTTTGCCGAAGAGCCGGGACGCGAAACTTGCTCATTGAGAATCTGGATCAAGCCCGGAACGGATTCAGGCATTTCGATCTCAGCGAGTTTGTAGAGGAGTTGTTCGCGAACGTTGCTGTTGTCGACGGCCCATTTTGGGTCTTCGAGCCAGGGAAGTAGAGCACGGATGATCTCGACATTTCCACTGTCGATCTTGAGCGTAAGATTTCTTATTGCTGCTCCGCGGACGACCGGATTACCGCTTTTCAAAAGCTCGATCATCTTTTCGACGTATTTTTCGTCAGGCGACATCAACGGAAGAGTCGTGAGGCCGGTAAAACGCTGCATTCCGACGAGGGTCGGGTCTTCCAATAAACCGAAGTACCAATCATCTCGGCCTGACCAGTCCTTTTCACTCGAAAGAGCGTCCATTGCAAGATCACGCATGCCGTCAGGATTATTTTTGTCCTCGACGATCGCTTTGAGTTCGTCACGATATCGTTCGATATCTCCGAGAGAATCGGTTTCGAGAGCGTGCTTATAAAGTGCCCATTTTGCAAGTGCCAGCGATGCTCGCGAACTGCTGTCGGCGACCAGACGGTCGATCAGCGGTTTGGCCTTATCAAAATCGAACTTCGCAAGAGCAAGGAGCTCTTCTTGGTTGGTAACGTAGCTATCTGCATCACTCACCTGCTGCGCCCCGCGCACCAGGTCGTTACTAAAATATGGACTGTTATATGTAAGCCAGTTCTTTATTGTCGAACGCTGGTCTTTATCAAATGCACCGGTTGTTCCTTGTCCGTCATATAGGTCTTTTACAAACTCGAAACCGTCCTTTTCCTTAATAAAAAGATTCAGGAATTCGAGCAGCTTTTTCGGGTCGCGTTCGATCTCTTTCTTGATGCGGCCCAGCGAACGGGCAGAGGGCTCAGGCATGTACCTTAATTTTTGATAGGATTCGCTTTGAATACGCCAGTATTCCAGCAGGTCCTCATCGGAGGCATTATCTGCGGGTACTTTGCTCTTGCTGTAAAAGTCAGTTCCGCGGTCGCGATAAGGCTTCACTAACGGGTTCGGCGGCGGCGGCCCGGGAAGCAGCAAGAGTTTGGCAACCATGTCCTCTTTCGCAGCGGATGTGTGCAGCAAAAACGCGGACAGAGTGGTAAGTAATACAACACAAAACGCAGCGGCACGAAGGACATTCGTCATATGATAAGAATCCTGTTGATCGAGGTGGACACAGCGATTATAAGCCTTTCGTATCCCAAATCAAGAAAAAAGTTGCTTGGAATTGATTCCATTTCCGTGAACGCGGTTCAAATGCATCGGAGCATGCTTCGAAATTGACAATGGCGATGGGAAAGGCAATAATCTGCCACTTGATCTTTAACAATCTCTAGCATTGGGGTGCCGACTTTTCAAGATTCGGCCTAACAGGGAAAGACGGGTGAAAATCCCGCACGATCGCGTCACTGTCACAGTCAGAACGCCTGCCTCAGATGTTATTGCCCAGATAGATGTTTCGCGTCAAAACATCGCCGGCAGACATAGTATTTCAAGTTAGTTTTTGGAACGCCTTGTTTTTCGACTTCGATCTATTTCGACGCGAACAGCAGGGCGTTTTTTGATCTCAAACTTGAAATTTCAGCTTTCATATTTTCGATTTAGTTTTATGGTTTTGAGAGTGCCGGGAGAATTTGTAAACAAGGCAATTGTAGCTCTGATGTTGTTATCGTCATTTTCTGCGTGTCGCAGCACGTCGAATTTGAATTCAAATACGACTGCCGAACCGATACGACCGATGCGTGTCGTGACTGACGATCTAGACCGAAAGGTCACGATTCCAACAAACGTCACGCGTGTCGTATCTCTGGCACCAAACCTGACCGAGAGCATCTTCGCCGTCGGAGCAGGCGACCGGCTCGTCGGCGTTACAACTTTCTGCAACTATCCCGAGCAAGCCAAGCAAATAGGCAAGATCGGCGATACGATGAACCCCAATATGGAATCCATCGTCGCCCTCAAACCTGACATCGTCTTCGTTTCGACTGCATCACAGATCGAGAATTTTACAAAGACGCTTGAGGCGAATGGGATCGCCGTGTATGTGACGAATCCGACTGATCTTGCACAAGTGTTTAAGAGTATCAGGACACTCGGCGACATCTTGGGCACCGGTGATACGGCAAGCCTTGTCGCGGACGCGCTTGAGCAGCGTGTAGCGGCGATCAATGTCGCCCTCCGTGATCTTCCTCAAAGCGGTCCCATGCAGTTAGACGATGGTCGAGTCAGAGTGTTCGTGCAGATTTCACGAGAACCTTTATTCACTATCGGCAGCGGCTCGTTTCTTAATCAACTCGTAGCTGCCGCTGGTGGTATTTCCACTACCGCAGAGATCCCAAGCGCATATCCGAAAATCAGTAAGGAAACGGCTGTCGCATTGCGGCCGGGGGCGATCATCCTGTCCGATAGCCCGGACAACAAAGAGCCGAACGACGCTTTTAAGAATTCGTACGCGGTGAAAGAGGGACGCGTATATACGGTAAACGCCGATCTGCTGTCGCGGCCCGGGCCGAGGTTGGTTGATGCGATGGAGCAGGTCGCGCGGTATCTGCATCCGGAGAAGTTTAAGTAGTTTTTATGAGTTGCCACCAGCGTTAGCTAGTGGTTAGCAAAGAACGAAATCCCGGCTTTAGCCCAAATGTTGGTAAACCGCGAAGAACTTAAATCTTTTGGAAATTCGGCCAAAGCAGCCCGGAATTGCTGAGATTATCCATAAGCTAAAGCTAGTGGCAATTTATTGAAAACAACAACGATTAAGAATTCAAGAAATCGTGGACTGCTAATTGGCGGTGTGTTGCTATTTCTTCTGGCCATCGTTCTAACTTCAGCGGCAATGCTTGGTGCCGAGAGGCTGCCTTTGTTTGATCTTTCGGAGCAGCAGCGGTCGATACTGTATGACATTCGGCTGCCGCGAATATTGTTGGGGGCGTGTGTCGGGGCGAGTTTGGCAGTTGCCGGGGCCGGTTTGCAATCACTGCTGCGGAATCCGCTGGCTGAGCCTTATTTGCTTGGCGTTTCGAACGGTGCGGCGTTGGGGACCATGGTCGCGTTCGTGTTTTTTCAGAGCCTCGAGATCACGCGGCCGCTGCTTGCGTTTGCGGGAGCGGGACTCGCAACGATCGCGGTCTATCGAATGGCGAAGAGCCGTGCCGGGATGAATGTCGAGCGGCTCGTGCTGTCTGGCGTGATCGTGACGACGTTTTTGTCCTCGATCATCGTGATGCTTACAACACTTCTCGATGCTGCGAAGCTTAGGAGCTTTACATTTTGGCTGTTGGGCGACCTGTCGCAGGCAACAGTGAACGGCGTTTACATCAGCCTTGGGGCTGTGATCGTCGGAACGATCGTCCTGATGTCGCAGGCACGGGCACTTAATTTGATGATGGTTGGCGAACGTGATGCATTTGATTTTGGCGTCGAGGTCGGGCGTGTGCGAATGCTCGTTTTTGGAGCGGCGAGCCTCGTTGTCGGTGCAGCGGTCGCGGCCAGCGGCAGCGTCGGGTACGTCGGTTTGATCGTGCCGCATTTGGTTCGGCTTACGGTCGGCAGCGACAACCGTTTGGTCGTGCCGTTCTCGGCGATCGTCGGTGCGATATTTGTCGTTTTCGCCGACACCATCGCCCGAACAGCGATAGCCCCAAGGGAATTGCCGGTCGGAGCGGTTACAGCGCTGATAGGTGCACCCTTGTTTATTTATTTGCTGAGAAGAAATTAAAGTTGGCTATCCAAAAATAATTACTAATTACGAAATTTTTAATTACTAATTAGTTGATCGAGAATGCTTGAGGTCCTAAACATTTCGGTAAGTTATGGCGAGCGCAAGGTTTTGAGTAGCGTAACGCTCGATCTGCGTGAAGGCGACATCATCGCACTTCTCGGTGCAAACGGTGCCGGAAAGACTTCTTTGATCAAAGCGTTGAATGGAACTTTGCCTTTAACGGCGGGCGAGATCAAGCTCGATGATCGTTCGTTGTCGAACTATTCTAGGCGAGAGATAGCATCGCAAATTGCTGTCGTTGCTCAGGAAAATGAGACGCGGTTTCCGGTTACTGTTTTGGAATTTGTGCTGTCGGGGCGGTTTGTTCACGGAGGAGCGTTTGGTTGGGAATCGACTGAAGATATTGAGTTCGCGGAAGGAGCACTTGCCGATTGCGACCTCGGCGGCTACGCGTCCCGACTTATGAATGAACTCTCAGGCGGCGAGCGGCAGCGTGTTGTTCTTGCGAGGGCACTCGCGGCCGGAGCAAGCATTTTGCTCCTCGACGAGCCGACAGCGAACCTCGATATCGCGCATCAGGCAATGATGTTTCGATTAGTGCGAAAACGCTGCGAAGAATGCGGCTGCTCGGCAGTTGTGATCACGCACGACCTCAATCTCGCGGCTGCATTTGCGGATGAGATAGTCATGCTCAAAGACGGCCGTGTTGCTGCAAAGGGCACGCCCGAAGAGGTTTTGACAGCCGAAAATGTAGGCAATGTTTTCGGCGTCGATGTATTGCTGGACAAAAATCCGGCGAGTGGAAATGTTCGAGTGACGAGCGTTTTTTAGGAGATTTAGCCACGAATAACGCCAATGACACAAATGATGAAGAAATCTTAATTCGTGATATTCGTGTTATTAGTGGCAAGAATCCTCTTTTGTTGACAGACGACGCAAGGGAAGTTTGGTGCAAAGCCAACGCTGCCCACGCAACAGTGAATCCATTTTGGATTTTAAATTTTGGATTAATCCAAAATCGGCAATCAAAAATCCAAAATCGAGAGAGCCTGGAACTTTGCCCGTTTGTTGTGTTTTTGAACCCTTCTGCGATGGGCAGAAAAGGAATAATTTGTGAGAAATTTTATTGCGTGTGCGTTAATCCTTTTAACATTTTCAGCGGTCTCTGGGCAGCAGGATAGTTCGATTTCGGGGACGGTGGTAACTGCAGACGAAATGCCGGCGGGTAAAGCAACTATCATCCTTAAATTGCGGAGCGATAATCTAACGGTTTTAACAACACAGGCGGACGACAAGGGAAGATTTCGCATTGAGAACCTTAGACTGGGCCGTTATGTTTTGTGGGCATATTATGGAGACGGTGATCGTCTTTCCACTTCTGCGAACGTCGATTTGACACAAAACCGCAGCAAGATCGTCGCCCTCCGTGTTACAGACGCCGCGTCCGTAATGCGATTTCACGAAATTGTTACGGTCTCAGCTGGCGAAAGCCAGCCCATCGAACAAGTTTCCAAAACCGTCAATGTCATCACCGCACAAGAACTGCGGGACCGTGCGGACTTTTCGCTGCCAGATACGTTAAGGACGATACCGGGTTTTCGCGTTCAGCAGCTCGGGGGATTTGGTCGGACGGCGACGATAAAGACTCGGGGATTGCGTAATCAGGATACGGCGATCTTGATCGACGGAATTCGGTTTCGCGATGCGTCGGCGATCACCGGCGATTCGTCGCCGTTTTTGAGTGATTTTACGCTGACGAGCGTGGCGAAGGTCGAGGTGCTTCGAGGTTCGGGTTCCTCGTTGTACGGTACGAACGCGGTTGGCGGCACGATCGATTTTCAGACCCCGACGGTACGAACAGGAACGCACGGACAAATATCGGGTGCTTTTGGAGGCCTTGGTCTCGGACGGTTCCGCGGAAATCTCTCGCACGGTACATCGGACAGCAAATTTGGGGTCAGCGGCGGCGTTTCGCGGACTGTTTACACAGAGGGAATTGACGGTCAGGATAACGCCGCAAATACCAATTTTCAATCGCGTGTAGAGTTCAATCCATTTACGAATACGAATATCTCGGCGAGATTTTTCGTGTCTGATGCAAGCGTCCGACTTAACTCGAGTCCCGACACATTCGGTACAATGCCTTTATCGAATGCGATCGTTATCAACGCCAATCCGAACGTGAATTTCGTTGCGGATGCCAACGATCCGGACAGTTTTCAGAAGTCAAAATTCTTTAGTGGCCAGCTTGCGCTTAATCAGGTCATAAACAGCAAACTCGTCATAAGCGGTTATTACCAGGGCCTGACGACGAAGCGTACGAACGATAACGGCGCTCTCGGAGCAGGTTTTCAGAGTGCGTCGACCAGCATTTTTGACGGAACGATCAATACGGGAAATGTCCATCTAAACTGGACGCCGGTCAAAGAAAACGAACTGATTGTTGGATATGAGTTTGAAAAAGAAAAATACGGCAACGACGGCAGAACGCCGTCTGGAACCGGTAATTTTTTCACAAAGGCGGGGCAGACCAGCATCACGATTTACGTACAGGACCTCGTGCGTTTGCTCGAAGGGAATCTTCAACTTGCCGGTGGTATTCGAGTGCAGCAATACAGCCTCGACCGTCCGTCGTTTAGCCTAGCGAATGCGCCGTACAACAGTCTCGGACTTGAGAATCCCCCGACTGCCTACACATTCGATGGTTCGGCTTCGTATTTTATTTCAAAGACCGGCACGAAATTCCGGGCGCACGTTGGCAACGGATATCGCGTGCCTTCGTTGTACGAGCGGATGGGAACGTTCTTTTCTTCGTTCGGGACCCCAAGCTTTATTGCTCTCGGCGATCCATTTTTGAAGCCGGAAAAGACGATCGCATTCGATGCCGGTGTCGAGCAGGATCTCGCTAAAAATAAGGTGCGGCTGACGGCGACGTACTTTTACACAAAGCTCACGGACGTGATCGGTTACGGCAATGTGGTTCCAAATATCGGTTCGACGCCGAGGCCGTTTGGCGGTTACCTCAATCAGAAAGGCGGCATCGCTCGGGGCGGGGAGTTTAGCGTGACGGTCAAGCCGACTAGTTCGACGGACATTTTTACGTCGTACACCTACACCAACAGCGATCAGATAATGCCGCAGGTTTCGGGCAGCGGGGTAAACAGGACGTTGGGTGTTCCGACGCAGCAGTTTACACTAGTAGCGACGCAGCGGTACAAGCGATTTTGGGTAAACTTCGATCTACTGGCGACGTCGGACTATCTCGCACCGATCTTTAGCAATGCGACCTTCGCGACTTATGTATATCGTTTTGCCGGCAATCGCAAGGGAGATCTGACAGCGGGTTATACTTTTGGGTTTAAGAACGAAAAGATTACGATGCGCCTGTTTGGGACGGTTGAGAACGTTCTCGATCAGGAATACTACGAAAACGGGTTCCGCACGTCAAAAGCGACGGGACGAGTTGGTTTGGCATTTGGTTTTTAGAAAAGGTTGACCGCGAAAGACGCGAAAGGGGCGAAAAAGGTAATCACTGTGATCTCCGATTTCCTTTAGCGTCTTTTCGCTGTTTTCGCGGTGAAATAATCTTCTGCCAAAACCTATATCGTGTTAAAATCACGACATCGGAGGCAATGAATTATGAAGATTCTGTTTTTTGTCTGTATATTTTTGTCGACGTCGATCGTTGTAGCAGCGCAGGCGAAGGTTGTGACCAATGCCGATCTTGATAAGTATCGAGCCGAACGCGAAAAGGCGGCTGTCGATTATCGTGAGAACTATGCGAAACGGGGACTGCCTTCGCCCGAAGAGCTTGATCGGCGGAATGAGCAAGATCGAAAAGTATTGGCCGAAACCGCTTCGCGCGTACGTGCAGAAAGGCTTGAGCGGGAACGATTAAACGCCGAATACGCGGCGGCCTTGAGGCGGGCAGAAGTTGCTGATCGTGCGGAGACCATAATATATGTTGATGGAGTGGCGATGCCTACGTATTTTTGGAGCGACGGCCGCCGTTACAGATATCCGCGGATCAGATACAACAACCAGCCGGGTTACTTTGCCGGCGGACAATTTTGGCCGACCGGGCCGCGAACGCAGCCGAAACCGTTGATAGCTCGACCAAGAAAATAATATATGAAACAAGGCTGGGAAGCAGTGATCGGCATGGAGATCCATGCACAGTTGGCGACGGAGACGAAGATCTTTTGTTCGTGCGCGGTCGAGACCGGCGGTGAGCCCAATTCGAATACTTGTCCCACGTGTCTCGGATTGCCGGGAGCATTGCCGGTATTGAACCGGCGGGTGATCGAACTTGGGACGAGAGCGGCGTTGGCGCTGGGGCTTGAAGTGCAGGAGACCTCGATCTTTGCCCGCAAGAATTACTTTTATCCTGACCTTCCGAAGGGCTATCAGATCTCACAGTATGACAAACCATTTTCCGCAAATGGCCATTTGACGATTCTGACCTCAGAACGTGACGATCACGGCCGAGCCGCTGAATGGCGGCCGATGACGATCCATATACAACGGATGCACCTCGAAGAGGACGCAGGTAAGAATGTGCATGACGGTTTGCCGGATACTGACAAGTTCTCGTACGTCGATCTCAATCGCGCCGGAACGCCGCTTGGCGAGATAGTTACTTCGCCGGATTTTCGCACCTCGTGGCAGGCATATGATTACGTAAATCACGTTCGCAGAGTGCTGCAATGGGTCGGGGCCAGCGACGCGGATATGGAAAAGGGAAACCTGCGTTGTGAGGCAAATGTCTCTGTGCGTAAGGTCGGCGAGACGGCTTTTAGAAACAAAGTCGAGCTGAAGAATCTCAATTCAGTTCGATTTATGCAAAAAGCGATCGAATATGAGATCGAACGCCAGATCGAGGCTCATGAGGCCGGCGAACCCGTAAATCAGGAATCGCGTCTTTGGGATGAGAAGAACAACATGACGCGGTTTATGCGTGGAAAAGAGGACGCACACGATTACCGCTACTTCCCTGAACCGGACCTACAGCCGCTTGTTGTGACCGGGGATTTTGTTAATGCGGTCAAAGCTCAGATGCCTGAGTTGCCGGATGTGATGCGCGACCGGTTTATTGACGTGTATGGATTAGGTTTTGCCGAAGCATCGCAGTTAGTGGCGGATCGCGACCTGGCAGAGTATTTTGAAACGACTGCGAGATTTAGCAAAAATCCAAAGCTGTCTGCAAATTGGATCCTTGGTGAACTTACGAGGGAACTGAACAATTCTGGTAAGGCGGCAACCGAAAGCCTCGTCACGGCCGAGGATCTAGCCGCTCTTTTGACGACTATCGAGTCGGGTTCGATCAACAATAATCAGGCGAAAGAGGTGCTTGTAGAAATGTTTGCGACCGGCAAGACTGCGCAAGTCGTGATCGCTGACAAGGGCTTTGAACAGGTATCGGATATTGGTGCGATCGAGAAGATCGTGGATGATGTGATCGCGGCAAATCAGTCGAATGTCGACGCATATCGCGGCGGCAATGAAAAGCTGTTTGGTTTTTTCGTCGGGCAGGTGATGAAAGCTTCGCAGGGTAAGGCGAATCCAAAGATCGTGAACGAGCTATTGAAAGAAAAACTGTAGGTTTCCATCCGGAGTTTGTGGCTGCTGCGGGAGGCGGTATGTGGCGTTTGGTCTTAATTTTGTTTTCAGCGGCAGTTTCCTTTACCGGCGTCGCGGCCCAGCAAGCATCCCCAACACCGACATCGACGCCGCGGCCATTACCGGCACCTCAGGAAACTCCGGTGAATTTTAGGAGCCGGACCGGAGTCAGTTCAATGTACGATGGACGTCCCAGCATGACGACCTCGCAAGAACTAGCAGTTCGACAACTCTTACTTCAAAAGTATGCCTTTCCGTTGTATCGAAAGCCGAGCGAAAGCGAATTGGCGGCAATAGCACCCAGTTCGGATATTGTGCTTCGATATAAGAAATTTCTTGAACAAAAAGACACCGGTATTTTCAAGCTTGTTCCTGATGCAGGATGCAGCGAGAATCATCGGGTGGTTGTTGCCACCGACGACTGTTTGAAATACACCATGCCCGGAGCGGGTAATTCATATTCATTTCGCACTGCCAATTACCGCATTCGACATTTGGCAGATCTGATGCTCGCCGGCGACAAGTTTCGTATTCCCGGGATTTTGACACACGGCTTGTTGGCCCCCATTGGGAATATTCCTCTCCCTGAGGTTTCGATGCGCACGCCGGGTATCGCATTTTTGACAGAGTTCAAACCTTCGACAGATTTTGAACGAGCCGTGGCGGTCGAAGATCTAATTGGATTAGGGCTGGAACGCGATGGTTTTGTTTACTCTCGATCGGTTGGCGCATACGAAGATACAACTTACGCGATGCGGGTAATAGCGTACGATGGACTAGTAGAACGAGCAGTGCCCGGCGCGCAGTATAATGAAATGGACTTCGACCGCCGTCGGGATGTGATCGTGGCGTTTCGGGTTGTTGAGCGACCGCCGGACGGCAGTGTAACGATCATTTGGATCGAATTGAGTAACACCGCCGCGCCGAAGTTAAAGATTCCAACTAGATCGACAACATTGGAAACCCCAAAGGGTGAGAAACCGTAGGGTCTTGCATGGAGGTCGATACATTATGAAATTAGACGCCAAGGTTGCGCTCGTTACCGGTGGGACCAAGGGGATCGGATATGCGATCGCCGAAAGTCTGGTCATTGCGGGTGCCAGTGTCCTTATTTGCGGCCGGAACAAAACGGAGATCCGCAATGCGGTTGCCGACCTGTCAAAGCACGGACGT
The DNA here is from genome assembly GCA_016713675.1 of Acidobacteriota bacterium. Lineage (NCBI taxonomy): Bacteria > Pseudomonadati > Acidobacteriota > Acidobacteriota bacterium. Next base: position 2,014,197 of record JADJOS010000001.1, read on the forward strand.
GCCGCCGGGGAAGTTTGCGATGTCCGTAGCGAAGATCAAGTCCGACAGATGATCGAGGAATGTGAGCGGACGCTTGGCGGCATCGACATATTGGTCAACAACGCCGGAATGGGTGTGTTTGGCAAAACGGTCGAAGATCTGTCGGGTGACGAGTTCAGGCAGACGCTTGAAACCAACCTCTTCGGGGTTTTTTATGCCTGCCACCATGCGATACCTAGGATGAAGCACCGAGGCGGCGGATACATAATCAATATTTCAAGCCTTGCTGGACAGAATGCTCACCCGAAAATGGCGGCGTACAACGCATCAAAATTTGGGCTGAACGGATTCTCTGAAGCGTTGATGCAAGAGATCCGGCAAGACAATATCAAGGTCAGCTATATTTGTCCGGGTAGCGTAAACACGTACTTCGGAAATGACACGCCGTCCGACGAAAAAGCATGGCAGCTACAGCCGGAGGATATCGCACGGGTCGTGATGGACCTACTCGCGATGAATCCGCGCGCGTTGCCGAGCAAAGTCGAGATCAGGCCGAGTAAACCGCCGGTTCGGTAACCTTTTCGACAATATTCGATAGGACAGATCGGATGTCTTCTGCATTGACGGGCTTTATCCGATAGTCCGATGCACCAAGTTCGGCAGCTCGGTTGATGTGTTCGTCGGCATTTAATGATGTGGCCATAATCACGGGAATGTGGCCGAAGTTATCATCGGTCTTGATGTATTCAAGGAGTCCCCAGCCGTCCATATTCGGCATCTCAACATCAGAAATAATCAGATCAGGCTCCCATTTACCCGAAAGCAGAAGGATCAATGCCTCTGAGCCGTCATTTGCCGTGATTGCCTGGCAGCCCGCATCTTCGACCAGTTTTACGTGATGTCGCCTGATGCTGGCACTGTCGTCGACGACGAGTACCAACGGTTTCTGCTTTTCTTCTGAAAGCAGCTTATTATCGACGACCGGCTCAGACTTTTTGAAAATGAGCGGCATACGGATCGTAAACGTCGTACCGATCTGAGCTTCCGTCCTCAGGCTGACGCTGCCGCCCCGGCTTTCGACACTTTCGCGGACTATGTTCATTCCTATGCCGCGGCCGGCATTGAGGTTGAGTTTATCAGCGGTGGTCAATCCGCGATCGAATATCAATTCCCACGTTTCGAAATCAGCCATTCGCGACGCCGTTTCGGATGTGATCAGTCCGGTCTCTATCGCTTTCTCCTTGAGTTTCAGCGCAGATATTCCGCGGCCGTCGTCCTCAACTGAAAGTATAACGTTACTAGCGTCGGTCGAAACACCGATCGTGATCATGCCTTTTTCAGGTTTGCCGATCAGACGTCGCGTGTCGGGAGGTTCGATGCCGTGGACAACTGCGTTCTTGAGCAGGTGGAGTAAAGGCTCGATCATTGCGTCGATTATCTGCGTGTCGATCTCAATGTCCGGATCCGCCAAAATGACCGTCGCCCGCTTGTTCTCTTCCTGACAGGTCACGTGAACGGCGCGGCTCAGACGCGTTTCAAGCGTTCCGAATCTGACCATGCGGATTCGAAGCAGCTTTTCCCGCATTTCATCTGTCAAGCGACGCTGCGTTTCAAAAAGCAATTCCAGGCCGCTGAAATCCTCGTCGGTTGCATTTCTGCCAATTGCCGCGATGTTGGTGGAAATGGCGGTCCGATTTTCAACAAGGTCATGAGAGACACGTATGAGTTCGTCCAGACGATCGAGTGATACTCGAACGATCGGCGTGCTCGGTGTACGGACAGGTTCCGGGTCCGCAACAGATACATTCGGTGCTGTTCCGTTTGAAGGCCTCTTACCGTTTTCGACTTCGGCCGTCAGCGAGGAAATGACCTTTTGAAACTCTGAATACGGCGGTGCTTCGATCTCGTCTGAGGTTCCCGTCGACAGGGAACTGAGTCTTGCATTTGAACGATCGAGAAGCGATCAACTGGGGATTTGAATCACACTGCAGCTCCACCATTTTGTCGAGTAGGTCTTCTACTCGATGAGCGAGCTCTGATGCCGCCCGGAGACCGACTATGCCTGCCGCACCTTTGAATGTGTGAGCGTTCCGCCGGATCTCCCAAAGTGCTTGACGGTCATTGGGTGACGCATTGAGGGTCTTAAGATTGTGAGCGATCCCCGCAAGCAGCTCGTCGGCCTCTGAGCGAAATATCTCAAGGGTCTCTTCGTCGATATCGAAATCTTCTTGGTCTTGTTCGGGCGGCGCAGGCCTAGCGTCCAGATTTTCGAACGACGCATCTACAAATCCCGCAACGTCTTCGAGAAACTCGCCGGAGTTTAGCGGGATCTCCAGTAACGCCGCCTCGACGCTAGCGACTTCGTCAAGAGCTTTATTGATGAAGTGCGGACCGGTGGCCTTTTCCGAGGTAAAGATGTTCTCAAGCTCTGAGATACAACCGGCCAAACGGACACTTACGTCAGCAAGTCCAAGCTGCAGGGCCCGCACGCGTAAGGCGTCGAGTTCGTACGAACAAAGTGCGAGATCGTCCGGCGAACCGCCGGCCTGACCAACGATAAGCAGGCCGGCACGCGTTCTGGCCACGCGTTCACCGACCCTTGCAAGAAAGGATTGTATATCTTCTAATTCCATTGACGTCGAGCCGCGGTTATTCGGCTGCGGCGGTTTCAGGAATGAGGTAGGTTTCCAGGGCCTTCATCAGAGTTTCCGGTCCGAAAGGCTTGGTGATGTAACCGGTCGTGCCGGCCATTCGGCCCCGGACCTTATCGAAAAAGCCGTCTTTGCCTGAGATCATTACGACCGGAACATCTTTTACTGCCTCGTTCGAACGTATCAACTTGCAAACTTGGTAGCCGTCCATTCGCGGCATCGCAATATCGAGAAGTACCAGATCCGGAACAATCGTCTCGATAGTTGCCATTGCTTCGACTCCGTCAACAGCGCAGATGACCTGATGGCCGCTCTTTTCGAGTTTGCTTGAAATGAGCTTTCTAACCGTTGCGCTGTCGTCAACGACGAGGATCGTCTTGCCTTTCGGCATCGATTCTTTTATCTCATTTTGCCGACGGATCTCGTCGAGACGGATCGCCAGTGCATTGACCTGGCCCGCGAGAATTACGTCGTTTGGATCCTTACGATATGCTTCCTGGATGTATGCGAATCCGAGGTCGAAATTCCCAAGATTGAATTGGCCGATTCCCAGCGTTTTGAGTTCGTCCCCTGAGAATTCGCGTGAATTCCACTCGGCTTCCATTCTGGCGACAGAGCCGTGTATCGCATCAAAATCGACCGAATTGGCAGCAAGCAGCGATTCCAGATCGGAAAGCGAAAGTACGGCATTACAGCTGGAACACGAGAACGCTTGCCGATCGATCGGCGACTCGCAAAACGGGCAGCCATTCGTTGCTTCAGCTGCGGCCGGTTCGAATGAAGGCAGCTGTTCCGCCGCAGGCTCGAATTGAACGAACGGCTCTTCCAGCGAAAGAGTATCCCAGGGTGAAGCCGGAGCGAAAGCGACTGCTTCTTCGAATGAAGGAGCGTCTGTAACGTCGATCATCTCTGATGGTTCTTCATCAGCGACGATCTCTTCGAATTCGTGTTCATCAGCACGAAATTCCATCGTTTCAGCGGTCGGTGAGGCGTATTGGTCTGCCTCGCGGGCTGCCTCTTCGGCGACCATGCTCAAAGGCTCGACTTCCTTTTCCACTTCCGAAGATTGATCGATGCTGTCGACAACATCTAAGGAAGCGGCCTCGACGAAATTGTCCCGGTCGGATCCTATCTCGGGCTGTTCGGCAGGAACGGCGAGATCTGTGACGATTCCTTCGGCATCATTTGATCCGTCTGCGTTTAGTTCCTCGGCCGCCTCAAATTCGACAGCCGGTGCGGACCAGAGATCTTCGGAGGACTGATCCTCTTGTACGAAAGAGTGATCTTCTGCATCTCCTTCGGAGAAGGACATTGGGACCATATCATCTCTCTGTTCCAATTCGACTGACTGTTCCGTTTCCGGAGCTTCAGATTCGAACATTGCGGACTGTGGATCTGCAGTGACGCGTTGCTCCACCGGTTCCTTCGTCTCCACAGCCTCAACCGGCCTCACGGATTCAGCGAGTTCGGCAAGGAAATTGTGGCCGTATTGAGCGAATGCATTCGATGGATCTATCTGGAGGATCCGTTCATAGGCATCAAATTTTTCTTCGAGTGAGGGGACAATATGTGCCCGCAAGACCCACGCTTCGCAATTTTCGGGCTCCGCGGCATTTATCTCTGACAGCAGGTTTGCGGCGGATTGCACATCACCTTCTGAGGCTGCCTTCTTCGCATCATGCATTTTGGCTGACGCCCGAGCTTGTTCGATCGCTCGAACTGCATCCTTGGTATCTTCGTGATCGGGATCGATCGAAAGCACGCGTGCGAAAAGATCGAGCTTACGTGCCTCATCATCAGTCAGAGTCGCTTTCCAGTACCAAGCCGATTCACACTGTTCATCGTTTGCGATGGCTTCATCGAAGCATTGCAAAGCAAAATCACGGTTGCCCTCTTCAGCGGCAATCGCACCTCGTTGAACATGCGTTTTTGCGAGCAGCGAGCGGGTCGCTGTTTCCCAGGCAAGTGCGCGTTCGTTTCCAGGTTCGATATCGAGGACCCGCTTGAGAAACACAAGTAGCTCTTCGGGATATTCGCTTATCGAGGCGAGCCATAACCAGGCGTCAACGCAGTTCGGATCCGCATCAGTGACGCGGCTCAGTAGAGTTCGCGCCATTGGGCGGTCGCCGCTCTGGGCGGCGGAAACGCCTTGTTTTAGCAGGTTGCTGATATCAGTGCTATCAGTAAATTTGTTTTCGGCGACGATAGGTGAGGATACGGTTGATTCGAATTCTAATCTCATAATTTAGCGAAGGGTTCGGTCGGAGTTAGGTCGATGGTCGGTCAGACGCTCCTGACATCGGTGCGCCCAATTACTCTCTGGGCTCAAACGCAAGACCGATGCCACGGACATCGATCAACGCGGTTCTTTGTCTTATCACCGATTACCTCCTAAAATACTAGTGTTAGAGTCAATTCATGACCGAGGCTCAACACGATCGACGGCGATTCATTTGCCCAAAAGTGACAAAAAACGTCAGTATTCGTTGACAAAAACTAGCAGCAAAACATGGAGCACAGCCCGAAAATATTTGACGTTATCATTATCGGCGGCGGCCCCGCCGGAATGGCGGCGGCGGTCTGGTGCGCCGATCTCGGGCTAACGTCGATCGTTCTCGAAAAGGGGAAGAGCCTCGGAGGCCAGCTGTCAAAGATCCATGATCCGATCACGAATTATGTCGGCATCAATACAAAAAATGGCATAGAGCTTCGTGATATTTTTGCCGGCCGGTTGTCCGAAACCAGGACATTAATAAGTTCGCCGGCCGAAGTCGTTTCGATCGATCCGCACGGACTCACAGTCCAATTGGCGGACGGGGCGATCGTTTCGGGACGGGCCATTTTCATCGCAACCGGTGTGAGCCGCCGCCGGCTCGGGATCGCGGGCGAAACAGAATTTTCCGGCCGCGGGATCCTGGAATCGGGGGCCGCTTCGCGTGAAATCGTCAAAGGCAAGGATGTCGTGATCGTCGGCGGAGGCGATGCGGCATTCGAAAATGCGGTGATGCTGTCCGAGCATGCCCGACAGGTCACGCTGCTTCATCGAAGTAATACATTTTCGGCCCGCAGCGAATTTACATCTATTGTTCAAAACGCCCCGAACGTGAAGATAATTGGAGGCGTCGAATTGTCAAAGATCACAGGCGGCGACGCGGTCGAAGCGATCGAATACACAGATCTACGCACGCGCGAAACATCGACGATGCGAGCCGACGCTCTTCTCATTCGGGTCGGCGTCATGCCAAACAGTAATATCTTGCCGCACGAAATAGATCTCGACGACCGCGGCTATGTCATAACTGGTCGAACATGCATGACGAATATCCCGTTTGTATTCGCCGTCGGCGATATTTCTAATCCATCTGCGCCGACGATAAATGGAGCGGTCGGCGACGCCGCTACGGCCGCGAAGGCAGCTTATCGGTTGCTCGCGGCATCAAAATAGCTATAATTATCAGATCTGCTTCGAAGCCTTGACGACAAGGAAATAACAACTATGAACCCGATAAAGACCACATCTTCTTCAGTGATATCGCTTATTTTCGCTCTCCTGCTTTTGGCTGTTTCCGGTAGTGCTGTATTTGCTCAGCAGGGTAATACCGTTACCGGACAAGTTACTGGATACGAGAATAAACCGTTGTACGATGCCACTGTTGAGTTGTTGAACGACTATGGCAGTTCGATCGCTTACACTAAAACGGACGGATCAGGACGGTATTTTTTCTCGAATTTGAGAGCCGGCCGATTCAGCGTGCGTGTGCGTCCGCTGGATCCCGAATACGAAGAACAAACTCAATCCGAAGAGATCGTCAATTTCACGCGTCAGGCGCAGGACGGTTCCGTTAGCCAATCAGGAATGGAGCATAAGCAGCTCGATTTTCGAATGAGGATCCGAAAGGATTTTGCCGGCATCACGGCCGCGGTCTTTGCTCAGGACGTTCCGGCAAACGCCAAAGCTCTATATGAAAAGGCTGTTGCCGACCTGAATGAGAAGAAGGAGAAAGAGGGTCTTGCCGGCCTGAAAGCCGCCATTGAGGCGTTTCCAAAATATTTTGCCGCTCTCGAACGTTTCGGGATGGAATGCATCAGGATCAAACAGTTCCCGGTGTCTGTCACGCTGCTTCAGATCGCAGTCGACGTCAATCCGCGGAGCTATCGTTCCTGGTACGGGCTCGCATATTCGCTAAACGCATTAGACTACTATGACGAAGCTCTCCCTGCAGTAAAGAAAGCGTTGGAACTGTACGCCGGATCGACCGAAGCCTTATTGCTGGCCGGCGTTGTCTATAAATCTAAAAAGCAGTTTCCCGAATCTGAAAAGAGTCTTTTGAAAGCAAAGGATCTGTCAAAAGACACAATGCCGATGGTCAACTGGCATCTTGCCTTGATGTACGGGAACGAAATGAAGCGCTATGCCGATGCGGCACGTGAACTCAAACTCTTTCTCAAAAAACAGCCTGACACCAAGGATGCCGAAAGGATCAAGCAGCTTATAGTCAGTTACGAAGAAAAGGCGAAGTCAAACTAAAATATCCTGAACTCAAAAAAGTCCCGGATGCGTTCCGACTTGGAACAGATCCGGGACTTCTGTTTGTCTTCTAACCAATTTTCATATCAGCATTTGGCCTCCTTACAGTACGCGACATTGTTCTGTGCTTATTGTGTGTTTTTAATTCCGTGTGTTGTTTCCTGACCATACAGTGTCCGAGCAAACGGGTATTTAAGTCAGATCTCACAGATCAAGGCAGTGTCGCCCAAGAAAGCCATCCATGTGGGCCGCGCAAAAAAAAGAGGCTGCCCTTTAGGGCAGCCTCGATCGAATTGTCTAAAAAGGCCAGTGTTTAGAAGATGAAGCGGAAGCCCATACGGACTTCGCGGCCACCCTGAAACAGATTGGTCAGATTGTACAACGGTGCCGAAATACGATTTGACGCAAGCTTTGCCTCCGCCAATAATTGCGGCGAACCGTTACGCTGGAACCGGCCCATTGCAAGACTGTAAGCATTTGGCTGGGTCGATTCGGCGATGGTGACGAGACCAAAAGCCGGATCGGTCAGATCATAGTTGAATATGCTGATCAGATTATTCCGGCTCAGTTCGTTCGATTCGTTGAAGATGTTGATCACATCCGCCTCGAGGACGATCTTGAATCGATTGTCACGGCCAAATTTAACGCTGTGTCGGAGAGCCATGTCAGTTTGGGTGAACATTTCTGTACGTCCAAGATCTCCACGTCTTTCAAGTACGATCGTGTCGATATTCAAAATATCGACTGTCGTAGTCACAGGCGTTCCGCTTTGCAGCGTAGTAAACATCGAAAGCATTGTTTCGTTGCCCTTGCCCATCTTGATGAGCTTGTCCCAATCGAAATTGTACGCACCGTAGAACTTGAACGCGTGCGTGCGATCCGTTGGCAAAACACCATTGTCCGGGCCGCCTGCAACTGTGTAACCGGCATGCGGAAGGTCAAAGAAACGGTTTACGTTAGGGCTCACACGGCCATCTTCGTCCGAGCTGGCAAGACCCGAGTAGTTGCCGACCAAACGTGACCATGTGTAGTTCATGTTGAAGAACCAATTGTCCGCAAATCTTCTGTCGAGCCTAAACTCGAGAGCGTCATAACGGCGTTTCGGTTTGAGAGCCAACAGACCGTTGGCAGCAGCGATCTGGGCATAAAGGCCTTCGCCCGGGTTTCCGATCACATAGGCTTCGCTGCCGGTCGAAGTGTAGAATCCTGCGTCTTCAACGGTTCGGTCGACGCTCTTGAGCGAATAACGTCCGGCAAAGGTCAATTTGCGGCCGAGGTCGCGTTCGAATGTGAACGTGATCTCGCTCTGACGGAAAGCCTTGATATTAGGATCGATCGCGCCAAACTCGATACCGAGAGCGGTATTTGAGGGAACGCGGTAATCCTTATCACAGCGGACGCGTCCGTAGACCGGAACGTTCGTGTTGGTAGGACAGATGCCGCCGATAACGCCGGTCGGGTTCGGTCCTAAGATATTAGCAACCGTGAATGTCGCAAGCGTATCTCCCGGCAAGATCTCGTAAAAGAAATCGTGGTAATAGGCACCGCCGAATGATCCACGCGGAAGTTCGTATTTGAAACGGTCATAGAACCAACCGTAGAACGCGGAAACCTTGGTTTTGCCGTCGCCGGTCAAATCGAACGCTGCACCCAAACGCGGTGCAAACTTATCCTGGAAGTCAAACTTGATGCCCGGAGCTCCTGGCGTGAAGCTAGGCACGTCTTCGCGTTCCGTACGTAGACCGAGGTTTAGAGTCAAACGGCTCCAAGGCTGCCATTTGTCCTGAATGTAAATGCCTTCGTTCTTGCTGCTTACATCGCCAAATTCGCCGTAGATGCGAAGCAATCCGGCACCGACGTAACCTGCAGTAGGCGGCAGAGCAGTCACGCCGGAATAGTTTCCGACGGTCCAACCGCGTCGAAGAACGATCTGCGGACGAAGCTGGGTCTGAACACTGTTCGAAATACCGTTGTACTGGTATCCGCCTTTAAGTTCATGCCGGCCGCCGCCGCTGAAAAGCACGGTCGCGTCAGCGTCGAAAGTGTTTCGGGTCGTAACGTCGTAAACGGTGTTCTGTTCAACTGCGAGGTTATTCGAATATCCTCTAACGCAGCCGAAACCGACAGGGAACTCACCGGCAGGATTATTGATTCCAGGTATGCTGGAGGTGCTGCATGTGATTCGCGGGATCGTGATGTCAGTAATACCATAGCTTCCCGCCTTTTCATTCAAGAAATAGTGGCCGCCGCGGGCACCGATGACAAGATTGTTAAGCGGATTCCAAACACCATTTAACGAGAGACTCTGAGTGTTCTGTCGTCCTCCGGTTTGCGCTGTGTAAGCAGAACCGGTCAATCCAGTACCGTTGGTCGGAAGTGAACAAACGGTTGGTGTCGGCGGCTCGGTATTTGAACACGCAGTAACTTCAGTACCGTAGGACGGGATAGAGCCCAGAGTATGATACGGGTTATGCGTATACGCGGCACTCAATCGAAGCTTGCTGATCGGCTGAGCATCGATCTTTAAGAACATGTACTCAAACGTCGATTTGCTCTTATATGTATCAGTCGTTCCGGATGGAGTTCGGAGACGCGGATGGAGATAGTTGAGCGTCCTTTCACGCGAGAAGATCTGTGGCGTGTAGCTGCCAAAGAACCATACCTTGTCCTTCAGGATCGGTCCGCCAATGCTCGCCGAAGGGAAGAAACCCAATGACTTGTCGCGTCGTTGACCGTAGTATTCTGCTTCTCCGGTACCAATAATATTTTGGATCAAAATATCGCGGCCGCGAGTTTGGAGAGCACCCGGACGGAATTGTGAGCCGAACTCACCGCGCCACTGGTTGCTGCCGCCCTTGGTCACAAGGTTGACAACGCCGCCGGTTGCACCGCCGTACTCAGCTTCAAATCCGCTCGACTTGATCTGAACTTCCTGGACAAGAGAGAACGGAAGGTCGCTGGTCGCATCGAGTGTACCTGTTCGGACATTCGATACTTCCTGGCCGTCAATAACGAATACGTTCTCCGAACCGCTGGCTCCATCGATCTGGAAACCGCCGCTGAGCGGCTCAACGCGGGTCGCAGGTGAAACTTTCAGGATGCTCGAGAAGCTGATCCCTTTGGGAAGCAGTTCGGCTGTAGCCGCACTGATAGTGGTCTGGATCTTGGTGTCGGACGTATCGACGGGCGATACATCATCCGCGCTTACCGTGACATCTGCAGCTACCGTTGTACTCAATTCAAGATTAACGATCGCCACTTTACCAAGGCTGACGCCTATGTTGGGCAATGTTCTTTCAACAAAGCCTGAAACGGCGGCGGACGTCACGGTATAGGTTCCCGGGGGAATCTGCAATACTCGGGCAAATCCGCTGTCGTTGGTCGTAACTGTTCGCTTGAAGCCGGCTGACGTTCCCGAAGCCGCGACGGTGATGGTCACGTTGGGCACAATAGCACCGGCCGAATCTTTGGCGGTAATTTCCATGCTGCCTGTCGTTTCCTGAGCAACGGCGGTAAACGCGAAGCTCAAAATTACAGCAAGCATTGTGAAAATTGACCTAAAATCTTTTCTCATCTGATCCTCCTAAAAAATCAAGAAAAATAGAACTGGATGTGCCGATAACCTATCAAAATTTGATGAAACGCAATGTGTATCACGCCCGTCGAACGCATTTGAAAATCTGGTCATTGGCTAGACGTCAGAGTTAGAGGCAAATGCCGTTCCTCCGAGTCCGATGGACCTGCGAAGAATTGAACGCGTTGTCAAGACGACAAAAACTCACCGTAATGCCCTAAAATGCTTGAATCTGGAAGATTGGTTGTCAGCGGCGGTTCATCGGGCTGCAGTTATACTTAATGTGAAGGCACTATGTCGAAAGGAAATTATGAAATTTATTCAAATTTTTGGATGTTTGGGAACTGTACTCACAAGCATGAAAGCACATCATCGGGCGGCGAATGCATCATTGCCGGTTGCGGCCGTCAGATGACGGGTGTCGTTAAGTGCGAGGACGCGAATGTTCGATCTGCTGCGGATCTCAAAGCGGTTGATGCCGCAATTGGACGTGATCAGCCAAGGGGTCGATTTTGTGCCGCGGTGGATCGCTCCCAAAAGATAAAGCGTCAGATAGCAGATCGCTCCTGTGTGCGAAAAGATGGCGATCCTTTCGCTCGGATGGGAACGGATCACTTCGTTGAGTTTGGTCGTCGCACGCCGGAGCAGATGGCGATAACTCTCGCCGCCTGAAATGATGTGGTTGATGTTGCGGTTGACGAGGGCGTAGTAATCTTTCGGATATTCAGCCTTAGACTCGTCAAATGTGAGGCCTTCGAGCACGCCGACATGGCGTTCGCGAAAAGCCGGCGTCGCGTGTATCGGCAAATTCAAGAGTCTTGCCAGGGGTTCCGCAGTTTGTACGGCGCGATCGAGATCACTCGAATAGATCGCCGAAACACCTTCTTTCGCAAGCATCTTTGCCGTTTTCTCGGCCTGCTGCTGTCCCAACTCAGACAAAGGCGTCGGCCCATGTCCGCCAAAACGCCCCTCGGCGTTCCCGGCTGACTGACCGTGTCGAATGAGATATAGTCGTGTTGGTTGGGCCATACTTGCAAAGGCAAGAGTATAAAGGAAAAGTGCCGAAAAAGAACATTCGCCCACCCAAATTTATGCAGCCGCGGCCTCGGCCTTCAGCTTTTCGGTTTGGTAATGGGTACGCAAGGCGTCAACGAATTCGTCGATCTGGCCTTCCATTACTAGTTCGAGTTGATGGACCGTAAGGTGAATGCGGTGATCGGTAACGCGGTTCTCTTTGAAATTGTAAGTGCGGATCTTTTCTGAGCGGTCGCCGCTGCCGACCATTGATTTACGTTCGGCCGAGAGTTCGTCGTGCTGACGCTGTTCTTCGAGTTCCTGCAGGCGGGCACGCAGGATGCGCATAGCCTTTTCTTTGTTCTTGATCTGCGATTTTTCGTCCTGCATCGAAACGACGACATTTGTCGGCAAGTGCGTTAGGCGAACGGCAGAATAAGTCGTATTTACCGACTGCCCGCCGGGGCCAGATGAACAAAAATAATCGACGCGAAGGTCCTTCGGGTCAACTTGCACGTCGACCTCTTCGGCTTCGGGCAGAACGGCAACGGTGATCGCGGACGTGTGAATGCGGCCCTGTGTTTCGGTTTGCGGAACGCGTTGGACGCGATGGACGCCTGATTCGAAACGCATCTTCGAATAGACGTTGTCGCCTTCGATGACGGCGGTCGCGTCCTTGATGCCGCCGACACCGTTGTCCGACGCTTCGAGCACATCCATCTTCCAGCCCTGGCGTTCGGCGTAACGGGCGTACATTCGCAAGATCTCGGCTGCAAAAAGAGTGGCTTCGTCTCCGCCTGTCCCGGCTCGGATCTCGAGAATTACATTCTTCTCATCATTCGGATCTTTCGGCACTAGTAACAGTTTGAGAGCCTCTTCAGCCGCCGGCAGTTTTTCTTCGATCTCGGCTATCTCAAGTGCCGCCATTTCACGCATTTCGTCGTCGTCGGCCATTTCGGCCAGATCTTTGGCACCCTGCAGGTCTTCCTGCATTTTACGGACCTCGCGGTATTTTTCGACGATCTCACCGAGCGAGCGATGCTGTTTCATCAACCGTGCATATGCCGTCATATCGGACATAAACTCCGGCTGCGAGATCTGTTCGGTCAGTTCGTCGTAGCTTTTTTCAATTTGTGCAAGTTTTTCAAACATACATTTCTCTATCGCAGAGACGCGGAGACGCGGAGTAATTCCTTTTGAATTCTCTGCGTCTTCGCGGCTCTGCGGTTCAAATCTTTAAACCACTACTTCTAGTTCACGCTGGAAGACTGGTGCGTGCTCGACGTCCGTAGGCTCAAGTTTCAATGATTCGTCGAGCGCCTTGATCGCGACTTCCAACTGTTCTTTGTCGGGCTCTTGGGTCGTAATGTTCTGAAGCCAAAGGCCGGGCAGCGTCATGAATTTGAATACCGCACTAGATTCTTTCTTTGCGGCATATCGAATTACTTCGTACGAAAGTCCCGCGACGAGCGGCATCAAGGCGATCCGAACGACCAGGTTCAGCCACGTTGCTTCAAAATTGATCACCGAAAACAGTACGATCGCGACCAGCATAACCACCATCAGGAACGATGTTCCGCAACGCGGGTGCTGACGACGCATTGTCGTCGCGTTCTCAGGAGTCAATTCGAGGCCTTTTTCCCATGTGAAGACCGTTTTGTGCTCGGCGCCATGGTATTCAAAAACGCGTCGTATGTCTTTCAAGAAAGACATCGAGAAGATCATAATGATAAAGAACACCATTCGGATCAGGCCATCGATCAGGTTGAATGAGATCCAAGTGCCGAAAGAATCGAGCTTTATTTTCCAAACATAAGCCTTGATAGTCTCGAGCCAGCCGGCATCAGCGAGCAATGCCGGTGCCTCAGCCCAGCCGAGACCGATGAAAAGCACATTCGTCAAAACCAGCGGAGCAACGATAAACAGCAGAATGTTAAATCCAAGGGCAAAAATGATCGAGCCGGCGGCACCGGCCGATTGGCCCATGTTCGATTTTTTCTTTGTCTCTTCAGGCATCACGACCTTGACCGGAGCCTTGAGAAAATTTTCATCCTCAGTACCGTCAACATATGCGGTCTGAGTTTCGCCGGCTTTGGCTTTTTCGAGTTCTTCTTGAGCCTTGAGATCTTCTTCGTAAATACGTGCCGAAAAATTCAGGGCCTTGACGCCCAATGCCATCGATTGGATCAGCGTCGCACCGCCGCGCAGCACCGGCGTATTGAGCCATTTGTACTTATCGCTCCATTTCGGCAAACTCTCAGCCGTAGTGACGATCGAACCGTCAGTGCGGCGGCAAGCGATCGCGTAAGCTGACGGAGTTCGCATCATAACGCCTTCCATCACCGCCTGCCCGCCGACGATGAGGTCGCGTTCGAGGGCAAAGACGGTGTGGATGAACTTGAGTTTTCGTGCTGTCCAGCTATTTTTCATAACGTCTAATTGACGGTCAAATGCCCGTTTTAGTTGCCTTTTTGTTTATTCGGCTCCAGTATTACACTGAAGTGGCCGTTGCTTTCGAGATAACATTTTTTGACCGAATCGGCGTTTTCGAGTCCTTGCTGTCTGAGTTGGCTCATCAACTCGTCGTCGGTCATAAATTCTTTCTCAAGATTCTCCCTCAAGATCTTTCCGTTCTCGATCATCAGCAGTGGTTTCGGTTCGAGTATTCTGCCGACCATTACCGACTTAAAGCCGAGCCAATCAAAGAAAAAATCCCACAGGACGATCGTCGTTATCAAGATCAACGCCTCGGTGATCGATTTAGAATCGCCGGCCATTCCGTTTTGAGCGGCGTCGGCTATAACGACAATTACTAATAGATCGGCGATCCCGACCGCTCCCGACTGACGCCGGAAGATCCGAAGCAGAAGATACATCGCGAGATACATGATCGTCCCGCGGATGAGTATCTCGAGCATGGATTCGGTCGGCACGAACATTGACTGCCAGTCGATCGCAAAGACCTTTTCCATACTATCTGTATAAATAACTAACGCCGGCCTTTTTTCACCTGCCTTGGGTGTGTTGTTACACACCTTGAGTACACGGCGCTAAAGGTCGGCGTCAGTTTGTATTAGCTAATATCTGTCAGTAATTGCTGTCAATTATTTAGCAGCCTCAGCGGCACCGCGGGCGTAACGCTTGTTAAAGCGGTCAACGCGTCCGGCCGTGTCGACCAGTTTCTGCTTACCGGTAAAGAACGGATGGCAAGCCGAACATATTTCGATGTGGAGGTCGTCCTTCATCGTCGAGCGTGTCTGAAACGTGCTGCCGCAGGCACAGATCACTGAGATTTCGGTGTAGTTAGGGTGTATTTCTGGTTTCATAATTATCACTTCCTTCGCCGTATATAAGCGATGCGTGTGAATGACGCAATCCTTAATCATAGAGCCAGAAGTGCGATTGGTCAAGTGCAATGCCGTTGCATACATAAATTAAGCGACCGCATTTGACACGATATGATAAAATGGTCAGGTAAAAGGTGTGTTTCCCTTGACCGTTTTTCACGAATCGGCCTTCGGAAACCCCTAAAGTTCTTTGAAACTTTGTGACATTCTGTGACATCAACGCCCGATTTTTAGCGGCGCCCGAAATCCTTGTAAACATATTATTCGCAAGGACTACAGTTTTTGCAGCAATTTCCTATTTTTTTTGAAAAATCGTGGGAAAAGCACAAAAACATACTGCAACTCTAATAGATGCGATAGTTTACCCGTCCCGCTAGTGGGTGGGACAGTTGTGGGACAAGTGGGACACCTTTTGGCACCTACGATCGGAAGGTATACGTCAGCGTTTCATGTTCTTTTCATAAAGATCGATCCACTCGGACGGAGTCATTTTCGATGCAAGTTCGCCGATCAGTGCGACCGGCACGTGCTCCGGTTTTTTGAACCGAATACACGACTTGCCCATGTCCAATTTTCGGTCCGAGTGTTTGGGCCATTCGGACTGAAACCACGCGAGCAGCGACGGATCGCTGTAGATGCCCATGTGATATAGGGCGATGTGGTTCTTCTGTGAGCCGATACCGATAAACGGCAGCGGTGCCTTTGGGTCGCAGTGATAGCCCGGAGGATAAACGTGGTGCGGCACGACCCATCCGAAATGGCCATAGCCCATTTCTTCCTCGAAGCCCGGTGGGATGTTTCGTGTTATCGCATCCCGCATCGCCGCGATCACGGCCTGACGCTCCTCAGGTAGACCTTCGATGTATGCTTCGGGTGACTTTGCTTTTGATTGCATAGGAAAAATTAACCACAGGTTAACACAGATAGCCGCAGATAAAACAGGGAAAATCAGTGTTTACCCGTCTCAATCTGTGGTTTCAATTCCTAGCCTCAAGATTTTCTCGAGGTGGTGTTCGCGGATGCCGAAGTGATCTTTTATCGCCTCGATCTCGTCCTCAAACTGCTTAGGATCTAACGGCTTTTTCAAACGCGTTCCGACGAGCATGTTGTTCTTTGGCGTGTGCTCCGTGGAGACAAATTCGAAGAGTTTGGTTGCGTATCCGCTGCGTTCGAGAAGCAGCGACCGCAGGCCGTCCGTAATGGTCTCGGCTGTGCGTTCGAGCATGACGCCGTGTTTTAGGACGTCGCGCAGCATCGCGGGCGGCTTTATTTGCGGGCGAATTTCCTGATGGCAGCACGGGGCCATGACGATGAGATCGGCATTGGCCGTGATGCCTTTGTAGATCGCGTCGTCCGTAGCAGTGTTGCAGGCGTGAAGGGCGATGAGAATATCGACGCTGCCGACATCGAATTCGCCAATGGTGCCGACAACAAAGTTGAGGCCGTCGAATTGCGACGCGGCGGCGATGCCGTTGCACAGATCGACGAGTTCGCGTTTTGTATCGACGCCGGTGATCTGAACATCGACCTCGCGGATATTCTTGAAATAATCGTACGCAGCAAAGGTCAGGTAGCCCTTGCCAGAGCCCATGTCGACGATGCGTAGTTGCTTTCGCTCTTTAAGCTCGGATTTATCGACAAGGCTCGCTAGGACCTCGACAAATTTGTTGATCTGCCGCCATTTATTCTGCTCGCGGTCGCGGACTCGGCCCGTATCGTCGGAGATGCCGAGGAGCTTTAGATACGAACTGTTCGGGTCGATCTGAGCGGCCTTTTCGCGGTCATGTTCGAGCGGCGGAGCGGTCTTAAATGTTGGTTGTGCTATGTTTAACCGAGATTTACCTTTTTTGCCAATGTCGAGCTGATAGTCGTTCGCGGTCGTAAAAAGATGTCCGCTGTGAAAACCGGTTTCGAGTGCCTCGCCGATCAGGGCGACGCCGGTCTTGTGGTCAAAGTTCTTGGCGGTGTCACGCGTGTCGCCTCGATAAAGAAAGAAAAGCCGCGTGCCTTTTTTGGTGTTCACGAGCCGCACAAGCAGCTTTTGCAGATGCTTGTCGACGCCCTTATAATTGCCGAGTGTAAGCTTAACAAATGTGCTGTTTTCAAGGCTTGCTGCAAGTGCAGCGATGAATTTCTTGACGTTTTCCGACATTAGAAAAAGGTTAGCATAAATAATGAAAAATCTATTTCATCTCGCATTCCCGGTTCACGATCTCGACGCTGCACGCGAGTTTTACGGCGGAGTTTTGGAATGCCCCGAAGGCCGCAGCAGTGAACGCTGGATCGATTTTGACCTCTACGGTCACCAGATCGTGACGCACCTTGCACCGGGATCAGCCGGTGTCAAAGTGAGCAATCATGTTGACGCCGACAATGTGCCGGTGCCGCATTTTGGGATCGTGCTGCAAATGGATGACTGGAGGAAGCTTGCAGATAGACTAACAAAAAAGGGCGTGAAGTTTATCATCGAGCCGAAGATCCGTTTCGCGGGCGAGGTCGGCGAACAGGCGACGATGTTCTTTCTCGACCCGAGCGGTAATGCTCTGGAGTTTAAGGGATTTGCCGATTTTGAGAGTGTCTTTGCAAAGTGATGAAAGCCGTATTACTTCTATTACTTACATCGCTGGCCGTTGCGGCACAAGCACAGCTGCAGACGGTTGCTGTGACGATCGACGATCTGCCGGTAGTCTCGACCCGCGGCGATCTTAAGAATCGCCGACAGATCACTAAGAAGCTGCTCGGGCACATTAAGAAAGCCAAGGTTCCGGCGATCGGTTTCGTCAACGAGAACAAACTCTACGCCAAGGACAAACGCGACGAAAAGCAGATCGACCTTTTGCGTCAATGGATCGATGCCGGTCTGGAACTAGGCAATCACACATTCTCGCATCCAAGCCTGAACAGGATCGAACTTGCCGAATACGAGGCCGACTTGCTTAAGGGCGAGACGATAACAAAGGACTTGTTAAGATCAAAGGGCCGCGAGATGCGGTATTTTCGGCATCCGTTCTTACAGACCGGGCGGACAATGGAGATCAAAGAAAAGTTCGATGCTTTTCTTTTGGAACACGGTTATACGGTGGCTCCGATCACGTTTGACAACGCCGATTACATCTTCTCGAGGGCGTACGATATCGCGTATGACCGTAAAGATAAAAAGTTGATGAAGCAGGTCGGCGACGCTTATGTTCCGTATATGGAAGCGAAGCTCGATTATTGGGAAAGGCAATCTGTGAAGCTGTTTGGCCGGGAAGTGTCGCAGACGCTGCTTATACACGCGAATTTCATCAATTCTGACTATTTTGACGACTTGGCGGTGATGTTCGTGCGGCGTGGTTATAAGTTTATCGATCTTGAAACGGCTCTCAAAGATGACGCCTACAAACTCCCCGACACTTTCATTGGCGGAGCAGGCATCTCATGGCTGCATCGCTGGGCGCTCGGACGCGGCAAGGGTAATGTCTTGTCGGACGAACCGACCGTGCCTGATTTTGTTCTAAAACTCTCGGGTTTCGAATCTGAATAGGCGTCGTCACCGTTGAAATTCGCCGTCGGTCATTCGCCAGATACCGAGAGGATTGTGCTCTTTCAATTCGTCGGGAAGTGCACCGTCCGGGAAGTTTTGAAAACAGACCAATCTGGAAAACCGCGTGATGGCACGCGAACCAACCGCGGTCGAGCGTGAATCAGACGTCGCCGGATATGGCCCTCCGTGGACCATCGATGGGCAAACCTCGACGCCGGTCGAAAAGCCGTTGAATATCAGACGCCCGACCTTTGTTTCGAGGATCGCGAGCAGGTCGGCGTATTCGACAAGATCTTCGTCGCTGCCGTGGATAGATGCGGTAAGTTGGCCTTCGAGTGAGCGAGCGATCGCCAACAGATCTTCTTTGTCTTGCGATTTGATCAAAAGGGTCGTCGGGCCGAATATCTCATCGCTAAGTTCGGGTTGATTCAGAAATTCTTTCGCGGTTGTTTCAAAAACAGATGGATTAACAGAAAAGCCGTCTAGAGCCGATTCCATGTTTGCCGAAAAGTCATTGACCTGATTCCTACGAACCTCACTCGCATCATTGTAGCTTTTTCGTATTCCATCAGTTAAGAGAGGAGCAGGCGGAGTATTTGATATCTGAGTTTGGAAATTTGAGATAAAGGTTTGCGTATCGGCGGTCTCGGGCAAAAAGACCAACCCCGGCTTTGTGCAAAATTGACCAACGCCGCCGGTAACCGATGCATGCAGACCGTCGACGAGTGCTTTGTTGCGTTCGCGAATTGCACTTGGCAGGAAGAACGTAGGGTTGACGGAACTCATTTCGGTATAAACCGGGATCGGCTCAGGCCGGGCAGCGGCGATATCCATTAGTGCACGTCCGCCGCGCCGGGAACCGGTAAATCCGACGGCCTTGATTGCTTGATGCTTGACAAGAGCCTGGCCGACCTCATAACCATCGGAAAACAACAGGCTGAAAACGCCTTCGGGCATTGAGCGGTCTTTAACGGCTTTTGCGATCGCGGCCCCGACAAGTTCGGCGGTGCCCGGATGGGCAATATGGGCGTTCACTATCACCGGACACCCCGCAGCGAGTGCCGATGCCGTATCGCCGCCGGCCACTGAATACGCGAGAGGGAAGTTGCTCGCACAAAAAACAGCAACCGGACCCAGCGGGCGAAGCATCGAGCGGATGTCCGGTTTGGGGATCGGCTGTCGATCCGGAATTGCGTGATCGACACGGGCATCGACCCAAGAACCTTCGTCTAAAAGGTCTGCGAACATTCGGAGTTGGCCGCACGTCCGTCCTCGTTCGCCAAAAAAACGGGCATTCGGAAGACCGGTTTCGAGTGATGCTCGCTCGATAAGTGTCTCGCCGAGTGCCTCGATATTGTCAGCGATCGCCCGAAGGAATTCGGCACGTTCCAATCCCGAAGAGTTGCCGAACGGAATGCGAGCCATCTCGGCAAGTTCTGCGGCATATTCAAGTTCAGAAATGGACGCCGAGTAAAACGAAGGTTCGACAGCAGATCCAGTGTGCGGATCGAATGCGTGGAAAGTACTGCCGTCAGATTTTCCGCGGCTTGAGCCAATGATCGAGAGGCCGGTAAGTTCGTGGTTCATATGTGCCTAAGGCCGAGTTGCGATGGCTGTGTCGATGATCTTTAATGTTTCCGCGAGCTCTTCGCCGACGAGTTCTAACCGCGGCGGACGAACGCGGGCAGAGCCCCAGCCGACCTTTTCCTGAACGAGTTTGATAAGCTGAACGAACTTCGGCACCGTGTCCAGCCTTAGCAGCGGCAGGAACCATTCGTAGATCACGCGGGCACTTTCGTTGTCACCGTTCATTGCCGAACGATAAAGATCGACCGATTCCTTTGGAAATGCACTAACGAGTCCCGCGATCCAACCGGTCGCTCCGGCGTTGATGCCTTCGACAATGCAATCATCGACTCCGACAAATACCTTTAACCGATCACCGATCAGAGCCCTGACCGCGGTTATGCGTCGGACGTCAGTACTCGATTCTTTTACTGCGTGGAGATTTGGCAATTCTGCCGCAAGTTCGGCGACGTGTTCGGGCAAAAAGTCAGTACCGTATGCGACAGGATTGTTGTAGAGCATGCACGAAAGCGGCGTTGCACGGCAGACCGAAACGATGTGCTGTTTCATCTCTCGCCAATCGCCGCGATACACATACGGCGGTAGGACCATGAGTCCCGAACAGCCCGCTGATTCGGCTTCGACGGCCTGAGCACATGCATCGGAGGTCGTCATCGAGGCGATCGCCGCAACTATGGGCACCCGATCGCCGACAGCGTCGACACAGGTTTTCCATAACGCGATCTTTTCGCTGATAGAAAGTGTCCCGCCTTCGCCTAGACTGCCGTTGGTCACGATGCCCGTGCAGCCGTTATCGACAAGCCATCTGACGTGCTTTGCTGTGAAGTCGTGGTCGATATCCAGGTTCTCGTCAAAACATGTGGTGATCGCGGGCATGACACCCGTCCAATTCATAGTCATAGGTTCTCCATTTTAACCGGAAATATCGGCGGCCGCACGGAGCCTGGCTTCCAGCCGAACAAAAAATTTGTTGCCGTCCCGCAGATACGGCCCTGACACGGTCCCATTCCGCATCGTGTTTGCAGTTTGGCATCGCGAAAATTGGAAAACTCCGTCAAACGGCCGTAATCGATATCTTCACAGCGGCAAACGATCGTATCAGCATTGGGAAGCAATTTGAGTTCTTCCCTCAATGCAAACGTCTTATTCAGCGTATCGCCAAATCGGCGAGCCTTTCCACGTCGAGTAAACAAACGACTGGCCTTTTCGGTTTCGCCACAGGCCGTTAAGCCCGCGATCTTTCCCTCGATCAAAGATGCCTCGACCCCGCCGATCCCGGTCGGTTCGCCTGCACAAAATATGTTCTCGATCGAGGTCTCTTGATATTCGTTGACTGATACAAAGCCTTCTTCGATTCTGCAGCCAAGAACCGCGGCGAGCTCCGTGTTTGGCACAAGATGAAAGCCACAGGCTAAATAATCGCATTCGACCGTCCAGTTTTTGCCTCGACGAGTTAGTTCGACAGTCGTCAGGTTGGATTCGCCGCCAGCCGACTTTACCCAGCAATCGGTCAGATATGGAATGTCGAACAGTTTTCGTTTCAGATCGATGGCCTGAAGGATCTTGGTCGGCGAACGCCAAAGTCCGAGAGCAAATCTGTTGATCTTGGCAACCGGAGCCTGCTCGGCGATCGCGACAACATTTGCTCCTTTCGTTTTTAGAAATTCGGCAACCACGAGCAGCAACGCTCCGGTGCCGGCGACGACGACGCGTCTATTTTCGATCTTAAGCCCGCCTTTTACGAGAGCCTGGAGTCCTCCGGCACCGCAGACGTTCGGCAAGGTCCAACCGCTGAACGGAAGGAACATTTCTCGGGCTCCGGTTGCGATTATTAGTTTCTCAAATTCCAATTCGAGTGAACCTTCGGGCGTTTCAGCGAGCAAGGTGCAGGTGTTCAGCGAGCCAAAAACCTGAGCATGGTTGACGATGTGGACCTTGCCCGTTGATAACGCGTCGATCAGATTTCGGGCTTCAGCCGACCTGAATCTGCCGAGCGAGGCTTTCCATATCTGGCCGCCGAGGTTCGGATTGTCATCGACGACGGTAATGCATTTACCTGCAGTTTCCGATGCAGCGGCGGCAGCCGCAAGGCCGGCCGGGCCGCCGCCGACGATCAGGATGTCAGTTGCCAATCTACTCATCCGTCATGACCTCCATTCCATCGGCGGCGAGTATATTGCAGCTTCGACTGAGTCGGATGCCGTCGATCGTTACGCGGCATTCGAAACAAACGCCCATTCCACAAAGCGGCCCGCGAACTTCACCACTAACCGATCGATGAAAACCATCGCATCCGGCGGCAAATACTGCGGCGGCGACCGTGCATCCATCCTCAACGATTACTTCATTTTTGTTGACGTTAAGCGTGATCAATGTTCGTCGAAACTCCTCGAAGGTGAATATGGTTCGACAGGAATTGCGGATGGCCGTCCGAGAATTGCGTCGGCGATCAATTCTGCGGTGCCGAGCGATGTCGTAATGCCGAGCCCCTCGTGTCCGGCGGCAACATAAACATTCTCACGGCCTGGCAGCATGCCTATAAAGGGCAGATTGTCCGGTGTCGCGGGGCGAAAGCCGGTCCAAACACGTGTTATCGAAAGCTCTCGCAGTTTCGGCATGTATTCAAACGCCCTCGAAGTCATTCGACGCAATATTGCGTAATCGATCTCGCTGTCCTCGGCACCGTTTTGCCGCGACGAGCCGAGTAAGACCTGGCCCGTGCTTCTTGGTTGGACGTTGAAAGCGACGGAATCGGCTTCGTTACCGTGTGCCGACTTGAGATAACCGAGTTCGATCAGTTGGTGCCGGGCAAAAGCCTGATAGCGTTCTGTAATAGCGAGATGGCCTTTTCGTTTGGCGATCTTGAGTTCGGGGGAAAGTTCGGCAGCGTCCGCACCTGCGGCGTTGACAATACGTCCCGCGGCAGTTTGTGAGCCATCCGCAAGTGTAACGCCGCCCTCTCTAATCTCAACGGCTTTTGTTCCAATATTCAAAACCGCACCCCTACGCTTAGCTTTATCGATCAAATATCGAGTCGCAAATAGCTGGTAAACAACGCTGTCACCGCGTACCAAAAGGCCACCCGTGAGGCCGTTGCGAAGATTGGGTTCGGCCTGGGCAAGAGACTGTTCGTCGAGTATCTCCGAAGCGACGCCATGAGAGCTGTAAAGGATATTCTTTCGATGAACCTCCCGCATCTCTTCGTCATCGGCTGCGATCCATATCGTCCCGCAATTGTCGAATTCGCTTAGTTTTGGCAGTTCGGGTGCGAGGCTGTTCCACAATCTCTGCGAATATTGCGTCAACGCAAGTTGAGCCGTAGAGTCATCCATGACCACAATGTGGCCCATACCGGCCGAAGTCGAGCCCGAGGCGATCCCGGTCGACTCAATGATCACTACACTCAAGCCCGCAGCCGAAAGACTTGCAGCACATGCTGCTCCTATGATGCCGCCGCCGATGATCGCAACATCATATGTCATTTTGTTCCGATGCCGTAACAAAAAGGGTCAGCCTCGTTCAGGATAAGTTCGATCTCGGCCGTTACGAATGCCGAACCGCGGATCGACGGAATTATTTTGCCGTCCGCAACATTCACGGAGCCCTCAAAAATGCTGCCGATAATGCTTTCCTGACGCCAAATTTCGCCCATCTTGAGTTTACCGTCAGCGTAGAGGCAAGCAAGTTTGGCACTCGTTCCGGTGCCGCAAGGACTGCGGTCATACTCGATGCCCGGGCAAAGCACAAAATTGCGGCTGTCAGCGTTTGGCGTAGGCGAAAAGAGTTCGATGTGGTCGATCTCAGCACCGTTTTTGCCGGTAATGCCATTCTTTAGTAAGGCCTCGCGAACGGCCGATGAAAATTTCGATAGCTCTGCAAGTTCGTTTAGTTCCAAGTCCAGCCAATGCTTCTCGATCAGGAAGAACCAGTTGCCGCCATAAGCGATATCGCCGAACACGGTCCCGTAACCGTCTACATCGACAGCAACATCTTGTGAATGCCTGTAGCTAGGTACGTTCGTGATAGTTACCAGGCCGTTACTGTCTAAGGCTGTTTCGATAGTGCCGACCGGCGTTTCGATCTTGTGCGTACCGGTCGAGATCTGGCCCATGTATTCGAGTGTTTTGACAAGCCCGATAGTACCGTGGCCGCACATACCGAGATAGCCGACATTGTTAAAGAAAATAACACCGGCTGCCGCTTCTCGATCGACCGGTGCGCATAATAAGGCTCCGACTACAGCCTCGTGGCCCCGTGGCTCGCGAACTATAGCGGAACGCAGCTTGTCATGGTCGCTTCGAAAGTTCTCAAGTCGATCGGTCATCGTCCCGTCGCCAAGATCGGGAAAGCCATCAATGACAACGCGTGTCGGTTCGCCGCCGGTGTGCGAATCGATAGCTCGAATTATTTGAATGTCCGGCATATTATTTGAACTATAACATCGAACCAATGTTCGACAGAAAGGGTGATGGCACCACAAATATGTACGGATGAAAAGTGGCTGACGATCAGCACTTCACAAGATCATATGTGTTAATCTGTGGCTAAATATTAGTATGAAAACCGCAATTGTTCACCATCCGATCTACCAAAAACACAATACTGGTGTCGGCCATCCGGAGACCTCACTTCGGTATGACGCGGTGATGGATGCATTGAAGGAAGATCCGGAATTTTGGCAGAGCCTCGACGAGATCATTCCGGAAAAGGCTTCGAAAGGGCTGATCCAGGCGGCTCATACGGTGCAGCATTATAAGCGTGTCGAAGGTGCATTTGAACACGGCGTGGAGCGTTTGGATCCCGATACGGTGATCTCGATGACATCATTTGAGGCGTCCATGTTCGCTGCGGGAGGAGCGATCGCCGGTGTCGATGCCGTGATGCAGACCGATGCTCGAAATGCGTTTGTCGCGGTACGTCCGCCGGGCCATCACGCTTCGGCAGAGAACGCGATGGGGTTTTGCATATTCAATAATGTCGCGGTCGCGGCACGATACGCCCAAAACAATTACAAAGAGATCGACAATGTCGCGATTCTGGATTGGGATGTACACCACGGCAATGGCACGCAGGGAATTTTCTATGATGACCCGAGCGTCTATTTTTTCTCAATGCACCAATATCCGTGGTATCCGGGAACAGGTGCTAAAGGCGAAACCGGTTTTGGTCGAGGGCTCGGCAAGACTATGAACATTCCGGTGAAGGCTAATACGATCGCTGGCGAGCAAACACGTATGTTCGAGGGAGCTTTAGAGGACATCTCGTCAAAATTCAAGCCCGACCTTATCATAATTTCGGCCGGGTTTGATGCTCATTTGACCGATCCGCTTGGTCAATTGCGTTTGGCGGATCCCGATTTTGGGTCGATGACGCGTTCGGTGATGCAATGGGCAGATGATGTTTGCGGCGGCCGTGTCGTATCTTGTCTCGAGGGTGGATACAATTTAGACACGCTCGGGCAGACGGTCAAAAACCACATCGCCGAACTGAGCCGCTAACCGGCCATGTGTTAGACTTGCTGTACAAACCCAAATCTGATCTTCAGGAAGTGCCAACGATGCCCGATACCGAAATACCTTGTGTACAATGCCGCGAGATCTTTCTCTTTACTGAGAAGGAGCAGGAGCTGTTTTACCAGCGGAATATGATGCCGCCGCAGCGTTGCTCAAAGTGCCGTTCGAAAAAAGCGGCGATTCGCGAGGATGCCTCTACGCGTTTTGAGATCGTCTGTGACAACTGCGGGAAGCACGATACGGTGCCGTTCCAACCAAAGGTAGGCCGCTCGGTCCTGTGTAAGGACTGTCATCAAGCCAGCCGCTCGCGGGCTAGGCATGCATAAATTAATTTGGTGCGAAAAGGCATAAACTTCACAGAGTCGGAAAGGTGATTCGTTCTGTGCTTAGTTTGTCTTTTTGCGGCGGAGTAGTTCATATGGAATTAGAAACAGTTGTCTATTCTCTCGATGGCACGGTAGCGACCGTTGCAATGAACCGGCCCGAGGCGTTGAATGCTTTGTCACTGCAATTGACGCTCGATCTTGGTGCGGCGATCAGGCAAGCGATCAATGATGATGCTCGTGCGGTCGTGCTCACGGGAAATGGCCGGGCATTTTGTTCCGGCGGCGACCTGCGTGAGATGCAGTCAATGTGGAAGCGAGAAGGTAGGATCGAGGCGTTTCTCGAAGATCCGCTCGCTGCTTTGCACGATGTTATCAAATTGATCCGCGAAACGCCGATACCGTTCATCGCCTCAGTTAACGGCGTCTGTGCCGGTGCGGGAACTAATTTTGCGCTGGCATGCGACCTCGTCGTCGCAGCTGACAACGCGACCTTCAATGAAGCTTTCGTCAGGATCGGTCTCTCGCCTGATTGCGGCGGCACCTACTTCCTGCCGCGAGCGATCGGTGAAAAATTCGCTGCAGAGTTGTTTATGACCGGGGAAACCGTCACAGCAGAAAGAGCTCTCCAGATCGGAATGATCAACCGTGTCGTGCCCGTCGATGATCTCGCGGTAACTGCCGCAATGTTTGCCGAAAAGCTCTCGAAAGCTCCAACAGGTTCGGTCGGACGCATCAAACGAATGCTCAACGCTTCGTTCTCAAATAGCCTCAACGACCAACTTGCCCTCGAACACGAATGCCAGATCGAATCGGGGAAGTCTGACGATTTCAAAGAAGGCGTCGCAGCATTTTTCGAAAAACGCCCACCGAATTTTAGCGGGAGGTAGAGCCAAATCAAAATAAGCTATTGAGGCCGTCTGAAAAGGCGGCCTTTCTCTGCGCTATCGAATAAGATCCGAACAAGAAAATGAGGGTCCGTTTTTGACACCGGAATCGCGGGCTGATAAACTTCCGAAATTGAAAGTCAATTTCAATAAGGTGGTTGTTCTTATGAGAGTTATCCCAGGCGTCCGTCGACGAGGAACGTCGTTCGCAGTCATTTCTATTTTATTTGTTGCTTTTGCGGTTACCATTTTTGGTCAGCAGGATCGCGTGATCTCTGGCCAGGTTGTGGATATTAATGGACACGCAGTGGCCGGAGCAGTCATCCATTTGAGTAGAAAACCAAACGCAGAAGAGTTGCGTACCTCGACAGATCAAGCGGGTAAATTCTCCTTCGCTGCGTCGGCATCGTCGTCCTACGCCATTTTGGTCAAGGCAGAGTCGTTTGCTGACACATATAAGGTGTTTAACCCCAATGAGCTGGGTCCGCTCCAGTTAATAGTGTCTCCTATGCCTCTAGCGGCCGACGTGTCTGTGACATCGAGCTACCTAGCAGGTTCGCGCGAGAGTCTGGATGAAGTCCCGGGATCCATTGAAAGAATAGACCGCGAAACGCTGGCAAATGCACGTTTCTTCAATTTTTCTGAGGCTCTTCGTAGAGTATCCGGCGTCAATATTCGCGATGAAGAGGGATTCGGATTGAGGCCGAACATTGGAATTCGCGGGCTTAACCCGACGCGTTCAAGCAAGGTTTTACTACTCGAGGATGGCTTGCCCGTATCCTACGCTCCGTACGGCGATAATGCATCGTATTATCATCCGCCGATCGAGCGGTTTGAATCGATCGAGGTGCTAAAGGGATCCGGCCAGATCGCGTACGGCCCGCAGACCGTTGGCGGCGTGATCAACTACCTGACACCGAACCCGACCGAAAAGCCCACTTTTACGCTAAGGCTGACCGGAGGGAATCGAAGTTTTTTCAACGGCAGCTTTCTTGGCAGCGGAACAGTCGGAAAGACCGGGATCGTCGCAAGCTTCGCACGCAAGCGGGGAGACGGCTCAAGACCATTTATTAACTCTAAGCTAAATGACCTTTCGACAAAGGTAGTTCAGATGATCAACCAGCGGAATTCGCTCACCTTTAAGTTCAGCTATTACGGCGAGAATTCGAACGTGACCTATTCCGGCCTGACCGAGGCGGAATTCGCCGCAGATCGGCGTGGAAACATATTCAAAAACGATTTCTTTTACGGCGATCGTTTCGGCACTTCGGTCTCGCATGCGTCAGTTTTGTCATCGAGAGCAACTTTGATAACCAGCGGGTATGCGAACTTCTTCAAACGTCATTGGTGGCGTCAATCATCGAACTCCGGACAGCGTCCCAATCGGCTTAATGTGGATCCCGATTGTCTGAATTTGAATGACCTAAACACAACATGCGGGAATGAGGGCCGCCTTCGCGAATACGGGACTTATGGGATCTCGCCGAGGTTTACCCTGAACTATGACGCGGGATCCGCCTTTCGTGGTGAGTTGCAGACCGGCGTGCGGGTGCACTGGGAAAGTCAGGATCGGATTCAGAAGAATGGAGAACTGCCGACAAGCCGCGATGGTGTTGTGAGCGAGAATAATAAACGAAAAACGTTTGCGTATTCCGGATTTGTTCAGAATCGGTTCGTGTTAGGTGACTTGGCCGTCACGCCCGGAATAAGATTCGAGAAAATCGATATTGAACGCAGCAACCTACTTATGATTCCGTCAGGAGTCGGCAAAACCTCTGTCGGAGCTTTCATACCGGGTATTGGCATCGCCTACTCCGGGCTGCCGCGGACGACGGTCTTTGCCGGTGTGCATCGAGGCTTCTCGCCGCCGCGAAATGAGGACATCATATCCAATACGGGAGGCGTCATCGAACTCGATCCTGAGTTGAGTTGGAACTACGAATTTGGTGTCCGGACACTGCCGTTTCGCGGTATTCGGTTAGAAAGCACGTTCTTTCGTATGGATTATGAGAACCAGATAGTGCCGGCCAGCCTGGCCGGAGGTGTTGGAGCGACGTTGACGAATGGTGGGCGAACGCTTCAGCAAGGAATGGAGTTCGTCGCCCAGATCGACTCGGGAGCCGTCCTGGGATCAGCCCATAATTTTTATGTTCTAACTGCCTTAACTTGGCTTCCGATAGCAGAATTCCGTGGGGTGAGATTTAGCTCGGTTGCGGCAGCAATGTCGGTAACCGGAAATCGACTTCCCTATTCGCCTGAGAAGCTCTTGACGACCAACTTCGGTTATTCGCATCCGAAGGGATTCAATGCTTTTGTAGAGAATGTTTATATGGACAGACAATTCTCGGACGACCTGAATACTATCAATCCGACCGCAAACGGTCAACGTGGTGCAATCGCCGCCCAGACCTATTGGAATGCCACGGTCAACTACCGGATCGAAAAGTGGAGATCGACCCTGTTCGTAACCGGAAAGAATCTCTTCGACCGTACATTTATTGTCGACCGTTCCCGCGGCATTCTACCCTCGAGTCCCAGACTGATTCAGGCTGGGGTAACCGTCCGTTTTTAGTGGATTTCCGAGAAGCTAATAGCCGTTGCCTAATTCAAAGGTGTGTATTGGTCAACTGAATTCGAGAGGATGGTGGCAAGAACCCGGTCGCCACACTCTCGGTTCTGACAAACGAACCGCGAGAGTTTATTCTATCTAGATGGTGTCGCTGACGTATGGACAGTTGATCGGCGGGAATCGGAATTTTCGCAATTTGCTGGCCGGGCAGTTTATATCGGAGCTTGGGAACTGGTTCAATTTTATTGCCGGGTTGGGATTGGTGCGCATGGTTTCGGGGGCTTCGCCAATGGCGGCGGGTCTTTTCTTTCTTGCACGTCTGCTGCCATTTGCGCTGATGTCGCCGATCGCAGGGACTTTTGTTGACAGGTTTTCGCGTCGGACGGTGATGATCGCGACCGATCTGATACGTGCTTTTGTCGCTCTTTTATTCCTGCTTGTGACGGACGCCAACGATCTGTGGATAGCGTACGTCGCGACTGTGGTGCTGCACACGGCCGGAGCGTTTTTCGACGGTGCGAAAAATGCGGCGGCTCCTAATCTCACAGGGAAAGAAGGCTTGCTCGCTGGTACGGCGTTGTTGTTCTCAACACGGTTCTTATTGATGGCGATCGGTTCGGCACTTGGCGGCTGGGCGGCGGCGATGTTCGGATATCAGGCGGCGTTCCTGATCAACGCTGCATCATTTCTTATCTCTGCTTATACCGTTTGGCTTATCCCGGAGGAGGCCACGCGCGATGCACAAACGGCAAAGCACATGGCGTCGAGAGGTGACCGGCCGTCGTTTATGACGGAGCTTCGCGAAGGGTTTCATTACACGCTTACAAACCGTTTCGCCTTGACGATCTTAATAATGAACGTCATCTGGGCCACCGGCGGTGGGGCGATCAATATAATTTACGAGAGGCTCGGCGGCGTTCATTTCGCCGTCATTGAAGGCTGGAATCCGGACATTGCCGTGGCGATTTTATGGACGGCTACGGGATTTGGGCTGACATTTGGGATGCTTATCGCGCACCGCACGTCAATATATCTTGACCGAAAAGAACGTAATTACGGATTTATTGGCTGGACGCTGATCATTCACGGGTTATTATTCGCACTCGGGGCGTTCGTGCCATCACTGCTTATGTTATCGCTGGTGGTATTTGTATCGAGGGCGATCGTCGGCGTGGAATATGCTGTGCAGGAGACGATGTTCCAACGGAGCCTGCCCGACCACATTCGCGGACGCATTTCGACGCTCGATCGCGGTGCCGAAATGACTGTCTTCGGCCTGATGAGCTACGCTGCTGCCGAAGCGATGTATTTCATCACTCCGCAAACGCTAGTCGTGATATCGGGGATATTGTCGGCAGCTGCGGGCGTAGTTTGGTTTGTGAGGGAAAGGAAATCTGAACCGCAAGCGTAAGCGGGCGGTTCAGACTCAGGCAGTGATGATCACTGCTTTTGTGCCCGTTAATTCGGAAAAATCTTTGGTGTATACCGTATCAACGCGACGGATCCTGGATATTGTATCGACGATGTCTTGGGTCGTGATGAAGCCGGCCTCGACGTGGGCGACGGCCCAGTGTTTGATGTGCGATGCCTTTTTGAGCATTTCGTCGAGAAGCCTCAGGTATTGCGATTTCGTCTCGGTTGCAGTTCCTAAACGACCGGAATGAGCAGATTCGAGATCGTCCCAGAAATCACTGCCTCCGCGAAGCCATTCCTCGCGCCACGCATTTCGTCCAAGATTTGACCGCAAGCCGGTCACATGTGCGGCCGGAAGCCGCAAGAACAAGAGGTCAGTGAAACTCTCCACAACAAATTCATCAGCGAGTTTGTTGTGAACGGTGTTGTTGCTGCCGTTATTGAATGGCTCAGGCTCGATCGACCAAAGGCGGCGATAGACGTTGGAGAGTGGCTGACGGAATTCACGGGTGTCATCTGTAAACGACATCACATATTGCCCGGCGGCCATAGCGATCGACGAAGCGATAGCACGTGCGACCGGCGTTGAAAGCTTGTCGATATTGCGCCTTACATTATCGAACCACCAAGCATCAGTTTCGGAAAACCATGTGGTCAGAGCCTGATTCTGCAATCGCCAGCCCGGCACGTAGGCATCCTCCAGCACCACATTGACCTCGTCCGAGGACAATTTGTCGCCTGTGTTCAGAATTTGAGCAACGCTTCGCGTCCACGCCGACTGCAGCGGATCGTTGGCCGCCACTCGCACATTCCAACGCTTTAGGTATGCACCGATGGCCGGATCAGGCGTGAACGGCAGAGCCGCGGATTCAAACTTCATCCGCCTGAGTACATTCAGCTCAAACGCGAGCCAGCTTTTTGGTGAATTCTTAGGATGAGCGTGCATAAGTTTCAACCTCGGCAACTGTTTCGACAGCGGCCGGAAGAGCAAGGAAAGCCTTGACCACTGTCGGGTCGAATTCGATGGCGGCCCATTCGATAAGATATTTGCGGGCGTTTTCGTCAGTTAAAGCACCGCGAAACGGGCGGTCGGCTACAAGAGCTGAATATGTGTCGGCGACGCGGAGAATGCGGGCGGCGAGCGGGATCTGTTCGCCTTCGAGGCCGTCAGGGTAACCCGAGCCGTTCCACCATTCATGGTGCCATCGGACAATGAGCTGGACTCCGCGTGAAAGTCCCATTTTTGCGGCGGCTTGTTCGCCGATGACCGGATGGCGTTCGAGGTCGAGGCGTTCTTCGGGGCTGAGAACGCTTCCCGAACGAATATAGTCACGGTTCATTTGCATCTCGCCGACGTTGCGGACGAGAGCGGCCTGCTGGAGAAGCAGTCGGTCGTGCGGTTCGAAATTGAAGACCAGGCCGAGCGAATCGACGATCTCGGCGATCCGCACCGAGTGCCCGGCGCTATAGCCTTCGAACAAGTCGGCTTCGCGTGACAACGAGATCAGTTTTTCATCGAACTTCGGTTTTTCAGCGAGTATGCTCTGCACGCTCTTAGTCTAAGAGTTCAAAGTTCAAAGTTCAAAGTTCAAAGTTTAAAGTCGAAGAGTCACGTCAATTCTGCCACGTCGAGGTGAACAACAGGTCGGTCACATTGTCCGTGACTGAGATGATCTGACCAGGCTGGGCAAAGCCGTATCGCTTGCTCGTAACGGAGATGACGTAAGACTGGCCGGCCTCGATCTCGTCAAATGTGAAATGGCCGAAGCTCGATGTCAACGCCGTACGCGGCGATGTCAATGAGTTTCCGGTGATGGTGACGCGGACGTTTCGGATTCCGATGCCGTCGTTGCGGAGGACACGGCCGCTGATCGTCACATTTGCCGCCGTCGGCCCTGGCAGAGGATTCCAGAATCCGCCACGCAGCGAATACATCCCGCCCGAGCCGTTAGTTCCGGCTGCCGATTGTCCGGCCGTGCTTTCGACGGCATAGTTGCCCGCCGTACTGTTCCCGCCGCCGTTGGCGATCACGGACTGCTCGAGTGCGTACGTCCCGCCCGTAGCGATCTGGGCATTGACATTCCAACAAATGATCGTCAGCATGGCAGCTATTGCGAAACTTTCCTTTATTTTAGCTGTTTTGTACATCGTCAATTCTCCTTTTTCGGTTCACTGCTTCGGCGGCATGTTGCTAATCGAGTTGCGGTCCGGATCATTGCTCCAGGCATTGTTGTTCCCAGAACTTTATTCGATCGGGAAGTCATCCGGGTGACACATCATTTGAAGATCGGCAGTTTTATGACATTGTTGCTGACGCCATTCGCCACCCACATATTTGCGCCGTCGAACCCGACTCCGTGGGGATTAGAGCCGACCGCAAACGTCCCGAGAATTAAGCCATCGGTTGCTCGCAGTTTTGTCAGGTTATTGCTGCTACTGTTTCCCACCCAGATATTTGCACCGTCAAAAGCAACGCCCTCGGGATTATCGCCGACCGCAAACGTACCTTGAAGAGCGCCATCGCTGCCGCGCAGCTTTGTCACATTGTCGCTACTGCCATTCGCCACCCAGATATTAGCACCGTCAAACGCTACCCCCTGAGGATTAGAGCCGACCGCAAACGTCCCAAGAACCGCACCGTCGCTTGCCCGCAGCTTTGTTACATTGTTAGAGAACGTATTTGTTACCCAGATATTTGCACCGTCAAAAGCAACTCCATTGGGACCAGTGCCAACCGCAAAAGTCCCAAGAAGGGCGCCATCGCTTGCACGCAGTTTTGTTACGCTGTTGCCGATCGCATTCGACACCCAGATATTTGCGCCATCAAAAGCGACGCCGAAGGGCAAATTGCCGACTGTAAACGTCCCTTGAACAACGCCGTCGCTCGCACGAAGTTTTGTCACATTGTTGCCGCCTTGATTCGCAACCCAGATATTTGCTCCGTCAAATGCGATTCCGTAGGGATTCGAGCCCACCGCAAACGTCCCCTGAACCGCGCCGTCGCTTGCACGCAGCTTGGTCAAATTGTTGCTGCCTTGATTCGTCACCCAGATATTTGCGCCGTCAAACGTGACATCTTGGGGAGACGTGCCAACAGTCACCCGCTGCCCGAGCAGATCCCAGCGACGCTGGCCGAGCAGCTTTAGGTTTTGCTGGTTTGGGAAGACATCCGCCGCGAGTGCGGCTGCTGGTACGGTGTTGCTCGTGATACTTGCACCGTTGAGGTTGGTCAATGCGGAGCCGTTGCCGTTGGTTTGGAGGTAAGTGTTCGCCGCAAGGCCGCCGAGGCTGTCCGAATCCGCAGAGCTAAGGCTCTTGGTCGCGTAGGGAGATGTCGTTACCATTTGTCTCGGTGTCATTGTCGTAAATGATCCCTCAGCCGGCTTTTTGACCGCGATCTCGATCCAGCGGTCGGCTCCGCTCGCGAATGGGGTCTGCGGCGAATAGTCGAGCTGAACAGTGAATGCTCCGTTGGCTACTGTCACCGATGTATTCGTGATCGTCGATCCGACCACAGCCCCTCCCGATACGGCATCATACACAGTGAACTGCATCTGATAGGTCCCGCCCGCAGGCAACGCGCTGTCCGTCAAGCGCCCTTGAAACGTAAACGCCGGTGTTTGGCCCAATGATGTCGCAGCAAAGGCCAGTAATGCGATCAAACAAACCGTCATTCCGCGCAGCTTTGTACGTAGTGCACAAACCTGAGTGTTCATATGTCACCTTCCTAAAACCACCAATATACCCGCGAAGCTTTGTTCGCTAATGTTGAGAGAATTCTTTAAGGAGCTGCCAGATCGTCTCCAACTGACTCGCTTTAGGGAAACGCCGACAGTCGTGTCACGTTGCCGCTGCCGCTATTCGTTACCCAGATATTTGCGCCATCAAACGCGATGCCCATAGGTGCCGTGCCGACCGCAAAAGTACCCAATACCTCGCCGTTACTAGCCCGCAGTTTTGTCACATTGTTCGCGTCTTGATTCACGACCCAGACATTTGTGCCGTCAAATGCCACCGCGACAGGGCGAGGACCTACGTTGAAAGTTCCGAGGTTCGAGGTGTCGCTCGCTCGACGCTTTAGTACGTTCGGAGAGACCAAATTGTCATTAACTGCCCATATGCTGTCCCCATCGAAGGCGATATTCAATACGTCACCTGAAGGTAGGAACGACCCGATCACGGTGCCGTCCGATATTTGCACCTTCGCCACACTGTTGATCGTTATATGGGACACCCAGATATTTTTACCGTCAAACGCTACTCCGCGGGGGCCGTCACCAAAACTGAATGTATTGTTCAGTTGACCGTCGGCGGCACGAACTTTTAAGACATTGTTTACGCCGCAATTGGTGGCCCAGATGTATTCGCCGTCAAAGGCTACTCCGTAACAGCCGGTGCCGAACAAGAAGTTGCCCTGGTTCGCACCATCCGAGGCTCGGAGTTTTGTCAGGTGGCCGAAATTGGTGGCGACCCAGATATTTGTTCCGTCAAACACCAGTCCCTGAGGCCTGTCCGAGACATTGAAGGTTCCTAAGACCACGCCGTCACTGGCCCGGAGCTTTGTCACCGTGTCGCTGTCATAATTGGCCACCCAAATATTTGCACCGTCAAAAGCAATGGCACGGGGGCTGTTGCCAACCGCGAAGTTGGTTTGACTTCTCAGCAGATCCCATCGGAGCGAGCCCAACAGATTAGAATGGGTCGTAGCGGCAACCGTCACCGCAGGCGAAAGTGCCGCATTGGTTATGGTGTTGTTAGTGATGTTTGCACCATTGAGATTGGTCAGGCCCGAGCCGTTGCCGTTCGTCTGCAAATAGGTATTCGCCGCCAGGCCGCCGAGTTTGTCCGAATCGGCAGAGCTTAGGCTCTTGGTCGCATATGGAGCACTCGTGACCAACTGTCTTGGTGCGAGCGTCGTATATCCGGCGTCGGCGGGCTTCTTGACGGCGATCTCGATCCAGCGTTTGTCACCTGATGCGAATGGAGTCTGCGGAGAATAGTCGAGCACGACGGTGAATACACCGTTAGCTGCAACGACTGAAAGATTTGTGATGGTCGAGCCGACCGCCGTTCCGCCTACCAACTCATCGTAAACCGTGAACTGCATCTGATAGGTTCCATTGGCGGGCAGGGTACTGTCAGTCAAACGTCCCTGGAAAGTAAACGCCGGTGTCTGAGCAATTGCGGACACGCCTAATGCAGCCAATGCGAGTACGGCTGAGAGGTACAGTTTTGTACGTATCATCGTTCCTCCGTAAGTTGTTCGGTTAACGGAAACGATTATACGCCGAAACGCCCCTTTTGCAAGCTTTTTTTCGTTCAGCTACTTTTGCAGACAGTCGAGGAGGTCGCGGGCTTCGCGGTTGCTGGGGAAGATGGCGAGGAGGCGGTTCAGTTCACCTTCGGCACGTTTGAGCAGGTTCATTTGGATAAAGAACTCAGCGAGGATCAGACGGTACGTCGGGTTGTGGCCATCGAGTTTGACGGCGGTCTGCATCTCAGACTCGGCCTTATGCCTCTGTTTTTCATCGGACGAGAGGGCTTTGCCGTAGTAGGCGTGGTAGCGGGCGTTCTTTGGTGCGAAATGAGCGGCACGGGCGAGGAACTGGATCGCAGATTCGTTGTCGCCGTCCATCAGGAGGCTGAAACCGCGTTCGAAGCTCTCGTTCGCCTGTTTCATCTGCGTCGTCAGTTCGTCGTATGTTCCGGCTGATTTAAGCTTCTCCTTCTCCGCTAGCTCTTTGCGGATCTTGAAGTCGTAGTGCTCCCGCGTTTCCTCTTTCTTCAGCGTTTCATGTGCATGAGCAAGCTGTGTGAAGGCATTTTGCACACGGCGAAGCAGAGCTGCATCTTCTTTGTGGAAATGGTCGGGGTGAAATACCTTGGCGAGCGAGAAATACGCCCGTTTGATATCGGAGATCGCCGCTTTGTGATCGACGCCGAGCATGTCGTAAAACGTCTCGGCACTTTCGGCCCGCGTCAGATACTCTTCGACCGTGATCTTGACCTCTTCGGTCTTTGGTTCGACAGCGACAGGTTTGGGAGCCTCGGGCTTCACCGGCTCGGATGTCACTCCGTGACGAATGGCCTCGCGTTTCAGTTCGAGCTTAGCCTCGCGGATATTGTGGATCGAGACCTCGGTAAATGCCGGATTCCAATCATCCCTAATTAGCAGGCCGCCGAGCCAAAGCGTGTAAAGCGATTTGATGGTGACCGGCTCCGGCAGAGTGCGGTCAGCGATCAGGTCACGGGCCTTGATCTCGTTGTCGCTGAACCTTGAGAGGATGACCAGTTCAGGCTGAATTAGATCGAGCTGCGAGCCGTCCCATTGGGTCCGCCGAAACGTCTCGTCAAGGCTTCGAAACCGCCCAAGGATCGTCTGAACAGGCAAACAGCGGCCATAATCGATGAGGAGCTCGGTCGTATCGATATTAAATGCGAGCCCGTCCCGTAATCGAGCGAGCGATGTAAAGCTCCAATCACCGGAGGTCCAACTCATAACGTCGATCACGATCGCCTTGATCTGTTCGACAAAGAGCTCGTCGCACTCTTCCTTTGTCAAAAAGTTCTTTTCCCGGAGGAACGCCGCAAACTCAAAGTCATTTGTGAAATTGGGGATCTGGGCGAGGTCGTCGCGGGTCAGACGCTTCCGCACCAGCATCATGTCGAATAGCCGCGAGGAACGTGCATTGGAGACTGCGAAGGCGATCACGCCTGATTTGAAATACAAAATGCACTTGCGGTCACGGTCGGATACGCGCAGGCTCCCGGTCAGCCGTGCCTGTGCAATTTCAGCGACAAGTTCGGCGGACGGGTGAGCGAGAAAGTTTCCCGAAAGTTCGAGTGCAGATTGAGGGGTCATCGAATACAAATAAGGTGTGGTGGAGAAGCGTAGGGAGCCTCCATAGATGATAACAAATTGTGCGGTCAAAAGTTAAGAACTATTTTTAGCGTTTCGAGCGGCGATTTGATAGCATTTGAAGACGCCGTACGCATATCAAAATGGGAAAAACTTTGGAGATCCGCGAATGTTCCACGCTCGATGCGTTGGCTGAGTGTGTACAGCTTCAACGCGATGTTTTTGCCCTGCCTGAGGTCGAACTGTCGCCCGTGAGGCATTTTGTCGTGACAAAGAACGCAGGCGGCTTTACGCTCGGGGCGTATGACGGCGTGCGTTTGGCTGGATTCGTTTTGAGTGTGCCGGCGTTCTTGCGGGGCGAGCCCGCATTTTATTCGCATATGACCGGCGTGAGATCGGAGTATCAAAGCCACGGGATCGGTGCAAAGCTAAAATGGGCGCAGCGAACGCGGGCGCTCGCAGAAGGCGTCAGATATATCAAGTGGACATTCGAACCGATAAAGGCTCGGAATGCCTATTTTAATCTCGAGAAACTAGGTGCGGCTGTACACGAATTAAAGGTGAACTTCTACGGCACGGATTACGGCACTGCACCGGACATGAAAGGTGAGGAATTTGGCCTGGCGAGCGACCGGTTGTTCGCCGAGTGGCATCTCCAAAGACCTAAGGTGGAGGCATTGGCCCGAGGAGAAAAGTTCGTTGAACCTAGAGAGCCGTCGGCTGTCATTGAGGTCGTGCCCGATTGGGTCGGTTTGGTTAAGGACGATCCTGCGGCGGCGCTGGCCGAACAGCTGAGAATTCGTGGCGAGTTTCTGACAGTATTTGCATCAGGCATGGTAGGCCGCGGATTTAGGCGTGACGACGTACGGCCTGCCTATTTGCTTTACAACGACTAAGCGATGTCAATATTCTTTGTCGATCCCGATATCCGAAAGGCGAAAACGCTTGGGTCTGAATTCTATACGGACGCGGCCTATTTTGAATTGTCGAAAGCAAAGATATTCTCACGAACATGGCAGTTTCTGGGCAGGAAAGACGAAGTTGAAAGTTTGAGACCCGCGACGATATTACCGGGATTCTTGGACGAGCCGGTACTGCTCGTGAATTCGGACGATTCGCTCAAATGCCTTTCAAATGTTTGCACGCATCGCGGCAAGATCCTGGTCGAAGAGCCATGCAAAGCCGATCTGATCCGCTGCGGCTATCATGGTCGACGGTTCTCGCTGGACGGCAAGTTTTTGTCGATGCCGGAGTTCGAGAGCGTTACAGATTTTCCGTGTGAGAGCGATGATCTGTGGAAGTTGGCATTTGCCGAAAGGCAGGGGTTCATTTTCGCATCGCTCGATCCCGTTGAGCCGTTCGAATCGTTCGTCGATGACGCCGCGGCGAGATTCGCCGATGACAATTATGATTCGAACGCATTGCGGTTGACATCGACCCGCGAATATCAGGTGAACGCACACTGGGCGCTGTATTGCGAGAATTACCTTGAGGGTTTTCATATTCCGTATGTTCATCAGGCATTGAACGCCGTCGTCGATTACGGCACATACACGACCGAGACGTTTCGATATTCGAGTTTGCAGACGGGCTATGACAATGCGGGCGAGGTCGCAGCTCGATATCTGTTTATTTTTCCCAACTTGATGTTCAATTTCTATCCGTGGGGAATCTCG
This sequence comes from Acidobacteriota bacterium, assembly GCA_016713675.1. Lineage (NCBI taxonomy): Bacteria > Pseudomonadati > Acidobacteriota > Acidobacteriota bacterium. The sequence goes on from JADJOS010000001.1 coordinate 2,053,643, forward strand.
TTAAATGTGGTTCGCCCGGTGACGCCGTCGAAAACTGTCGTCGAATTTCTGACTTACGTTAGCGACGAGTCGTTACTTGAAAAGGGAGCAGGAGCCGACCTGCACGGTGTCGAAATTGAAGACGAGGCGGTGGTCGAGAGCGTGCAACGGGGAATTCGATCGCGTTTTTATTCGCGGGGCCGCTATTCGCCGACACGCGAGCAGGGAACACATCATTTTCACCGGTTGATCGCCGAATTTATGAGTCTATGAGCGCTGAAATCCAAAATGAGATCGAACATCTGCGTGCCGGGATCAACCGGCACAGTGACCTGTATTACATTCAGGATACTCCGGAGATCTCGGACTTTGAATTCGATCAGCTGCTTGAGCGTTTAAAGGCACTCGAGAGCGAGCATCCGGAACTTGTAACTCCTGACAGCCCGACTCAGCGGGTCGGAGGGAAAGCGACGAGTCTGAAGCCATTTGTGCATACGGTGCCCCTGATGTCGCTCGATAACTCTTATAGCCTTGACGATCTCAAGGCTTTCACCGAGCGGTGCGAGAGACTCGCCGAAGGTAGGAAACTCGATTATGTGGCCGAGCTAAAGATCGACGGCCTTTCGGTCTCGCTGCATTACGAACGCGGCATTTTGGTCACGGGTGCGACGCGTGGAGACGGTTCGCAGGGCGACGAGGTGACGCAGAATGTTAAGACCATTCGTTCTATTCCACTGAAACTAAAGGTTGATGCACCGGCACACGCAGAGGTTCGAGGCGAGGTGTTTTTGTCGAGGTCGCAGTTCGCCAAGATCAATGCCGAGCTTGAGATGCAGGGCGAAAAGACGTTTGCCAATCCTCGGAATTGCGCTTCGGGAACGCTGCGGATGCTCGATTCGGCAGTTGTGGCGTCACGGCGGCTGGATATGTTTCCGTACGATGCGTTTACCGGTTCGTCAAAGATGTTTGCGACGCATGCCGAGATCTTTGAATGGTGCGGCCGTAATGGATTTAATGTAAATCCGCATCGCCGCGTCTGTGCCGATTTTGACCAACTCGCGGCGTTTATTGCCGAGATGGAAACGGTCCGCGACGGGCTCGATTACGAGATCGACGGTGTGGTCGTAAAGGTCAATTCGACAGCGTTGCAGGACGAATTCGGCACGACGACAAAAGCCCCGCGATGGGCGATCGCGTACAAATATCCGGCTCGCCAAGCTACGACGCGTCTGCTCGGCATCGGCATTCAGGTTGGCCGCACCGGAGCCTTGACACCGGTCGCTCATCTTGAACCGACGCTGCTTGCAGGCACGACCGTCGCACGTGCTTCGCTCCATAACGAGGATGAGATCAAGCGCCTCGACCTCAAGATCGGCGATTATGTGTTGATCGAAAAAAGCGGCGAGATCATCCCGCAAGTCTTGTCGGTCGTGGCATCGAAACGGGATGGAAGCGAGACGGAATTTGAGTTTCCGAGAACGTGTCCGGTCTGTGGATCAGATGCTGTTCGTCCGGCAGGCGAGGCTGTTCGCCGCTGTGTCAACGACATTTGTCCCGCGAAGGTAAAGGCGCGAGTTTTGTATTTTGCCTCGCGAAAGGCGATGGATATCGAAGGTTTGGGCGAAGTCCTGGTCGAAACGCTGGTGGACAACGGCTCGATCAAAGATGTTGCCGATCTATATACCCTGACCGTCGAACAAATAGCTTCGCTCGATCGCATGGCCGAAAAATCGGGAACCAATCTGATCGATCAGATCGAAGCAAGCAAGTCTCGCGGGCTTCAGCGACTGCTCTACGGCATCGACATCCGCCATGTCGGCGAACGCTATGCAAAGATCCTCGCCAAGCATTTTCGCTCGATCGACCGAGTTGCGGAGGCAAGTGTCGAGGAACTCGATGACATCCCTGAGATCGGTCTTGCGGTTGCCGAGAGCGTATACGCGTGGTTTCGCGATGAGCGAAATATCGATCTCGTCGAGAGACTCAAGGCAGTCGGCGTTCAGACCGAAACCGATGCTGCATCGACCGCCATGCTCGACGAACGCTTTGTCGGCAAAACCTTTGTCCTAACCGGCAAACTTGATAACTACACCCGCGACGAAGCCGCAAAACTGATCGAAGACCGCGGCGGCCGCGTCTCATCATCCGTCAGCAAAAAGACCGACTACGTTGTCGCCGGCAGCGACGCGGGCTCGAAATTGACGAAGGCGGAGAATCTTGGAGTTGCCGTCCTCAATGAGGGACAATTCTCGACCATGTTGAATCCGCAGTTTTGATTTAGGTTATTTTCATGACTCCGACCATATATCGCGACGAAGTTGCAAAACTTGCTAAGACCGACTCCGAGAAGGGAGTCGAAATCTCGAAGAAAATAGTTGACCCATGGTTTCAGGCACAAGCGTGGTCGCATTTGACACGATGGGCTGACAATCCGTTGCGTTTCTCGCGTCACGCGGCGAAGTCCGCCACCAAAACAAAAGACGACTACCAGAGATCTGCGGTTCGTGCATGGGAAGTCGCTGCACTCGCTGAACGTGGATATCAGGATCAGGCACGCAAATCGTTGATGGAAGCAGTTGCCCTTGCCGCGTCGGTTTCTCCCCTTCCGTCACGGGCCGAGGCATTATTCTTGCTGTTTCAATCAGCGTTCAAGATTTCGAACGACGAAGCCATGAAAGTTGAGCAGGTAATGATCTCCTCGTTTACTCAAACACATTGGCGGGCCAAACGAGCGTTGAAGGAAGCATCTCTTATGTTAAAACACGAAGTGCCGCTAAGGGAATTCTTTTGGTAATATGAAGGTGCAGTAGCCGCTTTAGATCGGAATTCGCCGAATGAAATCAATAGCCGGTTTTGTCGATACTATGAGTCTCAGCGAGGCTGAAAGCCAACTTCAACAATTATGGATGACGCGAACGATTGAGGAGCGGTTCCTCGCGGTTGGAGGAATGTACGAAGCTGAGAAGGCGATTTTGCAACGTCTTGCTCCGGAGAATTATTCGACAAAAAATCTACAAGAGTTTGTATTCTTTCATATGCATGGAATGACGATTGACGAATGTATAAATACAGTTCCAGACCAAATCCCATGAATTTAGTAAGACTAATCTTAAGTGACCGATAACACCATGAACAATTTTTTTACATCAAATATAGCAGATGCGGACCCCATTGTTAGCAATGCGATCGACGATGAGGTTCGGCGGCAGACGGATGGCCTTGAGTTGATCGCGTCGGAGAATTTTGTCTCCGAGGCGGTGCTTGAGGCGATGGGCTCGGTGATGACGAACAAGTACGCCGAGGGCTATCCGGCGAAGCGTTATTACGGCGGCTGCGAATTCGTGGATGTCGTAGAAAACCTTGCAATCGACCGTGCGAAGGAGCTATTTGGGGCGGAACACGCAAATGTTCAGCCGCATTCCGGGGCACAGGCGAACATGGCGGTGCTGATGACGGCGCTTGACCATGGCGACACGATCTTGGGGATGAGCCTTGCCCACGGGGGACATCTTACTCATGGGCATCCGCTCAATTTTTCGGGTATCAATTACAAGGTCGCCGACTACGGCGTCAATCGCGAAACCGAACAGATCGATTACGACGAACTGCAGAAAAAGGCCGAAGAGTCGCGGCCGAAGTTGCTTATCTGCGGCGCTTCCGCATATCCGCGAACGATCGATTTCGAACGGATCGGCGAGATCGCACGCAGTGTCGGTGCAAAGGTAATGGCGGACATTGCCCACATCGCCGGACTCGTCGCTGTTGGCCTGCATCCGTCGGCGGTGCCGCATTGCGAATTTGTCACGACGACGACGCATAAGACCTTGCGAGGGCCGCGCGGCGGTTTGATACTGTGCCGCGAGGAATTTGCGGCTGATATTAATCGCAGTGTGTTTCCGGGCGTTCAGGGCGGGCCGCTAATGCACATTATTGCGGCGAAGGCCGTGGCGTTCGGCGAGGCTCTTCGCGGTGATTTCAAGGCTTATCAGCAGCAGGTCATCGACAACGCTCATGTGCTCGCCGAAACGCTAGGCAATTCCGGACTAAGGATCGTATCCGGCGGTACGGACAATCATCTGATGCTCGTCGACGTCTTTATGGACGGCAAAGGCATCACCGGCAAGGAAGCCGAAAAGGCCCTCGGCGATGTGGACATCACCGTTAATAAGAACACCATTCCGTTCGATACCAACAAGCCGTTCATCGCGTCCGGCATAAGACTCGGAACTCCCGCACTTACGACCCGCGGAATGAAAGAGGGCGAGATGCGTGAGATCGGCGCGATGATCGCTGCAGTAATTCACGAACCCGAATCAGAAGAAGTAATGGCAAGGGTGCGAAGAGACGTTGCTGAACTTACAGCAAAATTCCCAATGTATCCGACGCGTTTGAAAGAACCTCGGACGGATGCTCTTGCAGTGAGTTGATAAAGTAAACCGTTATAAACGCTAAAAGGCACGAAAGTCATTTCTGAGACTTTCGTGCCTTTTGTGTTTTTCACGGTCAACAATTCCTATCATTCGTCGCCGACCTGGTTTGCCGCGTCGAATTGGTCGAGCAGGTCGCGGGCTTCGTCGGAATCAAATTCGTAAGCCTTCTGCTCCAACGCTCCGGCGGCAATTCCGGCGTAGAGCGGATCATCGAGCAGCGGCATTATGACGGGAATAGGCAGCATCGCAAGAGTTTCGTAGGCGATCGCACGGATCTGCGGCAGTTCGGTCTGTCGAACGATCTCTGCGATCTCACCGGCTGAAAAACGCTCAGCCAAACGGTCGGCGAGGTTATCGAGACGATCATAATCGTTGTCCTTGATGGCCCGAGTCGCGAGTTGAATAAAAACTTCGGCCGATGCGGTTTGCTCCTCAAGCACACGTACACACGTGTTTGCGAGTGCCTCGATCTCGGTCAGTTTGATAGCATCTTTGCGGATCGCAGGAGTATTTGACTGCTCGTCCAAAGCACTGAGCAGTCGGCTGACTTCCCAATCTGCGTGGGCATCGTAAAAGAATTTGCGTGATTGTGCGGGAGCGGCGGTGCCGGATTCGAGGGCTCCGACGATCAGTTTTTTAGTGACGGGTCGAAGGCCTTCCCAAACTGTCGCCACCCTTTTGCCCAGATCTTTCATCATCATTTCAATCACTCAAGTGTGCTATTCGCTTCGGCTCTTGTCAAGAAGGAATCAGACACGGCCTTAATGTCCCGTGATCTTTTTGGTAACGGTCTCACGAAGGTGAAATTCAGTATCGAGAAGAGCGTTTTCTAGTTCACTCGCCTCGTCTTTCACAACAACGAGCAGAGCGAACGGTGCGGTGCTTAAATGTCTGATCTCCCATGCGGTGCCGTCGTCTTTCGTCGCCCGCGAGAACCAGGCAGCATCGAGATCGGAATCATGCAGGGAAGCTTCCCCAAACAGATCGATGAGATCAGGACACAGAGATCTCCGCATAGAGACGGAAAGCAAAACACGGCGGAGGATCCAGCCGTGCTTTGTGTAAACTTCAATTATATCGCGTATCGACGCTGCGTCGATCATTTTGCTTTCACGCTCGGGGCGGGTTTAGGGACGATCGGGACCACACCATTTGTATTCACGGTTATCGTATTTGTCGGTGCTCCTGCAACGGGACCGCCGTTTGCGGCATTTGCGGCTTCTTTTTCGAGCGTATCGCGGCCTTTGCCCGGCGAAGTGAATGAGCCGGCAAATAGTTCGCCGATGGCAAATTTCCACGTGCCGTTGTCGTTTACGAACGGCAGATCTTCCCAGCGGCTGTCCTTTGAATTCCAGACTTCGACCGAGCCGAAGTTGTCCTTGATACGTTGGTCGCGGATCTCAGGCAGTTTTTCGGCGAATGTCGTTGCGGTAAATCCGTTCTCGAAAACCTTTTCGATCGGGGTGTTATTACGCTCGGATGCCATTTTAGCAAAATCGTGCGATTTTGTGGTCATTTGAGCCTTGATAGCTTCGGTGTCTTTGCTCTTAACGGCAGCGTACAGCCGCTTGTAAGCCTCGGTCGGCGAATCGCCGCTGGATCCGGCAGGGGCAGTGCCGCCGCTGCATGCAAATCCGATCGCCATTATCGCCAACGCAACAGTCAGAAAAAAGATCTTATACATAATTTAGTAAATCAAACCCTCACGAAAAGTTTATTTGTCTGATGTGTGAAAGTATAATGACCGCAACGCAAAAAGTAAATTTTCGTTTCCCGCTTAGTTTGGTGTTTACAATCGAGATCGGGCGGGTTTATGATTCAAGAGTTCATCCCAGCGAGGTAACGGCGTTAAATGAAACAATGTCCAAAATGCACCGCGGTCTATTTGGATGAAACGCTTGCGTTCTGCCTTCAGGACGGAACACCGCTAATGGATTCGAATCCGTCGAATTCGCCGACCGAGGTTTATACGAACACTAAATTGGTGACCAGCGTTCGCCCAGCACAGATCGCCGATCCGCGATTTATGGACAGCCAGGTGACACGTGTCGGTTCGCTCGCGGGCCAGCCGTTTCCGCAGCCGACGGATACAAAGAAAAGTAATACCGCACTTGCCGTCGGCTTGACCGCGGGCGGAATGCTGCTGCTGTTTGCTATCGTCAGCATCGGCGCACTTTTGGTTTACATGAATTCCGGCAGTGCCGCGAGCAATCAGCCGCCGAAGAACATGAATGGATCTAACTCACTCGTGACGATTAGTCCGACGCCGACATCCTCACCGACCGCCACGCAGACACCTTTGACGCCAAAGCCGACGCCGACTTCAACCCCCGAGGCAACGCCGACGCCTCCGCCCGAACGGGCTTCGTATCCTGCGACATCGAGGCTCAAATTCGCCCGCGGAGCGTACACTACATCGTTTTCAGGTCAGATAAATCCGGGCGACAGCCGCTCGCTGGTTTTAGCGTGCCGTGCGGGTCAATCACTTTCCGCGTCGATCACCGGCGGCGGTTCGTGTATTTCGATACGCGGCGGCGGAAGTTCGATGAGAACGATCACGGGCAGCGGCGACAACTACATTTCGGTTTCCAACCGCTGTTCGAACTTAGTTAAATTCAGCATTACCATCACGGTCATCTAATTTTGATGATCCTGTCCGTCCGTGATCCGCCATGAAAGTTTGTCCAAAATGCAACGTAAATTACGCCGACGATACCCTCTCATTTTGTTTGGACGACGGCACGCTATTGGCCGCGGCACGTGAAACTGACATGCCGACTGTGATTCTAGAAGATACTGAAGTCCTCACTAGCGTCCGTCCGAGCCGCATCTCTACGGATCCGCGATTCATGGACAGCCAAGTGACGAGCGTCGGTAAATTTGTGCCGCCTCAACAGCAGCCGAAAACGAGCAATACGGCACTTGCTGTCATCCTTACGGCATTGGGAATGGTCTTGTTGTTCGGAGTGGTCGGCGTGGCAGGTTACTTTTATTTTCTAAACAAAGATCGGCCGGTCATCACTAACGCCGAAACCAACATGAATGGCAACACGCCAAATGCGTTCAATGCGAATTCTTCGCCAACCGCGACGCCGGCACCTTCGCCGACGCCGACGGCAATGGACACAAATTTCCCTACGCCCACTATCAACCCGACACCGCCGGTGATCGACGAACCAGCGATCAAAAGTGAGGTCTCAAAACAGGTCTACGGCTGGAAATCCGCCCTCGAATCGCGAAATTTGAGCGGCTATATGAGCAACTACGCTGATACGGTCGATTATTATACAAAGTCCGGTGTTAGTTTTGGCACCGTAAAAGCGGACAAGGCACGGGCGTTCGCGATCTACAATTCGATGCAGGTTAACGTGTCCAATATGACCGTCACGGCCGGTCCTGACGGGCAAACCGCGACGGCAGTTTTTGACAAGGAATGGACGTTTAGCGGCAACAGCATTTCGTCCGGTAAAGTGCGGAGCCAGTTGAAATACCGTAAGTTCGACCGCCGCTGGCTGATAACATCCGAGCGTGACCTAAAGGTCTATTACACCCGCTAAACCATTTTGATGAAAGCACTTAGATTTTTTGGCAACACGCTGGAACTTGCGGAGATTCCCACGCCTCACCGCGAGACCGAATCACTTGTTCGCGTATCGATGTCCGGCATTTGCAATACTGACCTTGAGATCGTGCGAGGCTACGCCGGTTTTCAAGGGACGATCGGCCACGAATTCGTCGGGATCGTTGAAAAGGCAGATGACGAGCCGAATCTCGTCGGTAAACGCGTTGTCGGCGAGATAAATGCAGGCTGCGGAGTGTGCGATTTGTGTCTCGGCGGCGATCCGAGGCATTGCCCGACGCGAACTGTGCTTGGAATAGTCGGCAGAGACGGCGCCCACGCCGAATTTCCTGAATCTTCCATCGCGCAATCTGATCGAGGTTCCCGATAATGTCTCCGACGAACAAGCCGTCTTCGCCGAACCCCTAGCCGCTGCCTACGGGATCACCGAACAAGTAGACATCGGCCCTGAAACAAATGTCGCGGTTATCGGCGACGGCAAACTCGGGCTGTTATGTTCAATGACAATGGCTATCAAAACGCCGCACGTTACGCAGATCGGCAAACACCGAAACAAACTCGACATCGCCGAAAAGCATGGTTCCAACGTAGTTATGCTCGACGAAGTGTCACAGTCGCTGCATCGCTCTTTCGACGTCGTTGTCGAAGCCAGCGGCTCCGAATCAGGCTTTGCGACAGCCGTAGATTTGGTCAAACCTCGCGGCAAGATCGTTCTCAAATCAACTTTTCACGGAGCTCCGGTGTGGCAAGCGTCGCGAATAGTTGTTGATGAAATAACGATCGTCGGATCACGCTGCGGCAGATTCGCTCCGGCGATTCACCTATTGGCAAACGGCTCGATCGACGTCTCCGATATGATCGATGACGAATTTCGCCTAGCCGATGGAATCGCTGCGATGAGCCGAGCTGCAGAAAAGGGAGCACTTAAGATACTGCTAGCGCCGTAGTTTTTGCATCGAACGAAAAGCACATAGTTTTTGCTATAATTTGGCAAGATTTTGCCGATAACCTGATTTTTAGGAGAAGCATTTATGTTCATTAACAATTCACCGCGTCACGGCCGTCGTTTGATGAAGCAGATCTTCGCGATCACGATCCTTGCGATCGCCATCGCCGCCGGGAACGCTGCCGCTCAGCCCGGCAATGTAGCAAGTTCATTCGCCACGGTCGCTAAACGCGTCGAACCCGCCGTCGTCAGTATCGACACAAAAAGCTCCGTGAACAACCCGATCGCCAGTGCGACACCGCAGCCCGGAGCGTCGGACGAAGTAATGGAATTTTTTCGCCGGCAATTGCAGCAGCGTCCGGTTTACGGCGTCGGCAGCGGATTCATCGTCGATAAGAGCGGGTACATAGTGACAAATAATCATGTTATCGCACGTGCGGCAAGGATCACGGTGAGACTCGATTCCGGCGAGGAATACATTGCTAAGGTGATCGGTACGGATATCGAAACCGATATTGCCGTTATCAAGATCGACGCTCCGCGTGAATTGCCATTCGTCAAATTCGGCAGTTCGGCAAGCGCCGAGGTTGGTGATTGGGTGCTTGCCGTCGGTTCTCCGTTCGGATTGACCAAGACAGTGACCGCCGGAATAATTTCGCAAAAGAAGCGCGAGACGCCGTATGCCTCAGCGTTTCAGAAATTTATCCAAACGGACGCAGCAATAAACCCAGGAAATTCGGGCGGCCCGCTGGTGAACCTTGAGGGTGACGTGATCGGTGTCAATTCGCAGATCGCGACCTCTTCAGGCGAGAATAGCGGCGTCGGGTTTGCTTTGCCTTCTGAAGAAGCGTCGTATGTGTATAACCAGATCCTCAAGAACGGCAAGGTCCGCCGCGGCTATCTCGGAGCGTATCTCGATTCGGTAAAGACCGAATTTGCTAGGGTTTACGGGCTAAAGGACGCGAAAGGTGCGATCGTTACAGATATTCGTGACAAGCAAAGTGCGGCAGCGTTGGCCGGATTGCAAGCGGGCGATATTATCACTCAATTCAACGGACAGACGATCGAGTCCGCCGCAGATCTGATCTCAAGGGTTGCCGCTACGCCGCCCGAACAGACGATCAATATTCAGTATCTGCGTGAGATCGGAGAGAAACTCGAATCAAATACGACAACGATCAAACTTGGCGAACGCCCGTCAAATAACCGTGCCGCTGTCGATGACGGCGAGCGCCGTAAATTGCCGCTAGATGGTGTGAAAGAAGAAAAGCCGTTTGGTCTGACCGTTACATCGTTGACCAAGCCGCTTGCTGAGAAATACGGGTTCACGACCGAGAAAGGCCTCGTCGTAACCGACATCAATCCCGCAAGCTACATCGCCGATGTCAAAAACTCGCTCGGTAATGCCGCCCTCGGCGAAGGCGACCTGATCGTCAAGATGAACCGCACGGCAGTCACTGATCTCAAATCATTCAGCGATGCCGTCGGTAAACTGAAAGTTGGCGACGCCGTTGTCCTTCATGTGCTCTCATTCACTCCGCAGCTTCAGGGAACACAGTTGAAGATCGTACAGTTTACGGTTAGGTAGTTTTATCCAAACTCCAAGGTCTGAGGTCCAAAGTTATGTTATTGACTTTGGACTTTTGGCTTTGGACTTTAAACTAAGAAATTATGTCCAAAACAACAGTCAAAAAGTACAAGAATTATATCGGCGGCGAGTGGGTTGCGTCTTCTTCGGGCGAATGGTTTGATAACGTAAATCCGGCTGATACGACGGATGTGATCGGCCGTTTTCCTGCTTCTAATGCCGACGACGTAAACGCTGCCGTCGAGGCCGCAAAGAACGCCGCGACCCGCTGGCGTCGCACACCAGCACCGAAAAGGGCTGAGATACTTTTTACGCTTGGCGAGATCCTACGCAAGAATAAAGAAACGTTTACACAGCAAATGACCCGCGAAATGGGTAAGGTGCTCAAGGAAGCGGGCGGCGATGTGCAGGAAGCGATCGATTGCACCTACTACACCGCGGGCGAAGGCCGACGCTTGCACGGATTTACGACGCCGGCAGAGATGCCGAATAAATTTGCGGCGTGCGTTCGCCAGCCGGTTGGTATCTGCGGTCTTATCACGCCGTTCAATTTCCCGATGGCGATACCTTCGTGGAAGCTGATCCCTGCTCTTGTGTGCGGTAACACCGTCGTGATCAAATCAGGCGAAGACGTGCCGCTTTCGACGATCAATCTCGTCAAATCATGCGAAGAGGCCGGTATTCCGGCAGGTGTCGTTAATGTTGTCAACGGATTTGGCAAGGCTGGCGAAGCCCTCGTCGGCCACGACGACGTGAGGTTGGTATCATTCACCGGTTCGACCAAAACCGGGCGAATCATCGCCGAGCAATGTGCCCGTGACAACAAGATCGTCAGCCTTGAAATGGGCGGCAAGAACGCAATCATCGTCATGGACGATGCCGATGTCGACAACGCCGTCGAAGGCTCCCTGTGGGGAGCATTCGGGACGAGCGGTCAGCGTTGTACGGCATCTTCGCGGCTCATCGTTCACAAGAAGATCTACAAAAAGTTCTGCGAAAAGCTGGTCGCAAAGGTCAAGCAGCTTCGGGTCGGCAACGGCCTCGATCCAAAGACCGAGGTCGGGCCGGTTATCAACGAACGTGCGATGGACAAGATCCATGGCTACATCGAGATCGGCAAAAATCATGACAAAGCGACTCTCGCATGCGGCGGAAACCGTCTGACGAAAGGTGCGTATAAAAACGGCTATTTCATTGAACCGACGGTTTTCACAGACGTAAAACGCGGAATGCGGATCGAGCAGGAAGAGATCTTCGGCCCGGTCACGAGCGTCGTCCCGTTCTCGACCCTCGACGAAGCCATCGACATCGTCAATGGGGTTCAATATGGACTCTCGTCGGCCATCTACACGCAGGACGTCAATCAGGCTTTCTACGCGATGCAGGAACTATACACTGGCATCTGCTACGTAAACTCAGCAACGATCGGAGCCGAAGTTCATCTGCCGTTCGGCGGCACAAAAGGCACCGGAAACGGCCACCGCGAAGCCGGAACACAGGTTCTCGACATTTTCACCGAGTGGAAATCGCTGTATGTTGACTACTCCGGCAAATTGCAGAAAGCTCAGATCGATGCGGTTGAGATTTAGATAAAACCGATAAAGAGTTTCTCACTAAAGGGAACTTGAACGCGGATCAGGCGGATTGAGCGGATAAAAACGGATAAGATCTCTTAGTTCCGCTCTTATCCGCTCAATCCGTTCTATCTGCGTTCAAAAGATATTAATGAGCATCATCGAAGCCAGAGAAATACTAAAACATCGCTTCGGGTACGACGAATTCCGGATGAATCAGGAATCGGCGATCGGGGCTGTATTTGCGCTCAACGATTGTGTTGTGCTGATGCCTACTGGCGGAGGGAAGTCGTTGTGTTATCAGATACCGGCGTTGATGCTCGATGGATTGACCGTTGTTATTTCTCCGCTGATCGCTTTAATGAAGGACCAAGTTGACGCGTTAAGAAGCAACGGTGTCGAAGCGGCGTTCTTGAATTCGACTCAGTCTTCGCGAGAGCAGGTTGATGTATTTCAGGATGTTCGAAGCGGGAAATTAAAACTGCTCTATGTCGCTCCCGAACGTTTGCTGCAGAGCGGCGATCAGTTCCTCGAGTTTCTCCGTGAGATCAATATTTCGCTGTTCGCGATCGACGAGGCGCACTGTATTTCGAGTTGGGGGCACGATTTTCGACCGGAATATTTGCGGCTGGCTACCCTCAAGAAAGAGTTCCCAACGATTCCGCTTATCGCTCTGACCGCGACCGCTGACAAACTCGTTCGCAAAGACATCTTCGAACGGCTTAACATCCCAAACGCCGAGCTTTTTCTTTCGAGCTTTAACCGCCCGAACATCTACTACGGCGTCGAGCCAAAGCGAAACTCGTATAGCCAACTGCTTGATCATCTAGAAAAACGAAAGGACGAGAGCGGTATTATCTATTGCCTGAGCCGCAGTTCTGTGGATTCGCTCGCAGCTGATCTGCGTGACGAGGGATTTAGTGCACTGTCGTATCACGCCGGACTCGATAAACAGACGCGCGACAAACATCAGGAATCTTTTCTGAAAGATGAGACCAAGATCATCGTCGCAACGATCGCATTTGGCATGGGCATCGACAAATCGAACGTGCGATTCGTCGTCCACATGGATCTGCCGAAGAATGTCGAGAGCTATTATCAGGAAACGGGACGTGCCGGACGTGATGGTCTGCAGAGCGATGCCCTGCTCTTCTTCAGCTGGGCTGATGTGATCAAACTCAAACGCTTTGCCGCCGTCGAAGGGAACGCTGTGCAGTCCGCGATCATGCTCAAAAAGCTCGATCTGATGGGTAAATTTGGCGAACTGACGACGTGCCGAAGGCGTTTTTTGCTCAATTACTTTTCCGAAGAATCAACAGAAGATTGCGGCAATTGTGACAATTGCACGACGGTCGTCGAACGTTTTGATGGCACCGTCATCGCTCAGAAAGCGCTCAGCGCAGTTTATCGGACGGATCAGCGGTTCGGTATGAGCTATCTCATCGATTTCCTGCGTGGTTCGCAGGCGAAGACTATCCGCGACGAACACAAGAACATTAAAACCTACGGCGTCGGTGCCGATATTTCGAAGGACAGTTGGTTCAGCTATTTCAAAGACCTGATCGCTCAGGGCTACCTCGCACAAACCGACGGTGAATATCCGGTCATCGTCCTAACCGAAACAAGCATGGACGTGTTGGCCGGAAAAACTCCGGTCGATCTCATCAAGGTTAAGGTCAAGGAAGCGAAGAAAACAAAGCTCGTCGCGGACGTTTCTCATCCATATATTCAGGCGTTGTTCGACGATCTGCGGCGATTAAGAGCAAATTTTGCAAAGCACGAAAACGTGCCGCCATACGTTGTTTTCTCGGATGCCACACTTATCGAAATGTCAACATATCTGCCGCAAAGCGACTGGGAGATGCGAAAGATCTCGGGGGTCGGGGATCTCAAATTCGATAAGTACGGAGCCGATTTTCTCGCTGAGATCAGAAAATATTGCCTCGCCAACAGCCTGACCTCGCGCATCGATTTGAGAGTGACAAAACGCGAGCCGCGAAAACGGACAAAACGCGATGTGCTTGGGAAAGACACATATCATGTTTCTCTCGATCTCTTTCGGGACGGGAAATCGATCTCGGCGATCGCGAAGGAACGCAATCTTTCCGTAAGCACGATCGAAAATCACCTGTCTCGCTTTGTTGCGACCGGTGAGATCGCTCTGGATCAATTTGTCTCGCTCGAAAAGGTCGATCCGATACGTGCCGCAATCTTGAAATTCAGCGACGGCAACGCCCTTTCGCCGATCAAGGAATATTTGGGCGAAGATTACAGCTATGGCGAGATCCGGGCGGTGATGGCGTCGATGGGAGCGATATAAATTCCCGCTAAAGATGGAACTCAAAGTTTTAATATTTCAAAGAAACATCGTAAACTTATTTACTTATAGGATTTAGTTATCGGGATTTTATTTTTTGGAGAGATTATTTATGAAGATCGGATTGCCGAAGGAAATTAAGGATAACGAGTACCGCGTTGGTTTGACGCCGGCGGGTGTTCAGGCATTGTCACACGCGGGGCATACTGTTTTTGTTCAAAAGACGGCGGGCGAGGGCTCGGGGTTTAAGGATGAGCAGTATGTGAAGGCCGGCGGCCAGTTGCTCGACACCGCGGACGAGGTCTGGCAGGCAGGCGATATGATCGTCAAGGTCAAAGAGCCGGTCGCACCTGAATATCCGCGAATGCGCGAGAATCAAGTGCTTTTCACGTATTTGCATCTTGCTCCTGAATTGGAATTGACCAAGCAGATGATGGACCGCAAGGTCACTGGCGTCGCATACGAGACCATTACGCAGGGCAAACGTTTGCCGCTGCTGATCCCGATGTCAGAGGTTGCAGGCCGTATGTCCGTGCAGGTCGGTGCGACTTATCTAGAGAAAATGAACGGCGGCCGCGGCATTTTGCTCGGCGGCGTTCCCGGAGTTCCGGCGGCAAATGTCGTCATTATCGGCGGCGGTATCGTTGGAACCGAGGCTGCGAAAATGGCGGTTGGTTTGGGAGCCAAGGTCACGATCATCGATCGCGATCTCGACCGTCTGCGTCAGCTCGACGATATTTTCCTCTCGAAAGTTCAGACGCTCGCTTCGTCGCGTTACCAGATCGAAGAGGCGATCTCGCATGCCGACCTCGTGATTGGTGCAGTTCTTGTGGTCGGTGCGGCGGCTCCGAAACTGGTAACTCGCGACATGCTGCATTTGATCCCGCAAGGTGCAGTTCTCGTTGACGTTGCTGTCGATCAGGGCGGATGCTTTGAGACTACACATGCCACTACGCACTCGAATCCGACCTATTACGAAGAAGGCGTCCTGCATTATTGCGTCGCAAATATGCCCGGTGCGGTGCCGAGAACTTCGACATTTGCTTTGACCAACGCAACGCTGCCGTATGCTCTCGACCTTGCGAATAAGGGCTTTGAACAAGCGATCAAGGACGATGCAGGTCTTGCAGAAGGCGTTAATACATACGCGGGCAAGCTTACTTACGAGGCTGTCGCGACGTCGCAAGATCGCGAATATACGTCGCTTGATACTCTTATCGATCTGAAAGCGGCTGCAGCCTAAACGCGTCAGCACTTTTAAGCCACGAATTACACGAATATCACGAATTATTTTTTCGTTTGTGTTATCAGTGTAATTCGTGGCTGACTTATCTTAGATGTACGAATTTGCCGTTACACCAGCAGTTACACAGCTTCGCCGCCCGGGCGTGATCATTACCGAGGTCACGGCCGAGAGTCTGGCGGAGGAACTGGAACTCGAGCCAAATGACCGGATCGTTAAGGTCAACGGACGGCCTGTGCGTGATTATCTCGATTTTCGTTTTCAGACAGCGGGCGAGACCGAGCTGATATTTCAAGTCAAAAAGACCAACGGCGAGACTCACGACATCGAATTTGACCGCGACGAAGGCGAAGATTTTGGCCTGATGTTTGAGCAGATAGTTCCGCGGCAGTGTGCGAACGAGTGTATCTTCTGCTTCTGCAAAGGCAACCCCGACGACGCTCGTCCGTCACTCTTTGTCCGCGACGAAGACATTCGCCTCTCGTTTCTCTACGGCAATTACACAACTCTCAGCTCTATCACCGAAGACGAGATGAACCGCATCGTAGAGCAGCGTTTGTCGCCGCAATACGTGTCGGTACATGCGACCGATCTCAAAACTCGTGCGTATTTGCTCGGTGTTGACGAATCGCGGGCCGACATTTCAGACAAACTACAGCGTTTGCTGGACAACGATATCGAACTGCACGCTCAGGTCGTGCTTTGCCCCGAGATCAATGACGGGCCCATCCTCGAAAAGACTTTGCGTGACCTTGCTTCTCATTATCCAAAGGTGGTTTCGACCGCCGTCGTTCCAGTTGCGCTCACACGCTACAACACCGACAAGCGTTTGACCCGTGTCACGCCCGAGTTTTGCCAACGGACGATCAAAGAGGTCGAAAAACTGCAGAAAGAGTTTCGAAAAACGCTCGGCGTCACGTTTGCGTTCCTCGGTGACGAGATCTATTTAAAGGCCGGAGCCGAGATACCGTCGCGTCGACATTACGGCAATTACCCGCAGATCGAAGACGGTGTCGGTATGATAAGGTCATTCGTGAATGCGTTCGAGAGGTTGTTGAACCGCCGAGACGCTGAGACACAGAGTTTGAAGAATGTACGGACCCATAGCTCAGCGATGTTGCCGAAAGGTCAAAAACCTAAGGCCAAAGACCAAGGGCCAATGTCCGATCATGGTACCTTTCTCACCGGCGAGATGTTCGCTCCGGTCCTCCGCGAACAGATCGACAAATATAACGCTCAAACGGGGGCGAGACTCACCGTGATGGCCGTTCCAAACGGCTATTTCGGCGGTGATGTCTCTGTGGCGGGATTGCTGACGGGGCAGGATCTCGTGACGATGAAGGACAAGGTCGTCGGAGATTTCGTTGTCATACCTCGCACTACCATCAAATCGGATGAGCCGATCTTCCTCGACGGAATGAGCTACGAAACTCTCAAATCTCAATTCAAAGTACCGGTCTACGATGTCGACACGGAAGGACTCGTCGAGATGCTATCGAGATAAAAACAGAACGCGGATCTTATAGATCCGCGTTCTCCGCTTTATCCGCGTTCAATACCTTACCGAGTAAAGTTGTAAATGATAACGCCCGTGACCTTGACCGCTATCCCTGATAGCCGTGTCGGCGTGAATCGAGCGTTTCTTGCCGCTCGTTCGGCGTCGGGTTTCAAGAGCGGATGTCCGCTGACCGCGCTTGCCGAGACGACGTGTCCCGATTCATCTATCAAAACCTGCACTTTAACCTGGCCTTGTGCTCCGACAGCTTTGGCAGCGGCAGAATAGATCGGCTTGGGCAGGCTTGTCGCGTTGCCATTAACGACACCGCCGGATACCGGGCCGCGTGGCGGTTCGGGCTTTTTGGCGACAACCGGCGGAGGTTCCGGTCTAGGCGTTTCTGCCACCGGGCCATCATCTGCCACGAGGCTGGGGCCGCTTGGGCCGGTCGGACGGTTTACTACTGGTTCACCGGCGGGCGGGCCCACTGGATCGGTATTGACGGTACTGATCTGGAATCGGCCGTCGGGCCGTGCGACATCTGTGTTGCGAGCTGTCGAGACCGTCGTCGGCACAATGGTCGGCTCGTCAACACGGGCCATATTCACCGTTCGCGTGGGCAGCACGCTCTTGGCCTGCGTCGGGGCCGTCGGAACGCGAGGCTTCGGTGGTTCAGGGGCGACAGCGGCCATTTCGACCGGTGCGATCATTTCCGTCAGGTCGAGATGTGCATTGCCGATACCGTAATCCGAGGCGTAGATACTAATGACTACTGCCGAGATAAACAATATCCCAACGACGGCGGTCGAGGTGAGAAAATAGTTTCGGCGGCTTTTGAACTCCGCACCGACTGGTTCAGATTCGATCAATTTATCAAACATTTTATTATCCTCCTGTGTAGCCGGTGCCAACCGCTGATGGATTAGACACCGGATCGAGGATAATGTTCCCGCGCTACTGATTTTTTATTTTTATTAACTCCGCCGCGATCGAAACGGCGATCTCCTCGGGCGTTCGGCTGTTGATCGGCAGGCCGATCGGGGTATGAATTTGGGCGAGTTTTTCTGTGTCGAACCCTTCTTTTTCGAGGCCTGTCATCAACGCATTCATTTTTGCTCGGCTGCCAAGAACGCCGAAATATTTGAAATTGTGAGAAAAAAGCGAGCGGATGACGATCTCGTCGTACCTGTAACCGAGGGTCATCACGACGACGTAAACGTTGTCGCCACCAGGAATGTGATTGCCGATATTTTCGTAACCGTCAACGATAGTGATCTCGTCGGCAAACTCGTTCTTCTCGATCGTATTCAGATCGGGCCGGTCGTCGAAGATGCTGATACGAAAATCTAGTTTCGACATCAGTTCGCTCAACGCCAACGCACAATGTCCGCCGCCGATGATAAAGAGTCTGTTTTCTGTGCCAAGAGTTTCGGTATATACGAATTCGGATTCGCTTGTTCTTGAGAAACGACGTCGCGATCGGTCAGTTTCATTCTCGACAATTTGAAATTTCACGTTTGAAATCTCAAATGCGGCTGTATTTCGTTGGAGCAGATTCGCGGCTATCGAGTCGATCGTGGCAGCGTCGTCAGATGTAAGTCGTTTGAGAATGACCGTCTGCTTTCCTGAACAGATCATGCCGCTCGGATCTGTTGAGTTCTTTTGGTGAACCTGTTCTACTAAAGTCGCTGCGGGGAACCCATTCGCCGTTCCTCCCGGATCTGACAAGAGGCCTCGGCTTTGCTCGACGAGATTCACCTCCATCACGCCGCCGCCTATGCTGCCGCACAATTCGCCGTCCGCCGAAACGGCCATCTTATAACCAGATCGACCCGGACTGCTGCCGCTGCTTGTCGCAACAACGAGCAACATCACCCGCTCGCCATCTTTTAGATGAGAGGCGATGAATTGCCAAAACTCAAATTCCTTATTCATCGATGAAAAGTTTACCGTAAGGCCGTGTGGATGCCGAGGCAATTTAAAACAGGATATACCGGATTAGCAGGATTGACGGGCAAAAGATGATCATGTGCATCGTATATATCCTGTTTGAATCAGTCATCAGCATGCAGATTCATCAACACCTTCTCCGGCGTGAATGGAAGGTCAAATTCTGGCGAGCGATCGGTATATGCCATTACCGCATTTCGTATCGCGAAATACGCGCCGATGCCGTACATTAGCGGCGGTTCGCCGACGGCTTTTGAGTTGAAGATGGCGAGATTGTCGCGCGTCGTTTCGAGAGCGACAACCGAAATGTCTTTTGGTACGGAATAAATGTCGGGCACCTTATAGGTCGAGAGAGCGTTCGACCGGAGCTTGCCTTTTTCATCGTAAACGACCTCTTCCATCGTGACCCATCCGAGGCCCTGGACGATGCCGCCTTCGATCTGCCCTAGATCGACAGCGGTGTTCATAGAAGTGCCGAAATCGTGACAGCATTTAACATAATCGACCTCGTATCGCCCGCGAAGGCAATCGACCGTCACGCCGACGATCGCTGTGCCGTAAACGTGATATGCGAACGGATGGCCTTTTGCCGTTGACCAGTCAAAACCGATTCCCGGCGTGGCGTAGTGCGAGTGTTCGCTTAGATTTACACGCTGCAGGTGAGCGTCCATCACTAGCGTTTTCCAGTCGAGCGATGTGCGTTCGCCGTTACGGTGGACAAAGCCGTCGCGAATCGAAAGCTCATCGACGCTCGATGCCTCAACGAGCGGGAGAGCCACTTCGAACAACCGTTTTCTGATCGTCTCACACGCGATCTGCGTCGCTTTTCCGTTGAGATCCGCGGCCGCAGAAGCGGCAGTTGGCGACGTATTTGCGATCCGTAATGTATTGGTCGTGTGAACGCGGACATTGCCGATCTCCATGCCAAAGACCTTTGCAGCAACCTGTGCCATTTTGGTGTTCACACCCTGGCCCATTTCGACGGCACCGGTCGAGACGGCGACGCTGCCGTCGGTATAAACATGCACGAGCGAACGCGCCTGATTCATCGGCGTTTTGGTAAATGAGATGCCAAAACAGACGGGCATCGCCGCAACACCTTTGCGAAAATATTTTGACGAGGCGTTGAATTCGTCCGCTTCTCGCCGCAATGCGGCAAAATCAAATTTCGCATCGGCCTGCGACCACGATGTCGTTGCTTCGCTCTCGGCGATCTGGCCGTATGGGAACTCGTCGCCCGATTCGAGCAGATTGCGACGTTGAATTTCGCTCGCTGAAACACCAAGCTTTTCCGCAGCGTGTGCAATTGCCGATTCGATCACGAACATTCCCTGCGGCCCGCCGAAGCCGCGAAATGCCGTGTTCGGCGGCAGATTTGTGCGGCAGCAATACGCGGTCGCCGTGACGTTTGGAATGAAATAGCTGTTGGTGCAGTGAAAGAGCGTGCGTTCGAGCACCGGCGGCGAAAGGTCGCACGAGGCTCCGGCGTTCTGGTAAAACGCGGCCTCATAGGAGACGATCTTGAGATCGGCGTCGAGTCCGATCTTGTAATCCGCGGAATACGGGTGCCGCTTGCCCGTCATTCGCATGTCTTCCATGCGATGAAGGGCATATTTTACGGGACGTTTGGTCAATTGCGAGGCGACCGCGACGACGCCGGCCCAAGCGTTCGCCTGATCTTCCTTTCCGCCGAATCCGCCGCCCAACCGCTGCACATCGACCTCGACCTCATGCATCGCCAGCCCCGTCACACGACAAACCGCCCGCTGCACAGCTGTCGGCCCCTGTGTCGAAGAATACACCTTCATCCCGCCATTCTCGGTCGGCACGGCATACGCACCCTGCGTCTCAATATACAGATGCTCCTGCCCGTTCTGCTCGGTCTTGCCTTCGAAAACGTGAGCACAATTCGCAAACGCGTTCTCGGTATCACCGAGCACGAACTTCTTCGGCGCCACTATCAGATCGCCATTCGCAGCGGCAGTTCGCGGGTCGGTCACGACCTCAAGCGGATCGATCTCGGCCGTGATCTTTTTCGCGGCCTTGCGAGCAAGCTCTTCGCTCGTCGCCACCACGATCGCGATCGGCATGCCGCAGAAATGGACTTCAGCATCCGCCAACAGCGGCTCGTCCTGCACAATGCCACCAATCTCGTTTTCGCCGATGATATCTTTTGCAAGGATAACGCGAACCACGCCTTCGCTTCGTTCGGCCTCGCTCGTATCAACGCTCAACAATCTCCCATGAGCAACCGGCGAATCAAACACACACGCATACAGCGTACCTCGGACAACCGGAATGTCATCCAAATAAACGGACTCGCCGCGAACGTGTGATGTTGAGTCGATGTTTTTCATATTTTGGCCACAGAGTTCATGGAGATCACTGAGAAGAAGTAGTTTTCACTCGGTGGTCTGTGTGGCCTCTGTGGCAAAAAGTTCTATAAAATGTGCCCGGAAAAGCTGCCTTAATAGCAGTCGTTTATATTGTTCCGTTCCGCGCACGTCAGAGATCGGTGATGTTTCGGACTGGATGATCTCGTTTGCGGCTGCGATCGTTTCTTCGTTTACGGTTTTGCCCACGAGAAAGTCTGATGTTTTTCGCAGATACAACGGTATCGGCGAGACGCCGCCGGCAGTTACGTGGGCGGCTGCAATTACGTAATCGATCTCGCTAGATTCCGAAGCGTCTGGCAACTCGCCGCGAAGAACGGGCGGGATCCACGCCGCACCGGGCTTTGACTCGATCTCTAATGAGATCGCGGTGTTTACGGTGGCGATGTCGAGATACGTGCGTTTGCAGACCTTTTCGAAATTGAAGCGGAAATCGCCGGTTGGTTTTTTGAAACGGATCGCGGTGATATATTCCTCGGGCGATTTTGCTAGTTGTTTGTAGCCCAAATAAAAGTCTTTCAATGCGAGAGTTCGCGATTCGCCCTTACTAACGTGCGGGCTTGTGCAAAGATCGATCTCGGTATCAAGTGCGAGAAAGAAAACCGTCATATCGCCGATTGGGGATGCATTGACGAAGTTGCCGGCCAAGGTCGCCATGTTGCGGATCGGTGTGGATGAAACGAGTGATAGGTACTTGAACAGGTTCAGGCCAAAAACCGACCACATTTCTGGTGACTGCAAGAGATCGGTCACTGTCGTTGAAGCTCCGATCTCGATATAGTGACCAAAATCGCGAACACCACGGAGCCCATTATCAAAAAACAGCGAGGTTGGCGCAGACTCTGCCATGGCCTCTGGTCTTTGGACGTATAAGTCAGTTCCACCACTAACTACACATAAAGGGTCCGAACCTTGTATTCGATCAAATGAGTCAATACCTGCTAGTCGATTCGCAATACCATCAAAATATTCAGGGACTACTCCGTCGGCAATTGATGATGCTAGAGCTGTTTCTCCTTCCTCACGATCGGTCAGTTTCATAGCCGCTCGTTCGATCGACTTGTAGCCTGTACAGCGGCAGATATTTCCGTCAATCGACGAGATGGCATTGTCAGGCGTCTTTGCTTGTTCGTCAATACAAAATCCGGTCAGCGACATCACAAATCCGACCGTGCAGAATCCGCATTGCGTGCCGTTTTCATCAACCATTGCCTGCTGGATCGGTGTGAGGCCGCGGTTTTCGGGGTTAATGCCTTCGATGGTGACGATGTGCTTACCTGCGGCGTTGGCGAGCGGCATCAGGCATGAGGTCATCGACCGATAACGCACCTTACCATCGACGAGTTCGCCCACCAAAATAGTACAGGCACCGCAATCGCCCTCGCGGCAGCCGATCTTAGTGCCTTTTAGATCCTTGTGATAACGCACAAAATCGAGGACCGTCGAGCCTGTCGGCTGATCGGTCGAAATTTCTTCGTTGTTGAGAATGAAATTTGCCAAAATGGTTCCGGACTTATCTCGTACCACTTATTTCGGAAAGTATCCGGAATAAGTCATAAGTGAT
This sequence comes from Acidobacteriota bacterium, assembly GCA_016713675.1. Lineage (NCBI taxonomy): Bacteria > Pseudomonadati > Acidobacteriota > Acidobacteriota bacterium. Next base: position 2,076,702 of record JADJOS010000001.1, read on the forward strand.
AGGTGAAATGTAATAAGTTAATACTCGATCTTGTCAGCCTTCGCGTCCCAGGCCTGAAATAGGGCAACGCCTTCGTCGCGGAGAAGGTTTATCATTACGCGTTCGCGATCTTGGTTGGGCAACGAAACTTCGTCGTAAATGAAATCATCGTCAAAGCCAACGGCGGCCGCGTCTTCTCGAGTACAGGCATAGAATACCTGAGACGGACGTGCCCAATAGATCGCTCCAAGGCACATCGGGCACGGTTCGCACGAAGTGTAGATCGAGCAGCCATCCAATTGAAACGTATTGAGCGTTCTACATGCCTCGCGGATCGCGACGACCTCGGCGTGAGCCGTTGGGTCGTTGGTCGAAGTGACGCGGTTGTTGCCTTCGCCGACGACCTTGCCGTCTTTGACCACGACACACCCGAACGGCCCGCCGTCATTATTGTCCATGCCGGCACGGGCGAGTTCGATGGCCCGCTTCATAAATTGTGCGTCCTTGTCGGTCATTAAGCTTTCGGCCCGGTGATCTTGATCTCGTAAATCTTTTTCCAATTTTTGCCGGTGACGAAAAGGCGGTCGCCTGTTGCATCGTACGCAATACCGTTGAGCGTATTCTCAGCTTTCGAATCGTACGGATCGTTTGTCTTTGGCTGGTCATCGGGCGAAATCCCAGAGAGATCGATCCAACCGGTCAATTTGCCTGTCGCAGGGTCGATACGAGCGATGTGATTTGGTTTACCTAAGGTCTCAGGATCTTCCGAATGCCAGATATTGGCCCAGATCTCACCTTTGACGAATTCCAGTTCATTGAGCTTCATCAACGGCCTGCCGTCCTCGCGCATCACTGGGATCGTCCTGACAGTTGCGAAGGTCTCAGGATCCATTACCTTGATGACATGAGTGCCCTGTGAGACAAAAAGGTTAGTTCCGTCCGTCGTGATGCCCCAACCTTCCCCCAGATAGCTGAATTCCTTTATCAATTTGAAATCGTTCACATCCAGCACGCGCCCGAGGCCGCCTCGCCAGGTGAGCATGTAGATCTTGTCGCCCAAAAGCGTGATACCTTCGCCAAAATCCTCGCGAGGAAGGTCCCATTTCTGCAGGACCTTTCCGGACGCTATCTCAACCTTTCGGACCGACGACCTTCCTTCCTGGCCGGTGCTTTCATAAAGAAACCCGTTGTGAAAGATAAGGCCCTGCGTAAACGCCTTCTGGTCGTGCGGGTACACATTTACAACTTCGTATCCGTACACGGGTAGAGCCGCCTGAGGAGTCTTGGGGGCAGGAGTGTTAGCGTTAGGTTTTGTATTATTCGCAGGCGAACTGCATGCGAGCGACAAGCCGAGCGAAATAGTCAAGATCAATAAACGCATATATTTAGACAGGTTGGAGGCATTATTTCTTAAGTACACGTTCGATCGCAGCTTTGAATCCCTCGACCGTTAGGTCCCGTGCCTTGACGCCGTTAGTGTAGATCGTCGGTGTCGAATTGATACCGTAGGCATTGCCGTCGGCCATATCTTTACGAACCTCGGCCGCCGTCTTTTCGGAGTTAAAGTCTAACTCAAATTGAGTTACATTCAAACCCAGACCGGCGGCGTATTTCTTGAGCGAGGCATCGTCGAGCTTATCCTGATTGGCATATAGAATTTCGGTATATTCGGCAAATTTGCCTTGAGAGTTTGCCGCATTTGCTGCCAACGCGGCACGAAAACCGTTCTCATGAATGCTCTCGAGCGGATAATCGCGCACGACGAATCTGATCTTCCCGGGAAAGGCTGATATCGCTTTCTTTAATAGCGGATGCGTCGCGGCACACGCCGAACACTGAAAATCGCTGAACATAACGATCGTCACCGGCGCTGTCGCGGCCCCGACTGACGGATCGTCATCGACCGAAATGATCTGCACCACCGGCTCGGGCGCCGTATACACGATCTTTGCCTTGTATTTTGCAAAGAGCTTTGCTTGCAAAGCGTCGAGCAGGCCTTCGCGCTCCACGTCCGTGTAATCTTTCATCTTGTCGGTGACTTCTTGAGCGATAAATGCGGACGAATCGATGCCGAGGGCCTTGGCCTCATCTATGGAAAGGGCACTGAAAAGTACTTCGGTCGCATTTTCAATAACGGCATCGGCGATCTCGGCACGTAGTTCGTAAAGTGTGACACGGGCAAATTCGTCGTATTCCTGTGCCGACACGGTCTTGCCGTTGAGGGTCGCGATCGTCTCAAAGCTGCCGAGATTGGGCGTGTTGATATCTTTTCCAATAACGGCCTTATATTTTGTTTTCAACGCCTCATACATCGCCGAGATCACTTTCGATTCCGGTTCGCTGCGTAAAAAAGTGACGATCGTCTTGCGGGCCTGTTCGAGTGTCTTATCACCGAGAGCGGTGCGGTTTGCTTCGTAAACCGCCTTGATCGTGGCCTCGGGCGGATCGGCGACCTTTTTCTTTTCCTTGACTATCAATTGTCCGACGGAAATATTCTGAGCCTTTGCCTCTAGATCAAGCAGGCGTTGATAGATCATCTGGTTTAACAGGTCGGTCCGCTGTTTAGCCATCGATACCGGCAGATCTGCCACCGCTTTCTGGACCTCAGGCGAGAGGTCGCTCAGCTTGATCGTATGTCCGGTCGCGGTCGCGATAATGTCCGTCGGCTTTTGAGCTGCGGCTGTCAAAGCAAAAAAAATCAATACAAAGATCAAAGAAATCGGTTTCATATACATGCGGCTATGTTTAGCTTTTGGCATTTTATCAATTCTTACGTACGCAAACTATCTCCTATTTGATGTTCTCAACGCCTGAACGTATGCCGGGCGATATTGAAATTGCTAGAATCGAGCAGAAAGCCGTTATGGGAAAGAAACTGCCGCGAAGGTTCTATCTGAGCGAAGACACACTATCTATTGCCCGAGATCTGCTCGGCAAACTGATCGTCGTCCCCGACGAGAGCGGCCGACGCGTCTCGGGCATGATCGTCGAGACCGAAGCCTACCTTGGCATCACCGACCGAGCGGCTCACAGCTACGCCGGTCGCCGCACGCCGCGAAACGAAGCGACATATCTCAAGGGCGGCCACGCGTACGTCTTCTTTATCTACGGCATGTACTACCAGCTAAACGTCGTCACCGGACCTGCAAACCACCCGCACGTCGTCCTCATCCGCGCTGTCGAACCGGTCGAAGGCATAGAAAACATGTATGAGCGTCGCGGTGTAATGAAAGACCGCAATCTGACCTCCGGACCGGGAAAACTCTGCATCGCGCTCAATATCGACAAAACACTAAACGGAGAAGACCTCCTAGGCAAAAAACTCTGGCTCGAAGATTACCAAACATTCATCGACGATGACATCGCCGTCGGCAAACGCATCGGCATCTCCTACGCCGGGGAAGACGCGGAAAAACCGTGGCGGTTTTGGGTGAAAGGGAATGTGTTCGTAAGCAAAAGTCAGGACCGGCAACGGTAGCGACCAGGTTTTGGTTTGCGTATGAAAATAGGAACCTGGTCGCTACCGCTCTCGGCTCTGACAGGTCATCCGCATTCCAAACTTCGGCCGTAGCGTGATCTGCGGATTGAGGCCGATCTTTTGACCTTGATCGAGCGATAATTTCCATTTTCGGGCAATGGTCGCGATGAGCAAAATTCCTTCGGTCCAGGCGAAGCTTTCGCCGATGCATCGACGGCCGCCGCCGCCGAAGGGGAAGTAGATGTTTCGATTGCCGGCTTCTTTGACGCTCATTGTTTCCCAGCGTTCGGGGCGGAATTCGAGCGGATCGTCAAAAAATCTTGCGTCGCGATGTGTGATGAACGGACTGGTCAGGATCAGCGTGCCGGGCTTGGCCGTAAAGCCGCCGAAATCGTGGGCCGCGATCACATTTCGCCCGATCGCCCATGCGGGCGGATAGAGCCGCATCGATTCGGCGAGGACGGCCTCAGTGAATTTGAGGTTCGGGATGTCGTTGATAGTTGGTGTTCGGAAGGCTGAGACACGACCGGTAGCGAGTGTGTTCTTAGCGTCAATACTAGTATCCGATGCCGAGAGAACACCCTCGCTACCGCTCAGGTTTCCGCCTTCCGCGAACGCCGAAACGAGCTCGGCATGCAGTTTCGCCTCGGCCTCAGGATTTTGCGACAGCAGATACCAGGTCCACGTCAATGCGTTCGCGGTCGTCTCGTGACCGGCGAGAAAGAGCGTCAATGCTTCGTCGCGGACCTGTTGGTCCGTCATCGTTCCGCCGTCGTCTTCGTCCTGAGCCATCAGCAGCATCGAGAGCAGATCGCCCTTGTCTTCGCCTGTCCTTCGTCGTTCGTTGATGATGCCGTAAATGACCTCGTCAAGTTTCTTTTTTGCCCGTTTGAATCTGATCGAGTGCGGGATCGGGAGCTTTTCGAGCCATTCTGAGAATGGAAGCAGCAGAAAATTGAACAGCTCGACCATCGTCGTCATCGCCGCCCCGATCTCATCCGCGTCGTCCTCGACCTCTGCGTTGAAGAGCGTTTTGGCGACGATCTGCAGCGTCAGATGCATCATCTCTTTGTCGATGTCGCGGGTCTCGCCGTCTTGCCAACTGGCGGCCATCTGCTCGGCATACTCGACCATCGAACGGGAGTATTCAGCGATCCTTATGCGGTGAAACGCAGGCTGTATCATCCGCCGTTGACGCAGATGCGCTTCGCGTTCGCTGGTCAAAAGGCCCTCGCCGAGCAGAACCTTGGCCCGTTTCAATGCACGGCCTTTTTCAAATTTATCGGCGTTCACGACAAACAGATCTCGGATCAGATCAGGATGATTTAAGAAAAAGACCGGCTGTGGGCCCATTCTCAAAAATGTTACATCGCCGAGTTCGGCTTGCCGTGTTAAAAACGCCGTCCGGTCGCGCCAGAATGCCGGCAGGTGGCCGCCGATAAAACTCGGCAGCTGTGATGGCGGCAGGGAAGTTACATTTTTGTTGGCGTTGTCGTAAGGCATTTAGAAATATCGCTCAAAAACTGCTATTTTTATTACATTATGTCAGAACCGAAACTTATGAAAGTCAAGCCGGATATCCGCGCAATTACTAGGCTTGTGCCGCCGAGCGGCAATCTTGTACAAGGGCAATCAGAACTGCCTATCGACCCGCAGCTCGCCGCCGAAGCCGCGCGCATCATCGCCGCCAGCCAAAATCATTACGGCGGCAGCGAAGGCCACGAAGGCCTGCGAAAGGCCGTCGCCGCCAAGATCGCCAAATACAACAACATCACCGTCGATGTGGACGCACGGCCGTTCGAGGTGATGATCACCAACGGCGGTACAGGTGCGTTGATCGGAGTCGCTCAAAGCTACCTTCGCGGCAGGTCGGCGCTTGTTTTCGAACCGTATTATCCGTATCACCGCCGGATACTCGATGATTTCGGCTCCAAAACTGAGACGTTCGAACTTGACGAAAAGTTGACATTCGAGAAAGACGCACTGTTTGCTCGCTGCAAGGAGCTGCGGGATCGCAGCGAATTTCCGCTTAAGATGATCATTGTCTGTACGCCCGCAAATCCGAGCGGCAAGGTGATGTCCCAGACCGAACTCGAAGCTATCGCCGACGTCGCCAAAGAACTCGACCTGATGGTCGTCTCAGACGAAGTTTACGAGCACTACGTCACCGGCGAAAACCCGCACACGCCGATAGCGAGTTTGCCGGACATGTGGGAGCGCACGATCACCGTAAATTCATTTTCTAAATCGTGGAACATCTCCGGCTGGCGTCTCGGCTACGCCTACGGCAAGGGCGAGCTTATTCAACCGATCAACAATGCCGCCAACGTCATCTACGTCTGCCCCGCGACGCCGCTGCAGGCAGCATTGTCTGAGGTTTTGATGGCGGACGATGCATATTACCCGCAGCTCCGCGACAAATTTGACGGCAAACGCGCGTTTACATCCGAGATATTGACGGGCCTCGGTTTTGACATCTACAACTCAGGCTCGGCATTCTATCTGTGGGCACGCATCCCGGAACAATTCAATGACGCGATCGCCTTTAACGAAATGCTCATGCGCGATGCCGGAGTCGGAATGACACCGGGCTCCGCGTTCGCCGACAGCGACGACTGGGACGCCTTCGTCCGCATCTGCATCGCCCGCGAAGACACCGTCCTCGAAGGAGCGATGGACAAGCTGAAAGGTGTTCTGAGTTAGCAAAAACGATGGTAAAATATCGTTTGAGGTGAGCAAATGATTCAATCAGTTGAACAATTAGCAGAAACGGTCAAAGCTTTGCCGCAGTCAGACCGCGATAGATTTCTTGAACTAATCGAATCTGGTCGGACTGAACCAAAATCGAACGGCGCCACGAGAACCGAGCTTGATGAATCCATTGCTCGATTTAAGAAGGCTGAACATTGGATCAGAACCCATAAAGATGAGTACGACGGACAATGGGTTTGTCTGTATGGCGATCAGCTAATCGCTCATGGCCTCGACGGAAAGAAAGTATTTGATGAAGCGAGGGCTAAAGGAATAGAGAGTCCGTTTATTGAGCGAATAAACGCAAATGAATTGCCCTTTGGCGGCTGGTAGAGATGAGCGAATCAGTTGAATTTGACGTTTCCCATGATTACAACCTCTTCGAGATCGGGATCAACGTACCGGTAACGATGATCTTCGGTGGGAAAACCGAAGAGTTGCGAGCCAAGATAGATACTGGCTCAAGTTTTTGTATATTTCGAAGACTTCACGGAAACGCACTAGATATTGAGATCGAGACCGGCACTCCTGTTATGATCGGCACGGCGACGGGCTCATTTAGGGCTTTCGGACATGAAGTCGTTCTTAATGTTTTAGGCATCGAAATCACTTCGACAGTTTATTTCGCAGAAAGTAATCTTTTCGACCGGAATGTTCTAGGCCGTAGCGGTTGGTTAAATCGCATAAAGCTCGGTTTGATCGAACCGGAAGGCAAGTTGTTTCTCGCGCGATATGCTGATTGAGAATTTGCTCCTTTGGCTATATTTTTGTTATCGACTTTCTCAAGATGAAAAAAATTCCCTCGACAACCGTAATTTTGTTTGCGTTGGCACTTTTTGCCAACGCACAAAATACCAATTCGGTGCGTTCGATAGACACTTACGTCAAAACGATCAAGAAACTTTCTTTGGGTAATGACCGTCATAAGATCATTTTCGCCGATACTGCCGATCCTGAACAGACAAAGAGCAAATGGAAACGTTTTGGATCTGAAAAGGCTCTAGAAAAATTTCGAGAAAAGTCTGAGACCTATTCGATAGCATATTGCTGGAAACAAGGCGGCAAGTTCGTGGGGGTTAACTTCACCGATTTTAGTCCGTCCGGCGACTGGGCAAACTACACATTTCACTATTTTCGCCCGGACGGCACCCTCGCAAAAGTCGAGTCCGAAATGCGAACATTCATGGGTGACTATATCGTTCAAACAAATTTCTACTTCAATAGATCCGGCCGCCGCATCGGAAAAACAAGAAAATACCTGGATCTCACGACCAAAAAACCAAAGGAACCGACACCCGAAATGAAGGACGAGAACAACAGTATGTTTGGTTTCGATTACTTTAAGACGACAAAAAAATTGCCGTTCGCTCGCATCGCCGGCATCAAATAAACACTATGAAACGCTTTACTGCTGCAATTTTATTTTTCTGCTTTGCTCTGAATATTTCGATCTTCGCCGACGAAGGCATGTGGACATTCGACAATCTTCCGCTCAAGCAGTGGAAGGAACGCTACAACTTCGAGCCGACAAAAGAATGGCTCGATAACGTCCGGCTCGCGTCGCCAAAGGTGAATAATTCCTCGGCCGGATTCGTTTCGCCGAATGGCCTTATCGCGACCAATCATCACGTCGCCGCCGGTTATATCGAACGCGTTTCGAGCAAGGAACGCGACCTGCTCAAGACGGGATTCTATGCCAAAACGCAGGCTGACGAGATCAAGATCCCCGATGCGAGTGCCGCTGTGCTCGTGTCATTTGATAACGTGACCGACCGTGTCCACAACGCGGCCAAGGTAGGCAAGACCGATGCCGAGATGGCGGCTAAACGCTCGACTGAGATCTCGGCGATCGAGAAGGACTGCACCGCGACCTCCGGCGGTTTGAACTGTCAGGTCGTGTCGTTTTACAGCGGCGGCGAATATTGGCTTTATAAGAATAAGATCTACCGCGACGTTCGTCTCGTCATGGCTCCCGAGGAACAGGCGGCGTTTTTCGGCGGCGATTACGACAACTTCGTCTATCCGCGTCACGATCTCGATTTCACGTTTCTGCGTGCATACGAGAACGACAAGCCAGCCGCGACGCCGAACTATTTCAAATGGTCGGAGAAAGGTGCCGCTGACGGCGAATTCATTCTCGTCTCCGGCTATCCCGGCTCGACCGCACGTCTTTTGACGGTTTCGCAGCTTACTTACCAACGCGATATCGGCAACCCTTTGCAGAAAAAGGTCTGGGAACTCCGCCGCAAGGCACTCGAAACTTACTCGAAAAAAGGCGAGGAGCAGCTTCGGCAGGCAAACCCCGGAATGCGCGGCTTTGCCAATTCGTTAAAACGTCTCGAAGCCCAGCAGGACGGCCTCTTGAATCCGCGAAACTTCGCCCGCAAGGTCGCCGAGGAAAAGGATCTTCGCGACAAACTCGCCGCCAAGCCTGACCTCGACAAACAGTACGCACCTGCTTGGAAGAACATTGGCGATGCCTATGCCAAGCTGCCTGCAATGGCAAATCGGCTCGCATTCTCAAATATTTCCGCGTCGAGGTTGGCGTCGATCGCCCAGCAGATCGTGACCTACCACATCGAGGTCGCCAAACCGAACGACACTCGTTATCCCGAATTCCGCGATACGCGTCTGGCCGGTTTTAACGCCTCGCTCGCCTCGCCCGCACCGATCTATCGTGAAATGGAGGAAGCCGCGTTGACGTCATGGCTCGAAGAAGCCGTCAAAGTACTGGGCGTGAACGATCCTTTTGTAAAAGCCGCATTGGGTGAAGCCGATCCGGCCGAGGTCGCCGGCCGTGCAGTTCGTGAGACAAAGCTCATCGATCCGGCCGCCCGGAAAGCATTGATCGATGGCGGAGCCGCAGCCGTAACAGCTTCGACCGACCCGATGGTCACTCTCGCACGCCGTATCGAGCCGATCGCCCGCGAACTGCGTGCATGGAACGAGGCCAACATCTCCAACGTCGAGACCGCCAACGGCACCAAGATCGCACAGGCCCGCTTCGCCGTCTACGGCAAGACGATGCCGCCCGATGCCAATTCGACGCTCCGCATCGAATACGGCAAGGTCCTCGGCTATGACGAAGACACCACTCTCGTGCCGTACAAAACGACCTTCTTCGGCCTCTACGACCGATGGCTGAGTTTCAACGGAAAATCCCCGTTCGACCTGCCCAATTCGCTTGTCAGCCGCAAGGATAAGATCGATCTATCAACGCCGCTCAACTTCGTCTACTCAGCCGACACCATCGGCGGCAACAGCGGTTCGCCGGTCATCAATCGTGCCGGCGAGATCGTCGGCCTCAACTTCGACAGCAACAACCAAAAACTCTCGAACCGCTACTGGTACATCGAAGAGAACGAAGGCTCCCGAGCCGTCGGCGTTCACTCCGCCGGCATCCTCGAAGCCCTCAGAAAGGTCTACGACGCCGACCGCTTGGCGAATGAGTTGTTAGGGAAGTAGGTCGATTCCACCCCGTCAACCGAAGCGGCTGACGGGGTGGCTCGCCAACCTACGCAAAGAGATCAGCCACAGATCAAACGGATAGCTCAGAGAAGAATTTAGTTCCTATCCGTTTTATCCGTGCTGATTCGCGGCCTGTTTCCTATCTTACAAGCGCGCTCGGCACCGGCGCGTCACCCGCTGCACAGAAGATAGAATGTTAATTCTTTGACCTTCTATAAACGCTCGACGCCGCTGATGTCAGATGCTAAAAGTCCCGGAGTCCGTTCCTGATCCAGGATGGACCAAAACTTTATCGAAACATCGTTTCAAAAACAAATACTCTCTCCCGGTGGAGCCGTATCCTGCGGCAACAGGCTCGGTCGCGGTGATCGGCGGCGTCGAATCGATCGTTATGGTTGTTCTCGTCCGCGGGCAGCGGACCAGCGTGGATATTTGGGCCGATTTTGTGCGGATGAAGTGAGGATCTGAAGCGAAACTTCATCTATCTCATCTGCTCAGTCAATGTTGTCGTTCTGATCGTTCTCGCCCGAAGGCAGAGAAAACTCGTTTCGCTCGAATTCAGGCTCCGGCAAGGCCAGCGACAGTCTTGATTCGTCCAAAAACGGATTGTCGCTGAGCCCTTTTTTATTGTCACTGGGGCCGTTTTTTACTGTCGCAGCCCCCCTAAAACATTGTCGCTGGCCCCTTAAAAACTGTGGCAGAAAGAACTTTTACGGCATTTTCTTCATTTTTTGTTGATAAAATTGTGGTACGTACCACAATTTGAACTTGAGGTGAAAAAAACACATTTGGTCTTCCCCTGAAAACGCGATCTTGACACTCAAATTCGCCAAATCGAAGTCGCTTGATTAAACTATTGTCTTTTGCGAATTATGCACTATCACTTGATCGGAATATGCGGAACGGCGATGGCGAGTTTGGCCGGGATGCTCCAGGCTCGTGGGCACAAGGTGACCGGCTCGGACCAGAACGTCTATCCGCCGATGTCAACGCAACTCGAGGCGTTGGGCATCGAGATAATGTCGGGCTACAAAGCTGAGAATGTTGACACCCCGCGGGATTGCACCGTCGTCGGCAATACGATAATGCGGGGCAATCCTGAGCTCGAAGAAGTGCTCAACCGCAAGCTTTTGTACCGTTCACAGGCCGAGGTTGTGCGTGAAGAGTTCATCCGAGGACGCCGATCTCTGGTCGTCGCCGGAACGCACGGCAAGACAACGACGACCAGCATCGCGGCCTGGATCTGCGAGGTCGGCGGGCTTGATCCGACATTTTTAGTTGGCGGTGTCGTGCAGAATTTTGGACAGAGCTTCCGGGTCACGGACAGCGACTATTTTGTCATCGAGGGCGACGAATACGACACGGCATTTTTCGACAAAAAGCCGAAGTTTATGTCCTATCTGCCTGAGATCGCGATCGTCAATAATATCGAGTTTGACCACGCCGACATCTACAAGGACATCGACGCCATCAAGTGGCAGTTCTCGCGTCTGATGAATCTCGTCCCCGGCAACGGCCGCCTCATCTGCGGCATCGACTCGCCCGTCGTTGTTGAGGTGCTTGACCAGATGAAAGGTAAGCTTTACACGACGGTCGAAACGTTTGGGCTCTCCGAAGATGCGAAATGGCAGGCTCGTGATATTGAATTTACGAGTGATGGAACGCGATTTCAGGTCTATTGCAGCGGGGAGAATTGGGCCGAATTCACGACCAATATGATCGGCGAATTCAACGTCCGAAACTGCCTCGCTGTGATCATCGCCGCCGACACTTGGGGCCTTTCGAAAGAGAAGATTCAGGAGGCTTTTGACACCTTCAAATCGGTCAAACGCCGAATGGAGATCCGCGGCGTCGAACGCGGCGTCACGGTCATCGACGACTTTGCCCATCATCCAACGGCAGTTGATGAAACATTAAAAGCATTGCGTCAGAGATACACCAACAACCGCCTGATCGCCATCTTCGAACCGCGTTCCCGCTCGTCGCGTTTGTCGATATTCGAGGAAAAGTATCGAGCGGCCTTTTCGCACGCCGACCAGGTCATTATTGCCGGGGTCTTCAATCCCGAAGACGCCAAAACCTACGGCGATGTAATGAACGTCGGCCGCCTCGTCGCCAACATTGTCTCCGACGGAAATAATGCCATGACCCTAGCCGACGCGGACGCGATCGTTTCGCATCTCGCCCCTGAATTAAAGGACGGCGATGTTCTGGCCATTATGTCGAACGGCGGATTCGGTGCGATCCACGAAAAGATACTGAACGTTCTCCGAAGCTAACGTAAACTTGGACTTGGATCAGCATGCCGATTGGAACCGTCGAAGAAATAATGCCGATCGCCGCCGCTGAGGTGTTTGAGATCATTCACGATTACAAACGGCGGCTGGAATGGGACACACTTTTGAGTGAGGCGTACGTCGAGCCGGAGTTTAGCGTCGCGGATAAAGGCGTCGTTACGGTGTGCCGCGGGCGGCGGATATTGGGGAGTATTGCGATCCGTACCGAATACGTGACGTTTGAAAAGGGCAAGGTGGCGGCCGTTAGGATGTTAGAGCCGACGAGCTTTTTCCAGACGTTTGCGGCAAGTATCCGGCATTTGGATCTCGAAGACGGCACGTCGAACGTTGTTTATAAATTCAATTTCACGTCGCGACCCCCTTTCATCAGGGCTATTTGCGAACCGATAATGCTGCGGGTTCTCAAATGGGAAACCGGAAAACGCCTTCGCTCTTCACGCCTTTTGCTCAATGCCTTACTGATCGATCTTGCCGTTAAAATTCGCAAGCTTAACGACGATTTCATCGATCAGTGCCACTCGTGCTCCGGGTGTTGGCACTCCGTTGACTACAAGTGAAACAACGAGTTGCTCGCCTCCGGCAGTGGTCACGTAGCCGGAGAGAGCCGAGACCTGGTCGATCGTGCCGGTCTTGCCACGCATATTTCCTTGTGCGGCGGTGCCTTTGAAACGGTTTCGCAGCGTGCCGTCAACCCCGCCGATCGTCAGGCTGTCACGCCAGGCTTGCGAGTATTTGCTCTGCTTTGCCATGTACGTGTAAAGGGTAACGACGGCCGATGGCGTGATCAGGTTGTGCCGCGAAAGCCCGCTGCCATCCCATTGAACGATACCGTCGTCAGGCACGCCGATCTGCTTGAGGAAGCCCTTTACTACGCTGAGCCCGAGGTTCGAACTATTGCCGGAACCGCCGTTTTTCCTGCCGACCTCTTCGCCGAGCGTCCACAGGATAGTTTCGGTGTACATATTTTGGCTCGGCTTCATAGTCTTTGCTGCGATCAGCGAGAGAGGCGGCGATTCGAGTTTTGTGACTTCGATGGATATTGAAGCACCGTTCGAAAAGGGAAACGCCCGTTCACCATTAGCCAATGTTCGCGAGCGGCCGGTGACTGTAATTCCTCTCTTTTGCAAGCGTTCTTTTAATATGGCAACGAACAACTCTGCCGGTCGCGTTATCGTGATCGATGCCTGATACGTATTATCGCCTGTCGGCATTGTGCCGCTGACCTCAACGACATTTTGATCGATCTGTTTGAACACTCGGAGGTTTCGCTTCGTCCCCGACTGTCCAGTAACGCATCGATTAACGATTCGCATTATCTGGTTCATCGGCGAGATCCTGGCAATACACTGATTTCCGCGTGATCCGGGCATAACGCTGATATCGACCGCATTATCATTCAGCGGCAACGCCGATATTTCAGCTCCATAATACGATTGCAGGTCGTCCCATTCCCACGTGTCAGGAATTCTAAATCCCTTGAAATAACTCTCGTCGCCGACGATATCACCTTCGATCTTCTTTACCCCGGCATTACCTATCTTCTCGGCAAGATCGTCAATTCCCTTGTAATAGTCGCTATTTGAGAACGCCGTTGAGATCGAGATATCGCCTCCGCCGATTACGACGAGATCGCCCTTCAACGTTCCGTCAGCATCCGGCAAGGCCGCTGCCCGCACTGAGGTAACGAACCGGAAGTCCGGCGTTAGCCGCTCGATCGCAGTCGCAACGGTGAAATTCTTCATGTTTGACGCCGGCATGAAGTATTTGTCAGCGTCGTTTTCGAATAGGATCTTGCCCGAATTGAGCGACGCGATCTTGATTCCGATGCGACCTCGGCGAACCTCTGGCGAGAAAAGTCGCTGCCTGATCGTCGATTGTAGATCCGCAACGGTCTGGACCGTTGCTGGAGTCGGACTCGGCGTCGCGACTGGGATCGAGGTTGGTTTTGGTGCCGGATTTACCTTCGGCGAAGGAGTCGGCGTTTCCGAAGCCCTAATACTCGCATCATCATGAGCAGAGGTGACTCGCGTAACGGTGGTGGCGAAGCATACCGTTGCCAAAAGGACGAGAATGGTGAACCTAGAGGTGAGTTTCATAGGTCAGATTCTAACGGAAAAATGGTAGGCAACAAACTTCGCCTGACAGCCCGGACGCATCCGCAAGTGCATTTTATTCGCCATATTGATTTTGATATACTTGTTCGTTCGCAACCCCTTTCGGGAAAAGGCATTTATTGAGATCTGAAAGATTGGAGCTTACCTTCGATGAATCGAGTTAAATTGGTCACTTTGTCAGTGTTTGCGGTGCTTGGGATCGCTTTCTTTCTTATGCCTCTTAAGCCTGACAAGGTAAGCGGCCGCATGCTGTCTGAGGCTATCGGTTCGCCGACAAATGTTGATGCCTCCGACAACAGCTATGTTGAAAAGATCCAGATCCATTGGGATACCGTTCGCGGTGCGACGCTGTATCGAATTTTCCGAAATACTGTGAATAATGCCGGCGGAGCTGCGGACGTAGGCACGACAGCGGCAAACTACTTTTTCGATACCCCGCCGTCTGCGGGAACAAATTATTTTTATTGGGTCCGGGCCGAAAATGGCGGCACAGTCAGTGAACTAAGTCTTGCTGACCAGGGAAGGCGGGCGGTTGGAACGGTCCAGCCAAGCCCATTCGGGCTGCTTGAACCGCCGAATGCACCAACGGGCAACCCTATTACCGCCGCAAAAGCATATCTGGGCAAGACGATCTTCTGGGATGAGCAACTGTCATCAACAAAGACAGTTTCCTGCGGCACCTGTCACCGACCTGCGGCCGGGGGCAGCGATCCGCGCACGGTGATAGGAGATAGCCGTTCGACCAATGCGGGACCGGACAATACGTTCAACACAGGCGACGACATTTCGGGTTCGCCGGGCGTACCTCAAAACAATATTAACGGCACCTATACTTCGATCCCGCTCTTCGGCATCAATCCCCAAGTGACCGGCCGCAAATCGCCGACTTATCTGAACGGGGCATATACCCGCCAAGGCCTGTTCTGGGATGGTCGTGCGACGGATATTTTTCGGGATCAGATCACCAATTCCGTGCTTCTGACCGAATGGGCAAGCCTTGAGAGTCAGTCCGCCGGACCGCCTCTTTCTTCGGCCGAAATGGCACATGGCGGCCGCACGTGGCTGCAAGTCGCATCACAGATCGAATCGTCGAAACCGCTTGCTCTGGCAACAAGGCTTCCAAACGGACTTAAGTCGTGGATCGCAAACCGGACATACCCGCAGCTTTTTCAAGAGGCTTTCGGAACTCCCGAAGTGACTCCTTCGAGGATCGCAATGGCGGTCGCAACACACGAACGCACTCTCTTCTCTGATCGAACGCCGCTCGACCTCGCTATTCAGAATATCCAGCCGCTTACCTTGGAGGAACAGGACGGTCAGACAGTATTTGTCGATATGAACTGCAATGCCTGTCACGGCGGGCCATTGCTCAGTGATAATAATTACCACAATATCGGCGTTCGGCCGCAGAACGAGGATATTGGTCGAGGAGCCGTCACTGGACTGGTAGAAGACAATGGCCGATTCAAGACACCTACGCTGAGAAATGTTTCCCTTAGAGGACCGTTTTTTCATAACGGCCGGAAAGAGAATCTTGAGGACGTGATCGAACTCTACCGCCGCGGCGGCGATTTTAGTGCTCCGAATATTGACCCCGACCTAATTCATCCATTAAACCTTACGAATCAGCAGCGTTCCGACCTCGCCGCATTTATGCGGCGTCCACTGACCGACCCTCGAGTCGCCAACGAGAGAGCCCCGTTTGATCGGCCGCGATTATATACTGAGTCGGTCCGTGTGCCTGTAATTACAGGAATCGGACGGGCCGGGGCGGGAGCGATCGTTCCGATTCCAACCGCGATCGAGCCGCCGCTGCTTGGAAATCCAAGTTTTACAGTCGCAGTTTCCCGCGGGCTCGGCGGAGCACCTGCGGTTCTGGTTATCGATTCGAACGACCCCGGAGTTGGTTCGGCTGTACCTTCGACCGGTTCATTCGCACGGGTGACGATTGACCTTGCCGGCACCGGAAACGGAGGCGGTTGGGGCAGCGTCAAACTCTCTATCCGGAATGATCTGGCATTGGTCGGCCGGACGTTTTACGGGCGATGGTACATTACGGATGCGGCCGCTGCGAACGGTTTTTCGGTGACGCCTGCATTCAGTTTCTCGATCTTCAGCTCTTCAAATTTAGGTACAGTTTTCGATTTTGACGGCGACAATAAGTCAGATGTGAGTATTTACCGTCCGAACGGCGGTTCCGGCGGCGAGTGGTGGTGGTCTAGATCATCGAACGGCGGAAATGGAGCTGTGCAGTTCGGGACTGCGACCGATGTCATCGTTCCGTCGGATTTCACTGGCGACAACAAGACGGACATCGCCTTCTTTCGTCCTTCGACCGGTTTCTGGTATGTGCTGAGGAGCGACGACTTTTCGTTCTTCGCATTTCCATTCGGTTCCGGCGGCGACGTTCCTGTACCTGCTGACTATGACGCCGACGGCCGGTCCGATCCGGCTGTGTTCCGACCTTCGAACAGCACTTGGTTCATCGCCAATTCAGGCGGCGGCACGGCCATACAGCAATTCGGCATCGCGGGCGACCTTCCGGTTCCGGCTGACTACGACGGCGACGCCAAGGCCGACATCGCGATATACCGGCCGAGCCTCGGCCAATGGTGGCTTGCCAGGAGCAGTGCGGGAACTGTCGCGTTCGAGTTCGGCACGGCGACGGACAAGGCAGTATCGGGCGACTATACCGGCGACGGCAAGGCCGATGTAGCGTTCTGGCGTCCTGCGACCGGCGATTGGTATATTTTGCGAAGCGAGAATAACAGCTACTTTGCGTTCCCGTTCGGAATTGCCTCTGATCTGCCGGTGCCCGGCGACTACGACGGTGACGGAAAGTATGACGCCGCCGTCTTCCGCCCGTCGAACTCAACGTGGTTCGCCCAACGCTCGACCGCCGGAACACTTATCCAGCAGTTCGGCCAAATCGGCGATATCCCGCTTCCGAATGCTTTTGTTCGATAATAGAAACGACAAAAATAGAATGCGGACCAACTTATGTTAACTCCGCATTCTATTGTTTTTATCTAGGCTAACCTAGACTATTTGCATTTTGAATATCCGCAGTCGCGGCATGAGTCGCAGCCGGAGGCGTGTTCTAGTTGGCCGCCGCATTCGGGGCAATCGCTGATCAGGGTGGACATGTTGGATTCCGTGCCCATAGATTTGCCGATCGCTCGGGCGGACTCGGGCAGGTTCTTTAGACGGCGATCGATCAAGAGAAGGCATTCAGCGACAGCCTGTTCGGGCGATGTCAGCAGACGTTCGTTGAACCAGACGGCGTGGGTGGCGGTCACCTTATTCAGGCTGTGGGCGACCTCGTGTGCGTCAAATCCGCCGCGAAGCATCTTCGACGCAAGTAAACCAACGCCGGGGCTGATCGGCCCCGCGCAAAAGATCTCGCGGATGCCGACGCCATCGTGATTTACGGTCACGTAGAGGTTCTGTCCCTCGAACGGAATTCGCCAGGTCGAGCCTTGAAGTTCGCGGGGACGCTCGATCCGCTCGCCTGAACGAACACCATCGTCGGAACGCAAGCTGCCGGCCTGCGTCTGGCCTTCTGCGTCAAATCCGTTGATCCCATCTCTCACTTCCGAGTCCTGCAGGCTGGCAGCCTGCGTTCCGGCGGATTTCATTGAGTTGAGAACCTGCCCTTCGCGGCTGCCGTCGCGGTAGTAGCTGACGGCTTTGCAGCCGAGTTTTCGAGCAAGATGATAGAGTTCGTCGACCGATTCGACGGTGTCGTCTTTGGCACCGTTGCAGGTCTTTGAGATCGCATTGTCGACGTGCTTTTGAGCGGCGGCCAGCACTTTTACGTGTTCGATCGATTTGATCGCCATTGCAGAGATAAAATGCGGCGGCAGTTCGTGTTCGTGTTCGACGACGTATTCGGCAGCGGCTTTGATCGATTCTTCGTTGGTCTGATCGACCGTTAGGCCGAGAGCTTCGGCTGCCGGTGAATGCACGTAGGTGCGGGTCCCGATAGTGTCCTGACGCACGTACGCCCACGAGAAATTGGGTTCAATGCCGGACGACGTTTCGGCGACGAGCGAGATCGTGCCGGTCGGGGCGATGGTCGTTACTTCATAGTTTCGCGGGGTCAATGGAATGTCACGCGGAATGCCGATTTCGTCATATATAAATCGTGCATAGGCGTCGCGGTTTGGTTCGAGTTCGGGGAAAACGCCCTTTTCGCGGCCTAGGCGAAGTGATGCCATCCACGCTTCGCGGCGGATAAAGCCCATGACACGTTCCATCAACGCGATCGATTCATCGCTGCCGTAGGTAATGCCGAGTTTAAGACAAAGATCGGCAAAGCCCATTATTCCGAGTCCAACCGGCCGCGTGCGTTTGACCACATCATCGATCTCCGGCAGCGGAAAGTAGCCGGCATCAACGACGTTGTCGAGAAATTGCGTACAGAGATGCGTCGCGCTCGACAGGCGTTCCCAATCGACTATACCTTCACCGTCAGTAGTTCTCGTGAAGAATTTTGCAACGTCGATCGAGCCGAGGTTGCACGAATTGTTGAAGTGCAATTGCTGTTCGCCGCACGGATTACACGCATAGATAGGGCCCATTGACGCCATCATGTGGTTGTGACGATTGACCTCGTCGATAAAGATGATGCCGGGCTCGGCATATTTGTGGGCCGATGCGATGATGCGGTTCCAGATGTCGGGTGCGAAGACCATACCGGGCATCGGCGGTTCTTCGATGATGCAATCGGTCAGATCGGCGGTCTCGAACGCGAGTTTATCCGCAAATGTCGCTGTCGAACCGTCGGGACGGCGATAAACTACATAATCGGCCCCGGTCACGGTGTCGAATACAGCTTGTGTCCACGGTTCGCCTTTAAATTCGGTCTGGAACCAAACGCCGCTATCGACGGCATCCATAAAGAGATCGGTCACCGTAACCGAGATATTGAAGTTCGTCAGACTGGTCTGGTCGTTCTTGGCGTGGATGAACCGCAGAATGTCAGGATGCGTGATCGCCAAAATGCCCATATTAGCACCGCGACGGACGCCGCCCTGCTTAACGACCTCTGTCGTTTGGTTGACGATATTCATGAAGCTGACCGGCCCGGAAGCGACGCCGCGCGTCGAATTGACCATCGCACCTGCCGGCCGAAGAAACTCATATGTCATCCCGGTTCCGCCGCCGGTCTGATGAATAATAGCGACATTTTGGGCGTGTTCCATGATACCCTCGATCGAATCGGGGACGTTGAGCACGAAGCACGCAGCGAGCTGGCCCTTGGGTTTCCCGGCGTTGACGAGGCACGGCGTATTAGGTACGAATTCGCGAGCGAGCATGACCGAGGTCATGTCATTATAAAACTGATTCTGTTTGACCGGATCGGTCTCGGCCCTAGATACGTGGCCAACGACACGGCGGACGATGTCGGACCAGGTCTCAAGAGGTTCGCCGTTTTCATCTTTCAGAGAATAGCGTTTTGAGACGACCTTTTGAGCGTTGAGGCCAAGCGGAGCGAATTGACGGCCCTTTGCAGTACCAGTTCCGTTAGAATTTGCTTGATTAGCGGAAATTCCGCCGCCGACAGATTCAAAGACTGTTCTCATAACTTGGTGATTCTCCTCACGCGCAAGAAGCGTGGACACGAATAGTTGATGTAATACTATTTTAACATTGGAAATAGTATTTTGGAATGCGAAGAACCCGGAATTGTTTACCGTTTGAGCTTGAGAATTGCAGCTATATTTCATCCTCAAGTGAGTGAAGTCTAAACAAGAAAATTATAGATGTCAACACATTTTTTCCACAACATATAGTGTTAATTTCAATGTTCACAACAACAGAGGGCTTAAGTTAAAGTAATTGTTTAGGTTACGAGGTTTGACGAAACAGTTTTCAATTTCGA
Source organism: Acidobacteriota bacterium (assembly GCA_016713675.1). Taxonomy (NCBI): domain Bacteria; kingdom Pseudomonadati; phylum Acidobacteriota; species Acidobacteriota bacterium. Next base: position 2,096,676 of record JADJOS010000001.1, read on the forward strand.
AACTATTATTATGGATAGATTGGTTCACGGAACAGCCGCAGACGGCACTATACGGCTTATTGCAGCGGTCACGACGGACACCGTCGCCGAGGCGATTCGCCGGCACGAAACTGCACCGACCGCATCCGCCGCACTAGGGCGAATGTTGACGGGTGCGGCATTGCTCGGAGCAAGTTTAAAGGAATTTGACCGTTTGACGGTCCGGATCGACGCCGACGGCCCTGTTGGCGGTATCATTGTCGAATCCAACAACCTCGGTCACGTTCGCGGGTACGTTCGAAACCCGACCGCCGAACTGCCGTCGAAGCCCGACGGAAAGTTCGACGTCAGCGGCATTGTTGGAGGCGGGATGTTTCACGTGATGCGTGAGTCGGGCTTTGAACTCGGGCTTCATCGGGAGCCATATATTGGTTCCGTGCCTATCACATCGGGCGAGATCGCGGAGGATTTTGCGTTTTATCTGGCGAAATCGGAACAGATCCCGTCGGCTGTAATGCTTGGGGTCTTGCTGCAAAATACCGAGCCATTCGTCACGGCGTCCGGCGGCGTGATGATCCAGATGATGCCCGGCGTCAACGATCACATCGTAACGATGATCGAAGATACGGTCGCACACGCACCGCATCTTACTTCGGTCATCAAAGAAGGTGCGACGCCTGAAGACCTGCTCAAGCTTGTTCTCGGGGTGATCGATTTTGAGATCCTCGACGAAAAGGACGTTTCTTTCAAGTGTACCTGCTCGGTCGAACGAGCGGCGTCGATGATCGCGGCACTTGGCAAGGCCGAAGTCGCTTCGATGAAGGCCGAGGACAAAGGAGCGGTGATGAATTGCGGCTTCTGCAATGAGACCTACGATCTCGACGAGAGCCATTTGGATTCAATTTTGCTGGGTCTTGCGAATAATTGAATTAACCCGACCGATAGCAGATAATTTTCGTAAATGCCTGACACCGCATCATTTTATATAGAGATATCGCAGCTCGTCGACGCAGAGTTGGACCGTCTTTTGCCGGCCGCCGAAGTTGAGCCGACGCGGCTTCATGAGGCGATGCGTTGGAGCGTGTTTGCGGGCGGTAAACGGTTTCGGCCGGCACTTGCGATCGCGGTCGGAAGGGCGTTCGGTGTCTCAGATGAGAAGCTGTTGAGTATCGCCGCGGCTATCGAGATGATCCATACATTTTCGCTCATTCATGACGACCTCCCGGCAATGGATGACGACAATATGCGTCGCGGCAAGGAGACATGTCACATCAAATACGACGAGGCGACCGCCATTCTCGCGGGCGATGCACTGCAAACATTGGCGTTCAAGACGATCGCGGAGGATGAGAAATTGCCCGTGGTCATTAGGCTTAGGCTTGTCGTCGGGCTCGCGTCGGCAACCGGTACGCCGGACGGCATGGTCGCCGGACAGCAGTTCGATCTTGAGGCCGAGGGCAGCGGTTAGAACGCCGACATCGAACGCATACACAATCTAAAGACCGGGGCGTTGATCAGTTTTTCGGCTCGTGCCGGTGCGATGATCGCGGCCGCAGATGAATCCAAAATCGAAGTGATCAATGAATTTGCCGACCAGCTCGGGCTGCTGTTTCAGATCACGGACGACCTGTTGGATGTGACCCAAACCAGCGATGTCCTGGGCAAAACAGCAGGTAAAGACGCTGCGGCATCAAAGGCTACATACCCCGGAAAATACGGTTTCGAGGCTGCTTCGCAGATGGCGGCCGATGTCCACAAACGAGCCGTCGCATCACTCGAACCGCTGGGTCCTCGGGCTGATCTGCTCTGCGATATCGCCGGCCACATACTCGATCGGACGAGCTAAGTTCGGAATCCTCAGGCCATTCGGCGTTTTATTTCCACTTGTAAAGATGGCCGAAACGACCACAAAACAAAATCACCTTCTGACGCCGGTATTGATCGCCGCGGCTCTCGTATTCTTGTTTGCGAGTGTGCTCGTAAAGCTCGGCCGCGATTGGTGGTCGGACGAAAATTATTCGCACGGCCTGCTGGTCCCGTTTGTGATCGCCTTTATTATTTGGAGCGAACGTGACCGTTTGCAGCGAGCAATTACGGGGCCTTCGGTGATCTTGGGCGGCGGTTTGGCCGCGGCTGCGATCATGCTGCTGCTGGCCGGAACTGTCGGCGCAGAACTGTTTACTCAGAGGATCGCATTTGTTGCCGCCCTTATCGCTACGGTGGTCTATTTTTGCGGCAGGCGAATTTTGGTGCTGCTTGCGGCTCCGGCGGCATTGCTATTGCTCTCGATACCGATACCTCAGATCATATTCAATCAGATCGCGATACCGCTGCAAATGTGGGCGTCACAGATGGCAGTTTGGGGCATTCGCTTATTCGAAGTGCCGACGCTGAGGAAAGGGAATATCATCGACATCCTTCCGCGTGGGGCGACGCAGACCATCTCGCTCGAGGTCGTCGAGGCCTGCAGCGGGATCAGGTCGCTGATGACCCTGGTCACGCTGGCGTTGATCCTGGGCTACTTCACCCGGACCGATACGGACGGGAAATTGCGGTTCGGGCTGTTCTCGGGCAGAGATGTGGTACGTACCATAATACTGATGGCCGCGGCCGTACCGATCGCGGTCTTGACGAATGCGGCACGCGTTTCGGCTACCGGTATCCTGACCTTCTATTACGGCAAATCGGCATCCGAAGGGACATGGCACGACGCCTCGGGATGGCTGGTTTATATCGTCGCGTTGGCGCTGTTGATCGCCCTTAATTTTGTGGTCACGAGGCTGTTCGGTGATGCGAAGGAGACCGGCGGTATGATCGATCCGCCCGCAGTCATAACAAACAGATCGCGGCCCCTGCCGCTTTTGGTCGTCTTTGTTGTAGGCGGTCTTTTGGTCAATTGGTTCGCTTATCGCAGCGAGTTCGCACCGCCGCGGCAGGCGTTGTCCGAGCTGTCGCAGACGCTCGGCGATTGGCGGCAAAAGGGTGACGAGATCAAGTTCGAGCCCGAGGTCGAGAATTTGCTGAAGACGACCGACTACACGATGCGCGAGTACACACTGGCCGACGGGCGTATCGCGAATATCTACGTTGGTTATTACGCCTCGCAGCGGACCGGTGCGACGTATCACAGCCCGCAGAATTGCCTGCCCGGAGCAGGTTGGGTGCTGAGCGAGCCGCAAAAGGTCGAGGTCAAAATGGCTGACGGCCGCTCGTTCACCGCCAATCGATACACGCTGCGCAACGGTATCTATCATCAGGTGATGCTGTATTGGTACGAGGGCCGCGGCCGGACCGAATCGAGCGAATACTTCGACAAACTCAACACCGTCGTCGACAGCGTCACACGCCGCCGCAGCGACGGAGCAATGGTCCGCGTAATGACCGACGTCGGCCATGAGGAAGAAGCTTCGCTCAAGGCCGTCGCCGATCTCGCAGCAAAACTCGCCGAACAATTACCGCCATTCGTGCCCGAATAAGCGCGTTTTTGGGGGAAGACCAAACGTGTATTTTTCGCCTCAAGTTCAAATTGTGGTACGTACCACAATTTTATCAACAAAATTGATGAAAATGTCGTAAAAATGCGTTCTGCCACAGTTTTTGAGGGGGTTAGCGACAATGTTTTAGGGGGCTAGCGACAATAAAAAACAGGGTCAGCGACAATAAGAAAGACCCCCAGCGACAATCGTAAAACGGGCACAGCAAACTGTCGCTGGCCTTGTCGGAGCCTGAATTGGAGCGAAAAGCGACTTTCTCTGCCTTCCGACAATAATGATCAAACCGACAGATCCGACTGAGTCGGCGATTCCGACAAATTTAGATCTCATCCTACATTTTATCCCCGCAAAATGGACAGATGCCTATGAACCGAACATCGATCCGCAGACGAGAACGGTGAAATCGACCGTTCTGAGTTCGCCGACAAACTCGTTTGGCACGGCAAACGCGAAAATCTGCGATCTGACCGCCGGTCGATGCCCCAAAGAAGCAAGGAATGCATATCGACGGACGATGCCTTTTGAACTACTATTGTCTCCATGAAATTATTCTCGGAGAAAACTCGGATCATCTTGCTTTTGGTCTCGTTAATAGCTGCCGCTTTGCCTGTCACGAGTCAGGAAACGAGCGATCCAAGAGATATACTGACCGTTCTCAAACCCGCGCTCGAGAGCATTCGGGCTGACGAAATATTAGCAAGCGTACGGATACTTGCTTCGAATAGGTTCGAGGGCCGTAATGTTGGGACAACCGGCGAGACACTAACGGTCAATTACCTTGTCAACGAATTCAAACGTGCCGGCCTCAAGCCCGGAAATCCAAATCGATCCTTTATCCAAAGTGTGCCTCTGGTCGGATACCGAACACAGCCGCGGATAGATCTCAAAGCCCATGGAAAGGAGCATGCGCTCAATTTCCCCGACGATTTCGTTCACGAGTTTCCGCGGCTGCTGCCCCGCGTTTCCATCCCGAATGCCGAGGTTGTTTTTGGCGGTTACGGGATCGACGCTCCTGAGTATGGTTGGGACGATTACAAGGGTGTTGACGTTCGGGGCAAACTGGTCATCATCCTTGGCGGCGAACCATCTGCCGCGGACAAGAACGATCCGGCAAAGCAGGACGGCACTTTCTTTAAGGGCGAACTTCGGACGTTCTACTCAACAATGGAGTACAAGAAAGAGCTCGCCACGAATAAGGGAGCGGCTGCTGTACTTTTCATCACCGATCCGGAAAAGTCGCCGAATTATTCGATCTTCAAAACATTTGCCTTGCTCGAAGGATTTGCGTTAGAGCCGAAAATGTCGGCAAAAAGGGCTCTGGCTCTGACCGGGCTTGTTACCATAGGTGCTGCCCGGCGTTTGTTTGCGGCTTCCGGCCTTGACCTTGAAGAATTGCAAAGTTCGGCACAGCTCAAGGGTTTCAAACCGGTTTCGATCGGTGCCCGGGCAAACATCACAACGACAAGCAAATTAAGACGTATCGTTAGCCAAAACGTCGTCGCGCGGATCGAGGGTTCAGACCCTGTGTTGAAAAATGAGTATCTGATCTATACAGCACATTGGGATCATCTCGGGATCGACAAAAGCCGAAAAGGAGATCAAATATTCAACGGGGCGATCGACAACGCCATCGGCACGGCCGAAATGCTGGCGATCGCCCGCGGCATTGCCAAACTCACGCAGGCTCCCAAACGCTCGATACTTTTCATCGCGACCACCGCCGAAGAAAAAGGCTGGCTCGGTTCACGATACTATGTCCAAAATCCGCTGTATCCGCTTGCGAAGACGATCGCCAACATTAATATTGACGGTGGCAATGTCTGGGGCCGGACAAAGGAGGTTAACAGCAGCGGTTATGGGTATTCGACGCTGGATGAGTATTTTGGAAACGCCGCAGAATTGCAGGGTAGAACCTTTCCCAACGAGTCGATGGACAATAACGGATTATATTTCGGTTCGGACAATGTCGAATTTGCGAGAGGCGGGGTTCCTGCATTCTTTGCTTTTGGTGGTTTCGAATATATAGGCCGACCCGCCGACTTTGGCGGGAAGATGTGGAACGATTACGCGGACCATGATTACCATCGGGTTTCCGATGAAGTGGGGCCCGAATGGGATCTATCCGGTGCTGCCGACGATGCCGGGTGGCTGCTGATCGCCGGATACAATATTGCCCAAGCTGAAAAACGGCCCGAATGGAAGGCTGGAAGCGAATTCAAGGCAATGATCGAGCGATCGCCGAAATAGAAACAAATCCTTCAAAAGTATCAGGAGATACTAAATCTCCTGCCAAAATACGACCGAGCCGAGCCTGTCGTTTACCGATCCGTTGCGGGCCGGAACTGATGACCGCGCTCTTGGAATTGGTGACCTGCGTCACTGAATACGACTGAGCGAGGTATAGTCTCGAATTAGGATCATAATCGCCGTGGTCTGTGGTCTATTTGGATCTCGGCAAATCGTGCACTACTTCGCGGCACGAAGCAGCGTTTCCCATACACCTTTTGCCCGGAACGGAGCGAAATCGGGTGGAGGTGTGAACGCCATGTTAAGTCCTAATACTTCGTCAAGATCCCGCATCAGCCGGATCATAATTTACGCAATAGTCACGTCAACAATTCTCCTTATGGCCGCCGAGCGTTCGAACTCTGCGGCCTTTCCGTTTTTGGACTCAGTACGGGAATTGATCGGCCGCGATACGGTGCCGCCGAATGCACCTGGTCCGCAGGCAACGTGGGATGCGTTTGTCGTTGACACATTTACGGATCTTGGGGCAGCGAATGCACCGTTCGTAACTTATCAACTGAGCGTGAGCAAGTCGGGCACAGGCGGCGGGACCGTGACGGCCGATGTCGGAGCGATAAATTGCGGAGCAAATTGTACGGCGACCTACGACGAGGGACAAATGGTTGCCATTACGGCAACGCCAGACAGCACTTCGCAATTTGCCGGCTGGACCGGTGCTTGCGCCGGGACCTTGCCAACCTGCATTGTGACGATGTCACAGAACCTCAGCGTAAACGCGAATTTCACCAGGAACCAGTATCTGCTAACCGTTTCGAAGACCGGAACGGGAACCGGAACGGTCACCAGCTCGCCGTCGGGGATCGCCTGCGGAGCAAACTGCTCTGCGACCTATACGGCGCTGACAAGCGTTACGCTTACGGCGGCTGCCGATAGCACATCGGTCTTTATGGGCTGGAGCGGCGGGGGCTGCTCGGGAACCGGAACTTGCATCGTGTCAATGACCACGGCGATCACGGTAACGGCCCAGTTTGAGCTAATCGTCGCACCATCGGTAACGACCAATGCCGCTACTTCAGTGACAGGCTCGACAGCCACGTTGAACGGTGTGGCGGACCCGAACGGAGCTAGCACGCTCGGTTGGTTCCGCTACAGTGCGGCCAGCCCCAGCACGTGCAACGATAGCTTCGGCACGCGTGTTCCGGCGAGCAGCGGCGTAGCTCTGGGATCGGGCACATCGCCGCAGAGTTTCTCTCAGACCATAACGGGCCTCGCGGCAGGTTCGACCTATTATTTTTGTGCAATGGCTTTTAATGCCGAAGGAATGGGGTTCGGGTCTGTTCTCTCATTTACGACACCTTCTCCGCCGACGGTCACTACATCGCCGGCCAACAGCATCCTGATCACGTCGGCGACATTGAACGGTGTCGCAAACCCGAACGGCGCAAGTACGACCGGGTGGTTTAGGTACAGCACGATCAGCCCCGGGACGTGCAACGACAGCTTTGGCACACGGGCACCGTCGAGCGGCGGCTCGGCTCTCGGTGCGGGCACAACGCCCCAGAATTACGCTCAGGCCATTTCGGGACTGGTCACAGGTACGACCTATTATTTCTGTGCCATTGCCAGTAATGCCGAAGGGGTATCATTTGGCTCGGTACTCTCATTTACGACCTTGGCACCGCCGACGGTCACCACTTCGGCGGCGACGAGTGTTGGCAGTACTACGGCGACCTTAAATGGTAACGCTAACCCGAACGGACTGAGTACGACCGGCTGGTTCCGCTATGCGAGCACGAATCCGGGCATCTGCAACGACAGCTTCGGCACGCGGGCACCGACAAGCGGCGGATCGGCCCTCGGTTCGGGCACATCGCCGCAGAACTTCGCCCAGGCCTTATCAGGCCTTGTGACAGGTACGACCTACTATTTCTGTGCGATCGCCTCTAATGCCGCAGGCACGTCATTCGGAACTCTGCTCTCATTTACGACACCTGCTCCGCCGACGGTCACGACCAACGCCGCGACGAATATCACATCAGGCGGGGCTACCTTGAACGGTGCGGCAAATCCGAATCGCGATCCAGCGTTCGGATATTTTCGTTACAGCCTATCCGATCCTGGAACCTGCAATGATACTTTGGCATACGGGCACCACTCTCAAGTATTTCCGATATCGATATCGGCTCAGGAGCCGCCACAGTGCCGTACTCTTCGTTGGTCAGCGGTTTGACCGCAGGCTCAACTTATTACTACTGTGCGATCGCGCGGAACTCGTTAGGTACGAGATTTGGCACGATACTTTCGTTCAGTACGCCGGCGGCGGCACCGGTCGCTACGACCAATGCGGCAAGTTCTATTTCAGGCACGACCGCAACCTTGAACGCATCGGCAAATCCGGGCGGAGCTGCGACGACCGGCTGGTTCCGCTACAGCACCGTAAGCCCAGGCACGTGCAATGACACCTTCGGCACGCGGGCACCGACAAGCGGCGGATCGGTGCTGGTTCCGGCTCAACACCGGTCGCGTATTTGCAGGCGATATCCGGGCCCTCGACGGGGACGACATACTATTTCTGTGCGATCGCTCTACCAACACGGTCGGCACATCGTTAGGGTTCGATACTCTCATTTACGACTCCGGCTCCGCCTACAGTTAGTACCCTCGCCGCGTCGAGTATTACATCCAGCTTGGCTGACTTGAACGGGCTGCCAATCCGAATCTCGACGCTGCTTTCGGATATTTTAGATACAGCACTTCCGATCCGGGAACGTGCAATGACACGTTCGGCACACGAGAACCAAATTCGAGCATAATGGATGTGTATATGGGGTCAGGCGGTTCGACCGTGGGATATTCGTTCACGATCGTCGGGTTGTCCCCGGCAACAACGTATTACTTCTGTGCGATCGCGAGGAACTCGTTAGGTACAAGAGGCACTGCGTTAGGTGCTTTCGTTCAGTACGCCGGCGAATGCACCGGCCGTGACGACGCTTGACGCGACTGCGATGACGGCCACGACGGCAACATTGAACGGTTCGGCAAATCCGGGCGGCGGGGCCACGACGGCGTGGTTCCGATACAGCACGATCAGCCCGGGCACGTGCAACGACACCTTTGGCATACGGGCACCGACAAGCGGCGGAGCGACGCTTGGTTCCGGCACGACGCCGGTCTCCTATTCGCAAGCGATCACCGGCCTGACGAGCGAGACGATCTACTATTACTGTGCGATCGCGACCAACACAGAGGGCACCTCGTTCGGATCTGTGCTTTCATTCACGACCGCCGCACCGATCTGCGTTCCCGCACCAAGCGGGATGGTGTCAATGTGGGCCGGCGAAAACAACACGTTAGACCGACTGGGAAGAAATAACGCAGCATTGATGAATAGTGCGACCTATGCTCCGGGACTTGTGGGTCAGGCATTTAGTTTTGACGGGTCGATGATTATATTGCCGACTCGGCGTCTCTCAGTCTGACCAGCGGATTAACGTTGGAGGCGTGGGTAAAGCAGCGAACCGTGGGGTACGGTACGATCTTTTCAAAGGCGGACTACAACGGTTCGGAACCGATATCCTCATACGGTTTACAAATCGCCGGAGTATTGATCTGGCTCTATCGGGACATATGGCGGATAATTGTCGACCGGCCGAACTCGCACCGTGGACAGTGGAACCACATCGCGTTGACATGGGACGGTACATACGGACCAGCCGACAACGTCAAATTGTATGTAAACGGATCGCTTGCTCAGAGCTGGACCAAATCCGGTGTGCCTCTCAATGTGACGACCCAGACGCTGACGATCGGCTCCATGAAGCCGCCAACATATTGGGCCCCGTGGGCAATCTCCAACTACATCAAATGGCTTGTGCCGGGGGGGGGGGGGTCTAGATCGGCGTTCCGGTTTTCTGGGGCGGTCGCGGGACAGTGGTGACCACCGGTTTCGATCACTAGTGCGATCCGGATGATCTACAGGCCATGGATCCGTCAAGGCGGAATCTCAAAGATTGGCGGCCACCGCGGCAACAATGGATATCAATTGGTGATAACCGGCCCCGCCCCCCCCCCCCGCCCGCTCCACCCCGGGGGGGGGGGGGGGGGCCCCACCCCCCGCCCGCGGGGGGGGGGGGCCGGGGCCCGGGGGGGGGGAGGGGGCTTTTTTCTGTCCGCACCATAATGCTCTAAGGTGATCGCCAAAGGGGTTCCATAAACGTCGGCCCGAAAACGGTTGCTGATTCAATCTCTACGCTACGGATCAGCGATGACGACAATGGAAACGCCCGTTTTCTGGGATCGATCGACGAGCCTATGGTCTTTGACCGGGCTTTGACCCTGGCCGAGATTCAAGCGGTCGTCAATGCTGGGAGTTCGGGTATATGCAAGCCGACAGCAGCCGCACCGCCGAGTGGCCTTGTCGCATGGTGGGGCGGCGACGGTGACGCCCGCGACCAGACGCAATACGATCACGACGGCGTGCAGGCTTATGGCCCCTTCTACTCCGTCGCCAAGGTCGGTCAGGCGTTTAACTTTGACGGCGTAGCTGGCCACTATGTTGAGGTGGCGGGCAACGGAGCGCCGTTCGATCCGGGCACGGCCGAATTTTCGGTGGATCTTTGGATGAGATCGAGAAATTCCGGAGCCAATACGTATCTTGTCGGCAAATCGCTCCCGGATAGCGGCGAGGGTTGGGACATACGTCTGAATGACAACATGATCAGGCTCGTCGGGGTAAACGGTTGGGGTTTCAATCTCGATTCCGACGCCTCGGTCACGCCAAATACTTGGCACCATATCGCGATGTCATCGACGACGTCCCAGGTCAGCCTTTACATTGACGGCGTCCTCAAGGGCACGTGTCCGCGCAGCTCAATTATTGCGACGGCAAATCCGCTGCGATTTGGCCACACGACAAATTACGGAGGCCCGGCGTTTGACGGCCAGATGGACGAGATAGACTTTTTCAACCGTGCAATAGCGCCGGCTGAGGTCACGAGTATCTACAATGCCGGACTCGCCGGAAAACTGCGAACGGAGTATACGCCGGCAAATACACTTGCGGAACCACGCGGCACGACACGGCAAAGGACATTTGATGTGCCGGGAATTCAGTTGGGCGATGCAACGTTGACGCTTCCGGTGATCCTGACCGACGGTGTGACGCAGCAGATCCCGTTGGACCCGGCGAAACTTCCGCCGCTGCCAATGGGTGCGACGCCCACGAATCTGACCTACGATATTGCCACTTCGGCAATATGGAGCGGCGATCCGTCGATATGTTTTAACCTGCCGGCACTTTCGTCCGTTTATAGAAATCTGCGCATTCTGCATCTTGAAAACGGAATTTGGGTCAACCGGACACAGGTCCCGGGAGTGAACCCGATCCTCTGCACCTACGGCCTCACGAGTTTGTCGCCGTTCACCATCGCCGACTTTGGCCCGACCGCAGCCAGCGTATCGATATCGGGAAGGGTCTTGACCAACAATGGAAGCGGTGTGCTGAACGCGATCGTCCAACTGACCGATCAATTTGGCGGCACACGGACGGCCCGGACCGGTACGTTCGGTTACTACCGTTTTGACGAGGTGCCGGTCGGCGAAAATTACGTCATCAGCGTCGCCTCAAAGCGGTTCGTGTTCGTGCCGCGAACGATAATGGTCATGGACGAACTGGACAACGTCGATCTGGTGGCCGAGCCGGAAATGCTCGAATGAGAATTCAGCCTCAGAAACGCCGGTTTGACCGGCGTTTCTGCGCGCAATGGCTCGTTAGCTAACTTGGGGAATGTGTGGTCGAGCACATACAGACGCGGTGCAATACGGTATTACTTATGGTGAATCAGTGTGTCGGGAAGCAGCGAATTTGCTTAGGAGAGTGAGATCATGAGTTTTATTAAAATATCAATAACAATATTAGCGATCAGTATGTTTTTGTCGGCTTGCACATCCAGCCAGCCGCAGCAGACGGTGAGTACTGATCCGATCATAAATAACGTTCCGCAAAACGGTGACCTCGATGATTATTGGGCTAAGGACAATCTCGATCTGCAAAGGGTCGGGAATTTGTTTGAGCGTTCGAACAGCCCGGAGGAGTTTGAATCGTACCTCAATGCGAACGACGGCATAAATAACCTCGATCTGAACGGTGACGGCTATGTCGATTACATCGGTGTGCAGGAATATCAGGACCGTGACGACAATTCACGCGGCTTGTCTCTGTTCAGCCGTTTCGGCCCCGATCTGATACAAGAGATCGCACAGATCGTGCTTTATCGCGACAGTCCAAATTGGTCCGGTGCCCGTGTCCTTGTAAGGGGCAATGATCAGATCTACGGCGACAACAATTACTACGAAACGAACTGGGCTGACCGCACGATCGGGTTGGTCTCGATGCTGTTCGGCAACCGAACGGAGTCTTATCGATCACCGTATTACTATGGCAATTATCCGCCGCAGTATCAGACATATCAGGTGGTCGATACGCCGTATTACCGCACTCGAATCGAGCGGCTCTATCCTCAGCCGATATTTGTTTACACGGCAAATCCGGTTTGGATCAGCAAGATCAAGATCAAATCGCCGAACAACGGCCTGCATCTCGGCCAGATCAAGGCCAGATTGGTAAAACCGACAAAAGAGCAGGAGGAATTTTACAAGGTCAATCCGCGCGTTGTAAAAGCCGTCAAGGCCGATAAAGATGACAATTCCGACAAGAAAGATAAGGGCGGAAAAGATGATGATAAAGGCATAAAGCCCGATAACGATCAAAAGGCCGATCCGTCAAAGAACGACCGTAAGAACGAGACCCCGGGCATCAATCCGAACCAGCCGTCGAAGCCGGGAAAGCCCGACCGGCCGGACTCGAAGCCGGTCAAGCAGGACAAGGACGGAAAGGATAACGGAAAACCAAACGACGGCGGCAAGGGCAAAGGCAAGCCGTAATACCTCTGCGGTCAAGATCATTTGACGAAAGACTCCGCTTCGGCGGAGTTTTTTTGTGTCTGCATTCAATAAAACTCCAAAAAATCTGAAATCAGCACTCGATTGGGCGTTTTTCTCAAATGCCGATAAAAGTTCGGGATTCCCCGGCTTTTAAGTTATTGAAATCATTGTTGTTTACGTTTGCTGCGGGATTTGCCTCACGCAATGAACAAACATCGCGGAATTTTTCGAATGTAGTTTGCCTGCCCCGGTGAATTTGCGATCGGACGGTTCGACGGACGCGAGATGATCGAAAAATATGATCTACCGAGAGTGCCCCAAATCTATTACGCGTATTGCGCGTGTCTTCCTTTTAATCACGATAGGATCATTGTTGTTCGCCTGCGGCGGTTCCACCGCCAAGTTTCTGGCAAAGGGCGAAGAGTATCTGGCGAAACGTAAGTTTCACGATGCTCTGATGCAGTTCCGCTCGGCTGCCGAATCGGACAGCGACTCGGCAAAGGCGCATTGGGGATTGGCACGTGCGTATGAGAACCTCGGTCAATTCAACGAAGCCCTCGACGAACTGCGAAAGGCCGTAGACCTCGATGGGACCAACCTCGAAGCGAAATCAAAATTAGGCAACTATTATCTGCTCATCCGGCCGCCGCTTATCACCGAAGCCGAAGATCTGCAGAAAGCTGTCGTGGAGGCAGATCCGAGCTTTGTCGAAGGCCATATTCTGAAGGCCTCGATACTTGCTACGCAGAACCGGCCCGAAAACGAAGTGGTCGCTAAGGTCAACGAGGCGATCGAGATCGATCCGCGTCGAATTGAGACCTACTTGAGCCTCTCGCGATATTACGTTTCGCGTGAAAAGGTTCCCGAAGCCGAAGCGGCTATTCGAAAAGGCATTGAGATGAATCCGAACGGTGCGATCGGCTATGTCGAATACGGACGGTTCCTGACCTACGCGAATCGAAACACCGAGGCGGAAGCTCAGTTTACAAAGGCGATAGCCGCCGAACAAGGAAATATCGAGGCTCACGAGGCGATCGCGGATTTCTTTGTGGCGACCAAACAGAACGAGAAGGCAGAAGCGGAATTCAAGAACCTTGTCACAATTCAGGAAAACAGCCCCGAAAGCCGTCTGGTCTTAGCCGATTTTTACGCGACGACAAGCCGTCAGAGCGAGGCGATCGAGGTTCTGACCGCGATCGTTGCTGACGCCCCGGATTACGTTCGTGCCCGATATCGCTTGGGCCAGATCTATCTTGACCAGAAAGACACTGCCAAGGTAACCGAGCAGCTCGAGGCGTTGTTCAAGATCAATGACAGCGATATCGAGGCTCTGATGCTGCGGGCACGGATGTACCTGCAGGAAAGCAAAGCGGACCTGGCGGTCAAAGATCTCGAAGACATTCTCAAAAAACAGCCGAGCCAGCGTGACGCCCTTTACTACATTTCCCAAGCGAAAATCGCGATCGGACAGATCGATCAGGCGCGTGCCTTCATCGCCGATATCGAACGCTATCATCCAAAATATCTGCGGGTTGGCCTGTTGAAGATCCAGGCCGCATTCTCAGCCGGCGAACCGGAAAACGCGCTGAAGCAGGCAAATGAACTGTTATCGAAGGTAAATGCCGCCACCCCGGACGCTTACAACGGCGTCAATGCACTGCACGATCTGCAGATCAAAGGACTGACATCGCGAGGCCTCGCATTTCTCGAACTCGGAAAACTCATTGACGCGCACGTCGATCTCGAACGCGTACTTGCGATGACGCCGGCATCTTCGTCAGCAATGGTCAATCTTGCCAAGGTCTGTACGGCTCGACGCGACGGGGCGAAGGCGCTCGAGTATTACGAAAAGGCACTTGTCGCAGACGCTGCGAATTTTGACGCGATGAGCGGGATCGTGACGATCTCGATCCAAATGAAACGCACCGATCAGGCACACGCAAAACTCGGTGAACTGATCACCCGCAACGCCGGCCGCGGCGATGTGCTGGCTGCATTGCATTATCTCAATTCGCAGGTTTTCGCCGCAGAAAAGAACGCGGCGTCTCAGGAAAGTGAATTGATGCAGGCGATGTCGCTCGATCCGAATTATCTGCCGGCATACTCGTCGTTCGCGGCGTTGCTGGTCGGACGTAACCAAACAGGCGAAGCGATCGCACAATATCAGAAAGTCGTTGCAATGAAGCCGTCGGCGCCTGTTTATACCCTGCTCGGCATTCTCGAAGATTCGCGAAGTAACACTGCCGAGGCTGAAAAGCACTACCGCCAGGCACTCGACATCGCACCTGATTCGCCGATCGCCGCCAACAATCTGGCGTGGCTGATCGCCGAGAACGGCGGGAATCTCGATGAAGCGTTGCAGCTCGCGTCTGCGGCGGTTGCAAAAGATCAGACGGTGGCCGGTTTCTATGACACGCTCGGTTGGGTCTATCTGAAAAAGGGATTGTATTCGCCGGCCGTTGAGCAGCTTCGCAAGGCGATCGCACTTGACGAAAGATCGGGGCGGCCCGAAACCGCCGGTTACCGCGTCAGGCTGGCAACAGCATTATCGATGGCAGGTGATAAGGCATCGGCACGCCGCGAGGTCGAAACCTCGCTTAGGTCTGCGAACGAACTCAGCCAGCAGGAAGTGGCAGATGCAAAGAGAGTTTTGGCGAGCCTATAGACCATGATGATCTTATTTGGATTTGAAATTGCGGATGTCGCCGACTGGCCCTTGTTGGCCGGAATATCGGAATCGGCCGGAGTGCTGGTCGTCGGCGTCAGCCTCATTTCCATCGCCGGGATCATGCGTTGGGCCCTGGGCCGGCGAAACGAGGAAAAGCATTACGCGGACGATAGCGATTAGCATCACCGAGATCTTTGATTAAGGGTAGAAACGATGAACGTTGAATTTAGACAAAGAACGGCCGGCGAACTGATCGGCATACTGAAGCGGCAGAAATGGATGATCATCCTACCGATCATCACGTTTACGGCGGCCATCGGCTATGTCGTTTACAAGCTGCCCGCGATCTACGAATCGACTTCACTGTTGACGGTCAAACCACCGACCATCTCGTCGAACCTTGTCGCATCGCTCACCAACGAAGACCTTTCGCAGCGTCTGCAGACTATAAACCAGGAAGTGCTGAGCCGTTCGTCGCTCGAGCCGATGGTTCAGAAATATGACCTGTACAAGGCCGAACGCCAATCGGGAATGCCGATGGAACTCGTCATTGAGAAGATGTATAAGAATATCAAGGTCGATCTCGAGGACTCGGGCAGTGAAAAGATCGCTGCGTTTCGCATCAGATATCGCGACCGCGACCCACAAGCGACGCGAAATGTGACTGCCGAACTCGCAAGCAAATACGTCAACGCACAGGTACAAACACAGACAGAGATAGCTGAATCGACCAAGGACCTGTTCGAGCGGCAGCTTGCCGAAAAGAAGACGGCCATGGACGAACTGGAACGCCAGCGTCTCGAGATCATGACGCAGAATGTCGCGACACTTCCGGAATCGGAACAGGGATTGGTCGCACAGCTCGGGGGCTTGCGGGACCGCGAAGCGAACATCATGAAGGAAAAAGAATCGCTCATGAACGAACGCGGACGTTTAAGCGATTCGATCGGTGCAAACAACCGTCAGATGTCGTTGATCGAGGATTTTGGGCAAAAAGAAACACAGGACACTGTCCGATCGATAGCCGATCCTGAGAGTTCGCCGGCGTACGGAGAATTGATCAAACGCCGTGCCGATCTAAATGCTCAGCTCGACAATCTGCTTAAAGTTTACAAAGAAAAGCACCCCGCAGTGGTCGCAAAACAGAGCGAGATCGCTCGTGTGAACGAAGAATTTGAAGGGCTGAGAAAAAATGCTGACAAACGTGTCGCTACGGCAACTCAGTCAAGCGGACGAAAGGCGGAACTCCAGAAACGGTCACTCGAACTGGAAAATCAGCGGATCCAGGCTCAGATCGGCCAGATCGAATCGCAGCTTGCGGCCAAGGATAACGAGATCAGACAGAACGCAGCGGCTGTCATTGCTCTTGAGACACGCATAAATGCGGTACCGGGCGTAAAGGTAGCACTCGAGGGCGTCACTGCCCAGTATCAATCGGCAAAGCAGACTTATGACGAGATCCTGAAGAAAAAGAACGAGGCCGAAACCGTTGTCGGTGTCGAAACGAATGCCCAGGGCGAGACGATCCGTGTGCAGGACCCTGCAAATGTCCCGCAATCGCCGGTCGCACCGAAACGATTCTTGCTGACGCTGGTCGGTTCCGGTGTCGGGTTGTTGATCGGTTTGATACTTGCGGCATTTTCCGAAGTTCCGCGATTTTTCAAGATCCAGAGTATCGAGGATGCCAAGCATTACACCGGTCTGCCGGTTCTTGCATCGGTTCCGCCGCTGCTTTCGAAAGCGGAGAAACAATGGATCAAGCGTTCGGGCTGGCTGAAACTTACGGCGGCTGCAATAGCTGCGGTAGGCGTCATTCCCGTGATCATTTTGATCCTGCAGGCAACGAGGTTATTCGACAGGTTGGTCGGTTAAAAGTCGGGTGAGAACTCTGTGGTTATTTCACGCTTAAAGGCGTAACTCTGAACAAAGAGGTAATTATGTTATGTATAAAGAATTTTTTGGCTTAGATGATTTTCCGTTCACACTGACGCCGGATCCGCGGTTTATCGTGTTCACGCCGAGCTACAACGAAGTTCTGGCGAGCCTTTATTACGGGCTTGAAAATGCCAAGGGCCTGATCGTGCTGACCGGCGAGGTCGGAACAGGCAAGACCACGGCTCTGAGATGGATACTTAGACGCCTCGATTCGTCAGTGCTCGCGGCGTATGTTTTCAATCCTCGGCTTTCGGTCGAGGAATTCTACCACCACGTCACGCAGATGCTCGGCATCAAGGACTGGACGAATAAATCCGAGCTGCTCAACACAATGGGCAAGGTCCTCGAAGAACGCCATCGCCGAGGCCTCAGGACCGTGATCATCATCGACGAGGCCCACGAACTTTCAGATTATGTACTCGAAGAGATCCGCCTGCTGCTCAATTTCGAGTCGGACAATGCCAAACATCTCCAGATCGTCCTGACCGGCCAGCAGGAACTCCGCGACAAGCTGAATCAGGCAAATCTTCGTCAGCTCAAACAGCGCGTTGCTCTGCGGTGCAATATGCACTCGTTCCCGAATGTCGAGGAGGTCGAACGTTACATTACCGAACGTCTGCTGATCGCAGGTTCGGGTCAGCCGAAGATCTTTTCGGCCGAGGCGATCGATTATATCTACCGCTGCTCGGAGGGAATACCGCGCAACATCAACAATCTCTGCGACAACGCAATGCTCACGGCGTATGCCGCCGGTGAACGTATGATCGGCCGCAGTGTGATCGAGGAAGTCGCTGAAAATCTCGACCTCATTCCGCCTATGGAAAAACGCGAACAGGCTGCTCCGATGTCTGATTTCAAGGCTCCGGGCGTACTGACGGCCGAAGCACGCGAAGAGCTGTGGAACAACAGCCAGCGTTCGTACCCCAACGGGAATGGCAACGGGAATGGCAACGGGAATGGAAATGGCCATTCGAACGGTCAGGCGAAGCCAAGCGAATTCAAATTCGACGACATCGACGATGACATACATCTCGAGATCGGTGAATTGGGCGGATTTTACTAAGAATGTCGGTTTTCGGTCTTGGGACTTTGGTCTTCGATCAAGACCAAAGACCGAAGACCAAAGGCCAAAGACCTAAGACTTAAAGAAAGCCATGAGCATCTTACAAGCATTACAAAAGAAAAGATCTGAGCAACCGAATGGTGAGGGTACAGCGACGGTTGTGCCATTCAACGGTGACGTTCGACGGGCATATGTACCGGCGGACCTTGTCGCACCTGAATTCGCCATCGGTACTCCAGTATCGACGTTCAATGGGCAGCCGGAATCTAACTTCGGGACGGCACTCCCTGATTTGGAAACGGGCATAACTGCCGGGGCAAATTTGAACGTCGACAGCCCAACGCGCTCGG
Source organism: Acidobacteriota bacterium (assembly GCA_016713675.1). Taxonomy (NCBI): domain Bacteria; kingdom Pseudomonadati; phylum Acidobacteriota; species Acidobacteriota bacterium. Next base: position 2,115,354 of record JADJOS010000001.1, read on the forward strand.
TCGTCAAGCCGCTGCCTGACTTTGTCAGCTGGCAGGTTGACCCCGAGCGCGTTGAGCCTCGCCTCGTGGCGATCACTCAGCCGAATTCATCGTATTGCGAGGAATATAGATCTCTGCGAACGCACGTCCTGCACAAAGGACAGCGAAACGATCTCAAGACCATCGTCGTCGCCAGCGTCAATCCCAGCGAAGGTAAATCGGTGACGTCGATCAATCTCTCGTGGCTGCTCGCACAGACCGATGGCGTGCGGGCCTTGATCATCGACAGTGATCTGCGTATGCCGAGCCTTGCCGATTATATGGGTATCGAGACCGACCGAGGTTTGTCGGATGTGCTTGCCGGAACAGCGACGCTCAAGGAATCGATCATCAGGCTTGAGCCTTCAGGACTACATCTTTTGCCGGGCGGCGAAGCCCGCCAGGATGTGGCCGAGCTGATCTCGGGGCCGAAATTCAAAGAAATATTGCGCGAAGCTCGCGAAATGTTTGATTACGTGATCATCGACGCACCGCCACTCGGCATCTTTACCGATGCGACCGTGCTGATCAATCACGCTGACGGAGCGATTCTAGTGGTGCGGGCAAACCGCACAAAATACGGAGCCCTCGAACGCATTCTCGAACCTTTGCCCAAGGATCGGATGCTCGGAGTCGTTCTCAATCAGAGCGAAGACGTGATGGACGAATCGCATTATAACTACGGTTATTACAACTACAAACGTTTGAATGAACAGGTCGGTCCGTAAACGACAGAAATGGGTGCCTCACGGTTTAGTCCGAGAAAATTTTGGCTGATCACAGCCGACGCCGCGATCATATATGGCGGCGTCATTCTCGCGCTTTATTTGCGGCTTGGCATCGATGGTTCGGTAAACGAATTGAGTGAACGGAACGGCTGGGTCAAGATCGGCCTCGCGACCTCGGTCTGCCTGTTAAACCTCTATTTCTACGACCTTTACGACTACATTGTGATGACCAACCGCCGGGAGCTGCTGTTGCGGCTGGTGCAGGCGTTGGGCATTGCGTGGGCTTTGCTCGCGTTATTGTTCTATTTTGCTCCGCCGCTGATGATCGGCCGCGGTGTGTCGATCATTTCGGTTCCGCTGGTCCTGGCTCTATTGCTTGGCTGGCGGATCGCGATCCACAGTCTGACGGGCCATCCGGAGATCGGCGAAAAGATACTCGTCGTCGGCACGGGCAAGACCGCTCTCGACACTGCCGAAGCTGTCTGGGATCGACGCGATGCCGGATACCGCATCGTCGGATTTATCTCAGAGAACGGTGCAAAACCGATGGAGAAGCTCGGGAAGTCGGTAATTCTCGGAAAAGGCCCCGATCTCGAATCCGTCATCATCAACGAAAAGATCGATCGCGTCGTGATCGCCGTTCGCGAACGCCGCGGTGCCTTTCCGACGGAAGCTCTGCTCAGGATGAGCCTTGCGGGAGATGTTTCTATTGAAGAATGTACGTCATTCTTCGAACGCATCACGGGCAAGGTCCACGTTGATATGCTGCGGCCTTCGTGGCTGATATTTGCAGGCCGGCGGCGGGATTCACGCGTCAAGGCGGTTTTTCGCGAGATGATGCATCGGCTGTTGGCTCTCGTTGGACTGATCGTTTCGTTTCCGGTCGGCGTATTGACGGCAATACTGATAAAACTCGAGTCTCGCGGACCGGTCTTTTACAAACAGGAACGCGTCGGCAAGAACGGCCACATTTTTAATGTGATCAAATTCCGCTCGATGCGGACGGATGCCGAATCGGACGGAAAGCCCGTATGGGCAGTAGATAACGACGACCGGACGACGCGTGTCGGAAAGGTAATACGCAAGATCCGCGTCGATGAGATACCGCAGTTCGGGAATATTCTGAAGGGCGAGATGAACTTTGTCGGTCCGCGGCCTGAGCGTCCGCATTTCGTCAAGCAGCTCGCGACCGAGATCTCGTTCTATGAACATCGTCACTTGGTCGCACCCGGCCTGACGGGCTGGGCACAGATCAAATATCCGTACGGAGCCTCGGTCGCCGACGCGATACAAAAGCTGCAGTACGACCTGTATTACATCAAGAATCAAAGCCTGACACTGGATCTGGTCATCGTTTTTGAGACGGTGAAAACAGTGCTGTTCGGTAAAGGCGGCCGGTAACACGCCGCGTCAAAAAAATGGATTTTTCGCACTAATGTGCGTTTTATTAGCGGACGGAGAAATTGATATGAAAGTAGTTAGATCGATAGTAAATATTTCATTGCTGCTGGCCGTGGCCGCGGCGGCGGTCCTCGCCCAGGATACGGCGAATTTCGCAAAGAACGATACGGCGAAATCCGACCCGATGGTCATCGCGACGCCGACGCCCGGAACAGCCGCAGTATCTGAGGACGATCCGGCGGTCGATTCGCCTGAAGCGAAGGAAGTTTACAATTACTACAACAACTATCTAAAAGAATATCGGCTCGGTCCGAACGATGTGATCACGGTCGAAGTTTTCGGCCAGTGCCCGGACTATTGCAAAATCGGCGTCACTGTGCCGCCGACCGCCCGCATATCATATCCGTTGATCCGCGAAGGTGTGCTTGTTGCCGGCAAAACTGTCGAGCAGGTCGCCGCCGAGATCACCAAAAAGCTGGACGAATATATCATCGACCCGAAAGTTTCGGTCACGCTCGATAAAGCGATGTCGATCCGCTATAGCGTGATGGGCAAGGTCACGACGCCCGGCGTTCGCATCATGGACCGCAAGATCAGCGTATACGAAGCCGTCATCGACGCCGGCGGCGTTGCCAAGGGCGGGGACAGGAAAAAGACCGTCATCGTCAGCTACACACCGCAGGGCAAGCTCAGCCGACGCGTTGTCAGCCTCGCGGATATGGAAAGCGGCAAGGCGGAAATGGTATTTCTAAATCCGGGCGATCAGGTCTTCGTGCCAGGCAAGGGATTCAGCTTCGAAAAGGTCCTGGAATATATCGGTCGAGCGAGTTCGGTGAGAATGCTGTTCGGCAGCCCGTTCTAACAGTTGTCAGTGGTCAGTGGTCAGAAAGAGAATGAGAAAGTCGTTCAAATTTTTAGTGTTCGTGGTTCTCGTGCTTTGCTTTCAGACGGTGAATGCCGATTGGGTGAAGCAGCGGACGAACAGCTTTGCTTGGCTGCGGGACATTCAGTTCGTCTCGGAAAGTACAGGCTGGATTGTCGGTACGGACGGCGTTATCTTGTCGACGACCGACGGCGGCACGACTTGGGCACAAGTGCCAAAGTTTACGACCGATACGTTTCGCCAGGTCCATTTCACCGACGAGGATAACGGTTGGATCTTGTGCGAACGCAACGTCTTCACACGCGGCCAGAACGCGACATCATACCTTAGAAAGACCTCCGACGGAGGCAGAACGTGGGAACGCATAGAATTTGAGGATGCAGGACGCCAACGTGTTACCAAGCTGCTTTTCAACTCGAAAGGCTGGGGCACCGCGTTTGGCGAAGGCGGCATCTTCTTCAAACTGCAGGAAGACGGCAAGACCTGGAAAGCGAGCAAATCGGCGATCCATTTCCTGCTGCTCGACGGTGCCTACGGCAGCGGTTCGAACGGCGTCATCGTCGGTGCCGGCGGGACGATATTGTTCACGGAAGACAACGGCCTGATGTGGGACAAGGCAACGCTGATCGGCAATAACGATTCGAAGTTCAACTCGATCTTTTTCGAGGGCGACAAACTCGGATGGGCGGTCGGCAACGGCGGCGCGATCGTCGCGACGACCGGCGGCGGACGCCTGTGGCGTGTGCAGGAATCCGGCGTCGAAGCCAATCTGAACGACGTATTCTTCAGCAATTCACGCGAAGGATGGGCAGTCGGAGACGACGGAACGATCATTAGGACCCGCAACGGCGGAATTCAGTGGGACGACGTCAATTCCCGCGTCAAACACCGGCTCGAAAAGGTCTATTTCTACGGCAGCAAAGGCTGGATCGTAGGATTTGGCGGAACTATCCTGTCGTACAGCGACAACGGTACGAATACGACCGACGCAAAACCGACCATGCAGCCTCGGAATTGATCCATTCCGTGGTCATCCGGTCAGATCAGATAGTGAAGAACGCGGCAACGGCCGCGTTTTTTCTATGCCCGATGCCGGAGCAATTGACAGGCAATCGGGATTATCATATAGCCGTTCGTGCAAATAGGTCGTCGATCGGTTCTCATGAGGAAAAGAAGAGTTTATGGCAGGTATCTCGTCAAGAAGCTGGGTCTTGTTTGGTTTTACCATTTCGCTGATCTCGGTAGTGATCAGTGTGTTTGTGTTGTCGAGCGTAAATGACAGGCTCAAGGACACTGAGGCTGAGCTGACAAGACTTACGACCGCTCTCACTACTCAGGCGACTGAGATGAAGCGGGCGGATGTCATTTACGGGCAGTTCATAATGCTCAATAACCTCTCCAGAATGTCCACCGGCGAAGCGGCAAAGGCGGCGAACGAAGATTCTATCTATCTGCTTCAGTCGTACCTCGATCGAATGCTGTTTGCGATAAACGACCTGTCAGCGGTGGATGTCATCAAAGCGACCAGTGAGCGTGATGCTGTTGCACTCGAATTTTTGACCAGATTAAAAAAAGCTCGTGACGAAGGGAACGCAGCGGAGGTTGACCGGATCCAAAAGGAGGCCGACACGGTAATTTCCCAAATGTCCAAACCAACGACCGAGCTCGGAAGACTGATCCAAAGGTCGGCCGACGTCGCCGACCCCGCATCGATGTCGGAACTGAGCACTGACGAGATCATGAACGAGCTCAGTCCGTACCTGAAGGAACTGAACGATCAGTTCATCGCCAACCAGCAAGCCAAAGAATCTCGGATCAAGGAATTGGAGAAAAAGAAAGATGACCTCACATGGTGGGCCAGCATCATGACGTATCTCGCCGTCGCGTTGCAGATGTTCGGCCTGATGGCCGTTATGTCCAAGGACCTAGCAACTGATTCTGAGACACGCCGCGACCGGGCAGAGAATGAGGCCAGGAAGGCAGAGGAAGAGGCCAGACTTGCATTTGCCGAAATGAAAGAAGCCGTCCAAGACACCCAAGAGGCGAAGGACGACCTCCTCGAAGCCCGCCAAGAGGCTTATCAGGCCCGCCAGGAAGCCGCAGCCCTCGAGCAAAAGGCCGTCGAAGCCCGCGACCTGTTGGCTGAACTCGAAGATGATGTCGGAGCGGCCCTCGACGAGGCCGATAAGTACAAGCAGTAGTAGTGCCGCTGAGGCCGCTGAGCGGAAACTACGGGGCCGAACTTGACTAGGGCCCGTGATTTTCGTACGATTACGGTTCGCTCATTTTTTGGAAATGAGCGCGTTTTTTTGAAAATTCATCGGGTACGCGTGCAATAAAAGTTATTATTCATAGATCTCGGGCACGTACGTCAATTGGTAGACAGCCTCCCTTACAAGGAGGAAGTTAGGGGTTCGAGTCCCTTCGTGCCCACCACTCTTGCGGAGTCGTAGTTCAGTTGGTTAGAACGCCAGCCTGTCACGTTGGAGGTCGCGGGTTCGAGCCCCGTCGGCTCCGCCATTTAATTCAAGCGATTTCGCCGAAAAAGGCATAAAAAGCGCACAAATAAGAAACGAGGCAAGAACGATATGTTCTTGCCTCGTTTCTTGTGCTGTCTGAGGATCGCCGCTTATTCAGCCGGTTGCCCCGATCATTTTACAGGGTTTGCGGCCTTGAGGTTGGAGACGAGTTCTACGATGACCGGTTTCATGACCTTGTCGAACATCCTCTCGTCGTCCACGCCGCCGCCAAAGCCGCCGACAGATACTTTCACAGATGACTCCTCAGCTCTGGCCTGGTCCGCCCAAACGACTTCGCCGGTTGACGTATCGATCAGCCGTGAGGTTAACGCCGCTACAAACTTACGTTTTCCGGCAGAGGTGCCCGGCAGATTCCCGATCCCGGAACCCTTTTCTGAACCCGTTTCGTTAACTCCATATTCGGTAACCGCACCCGTTAGCAGGTACCTGACTCCAAGAGCTTTACCAACCCTGACAGCCATTTTCTTATCCAATTCGCCGCTTAAGGTGAGATTTCTCGCCTGCATGATCTCCTCGAGCTGTTCGCGGTCTATGACCGTGAACTTGCCAGACTTGACCAACTCTGTGATAAAAACATCCTGGGCTGCCTCGGCTCCGCCGTGGTACCACCACTGATTGTCCGCCTTATTCTTAAACTCGATAACCGCTAGTTTCGGTTTTGTCTGTCCCGACGCGGTCCCGATACTGACCAATAAAAAAATTGCCAATCCGCATAATGTGAAACCTAACGACCTGAAATGCTGCATTTGTATTCTCCTATTTTTGCACTGCTTCAGTTTTGTTAAGAAATGATCTTTTGAATCCGAAAGACCAGAAATATTAACATAAAGCTGAACTATTGCGAAATTTTTCGATCATGTTGTGGAATATTCTTGATCGTCTCAGCCGGTGCAAACCCGATCGCATCAAAGAGGCGTATTTATGGGCTATTTAGATATGCGTTCACTGCAATTGGCGGCACGTGATTTGCTCATAGTCAGATTAGATATTTGATAGCTTACTCAAGCTTTCACTTCTTTTAACGGCGCCCGCATGCGGGACTCCGCCTCCGGGCCGGGAGTTCGTCATGAAACACCTTCGTTATCTTGCCGCCGCATTCACTATTCTTCTAATTTCTAGTTCGTATCACTTAAGCCAAGGTACTTATTTTGCTCACGACCTGTTCCCTAAGTCGTTGGCCGATTCGATCAACGTGCGTCTGTTGGCCGATCCGTCGGACTCGGCATATTCGGCTGCGTTTTCGGGCGTTTTCGTTCCGCAGCAGGACGAGATCGAGCGGCTGCTTGCCCAATGGGCAAAGGACGGAAGCGCTGACGAGGCCGTTGTCGATCGCTTGATGCGGGAACTGAACATAATGTCGAAAGACGGCGAGTCCGATCTGATCGCAAAGTTGCGTGCGGCCGGTACGAAATACACGGCCGGCCCCTCGGCATTCGAGTCTGTCGTCAGGGAAACGCTCGACAAGCGGCGATATGCGCAAGTTGATAATGCCGTTCAGGAAGTCTTGAATGCCTACGGCAAAGATCTCGAAGCCGTGATCCGCACCGGTTCGTCCGGCAAACGTTATTTGCAGATCCGCGGCACGGGCGACGGCGGCACGGGCTACCGAATGTTCTTTTCGGATGACGACATCTCGTTTGTCGGTACCAAGGCGGAAGAAGCTGCACGGATGCTCAACGGCATTCTTGAGAATCAGGGCCTCGCCAAACTCAAGGTTAAGGGAATGGATCTCGGCTCGCTCAAGAATATCCGCGGTATAGATCTGACAGCCATCGAACTACTCGAACCTGACAAATTTCTCGGCGAATCGGGTATCGCCAGTATCAAAGGCGAAATGCTCGACAAAGGAGCCGTTATCGCCGAGCGCAGCGGCGAATCGATGGCAATGACGGCGAGGCCTTTGCGGCAGTTTGTCGAGGCAAAAAAGAGCAAGATGCTCGCCGATCTGATGGATGACAGTGCCGTTCGGGCGACAGTGCAAAAGTTTGGAGCTTTGACCGTCGTCGGCAGCTGCGAACGACAGATCGTTCAAACGCACGCCGGTTGGGCAAATTTACCCGATTCCGAAAAGGTCAAATATGTACTGCGGCAGCGTTTCGCCCTTAGTGAATCAGGTGCGATGCGTAACGTTGCCGGCGAAGCGGCGTCCGTCACGGCGGCGGATATCGCCAAGCTGACCAAGCTGCGCAGCGAACTCAAGTTACGACCCAATCTGACTGCCGAGGAACTTTCCTGGCTTAACACGCTGCGTGCGCAGAACATCGACCTCGCATTCAAAGAGATCCCGCAAAAGCTTGCCCCGGTAATTGCCGTTGCCGAGGTTTCGGGCAAATCCGTCGCGTCAAACCCCGAGGTGCGGCGAATGATGAACGAACTGACTACCGGTTTTGCCTTGATGCGCGACCGCGTTATCGACATTCCCGAGACCGAAATGATCGCCAAGCTCAAGTCGATGGCCGGTGAGAATAAGGAACTATATAGTGCACTCTATACGAGTTTTCAACAGAGTAAGGACCTCGTCGAGGCACTCGACCAATGGATCGCATCCGGCGGAACTCGCGAGGCCTTCATCGACATGCTCGTCAAGGCAGAGGGCCGACTCGCCCGCCTTCAGCAAGTGATCGCCCGCCGTGCGAAAAAAGCGAATACTGCCGAGGCAAAGACCCTCGCCACCATCGAAGAAATGCTCGGGAACGATCTCGGCGACAATTTCTTTATGAAAATGGCCAAAAATCCTGCTGCAAAAAAGGTTGTGCTGGCAGCGATGGTGGCCGGTGGTGGAGCCGCTTGCCTTAAGGCAATGTACGAATCGTGGGCAAAAGGTAATTTCCAGGAAGATCTGAGTTCGGCCGCGTTCGGCATCATGGATTTCGTGCCGGGCGGTGCCGAGGTCAAGCTGCTGTTCACCGAGGGAATGGACAAGACCGTTCTCGTCCTTTTTATCAAAGACGCTCTATACCTGTCGCCGGCGTGGCCGATCGCTCTCGTGGGCGATGTCCTGGTATTGTCGATCGACCTTGGTGCGGCGTACAAGATTCAGATGCAGCAACAGGGACTGGTTGACTTCCTGGTATATAACAGCGATTTTGACACCACCGGCGAGCGGCCAAAGTTCGTTCGGCTCAACCTGCCCGGCGGAACGCTCGTCGAACGCGAGGCACTCGCAAAATTCTTTTTCGAGGCCAAATCGTTGCGCTATCGGCATACTGGAAAGGAATTCCTGATGAACGATCTTTCAGCGGTAAGCACCGATCTGCTCGACAAGGCGTTCATTCCCGAGGATCCGGTCACACAGCAGTTACGGCAGGCTGCCGAGCAGCAGATGAACGCGATCAATCGATCTGAGGCACTTGCCGCGGACGGTATATTCGCGTCATCGGTTGGCTATAGCCGTTGGCTATTCGGATTTGAAACCGTTTGTGAAAAAAGCCAGGAGCGATGGTGCAAAGTCTTTAGCCTTCTGAAAAAGAAGATCACCGATCGCCGTGAGATCGTCAAGGACAAGGTGATGATCGCACAGCTCATCGAAATGGCCGAGACCAAGCGTGCGACGCTTGCCGCCGCCAACGAGACCGAAGCAAAACTCGACAAACTGCAGGAAAAGCTCGAGCAGCTTCGCGGCAAACCACTCGAGGTCAAACTCTCTGCGGTCGTTAAAAAGGGTGCCGAAGAAGCCGGAAACTCGGTCCGTTCGGACACTCAGGAAGAACGCGATATGAAACGCGGAGCCGTCTGGTCCGAAGCATATGCCGCCTATATGCGTATCTGGAATTGGCAACGGAGCGTCAAAACGAATATTGCGTTGAAGACCGGTTGGGATCGCGTGTTGGTTCTCCAATTCAAATGGACCGGCGATCCGGTCGAAGACGAGCGAAAATCGGAGCAATCAAGAAAGGGATTTGCCTCCGCTCTTGCCCGCATCACTCGCGACATCACGATCGCCAAAGGCAGTGAGCCGCTGGTTGGCGACCCTGTGGACAAAGAGGCATTCGGAATTCTCGGCGACGTTGTATTTCCGTGGCGAGCAGCACTGGATGAATCTGACAAGGAAACGGCCGAGCAAGGCTCCGCGTATTTTACGGAGTATACCTCTGCGGTCGAAAAAGTGAAAAAGCTCTACGCCGTCAGTGCCGCTTTTCAAGCTCAGCTGGATAAAGGCGCTCAGATCGTAAAAGGCAGCGAAACGCTCACCCTCGACAGATCGACCTCGCTAGAACTCAAATTCAGCGATCCTGAACTCACCACGCAAATGACCGAGGGCAAACTGACGATCCGTTGGTTCACGTCGGGCAATGGCCGATTCACACCGGATGATCGAAATCTGAAAACGAATTACGCTCCGTACAGCCCTGAGCCCGTCAAACTAACGGTCGTCCTAACCCGCGGCGGCACGGACCGGGCGAAAGGTTCGCTCGCCGTGACGATGAGCGTTGCGGTACCGAACGACTTTCTCATATTGGAGTTGACACCTCCGCAGCCAAAGCCGCAGGCGATCGCCGGTATTACGGCGAATATTCCCGAGAGGTTCTTTGGCGGCAAGCCGCGATTTCATTACAACTGGGCGTGCACAAATTGCAAGGTGGACAACTTTGACCGTTCGCGGACGGCTGTGACGGCACCAAAGAGCGGTGCCTCGACTGTAACCTGCGAACTTCTCGTTGAGGGAGCGGACGGGAAATCTACGCTGCTGCTTAGAAAGGAGCTGAAGTTTGATGTCGAGGGCAAGGCGACACCGACACCTACACCTTCACCATCGCCCGGAGCGACGCCAACGCCAACTCCAACACCGTCACCTTCGCCGACGCCCGGCACAACTCCAACTCCTGAAGCAACACCCGAAACCGTGATGGCACGAGTAACGAACAGGTCGTCGCGTGCGATCAACGTCTGGGCCGAGGGCAGATCTCCGAAAACGATGATGGATGTTCTCGAATCGCATACCGAACCGGGAACGACCAGCGGTATCAAGGCGGTGATCCCGGTCAGCGGATCGCTCCACTTTTACAAAGGTTCGGTCGGAGCGGTAACCGGAGGGACAAATGAGATCGAGACATCGTGCTTGTGGAAACGTGAGCCCGGAGTCTCGGGACAAGTGCCGAATATTACGTATGAGGCCGATGGCTCATTGGTTTGCGGAACGACCATCCTTGCCTCACGCGTTAAGTTTGTTCCAGCGACGGTGACACCTCTCAAAGTTGGCGAAACAACAACGGTCGAAGCTGTAGTAGACGCACTCAAACCACATGAAAAGCCGCTGACATACAGTTGGAGCGGAACATTTGAAGGCGAACCATCCGAACTCAAATCAACGAGCAAGGTCACGATCCGCGGCAACAAGATCGGCAAATATAAACTGTCCGTATCAGTTGCAGGTAAGACCGGATCGCTTGGAAAGGCGAGCCTCGAATATGAGGTGGGCGGCGTCACCGCAACGCTCGAAAAAGTAAATGGACCGCTGCTCTATGGTGCTGAAATTCCGCTCACAGCGAAAGTCGCGGGCATGGACAAACTCGGTGCGGCCTTTGGAAGGGGATGTGTGAGTAAGCCAGGAGCTATATGTATCCCTGACCCTGTGAATGAGGGTGATTCGTCCTCGATAAAGGTCATTTGGCAATCGGAACCCGCCATCACGTTCCTTCCGCCCACGACGGGCGGGCCGACCACAAATGCCAGATTTGACCGAATGGGCAAGATCAAGGTCTGGGCCGAGATCATGGTTACGGAGGAAGGCCGAACGCGAACCGTTACGGAAACTCCCCAGCAGGAAATTGAGGTTAAGGCTCCAAAGTACATATTTACCTTCACTCCGGCAGAGGGCGAGGGCAAGGCCGGCCAGGAGATCCGAGCCGTCATCACCGAAGACCCGCCGCGAAAACCCGCGATTGACCCGTCTATGATCGACTTTGTTTGGACCGATCCTCCGTCATCCAACCGGATGGAATACAAAGATAACGCCAGCGAGATCGGATTTACACTAAAAGATGCCAAGCCTGTTCAATTGAACGTCCGGGCGAGAGTTCCGCATTGGGGCGATACGATCGCCGAGATCACCGGAACATACTCGCCGACGATGTTCACCGTGAAAACGGAGGTCCTCGGCAGCGGCGGCCTCAAACCGCAGATCTGGCGTGAGGGCGTCGGTCTCGTCACCGTTGAGAAAAATGTCTATTGTGCGGACGAAATGGTCCGCGTAAAAGCCACGATCGTGGAACCCGGAGCACCGAGCGATATACGTTGGAATTGGACAGCTAACGAAGGCACGACCATCGGCAACAACATTGCCCAGGAGATAACGGTCTCACGACACGAGACAGGAACCGCCGAACTTACAGTCGAAGCCAAGGACAAGAACGGCGTGCTGCTCGGTAAGGGCACCGCGAGTTTCTCGGTTACGGTTTCGGCACTCGATATCAAAACAGCAAAGACGAAGGCTGCGGCCGCCAATTCAGGGGCGGCGAAGAAAAAAGAAGCCGCGGATAAGTTGATCAAGGCGAAAGACCTGGTCCGTAAAGGCCTACTTGACGAGGGCATAACACTCGTCGGCGAAGCCGAAGCCGGCGACCCAACAAATAGGGAAGCCAAGTCGCTCTCCGCGAAGTGGAAAAAGGAACGTACCGCAGTTCAGGCTGCGATCACAAAGGCGAAAGCACTGCTCACTCAGAACAAGTTTGTCGATGCATCGACCGCACTCAATGCTGCGAAGGCACTGCATCCTCTTTATAAACCGGTGACGGATCTCGACAAGGAAATCAACGACAAATGGGGACGTCACGACGCGGAGGTCAAAGAGGCGATCGGTGCAGTTCGGTTGGCGAACGAGGCGCGAGATTTCAAGAAGGCACTTGTCCTCGCACCGCAAGTGCGAACGAAATTCCAATTGACGGCTCCAAGCGAGGCCGAACTTAAACGCTACGAAGATTGGGCACGCGAACATGAAACCGAAAAGGAACGCCGGCGCGGAATACTCAAACAAGCAGAGGCGAAACTGAACGCGGGCGATTTCGATGGAGTGCTCAAGGATGTAGACGAGATGTGGAAGAATTTCGATGTCTATTGGAACTTTACGACCGATCCAGAACCAAAGATCGCCGAAAATCTAAAGACGCAGGCTCTTGCTCGCCGCGACCGTATCAATGCATTGCTCATTCAGGTCAAGACCGCAGCCGAAGCGGTAAAATTTGATAAAAAGCAGCTGCAGCAAGGACTAGTCACGGCGGACGAGATCCTCAAGATCGCTCCGACTCATGCCGATGCTCAAAAGTATCGGCAGATCATTGCCGACCGTCTTGCCCGCGGAGAAAAAGGAGCGAAAGGCGACAGTGCTCTTGCGAAAGGCGATTCGCTGCAGCAATCCGGCGATCACAAAGGTGCGATCAAGGCCTATGATTCAGCTATCAAGGCCGACCCGAACAATGCTGAGACGTACATCAAACGGGGCAATTCTAAACTCGCGATAGGCGATACAAAGGGGGCATTGAAGGATTATGACAAGGGAATCGAACTTAAGTCCGGTGTTGCAGCATGGCATATGGCACGTGCAAAGGCCCGCGAGTCAATTGGCGACAACAGCGGTGCGATCAGCGATTATCAAAGTGTCGTGATCATCGAACCGCGAAATATGGACGCCCTTAAGGCACTTGCAGCGATCTATGTGAGAACCAATAATTATCAGGGTCTGATCGATGTCTATACAAAGATCATCAATCTCGAACCCAGAAATGCCGGTGCTTATCTCGCCCGCGGAATGGCATATCAGGCGAGCGGCAGCTGCCAGTTGGCAATACCGGATTATGAAAAGGCAATCTCACTTGATCCGCGAAACAGTCCGGCGTACAACGGCCATGGCGAATGCCGTGAACAGGGAAATGACCTCAAGAACGCGCTCAAAGACTATGAAAAAGCCGTTCAACTCGATCCCGGAAATAGTCAGGCAGTCGCAAATCGCGATCGGCTAAAGGCAGCATTGGCACCAAAGCCGAAACCGACTCCGACTCCAAAGGCGACACCTTTGCCGACGCCAAAACCGACGCCGAAGCCAATTCCAACTCCCAAATCGACGCCGGTGACGACCAAACCAAAACCAACACCGACCCCCCAAAAGACGCCGAAGAAGCCATTTGAGATACCGACCGAGATCAAGATCCCGGGCGTCGGAACGATCAAGCTGCCTGGAGCAAAGCCCACACCAACGCCCGTTCCAAAACAAGTGCCTGTGAAAACACCGTCCGGCAAGGAGACCCAGGTGCTGAACAACGGCAATATTTATGGCGTCAGCAATGGCCCGACCGCCGAAACCACGTTTGTGGTCAAAGGCCCATGGGTCCTGACCTATATCCAGACATACCACTGGAACAATGCTCGCGGTGCCACGCCCGGATCGATCGGGGTCTACAACGATTCCGGTCAGCGGTTTGGCGGATGGCGAGCTAACGGTACGCCGGGTCAAGGTGGTGTTCCAAACGCGTATTGGGAGGTGCGGCCAAATGTTGTTTTGCCCGCAGGAACGTACACGATCGTGGTTTCGTCGCCCGAAACCTGGTCGCATAACTCTCAAAGCGGGGGCCGTGGATTTGCTGTGGTCAAAGGCTATCCGTATGGCGGATCGGCGACCAATACGCCTCCGGTGAAAAATACACCGAACCAGACCGGCGGCGAAATGGCCGTAGTCGCGATCATCGAGAACCGCTCGAATATGCCGACGCATATCTTCGCTCAAGGCGATACGTTCGGCCCGTCAAATAAGATCGGTGCGGGCGAGAAGAGAAATGTGAGCGTCACGATGGACGCCAGCGGCCGCGTCAAATTCACAGCGGGACGTAATGGCCAGGTGATCACAACGAAGATATGGAACGGCGTCGCCGGCGATCCGAACCGGTATCCGCGAGTTATCTTTGATGGATCGCAGCTGCTGATAACTACGGGGCTGCGATGACAGGAGAGATATGTTCGATCTTAGAAAACACCATTTCGTTGAGGCGGCGTTGGTCGCGGTGCTTATCATTGTTGGGTCTTTTCCGTCGCAGGCGTCGTCGTTAAGGGCTGTTATCGATTCCGATCTCGACCGCGACGGCAGGATCGAGCGGATCGACCTGGATAGCGAACGCGAAATGACGCTGCGGATAATGCGAGGCGGCGAGGCCGTTTGGTCAGGTGTTCCTGGTAAATGGAAACCCTGGAAGCTGCAGATCGCCGACGTGGACGGCGACGGCAAACTCGAGATCACGATCGCCGTTTTCAAATCGACCAAATTTTTTCCAAAGCCGCACAATTGCCTGTTTATCTACGGCTGGTCGGGCGATGAGGTATTTCCGAAGTGGCTCGGCTCATCGCTCGGACGGCCATTTACCGATTTCCTATTTGCCGATCTTGACGACGGTCCGGGCAACGAGCTCCTGGCGATCGAAACCGCACGAGATGGACGGAAAGGCGCCGCGATCTACCGTTGGGACAGCTTTGGTTTTACGCTCGTTCGGCGCAAGGGCGAATGGGCAAATGCAGCAATTTTGGATGCAGGCAAAGGCCGCATCTCGATACTGGCGGATGGCGGAACGGTCGTTCTGCCGTTCGATCAATGAAGGAGTTAGTTATGAAAAGCGATAAATTGAAGACGGGGATTCTAGCGGCCGTAGTGTTGGCCCTCAGTTTGCTGAGCGCAAATGCACAAAATGCAAAGGTCAAACCGTATAAGGTCTCGGCTACGCTCGCCGAGGTGTCTAATTTAAAGCACTTTAACCGCAAGATGCCGGTCACTGCGGCTAAACGGGCAATGCTCGCGAAGCACCTGTTTGCTGTTTCACCAACCAAGTCGAAGCAGCTCTTCCACATCTACGAGGACAACGACTACAAGGACATCCCGTCGTTCGTCACAACGGACTCGGTGCTGCATCTGTATCACATTTTTTTTGATTTCACTCTTCGGACAGTCGAGGAGCAGGCACTGACGCCGGTTCTCGTTCGTTTGACTGAGGGAATGCTGGCCGATTCCGTAAAGATTTGGAACGAGGCGGAGGACAGTGGGTTAAGAGAAGCTGCGCTCAAGAACGTCGTCTATTTTGCCGTCGCTGCCCGCAACCTTGGGCTCCAGCCAAAGGTGCCGGCCCAGGCGGAAAACCTGATCCGTCTCGAAATGGACCTTATCGACGATCACGCGGGCATGAAGGTCGGGGCGATATTTCCGTATGAGATCGACTATTCTCTGTTCGTGCCCCGCGGACATTACACCCGAAGCGAGACTCTGCAAAGATACTTTCGCGTAATGATGTGGTACGGCCTCGCTCCGTTCGCACTTCGCTCGAATACGGGCAGAGCCGACGAAACGATCCGTCAGAGCCTGCTGCTGACACGGTCGCTCTACCGGACCAACCTGATCAGTGATTGGGAAGCGATCTACGAGCCGACCGCGTTCTATGTCGGCACGTCGGACGACCTGACGCCGGCAGAATGGAAATCGGCGATGGACAAGACATTCGGCGCGAATGCCGCGGTCTCTTCGTTTGCGGACGCTGAGAAATTTGAGCGGTTCGTCGAAGCCGCCCAGCTTCTGCGGCCGGCGCAGATACAATACCGGCGGCTGATCGAGCCCGGCAAGACCATCGCTCCGGACCCGAACACGCAGTTCCGGTTCATGGGCCAGCGGTACATTCCCGACAGCGAGATCCTGCAAAAACTGTCGGTGCCGATCAAACGTGTATTTCCCGCCGGACTCGATGTAATGGCAGTGCTAGGCAGCGAACGTGCCGCGAGCATTCTCGATGCAAATCCGCGGGTTTACAATCCGCAAAACTGGGAGGCATATCGAGCAGAACGGGCGAAACTTTTGCAGCAGTTCAGCGCGGTTATGCCTGAGGTCTGGACATCCAACCTTTATTGGAGATGGCTCGGAGCACTCAAAACGCTTAACGAACCGGTTCCGCCGGGCTATCCGTCGTTCATGCAGAATCAGGCTTGGACAGACAAGTCGCTCAATACATCGCTCGCATCGTGGGCTCAGCTTCGTCACGACACGATCCTATACGGCAAACAGAGCGGAGCGGAAATGGGCGACGGCAGCGAACCGGCTCCTTATAAAGGTTACGTAGAGCCCAACGTCAAGTTCTGGTCGCAGATGTTAGATCTGACCCGCAGATCGCGCCAAGGTCTGAACGACCGTAAGCTGATGCCCGAGGAACTCGAAGGACGCTTCGAGACGTTCGAGGAATTGATCTCCAATCTTAAAACCATCTCGGAAAAAGAACTGCGGAACGAAAAACTGACCGAGGACGAGTATCAATCGATCCGGGCGATCGGCGGCACGCTCGAGTATATGACGCTGTCGGTAATGACCGGAAATCCGGACACTTGGGAACTCGTCAACGAGGCTGACAAAGAGATGGCATGCATCGCCGACGTTCACACCGGCGGAGACGAGGTGCTTGAAGAAGCCGTCGGGAATGCCAACGAGATACTGGTGATCGTTCCGGTCGAGGGGAGACTGGTACTTACGCGCGGAGCAGTTTTCAGCTATTACGAATTCATCCATCCGGCGGCCGACCGTCTTACCGACGAGAAATGGCAGAAGATGGTAAACGCGGGCCGTGTGCCGGCACCGCCGGCTTGGACGCGGTCGTTTTTGATTTCCGGCGCACAGAAATAGATCGCGAAGGCCCAGCGATAAGGAGGTGAGATCATGATCTTCAAAGCAGCATATTTAGTATTGATAGCGGCAACGGCATGTTTGGTAATTTCAGCCCAGAGTACTTATACGCCGCGGGACGCGGATGAGCAAGAAGCCTGGACCATCTACCAGCAATACAAAGACAGCAAAAAGATCGAGTCAATGCTTGAGTCACAGATCAAGCAGAAATTCAGCGATTCGATCATGGCCACTTACGGGCAATTCGGCATTCTGGGCACCGATCGCGAGGCGCTTGCCCAAGCTCAGGCGATGACGGTGACACTGAATCTGGAACGCAAACGACAGGCAGAACTTGAGCCCGCTTGGGAAAAGAAATTCTATTGGCGATATGGGGATCTTCGCTGGATGGCCGACCGGGTTCGCGATGTCAAGACAGGCCGCGAAATGGACCGGATCGAGTTTGCTCTTACCTATTTTCCGTTCAATTACAAAAAGGGCGTCGTTCCTTCCACAATGGTTACGAGTAAAGACGCCGGGGTCGCTGAAAAGGGAAATGCCGAGAGTTGGTCGCATATTCGCGTAACGCTTGCGCCGGTTTCCGGATTCACGACCGAAGACAAGCCGGGCTGGCGAAACAACGGCACCGGTTTCAGAGCCGCAATGATCGGCGGCGGTCCGCTCACGGTCAAGATCGAAATTACGGGAAAGGGCGGCATTTCTTATTATGACTACACTGCAAATGTGATTGTGAAAACGGCGTCCGGAAGGAGCATCATTGCCGAAACCCGCAAGATCTCAACCAATGGCGGAAGCGTTTCGTTTTCTGCATCAATGGTTCCGGCCGAAAACGACGGAAGTTTGACCATCGATGTCAGTATCTCGGGCGGCAATCCGGAAGGATTTACCTATTACGTTTCCGGTACTGTGGATCTGGGCAGCGCAGTGGGTGGCGTATCAAAGATGAGGTGAGAATATGAAGATCAAGACGATATTTACGATACTGCTATTGGCTGCCGCAGTGCTGACTGTTTCCGCTCAGGGGACATTTACACCTCGCGATGCAGATGAGGCACAGGCGTGGCGTTTGTACAATCAATATAAGGAAAGCCGACGCGTCGAGGCCCCGCTTGAGGCTCAGATCAAGGCGAAATTTAACGATGCGCTAATGGCAGCGTACGGTGCGCTTGCCGGAAAAGCTGTCGATCCGGGTGACGTAGCTGAGATCCGCGCTTTGAGGGAGAAGATGGAAACCGAACGTAAGCGCCAGGCGGATCTGCTGGCGGCCTGGGAACGAAAGTTTTACTGGCGATATGGCGATCTGCGTTGGATGAACGACAAGATCCGGGATGCAAAAACAGGGCGTGAAATGGATCGGATCGAGTTTGCATTGACATACCTTCCATTCAACTATGTACCGGATAAAACGGCGAGGGTCGTTTCGACTCCAACACCATCGACAAAGCCTTCGGGCCCAGCTGATTCAACAAGCCTGACTCTTGAACTGCCCGGATATTGGGGACATCTTAGTTATACGATCACAGGTGCCAGGCTTGATCCGCCAACAGGCGGAGATCGCGGAAACGTCGCCGGTAGGCAGTATACCGGGGAACTAAAGGGTAATATGCTGACCGTTTCGGGCAAGGCTGTAAGCGATAATCCTTCGAGCGGCCCGGGCTCGATGGACTATTACGAGATCGTCGTTTCGGTTGCAGTAGGAAAAGAGAAAAAGGAATACGGCTACATTGCTCAAAAAGGCGAAAAGCTGAACAAGTCATTCTCGTTGTCGGTGCCGGTCACAACCGGAGCAACCGGCAGCTTTTCGATCAGCCTGATGGAACAAAACGCCAACTACGGCCCGCACGGTTGGGTCGTCGGAGGCAGTTTGAAAGCGAAAGGAGTTGGGACTCCGAAGGTCGGAGATGCGGCCCCGGCCGGACAGCCAAAACAACTGTTCACAACCGGAAACGACTACGCCGTCCAAAATGGCGGTACGCCGCCGAACTTTGCGGTCAAGTCTGCGACAACTATCTCTCAGATAATGACATACCATTGGAATGGTGGAAAAGGATCGAATGGCGGAACGATCGGACTCAGGGATCAGAATGGAAAGATTTACGGCCCATGGGTGGCCAGCGTCAGAAATCGGGTCTATTGGGAAGTTAATCGCAAGATCGAATTGCCGCCGGGAACTTATACCGTGATCGATTCCGAACCTTCGACATGGGCACAAAATGCCGCAAGCGGTGGAAAGGGAATGGTGACGATCAAAGGGCTTTAGAAATCATTGGAGGACAAATGTATGAAAAAACTGATCTTAATTACAGCACTTTTAATTGGGTTTTCGATATCTGCCGCTGCTCAGTCAGGGAAGATCACCGGAAAACTGACCTATCCGAGCGACGGGATTCCCACCGATATGGTGCTTTGCGTTACGGTGACCTCACTGTACGCCGAGCCGACATACTGCTCGAACGATCGTGCCGCAAAACTAACGGCCGCAAAGATCGCATTTAGGCTTAACTATCGAGCGGCGTCATACTCAGTCTCGCTTCCGGCAGCTTCGTACTACATCTATGCAAAAACTAGCGAGATGCCGGGCCATAAGGGATACTATAACGAATTCGTAAAGTGCGGTATGAGCGTCGAGTGTACGTCGAAAGCACCGATCGTTGTCAAGGTCAAAGCCGGGCAGACCAGAAGCGGAATAACCGTTGGGGATTTTTGGGATTGACCATCATATTATTTTGGAGAAGAAGGCTCGATCGGCAATAAAACACAGATCGAGCCTTTTCTAGTGCCGAGGCATTGTTTGTTTATAAAATAGGATCAATAGACCAGCCAGCCATCGAAAGCCCAGCCGGTAGTACCGCCGTAGCTGACTCGGCACCAGCGTCCGGTTCGGCCGCCGATATTTTGCGAGTAGCCCTGGCAGCTGAGAACGCGAACATTCGCTCCGTGCGGGATCTGTAAGATCCGGTAGCCTATATTCGAGTTCGGATCGCTTCTCAATGCGAGAAAGCCGTCGCCGGGCGAATTGACCCACGCCGTCGTTCCCCGGGAGTTTATCACCGGTGGAGCGACTGTTTTCCCCGCCTTTTTCTGGTCGTCGATCTTTTTTTCAAGCTCGGCGAGCTTCTGTAACAGGATCGCATTATCCTGGTCCGGCGTTGCCTGTGGAGCCGCGGTCGCCTGAGGAGCCGGCGTGGCTGCCGGCGGTGGTGCTGACTGCTGGGTCTGGATCGTAGGTAGTCCGTTACACGCCAAACCGACTGCGAGCAAAATACCTAACGGCAGAAGTGAGCTTATTGTGTTCCGTCTCATAATTGCCTCCTTTTTGCCTAGAAACGCGGGCAAAATGAATGTCCATGACAAACCTATTTTGGAACATCCATAACACTATGAAACACGCAATATTTATGCCAGCCGAGCACAAGTAATATGTTGAAAATCCTACATTTTACTCCGATCTTTAAGGGCATGCGATACGCACGAACGATCGCCGCGAAGATATTCACTGTGGTCGCGAGATATTCCCAATACCATGCGGCATTCTGATCTTTAAATCAAAAAAAGGCCAGGGATCGCCCGGCCTTTTGAAATGGAGAAGATCAAAGGAAACTAGCCCTTTCTTAGTTCTGTGAGCACTTGTTTTGCGACGGCCTTGAGTGTGTCGAAAACGCCGGTGCCGTTGGTGGCGACAGCTTCGAAAACGGGCTCGCCTTTGCGGATGAGTTCGCCGGAAAGTTCTTCGATCGGCGTGACGTTTGGCAGGTCGCGTTTGTTGAGCTGCAGCACGTATGGGATCTGAGCGAGGTCATAGCCCTGCGAGCCGAGATTCTCTTCGAGGTTGTACAGCGATTCGATGTTGGCGTCCATACGCTCTTCCTGACTGTCGGCGACGAAAACGACGCCGTCGACGCCTTTGAGGATCAACTTTCGCGAAGCGTCGTAATAGACTTGGCCGGGGACTGTGTAAAGGTGAAAACGCGTCTTAAATCCGCGAACAGTACCCAGTTCGAGCGGCATAAAATCAAAGAAAAGCGTTCGGTCTGTCTCGGTCGCAAGGCTGATCAATTTGCCTTTTGCCTGCGGTGCCGTCGAATCATAAATATACTGGAGATTCGTCGTCTTGCCGCACAGTCCCGGACCGTAATATACGATCTTGCAATTTATTTCCCGCGATGCGTAATTGATGAAAGTCATAATCAACTAAAGAGGCTGTCAATATCCTCGTCTGTGATCTCCGAAAAGAACGAATTCTGGTTGATACGAAAATTCGCCGAATCCTGCGTGGCTTCGTCGAGCAGCGCAGCTACGTCATGGCTCGCGCGTTTTGATCTAATTTTTACAAGTCCGAGCGTAGATCGCTCGTCAAATACTATCACAAGCAGGCTTCGGCCGATGACACTAATATAAATGCTCTCGCGTTCGCCCTCATGGACGACCGCCGGAAATGTGTCTTCGCCGATCAGCTTTGCCATGCTGCTCGTCGCAGCGACATTGCCGGCCGCGAGGCTCGAAAAACTGGTCGTATCCATATCGCCGATCTCGCCGTGGTGGGCGATCGGTTGGCCATCGCGATCGACAAGCATTACGACACGGGCTGCGCATTCGACGCAGAGGCGAGCGAGGATATGCTTGATCCTCGAAAATTGGTGTTCTTGTATTATGAAGGGCGTCTCTGCCATTTGATCTTCCGGCCTGATCGACAAAGCCGGGGAAAGTTTATTGCTGGTGAATTTTTAACGGCAATGCGGACGGATAACGTAATTTGCTATCCGTCTATAAACTTAGCACAACAACGTTGGCCGCGACAAGGTTTTTTTGGGACCGATGTTCATTTTTGTGAATTTAGCTTTGCTTGTACTCCCGGAACTCCGAAAGTTTTTCAGCGTTGATCGGATTGGGATGGTCTTAACGGGCGACCACGTGAAGTTCACCAACATTCACGAAGCGACCGAAGAGAATTACTGAGGTCCATAAATTTGATTGATGCCAGATATCGAAAAATGCTAGTATCGATTTGACCGACAGCGCTCGTCGGCTTGTAGCACGTTTATTATATTCGACCGTCAAACTCGCCTAGTTATCGGGTTGTGATACCCGTTGCCATGAAGCATCACCTCTTCTCCAATAATACAAAGGGCCTGAACTTTGTTGCCATCGGCGGCGGCAATGGTCTGTCGACACTGCTTTCCGGGCTCAAGCGTTTTGTAAATGCGGGAGAGACGGAACCGATCTGGCTCGAAGATCTGTCAGCGATAGTCGCGGTGACGGACGACGGGGGAAGTTCGGGACGATTGCGCGATGAGCTGAATATGCTGCCGCCGGGTGATATTCGCAATTGCATGGTCGCACTGTCAGAAGACTCTCAAACGCTTTCGAAATTGTTCAAACATAGGTTTCGAGGTGACGGTGATCTTGGCGGACATGTATTCGGCAACATTTTTCTCGCGGCTCTCTCAGAGATAACAGGCGACTTTGCTGAAGCTGTGAAATTGTCGTCAGAGATCCTTGCCAGCAAAGGACATATCTACCCTGCGACAGACGCCGACGTACGTCTTGCCGCGGAACTCTCGGACGGCAAGATAATCCGAGGCGAGACGAAGATCGGCCTTGTCGGAAGTATGATCAAACGGCTATTTCTTGAGCCTGCCAATTGCCAACCGCTACCTGACGCTCTAGCTGCAATCAAAAATGCTGACGTGATCTCTGTCGGACCCGGTTCATTATTTACTAGTTTATTGCCGCCGATATTGGTTGATGGCGTGGCCGACGCGATCGCCGAGTCTAAGGCCGTAAAGATGTTCATTTGTAATCTTATGACGCAGCCGGGCGAGACGGACGGATTTTCTGCGAGGCATCACATCGAATTATTTCGCGAGTATGCCCCGCAGATCGAGTTTGACTACGTTGTGGTAAACGATCATCCGATCAGCGAATCGCAGATGGAAAAATATGCTGACGAAGGGGCCGAACAGATCGGAGTTCACGGGTCGATAACGCCCGAGACGATCGAGGGTTCGGAGATCGTTTATGGTAATCTGTTGAGCGACGGTGAAATGGTCCGCCACGACCCGGAACGCCTTGCGCAGGTGGCTCTGCTTTGTGCTCTGCAGCCTCGGGAGACGGCTAGTGTTGCGTAAGAAAATTGAAACAGGATATACAGGATTTACAAGATATTGCTTCGTAGGCGACTTGGATCTATCGTGCTTATCCGTGTAATCCCGGTAAAATCTAATAGTGAATACTGATCTCAATATCTTAATTCTCGCTGCCGGTTTGGGCACGCGAATGAAATCCGACCTGGCGAAGGTCCTGCACAAACTCGATGGCAGGCCTCTGATCGATCACGTCTGCCGAACAGCGGCAACGCTCGGTCCGGCGAAGATATATGTTGTTGTTGGGCATCAGGGCGAAGATGTAAGGGCTGCGGTTTTGAATGAACTTGATGATTCGTCGGCCGCATTTGCCTGGCAAAAGCAGATGTTGGGCACCGGCGACGCCGTCAATGCTGCTCGTGAATTCCTGGCGGATTCAGATTCTACTTTGCTTGTGCTTTCCGGCGATGTTCCGATGATAAGGAGCGAGACCTTGACCGAACTCGTCAAATTGCATCATAGGTTTCGCGGCAAAGGTGCAGCGTGTACGGTTTTGACCGTAAGATTGGAAGACCCAAGCGGTTACGGCCGTGTTCTGCGGGACGAGAATGGTTCGTTTGAACGCATTGTCGAGCAGAAGGACGCTTCGGACGATCAGCTGGAGATAGAAGAGATCAACTCGGGCATATATTGCTTTAATGCCAGAAAGCTTTTTGCTGCACTTGCTAATGTTCAAAACAACAACGCTCAGGGCGAATATTATCTTACCGATGTGCCGCAGATCCTTTGTGAGCAGGGCGATGATGTCGCGATCTTCCTACACAACGATGAACACGAGATCGAAGGCGTCAACGACCGCCGTCAACTCGCGGGAATGGAAAAGACGATCAGAAAGAGCACCATTTCGCGTCTTATGCTGGAAAGCGGCGTGACATTCATCGATCCAAAGAGTGTTTATATATCCGCCGGAGCGTCCGTCGGCCGGGACACGGTAATTTATCCGAATGTCACGATCGAGGGCGATAGCGTCATAGGTGAAAAATGTTCGTTACGCTCCGGAACGCGAATCACAAATTCAAATATCGCGAGCGGCGTCGAGATACTCGAAAACTGTGTGATAACTGATTCCCAGATCGGTGAAAACTGCACCGTCGGCCCAATGGCTCATCTTCGCGGCAAAGCGGTAATGGAAGAGGGCTCGAAGGTCGGCAATTTTGTCGAACTAAAGAAAACAAGGCTAGGAAAGGGATCAAAGGCCAGCCACTTGACCTACCTCGGTGATGCCACCATTGGCGAAAAAACAAACATCGGTGCCGGAACGATCACGTGCAATTACGACGGCAAAAACAAGCACGAGACCCACATCGGCAGCCGAGTCAAGATCGGTTCGGACACGATGCTCGTCGCACCTGTCACCGTCGGCGATGGAGCGGTCACTGGTGCAGGAAGTGTGGTGACAAAAGATATACCGGCGAATAAATTAGCCGTCGGTGCTCCGGCCAGATCCATAAGAGACCTTTCGAAGATAGACGATTAGAAATTTATGTGCGGAATTGTTGGATACGTTGGGAATAAACAGGTTGTGCCGTTGATCATCGACGGTTTGCGTAAGCTGGAGTATCGCGGGTATGACTCGGCGGGAATCGCGGTTGTGGATGATGACCATCATCTTTCGCTGCGGCGGGCCGAGGGGAAACTGCGAAATCTTGAGGAAGCGATACGGCTGAATCCGCTGGACGGGAATTACGGGATCGGGCATACGCGTTGGGCGACCCACGGACGGCCGACTGAGGAAAATGCTCATCCGCATCGTGACCAATCGGGCAAGGTCGTGGTGGTTCACAACGGTATTATCGAAAATTATCTGACGCTAAAGGAGCGTTTGCAGGAAAACGGTCATAAGTTCTATACCGAGACTGATACCGAGGTCGTTGCTCACCTGATCGGGCATTATATCGACAACGAAGGTTTGTCGCTCGAACTTGCTGTCCGAAAAACCGTCAAAGAATTGAAGGGAATTTTTGCCCTGTCTATCATCTCGGTCGATGAGCCGGATATGATCGTTTCGGTTCGCGAAGGCCCGCCGGTCGTTATTGGTCTGGGTGACGGCGAATTTTTTGTTGCGTCGGATATCCCGCCTATTCTCGCCCACACGCGTGACGTATTTTTTCTCGGTGACCGCGAGATCGCAATTTTGACGAAAGACTCGGTTCGCGTTACGGATTTTGACGGAAATATTGTCGAGCCTGAGCAGCAGCGGATCACTTGGGATCCGATCCAGGCTGAGAAAGGCGGCTTTAAGCACTTTATGCTCAAGGAGATATACGAGCAGCCGCGTGCGGTTCGTGATACCTCGCAGGGGCGTGTTTCGCTTGATACGGGCAAAGTTTATCTCGATCCGATGGATATTTCGGATGATGATCTGAGGGGCGTTACGTCGGTCAAGATCGCAGCGTGCGGAACTTCGTGGCATGCGGGACTTGCCGGGAAATATATGATCGAATCGCTGGCACGCGTGCCGGTCGAGGTCGATTACGCTTCGGAATTTCGTTACCGAGAACCGGTTCTGAGCGAGACCGATCTGATCATTGTCATCTCGCAGTCGGGCGAGACTGCCGACACCATCGCCGCCATGCGCGAGGCGAAACAGGCGGGATGTAAGATACTCGCTATCTGCAATGTTCAAGGCTCGATGATCACCCGCGAAGCTGACGGCACCATCCTGACGCACGCCGGGCCTGAGATCGGTGTGGCCTCGACCAAGGCTTTTACCGCACAGATGGTCGCTTTGTATCTGTTTGCTATGCATTTTGGAGATGTTCGCGGGCGTATCGACGAAACGCGAGCGAAAAAGCTTGCTCAGGACCTCGCTGAATTGCCGCTGAAGATCGAACAGCTTTTGAACGACGCTGATTCGATCGAGGAACTATCGAAAGAGTTTTTCCGCGTACAGGATTTCTTATACTTAGGCCGCGGCATCAATTTCCCTGTCGCTCTCGAAGGTGCATTGAAGTTAAAGGAGATAAGCTACATCCACGCCGAAGGCTATCCTGCGGGCGAGATGAAGCACGGCCCGAACGCACTTATCGACGAAAAATTGCCCGTCGTGATCGTAAATACGCGGGAAAAGGGAAATGCGGCGAGCGAACTGCGTTATGAGAAAACACACTCGAACATCGTCGAGGTCAAATCGCGTGACGGCATCATCGTTTCTGTATTGACCGAGGGAGACACTATGAGCAGCAAAGTCTCGAACCACGTAATAGAGATACCCGAAACGAGTGATCTACTCGGCCCGATCCTTTCGATCGTCCCGTTGCAGTTGCTTTCGTACCACATCGCGGTTCGCCGCGGCTGCGATGTCGATCAACCGAGAAATCTGGCGAAATCAGTGACGGTAGAATAGACGCAAAAACCTGACAAAGAAAGGCACGAAACGGAGATCACGTTTCGTGCCTTTTGTTTTTTGGCGAGCGTCGCCCGCCGCGGTCGTTTGACATCAGATACAGAGTTTTGACCTTTATTCAGGAAAGGCGTTGCTTTTGGTAATGGTCCAGATGTCGGGAATCGGCTCGTTGTACGAGATGCTTTTGGTGAAGACCAATTTCGAGCCATTGTGATCCGCGAAAGACGGAATATCGCTCACTTTCCCGGCAACATTAAGAAAGCCCGAGACACGGTTTTTGCCGTTGTCATTGATGAAATAGCTGCTTTCGATGGCGATACTGTCACCTTCAAGTATCAGCGATCCTTCGGCTTGGGTGGCAGAACGAATGATCCAAACTCCTGTTCCATTGTCTCGATTAGGCGATCTCGTCGTAAATATCGCACCTGTCTGATCGACAAACTTTTCAAATGCACGCAAATGCTCGGTCCAACCACAGGCATCGAGATAACCAGCGTTAGGGTACATATTCCTTAAATGGATACGGTCGCCAACAACGAGTGTCTCGCCGACACTCTTTCCGTTCGCTGAGACGATTTGCCAACTTCCTGAACCGCTGTCACGGTTTGGTTCGATGTGGGTGGACACGAACATCGTCTCGGTCGGAACTTGTCTAAACTCCGGTTTACTCCAAACAGATCCCCAAGCGTCGAGGTACGAACCATCGTTCGGATAGCGGTTTTGCAGGTTGACGATCGAACCGATCTTTACGACGTTTTGATGGGATGCTGCTGCGACCAAAGACCGCCGATCCGGAGCTTTGGTCGACGGAGCAGTCGCCACGCTTCGGTAAACGCCATATCCGCTGACCGCCAATACGGCGAATACAAGGCCGATCATCGTTGCTGCAAATACGGGCGAGAAACGACGGGTTGGAGTTGGCGTCTGCGAGATCGTCTCTTCGCTGCGGAAATAGCGAACAGTTTGTTCCTCGACGATCAGTAAGTCGTTTTGGTCGGCTTCCGTGACCTCGGGCGTAAAGCGATAGCCAACCTTTGGCACGGTTTCGATCAATTGTTTGCCGCTGCCGTCGGTCTCGAGCAACTTCCTGAGCCACGAAACATTTCGAGCTAACGTAGTCTCTTCGACAAATGTATCGGGCCAGACGGCGTCGAGGATCTCATTTTTCTTCGTTACTCGGCCGGCATTCACGACGAAAAAAAGTAGCAGGTCAAACTGCTTTGGAACAAGCTGCACAGCCTCGTCCTCTCGCCACAACCGACGCTCCGCTGCGTCAAGGCGAAACCCACCAAATTGGTAGAGTTCGTTTACTCTTTGAAAATTGCCGCCAGCCATAATTCCTGATTTTCGTTGGTATTTAATCACAATCCGCAAAAAATCCAAAATAAATCCAAAAAAAATCCAGACATTTTTTTCCATAGATCATAAATTCGTCCTCATCGCCGACAAACGGATCTGTTTTCGATAAGACGCAAGTATGGAAATCAAACGGAATTTTGAAGAACTGACTATCACCAAGCGGAGATTCGTCATTCGTCAGACGCCTACGGGTGAGCAGACAACTTGTGCGGAATGCGGAGAAGCGATGTTGGCGATCGCCCAAGCCGCCGTTTTGTTGGGCATCAAACAAAGTCGAATTTTCCAGGTCGTCGAAACGGGCGCGGCACATTCTACCGAAGCGGAATCGGGAGCATTGATGATCTGTTTGCCGTCGCTGGCAATAGCTTTAGAGCCCGCGGAATGAATTGAAGAGTGACAATGGAGAAAAATAAAATGAAAAAAGTCGTGTTCTTAACGATGGTGTTTGGTTTGATGATGGTCTTCAGCGGTAGCATTTCAGCTCACGAAAGACCCGGGAAGGTTGACGATAATTGTGCAGGTGTCACGCCTAAAAAGGGGGATAGAATTAGTTTCAGGCTTTGGAGTACAACGGGGGAAAGCGACTGTGGATCGTGGTGCCCAGACCATATGCACTCTTACAATTGACGTTGGTCGCGATTTTAGAGAACGTTGGAAAGCGAGATATCGTGATGTTAATTACTATGACGCTACTGTTACTCTGGTCAATGATTTCAACAAACCTTTCCAAAAGGGTTATCTAGTGAAATGGCAACCGACACCGGATGCAGATTTTTATCATTTTACGACGGCGGATGGGAAGACGGAAGCTTGCAGTCTAATAGCAAAACTTGATGACCCGAAACGCACACCACGATAGGGTCACACTCGCGGTGTAAAATTAAGTCTTAGCACCTGTGGGCTTTGGCTCGATCTAAAGGCCTCCTTCATGAGAACGCGATCGGGGTGTTTGTGGACCTGGTCGGAATTCAGAAATTAAGTGTCAATAAGAAAGAAACATGAAGAAAACAAAATTACTTTCGATCATCGCCGTAATTCTAGTCTCGATATTTTTTAATCAATCGACGAATGCGGAAAGTGTCGAAGCATTCGGATCGAATTTTGCAAGTTGCAGGGTTTCGAAGAGCAATGCCAAGTTTTTCGTTTCGGCAACCGAAAAGACCATTAGGCTTAAGAAAGGCACAGCACTCTCGTGGACGATCCCCGAAATGCACCAGGGCCTGATCGTGGTCAAAGCCAAGGTCGGCACAAAATGGATCAAAGGCGAGATATTGATGGATGACACAACTTGTAGGTGACATCTATCAGTGTCGCAGCCGCAATTAACATGTAACCAAAAAAAGAACTAAGGAGAACTAATAATGAAGAAGAGAATTTCGATAACCGCATCGGTCGCCTTGGCTATGTTATTCGGTACTGCCCTTTTGCCGCAAACGACATCAGCAAGCCCGAGCTTAACATCAACGCCGCTATTTCAAGATAACTGCGTTGTAACAGGTAATGATGATCGGCCGCTTCGCGTCCGATCAACTCCGGGCGGCAGAGTAATAGGTAGTTTGAAGATCGGAACACAGATATTGGCCTACAACGTGGTCCAAGATAGCTATGGAAATGATTGGACCAGAATCAAATATAGAAGAGGTTTTGGTTATGTTTCTACTCAGTTTATCAGTTGCGGCTAGGCAGGCGACTTCCGGTGCCGGTTGAGGTTAGATGGGCACCGATCGAATCAAACGAACAATTACTGCCAATACGAATTAATCTTCAACGCTTAACGGCGGCGTCTAGTTAGCGGAGACTATTTATGTTTTGTCCAGAATGTGGAACTCAGAATCCTGACACTGCAAAGTTTTGTGTCAGTTGCGGCCTCCAAACACCTTTAGCCGGGGGGGCACGGCCTCAGCCGGCGCCAGTACGCTCAGGATCCAAAGGACTAGTGATCGGCGGCGGTTTATTGGCTCTGCTGGTGATTGGCGGATTAGTAGCATTCATATTTTTGAGAGGTTCAAACTCAGCAAACAATGAGGCGGCACCGACTCCGCGAGTTAAGAATGCTTCGAATTCGTCAACTGCCGTATCGCCAGCGACGCCGACGGTAAGTAGTGTGCCTAGTGCGAGTAGTCCGGCCGCCGCCGCTCCGACCTCGACACCAGATGTCACAGTTGCAGCAACTACGCCGCCGCCTGCGCCAAAACCGACAAAGAAGCCCGTAAACTGCAACAAGAAATGCGACCAGGTATTCGACAGATGTATGGCTGAATATCGGCAATTTGACGACCAGGAGATGATCTGCGGCGGCAAGCGGGATAGCTGTTTAAGCAAATGTTCTTAGTTTAAAAAGATCAATTTTGCGTAGTTTCGCTCTCTATCGGGCGAATAGAAAAATGGGTGAGAGTGGGAAGCGACTTTTGCCATCGGTCACAAAGTGAATATGTTTAGATCAAAGTTCAAACAAAGAACAGGCACTATAGCCAAATTGCTTTTGGTTGCTGCGTTATTGGCGGGCCTTTCGGGCTGTCGCGAGCTTTCAGTCTTTTTCGATCCCGGCAAGGACGCCCCGAAAAAGCAGCTCAAGGTCGTAAAGCGCGACAAGCCAAATCTCGAGTCCGATCCGGGCGAGCGGCCGGTCGATCCGGATTCAGCCGACTTGGTCGAGGCGACTGAAGAGGAAGCGGTCGAAGATGGAGTGTTGGCTCAGCAGACTGCGTCGGCGGCGGATGTTGGCTCGGGCGATGAGAACGAGTTGATCGCTGAGATCGAGAGAAAGGCGAAAGCGATCGTCGGGCGTTGGGAAACGACGACCGTAACGGACGATTACGTCGCATTCGAATTCGGACAGCCTAAGGCCGAAGGCGAGACGTTTGTCGGCACCTATACTTTCTTCGTCAACGATAGGCAGGAGGCGCCGGCGAAATACGTCGTTTCTCGCGAAGACGCGATCAAGTTTTTCTCGGGCGGCGTCGAGAACAAAACGCTGCAAGTCACGGTCTCGGCAGACGGGCAATCGCTAACCTTCCTCGGCAACAAGGGAATCACATCGAAGATGGTGCGTGCCGGTTCGCGTCCAAAACCGCAACCTACGCCTGCCCCGAAACCAGAAGTTCCAAACGAAAATCTGCCGCAGCCCAGGGCGACTCCGCCGCGGATCGAGCAGCGTGAGCAGTAGTAGAGATCAGAGAATTGAGGAGAAACGAAAAATGAAAACGAACGACAAAAATGTTATGCGAAATTTCCTGCTTTCGCTGTTTGCATTCGCAATAGTATTGCCGCTTACCGGCTGCCCGGGCGAGAAGAAACAACGTGCTTCGCGGTCGGATCCGGCGTCAGACACGATGACCGAAGAAAACTCGAAGGATGTTGTTGTGCTTCAGAACAATCCGGCTGGCAATTCCACCGGCGGGGCCGGCGGCACCGGCAAAATCGTCCAATCCGTTCGAAGGAACCTGGGACGTAAATTCCAGCGGAAGCTTCTTTAACTGGACGTTCGGGTACGCTACAAAAAAAGACCAAAAGTTTGAAGGGAAGATAACCGACGCTTCGAGCGCGGTCATTGGCGACTACGTTGTTCTGCCGAACAAAACTATCGAATTGAAAGTTTATGCAGCAAGCATCAACGCCATCGTTGCGTACAAGGTCTCAAACGGCGGCAATCAGATAGAGATGGACGACGGTCCTACTAAGGTCACGATGACCAAGGGCAAGACCAACACCACCATTCAGAACGATGGCAATATTCTCGCATCGCGTACTTGGACAAACATCGCCAATCCAGGCCATCAATTTCAGTTCACGTCGGTAAGAAAATCCAGTTCGGGATGGAACGGTGCGTACAATGAGATCCACCCCGGTGGTCGAATCGATAGCGGAACCTTTTCGCTAACGCCCGGAAAGTTGACTTTAACCGTGTCGGGAAATGTTGATGTGTTCACATACAAGCTGCGCCTCGGCAATTCGGTGCTTGATGTGACCGATTCTTCGGGCAACACGAATACATTCCAATAATGAAAAGGCCAAATATGAACTTCAAACGAAAAACCAAGAGTATTCTGATCACATTTCTTCTGCTCGGCGGCGTCATCACGTCGACTGGGTGCCAGGCCGCCTCGGACCTGTTCAATCCGGATACGTACAACTTCTACAACACGGAGCCTTGGGAACGGAACAAGAAGAAGACAGCGAAACCGAAGACGTTGAAGGATCAAATGTAGATGTTGTGTCAGCCGATCTGAACAAACTTGACAAGAATTACGAAAGACTATGATCTGTCCAAATTGTAAAGTACCAAACCTAGGAGCCAATAGGTTCTGCGCTGAATGTGGAAGTAAAATGCCGGACCCTGGTGCTGGAACTCTGGCGTCAGAGAACCCGACTTTGTATTACCCAAGTCAGTCGCGGCCGCCACATCAGCCGCCGCCTGAACAACAGCAACCGGTGCAGCCGCAGTATCAGCAGCAAGCGGTTCCGCCGCCGCAGCAACAGGTGCCGCCGCCACAACAGCAGATGCCGCCTCCACAAGGGCAAATGCCGCCGCAGCAACAGGTTCCGCCGCCACAGCAGCAGCAGTATTATCAGCAGCAACCTTCGCAGCCGCAATATCCCCAACAGCCGGTTCCTGCCGCCGATGTGCCGAAGAAGAAATCAAAAGCGTTGCGTTGGGCAATGGTGATCATTTTGGTTCCGCTTGTGCTGTTTGGCGGAGCCTTGATTGCGATGAATTTCTTGGTCATTAAGCAAGCGAACCGTTCGTACACGCTCGGCGACAGACATAAAGGCGAAGAGAAAAAGGTCGTCGAACTCGATCCGCAGAACGGCAAGCTCTTTGTAAATAACTCGGACAGTGACAAAGCTCAGTTGTGGCAGATCACGCCTGACTCGGGCGTCGAAGACTCGTATCGATTCGTCAATCGCGAGACCGGCGACGCTGAATCGCTCGAGGTCATTGACGACAAGGTCGATTTCAACGTCGGTATAAACGAATCGGCAGAAGACGACGGCCAGCTTTGGGCGATCACGAACATCGAGGGCGACAACTTTCAGATAACCAACAACTGGCTCGGCGACTCGAAAGCACTTATCGCATTTCAAGGAAACCCTACGATTCCTCCGAATGCGCGATTCGGGCAACAAAGAAGGACAGCTCTGGAAGCGGATCGCGGCGAAAGGCGGCGGTTATTACATCGTCAATAAGCGTTATGGCGATGGATTTGCACTCGACGCGGTTTACCAAGGTGAGTTTATCGACAAGATGAAGATGGGCAAAGCAGGGAAATTCGGCAACCAGATCTGGCTGATGAAGCCCGCCGGCAAAAACCTCTTCACGCTCACTACGAAATTGCACGAAGCCGATAAGAAGAATCGATCATTGGACGTTGATGGAGCAAAGAAAGAATTCGTAAAAATGGCGCAGACGGGCAATTTTTCGGGTCAGAAATGGAAGATGATCCCTGTCGCAGGTGAATATTTCAGGCTCACGACTGAGTTTCTTGGCGACGGAAAATCGCTCGAGGCAGTTACTTTCTTTAAGTACTACATCGAAATGCGAAAAGCATCGACCGAGGACAAAGGTCAATATTGGGTAATCGACAGGACTAACTAACAACGCTACAGGAGAAATCCCATGAATCGCACGCAATGATGAGACGCAGCTCATTCCGCACTACTGACAGAAAGGCACGAAACCCCGTCTCGTGCCTTTTGTGTGTTTTGTGGGTAAACTCTTCTTATGAAAGCGATCGTTGTGCGTGAATTTGGTGATCCTGAGGTGATGAAGGTCGAGGAAGTCGCCGTTCCTGCGCGGACGGGCTCACAGGTGCTGATAAAGATCGAGGCGGCGGGCGTTAATCCTGTCGATACCTATCTACGCACCGGAATTCACGCTCATGCTCCGAAATTGCCATATACGCCGGGCAAGGATGCTGCCGGCGTTGTGGAAGCGGTCGGCGACGGCGTGACTAAATGGGAAGTGGGTGATCGCGTGTACACTGCCGATTCGCTAACCGGAACGTATGCGGCATATTCGCTTTGCGAAGAATCACAAATTGGGCGGTTGCCGGACAATGTGACCTTTGAGCAGGGGGCTGGCGTTTGGACTCCATATGCGACGAGCTATCGAGCGCTTTTTCAGAAGGCAGCGGCTAAGTCCGGTGAGACGGTATTGATACACGGAGCATCGGGCGGCGTGGGCCTTGCGGCGGTGCAATGGGCTAAGAGTGCGGGGTTAACGGTTATCGGTACGGCTAGTTCTGACGCTGGACGCGAGCTCGCGGCTCAGAATGGTGCGGATCATGTTTTCGATCACACTGATGAATCTCATTACGATTCGATCAATGAAGTTACGGGCGGCAAAGGCGTCGATATAATTGTCGAGATGCTGGCGAACGTGAATCTTGAAAACGATTTCCGCGTCCTCGCGATGTTTGGGCGGATCGTCGTCGTTGGGAATCGCGGTAGTATCGAGTTCACGCCGCGGCTCGCGATGACCAAGGACGCTACGATCTATGGAATGTCGCTGTTCAATTCGATGCAGGATGAACGAGACGATATCCATGCGGCGATCTTCGACGGCTTGAGCACCGGCTCATTGGATCCATTTATTCGCGAGGCAATTTCACTCTCTGACGCCCCTCGTTCGCATCGCGAAGTGATGGCGAGCAAAGCTCTAGGTAAGATCATCTTGATCCCATAAACCTCTCGATAAACATTCTCAATAAATATTCAGTGACATCGAAAATGAATCCTTTCGGTTATTTGCGTCGAAGCATCAGTTGCTAGGCGACAATTGCGGCAGAATTGTATTGACTTTTCACCGAGTTGAGAAATATCATTCACGGAGAAATCTTTTCTGAAAATTTGAGCCCGGTTGCGGGTTTGTGGATGTACTGGAGCGTTGGAAATCAGCGGATAGTGCAATTTGATGTATTTAACGTATTGAGGGGAGAAAATGAATAAGAAACTGAATTTATCGATATTGATCGCGGTCGCGGTGCTGGCATTTTCAGGAGCCGCTCGAGCCGAGACTTTCTTCGCGTATCTTAATGGTGCCCAAGAGAATCCTGCGGTCGCCACTTCTGCGACCGGCTATGCCCGGGTCTTTCTAAATGAATCGACGCTGACGATCAATTACACGGTGGTCTATAACGGGCTCTCGGCTGCCCAAAATGCCGGACATATTCATTCCGCAGCACTAGGCGTAAACGGGCCAGTGGCTATTGCTTTCCCGGTGGTCGGCGGCACGTCGGGCACCATAACCGGGACCTCTGCAATAACGGCACCCCAGATCGCGACGCTTAGAGCTAACGGAATGTACGTCAATATCCACACATCAGCGTTTCCCGGCGGCGAGATCCGCGGCCAACTCGGCAAGAAGCGGCCGGTCGATTTTGACGGCGACGGACGCCAGGATTTCAGCGTACTTCGATTTCCGGCGGCGGGCAGCCCGAGACCGATAACATTTTGGAATTATAACAGCACGACCGGAACACAGATCTTTGGCACGTGGGGCAACTCCCAGACCGATTATCCTGCACCGGGAGATTACGATGGGGATGGGAGAGATGATTTTGCCCTGTTTCGGGCAAACGCTATCGGAGCACAGAGCGAGTTTTGGATAATAAAATCATCTGATTTTACCGTAAGATATTTTGCCTGGGGTATTGGAGGAGATATTGTATGTGCCCGAGATTTTGACGGTGACGGCATTACCGACCCGGCGGTATTCAGACGGGGTGCATCGGCTGGAGCTCCATCAACATGGTATATACGCCGCAGTTCTAATGGAACCGTACAGACCGAGTTGTTTGGTACGACCGGTGGGACTGCCAACGATCAGGATTTCCCGATCCCGGGCGATTATGACGGTGACGGTAAATATGATGTGGCAGTATATCGTGCCGGTGCATTGACGCCGACGAATAGTTTTATCGTCAAACGAAGTTCGGACGGAGGCATAACATATCGACAGTTTGGCAATTTCGTGTCCGATTATATTTTGCCCGGCGACTATGACGGTGACGGGAAGTTTGACTACGCTGTCGCCCGCACCGGTGCAACGTCCACGACCCCAATGTTTTGGTGGATATTGCAGAGCGGAACGGGAACCGTTCGTGTTCAACCATGGGGAATCACGTCCGACTTTCCGGTACAGGGCGACTACGATGGTGATGCCCGAACGGACGTCGCGGTTTTCCGTCAGGGTGCAGCAGCCGGTGCAGCGAGTCATTTTTGGGTTTTGGGGAGTTTTAGCAATTCGACCCAAGTAACGCAGTGGGGAGTGAATCCGGACTTTCCAATTGCAAGGTTCGACTCGCGCTAATTTGTTTGAAATTCAGGCGTGGTCCCGGCGATCTGGTTGCCGGGACCATTTTTATGCGGTCTTGAACTCTTCGAGTGCCTCAAATACCTGCAAGGCATATTTCACATTTCCGAATGGAGCTGAGACCTGTACGCCCTGAATGTCATTGCGGACCGCAAGCAGCGATTCACGTGCTATCGCAATACCTTCGTCGCGGGCAGCCTCCTTGCTGACGTCTGACGCAATACGCATGCGTTCGAGAATCTCCGGAGTGACCTCGACGCCGGGGACCTCGTTATGGAGAAACTCGGCGTTGCGAAAACTCACCAGCGGCCAGATACCGGCAATGATCGGTATGCGGACATGTTCGATCATGCCGAGAAAACGCTTGAGTTGTTCAGTGTCAAATACCGGCTGTGTGATCGCGTATTCGGCACCAGCCTCGACTTTCCATTCGAAGCGTTTGATCTCTTCGTCCATATTCACGGCACCAGGATTTACGCCAACGCCTATCGAAAAAGCAGTCGGCTTGCCGATCGGATTGTTGCCGAGATCGAGGCCGTGGTTGAGTTTATTGACCATGTTGGTGAGGCCGATAGCGTCAATATCAAATACAGCGGTCGCATCAGGATACGGGCCCATCTTCGGAGGATCTCCGGTGATGAGGAGCAAATTGTGCAGACCCAGAGCAGCGGCACCAAGAAGGTCCGACATCATGCCGAGCAGGTTGCGGTCGCGACAGCAGTAATGAAGTACGGCCTCGATACCGATCTCTCGTTCGACCAAAACCGCGGTCGCCTGAGCAGACATGCGCGTCTGGGCTCGCGGCCCGTCTGGAATATTTACGCCGTCGACACCCTTTTCTTTCAATAATCGGATCGAATCGAGGGTCTTCTGAGCGTCACAGCCTTTAGGCGGCAAAACTTCGACCGACGTGACAAATTCGCCTCGAGCGATCTTTGCGGACCATCGCGACCGATCAAGCGGATCGACCACCTGCACGTCCTCGGGCTTTAGTTCCCAGACCGTTACGGGTGCGCTCTTTATGACCGAGCTTGCCGACACCCGCGGACTGATCGAGCGAATGCCGTCGGCGATCAATTTAATATGCGTTGGCGTTGTGCCGCAGCATCCACCGACAAATTTTGCTCCGACCTGAACGAATCGGCGTGAAAATTCGGCCATGTATTCGGGCGAACCCATGTAAAATTGCCGGCCCTGTACATCACGCGGCAGTCCGGCATTTGGCTGTGCAGAAAGCGGTTTTGCCGTTACCGAACGCATCTTTTCAAGTGCGTTAAGCAAATGGTTCGGGCCCATACCGCAATTAAGCCCGATTACATCGACACCGAGTTCGTCGAGTTTTTGGGTAAAGTGTTCCGGTGTGTCGCCGTATATGGTCTTTCCGTCCATTTGGATCGTCATTTGAGCGACGATCGGCAGGTCACTGACCTCGCGGACAGCCCGGATCGCCTGCTCGATCAATGGCAGTTCGGAAAACGTTTCGAGTATGAATAGATCCACGCCGCCCTCGAGCAATGCCTCGGCCTGCTCCTTGAACATCTCCTTCGCCTCGTCAAATGATGTCGGCCCGAAAGGTTCGACACGAAGCCCCAACGGCCCGATCGCACCTGCTACGTAAGCTTTGTCGCCGGCTGCCTCGCGGGCGAGGTTGGCGGCAGCAATATTGATCTCGCGTAATTTACTCTCGAGGCCGTAAGGCTGGAGTTTGTGGCGGGTCGCTCCGAACGAGTTGGTCTCGATGATGTCGGCACCCGCGGCGACGTACTCTTCGTGCACCTCGCGAACGAGATCGGGAGCCGTGATATTTAGTTCGTCATAGCTGCGATTAATGTAAACACCTTTGTCGTAGAGGCGTGTTCCCATCGCACCGTCAAAAACGTAAACGCCTTCAGAATCGAGCAGATCGCGAAAATTCTTCATATGATCGAAACCTAAAACAAAAAGTCCCGCCAAAACAGCGAGACTTTTCGAAATCGATTTGTCCACAAGCTGTTTAGCGTATTATTTTACGTGGCCGCAAGTCGCATAACTCACCACGGGTGTAAAGACGATAATGTCGCTTTTAGTGAAAGCTGTCAAGTATCAGCCGGGCAGCTACTCACCAGACTTCTTCATCTTGCCGAAAAATGAATAGCCGGCTTTGGGACCTGCTACCTGGAGCCGCCAATGGGTAAAATCTTCGGCGTTATCGCAATTGTTCCCGCGGCCCTGAAAAATCAGCGTGTATTTGGTCGGCCGGACGATGCCGCTCTTAAAAACTCCGCTCCCGGTGCCGACGGTCCCCTCGAAGACGAATTCCTTATAAACGACCGGATCACCGTCATCTTTATCGTGAATGTCGATCTTTTTAGCGGTCATCTTCGCGGGCCGCGGTAGATTAATGGTCCCGGTCTTGCCGGCGGCCGACTTGATCGTGATCTTCCAAGTGTTGTTCGTAAATGCGTCAACAAGGCTTAGGTTTTCCCAACCGAGATCGCCGATCCCTTTGATATCTTCCTCGCCTTCGGTCATGAATAGCTCCACGCCCGATTCCATTCGCATGTCCTTCAATAGGCCCACGGTATATGCATCAGGAGTGCTGGTATACACCAAATATTGTCCGCGATCAGCGCAGCACGCGCAGGCGAACGAGACGGTCGAAGCCGCTAGCAATACAGCGACCGAAAAAAGTGCCATCAACGATTTCTTCATGTTCATATTTGTTTAAAAACTTTCACGTTCAATGATGCTCATGCTGCCAACTGAGTTTGCCGCGATCATTTTCGCTGACAGTGGCGGCAAAAGAAGGTCGAACGACCACCTTGTTTTATCCTAACTATCGGCCTTTTGCAATCTATACAAGGATCTTTCTCACGATCATACACCAACCAGCCTCGTTCCGCTGCACCGTCAAAATAACCGCCGTCGATATCCCGCGGATCGACCGGCTTGCGAAGTGAATGTTCGATAGCCTCACTCAAAACAGCCCTGATGCTTTCGTGCAATCTCGCGGCCTTGACTGCCGAGACCTTATCAGCCGCGGTGCGGGATCGATACGTGCGGCGAACATTGCTTCGGATGCGTAGATGTTGCCGAGGCCGCAAACCTTCGTTTGATCGAGGAGAAATTCCTTCAGTGTTCGTTTTGTTGTTTTAAGTGCTGAACGAAGATATGCAATCGTGAAATCGCCGGAGAACGGCTCGGGTGCGAGTTTAGCCAGTTCCCTCGCGTCAAAGAGAGTAGCGGTCTCGACCACTTTCATTAGTCCGAAATGCCGCTGGTCGTCGAACACCAATCGAGTGTCATCCGCAAAGTGAAAGACGGCATGTGAACTTGGGATCCTCGACCTCAGCCGTCAGAAGCGAAAACCGGCCGCTCATTCGCAAGTGTACGATCAGCGTTCTGTCGCTGCTGAGATCGAACAAGATGTGTTTGCCTCGGCGATGAATGAAATTGATCGACGCCGAGCGGAGAAACGCGGCGAACTGATCGGGCGTAATGTCGGGCGCCAGACGTTCGCGGAGAAGGCGTGCCGAAATGATGGTGCTGCCTCGGACCAACGAATTCAGCGAACGCGATACGTGTTCGACCTCGGGTAGTTCGGGCATACTTTAGACCCTTGTGTAATCGGTCAATGACGTTTTGTCGCCGAGGACTGTACCGGCAGTCACAATGGCATTTCTCCCAATGTGACAACTGCGGCCAACGATAGCATTATTGATCTCGGCGGCGGTCGCGATCCGTGTATGTGCCCAAACGACCGAGTTTTCGACCACAGCTTTCTCTTCGATATGTACACCGGGCCCGATCACCGAATTTGTAACACGGGCGTTCGGCTTGATCACGCATCCCTCGCCGATAACAGAATTTGGATCGACAATGGCCGCCGTCGCAATATCCGAAGTTCCGGAACGGTCGATATCAAAACCCTTTATCGTGCCGTCAAGAAATTCATGGTGTGCATCTAAATAGCTGGAAGGTGTGCCGATATCCCGCCAATATTCGCCGTTCATAACATAGGCATAGAACGGCGTCTTCTGTTCAAGGATCTTCGGGAAGATCTCGTACTCGAACGAATGGTTCTCACCGATCTTGATCAGATCAAGGATCGTCGGCTCGAGGATGTAAATACCTGCGTTAATTGTATTTACATCGAGTCCAGCGAGGTCTTCGGCTTTCGGCTTTTCAAGAAAACGAACGATTTCGCCGTTATCGCCAGTTTGAACCAGGCCGTATCGGCTTGGGTCGTCGACCGGAGAGAGAACAAGAGTTGCTTCGGAACCTTTTGAGCGATGAAAGTCGAGCACCGTTGCAATGTCAATATCTGTCAGGATGTCGCCGTTCAATACGACGGTCGTTTCACGAATTGCGTCGGCCGCAAAACGGTAGGCTCCTCCGGTGCCGAGAGGATTTGGTTCGGTGATAAATCTCAAATTGACGCCAAAATCAGATCCGTCACCGAGAACAAGCTCGATCTTGTCCGGTTGGTAACTCAGCGACAGCGTAATGTCCGTTATGCCGGCGCGACGCAATATCTCGATCTGGTACAGCAGAAATGCACGGTTCATCACCGGAACGATCGGTTTTGGGGTGTAGACGGTCAGCGGCCTCAGGCGTGTGCCTTTTCCGCCGGCTAGTATGACAGCTTGCATAAACTCCGTTGGCCGTTTGCGGCTAAAGATACAGACTATGTAAACGAAACTGAAAAATCAAAGCCGACGAATTTGAAAGTCTGCGATGCTATGTTAAATAATGTTTAATTTTGTTGACATTAGCGTTGTCGGAATGCTAGATTTAATTGCACAGGTTTATCTGTGTTTTGCCTGTTATACCCCATTCTTTGACCGTTAGGCATGATGTTCGATCTGCCGTTAGTGCCGGTTTAAATCTAAAATGAGCTTCGATAAATCAAAGGCGATGAGAAACGCTGAGCGCTACGTCGCCCAAGGCAAAATACGAGCAGCGATAGCGGAATATCGCGCAGTTGTTGATAACGATCCGCGGGATGTCGCGACGCTTAATATGCTGGGCGATCTCCACACAAAGAATTCGGAAAAACGCGAAGCGATAGATTGTTATATGAAGGTAGCCGAGCATTACAACACTCAGGGCTTTGCTCAGAAGGCGATCGCAATATACAACAAGATCTCACGCCTCCAACCCGATTCGATCGAGGTTTCGACCAAGCTCGCGGAGCTTTACACCATCAAGGGCTCTCTGAACGAGGCTCGAGCGCATTACACTACACTGGCCGAACATTATGAAAAGCACGGCCGGAGACTCGAAGCCCTTGCGATGTGGAAACAAATCGCTCTGCTTGATCCGAATAACACGGAAGTATGTTTAAGCCTGGCCGAATCATATCTTCGCGAAGGTCAGCGGGACGACGCAGCCGAGGCATTTGCCGAAGCCGGTGCTCGCCTCGTACGAAAAGGCAGTCACGAAGAGGCGATACGGGCAATGATGAAAGGCCATGACATAAGGCCGAACGACCTGCGAATACTGTCAGGCTTAGTGAATGCTCATTCTGCGATCGGCCGCGTCGGAAAGGCAGTAAGCCTGCTCGAGGAGATACTCGAAAACGAGCCGTACAACCGTGATGTGCTCTATTTGCTGATCGATTGCCACATTGATTCGAATAACGCCTCCGGGGCGGAAAAAGCCGTCATCAAACTCGTCGAGCTCGAACCGGCGAATTACCCAAAACTCCTAGACCTGATCCGAATATATCTGAATACGAACGACCTCGATTCGGCCGCGCGTATTCTCTCGATGAGCAGTGAATATCTGCTTGCTGCCGGGCAGGGTGATGAATGCAAACGATGGATCAACGAGATCCTCGACCGTGATGCCTTTCATGTCGCTGCCCTCAGATTGCTTGTCCGATACGCTTCATGGGTGAAAGAGGAAGAATCCTTCCGAATTGCGCTTGACCGCCTGGCAAAGGCCGCAAACCGTTCCGCTGAAGTCGAGGATGAACGATTCGCTCTTGCCCATTTGGTCGTCATTAGGCCGTTTGAGACCGCATATAGTGACCGGCTTTCAGAGATCAACGAGCAATATGGTTTCACTGATCAGATCGTCGATGAAGAATTGTTAAAAGCGCAATTCGTTGATGATTCTGTGGTTACCGAGGTCGTTGTACCTGACGAAATTGGCGATATTGATCAGGTTGCCAGCGACAACGGTGAATCCGCAAATGAACCGAGGGACGCGGAGGCTAAAACAACCGAGGTTGAAGGCGACGCCAACGTCGAAGATCTGCCGATGGCCGCCGAGGGCAAATTACAGAAGGAACTCGACAGCATTACTTTCTACATCGAGAACGATTATGCCGAACTCGCCGAGAAGGCCCTGAAAGAGCTCGAAAACCAATTTGGCAAACGCCGTGAAATAGATCAACTTCGCACCAGGCTAACGGCCGACTCGGATATTCCAGCATTGGTCGAGGCCAGATCGCTCGGTATAGAGGAAATAAGGTCCGAATTTGGGCTCGAAGAAAACGATCTTCCCACCGATGACGACTTCGAAACGCATTATCACACCGCTATTGCATATCAGGAGATGGGATTAACAGAGCAGGCGATCGCCGAATTTCAAGACGCCATTGGTCTCGTCAGTCCATCAGACGGCACACGCAGATTCTTCCAATGTGCCAATTTACTCGGTCATTGCTTCATGCAGAATTCAATGGCGAACCATGCTGTTACATGGTTTAACCGGGCACTCGAAACTGCCGAATTGAAAGATGACGAAAAGCAGGGTCTATGGTACGAACTCGCTATGGCATACGAAGCGGAAGGAGCGATCGAGAGTGCTGCTCTGTATTTTGAACAAATATATGCTGAAAATGTAGATTTTCGCGATGTGGCGGTTCGCGTCAAGAACATGCTGGTCACTCACTAGGGTTTGCCGCTCCGACCCGATAGTCTATAATCTGACGGTATGGTGGAACGCCTGACCGTCATTTTTTTTATTATCCTCTGCTTTCTGCTGGGCTTCTACCTGATCCTCGCGCCTTGGGACACGCTCTTTGGGCCGTGGGCTGACAATTATCTACTCGCGTTCGTATCCACAAAGACCGGGTTGCCGTCGATCCAGAAAGCTGTTGCTTCGACTTGGTTCCGAGGTGCTGTAACCGGGCTTGGGGTGCTCAATTTGCTCATCGCCTTTTGGGAGATCGCTCACTTTAATCAAAGTGTGCGAATGCTTCAGATCGACGAGAAGAAAGAAGCGAAGTGACACTTTCTTCGAATCGTCCGCTCGTGTATATGATCACGTCCGGTGTTGCGACGGACGATAACATTCAAATCACAAGGCTTGAGATAAACGCCGCCGTTAAATGCGCTGTCGACGCAGGCGTCTCCCTCATCCAAATTCGCGAAAAAAATATTTCCGCGCGAAACCTTTATGAGCTTACTCTGGAGTTGGTCGAGATCGTATCTGGAAGCGATGCACGGCTGCTTGTGAATGACCGTGCCGATATTGCGGCAGCGGCCGGAGCTGACGGCGTGCATTTGACATCGAGATCGCTAACCGCAGAGGTCGTACGTGCGTCATTCGGAGCGGGATTCGTGGTCGGGGTTTCTGCACACTTAGCCGAAGACGTTGTTTCCGCAGCGGCGGCCGGCGCCGACTTTGCAGTGTTGGGGCCAATATTTGCGACACCTAATAAGCCGCACCCGATAGGGGTTGGCGAGTTGAGCAAGATCGTTCATGCCGCAGGTTCTTTGCCCGTGCTCGCACTCGGCGGCATCGATGCGTCTAATTTTAGAAGCGTCGTCGACGCCGGAGCCGCCGGCTTTGCGGCGATTCGATCGCTGAATGATCCAAGATCGCTTTCAGATATAATGAAAAAGGTTGGAATGAAATAACTATGTCCAATACGCCAAGAGTTTGCCTCACCATCGCCGGCCTCGACCCGTCGGGCGGAGCGGGCGTCATTGCAGATATCAAAACATTTCGAGCGTTTGGTTGTTTTCCGGCGGCAGCAGTAACGTCGCTGACCTTCCAGAATACAGTTGGAGTGTACGGTGCTGAACATCAAACAGCGGCGACACTCCGCGGCCAGGTTCAGCCGATCATTGACGATTACAACATCGATGCAGTGAAAACCGGCATGCTTCCGACACTTGAGGTTATCGCTGAAGCTGTACATCTGATCACGACATCCGGAATGAAGAACATCGTGGTTGATCCGGTCGTTCGTTCGACCTCAGGGTTTGATCTGATCAGAGATGAGGCTTTGCGGGCTTTGATCGCCGGCCTGTTTCCGATCGCCGACC
The DNA here is from genome assembly GCA_016713675.1 of Acidobacteriota bacterium. Taxonomy (NCBI): domain Bacteria; kingdom Pseudomonadati; phylum Acidobacteriota; species Acidobacteriota bacterium. The sequence goes on from JADJOS010000001.1 coordinate 2,159,982, forward strand.
TGATCACACCCAACATCCCTGAGGCCGAGAGGATCTCAGAAATGGTTATCAAGTCAGAATCCGATATTCGCGCGGCGGCTCGGAAGATGCAGTCGGCAGGAGCGAGGAATGTGCTGATCAAGGGCGGCCACCGTTTCGAAAGCACGATCAATGAGGAAACAGGCGGAAACGGAGCAAGGCTTGCGATCGACCACCTTTTTTTGGGTGAAAGGCATGAGGTGCTGGTGGCGGAATTCATCGAAACCACCGCAACACATGGCACCGGCTGCACTTTGTCGGCGGCGATCGCGGCGAATTTGGCTTTGGGTTTTGAACTGATCGAATCGGTGAGAAAGGCAAAACAATTCGTAACCGAAGCTATTCGTACGTCACCGAATATTGGCAAAGGAAATTCCCCGATAAATATCTGAGCTATCGAGCAGGTGTGAATATAGAGGGCGACTGGTAAGTTACGCCGAATATAATGCCGGAACGCGGACTATATCTCGTAAGTCCAAAAGCCGCTGCGGCGTCAAAACGTAATCCCGACGCCCTGATCTGTGTGCCGACGCGAAATTGTCCGACGCTTTCCGTTCCGATCGGAGCTCCATTATTACGAGTGTTTTGCCGTCCGTTGATCTCGCTCACGATATTTATTCGGTCATTGACGCGGTAGATCCCGGCGACGCCATAGAGTATCACGTCATTTTGCGTGAAGGCGTCAAGCGGAGCAGTCATCAACCCGAGCCCTATATTGCCAAACAAATTGAACTTAGCGGTGCGGTTGAGAACACTGCCGAATTTCTTCTGAATAATCACCTTGCTGAAAATGTTTATCTGATTAGTTCCGATTCCGCGAGCCTGATCAGAATTCGGCATTTGGAATCCAAATTTCAAGCCGATCGCCGGGAGATTCTTGGTCTCGCTTCTTAGTTTGATCTTCGCTGAGACAATTAGATCGTCAAAGTCATTGGTCGAATTGCCGGTCAACGACAACGGAATTGGCGAAGGTGTTTGCGAATTGATCGCCACAAAATTCTGCAATACTCCCTCGATCTGCATCTCGACGTTTGGTGCCAACCCGGTACGGATGCGAATATCGCCGACGCGCGTCAGGTCTCCTTTAATGCCGGAAAGGGGGAACTTGGCATTCTGCAGAAAATCGACTCCTGCTCCGATCTCGATCGATCCGGCCGGCGTAATATCGATATCGTCGGTAAGCAGCGGACGCTGTTGAGCTTGCGTCATACCGCAGACCGCAGTCATTAGGAGTATCAGTATGTAGGGGCGGAACATTGGTGCAATTCTGACACCTATTTCTTCATTTGTAAATACATATCAGTCTCACGTTTAGAACTTCAGATTTGGACTTTGCCAACGAAAGTTGACACAATAATCCATTGTTGTGGCGAGCGAAGACGTTGACTCCGAAACCGAATTCACCCATATGGAAGTAGTCAATTTTCAAAAAGATTCAAGTGAGAGCGGCTTGCGGCTGGTGCCTGAGCCAGGCGAAGTTACCGAACTTCCGGCAGTTGAAAAGCAGTTTGTCAACTTTATGTTCTTTCGGGTCAGTCCCGAATGGCGAAAGCTAAACGGGGATACTAAACTGGTCTTTAAGAGCGAATTTCAGAGTGTATTTGAGAAGTTTCGCAAAGATTTTTTACTCTATAGTTATTCGCTTGTCGGGTTTGATTCGAAAGCAGATCTGATGTTTTGGCGGATCGGAACATCGCTCGATCTGATCCAGGAAATGACTGCAGATCTTTACCGGACAAATCTCGGAAGCTATCTGGAAATGACTGACAATTATCTTTCGACAACGAAAAGGATGATGTTCGTCGATGGCGAGGCGGCTGATAGAACGAGGGTCCATGCCGGTGCGGCCAAGTATCATTTTGTTTATCCGTGCGCGAAGCATAAGGACTGGCTCGATATGCCTGCGGCGGAACGCGAAGCGATGATAGAAGAGAATTTTATGGTCGGAAAGAAATTTCCGAATATTCGGATCCACATGACACATGCGTTCGGGTTTAGCGACCAGGAATATCTCATATCGTTCGAAACTGATGAGCCGCGTGATTTTTTGGCTCTGGCCGAGGAACTAAGGCAGACGGCCGCGAGCCGGTACACCGTAAGAGGAATGCCTGTTTATACTTGTCGCCAGCGGCCCCTGATGGAATGCCTCGACGCACTCGGATGATCGCACGAAAGTTCATCATCAGCGGCGAGGTTCAAGGTGTAGGATACAGATTCTTCGCCCAACGTGCGGCGGCCAGACATCAGATCAGAGGTTATATAAAGAACCTCCCCGACGGACGTGTCGAGGCTCTGATCGAAGGCCGGGAATCGGCGGTAAATGCGTTTCGCTTAGATCTTGCTGCCGGCCCTACACATTCGCGGGTCGGTGAGATCGAGGAATTGGTATTGGAACCGAGTGGTCTGTACTCGGCGTTTAGGATAGAGAGATAAAGAACAATTAAATGGAAAACCTGAGAAAACTCATTCGCGAAGTGCCCGATTTTCCGAAACCGGGCATTAACTTTTACGACATTACGACATTGCTCAAAGATCCGGAGGGCCTCGAAGGAACGATCGATGCATTGACCGAGGCATGCCGCGGAATGGATATCGATACCATCATCGGCGTCGAGTCTCGCGGGTTCATTTTCGCCACGCCGCTTGCCTATCAGCTCGGAACAGGCTTTATTCCGGTCCGTAAGCCCAAAAAGCTGCCGGCTGAAAAGGTTGCGGTATCGTATGACCTTGAGTACGGCCAGGACACGCTCGAAATGCACAAGGACGCAGTCGGCGAAGGCCATCGAGTATTGATCGTCGACGATCTGCTCGCCACGGGCGGCACCGCTCGTGCTGTTTGCGATCTTGTCGAAAGCGTCGGCGGTACCGTAGCAGGATTGCTGTTTGTTGTGGAACTGAATTTCCTCGGCGGACGTGCTAAATTTGACGGCTATGACGTCAGATCGCTAATAAAATACGATTCGTGAGACTAGAGACGAGAGATGTTATCCAATCTCTTGTCTCCGTTGCTCCCGATCTTTTTTTCTGGTCCCGTAGCTCAGTTGGATAGAGCGTCCGCCTCCTAAGTGGAAGGTCGCTGGTTCGAATCCAGCCGGGATCACCAATTCAGGGGAACTCCCATTCCCGAACATCTTTCGCCGAAATAAATTGTCAAATATCAATCGCAACCGTGGGACAGCGTCTTCGGTGGTTGGTTTGTACCTCGCTGATAACAGGCAAGTTACAGCATTAAAGCGAGATCTTTGTCCCGGGCTGTCCCGGGTCTGTCCCGCACCGTTGTGGGAAAGATAACTCTAATAAAAAGAATAGTTACAGCCATTTTCATAGCTTGTCCCGCTAATTTTCAAAAATACGTAAGACCGTGTCTTACAGGCAGCGTTGCATCTATAATACATCGTATCACAAATCGCGAGACGTTTTCAAGCATTTTTGCGGTTACCGACAATCACTTGAGGAAGCTCAAAACTCAATATCGTCGATTTTTTGGAAGTGAGAAGCGAATCAACCTTTCTATAGAGTGAACGGAAGCAAAGCGTGTAAAAGCACAGTGGCAAACATTTTCTCACGGTGACACGGCTCGAAGTCTATTCACAAATCTCCAAATCAAACCTTCAGCCGCATTGTTTGCTAGACAATGCGGTTTTTTTCTTTCCCCGCGAAATTCACAAAAGAAACAAAAATAAATCCGTTGGTTTCGTGACTTTCGTGATTTTCGTGGGCAATATTGTCTTATGCAGAAAGTCCTGACAGCCGATCAAATGCGCACCGTCGATCGTCTGACGACCGAGAGGTACGGTATTCCGTCGATCGTTCTGATGGAAAATGCCGCCCATGCCGTCGCACGCGTCATTACCGACAAACTCGGCGGTTCGGTACGGGACAGGCGAATTGTCTTCTTCTGCGGTCCCGGGAATAATGGCGGAGACGGAGCTGCATTGGCGAGGATCTTGTGGACCCAGGGAGCGAACTGCTTCGTTAGTCTCCTTGGAACTGTCTCTGAAACAAAGGGCGACGCACGGATCAATTTCGAGGCTCTCAAGAAGTTTAGTGATCCCGAAAGAACGAACGGCCCAAATGAGAATTGTCTGTTTCTTTCTGAAGGCAGTGATCTATCAGGCCTCGACGAGATCCATCAGAATGACGATGTTGTGGTTGATGCATTGTTCGGAACGGGACTTTCGCGACCTATAACTGGGGCTGTCGGAAACTTTATTGAACGTGTCACCCGACAACGGAATCGTTTCAAGCAGTTGTTCGTGTCTATCGACATTCCATCGGGCCTCGATTCGGACAAAGCAGAGATCATCGGGCCGGTTTTTCCGGCCGACTGCACAGTCACCTTTACGGCGCCAAAGGCCGCGAACGTAATATTGCCTACCGCACGGAATAATGGCGAGTTAACTGTTGCGAACATAGGGTCGCCGCCCGAATTGATCGAAGATCAAACTTCACAGCTTTTCTCGCGGAGCAGGATGACGCTGCAAGATGGTTGAGAAACACACGCTTTACTAATGATTCCTACAAGAATAAACGCGGTCACGCTCTCGTGATCGCCGGTTCTGAGAGTTATTCTGGTGCGGCGGTTTTGGCGGGGAATGCGGCCGTTAGGTCGGGTGTCGGGTTGGTGACGTTGGCGGTTCCCGCGGAGATTCGGAGCGAGGTTGCGGCGAGGGCTTTGCCTGATCTGATCGTTCGGCCGTTCGAGGATGGCGGTGAAATTGACTTCGCCGCTGATGCGATTTTGATCGGCTGCGGCCTCGATGCGAATAACACCGCTAACGAGGCGATGTTCCGTAAGATCGTGGAGGAGCGAACGACACCGGTTATTGTCGATGCTGGAGCGTTATGGTACTCGAATCCTGAGCGAGGAGAGAACCACCCCGTCGGCGAAACGCCGCCACCCCTCCTTGGTAAGGAGGGGAGCCAGAGAGAACTGATCCTAACGCCGCACGAGGGCGAGTTTCTACGACTTTTGGGGACGGACGACAAAATTGCTATCAACGACCGTGTTGCTGCTGTTCGCCAATATGCCGTTGCTAACAACGTGATCCTTGTTCTCAAAGGCGAGCGGGTTTTGATCGGTGCACCGGACGGGCGTGTTGTTGTTAATCCGACGGGGAATTCGGGGCTTGGTAAGGCAGGGAACGGCGATACACTCGCCGGCATTCTCGCGGGCTTTGTCGCTCAAGCCGCAGGGATGAATATAGATATATTTGAAACCGTCGTCGCGGCCGTTTATGTCGCAGGAACTGCGGGCGATATTGCCGAAAAGAAATACGGCAAACGCGTGATGACGGCATCGGATGTTCGGGAATGCTTGACCGAAGCCTTTGATGGGTTGGCTGGAAATTAGAACAGTATGGACAGGATGTGCAGGATGAATGAAGAGGATGTTCGCTGGTCATCCTGTATATTATGTTAATTTTGTGATGGACGAGAAGAAAATAATCTCGAAAAGCTCCGACGACACATTTGTCGTAGGCGAGCGGCTCGGAGCGTCGCTCGCGGGCGGCGATCTCATCTTGTTGTGTGGCGGTCTTGGTGCAGGTAAGACGCTTTTAACGAAGGGCATTTTGAATGCTTTGGACTATGATATCGACGAGGTCACAAGTCCGAGTTTTACGCTGGTCAATCTGTATAAGACTGAACGCGTGGACGTGTATCATATCGATCTCTGGCGTTTGGAGGGCAAGATAGACGCCGCAGCCGCCGTCGGACTTGACGAGATATTGGAAGATGGAAATGCCGTGACAATCATCGAATGGGCGGACCGGCTTAGAAGATCTTCGTTTTCAAATCCGGTCATTCGTGTCAATATCGAAGGCGACGGTGATGAGCCGCGTGTCATCACCATCGAGCGATAGACTCTAATGAAACCGACCAGGATCATACTTATTCTCGCTGTTCTGACATCATCGCTTATGTCGCAAACACAAATTTCAAATCTGAGATCTCAAATTTCAGATATCAAAGATCCGCTGATCGTGGTCAAAAAATCAAAGCGGACGTTGGAGCTGTTTGACGGCACGCGACTCGTAAAAAAATACAAGATGGTCCTGGGTTTTGCACCGACCGGCGACAAAGAGGTCGAGGGCGACGGGCGGACGCCTGAGGGCGAGTTTTATGTGTTCACCAAGAATGCTGAGAGCCGTTTTCATCTCTCGCTCGGCATTAGCTATCCGGCTCCGGACGATGCGAAACGCGGGCTTGCAAAGAGTTTGATAACCGCCGAAGAAGCGGAGGCGATACAAAAGGCCATCGCGGAGAAAGGAATGCCGCTGCAAAAGACTGCGCTGGGCGGAGAAATCTACATTCACGGCGGCGGAATTGATAACGACTGGACCGACGGCTGCGTCGCTCTAAAAGATGAAGAGATCACCGAATTGTTCAATGCGGTGCCGGTCGGAACTAAGGTGCGTATTTTGCAGTAGCGATCCGCCCAAAAATGTAACATCGATTTTCTTTGTCATCGCTTGCGGCTGTTTTATAATTTAGGCCGCTTGTTATGACGCTTTCAACGGAAAACCAGAATAAAGAGATCCAATTGGCAGAATCATTAAAGCAAAATGTGCCTGAGTTTGACGGCAATCCGCTGTTCAATCGCGAATTGAGTTGGCTCGAATTCAACCGCCACGTGTTGGATGAAGCGACTGACGACACGCTGCCCGTGCTTGAGAGGCTGAAGTTCCTTTCGATCTTTTCGACCAACTTGGACGAGTTCTTCATGATTCGCGTCGCCGGACTCAAAGAGCAGATCGCCGAAAGCGTCGGGGAGCTCTCACCCGATGGCATGTCGGCTTCCGAACAGCTCCGCGAGATCTACAAACGTCTGAGGCCAATGCTCAAGCGGCAAGTGTCTTACCTCGGCGAAAACGTATTTCCGGCCCTGCAGAAAGCTGGAATCTCGATCGAGGCCTATTCGTCGCTTACAGCCCGTGAGCGAAAGACGCTTGATAAGTATTTTCGCGACAATCTTTTTCCTATTCTGACGCCGCAATCTGTCGATTCCAGTCATCCGTTTCCCTATATTTCAAACCTGAGCCTGAACCTGGGGCTGATAATTGAGCCGAACCGGGCACTGACGCAGCCAAATCTAAGATATCTCTTTAAGCAAAAGCGATTCGGGCGAATCAAACTGCCGCCTTCGGTGCCGCGTTTGATACCGATCAATGAGAAGAAAGGCCGCTATGCATTGCTCGAAGAGGTGATCGCGGCAAACGTGTCTGAACTGTTCCCGAACATGAAAACGAGCGAGGCGTTCCTATTTCGAGTGACTCGGGACGCAGATATCGAGCTTCGTGAAGATGAAGCCGGTGACCTGATGCGAACGCTCGAACGCGAATTGCAGCGCCGCCGCGACCGTTTTGCCGTGCGACTCGAAGTTTCAACATCGATGCCGGAGAAGATGCTCAAACTGCTAACGACCGGCATTGGATTGAGCGACGACGATGTCGAACGCATCGACGGGTTTGTCGATATACCAGACTTGATGCAGTTATATTCGCTCGACCGGCCCGACCTCAAAGATAAGCCCATACATTCGATGCAGGTGTCGGCGTTTCAGGGACGGAAGAACATTTTCGAGGCGATCAAGCGGCAAGATGTATTGCTGCATCATCCGTATACGTCGTTCAATGCCGTGACAGATTTTGTCGCGGAGGCGGCCGAAGATCCGAGCGTTCAGGCGATCAAGATATGTCTTTATCGTGCCGGAAAGGACTCGCCGATCGTGAGTTCTCTGATACGTGCAAGCCGTTTAGGCAAACAAGTGACCGCTCTCGTCGAACTAAAGGCACGGTTTGACGAAGAGAACAACATCGAATGGGCACGGCGGCTCGAGAACGAAGGCGTTCACGTCGTTTACGGCATCAGCACCCTCAAAACACACTCGAAAGTCCTGCTGGTGATCCGACGGGAAAAGGACAAACTCGTTCGTTACGTCCATCTCGCGACCGGTAACTACAATCCATTCACGTCGCGGATCTACACTGATCTCGGCATCCTAACGGCGGACGAAGAGATCACAGCCGACGCATCGAACCTTTTCAACTTCCTTACCGGCTATTCGCAACAGGACAAATATCAGCGACTTCTCGTTGCCCCGCTGCATTTGCGTCAGCGTTTGATCGAGCTGATCCGCCGTGAGAGAAAGAACAAACTGGCGAAAAAAGAAGCAAGTATCGTCATCAAGGTCAACAGCCTGACGGACGTTGAATTGATCAATGAGCTGTATGAAGCATCAAAGGTCGGTGTTGAAATAGATCTGATCGTTCGCGGGATATGTACGCTTCGTCCGGGAATAAAAGGTCTGTCGGAGAATATCCGTGTTAGGTCTGTGATCGGGAGGTTTCTCGAACACAGCCGCGTTTTCTGGTTTGCCAACGGTGGAGCGCCCGAAATATTCATCGGCAGTGCCGATCTGATGCACCGGAATATGGACAGGCGTGTCGAAGTTCTGACGCCGATACTTGATCCCGAGATCAAAACCTATCTGAAGGACACGCTTTTGGCGGCATATTTGCGCGATGTGATCAATGTCCGCACGCTTCGAAGTGACGGTACATACAGACGGCACGCACAGAGGACGGGCGGAGGTTTTGATTCGCAGATGTCGTTTGTCGGTCAGGAAATTGCTGGTTAGGCCGTCTGGGTCTTTTCAAAGCGTGCTTCCATTACGGTCCCGATCTGCTTGCCGAACTTTGCCGTTAGCCGCGGATAACCGCGGGATTCATTTTCCAGGTGTTCAATGCCTAGTAGTTTCTCCGTAGCAAGAATGTCCTCGATAGCTCCTTCGATCTCCATGTAATAACCGAAAGGCAGCTCATCCAACACGACCTCTGTGTTCCCGAGGTGCCATGCCTTGCGGTGCTTTTCGTAAACTACCGAAAGTACATATCCAAGCCGTTCGATGATCGCCTCAATTGCGTCAACGTCCTGGACGATCGTCTCGTGTTCGATCTGGTGCTTAAAAGCGGCCTGACTGCCGACCTTTTCTTTGTACGTCAGTACCGTCTTTTCGGGCGTCTTGCGGAGCCTGAGTACGGCTCCGCGTTCGTCTAAGACCCCGCCTCGATGCAGATAATTCTCCTCAAACGTTTCGTACGCGAACATCGCCCCGATCTCACCTAGTTTTGCCGTCAATTCGACCAGAAGTTTCTTGTCGATCTTGTACTTCTTCTCAATTTCGAACGCCATTAGATAGATAGTAGAAAATAAGCGAAAATAGGGCAAACTGCGGTATTAGTTGGGTGGACAACTTGACTCGATCTGACCTATAACCGATACTTGAAAAAAGGTCAGGTATTAAGCCTGATGCTTTGATACTGAAAACAGAGGAAATATATGCCATACCCAGAAATGATGATCTACGGAATGCGTGCTGAGCTCGCGGAACTCGGGATCGAAGAAGCAAAAACCAGTGAAGCAGTGGTCGAAGCCATAGAAAACACAAAAGGCACATTGATGGTCGTCGTCAATTCGGTCTGCGGCTGCGCTGCTGGCGGAGTCCGTCCGGGCATCGCGATGGCCCTGCAGAATTCGGAGAACAAACCTGACCGAGCCATCACCGTGTTTGCGGGTGCCGACATTGACGCCACCGACACGGCACGTGAGCATTTTACAGGTTATGCACCGTCATCGCCGGCGATCGGCTTTATTCAAGACGGCAAGCTCGTGCAGATGTTCGAACGCCGCGACCTCGAAGGCCGCAATCCGATGGTGATCGCTCAGGCATTGATCGAAACGTTTGATACGCATTGCGCGAAAACCGAAGCCGCAAACAACTAGATATAGTTTTCAAAGATCATGAAAACCGCTCTTTCGAGGGCGGTTTTTTTGTTGAGTTTTGACAAGCAGCCTCACTCCGGTCTCTGCGAGGCCCCCCGTGTGCTCTGCGCGGAATTCTTGGTAAGGTCTTTCCAAGCAGAGAATGCAAAGAAAGACGCCGAGTACGCTGAGAAATCGCTTGATGCTAATAATAGTTTCAAAGTGATCCGGCTGCGGGTCAAGATATCTATTGCGTCAAACCACTGATAATCGTTAAACTAAAAGTGGTTATCGTTTAGCGACACTTCGTAACCTGCACAAAATGTCCATCAGCCAAAGACAACATGTTCGGTTCTCGCTCGATATACCAGCATGGATATTCAACAAGAACGGCGAAAAACAAGAGACGCGGCTCCAGCAGATCTCGATCGGCGGCTGCTTTACAGGCTGGGAAGAAAATATCTACATCGGCGATGAATTTCGTATGGAGATCCCGCTGCCCAATGGCAACTTTCTCCCGCTGGCATGCAAAGCCTTATACCGTTTCGAAGATACGGGCATCGGCGTCCGGTTCACCGACGTTTCGCAGTTCGAACAATCGCTGATTTCAAATATCATCGCCCATCGCCTCGACGAAGAGGGCGTGCCGCTCCAGATCGATCCGTTTCACACGCCGCCCTCATTCGTGGCCGAACAACCAAGCCCACGTGTGACCGACATACGGCAGAAACGCGACAGCATCCTCGAACACATCATGGCTCCGGAATAGCCGTTTATTGCGGCTTTGGCGGCTGCGGCGGTCGAATTCCCGTATATTGAGCCGAGGCTATTTTCCACAAATCTCTGTCCTTTTTCAAAACATACGTTGCTCGAATGCTACGCGGCGGCATCGGTTTGCCGTCGGTCGTCATTGTGTAATTGAGCCGCACGATGACGATAGCCAATTTGCCGTAATTGCGGATCGAGTGCTCGGCCGCCTCGACGGAAGTCTTTACTTTCGCCGCCGCAGCCTTTGCCTCCGGCGAGTAAAAACCGAGGACCTTTTCCCGCGGATCAAATTCGCCGACCGGCGAGATCTCGATGTAATCAGCCGTAAGGATGCTGTCGATGGTCTTGGCGTCGTATTCGGTTTGGGCAGTTACCATTTGGCTGACGATCGCTTTGAGTGCGTGGTCGTCCTTGCTTTGCGCCTGCGAAACGGACACGCAAACGGCCATCGAGAGAATAAATGCAGTGAGTATATGGTTGAACTTCATAGTCATTTTAATACGACTTATGAATCGTTTTGTTTCGGCTAAAACAGCTCGTCCATCGCCTGTTCTAAATTCTTCACACCGACAACACGTATTCCCAATAGTTTCTCGAGACCTTTCTTATTCGATTCTGGCAATATCAGTTTCTTAAATCCTAAAACCTGAGCTTCGCGGGCCCGGGCTTGGGCCTGGAGGACGCCGCGGACTTCGCCCGTGAGGCCGACTTCGCCGAAGACGGCGGTTTCGGGCGGGACCTGGATGTTTCGGAAACTCGACGCGATGGCGGCGATGATGCCAAGGTCGGCGGCGGGTTCGTCGATCTCCATTCCGCCCGCGATGTTGACGAAAACGTCGTCGCCAGCGAGTTGCAGGCCGACCTGTTTCTCTAAAACGGCGATCAGCAGCGACGCTCGATTGTGGTCGAATCCCTGTGTCATTCGCCGTGCCGTGCCAAATTTTGTACTGCTTACCAAGGCCTGTACCTCGACCAGCATCGGCCGGGTGCCTTCCATACAGACGGTGACGACCGAGCCGGTCGCGTTCTCGGGGCGTTCCTGTAGAAAAAGTTCGGACGGGTTACCTACCGGAACCAGGCCCGCGTTGGTCATCTCGAAAACGCCGATCTCGTTTGCCGCACCAAAGCGGTTCTTGGTCGCGCGAATGATGCGGTGATTGTGGTGGCGGTCGCCTTCGAAATAGAGGACGGTGTCGACGATGTGTTCGAGCGTTTTCGGGCCGGCGATCGAGCCTTCTTTTGTGACGTGTCCGGTGAGGAAGACTGGCGTTCCGGTTTGTTTAGCGAATATCATAAACTGCGCCGCCACATCGCGAACCTGCGAAACGCTGCCGGGAGCCGACTCGATACGTTCGCTGAAAACGGTCTGGATCGAATCGACGATGACAAAATCGGGCCGCAGTTTGTCGGTCTCCGCGATGATCGTCTGTAGATTGGTCTCGGGCAGTAGAAAGAGATTGTCGGCCGTGAGTCCGAGGCGTTCGCCGCGCATCTTTATTTGGCGTTCCGATTCTTCGCCGGAAACGTAGAGGACCTTGCCGCCGCTGCGGCCGAGTTTATCGGCCATTTGGATAACGATCGTCGATTTCCCGATTCCCGGAGCGCCACCGATCAGAACGAGTGAGCCCGCGACGATGCCGCCGCCGAGGACGCGGTCTAGTTCGTCGATGCCGGTCGAGGTGCGGGCGTCGTCCTGTGATTCGATATTGTCATAGGGGATCGGTGCTGTTTCGCGAAACGATTTTCCAAATCCGGTTGCTGCCTTTGCCTCAGCCGCAGGCCGAAATCGTTCCTCGACGAGCGTGTTCCACTCGCCGCATTCGGGGCATTGCCCGAGCCATTTTCGCGATTGCCCGCCGCAGTTCTGACAGGCCCAAATTGTTGTCGGTTGCTTTGCCATCTTTTTAGAAAGTCAGGATACAACAGTCGATGCCGCCGCCTAAGTTCACGGCAAGCTGTTTCGGCCGATTTGTCTCCAAGTAATCCAAATTTCAATGGGTGTTTTCACCAAAAAAAAGCCAGACATTCACTAATTGTTCCCAAACCGGGACAAGTCGGGACAATATTCGGGTTGGCTAACCTATTGCATTAAATAGGGTTACATTGTATTCGCAATCTTGTCCCACTGTCCCGCAGGAATTTGCCGATCTCAACCCGAAAACCCGCCGAACGTTTTCCATCCATTCCGGAGCATTTCAAATGGCCAGAGAACATTTTAACACAGATTGCGAGTGCGGACGGCAGTGTTATATCTGAAACAGTTCGTGAATTAATCTGTTCAGCCTTTGGCGCTTTTGTTTCGAGAATAAAGGGCCGAATCAGCGTATCTACCTACATCGGCCAATTTATGGAAACGCGAAATTTCGTGGTAAGATTTCAGACGATGAAAGCAGATGTCATCATTATCAGAGTTGGATTTGTATTGCTGCTCGGCATAGTCGGGTACTTTCTGAATCCACTGTCGAAGAGCAGCCATTTGGCTGACATCTTCGGCGATAGTGTGCGTTCGAAACAGCTAGTTTCAGCTGCTTTTGGATTGATCGTCGGTCTGATGATCATAGGGTTTGAGGTGCGGGCCCGACGAGCTTCGCTCAAAACTTTGATCGGGGCGGCTATCGGTTCTATCGGTGGGATCATCGGTGCATATCTGATCGGGATGCTCATCAGCAGCCAGGATATCAATACCGTCCCGGGCGAACTCAAGACCTTTCTCACGATCGCACTCGCGTTCTTTATGGGCTATATCGGCTTGATGGTCGGTGCGGCAAAAGGTGATTTTATTGATCTCGCAGCTCTCGGCGGCGTTTTTAGCGATAAGAACGTGAAGCGGGATTACAAGATCTTAGACACATCGGTGATCATCGATGGGCGTATCGCCGACGTTTCGGAGACCGGGTTTCTCGGCGGCACGCTGATAATTCCTCATTTTATTCTGGCTGAATTGCAGCAGGTCGCTGACTCGGCGGATTCGTCAAAACGCCAACGCGGACGCCGCGGACTCGACATGCTTCAGCGGCTGCGTAACAACAGCAATCTGGATATCCAACTGGTTGAGACGGATTTTCCCAACGTCAAAGAGGTCGATCTTAAGTTGATCGAGCTCGGCAAACAGCTGGACGCCGTCATCGTGACGAACGATTTCAATCTCAATAAGGTCTCGGAGCTTCGCGGCGTTTCTGTTCTCAACATAAATGAACTGGCGAACGCTCTCAAACCGGTCGTTCTGCCTGGCGAAGCGATGCGTGTTTTCGTCCTGAAAGAGGGCAAGGAATACAATCAGGGTGTCGCTTATCTCGATGACGGCACTATGGTCGTGGTCGATAATGCCCGCAAACTGATCGGTAAGACTGCTGATATTGCCGTCACCAGCGTTCTGCAAACCACCGCCGGCAAGATGATATTCGGCCGCCTCTGGGAAGAAAAAGAAGAGAACGGCGACAGCCACGTCGGCATACACGATTCGCGTTCTATGGGATTTCGCAAAGCCACACGTGAATTGAGACAGACGACGATCATTGAGGAAATTGACTAGGTGAATACCGCCATTATCGTGGCTGCCGGCAGCGGAAGCCGATTTGGTTCCGCCATACCAAAGCAATTTGCCGTTCTCTGCGGCAAACCCGTTATCATCCATACGATCGAGCGATTTGAGGCTTGCGACGCGATCGACGAGATCGTGCTTGTATTATCTGAGTCCGGAATAGAGCAATTCCAGATCTCAAATTTCAGGTCTGAAATTAAAAAGCTAAAAAAGATCGTCTCGGGCGGAGCGAGCCGGACCGAGTCTGTCCGAAACGGTCTCGACGCAGTTGATCCATCCACCGAGTTCGTCGCTGTCCACGACGGTGCAAGACCGCTGGTCACATCCCGTGAGATCGCCCGGACGGTGGAAAAAGCTCTTGAGTCAGGGGCTGCATGTCTGGTTGCGGAGGTGACGGACACTATAAAAAAGATAGACGATGGCCACATCGCGGGTACGGTCGACCGCAACAGCTTGCGCCGGGCGTTGACGCCGCAGGCATTTCGATACGACCTGTTAAAACGGGCATTCGAAGGGGCTGATCTAAATGATTCGGTGACCGATGAGTGTTATCTAGTCGAGAAACTGGGCATTAAGATATCAATTGTTGAAGGAAGTTCTCGCAACATCAAGATAACTAAGCCGGACGATCTGTTATTTGCCGAGTCGGTAATTACAGCTGAAGCCGGATATTAATCGGCTTTGGTATGGATGATAAGTCATAACTTGGTCCCATTCGCTGAACCGTTATGACTTATTCCGGAACGTCTTTAACTATGTTTAGGATCGGATTTGGAACAGATATTCATCGGCTGGTTGCCGGACGACTGCTCGTCATCGGCGGCGTTGAGATAGAGTCGGACCTCGGTGCGGATGGGCATTCGGATGCGGATGTGCTGATGCATGCGGCGGTTGACGCGGTGCTTGGTGCTCTTGCTCTCGGCGATATTGGTACGCATTTTCCGAACACGGACGAACGCTGGCGGAATGTAGAAAGCTCGCAGTTTGTAAGGTATGCAGTCGAATTGATCAGGGAAAAGGGCTATTCGATAGTCAATTTTGATTCGGTCGTAGATCTCGAATCGCCAAAGCTTCGTCCTCACATCGATAAAATGCGAGCAAATCTGGCTGGAGCTCTCGGCGTCGAGATGGAAAGTGTGAGCGTTAAAGCAAAGACCGGCGAAGCGGTCGATGCCGTGGGCGAACGGCAGGCGGTTCGGGCCGAGGCGGTTGTCTTAGTTTCCAACAAATTTTAACCGCAGATAAATGCGGATATCAAAGATCTTGTTCAAATCGGTGTTCATCTGCACTCATCTGCCGTAAAAATCCTCTCCTTCTCTGTTAAGATTGTCGTAACACTATGCGGCCACAGGAAATAATTGCGAAAAAGCGGGACGGAAAGATCCTTTCGGACGTTGAGATCGGGCTGTTCATCGACGGCGTTTGCGACGGTTCGTGGGCGGATTATCAGATATCTGCGCTTGTGATGGCGATGTTCATGGGCGGGATGAACCAGCGTGAACAGGATGCGATCACGCGTGCGATGCTCGAATCCGGCACGGTAATGGATTTCTCTGACATTGACGCACCGAAAGCCGACAAACACTCGACCGGCGGCGTCGGTGATAAGACCTCGCTGGTCATTGCACCTATTGCCGCGGCGTGCGGCATTGCGGTTCCGATGATCTCTGGACGTGGGCTCGGGCATACGGGCGGGACACTTGATAAGCTCGAGGCGATTCCCGGATTTAATGTAAACCTGTCATTTCCAAAGTTTAAGAAGATCCTCAAGACATGCGGGATGGCTCTTGCCGGTCAGACAAAAGACATTGCTCCGGCCGATAAAAAGATCTATGCACTGCGTGACGCGACCGCGACCGTGCCGACCATCCCGCTGATCGTGGCGTCGATAATGTCGAAGAAACTCGCAGAAGGGTTAGACGCTTTGGTGCTTGATGTAAAGACGGGCTCAGGTGCGTTTATCACAGAATTTGCCAGATCTAAGCAGCTTGCAGAGGCGCTGTGCAAAACCGGCATCTCGTTCGGCGTTAATACCGAGGCGCTTGTTACTGATATGAGCGAACCGCTCGGAAAATACGTCGGCAACGCTCTCGAAACATTCGAATGCCTGAAAATACTACGGGGCGAAACCGACGAGGCAATGACGCCGACGCTTGACCTGTCGATCGAACTTACGGCAAATATGCTCGTGCAAACTCGGATGGCCGCGACGCTGAAAGATGCAAGAGCAAGGATCGAACAAGTGCTCAATTCGGGTGCGGCGCTTGAACGTTTTCGGCAGAACATCGAACTGCAAGGAGGCGATCCCTCGATCTGCGACAAGCCGGAAAAGCTCCTGACAAAGGGTTTGCGCAAACACGAGATCATTTCGCCATCGGGCGGTTATGTTGCTGAGATCGATGCACTCTCAGTTGGCCAAGCCGTTCGCGACATCGGCGGCGGACGTGTCAAGGCAGAGGACACTGTCGATCATGCAGTTGGCTACGAATTGTCAACAAAGATCGGTTCGAAAGTGAAAAAGGGCGACATTCTAGGCATTGTTCTCACTAGAACTGCGGCGGATGCAAAGCTCATTAGCGAAAAACTGCATAATGCGTATAAAATATCTGCGGAAATTCCAAAAATTCGAAAGCTTATACGAGCGAGGGTGTAGCCATTTATGAAGTTTCGGACATCGGCGATATTCATTGTTTTATTGGCGGCCGCTGCGTTAGCATCGTCGTGCGTTACGCGGACAGAGGCTCGCCGCGAAGGCTGCACGGCAAAGGTCGGCATCGTTTTTGACATTGGCGGCAAGAACGACCGTTCGTTCAATGCGGCGGCCTGGGAAGGCGTTCAGCGTGCGGAAAAAGAACTTGGAATCTGTCTGTACGACGTAGAACCGGGCAATCCGACCTCGATCGAACCGGCCATGCGTGCATTCGCCGAAAAGAAGTTTGATCTGATCATTGGTGTTGGTTTCGCCCAAGGGCCGATCTTGCAGAGAGTCGCCTCAGACTATCCGGATGTTAAGTTTGCGATCGTCGACGGCGTTATCTTTGAGGCGGACGGCAAAACTCCGATGAAAAATGTCGCATCACTGGTTTTTCGGGAACACGAAGGTTCGTATCTGGTCGGGATGATCGCTGCGTCAAAATCGAAGACCGGCGTTCTGGGCTTCTTGGGTGGCATGGACATTCCGCTCATCCATCGTTTTGCCCAAGGTTACGAAGAAGGTGCTCTTTCCGTTAATCCCAAAATGAGGGTGATACGCAACTATTGCGGCGTCAGCGATAGTGCCTGGAATAATCCCGGTAAAGGAAAAGAACTTTCGCTCGCACAGATAGAGAAAGGAGCGGACGTGATCTTTACGGCTGCCGGCAACTCGGGGCTTGGGGCTTTTGACGCGGTCGAACAGTTTGGTCTTAACGATCAAGGCGAAGCCAACCGTTTTGTGATCGGGGTCGATTCAAATCAAAACGGCGTCAAGCCCGGATTTGTACTCACCTCGATGGTCAAGCGCGTCGATAACGCGGTTTACGATGTCGTCAAGGAAGTGCTCGGCGGTCAATTCAAGGGCGGATTTCATACGTTCGGCCTCGACAAGGATGGCGTCGCCTATGCAATGGACAAGAACAACGAAGCACTGATCCCGGCTGATGTGATCCAAAAGACAGAAGAAGCAAAACGAAAGATCGTCGCCGGCGAGATCAAGGTGACGGATGCAATGGCGAAATAGATCATGCTTGAACTACGAAATATCACAAAAACATTCGGAAACGTCACGGCAAATAACGATGTTTCGATAACTGTTCATAAGGGAACGATCCACGCGATCGTCGGCGAGAACGGGGCCGGGAAATCGACGATCATGCGGATCGCTTACGGCTTCTATAAAGCGGACAGCGGCCAGATAGTGGTCAATGGGAATGTCGTGTCGATCAAAAGTCCGCATGACGCGATCGCCCTTGGCATCGGCATGGTGCACCAGCATTTTATGCTGGTCGATACGATGACGGCGGCTGAGAATATCGTGCTTGGGGCAGAGACTGGAACAGCGACCAATCTCGATCTCGACAAGGCTAACCGCGACATTCTTGCCCTTTCAAATGAATTGCGGCTCGGAGTAGATCCAAAGGCGTATATAGAAGATCTCTCGGTCGGCCAGCAGCAACGGGTTGAGCTGCTCAAGGCACTATATCGAAACGCGGAATTGCTGATCCTCGATGAGCCGACCGCCGTGCTTTCGCCGCAGGAGGTCGAGGAATTCTTCGGTATCCTCCGCCGCATGAAAGAACAGGGCAAAACCGTCATCATCATCACCCACAAACTCGATGAGGTTCTGGCAATATCCGACGAGGTAACTGTGATGCGTGACGGAAAGTCAGTCGGCAATGTCAGGACGGCGGAAACGAGTGCAAAGGACCTGGCACGAATGATAGTCGGGCGGGATGTTTTACTGCGCGTTGATAAATCAGACGCGACACCCGATGGAACGGTTTTGGAAGTCAAGGGTTTGTCCGTCAGCGGAAAGAACGGGCCGGCGGTGAAAGGCGTATCGTTCTCGGTGCGTGCAGGCGAGATCGTCGGCATAGCCGGAATCGAGGGCAACGGGCAGACAGAACTGATCGAGGCGTTGTCAGGACTTACAAAAGCAACAGGCGGGAACGTCGAATTTGACGGCAAAGACATAACGAATCAATCTGCCCGCCAATTAAAAGAGCTAGGTATAGCCCACATTCCGGAGGATCGCCACAAACGCGGGTTGCTGCTTCACTCAGATCTTGCTGAAAACTCGATCCTGGGCGTGCACTATCGTCCTCCGGTGTCGTCCGGCGGCATGATGAACAACTCAGCGATCAATAAGCGAGTCAGCGAGATAATTAAGAACTTTGACGTTCGCCCGGGCGATCCGACGCTTTCAGCCAAATCACTCTCGGGCGGTAATCAGCAAAAGCTGATCATCGGACGCGAATTTGAGCTCGATCCAAAGCTGCTGCTAGTTTCGCAGCCGACACGCGGTGTGGATATCGGTGCGATCGAATTTATCCACCGCAAACTTATCGAACTCCGCGATGCCGGTTCGGCTGTCCTCCTTGTCTCGGCGGAATTGGAAGAGGTCACTGCGCTGGCCGACCGGTTGCTCGTCATTCGCGAAGGCAAGATCGTAGGCGAGGTCGACCCGAAAGTCACCTCGGTCGAAGATATCGGCCTGATGATGACCGGCGGAGTCTAAAAACAATAAGCGCTAAGATACATGAAAAAGCACAAAACGAGGCTGGATTCAGTTTCGTGCTTTATTTGTGATACGGCGGTTGTATCAAACGAAGAGTGATGATCATCCGTTGAACATTGCCTTCATTGCGGTGATAGCCCTTTCGAGATTTTCCATCGAGGTCGCATACGAGAATCGCAAGAAACCGTCCGCCCCAAAGCCTGCACCGTCAGTCACGACGATATGTGCCTCTTTCAGCAGCAGTGCGGCGACATCCGCCGAACTTGCAAGATCGTCGCCGAGCATTTCGCGCACATCCACAAAGGCATAAAAAGCGCCTTCGGGCATTGGGCATTTGAAGCCTTTGATCTCGTTCAATGCCGGCACGAACCAGTTTTTGCGGCGTTCATATTCGGCGGTCATGGCGTTTACCGCATACATGGTTCCTTCGATATTGCCGAGGGCCTTGGCACAGGCGTATTGGACGAATGACGTCGGATGCGTGGCCGAATGGCTCTGCAGTTTTACTATCGCGGCGGTCCATTCCGGGTTAGCGATCGTATAACCGATCCGCCAGCCGGTCATCGCATAGGTCTTAGAGAAGCTGCCGGCCACACACACGAATTGTCTTAATTCCGGCGGTAGCGTTGCAAGCGAAAATGGTTCGGCCGGCGGATATGCGAAAAATAGATAACATTCGTCGGTCAGGACGTATATATTTCGAGCGGCGCATACCTCAACGATCTTTCGCATCTCGGCGGGCGGCACGACGCGTCCCGATGGGTTGCTGGGGGAATTGATGATCAGCAATTTGGTCTTTGGCGTGATCGCGGCTGCGACCTGATCGGCCGTTAAGATGAATTCGGTTTGTTCCGTCTCGATAAAGACGCTGTTCGATCGGCAAAACGTGACGATCTCAGGGAATGTGACCCAATATGGTTTTGGGATCAAAACATCGTCGCCCGGATTCAACAAAGAACACGCGGCATTGAACAGCGCCTGCTTTCCGCCGCACGACGCAGCGATCTGATTCTGCTTGAGATCGGTCTTAAACCTTGCAGCGTAGAAATCAACGATCGATTTCCGGAATTCGATCGTGCCTGCCGTTGCTGTGTATTTAGTAAGTCCCTTGGCTAGGCCTTCGACCGCGTATTGTTTGATAAAATCAGGTGTGTCGAAATCGGGCTCGCCGACCGAAAGATCGATGACATCAACACCGCTCGCTCGCAATTCATTCGCCATCTGAGCAGCGATCAATGTTGAAGAGCCTTGCATCTTGGCGACATTTTCAGAAACGGGGAAAGTCATAAGGAAGATTTTAACGCAGAGATCGCTGAGAACGCAGAGGAGGATATAGAAATTACTAAATCAATTTTTCTCAGCGTGCTTTGCGGTCTCTGCGTTTTAAATTTCTATTTTCCCAGCTTGGCACGCATTCGCTCTTCGACAAGTTCCGGGATCAGTCCTTCAACACGACCGCCCAGTTCGAAGACCTGTTTCATCAGAGTTGAGGAAACATAAGAATATTCTTCGCCCGCCATGAGAAAGACCGTTTCGATCGTTGGTTCGAGGCGGCGGTTCATCAGTGCCATGCGGAGTTCGTATTCGTAATCGCTGACGGCACGGATGCCGCGAACGATGGCCGTGGCTCCCGAACGCTTGGCAAAATCTGCAGTCAGCCCGGAGAAGCTCTCAACCAGCATCCTGCAACCGTCGGTCTCGACCGTCGGCAATATCTCGCGGAGCATCTGGCAGCGTTCTTCGACAGAGAACATAGGATGCTTGTCGACATTATTGAGCACGGCGACGACGATCTCATCAAAAAGCGGCGACGAACGTTTGATGATGTCGAGATGTCCATTGGTCAGCGGGTCAAATGAACCCGGAAAGATCGCTCGTCTCATATTTTATGGAAATCTGTGCCTACAATGTAATTACATTTTGTAATTAATTCGTAACTTCCCTTGCGACGCCTATCGAAAACCGACAATAAATGTTAATATTTGCTTCAAATAAGAGCCCGATATTATCACAAAGCCGGAATGAATAAAAACGCTACGCCTGCAGCATTCTATGATCTCGAAGGGACATTGGTCAGCACCAACCTCGTCCATACCCTCGCATTTTACGCCAAACGCCAACAGGGCCTGTGGCAGACGGCGAAAAAGAGCGTCGGCACGCTCGCCAAGCTGCCGTTTTTCGGAATCACCGATCTGTATTCGCGAAATGTATTTAACGAGGTTTTCTTTAGAAGCTACGCAGGGCTTTCGCAGGATCGTTTGCGGTATTTCTCTGACGAACTATTCGAAGAGGTCTTGAAACCCGCAATATTCCCAGGCACGGCAAGCCTGATAGCCCAGGGCAAAAAGATCGGCCAGCGGCAGGTGTTGCTCACCGGAGCTCTTGATTTCACCATTGACCGCCTGATGGATCATCTCGGCATCGACGATTACGTCGCCAACCGCCTCGAATTCGTCAACGGCTACGCCACCGGCCGCGTCCTCCCGCCTGTCATGGCCTCGGCCACGAAAGCCAAATGGATCCGCGAATACGCCGAACGCGAAAACATCAATCTGTCCGATTCGTACGCGTATTCCGATTCGATATCTGATCTTCCAATGCTGTCGATCGTCGGCCATCCGGTTGCGGTTTGTCCGGACTTTCGTCTGAAACAGACGGCTCTGCAGCACGATTGGGCGATTCTGGATTTGAAGTAGAATTTTTTGCCACAGATTTACATAGATAGTCACGGATAAAAAGAGAATTTTATGGCTCTACAATTACGACGAAAAACACACGAATCTATCGTTTACATCGACAAAGATTCCGCGCCGCGGATCATGCCGTTTGGCGAGGATTTTATCTTGAACGACATTCCGGTCGGGACGCGGGTTATTTATCCGAATCCGCCGATCAAGGGGTTGCCTAACCGTGAGGCGGCTATTCGCTATGCGGTAAATCATCCGATCGAGATGGAGCCGCTTTATGCTTTGCTCGAGCCGGGGATGCGTGTGACGATCGCGATGGACGACATCTCGCTGCCGCTGCCGCCGATGCAGACGCCTGATCTGAGGCAGACAATGCTTGAGGTCGTGCTGGATATGTGCGGTGCGAACGGTGTTGATGATGTGCATCTGATCATCGCAAATTCGCTGCACCGCAAGATGACGGCTTGGGAAATGAAGCGGATGGTTGGCACCGATATCTACAACGAATATTACCCCGCCCGCTATTACAACCACGATGCCGAGGACGACGATAATCTCGTCACGCTTGGCGTCACGCGGCACAACGAGCCGCTGCGGGTCAATAAACGTGCGATCGAGAGCGACCTGCTCATTTATCTGAACATCAATCTCGTCCCGATGGACGGCGGCCACAAATCGGTCGCGGTAGGGCTGTGCGATTACGAATCCCTCCGTGCTCACCACGAACCGCAGACGATCCGCGACTCGCATTCGTATATGGACCCGCCGGCTTCGGAGCTGAATCACAAGGTCGTGCGGCTTGGGAAATTGGTCGACGAGCAATGCAAGGTCTTTCATATCGAGACCGCGATCAACAACAAGATGTTCCCCGAAGGCTACGACATTTTGACGCGGAACGAAGACGAATTCAGTTTCGCCGACCGCATGAAATGGGAGGTGATGGCCAACACTTTCTCAAAAATGCCGCGTGCCGCTCGTCGCAAAATGCTGCATGCGATTCCGGCTCAATATGAGCTGATAGCCTGTTACGCCGGAAAGACGGAGCCTGTACACGAGAAAATTCTGGGGAAGAATTATCAGCAATACGAGATCCCGGTCAAAGGCCAGTGCGACATTTTGATCTCGGGCATCCCGGATATTTCGCCGTACAACGTCTATTCGGCGCTCAACCCTTTGCTGGTGCAAGTGATGGCTCTCGGGTATCACTTCAACATGTATCGGAACAAGCCTTTGCTCAGGAAAGGCGGCGTGATGATCATTACGCATCCGTGTTTTGACGAGTTTGACCATAATTTCCATCCCGCGTATATCGAGTTTTTCCACCGTTTGCTGCCCGAATCGCGGGATGCGTTCTACCTGCGCGAAAAATACGAACGAGAATTCGCGACCAATCCGGCATACATCGAGATGTACCGCCGCGGCAACGCTTATCACGGGGCGCATCCGTTTTTCATGTGGTACTGGGGCGAAAATGGCCGCCAGCACATCGGCCACGTCATCGTCGCCGGAGCCGAAAACGCCCACGTCCCCGAAATGCTCGGCTGGGAACGCGCCGACAACCTAACCGAAGCCATCGCCATGGCCCGCAGCTACATGGGCCGCTCCGCCGAGATCACCATGCTGCATCAGCCGATCATTGGGTTGTGTAATGTTACGGATTAGTTAGCAATGAAACTATCACCAACAGAAATATTTAAGGGAAAGAAGATCTTCTTTATCGGCGGGACGGGCTTTGTGGGGAAGGTTACGTTGTCGATGCTGCTGCATAATTTTCCGGATATCGGGAAGGTCTATGCGACCGTGCGGGCTCGGGATGCGGCGGAGTCGAAGATACGGTTTTGGACGTCGATCGTGACTTCACCGACATTTGATCCGCTGCGTGAGAAGTATGGCGACGGGTTTGACGATTTTATTAAGTCCAAGGTCGTGCCGGTCAATGGCGATGTCGGGAATGAGTATCTCGGGCTCGATGAGAAGGACGCGAAGAAGATAATGCGTGATACCGACATCATTGTAAATGGTGCCGGAAATGTGACGTTCAACCCTCCGCTTGAATCGGCTTTGCGGACGAATATCAACGGTTCGAACAACATCATCAAGATGGCAAGGATGATGAAAAAGCCGCGGCTGGTGCATGTGTCGACGTGTTTTGTGGCCGGCAAGCGGTCGGGGCCGATCTGGGAGAATGAGCCGGTTGTCGGGTATTTTCCTCGAAAGAATGAGTTGGTCGGAACCGTGTTTGACGTAAATCGCGAGGTCGAGGACTGCGCCCGTTTGTCCGAACAAGCGAGGCAAGAGGCAGATGACGCTGTACAGCACGCTAAGTTTCGCGAGCAGGCTCGCAACCGGTTTATCGAGGAAGGCCGCGATCCGGATGACGAGGCCGATCTGAAATCTGCCATTTTCCGCGAACGCAAAATGTGGATCCGCGAGCGCACTACCGAGCTTGGTGCGGAGCGGGCCGAGTATTGGGGCTGGACGAATATTTATACATATTCGAAGTCGCTCGCCGAACAGATCATCGCGTCGCAGGACGATATTGTAAAGGTTCTGGTGCGGCCTTCGATCGTTGAGTCGTCGCAAGCGTATCCGTTCGCGGGCTGGAACGAAGGCTTTACGACCACCGCGCCGCTTATACTGATCGCGCTTCGCGGGCAGCCGATTATTCCGGTTAACGAAAAGCTTATCCTTGACGTTATTCCTGTCGATATGGTGTCGGGAGCGATACTTGCGGCGACGATGAACGCGCTGGTCGATCCGAAACCGCCGCTTGTTTTCCAGGCTTCGTCGGGCGACTCGAATCCGAACGATATGAAGCGTATCGTCGAGCTCGTCGGGTTGTACAAACGCAGACACTTTGAGGAAAAGGAGACCGGCAACAAGCTCACCAACAAGCTCGCAGGAATGGTTGAGACGCAGACGGTGACGAATCGTACATACCAACTCGCGTCCGCACCTATGCTCAATAAGCTGGCAAACGGTGCCGACAGACTGCTAGATAAGGCAAATCCGCGTTGGGGCGGCGGGCGTATTGGGAATATTGTTTCGGATCTCAAAAAATCAGTCGAATCGTTTGAACAGACGACAAAAGAGACGATGGATGCGTTTGCGATGTTCAAACCGTTCATGATCGACAACGAGTATTTGTACCGGTCGGATAATGTCCGGGCACTTCATTCGCTGATCCGCGAGAAGGAAAAGGCTCTATTGCCATGGTATCCGGAAAAACTCGACTGGTATGACTATTGGCTAAACGTCCATTTTCCCGGAATGCGAAAATGGGTGCTTCCGACACTTGAGGAAGAGCTGAAGGCGGTCGAAAAGCGTTCGTACACGTACAAAGATCTGCTCGATCTGTTCGACACGTCGGTCAAGCGATTCCCGACGCGAGTTGCGATGCGAATCGAACGCGATGGCCGCAAAGAGCAATACACGTACGAAGACGTCAACGAACTTACGCTTCGAGCCGCCGGTTATTTTGCGAAAAACGGCATTGCAAACGGCAGCCGCGTGATCTTATTTTCGAACAACATGCCCGAATGGGGAATGACGTATTTCGGCATCCTCAAAACCGGAGCGACCGCGATCCCGATCGATCCGGCCTCGACAGTGGACGAGATCGTGGCGTTTGCAAAGGCCGGCGAGGCTTCGGCTATTGTTATTTCGCCGAAATTAGCGGCGGAGAATCCGGATTTGCAAACGTCACTCGACCAGGCCTTTGCCGCGGGTGAGAACCACCCCGTCGGCGAAACGCCGCCACCCCTCCTTCGTAAGGAGGGGAGCCCTATCGTTTGGACGTTCGACGAGGTATTTGAGATCCAATCGGAGACTGAGGAAGCGAAACGAAATGCGTTGCTTCCGGCAAAGATACATTCGAACGCCATTGCTTCGCTGATCTTTACATCGGGGACGACCGGTACGCCAAAAGCGGTGATGCTGTCGCATAAGAATTTCGTCAATATGATCTCGATGCTGTCGTCGGTGCTCGATATGGACATTACCGACGGAGTTTTGTCGGTTCTGCCGATGCATCATACATTCGAGTTTTCGGCAGGATTCCTGACGCCGTTCTCAAATGGCACGCAGATCACTTATTTGAATGAGCTTACTGCCGAAGATCTTGCTCGAACGATCGAAAACAGTCACGTCACCGGCCTTGTCGGCGTTCCGGCATTATGGGAAATGCTGCATCGGCGGATCAAAACGCGATTGCGGGAACGCGGTGATTGGATCGCCGATCTCGCCGACAACGTGATCGAGTTCAACGCCTGGATCCGCGATAACACACCATTCAATTTGGGCCCGATCGTGTTTTTCCCGATACATCAGGGCATGGGCGGGAAAATGCGCTATCTTATCTCGGGCGGTTCGGCATTGAGCGAAAAAGTACAAAAGGACCTGCACGGGCTTGGGTTTACAGTGCTTGAGGGTTACGGTTTGACCGAGTCGTCGCCAGTTCTAACGGTCGCCAGACCGGGAAATAAGTTGCTTCGAGGCAGTGTTGGTAAGCCGTTGCCCGGCGTTGAGGTCAAGATCGAATCACCGGACGAGAATGGCGTGGGTGAGGTGATAGCTCGGGGCCAGAATGTGATGGTCGGTTATTACAACAACGAAAAGGCGACCGATGCCGTGATGACCGACCGATGGCTCAAGACCGGTGATCTTGGCCGGCTCGATGAGGACGGAAATCTCTTTATTGTCGGACGCTCAAAAGATGTCATTATCGATTCGAACGGCAAGAACATTTACCCCGACGAGATAGAGGACCACTACGGTAAGTCCGCTTATATCAAAGAAATGAGCGTTGTCGGGCTGCAGGATGAGGACGGCGGCGAAAAGATCGCAGCTCTCGTCGTGCCGGATTATGAACATGACATCGCCTTGTCGCGGAGCGACGTAAATAAGCAGATCGAGACGCATTTTCGCGAGGTGTCGGCAGGGCTGGCGTTTTTCAAACGCGTCAAGGTCTTACACATCACGCCGTTTGAATTGCCGCGGACCGCTACTCGAAAGGTTAAGCGTCCCGAGGTCGTCGAAATGCTGCAAACGCTGGAGGAACGATCCAGATCGAAGACGAAGACCGTCGTCGAAGCCAAGGGTGATGACAATATGGTTTGGATCCGCAAGGTCGTCGCGAGCGTTTCGAACAGACCGCTATCGGACATCGCGGTCGAGGATAAACTCGCCGATCTTGGCTTTGATTCGCTGATGTTCGTCGAACTGCAAGCTGCCGTCGAAGACGCCGGAGGACGTATCTTATCGCCTGATACATTAAATGAAGTGCAATCGGTCCGCGAATTGTTGACGGCCGTTCAACGCGTCGATAAGTCGAAAAAGCTTGCCGACGAACCAAAGGCTGAAGAGAAAAAGGAAGAGGAAGAAATATTCATTCCCTCGATCGTCCGACGCGTCGGCAATGCCGTTGTCGATCTTGCTCAGGAAACTCTTTATTCCAACGTACTCGACACATCGATCGAAGGTGAATCAAATGTGCCTCAGCACGCCAATTTCATCGTCGCTCCGAATCATACGTCGCATTTGGATACCGGGCTTGTCAAAAAGGCTCTTGGAAAGGACGTTGCCGAGCAGACGGTGGCGGTCGCGGCGGCGGATTATTGGTTTGATACTAAATACAAGCGGGCGTATATGAACAACTTCACGACGCTTGTCCCCATCGAAAGAACGGGAAGCTTGCGTCAATCCCTGCGTCACGTCACACAGATCCTAAACGAAGGCTACAACGCACTTATCTTCCCCGAGGGCGGCCGGCAGGAGTCGGGGCAGATCGCTGAATTCAAGCCGATCATCGGCTATCTCGCTCTTAATCAGAAGATCGGGATACTGCCGATATATATCTGGGGCACTTACGAGGCGTTCCCGAAGGGAATGGTCATCCCGAAGAGCCGAAGTATCGGTGCAAAGATCGGAGCCAAGGTCGGCCGGTTCCTCGAGTATGATGAACTCGCAAAAATGGTCGAGGGCGTGCCGAATACGGAGGCGTATCGCCTGATTGCCGCCCGCGTTCAGCACGACATCGAAAATTTGCGAGACGGCACGCGGACAAAATTTGACGTCGAAACACTGCGAAAACAATGGAAGGCCGAACGCCGCCGTACGCGTAAACTGGAGCCTGTGATAGATAACTAGATCGATCTGTGGCTGCCGACAACTCCAAGCGTGTCTTCGCTGCAGATTTAAGAAACCAAACAGCCCAAATTGGTGTATAAATAGCCAAACCAGGAGTTGTTTTTATTACTTATGAAATACGTAAAGGCTTTGCTGCCATTAACTTATCTTCTGTTCGTCGTGTGTTTGGTCCAGGGACAGACACTAAAAGTCGATTACGAGAAATTCACCTTGCCGAATGGCCTTGATGTGATCTTTCATGTTGACCGCAGCGATCCTGTCGTCGCAGTTTCGATCACGGCTCATGTCGGATCTGCCCGTGAAAAGGCGGGACGCACGGGATTTGCGCATTTATTTGAACACCTTTTGTTCCTTGAGTCGGAGAATTTGGGCAAAGGCGGACTCGACAAAATGTCAGCGAGGATCGGCGGTTCCGGAGCGAACGGTTCGACAAGCCGCGACAAGACGAACTATCTTCAGACAGTTCCGAAAGACGCACTTGAGAAAATGCTCTGGGCCGAAGCCGACAAGCTTGGTTGGTTCATCAATACGGTGACAGACGACGTCCTTGCCAAAGAAAAGCAGGTCGTAAAAAACGAAAAGCGCCAGAGCGTTGATAATAATCCATACGGGCACACGTCGTATGTCGTTGACAAGGCAATGTTTCCAGCGGACCATCCGTACAATTGGCAGATCATCGGTTCGCTCGAAGACCTCGATAACGCCAAGCTGGAAGACGTAAAGGAATTCTTCCGCCGATGGTACGTGCCCAATAACGTGACGCTTGTGATTGCCGGCGATTTTGATACCGTGCAGGCGAAAAAATGGGTCGAAAAGTATTTCAGCGAGATCAAACGCGGCAGTGAAGACATCAAGCCACAACCGAAACGGCCGGGCGTCGTTGCCGAAACGGTCAAGTTTTATCACGAGGACAACTTCGCAAATGTGCCTGAGCTTACAATGGCATGGCCCACTGTCGAGGAATACAATCCTGACTCATACGCATTGGACGTACTGGCAAACTACCTTTCACGCGGGAAAAAGGCGCCGTTCTACAAGGTCTTGGTCGAAGAAAATAAGCTTGCTCCAAATGTGAATACCGGCAACTATACGTCTGAACTCGCTGGTAATTTCGAGTTGTCCGTCAGGGCGTTTTCAGACAAAGACCTCGACGAAGTTGCTGCCGCGGCGGCCGAAGCATTTGTTCGATTTGAGAAAGAAGGTATCGCCGAAAAGGACCTTAATCGGATCAAGGCAGGCCAGGAGACACAGTTTTATGCATCGCTTTCAAATGTTTTGGGCAAAGGAGCGCAGCTTGCCCAGTGCAATATCTTCGCTGGCGATCCGGGCTGTATCGAGAAGGACATCAAAAATATCCTTGCCGTCACGCCTGCCGACGTGATGCGGGTTTATGAAAAGTACATAAAGGGTAAGAATTACGTTGCAACAAGCTTTGTTCCCAAAGGAAAAGCCGCTTTAGCTCTCGACGGCTCCAAAAAGGCAGAAGTTGTAGAGGAAAAGATCGTTGCCGGGGCCGAACAAGAAGTCGATCCGACAGCAGCCGCCAAGTATGAACGGACGCCTTCGTCATTCGACCGCAGTATCGAGCCGCCGTACGGACCGAGTCCGGAGGTCAAAATTCCGACAATTTGGGAGGACAAACTCTCGAACGGAATACGAGTCTATGGGATCGAAAATCAAGAGGTTCCGCTCGTACAGTTTGAGATCGTGGTTGACGGCGGCCAACTCCTTGACGACATTAACAAGGTTGGAGCAGCCAATTTGATGGCACGACTGATGACGCAGGGAACCGCGAAAAGGACACCTCAGGAACTTGAAGAGGCAATACAACAACTTGGAGCCGCTATCAACGTGAACGCGGGAACCGAGGATGTTCGGATCGGCGTAACTACGCTTGCTAAGAATTACGACGCAACGCTCACTCTGGTAGAGGAAATACTGCTCGAACCGCGTTGGGACGTAAAAGAATTCGATCTGCTTAAACAAAGCACGCTGAGTGCGATCCGTCAGCAGCAGGCCAATCCGAATGCTATCGCAGGGCAGAAATTTAATGAAATTGTCTATGGAAAGGACAATATTCGCAGCCGCAATATTTTGGGAACGGTCGAATCGGTAAATGCGATCACGGTCGATGACCTAAAAGCATTCTACGCCAAGGCGATGTCGCCAAAGATGGCACGAGTCCACGTCGTCGGATCTCTCGGTAGTGCAAAGATCGTCGGCTCGCTCAATTCGTTGAATAAACGTTGGAAAGGCGGAGCAGTCAAGATCCCTGTTTACCGGACGCCCGCTGCACCGTCGAGATCGCAGTTATATTTTTATGACATTCCGGATGCCAAGCAGTCGGTATTGCGGATCGGTTATCCGGCCCTGGCGGCGACGGATGCCGATTACTATCCCGCAGTCGTGACGAACTATATTCTTGGAGGCGGCGGTTTTGCGTCGCAATTGACGCAGGAACTCCGCGAAACAAAGGGCTACACCTACGGAATTACCTCGCAATTCACCGGCAGTACGAGTCCGGGGCCATTTGTGATCGGCAGCGGCGTGCGGAGCAATGTGACGTTCGAATCGCTTGCGTTGATCAAGAAGATCGTGGAGGAGTTTGGTAAGAATTACTCAGATAAGGATCTCGAAACGACTCAGAGCTTCCTGATAAAGAGCAACGCCCGAGCATTTGAGACGGCAGGTGCAAAGCTCAATATGCTCGAGAATATCAGCAAATACGGCTGGAAATACGACTACGTCAAAGGCCGTGAACAGATAGTCAAAGGCATGACGGTCAACAAGATAAAGGAGCTTTCGGCGAAATATCTAAACGCTGAAAGAATGTTCTGGTTCGTCGCCGGCGACGCGAAGACACAGCTTCCGCGACTCAAAGAATTGGGTTTTGGCGAGCCGACCATAATTCAAAAATAGAATGTTTAGAAAACTGCTCATCACTCTTTCAATAATCTGTGGGTTGGCTTTCTCGGGCCTTTGCCAGCAAACCGACAAAAAACAGATGGCCGACAAGGTCAAAGCGGAGTTTCTCCATGCGTGGAATGGCTATAAGAAGCATTGCTGGGGTCATGATGATCTGAAACCGATATCGAAAACTTGCCGTGATTGGTATGGCCAGTCGATATTGATGACGCCGGTCGATTCGTTGGACTCATTGTATTTGCTAGGTTTCAAGAAGGAAGCCGACGAAACACGCGAATACATCGTCAAAAATCTTTCCTTTGATCAGGATATCTCTGTTCAGAATTTTGAGATCACGATACGGATCTTGGGCGGGCTGCTTTCGAGCTATCAGATGACGGGCGACAAACGTTTGCTTGCTCTCGCGGACGACCTGGGCACGCGTCTGCTGCCTGTTTTCAATTCGCCGACCAGATTGCCGTACAAGAACGTAAACCTGAAAACAGGCAAGACGAGCGGCGAGGTTTCGAATCCTGCGGAAACCGGCACGCTGCTGATCGAATTTGGCACATTGAGCAAACTAACGAACAAGCCGATCTATTACGAGAAGGCGAAGCGGGCACTTATTGAAACTTACAAGCGACGCTCACCCATCGGTTTGGTCGGCACCAATATCAATGTCGAAACAGGCAAATGGACAAATACGGACAGCCACGTTTCCGCAGAGATCGATTCGTATTACGAGTATCTGCTCAAGGCGGCGGTCCTTTTCAACGATCAGGATTGCCGCAACATGTGGGAGGACGCGATTTCCAAGGTCCATTCTTATTTGGCTGATGAAAGTGATGACCTGAGCAAGATAAATCGCACTGGTGCTACAAAAACGGGCGATCTATGGTACGGCCACGCAGATATGAACACCGGCAAGCGGACCGCAACAACGACCGGTGCCCTCGATGCATTTTTCCCGGGACTGCTCGCAATGGATGGCGACTTGAATCGGGCAAAAATGCTGCAGGATTCTATGTTCAAAATGTGGAATGTTCACGGTGTCGAACCTGAGGTATATAATTACAAGACCGGCAAGGTCGAGCACGGCGGCTATCCTCTGCGGCCCGAGATCGTTGAATCGACGTACATTCTTTATCAGTACACGCGAGATTCGAAATACCTCGCGATGGGCAAACAGATGTTTGAGGATTTTGTAAAACACTGCCGCACTGACGTTGCCTATGCTGGGCTTAAGAACGTCGAAACAAAAGAAAAGACCGATTACATGCACAGCTTTGTGCTGGCAGAGACGTTCAAGTACTTCTATCTGTTGTTTGCACCCGAAAAGACGCTGGATTTTACGGGTATCGTGTTCAATACCGAGGCACATCCGATCCGGAAGACTTGGAAATAGAACTTATGGCGAAGACAAAAGCACCAGCAAAATCCGAAAGGTCAGAGAAGCGGATACTCATCACCGGCGGGACCGGATTTTTAGGCACGCACATCGTTCGAAATTTTCTCGCATATGGCGAGACGAATCTGAAAGTGATGGCGTCCCGAGTACCGGAGTGGATGAAAGACGCGGGCGTTAAGGCCGTCGAAGGCTCGGTGACCGATCGCGACGATGTTGCAAAGGCCTGTAAGAATGTGTCAGCGATCTTTCACCTGGCGGGAAAAGTGTCTCGTGACAACGACGATGCTGCGTCGATGAACAAGATACATCTCGAAGGCACGCGATTGCTGTGCGAAGCTGCAACCGAAGCCGGCGTCCAGACAATGGTGCTGGCGTCGTCGAGCGGTACTATCGCCGTCAACGAAGATGAACAGCCAGTAGATGAGACCTACCCGCAGCCGATCGAAAGTTTGACGAGCTGGGCATATTACGCATCGAAATATTACCAAGAACGTGCAGCGTTAGAAAATTTCAATTCCCCGGGGCAGAAGTTGGTGATAATGAATCCGTCATTATTGCTCGGACCGGATGACGAGCGATTGAGTTCGACCAAACCGGTGCTTGATTTTCTCGGTCGAAAGATACCATATTGTCCGAGCGGCGGTTTAAATTTCGTTGACGCTCGCGATGCGGCCGCGGCTTTCATTTCGGCCGTCGAAAAAGGCCGACATCAGGAAAAATACCTTCTTGGTGCAGCCAATATGACCTTTGAGCAGTTTTTCGGACGTCTCGAGCGATTGTCCGGCGTATCATCTCCGATGTTGAAGGTGCCGAAAAAGCTGGCGATGGCCGGCTCTAGCTTTATCAGCTCAATTTATAAAAATTGGGGCAAAGCGTCACCCGTGATGCCGAATGAGGTCGAGCAGGCAGAGTATTTTTGGTATTTTGATTCGACCAAGGCCGAAGAAGAATTAGGTTTCGCACCACGCGATCCGCAGGAAACGCTGCAGGATACGATAAATTATTTGCGCGAGAACGTTCTCGGCGGCGGCGTATTCAAGTAATTGCTATTTCTTTGGCATAAAGAAAAAGAAGAAAAACAACGCCGCGTGACGCTGATCAACTCCCTCTGCATAGCCGATCGTGCTCCGCGAGCTATTTTCAACACGGCCGCTAGATGTGACATAGCCGATCGTCGAACGGCTGCCGTTCTCGACCGTGCCGCTGTCGCTGATGTAGCCGATTGTGCTGCGGCTGGCATTCTCAACTCGGCCCTCTTTTGTAATATAGCCGATCGTCGAACGGCTGCCGTTTTCTATGCGGCCGCTGTCCAGGATGTAGCCGATCGTAGATCTGCTGCCATTCTCGACGGTGCCGCTTGCCGAAATATAGCCGATAGTGCTTCGGCTGCCGTCTTCGATCCGTTGAGCAGCAGCAGCGGTTGAAAATAGGAGTGTAAAAGCCAGCAGTATCAGAGTTCTTTTCATTTCAAATTCCTCGATCTGTCAATTTCCACCGTTGATCCTTTTGAAATTTGCGGCGGCGTCCGCAAACTCAGGGTCGAGTTGTGTTGCCTGATAGTAAAAGTCCTTCGCTTTGTCGATCTGGCCTCTTTTCTCGGCCAACGCCGCAAAATCATTGCAGGCCCGTGCGGCTGACTGACGGCTTATGCTGCCATCGTTCATCGACTTTGCTTTTAATAGTGCCTTTTCGGCCTCCTCGATCTTGCCTTGTTTTGAAAGTGCGACCGAATAATTCAAATATAGGATCGCCCAATTCGGGTTCATTTGTAACCCGCGCTCTAAAAGCGATGCAGCTTCGTCAAACTTGCCAATGTTCGTACGAAGCATCCCCAAAATATTATATGTCTCGGCCGATGGCGGCGTTGCTTCCAGAAGTTCAGTACAGCGCCGTTCAGCGGTCGGTTTGTCAGTGTTGTTGATGTAATACAGGCACAGATTACTCATCAGGAAGTAATTCTTGCTCGTGAATGACAGCGTGTGCGTGTAGAGCGTTTCGCTATTCTTCCATCTTGAGACCTGTACGAAGGTCAAAATCCCGAGTGTGATCATAACCGTTATAGCTACAAAAGCTGTTATTTTTTCGTTCACTTTGAAGTGCCTTACCAGGTCACCAATGCCCCATGCGAGCATCACGAACAGGCCGAAATACGGCACATACGTGTATCGGTCGGCCAGACTCTGCATACCGATCTGGACCAGGCCGATGACTGGAACCAGTGTTCCAAGGAACCACAGCCAGCCCATCATCAGGTAGCGGCGTTCTTTCCGTTGATGCCAGCAAAACGTAGTTATCACGACCAAAAGAGCGAGTGCCCCGATCACCTTAAGCAGATCGATTTTTTCGTCAAATGGGTACCAGAGGCCGAGATTCACGGGGTAGAACATCATTATAATGTACTTGGCGTATGATAGAACAACATTCGTCAGACGGTCGCCGAACGACATCACATTGAGCGAAACTGTAGCACCGGCCGTCGATTGCGTGTAAAAGGTAACGACACAAGACGCAACAGTCAACGCAAAGTACGGGAGCTTTTCCCTGACGAGCGGCCATAGATCGCGCACTCTGTTCAGACGCTCTAATGCCCAATAATCACAGAGTAGAAGCACGAACGGCAGCGTAACCGGCATCGCTTTCGACATTAGGGCACACGCGAACAGGATCAACCCCAAGGCATTCCAAAACACGGGCATTTTGAAAATCCCGCCGTCTTCATCGGGCAGTCTTTTCATCTCGACATACTTAAAGTAGGCCAACATCGTCAGCAGCCAGAAAAATGTGCTCAATACATCGCGGCGTTCAGCGATCCAGGCCACTGATTCGACATGGGCGGGATGCAGTGCGAAAAGGAACGCAACGATCGAACTTTCCCAAATCCTTCCCGTCATCTTTTTGAAGACTAAGAAGGCGAGAATTGCGTCAATTGTGTGAAAGACCACGTTCGTGACGTGCATTGGCCCGGCATTGGGGCCAAAGAGCGAAACGTCGAGCATATGCGTCAGCCAAGTGACCGGATGCCAGTTCCCTGAATAGAAGGCCGTGATCGCCCACCAGATGGAACGCGAATTGAGACCGCTGAGAACAGCCTTATTCTCATAGATATATGCGCGATCGTCGATATTGATGAAGTCAAAACCGATGACCTGGCCATAGACCGCGAAACAAGAGATCGTCAGAGCGAGAACTATGAGAAGACGCGATCTGTTTTCAGTAAAGAATCCGGAACTTTCTGACATACGGCTATTTTGCTCAAATCTGTGTGCTGTTGTCGACCTTGACGGCTTTGACGACCAAAGTGCCGCCTTTTCGGGCAAGTGAACCGAAAAGAACAAACGGCAGCGAAACTGCCGAAAACAAACTGCCGAGTGCGAAATTGACGATCTTAGAAAATGAACCGATCTTTGTCGGTTTTCCTGACAACAGATGGAAAAACGCATTCGGCGTCGGAAAGATCGCATTCAAACCGCTCTGCGACCAGCCAAGAACGTCGTATTCGAATTCGCTGTGCCAAGACCGTTCCACCTTGAATCCATGTTTCGAAAAAAGCTGATCCAACGAATCCGAAGTGAAGTGCGACAGGTGCCGAGGCACGTCGAGATGCAGCCAATGCCTGCCAAAAAACCGCGATTGCCAGCCGCCAAAATTGGGAACCGCGATGAGCAGAACGCCGTCAGTCTTTATCAATTTACCTATTTCGTCGAGCGTCGCCGCCGGATCGTCGAAGTGTTCAAGCGTGTGCCAACATGTTATTGCGTCGAACGATGCATCGCCAAAGACCTTCTGAACGGCGATGAGATCGGGCAGAACATCCAATCCCGTTATTTCACCGATCTGTTCGCTTCGCTCAGTGCCGACGACCACCCATCCCGATCCACGAGCCGCGAGCATAAAATCGCCGTCACCGCAGCCAACATCCAAAACAGACCTACCCGCGATCCGATTAAAACAGTGATTCAAGATCCTCGCCCTACTCATGGCGCGAAATCGTGCCGTGAATCCGTGCCGCCCTCCGTAATAGCCGGAGTAGTATTTATCTAGATCCGTGGGCTGCGGAGAGGTCCGGCCGTGGCCGCAAGCTGAGCAGATGAGGATCTCGAACGATTCGCCGGTCCCGGCCGAAACGCGATCAAGCTTCGGCGAGACCTCTTCGCCGCAAACTCGACATTTATTGTCCGCCGCCTCGTTCATTACGGCTAATTATACGTTCTCTGTTCGCGAACCGAAGTACTTGTTGGCAAGAAATATGACGATGCCGACTGCGCCGGCGACGAGTATGGCTAAGCCTTCTTTTGCAAAATCAACATTCGTGAGCAGCCAGATGATCAGCGCGATCGACAGAAGCGAAGCGACAACCCCAAACGGCACGGCGAACGGAGCCGCAGGCATATCGGCCCGCCGACGAAATATCGGCAACGCGACGCAAGTCGTCGCGTATACCAACAGCCTCGTGATCGTGGCCATCGCGACTGCGGTGAGGAATGACGACTGAATTGTGAGCACGAGTATGACGACCGAGGTCAGGATTATCGAAACGTATGGCGTCTTGAAGCGAGAATGGGTCTTGTCCAGTGCAGAGGGCAGGTCGCGTTGCTCGGCCATAGCAAATAAAAGCCTCGTCGAACTCAGCACGCCGACATTCAGATTGCCGAATATCGATAACAGAACGCCTACTGTAATAAATGCTGCGCCGAACGGCCCGAGAAAGCTCGCCGCAGCGTCAGCGATCGGCCGTTCCGA
Organism: Acidobacteriota bacterium; assembly: GCA_016713675.1. NCBI lineage: Bacteria > Pseudomonadati > Acidobacteriota > Acidobacteriota bacterium. The sequence goes on from JADJOS010000001.1 coordinate 2,197,175, forward strand.
TGCCGCGAGGCCCGGCAGCGTGCCGATAGCGACGATCTGAATGGCGATATAGAGCACCGTTACGATGCCGATGCCGGCGATGAGGCCGAAGGGAACCGAGCGTCCGGGATCCTTAGTCTCGCCGGCGATGACGACGCTTGCCTCAAAGCCAACGAACGCGTAGATCAACAGCAAAACTGCACTTGAGAAGGCAGAATACTCGGGTACAATGTCGAAAGTGAAGTTCGCCGGAGAGACAAAAAACGCACCTATGGCGACAAAGATGACCAGCGGCAAAAGCTTGCCGAAGGTGAAGATATTCGTCACCGTCGCGGATTCGCGAATACCTATCAGGTTGACAACAGCAATTATCGCAACGATGAGTGTGACAAAAAGGACGCGCAAATAGCCTTCGTTCGCCCCCGGCACAAAGACGCCGAGGTAAGTGACGAGCAGGTTACAATTGGCAGCAAATGTCGCTACGCGCACGACCCAATAGAGCCATCCGACCTCAAACCCGACCGCGCTGCCGAACGCCTCTTTCGCGTAAAGATAAGGCCCGCCGGTCGCACTAAAGCGGCTTGCGACCTCAGCGTAGCAAAACACCACGAGCCCGACGATCACCGCACACAGAATAAAGGCCAGCAGCGAGTATGAACCGATCTGAGCAAAGACCTTCGCGGGCAGCCCAAAGATGCCGGCGCCTATGATCGTGTTGATGACGATGGCCGTCATATCGTAGCGGCCCAGGCTGCGTTCTAGTTTCTCTTCGCTCATTTATGTAAAGATTTGTATAACTGCCGGAAAAATGGAATTTTCCGCTGCCCTTCGTTTATACTCTGAAATATCATCGACGTAAAGGTTCACGAGGTTTATACAATGAAACGACCAATTGCTGCGTTCTTTTTTGTTGCCGCTGTATGTTTATCGACGTTCTCGGCCAAGGCGCAGATGAGCGGCGAGATCTTAAAACCGAAGTCATACAAGCCGCCGCGGATTGTTGCCGATTCGGGAATGAGTGATGTCCTCAATTTAACGATCGAATCCACGATAAATATCTTCGCGGCCAAGGGGCTTAAGAGGGAAGATATCTCGGCAACGGTCATCGACATGTCGGATCCGCTGCAGTACAGGTCGGCGAGCTTTCGCGGTAACGATCAGATGTACACGGCGAGCGTGGTCAAGATGTTCTACATGGCGGCGCTTGAGCGGCAATTGGAAGACGGCAAGATCAAAATGTCGCCCGAGCTTGAGCGCGGCTTAAAAGACATGATCGTTGACTCGTCGAATGACGCGACGGGCTATATTCTCGACGTGCTCAGCTCAACGTCGAGCGGTGCCGAACTGCCGCAGAAGCAATTCGAGGCGTGGCAGACGAAACGCAACCGTGTCAACCGCTGGTTTGCCTCGATGGGCTACACGAATATCAATGTGAACCAAAAGACATTCTGTGAGGACGCCTACGGCATCGAGCAGCAGTCGCGTAAATACAAGGGCGAGAACCGCAACATGCTGACCACGGATGCGACCGCGCGACTGATGGCCGAGATCGTCTCGGGCAATATCGTTCCGAAGGCACGGACCGACGCGATGATGTCGCTGCTGAGACGCGATCCTTTTGCCAAGCCCGGCAACAGCCAGGCCGTGAACTTCGTAGGCAAAGCGCTTATCGACGAAAAGCTGACGGACGCCAAGCTCTGGTCAAAAGCGGGCTGGACCAGCAAAATGCGGCACGACGCAGCCTATATCGAGCTTGCTGACGGCTCAAAATTCGTCCTCGTCGTCTTCACCGAGAACCACGCCAACGAATTCGACATCATCCCCAACATCGCCAAGGTCATCATCACGGCGATGAAAAAATAGAACGAATTACGGTACAAATCTATGAACAAAAAACTTTTGACGCTCGCGTTTTTACTGTTTCTCCCCGTGTTTACGCTCGCTCAGGGCAGCTATAAAAAGCCGCCGAAAGAGATATTGGATGTCTTAAATGCCCCGGCAACGCCGTCGGCGATCGTTTCGCCGACGCGGAACATGATCGCGCTCGCTGAGCCGCTGCGATATCCGCCGATCGCCGAGTTGGCGCAGCCGATGCTGAGGATCGCGGGGCTTCGGATCAACCCGAACACGAACGGCGCACACCGCCAGCAATACTTCGTCAGCTTGAAACTAAAGAGCATCGAGGACGGCAAGGAACGCGCGGTCGTACTGCCGGCCGGCGTCAAGCTGATCTCGCCCCAATGGTCGCCGGACGGAAAGCATCTCGCGGCGGGCAACATCACGGACAAGGGAATCGAGCTCTGGATCGTCGATACAGCAACCGCGAAAGCCAAGAAATTGGACGTCGGAATGATAAACACGGCCTTTGGCGGCTTTGCATGGGAAGACAACGAGACGCTTTCGGCCACGCTCGTGCCGACAGGACGCGGCGCCGCCCCGGCGTATCAGAACGTCGTGCCGACCGAGCCCAACATTCAGGAAACGTCGGGCCGCACCGGTGCTGTCGCGACTTTTCAGGACTTGCTGAAGAGCCCGAATGACGAAAAATTGTTCGAATATTACTGCACGTCGCAGATCGCGATGATCTCGACAAAGGGCCTCGTTGTGCCGATCGGTTCGCCGGGCATTTACGACAGTGCAGACTTCTCGCCGAACGGCCGTTACGTCTCGGTATCGCGTATCGAGAGGCCGTTCTCGTACCAATTTCCCTTCAACCGCTTCCCGCGATCGCTCGAACTGTGGGATATGACGGGAACCATCGTCAAGCAGATCGCAAAATTGCCCTTGCAGGACAATTTGCCGGCCCAGGGCGTCCCGGTCGGGCCGCGTGCCGTCAATTGGGTGCCGACCGAGCCCGCGACGCTGATGTGGGCCGAGGCACTCGACGGCGGAGATCCGCGGACAAAGGCCGAGCACAGGGATAAATTGATGCGGATCGCGATGCCGTTCAACACCGAAGCGTCCGAGGTCGTCCAGATCAAGCAGCGTTATCAGGGCCGTGCCTTCGGCGAACGCAACGGACTGATGCTCTATTACGATTACGACCGCGACACGCAGCGTCGCAGGATATTCGCGACTGATTTCAGGGATGCGTCGAACGTAAAATTGATATCCGAACTCAACATCCGCGACCGCTACAACGACATCGGCCAGCCGGTGACCAAGATGCTGCCGTCCGGCGTCACGGTCATTGCGCAGAACGGCGACGAGATCTTTATGCAGGGCGTCGGAGCCTCGCCCGACGGCGACAGGCCGTTCTTCCGGCGTATGAACATCAAAACGCTCGAGACGAACGAGATATTCCGCAGCGAAAAAGGCTCATACGAGAGCTTTGTCGCGATGGTCAACGACGACGGCACGCAGTTCATAACCCGCCGTGAGTCGCCGACGGACCCGCCGAACCTGTACATGCACCAACGCTGCCCGCCGAACACCAATTGCCTCGCGGTCTATGACCGAAAGATCACGGATTTCAAGGACAACGCCCCGCAGCTTCGCGGCATTACGAAACAATTGGTCAAATACAAGCGCGACGACGGCGTCGATCTCTCGTTCACGCTCTATTTGCCGCCGGGCTACAAGCCGGGAACGCGGCTTCCGACGCTGGTTTGGGCATATCCGCTCGAGTTTACCGATAATTCGACCGCCGGACAGGTGTCAGGCTCGACAGCTCGGTTCACGCAGATGGGCGGCATCTCGCATCTGTTCTTTTTAATGCAGGGCTATGCCATCTTGGACGATACGACGATGCCGATCGTCGGAGATCCGCTCACTGTCAACGATACATTCGTCAAGCAGGTCGTGGCGTCGGCTCAGGCTGCGGTGGACAAGGGCGTCGAAATGGGCGTCGTCGACCGCGACCGCGTGGGCGTGGGCGGACACAGCTACGGAGCGTTCATGACCGCCAATTTGCTGGCCCACAGCGACATCTTTCGCGCCGGTATCGCCCGCAGCGGAGCGTATAACAGGACGCTGACGCCCTTCGGATTCCAATCCGAGAGGCGCAACTTCTGGGAGGCGACCGATGTTTACACCAAGGTCTCGCCGTTCTTCTACGCGAACAAGATAAACGAGCCGATCCTGATGATCCACGGCGAAGCCGACAACAACCAGGGCACATTCCCGATCCAATCCGAGCGCCTCTACGCCGCCATCAGCGGCCTCGGAGGCACCGCAAGGCTCGTGATGCTCCCGTTCGAGTCGCACGGCTACGTCGCCCAGGAATCAACGGAACACACACTCTACGAAATGGTCCAATGGTTCGATAAATACGTCAAAAACGCGAAACCACGGTAGGCGTACAGCGTCTGATCAGTTGCCTCCGGCTTAAGCCGGAGGTTTGCTGAGTTATCTTGCTTCGGCTTTAGCCTAATCCCATCCAGCGGAGATTCGGCTAAAGCCTTTTTTATGTCGTAACACCTATCCTCCGGCTTAAGCCGGGGGCAACGTATGTTAGAAATGCCCTTGAATACGTCATCACAACCCTCAAACGACTTACCGGCAACTTCTGCAGCCTTCGCGGCAACCTCTGTTGCGGCAGCAAAGACCTCTGTCACGGCAACAGAGTCCTGTGTCACGGCAGCAGAGCCCTCTGTTACGGCTACAGAGGTCTCTGTTACGGCTACAGAGTCCTCTGTCACGGCAACAGAGTCCTCTGTCACGGCAGCAGAGTTTATTGCAGAGTCAAAATAACTTTTTTTCGAACTTTTGAAAAAAAGTTGAAAGGTTTTTGCACTTTTTCTCATTAACACATAGAAGCCGTACAAATGGCTGCTTCTATATTTCAACTCAAAGGAGAAAAAGAACATGGCAGACAAACCCTTTCCACAGGACGAAGCCAATATAAACCTACTATTTCAAACAATTGCGACCGTGTTGCCGACGGTGAACGGGCAACTCGGACTTGCCGCGGCGGATGTGGACTTCTTCGTCAAGCAGGCGTCGAACTACCAGTACATGCTCACCGTTGGTCAGGAGATCGGCGACCAACGCGAAGCCTTTACGACCTTTAAGCGGTCGATCCTCAAGGGCGATCCGCTCGCTCCGGCACCGACAGCTCCTATATTTCCCATAATAAATCCGCCGCAGCCTTTTATTAACGGCCTCGAAGACACCGCAAAGGCGATAATCAAACGCATCAAATCGTCGGCGGGCTACAACGAGACCATCGGCGAACAGCTCGGGCTCGTCGATACGGGCTTTAACCCGATATCGCCGGAGAATTTGACGGCAGAATTGAAGCTGAAAGCGTTGTCGAACAGCCGCGTCGAGATCTCGTTCTCGAAGCAAGGGCAAGACGCGATGCGTGCGGAGTTTCGCCGCAAGGGCGAGACCTCATGGATGCTCGCGGGGATCTATACGTCGTCGCCCGGAGTCCACGAGGAGCCGAATGTGCCTCCCGACGATCCGGAACAACGCGAATACCGCGGCGTTCTGGTCAAAAAGAACCAAAGTGTGGGAAACTACTCCCCGATTTACGTTGTCATCACTACGCCGTGATACGGGATGCGGCCTGTGCAAGCCGCCGGCAAGTCGCTGGGAGTCTCCACAGACCCTCGCCGACTCGCCACGGAGTTGCAGCAAGCCGCAGGCAACACCTCACAGCCTTGCCGGGAAGCCCCCAAACTCGCCGCCCCCGGAACGCCTCTCGGCGGCGAACGGTCTTAACTTTTTATAGGAGAAAGAAATGGCAATGAACGTAAAGATCGACGTGAAAGGAAGCGTCATCTTGTATCTGAAGAACGATGTTTGGAATTTGATCTTCGTCACAGAGACGTGTCATAACCTGAAATTCACGGATCCAACGATGGCTAACCCGCCCGAACCTCTCGCCAAGACAAACTATCCCATCACGATAGATTTTACAGCCTCGGGCACCGTGCAAAGGGCTGAGTGGGGTATTGATGAGCTTCCGTATTTCATGAATATGAACGACGCGAGGCTGCACGGCCGCGGATTCACCGGGCAAGGATTCCTTGTTGTCGCTCCGAAAAGCCACAACAACTGCCAATGGGTCCATGTCAAGGTTCCGTTCGGCGTAGTTAAGCATTCGTCGATGATGGCCACGGACTACTACTACCGCGGTTACAATGAGCTAGGTGCCCGCGACTGGATCGATCCGGTAACGAAGGGGTTCACCATCGAATTTGACTTGAAAGACGGCGAAGCACTCACCATGACATCCAGCGATCCGCTTGACGCCAAACCCCGCAAGTACAAGGCGAATGTCCCGAGCTTGACACTGAAGTTCGACAACGATTGTAAGAACCGCATCGGCTACAACGACTTTGTCCATTTCTATGATTGGGTCTTCGACACGAGGTCACCGTCAAGGGACGAGCCGATAATGTTTGTCGCCGGCAAAAAATCGTATCTAAAGGTCTTTGAAAAAGATGCGAGCGACGAAAAGATCAAGGACTTTTACCTCCAGGTGAACAAGGCATTGATGTCGCCTGAAGGGAATTGCGATCCTGTCGTCATCGAACCGCCGCCTGGGCCGTAGGGTGAGTTGGTATCTGCTGCCTTCGGCTTTGGCCGGAGGTTGCGGTACTTAGATCAAAAAGGCTTTAGCCAAGATCCGCTTAACGGAGATTTGGCTAAAGCCTTGTTTATTTCGATGTGCTTATCCTCCGGCTCAATCCGGAGGCACGGTAAGTTCTTACGGGACGGCTATTGGATCTCGGGGACCTCGATCAACTGTGCGTTGTTCGGGAACAGGTCGCGGCTGTTCGATGGCGTGCCGGCGGCGGCGTCGCGCAGCATTTCTTCGATCACTGACGCCTCGACGGGACGCGAGAACAAGTATCCCTGGCCCAGCCGGCAGCCGAGCGAACGCAGCGTTAAGAGCTGCTCCTCTGTCTCAATGCCTTCGGCGACGACCTCGATGCCGAGATTCTCGCCGAGCATCAATATCGTCTTGACGATCGCGATACTCTTTTCGCCCTCAGACATCTTGTCGACGAACGAACGGTCGATCTTGAGCCGGTCAAAGGGAAATCGCTGCAGATATGAGAGCGACGAATAGCCCGTGCCGAAATCGTCGGTCGAGAGCGAGATGCCGAGAGCGTCGAGTACGCTCAACACGGCCAGCGACCGCTCGCTGTGCTCCATGACATTGGTCTCGGTGACCTCCAATTTGAGCTGTCGGGGATTCAATTGCGTTTCGGCAAGTATCGCCGCCACTTGCGCAGTCAGGTCAGGGTGCATCAGCTGCTTCGCCGAGAGGTTTACGCTGATCGACAAGGGATAAGCAAAGTTCGCCTGCCATTTGACGATCTGGCGGCACGATTCCTCGAGTATCCATTTGCCGATCGGGATTATCAGCCCCGTTTCCTCGGCCACGTGGACGAATTCGTTCGGTGCGACCAGCCCGTGCACGGGATGACGCCACCTGATCAACGCCTCAAACTCCCTGATCGAGCCCGTTTCGAGCGAAACGATCGGTTGATACAAGACCTCAAACTCCTTGCGATCGACGGCATGCCTCAGATCGGTCTCGACCTGGAGCAGATTCATGTTGCGGACATGCATGTCGCGGTCAAATATCTCGTAACGCGCCTTGCCCGATTCCTTTGCACGGTACATCGCGGCATCAGCATCCCTGAGAAAGTCTTCCGGAGCCCTGCGCGTCGTCCCGGACATGATAATGCCGATACTCGCCGTCGTGAATACCTCGTAATTATCGATGCGGAAGGGCTGCGATATCCTGTGCTGAAGCCGGTCCGCGACGCCGACAACCTCGTTTATGTCGCCGCTGCGGTTCAATAGTATGACGAACTCGTCGCCGCCTAAACGAGCGACCACATCACCGGGCCGAACACACGATCTGAGCCGTTCGGCGATCGCGATGAGCAGTTTGTCGCCCGTTGCATGCCCGAGGCTGTCGTTGATGACCTTGAACCGGTCGAGGTCAAGAAAAAGCACGGCAAATCTGGCGTGCGGGTTACCATCGGCACGTTCGACCGCTTGTCGAAGATGGTTCATGAACTCAACGCGGTTCGGCAAATTGGTCAGAGTGTCATGCAATGCATAATGCCTGAGTTTTTCCTCGGCCTGGCTGCGTTCGGTGATGTCGCGAAAACATGCGACGCGGCCAACGGGCTTGCCTTCGAGGAACTGCGGCTGTGAATAGCGTTCGAAGATGCGTCCGTCCTTAAGCTCGAGAATGCCTGTTGCGACCGCCATTGGGTCTGAGTAGACCTCTTCGAGCTGGCGGGCAAAATCGTCTTGATTCTTCAACTGTTTGGCGACAAATTTACCGAGCTTGCGGCCGTCGCGGCTCTCGATCAGCTTTTCGTCGACGCCCCACATTTCGACAAACTTTCTATTGCAGGTCACGATCTCACGGTCGAGACTCATCACGACGATCCCGTCAGCTGTCGATTCGAATGTCGATGCGAACAGCGAGATCGTATTGTGCAGCGAGACTTCGGCTTCGCGCCGTTCGGTTATGTCGCGGCCGATGCCCTGAACTCCGACAGGCATACCGTTCGACACGATCAATCTCGTGCTGAGTTCGAGCGTCACGCGACGGCCGTCCTTGGCGATGATCTCGAGTTCGTAGGTCGTCGGAACGTCGTCCTCCATCTTGCGGGCCGTCATTGTTCTCGCGGCATCAAGGAACTCGGGAGCGACGACCTTGGACACGTTCATGCCGATCGCCTCGCTGCGGCTATAGCCGGTGATCCTTTCGCCGGCACGATTGAGCGAGGTGAAATTGCCCTCGAGGTCGTGCGTGTAGATCAGGTCGTTGGCATTTTCAAACAGGTCGCGGTATCGCTCTTCGTTCTTGCGGCTCGCCTCTTCGGCTAATTTCCTGTCGGTAATGTCGCGCCCAATGCCCTGAACTGCGATCGGCACGCCCTCCTTCTCGATCATGCTGCTGTTGACCTCGAGCGTGATGCGGGTGCCGTCCTTTTTTATACAATCGACCTCGTACGATGTCTGTTTCGATTTGCCGCGGACCTTCTTCTGCAGGTTTCGTTTCAGTACCGAGAGGTGTTCGGGGGCGGCGATCTGAACCATGTTCATTGAGAGGGCCTCTTCGCGCGTGTAGCCGAAGATCCGTTCGCCGGCTTCGTTTATCGAAATATAATTGCCCTGCAGATCATGGACGTAGATGATGTCATTCGCATTTTCAAACAGTTCGCGGTATCGCTTTTCGCTCTCCTGCAAAGCGTCGTTGGCGCGTTTGCGTTCGGTAATGTTATGCCACATCACCATTCCGGCAAATATCTCATCGTCGTCATCGCGAACCGGCATCACATTGACCTGAAACGCGCTCTCGTCGTTGTCAAACTGAAGCACGACCGATTCGCCCGCCAACGCACGTTCGTAATAACCTTTCCATTCATTGGAGATATCGGGCGGAAACACCTCGAATAGGGTTTTCCCTTCGAATAGTTCGGTGGTCCATTCGTGATTCTTTAATTGTTCGCCATCGGCGAGTGTGTAACGGAATTCATGGTCGAATAGCAGAACCGCCGTCTGCGGAATCGTACGAGCCAGTGTGCGATAGAGCTTCTCGCGTTTTTGCAGGCCTTCGACCGCCAGCTTTCGCTCAGTAACGTCCAGGATAACGCCCTGCCAGCAGAGCGTCTTGCCATCCTTGTCCTTGATGAAGCAGCTCCGGTCGCGAACCCAAAACAAGGTGCCGTCCCGGCCGATCACACGATATTCGTAGTCAATGCCTTCGCCCAGCTTCATCGCCGAGCGGGTGCCGTCAAGCACCCATTTGCGGTCATCCTCGTGGATAACCTGGTTCCAAATATTAGGGTTCGTCTTCCATTCGTCGAGCGGATATCCAAATTTTTCGAAAGTATGGCTGATGTAGAGCGGAGTGTGCGGCGGTTCAGGCTCGACGGCATAGAACATCACCGGCAGGTTTTCGATAAAATGCCTGAACGTATTTTCCCCCGATCGCTCGCTAAGATCGTCGTGAGCGGTCACGACCATTTCATTGGCTCGAGGGCGATTTCGTTTGTCTGATGCCTTTTTGTTTGCCATACAGGCCGGAAAGTAGGGTAATATCCGAAATTGAACGCTCCGTTCAGGCTCGCCGGGTTGCGGTCTTTGTCTGCCGGGAATAAGCTGATACTGCGGTGCTCTGGAGGATTTGGTGTCGACGGTGTTGAGCGGCCGGGCGATCCGCCAAAAATAATGATAGCATTTCGGGCACGCGGTTTACCATCTTTTTTTTCAAACGTGTTTAACGTTTTGGCCCGGCAACAATGAACATCGACCTCTCCAACTTTCACAAACAGTTGAACGCAGAATTTGCTCAATTTGGTGACGTTGTTTCGAATGCATTGACGCCGGCCCAAGTCGGGTTTTTTAACGAAAATGGATATTTAGCGGAGATCGATCTTTTGTCGAGACCTCAGATCGACATTCTACGAACCGAACTCAGTGAAATTATGTCGCCGGAAATGAGTGGCGATCCGCGATTTTACGAATACAATCAAAACGAGTCGAGCGACCCGTCAAAAGTGCTTTTTCACGCTCTCGGGGCATGGCGTGTGTCGGAGGCGTTTCACGATCTGATATTCTTGCCTCGCCTAGCAGCGTGTTTTCGGCAGTTGTTGGGCGGCCAGCCTCGATTTTGGCACGATCAGGTCTTTGTAAAGCCCGCGAATGACGGTGCAGTTGTCGCCTGGCATCAGGACTATTCATATTGGACCCGTACGGTTCCGAACGCACACATCACTTGCTGGATCGGGCTCGACGATTCAACTGTCGAGAATGGCTGTGTCCATTATATTCCGGGATCCCATCGCTGGCCGCTGCTACCGAGAGGCGGTTTGTCGGACGATATGGAGTCGATTTTTGAACATCTCAGTGATGAGCAAAAGTCTACGTTCAAACCCGTCGCTATCGAGCTAAAAGCAGGACAAGTGAGTTTTCATCATTCGATGACGGTACATGGCAGTTACGAGAATCGCTCGCCGAGGCCGCGTCGAGCGGCGGTGATCAACGTCTTTCGCGACGGCGTCATGTCGGATAGCGACGAACCGCTGCTCGCCGGAGTTCCGACGATAGCTCCGGGCGAAAAGATCGACGGGCAGTTCTTCCCGCTGCTGGGCTAGAGCTTTCTGATACGGGAAAAACACGCTAAACTTATCGCTATCTCGCCCGTAAATAAATATATGAAAAAGCTGATCTCCGTCCTGCTGCTGCTGTCATTTTCCGCCGTTTCGTTTGCTCAAACGATGCCTAAAGACGCCGATCCGGCGATTTGGGCAAAGGCATTGAAGATCCACAAAAGGCGATCGTGATCGACGGCCATAACGACATCACGAGCCCGATGGTCGATGAGGATTTTGACCTTGCCTCCAATTCGATCGGAAAATATCATCGCGACGGCGACCCGTTTCATACCGATCTTGGTCGGCTCAAGGCGAGCGGCATTACGGGCGAATTTTTCTCGATCTATGTGTCGGGTGCGACGCTCAAGACCGGCGGAGCGATGCGCCGGGCGATGGACCTCATCGATGCAACCTACCGCGAAGCTGAGAAGCATCCGCAAGCGCTGACTATGTGTACGACCGCAGCCGAAATTCGCCGTGCTAAAAAGGCCGGCAAGGTCTGCGCTCTGATGGGTATCGAAGGCGGCTATGCGATCGAAAATTCGCTGTACGCTCTGCGTGATTTCTACCGTCTCGGCATCCGGTATATGACGCTCACACACAACGTGGCACACGACTGGGCGGACGCTCATCGCGATATCAAACACAACGGCCTCACCGATTTTGGCAAAGAGGTCGTCCGCGAGATGAACGGCCTTGGCATGTTCATCGACATCTCTCACGTCTCCGAAAAAGTGATGCACGACGTGCTCGACATCTCGACGGCTCCGATCATCGCCTCGCACTCGAACGCCCGCGGCGTCAACGATCACACGCGAAATGTCCCCGACGATGTGCTCAAACGAGTTGCCAAGAACGGCGGCGTCATCATGATCAATTTCTACCCGTCCTTCCTCGACGCCCGCACAAATAAAGAGGAAAACGACCGCTCGGCCAAGTTAAAAACGCAAATCGACGCCTTGCGGGAAAAGTACAAGGACGATACCCAGGCGTATAACGAAGCCGAACGCAAACTGCTCGCCGACAACCCGATCTACGTCGCGCCGTACACCCGCATCGTCGATCACATCGACCATATTAAGCAAGTGACAGGCACAGTCGATAACATCGGCATCGGCAGCGACTACGACGGCGTCCCGTTTCTCCCCGCAGGAATGAATGGCGCCGAAGACCTCGTCCTCGTCACCTACGAATTGCTAAAACGCGGCTACACCGAAACCGAGATCAAAAAAGTCCTCGGCGAAAATATGCTTCGTGCAATGACCCAAATGGAGAAGGTCGCCGGCAACCGCCAGATCAGCGGGCAGGGAAGTCCGAAGAAATTAGCCGCACCGAAGACAAATTGAAAAAGGCGGCCTGAGCCGCCTTTTTCAACCGATTCACCTGCGTTCTCTATTCCTCAGTATCGTCCTCACCGGAATATCTGGGTAGATAGTTGCGGGGCGAGTAGTTTACTCGGCGGGTTTCGCGGAGGCGGTTGTCGTCTAGGCGGCCTTCGACCAGTTCGTAGCCGAGGAGGGCGAAGATGCGGCCTTTTAGGAAGATCGGGCGGGCGTTGCCGTACCAATCGACGCAGCTCGCTTTGCAGCCGTCGTTTGATGAAGTGTTCTCGGCCCCGAGTTCGCCGATCTGGTCGAATTGCAGGTTTTCGTTCCTGAGAAATAGGATCGCTGCGCTGTCTTCGATCAGATGTTTGTAGCCGCTGCGGCCTTCGCGGGCGATGGGCAGCCCCAACAGGCCGGTGTTCTCGTCCTGCGGTTTGTAGAAGAAACCGTGGCTGCGAAGCTCGCCTTGCGAGGCGTTCTTGCGGATGTACGGATTTTTCACGTCGGGGCGGTCGCCGAGTTTGATCGGGGTGAAATAGAGGTCGCTGGCGTTTATTCCGACGACGACTGCTGCGTCACCGAGCTGTTCGATGCGATCTACGCTGTGCTGTAGATTGAGATAGCTGAGGTTCGCGGTCTTCCAATTGACGGCGTAGAGCGGTGTCGAGGTTTTGTTCACCTGGCCGCCCCAGCCATTGCCGCTGCCGTAGAGCATATAGTCGCCAACGAAGCGGTTTTGGAACGTGTAGCCTTCGACCTTGGGCAGCGAGCGGTAGTTTTCGACCGACGCGTTGGTGCTGCCGTCGGCAAAGGCATCGGCCTTCACGCGAAACAGCGACGTGTCGCCGATCGAATATTCGCTGCCCCACATAGCTTCGCCGCGTCCGTCGCCGCGAACTAGGACGTTTAGCTGCTCGCCTTCGCTCTCAAGGAACGAAAACTGATCGATCGGGGCACCCGCAACGCCCAAAGCCTGCGGTGCCGAACCGTCGAGCGGCATTTTGTAGAGCATCGATTCCGACTCAGATTTGCCGCTGCGATAGTTGTAATCGGTCGTCCAGACATAAACGGACGACTGCGACACATAGGACACGCGTCCGGCCGAGCCGAGAACCGCAGTGCCCTGACACTTCATATCACGCGAAGCGAGATCGCATACGGTGACGGTGTGCAGAGCACCGACAGAGCTCTTTTCGATAGGACGCTCCGCACGATAGATGTTTGTCGCCGAGACGACGGGGGCGAATTCGTCGGGCTTTGCACCTTTGTGCCATTTACGTAGGGCAGGGAATTGCTGGTTCGCGTCGTTGTAATAGGCGAGATATTGCGGCGTGTAGAACACGAGTTTGTCGCCGATCAGACGGCTGGCGTAGTTTCGCGACGAGTAGTAGTCGTTCGAACGCAGATGATAGGTCGAACGATACGCGAGTCCGCCGCTTTTGTTGATGTCGAACAGATTGATCTCCGTCCCGCCGCGTCCGTAGCTGTAGCCGATGACCACGATAGTGTTGCCCGACACTAGCATTTCGTCGTACCAGTCGCCCGACGGATCGATGCCCGGCGGATATGCCTTGACGGACGAAACGGGTTTGAGAGCATCGCCGCCGACCTTGACCGTAAACAAACGCCCGCGACGCAATATCACCAAATGATTGCCGTGGACCTTAACAATACCGCCTTCGTCAACGCCCGCGGTCTGAGTATTTGTGATCGAATCGTCGTCCTTTCCGCCGGATTTCGATTTTGATTCGGCGGTTGCTGGTTTTGAGGAAACGACCTGCGGCATTGGTGCACCGGCCGTCGAATTGGACGAGCCAGAGTCGGTCATTACCAGTTGCTCACGCTGCCGACGGTTTTCGGTAAAGTTCTTAAAGTGCTCTTTCATTTCGGCATCCGACGTGAAAGGCTTCATCGTCTTTCGCGGTTTCGATGCCGTGCTGGTCAGTTGACCATGGACCGCATCGATCGAACTAAGATTGGTATACGAGTATGCAATAATTCCGGCCATCAAGACGACCGTTCCGATAGCAGCTGACTTTTTCATTTTTCCCCTCCGTTGCGACTTTCGGCCGCGATAGATCTCGGATAATTTCATTCCAATTCGAGAACGGAAGAGTTTCAAGAGTCTTGCAATAAAAAAACAAGGCCGGAACAGTTCCGACCTTGCTTTCTCTTACGTTAGTTGAATGATACGCCCTTACTTACGTGCGGGCCTCCGCCCTAGGCTCCTGCTCCGTGGCATTTTTTGAATTTCTTGCCGGATCCGCAATAGCACGGGTCGTTCGGTTTGACCTTGGGTTGGTCGCGGACGAACGGTGTGTGCCTGGCGGCTTCGGCTCCGGCGGCTTCGGCAGTGCCCATGGCTCCGGTGAAGGCCATGCCGGCGGCCTGGCGGTTAGCTCGTTGGCGTTCGAGACGTTCGAGGCGTTCGACCTCTTCTTGCTCGTCGCGGTTGACGATCTCGAGGTGGAACAGAGACTTGACGGTGTTCGTGTCGATGCGGTCGAGCATGTCCTGAAACATATCGAACGACTGCTTTTTATACTCGACGAGCGGATCTTTCTGCCCGTAGCCGACCAGTCCGATGCCCTGTTTTACATGGTCGATCGAGAGCAGGTGATCTTTCCACTGGCTGTCGATGATGTTCAGCATGATGTAACGCTCGTAAGCCCGAAGCGATTCGCCGCCGGCCATTTTTTCTTTCGCAGCGTACTCTGCCGAAGCCTTTTTCCAGATCGCTTCTTCGATCTCACTTGGCTTCATCTTTTTAAAGTCAACGCCTGCATCACGTGCCGGATCGATCGCATAAATGCTCTCGATCTCAGCCGCGTAGGTCGAGACATCCCACTGATCCGGGGCTATGGTCAGCGGCAAAAAACTGTCTGTCAGATCGGCGAGCAGGTCGCGGGCGACGCCGGTCTCGCCCAACAGATATTCGCGATGTTCGGGCTCGAACATCAACTGCCGACGCAGACTGTAGATAGTTTCACGCTGGCGGTTCATCACGTCGTCGTATTTGAGAACGTGTTTACGCGTTTCAAAATTGCGTGCCTCGACGGCCTTCTGGGCACGTTCGATCTGTTTCGAAACGGTCTTCGATTCGATAGCGACACCCTTTTCCATGCCGAGCCATTCCATCATCGAGCGGACCTTATCGCCCGCAAAGATGCGCATCAGGTCGTCTTCGAGCGACAACACGAATCGCGAGCTGCCTGGGTCGCCCTGACGGCCGGCACGACCGCGAAGCTGATTATCGATGCGGCGTGATTCGTGACGCTCGGTGCCCAGGATGTGCAGTCCGCCGACGGCCGTTACCGCCTTATGTTCTTCGGCAACGACCGCCTTTGCCTTTCGCAGCTGCTCTTCGAACTGTTCTTCGGTCGCCTCGTCCGGGTTGATCTCCATTCGCTTGAGATACTCGCGAGCGAGCGAATCGGGATTGCCGCCAAGCAGGATGTCGGTACCGCGGCCGGCCATGTTGGTTGCGATCGTGACGGCACCTTTGCGGCCTGCTTGAGCGATGATCTCGGCTTCCTGTTCGTGATATTTGGCGTTCAGGACCTTGTGCGGCACGCCGATGGCCTTTAGTTTGGCGGCGACCTGTTCGGAGTTTTCAACCGAGACCGTACCAACGAGCACGGGCTGTCCCTTGGCATGCAACTCCTGAATTTCCTCGACCACCGCGTCCCATTTTTCGGGCAGCGTGCGATAGATCATGTCCGGCGAATCGATGCGAACCATCGGCTGATTGGTCGGTATTTGTACGACGTCGAGCGAATAAACGGTCTGGAATTCCTCGGCCTCGGTCTCAGCAGTTCCTGTCATGCCGCCGAGTTTTTCGTACATTCTAAAGTAATTCTGCAGCGTGATCGTAGCGAGCGTTTGGTTCTCGCGTTCGATCTTTACTCCTTCTTTTGCTTCGACCGCCTGGTGCAGACCATCGGACCAACGCCGTCCGGCCATCAAACGACCCGTGAAATCGTCTACGATGATGACTTCGCCGTCCTGAACGACGTAATGGTGGTCTTTCTTGTAAAGCGTGTGAGCTTTCAGAGCCTGTTCGACACAATGGAGCAGGTCCATGTTGCCCGGATCGTAAAGATTTGAAACGCCGAGCAGACGCTCAGCCTTGGTGACGCCGGCCTCAGTCAACACCGACGAGTGATTTTTCTCGTCGAGCAGATAATCTCCGGTAGTTACCTTGGTCTCTTCGTCTTTATGGCCCAGCTCGAACTGCGGGATGATCTGATTTGCCGTGTAATATTTGTCGGTCGCTTCGTCTGAAGCACCTGAGATGATGAGCGGCGTGCGAGCTTCGTCGATGAGGATCGAGTCGACCTCGTCGATGATCGCGAAGTAATGATCCGGCTGGACCAGCGAATCGACGTCGAACTTCATATTATCCCGCAGATAATCAAAGCCGAATTCGTTATTTGTGCCGTAAGTGATCGAACAAGCGTAGGCGTCCTTGCGCTCGACGTCGTCCATATCGTTTTGGATACAGCCGACTGTCAGGCCGAGGAATTTGTGAATGCGGCCCATCCATTCCGCGTCGCGTGACGCGAGGTAATCGTTGACCGTTACGACGTGAACGCCGCGTCCGGTCAGGCCGTTGAGGTACGAGGGCAATGTCGCGACGAGCGTTTTACCTTCACCTGTCCGCATCTCAGCAATGCGGCCTTGGTGCAGTGCCACGCCGCCGATCATCTGTACGTCAAAGTGCCGCATTCCGGTGACGCGTTTCGATGCCTCACGGACGGTCGCAAATGCCTCGGGCAGGATCTCGTTCAATATCGCCTGCTCGGCCTTGCGGCGTTCGTCCTTTTCGTCGATACCGTTGAGAGCATTCTGTATGATCTCTTTGAACTTAGGCGTCTGTGCCTGCAGTTCGGCATCCGACATCTTTTCCATCGCCGGTTCCCAAGCCTGAATCTGAACCACGACCGGCTTAACGTTCTTTAAAAAAACGTCGCTGCTCGATCCAAAAATTTTCTTTACTAACTTATCTGCAAAACTGTTAACAGCCATGATTTCCTCGTGTTTGGTTGCGGTGCGTGCCGTATGTCAGAACCGCCTGCGTTAGCGGGCGGCTCGAATGTCCTCGTCTCTCAACGCCCGTGCCCTCCCCTAACGCAAAGGGTTCTGACAAGAGCCAGCAAACATTAAAGCTTGCCCGATAGGACGCGCACACGCAACTCTTAGTCGTAAAAACCTATTAAAAATGGCGAGATCGGAGATGAATGATCTTGTAGATCCGCCGCTACTTTGCGTTTGCCGCAAGCAGCGAATCGAGACCCGCACGGGGAAGGCGGGTGATGACGATAACTTGGTTATTTTCCCAACTGATCTGAGTATTTTTTGAGACTAATGCGTCGGAAGTGCTTTTGGGTATGCAACGCCAAAGATCCGCCAAAGAATCGTATGCGATGAACGCCTGGTGAGCCTCAGCATCGTTTTGGCGCAGTATTCTAACTGTTGAGACCAGCCCTTTGTCATCAAGGGAAAGGGCAAACTGGAATCGCTCTCGACTGTCGACACTAGCCGCCGGAAACAGCCGAGCCAACGCCAATAAGCTGGTTTCGAGTTTGTGCTTTGCCTTTCCAGAAATGAGTCGCGGCCGGGCATTGTCAACATAAACAGCAACACTGGTCGGCAATCCAACGTCTCCAAAGGCATTACCGGTTAGCGAGAACGGCGGTGATTTTAATTGTGAAAGTGCAGATGTTAATTCAGAGAACGCACTAGAATATGAATAGAAAGTTGTCTCGGAAACCGGATGCCGCTGTTGCTTTTCTCGCAACTTTGCGGCCAGTTTCTCACAGTCGTCCGGCTTCTTATCCAGATCATCATTGACCTCGATCTCATCCTTGACGTTGAACTGCTTCGTCATCGCCGCCTGTGCAAGGATCTGCGGCGTCGCGCCGACGAGCACCAGGCCGAGATAAACGCCTAGTGTCGCGAGGACGAGGATCGAGTTTTGATTCTTACGAGTGGTCAATGCTTATTTTTTTGCCGTGTTGTCGCCGGGACGCACGATGGCGTTGCCATTGGGTTGATTGGGTTCGGTTTTCTGCTCGGCAAGTTTCTTCTTGATCATGTCCTGTACCTGGGGGGTCGGCATTCGGACACTTAAGATCACCGCGTTGCCTTCAGCTGTGGAGGACGCGGCCTTGAGAAACTTCACGATCTCTTCGTCAGCGGTCATTCCGGCGATCCCAAACGTACCATTGAGGCCGCTCGAAAGAGTCTTAGCTATATTTTCGTCTGCCTGTTCGGTCCTGATCGAAGCGAGAAACTCAGCGTCGTTCTGTTCGATTGAAATAATGACTTTCCTTTCTTTCGGTTTCTTTTTCGCGAGCTCCTCGCGATCTTCTTTTGTCAATGCATAAGCATACCATCCGGCATCCCCAACGGCGGCGATCCACTCGCGAACGAGTTTCGACATTTTGGGGTCGTTCTTGACACCGGGAGCCTGTTGCTCTTTCGCGTTCTTGAGGATGATCGTCTTGCCGTCCTTGCCGATCCCAAGGGTTCCGGTGACACTGATCTTAAATGCAGTATCGAGCTTGACCTCATTGGCCTCGACCTTGGCGACAGTATCTTTTGCCTTGTCCTTGATCGGACGCTTGTTAATGAAGATCCCAAACTGATCAGGCTTTGCCTCGTCCTGTGGATCGGTCGCGGCCTGTGTGTTCGGGTCGGTCGTCGGCTTCATCCCGGGGAAACCCTTGACGGTCCCGTCAGGGTTCAACTTGTTAGCTTCAGGGTTTTCGGTGGTTACTTTCGGCTTCTTGACCTTTGTCGTCGGGCCGGTGCCGGCGACATCGTTGTCGTCGAGGTCTTTCGGCAGTTTGCTCAGATCCGTGACGTTGTTGTTACGCTTCGGGATGTTGGGCTGCGTGTCAAAGATGCTGCCGCCCGGCTTGTATGGCGAATTAGGCGGTATTCCGGCCGGAATTCCGGGTGCCAAATAGCCCGGTTCGAGCCCGACGCCATTCTGTTGATCAAGCATCGCCTGATACTGTACCGGATTTGCGATCTGGAAATAATCGGACGGATAGCGGAGCTTTTCGCTCTCGGGCGGAAGTTCGGTAAAGACCAGCGTCGCGTTGTCGATCTCTGTCTTTTCGTATGCGACATCGGCAAACTCGCGTTCGGTGCCGAATAGCATCGCTCCGACATACACCGTATCCAGAACCTGACAAACGCTGCCAACGAGCGGGCTGTCGCAGCCCTTCATCGTCAGAACAGAGGTCTGTGCAAATACCAGCAGCGCCAACAGATTAACCGCTGCCGAAGCGCCCAAAATTTTGTACAAACGGGGAGATGGAGACCAGCTTTTGATCTCGTATGTGCTGAACAGATCGCCTTCCTGCACGGGCTCGACGGCGGCGTCGGCCTGCGGTTGCTGTATCGGTTCCTGTTCGTATAATGACTGCTCAAACATATAAAAAGTATAAAATCGTCTAGTCTAACGGCCGATAATGCTTGCCCTGTCGGTTAGACGCTTTGCCCCGCACCAAAGGTTGCGAGGCAATTGAGTATTTTATCACCAACGTGCGTCCTTTGGAAAGAAAATCTAAGCGATCTTTATGTCGCTCTCTCCGGCCTCTGCGAAAACCTCCGCGAGCTCTGCGTGGAACTCATTTCATCGACCCTTTTCCATGCTGAGAATGCACAGAAAGACGCATTGTTTGTTGAGCGTTCGTTTGACAAACATCTGTCTTTCAACCTTAAACAACAACAGAACGTTCGACATTGCCTTGCTCAAACCTTAACATTCGAAATATGCCACGCTCCCGTAACAACAATCGCAGCGGAAAACGCCATTCGCGTCCCAATAGAGAACGTAAGGACAAACGATTTCCTGCACGCGAAAGTTCCGCCCGTGTGGTCGTGCCGCAAACGCCGCGTCAGATCAACGCCGTCGAGCGGCTTCTGTCCGGGATCGGCGTTCCTGAGAACAAGCCGTTCAAGCCTGACGATTTTCAGCTCGAGGCTCTTGCCGCCATTGAAACACAGGACGTTCTAGTAACCGCACCGACCGGCAGCGGCAAAACCTGGATCGCCCGCGAAGAGATCCGCCGCATCCTCGCCGCCAACCAACGTGCCTGGTACACAACGCCGCTAAAGGCACTGACAAACTCGAAATATGCCGAATTTTCGCTCGAATTCGGATCCGAAAACGTCGGCATCCTGACCGGCGACCGCAAGGAGAACACCGACGCCCCGCTCATCGTCGGTACGACCAAGATATACCGCAACCAACTGTTTGACTCGCTTCGCGAAGGATTTAATGTCCGTGCCGATTTTGTCATTTTGGATGAGGCACATTATCTTGCCGACGAGGACCGCGGCCACGTTTGGGAGGAGGCGATCATCCTCTCGCCGCCGCGTATTCGCCTGCTGCTGCTGTCCGCAACGGTCGGCCGTGCCGACGAATTTGCTGCGTGGATCGAAGAAGTGCGCGGCGGAAAAGTTCGTGTGATCAAAGCCGGCCCGCGTCCGGTCGAACTCCGTGCGGCTTATTTGTCGCAGGACCTGCAGCTCTTCCCGCTCCTGGGCGATGACCGAAAATTCAATCGCGACCTCGAACAATTCGAACGCCAACGCGATCAGGGATTTCAACGCCGCAGTTACCGGCGATAGTTCCGACCTGCAGTAGATCTCATATCAAGCACAAAAAAATGCGATCCCGAAACCAAGAGTCTCGGGACAGCATTTTTGTATGAACGAGAATTGCTTGAAAACTACTTTATTGTAGCGACCAGCATATTGATGTCTTCTTGAGGAACGGTGATAACGAGGGAAATGTCGTTGCCGCGATTCGTTACGGTCGTCGCTTTCAGCATTCTTGCCATTACTTTATGCTCGGCTTTTTTCGATCCGCCGAGGAATCCTTCACCGATCATTTTGAGGCCGCTCAGGGTGTCATAAAGAGCCTTTGCCTGGTCTGCCCGTGCTGTGCGGGCCATCATCGAGACGACTGCTCCGGACGTGTTGACCGACATCGAGCCTGACAGATATTTGATCGAATTGATATTTTCGCCAAGCTCATCCTTGTCAAGATCAACGATCGATGCCATACGGTCCGGCACTCGCATTGCGAATGTGCAGACCGCGGTTTCGCTGTTTGAAAGCAGAGAGCTGATCTCCAAAGCGACCGATGTGGTTCGATCAAGTGTCTGACGAACGCGTTCGGGCGAGCCGATCACGAGCGTCGTGCTGTCAAGTGAAGTGACCGCGATCTCATTCGGCATTCCGTCGATCACCGAGTTCACAACGTCCGAACTGACCGGAACTGAGGCGGTCGGAACATTCTTTTTTACCTCGTCCTTGGCGGCAAAAATGATCACATTCCGGTCACCGAATTTTTCTTCGCGAAATTCGCCTTCGGCGGCGGTCTTGGCGGTTGAGATCAGAGCATCGGAGCTGAAACTGCCTCGGGCAATAACGACCGGATCAGCCGATAGCTTGTTGGCTGTGCCGATCTTCATGTTGATGCCTGCGGCGACCTGCTCAAACTTTCTGAGATCGATGCCTGTTTTGCTTTCGATCTGGCTGATGTGGCTCATGATCTTAGCGATCATCGGCTGATTTGCCGACAAAACCTTTGGCATCGCGTCGTTGAAGAACCGTTTGACGTCAAACGTCGCAACACCGTCGGAAGCCGGCAGCATCGAGACAAGCGCGTTCGACTGGCGGACCTTCTTTTTCGTCCTCCGCGTGTCTGCAAGGGCGAGTCCGCTAAGGTTCAACACGAACGCGGCGACGGTAAGAAATGTAAGAACTTTTGTTTTGATCATAAAACCTCAGATGACGAAAATCGCAAGTATCCTAACGATAACAGATGCTTCAAAGTTCGGAAATAGTTTGCTGGAATGTTTTTGCCACAGAGATCACAGAGATTTGGAGATAATAGGTCGATAGCAAAGTTGTATAAGAAATCTCAGTGGTCTCTGTGTACTCATTGGTTAATTCTCCGGCTTAACGACCTCGAACTCGAACCGCAACTCTTTGCCGCGGATGATATAGCTCAGGTAATGCTCCCAGAATTTGCGAAGGAAACGGAACTTCGGGGCTTTTTGATCGAGATTGACGATAAACTGTATGCCCAACATTCGCCACAGATTCAGCAGCGAAACATGGCATGATATCGGCTTTAACTGAACGTCGGTGTAAAAATCGAACACCTGACGGTCGGCGAGAAATGTGTTGAAAGTGTATGAATTGATATGGTTCCGATGGGTAGGATCATTGGCCCAGTCGGGATTTGTGTAATGCGGAGTCAGCAATTTGATGCGGCCGCCGTTTCGAGTGACGCGATACAATTCGGTGATAAAAGCCATCACGTCAGGCACGTGTTCGACGACGTGATTGGAAACGACAAGGTCAAATTCGTTGTCGGGAAACGGGTACGGCAATTCGCCAAGGTCGTGGATAATATCGGCGTTGGTACGCGGATTGTTATCAAGGCCAATCGCACCTTCGGCCTTATTCGCTCCGCATCCGACATCGAGGATCCTCATCGAACTATTTTTACCACATAGAAACTAGAACACATAGTTCATTAGGACGATGAGCGGTTTAAGTCAGTCTATGTGCCCTATGTTTCTATGGGGTTGATTTCCTTGCACGGCGTTCGCTCAAGTAATAATGCCAAAGGAGCCTAGCCGCGACGGAGCGGAACGGCCGCCAGCGTTCGGCAATTTCGATGAAGTCGTCCGAACCGGGCCGGTTGTCGGCTTCTGTCAATTTCTGATATGCGGAATGCAGAGCTATGTCGCCGCGAGGCATGACATCGGGCCGAAGCATCGCCATCAGCAGGTAAACATCCGCCGTCCAGGTGCCGATGCCTTTGAGTTTGACGAGTTCGGCTTTGACCTTGTCATCGGGCAGGGAATGAATGGAATCGAGATCGATGTGCTTCTCGATGACCGCTTCGGACAGATGGCGTGCGTAGGTAGTTTTTTGATGGCTAAAACCGATAGTTTTGAGATCGGCATCACTGATAGTTAAGAATCGATCGGGCGTGACGTCGCCCAGATGAGCGGCGAGTTTGTCAAAACACGCCTTCGCCGAGGCTAGCGACACTTGCTGCTCAAGAATGATGTTCAGCAAAGTCGCATAACCGGTCGGCCGTGCCCACAACGGCGGCGTACCGTAAGTGCTGTGAACATAGGCAAGACGCTCGTCCGAACTGGCGAGTTCGCGGCATATCGCTGGCAGGTTCTTTTCGCTGATCGCTTTGATTTCTGTCATTATGCGAATACAATTGCCGCCAAACGGATGGATGTGGTTACTGATGTCTGCAATTTCTTTGTTCTTAGTACGATACTATCTCAGTTAGCGTAATGAACGAAAATTCTCTTTTCCGTCGCCAAAAGTCACAGGCTTAAAGCTCTATGAAAGTCCGACATTCAGCCGCGATCTATTTTGTGGTACAAGGTATAGCTGTCATCGCCTGGTGGGCGACGCTCTCTTTTGTTCCATCGACGCGGCAGTATTTTTTATTAGAGAAGTCATCGGAAACGTCGCTCATGGCGTTTTGGCTGGCCGATCTCTCGTTTTTAGGTATCGGATCATTGGCGGCCGGGTTTCTGTCTTGGCGCGATCATGAGTATTCGCGGATCGCGTCGTGGTTTGTTGCGGGAGCCGTAAGCTACGCGGCGGTCTATTGTCTCGCTTTTGCATGGATGACCGACGCCGGCTGGCTCGGTGTGACCATGATGTTTCCGGCGATGATCTGGAGCGGCGTATTTGCAGTAGGTCTTTCATTTGAAAAGGCCATGTTTCGCCAGGCGGCCGAAAACTCGACCAATTGGATATTGTTCAAAACAATGACTCAGATCGTCGTCGTTTGGTCGGTCATTCTAATTGTTTTTCCCTATTTGATAGCTATCGTCGAGGACAAACTCGGTATAGTGCGATTGCAGTTTACATTGCAGAGGCCGCTCGCCGCGGTGCTGTTTGTGGCGATCAGTTCGCTCGGCGTTTGGGGGGCGATCGTCATGTCAAAGATCGGCAAGGGAACGCCGCTGCCGCTCGACCACGCTAAACACCTGGTTATTCGCGGCCCTTATGCGTTTGTTCGAAATCCGATGGCGGTTTCCGGCGTCGGGCAAGGTTTAGCAGTCGCACTGTTTCTAGGCTCGCCCCTTGTCACACTATATGCGTTGATGGGTTCATTGGTCTGGCAGTTGATATTTCGCCCGCTCGAAGAGGACGACCTGGCTCGACGCTTTGGTGCTCCATATCAAGAATATAAGCGAAGCGTCAAATGTTGGATCCCGCGATTTCCGGCATTTTCAGGGGACAAGACGCAAGATCAGTGATTCGAGGTTCGGATGGAAGAAAAGCACTATCGTAACTGCAACCTTTGCGAAGCCATTTGCGGGATCGAGATCACGCATGAGCAAGGTGCGATCGTCTCGATCACGGGCGACAAACTCGATCCGTTTTCGCGTGGGCATATCTGTCCGAAGGCCTTGGCCTTACGCGACATTTACGAAGACCCGAACCGCCTGCGAATGCCCGTTAAACGGACCGCGGACGGCTGGCGTGAGATCGGTTGGACCGAGGCATTTGACGAAACGGCAGCGCGATTGGCGGCGACACAGACGAAATACGGACGCGATGCAGTCGCCGTTTATCAGGGCAATCCAACGGTCCATAATCTCGGCACGATGCTCAACAGCCGCGATCTGCTCAAAGCTCTCGGAACGAAGAACAACTATTCGGCGACTTCTGTCGATCAATTGCCGCATCATTTCGCGAGTTGGACAATGCTTGGTCATCCGTTTTTGATCCCGATCCCGGACATCGACCGCACGGAGTATTTTCTAATTCTCGGAGCGAATCCGCTCGCGTCGAACGGCAGCCTGATGACCTCGCCGGACATCATCAACCGCCTTAATGCGATCAAGAAACGCGGAGGCAAGGTCGTGTTGATCGATCCGCGACGAACCGAAACGACGCGTGTAGCGGATGAGCATTTTTTTATAAGACCGTCATCGGATGCGTGCCTGCTGCTCGCTATGGTTCACACACTCTTTAGCGAGGGATTGATCGATCTCGACAGGTTGGATGACTTTACCGACGGCATCGAAGCGCTCAGATCGGTTTCGAACGACTTTTCAACCGAAATGGCCGAAGAAATGACAGGCATACCGGCGGCGGAGATCGTTCGATTGACCCGTGAATTTGCAAGTGCCGTAAGTGCGGTTTGCTATGGCCGCATCGGGCTTTCGACGCAGGCTTTCGGCGGGCTTTGCCAATGGCTGATCAATGCGATCAATATCCTGACCGGTAATTTCGACCGTGCGGGCGGAGCGATGTTCACCGCACCGGCGTTCGACCTTTTGCAGGTGGCAAAGGGCGGCAGCATTCATGATCGTTGGCAAAGCCGCGTCAGGAAACGACCGGAATTTATGGGCGAACTGCCGGTCTCCGCTCTTGCCGAGGAAATGCAGACCGAAGGCGAAGGCCAGATCAAGGCACTTGTAACAAGCTGCGGAAATCCCGTGCTGTCCACGCCGAACGGCGGACAACTCGACCGTGCCCTCGAAGGTCTCGATTTTATGGTGTCTATCGACTTCTACATAAACGAGACGACGCGGCACGCCAATACCATCCTGCCGCCCGTGACCAATCTCGAAAGTTCGCATTACGACGTGGTCTTTAACACCTTTGCCGTCAGAAATACGGCGAAATATTCCGGTCCGCTGTTCGAAAAGGCCGAGACCGCTCGCTATGATTGGCAGATATTTCAGGAATTGACCGCTCGGCTGACTGGTACTCTGGAATCGTATAGACCCGAACCGCCGGAGCTGAAATTGAGTTTGGGTTTGCAGTTCGGCAAATATCAGATGCCGCTCGACAAATTAAAGCAGTCGCCGCACGGCATCGATCTGGGCGAATTACAGGCGTGCTTGCCCGAAAGGCTGTTGACCGCAAATAAAAGGATCGACATCGCACCGGCGTCGCTTGTTGCAGATGTGAATAGATTGAAAAAGAGTGCTGTGATCGCAAAAAACCTCGAATTTCCTTTCGCCCTTATCGGCCGCCGCCACCTGCGCGACTGCAATTCGTGGCTGCACAATAGCGATACGCTGATGAAAGGAAAGAATCGCTGCACGTTGATGATAAATGATGCGGATGCGAAAGAGCTGTCACTAGAAAACGGTCAGATCGTGAATGTGAATTCACGTGTCGGTTCGATCGAGCTGCCGGTAGAGGTCACCCCCAACATCGCCCCCGGCGTGGTCTCGATACCGCACGGATACGGACATGGCCGAAAAGGGGTAAAACTGGACACTGCCGCCGAACATTCAGGCGTTTCAATCAACGACCTGACGGACGAGGCCATGATCGATGAGCTGACCGGTAACGCGGCATTCAGCAGCGTTTGGGTCCGAATCGAAGCGTAAGGCGTTACCATTTGGACGACGCGGCCGTTAGAAATAGGCATTCGACCATCAAATTAGAGTGCAGCGGTCCGTGTTCGGAGACGTTCGACAAAGTCATTCGCGGTCCATTCGAGCCAGAGGCCGAGAGCTTTGCCGTATTCTCTTCCGCGTTTCTCGACAAATTTGGATAAAAGCCACGCTGCGGCCGTCGAGATCGGTGACTTTGCCATCTTTCGAGAGTCTTTTTCAGTAAGGCGTCTCGAGAGTTTGTCGATCCACAGATCGCAATCGTGCACTTCGCCGAGGTGGGCTTGCAGCTTGGATATCTCTTTCACGAATCCCCCGTACTTATCAGGCCATCCGGACTCAAAAAGCTCGAGGGCGTATCGAAGCCGCTTTGC
The DNA here is from genome assembly GCA_016713675.1 of Acidobacteriota bacterium. Taxonomy (NCBI): domain Bacteria; kingdom Pseudomonadati; phylum Acidobacteriota; species Acidobacteriota bacterium. The sequence continues at coordinate 2,224,372 of JADJOS010000001.1, forward strand.
AGCGATCCGCAATTCGTGCAGCCGAGCCCCGTCAAACGGCGTAAAAAGTGCATTGCTAGCGGAACAGAGTAGATCGAGTCGGGTGTCGATAACACTTCGGCCTACCTCAAAAAGATCCGCGGGCCGGGAAAGATGCCTTCGGCAACGCGGGCCTTCGATCTGCTGCAAAAAGCCGTTTCGCAGACCTTCGACCGAGATCGACTTGAACGTCTTCCGAATACCGGCATGGCCGTTTTCGCGTTGGATTCTGAGTTTGGCGATGAGTGCGTCGATGCCCGTCTTGTTTGGGTCATTCCGGGTTTCGACTGATAGGCCCTCCATGGCGATGATCGCAACATCCAGATCGCGAACTTTGCCGAGAGTTGCGGCGATCTTCTTGAGAGCCGCTTTGATACGCCTTATCGACTTACCGTCGATCATCGGGCTGAGATCCCGCAAGGCACTTCGAAGGCGGCGGAGAGCAACCCGCATGTCGTGGACCGCATTGACGTTCCACTCGACAGTCACGGCTCCGCCGAAGTTCACGACCTCGTCAAATCGAAGCAGCAGCACGTCCGCTGCCCATCGAAACGGATCGGCGGCATCGCTAATAGCAGGGACTTGCTTCGCTTTCGCCATTAGGTCGGATTGTAACAAACCTATCGCAGGACTTGTTACTTGCGCAGCTGTTGAATTTCTTTCACGGATCGCGGGTTTTCGAGTGCCGAGAGGTCGCCCGGATCTTCGCCGAGGTAAGCCGAGCGGATCACGCGCCGCATTACCTTGGCATTTCGCGTCTTTGGCAGAGCCGAAACGAAATGGATCTTTGATGGAGCAAGCGGTTTGCCCATGTCTTTGGCGACTAGAGCCTTTAGCTCAATTTCGAATTTCGAATTTCGAATTTCGAATGTCGGATCTTCATTTTCCGTCGATTCGATATTCGATATTCTGTATTCATCATTTTGCACTACGAATGCTACCATCGCGGTGCCTTTTACTTCGTCGGGGACGCCGATGACGGCGGCTTCGGTGACGAGCGAATGAGCGACCAATAAACTTTCGACCTCGGCGGGGCCGACGCGTTTTCCCGCGACCTTTAGCGTGTCGTCGCTGCGGCCGAGGATGAACCAGTGGTTGTCCTTGTCCCGCATCGCAAAATCGCCGTGGACCCAAATATCTTTGAAACGCCGCCAATACGTGTCGAGATAGCGTTCTTTCTCCTGCCAAAATCCGCGTGCCATGCCGATCCAGGGTTGTTTGATGACGAGTTCGCCGACCTTTCCTGGGCCGACGGAATTGCCTTCGTCATCGAGAATATCGACGTCCATCCCCGGACACGGAGCGGGGAACGAGCACGGCTTGAGCGGCAGGAGCGGGTTGCCCATCACGATGCCGCCGGAGATCTCGGTGCCGCCGCTGTAGTTGATGATCGGGAGTTTGCTGTCGCCGACCTTTTCGAAAAGCCACCACCACGGAGCCGGATTCCACGGCTCGCCGGTCGAGGCAAATGCACGCAGGGAACTTAGATCGTGCTTCTTTGGAAGTTCGTCGCCGCAGTTCGACAATGCCCTTATCAACGTCGGTGAAATGCCAAGTATTTCCACCTTGTGTTTGGCACAAAACTCCCACATTCGGTCGGGCTCCGGATAGTCAGGTGCCCCGTCGTAAATACAGATCGTCGCACCGTTTATCAACGCCCCGTAGATCAGCCACGGCCCCATCATCCAGCCGATGTCGGTGTACCACGATATCCGCGTGTCCTTACCGACGTCCGTCCCAAACGCCATATCCTGAGCCGCCTTGATCGGAAAACTCGCATGGGTATGAGCAATGCCCTTCGGCTTGCCGGTCGTGCCGGAGGTGTAGAGGATAATAAGCGGATCTTCGGCGGAGGTTGGTTCGAGTGGTCGTGTCTCGAAATTTTCGCCCAAGGTAATTAAGTCATCGAACTCTATGAATTTATCGGACGGAAATGGACACGTAAGTTGGATCGTCCGATTGCAAACAAGGACATGTTTGATGGTGGAGCAAAGCGACACGGCCTCGACAGCAACGTCCAACGCGTTGAAAACTTTGCCCCGCCTCATAAAACCATCACAAGTGATGAGGCCAACCGCTTTCACCGCATTGAGCCGGCTCGCTATCGCTTCGACACCATAACCCGAAAATACCGGAACCGCAATACAGCCGATTCGACCGATGGCGAGAAGAGAAGTGACTGTCTCGAGCATCATCGGCAAGTGGACACCGATCGCATCACCTTTTACAAAGCCGAGGGCTCTCAACCCAGAAGCGATTTCTTCAACTTCCTCCAGAAGTACTTCGTAACTTGTAGAAAGCGGTCGTCCACTTTCGTCGTCGGAAATAACCGCGGGATGGTCTTTCATCTCGTCTGTCTGCCAGCGATCGAGGCACATTTCGGTAATGTTTAGGCCGCCGCCTTGGCACCATTTTGGGAATTCGATTCCGTCTGAAGTGTCGAGCAGCTTTTCGTATGGCGGATCGAATTTTATGTCGAGAAAACGCAAAACCTCGGCGGTGAACATCTCGACATCGTTGATCGAATACGCATAAAGTTCGTCCCACGTCGTCACGCCGACTTGCTTCATGAACTTTGTAAGCTGCGCCCGTTCGATTACGTCGGGCGTCGGTGTCCAGGCGATAGGCTGATCTTCGAGAATATTTTGCATTACTAAGGTTCGAGGCCGATGCCCTTTCGCTGCCAGATCTCGATCGAGGGTTTGTCGGTACGGTCTGTCATGTCGACGGGCACATACGTTTCCAAAATGTAGTTCGAGAGCGGCCCGAGATTGTCGCCTTTTTGGCGTTCGGCGTCGGGTTTGTTATTTTTACTGCTCCATAGAATATAGCGCGGACGCGTAGTTTCGAGGTCATTGACCGCAGCGGAAACTTGCTCTGGCCGCGTGTATTCTGACGGAACGAACTGCGAAAAACGCGATGCGTTTCGCAGATCGAGCATGAAATAAACATAAGGGAAAGGTGTCTCGAATACAAAATCGCCGGGCTTAGTGTGTTCGTTCAGGAATGAGTAGCGTTCCATCGCATCGCTTTGGGCGTAGATCACGGTGCCGCGAGCCGTCGTGAGCTCTTTGTAATCAGCACGACGCTGAACCTTGATTACAAAGAAAACCGATACCGCGATCAAGCACAAACATGCCGCGCGGACGAGTAGTAACTGATACCGTTTGAGTACGCCGGAAAAGTCCACCAGCCAAAACATCAGCACAAGTGACGGTATGGCGATAGGGAAATAGCGAACCTGACTCGGGGCGGTCGTCGAGAGAACGAGAAACAGCCCAAGGATCGCGACCAGCATTGGAACCCGCCAAAATTCCCAGTCGTGCTGTTTTCGGTAATGCAGAAACACGGCGAAGAATGTAATCAATGCGAGCGGGACGCCGAAAGCGTAAAACAGCGCAGGCACAAATTCGAGCGTCATCGCTTCGGAACTGAACGCGTATCTAAGGTGCCGAAGGAAGACGCCGGGGTTGTTCGACGGATCGTAGTGATAATATTTCGAAGGATATTCGAGCGTCGAAGCGAGAAAGTTGCCGAGGCCGACCGTCACGATGAAATATGAGCAAAGGGCGGCGAGTGTTAACCCAAACGACGTGCCAATGATCGCGACATCCTTTACCGTTTTCTTGAACGACGCAGAACGAGAATAATTATCGACGGCGACAAAGACGACCATCGCGGCCGCAGCGACGAGGCCGCGTTGCTGGGTGAAAAATGCAGATGCCGCACACAATGATCCGGCGATCGCAAGGAAGATCGGTGTTCGTGCCTTAAGCAGCAGAAGCAACGCCGCCCAAACAAATATCGGGCTTAGCGACCGGTGCGAACCGTCAAGACCGAACCACCGCAGCCCCAAAAAAGCGAACAGCATCGGCGGCATATAAGCGAGCGGGCCGTCGATCAGGCGCTTTGAAATGCGCAGGGCGAACCAGAATGTGAGCGACCAAGCCGCGATGATAGCAGAATTCAGCAGCCAATACTTGACCCCAAATATCGCGAACAGCACCAAATAGAACACTTGCCCGCCCGGGAAAGAGAACTGGAAAAAGTCGGCATATAAACGCTCGCCGCCCAACATCCTGGCGGCATTGTCGAGAAATATGAGATGGTCGTCCTCGAGATAGAATGGAGCGAACGGTAGTTTGAAAAGCAGCAGATACAGAAACACGGCTACCATTGAAACGGCCGCAACGTCTGTAAGCGTAATTTTATGTTTGGTAGTAATTGTATCTCCAGCCATCGCAAAACTCGCGCGATTTGCAATCTGCCAATTCCGCAGATAAATTCATACACAAACAATAGCCGGAGAATTTCATCTTAAAGCGGGGATTAATATCGAACTTTGCATCTGAGATTTCACCTATATGAGCCAGGTAGATTCGACAATTCAGCTTCCTAATAACCTTTTTGCCGGTAAAACAGCGATCGTGACAGGCGCTTCGCGAGGCGTTGGACGTGCGACGGCCCTACGGCTAGCAGAGGCCGGGGCAAATGTTGTGGTCAATTATTTGAGCAACGACGCCGAGGCTTTTGAGACGGTCGAGATGTGCAAGAAAAAAGGCGTAGGTGCGATCTCGGTCAGGGCAGACGTTTCGGAGTTTTCAGGTGCTCAGGAGATCGCCAAGCAAACGCTCGAGAGCTTTGGACGCATCGATCTCCTCGTTTGCAATGCCGGGGTCTGGGATGGTGCCGCGATCGAGGACATGTCCGAAGAGCTTTGGAACAAGGTCATCAACACCAACCTAAAATCGGCCTGGGCGATGACAAAGGCGTGCGTTCCGGCGATGAAAAAGCAACCATCCGCGGCGATCGTGATGGTCTCATCGACCGCCGGACAACGCGGTGAGGCTGGCTATTCGAATTATGCCGCGTCAAAGGGCGGCCAGATATCGTTTACAAAGGCCCTCGCGAGTGAACTTTGCCCAAAGATCCGCGTCAACGCGGTCGCTCCCGGCTGGATCGAGACCGCGATGGTTCGGCCCGTTTTTGAAGACAAAGTTTACGAACAAAGCGTAATCGATTCGATACCGCTAAAACGCATCGCGACGACCGATGACATCGCTCTTTCGATCTGTTTTTTGCTTTCCGATTGGTCGCGGCACATCACAGGCGAAATTCTAAACATCAACGGCGGTGCTGTTCTTTGCGGCTAGATCGCAAATTGTGACATTTAGCACAGAGAAGGCTGTCGCGGCGTGATATGCAGTTATTACGAGCATTTTTGTGCGAGTAACCATATGAATACCTCAAGCCTTGCCGAATATCAAAATCATTTCAGTGCCGTCCCGTCGAGTTCGAGCTATGTCGAAAATCTGATCGGCAATACGCCGCTTCTCGCCGTCCATTTCCACTACAAAGGCAAACGCCGGACGATCTTTGCCAAGGCCGAACACCTTAATCTGACGGGGAGCATCAAGGACCGAATGGCCCTACACATCATCTGCTCAGCCTACCGCGACGAACAGATCCGCAAAGGCGACATCATCGCCGAGGCGACGAGCGGCAATACGGGTATTTCCTTCGCGGCGATCGGCCATGCATTCGGCAATCCGGTGCATGTTTTTATGCCTGATTGGATGAGCAAAGAGCGGATCTCGCTGATCAAGAGCTACGGAGCGGACGTAACGCTCGTCAGCCACGAACAGGGCGGATTTGTAGGCAGCATCGAGCTTGCGGATGCATTCAAATACGAACATCGACGAGTTTTCCTGCCGCATCAATTCTCAAATCTTTCGAACGCTGAGGCTCATTACCTGACGACCGGGCCCGAGATCTGGGCACAGTTGAAGAAGGTCGGCTTTGAGCCGGATGCGTTCGTCGCAGGCGTCGGAACCGGCGGAACGATAATGGGCACGGCCGCTTTCCTTCGCGAAAAGAACCCTGACATCAAAATGCACCCGCTCGAGCCCGCCGAATCACCGACGTTAACGGTCGGCCACAATGTCGGCAGCCACCGCATTCAGGGCATCTCCGACGAATTTATCCCCGCGATCTGCGATCTGCCAAAGCTCGATGAGATCATAACCGTTTCCGACGGCGATTCGATCTTAATGGCACAAAAGCTGGCGGCCGATCTCGGTTTGGCGGTCGGCATTTCGTCAGGTGCGAACTTCCTCGGTGCCCTGATGGCCCTCGAAAAGCTCGGCGCTGACGCGATAGTCGCGACCGTTTTTTCCGACGACAACAAAAAATACCTGAGCACCGATTTGGTTCGCGAAGAGCCCGTGAAAGACGGCTATCTGACGCCCGACATTGAGTTGTTCGGATATCAGACGATCGGCCGTGTCGGCCAAGCTGAGGTTGTCGCCTTTTAAGGTCGCAAATGCTTTTTTCTCGGTTGCGAAAGCGAAACGGCCGAATCTATCGTAGAATATTTCTTAGCTGGATTAGATTCATTCGATTTGAACGCATTGAGCAGCCAAGGCCCAACAGTAATGAAATTCGGCGGTACGTCGGTCGGCGACGTGGCTGCCTTTGAGCGCGTTTTTCATATCGTTTCCACGCAGATAGCACGACATCCGGTCGTAGTCGTTTCGGCGATGACGAAGGTGACGGATGCTCTGCTTTCTGCATTCGAGGTAGCAAAGAAAGGCGATTTCGCCGAAGCAATCGCCACGCTCGAACCGCATTTTGACCGCCACGTCGAGGTTTCCAGGCAATTCATCCCTGACGGAACTCCGAATGCATTTAACGGCGAGTTGGAATTCGCCCGCGGCGAGCTTGCTGATCTGCTGATCCGCGTTTCCCGGCGTTCGCTGCCGCTGTCAATGCTCAAGGACGCGATCGTTTCGTACGGCGAACAGCTTTCGTCGCGGCTGTTGGCGGAGGTTTTGAAAGCCAAGGGTCTGAACACGAGGCAGGTCGATGCACGCCGTTTGATCGTCACCGACGACGAATACGGTGCCGCTCAACCGCTGATCGACGAGACCAACGAGCTCGTCAGGCTCGAACTCGAACCGCTGATCGCCGCCGGCGAAGTGCCGATCATGGGCGGCTTCATCGCGGCAAATCGCGGCGGCGAAACGACCACTTTGGGTCGTGGCGGCTCGGATTATTCGGCCGCGATTGTCGCCGCTGCTTTGGGTGCGAACGAGCTACAGATCTGGACCGACGTGACAGGCGTGATGACGTGCGACCCGCGCATTTGCGACTCGGCCAGGACGATCCCGGTCTTGAGCTACGAAGAAGCTGCGGAACTTGCCTACTTCGGTGCCAAGGTTTTGCACCCCAAAACGATCAAGCCGGCTGTGGATAATTCAATACCGGTTCGCGTTTGCAACACATTTGAACCAGACGAGATCGGCACGATGGTGCGTGCCGACAGTGCCGAGGCTCCGAACAAGATCAAATCGATCGCCCACAAGAAAAACATCACCATCTTGCGCATCTCGTCGGCTCGAATGCTCGGCAGCTACGGATTTATGAGCGCGGTGTTTCAGGTGTTCGAGCGGTTTCGAACCGTGATCGATGTCATCTCGACCTCAGAGGTTTCGATCGCCCTCACGCTCGACAACACCGCCGAACTAGACAAGATCGTGACTGAACTCGAACGCCTTGGCGACGTCGAGGTCGATCCCGGCTACGCCGTCATCTGCGTCGTCGGCGAAGGACTCCGAGCTTCGACCGGTTTGGCATCTAAGGTTTTCTCGACGATCAAAGACGTTAACGTTGCACTCATCTCGCATGGGGCCTCGAGTGTGAACCTGACATTTGTGATCAAAGAAGATGAAGTTGCGGACGTGATCAAGAAGCTGCATATGCAGTTCTTCAGTCTTATGAATAATTAGTAATTCGTAATTACACAATAGGTTTGAAGAAAAGAACATGATGGAGCTGTTTCAACTAACAAAACAACTGATGTCGATCCCGTCCATTTCCGGCGATGAGGAAGCTGTTGGATTTTGGCTGCGTGATCATCTCGAGTCGCTCGGGTGGACAGTAGAGTTACAAAAAGTCACCGACACTCAAAACAACATCATCGCCTATTTGAACGACACGCCTCGCGTTTGGCTTTCGACGCATATGGATACGGTGCCGCCGTTTATTGCTCCGGCGGAGGACGACGAGAAGATATATGGCCGCGGTTCGTGCGACGCGAAGGGCATAATTGCAGCGCAGATCACGGCCGCCGAATTGCTGCGTCGAGATGGGATCGAGGATATCGGATTGCTCTACACGGTCGAGGAAGAACGTGCGTCGACCGGAGCGAAGGTCGCGAATGACCATCCTTTGGCGGCGAAGTGCGAGTATCTGATCAACGGCGAACCGACCGACAACGACCTCGCGATAGGTTCAAAGGGAGCGTTTCGGGCAAAAATAAAGACAAGCGGCAAAGCCGCGCATTCGGCCTATCCTGAGATGGGCGATTCCGCGATCGAAAAGTTGCTGGATATACTTGAGGACGTTCGGCATACGAAATTTCCAAACGACGAGTTCTTTGGCGAGACGACGGTCAATCTCGCAACGCTCGACGGCGGCATCGCTCTTAACGTCATTCCGCCGCACGCGGAATGTGGAATTCTCATTCGCCTAACGACACCGATGGAACCGATCCGCGACGCCCTCGAAAATCTCATCCGCGATCGTGGCGAACTCGAGATCATGTCTTACAGCCTGCCGGTCAAAATGCTGGCGGTCGATGGATTCAAACAAAAGGTCGTGCGTTTCACCACCGACATCCCGCACCTGGGCATATGGGGTCAGCCGCTCTTGCTCGGGCCTGGGTCGATACTTGTGGCTCACACGAAAGACGAGTTCGTGTTAAAAAAAGACCTCGAAACGGCGGTCGAATTGTACGTGGCGTTGGTGAAAAGACTTTTGACCGCATAGTGACATGTTCGCGAGGAAGTAAAAAGGAATTAACCGCAGATGGACGCAGATAAACGCCGATATATGAAACCGTTGGGCATTCCTTTTTTTTCTTATCTGTGTTCATCCGCGTTCATCTGCGGTTAAGTTTCTTCCTGATCCTTTTTCAAAACTACAGATATGAAGATTGCTTTAATAGGTTACGGAGCGATGGGGAAGCTGATCGAGCGCGTTGCGGCTGGGCGCGGGCATGAGATCGGGGTGATCATTGATGACGAGGACGCGAATTCGTTTCCCGGCGAGGTTGCGGCAAAGTTGAAGGGCTGCGACGCGGCGATCGATTTTACGGTTGCGATGGCCGTAAGGCGAAATGTCGAGGCTTGCGTGATGGCCAGGGTTCCCGTGGTTTTGGGGACGACTGGTTGGAACGAACAGCGAGGCGAGATCGAGCATGTCGTCAGTGCCGGCAACGGAAGTTTGGTGTTCGGGGCCAATTTCTCGATCGGCGTGAACCTGTTCTACAAGATCGCGGAGTACGCCTCTGAGGTTTTTGCTAAATTCCCCGAGTACGAGGCGTTTATCGAAGAGCAACACCATTCCCGTAAGTTAGATTCGCCCTCGGGCACTGCCCTCAAGATCAAGAGCATCGTCGAGAAGCACCTTAACAAAGATATTGCAGTCGCGGCCACGCGGGCCGGTAACATTCCCGGCACGCACCGCGTCGGTTTCGACGGTGCGGCGGACCAGATCCTGCTCGAACACACCGCCCGCTCCCGCGAAGGCTTCGCGTCCGGTGCTGTTTTGGCCGCCGAATGGATCGCCGGGAAGACGGGCTTTTACGAATTCACCGATGTTCTAGATGAAATCATTCAAACAGGATAGACAGGATGGACAAGATATCTCTGATCCTGCCTGTCCTGTTGATCCTGTTTGATTATGGCTTTGCCGCGAATAAAGATCTGCTGTATTTCTAGCGAGAGCGAGGCTGCGTTAGCGATAGATGCCGGGGCGGACGCAATTGGGCTTGTCGGGAAGATGCCTTCCGGGCCGGGGCCGATCGCTGATGAATTGATCTATCGCATTGCCAGGTCCGTGCCGCCGCCGATCGCAACGTTCTTACTGACGTCCGAACAGACGCCGCAGGGAATTATCAAGCATCATCAGCGAACTAAGACGAATACTATTCAGATCGTCGACGAACTGCATGGACGCGATTATGCGCCGATCCGCGAGGCCTTGCCGCATGTGAAGTTGGTGCGGGTCGTGCATGTGACGGGCGAGCGGTCGGTGGACGAAGCGGCCGAACTGGCTGAGTTTGTGGACGCGATACTGCTTGACAGCGGGAATCCGTCATTAGAAATAAAAGAGCTTGGCGGAACAGGGCGGCGGCACGATTGGTCGTTGTCGCGGCGGATCGTCGAGACCTGCGGCAAGCCCGTTTTCCTCGCGGGCGGACTCGATCCCGACAACGTTCGCGAAGCCATCGACTCGGTCCGGCCTTACGGACTCGATATTTGCTCGGGCGTGCGGACGGACGGACTACTTGATTCCCAGAAACTAGAAAAGTTTCTCAGCGGCGTCCATAAATAAAGTCCGAAGGGTCGGTCCAGCCCGTTTTGTCGTTGGCGTAGCCGCCGCCGGCTTTGTTCCAGTCGGGGCAATTGGCGGTGCGGATCTCGAAGTGCAGATGGCACGGGTAGCGGCCGTTGGCGTTGCCGACTTTGCCTATTTGCTCACGAATTTTTACCTCGCCCACGCTTTTTTGTATCTCGATCAAGTGGCCGTAGAGCGTCTGCACCTTGTCGCCGGACGGCAGTGTGTGTTCGACGATAATGACATTTCCCCAGCCAACTCCGGCGTCGGCGGCATAAGTGACGACGCCATTGGCAGCAGCATAAACCGGTTCGCCGCAGTCGGTGTTGCCGCCGGTATTCTTGTTCCAATCTTCGCCGAGATGTGCGTTCTCTCCGAATTCGAGAGCGTTGTACCAGTCGTCCTTGTTATCTTTTGCCTGAGTAAGGATCGCACCGTCGCCGACAGGAAATGAAAATCTGTCAGCCAATGTTCTGGAAGTCACCGGCGTCGGCGACGGCACGATCGAGCCGACAGGCTGCCGGTAACTATACGAGCAGCCCGCGAGCAGGACAAATGAAAAACAGACGCTTACAAAGCGACCGCGACTAAGTACCATTGAATCCCGTCGTGATCCGAAGTAGATACGCATCGCTCGCATCGACGAACTCGGTGGACTTCACTTTTTTCAGGAACAGGTCGGCCTCGGCCTTGGTCGTGCCCGCATAGATGGCGAGGGCAATGACATTGGTTCCGAGCTTTGTATAGAAATTGTTTTGGATCGAATAGCATCCGCGTGCAATGAATGCCTTGTTCTTGAGAAAGTTCCACTGCAGGCTCTCACGGTCGAAATCCGCCGGCGTCTTTTCGCAGTCAGCGCCTTCGGCAAGCTTTACGCTCTTGACGATCACCACGTAGAACGGAGCCGTCTCAGACACCACATTGCTTCCGGTAAATTCGAACGGAAGGTCTTCGTCCTTGAACACGGCCCGTTTTGTGCACGCAGCCGATGGATCGCCGCAGACGCGCATTGTCGAAGCCTTTTGAGCGAATGAATCGGTCGCGAGTAGCAATACCACGGCGACGCACGATATAAGTAGTATTTTCATAGGTTTTGTTTGGTTCAGAACAGGCGAATTATAGCACCGTTTCGTTTACGAACAAGTAAATTTGTTCCATAGCGTGCTTGGGAATATACTTATCTCGATCCTATGGGGGCAAGTATGAAAAGTGATTGGTTGACAGGTTGTGCGACGGCGCTTGTTACGCCTTTTAAGAAGGATGGTTCGATCGATGACGCGTGTTTTAAAAAACTCGTCGAACGGCAAGTGAAGAGCGGCGTGAAATTGCTCGTGCCGTGCGGGACGACCGGCGAGAACGTGACGATGGAGGCGGACGAGCGTCTGCACGTCATCAAAATGACGGTGGAGATCGCGAAGCGTCTAAAGGCTCACGTAATCGCCGGAACCGGCAGCAACAACACCGCCGCGACGATCGATTTTACCCGCCGGGCGAGGGAAGCCGGTGCCGACGCGGCGCTTGTCGTCGCTCCGTATTACAACAAACCGACGCAGGATGGAATGTTCGCCCACTTTAGCGAGATCGCTCGATCGGTAAAGGGCTTTCCTATCATGCTGTACAACGTTCCGTCGCGAACAGCGTCGAACATCTCTGCCGAGACCACGCTGCGTCTGGCTGAGAAATTCGACAACATCGTCGCGACAAAGGAAGCATCCGGCGACTTTTCGCAGGTTTCGCACATAATTAACGGCCGTCCAAAAGGATTTAAGGTATTTTCCGGCGACGATGCTTCGACGATCCCACTGATCGCACTCGGAGCTGACGGCCTCGTGTCTGTTTGCTCCAACGAGATCCCAAAGGAAACCGCAAAAATGGTCGAACACGCACTGAATGGTTCGTTTCACTTCGCCCGCAGGATCCATTACAAGATCCTGCCGTTGATGGAGGCCAATTTTATCGAGTCGTCGCCCGCACCATGCAAATTTGTGATGAAGGAAATGGGTTTGCTCGAAGAGAACCTGCGCTTGCCGCTTGTGCCTGTGTCCGAAGCCGCGAGGAAAAAACTCCGCGAAGTGATGGCCGGACTCAAATTGTCGTCGTAGCCGAGTGCCGCCGGACCGGCGGGGAATAAATTGAGTATGTTCGATCTTGATCTTTCCGGGCTGATGGCATTGGTCGTTTTCTTTTGGTCGGCCTTGGTATTTTTTGTCGCCGGTATCATCTGTGTACTTGTCGCCAACTTTCGAGGCCCTGTAAAAGCTGGCGGAGTTAAGAAGCACGCGGCGTTCGGTTACTTTGCTGTTGCCGCGATACTAATGGTGGTGAACCTCGCCGCCTTTGGGACAATGTGGTATCTCGTTGATTCCGGCTTCGATTCGGCATATGCGAAGTTGGACGAGTTCGCGATCTACATCTGGATACCGCTCGAGATAGTTATTTGGCCCGTTGCGGCGTTTATCTACAATAAATTTAGAAAATAAGACATGACTCTACAGGAAAAAATAACTGCACTGTTCGCTCAGACCGAGTTTTCGACCGATGACCGCTGTGTACGAGGATTTTAAGACCGCCTTGCGGCGCGGCGAGATACGTTCTGCGGAGAAAGACGCCGGCGGAACATGGAACGCGAACGCGTGGGTCAAGCAGGGGATTCTGCTCGGATTCCGCATGGGCAAAATCGTCGAGATGTCCAAGCCGACAGAGACGCTGCAGTTTTTTGACAAAGATACGTTTCCGCTGCGCCCGATGACGCTCGAGGACGGTGTCAGGATCGTGATGGGCGGCTCCGCGATCAGGGACGGCAGCTATGTGGCGCCGAGTGTCGTGGTCGTGCCGCCGGCTTATATCAACGTCGGTTCTTACGTTGACGAGGGAACTATGGTCGACAGCCATGCGCTTGTCGGATCATGTGCACAGATCGGCAAACGCGTTCACCTGTCCGCGGCCGCCCAGATCGGCGGCGTGCTCGAACCGGTTGGCGCCGTGCCGGTAATTATCGAGGACGACGTTCTGGTCGGTGGGAACACGGGTGTTTACGAAGGGACGATAGTCCGCGAAGGAGCTGTTCTGGCCAGCGGCGTAATACTCACACGGTCCACACCGGTATTTGACCTGCCAAACGGCCGCGTTATCAAATCTGACGGCGAAAAACCGCTCGAGATCCCTGCTGGAGCTGTCGTTGTCCAGGGTTCGCGTGCGGTCTCAAGCGGTTTCGGCAAGGAGAACGGACTTTCGATCTATTGCCCGATCATCGTCAAATACCGCGACGACAAGACCGATGCCTCGACCAAGCTCGAAGACTATCTTCGTTAATGATCGGTCGAGACAAAGTTAACGTCCGGGTTGCTGTCAACAAACTCCAAGGTCCGTTCCGGCTGTGCAAATGTATATTTCTTTGACTGCAGCCTTATCATGTAAGTCTTCCAGGTTTCCACATTAAGGAAACGATAATAACCGAACGGGTTCGTGAGAGCGTACCGAACATTGCCTGACTGATCGGTCAACGTAACGATCACACGGTCTGCTTTCCGGTTCTGCGGGGTGGTGATACGGCCCTTTAGCGTTTCAAAGGTCGGCGGTCCTTCGGCAAGCGTAAATGCCCCGAATGAGGTCAAGCCTGCTGCTGTCGCCCGGTTTGTCGCAATATTCAGCATCGTAGGTACGAGTTCCCCAAGTCCTCCGTTGATGCGGTACGCCCTGTAACGGCCTTCGATGCCAACGACCTCAGGATCAGAATAATTGAAGACAAGATCGGCCATGGTAATACCGCCGTTGGTCGTATTCCACCAACGCTGGAGCCGATTTAACGGAAGTCCTGCCGCAGTGCCTGAATAGGCACCGGTTTTTGGCTCGACCGTAAAGTTGGCCGTGCCCGTGATATTTAAGAGTTCAACAGGGGCATAAACACCGTTTGAGCCAACGGGGAACCGAAATGTTCCGGAACGGTTCACGCATCTCGTAAGAGGCGAATTAATAAATGAGGTGGAATTGCCGCCGACGAGAGCGGAAATCCGACACGACGTAATCGCAACAGGGCCGCTGCCCGCGATCGATCCGCTTGTGAGATATAAGTTTCCGTTAACGGTCATTCCGGCGAGTCCGGTTATGTTGCCGTTGTTCAAACTAATGTCGTTTACGACCAAGGTTCCCGGCCCCGCGATCGAACCGCTGCTTAGGTCTAGGTTGCCGGTCACCGTGAGCGTGCGTCCCGCACCGATTATCACGCTGCGGCCGCCCGTGACGATCAGACTGCTCACGGTCACATCTGCCGACGTGATCGACACGTCGTTCGCACCGATGCTGATGCCCGAATTGGCGGCCGGAACAGTACCGCTGCCCCAATTTGCGCCTGTGTGCCAGTCAGGGCTGGTGCCGCCGTTCCATACATTTTCACGCCAACGAGCAAAGTACGGTGACTGATTGCAGCCCGCGGTCGTGAATGGTCCGCCGACAAATATATCGCCGCCCGCAGCGACGACAGCACTGCCGTTTGCATTCAGTCCGGTGCCGAAGCCTGTCCAGGCCGTTCCGTTCCATCTGGCGATCCGATTGGCCGGCCCGCCTGTAGCCGTCGTGAAATCACCGGTTGCGATCAGGTCATTTCCGGCAACTGAGAGCCTGGGGCCGCCGATCCCAAAGCTTGCCGGGGGAAGGCCGCCGCCCAGTGCGGACCAGGACGAGCCGTTCCACTTTGCAATGCGATTGACGGTCACTCCGTTGATCGAATCAAACCCTCCGCCCACATAAACGTCCGAACCAATGACCGCGACCGAGCTAACCCCGCGGTCTCCGAGGGCACCGCCGAGCATCGTCCAGGTTGTCCCGTCATATTTCGAAAAGTAAGCCGGATTTGCGATGGTCGTGGTACCGGTGGTGACATAAAGGTCGTCGCCCATAAACGCCATTCCGGTAACGGCGGTCGGGATATGACTTGAATTTAAGCCGCTCCAAGCCGTGCCGTTCCATTTTGCGACGCGATTCGCCGCAACGCCTCCGGCCGTAGCAAAGTCTCCGCCGACATAAACGTCATCTCCGCGAACGATAATAAAGCTGACTCTGCCATTACCACCGGTTATTCCTGTGCCTAGCGGTGCCCACGCAGTACCGTTCCAAACCGCAATGTTATTTGCCGATGTGCCGCTGATATTTGAAAACGAGCCGCCGGCATAGACTTTACTGCCGGCGACGGCGATCGCGTTGATACTCAATGGCGTTCCCGCGCTACCAAGTGTCGTCCATGTGTTTGTCAGGCTGTTCCATTTTGCGATGCCGTTTGCGGTTATCGTTCCGGCCGATGTGAATGAGCCCCCGACATAAACATCGTTACCTGAGACCGCGATCGCATTCGCGGCGCTATCTAAACCAGTCCCGGAGAACGGCGTCCAGATCAGGGACGCGTATTTTGAAATGTTTCGAGCTCCCTGTCCGCCTGCGGTCGTATAATTTCCGCCGACGTAAAGCGTGCCGCCGATACTCGCGAGGGCCATGACGCGTTCGCTGATGCTAGTGCCGCCGTTAATGCCCGAGCCGAGGGCTGACCAACTCGTGCCATTCCATCGTGCAATGTTGTTAAAGCCGTCCATCGATCCGCCCGCGTAGACTTCGCCGTTGTTCACCGCCACCGCATTCATGATCCCGCTCGAGAATGAACCCATCCGCGTCCACGCGGTCCCGTCAAACTTGGCAACGTGGGAATTTTGCTGTCCCGTAAGCCGGATGTCACCGACGACATACATATCATTACCGGAGAACGCGATCGAGGTTATTATCGTGTTCGCTGCCGTGCCGAAATCGGACCACGTTGTTCCGTCGAATTTGAGGATGCCGATGCCCGGTCCGGGAGTTAGTGCGACGTTTCCGCCGACGTAGAGATTGCCGCCGTTCACGACGAGCGATCTGATCTCACCGGCGGCAATTGGCAGGGCGGAATAAGCGGTCCCGTTCCATTTGACGATGCCCGACGCCGGGGAACCGTCGGCGGTGTTAAAACTTCCGCCGAAGAAAACTTCGCCGCCGTACACTGCTACAGAACGGACTGTATGGGTTCCGCCACCGAGGCCGGCTCCGAGGGGCGTCCATGTGCTGCCGTCCCATTTCGCGACGTTTCTTGCCATTCCGCCGGTGACCGCGACGTTAAAATCGCCGCCCACGTAAACATCATTGCCGGAAACCGCGATGGCGTTAATTTGACCGTTGATACCAGAACCGAGAGCTGTCCAAGAAGACCCGTTCCATCTGGCGATGCCTACCGCGGGACTACCCTGAACCGAGTCGAATTCACCACCGATATAGAAGCCGCCTGTCCCGTCCGGAACTATCGCGTTTACCTGATCATCTGCTCCGTTGGTCGTAAAGGTCGTGTCCCATTGGTCGCCGCAGCCGGCCGGTCGTTCGGTGGATCGGACGCCGGTCGGTTCGATAACGTTGACAGATTGACCAAACACGACCGCAGCCGATATAAAGATCGAAACCAATGCTAGAAAGAGCTTGCAGTTATTTCTGATTTTCATAATTCAATAGTGTGTTACGCACGGTTTGGTCCGATCGTTATTTCCCTTAAACATATCGCTTATATTTGGGGCAAGTCAATGTTTTGCGGTTTTCGAGGTGCCGCAGGTTACGTTGCTTAGAACTCTATGTGTTAACTTTTATCGTATGCCGCCGATCGAAGTAATCATTAACGCCAGCGGCGGGAGTTTTGTCGAGGACGAGACCGAGCGGTCTTTGGCGGACCAGTTCGCCGCGTGCGGCATAGAGGCGAATATTCGTCTCGCGAGGTCGGGCGATCAGATCGCGGAGCTGACAAATGCCGCAGTTGACAGCGATGCCGAGATAATAGTGGCCGGGGGCGGTGACGGCACGATCAGTTCGGTCGCTGCGATCGTTGCGGCTTCGGGCAAAACTTTTGGCGTTCTTCCGCTCGGAACGCTCAATAATTTCTCCAAGGACCTTGGCATCCCGAAGGATATTGACGGGGCCGTCCGTGTCATAGCCGCCGGCCATACCGCCGAGATCGATCTCGCCGAGGTCAACGGGCGCATTTTCATCAACAATTCGAGCATCGGCCTTTATCCGCGGATGGTCAGAAAGCGTGAGCAGCAACAGCATCGTTTGGGCCGCGGCAAATGGAGTGCTGCGTTTTGGGCCACGTTACGTATGTTCCGGCTGTCGCCGTTCTTGAAGGTCGAGATCTTTGTGAACGGCAGGTTGTTCTTGCGCAAGACGCCATTCGTTTTTGTCGGGAACAACGAATACGAGATGGAGATCTATAATATTGGCCGCCGTCCGGCGCTCGGTAAGGGCAAGCTGAGCATATATTTTCTGCATCGCGGCGGGCGTTTGGGCGTGATCGCCCTGCTGCTTCGCACGATCACGGGCACGGTCAGACAATGGCGGGATTTTGAAGAGGTTTTGACCGAGTCCGTGACGATCCAGACCAGGCGACAACGCCTGCACGTTGCCTTTGACGGCGAGGTTGAATTGGTCGATACGCCGCTGCGATACAAAATATTGCCCCATGCCCTGCGTGTGATCGTCCCTGCTGCCAAAACGGAGGAAAATGCGTAAGATCGTCCATCTCTCGGATATTCATTTCGGAACCGCCGACCCGACGGTCGTCGACCGACTTGTCGAAAAGGTCCGTGAATTAGAACCGGACATTGTAGTGGTTTCGGGCGACCTGACGCAGCGGGCAAAGCCCCGTGAGTTTCGCGAAGCGAGGCAATTCCTGGATCGTCTGCCGCAGCCGCAGATCGTTGTGCCCGGTAATCATGACGTCCCGCTCTACAATGTCTACCACCGTTTCATTCGCGGTCTCGACCGCTTTCGAAGCTACATCAGCGACGATCTCAATCCGGCGTATTTCGACGAGGAACTTGGGGTCATTGGCGTAAATACGGCCCGCTCGCTCACGTTCAAGGGCGGGCGGATCAACGACGAACAGGTAAAGAATGTTCGCAGGTTGATGGCGGGCCATAATTCGGAGGCACTGATGGTGATCGTGACACATCATCCGTTCGATATTCCCGCGGGATTTAGTGATAATCTGATCGTGGGCAGGGCAAAACGGGCGATGCCGCAGATCGCAGATCTTGGCGGGGACCTATTTCTCGCGGGCCACCTGCACGTCAGTAATACGGACACGACTGCGGCTCGATATCAGCTCGCCGGAGGCCGAACAGCACTGCTCGTTCAGGCAGGCACCGCCGCATCGGCAAGGGTAAGGGGCGAGTCAAATTCATTTAATCTTATCCGTTATTGCCGGCCGAAATTGTATGTTGAGCGATTCGAATGTAATTCGCACGGCGTCGGATTTGAGTTTTCGAAACAGAGTTCCTACGAAAAAGGGGCAAACGGGTGGGAGCAAATAGATAGTGAAGAAAAATAGATGAACGATCAAAATCATGGAAGCTGGCTGCGGCAGAAAGCACATCAGGCAATGATCGACAACGGCTTTGAGCCGGAATTCTCGGCAGCAGTTCGAGATCAGATGAATGCCATTCAAAATGCGGGTGAACCTAATATCGATCCGTCGATAAAGGATCTGCGTTCGCTGCTTTGGTCGTCGATCGACAACGCGAGTTCGCGCGATCTGGATCAGATCGAATGGGCCGAAAGGCTGCCGAACGGCGATATTCGCGTGCTTGTGGGTATCGCCGACGTTGACGCCCTTGTCCCGTTGTATTCGCCTATCGATATGCATGCCGCACAAAACACGGTGACGGTTTACACCGAGAGCATGATATTTCCGATGCTTCCTGAAGAGCTCTCGACCGATATGTCCTCGCTCAACGAAGGCCTCGATCGGCTCGCGGTCGTTGCCGATATGACCGTCAAGGAAAACGGCGATGTGCCGGAAAGCACATTCTACAGGGCGTTGGTCCGCAATCAGGGGAAACTATCGTACGAAAAGATCGGCGATTTTCTCGACAACGATGGAGAAGCGCCCGAAGACCTGCAGCGTCTGCCGGAATTGCAGGGCCAGATCGAACTTCAGCGCGAGGCCGCCAAGCGTCTTGCGGCCTATCGGCGTGCAAAGGGAGCTCTCGAATTCGAATCTATCGAATCCTCGGCCGTGATGGAGAATGGCGAGGTCAGAGGCATTGTCTCGGTCCAACCAAATTCTGCCCGTAAACTGATCGAGAATTTCATGGTCGCGGCAAACGTCGAAATGGCCGAATTCCTTGAGGCTCACGGCTCGGTTTCGCTTCGAAGGGTCGTAAAAACACCGGCCCGATGGGAAGGCATCGTCCGCATCGCCGCGGAATACGGCGAGAATTTACCGGCGGAACCGGACCAGCCGGCACTTGCCGAGTTTCTCGCGAAACGCAGGGCCGCCGACCCCGAGCATTTTCCCGATCTGTCGCTTTCCGTCGTTAAACTGATCGGCAGCGGTGAATACGTAGTTGAACGGCCGGGCGAGGACACCGGCGGACATTTTGGACTTGCTGTTCGTGACTATGCCCACTCGACAGCCCCGAACCGCCGTTTTACTGATATCGTCGTCCAGCGGCTTGTTAAAGCCGTGATATCGGCTCAACCGCCGCCGTATTCGGCTGAAGAGATCGAATCCATCGCAAACCACTGTAATAACCAGGAAAAGGCAGCCCGAAAGGTCGAGCGAAAGATGCGAAAGATCGTCGCCGCGACCGTTATGCAGCGGCACATTGGCGAGAATTTCGAGGCGATCGTCACCGGCATTACGCCAAGTGGCACTTTCGCCCGTATTCTAAGGCCGCCGGTCGACGGCCGTATCGAACAAGGCGAGCAAGGGCTTGACGTAGGCCAAAAGGTCAATGTCCGCCTTCTGTCCGCCGACCCGCGAACCGGCTTTATTGATTTTGCGGCCCGCCGCTGACCTTGGGAGTTGTTGCATAGATAAAATCTATTGATATGTGTGCAATAATGTGATAGACTTTGAACCGCCGAGACTATTACTCCTGGTTGTAATTTCGGTAGATTGCGAGCTGTCTTATATCGTCTTACGTTTTTTTGAAAACTTGCCGCACAGATCGCAAAATGTGACTGTAAGTGATGTAAACGCAATATTTACGCAGGTTTGCAGACTGCGGGACAAGTGCGGGACAACGGCGGGACAAGCGGGACAGCGAGATCCGTGCAAAGCGTGTAACCGTAGTATTTAGAGAGGTTTACACCGAACGAAGTATGATCGATGTCCCACCCTGACTGTTACGCCGGATCCACGCGTTTCAACTAAGCAGGGAAATTGTCTAAGATAGATACAGAGGAACCAAACATGGCCGAAAACGAAACAGAGAACAAACATACATTCAAAGAGAATATTACCGGCCTGGGTCAAAAGATCATCGGCGAGATCGAGTCGCTGGCCGGTGTCATAAACGCCGACCCGCTTGCTCAGGCCGAGGGCGAATTCAACGTCGAGGTCGGCGAGATACGTGAAGATCTGGAAGATAACGGTATTGAGGAAGAAAACAAGCAATGATGCCGGCACAGAAAGCGACAGGATTTACATTGCCGCGACGAATGCAGGGCTTGCAGCCGACGCTCATTCGTCAGTTTTTTGAGCGGGCGTTGCCCGACAGTATCAATTTCGGTCTCGGCGAACCTGATCTGCCGACGCCGCAGTTTCTGCGTGACGAGGCGGCCCGCATTAGCCGCGACGAACAGAACGGCTACACTTCGCACCCCGGAATTCCTGCATTACGTGACCTGATCGCCGAGCAATATCCCCATCTGAATCTGCCTCGAACGGGCGTCGTCGTGACCTGCGGCTCGCAGGAAGCGATGACCGACGCATTTATGTGCGTGATCGACGAAGGCGACGAAGTGCTGCTGCCCGATCCAAGTTTTCCGGCTTATGATGCCTGCACACGGATCGCACAGGGCGTGCCGGTTTATTATCGAATGCCGGCGGATGACGATTTTGGATTTGATATTGAACATTTCAGATCTCAAATTACGGATAAAACAAAGGCAGCCGTGGTCATCTCGCCTTCGAATCCGACCGGCAAGATCCTGACCGAACAAAACCTCCGCGATATTGCCTCGGCACTCGACGGGACGGGCATTTGGCTGATCTCGGACGAAATATACAGCGATCTCTATTTCGGCGAGCGTCCGCATTCGGCGAGTGAGTTTTACGATAGTACGATCATCGTCAGCGGGCTTTCAAAATCGCTCTCGATGACCGGTTGGCGGCTCGGTTGGGCGGCGTGCAGCGACCCGCAGATCATCGATGCGATTCAAGTGCTGCATGGCTTTACGACAGTTTGTACCTCGACGATCACGCAGAAGGCTTCTCTCCTTGGTTGGTCACCGGAGGCCGAAGCTGCGAAACAGCATGCTCGCGAAGTGTACAGATCTCGCGGCGAATTTCTGGTCAAATTGTTCGAAACGGAAATGGGCCTGTATGCAACCTCGCCGGAAGGTGCTTTTTACACAATGCTCGACGTTCGCTCGCTTGGCGACGATATCGAAGTAGCTGAAAAATGCCTGCAAAACCGCGTCGTGACCGTTCCAGGTGTCGCCTTCGGCCAGGAAGCCAAAGGTTTCTTGCGCATTTCATTCTGCAACACCGAAGAGAAAATGGCCGAGGGCGTCAGCAGGATGAAAAAGGCGTTAGGTATCTAGTTCGAAAAGCACCCTTTTAATATGGTCGAGTTCGGAGCGGCGTGTGGCGTTGTCGGGAACCGTTGAGGCTAGTTTTTCGAAGATCGGCAGTGCGTTTTGGAAATTTGAACGAGCGGCGGCGGTGTCTTTTTTTGCGGCGGTGATCTCGCCGCGGCGTGTGTAGGTCATCGCGAGGTCCTGTTGCCAGTCGAGGTTTAGCGGATCGAAGTTCGTGATCTCGACGAAGACCGCGTGGGCCTGTTCGTAATTCTCTGACGCACGAGCAAGGTCGTTTTTCTGCACATACGCGTCGCCCAAAAACCGCTGGGCGTTCGCGATGCGATGTTTCATCATTAGATTCTCGCTATCTTTGGCAAAAATGCTGCGGTAGCTGTTGAGAGCGATAGTCAGATTTTCGATCGCAATGTCAGCGAGTTTGTTGCGAGCCATCGCTTTGCCAAGTTCCAGATGACAATCGGCCAGCGAATACGCTGCGCCGACGCTTTCTCTGTCGGCGGCGAATATCGCGTTTTGTATCTTGATCGCTTCGCGAAAATCGTCTTGGGCCTCGGGAATCTTGCCAAGCTCGCTCAAAACGACGCCGTGCCACGTGTGTGCGCTACTGAGGTCGTGGCGGAAATCAATGTTGTTCGACTCGTTTATCACAAGTTGTTTCTCGATCGCGAGCCACTGTTTGTAATCCGCGAGAGCCTCGTTCAACTGCCCCATTTCCATCTTCACGAAACCGATGTACGACAAGACGATTCCGACCGAGCGTATGGCACGGTTGTCGTCCGGCGACTCCACCGAGAGTTCTTGAAAGATCTCGAGCGAGGCTTGGTAGTTTGCAAGAGCTTCGCCGAGCGAGCCGCTCCGGACGATAGACTGGCCGAGAGCGGCGTAGCTGCGGGCAAGCTGGCGGCGGGTATCGGTCTTCGCAGGTTCCGCGGCGACAAGCGGCTTTAGCAACTCGACCGACTGACGGTAATTGTCGCGAGCCTCACCGATCTTACCGCTTGTTAGTAGAACGTTGCCGACCTTTTGGTAGCTAGCGGAGACGCTTGTGGCATGTTCCGCCGAAGGGTTTTCGGCGTAGATCTCATGCCGGAGCTTTAGAGCTTTTTGCTGGCTCAAAACTGCCTCCGAGGTTTTACCCGCGAAAGGACGGAATAGCTCCGATTGAACCTCGCCGATCTGTTCGTAAGCCGAGGCAAGTTCGGATTTGAGTTCAATATTGCCGGCGGATTCAGCGGCGAGTTTGTCTAGGTATTCGAGAGCACGAGCGACGAGCAGTTCGCGAGCTTTCACAGGGCTGCGCATGATCTCTTCGTTTATCTCGAACATGAATGAATTTGCGAGAGTTCGCACGTCGTTGAAACGAGCCTCGGCCTTAGCACGCTCGATGTTTGCAATGCGGGCCTGATACGCCGTCGTCGCAATTCCGGCGACGAGTATCGCAAACGCAAGAGCCGTCGCCCCGACAAAGAGCTTATTGCGTCCCGCGAATTTCTCGGCACGATATTTCCAAGTGTCAGGCCGAGCGAAAACCGGCAGCCCTTTGAGATGGCGGGCGATGTCTTCGGAAAACTGCTCGACGGATGTGTAACGGCGTTCGGGCTCTTTCTGCAAAGCCTTGAGGACGATATTGTCGAGATCGCCTTTGAGTGATCGTTGATCGTTGATGGTCGATCGTTGTGCCGAGAGCGAGGGTGCCGCCGGAACTGTGTTTGTGGCGGTCGCAACTATCTCGCCGATATTTTTGTCTTCGAACTTGAATGGCAGCGAGCCGGTGAGCAGCTCGTACAAAATTACGCCGAGGCTGTAAACATCGGTCGCGGTCGAGAGGTTTTCGCCGCGTATCTGCTCAGGCGAAGCGTAGTCCGGCGTAAACGCGAACGTCCGCGTCCGCGTCTCGACGCCGTCGGTTTTCACGAGCTTAGCAATGCCGAAATCGAGGAGCTTTGCTTTGCCGTCGCGAGTTATGAGAATGTTCGCGGGCTTGAGGTCGCGGTGAATTACGAGTTTCTGATGTGCAAAAGAAACGGCCGCACAGACCTCGCGGAAAAGGTCGAGTCGAGCATTTAGGTCGAGATCGTTCGCGTCCGCAAATTCCGTGATCGGCGAGCCCTCGACATATTCCATCACCAGGAACGGCAGGCCGTCCGGCGTGGTGCCGCCGTCGATCAGATGGGCGATGTTTGGGTGTTCGAGACTGGCAAGTATCTGCCGTTCAGTCACGAATCGCCGCAATATCTCGTCGGAATACAGCCCGCGGCGTATCAGTTTGAGAGCGACCTTCTGCTCAAATGCGCCGTCAGCACGTTTGGCTAAATACACACGTCCCATGCCGCCCGAACCGATCAGTTTGTCGAGCCGATAGTTTCCGATCTGCGTGTTTAGCAGCTTATCTTCGGGAGGTGCGACGTGTTCGACAGCGTGAGTTTCGAGAGCCTCGGCGGCAGTTGATTCGTTAAGCAGCGAGACGACCTCAGATTCCAGTTCGGCGTCGCTTCCGCAGGCATTGGCGACAAACTCATTGCGGGCTTCGGTCGGCAGTTCGATCGCGTCCTCGAGAATGTGCTTTACTTTTTGCCAGCGTTCGCGGTCCATAGTGTCGGAATTTAGGCTGCGGTCGAAAGTGTTCGGGAAAGGAACAGTTTCGCACTCGACCATTCACGTTTTACGGTCGCGGGCGATATTTGAAGAACTTCGGCGATCTCGTCAACATTGAGGCCGGCGAAAAATTTCATTTCCACGATCCGAGCTTGGCGCTCGTCGAGTGATTCGAGTATGGTCAACGCCTCGTCGATAGCAAGCACGTCCAACTGTTTCTTGTCGCCGAAATAGACAGCTCCATCGAGTGTGATCCGCGTTCTGGATTCGCCTCCGCGTTTCTCGCTGTTGTGCCGACGTGCGTGATCGATCAGGATCTCTCGCATCAATCTCGCAGCGACGCCAAAGAAATGCGTCCGGCTCTCAAAATCGATCGCGCTTTGTTTTGACAACCGCAGAAACGCCTCGTGAACCAGGGCCGTCGGCTGAAGCGTGTGGTCGCTGCGTTCGCGGCTGAAATAGCCCCCCGCGATCTTGCGCAGTTCATCGTAGACCAACGGGAACAAGTCTTCGAACGCCTCGTCTCCGCCTGATCTCAAGCTGCTCAAGATCTTTGTTATCGGACCGCCGTCCGAATGCTCCGACATAAGAAATTTAGAAACACAGAATAATTCCGTTCCTCCGAAACAGCAAATCATTTTTTACAAAAAAATGAGCCCATTTTCACGCCGTTTTCGCACGTTAGGTAAATAGCAAATTTTTGCCGTAAGCGGCGGCCTAGCGGCTACGGAGAAAGGTGATGAGAACGAAACTCTATTTGGCGATCATATTAACGGTGTTGTTTATTACGGGAACTTTTGCGTGGAGCTCAAATGCGATACAAGCGATCATTGCGAACGGTAAAGATTCCGGTGAACTAACTACGGTCGAAACTGCTCCGGCCGCACTTGGTGGGCCTGAATACAATGCCGTAAATGAGTTTTCTTTGACGCCGGACGCTCCGACAAACATATGGAGGTATGGCTATACGGCCGGCCCATCAGTCGACATCTTCCAACCCTACTTGAATTCA
This sequence comes from Acidobacteriota bacterium, assembly GCA_016713675.1. Lineage (NCBI taxonomy): Bacteria > Pseudomonadati > Acidobacteriota > Acidobacteriota bacterium. Next base: position 2,250,005 of record JADJOS010000001.1, read on the forward strand.
AACACGTTCACCCCATGCACCGCGAATCCGGGCACCGGATTCCAAAGCTGGGCGAACTCTAACCCTACCGGTGCCCATATGGGCCGCAACATTAGCGGCTCGACCTTCTTCTGCGGCCCATTACGCGCTCCTACCGACGTGATCTATATGCATCCGGGAGAAAATGGCGAGCGGTCAGTCCTGCGGTGGACGGCGCCGAGCGGTGGGACTTATCAGGTTACCGGCGTCTTCGAGGGCACTAACGGCGGGTACCGAGATGCCAGGATTCTCCAGAATGGAACTGTGATAGCGCCGTTTAACAACATTGTGATCAACGGATACGGTCAACAGTCGTTCAACTTCACGGTGACGGTCGCAGCGGACGACAAGATCGATTTTTCGCTCGGCTGGGGCAACGGAACCTGGAATTCTGATGGCACCGGACTTGCCGTAGTGATCGGAGAGCCGGTGACCGCATGTATGACCGCGCCCGCAAATATGCAGGTCAACGTTCCTGCAGAGAATTCGCCGGTCGATGTGCAGAGCGTGAATACCAACGCTTCGCTGGTTGGTGACGCGACCTATACGGAAGGCAAGGTCGGCCGAGCGTTCTCGTTTGACGGAAACGGCGACTACGTCCGCATCGACGACAATGCGGCGCAGAAGCCCGCGAATCAACTAACGGCCGAAGGTTGGTTCAAAATGAACTCGCACAGCGGTCTCCCGCATCTTATCTCGAAACCGCTTCAGATCAGCAATTTCAACTCGTACGCGATCTGGTTCGACGCCGGAAATATTCGAATCGGATATTACCAAACCAATGGAACTTTTACGTACTATGACACAGGTTTTGTGCCTGCGCTCGGTGCTTGGAACCATTATGCGATGGTACTGAATACAGATGATTCAGGAGCTAACGCCAATACGTTAAAACTGTATGTAAATGGCGTCGAGAGCTTCTCGGGTGCCGCAGGTTTGCCGATCTTTTACAACGGGATCAATGACGCCTACCCGCCGCACCCATTACTTATCGGCGCTGATTTTGAAAACAACAATCCGCAGTTTTTCCTTGACGGCCAAGCGGACGAAGTTTCGGTCTATGGACGAGCATTATCGGGTTCTGAGATCTTTGACATAGTCCAGCAGGGGAGCTACGGCAAATGTGCGCCGGCAAATTGTGTTGAACCGCCGAGCGGTCTCGTTTCGTGGTTCGCGGGCGAGCAGAACGCTCTTGATTCAAAATCGAATAATCACGGCACATTACAAAACGGAACAGTTTTTCAAACCGCTAGAGTCGGACAAGGGTTTAAGTTCGACGGTGTGAACGATTTTGTTGAAGTTCCCGACAACGCAAATTTGAAGCCGGCGAATTTGACTCTGGAAACGTGGGTGAAATTCGATTCGTTGACCTCGACGGTAACGGGAGGTGCACCGTCGGGCTATCAAAATATTATTTTTAAGAAAAATTCGCGTGTTGCCGGAAGCGGGTTTGAAGGCGGTTATAGTCTGGTAAAGAATCCCGACAATAGACTTGGCCTCGGTTTCAACAGTCCGGTTGGCGGAACAGATTTCGCGAATTCGACAACTGTCATGCAAGCCGGCGTTTGGTATCACGTCGTCGGAACTCACGACGGTACGAACATAAGACTTTTTGTTAATGGAACGCTGGAAGGAGCAGGCACCGCGACATTCCCCATCGATTACGGGACCACGCCCTTGTACCTGGGCAATTCGCAGGTGCCGTTTAGCGGTTTTTTCAACGGCGTGCTTGACGAAACCTCGATCTATGATCGAGCCTTAACAACACCCGAAGTCCAATTGCTCTTCAATGCCGGGCAAAGCGGCAAATGCAAGCCTTCGCCGATCGATCCGACGGCGAATCAGGTCGCTTGGTTCACTGGCGACGGTGACGCGCGTGATCTGAAAGAGTCGGCGATAGTTGGTACGTTACAAGGCGATACGACCTATCGAGTTGGCAAAGTAGCACAAGCGTTCAAGCTCGATGGAAACGGCGACTATATCTCGACCCCCGACAATGCTAAATGGGATTTCGGCACCGGCGATCTCGCGATCGAAGGCTGGATCAACACTCCGAGCGGCACCGGCGTCCAACGCATAATCTCTGCGGGAGCTATGTCCGATGGGCCAAATAATCTCTGGTCATTGGGCTACGGAGACATTTGTGCTTGGGGCTGCGGTCAGCGTATAAATCTTGCGGTTCATAACGGCAGCGGCAGCTACTCGGATTTCTCGTCGGATCAGATCGCTATTCGGCCGAACACTTGGCATCACTTTGCGGTCGTCAGGTCAACGACGGCATTCACCTTCTATTTTGACGGTGTTGCTGTAGGAACAAGATCCGTTGGTGCCGGCTACGCGCTAAATGGCGGCAGCACCGGTGCAATTTTAGGTGCGCGCTATAACACCAGTCCGTCCGACAGATTCGAATTTGCCAATGGGATGCTCGACGAGATTTCTATTTACCAACGTGCGGTCACTGGAAATGAGATCGCTTCGGTCTACAACGAAGGTGTTGCAGGAAAGATCAAGACCAAGACTACCCTTGCCGGAACAAACGACACGACGCAGATCTCAGATGCGACCGTAACTTTTGCGAATGTCACAATAGGTGGCTATATTTCGCAGAACGGCATCGACCTTGGCCTGATGCCCACACTTCCGCCGAACACGACCTTCACAGGCCTCGCTTACAATATTTCGACAACGGCGGCGTATCAAAACGGAAACGCGGACGACGTTCGCGTGTGTTTCAATTTGCCTGCTCTCTCGGCTATTGGTGCGGGCGGCCTGCGGCTGCTGCATCTGGAAAGCGGCAATTGGATCGACCGAACCGCGAGCGGAAACAGCCTCTCAAATTTCTGCAGCGACAATCTCAGTTCGCTATCGCCATTCGTTATAGTCGAGGGCACCGCACCGTCGAGTTACGGCATCAGCGGACGCGTAACGACGGGCGGCAATGGCCTCGCAAACGTGCTTGTCACGCTCGGCGGCGATGAAAGCTCTACGGCAACGACAAACGCGAATGGTGATTACTCGTTCGGAAGTCTAAACGGCGGCGGCAACTTTACCGTAATACCATCGCTCGCGGGCTACAGTTTTGACCCAATAAATCGTAATTACAATGCGTTGTCCGAGAACGTTTCAAATGCACACTTCACAGCGGCCTTGATGCCGACAGTTTCCATCAGCGATGTTACGGTGACCGAGGGAGATTCGGGCTCGGTCAACGCGAATTTCAACGTGACCTTGTCAACGGCGTACGTGAATGACGTTACGGTCTTCTTCTCGTCCTACGACGAAACTGCGACTGGCGGTGTCGATTATACGTCGGTGGGCAGTAGTGTGACCTTTATCGCTGGCGAAACAGCAAAGGTTGTCAGCGTCCCGGTGCTAGGCGACACTTTGGACGAGACAAATGAGACATTCAGCGTATTCCTGAGTTCAGTCGTTGACGCCACCGTCCTCGACGGCGATGCGACCGGCACGATCACGGACAATGACGAGCCACAATGCGTAACGGCGCCAACGGGCCTAGTAGCTACCTTCAAGGGCGAAAACACCTCAACTGATTCACAAGGTGCGAACAACGGTTCAGTGAATGGAACAGTCACGTATTCAGCCGGCAAGGTAGGACAATCGTTCAACTTTGGCGACACTGGAGCCAATGTTAGCGTTCCCGATTCGCCAAGCTTGCGTCCAGACAGTTTCACCATCGAAGGCTGGTTCAACTTTACGAACTACTCGAACGAATTTCGAATGCTGCTCAACAAACCGTCTGCCGATCCGTCGTACAGCTCATACAATCTTTTCATCTACGGTGGAGCGCTCAATGCACAGTCAACAGATGGGTCAAATTTGGGCAATACTTTGTACTATACGCTAAATCCGGTTGAGGGACAGTGGTATCACATTGCGTTTACACGACAGGCCGGTGGCCAGATGACGCTTTATGTGAATGGCGTCGCGGTTGACAGTCAAGCATCGAATCCGTCGGTCGGATACACAAACTCGCCGCTCACGTTCGGCAATTCATACGATGCATCGCTTCAAGGCAAGATCGACGAACTCTCGATCTATGATCGTGCATTGACCGGCTCCGAGATACAGTCGGTATTCAACGCAAATACTGCCGGCATTTGTCCTACGGGGCAGTGTGTCTCAGCACCTGCGGACCAAACAGCCTGGTATCGCGGCGAGGGCAATGCAAACGATTCGCAGGGAACAGGCAATGGTGCGGGATTCAATGGCGTTACATACACAGCAGGAAAGGTCGGGCAAGCGTTCGATCTCCCGGACGGTAATGCTCACGTTCAAGTTCCTGATTCGGCAGCAATGCGACCGACGAACTTCACCGTTGAAGGCTGGTTCAATTTCTCAAGTTACAACAATGAATTTCGGCAGTTGATCGGCAAAAGTTCCGCTGATCCGTCTTACAGTTCATACGTGATCTACATATATGGCGGCTTACTTACGGCTTCATCGACAAATGGCGTTGATCTTGGAAATTCGCTGAATTATTCACTAGCACCAATTCCCGGCCAGTGGTATCACATCGCATTTACACGCCAGGAAGGCGGCTCGCAGACACTGTATGTTAACGGAGAAGCGGTCGATTCTGATACAGCAAACTCGATCGCGTATGCGAATACTCCGCTAATACTTGGTCATGATACAGGCGGCTCGATCCACGGCAAGATCGACGAAGTCTCGATCTTTGGCCGTGCAATGTCTGCGGTTGAGATCCAATCCATTTACACGGCGGGCGGAGCAGGAAAATGTCCGAATGGAGCATGTGTTACTGCACCGGCCGACCTACAAAGTTGGTATAGATTCCAAGGCAACACGAGCGATGTGTTTAATCTTCATCCCGCAGGAGCACAAGGAAATCCTACATACGTCGCGGGAAGAGTTGGCCAGGCGATCAACCTTGACGGCGCGGACGACAGCGTCGATCTCGGCAGTTGGTTTAACTATCAGACGTTCTCAATTTCGATGTGGATCAATGTTGCTCCGTTTAGCGAGCAGCCAACATTTGCGAACATAATAGATAACAACCACACCGGCGGAACCAATTGGGTGATGCAACGCGTGGCGAATGAAAACCGCTATGCATTTGGAGACAATTCGGGCGGCGAAGTCTTTTTCGTCCCGACGCCAAACACATGGCAGCATCTGACCGTTATCCGCGATCCGACGGCCGGGATCAAGGTCTATCTCGACGGCACCCTCGTTGGTGAAGACACGACCGTTGGCACGATTCCGTATAACGGAGCTCAGTTTCTCCGTCTCGGACGTTGGGGCGGCGGCGGCCGTCATCTCAAAGGCAAGGTCGACGAACTCGACATTTATCCTCGAGTATTGACTCCGACAGAGATCACGTCGATGTACAGTGCCGGAAGTGCAGGCAAATGCGTGCCTCCTCAGTGTGCCGAAACGCCGGCCAATCAGGTCACGACATTTAAGGCTGAGAACAACGCCAACGATTCGCAAGGCACCAATAACGGCACTGCGAATGGCGGCGTGACATATGCATCGGGCAAAGTCGGTCAGGCGTTCAACTTTGGCGACACAAGCGCGAATGTAAGCGTTCCAGATTCACCAAGCTTGCGTCCGGACAGCTTCACGATCGAAGGCTGGTTCAATTTTACGGGCTACTCGAACGAATTTCGATCGCTGCTCAACAAGCCATCTGCCGATCCTTCTTACAGCTCGTACAGCCTGTACATTTACGGCGGACTTTTAAATGCTCAATCAACGGATGGAGCAAATTTGGGCAATAGCCTGTCTCACGGGCTGTATCCGACGCCCGGACAGTGGTATCACATCGCGTTCACAAGACTGGCGGGCGGCCAGATGAAATTGTATGTGAATGGCGTCGAAGTCGACAGCCAAGCATCGAATGCCTCGGTCGGCTATTCAAGTTCGCCGCTCACATTCAGCAACGGAACTGATGCAGCTAATCAAGGAAAGATAGACGAGATCTCGATCTACAACCGTGCTCTCTCGGCGCCCGAGATACAATCGATCGTCGATGCCGACTCAGTGGGCAAATGTACGACGCTTGGTTGCGATGCGGCAGATTACCAGTTCAACGATGACCTGACCAGCACTATTCCGGGTGCACTAGCACTGTCATATATTGGGACGGGACAGACGTTTGCGACCGAGACGGTCAACGGTGTGCCGGAGCGTGTAATGACGTACACCGGCGGCAATGCAGTCGAATTGCGTCCGACTTCCGGCGTGATCCCTTCGAACCAGTACGAGATCACGATTGTTACTCGTTTGAATCAAAATTATAACTACAACCGAATATTAGATTTCAAAGACGGGACGACTGATTCGGGGCTATATGTGACATCCGGACAGCTTATCTTCCTGCCGGGCGGCAACGGCGGACCTGTCATTCCGCCGGGCGTTTACGTTGAGATCAAACTGACGCGAACGGCAGCCGGCATCGTCAAAGGCTACGTGAATGGCGTTGAGCAGTTCAGCTTTAACGACACCGGCAACAATGCTGTGATCAGTGCGACCAATGCTCTCAGATTCTTCAAAGATGACGGTGGCGAGCATTACGGCGGAGCAATCGCCAGAATTCAGTTGTCGGCCGGAGGCTGCGGGTCGACGCATTCGATCTCAGGAAACATAGATAACGGAACCAGCAATATGAGCGGCGTCTCAGTGACCATATCGGGCGGTACAAATGCCTCGACAACGACAGATGCGAATGGCAATTACACGTTCGCAAATCTGCCATCCGGCTTGAATTACATAGTTACGCCAACGCTGGCGAACCACACATTCACGCCGCCAACGCGGACGTACAATACACTCGCGGCAGATATGACCGACGCTGATTTCACAGGCGCAAACTCATGCACATTCTCGCTCAGCCCCGATAATGCCAATTTTACTGCGGCTGGCGGCAGTGGTTCATTTAACGTTACGACGCAGCCGGGCTGTCAATGGACAGCGGCTGCGAGCAGTAATATTGCCCCTTGGGTGACCATAAACGGTGCGTCCAGCGGCACCGGCAACGGGACTGTTAATTATACCGTCGAAGCGAATACGTCGATACTTCGGTACGGCGACGTTCTCATCAATGGTGCGATAAGCCACTTCATCGGTCAGGAGACGGGAATGGGAACTTGCCCGACGGTCACGCCGGTAACATATGGCACGACGTTAAATGGGGCATTAGCCGTCAGCGATTGTGATCTCAGTGGACGCTACACCGACCAGTTTTCGTTTAGTGGGACGGTAGGCGACCGCGTTTTGATTCGCTTGAGTTCAAGTGATTTTGCCGAGTCGCTTATTCTCCACAATCAAGCTAACACCGCGATCTATACGTTCACGACTGGCGGAGCCGCGAACGATGCACGTATCCCGAACAGCTACGGATTTTACACGCTTCCGGCAACCGGAACTTATATAATCTCTGCCTCAAACTGGGGCAACGGCGGTTCGCCGACGGGCAATTACACTCTCTCGCTGCATTCCGATCGAACGGTGCCAGGCGTTACGCCGCCTAGCGGACTGATCGGCTGGTATGCCGGCGAAGGCGACACTCGCAATCAGCAAGGCAATAGCACCGGCACTTTCAACGGCACGGCGACTTATCTGACCGACTACGCCGGACAATCGTTCAGCATGAATGGAACCGACCGCTACGTCGAGGTTCCGTCCGCAAGCGAGTCGTTCATCGTCTCGTCGATCTCGGTCGAAGCTTGGGTGAACACCACGACCTTGAGCGGTGATCCGAATACGCCTTCCCCGAGGTATCGCACGATAGCTTCGAAGTACAACGGCAACGGTGCCGCGAGTTGGTCGCTCGATATGGAAGAAGGCGGAGCGATCACATTCTACGTTTACGACGGTTCCTCGAATACTTACAGAGGTGTTCGAACCGTCGGTGCCGCGGCGTTCTTGACCGCAAATGAATGGAAACATGTTGCAGCCACATTCGATCAAACCACGCAAGAGATCCGATTGTTCATCAATGGCTCCGATGCTGGGCAGTTGGTCGCCGGTTCGGCGAACAGCATTAGCGGTATCGGACAGAATAGTTCACCGCTTCGAATCGGTTCTTACAACAACGGCAGCTCTGTCATGGGCTATTGGCAAGGCCGTCTCGATGAAGTTTCGATCTATAACCGAGCCATAACTCACGACGAGGTCAAATCGATCATCGACGCGGGCCGTATCGGCAAAGATCAAGTCGGCGGCGATCAATAATCAGACGACCGCTACGCTTGGCACATCGACGATCAACTTTGCGGTGGCAACGACCGGAACTGCAACCGAGACGCCGATAGATGGAGCCGCTTTGCCGGCTCCGCTTCCTGTTGGTCAAGCGCTGCACTTGGCGTTTAACATTTCGACGAATGCACCGTTTACCGGTAACGCGACCGTTTGCTTTGCGGTGCCGACCGTCACGCCTGCGGAATTTGCCGATCTTAAGGTCTATCACCTCGAGGCCGGCGTTTGGGTCGATCGAACGGCTCCGGGCAACGTGTATCCGACGCTGTGTTCATTGACTCCATCGTTCTCGCCGTTCGCGATCGCGAAACCGCTGGTGCCAAGTTCTTCGACCGTCAGCGTCAGTGGACGCGTGCTAACTGCGAATGGTCAAGGGATCAAAAACACGATACTGTCACTCTCGTTAGCAGATGGAACGGTCGTTCGGACGCGAAGCTCGTCGTTCGGCTACTATCGTTTCGACAATGTCGAGTCAGGACAGTCCGCGGTGCTCTCGATCCACTCGAAGCGTTACACATTCGCTCAACCGAATCGTGTGATATCAATTTCCGACGATCTAACAAGCGTCGATTTCATCGCCGAACCGTAGTTGACCCGCGATTTGGCGACGATGGGCGAGCTGTATTTGCGGCTCGTCCTTTCTGTTTTGGCGACACTAGGCTAAAATCTGACCTTGTTAATATTATGGCAAAGGTCTATCGCGTAGGAATATTGGGTGCTACGGGCACCGTCGGACAGCGTTTCGCACAGCTTTTGGAGGATCATCCGCAGTTCGAGATCACGGCGATGGCGGCTTCGGACCGTTCGGCGGAGAAGCGGTACGCTGAGGCGTGTGCGTGGAAGCTGCCGGGCCAGATCCCGGCGAGCGTTCGCGATATCATTGTTCAGCCGATCGAGCCGCCGCTCGACTGCGACATCGTGTTTTCGAGTCTGCCGGGCAATGTCGCACGCGAGACCGAGGAGGCATTTGCTCGTGCCGGTTATCCTGTCATCTCCAATTCATCCGTCTACCGCATGGACGAGGACGTGCCGCTTCTGATCGCTGAGATCAACCACGACCACGTCGGATTGATCGAAAAGCAAAAGGTGAACCGAGGTTTCACAAAAGGATTTATCGTCACCAATCCGAACTGTGCGGTCATTTCATTCGCACCACCACTCGCGGCATTGCACCGAAAATTCGGCATCGAATCGGTCGTGCTGACGACTTTTCAGGCTATCTCCGGTGCAGGATATCCGGGTGTGGCGTCGCTGGATATCATGGACAACGTGATTCCGTACATCGCCGGCGAAGAGCCAAAGGTCGAGATCGAAGCCCAGAAGATCCTTGGAACACTGAAGAACGGCAGCATCGAACACGCAGATTTCACCGTTTCCGCCCAGTGTTTTCGAGTGAATGTGATCGACGGCCACATGGTCTCGGTGCGGGTCGATCTGAAGGAAAAAGCAACCCTTGAAGATGTGGTCGCCGCGATGCGCGAATTCCCGTCGCTCGACCTCCATTCATCGCCCGAGCATTTTATCGAGGTGACAGACGAACCTTCGCGGCCTCAGACGCGTCTCGATCGTGACGCAGGCGACGGAATGACGATAACCGTCGGCCGCGTTTTCCCGGACAACATCTTCGACTATCGCTTCGTCAGCCTTAGCCACAACACCGTCCGCGGAGCCGCGGGTTCGGCGATCTTGAATGCCGAGCTGCTTATTAAGAAAGGGTTGATCTAGCGAGTCACAGGCGGAAATCGGCATTTTGTTCTGATCGTCAAAAATGGCGGAAACACCGAAAACCAGCAAAAGTTTTATTAGCCGAGTAATGATCGTAGTGGCGATGGTTTGCCTGGTCGTACTCGGATCAGCACTGATCTATTTTACGTTCGACGTAATTTTGCTGATCTTCGCTGCGGCCCTGCTCGCAATATTTCTGCACGGACTCGCTGATATTCTGCGAAAGTGGGTTCCGCTCAGCGAAGGCTGGCTGGTGATGCTCGTCGCGGTGTTGTTGTTATTAGTGGTCGCCGGAGCAGTCGCGGTGCTTGCACCTAGTGTGGCCGAACAAGTTCGTGTCCTACGGGTCGAAATTCCAAAATCGGCTCAGAATGCTGGGCAGTATTTATCGCAGTTTGGCTGGGGGCAGACGCTGATCGCCCAACTGCCGAGTGCCGACGATGTAATGGCAAAGCTCGATGCGGCGAGCGTGATGTCGCGTGTCGGCGGATTCTTTTCGTCGACTGTAGGTGCCGTTGGGAATGTCTTGGTCACGATCCTTCTTGCTATCTACCTTGCCAGTGAACCGCGATATTACTCGGCCGGGATCATCCGGTTGTTTCCAAAAGAAAAAAGGGAACGTGTTAGTGAGATACTTAGTTCGATCTACCAAACGCTGCGTTGGTGGCTGATCGGGAAGGCAGCGTCGATGCTGTTTATCGGCGTGCTCACGTGGATCGGGTTGTCGATATTGGGTGTGCCCCTCGCTCTCACGCTCGGGCTGATCGCGGGGCTATTGTCGTTTATACCAAATTTCGGGCCGATCCTGTCGGCGATACCGGCGATTCTGCTGGCGTTCATCGACAGTCCGATCAGCGCGTTGTACGTGCTCGGGCTCTACGGCGGCGTGCAGGTCATCGAGTCGAACGTCGTCACGCCCATCATCGAACGCGAAACCGTCGAACTCGCACCGGCGCTGACCATCATCTTCCAACTCGCCCTCGGAGCAATGATCGGCGGCCTCGGCCTGGTCCTCGCAACGCCGCTATTGGCAATGGTCGTCGTGATAGTTAAGATGGTCTATTTTGAGGATGTGTTGGGCGACAAAGAAGTTCCGATCGAAGCGGTTACGGAAGAGAGTCCGGCATAAAAATTTATGATCGAAAGATATACATTGCCTGAGATGGGTGCGGTTTGGTCGCTGGAGAATAAGTTTCAGAAGTGGCTGGATGTTGAGATCGCCGTGTGCGAAGTTCATGCTGAGGACGGGACCATACCGGCTGAGGCTGTGGAGCAGATCAAGGCCAAGGCGGCGTTTACGGTTGAGCGGATCAATGAGATCGAGAAGACGACCGACCATGACGTGATCGCTTTTACCACGAATCTGGCCGAGAACATCGGCGACGCGGCGAGGTTTGTGCATTACGGGCTGACTTCGAGCGACGTCGTAGATACTGCGAACGCTTTGTTGTTGAAGGACGCTTGCGATCTGCTGCTCGCGAAACTGGATGCGTTGCTCGTGGTGTTAAAACGGCGGGCGTTCGAATTCAAAGACACGCCGCAGATCGGGCGGACGCATGGGATACACGCCGAGCCGACCTCGTTTGGGCTGGTGTGGGCGTTGTGGTATTCGGAAACGCAGAGAAACCGCGAGAGGCTGTTGAAAGCGAAGGAACAGATCGCTGTCGGCAAGATCAGCGGTGCCGTCGGGGCTTTCGCTCATCTGGCGCCGGACGTGGAGGAGCGTGTTTGTGAGCGTTTGGGTCTGAAGGCAGCGGACGTTTCGACACAGGTCATTCAGCGTGACCGTTACGCCGAGTTTCTGTGTACGCTGGCGATAATCGCTTCGACTCTGGAGAAGATCGCCTTGCAAGTGCGGCACTGGCAGCGGACCGAGGTTCGCGAGGCTCAGGAGAAATTCAAGACCGGCCAGAAAGGCTCTTCGGCAATGCCGCATAAGCGGAATCCGATATTGTCCGAGCGTATCTGCGGAATGGCGAGGACCGTGCGTGCGAATTCGATCGTCGGCCTGGAAAACGTCGCACTATGGCACGAACGTGACATCTCGCACTCTTCGGCAGAGCGTATCGTGTTGCCTGATTCCTCGGCAACGCTCGATTACATTCTCGCGAAAACAACTTCGTTGCTCGACACGCTGATCGTTTATCCCGAGAATATGCTCAAGAATCTCGACCTAACACGCGGCCTTGTATTCAGCGGCCAGCTAATGCTTGCTCTCACGCAAAAAGGCATCAGTCGCGAAGACGCCTACGCCTGGACACAGCGAAACGCAATGAAGGTCTGGGACGAAGGCGGCGTGTATGTTGAGTTGGTAACGAAAGACGCGGACATCTCTTCGCACCTTTCGGCTGATGAAATCGCCCGCGTCTTTGATCTGAAACATTACCTGCGCAATGTTGAAACGGTGTTTGGTCGGGTATTTGACTAATTCGACCATTTATCGGCCATGTTGCCGATGATCGGGAGCTTGAAGATCTGGCCCTGAAATCCTTTGATGCAAGCGATCACAAGTCCAATGACCCAAACGAGCACGAAAAGCAAAAAAGCGATGTAAACCAGAAAGATCAGAACTACCAATGCCGGCATTTGCGAAACTGCCACTATCGCCATAACCACAAAGACCGCGATCACAAAGATGATGGTAGCGACGACCATTATCGCCGAATGCAGTAACGACTGAATAGCATGAAAGCGTGGAAGTTTGTTGGTCTTGTCAGTGGCAAGTACGCCAATACTAACGATCAAGTGGCAAAACAGGACCGGAACGTATGCGAGGCCGGCCGCGACATTTGCGTCTAATCCGAAAGCCGATTTTCCTGATTCATTCATAACTATTTTCTCCATCAAAATTAAAACAGGCCCTTGCTACAGCCCGTAAGGCTGAACACAAAGGCCCTTTGCTAAAACCAAGTGTTAGTTTGACCAGTTATCAGCCATTCCGCCGATGATAGGCAGCTTGAAGATCTTGCCCATAAATCCTTGAATGCAGCATATGATCGTAGCCACTATCCAGATCAGGAATGTACCGATGTATACCAAAGCCCCAAGTATCGCTAAAAGACCAAAGTCTGCGGCAGCTCCGACACCGACGATCGCGATACCCGCAACGTATCCAACGATAAGTACGCCGATAAGCAGTAGAGATTGGAATGCTGAGAAGCGTGCGAGTTTATTGGACTTATCGGTAACGAGAATAATGATGCTCATTATTAGGTTGACACCGCATATCGGTAGGTAAGCGAGTCCGGCTGCGACATTCGCATCAAGTCCGAGTGCGGATTTTCCATCAGTGTTTTGCATAATTTTAAGTGTTCTCCTTTAGAGGGTTTTGATTTGTAACGATTGCATGAAGCGAAATTTACGTGAAATTTACCATAAGACTTTGATTTATACAACGTAGTGCGTAACAATCTAGAATTTATTTTGGAGCTCGATATGAAAGCAAAGGTTTACGTCACACTCAAGCCCAGCGTGCTCGATCCACAGGGCAAAGCCATCCATCACAGCGTTGCCTCGTTAGGCTATAAAGGCATTAGCGATATCCGCCAGGGCAAGTACTTTGAGCTGTTGGTCGACGACTCGATCCCGCTCGATGTCGCCCAATCAAACATCGAACGGATCGCCAATGACGTTCTTGCAAATCCGGTCATCGAAGACTTTCGCGTGGAGGTGGAAGCGTGAAGTTTGGCGTAATTGTATTTCCCGGTTCCAACTGCGATCACGACGCTTATCACGTTCTCTCCAAGCATGTTGGACAGCCTGTCGATTTTGTCTGGCATCAACAGACCGATCTGAGCGAATTTGACGCGCTCATCGTGCCCGGAGGCTTTTCGTACGGCGATTATTTACGCGCCGGCGCGTTAGCTCGGTTTTCGCCGGTAATGCGGTCCGTCAAGGAATTTGCCGCCGAAGGCAAGTTCGTTTTCGGCATCTGCAACGGCTTTCAGATCCTATGCGAGGCCGGCCTGCTTCCGGGTGTCCTAATGCGAAATGCTGGGCTCCATTTTATCTGTAAGCACGTCAATCTGCGGGTTGAGAATGCAAACACCCCGTTTACATCTGAGGTAGATCCCACGAAGGTTCTTTCGATCCCGGTCGCTCATGCCGAAGGCAATTACACCTGCGACGACGTCACTTACCAACACCTCGAAGAGAACGGCCAGATCGTCTTTCGCTACTGCGACGAGAACGGTGAAGTCACCGCGGAGTCAAACCCAAACGGTGCTCGTTCGAACATCGCCGGCATTTGCAATCTCGACCGCAATGTCATGGGAATGATGCCCCACCCCGAACGTGCCTGCGAAGAACTCCTCGGCTCAAACGACGGCCGCGACATCTTTCGCTCGCTAACGCACGCTATAAATCAAGGGTGATTTACTTTTCCCTCTTTCGGTGTTTCAATAGAATTGTTTGAAAATTTACACCAGTAATGCTGTTCCACATGCGGCATTCGGGCGGCGATACGTGGCCGTCTTTTACATAAATCGCACGTTCAAACACTGATGCCGCGAAGGAAATTTCGTCATACACAGCGTTTTGAGTCTTCGGGTGACAGCACCTTTCAGGAATATCTTTTAAATCAACCAACACAACAGACAACGCGGTCCGAGCTGCTTCGTCTGATCCGCGGAGGCGAGGACACGTACCTTGAGCTCAAGGTCAAGCTGTCGAACTCGGAGCGGATCGCGCAGGGCATCGTCGCGCTCGCGAACACAGACGGCGGGACGATCATTTTCGGCGTCAACGACCAGCTCCGGATCGAGGGCGTTTCGAATCCCGAATGGGTTCAGTCCGAGCTTGCACGCATCTGCCGCGAAGAGATCGTGCCGCCGCTTGTTCCTATGATCGACACGATGGCATTTGACAGCGGAAAACGCATTGTCGCTCTCGACGTCGACGGCAAAAAGCGGCCATACCGGACAAAGGACGGCCGTTTTTATCTGCGGATCGGTGCTGAGAAACGCGAGGTTTCGCGTGACGAATTATCTGGCTGGCTCGACGAGATCAGGCCGCTCGGATTTGAGAATATACCTTTGCAGACGGTGACCGAGGATGATTTTGACGACGCTCTGCTGTGGTCATTTGCGAGCGGATTTGATGATAATGCCCCGAATCTCGCTCTGTACAACACCAGCGATTTTCTGCGCAAGGACCTGCTGCTTGCGGTCGGCAATGTGGACGATTTCTTCCCAACGGTCGCCGCTGTTCTATTATTTGGCAAGGACGAGCGCGTGGCTGAACTGCTGCCGCGTTCGAATGTGACGGTTGCCAGGTTCTCAGGCTCGAACGGTTCTGCACAGCTGATCGAGGCGATCGAGGTCAAGGGAAATCTGCATTCGCAGTACGAGACGATCATGGCGTTCGTCAAACGTTACACCGATCTCGGAAAGGAGCGGCCAAAACGCAAACTCGAACTCGTCACAGATTCAGTCGTTCAGGCTCGGGCAAATTATCACTTTTACTCGATCTCAGAGGCGATCATCAACGCCTTGGTCCATCGCGACCTCGCCCTGCGTGAGATACGAACAAGGATCAACATCTACGACAACGCCATCGAATTTATTAACCCACGACGGACCAATGGCTTTAATCCGCCGGCTTCACGTGCCATCCGATACGGCATCACCCAACGCCTAAACCCGCAGATCGCGGCGATATTCACTCGCCGCGAATACGGAGTCAACGCCCCGCACGGCGGCCTGCCGATGATCCTTCGGCAGTCGAACCGCTTTTCGGGCCGCAAACCCGAGATCTACTTGGCGGGCGATGAGTTCAAATTGAAGATATGGGCGGCGTAACGAGACTCGAATCAGGAGTCGGGAGACCGGACTCGTGGCTCGCCGGCCACATATTGCGTTGGCTGCTATCGGTCGCGGCGGCGGCCGTCTACTTCTTTTCCAATCCCAATCCTCAGAGTTATTACGATTACACATTTCGCGTTGCGGAGAACTTTCTTCGCGGATCGATCGGATTTGCCGAAAAGCGGCCGCCGTGGCTGAATGAGTTTGTGCCGTTCGAGGGCGAATGGTACTCGGTCTTTCCGCTTGGTGCTGTGGTATCGATGATCCCGGAAGCGGCGTTAAAGATAGCCGGGATAGTGACACAGATGCCGGGTGCCTGGGTTGCGGCGATCCTGGCGGGAATTATCTGTTATTTTCTGCTCAGCATCGCTGAAAAATACGACACATCGGCGACTCGCCGGATACTTCTGACCTTTGCGATCCTGTTCGGCACGTTTATGTGGACGAACCTGACGTTCGCGGGGGCGTGGCAGCTGGCACTTGGGTTCGCGATGGTCGGGCAGCTCGGGGCGATCTATTTTACCGTTTATGACCGGAGGCCGTTGTTGGCCGGTCTTTTCTTCGCACTGGCATTTGGTAACCGGACAGAGAATTTGTTGACCGCACCGGTGTTCATGTATCTATTGTGCCGTGCCGAAGAACCGGAGAAATTGAGTTTGGGAGAAGAAGAGAAGGGATCAGGCACCGAAGCGGTAAAGACCGGCTTCCAGGGGGCTTCACCTTTCAAGATTCGAGACTTGAGCCTATTTTGTGCAGTACCTTTCGTGCTTGGCATCTCGACGTTGATCTATAACTACGTACGTTTTCATTCATTCACCGATTTTGGCTATTCGCGGATCCCGGGAGTTTTGGATGAGCCATGGTACAACCACGGAATATTCTCTGTATGGTACCTATTTCGACAGGCGTGGGAAATGCTTTTCAAAATGTGGAACTGGAGCGAGACTTTCCCCTACATCGTGCCGGATGGATTCAGCTCGTCAATTCTCTTTAGCAGCCCGTTTCTGCTGCTGATCTTCCGTAGGGGTGCACGCGACAGAGTGCTCAAACTCGCGTCGTGGTTTTCGATCGTGATACTCACTTTTCTTCATTGGACGCACGGAAATTCGGGCGGATGGCAGTTCGGTTATCGATATGCGATGGTGCTGCTGCCGTGGATCTTTGTCATCATGTTAGAGAATGGTAAAAGGCACCTTACGCCGCTCGAATGGTCGCTGATCGGCCTGTCGTTCGTTGCCAATGCTTACGCGACTTGGGTCTTTCATTGGACCAATTATCTGGAACGATGGATCTCGGGCGATGTTTGAGTACCGGGCAGGTCCCGATATTGAATACCGGTCATTGCTGAAAGGAAATACCAAAAAACTGATAAACGATAACTGACAACTGATCAAGAGCGCTTTCGCAGCTATCAGTTATCATTTAATTTAATAGATAACCGTTGATTCGAAACAGGTGAATGGATTTATAAATTATGGCAATTGTACGTAAAAGACAGATCGAAAATCTAGAGCAGATGAGCGGTGAACAGCTTGAGGCATTTTTGGACCTGATGCCCGCGAGACAAGAATCCGTCAGTCAGATGCTCGATTACGTCGAGGACGAACTCTACGAGACCGAGTGCGATCACAGCCTGCGTCACTCGATGCGGTTCATGATGAAAAACGGCCTCGATTTCCCAAAACTCACCAACTGGCTCAACGAAAATGGCGGCTACTGCGACTGCAAGGTAATGGAGCAGATCGCTCCGCTCTGGCGTGCAACATTTGGAGACGATTAGAAGACTATGAAGACGATGCTTTTGATGTGGATGGTACTGATTTTTTCAGGAGCGATGTTCGCACAGACCGCCAAGACGATGACGATCAACGTCTATCTGTCTAATGAAAAGTTAAACCCGAACATCGACGATTGCAACAAGGTGTTTCCGGTCACACGTAAGATACCGAAGACGACAGCAACTGCAAAAGCCGCACTCACTGAACTTTTCAAGGGCCCGACCAAAGCCGAAGAAGCGAAAGGTTACAGCGGTATGTCAGCTGCCGAGACTGACGGCATACTCAAAAGCATTAACGTAAAAAACGGAGCGGCATACGTCAATTTTACTAGCCGCGTGACTGTACAAATGGGCAACGCGACCACTAGCTGCGGCGGCGGCCAATATTGGGGAATGTTCGACAAAACCCTGATGCAGTTCCCGACGATCAAAAAAGTCTACTACGCGGTCGAGGGCAACACTAACGACTTTTACGAGTGGGTCCAAGTCGGCGAATGCCCGTTCGGCAAACATTGCGCAAAAAGCAACTTCAAATAGGCTCGCCGCAACCGGCATCAGACTATTTCAAGTAGGTTTTGAGATATTGCCCGGTAAAAGATCCCTTCACAGTAGCAACATCCTCAGGCGTGCCCGTTGCGACGATCTGTCCGCCGCCGGTGCCGCCTTCGGGGCCGAGGTCGATGACCCAATCGGCGGTTTTGATGACGTCCATGTTGTGCTCGATGACAAGGATGCTGCCGCCGTTGTCGATGAGTGCACGGAACGCGGTCAGAAGTTTGTTGATGTCCTCGAAATGCAAGCCGGTGGTCGGCTCGTCGAAGATGAAGAGCGTGCTCGATTTTGTTTTTAGTGCGAGATGCGACGCGAGCTTGACGCGTTGGGCTTCGCCGCCGGAGAGCGTTGTGGCCGATTGGCCGAGACGCAGGTAGCCGAGGCCGACCGAGTCGAGGACCTTGAGCTTGGTGGTCAGTTTGGCGACGTCTTTGAAAAAGAGAAGGGCCTCGCGGATCGTCATGTTGAGGACCTCATGGATGTTCTTGCCCTTGTGTTTGATATCGAGGATCTCCTGCTTGAACCGCATCCCGCGGCAATCTTCGCACGTCAACTCGACATCCGCGAGGAACTGCATCTCGATCGTTACTGTCCCTGAACCTTGGCATATCTCGCAGCGTCCGCCGGGGACGTTGAACGAAAAATGCGACGCGTTGTAGCCCTTTGTCTTGGCGGCGTTGGTCGCGGCGAAGACCTCGCGGATAGCGTCGTACGCCTTGATGTACGTCACCGGGTTCGAACGCGGTGTCCGTCCGATCGGCGATTGATCGACGAGAATGATATCGTCGATATTCTCACCGCCCCTTATTTCCTTGAAAAATCCGACATGGCTGTTCCACTCGCCGCGTTTTTTCTTGAGGCCGGCGTAGAGAACGTCGTGGACCAGCGTCGATTTGCCCGAGCCCGAAACGCCCGTCACGCAAACCAGCATTTCGAGCGGAATCTCGACCGAAACATCGCGAAGATTGTGTTCGCGCGCACCGATGATCTCGATCTTTTCTTTGGTTATCGGGCGGCGTTTCTGCGGCACCTTTATTTCGGAATCGCCGCGAAGATACTTTGCTGTTAGAGAAGTCTCGCTCTTTAACAACGCTTTGAAATCGCCTTCGAACACCAGATTTCCGCCGAATTCGCCCGCGAATACGCCGATGTCGACGATATGATCGGCGGCACGCATCGTGTCTTCGTCGTGCTCGACAACGAGCAAAGTGTTGCCGATGTCGCGTAGGTTTTCGAGGATCTTGATGAGCCGCGAATTATCACGCGGATGCAGGCCGATGCTGGGTTCATCGAGGACGTAAAGCGTGCCGACGAGAAGCGAGCCGAGATTTGTCGCGAGGTGTATACGTTGAGCTTCGCCGCCCGAAAGCGTCGCCGCGAGGCGGCCGAGCGTCAGATAATCAAGACCGACCTCGACCAGAAATTTCAAACGCCGGCGGATCTCAAGAAGTAGTTTATCGGCGATCTGCGAACGTTCGCTGTCCATTTCGAGCTTGTCGAAGAAGGTTTGCGAATCGGCGATCGACATCTCGATGATCTCCGGCAGCGAACGCATCCCGATCTTTACATCGCGTGCGGCTTGGCGCAAACGCTCGCCGTCGCAATCAGGGCATTTCGTGTAGCCGCGATATTTGGCGAGGAATACGCGGACGTGGAGCTTGTATTTCTTTGTTTCGAGAAACGTAAAAAAGCCTTTCAGTCCGCGCCAGCCTTCGTCGCCGTAGATCACGCAGTTCTGCTGATAGTCAGGCAGATCGGCGAACGGTTCGGTCATGTCGATATTTGCGGACGCGCAGTATTTCACCAACTCTTTCTGTGCCCAGGCATGAGTCGGTCGCGTGAAAGGCTCGATGGCACCTTGCTTGAGCGACAGTAGCGGATTCGGAATCACAAGTCCGTAATCGATCCCAATGGTATTGCCAAACCCCTGACAAGTCGGACACGCACCAAACGGTGAATTAAAACTGAAAAGGTGCGGCTCAGGCTCTTCGTAACGCGTGCCGTCATATTTGCAGATAAACCGGTCGGAGAATTTTAACGGCTTTCCGTCGGTCGTTTCGATGACCGCCGCGTGGCCCTCGCGGAAACATATTTCTAGTGAATCCACTAGGCGTTGGCGAATGTCTTGGGCCGCTTTTAGGCGGTCGATGAGGACGTATGTGTTGTCGAAATTATCGAAGGCGTAATCCTCAGGCTTTTGCAGCTCGATCATTTCGCCGTCGCGGAAGAGGCGGGAAAAGCCTTGCTGGAGCAGGGAAATGAGAAACGCCTGGGTGCTTAAGTTTTGGTTTTTTTTATCAGCCGAGCCCTTACTTACGTGCGTGCTTCTGACACCTTTGCGAGCGGTGCGGACAAGTTCGCGGGAAACTTCTTCTTGAATTGGAAACAAGACATAAAAGCGCGTGCCTTCGTCGAGCGACGCGAGAATCTCGTCGGCAGCGGATTCGGGCGAATCTTTTTTTACCTCGCGGCGGCAGACGTGGCAGATCGTGGTGCCGGCACGGGCGAATAGCAGCCGCAAATAGTCGTAGATCTCGGTCTGCGTGGCGACGGTCGAACGGGGATTTTTTGTCGCGTTCTTTTGCCGGATCGCGATCGCAGGTGAGATGCCTGTGATCTCGTCAACGTCCGGCTTGTCCATCCGTTCGAGAAACTGACGGGCGTATGCCGACAGCGATTCCACGTATCTCCGTTGTCCTTCGGCATAAAGCGTGTCGAATGCGAGCGAAGATTTGCCGCTGCCCGAAACACCGGTAATGACGGTTAGTTTGTTGACCGGGAACGAGACCGAGATATTCTTGAGGTTATGCGTGCGGGCACCGCGTACGACGATCTGTTCCTCTTTTGTTTTCGCAGCGTGCATAGATAAGATATTCGAGCCTGACGCAAACGAGTATTTTACCAAATCGATGCGAGTTGAAGAAGCCTGCATGTTAGTAAGGGCGTAACATTCGAGTTGAGTGTAACGCACTTACTGACGTTCGGGCTTTGGCATTCTTTGGACTTACCAGCGAACATCGTATTGACCGAAATTGTCACGCCAGGTGTCGGTTTCGTCGTATTTTAGGATGGGAATGGTGCCTTCGAGAAGTATCTCAGTATCCGGGTCGCGGCGGAGGCGATATGAATAGCCGCTCGGCGAGGCGACGGTGAGCACTACAAGGCCCTCGTCCATTTTTGACACGGCCGCGAATCGCCAGTCCTTTTTCGAACGCACCACGAGCCGCGAGCCGGTGACGAGCGTATCAAGCCTGACTAGATTTTCGGCAGTTTCCACTGTTTTTGGTATTTCTTGTGATCTTCTTCGGTCAATTGAACAAGATATGGATTCTTTGTCAGCGAAGCCCAAGCCACGATCCGTTCGACATTTCGGCGTTCCATTGCCGTACAGCCGTCGGTCGCCGTGTTCTGATCTTTCCAGACGTGCATAAAAATACACGATCCTTTACCTTTCACGACCGGAAACGAATTGTACGCGACAAATATGCCGAGCCCGTATTGGTCGCCGATCGACAGCATTTTCTCCGATGATCTCCAATCAAAATTGCCAACCTGCATGCGGTTGACGATGCGGTTGTAAAAGTTCGATCGGGTGTCGTCGACACACTCCGTATATTCCTCGAGTTTGGTGTATGGAAGCTCAAGTTCGCTCGGCTTCGTGCTCGTCCCGAAGGACGAAGTGAGCGGGAATAACCCTGCCGGAGCGTTGCCGTCACCTTCTTGTTTGACCTTCGTTGCAGCGGTTTGCCGGGGCGATTCGTCGCCCCAAGCCAGGCCTTTTGAACCGACGACGACAGGGAACTCATCACCAACGGCCTTCCATTTTGACTTTGCGTCTTTTCGCTCGAATAGACGGGCTGTTCCGGTTATGGCGTCCCAGCTTTTCGTGGTCACAACCACCGCTTGGAGCGAGCTTTCGAACGGTGCTTTGACTGCCGGAGTCTCCGGTGTTTTGACCTGTGCGGTCGCGGCTATCGCAATCACAGCTGAGAGAGTTAACGCACCAAGAAATTTCATTCTAATCCTCAAATACAGAATCGCTCACGGCATTTTTGCCGCCGACCGCATAAAGTCTGAGGCCGAGCGAGATCATTACGACCGAGATCACGAACCAGACGAGCACCCAAACGATTCCGGGAATTCCGGTCGCGGCGGCCATATTGGCGGCGTCCGTGTGCTGATCGGACGAGGCTGTGACGACAAAGAGGTCTTTTAAGCTAAAGAACGCATTGAGCAAACACTGGACCGAGAGAACCGCGAGTGCGAAATGCGCCCAGCGTATCGGTGCATATCGCGCAATGGCAAAGAGGCCGCCTGACAAGACCACTCCGGACAACACTGTGAAGGCAACTCCGACGACCGTCGCAGTCGAGAAAAACGTCCAAAACGGCAGAATAAGCCCAAAAACGATAGTCATCGCTCCGACAAGGCCACCGGAAAAGTACAACGCGGCTCGCGGCGATTTTCCAAACCTGATCCATGCAAGCAATGCAGTACCAAAAGCCGTCGCTACGAGATATCCGGCACTAGAGATGAACAACCCCGATAGCCCTGAACCGCTCGACCATACCGCTACGCTCGTGTCAGGCGAAACCGTCAGGCTCGTGACCGCATTTCCGGTGATCAACGCCGCCAGAGCGTGGCTGCTCTCGTGAATGAACGTCGCAAAAAGCTGCAGCGGATATGCGATATATCCAAAGATCGGAAAATACCACGCGATCGCCCACAGGGCAATGCTCATGACCGTTGCCGCGATGAGCAGCTTAAATTGCGGTTTGACGTCTTCGGCGAGCTTGTAATTTATCGGCATAAAAACTCCTTAACTTTCCTACAAGCGAATACGACTATTGTATGCGAAAGTTCGTGGAATGTCTCTAACTTTAGTCGGTTAGCGTGGGTCCTCAGTTCTAAGATTCTAACCAATGCAATAGATTACGGACGACTGACAAAGTCAGACTTTCCACCGGTTTTCGATTCCAGCTTAATATCTGAGATCACGATGTCCTTCTGAACGGCCTTGCACATGTCGTAGATCGTGAGTGCTGCGACCGAGACCGCAGTCAGGGCTTCCATTTCGACGCCGGTTTGAGCGTTCGTGACAGCCTCGGCTGTGATATTGACGCCGTTTTCGCTGAATTCAGCGGTCACATTGACCTTAGACAAATTGATCTGATGGCAAAGAGGTATCAGCTCAGAAGTGCGTTTGGCGGCCATGATCCCCGCAATTCTGGCAATTTCGAGCGGATCGCCCTTTGGGTTGCGGGAAGTTTGCAGAGTTTTAAGAGTTTCAGAGTTAAGTAAAACCTTTCCGGACGCGACGGCTCGGCGCGTGGTCGTTTCTTTGTCGGAGACGTCGACCATTTTTATCTTACCCGCATCGTCAAAATGTGACAGTTCGCTCATTGTTTTTTTGCCTCGAATATCAGAGTGTTGCCGCCGAGTAGGACTTCGTTACTATTTAGCTCGTTGGCCCAGCGGCGTCGGCGTTTTGCCTCGGACGAGAACCGTGTCGAAAGCCGAATCAACGCCGTCAGCGGCAGGAATCGCCACGAATTTTTCTTTTCCTTATCCAAATGCAATTTGAATTCGCTGAGTCCTGACTTCTCAAGCAAGTACCGCATTTCGGAATAGCCGATCGGATTGATGTGAAACGCGATCTCCTCCATCGAACCGACGATCTCGACATACTCAGCCTGCACATCACTCGACAGCGGTTTGAAGTGTGACGTGTAGCCGGAGAAAAGCCAACGCAACCGTTCCTCGATGTTCATAATATTCGGCACCGAAGCGATCAGCGTGCCGCCGGACTTGAGCACTCGCGAAAATTCGCGTATCGCGTTCGCCGGATTTTCGATGTGTTCGAGTCCTTCGATGCAGACGATATAATCGAACGAATCGTCCTTGTAAGGCAGCTTGCCGTCAAGGTCACCTTTAAGGATCTCGACGTTTTCGAGCTGGAATATCTCAGGATAAAGGTCGGCACACGACACCTCAAATCCCATCTTGATCAAGCCCTCAGCCAACGCCCCACGCCCAGAGGGCACGTCGAGAAGTCGGCCGCGAGGCATCGGGCCGAGTATTCTCTCGACGGTCTCATATATGGCCGGATGGGCCATGGCGAATGGAATTTCCATTGTTAAAGATAGAGTATCTTGGCGACCGAGCCTTTTGCCAATTCAGCGCCTTGCGGCACAAGGACCAATGCCCGGGCGCGCGAAAATCCGACAAAATCAGACGACCCGGACCATTTTAACGGATGTGCGATCAACTGCCCCAATTCGTTGGTCGAAAGACCGGCGGGCAGATAGGTGTCGCGTTCCCTTGCCCCGCGGGTGTCGGTTGCGAGGACGGCAGAACCGTTGTCTGCCGATGGGTCGGCCGCTTTCTGCATTTGCAGTAACGCCTGCCGTACGAACAAGTGAAACGTGACCGCCGCCGAAACGGGATTACCTGGCAAACCGAAGACCAAACATTTGCCGAGGCGGGCAAAAACCGCGGGTTTACCGGGCTTTAGCCTGACCTTTTCAAAAAATAACTCGGCCCCAAGCTCGGAAAGTGCAGTCTTCGTGTGGTCGTATTTCCCGACCGAAACGCCGCCGGTGATCACCAAAATATCCGTTCGCTTTGCCGCTTTTGAAATATGGAATTTCAGGTCTGAGATATCATCTTTCGCGATCGGCAGAATCGTCGCCGATCCGCCAAACTTGCGGCTCAATATCTCCAGCATTGCTGAATTTGAATTGCGTATCTGATCGCGTCCGGGCTTGTTGCTTATTTCCACGATCTCGCTGCCGGTGCCGAGTATGGCGACTTGCGGTTGCTTTGCGACTTTGACCTTTGCATAACCAAACGCGGCGATAGCGGCGATCATGTTTTCGGTGACCACCTCGCCCGCCCTGAAAATAGTCTCGCCTTTTTTGATCTCATCTCCCTTGCGGATGATGTAGCGGCCCTTTTCGGTCGGTTCGAGTATTTCGACAGAGCGTTCATTGTTCAGCCGAGTCAGTTCGATCTTTTGCACCGCGTCGGCACCTTTTGGAACGGGTGCTCCGGTCATGATCGCGACGGCCTGGCCGCGTAATAGTTCGTGATGCCAGCCGCGTCCGGCGGCCGATTCGCCGACGAGATCGAGCGTGACCGAAGCATTCAAAGTGTCTTTTGCAACTACCGCATAACCATCCATCTGCGAGCGATCGAACGGCGGCAGATCGCTGTCCGCGACGATCGTCTCGGACAGCACGCGTCCGACCGCATTGGCGATCGTGATGCGTTCTGAGCCAAGCGAACCGGTTTCTCGCGTGATGATGTTTTGTGCTTTCTTAACGGCGATCATCGTCATTTGATCAAATAAAACTCCGTCTGACGCGGCCGTATGAATTTATAGCCGGCTCCGCTCATCACAGCGTCGTCTTCGGCCATGATCGTTATCTTTTGGCCCGCCCATTCGGCTAGAGGCATCGAGGTATTTAGCTCGATCGAGGTGAACGAGCCGAGCCGAAACCGTTCTTCAGACCCGGTGATCGCACGGCGAAAATCGATCGACGCTCCGAGCCCATGGCCGTGATTGCCGATCGGATGCGAATAGATCATCGCCTCGATATTGCGGCGTTTCATATCGGCCATTGCTGCGTCGTAAACCTCAGTTCCCGTCATACCGACACGTGCAACGGCAAATATCGCGTCCTGCAGGGCGTTCGTATTTGCCAGAGCCGTCTTCATTCCGGCCGGAACGTCACGTTCCCCCTTTTGCAGCACATAGCCGTGTTTTTGCCAATCGGTCGACAGTCCCATGTAATTGAGGCCGCAATCGATATGTATGAGGTCTCCGCGTTCGATAACGGTAGCTTCGTCGGCGACCGAGAGGAACTGCTGGCTTGTCGTACTCGCTTTTGAGCGACGCTGTATCCGCAGGTCAGGCTGAAACCAGGTCGTCAGCCCAAGGTTGCTGATCTGCTGCAAAAACCACCAACGTACATCGCCGACAGTCGTCTTGCCGGGCGTAATGACCTCGTTCGAGAATGCACGCCGCGTCAGAATGTCGGTTACAAGGACGGCCGCTCGGTAGTGTTCGAGTTCCTCAGGCAACCTCGTATCAAAAAAATCGCTAAGGAAATTCGCTGCCGGCACAAATTTCTTTTCGGTCTCGGCTCCGAGCGTTTCAGCGAGCATCTTGTACGATGCCTGTGATAGGCCGTTCTGCTGGCCTCGCGGTCCGCTCATATTGAGGGCGATGTTTTTCGGAGTGTATTTAGCGATCGTCGCTCGCAGAGTTTCGCCTAGTTTGTCCCGCGAGACGCTGACCATCTGATAGTGGTTTTTCAGACGCTCCTCGGAATATCTTACGATCGCTATCTTCTCAAGCTTTTCGCCTGTGTCCGCAAAAATGAAGAAATCGCGGCTGCCGACCATCGGCATCGGCGGCACGATATACTCGGTCGCCGGATCGCTGTTAAATTCTTCGTTGACGACGATCCACATCGCGATGCCGTGTTTTCGCATCATCGGCAGCAGCAGTGTGTCGAGCCGTTTCTTGAGCCATGCTTCGCGGACGTTCATCTGCTCGAGCTGCGAGAGCAGTCTCGGCATTTTGGGGATGGGCTCGTTCGAACGGTTCTGGGCGGCAAGAAACTGAGCAAACGCGGCGACACAAATGACCGTAAATATTAGCTTTCGTATTGACATAGGTGAGGCGAATGAATCGCGAGCGTTTAGCGGAAATATCATCGAAATGATAGACTGATGCTTTGAATTTACGAGGAAAATTCTATCATACAACCCTAAGTAAGCGAGGAAATTAAACACCGTGATCGACTTTGAATTATCAGAAGAACATATTGCATTGCAGAACACCGTTCGCGAGTTTTGTGCGGGCGAAATTGCTCCAAACATCAAGGAATGGGACGAAAAGGCCTATTTCGAGCCGTCGGTATTTAAGAAGATGGCCGATCTTGGCCTTATGGGAGTGTGTATTCCCGAAAATTACGGCGGAGCCGGTTTTGACTACGTCGCACTTGGCCTCGTTTGTGAGGAACTCGAGGCATGCGATACGTTTCTGCGTGTGGCGATGTCGGTCCACGTCGGGCTCAACAGCCTCAGCGTATATTCGTGGGGAACCGAAGAGCAGAAGCAGAAATACCTAGTCCCGCAGGCCCAGGGCGAAAAACTCGCCACATTCGGACTGACCGAACCGAACGCCGGCAGCGACGTCGTCGGCATGAAATCGTACGCACGCCGCGACGGTGACGACTGGATATTGAACGGCGAAAAGATGTGGATCTCGCTCGCCGACGTCGCTGACAATTTCCTCTTTTTCTGCTGGACCGATCCTGAGAAGCAGAAGGTCCGCGATCACAGCGGTCTTTCGTGCTTTATTGTGGAACGTACCATGCCCGGATTTTCGAGTGGCACGCTGCACGGCAAACTCGGCATTCGTGCCGGCAACACGGGCTACTTCTCGCTGCAGGACGTTCGGGTTCCGGCGGCGAATATGCTCGGCCAGGAAGGCGAAGGATTTAAGATCGCAATGTTCAGCCTCGAGAACGGCCGTTATACGGTCGCCTCAGGTGCTACGGGCGTTATCCGTGCCGCACGCGACGCTTCGGTCGCGTACGCCAACACACGTGAGGTCCAGGGCCAGACGATCGCCAATTTCCAGCTCGTCAAACAGAAGATCGCGAACATGGAAGCCGACTATCAGATGGCACATCTGCTGTGGCTGAAATGCGGCTATCTCAAGAACGAAGGCAAACCGTCGGCGCGTGCTGCGAGCCTCGCCAAATGGCAGGCTACCATTCGCAGCGAGACCGCCGCATCAATGGCGATCGAGGTCCACGGTGCAAACGGCTACACCAATGACTATCCGGTCGAACGCTATCTGCGAAATTGTAAGGCCGCCGTCATCTACGAAGGAACCCGCGACATCCACACCTTGATGCAGGCGGATTGGGCTTTGGGTGCGAAGAAAGAAAAAGCCGCGAGGGTCATCCTCCCGCCGTATGCAGCGTCGGCGAGTGCCTAACGCAAATTAGCCCACTTGGGGCCGAGTACTGAATGAGAAAGCCGCTTCGATGCTCTGAAGCGGCTTTCTTTTTTTGTCCATCCGTTATGCCATCCGGCTTTACTGCCAGCCGTAGACAATTGCCTCCGCTTTTGTCCCGAAATGTGCGTTTTTGGGGGTGGACCAAACGTGTGTTTTTCACCTCACGTTCAAATTGTGGTACGTACCACAATTTGATCAACAAAATTGACGAAAATGCCGTAACAATGCGTTCTGCGACAGTTTTTAAGGGGCCTGGCGACAGTGTTTTAGGGGGCTTGCGACAGTAAAATACAGGGTCTGCGACAATAAAAAGCGGTCTTGCGACAATACAAAAATCACGTCATAAAGACTGTCGCAGGTTTCCGTTGCCTCCGTTGTTGTCCAGATCAAAGAAAAATCCCATCACTGTCCAACATTCCCATTCAAAAGTGCGATCTCCAACATCCCATCGCCGTTCCACTTCGCACCCATCGACTCCAAACACCCATCCGCCTAAATTCGCTCCACACTCTTATCGCGAAGATCGGTCTTTCAAGAACTACAACGAATTGGGGAAAGCTCCGCAATCATTACAATTTGACCTGTCGAACGACAAAGAAAAGGCGGTTGCGAAACTAATTCGCAGCCGCCAATTCTATTTCCGATGAAGATGGTCCTTGCTACTTCGACTTTGCCAATGCTCCGTCGGGCTTGGCGATGTCCTTTAGATACGAGTAAGGGACGATGACGGTCTGCGGGCCGTAGGCGTAGGCGGCGACCTGGTAGGCCGGGAACGTGATCAGGAGGCCTTTTTTGGTGATGTTCCAGTTGGAGTAATTGTCGGCGGTCGGTTTGACGCCGTCGAGCCAGATGTCCTGGGCGATGCCCATATTTTCGCCGCTCTCAGGGTCTTTGCGGTTTTGCAAATCTTTTGTCGCATAGTCGGCGATCTTGGCGAGGTATTTCGCACCGGGCTTAAAAAGGTCGGCGAGCTTAACCTGGCGGCCGGCTTTCAGATCGTATGTGAGTGTGGTTGTGCCGCTGTTCGGATGGGCTCCGCCCTCGAATGTGCTCTCGGTAAAGTTGACGCTGATGAGATCTTCGTCGGCGTATTCGATCCCGTAGCCGACGTCGATGTAGTTGCCCATACCGGGACCGATCATCTTGACATCGGCGGCCGTCAGCGAATTCATGTCCTTTCGAAATCCCGCAAGAGCTTTCGTTACCTCGGCCTTGGCAAGAGCGTTAAATCCGGCGGCGTTAGCATTGCCGGTCAACTCGGGATACTCGGCCGAAAGGGTCGCTTTTTTGGGCTTCATCGCTTCTTTGATCTCGCGGGTCGTGATCTTGGTCGTCGTGAAATCGATCATCTGCTGCCACGCGTAAAATCCAAGGCCCTCATCCTTTTGCCCCGGTTTGAGCCACTCGCCCTCGAGCATTGCGCCGGACGCATTCGCTTCCTCTTTCCATTTACCTTTTAACGAGCCGGTCTGTTTGCCCGCCGCGGTGGACTCCTGCAGCGTAAAGCTGCCGTCCGCGCCGATCTTACCGCTAAGTTTCAAACGGTTCGCACTGCCCGACTTACGATAGTAATAGTCGCCCGTGAGGTTTTCGCCGTCACGCGTCAAGGCGAGCTCGACCTTTGCCTCGCCGATCATCCCGCTGAACAGAGTGACCGATCTCTGTCCAAACGCAGAGAAAACAGTTCCCAAAACCAACAGAGCAACCGCTCCGAATCCTAAAACCTTGCTTTTCATTTTCAATATTTCCTTAGTGTGGTAGACATAGAACGCTTTTGAAGTTACCACGCGGCAAAGCGTTGCACAACAACACGATAAAACATCGCAAAGAGTACGAAAGAAAATGAGCGGGCACGGGCTAATATCATTCGATCGGCGGTGATATTTGGCTGCCGTGGTGGGCGACGATCTGCCATTTGCCGCTGCGTTTCATCCAGATGTGTGTGCTGCGGAATTGCATATTTCTGACGCCCTCGACAGTGCCGCGGTGCGTCATTATCGCGGTGCTGCCGTGGATCGTGACCTTGTAATCGTCGGACTTGACCATGTCGGAATTGGCGGTGATCCCGGCGAGGTACTGGGCCTTGGTCTCGATCTCGCCGCGTTGGGTGGTGCCGACGTAATCGTCAGCGACGTAGGCTGCGGCCGCCTTTTTGTCGCCCTTAAGCTCGGCGAACGTCCACGCCTTGTCCATCCGGATCAGCTTGTCCTCGACGCTGCCTTTCTTATACTGGCCAAAGCCGATCGATGATATCCCAAGCAACAAGACAACGGCAAAATAGATGTGTTTCATACTCATTGATCTCCGAATGCCCGATCGATCTCTATCCATAATTTATATAACGGAACCGGATAAAGACCAAACCCTTACTGCGGCCGGGATCGCTCAATCAAACAAAAAAAAGGCTGCCCGGATCGGACAGCCTTCTTCATTAATGATGAAGATGAATTTACAGCTTCTTGACGCTATCGAGAAGTGCCTTGGTCTGAGCCGCGTATTTTTCTAGGCTCGATTTGTCAGCATAGATGTTGGCAAGAACCGGTTTTTTCGGCGACTTGATGACGGTGAGGTTCCACACAACATCAGCACCATCATTCGTGGCAGTTCCTGTCAGCGAAATGGCTTCCATACCGTTAACGTCACGCTTTTGGCCTTCTTTCGAATCCATCTTGACGTTCTTGAGATAGTTGTCGATCTCAGCTCCGGCGTCAGCCATCAGCTTTTCATAGTCGCCGTCTTTCGGAACGCTAAAACGAACGTCAACGCCTTCGTCTTCGCTCATCACGATCGTGTCTTCGCCGTCTTTGCTGAATTTGAAGCCTTTAGGCACGGTGATCTGTATGCCGGCCTCTTCGATCTTGATGACCTGGCCGTCAGCCGCAGGTGCATCAGCCTTGGTTGCCGGTGCCACCGGGCTAGCCGTGGTCGCGGTTGCAGGTGCTGCGTTCGCAGGCTTTACAGCGTTAGTGTTGTTGGCGGCAGGTGCTCCGCAAGCCGAAAAAAGTGCAGCGGTTGCCGCTACGCTCAGTGTTAAAATTACGTTGGTTCTCATTGTTGTTCTCTTTCCTTTTTTATTAGTATTTTCGGACACTCCGGTATATGTCCTAATTGCCATTTGGCAAAGAGCAAATACTAGCATTTTTGTAGTGTATTGCAAGCGAATAGGTGCACTCTTAATACTATTTCGCCGCCGGATTTGCACCGCTGGGTTTGACGTTGTCGAACGTCGGGCTCTGATTGGTCATTTTCCACTCGCCGTTCTCTTTGACATACACGACTTTGAATCCGTTCGGGTAGATATTGCTCACGATCTCAGCGACCGCTTTATCGCCCGTGATGACCTCATTCTTGGTGCTGCAAGGACCGGTCGGTACGTCGTCCTCAAGAAATTTGAGCAGCGATGCGGTCTTGTTTTCTTTCATCTGCTGAGCAAAATTTGTGAGCGTGTCAGCCGAATAGACCTTTCGAACAGCCACCTCGTCCTTCTTCAACAGCGCGTCGCACAGAGCTTTGTAAACAGGCGAAAGCGTCGGTGCGTCGTTTGTGGTCTGTGCCGGAGTCGGCGTAGTCACGGCAACGGCATTTACCGGGCTCGCGGTGTTAACTTTTGGAGCATTGACATTGCCGTTCCCCGCATTGTTTGCAGGCGTACTGCCGCAGGCGGCGATAAATATCGAAAAGATAATGATTGAAAAAATAGCTAAAATATTGAGTTTCATGTCGGTCGTTCTCCTAAAATTGGCGAAGCAACGAGTATAATAAATTTGAGAAAGATGAACAAAACTGCTCAAACTGAATTTCACCGTCTTTTCCTGATCGAAAGCCTGCCCGATCCGCTCACGCACGCCAGCAGCCATCTGCAGATATTCGATAACTACATCGAAAACACGCGGATACGTCTGCGTCTGATGCGCGATCCATCATCAAACGTCTGGACCCGCATACTGCAGCAACGATTTGCGATGGACGACGGCGATCAGGCCGTAACCAAGCTCGCAGAGATACATCTCAATGACGCCGAGTACGCGGCATTTGAGCGGTTTCGCGGCCGTGAGATCCGCAAGAATCGGTACTTTCACGAGTTCGATCGAGTTATGTGGGCATTTGATTTTTACCTCGGCGAGCCGCGTGGGTTGAATATCGCGAAGATCGATTTTGATTCGTATGAGCAGATGATAGAGTTCACACCTCCGCCTTTTGCACTGATCGAGATCACGGGCGATCCATTTTTTGCGGGCGAGAATCTGGTGACGAAAAATTACGTTGAAATAAGGGCCGAGGTCGAACGGATCGGTTCGCAGCTGCCGCCGGTTTCGGAGATGCCCGACGAATAGAATGAGGATCGATCAAGTGTAAAGCGGCCTCTGCGTTGGGTAATTATCGAACGCAGAGGCCGCTTAGTTTTTTACAAAGATCACTGACGAACTTACTGCTTTCTTGGAGTCAGCGAAACCGTGCGTTCGAGCGAATCCCAGATCTGAAGATAGATCTTTGTCTCACGCGGAATGAGCGAGGTCCAAGATTCGCCGCCGCGATTGATATAGCCCGGTAGTTTTGCCGGATTTGAGTTATAGCCGGCGGCCATTAGGTATTCCTGTTTTGCAACTCCCGTAGCCAAAGCATTTGCTACGGTCGGGCTTGCTTTCAGGTCGTTCCAGGTCATTTGCATATAGAGCAGCATAGCCTGCGAAGCGTTTACGTGGTTACGCATTCCTTCAACAAAATCGGGCATTAGATTGGCCTGCGGAAATCTTGCACGGACCATCCGATAGGTCGACGGTATCATCTGTACCATTCCGCCCGCTCCGGCCGAGCTGACCGAATAGCGGTAAGTCTGGCCTTCATTCAAAGCGAAGAGCGTGAAAATGTCATTGTAGATATTTGCGTGGGGTTCGGTTCGGAAACGCAGGTGATCGACGTGCTCAACGGTCGAAAGGCGTTCCGCAATATCAGCGACCTTCGGCTCGATCCCGTAGCCTTTCTTCTTGAGCTGTTCGCGGGCAATGTCGATCGTATTACGAACATAAAATCTGCCCGCGTTTACGACCTCAGGTGTGATGAGACCAGGATGAGACGACACGTAATACGCCATTTCCTGAAGAACCCCGCGATTTTCACGCGGATATTGGACGACCAACGCGAGATGCTCTCGGCCGCCGGTGTCGGTGACCGTTATCGGCGTATTCACGCCGTTGCCGCGAATTGTCCGCGATAGGACCTGTTTTCCCGCCGCCGTCTGAACCATCGTGCCTGAGCCCGATAATAAAAATTGGTCTTTTGTTAAAACATACGAATCGATCTGCCGCGTGTTCTGATCAAAAAATGCTACGCGAATAAGTGTCGTTGGGACGGTCGAATCGACGGATGCAATGGTCAGCGGCTTTGTCGTCAAATGGCGTTTGGCCTCGGCGATCTTCGCCTTGATCTGAGCGAAACTGAGTCCTTTGTAATTCAGATTGCTTGCCGTCGAGGGCTGTTGTAGTACTGTCTTGGACTGCTGCGGCTGCCCGACGATCATCAAAGCCGGCGTCGCCGCCGGACGATACTGCGGTGTTGGCGTTCGCATCGGCTGCGCGGCAGGTATCGTGCTAGTGACAACTACACGTGACGGCGTGGGCACGGGCTGTAATTGGCTCGACTGTGCAAACGAGGGAATTGCGGCGGCAGCGATAACGGCGACGGCAAGAAACAGGCTGTTTTTCATAATTTCACGAAAAGGAGAGCGGCTGATGGTTTTGGTCGATTCGAAGAGTTTCAGCAGCTATAAGATTCGCTCAATTGACATACGGTTGTCAACCATTTTCGAAAATATTATTGATATTACAACCAATTCTTATGGCTTTGACGGGTTGTTTCGCGGCGGTCATTAAGGTATAACTAAGCTTTTCGCGGGAACTGCGCCGCGGTTAACTGTATATGGATCAGCTCTTTGGCACAGATGGAATACGCGGGCTTGCGGGCGAATTTCCACTCGACGCGAACACTGTCAGGAAAGTCGGAGCCTCGCTTGCTAGGCAATACGCCGAAACTCTCGGCCGAGCACCTCGGTTCATTACCGGCCGCGACACGCGTGAGTCAGGCAGCTGGATCGAACGGGCATTTCACGCCGGAGCAGCGAGCGAAAGCGCGGAGTGCGAATCGGCCGGCGTGATCACTACGCCGGGTGTTGCATTTCTCACGCGCTCATTCGAATTTGATGCCGGCGTTGTCATAAGTGCGTCGCACAATCCCTATCACGACAACGGAATAAAGGTATTTACACCGAGCGGGAAAAAGATAGACGAGATGACTGAACGCCTGATCGAGGCAGATGTATTTGAGTCCCCCGAACCCGCCGGCTGCGTCGAAGATCCCGAGATAGATGACTCACGTTCGACGGAGCTCGGCGATGCATATCTCTCACATCTGCGTGAAGCGGCCGGTGAGTTCTCGGCTGCCGGGCTGAGGATCGTGCTTGACTGTGCCAACGGTGCGTCCACCGGTCTTGCATCGAAGCTGTTCACCGACCTTGGCGCCGAGGTCGTCTCGATCAATTGCGAACCGGACGGCCGAAATATCAACGAGAACTGCGGTTCGACGCACATCGGCAGTTTGCGAGAGAAAGTCGTTGAGGAGAAGGCCGATCTGGGCGTGGCGTTTGACGGTGATGCCGACCGTGCTTTATTCGTCGATGAACACGGCGAGATCATCGATGGTGATGCGACGCTGTGGATCGTTGCTCAATACCTGAAAGCTCACGGCAAGCTAACGAGTTCAACTGTCGTCGCCACGGTGATGAGTAATATCGGGCTCGAATTGGCTCTTAGATCAAAAGATATCAACCTTTTGCGAACGGACGTCGGTGACAAATACGTTCTCGAAAAGCTGCTCGAGACCCGCTCGGAGATCGGCGGCGAACAGTCTGGGCACATCATTTTTCCCGAGATCAGCCTCGTCGGTGACGGGATGATGACCGCTCTACTGCTGCTTCACGCGGTGAACGAATTGGGAGTATCGCTGTCGGAGGCGACCAGCGGTTTTGTTAAATATCCGCAGATACTCAAAAATGTAAAGGTTCGTGAAAAGCGTCCGTTCAGTGACCTTCCCGAAATCGTCGAACTCTCAAAACAGATTGAGAGCGAACTCCATGGCCAGGGACGATTGCTATTGAGATACTCCGGAACCGAAAACTTGGCGCGCGTAATGATCGAGGGTAAGGATCAAACAGAGATCGAATCTCAGGCGAAAAGACTCGCGAATGTCATCTTGGTGAATATAGGATAGAAATGCTGATCGCTCTATATCGTTGGAAGATCAAAGCTGATCTCGAGCAGCAGTTCATCGATCACTGGTCGGAGATCACCTCGTATTACAGGGAAAATCACGGCTCGTTAGGATCCCGGCTTCATCGAGGAAATGACGGGCTATTTTACGGTTACGCGATGTGGCCGTCGATCGAGCAGCGGGCGACGGCATTTGGTGCGGGAGGCGAACATCCGGCGCGTGCCGCGATGCTCGAGGCGATCGAAGAATCACTTCCCGAGGTCTTGCTCGATGTCGAGGCCGATTTTCTGTTGCCAAATCACGAATCGCTCGACAAAAGCGAATGAAAGACCAAACCATAACAATCGAATGTCCGCGATCTGCATCGTCGTATCAAATATCGATCCGTGACGGGCATTTGCGTGAATGCGGAAAATGGGTAAGTAAATGTCTCGGTAAGGACGCCGCAAAGATAGTTATCGTTTCAAATCCAACCGTTTACAAACTTTACGGATCAGTTGTCGCCGATAACCTGGCGGAGGCCGGATATTCGGTTTCGAGTTGGCTGATGAAGGATGGCGAGGAGCATAAGAACTTTCGTAGTGTCGAAAAGGCCGTTGCATTTTTCAGCGATTCCGGACTGACCCGAACCGACGCGGTCGTTGCTCTCGGCGGCGGTGTGGTTGGCGATCTCGCGGGATTTGCGGCGTCGATCTATCTGCGGGGAATTCGGTTTTTGCAGATTCCGACAACTTTGCTCGCAATGGTAGATTCGTCGGTCGGCGGAAAAACAGGGGTCAACGCGGCGTTTGGCAAAAACACGATCGGAGCGTTTCATCAGCCGAGCGGTGTCTTGATCGATCCGTCGGTCCTTGCGACCTTGCCGGCAAGGCAACTGGCGGCCGGGTTTTGTGAGGTCATAAAACACGGAGCATTGAGCGGGCGAAAGTTGTTCGATCAGACGGCGGAATTTCTTAAAAAATATCCATTGGATCGCTTTGTTCCCGTCGAGAGAGAAAGCAATCTCAAATCTGAATACTCAGATTTGATTTGTCGAAACGTCGAGTTCAAGGTATCGATCGTGGCCGGCGATGAGCGGGAATCTTCTAAACGGACCGACTCGAGATCGCGAAAGATACTCAATTTTGGCCACACTCTCGCTCACGCCCTAGAAAAGGTTACCGATTACAAGTATTTCAAACACGGAGAGGCTGTCGGATACGGTATCTTGTATGCGGCGGAACTTTCAAAAACGCTTGCATTGTGCGACAAAAAAGATGTAAAATTGTTGTACGATGTTGTGCATAGCGTCGGTACGTTACCGTCGCTTACCAATATCGACTCGCAAGAAGTGTTTGAGGCATTTCGTTTTGACAAGAAACGATCCGCAGGTTCGCTGCAAATGGTATTGCTGAAAGGTATCGGCAAACCGGTCATCGTTAACGACGACGACATTCCAACATCTGCCCACACCAAAGCCCTCAAGCAACTTCTGAAATTCTAGACAAAACGTGATCGAAGTATTTGCGTTTTGGGGAGTTGTGCAAAGATGAGAAAAGCCTTGAAAGACCGCTCCGGCGAACGTGGCAGTGCCGGCGTAAAGTTTTCGATCGTATTGACGATACTTATTCTAGCCGGGAACGCCGGAATCAATTACATTCCTGTTGCGTATGAGGCCGAAAGCCTCAAATCTGACATGTCTGCGGCGGTGCTGCAGGGGCTTGCCATGCCCGGCAAGATCAATCCGGTAGATAATGTAAAGGCTCGGGTACAAAAGGCTATGGTCGTAAATTCGGCTCCCGCCGACGCTACGCTCAATGTAACTCAACAGGGAAATGTGATCCAGGCCCGAGTTACCTACACTAAAAATGTGTCGATACTGCCTTTCGGCATTTACACGTACAAGTACCAATTTGATAATACCGCGACGCCAACGGGATTCTTGCTGAAACAATAAATTAGAGCGAAGCGGCGAGAGCTTGTCGGATCTTTAGCGGTTGGATCTGCACGAGTGCCTCCGGTGCATCGGCGAGCCAAGTCGAAGGACAAACACCGCACGTAGTGCATTTCTCGACGGCAGGGCAAGGAAGACTCGACAGCGATTCGAGGGCTTTGTCGTGTTCGGTTTTCAAGAACTCAAATGACAAGCCCGAATCGATGATCGACCAAGGCAGGTATTCTTCGTAACTTCGGTCACGTGAGGTGTGAAATGCTGGATCGATGCCGGTTTGACGGATTGCACCGGCAAGATCGCCTTTCATTCTGGCGGCAGTGTCGATCACCTTCGAAACCGTGCGGTCACCGGACGAATACAAGGCTTGTTCGTGGGCGATACGGGCAGACATGAACCTGACGTCTACATTCGGGATCTTGCTCAAGCCCTTGCAAACGTATTTGATGCGCTTTTTAAGTTCTTTTTCGTCACAGATGGCGTCCCATTGGAGCGGCGTGTTTGGCTTGGGCACAAATCCGTTGAGAGACGGGATGATCTTGCCGGCACGGCCAAATTTCTTTCCGGCTTCGAGCATGCGGTCCTTTATTCTCTCAACCAACACGAACATCTCATCGAGATCTTCCTGCGTCTCTGTCGGCAGGCCGACCATCATATAGAGTTTGATGGTAAGCATTCCACGATCGAAGACAGCCCCGCAAATATCAACGATCTCGTCGTTGGTCAGGTTTTTATTGATGACGCGGCGGAGACGGTCGCTGCCGGTTTCGGGTGCGACAGCGATCTGCTGGTCGCGAGATTCGACAAGTGCGTCTAGAAGTTCATCTGAGATCTGATCGAGCCTCAATGAGGATACTGATATTCGATAGTCCATCGCTCTAAGTTCGCGAAGGATCGTCGAAATTTCAGGATGATCGCAGACCGCGGTGGAGACGAGGCCGATCTTATTCGTCTTATGACGCCATTCGCGTGCCTTGGCGAGAATGTCTTTTGCCGGCACGACACGCGGCGGGTAGTAATTGTATCCGGCCCAACAGAATCTGCAACCTTGTGAACAGCCGCGAGATATCTCGACGAGCAAACGATCACCCATTTCGGCCTCAGGTGACCAGATCGCGGTGGAGGGGCAAAATGTGTCTTGGTTAACAAGGAACTCTGCGAGTTCTGTTTCGCCGCGTTTGAGTGCCCGCCGAAGCGTTCCCTCTTTCGGATTAACCGAGGCAACCGCTCGGCCTACCCGTTTCGGTACGCCTTTTTCATTGGGAACGTAATCGAAGACAGTTCCGTCATCGTTGTAGATCACGTCATAGAGCGAAGGCACGTAGAAACCACGGCCGATCTTGGCGAGGGCGAGCAGGATCTCGTCCTTACCGTCATTTTCGATGATTGCATCGATCAGCTGGTAAGCCAGTACTTCGCCTTCGCCCACGGCAATAACGTCTGTGAAATCGGCGATCGGCTCGGGGTTGAGAAACGATGCTGCACCGCCCATAATGACGAGCGGGTCAAAATGCGTTCGATCTTTTGACCAAACCGGAATGCCCGAAAGCTGGAGCATCCGTGCCATGTTCAAATAATCGGTTTCGAAAGAGATCGAGAATGCGACCAGATCGAAATCACGGACCCGGCTCTGAGTTTCGAGCGAAAGCAGAGGCGTGTTGCTTTTTTCGTATTCCGCAAGTTCGTCGGTGTCGGGCAAGAACACCCGTTCGCATGCAACGCCCGGAATCGCATTGAACAGTTCGTACATCGTGTGAAAACCAAGATTGGCCATCCCGATTCCGTGCGTATTTGGATAACACAGAGCGATGCGAAGCTCGGCTCCGCGGGAGATGATATATCCTTCTTCCGCGGCTAACTTCTTCTTGTAACTCTTTGTGATCTTTCGGCTCATAAATACAATCTTAGAGCATAGCAGGTTTTGTGAGGTGGAGGTTAGCGCTAAACGCTCTTGTCATTACACTGTTGCGTTTCGTTAATATTTCCGGATCTGAAGTAAGTGGATCCTGTCGAGCCTGACATAAAAGCAAAACAATTCCGCCGAGTTGCAGGATAGACTGTCTGGGTTTGGCTTTATTTCTTTTTCTTCTCTTGCTTTCCGGGTGCAATGTAATACGGACGGTGCTGGACCTGATATACCTTATCATCGAAGACTCCGTCGCCGTCAACATCGACCTTGACTTCAAGTTTGTTGCGCGAGCCTGGCGGGCGTTTTTCTGCAAGGTCGTAGGCGAGGCTGTATTGATTACGCATCAACGCATTGATCTCCTGCAGATAACCAGGGACTTCGCCCTCAAATGTCATTGGAAAGTGCTTACCGCCGGACTCCTTAGCGATCGTATTCATCGAATTTTGTGCCTGGAGAAAAGTAAGTCTCCCGGGAGTTCCGCTAATATCATCGAGAGGTCCAAGGTATTGTTCGAATCTTTTGTAAAAAAGATTCCCTGTACTAATTATATAAACCGGAACTCCGGCCTCTTGCACGATCCGCCGAGCCTCGGCATAGTTTGATTTGCTAAATGTGTCTATCCCGCTTGCGACCAGAATGATTGCTTTTCGTTTTGCTTTCAGATTGGCCATTCCGCTGTAGTCGGACTGCTTTCCTTTATCATAATCGCCGCTTTGGTCGAGAACGACAGAATCGCCCTTGCCGCCAAGCAAAGTGAATTTGATCGCATCCCACAAATTGTTTTCGCGAAAGGCGGGATTATTTCTCAACAAAATGTCCACGGTCTTGCGCAGCTGCTGCGGGTCATTTGTAAAATCTGTGATAGGTGTCGGACGCATATCGAACGCGATGACCGAAGCGTAGTCGTTCGGGGCCTTAATAAAATTGGAGAGAAAGTAGGCGACAGGTTTTATCACCTCATAGATGCCCGGTTCAAAGCGTCCGCCGGCCGCACTCCCGAGTAATTCGGTCCATTTGCTGTACTCCACGACCAGAGTCACCGTGATCGGAGCCTCGGGCGTCGAGAAACTGCTGATGCTTTGCTTGACGCCGTTCTCAAAGATAGCGAAGTTTTCCTTTTTCAGCCCCGTTAATATCCCACCCGTTTTCTTGTTGATAACGACGGCATCAACATTGACAAGATTCGTATCGACCCTTTCGACCGTGTCGTCGATGATAGCGTTCTTTTCTTCCTCTTCGCGCTTCTTAGCGTCTTCGATTGCCTTCTTCTCTTCTTCGGTAAGCTGTTTCGGGCGATTGTTCTTCTTACCGTCACCTGTGGGGGTGTCGGGTCTTTGCGGTTTTGATTGAGCAAGCGTGACCGGAGCGACGGACGACAGCAGCACAGCGATCAACAAAGTGACACCAAAAGCAAATCGAAAAACGGCTAAGAACATAATTGGATCCTTTATAACGAGACGTAAATATTTGATACCGATTGTCCACCTGTGGTTGGTTAATATCAAGAAATATCGGTGTGTTCAGACTCCTCGCATCTGCTTCTACGAAAATGGCCCGGCTTTGAATGGCCGGGCCAAAGAGTATTCCAAATGACACTAAACTACTTGATGTACGCGGACGGAACCGGCTGGTCACCCGTCGAACCAAACGGTTGGATTAG
This sequence comes from Acidobacteriota bacterium, assembly GCA_016713675.1. Taxonomy (NCBI): domain Bacteria; kingdom Pseudomonadati; phylum Acidobacteriota; species Acidobacteriota bacterium. The sequence goes on from JADJOS010000001.1 coordinate 2,290,920, forward strand.
ATATCCTGCTGTGGACCGATTGACATACCATATTGACGTTGAGGGGCGAAATATCGCCGCATCGGTCATTCCGTCGCCATCATAGTCACCGGGAGCGGGCTTATCGCCAAAGGTGCCAAAGGGAAACGCATAATATGTCAGGTCCTGACTGCGGAGTACGAACCACTCGCCGGTCGATGGCCGCCACAGTGCAATATCGGCCTGTCGATCACCGGTGTAGTCGGACGGTACCGGATAGTCGGATGCAGTACCGAATTGGGCGGCAAAGACTCCTCCCGAGCTCTTTTGTACCCACCACTCGGCGCCATTCGTGCCGGCTCTGCGAAAGACAGCGATATCAGCTTTGCCATCACCATCAAAGTCTGACGAGACAGGCGCGTCCGTTGTCAATCCGAATTGTTGTATGGTGGTACCACCGGACGAATTGCTTATATACCAAGTTGCGGTCGAAGGACGAAAGATCGTCGGATCCGCTTTGAGGTCGCCATCATAATCGGCGGGCAGAGGCACATCACCGTTCATTCCAAACGGAAACGCAAAGAAAGTCCTGTCTTCGCTCCTGAGTACATACCAGAACCCACTCGCCGGTCTAAAAAATGCCAGATCCAACCGCCCGTCTCCGGTAAAGTCCGCCGGCGTGATAGTGTCATCCAAAGTGCCAAACTGAACGGCACCGTTTGAACCGTTGTTGCTTTTTAGATACCACCATTCGCCGGCAGCCGGACGATAGATCGCAAGATCGGTCCGTCCGTCGCCGTCAACGTCGAATGGAGTTTTCGACACCGGAGCGGTGCTGTCGTAGCCGATAACATCTAAAGTTATTTCCTCCGGTGTCCAGTCCATTACGTCAGCGTATTCGCCCGGACAAGTAGATGAATTCTGAACATATGGATCAGGATTGGGGCAGCTTCCGCTAAGCCAGTCACCTAGATCGCCCATGGGGTCCTGGTTAAAATCGACTATTCTGCTGACACCTCCGTCAATCGAAAAATACCGACTTCCGCTGGTTGTCAGGTTTCGCGTGCCCGGAGATGACCAACTGAAAATGTCCGCTGGCCTGACATTTGGAAAGATATTGATATACGAACCCATTCCCAGGATCTCATTGATCTCATGCTGCAACACCTTTTGAGCATCATAATTCCCATTGGCAGGACGGGTAAAGGAAAGAGCTTGGGCCGAGTTCAGAGTGACAATCCCGTCGAATGTGCCGCCGGGAATTGTCCCTCCGGCAGTCATAGTTCCGGGAGTCGAAAGCCCGATCGCCCGCCCATTCGAGCTTGCGACATATGTCAACGAAGTGAGGGCACTGCCGGGGAGACTGGCGTTGGCTGTGACGTCCGCTGTTGTTTTTGCGTCGCTTTGAAGTCCTCCTACGTACGAGTTCCAGGGAACGGAGTATATGACATAGTTGGCAACCCCGATGCTGCCGGATCCAAGTGGCGAACCATTCGGCTGAGTGGTCGAATATCGAAACAGTATCGACACTGTAACGTCGTCCTTAAATTGGGTCCTGTACATTTCGACCACTCGGTTAATACAGGCTTGAATCGCCTCGGCATTTGGGTTTGTCATTATCGACGCATCAAAGGTCGCGTTGATGGTCAGGCCTGTAGAGGGCTGCGGTCTGGGCAAATGGGCCTGACGGACGATCGATCCGCGATTTGCCGGAATGTTCGTCCCGATCGTCTTGCCGGTTCCAGTATCAGCTGCAAAAACAACGTTATCGTTCTGGGCAGTTGCCGGCTGCAAGAGGCTCAGAGATATTAAGATCGATGTGAGAGCGGTGGCGGTATGTAGGCTCAGACTGTTCATATGGCTCCTTTCGAACCACATGGGCGGTACCGCTGAAACTGCTTGGGTCTGTCTTGCCGAATCTTATTTCATTGCCATTGTTTGCTCTAAAAACTTGCCCGGCTTCGTCGAATGAAAAGCGCCGTCCCGTAAATTGCGGGTCATTCATTTGTTTTCAAGCGGTAACGGAAATGTGATCCACTACTCCCCATTCTATACCTCTTGTGAATAAATGCACAAGCGAAATGACGTGCGAAAATGAGAAAGCCCGCGGCTAAATGCACGGGCCAAAATGACAAGTGAAGAAATACGTTTTACCGGCTATTCGCCGCCATCGGGGTAGACCTCGATCTTGACTTCGAAAGCCCCCGAATTATCGTCGAGGTTGCCTTCGTTGATTCCAAGGAACAAGGCTCCGTCGCGGGTAGCAGTGAATTCGCGGTCCGCACCGACGTAGATGAAATCGTTATTATCATCGCCGATAACCGCGAGCAGAGCACCAGTCGGAACATTTTTAAGCAATTTGTTGGGATCCGAAAGGTCGCCGACACCGGACGAGGGTGAACTTTTGCCTCCGCCAAGTGAGACCTTGCCATCCCCTGAGATGTGGATCCGTTGGCCCTTTTTGACGACCCAACCTGTGTTCGTCCAACCATTGGCAGTGTTGTCAGCGAGGACCTTTATGTTCCACGATATTGGTTTTGCCTTTGCTACGGCTTTGGATGGCTGTTGGGCGGTCGGCGTGGTCCGCGTGTTGTCCGACGTGATCACACGCGGCGGATCAACCTGTTTATCCGGCTGTTTATAGACAGCATTACGGTTCGTGGTCTCGCCGGTTTTCGGCATGATCGGTGAGTCAAATGAGATCGATTCGATCTCTGACGCGTTATATGTCATCTGACGGCTGCGCGAGCCATCACCGATCATTATGGTAAATTTACCGCCGGCAAAAGAAGTGATCTTTCCTTTAAGAATGCTCCCGTCCTTGAGCCTGATCGTGTCAGCAAATGCCAACATCGAAAGCGATAAGACCAGAACAAGTGAGCATATGATGCGTAAAAGACCGGGCCGATTTGACATATTTCCTCCAAAGGGCGAGCGAGCGGGGCCAACAGTGACTTGAGCCGTGCTTCGTACCGAAAAATTGATGATATTCAGTTGTCTTACGTTGCTAAATATGTGCATTTGCACAAATTCATCGTCCATCATACATAAATTACCTAATGTTGTAAATGAATTATTGCTCCGTAGATCGTTGATAACAATATAGTTTGTGTCATATTTAGCCCGAACGATTTCCACAGTGGTTTTCCACAGCTCGCGAGATTGTCGGCCATGGATTCATAGTCCTTGAAGAAATTGAAAAAATGTGTCACAAGTTACGTGGAGGCATCATTATGAAACGCGCTCTATTCGTTACGATCTCAATAATCTATTTTGCTATCTCCGCTTCTGCTCAGAGTGAGACACCGACTCCATCACCGACGCCCGTCCCGAGGATCGACCTAATTGACGAGCAAAAAAAACTCATCGAAAAGGAGACCGAACTGCTCGAGGCACGCACCAAATACCTCAAGGCCTACGCCGATGCTGCCGGAGCCAGCAGTGCGACCCGCGACAACACCGGCGGCAAGACGGCTTTTCAGCTCGATAAGGAACCGATCCTCGAAACGATCGCCCTCAGCTACGAAGCCGTCGACGAGATCGCAGGTCGCGTCGAATCGAGGATCAAACCGTTTATGGGCAATTATGACAGGATCGTGCTGTTCTACGAGCCCGACTTTCTTTCGCTCTCGCGTTACCGGCTGTATCGCGAAGAAGCGAAACTCGCGCTGGCCAATTACGAAGCCCTGATCAAGGCCGTCGAAGAGGAGGCCAAGAAACAGGATGTCGAGAAGGTCGTCGGCATTGAATCGATCGACAGAAGCGGCGGCAGTATGATCACGGCGTTAAGTATGCCCGGAATCGCCGGTGCGGCGGTCAAATCCGTGGCCGATCTGATCTCGTTGTTTCGCACAGATACTACGATCTCCGAATCGATCAACGTGATCGATACCAAGTCAATAAATGCAGTGATCGCCGGGAAACTGCTTGGTAGCCAGAGCGGCAAGATCATTTACAATCCCGAGCAGTTCGTACCGGAATATGATATTGGGATCGGCGATCCAAATTCGTTCTACCAAACCGTTAGCCGTCTGCGGGCCAGCGCCGGATATGTCGATTATCTGATGGAAGCGATCGATCACATGCCGCCAAAGCAGCAGCGAAGCGAAGGAACGGCCCGCCTCATCGCCAGTATCAAGATCGTTAAAAAGCAGCTGGATCTGCTTGCATTTAAGATCGAGCAGGACCCGATACCGGAGACATCAGCGGAAAAGGCCGCCTATACCGAGTTTCGATCAATGGTCCGAGCCGAAAAGCTCGATCGGTTCTTGAACGCGGCAAGCGGGCGAACCGGAATTCTTAAGGTTCGTCTGCTCACATCCGGCGGCAGCCGGCGTGAGAGCCGAAACCTATTACTTGGAACCAAGACTGATTACAGCGGCAGTGCCGTGATAGAGCTAGCTCTGTATGATACGGACGGAACGATGCGGATCTCCGAAGTGATGCTCCATCACACTGGATTTCGTAAGTTCAGGACGCAGAAAGTAAAGCCTTAGCTAATTATCTCGTTCGCCCGGCGGAGGTCGTCAGGCGTGTTAACGTTGGTCGACCAGCGGACGCCCTTAGGTTCTACGATACTGACATCGAGCATTTCACCCAGTTGTTGAAGGCGCCAATTGTCAGAAGTGATAATTTTTTCGACGTAAGGCAAACATCTTTCCGCACGATAGACAGAGCATAGCGGTTGGATGTGGCCGTCATGCTGCTTCGGAATGGCGGCATCTTGATCTCCGATCGCCGCGACGAGCTGAGTAAGAAGTTCGCTCTCGACGAACGGCAGATCGCATGCCAGAACGGCGGCGAGTTCTGTCTTGCAGTCGGCGAGGGCCGTGTATAGCCCAACGATCGAGCCGCGTCCCTCGTAAGTATCAGGGATCACTGCCAATCGACCGCTGTGATCGCTTCGGAGGCCGACGATAGTTACAGATCCCGCGATCGATGCAAGTGCTTCAGCGGCACGCTCGATAAGAGTTTGTCCGTGGAAACTGAGCAGTGCTTTGTCTTCGCCCATCCTCGAACTCTGTCCGCCCGCAAGTACATATCCTGAAACACGATCCATATACCTAAGAATAAGGTAATTTGCCGCAAAACGTGTACGAAAAGATCAAAAGCCGATCGTCGAATAAATATGCTTGCGGGGAACGCGGGTTTTATGAATACTAGCTAGGTATGGGCGAGCGGCTAGATAAATTTCGACGCGACGGGTTTTTGGTACTCGAAGGGTTTAATTCTGATGCAGATTGCGATGCATTGATCGCACGGGCGGAGGAGCTCGCGTCGGGATTTGATTACGACGGACACCCGTCCGTGTTTCAAACGTCGGAACAAGAACGAACGAGCGACGAATATTTTCTCGAATCCAGCGGCCGCATCTCGTTCTTTTTTGAGAAGGATGCGTTCGATGCCGGTGGTAAACTGAGGAGCGACGTACTTCATTCGCTCAACAAGATCGGCCATGCACTTCACGATCTTGACCACGAATATGTGCGATTTTCAAGGTCACCACAGATGAAGCAGCTTGCGGTTGACCTCGAACTGAACGGTTCGCTTCTGATCCAGAGCATGCACATTTTCAAGTACGCTGAGATCGGCGGAGTAGTGGATGCGCATCAGGACTCAACATTTCTTTACACTCAGCCAATGTCGTGTGTAGGGTTTTGGTTCGCATTGGAAGATGCAACGATCGAGAACGGTTGCCTCTGGGCAAAGCCGGGCGGACACCGGACAACGCTGAGGTCCCGCTTCAAAAGAAAACCCGGCGGCGGCACAGAGTTTGAGGTAATTGATGAAACGCCGTATTGCCTGGAGGATATGATCCCGCTTGAGGCTAAAAGGGGTACATGCATCGTACTCGACGGAATGCTGCCGCATTACAGCCGTCCAAACACGAGCGACCGGTCTAGACAGGCATACACACTGCACGTGATCTCACCGGATGCCCAATATTTGGCCGACAATTGGCTGCAGCGTTCAGAACTGTCCCCGATCTGACCAAAATAGACCGCGAGTGATCCGTTTTTGGCGGCCAAAACGGGTTGTTGCCAACCTGTGCGTACAAGGTGGAAAATAGAGTTTACAATGATCATTCTCAAAAAGGATATATGCAGTGATTTCGAAAGGGCCTCTTCAAGGGAATGGCTTGAAACCAACGGCATCGGAGGTTATGCGTCTTCGACCGTTTCCGGGGCCAACACGCGGCGGTACCACGGATTGCTTGTTGCGGCAACGCAGCCGCCGCTTGGCCGCGTGGTGATGCTGTCTAAATTCGAAGAGACTGTGATCATCAATGGCGAACGGTTCGAAATTTCATGCAATCAATATCCCGGCAAGGTCCATCCTGACGGCTGTAAATATCTGGTCGAACTTCGGCTCGATCCATTTCCAATTTGGACCTATGAGGTGAACGGTTCGGTCATCGAAAAGTCAGTGTTTATGGTTAACGGTGAAAATACGACCGTTTGCCAATGGAAAGTGACCGGCGAACCTGAGATCTCTGTATCGAAGATCGAGATCGAGCTAAGACCGCTGCTAGCATTTCGCGATCACCATCATTTGCGGAGCGAACATGGCGGATTTGATAAGAGCTTTCAGATCGGCGATGGGGCAGTTTCTGTGCGGCCGGTCGAAAACATGCCGAGTATCAATATTGCCCACAACGCGTTTGAAGTTGAGGAGCAAGGCTATTGGTACAAAGATCTCGAATATGAGATCGAGAGGGAACGGGGATTTGATTTTCACGAGGATCTGTTCCAGCCATTTAGTTTGAAATTTGATCTAACTGAACCTGCGGTCGTAATTGCTTCTACCGAACAGCGGGTTGCAGCCGATGCCGACATCTTGAGACGCTCTGAGATGAAACGGCGGGCCGCAATCATTGCCGGATCGGGTGCAAAAGATAGTCTATCTCGTCAATTGGTGCTGGCTGCGGATCAATTCATCGTCGACCGAGGCGCGGGCAAGACCGTCATCGCCGGGTATCACTGGTTTTCTGACTGGGGCCGCGACACTATGATCGCGTTGCCGGGCCTGACATTTTCTACAGGTCGGCCAGCGATCGCGAAGAGCATTTTGACCGAGTTCTCAAATCATATTTCCGAAGGGATGGTTCCAAATCGCTTTCCCGATGTCGGCGAAACGCCCGACTACAATACCGTTGACGCCACACTTTGGTTCTTCGAGGCGATCCGGGCTTATACGGAAAACACCGGCGACTTTGAGTTTGTCCGTGTGAAACTTTACGACAAGCTTGCGGCAATCATAGATTGGCACGTTCGCGGCACGCGTTACGGCATTCATGTCGACACCGATGGTTTGTTGTACGCCGGTGAGCCGGGAACTCAGCTCACTTGGATGGACGCAAAGATCGGCGATCTTGTAATTACCCCGCGTACAGGAAAAGCTGTCGAAATACAGGCACTCTGGTATAACGCACTGTGTATCATGTCGGATCTTGCCGTTCGATTCGGTGATACGGCCCAGCAGGCAAGGTATTCGGAGATGGATGAGGTCGCACGTGAGAGCTTTAACGGACAGTTTTGGAACGATGATGCTCAATGCCTTTATGATGTGATCGATGGCGTAGAACGCGATCCCTCTGTCAGGCCAAATCAGATCTTTGCGGTAAGTCTGCGGCATTCGATGGTCGACCCCGAAAGAGCGAGAAAGATCGTTGATAAGGTCGAGGCAGAGCTTCTGACGCCCGTCGGACTGCGGTCGCTTTCTCCGCTCGACTCTCGTTATGTGCCTGTTTACGTTGGGTCGCCAATTGAGCGGGACTCTGCCTACCATCAAGGAACGGTATGGGGCTGGCTGATCGGCCCGTTTGTCGATGCGTTTCGAAAGGTCCATTCCAAGGATCCGATCGCAGACGCGAGGATCAGTCAGATCCTCGAGGGATTCGATGCTCACATTTCCGGAACTATGGTTGGCCAGATCTCGGAGATATTCGACGGCGAGCATCCACACAAGGCCCGCGGCTGTGCCGCTCAGGCTTGGAGTGTCGCCGAACTCTTACGTGTCAATTTTGTGGCAAGATAGACCATATCTTATGGAACATTTTGATGTATTGATCGTCGGTGCGGGGCTCTCGGGAATTGGTGCTGCGGCTCAATTGCGCACCGAATGCCCCGATAAGAGCTTTGTGATACTGGAGGGGCGTGAGGCAATGGGCGGCACTTGGGACCTTTTCCGCTATCCGGGCGTTCGTTCCGACTCGGATATGTTCACGCTCGGGTACAGGCTGCGGCCATGGAAAGCCCCAAAGGCAATAGCCGACGGTCCCGCGATCCTTGAATATATCCATGAGACGGCTCGAGAATTCGCTGTGGACAACAAGGTCCGCTATAACCACCGCGTAAAACAGGCGTCATGGATTTCAGACGATGCCCGATGGACTGTCGAGGTCGAGTCGGGTCCTGATCGAACGCCGGTTAGTTTGACTTGCGGATTTCTCTACCTTTGCACCGGTTATTATGACTACGATCAAGGTTATACGCCCGAATGGCCTGGTGTTGAGCAGTTTCGCGGAAGGGTCATCCACCCGCAAAAATGGTCCGATGACATCGACTATGCCGGTAAACGCGTTGTCGTGATCGGCAGCGGTGCCACGGCCGTTACGCTTGTTCCGGCAATGGCCGGGACTGCGGCACATGTCACGATGCTGCAGCGTTCGCCCACATACGTGCTTTCGCTGCCGTCAGAGGATAAGATCGCGAATTTCTTGCGTGCGGTGCTGCCGGCAAAGGCGGCATATGTACTCTCGCGTTGGAAAAATATTTTGATCGGCTTGTTTCTATACACACTATCGCGGAAACGGCCGTCGGCGATGAAGCGGTTGATCTCGAAAGGGGTGAAAAAGGAACTCGGCGAAGAATATGATCTCGGGCAGTTTACACCGACCTATGATCCGTGGGATCAGCGTCTTTGCCTGGTGCCCGATTCTGATCTATTTCGCTCGATCCGCGATGGCAAAGCGTCAGTCGTTACGGATCATATTGACACTCTCCCAGAGACCGGATTGCTGCTGAAGTCTGGGGAGCGGCTTCAGGCCGACATTATCGTAACCGCGACCGGACTTGTCCTGAAATTAATGGCGGGTCTCCAGTTGATCGTCGATGGCAAACCGGTCGTTATGTCGAAAACGATGGCATATAAGGGCATGATGTATAGCGACATCCCAAATGCCGCGTCCGCTTTCGGTTACACGAATGCCTCGTGGACGCTAAAATGTGACCTGACCGCCGAATACGTTTGCCGTCTGCTCAAATATATGGACAAACACGGATACGCCCAGTGCACACCGAGGATCTGCGATCCGTCGATAACGCCCGAGCCGGTCCTCGATTTCAATTCCGGTTACGTTCTGCGTGCACTCGACACCTTGCCGTCGCAGGGTTCAAAACCGCCTTGGCGGCTCCATCAAAACTACATTAAAGACCTCCGAATGATGCGCTTCGGCCGCATCGACGACGGCACGATGGAATTCAGAGCGGCTGGCAAGAATGCCTCGTTAAACTAACCAAAGACAGAAAATTCACCTTGGATTTAGCTACTAATGGGCTAGGATGCAGATATTGGGCCCCTTCGGATCACGTTTGTCGAGCGGCGGGTATCTCAGTTCTTTTTTCGAAACGGGGCATCAGATTTCAGCGTGATCGAAAAAACGTGATTGATACGCCTCAGGCCCGAAGCGGTTGACGAAGACTTAAATATTGTTTGCAGTGAATAGCCTGCCTCGATCCGCCAGAGTCGTTTTTGATCAAGCGGGAAGATCAGGCCCGCATATAATTGGTTCGAATCGACAAACTTCCGTCCCGACGGTGGCGGTAATCGAACTGCGATCTCGTCATTTATATTCAACGATATCTTCTTAGTTATCGGCGTGATGAATTTTGCCTGATAACGAAGTGCATTCTCAAAGTTCCACGATGATATGCGGTCGAATGCTGGTGCTGTCTTGCGCCCGATCCAACGTTGTTCCATTCGGAATCGCTGGACAAACTGATGGCGCTTTCCGCTTCCAAACTTTTGTTTCCAGGTAAACTGTTCCCAAATTCGATGTTCCGGAAACTTGTATGGGTCCGACGCCGCGTCGATCGGCTCCGAATACTGCACCGCATACCCACCCGAGATTCGATTGCCGCCTTTGAGATCGTAGTTCAATCCAACTCGTAAGAAATAACTGGCCGGATCGATTAGGATCTTGTTTCGAGTGAAGTAGCCTTCGAGTACCACTCCCCACGGCTTTCCCTCAACAAACGGATGATAACCTTCGTAACCATACGAACCGCCGGCATTTACCGGCAGGTCGGCCTGCGCCAAAACGGCGATCGCGTTCAATGCAAAAAAAATGACGGCCAAGGCGAAGCGTGCAAGCATGAATTCGTGTTTGTGCGGCCGCAAGATCTATTCGCGGACACTTTCAAATGTTACATTTGTGTTACAACAATGTAAACAATCGAACGCGAGATTTCGGCACTTGTTCCCTTGGATCGGTACAGGAAGTGTTGTTTAGCGAAACAGAAAAAGGGCCGCCTTCAGGCTGCCCTTAACTATTGAAAATAATGGAGCCGGTGATAAGACTCGAACTTACGACCTGATGATTACAAATCAACTGCTCTACCAACTGAGCTACACCGGCATTTGCGGTAAACATGGCGTTGACCGCAAACGAAGATACTAGCAAATGTAGGGAATCGTGTGCAAATCGTGCCTGACCGTGAGTGATCTCAATTCGAGACGGCAGCGCTATCAAATTAAAGCGAGAACGGTTGAGATCACATCTGAGTTTAACGCAGCAAAAACTTGTTGACCAATTGCTGTCTTAAATACTACAATAATTGAGGCCAATTGGATTTTGTGTCCGTTGGCGTTGCCATCCTATGTTTCGCTGCCCTTCTGCGGCGATCGATCATCAAGAAATTAGAGGAGAAAATCGTGAATTTTCAACAACTTACCATGCGTTTACTGCTTTCCAGCTTTGTTCTCTTAATGCTTACAGCCGCGGGCTTTGGCCAGGCTAAAATGATGCCGACAGTTAACTACGGTGCTGAACGGGCCCCGAAAAGTGTTGCGGCCGGAAATAATCTTTATTGTGCCGGTTATATTCAGTCGAATGGGATCAGTACGGCAAACAAGATCGTCGGATCGAACAACGAAGCTGACGCCTACAATTTCAAACAGAACGATTTTCTTTACATCAACATGGGAGCCAACAAAGGCGTGAATGTCGGCGATGTTTTCGCGGTGGTTCGTCCCCGCGGGCAGGTCGAGAGCCGTTGGACCAAAAAGGGTGACATCGGATTTTATGTGCAAGAGGTGGGTGCGGTCGAAGTGGTTCGTGTTAAGAACGAAGTCTCGGTCGTTCGCGTTAAGGCCTCGTGCGACACTTTCCTGCTCGGAGATCTGATCCAGCTGACCGAAAAGCGAACTAGCCCGCTTGTCGAGAAGCGTCCGCCGCTTGATCTGTTCGGCGACCCGTCAGGCAAAGCGATGGGCCGCATCGTAATGTCACGAGACGGAGCAGAAATGCTTTCGCGAGATTTTATTGTTTACGTTGACCTTGGGGCCGACAACAATGTGCAGGTTGGCGATCATCTGACGATCTTTCGTCCGTTGGGCAAGGGCAATTTGATGCAGACTCCGGAAATCGAAACGGCGAGTGCACGCGACGAAGGATTCCAAAGCGATGTTTACCGCGGCGGAAAGATCTCAAATCAGACCCCGCGTAAAAGCGGTGATAAGGCCGACGGCCATGTGGTCACAACATTTGATGCCAAGCGCGGCCGAACCATCGGCTTGCGTCAGGTCGTCGGAGAAGCAGTAGTGCTCAACGTTAAAGAACATACCGCGACAGTGGTCATAACCCGAACGGCCCAAGAGATCCACACAGGCGATTGGGTCGAAGTACAGTAGTAGTCGAGATCAATAAGATGAATAACTGCGGGCGAGATCGGATCTTGCCCGCTTTTTTAGTTCTCGAGATCACTGGCGAGCGATTCGTCGTCGATCGGAGCTGTTCGGTTCCGTTCGCGTATGAAGTAGGAAAAATAACCATACATCGACCAGACAGCGGTGATCACGGCGATCCAGAGAGCACCGCGGCCGACAAGGTAGCCAAATACCTTCCAGTCGTTGGAGGTAAGCGAGAATGACGTGAGATTTGAGAATGCCGTCTGGACCTCGGCTACATTCCAAAGGAATGCAGGATAGCCCATGCCGAAATTCGACACCGGCACGCTGCCGTTCGCCGCGGCTACGAGTAGGGCGACGATGGCTACACACTGAGCCCACATCTTAAATTTCCCCAGGCTCTGGGCCTGAATGACAATACCTTCGCTCGCCGCAACACTGCGCAATCCCGTGATAATGAACTCACGTCCGATGATCACACAAACGGCCCACGACGGCGCGAGATGCTTCTCAACGAGCACTATCAATGCGGCGGAAATAAGTAGTTTGTCAGCTATCGGATCTAGGAATTTACCCAGAGTCGAGACCTGATTTCGGCGGCGTGCGAGTTGTCCGTCAACAATATCGGTCAACGCGGCGATCAGAAAAATAACGATCGCGAGGGCATAGCTGCTGAATCCGAACCACGTCTCCCCGGTGGGCGTCAGCATCACGACGACCAGCAAAGGGACGACGACGATACGGCCAAGTGTTATGTAGTTCGGTAGATTCACAGCATCCTAAATGATAATCTCAATCGACGACACGTGCAAAAGACGATCGCTCGCAAATATATTAAAAAAGGCGAGCCGAAATCGGCTCGCCGGAAAGTCCACTGGGCGAGATCTCTTTATGGCAGCTGCATAAAGTCGAGAGCCGAATTTGCGCCTGAAAAATACTGCAGATTCGGGAATACAGCATTCAACGTCGCGGCATCCTGCGGAAGTCCAAACCATTGAGCAAGTTTTGCCGCATACTGATCGACCGATGTTGTCGGCAGCCAGCGGCCGCGGGCATTTGCTCCGGAGTCAACGTCATCAGGCCCGGCAAAGGTCATTGTCGGGAAATAATCACCTGTTCCGTCGGGGCGTTTGCTTCCGTAGAAATTACCGCCATTGACCGCCCCGCCCATGACGAGCATGTGATTGCCCCAGGCGTGATCCGAACCGACGGTTCCGCCGCTTCCGGCCGGATTGAACGTCCGGTTAAAATCGGACAACGTAAAGACGGTGGTGGCTTCCTGCATATTGTCGCCGCCTACGACCGTCATAGCGGCGAGTTCATCCCAGAATGAGCGCAGTGCCTGGCTTACCTGCGTGAACAGATTCGTCTGTCCTGCCAACTGATTGGTATGCGTGTCAAAGCCGCCGACCTGGACATAAAAGATCTGCCGCGTGACCGACAGGTCAGTACGTTTGCGGATCAGGCGTGCCACCTGACGAAGCTGGCGCCCGATGCTCGTATTCGGGAACGGAACGACCGTTTCCTGCGACGTCTGAAAAGCGTTGTCCGCCGCGATCGCCTGATCGGTGACATGACTTGCGGCTTTGAGATGATTTGAAGTAAGCAGATCGTGCTGCCGAAGCTGATTGAACGCGTTAAAGCGAGCCAGATTCGTGCCCGTCGGCGGATTGGTCCCGAAACCGACTGGATGCAAGACGTTCGCGAGCGTCGTGTTCGAATCAGCGATCGCCAGAGGCAGTGTCGTTTGGCCGGCGGTAAATAACTGGGCACCCGCGATCGAAGTGATCATCGGAATAAGCGGCCCAACGCCGGTCATCTGGTCGGAGATTCGTCCGCCCCAGCCGGTGAACGCCTGCGTTCCGGAAATGCTCGTCTGCGACTGATTTACCTGATCAGAGTGAGAAAATAGCTGATACGGCTTGAGCACCGAATTGCTTTGATACTGTGCCTTTGTCATCGGCCGGGCAAGGTTGCCGACGTTGACGACCGCAGCGAGTTTGCCTAGGCCCCACAGGTCGTGGATACCGTTATTGATGCCGCCGGCAACCGGCCCGAGCGAAGGATGCAGTCCGTATTCCAGGCCGCCCATACGCGGGACGGTGATAGGCAAAAGGGCACCGGTGCCGGTCGTCGGCAACGCTAATCCCTGAGCACTGCGGGCAGCGGCATATGCCGCATAATTGCTGACCGATGCATCGTTATGCATAGGTACGATAAGGTTGTTGCCGTCGTTGCCGCCCGACCAATACAGAAGCACCAGAGCTTTGTAATTGGTCGCGGCATCGTTGACCTCGAGCGAGCGTTGAGCGATGGCACTCATTGTTCCGAGGTGATGCATCTGCGTCGCGAGCGACACCATTCCGAGGGCACAGCCGCCGGATTTCTTCAAAAAATCGCGTCTTGATTCTGTCATATTTATCACCTCTGTACCTGATATTGCGACGACGTCGCGATCAAATAAATTGCCGTCCGTGTTCGCAGCGTCGGATCGGCAGCCGAAACTGCCGTGACGGCCGTGAGTATCGTGCTCTTCATCGCCGCGGACATTTGTCCATGCATCATTCGACGATTTAGTTCGTCGAGCAGCAGATTGCCCGTCGCGTCGGCGGTCGATAAAGGGATCAGATCCGTGATGTCGATGCCCGTTCCGGTAGGGAAGTCAGGTACGGCAACGGCGATCGGTGTCGCGTTCATCACGATTCGGTTGACGAAGTTCGTTCTGGTGATCGACGTTCCCGTCGTCAACAGTGCAAACTCAGGCCCGAGAAATGCGGTTCCGGGCACAACATAATCAGGCGGATAAAAATTGAAAACCGTCGGCGGCAGGAACGGTGCTTGTGCCATGCCGTAGAATTCACCGATCTGGCCGTTCGTCCGCCCAAATCCAACCACGCCGAATGAGCCGTCGCTCTGAGTTCCGACCACGGCACCACGTACGTTGAGTGTTCTCAGAACATTGGTCGCAAACTGGACAGGCTCACGGAGCTTGCCGAACATCGGGTCGGTCTTGACGTCACCGCGTGCTTCGGGATCGAGCAGGATGGCCTTGATGACCTCTTTCATCTGCGAAGGATTTGATTTATTCGAGTTGAAGACGGCTGCGACACGCCCGACGTATTCAGGCGTCGGATCGCTCGTTACAAGATGCTGTATGAGGATCTTGCTGACGAAGGGGCCGACATTCTGATGTTGATAGACATAGTCGATCGTTTGGCTCAGCGAACCTTCGGCGTAGTTCAGGATATTTGGGAAGGTCGTACAATTCGTACAAGCCGGTATGACCAATGAATTTGTCGTCGGCCAGCTGTTCAGCGTAAAGGTCTTAGCCGTCAGATCATGGCGGTTGTTGTTGATGTTGGTCTGTCCCGGATTGAGGATCATCGGGTCGATGTAATTCTGGGTACCGGCGACGATATTTGGGCAAGTTGCCGGAACCGAACAAAGCGACCAGCCGGTCATGATCTTTGTCAGGTTGTTTACGCCGTTTTGATCGTATGTCGGGATCGGATTGTTCTGAGCATCGAGCTGCAGCGTGCCGTCGGGTTTGAGGACGAACAGGCCTGTCGAAAATAGCTGTAATATCTCACGCGGATAATTCTCATTCGGATTGGTTCGCGTGCTGATGGCCATGTCGAGGTATGTGCCCATCGCAGGGTTCTTTGTGACCTGCGTCATGATGTCTTTATAATTACCAAAGGCATTTTTGTTCAGGATGTCAAAGAACTCGACCATGTGCCGACCCTGTTGCACGTCCACGCCGGATGTGACCCAGATCTGGGCGAGAGCCCACGAAACACGAAGACGAAGCTGAGCCTGCCCGTAATACGCTTCTTTCATAAACCACGTCTGCGGTTTATACATCGAATACGCGTCTCTGCCGCACTGAGCCGGCACATCGTCCGCACCGCCGTCGCAAGTCGGATTCGTGCCGATGTTTGCCGGCTGCAGACCGTCCTTCGGCATCGGAGTGTTGCCAAGCTCGAACTGCTCGGCGAGCCACGTTCTCAAGCCGATACGGCGAAGCCGTTGGTCTAGGGTCTGGGTCGGGCCGAATGTCGCCTGTTGGAGAAACCTCATCCGGTCGCTGCTCCAGCGGTATCCGACAAAATTTTCAGAGGAGGTTCTGTTTTTAGCGATCTTTGTGCCGACCGGCGTGGGAACCCCATTGGGGATCTCGCCAATGCCGCCGCCCATTTCGCCAAGGCCGAGTTTGACCGTATTCGACGCAAGCCCACGCCAAGTGACGAAGACTGCAATGTCGCCGTCAGCATCAGGTGCCGGCCAATAGCCGATCTCATCGGTCAAAACGGTGGTCAATGCCCAGACATTTCGGGCGTCGGTAACAGGCTGAAGGTTCAAGGTCGGAAAGCGGTATTGGTGTCCGCGTTTATCGATCGCGTAAACGCGAAATGCTCCGGCTCCTTCGCCCTTCATAAGGCTTAGATTTGCCAGATAGAGCACAATTCGAGCGTTCGGCTCAAAAGCCCTGGATCTGATCTTTGTAACCCGATAACTGCCTGAACCGTTGTCCTCGACCGCCAAAGCGCGCGTCGAACCGCTCTCGCTCAGCAAGATCGGCGGCGGTGAATTCGGATCCGGATCGTCCTGTGCGAACGAAACGGCCGAAGCCATCGCTATGACAAAAGCCGCAGTAATTATCCGCACGAAGCGAGACGTCCTGCTAACCATACCTATCCCTCCTAACTGACTTCCTATTGTGATGTGCTTAAAACGTCAAGACGGACAGATAGAACGCGCCGTCGTTTAATGTTGTTTTACACGAATATCGTACACCAGATCGCCAAAAATCTCAACAAAATTATTTGTTCCAATTATGGCGGTGTTTCCGTTACGAACTAAGACGCGGCAAGATGCGATTTGGCCGAAAAAAGTTTGAATTAAAACACATTCGGCTGCGGTATCGGGATGTCCGTTCCGATGCCGAACTGATAGGCGTCCCAGTTCCAGTCCGAACTGCGGAAAATGTACCATACACCCGTGCTTGGCCTGAAGACGGCCGGGTCGGACTTGCAGTCGCCGTCATAGTCGCCCGGGACCGGTTTATCGCCGTCGATGCCGAAGGGAACGGTCCACAAAGTGCCGTTCGAGCTGAATTTCATACGCCAGATCAAACGCCCGTTCTCAAATCGTCCGCCGGCGAGATCGGTCTTTCCGTCGCAATCGAAATCGCCCGGCGTCGGAAAGTCCGCATCGAACGGCGTGACGATCGGCGGCTCCGTATAGCCGGCGATCATCGGCGACGGCCATATTTCAAAATGCGAACGTCGCCGCTCAGCAAGATTCCGGACAAATACGGCAGCGTCCGAATAACCGTCGTTATTGTAATCGCCGAGAGCTGGCACCCGCGAAACAGCCGGATCGAAACAATCTTCCGAAATGTCCTTTTGATAGATATTCTCGCCCGCCGCCAGCAAAAAGCCCTGTATGTAACAGCCGTCCTGCGGGTCGCCCTCGACGCGGTAATTGTAAACGCCGAGCTCGAGCGCAGGCGTATCGACAAAATTCCGGTTCACGATCGTGCCGTGGCCGAGATGATAAATTACTTGAGTGTGGCCGGTGCTGCTGTGATTGATCCAATAGTCACTGGCTTCCCACGGGTTTTCGAGGGCGTCGTCCCACGAACGAAAGACCGCAAGGTCCGCCATTCCGTCGATGTCATAATCGGCAACAGCCGGCCGGTCGCCGCCGGCACCGAACGGACGGGCGACGATATCGCCGGTGAGGCTGCTGAGATAATAGAAATAGGATGTTCCGCGGTTGGTCGGCGTCCATTCGCCCATCCGATAGACCGAAATGTCCGTCTTTCCGTCGCCGTCAAAATCGAACAGGACGCTGAGATCCCTACAATATGCGGGTGATGCGTACAACGTGAGGGCTATCAGACCGAACAAGAGAGATAGCGTGAAACTGTGTGGGCGAATCGAGAGCATCTTCGTTTTTTACCTCCAAAACAGGTGTTCCGTTTACGGTCTCGGTTGCGAACTGTTGTATCCTTTCAGTCGCAAACCAAAATTAATTGTGTGATGCCAATAGTAGAGATAGTAACCCCGAACCGCTTTTCGTTCAAACATACGATCCGCAGCCACGGCTGGTACGACCTTTTGCCGTTCGTTATCGACGAAGAGAAAGGCACGCTGAGCTTCGTTTCGGCGGGAGGCGAACCGGTATTTGTCACCGTCAGCGATAATAGCGGCGGCCTCTCGGTCGATGTAAATGCCGATAAGTTTGACCGCGACGCGATCGTTCGCGATGTCCGGCACATACTCAGGCTCGACGACGAAATGGACGCGTTCTATGCCGCGGCCGAAAAGGCCGGGCACGTCGTCTGGGCAGCCGAGGCAAATGCGGGCCGCTTGCTGCGTTCGCCGACTGTCTGGGAAGACCTCGTCAAATCGATCTGCACGACCAATTGCACCTGGGCCGTCACGCGAAATATGACGACCAAACTCGTCGAAGAACTTGGGGAACGGACGAACTGCGGCCGCAAAGCGTTCCCGACCGCGGATGCAATGGCTGGCCGCGATAGCACTTTCTATCGGGACACCATCCGTGCCGGTTACCGCTCCGAATATTTTGCCGAACTCGCCGTCTCGGTAGCCGAGGGCCGCATCGATCCCGAAAGCTGGCTCACCTCCGAACTGCCAACCGCCGATCTCAAAAAAGAGATGAAAAAGGTCAAGGGCGTCGGCGATTACGCCGCCGAAAACCTCCTCAAACTCGTCGGACGCTATGACGGCCTCGCCCTCGACAGCTGGCTGCGTGCCGGTTTTTACAAAAAGCACAACAAAGGCAAAAAGTGCGACGACAAAAAGATCGTCCGCCACTACCGCAAATTCGGCCCCTGGCAAGGCCTCGCCATCTGGTGCGACATGACGGAAGATTGGTTCACCGAAACCCGTTAGTGTCGGTAGCCCGCACGTTAGTAAGGGCTCGATGAAGGACAATTCAAATAAAATAACCCATTCGTCGTGATTTAACACCAGGCCAAAACCCTACTTGACGTATCCCATAACTCGTTTTTGCGTAATAACTTACAGATTATTTTTCTCCTGAGAAATCTCACCTTTTTATCGGCCAAATGCCGTTCGGCTTCGTCTTATGACACAAGCGATATGGTTTCGCTTGATTTATTTTCGGAACGGAATTATATTTTTTGGCAAAAAAAGGAGAAACAGCAATGAAAACAAATTTATTGAGAGCATTCATCGGTCTTGGAGCTATTCTGTTGGTTTTGGGCCTCGCCGACACCGGTAGTGCACAGCGTAACCGCCGCGAATCACGCGGCCGAGCAATGTCCAAGGCTCAGGTCAAGGCGATCATCAACCGCGTCGAGGATCGCGTCGATAATTTCACCAAAAACTTTGACAAGTCGCTCGACCGAAGCAAACTCGACGGCTCAAGCCGCGAAGACTGGCTCATGAAGCGTGCCCGCGATCTCGAATCCGCTACCGACGAACTTTCACGCGAATTCGACCGCCGCGACGCGTGGATCGAAAACAAAGAAGAGGTCCGCCGCTGCCTCAACATCGCCAGCGACATCGACCGCAACATGAAGAACTACCGCTACGGCACTGCGACCGAAAAGAACTGGTCCCGCGTCACCTACGAACTTAACTCACTCGCCGACGTCTACAACCTCGCCAAGGTCGGATCGTCGGTCTACAACTAAAAACGTTCGATCAAATCGACATAACGCGGACGCCATCGTCCGCTTTTCTTTATTTGATCAAGACTGAGCATTGATTGAGTCAACTGAACCGGGAGCGACTCTGAACCCGAGAAGAAAATGCATAGCTGATGGGTAGTGGGGGCCGATGGGATGTTGGAGATCGCACTTTTGAATGGGTATGTTGGGCTGCGATGGGACTTTGGTTTAATTGGACCGCAGCAGCGGCCGGCGACAGTTTTGTACACCCGTTTTACGATTGTCGCTAGGGGTCTTGTTTATTGTCGCTGACCCCGTTTTTACTGTCGCTAGCCCCCTAAAACACTGTCGCTAACCCCCTTAAAAACTGTGGCAGAACGCGTTTTTCGACATTTTCATCAATTTTGTTGATAAAATTGTGGTACGTACCACATTTCAAACCCGAGGCGAAAAATACACGTTTGGTTCACCCCCAAAAACGCGTTCAAAGTGCAAATTTTCGTGTTCACGAAACTTCGCCGAGATGCCTGCCGTATTTTTGTTTAGCCTTGGCGGTTTTGTAGTATTATAGGCGAAATTGGGGTTGAGGACCGGGATTTATGATCGGAGCGGGTACATTTTTACAGCAGCGGTACCGGATCGATAAGCAGATCGGCCAGGGCGGCATGGGTGCGGTCTACGTGGCGACCGACGAGCGTTTTGGCAGTACGGTCGCGATTAAAGAAACACTCTGCAACGACGACCATTACCGCAAAGCCATCGAACGCGAAGCCCGACTGCTCAATAGCCTAAAGCACGTAGCACTGCCGCGTGTCACCGATCATTTCGAAGAGGACAACGGCCTGTTTCTCGTAATGGAGTATATTCCGGGTGAGGATTTTGGGCACGTGCTTGACGAAAAGGCGGCACCGTTCGAGGTCGAACAAGTTCTCACTTGGGCCGACCAATTGCTCGATGCTCTTGATTTTCTGCACACGCAGGAAATGCCGGTCGTCCACCGCGACATCAAACCGCAGAACCTGAAACTAACATCACGCGGCCAGATCATCCTGCTTGATTTCGGCCTCGCCAAAGGCAACCCGACCGATGCCAGCCATAAGACGGCGGCCAAGAGTATCTTTGGATATTCCCGAAATTACGCATCTCTCGAGCAAATACAGGGAACAGGCACAGACCCGCGGAGCGACCTCTATTCGCTCGCCGCAACGCTTTATCACTTGTTGACGGGCGTTGCTCCCGAGGACGCTCTGACGCGGGCAATGGCTGTTCTGAGTCAAAAGAGCGACCCGCTCGTGCCTGCAAACTCGCTGCGGCCCGAGGTTCCTCGCGGCGTCGCCGGCGTGTTGATCAAGGCGATGGACCTCAACGCCAGCGAACGTCCGGCTTCGGCAGCCGAAATGCGGCAGATGCTGCGTGAGAGCGAGAATTATGCTTATCTCGCCGATCCCGTAACGGTTATAAATCCGCCGCTCGATCCGCGCGTTTTCGCTCAGCAGACCAAGATCATGCCCGAGGGTACTCAGGCAGAGCCGATCCGTCAAACAGACATGAAGACCGAAGTTTTGCCTGGTTTTATGTCGGAAGTAACGTCGGTTCGAAATGTAACGACCGAACCCGAGCAGGCACGTTCGCTAGCCGCTGCTCTGCCGCCAAGACCAAAAAGCCGGGCGGCGGCCGCAAGTGCCATCGGACTGCTGCTCGTCGGCGGTTTGGCAGCAGCCGGATTGTATGTAACGAAGCCCGAGATATTCGGCACAGCTCCTGCGGCAAATACGGCTCAATTCGCATCGCCGGCCTCTGACACCTCATCCGGCGACCTGACGAACGCAAACTCAGCATCGGTTTTTGTTAACTCAAATACCGGTGCTTCAAATTCAGCCGCGGCAGCTGAACCCATCACCGAGGCCCCGGCCGTAGCTGAAAAACCAAAGGCAATCGATCCGGCCGAAAAACCGGCAGATCCGTCAAAGGCCGGCAAGGCCACGCCAAAAACGCCTGCTGGCGGGGATGAATTTGTTTTCACGTCACCTGATGCTGACGGCCAAGGCCCCGTCACTATGAGGAAGTCGGCCGACGGCACGACCACGATCATCACTAAAGACGGGACTCTTGTCTCACGCCCGGATCCTCCGCAGCCGGGAATGAGGAAATTGCCGCCGGGATTTGATCCAAATAACATGACGCCTGAGCAGATGCGAAAGCTGCGGACCATCTTAAGAAACCAGCAAAAGCGGCCCGAAATGATGCCTATTCCGCCCGATAAGAAGCCTCAATGATCTCGCGCAATCGATCTGTCCAATACTCGGCATCCTGCGTCTCATCAACCAACAAGAGCGGATGGTAAATTATCTCGACACGCCTGAATAGCCGCGGATATTTACGTCCCTGAGGCCAGATATGATTGCCGCCGCGGATCGTTACCGGAAGCACGGGCACGCCTGCACGCAAGGCGATGTGCATAGCTCCGCTTTTGAATTCAAAGAACTCACCGCTCTCAAACTCCCTCGCACCCTCAGGAAAAATGACAAGTGTCGATCCGTCGTTCAGAGAACGAATTGACTCTTTAAATAACCGTTTGCTGGTGTCGATCGGGTGCTTTACTGGAAAGGAGCCGAGATATTTGATGAGCGGACCGAGGAATTTCCATTCGAACGCCCTATCGTAGGCCATGAACCTAAACCGCCGCTGCATCGGTATACAGATCCACACAGGATCGATATATGTCTGATGATTAGAGGCGATAAGAACAGCACCGTCAGCAGCGGGCGGAATGTTATCCTTTCCTGTAAATCGAATGAACCAGCAACTCTTGCTGATCACGTATGCGATCTTGAGCAGCACCCAAATTACGACCGGCGATGGATATTTGAACGCGTCTTTCACAAATACAAACCGGAGCCAAAGCTCCGGTCTGTCAGGATAAGATTAATGAGGCGGAAACTCAAGAGAGCTAGTTCAGCCCGGGCGAGGCCGCGTTTTCGAATAACACTTTGTGCATCGGGAATGCTTCCTCGACAAACTCCAGATGAAGCATGGGCGGCTGGTTCTCGTCCTTATTCTTCTTGCGGTTTCGGACTTCTGCGATCGCGTAAAAATCAAATTCCTTGCTGGCGACCTTGACCTTGTCACCAACCTCGATATCGAGCGAGCAGGGCACGGAGAGCCCCTTGGCACTGATGTCCTTTGTTTTTGCAGTCTCTTTCGAGGATTCGCCTTTGCCCTTTTTCATTTGGGAGATCGTGACTTCGATCGACTTCCAAAAGCGGGCGTTCTTTCTCGCCTTAAATGCGGTCTGCACCTCGGTGATGACCCAAAGGCCATCCTCGTTCATTCCGCAAAATCGATAGTTCTGCTTTGGGTTTTCTTTGAAGCTCTCGGGTATCTCTTTGCCGATGAATCCTACGCCGACGTGATAAACGGTCGCACCATCGACCGTCACCGGGTTGCAATGCTGAACGAGACCGAGAACAGGATAGAGTTCGTCGTACTTGTTGTAGGCTCGAAGTTCATCTGGCATCGGAAGCACGAGCGAAACAAGCCGCCCCACTTCGCATTTACGTGAAAGAGAAAAACCGGCACCGTTTCGCGAAACTGTGGTGACCGCAGTTACTTCTTTCCAGCTTACTTCAAGGCTTTCTTTTACTTGAACGATTGTCTTTAATTCGGTTGAGACACGAGGGACGCGTCTGTTTTCAGATGTGATCGTATTTGAACTGCTCATAAATTGTGGGTTTTATTTGAGGAGGGTGGTGTCGCATTTGCATCAGTCGATGCCCTGCAGCGGGAAGTGACGGTCAATGAATTCCAGATGGAGTCGGGTGATACCATCGGGGCCGACACGCTTGCCACGGACGACCGATATTATTGTAACATCAAATCGTTCGCTTGTGACACGTAAAAATGACCCGGGATCCAACTCAAATTGTGTGAAAACGGCCGCTCCGCCGAGGCTCAGGTTTTCGGTCACGGTCGTTTCCGAAGCGGTTACATTGCCGGCGTCGTCCAGTATCTCAAGTTTGAGCGATTCGGGGATAAAGAAACGCGTCTGTTTGCGGAGATCCTTCGGCAGATCGCTGTCATCCGCCATCAGGTCAGCGGGAGTCAAGTGCCAAAATCCTTCGCCTTCCTGTTCGCGATGGCTGATGTCATAGAGCCGCGAAGGGTGTTCGCTATAGTCAACCGGCGGTCTTTGGCCGGTAAAAGCAACGCCGATCGCATACGAAGGCTCGGCACGGACCTGCCCCGTCTCGATGCATCGTCGTACCAATGCCCAGATCTTATACTGCGGTTCGCTATAGTCAAAACACCTTAACTGCCGGGGCATCGGAATAGTCAGCAGCACGAGGCGTCCTCGTTTGACGGGCCGTTTCAATGTAAACCCAGCACCAAATGCCGAGATGTCGCTCAAACGGGTGATCTCGTTCCAACTTACCTTAGCGTCGATCTTGACCTCGATACGTACAGGCAACGGCAGCGAGATGCGCTGTATTCGGCGGTTCTCTTTTTCAACAACCGGAACGGCATTTGTGCGATCTGCGACGCGCATCTGTTCTGAGCCTGGAGTATGCATTTTATTTGACTGACGGCCATAGAAACGGGCCGCTTTGGGAACTTCGCCTTGGTTGCGAATCAGGCTCTACGCCTGTATAATTAAGAAATTGTTAAGACGGGCATTGTTCCAGTTTTTTAGTAAGCACGCCTTTATTTGGGGCTCGCTCGTTTCCTTAAAGTTAAATAATCACAATGGATTCACTCTTAGATCGCACACAGATAAATATCGAAGACGAGATGCGCCGATCGTATCTCGATTACGCCATGTCGGTCATAATCGGCCGTGCCCTGCCGGACGTTCGCGACGGTCTCAAGCCGGTTCACCGCCGCGTATTGTGGGCGATGAGCGAGCTTGGCAATACGTACAACAAGCCGTACAAAAAATCGGCACGTGTTGTTGGCGATACCATAGGTAAATATCACCCGCACGGCGATACGGCCGTATATGACACGGTCGTGCGTTTGGCTCAGGAATTCTCGATGCGATATATGCTGGTCGACGGTCAGGGGAACTTCGGTTCGATCGACGGCGATAATGCCGCTGCGATGCGATATACCGAGGTCCGCATGGCTCGGATCACCGGCGACATTCTCGGCGATATCGAGAAAGAGACGGTTGATTTCCAACCGAACTACGACGAGTCGTTATCTGAGCCAAAAGTGCTTCCTACAAAGATACCGTTGCTGCTGGTAAACGGCAGCGAGGGAATTGCGGTCGGCATGGCTACCAAGATCCCGCCGCACAACCTGACTGAGGTCCTGAACGCCACGATCGCGTTGATCAAGAACCCTGAGATCACGCTGAGCGAACTCATTCAGCACATTCCGGGGCCTGATTTTCCGACGGCGGGTTTTATCTATGGGCGCGAAGAGATCCACCGGGCATATGAGACCGGCCGAGGGATCATTCAAATGCGTGCTCGGGCCGTCGTTGACGAGATCGGACGCGGCGAGCGGACGAAGAATGCAGTTGTCATCACGGAACTGCCGTATCAGGTAAATAAAGCAAAGCTGATCGAAAAGATGGCAGAGCTTGTCCATGAGAAGAAACTCGACGGCATCTCTGAGATCCGTGACGAATCGAACCGCGAGGGTATTCGCGTAGTTGTCGAACTTAAACGCGACGCCGTGCCGCAGGTCGTTCTTAACAAATTGTACAAACTAACGCCGATGCAGTCGTCGTTCGGTATCATTTCGATCGCCATCGTCAATGGCCAGCCGAAATTGCTGACGCTCAAGGACATGATCGAGGCGTTCGTTGAGTTTCGCCGCGAGGTCGTTCGCCGCCGTACGGAATTTGAACTGCGCAAGGCTCAGGCCAGGGCGCATATCTTAGAGGGCTTGAACAAGGCCATCGACGCGCTCGACTATATCATCCCGTTGATCCGCAATTCCCGCAGCGTTGACGAAGCGAAGACCTGGCTAACGGCGAATCTCGCAACGACCGGAGAGATCGCCACATGGCGTGGTGTGACGGGCGACAAGCCGAAAGCGACGTTCCTCAAGGAACTTGAGAAGGTTGTAAATCAGCTCGACTTTTCGGACATTCAGGCACAGGCGATCTTAGATCTGCAACTTCGGAGACTGTCGGCGCTTGAGCGGCAGAAGATCCTTGATGAGTATGAGTCGATCATCCGTTTAATAGCAGAGCTCGAGAACATTCTGCAGAACGAGAGCGTCCTGCGTCAGGTCATCACCGAAGAGCTCGAAGAGATCCGCGAACGATTCGGCGACGCGCGTCGGACGGTTATCGTGGACGCCGGCGTCGAACTTAGCATCGAGGACCTCATTCCTGACGAAGAGGTCGCTATCACTGTGACCAACGCGGGCTATATCAAACGCACGCCGGTCGCGGCTTACACCAAGCAAGGACGTGGCGGCAAAGGGCGACTCGGGGCCAAGGCCAAGAACGAGGATTTTGTGGAGCATCTGTTCCTCGCCTCGACGCACAACTTCCTGATGATCTTTACCGACGACGGGCAGGTGTTCAAAGATAAAGGTGCACGAGATCCCGGAAGGCGATACTTCGGCTCGCGGAAAGGCAGTGGTGAATCTCGTTCAGCTTTCGCAGGAGCGCAAACTCGTGGCGGTCATGCCCGTACGAGATTTTAGCGAGGAAATTTATCTGACGATGGTCACGAAACAAGGCGTTATCAAAAAATCTTCGCTCGCCGACTATCAAAACATCCGCGCGAGCGGCATCAATGCGATCAACATCGACGAAGGCGACGAGCTGCTCGACATTATTCGCACGGACGGCAAGTGTCAGATATTTATCGCGACGCATGACGGCATGGCGGTGAGATTTAATGAGAGCGACGTGCGTCCGATGGGGCGTGTCGCACGCGGCGTTCGCGGCGTTAACCTTCGCCCGGGCGATTTTGTGGTCAGCGTTTGCGCGGTCTCGCAGGCGGGAACCGAGATGATGCTCAGCGTTTCGGAGAAAGGTTTCGGCAAGCAGACGACGGTCGACAGCTATCGCCTGACGCGCCGCGGCGGAAAGGGCGTTATCAATATGAAGACCACCGCCAAGACCGGCAAGGTCGTCGCCGCCTTCCCGATCCAGCCCGACAGCGAGATCATGATCATCACGCAGCAGGCCAAACTAATTCGCCTGGGCGTTGACAAGATCCGCGAGACCGGCCGCTCGGCACAGGGCGTCACGCTGATAAAAACCGGCGACGACGACCTCGTCACCAGCGTCTCGCTATTGGCGGCTGATAACGACGAGGGCGAGGAATAACCTCCGTATCAATTGCAACGTTTTTCAAAGCGTTGAAACATTCAAACAGGATCCCGGCTTTGGCGAATCATCACCAAAGCCGGGATTTCTTTTGCCTACCCATCTAAGGAGCACCGTAGATAACGGCTCGGTCTGAGAAGTGCGAGGTGTTAGTGGCGGCGACGGCTCGGAACTTGTATTCGTATATCTGCCCGGGCAGAACGGGCCGGTCGATCCGCGTTGAGGAGTGTTTTTTGGGAAGACCAATCGTGTATTTTTCACCTCCGTGTTCGAATTGTGGTACGTACCACAATTTGATCAACAAAATTGATGAAAATGTCGAAAAAACGCGTTCTGCCACAGTTTTTAAGGGGGGTTAGCGACAGTGTTTTAGGGGGCTAGCGACAGTAAAAAACGGGGTCAGCGACAATAAAAAAGGGCTCAGCGACAATCCGTTTTTGGACGAATCAAAGCTGTCGCTGGCCTTGTCGGAGCCCGAGTTCGAGCGAAAAGGCCTTTCTGTGCTTTCCGACAAAAACGGTGATAACGAAGAAATTGACCAAGCCGATGAATTCGATCAAATTCGAAGCCCAAACATCGCCTCGGCCGCATAAGAACAGCCCAAACATCTAACCCCGCCCGCCGGCCACCGATGAGACCGGTGGATCCGACCGCTTTGACGACACGGACGACAGTGATAGGCCGTCAAGAACAAAATGCCCGGACAAAACACGTTCGAAATGTCGAAAAAAGGCTCTTTTGCAACAGGCGATGGTCAAGTGTAATATGAGGATCGCAAAAACGCTGGCCTGACATAGCTTTCAAGGAGCATTAGGATAGGAGCATATAGGTATGAGGATCGTATTTTTAGTTCTTTTAGTATCTGTACTACACGTGCAGTGTCAAAATCTTGATGACGACGGGTGGAAGGGGTTGACGCCATTGAAAAGTGACGAGAAGGATGTGGAAGCTCTATTCGGTAAAGGTGAGCACGATAATCTTGGGAATACAAGATTTCGGCAGGATGCCGTTATCATCGAAGTGGTCTTTTCGTCTGGTGCCTGCACGGATAGACTTAACGGCCGCTATTCAGTTCCAGCGGGCAGCTAATTGGTTCAGTTCAAGAGCCGTCGAGCTTTACCTCAGTTCAAGCGTAGCGAATACAAAGTTAAATTTGATGATAGGGGTCGTTCCTGCTTTATTGCGTTTCTCAGCGGTCCGTGACGAGTTACAGCCCGATAATAAATGCTGACGGCGATGGTGATCTGGCTGAGGACGAAGTTGCGACCGGGACGATCTTTGACGGAGTGGGGCGTGTGTTAAAGGCAATGAACGGGGTCAGACACCGCGATTCTTTCCGCTCGACGGATAGTGCGATCACATACACCTACAACCTCGGCGATGCGATGATCGAGCAGCAGTATCCGAGCGGAATAGTTGTGAAGAACACGCTCGATTCAACTACAGCAGGCGGACTTGGTTATGCCTCTTTCTTAAAGGGCAGGGCCGGCGATTTGAAGGGCAGATATTCTGAGTTCTACTTAGGCCAACCCGATTATTTTGGGAAGTGCTGGAGTTTTAATGAATTACCCCATTACCTTAATTATTTTTCTCCTGGGTTTCACAGTGGCGATGCCAAATCCGAGTACTGAGTTTTCGGGTTATTCGACAGTTCGAATAAAGATAATAGTCACCGATCCATTGGGTGCACGGCTTTCGACTGTACAAATTCGGGTCGCGTGCGGCAAATCCAAAAAAAGCTACTGACTGACGAGTTTGGTGTTGTTGAGGTGAAATTGCCTGATGGAAAATGTGAAATAGAGCTTAATAAGATCGGATTTACGACCCTTAAAGATCATTTCCTGGTTTCCAAGAAACCGTCAAAACACATTTTTGAATTTGTCCTTAAACCGGTTTCATGGGATCACCCTGACAAGATTCTGGAAAATGGGCGGCAATCTGGGCCGTTCCTGCATTATTGCGTTTCTCCGCCGTCCGTGACGAGTTACAGTTCTGGAAGATGCGGAGGCTACAAACAACTCCATTGCCCGGCGACACGCATTACGGGGGCACCGTTTCCGCCGGCCTGGCATGGGGTTGTCGAACGGCGGCAATCGGTACAGTAGATCATGCTGCCGTTCGGGCTGCCGACGGGCAAGGCACTGATCGGAAAGGTCGGAAGCTGCACTCCGGCTCCGAATTTGACGTCGGTTCCGAAGAACGTCGGATGTCCGGTGACCGATCCCTCCGAAGGCTGGCCGGTCATAAACACGACAGTGGCTCGGTCAAAATTGTTCTTGACGGCTCCGCGGCATCCCAGGATGTTGCCGTCGTAACAAAACCGGTCGCCTGTCGAATAAACACGCACACGTTCGTCCATCTGAAAGGTACGCGGCCCATAGCTGCTGCCGCTCGATACCAAGGTCCGGCGGGCCTTGAAGATGATCGGGTCGCCGAACGCCGAATTGACGATGTTTATCGCATGCGAATAGTCTCCGGCATTGGGATTTTCGACGCCGTTGTAAACGATCGACGCGGTCATCTCTTCCGTACCTGAGCCGATTATCGTCGTCTGGCCGCTGTCGAGTATGTTGAGAAAGGTGCCGCCCGGAGCATTCGGAAATCCGCCGCCAAATGTTCCCGTCAGGACGACCGCCCCCATACGTTCAAAATGCATCGAGTCGGCATCCTGGCCGGGCTGCTTCTTAGGGTTGATGAATACCGTGCCGTTGATGCGCCAGTCAGTGTTACGCAGATTTGTATAGATGCCTGCGTCCCGGTTGTAGATAAACCGGCACGATTCGATGTTCACGTAATCAAACTGCCAATTAAGATTTGTTTGAGGCAGGCCGTGAACGTCTATCCCGCGATTAAAATTGTTGAATGCCACGCGGATGACGTTGAAATCCTGCGACGAATTGTAAGCTCCGACGCCCTCTATGCCGGTCGTGCCGTTATTGTTTTGAGCATAGAGCTCAATATCGGTGATGGTGATCTTCTCGGTGCATTCACCGATTCGAAAAAGCGAAACTCCGGTACCTTTGAGCGTGATTCGCGTAGGATTATTTCGTGCCAGGTCGCTTGTCGGAGCCCTCGAGCCTAAACCGTTCGACCCTTGGATCGTCAATCCCGAAGGCAGGGCTACGGGAGAGGAAACGATATAGTCGCCTTCGGGAACTGTAAGAACGCCGCCGTTGCGTGACGCGATGAATGCCACCGCACTCTTCAGAGCGATCGTATCGTCCGTTACCCCGTCGCCGACTGCCCCAAAGTCCCGCAAATTGTAAAAGCCGCGAGTGCGTTCGTCATTGTGGGCGATCCAATTGTAGGTGATCGGACCGGAGAACTTATCGCCCGCAAAAGATATCCGATAACGCTTGTCCTCACCCTCGAAGCACCATTTTTGGTCAGCGGAATTGGAGCGAAATGTCGCACTTCCGCTGCTCGATTGTACCAGCGACGTGCCGGAACCACCGCAGGCGTTTATCTTGAGCGGAGTGGCCGAGTTTAGGTCGGTAACAGTGATCGTCGTTGAAGGCGGCACATATCGCACCGCACACGCCGTAGCCGTTTGATTGGTCGGAACATCAACGATCACTCGATGACCTTCAAACTTATTTTGAGCGGCAGAACTGATCGAAAAAACACAAAAAACGAACGCGATCGCGGCAATTCTATTTAACATAATGCCTCCATTATCACGCATAGCGTTGATGAGGGCAAAACTGTCCGAAATTCCGGGAAGCGAGCCGACGTCAACGCCGTTGTTCGAGAAGGCGTCGAATTGGATAAGGTAAGCGAATGATCACGAAAAGAGCGTTGGCTCTTCGCGGCGGTGCGGGAGTTCAAAACCGAAATGCTCATACGCGAGGCGGGTCGCCATTCGGCCGCGGGGCGTGCGGTTGATAAAGCCGATCTGCAGGAGATACGGCTCGATGATCTCCTCGATCGAATCGCGCTCTTCGTTGATCGCGGCGGAGAGGGTGCCGAGGCCGACGGGGCCGCCGTCGAATTTTTCGATGATGGTTCTGAGTAGTTTGGCGTCGCGTTCGTCGAGACCGAAGCTGTCTACTTCCATCCGGTTGAGTGCGTCGGCGGCGACGATCTCGGTAATATGCCCGTCGTGGTCGACCTCAGCAAAGTCACGCACTCGGCGTAGCAAACGGTTTACGATACGCGGCGTTCCGCGTCCTCGCCGGGCGATCTCGTGCGAACCGCGTTCATCGACACCGACGTCGAGGATGCCGGCAGAACGTTCGCAGATCGTTTGCAGATCGTCGACGTTGTAAAAATCCAGATGAAATATTATCCCGAACCGGCCTCTTAATGGAGCCGTGATCATTCCGGGCCGCGTAGTCGCTCCAACGAGCGTAAATTTGGGCAGTTCGAGCTTGATCGAACGAGCGGCAGTGCCCTGACCGATCATTATGTCGAGGCTGTAGTCTTCCATCGCCGGATAGAGGATCTCTTCGATCGCCGGATTTAGGCGATGGATCTCGTCGATGAAGAGCACGTCGCCTTCCTCGAGATTGGTCAATATCGCAGCAAGGTCGCCAGCCTTTTCGATGATCGGTCCCGCCGTTGTTTTTAACGACGCACCCATTTCGTTGGCAACAATATTTGAAAGCGTCGTTTTCCCAACGCCCGGCGGGCCCGTGAGCAAGATGTGATCGAGAGCCTCGCGGCGTTTGAGGGCTGCCTTCATAAAGACACGAAGGTTCTCTTTCACCTTCTGCTGGCCGATATATTCGCTGAGCTGCGCCGGGCGCAAACTGGCATCGAACTGAGTTTCCTCATCCGTGCCGCCCGAGCGAATATCGATTGCTTCACTGCTCTGCATATTAAATACTGCCTAGAATAATAGCCCCTTCGCGTACAAAGCCAAAATATCCATCGTGAATGCGACGGCGCAATGCAGCACCAGCCCGAGCCAAATGTTGCCGTTCTTATAACTGAGCCATCCGAGAAAGATGCCGGCGAAGATCGCCGCGAACGTCTCGGGCATCGGCTTTTGGAAATGGATCATGCAATACGGCACCATCATTGCGAAGATCGAATAGATACCGAGCGACGGTTTGAGACTGTGAACCAAAAAACCGCGAAAGAAAAATTCGAGCCCGAAAAACTGCAGGAAATAGACCATTTCCCAGATCAGCAGCGTCGAACTCAGATAAGGATCGCCATTGTAAACCTGCAAAAAGGGATACTTCGACGAAAAGCTGCCGGTCAGCGACATCAAATAGACGAGCGGCAGCATTATAGCGATGCATACGACGAGCAGTTTGAAAAAGCCGTTCTCGATCGATAACGCCAGGCCGATCTCACTGAGCTTTCGCTTCTGTACGTACCGGACAAATAAGGCCGGAATGATGAAATAGAAGGCCACCGAGATAAAGACCCACCAGACCAGGCTGTAGATATTGCTGGCCGTCGGGTAAACTGCCTCGACGCCGACGCTATCGAATCTTGTGCCCGACAAGATCGCAGCCAGATATTTCGGGTCTTTGAGGTACGTGATGCACGTCAATCCGACCGCCGCATAAACAAGTGCAAAGATCGCGCGCCGGTCCAGAGGAGCGATGTCGTCGCGGAGTTGTCGGGCAATTTCGAGCATGATCTGTTGCGTAAGGCGCGCCCGTTAGTAAGGGCGTAACATTCAGCTTGAGTGAATCGCCCTTACTAACGTGCGGGCTTTTGCATTACTTTGCTAAAACTTGCAGACTTCGCCTTAGCAGTTTTTGCACGGTTGCATCGGTCACTTCCTTGGCGGCGACCTGTAGTGCTTTTTCGGCAGCATTTCGTTGATAGCCAAGATTAACGAGAGCAGACAGTGCGTCCTCGAAAACATCGTCCATCGGAGTCGCACCGGTCGTCGCTGCATCTAGTGCCGAGGTGCCCTCGACGCTTGTCTGGCCAACCTTGTCGCGAAGCTCGATCACCATTCGCTCGGCCGTTTTGCGTCCCACGCCGGGGATCGTTGATAGTTTTGCGAGGTCTTCGGTACGGAGAGCGAGGATCAATTCGTCCGCACTCATGCCTGACAACATCGCGATGCCTGATTTTGCACCGATGCCCTGGACCGAGATCAGGCGAAGGTAAAGCTCGCGTTCGCGGTTCGTTTTGAAACCGAATAGCTGGATCGCATCTTCGCGAACATGCGTGTAGATCCTCAACTGCACGTCGCTGCCGATGTCGCCGATCTCGTAAAATGTTGACAGCGGTATCGACACTTCGTAACCGACGCCGCCGACATCGACGATCAGCGTATTTGCTTGCTTCTCTAATAGTTTACCGGAAAGATATGCGATCATTGTTTCACGCTTGAAACGAGAATTGTAAAGGAAAATCGCGAATTGGGCAACGCATCGGAGCATTTCCGTCATCATTACTATCGCTACGCTTGCGCTTGATTTCACAATTTGTTGTGATAGTTATCACATGATTAAGGCCGAAAAGATCTCTGAGCTCACAACGACGCGTTTAAGCGTATATTTGCGATGTCTGAATGATCTCGCGGCGGCTGGCGAAGCGTCGGTCTCGTCTGAGAAGTTGGCGAAGAAGTTTCATCTCAATTCGGCCCAGATCCGCAAAGATCTAGCCAATTTTGGCGAATTTGGGACACGCGGTGTTGGTTATCATGTTGAGACGCTTCGAGATCATTTGACCAAGATCCTTGGCCTCGACCGTGAGCATCAGGTTGGAATTATTGGTGCCGGCAGACTGGGCACTGCGCTGACCGATTATTACGGGTTTCGAAAAGCGAATTTCACAGTCGCGGCACTTTTTGACGCTGATCCGAAAAAGATCGGAAAAAAAGTTGGGGATGTGGCGATTCTTGACATAAAAAACTTTGCTGCCGCTGCACGAAGTTATAAGATAGATGTAGCCGTCATTGCTGTGCCTGCCGAGACCGCTCAAGCGGCTCTCGAAATGGTAGCAAAGGCGGGCATCAAAGCGGTTTTGAATTTTGCTCCTGTGCCGCTTAAGACCGATTCGGATGTCAAGATCAAGTCGATCGATCTAACGACATCGCTTGAGAGTCTGTCATATTTTCTCGCTAGCCAGCCGTCCGCAAACGGCGTGAATCCAAAATCGGGTAACCGACGTAAGTAGTAGTAATTAATTTTTCGAGGTGATCACGATGCAGTATACAGGTTTCATAAAAAGATTTTTACCGTTTGTAGCGACATTTGCAGCCGGCCTTTTCATCGCCAGCTTTTTTGTAACGATCGGGCTGCCAAAATTCGGTTCCCGACATCGTGAGAGGCGTCATAATGAGGTCCGTGCGTTACGTGTTGAGGTCGAGCAACTTCGCAAAGAGAAGTGCGATCTTCGCAGGCAGTTGGAAGGGATGAAGTCGGAAGCTCCGAAATTGGACACTCCGGTGAATTTGGAAGGCGATATTGAGTTTTCGGTGCCGGTTCCGCCGCCTGTCGCGGCCGCTCCGGCCGCTCCGCATCGACACCGCTAATATTTTCCGATAATTAAGACCGCAGGTTAACGTGTCACTCAGGTGTATGTTAATCTGTGGTTTCCTTGTTTATGGACGAATCACAAGCCAGAAAACTGATCGTTGAGGTCGGCAAGCTGCTTTACGAACGGAGCTATGTCGTTGCGTTCGATGGTAATGTCAGCATTCGGCTGGATGAAAATACCGTTCTTGCGACGCCGACCATGACGTCAAAAGGGCGAATGACGGAAGATTGCCTGGCATTAACGGATATCAACGGTAATCCGTTAAATGAAAACCGTGCCTCGTCAGAACTCGCGATGCATCTGTTGATCTACAAGATGCGGCCGGACATCCATGCGGTCTGTCACGCCCATCCTGCTCATGGGACGGCGTTTGCTGTTGCGGGGCTCGCGATCGATAAACCAATACTTTCCGAAGTGGTTTTGACACTTGGGTGTGTGCCGCTGACCGGTTATGGAACGCCTTCGACCGACGAATTGACCGAGGCAATGAAGCCGTACGTTCCGCATCACAATGCTCTCTTAATGGCCAATCACGGAGCTGTCGCGTATGGTGAACATCTCTGGCAGGCATTTGACCGGCTCGAAACACTCGAGCACACCGCAAAGATCGCGATCCTGGCAAAAGCTCTCGGCGGTGCCAACGACCTCCCCGAAGGAGCAGTCGAAAAGCTGATAGAGATCAGGGAGAAGGCCGGTTTCCTTGGCCCGAACGCCCGCTGTCAGGCTTGCGGTTATTTGCACGAAGCCGGTATCGTTTGTAACCTCGACGTAAGTTATCCGGCAAAAACTGTCTCGAACGGCACAAAGATCTCACTCAGCCGCGAAGAATTGATCGAGCTTTTGAGCAAGGCGGCCAACTTGAGTTAAACTTATCGGACACATTGTAATCTTCTATTACATTTCAGGAGTAAAACTACATGCAAGAAGCATTAGGAATGGTTGAAACTAAAGGGCTCGTGGCAATGATCGAGGCGTCTGACGCAATGGTCAAAGCTGCAAATGTCCAACTCGTCGGTTACGAAAAGATCGGAGCCGGATTTGTGACCGCGATCGTTCGAGGCGATGTTGCCGCCGTTAAGGCTGCAACAGATGCCGGAGCGGCAGCCGCAAGACGCGTTGGCGAACTCGTCAGCGTCCACGTCATACCGCGTCCGCACTCAAGTGTTGACGAAACATTGCCTGTCGTCAAAAAATAGGGGTCAATGGTCATTGGCCGGTGTTCAGATTTTCTGGAGCCGACAACTGACCTCTGACAACTGACCACTGCCACATGATAATCGCCCGCATATTAGGCACGGTTGTGTCCACGCAGAAAGACGAACGTCTGCACGGCAAAAAGCTGCTCATCGTCAAGCCGATCAATCTCGACGGCACCGACCAGAGCGGCTATGTTGTGTCGGTTGATACGGTCGGGGCTGGCTTTCACGAAAAAGTGATCGTCGTCAGCGGTTCATCCGCCCGGCTCGCCGAAGGAAACAAAGATTGCCCCGTCGATTCAGCGATCATTGGCGTGATAGATGAAATCGATTTTGTAGATTAAGGGAGTTTTTATGAGTATCAGACTATTGCCTCTTTTCTTTGTTCTGATAATCACATGTGCATCGGCATCGGCCCAGCCTTCAATTTCAGCCGAGAAGCGGCAATTGATCGGCGAAATGGTGTTGATATTTAAGATGGACACCCTCATGGAGCAAATGACCGATGAAACTCTGAAATCGATGGAATCGACATTTCCAATAGGTTACTCACAGGCCATCGACTCAAATCCAAGTTTGACTACCACGCAAAAAGCGGAGCTTAAAAGGGGACAGGCCGCCACTTTTGCACGCATCAGCTCGAAGTTTCGCGAACGGATAAAGACCGCTATTGATTTCAAAAAGTACATCGATGAGGCGATCTATCCACTTTATGACAAGTTCTATTCCGAGCAGGAATTAAAGGACCTGATCCAGTTTTATAAGTCACCAACCGGCCAGAAGGTGATCGAAACCATGCCGCAGCTTTTTGCGGATTCGCAGGCTATTGCTGAAAAACTCTTGCTTCCACAGATTCTTCCGATGATCACGGAGATCGTTGAAGAAGAGTTTAAGGCATTGCCACGACTCGCATCGAAACGCGGAAAAGAGAAATAGGAAATGCAGATCGCCCGCGTCATCGGAACGGTTGTCGCGACCGTCAAGAACGAAGCTCTCGAAGGGCGAAAGTTCCTGATCGTGCAGACGCTCGACGCCGACCTTAAACCAAAAGGCTCGCCGACCGTCGCCCTTGACGCCGTCGGAGCGGGCGAAGGGGAATTAGTTTTTTGGTGTCGCGGAAAGGAAGCATCATTCCCATTCAAACGCGACGAAACGCCAACCGATTGTACGATCGTCGGGATAATCGATTCAGACTCACACGTTTTTCAAGGATAATGCTGCTTGCCAGAGTCATCGGAAATGTCGTAGCTACGCAGAAAAACCAGCGTTACGAGGGAACTCGTGCGATGCTTTGCCGGCAGGTCACACCCGAAGGCGAAGATATGGACTACACCTGCATCGCTCTCGATTCGGTAAGTGCCGGCGAAGGTGACATTGTGATCATCGCCCAAGAAGGCTGGTCAGCCTCGACTGCATCAACCGGCAAGCCGGGAGCCGCAATTGACTCGGCGATCGTCGGGGTGGTGGATTACGTTGATCTGCTCGAAACTGAGAAATCGAACAAGCATTCCGATCTAACAGTTGATAGTTCATAGGTTCTCAGTTAACAGTTAGGAACTGTTAACTACAAACTAGAAAACTGACAACTGTTAGGGTCTAACAGTTTTGAAAGAATCATGGCCAAAAGCATTGCGTTGGAGAAGGCGATCCAATTTGCACTGAGGATAGTCAAGCTCTACAAGTACCTGACAGAAGAAAAGAAGGAGTTTGTGCTGAGCAAACAAATGCTTGTTTCCGGCACGTTTATAGCAAAGCACGTTAAGGCTGCGACGGTTGCCGAGAGTCGCGGGAACTTTGGCTCTGAGATGTTCAAAGGTATGCAAATGGCCTCAGATACCGAGCTTTGGTTGTTTCTCCTTCACGAAGGCGGCTGGCTTGAGGATAAATATTTTGAGTCGATAAATACCGATTGTGTCGAAATGATCAAATTAACCGCATCGATATCCAAAACGTCACGCGAAAATGACTGAAATTCAAACTAGCTCGAAGAACGAACTTGCCTCGCTTTTTGCAGCGATCGAAAAGCTCAATCACCGGCTCGACAAGATAGAGCAGAGTGGTAACCCTTCTGAGGTCTCAAACTCGAGGTCTGAAATTTCGAGTTCTCAATTAAACCACCCCAGTCTCGACAAGCTCAATATCGCCGAGGCGATCGCCGATAGTATTTTCAGTCATTATCAAAAAGAAAAGGCCTGCCAGTTTGAACCTGACAAGCCTTGTGACCATTGCTCGATGTGTAATTCCCGCGGGTTTTGACCGTTACTTGGTTGCCGGAGCCACGGGAGCGACCGGAGCATCCGGCTTACGCAGTGAATTCGGATCTCCGACCTTCGGAGCGGTTTTTGCACCTTCCTCAGCCTTGAAGAACGGCTCTTCCTTAAAGCCTAGCAGGCCGGCAGTCAGCAC
The DNA here is from genome assembly GCA_016713675.1 of Acidobacteriota bacterium. NCBI lineage: Bacteria > Pseudomonadati > Acidobacteriota > Acidobacteriota bacterium. The sequence goes on from JADJOS010000001.1 coordinate 2,328,808, forward strand.
GGCAGGGAACGAGTTGCGGGTCGTGTTGTAGGCGGTCACCGCATCATTGAAATCAATACGCGCGGTATTCAAACGGTTCTCGGTGCCCGAGAGCTCGTCCTGAACTTTCATAAACGCTTCGCTGGATCGTAGTGCGGGATACTGTTCCTGCAAACTCAATAGTCGTCCGATCGTACCGCCAAAGCTATTATTCGCATCGATCACAGCCTGCTTTTGCTCCGGTGTTTTGTCACCGTCTGCACCTGCAGGTGCGGCTTGTTGTGCGTTCAGCAACCGGGAACGGGCGTCCGCGATCTGACCGAAGACCTCCTGTTCCTGCACTGCCGTCATTTTGGCGACATCGACGAGATTCGGAACGAGGTCCGCTCGTCTCTGCATCGCACTTTCGACGTTGGCCCATTTACCTTTGATCTGCTGCTGCTTAGCTGTCAGATCGTTGTAGCTGCAGCCGCTTAGTCCGAAAGCGGCGAATAGAACCATTGATAATAAAATTGCTCTTTTCATTCTTGTTCTCCTAAATATCGAAAAACTAATAACCTGATCTCAAGATCTTACTTTCCGACAGCGTCGACCGAATTGATGACCTTTTCGATCTGCTCCATGTATTCGCCGAACAGTGCGTTCGCGGCCGTCTCATCCAATTGTTCCGTGAACTTATTCTCACGGATATCAAATATTTTTTCAAACGGCGTTCCGTCAATGCCTAAATGCTTTGCCGCCAAAGCGACGATCTCATGCTTTGTAGCGGGCGGCTCAAGACCGTGAATTATGAGCACTGCTCGGAACAACGCCGAGAAGCTCGACAGACTTTCCGCCATCAAACTCTTCAAACCATCGGCCGAAACGGAAGCCGGAATATATTGACGCCGCAGCAACAATAGCTTGCTGCGCAGCTCATACTCGGTCTGATGCCGCAGGAACTGGTCTGAAATGACAAGCCCTGCGAGAACATCGGTGCCGTACAAAACTTTGTGTGCGACCGTCATTTGATGAAACTCGATGGGGAATACGTCAGCTGCATTTTGCAGCTCAGAAACCGTGAAATAGACCGGAACCGGATGTCCCATTTTATGCCACTCGCGGACGCTGGCGTGTGCATTCCGCAAGTCTTGTGTGCCGATCCTATTCAGGGCGATCAGGATATTATAATCCGATTTTGACGCGATAAAGTCGCCTGCAGCTGCCGAACCATAGAGGATCACCGACGCAAGATTGTCGCCATGTGTCGATCTCAGATCATCAATAAATGCCGAAAATTGATTAAGCATCGTTTACCAATCGCCTCCTGCCCCACCGCCTCCAAAATCTCCACCGCCGCCGAATCCGCCCCAATCCGAACCCCCGCCCGAAGATCCGCCCCAATCACTGGACGAGCTTGAAGAACCGCCGCCAGAAAGGGCCGATCCGATAATTCCACCTATCACCGCTGACGCGATATCGCCTCCGGAGCCGCCTCCGCCTCCGCCAAAACCCCCGCCTCCCCAACGGTCACGATCGCCTTTTGACGGGCCGCCTTTAGACCGACTGAAGATTACAAGCAATATGACCAATATTATTACGGCGCAGCAGAAGATGCCTCCGAAGCTAACGCCGGACGTGCTGTTCGTGTCCGTGGTAGGTGCTGTTCGGTTGGCATTTACGGGCGTGTTGCCTTTGTTTCTGATCGCCTCGATGTAGGCGTCGAGTGTGTCGGAAATGCCTTTGCTGTAATTGGCTTTTTTGAACTCGGGGACGAGGAATTGCCGCTGCAGACTGCCGACCGTGCCATCCGAGAGTTCATCTTCGAGGTCTTTGCTGACTTGGGTGAAATATTTTCGGTCATCGATCGCGATCATCAAGAGGGCGCTTGGGTTGTCGTCCAATTTTGATCCGATCTTCCAGCCGCGGGCGACGGCCAATGAGTAATCGAAGATCGCACGGTCACCGGTTGTCTTTACGGTGACGACGGCGAGTTCGACGGGTGGATTCGTTGATTCTTTGAAAGCCTTGAGCTTTGTTTCGAGCTGCTGTTTTGTCGCGGGATCAATGACGCCGGCATAGTCATTGATGAAGCCGGTGGGCGGCGGCAGCGGCGACACGTTTTGGGACCACGGTTGGTTTTCCTGGGAAAGGCCGGTCGAGGCGGCCAAAAATACGACGATGGCGGCGAGGAAGAGTCTAGTTTTAACCGGCAAACAAATTTTGTTCATCAAGCGTGAATTCATCATGCCCAATCAAGCGAGTATTACGTCAGAACCTACTACAATGTTCGCATTATGTGCGTTTTGCCTCAATGACGGTTGCACGAAAGACGCGCATGGCGGTGCGGACCGTTGGGTGAGACTCAGCGAATTTAAGTAGTTCGGCGGGATCCGGGTCTGCCGATAGAACCGGCATTTCGACCGGCTTATCGCTGCGTCCGAGGTCGGGAATGAGGTGCGACATATCGCGTCTTGGGGCCGTCGCGGCGGCTGTGCGGTTGGCCGATGCTATGCGAACTGGAAGCGTTTCTTCGACGCCGAACAGGTCGATGACCAGTTGCTTTGTGGTCGCGAGCGGCATAAGGTCGTCACCCGTCAGCGTTAATTTGTCCTCATAGCCGCTGTCGAGACGCGGATCGTCGAAGTGTTCGAGTTCCTCGCTGGTAAGTAAAGAGAGCCGTGCCGTTGGCATCGAAACGGCGGTGTTCACACGCTCGCGGTGTTTTGGCACGATGACAGGCGGCTCATCCGGAAGATCGATCGGAGCGTCATAGAACGACATGTCCTCGGGCGGCTCGTCCAGTGAAAAGTCTCGGTCAGATGCCTCTTCGGGCGGCTCTGAATGGAAGATCGCAGAGGGAATTGTGATCTCAACAGATGGATGTGCCGCCGCTGCGGACGGTTCGATATTCGGAAACGGCGGAACAGTTTCCTGAACGACAGGCGGCGGATCGGCGGCGACCGGTTCCGGTTTTGTTGCCTCCGACGCGACCACGGCAACGGGAACTGATAACGCCGTTTTCGGCGAATCAGGAATCAGAGTTTTTTTTTCCGCGAGCGGCGTTCCTGATTCGAGGGCAGACAATCGAGTGAGAATGTCCTCGATGGCGACGACGCGTCGCATTTCGATTAGGCGGATGAGGCCTATTTCGAGGATATGGCGTGAGTGCGAGGCTTCTTTCAGTTTGGTTTCGGTCTCGGCGAGCGAATTGAAGAAACGGAGCAGATCGGCCTCAGTGAAAGGCTCGCTCGCAGCCTTCATCTCGTCGGGCGACAGCAGGGCTGATTCGTAGAGTTTCGATTCGGAACCGGCGACTTTGAAAACGAGCAGGTCGCGGAAAAGCCCGAGCAGATCGCGGCAGAAATTTCTGAGGTCGTGGCCGCGGCCGATGAGGTCGTCGACGACGTCAAGCGTGCCTTTCGCATCCTTTTCCGCAATAGCTTTGATCACGAGCGAAAGTGTCTCAACGCCGGCAAAACCGAGGGCTTTGGTGACATTTTCGGACGTTATTTCCTCTCCCGAAAAGCTGATGACCTGGTCGAAATTACTCTGTGCGTCACGCATCGAACCCTCGCCGGAACGGGCTAGTTCACGGAGGGCGTCGTCGGTGATATTGATCTTCTCGGCGTCGGCGATGAGCTTGAGCCGGTCGAATATCTTGGGCAGCGGGATAGTGCGAAATTCGAACTCCTGACACCGCGACAGTATCGTCTCGGGCACCTTGTGCAGCTCGGTCGTCGCCATTATGAAAACGACGTTCTCCGGCGGTTCTTCTAGCGTTTTGAGGAGGGCATTGAATGCCGGTTTTGAGAGCTGATGGACCTCGTCGATGATAAATACCTTATATCGATCGCGTGCCGGATTAAAATTTATGCTTTCGAGGATAGTTTCCCGAACATCGTCGATGCCGGTGTGCGATGCGGCATCGATCTCAAGCACATCGATCGATCGTCCTTCAGAGATCTCGATGCAAGAGGCACAAATGTCCGCGTCGGTGAGTAAACACGGTGTCAGGTTGGGTTTGCCGGTGGTTTTATGGCAATTGAGGGCTTTGGCGAGAATGCGGGCGGTCGTGGTCTTGCCGACGCCTCGCGAACCTGAGAAAAGATATGCGTGGTGCAAACGGTCAAATTCCAGTGCGTTACGCAGCGTCTGCGTAATTATCTCCTGGCCCGTGACCTCTTCAAAGGTCTGCGGCCGCCATTTTCGGGCTATGACCTGATACGACATTTGTTTAAGGATAAAGGATAAAGGCAAAAGGATAAAGTGGGGAATGGCTTGATCGGAGACTAAACTACAAATGCCATAATTTTGTGTCTCCGGGACGCGGCTTGGCGCAGAAGCAAGATAGGGCCGCTTGCCAGTAAGGATAACTTCGACGTAACGGACCCTTAGCCGCAATGGCAATCGTCGCAAGTTTTGCCGTGTAGGGCGTCGATGCCTTCTTTGGCGATCATTGGCACCATTATTAGTGCCGCGAGCGGATCGGCCCACCACCAGCCGAAAACGGCGTTGAGGACAAGGCCGCCGAGTAGAATTGCCGAGAGATATGCACAAATATCGGTTTGGCGTGAATCGGCAGCCATTGCATCGCTGTTCAGCTGGGCTGCGACCTTACGTTTCTGATACGCGAGGAACGGCATCACGACGAGAGAAAGTGCGGCGATACTGATGCCGATGTATGTTGTCTCGGGCAATTCACGAAGCCAGAGCGATTTCACCGCATCAAACGCAACATAGACAGCGAGTGCAAGAAAGCTGACACCGACAAGCCGCTGAGCGAGACGTTCGCGGTGTTCGCCCGAAGCAAGCCGCCAAAGAATGATCGCACCCGACGAAACCTCGATCACGGAATCAACACCAAACCCAACGAGAGCGATACTTCCTGCGAAAATTCCCGCACCGACGGCAATAATACCTTCGAGCGAGTTCCAAATGATCGTGATGTAAGCAAGTCGTCGTCCATGACGCTTTGAGTCGCTTTTATTTGTATCGACGAGTATCGCCTCCATGACAAGATTCTATCATTCGAATCCTAACGCGGCCTGATCTTTGCTCCTGGCGACATGTCTTTGAGGTCTTTTGTAGGTTTCCAGATTCGGCCGGAGATCCGGTTGTTTGCCGTTAGTGATGTCTTCGACGGTCAGGATCTATCTTTGCGGATCATCTTTGTTCCAGCCGGGCGTGTTCTGAGGAGGTGAAACGCCGCGGCCGTCAGATTGTCGAATTGGGCCATAAAGTATTGGTTTTGGAGGGAAAATGGGCGTATAATTTAGGAAAGTTCAGCGTCTATTGTTTGTCTGCTTGTACCTATTAGGAGATCGAACCATGAGATCCCGATCCAATATTAAGAAAATGAGAGTTTTGACGTTCGCAGTCCTTGCGTTCGCGTTGTTGTTCAGCGGCAGTTCGGTGTTCGCGGCCGCCACAGTAGATCCGGCGTTCAATCCAGTGACGTCGCGGCCGATCGAGGGTGGTTCAGCGATGGGCCAGGCTTTGCAGCCGGATGGCAAGATGTTGATCTGGGGTGCTTATCTCGCAGTAAATGGACTGGCAAAGGGACAGGTCGCACGGCTCAATTCCGATGGCAGCGTTGACACCTCATTTTCTTATTGCACGTGTCAGGGGTTAAGTTCGATCGAATCGGTCGCCGTTCAGAACGACGGCAAGATCTTGCTGTCAGGCAGGAACGACGCCAATCGGGGCCAGGTTACACGGATAAATTCGGACGGATCGCATGACAGTTCGTATTGGCAGGTATTCGCCGGTGCGGTTCCGCCGGTCGGCGGCGGCAGCGCAATAATTTGGGCAGTGCTGCCCGACAATAAGACACTTGTCGAACGGTTTGAATCGCAGCAAGGTTTTTCATCGAGAAGTCTATATCGTTTGAATACGGACGGTTCTATCGACAGCACTTTTACGACTTACGCGATCGGAGCCGGCCAGTTGATCCAGACGTATCTGAACAGTCTCGCGGTCGCACCGGACGGAAAGATATATTTGGGCCGGACGACATACAGTGGCCCATCGTCGTCGGCGACCCTTAGCCGAATCAATGCCAATGGGACGGCCGACAGCTGGGAAGTTCCGAGTCTGACAATGGGCGGCTCACCGAGCCAGACGTCGATCAGCAGCCTGAGTGTGCAGAGTGACGGCAACTTATTGGTCAGCGGAAATTTTGACACTGTCAATGGCGTTCCGCGCATTAAGTTGGTCCGTTTATTGCCGGCCGGAAACGTCGATATGGGTTTTTCCGGTCCGTCGTTCTTTTCCGTGGGTACGATTCGGCCGCTTTCAAACGGGAAGATATTGATCGGTGCGTCGTCCGGGCTAGGTAATCCGGGGCGGATATTTCGTTTGAATTCCGATGGTTCGCAGGACGGTACGTTCGTAATGGATCCTACGATAACCGGCGTAAACAATAAGTTTGCGATCGACGGTTCTGAAAGGCCGGTGTTCTTTGGAACATCGACGCTGGGAACGAACTATTTCAGGCTGGACATCAATGGATCGTGGGATCAGAGTTTCGCTTCGTCCACGGCGGCGATAGGCATCGTCAAAGCGATCGCACGGCAGACCGACGGAAAGATCATTGTCGCCGGCACATTCAGTCAAATGAATACGACCGCAAGGCCTTCGTTTGCGCGAATTGATCCGGATGGCACGACGGACCCGACCTTTGATCCGGGAACGGGTTTCAGTTCAACCCCGACCGACATCGTTCTGCAGACCGATGGAAAGATCATCGCGTTCGGGCAATTTTCGACGTACAACGGCACCGCCGTTTCGGGAATGATCCGGATAAATTCGAACGGTTCGCTCGACAACACATTTTCGCCGGTCGTTACAAATGTGAACGGCGTCAGTTTTCAGACGGACGGAAAATTGTTGATCGCAGGTTCATTCTCAACATTGAACGGTGACGCCAGATCGCGCGTCGCCCGGCTAAACGCGGATGGCACGACCGACCTTTCATTCAACGCCAATATCACTTCGGGTACGGTCAATACGGCCCAACAGTTGAGCGACGGAAAGATAATCATCGGCGGCGGCTTTACGGGTGTCGACGGCTTTAACCGCTCAAATTTCGTTCGTGTTAATTCCAACGGAACGCTTGACACGGCGTTCAACCCGAGCAGCCCACCGACGATCGCAAGGCTCTATATCCAGCCTGACGGCCGGTATCTTTTTATCAACGGTGCAAATAGCGGTATCGGCCAACGCAACGCTGATGGTACGAACGATGCTACGTTCGCAGCTCCGACGTTTACGGCGAACAGCGATCTGAGGATCTATACGCTTGCGGTGCAAAGCGACGGCAGCATCATTGTCGGCGGCCTGTTCAATTTGGTGGGCGGCGTGCCGCGAAACAACCTTGTCCGTCTTAATTCGAGCGGTAAGGTGGACAAGCTTTTCTTCCAAAAAGGTGCGGGCGGAACAGTGTATGCATCGCTCAATGAGCCCGGCGGCACGACAATTCTCGGCGGTGATTATTGGCGGATCGACACCATCGTCAGAGGCGGTTTGGCGAGGGTCGTGCCGGGAGCGTTCAGCAGCCCTTCGCCTTTCGATTATGACGGCGACGGACGGGCCGATGTGTCGGTATTCAGGGCGTCGGAGAATAAATGGTACATACTCAGAAGCAGTGATACGACAGTTTTCCAGCCAATATTTGCCGTCGCTGGCGATATTCCGGCGCCGGCTGATTTTGACGGTGACGGTCTGACCGATGTGGCAATATTCCGGCCGTCAAATGGCGACTGGTGGTATCTAAGTTCGGCGACCGGTCAGCAGATCAACGCTCGATGGGGCCTGGCCGGCGACATACCAATGCCTTCAGATTACGACGGCGACGGCCGAGCGGATTATGTACTGTTCAGGCCTTCGAGCAGCCAATGGGTCAGGGCGAGCAGTGCCAACGGATCGGCGTCGAACCGAGCGTTCGGTGTGCCGGGAGACAAACCGCTGATCGGAGATTTTGACGGTGACGGCAGATCGGACGTGGCGATATATAGACCGTCAGACGGCAATTGGTGGTGGTGGAGCAGCTTTGATAATGTTCAACGTGCGACGCGTTGGGGCATCGCGACGGATATTCCGGCACCGGCAGATTACGACGGCGACAGTAAGACCGATTTTGCCGTTTATCGACCGTCGACCGGAGTTTGGTACATCGTCAATAGCAGCAGTGGAGCCTATTCGATCTTTCCGTTCGGCATCGCCGAGGACAGGCCGGTCGCCGCCGATTACGATGGCGACGGAAAGGCCGATCCGGGTGTGTTCCGCCCCTCGACCGGGATCTGGTATTTGCTGAGAACGACCGCCGGATTTACCGGCCTGCAATTTGGAAATGCCAGCGATGTGCCGACGCAGAGCGTGTATTTGCAGTAGGTCTGTTTTCGTATTTGGGATCAAAGCCGGAGTTGAGAGACTCCGGCTTTTTTGTGTCAAAGGATGCCGCATTTGGTACGGCAGTTGCGCGTGTTAAGAGTAAACCGTGTCGAAGGCACGGATCGAGCGTTTGATCGCGAAAAAGTTCATGAAACACCGTGGAAAATAGCTAACTTTGTCGAAGATCGATCAAGGGGGGCACGTTATGAAAAGGTACATATCCAAGATCTCAAGGACTTTGTTCATTGCGGGAACGGTCGTGTTGGCCGTTTCATCGGATGCGGCTCAAACGATCGATTGTCAAGGAACAATTCGGTCTTGGGAACTGAACACGCGCGATCAGGAACTCGTTCGATATATGGCGACGCACACTTGTAGGTGTCCGAGTTCGACCAGCCAACCTGTTTGTGTGCCGAACGATCGGCCAAGCGAGCCGGTTTCGAGACCAACACCGAATCCCGGCACCGGGGGCGTTTATGTTGACAACTCTGCTGCGATCGCCGCAGCAAGGGCTGAAGCTGAACGAAAACAGCGACAGGCGGCGTTCGATGCGTCAAAACGCGATCTGCTCGCCAGCCTAAAGTCTGGTCGAACTTCGAGCGATAATAATTTGGGACTCAAACCCGGAACGACGACCGCGAAGCAGTGTCCGGCGGGGACCATATCGTCGGCGGGAAACTGCATTACGGATACGACCGTCAAAGCGTCCGACTTTCTATTCGCACTTCAGACCAGCAGATTCGAGCCGATGAACAGCGGCGGAAAGGTGGTAGACACGAGCCGACCGCCAACGGACGGTCACGGACTGGTCGGTGGCACGACGTGGACGTACGGTTTCAAGCACCCTATGGGCGATTGCGACGCCGCATGCAAGGAACTGATGAGGCGTAAGGTCTATGCACAACATCTCAAATACTGCTCCGCACAGCCTGATCCCGAGGCTTGCATCAAGGAAGGGCCGCCGTTCACACCTGATCTTTATACGTTCGTAACATCGATGGCGAGCTACAACACTCCGCTCAAGGACCTTTCGGAACGCGTCGCGTTTGACAGCGTGACGTATGGTGAATTTTCGCGGCAGCATCAGGAGATGTTCAAAGACCTCAAGGGGAAGAACTTTGAAACGCTCGATTGCCACAGCAACGGAGCGATGCTCTGTCTCGCTGCACTTCGCAGCGGCGACACAAAGGCGAGAGAGGTTCGATTGTTCGGGCCGCAGATAAATGAGACCTCGGCGAAGATTTGGTACGAATATGCTCGAAAGAACAACGTTAAGGTAACTGTGTTTATCTACAACGGCGATCCTGTGCCTGCGGTTTCGTGGGCATTCGCATCGCCGCCGATGTCGATGGGCAAGACGGTAGATACCGCATGGGTGAAAGATCGATCGACAGATCCCGATTTCGTTGTTGACGCCATCTATCAGTCCGTGAACGACCGGACAACCGGCTCGATGACTAGTGCTCTCGGCCGATACGGTCTGCAAGTCATACGCTTTGACTGCAAATTGGAGTTGAACCCTCTCAACTGTCACGCAATGACCAAATACGAGAAAAACGTCATTGAGAGTGAGTCTATGCAACTGCCGCCGCTGCCTAAGAAGTGAGGTGTGAAATGATCAGAAAACTCGAATTTGTACTGTTACTCACGTTCATTGTTTCGCTTTACGGGTACGCGGACGGACAGAATATTTCCAACGAAGCCCGCCGCCACTTCGACCGCGGAATGGCGGCCGTCGAGACGGCCAAGTCACCCGAAGATCTTAGTGTTGCGATCACCGAATTCAAGCAAGCAACCGTGCTCGCACCGGATTGGGCCGACGCCTTCTTTAATCTCGGCAAGGTTCAGGAGGCCGCAGAGAAATACACCGACGCGATCGGAAGTTTTCGGAAGTATCTTCAACTATCGCCTGAGTCACCGGACGCTGGTGAGGTGCGAAGCCTGATCAACAAGATCAGCTTTAAGCGTGAAAAGCAGACGGGTATTAAGCGTGTCTTCGATCTGCTTATCAACGGAAAGCGAAAAGAGGTCGACTGCTCAAGGACCGGCAAAACGTGGGGTGCCTTTGGTGAATACAACCTTCTTATCAGGTTTCGGAAAGTCGGTGACCGCATCGAGGTTCAGAACGAGGACGTTGCGTTTCACCAGCTACATCCCCCGAATCCGGGGTCGGGCGGCGAAACCCGGCAAGCCTGGAATAAGCAACGGAGCCTGTGGGAACCGGTCGAAGTTAATGGCGACAGCTACAGATACACTTGGTCGTGGTGGATAGATTATAGCTCAGGTTATGAGGTGGAGATCGTGAACGATGTGACCGGAAAGATCATCTCGGTGAACCCGCCGCGTGTTCTCGAGACCGTTGAGTCACGATTCGCCAGAAATATACCGATCCTCGAAAATCCCGGGCAGATCGTGACCGGTTCCGGAGGCTCGCGATGCACGGTCGAACTGACCGAAGATCCAAATCGGCCCGCGAATCCGCTGGACAAGAAGGATCCATATGGAAAAACGGCTCTCCACCGGGCGGTCGACAAAAGGGATACTGCCGAGATCGAGTCACTGCTGTCTCAAGGTGCGGACATAAACATAAACATCAACGACAAACTGCACGACACACCGCTCGAACTGGCCGTAAATCGAGGCTATACGGAAATCGTCCGGTTCCTGATCGACCAAGGCGCGGACATTTCCGGCATTGACGCGCTTCTGCACTCGGCCGTCTTCATGGGTCATGCGGAGGTGGCTGCTTTGCTCATTGAGAAAGGGGCGAATGTTCGGGCCGTCGACAGCTACGGCAATTCAACGCTCGAAAATGCGGTCAGCCAAAAACGCAAAGGTGTGGCAAAACTCCTTGTTTCAAAAGGAGCCGATGTCAATGCAAGGAATAAAAATGGCAACACTTTGTGGACGCAAAACACTGAAAAGTCAGTATTTGAACTTTTGATCGACCTTGGGGCAGATGTAAATGCAAAGGACAAACACGGAAAGTCTCCGTTACACCAGATCGCTTACTATGGCGATCCGGGCATTGCCGAACTTTTGATCTCAAAAGGAGCAGACATTACTGCTGCAGACACAGGCGGAGGTACGCCGTTAGACGCGGCGATAAATGCCAGAAAAAAGGAAATGGCCGCATTCTTGATATCTAAAGGTGCGGATATCAAGTCAAAGGATAAGTATGGCAACACGCGTCTGCAAAGAGCTTATGGTAAAGACGAGGTCGCATTTTTGACCGGCCTCGGAGCAGACGTTAACGAACGAGATCAATACGGATCAACTCTATTGCATCGAGCGGTCTCGGAAAACAAGTCCGATATTGCCGAGTTTCTGATCAATAACAGGGCAGATGTCAACGTTAGAGACAATCGAGGCGAAACGCCACTGCACAAGGCAGTATCTGAAAACAGAATAGAACTGGTGGAAATGTTGATCAGGGTACGAGCCGAGATCGACGCCAGGGACAATGACGGCTACACACCGCTCCACCGGGCGGTTTCCGGACATAGTTACAGTGAAAGAAGAGAATTGGTCGAGTTGCTGGTCCTGAAAGGAGCTGACATCAACTCAAAAAACAACGGTGGATCGACACCCTTGCATACGGCGATCGTCAACTGCGGCAGCAAAGAGAAGTGTGACAAAAGAGAAATGTTCGATCTGTTGATCGGGAAGGGGGCAGATATCAACGCAAGGAACAAGGCTGGCCTGACTCCGTTGCAGACCGCTGAGATCAACAACCGAAAAAACATGGCTGAGGTGCTAATCGCAAAGGGAGCCCTCACCGACGGTTCAAATGTGAACCTTCCAGATGAATCCGGAAAAACCGCACTCCACAATGCTGCGATAAATGATCAAAAAGACGCGGCTGAACAGCTGATCGCCAAAGGTGCAGACATCAACGCCCGTGATAAGGACGGTATCACGCCGCTACACTTTGCTGCGAATGTTGGGAGCGTCGCGGTCGCTGAGCTGCTGATCACGAAAGGTGCAGATATTAACGCATTAGATAAGACAAATGCTACGCCCGCTCTTACAGCTTTAGCAATCGCGTCGATCATGCCTTACAGGGCAGCGAAATGTATGCAAGTTTTCAAGCTTCTGGTCGAAAAAGGTGCGGATATCAAGACACCTTCGAACAATCAATGGACCCTGCTTCATAATGCCGTTTCTTACTCTAATAAGGAGGCTGTCGAATTGCTGATCGCAAAAGGAGCTGACATTAACGCAAAGAACAAAGACGGCAAGACACCGCTGCAACTTGCGATCGATTCGAAGAATAAGGAGATCGCGGAGTTGTTAAAAAAACATGGAGCGTTGTAGTTGAAACCGGCCGTCAGGTTCTGTTCTTACGAATTTGATGATCCGACGTTGACTACGAATTCGTTCACTTCGAAGGTGGGCGATTTGAAACCTTTGATGAAATTTGAGATCGAGTATTTGATAGTCCGTTACCCGTAGCCGCCGCGGAGCCTGAAATGTAAAAATAGCCGGAGCGTTACAACTCCGGCTTTTTTGTCGGTAACGGCGGTTGGTCCCGTTCGATTTCGCTGCCGCTGAATGGGCAACCGCGTTTTCGCGGCAATACCTGTCCGATACTTGTTCGGCTGATACCAATTTGCCGCGAACCTCGCCTTATCGAGTGTAGGAAGTTTTACTTTCATAAGGAGCGAGGAAAATGTACTTATTAATAAATACGATCAATTCAATATTTCGCGGTGTGATGTTGTTCATGGGGGTGCTCGCAGTGGTGAGTTTGCTCGCGGTCGATGCGTCGGCGGCGAAGGGAAATTTGGACCGTTCGTTCAACGGCGGCGGTGTAAATGTGTCGGCGGTCGCCGGTGCGGAAAAGGCAATGGACGCGGTGGTACAGCCTGACGGCAAGATCGTTGTCGTGGGCGGCGGAGCGGTCAATGGCGCGACGTGGGATCTTGTGGTCCAGCGTTACAATGCGGACGGCACGCTTGATGCGGCTTTCGGCAATCAGGGCAAAAGCTCATTCTCGCTCGGAACTCTGAGCGAGGTCGCAAATGCCGTCGCGCTGCAATCAGACGGCAAAATCGTGGTCGCGGGCTATTTTCAACAGCCGACCAACTGGGCAGATTATTTCGTCGTTCGGCTGTTGCAAAACGGGCTGATCGATACGACATTTGGCAATCAGGGTGTCACCATCTATTCGCCGACACAGACGACGGATATTCCCGTTACCGTCGCGATGCAAACGATCGGCGGTGTCGAGCGGATCGTTGTTGGTGGGTATGTCAGCACGGCGGGGACGATGTTCTCGGTCTCGCGGCTCGATCTGAACGGCCAACTCGATCCGACATTCGGCGAACAGGGCATCAAAAACGTGACCGTCGGCGGAAACACGGACATTCTGCAGGACATTGCGATCGATAGCGAAAATCGTATCGTTGCGGCAGGTTCCAGCCGGTTCGATGCGGGCGGAGGCAGTTTTCGTGACGATTTTGCGGCCGTCAGATTCACGGCGAACGGACAGCTTGATACCAGCTTTAGCGGCGACGGCAAAGTGATAACTCAGATGGGTCTACTTGCTCAGGCTCGTTCGGTCGTGATCCAAAACGAAAAGATCGTCATCGGAGGATTTGCCCGCGTCGGGGTGAACAATGATTTTGCGTTGGCCAGGTACAACACGGACGGCACGCTTGACACGACATTCGGCACGAGCGGCAAGACCTTCACCAATTTTACGAACAACGAAGAGCAGATCCACGAACTGCTGCTGCAGAACGACAAGAGGATCGTCGGCGTTGGCTTTACATTCACGGGCAACAATCGTAATTTTGCGGTCGCACGTTACACCGTGAACGGTGTGCTCGATACGGCCTTCGGTTCGTGCGGCAAGGTCATGACGGATCTCGGTACGACGGTCGACATAGCATATGGAGCGGCGATCCAACCGGACGGCAAGATCATCGCGGTCGGTGAATCGAACAATGCTGCAACGAGCGCTGATTTTGCGGTCGTGCGATATACGACCGGCGGCCAGGCTTCGGCGGTGAATAGCGATTTTGACGGTGACGGGAAAGAAGACGTGTCGGTATTTCGGCCTTCGGACGGCACATGGTACATGAATTGTACGTGCGGCGGTTTCAGCGCGGTCAAATTCGGCCTGGCGGGTGACATTCCGCAGGCCGGTGATTATGACGGCGACGGCCGTACGGATCAGGCTGTTTACCGCAGCGGAACGTGGTATGTTAACCGCAGTTCGGACGGGCAAATGTGGGCGGTGCAATTTGGTATTGCGGGCGATGTGCCGACGGTTGGCGATTATGACGGCGACGAAAAGGCTGACGTGTCGGTTTGGCGACCAACGACAGGCGTGTGGTACGTATTGCGGTCGACCGATGGCCAGCCGGTCGTCACGCCATTCGGGCAGAACGGCGACAAACCTGTCGCAGCCGATTATGACAACGACGGCAAAACCGACATCGCCATCTATCGCAACGGCGATTGGTGGATAAAGAAAAGTTCGAACGCCGATGGAAATTTGACGTTCCAAACATTCGGTATTGCATCCGATACAGCGATTACCGGAGACTACGATGGCGATGGCGTTGCCGACCTGAATATCTATCGTAATTCGGAAGGCAACTGGTATCAGCGTTCGGGAACCGCGACACGCATTACGCGTTTTGGAATCGCGACGGACAAACCGGTGGCGGCTGACTACGACGGCGACGGCAAAGCTGATATCGCGGTCTTTCGCAGCGGCGTCTGGTACGTGCTCAACAGCTCGACAAATAGCTATAGCTACTTTCAATTTGGGCTGGCGTCAGACATGCCCTTGGCCGGCAGGTGAGGGCGGAAGAAAAACGGAAAAGCAGGAGCGATAGCCGCCCCGGCTTTCTGTTTGGTGTTCTAACATGAACTACGGGACGTAGACATTCGGAACAGGTATATCTCCGCTCTGGCCGAAGGGTTGGATCAATGTGCCTGCCGTCGATCGTTGGACGAACCAGGTTGATGTCGAAGGACGGAAAATGGCAGCATCAAATTTGCCGTCGCCATCGTAGTCGGCCGGAACGGGCAAATCGGTCGAAATGCCGAACGGGAAAGCGTAGTAGCCCTGGCCTTCACTCCTCAAAACGAACCACTCGCCGGTTGCCGGACGCCAGAATGCGATGTCAGCCTTGCCGTCGCCGGTGAAATCGCCCTTAATGGGCTTGTCCGTGCTCGTTCCGAATTGGTTAGCGTTAACACTGCCATTCGAGCTGTTCAGTATCCACCACTGCCCCGACGAAGGCCGGTAGACCGCGATGTCAGACTTGAAATCGCCGTCATAATCAGCGGTGACCGGTATGTCGCCATTCGTGCCGAATGTCACGAAGGTCGTGCCGCCGGACGATCTGTTGATGTACCAAGTCGAATTGGACGGACGGAATACCGCAACGTCGGCTTTTCCATCACCATCAAAATCAGCAGGTACGGGAACGTCGCCATTGGTGCCGAACGGAGTTGCGAAATAGCTGTTGTCCTCACTGCGGAGAATGAACCATTCGCCAGTCGACGGACGCCAAAATGCGGCGTCGGTCTTGCCGTCGGCAGTAAAATCGGCAGGCACGAGCTTGTCAGTCGCCGTGCCGAATTTAACGGTCGAATTGCCGCCATCGCTGCTTTTCTGAAACCACCATTCGCCGGCAGATGGCCGAAAGATCGAAAGGTCAGCTTTGCCGTCGGCATCAAAATCGAAAGGCGTCGGCGAGAACGAGCGTTCAAATGCACCAATGTCAGAGCCGTTGCCCGCCGGAGCGTTCTGAATAAAAAGGTTGTCGTAGGGACGTATTGAACCACGCTGATCGTTCGCAACCGTCGGGCTGTTGCCTTGGTCGATCGCAGGGCTGCGGGTCAATACCGCACGCGTTTCAGTTGGCCCGCCGTTGTTTCTGAGGGCGCCGATACGCGGGTCGATAGGGTTTTGGGTCGTGCCGAGCTGGTTGTTCGCACCGGTCCATTCGCTGCCGTCGGCATTGCCGATCAGGTTGTAGCTGCCGGTGATGCCTTGGCCGAGGCTGGCACGGCCAACGACGTCATTTCCGTCAAATGCGGTGTTCAGAGCTATAAGGTTGTTGGTCAGGGTCGCGGTCGCACTGTTGTAAAATCCGCCGCCGTTGGCTGCGGTATTGCCCGTGATGGTGGTGTTGATCAGAGTTGCCGTCGCCGCCGTTGAAGTACTGTAAATGCCGCCGCCATTTAACGACGCCGAGTTGCCGTCGAACGTGCTGTTCGTCGCGTTGATAGTGCCGCTCGTCCCGATATATATGCCGCCGCCGCTGCCGCCGTTGTTGGCGATATTGGCATTGATCGTACTGTTGGTGACGTTTATCGTCCCGCTGTCAAATACATAGACGGCACCGCCATTGATGGCCGCGTTGTTCCGGATGGTCGAATTGATGAGCGTGACCGTGCCGCTATTCGCCATATAAATGCCGCCGCCGCTTGCCGAAGCGGTGTTATTCCGCAAGGTGCAGCCGTTGAGCGTCAGAGTGCCGCTGTTGCCCATGAAAATACCGCCGCCGAGGGTCGAGCTAAAGCCTCCCGCGATCGTCAGGTTGTTTATCGTGAGGACCGCGCTGTTGACGAGCGTGAAGACACGAAAGCTGTTGTTGGCATTGACAGTAATTCCCTGAGATTGAAGATTATTGATGGTCATCGCGGCAAGCGGAATGTCGGGCAGCGGACTGAGCAGCGAGATCGTGAACATATTCGTGCCCGCATTGAATCCCGGATCGGTCGTCGGTACGGCGAACGTAACAATGTTTGCCTCGGTGTTGACGGTCGCGTCGAGCATCGCCTGGCGAAGACTGCCGGGGCCGGCGTCCGCAGTGGTGTTGACGGTCAAACTGGCAGCGTGAACGCCGATCGCACCGAAAGCGATGCATACCAGTCCAAAACCGAGGTAACGCGTTAGACCGCGTCCGAGTCGAGTCATTATGTATTTCATTGTTAGTCCTTAAGTTACCGAAGCGGCGCAAGTGTGTGAATCAATAGCAGCACAAAGCGTTTGTACAGTTATAATCAGAGTTTAAACGCTGCGAATGGATGTGTCGGTGTGTTACCTCACTTAGTGAGAATATACTTGTGTGGAGACGCAGAAAGAGCCGGAGGTTGAAACTCCGGCTCGCGGTTTGACTAGAAAATGGCGGCCTCAGACTTGACCGCAACACACAATTGGTTTCGCTACCGTTGCTCGATTCCTCGCCTAGCGGAGTTCACGATCAATCATTGTGCGGGGCCTGAGGCCATATGGATTTTGGATCTCAGATTTTGGATTTTGGATTTTCAAGATGACCAGGTCATTCTTTTGCCTCCAAAATCGAAAATCCCCAATCCAAAATCGATCTGGCGGAAAGGGTGGGATTCGAACCCACGGAACCCTTTTGAGGTTCACTACATTTCCAATGTAGCCAATTCAACCGCTCTTGCACCTTTCCGAAAATTGAATTGATAAATATCCACGAGCAAACTTTACGTTTGAACTCTATTTTATTCTTCTTCGACGATGATCTCTTCGACTATGACCTCGGTCACTTCTGCAGACTCGGCTACGTCGTCACCGACCAGCCAACCGTACGAGAATCCGGCAAGCAATGCTCCCAGGATCGGTGCGACCCAAAACAGCCAGAGCTGTTTTAATGCCCACGGATCGCTGTAAATAGCGACAAAGATCGCAGGTCCCGTGCTGCGGGCCGGATTGACCGACGTGTTTGTCACCGGTATCGAGATCAGGTGGATCAGCGTCAGACAAAGGCCGATGGCGATCGGTGCAAAACCTGCAGGAGCCTTTCGATGCGTCGAGCCGAGAATGACGATCAGAAAAAAGAACGTCAACACCACCTCTGCAACAAACGCGGCAACGATCGAATACTGCGTAGGCGAATGGCTCTCGTAGCCGTTCGAAGCAAATCCGCCGCTGAGGCTAAAACCCGCCTTACCGCTTGCGATCAGGTACAAGATCCCGGCTGCAGCGATCGCACCCAGAACCTGAGCAATTATGTACGGCAGCAGATCTTTACCGTCAAACCGTTTTCCGGCCCAGAGGCCGAACGAAACAGCCGGATTGAAATGCCCGCCGGATATATGCCCCAGGGCATAAGCACCGGTCAGTACGGTCAAACCGAATGCCAGCGAGACACCGGCGTATCCGATGCCGACGCTCGGGATGCCGGCAGCCAGTACGGCAGCTCCGCATCCACCCAGTACGAGCCAGAGCGTTCCAAGAAACTCAGCGGTCAATCTTTTTGGTAAAGGCATAGTCGTTCCTCCTGTGGTTTTCTCAAACTTCGAGAACTGCTACATCTAACAAAAATAAGATCGTTCAAATATCAAATGGCGGAGAGGGTGGGATTCGAACCCACGGAACCCGTTAAGGCTCAACAATTTTCGAGACTGCCCGATTCAACCACTCTCGCACCTCTCCGCGAACGTTCCATTCTAAAGGTTTGGTTGGTGGTATTTCAAGTTGCTAGGTAAGAAGAGAAAGGTTTAACCGCGAAAAGACACCAAAAAAACACAAAATAGAAGAAGTTTCTTTCACTCTTTTAGTCTATTTCGCGGTGATCAACTCTTGCGCCTTGCCTGGAAGAATTCCTGCATTAGGCGGCGGCAGTTTTCGGCGAGGACGCCGGAGGTTATCTCGATCCGGTGGTTTAGATCGGGGCTGTCGCAAACGCGGAACTTTGATTCGACGGCACCGAAGCGTTCGTCTGCGGCTCCATAGACGAGGCGGGCAACGCGGGCATTTACTAGGGCTCCCGCGCACATCGCGCAGGGTTCGATGGTGGAATAGACGGTCGTGCCGGTAAGGCGATAGTTGCCGATGCGGGTCGCGGCGATCCGCAAGGCGAGGATCTCAGCATGTGCGGTCGGATCGATATTCTTGATCGTGCGGTTCGACGCCGCTGCGAGAATTCCGCCGTTTTCGTCGATAATGATGGCACCGACCGGAACTTCGCCCATCTTCGCTGCGTCGCGGGCCATGCCGATCGCTCGGTACATCCAATTCTCATCTTGTTCGTTCATCGCAATTGAGTGTAGCGAAACAGAGATAATCTTGCATCTGAACACCTAAAATGTTAAACATAATGTTGACGCTTTTGCCCCCTTCGAGAGCATAACTGCACATTACGCTATGAACGACGAGGTTCGATCCGGAACCCAATTGGTCGATGACGACATACACATCACGAATGTGCCGGCGTCGTTCCGCGCCTTCGCCGATGAAGTAAAAAAGCGCAGCCAAAAACCAAAAGCAACACCCGAAGCCATCGCCCAAAAGCTGGCACCTGCCGAATTCAACACGGCGATGGTGCATTTTTACCGCGGCGAGATACAGCGTTCGAATATCTGGCGGGGACGGCTTGATGCTACGACGAACTGGGCCGTGATCACGGCCGGTGCGACGCTGTCGTTCGTTTTTAGCTCGCCGGACAATCCGCATTTTGCGATACCGATCAATACGCTGCTTGTTTCGATCTTCCTGTTCATGGAGGCAAGGCGATACCGCTATTACGAGGTTTGGGCCAATCGCGTGCGTGTTCTAGAAACAGGCTATTTTGCCCCGATGCTGTCGCAGCGGACCGTCGCTCCGGACAAAGAGTGGGCCGAGCATATCTCGTCCGATCTGATCTCGCCGCATTTTACGATCAGCGAATGGGAAGCGGTCGGACGGCGGCTGCGTTCGAATTATCTGTGGATCTTTGTGCTGCTCGCATTGTCGTGGACGCTGAAGGTATATATACATCCATCACCCATTCCAACAGCGACCGAGGCGGACCGCAAGATCTTTTGGGATATTTTCTTTTCACGGGCGACGGTCGGGCTGGCGCCGGGCTGGTTCGTTGTTTTATCGGGTGCGTTCTTCAACGCGTTGATCATCTTTGTCGCTTTCAGTACGCTGAAATTGCGCGACGCTTCGAGCGAGGTATTACCGCTCGAGAGTTTTGAGTGGCATCCGCTCAAACAGGTTTCCGATTGGGCTGAAAGCAGCCTTAAACGCCGCAACACGATCCGCCGCTCGAAAAAGGCGCGACAGCGTGTGCGTTCTATTCATAAGACTGAAAGTTAGTGAAAAGCTAACAGTGAACAAGTTGATAGTGAAAAGTTGTGGATAAGTTCGATCCATAGTTTTCACTCTTAATTATTAGTTTCTAATAAAGCAAGGAGAATTTATGGCAATGGATCTGGAGAAGCGGGGCGACGCCCTTGAGAATGAGTATTTTTACAAGAAAGAACAGGAACTGATCGCCAAGATGAAGGCGAAGATGTCAGAAGAGACTTCGGTCGCGACCGAGCTGAAATGTCCGAAATGCGACGGTACGCTGGTCGAGACCGATTTTGAATCGATCAAGATCGACGTTTGCAATAAATGCACGGGTGCGTGGCTTGATCCCGGTGAATTAGCTCAGATCACGGAAAACGAAAAAGGCGGCGGATTTTTTGGCAAGATATTTGGGTAGGCCCGGAGGAATTAGCCAGAAATGAACGCAGATAGACGCAGATATTTTGGGATCGTATGGTTGGTCCTAATGCTCGCGTGTGCGGCGATAGGTCAGTCGGCGGCCAAAACCGGATTTAGCGAAGAAAAGCTAAAGAGCAAAATGATGGCTCGTGAGATGCCGTATCGCGTCATATTGCCGACGGGTTATGCAGATCCAAAACAAACATCTCTACGATTTCCAGTCGTTCTTTTGTTGCACGGGCTTACCGGACACTACAGCAATTGGATCGACAAGACCGGTCTCGTAGCGTACGCCGCAAAGCATGATTTCATCATCGTCACACCCGAAGGCGACAATGGTTGGTACTCGGACAGCGTTACGGCCGCCAACGATAAATACGAAAGCTACATCGTCAAGGAATTGATTCCCGAGATAGATGCAAAATATCGAACACTTGCTGAACGCGATCATCGAATGGTCGCCGGGCTATCGATGGGCGGCTATGGTGCTTTGAAGTTCGGGCTGAAATACCCTGAGATGTTTTCGTTCGTCGGTTCGTTCAGCGGGGCGTTGGGAGCTCCCTCGTTCACTGAGAAAACCGCCGGCAATATCGGCAAGGGAATTGACGTTATCATGGGAGCCGAGGACGGCGATTCACGTAAGTCCAATGATATCTTCCGGATGATCCGTGAACTGACTCCTGATAGGCTCAAAGCTCTGCCGTATATATATCAGTCATGCGGGACCGAGGATTTTCTCATCCAGAATAACCGCGAATATCTTGCCTTGTTGAACGAAAAGAAAGTCCCGCACGAATATCGCGAGCATCCGGGCGGACATACGTGGCCGTTTTGGGACGAACAAGTGCGTGAGTTCCTCGCCGTCGCGGAACGAAGGGCTAGGCGACAAGCAATTAGCGATACGCGATAAGCGAAGAGTCGAGCACATAATCTATGCCGATGAAGGATTTCCGGACTTTGAGTGTTTGGCATAAATCTCATGGTTTGACTTTGCGGATTTACGAAATTACGCGCTCTTTCCCCAAGGAAGAGCTATTCGGTTTGACAAGTCAAATTCGGCGAGCGAGTTCTTCGATATCTGCCAATATCGCCGAAGGGTGTGGACGTGATAGCGATGGAGACTTTCAACGATTTCTGCAAATCGCGTTCGGTTCAGTTAACGAGGTTGACTATCATTTGCTTTTGGCTTTCGATTTAAAAATTGTTGACGAGGTCACGTATCGCGAACTCCTCGAAAACGTCATTGAGATCAAACGAATGCTATCCTCACTAATTCGAAAGGTCAGAATGGACCGCTA
Source organism: Acidobacteriota bacterium (assembly GCA_016713675.1). Taxonomy (NCBI): domain Bacteria; kingdom Pseudomonadati; phylum Acidobacteriota; species Acidobacteriota bacterium. The sequence goes on from JADJOS010000001.1 coordinate 2,350,933, forward strand.
ATTGCTTATCGCTTATTGCTATACGCCATGCTAAATTTTGCTATTGAGACGGCCCGAGAAGCCGGCCACCTATTGCTCGAGAAATTTGACCGCGGCATCGCGGTGCAGAAAAAGGGCGACATCAATCTCGTGACCGAGGCCGACCTCGCCAGCGAGGCCCTGATCATCGAGCGGATCAAATCGTATTATCCGAAGCATTCGATATTGGCTGAGGAATCGGGGGATGCAGTTGTCATTGGCGGTGACACAACGTGGAAATGGGTGATCGATCCGCTCGACGGGACGACCAATTACGCTCACGGGTATCCATGTTTTGCGTCACGCTCGCCCTCGAACACAACGGCGAGATCGTGATCGGCGTAACGTATGATCCGACTCGAAACGAGCTATTTGCCGCAGAACGCGGCCGCGGGGCAAGTCTCAATAACAAACCTATCAGGGTGTCGAGCTGCGAGAAAATCGGTGATGCGCTGATCGTCACGGGCTTTCCTTATGACATTAAACAGCGTGAGGATTTTGCACGACATCTGACAGAGATGCTGCTGTCGTCACGCGGGGTCCGGCGTGACGGATCGGCGGCGATCGATATGGCATATGTCGCCTGCGGACGATTTGACGGATTTTGGGAAGAAGGCCTCCACGCCTGGGACGTAGCGGCCGGGCTGTTGCTGATCGAAGAGGCCGGCGGCCAGGTCAGCTACTATGACGGTTCACCGTTCAGCATTTACGCCCCGCCGATATGCGCTTCGAACGGACTGATCCATTCGCAAATGTTAAAGATCCTAGCCTAAGGCACGTACGCGCTTGGGATAGGCTTTACTTGGCCATTTCCCCATTGCTGCTGTGAGAGCCCGGTAGTCGAGCCAAGTATGTACCAAAAATTTGTGCCCGGGCGATAGATCCCGATATCGGCCCGGCCGTCACCGTCGTAGTCACCAACGACCGGAATGTCGCCGGTAATTCCCCACGACAAGCCGTAATAAACACCGCCATTCGTCAGCAAAATGTAAAAATCCGGAAGGTTCGAGTCGTCTGTCCCTCGAAATACCGCGACATCTGATCTGCCATCACCGTCGTAATCAGCGATGACCGGTTTGTCGGTCGAAATTCCGAACGGAAACGCGAGATAGCTGTTGGTGGCGCTTTGCCAGAAATGCCATTCGCCGCCGGTCGGGCGGTAGACCGCCAGGTCACCGAGTCCGTCGCCGTCAATGTCCGCCATTTGCGGGATGTCGCCATTCGCACCAAATTGCTGTGCGTAGAACTGATTTCCCAGCGATCGAAGTTGATACCAAATACCGGTCGATGGCCGAAATACCGCAAAATCCGCACGTCCGTCTCCGTCGAAGTCATTTGGGATCGGAATATCGCCCGGTGAACCAAAAGCAGTTGTCACAACGGTCGTTGAAATGCTGCCGAGCACTAACCAACTGCCATTCCTGAAAACGGCAATGTCGGCTTTGTTGTCGCCGTCGTAGTCGGCGGGAACGATCTTGTCAGTGGGCAAACCCAATTGGACAGAGCGTGGTCCGGAGGTGCTCTGATCTATGTCCCAAGTTGCAGTTTGCTGATCGACCGTAGAAACGTCAGTTTTGCCATCGGCGTCAAAATCGAACGGCGACCTGGGTATCCGTTTGATGGCAACGTCATTACCGTCACCGCCTTGATATGTGATCTGGTATGCGGTGTTCAGTGCACCCGAGAATACACCGCCCTCAGGTAGATTGCGAAACGTGCCGATGACAGCATCAGTTCCGTCATTGCGAATGATCACGAGGCTCTCGCCGATCGCCGGGCGAAAATTGTTGAACGGCAAAGGTATCAATGTCGAGCTGTCCAGGTTCACGGTTCCGGTAACATTCAGTTGATCGTGTCCGTTCGCTCCGGGTAAACTCCCGGCGATCTTGCAAACATAGGTTCCGGCGGGATATATGTGCAGAATTCCATTAATGTTCAAAACGCCGGTCGGCGAAGTGAGTGTTCCGGCGCTGATCGCACCGACAAAAACGTCAACGATCCCGACCGATCCCGTTCCGCCAAAACCGCTGGGCAAATTTGGATTCGGGTTTGCGTTTCCGGTATTGATAAGGACGTAGGACGACGGTGTTGAAGCGTCGTTGACCAAAATGCCGCCGTTGACGTTTATTTCTCCGCTATATCCGGTTGCCGCGGCGATCAAACTTGCTCCGGTTCCCGCCTTTACAATTCTCCCGCTGCCCGAGAGTAAGCCTATGCCGAGTGCCCCGGTGCCGTCGATCGTCAAGGTGTTGCGGCCGACCGACAAGATCACGATCGTAGCGGTTGCGGCGTTTGCGGAAGTAAAAGTCTGGGCGCCGCTGAGCGTGATCGCGGTGTTTAGTGTTTGCGTGCCGGAGTTGACCGTGATCCCACTGGTCAAACGAAGCGGATTGCCGCCGATCGTGTATGTTCCGCCCTCGATGGTGATCGAACGATACGTCGTGAAGAGCGTAGTGTTGTTATTGTTGGATTGCTGCGGCGCGGCGGCAGGGAAGACGAGATCGTCATTCGCGACGGGCGAACCGGCCGGCGACCAGTTAGCACTCGTGCCCCAGTTTGCATCAGCGCCGGCACCGGTCCATGTTTTGATCGCCGCATTCGCTGAGAGCACGGGGACCGTCAACAGCAAGAACAATAAAAGTGAACGCATAAAAATAATCCTCAACGTGATGGGCCTGAATGAACTGCCTAAAATTTAGCACAGTACGGGCATCCATACCAACGGATTCTGATGCACCTCTTTTGCTTGCGATTGGCCGTGTGCTAACCTTAATTTTTCGTTAAATTGTATTAATTATGTCATGGTTTCGCCGAGACAAACCGAAGATCGAAGGCCCGGAAGAGGACGAAGAGCGTACCGTCAGGACCGAAGGCATTTTCGTCAAATGCCCCGAGTGTGACAACGCTCTGTACAAGCGCGAACTGAAAGAGTCGAGCGAGGTCTGCACTCATTGCGATTATCATTTTCGCTACCCGGCCGAAGGACGCTTAAAAGATCTGTTTGACGATGGACGATACGAAAAGCTCGACGAGGAAGTGACGTCGGGCGACCCGCTCAATTTTACCGACTCAAAAGCATACAAAGACCGAATCGTACAGGCCAAAGAATTGTCAGGTCTCCCGGAAGCAATAATCTCCGGCAAAGGAATGGTAGGAGGGCATCTGACGTTCGTAGGTGCGATGGACATGTCGTTCATCGGCGGTTCGATGGGCTCGGCAGTCGGCGAAAAGATCACGAGATTGATCGAATATGCTGTTGACCAACGCGGAGCGGTCATTATTTTTGCAGCCTCGGGCGGAGCCCGTATGCAGGAAGGCACGCTCAGCCTGATGCAAATGGGCAAGATCTCTGCTGCACTCGCCCGGCTCCACGATGAGCGTTTACCATTCATCTCAGTCCTGACAGACCCGACAACCGGCGGTGTAACCGCGAGTTTCGCGATGCTCGGCGACGTCATCCTCGCCGAACCAAAGGCCCTCATCGGCTTTGCCGGCCCGCGCGTCATCGAACAAACCATACGCCAAAAGCTTCCCAAAGGCTTTCAACGCAGCGAATTCCTCCTCGAACACGGCATGATCGACATCGTTGTCGACCGCCGCGAAATGAAAGACACCATCGTTCGGATGCTGGATTTCATGATGAATAAGAGCATCGCCTCGTAAACGTCCATGACGTTTGAAGAATCACAAAATTATCTTCTTTCGCTCGGCAACGAAGTTTCTGCAATGAAGCTTGGTCTCGAGAACATCCGTACACTGCTCGACGCACTCGGAAAACCCCACGAAGAATATCTGAAGGTACAGGTCGCCGGGACGAACGGGAAGGGGTCGGTTTGTGCGTTTTTGGATTCGATCTGCCGCGAGGCCGGTGTTCGGACGGGGCTTTATACATCGCCGCATCTGGTTTCGATCACCGAGCGAGTGAAGGTTGATGGTGTGGATATAAGTGAGGACGAATTTGCTCGGTTGGCAACTGTCGTTCGCGAGACTGCGGAGAAACTACTCGCCGACGGCGCTCTCGAATACCGGCCTACCTTCTTTGAACAAATGACGGCGATAGCTCTCGTTACGTTTTCCGAAGCAAAGGTAGAACTCGCCATCCTAGAAACCGGGCTCGGCGGCCGGCTCGACGCGACGACCGCAGCGAATGCGGAGATCGCGGCCATCACTCGGATCGATCTCGATCATCAGGAATATCTTGGCAATGATCTTAAGTCGATAGCTACGGAAAAGGCCGCAATTATTCACGCGGGTTCTAAGGTTGTTGTTTGCGAGCAGTCGCGGGTGGCGATGAAGGTGATACGCGATCGATGCAAGGCCGTTGGGGCGAAGGAGCGGACAACCGCCGAGTTTTTGGGACAAGGCTTTGGCCTGCCGCGACTTGGCCTGCTCGGCGAGCATCAGGTCGAGAATGCCGAGGTCGCGATACTGGCTGCCCACACGTTGCGTGATCATTTTGATATCAGTGACGAAGCAATCGTCGCGGGCCTTGAAAACGCCAGGCATCCCGGACGGCTTGAGTATGCAGGCAAATATTTATTTGACGGAGCACATAACGTTGGCGGAGCAAAGGCACTTGGCGATTATCTGAGGAAATTTGAAAAACGGCCGCTAACGATCGTCTTCGGAGCAATGCGTGACAAAGAGATCGCTGAGATCGCGTCGATCTTATTTCCGCTGGCGGAAAGGATCGTCTTGACCGAACCGGAAAATTCGCGATCATTGACCTATCACGAATTGCTTGAGCAGATTCCGTCTGAGATCTCCCGATCGAACATCTTCGCGACCGATAATGTCGAGAAAGCGTTGACGATCGCAGAAACGGTGACGCCTGAGGATGGGATCATTTTGGTTACGGGATCGTTGTACTTGGTTGGAGATGTGCGGAAAATTCTTTTGACACAGTTCGATGCTCCGAATTAAAGTAGGACAGCGGTTGAATTCGTAAATTAATGTTGCGAGCGTTCTTTTCACTATTTCTACTTCTCTTGTCGGCGGCCAATGTGGTCTCGCAAGACCTAATCCCGGCGAATCCATTCGGTTTCGTGATGAATCAACCTGAGCGATGGTTTTCAATTGGAAAAGAAGAGATTGCGGCCGGTCTTAAGAGGCTCGAAATGAGTGAGGGCTCCCTTAATCGCTTCTTGGAACAGAATCAAGGCAAGCATCTCTTGTTTGGATATGTCCGGTATAAGCCAGATTCGTTCAACGGTATGAACCCAAAGATCGAAGCCCGCGTGTTGAAGTTGAAGACGACGGAGCCTATCACTTTTCGGGCATTCAAGCCCGCAGCCGAGGCGGCACTTAGACGAATCGCTAAGGAATTCAGTGAGCAAAAGTATATTGTCGAGCCCTCAGAAATACGGATAGGGGACGTTGCTTCCGTTTATCACATCTCCGAGTTTTCAATAACGACGCAGAGCGGGGCGAAGCACCGTGTTCGTAGTCGGACATATATGATTCCTCGCGATACTTATTTTTTTCAGGTTAGTTTCGTTGACGAACCTGCGGTTAACGATTTGTCGGCTGAGTTCGAGGGATTGGTGAAATCAATAAAAATCACAGAGTTGAAAAAGTAAATTTATGTACAGAATTGTTTTGATTCGTCACGGCGAGAGCCAATGGAATAAGGAAAATCGGTTTACGGGTTGGTACGACGTTGACCTGAGCGAAAAGGGAAGATCTGAGGCAAAGGCAGCCGGTGAATTGCTGCGTGCCGAAGGATTTACATTCGACGAAGCCTACACGTCGGTGCTTAAACGGGCCATTCGGACGCTGTGGACGATCCTCGATGAGATGGATCTGATGTGGCTGCCGCAGACCACATCGTGGTTACTCAACGAGCGGCATTATGGCGGTTTGCAGGGACTCGACAAGGCAGAGACGGCCGCAAAGTATGGCGATGAACAGGTCAAGATCTGGCGCCGCAGCTATGACATTCCGCCGCCTGAGTTGGACGCATCGGACGAGCGTTATTTGGGTGACGATCCGCGATATGCGGGCGTTCGGCCGTTTCCTGCGACCGAATGTCTTAAAGATACGGTTGAACGTGTAGTGCCGTATTGGGAAAATGAGATCGCACCAAAAGTGAAAAGCGGCAAGCGTTTGATAGTCGCCGCTCACGGCAACAGTTTGCGGGCTCTCGTCAAATATCTGGACGGCATCGCGGACGACGAGATCGTCAACCTAAACATCCCGACCGGCGTGCCGCTTGTCTACGAACTCGATGCCGATCTCAAGCCAATAAAAAGCTACTACCTCGGCGATGCCGAAGCGATCAAAGCGGCTCAAGAAGCCGTAGCAAATCAAGGCAAGGCGAAGTAATTCAAAAGTAAATGGGTCAAAGGTAATAAAATGTTGAAAATTCTCGCAGCAATACTTGTAATGGCGGCGTTTACGCTCAGCGTTGCGGCGCAGAATAATAAGAACGTTTCCGACAACGAGATATCCGGCGGGCTCAAAGAGGCTTTGTCTAAAGGCGTCGGGTCGGCGATCAAGTCGCTTGGAAAAGAAGACGGATTTTTTAAGAATGTCCGCGTTAAAATTCCGCTTCCCAAATCGCTGCAAAAGGTCGAAAAGATCGTTCGGGTCGCCGGTCAAGGAAGGGCCGTTGATGAATTTGTCCTTTCGATGAATCGAGCTGCTGAAAAAGCGGTTCCCGTCGCGGTCGATGTGTTTGTCGATTCGATCAGGAAGATGACGTTCGATGACGCCCGGCAGATCTTGTTCTCGAAAGAGCAAGACTCAGCCACGCAATTCTTTCGACGCACCTCCGAGGAGACCCTGCGTGAAAAGTTTCGCCCGATAGTCGAAGAGTTCACCGCCAAGACCGGCGTTACACAAAAATACAAAGCTATGATCGGCAAAGCCGGTTTCGCTGCCCAATTCCTGGGCAAAGACGCCACCGACCTTGACGGCTACGTCACCCAAAAAGCCCTCGATGGTCTTTTTCTCCTCATTGCCGACGAAGAAAAGAAGATCCGCAAAGACCCCCTAGGCCGTACGACATCGCTTCTCAAAAAAGTATTTGGAATATTGCGGTGAAATAGCACCTAGGGTTTGATCGAAAAGGTGAATGGAAGCGGCAAGTTTCTTTTTCACCTTTTTCCTTTTATACTCGTTCACTTCGTATGATCATCGCAAAGATCCTATTCTTTCTTGTCCTGATCTTCGTCCTTTCGCCGTGGGGCTCGCCATTTTTGGCGTTGACGCTTGGCCTGGCGATTGCGTTGACGCTCGGTAATCCTTTTCCGAAGCTCGAAGGCAAGCCGACAACGTATTTGCTGCAGGCATCGGTCGTAATGCTTGGATTCGGGATGAATCTCGGGGCGATCGTCAAAGCAGGTCAGAGTGGAATACTTTTTATTCTGGCGGTGGTCTTCGGCGCGTTGGTACTTGGGTTCGTGTTTGGGAAACTGCTCGCGACGCCTAAGCGTATCACGACATTGATCACGGTCGGCACGGCAATTTGCGGCGGATCGGCCATCGCCGCTGTCGGGCCGGCGATCAAGGCTGAGAATGACGAGATGTCCGTCTCGCTTGGCACGATATTCGTCCTGAATGCCGTCGCACTGTTCGCGTTTCCGTTTATCGGACATTCGATAGGGATGTCGCAGGAACAGTTTGGGCTTTGGTGCGCAGTGGCTATACAGGACACGAGTTCGGTTGTCGGTGCATCGTCCGCGTACGGGGCCGCCGCACTCGCGGTAGCCGCTACCGTTAAACTGGCACGGGCCCTATTCATCGCACCTCTCGCCCTCGCCCTTGCGTTCATGTTTCGCGAAAAAGACGCAAAGGCAAAGATAACTGTGCCGTGGTTCATCTTCCTTTTTGTCGGAGCCGCCGCAATTCGGACATTCGCTCCGGTCATCATTCAGCCGAGCATATTTGACGCCATCGTCAACCTCGCAAAAGCGGGATTCGCCGTCACGCTATTTCTGATCGGCCTCAGTATCTCGGTCGCGATGCTCAAAAAGGTCGGAGTCCGCCCGTTTCTTCTGGGTACGATCCTCTGGATCATTATTGCCTCGATCTCACTATGGGCAGTTCTCAAGTTTGCCTAGCGACTGCTATAATACTCGTTTCGACTAAGCGCCGAATTTGCCACTTAGATGAGTATCAAGCAAATTAGTGTCCGCGGGGCACGCCAGCATAACCTCAAGAACATCGATGTCGATATTCCGCGCGATAAATTTGTCGTGATCACGGGGCTGTCCGGAAGCGGCAAATCGTCGCTGGCGTTCGACACGATATATGCCGAAGGCCAGCGACGGTATGTCGAATCGTTGTCGGCGTACGCTCGTCAATTTCTAGATCAACTAGAGAAGCCCGATGTCGATTCGGTAGAGGGCCTAAGCCCTGCGATCTCGATCGAACAGAAAACAGTTTCGCGCAGCCCGCGTTCGACGGTCGGAACTGTGACTGAGATCTACGATTTTATGCGGCTGCTGTTCTCGTCCATTGGGCAGCCGCATTGCCATCAATGCGACGCTCCGATCACGCGGCAATCGCTCGACCAGATCGTCGCTGGCATCCTCGATCATCCGGAAGGCGAACGCGTGATGATACTTGCGCCTATCGTGAGAGGTCGCAAGGGTGAATTTAAGAAGGAACTCGAAAAGCTCTCAAAGGATTTTAACCGGGCACGTATCGACGGCGAACTTCGCCAACTGGATGAAGAGATCATCCTTGATAAGCGCAAAAACCACACTATCGAGGTCGTCGTCGATCGGCTGCTGATGAAGGAAGGCGTTCGCGAACGGCTGTCCGAATCGGTGAAAACCGCACTGAAACTCACGGGCGGAGCGGTTCTCGTTTCGATAATTGACGGCGACGAAAAGCTGTACAGCGAAAAGATGGCGTGCGTCGATTGCGGCATCAATATCGCGACGCTCGAGCCGCGGTCGTTCTCGTTCAACTCCGCATTTGGTGCGTGTAAACGCTGTCAGGGCATCGGAACCGTGATGGAGATCGACGCCGCTAAGATAGTGCCGGACGAAGATGTTCCGGCGGGGAAAGTCAATTTTCTAAACGGTGTCGATAAAGCGGGTGCGACGTTTCTGCAATCCGCTTTGCTCGCGATCATCGAGAAGTTTACCTTCGGCGATAAGCTCGAACCGCCGAAAGTCGTTGAGGAAAAAGCCAAATCCAAAGCTGTTGCGGCGAAACGTGGACGCAAAATGCGTGACCGCGATGGTGAGACGACGGACATCGTTCAACAATTCCTCGACACCGATTTCGCTGAGCTGCCAAAGGAGATACGCGATGCGTTCTTTTACGGGACGAAGCGGCGATTAACGTTTCGTCACGGAGATTACAAATTCGAACGCGAATGGAGCGGAGCGATGCGTGCGATGCGTGAACGCATCGAAAATCCGCCGTCTGAAAAGATAAAAGCCGCTCTCGAAGAGCTGATCGCCCCAATGCCCTGTCCGTTGTGCCACGGCCAGAGATTGCAGCCCGAAAGCCTTGCGGTAAAGGTCAACGGCCTCGGCATCGCCGATTACACCGAGCAGCCGATCACCGATTCTGTAAAGCGATTTGCCGACATTAAGCTCAGTCCACGCGATGAAAAGATCGCTGGATTGATCCTCAAAGAGATCCGCGACCGTTTGAGTTTTCTCGATGCCGTGGGCCTCGGATATCTGACGTTGTCGCGTTCGTCGGCGTCGCTTTCGGGCGGCGAAGGGCAGAGAATTAGGCTCGCGACGCAGATCGGTTCGCAGCTTCGCGGTGTTTTATATGTTCTGGACGAACCAAGCATCGGGCTGCATCCTCGTGATAATCAGCGGCTTCTGGAGACATTGCATACGCTTCGCGATCTTGGAAATACGGTTCTCGTCGTCGAGCATGACGAAGAGACAATTGAGCACGCAGATTACGTCATCGATCTCGGCCCGCTCGCCGGAACCCACGGTGGCGAGGTCATCGCGACCGGAACGCCCGCGGAGATCAAGAAGAACAAGACCTCCATGACCGGCCGATACATGAGCGGGGAACTAAAGATCGACGTTCCCGACGTTCGCCGCCTGCCGAACGGTAAACGCATCAAGGTCCTAGGAGCGCGAGGCTATAATCTCAAGAACATCGACGCCGAGTTTCCGCTTGGGCTATTAACTGTTGTGACAGGTGTGTCCGGCTCGGGCAAATCGACGCTCGTCGAAGAGATACTCTATCCAGCACTCTACAAACACGTTTACAAATCTACCGTCGGGGGAGAAGCTCTCGAACACGACTCGATCGAAGGCCTCGATCTCGTGGACAAGATCATCGAGATCGATCAAAAGCCGATCGGCCGCACGCCGCGATCTAATCCGGCGACGTTTACGGGGCTGTTCACGCCACTTCGCGAGTTGTACGCGATGCTTCCGGAATCTCGCACTCGCGGCTATAAATCCGGCAGGTTTTCGTTTAACGTCAAAGGCGGACGCTGCGAGGCGTGCGAGGGCGGCGGCATGAAACGCATCGAGATGAACTTCCTGCCCGACGTGTACGTCACCTGCGACGTGTGCCGCGGCCACCGGTACAATCGCGAAACGCTCGCCGTCAAATTCAAAGGCCTCTCGATCGCCGACCTCCTCGACACCACCATCGAAGACGCTCTGCCGCTGCTCGAAAACATCCCTTCAATTAAACAGAAGCTGCAAACCCTGCTCGATGTCGGCCTCGGCTACATCAAGGTCGGCCAGTCTTCGACCACGCTCTCGGGCGGCGAGGCCCAACGCATCAAACTCGCCAAAGAATTGAGCAAACGAGCGACCGGAAAGACCATCTACATCCTCGACGAACCCACGACCGGCCTCCACTTCGCCGACGTTCACAAACTGCTCGAGGTCCTGCAAAAGCTCGTCGACACCGGCAACACCGTCATCGTCATCGAACACAACCTCGACGTCATCAAATCCGCCGATTACATCATCGACCTCGGCCCCGAAGGCGGCTCCGGCGGCGGCAAAGTCGTCGCCACAGGCACGCCCGAAGAGGTCGCCAAAGTCAAAAAGTCCTTCACCGGCCAGGCGTTGAAAGTTGTCCTGAAATAGCCAAATTGAGGTATAATTCCGGCATGTTTGGACGGCAAGACATCTCCGTCGCCGACGGCCTCAAAACCGGCCGCATCATGTCCAAAGACGAAGAGGTCTGCCTCCACTCCGGCCTCTGCGCGGAACGCTGCCCCACCGCCGCCTGGGACATGCAAAAATTCTGGTACAACGTCACCAAAGCCGGCGAGGTCAAGTACGGGTGCACTGGAAATGGTAAAGGGTAAGTTTGTCGTCCAGTTCCGCGTTGAGTGAAGTGTGGGGTAAAAAGCTATGAGATTCCAATCAATCCTGACAATTCTGGTCTGTCTTTTTGCGACATCATTTGTCCTGGCGCAAGCTAATAGCGAGTTTCCCGATGGCTTGCGCGGATTTTCGATGAGTTCGTCTTTCCAATTTGATGGAAAGGAGTACCGTTACGAACTGAATACAGACGCTATCAAAGATACCCCTTCATGGAATGTATCTGACGGCGAACCGCCGCTTCCCATTGTCCGTGCAGTAGACATAGCGAAGGCTCAACTCAAGAAACTCATCAAAAAGACGAAAGGCTGGGATGTCGATTTTGTAAATCTTCATCAGGCGGATCGTAAGAAGTGGTATTACGAGATTCATTTCACGTGCATTGAAATTGGGTGTTCCGACAAGGCCACGGGTGGCTTCACAATTCTTGTGAAGCTGGACGGCTCTCCAGTTGAACCAAAAGTAACCAAGGTACCCAACCGGTCGTAGACCAAAGAATTTGAGTCCGAAGCGGTACAGATCGAGTACGAAGGCCGAAAAGTTTGATACGAAGCAGTGAAAGTGCCTCACGAAGCGGCGCAAATCGCGTCCGAAGCACAAAAAGTTCTTCACGAAGCGCTAACGATCGCTCACCAAGGGCATAAAAACTTGAAACGAAGCGGTGAAAGTCGCTCATAAAGGATGAAAAGTTCGATACGAAGCACAAAGATGTGCTTACGACGCCATGATTCGTGCTCACGACGGCAAGATTCCTGCTCACGACGCCAAGATTCGTGCTCACGACGCGAAGATTCGTGCTCATGACGCCAAGATTCGTGCTCGGGACGCCATGCCGAGTGCTCGGGACGGCAGGAATCGTGCTCAGGATTGATGAAAGACAAGAGGAAAACTTTTAAAAACTCGCCCCCGCGGGAATTTCTCTGCCCGGGGGGTCTTCTCGTTTGGCCCGGCGGGGGCCGGGGAGTTTCGCTGGGGGCGAGGAGCCGGCGGGGGGGGGGTCTCTCCGCCCGGGCCCCCGGTTCGCTTGGGGCTGGGGCGGTGTCTTGCGCGTCCGGGCCAGCGCGGGGGGGGGGAGGGGGGCCGGGGCAGGGGCGGGGGGGGGTCGGGCCCGCGTGGGGTGCCGCTGCCGCGGGCGGGGGCGGCGGCCGGGTCCATCCCCGCGGCCTCCGGGGGCGGGGGGTGCTGGGGGGGGGGAGGGGGGGGCGGGGCCCAACGTGGGGGGGTCCCGAGGGGGGGGGGCGTTTCCCGGTGCCATTTGTATTTGGGAAAAGAGAGGCGAACACGGGGCGCCCCCCCCGGGGGGGAGCGGGGGGGGGTTTGGCGGGGATTTCCGGTTTTTTCCGCGGCTCCCCGGGGGTCCCCCGTTTAGAGGCGGGGGAGCGGGGGACTGAAAAGAATTGGGGAGGTGGCCCCCGCGGCGTTGGCCCGTGGCGGGGGCTTGGGGAGAGATTATTTTTCAAAAAAAGGAACCGAAGGGGGGGGGGGGCCCCCCCGGGGGGGGGGGGCGTTTTCCCCGGAAACCAAACACGCACCCGGGGCCGGGGGGCGGTTTGGGCCGGCGTGCGGGTGTCCGGTTTGCTGGGTGGGGGGGGGAGGTTGGGGCGCCATAATTCATGCTCGCGGACGCATTACGAGTGCACTTTAGAGCACCAAAAGGTTCGAGAGAGGTGACAAAATGACAAACGAACGAGTTTTTGCGATGAGTTTTGCGGGGGTTTATCCGCATTATGTGGCGAAGGCCGAAAAGAAAGGCCGCACGAAGGAAGAGGTTGACGAGGTTATTCGCTGGCTGACGGGATATACGAAGGCCGGGCTCGCGAAGCAGATCGAGACGCGTACCAGCTTTCGCGATTTCTTCGACAAGGCCCCGCGGCTCAACCTAAACGCCCCGCTCATCAAAGGCACCGTCTGCGGCATCCGTGTGGAAAACATCGAAGACCCGCTAATGCAGAAGATCCGCTGGCTCGACAAACTCATCGACGAGCTCGCGAAGGGCAAAAAGATGGAAAAGATCCTGCGGAGCGCGGAATAGTTCTCTCCAATTAAGATCCTCAAACTAGAGTTAACGTGTATTCCGCCGTTTCGATCTTGACGATCAGCGGGCATATCGGATCGTCTAGTATCTGGATTTTGGTCGCTAGATCGTCGGCGTGGAAATGAAGAACCTTTATGTTTTTGTCAGTGTACGTTCCGCTTGAGGCTGTAAACTGCATGATGTACGTAAGACGCTTGACGCCGCTTCCGAGGTTCAGACTTATCTCCTTCCTATCTTTCAGTTCTTTGTGGAGCTTCTGACTAAGGATGAAGGCGATCTCTCCGTCGGGTGCGATCGCGGTTTTGGTCGAGAAGAAGTTGACGTATTTATTAGCCGTAGATAAAGCTGCGTCAGTGATGACGAGTTTCTCGGACTGTTCTTTTTTCGTGCTTTCTTTCCAACGGAAAGCGAGCTTGCCGCCGTCTTCGATAAATTCGATCCGGTAACGTAAAACCTCTTTCGTCTTTTTATTGGTCAATATATACGTGAGAGGCTTTCTATCTAAATAATCATATTTACCGTTCAACGTTTCGCGTAATTGCGTCGCGATACCATCAATAGGGAGTTTAACTGCGGTTGCGGTCGGTGTTACTTTAGTTGTCGTGGCGGTGTTGACGAATTTTCCATCGGTCCAAATTCCTTCGATCGTGATGCCGGCGAGCTTGTTAAATTGCTTTCCGGTGCCGTGCTGCTTATCGTTTACGAATCCGCCGATGTAGTAGCTGCCGTTTTTGAATGTATACGTCGCCTGGCCTTCTCTGAGGTTATTCACCCAGTCGCCGTCATAGGTGTCGCCGTTTGTATAAGTGACCTTGCCCTTGCCGTTACGTTTGTCATTAGCGAATTGTCCGACATAAACCTCGCCGCTTTTCTTTACTGTTTGGGTTCCTTGGCCGGATCGAACATTGTTAGTCCAGACGCCGTCGTAGGTATTTCCATTGGCGGAAAGGAAAATGCCGCGACCTTCCATCTTGCCGTTGACGAAATCGCCGACGTAGGACGAACCGTCCGTATTAATGACCTTACCTTTGCCGCTTCCACGTCCATTTACAAAATAGCCCTCGTAAGTGTTTCCGTTTGCAAAAAGGTATTTCCCAAAGCCGTTGAGGCAATTGCCGGACAGGCATTTCGTGGTGGTCGAGGCAATTGGCTTGGCAGTCGGAACCGCGTCGTCATATTTTGCTCCGCCCTCGAAGGTCATCTGACCCGTGGTTGTGCTTGGAGTTGGCTTTGGGGCCGGTGCATTAGGAGAAACGCCATCTTTCCATGTTCCGCTTATCGTATTGTCCGTTTTCTTGTTGTAATATTTCCCCTCGCCGTGCTGCAAATTGTTTTTCCAAAAGCCGATGTAGTAGCTACCGTCTTTGAAATAGTAGGTCGCCTTGCCGTCTCTGTTGTTATTGACCCAATTGCCGTAATAGATGTCGCCGTTCGCGTAAGCGCAGCGTCCAATACCATGTCGTTTGTCCAGCAACCAATCACCTTCGTACACCTCGCCATCGAGGTAGATCGCCTTTCCTTTTCCGCTACGCTGATTCAGTAGCCAACCGCCCTCGTACGTTTCGCCGTTCAGATAAGTGATCTTGCCTTTGCCGGTGTAAGTGCCCTTGGCAAATTGCCCGACATACACAATGCCTGCTTTAGTCCTATATGTGCCGCTGCCATGCGCTTGGCTATTAACGAAATCACCGTCGTAGGCATCGCCATTTGTATAGACGATCGTGCCTTTGCCGTTCACACAGGTGCCGGCAACGCATTTGTCGAAGAAAATCGAGCTCGTCGAACTTTCGCTTGAAATGAGAGCTATCTCCGGCAACGTTATCGCGGACGCAATTGTAATTTGTGCAGCAACGGCAAACGCCACTGCGAGGAACATTTTGCTGTTATTCATGTTTGATCTTGTTTGAGGGCGAAGAGCCACGTCGCTATCGCTCCCGGTTCTGACAAGCGTCGATCATCTCTTTAACTGCCTGGTTCAATCCGACAAAAACGGCGCGCGAGATGATGTTGTGACCGATGTTGAATTCGGTGATCTCGGGAATCGCGGCGAGGGCCGCGACGTTGCGGTAAGTGAGGCCGTGACCGGCGGCGACGATCATGCCGAGCGAACTCGCGTGGACGCACGATTCGCGAATGCGGCTGACCTCGGCGGCGGCCTTTTGGGCACCTTCGCCGTGGGCAGCTCTGGCTGAAAGTGTGAGTTCCGCGTATTCCGCGGTACAAAGTTCGACCTGCTGGGCACCGGCCTTTTTAGCCGCGTCGATCTGGGCCGGGTCAGGGTCAATAAAAATACTTACGAAGATCCCGGCAGCTTTCAATTGCCCAACAGCCCAACTAACGGGCTCAAAATTACCGGCAACGTCGAGTCCGCCTTCGGTCGTGATCTCATTCGGCTTTCAGGGACGAGAGACGGCGTCGGGTTTTGTTCGAGTTGCGATCGACACCATCTCGTCGGTCGCGGCCATTTCGACGTTTAGATATGTTGTAACGACATCCCGCAGCAGTTCGATATCACGGTCCTGAATGTGGCGGCGGTCGCCGCGAAGATGAACCGTAATGCCGTTGGCACCAGCCTGTTCGCAGATGACGGCGGCGGTGACGATGCTCGGCTCGATGGTCTTGCGAGCTTCGCGAATAGTTGCAACGTGATCGATGTTGACGTTTAACTTAGCGGCCATAATAAGAAGAATTTACCACAGAGGCACGGAGGACACAGAGAGAGGAAAAGAATTTGCCGCGAAAAGCCGCAAAAAGAGCAAAACAGTACGCCGACTCCTTTACCTTTGCAGAACAAACCCTGCGACCTTCGTGCCTCTGTGGTGAATTATTCTAGGTCATAGAGGCCTTGTCGAGCATTTCGCCGGATCTGGTTTAGTTCGCTGATCATACGGCGCGTGTCGCGGAGGACATTGACCTTTGAACCAGCGACGTCGTTCCAACGGACGGGGATCTCGGCGAGCTTCAAATTGTGATACTTTGCGACGAATAGAAATTCGACGTCAAATCCAAATCTGTCGATCTGCATTACATCGAGCAGTGGCCGGAATTTGGCGAGGTTAAATGCCTTGAAACCGCACTGCGTGTCGGCAAAAGGCAGGCCGGACATTGTGCGGATAATGAGGTTCATCACTTTGCCGCCCTGTTCGCGACGCCACGGTTGGTGTGTGCCGATCAGGCTGCGGTCGATGGCCCGCGAGCCAAATGTGACGTCATATTCACCGCTTCGGATCGGATCAAGCAGTTTGTCCATCTCCTCGATCGGCGTCGAAAGGTCGGCGTCGCTGAAAAGGGCAAGATCTGACTTCGCCGCTAAAAGTCCGGTCTTTACGGCGAAACCTTTACCTCGATTCTCTTCGTATCTAATGATATTGGTTTCAATGCGGGGAAACGCTGAGGCCGATTCGCGCGCCACTTCGGCCGTTTGGTCGCCCGAGCCGTCATCGACGATGATCAACTCGGCATTGATCGAATCGATATCGATAAAGTCGAGAATTTTCGTCATCGTGACGCCGGGGCGGGCCTCTTCGTCAAATGCGGGCACTACGATTGATAGATCAATGCTCATCAAGCAAAAAGGTAATAGTAGAGTTTTGGCGGACAAAAGTAAATTGCAAACCTGACGCCGCGACTGCATCAAAAACAAAGAGGCATTTATGCTATAATCTCACGTTTAGGACGAGTAGACGATGGACAAGAAATTCCCGGTCATTGCATTGATGTTGGTCGCTGTGGGAGCCGCAGTCGGCGGATTCTTCGGCAAAATGCCCGTTCGCACTTCGGCGGAGGCCGGCGTGACGACCGAACGTGTAGCTGCCGATTATAATGAAGCGTTGGGGCTCATCGAAGCGAATTATGCAGGCAAGGTCGATCATGAGAGGATCACCGACAGCTCGATGCAGGCAACGCTCTGGACGCTTGATCCCCATTCCTCGTTTTTTAGCCAAGCCGAGTTAAGGAAGATGGACGAGGAGCAAGCCTCGCAGTTCTACGGCATAGGCGTCTCGATCTTGCAGCATCATAACGGCGTCTATATTCAATCGGTGGTACCGGGCACGCCGGCTGATAAGTCCGGCTTGCGGTACGGCGACCGAATTATGGCGGTCGACGGAAAAGACGCGACAGAATGGACCAGCGCTGAAGTATCTAAGAATGTCCGCGGCGAACGCGGAACAACGGTTAAAGTAAGTCTTGAACGGGTCGGGTCAGCGGTCCAGGATTTTGAAATTGTCCGCGGCGGCGTGCCGCTGCCGTCGGTCCGCAATTACTTCATGCTGCCCAATTCGGTCGGCTATATCGGATTCACCGGCGGTTTTCAGCAGACCTCTGCCGAAGAGGTAAAAGCATCTATCGCGGAGTTGAAAAAACAAGGTATGAAGGGGCTTGTGCTGGACCTGCGGGGCAACCCCGGCGGAATTCTGGAACAAGCCATTGGAATCGTCAGCCAGTTTGTTCCGGCCGGGCAGACCGTCGTTTCAGTAAAATCAACTCGCTCATCCGCCGCCCGCGAACTCAAAACCGTCGGCGGAACAAAAGAGACGTTTCCGATCGTCGTGATGATAAACGGCGGCTCGGCCTCAGCGTCGGAGATCGTCGCCGGGGCATTACAGGATTACAATCGGGCATTGATCGTCGGCAGCGACAGCTTTGGTAAGGGATTGGTGCAGCGGGTATTTCGCTTGCCGTTCGGTACGGGGTTGACGCTTACGACCGCTCGTTATTACACGCCGTACGGCCGTTCGCTCCAGCGTGATTATTCTAGCGGTTCGATCTACGATTATTACTCACACCTCGCTGATTCGCCCGATACACCGACCGAAGACATTGCGCCGAAACCGGCCGGCAGTCCGGTCACACTGCCAAACGGAAGGGTATTGTATGGCGGACGGGGGATCGAACCTGATGTCCAGGTGGCGGCTACAAAGCCGAGCCCGCTTCGTTCGCGCATCAATGAGGCGGCGTTCTTCTTTGTACGCCAGATGGTGGCCGGCAAGGTCGCAGGTTTTGACTCGTTAAAAACTGAGAAGCAGACATTCAAACAGGTTTTGGCTCCGAATGAGTTTCAGGTGACGGACAAGATGCTCGACGCATTTCGCAGTTTTGTTGCTGCCGATAAGGTCTACGGCCTAACAGCAGAAAATGTCAGCTCACAACTCGATCACACCAGAACACGTATCCGCGAGGAACTGGCGACGGCGCATTATTCGTCGGAGGCCGGCGTACAGGTTCTGCTCGAGGTAGATCCGCAGGTGGCCAAGGCGATCGAATCGATGCCTGAAGCGGCGAAATTGACCGAATCAGGCGGTCTCTTTCGAGCGGCAAAATAGTTTTTTTATATGTACAAACAGATCGGAATACTGACCGGCGGCGGGGATGCTCCGGGCCTGAATGCCGCGATTCGTGCAGTCGTCAGGACGGCGATCGGCGAATTCGGAATGAGCTGCATCGGGATCGAGGACAGCTTTGAAGGCATCCTCGGTGAGACGCACACGCACAAATTGAATACCAAGAGCGTCAGCGGCATTCTGCCGCGCGGCGGCACGATACTCGGTACTCGGAACCGCGGTAGTTTTGTCAAGATGGTCGACGGCAAGCCCAGCTTTCCGCAAATGCCGATCGGCGAGGCACTGGCGAATCTTGACATTCTCGGGATCGAAGCACTTGTTGCTATCGGCGGCGAGGGAACGCTTGCAATAGCTGAGCAGTTTCACAAACGCGGATTTCCTGTAATCGGTGTCCCCAAAACGATCGACAATGATCTCGCGGCGACCGAATTAACGTTCGGATTTATGACAGCGATCGATATCGCGACCGAGGCTCTTGATCGGCTGCACACGACGGCAGCGTCGCACGATCGTGTCATGATACTCGAGGTAATGGGCCGCAATACGGGATGGATCGCACTCCACGCGGGACTTGCCGGCAGTGCTGACATTATCCTGATACCGGAAATTCCGTTCTCGTTCGATTCGATCGTGCAGAAAGTGCGGGCACGCGAACAGAGCGGTTCGCGGTTTACGAATATCGTGGTCGCCGAGGGTGCAACGGAGGTCGGAAAGGGTGAGATGTACTCGGACACTCAGGAATTGCGGCTCGGCGGTATCGGAGAACACATCCGACGCCGTATTGAGGCAATGACCAACAAAGAATCCCGATGCGTTGTGCTCGGACATTTGCAGCGCGGCGGCAGCCCGAATGCTTTTGACCGAATGCTCGGGACGAATTTTGGAGCATGCGCGGTGCGGGCTCTTGCCAGCGGCGAAACCGGAAAGATGGTTGCACTGCAGGCAGGAACGATCGTCACCGTGCCGCTGCATGAGGCGATAGCAAATATAAAGAACGTTCCGATCGACGGCCAGCTTGTACGAACTGCACGTGATATCGGCATCTCGTTTTCGGCACCAAAGGAATCAAAGCTCGGTGAACCCGCGATGTATGAGGTTAGAACGCTGGGCTCATAAAGTACAGGATCTATGGAAACGATAAAGAAGAAATTGCAGGCGGAACTGGACGTTCTGGAACGTCAGTTACATTTTGACCTGCCAAAGGCGATACAACACGCCCGCGAATTTGGAGACCTAAGTGAAAATGCGGAATATAAGGCCGCGAAAGAGAAACAAACAATGGTTCAGGTCAGGATCAGTCAATTGCAGCAGCGGTTGATGGAGATCGAATCGATCGATATTTCAAAGATCCCGACCGATCGTGCGGCCTATGGTTCAACCTTGGTGCTTTTCGATCTTGAAAAGGAAGAAAAAGTTACTTACAAGCTCGTAACCTCCGAAGAAAGCGATCCTGATAAAGGCCTGATCTCGACTGTTTCACCGATCGGGCAAGCGCTTATGGGCAAAGAGGAAGGCGACGAGATCAAAGTAAGAACGCCGACGGGTTTCCGTAATTTTGAGATCAGCCGATTGAGGACAATTCACGAAAAGGAGTAAGCCTTCAGCAATAAGCGCTAAGCAGTCATCGGGATTGCTTTCGCTGGATGCTGAATGCTGAATGCTGAATGCTAGGTGCAGAAATAGGACGCGGGGCAATGCGGATCATCAACGCGATGGTGCGCGGACTCGCGTCTGCGGGAATTTCGCCAAATATCCTGACGGGGATCGGCGTAACGATCAATATCGGCTGCGGCGTGTTGTTCGGGCTCGGCGAGTTTTTCTGGGCGGGTATTGTGCTGATAGTTGCCAACCTCTTTGATATGCTCGACGGCAATGTTGCCAGGTTGAGCGGCCGCGTCACAAAATTCGGAAGTTTTCTTGATTCAACACTCGACCGGCTCTCAGATATGGTGTCATTTCTCGGCATAATGATCTTTTATGCGGGCAACGCACCTCAGCATTCGATCCTTAATGTTTTTCTCGCCGGAGTCGGCCTCATATCGTCCGTAATGGTCAGCTACGCGCCCGCACGGAGCGAAAGCCTCGGCGTAAAGGCAAATGTCGGTTTCCTGCAGCGGCCGGAACGTGTTGTCTTACTCATCATCGGGGCACTCTCAACTTGGAATTGGGATTCGGACTTTTTCCTTTTAACCGCATGCCTCAGGTTCTGTGGGTGCTCGCGGTGGGTTCGGTCTGGACACTAGTACACCGTATGTTCTATATCTGGAAAGAGTTTCGGCGGATCGAGGGAGAGCCTGGAAAATGATCGAACGATTGCGTCGGTTCTGGAATTCTGTGAGTTGGACCGAGTTCGTCATAGCTGCTCTAGTCGTCGTGTTGGCAGTATCGGCGGCTGTTGTGTTCCGGGTTCAACTGATCGATTGGTTGGTCAGTTTCTGGCAGTCACTGACGTGGCAAAGGGTATTGCTTGGGGTTGTCGTTTTTCTGGTGTCGTTGACGATCAGCTTTGTCGCTCTAGGTATCGTGATGGTTAAGATTCCACCGCATTATTTTAGTTCGCATCACGAACGTGATTTTTTGCCGGATAGCCCGTGGCTAGTACGTTGGGGAGCAGTGATCGCTAAGAATATTCTCGGTGTTTTCCTGATTTGTCTAGGCATTTTACTTTCACTGCCGGGAGTGCCGGGACAGGGTGTGTTGACGATCTTGCTCGGCCTAATAATGGTCGATATTCCGGGCAAACGTCCGCTGGAAGCACGCATCATTCAACGGCCCACGGTACTCGCAGCGATCAATAAACTTCGGGCGAAATACGAAAAGCCGCCGCTTGTTCTGGATTAAGAATGGGAGTTTTTGACAAGATATTTGGGAAGAAGCCGTTCGATCCCGATGAACGCCGTCGTAATTTGCTGGCTAATGGCCGCATTACAGACGGCTCTATTATCGATACGAAGACCGACAGCGAAGGCCGCGAACTTGTCGTCTTTGTTTACACGTTGAATGGTGTCGATTTCGAATCGGCTGATGAGTTGACGTCCGAACAGATGCTGAATGGTGATCGTTATGTGCCCGGATCAAAGGTCGGGATAAGGTTCGATCCGAAGAATCAATACGATTCGATCGTTGAATAAATGTTCAAGAAGATATTAATAGCTAATCTTGGCGAGATCGCCTGTCGTGTGATACGTGCCTGTCGTGAGATGAATATCGCGACAGTGGCTGTGTTTTCGGATGCCGACCGCGATGCATTGCACGTGCGCATGGCGGATGAGGCGTTTCACATCGGGCCGCCGCCTTCGGCTCAGAGCTATCTCCGCTGGGAAAAGATCATCGAAGTGGCGAAATGGGCCGGTGTCGAAGCGATCCACCCCGGCTATGGTTTTTTGTCGGAGAATGCCGAGTTTGTCCGCAATGTAACGGCCGCCGGGATCGTATTCATCGGCCCACCGCCTGAGGCGATGGAAGGCTTGGGCGGCAAGATGTCGGCACGAAAGATCGCGATCGAGGCCGATGTGCCGATCGTCCCTGGGACGACCGAGCCCCTGCGTTCTTTTGAAGAGGCAAAGGCAACATCGGCGGAGATCGGCTATCCGGTGATGCTAAAGGCTTCGGCCGGCGGCGGCGGCAAGGGAATGCGGCTGGTGTTCGACGAATCGGAATTGAGATCGGCACTCGAAGGTGCACAATCTGAGGCTCTTGCCGGTTTTGGTGACGACGCAGTGTATGTCGAAAAGGCTGTCGTTGCTCCGCGGCATATCGAGATACAGGTCTTTTCGGATACGCACGGCAATCACGTTTATTTGGGCGAGCGCGAGTGTTCGATCCAGCGACGGCACCAGAAAGTGATCGAAGAAGCTCCATCGCCGATCAATTCGGCGGAGCTTCGAAAGGAAATGGGCGAATGTGCAGTCAAGGTCGCGAAAGCCGTTAATTATGTTGGTGCCGGAACCGTCGAGTTTCTGGTGTCGGACGTCGACCGCTCGTTCTATTTTCTTGAAATGAACACGCGGCTCCAAGTCGAGCATCCGGTGACCGAGCTCGTCACCGGCATCGATCTTGTACGGGAACAGATACGCGTCGCGTGGGGCGAAAAACTGTCGTTCACCCAGGACGACATACAGATTCGAGGCCACGCCATCGAATGCCGCGTCTATGCCGAGGATCCGGAAGCCAATTTTATGCCTAGCCCTGGCAGGATCACACGGCTGCGAGTGCCTCAGGGGCCTGGTGTTCGTGATGACGGCGGAGTGTACGAGGGGGCTGAGGTCTCGATCTATTATGACCCTATGATCTCGAAACTCGCGGTTTACGGTAAAGACCGGGCCGAGGCGATCGACCGTATGCGCCGGGCTCTAGAGGAATACGAGGTCGGCGGCATTAAGACGACGTTGCCGTTCTTCCGCGACGTAATGCGCGATCAGGAATTTATCGACGGAAAGCTCGATACCGGCTTTATTCCCCGTTTTAATGAAAGGCACAAGCCTGCGAAGGTAAGTGAGGCAGATCGTGACATTGCGATCATAGCGTCGGCATTGAGCTTTTCGACAAGACAGGCGAAACCGGAGGCAAACATAGCGAGAGTCGAGAGCCGATGGGCCGCGGCTGGCCGTGTCGCAGCGATGAATAACAGGTTATAGTGAAAAATATGGAAGAATTGCTAAAAAGTCTGATGGGCAAAAAGGTAGATATTACCTGCGGAACGAACGCAACATTTCGCGGCGATGTCATGGATGTTAATTCCGGCGTGCTTTATCTGCGTGACGAAGAGGAAAAGGTCGCGTATGTTTCGATCGACAAGATAGCCGTCATTTATGAGTGCAAGGAACCGTCGATCAGGCCCGGATTCATCAGTTAGTAAGGTGAAGTGGAAAAGCAAAAGCCCGGTCTCGCATTTCGCGAGTGCCGGGCTTTATTGATCTCGTGATCCGAAACTATCGATCGTCCTGGTTTCCGGACTGCGTGTTGGTATATTGCGGCTTCAGGCGGCCAAACCCGACAATGCGGTTCTGCCAGTAACCGGCGAACGGTGAATAAGTAATACCTTTGCTCGACGATGCGTGATAAAAACCATTTTCATCAGCTACGATGCCCATGTGTCCGAAATTATTCAGGAAAACGAGGGTGCCGTATTTGAAACGCTCGTCGCCGTAAACAGGATCAGACATTGACCACATGCTGCGGGCACTCGAGCGAGTAAAATCAATTCCGGCTTCCTGGAATACGCTCCAAACGAATCCTGAACAGTCGTATGTGTTTGGCCCGGCGGTTCCGTAAACATAGCGAATGCCATAGCGCGATTTGATCGCGTTGTCGATCTTCAGCGAGGTGGACATGGCGTAAACAGAACGACCCGCTGATGCCATTGCGGCGGGCGAATTTACTGCCTTCGATGATGATGTTCGCGTAACTAGTGGTTTACTTTCGCTTCGTGCGGGGCTAACGACGATGATCGGATTGGTCAGTGTCGGGCGTGATGCCGGTTGAGGTCTTGTCTGTTCGGCCGCTGAGGGCGGCATGTTGGTTGGCTGGCTCGATGTCGGTTTGACCACGCGATCACGCGTCTGAGCATTTGCCGAAACTGTAAAACATACGGCGCCAAACGTGACGCACACCGATAGACATAGAACCTTTTTTAAATTATTCAAACCTTATTCTCCAATATTTTGATGTGCAAAAAAGGGGGACTGAAGAGAGTGGGTGAATGGCTCACCTACTATATAAAAAGAACCAAACCAATATCAATTCCCGAAATTTTGCCAATTTCGACCAAACGTTACGACCCAAATTGTGAACCGTGATATTTTGACCCGAACGATATTATGACCGATTGCTTAGCATAATGCAAACATAACGGTTTTGTATGGATGCATCTGGTTTGGATTATGATTGCAGTAAATGATAAAACGCAGTTAAAGACACGCCGAGGCGGAGGTCTTTCGACCTCCGCTTTCGTAAACCCCGCCGCCTGCCTACGCCTTTCTTCCTTCCGAGTTGTCCTGTGTGATTCAAGACACACCGAATAGATAGGTGCTTCCATCAAAATACGAAAATAATGCAAAAGCCTTGGTTAAAATGCAGAAGCCCACACGTAGAAAGGGCGTAACATCCTATGTGAGTGTTACGCCCTTACTACGTGCGGGTTTGTGCCAAGTAAGACTAAGCCGAGAACGACGTTCCACAACCGCATCCGCCGGTGGCGTTCGGGTTTTCGAAGGTGAAGCCCGACCCCATCATATTCGTTGTGTGATCGATCGTGATGCCGTTGAGATACTGTGCCGAAAACATATCGACGAACAGCCGAATACCCGATTTGTCCATCACAAAATCGCCGGGCTTGTTTTCTTCCTCAATGTTAAGGCTGTACTGAAATCCCGAGCATCCGCCCGGAACCACACGTACGCGAAGCCCGGCCGTTTCCGGCAGATCGTCTTCACTCGAAAGAAATTTCTTGATCTCTTCAACGGCTGGATCGGTAACGGTCAATTCTACGGTCGGTGCTGCAACTGCTGACATATTATTAGGTATCTCCTGTTTTCAAAATATGAGGGGCCGCAAAAGCGAAACCTTACATTAAAATAAATATTAGCGATTTCCGTTGGAAATTACAAGTAAACTATCAAACAAGGCACTCTATTGAGCTCGCGTTAGAATTGTTAGTTCGGGCTTCATCGCCTCGATCGAGATCTGGCGTGCGACCTCTTCGGCGACTTTGTTGAAAGCGATTGATTGAAGCGACTCTGGGAAGGATACGACGACCGGAACGCCGCTGTCGCCGCCTTCGCGGACCTCCATGCCCATTGGGACCTCGCCGAGGAAATTGAGTCCGTATTCGTCGCACAGTTTCTGCCCGCCGCCGCGGCCGAAAATTTCGTATTTGTTGCCGGTGTCGGGAGCGATAAAATACGACATGTTTTCGATAATTCCCAGAACCGGGACGTTGACTTGCTCGAACATTTTTACTGCTCGGCGAACGTCCGAAAGCGAGACTTCCTGCGGCGTTGTCACCAAAACTGCACCTTGCACAGGCACGAGCTGAGCCAGTGAAAGCTGCACATCGCCTGTTCCCGGCGGCATATCAACTATGAGGTAGTCGAGCTCGCCCCAATTTACGTCCGAGAGAAACTGCCGGACTACGCCGTGCAGCATAGGTCCGCGAAGGATCATCGGTTTGTCGGGCGGCACGAGCACTGCCATTGAGATCATTTTGACGCCGTGGGCCTCGATCGGTTTTAGTTTGCCATCAACGACATCGGGCTGTGTGTAGCCGCTGCCGAGCATCATTGGCACGTTTGGCCCGTAAACGTCGGCGTCCATAATGCCGACCTTTGCACCATTTTTGGCGAGCGAGATCGCCATATTAACGGCAACAGTGGATTTCCCAACGCCGCCTTTGCCGCTTGAGACGGCAATGATATTTTTTACGCCGGCGATCGCTATATTATTAGCGATGCCTCGTCCTTGCGGCACTTCGGCGTCCATTTTGACGCTGACGCTCGTAACGCCTTCGAGACCGCTGACGATCTTGATGGCCTGAGCTTCCATCTGCTCTTTTACCGGGCAAGCCGGCGTAGTTAGCATGATGGTGAACGCGACGTTTCCGTCTGTGATCTCAAGGTTGTGAATGAACCCGAGTGTGACGATGTCTTTTTTTAGATCTGGATCGATGATCTGCTTTAGCGATTCAAGGACGACTGATTCTGATATTTGATTCATTATGTAAAATGCTGTCCGACGTAATAGAGTTAAATTGTATTGTAACAAATGCTGTTGCTAAAGAATGAACTGAGACATCCGGAATCGGTGATACACGATAAGTGAAGCGTCACACTTCGCACTTTTTGCTTACTATCGATTCGGTGAACTTATCTCTACGAAATGAAAACAGAAGATCTGGAAATTTATAACCACATACGCAGCGGCGGAACTGGATCCTACGAGCAGAAGCGCGGCCTGATAGCGGTTTGGGGCAAAGAGGCCATCCAATTTCTCGACGGTTTGATATCTAACGACATGAAGACGCTCGTGGATGGACAGATAATGCTTGCGGCATTTCCGAATGCTCAGGGACGATTGCTTGCCGTCGTAAGAGTGCTGAGGCAAGGCGATAGATTTTTATTTGAAACCGAAGAAACGACACGGGAAAAGGTATTTAACAACTTATGTCGATTTACCTTCGCTGGCGATTTTTTGTCGAGGACCTCTCGTCAAATTATTCATATTTCGAATTATTCAACATGTCAGACCCTCCTGCGTCAGCGGGCGGCGTGAATATTGGCGAGAGGGCGGCGTTTGTTAAGAGCGATAACTCCACTGTCTTTCGCGATGAAATGCTGGCCGCCAATGCCGTCGCTATCTCCGACGACGTCTACGAGGTTATCCGCATCGAATCCGGCATTGCAAAATATGGCGTCGATATGGACGAGACGACCATCGTCCCCGAGCTAGGCATGGATGGCCTTATTTCGTACAAAAAAGGCTGCTACATCGGACAAGAGATCATTGCACGTATCCATTTTCGCGGGCACGTTGCCAAACGGCTGACAGGGGTGATCTTGTCAGAATCCAGAGCGTTTGCGCCCGGATTCATGATGGGCCACGAGTTAACCTCAGCCGAAGGGAAAAATGCCGGCCGTGTCACGTCGGTCACATTTTCGCCAAAGTTAGAAAAAAATATTGCACTTGCATTTGTTCGTTATGATCATCTGGCTGTCGGCACTGAATTGACGGTAAATGGCATAAGAGCGACAGTAACTGATCTGCCCTTTGTTTCGCCAATGGTTTGACCACTCCAATTTGCCCTAGCCCGTCTTTTTCGTCATACTTTTAAGTTCGCAATGCGATCAGCGCCCGTATTGAGAGGCGGCATCTGCTTTATGAACCACAAGCCAACACCGAACGCCAGTTACAGTCTTACCCTTCGCGTCAGAATACATAACCAACCGGGCAAACTCGGCGAGATCACGACCGCTATCGGAAAGGCCGGCGGCGATATCGAAGGCATTGACATTGTCAGCGTCGGGAGAGATTTCCTGATCCGCGACATTACTGTAAATGCGGCGAGCGAAACCCATGCGCAAGAAATTGTTAGTTTTGTCCGCGATATTGATGGTGTTGATGTCGTCAACGTAAGCGACCGCACGTTCCTGATGCACCTTGGCGGCAAGATCGAGGTCACGTCAAAGATGCCGCTGAAGACGCGCAGCGACCTTTCGATGGCCTATACGCCGGGAGTTGCTCGCATTTGCGAAGCGATCGCGAAAGACCCCGAGAAAGCCTTTAATCTTACGATCAAAAAGAATACGGTTGCGGTTGTTTCGGACGGAACCGCAGTTCTCGGCCTTGGTGATATCGGCCCGGCAGCAGCGATGCCGGTTATGGAAGGGAAGTGTCAGCTTTTCAAGGAATTTGGCGGGGTGGACGCATTTCCGATCTGTCTGAACACAAAAGATCCGCACGAGATCATCGAAACGATCAAAAATATCTCTGTCGCATTCGGCGGTATCAATCTCGAGGACATTTCTGCCCCTAGATGCTTTGAGATCGAGGAAAGATTAAAGGAGGAGCTTGATATTCCTGTGTTTCACGACGATCAACACGGAACGGCCGTCGTCGTTCTCGCTGCATTGATCAACGCGCTCAAGATCGTCGGCAAAAAGATGGAGGACATCAAGCTAGTTGTCAACGGTATAGGAGCTGCGGGAGTCGCCTGCTCTAAGATCGTCATGGCCGCGGGCGTAAAGAATATCATCGGCTGCGACACGACAGGTGCGATCTATCCGGGCCGCAAGGAAAATATGAATTGGGTCAAAGATTGGTACGCCCGCAATACCAATCCTGATGCCGAAACCGGCACGATCCACGACGTGATCAAAGGAGCAGATGTGTTTTTCGGTCTTTCGGCCCAGGGCATTATCGACGAAAAAGACCTCGCCAATATGGCAAAAGACCCGATCATTTTCGCGATGGCGAACCCAACCCCGGAGATCATGCCTGAAGACGCTGCGGGCCACGTCGCAGTCATGGCGACGGGACGCAGTGATTATCCAAACCAGATCAACAACGTTCTCTGCTTTCCCGGTATATTTCGCGGAGCCCTAAATTGCCGTGCCTCACGAATCAATGAAGCAATGAAACTCGCCGCGGCAAATGCGATCGCCGATATAATCGGCCCCGACGAACTCCATCCCGATTACATCATTCCATCAGTATTCGACCGACGGGTCGGTGAAGCTGTAGCGTCAAAGGTCGAAGAAGCTGCGTACGCTTCGGGCGTTGCTCGCCGGCTTCGATCGACTGCGGACTCGGAATTTTAGCCGAAGGCGACGCAATTATTACATTCTCAGAGCGGCTATTCTGATAATATGAACACAGGTTGAATAATCTGTGATCAAAGCAAAGCTCAAAGTTTTACCGATCGAAGAACTGGCGAACACCATCACACATGGCTTCGGGCTTATGTTGAGCGTGATCGGTCTCGCCGTGCTGGTAGTTTTGGCTGGATTGAACGGCGACAGATGGTCGTTATTTAGCTGCGTGGTATATGGGTTGTCGCTCGTGGTGCTTTATGCAGCTTCGACGTTTTATCACAGTGCCACGTCCCATCGAGCTAAAAAAAATCTCCAGGTTGTAGATCATTGCTGTATTTATCTGCTCATCGCGGGCAGCTATACTCCGTTTGGAATGGTGATCATTGACGATCCGCTGGGAAGGTCCCTGATGGCAGGAATTTGGGGCTTTGCGGCAGTTGGTATCTTAGTAAAACTCTTGATACGCGACCGTTTCCCTGCAATAAACGTCATCTCGTATCTGCTAATGGGATGGCTAGGTGTGTTCGCTGTGCAACCGCTATTTAACGCTCTGGGGTTGATGCCGGTTGCACTGACGATCGCCGGCGGAGTTGCTTATTCGCTTGGCGTTGTTTTCTTTCCGTGGACGAGCATCAAACACCATCATGCCATCTTTCACGTATTTATCCTGCTCGGCAGCATCATACATTATGCGGCGGTTGTTCTCTACGTCGTTCCGCATTCGTTCGGATTGTAGTGGAACAGAATATAAAGATCGGAACGTGCGGATTCGGCCGTTCTAAACGGCCCGAATATGTCGCTTCTCTCCCGGTGGTCGAGATCCAGCATACGTTTTATGATCCGCCTCAGATCAAAACCCTCGAAAAATGGAGGGCCGAGGTCCCTGACGATTTCGAATTCACATTAAAGGCGTGGCAAATGATCACTCATGAATCGAGCAGCCCGACCTATCGACGCCTAAAACGCCCGCTAACGGAAAAAGAAACGGAAGAAGCCGGATTCTTTAAACCAACAGACACCGTCAGAGAAGCTCTCGAATTGACTATCGAATGTGCAAAAGCTCTTAGGGCCCGAACGATCTTGTTCCAGTGTCCGGCCAAATTTCAGCCTTTGCCGGAAAACATACTTAATCTCAAGCAGTTCTTTTCCAATATTGACCGCGGCGGGCTAAATTTCGCTTGGGAACCGCGTGGAAAATTATGGGAGGACGATGTTATAAAAGAAGTCTGCGACGAGGCCAGCCTTTGGCACTGCGTCGATCCTTTTTCACGTCAAACGGTCACTCCGGATCGTTGCTACTACCGTCTCCACGGCATTCCACGCTGGCGATATACGTACGAAGACGACGAGCTGATGGAACTCGTTTCGCTACTGCCAAAAAAGCGACTTTCCTACGTGTTTTTTAACAATATTACGATGAAAGAGGATGCGGGGAGATTTCAGAGGATGCTTCATGAGGTTCGAGACTAGGCCATGAACTTGTAGCCCATGCCGTGTACGGTCTGAATATAGTGCGGATGCCTCGGGTTTTCTTCAATCTTCTGCCGCAGCCATGCGACGTGGACATCGACCGTTCGCGTAGTCGGCATTGCGTCGTAGCCCCAGACGGCGTCTAATAGCTGGTCGCGTGAATGGACGTCGCCACGATTTTCGATAAGATACTGAAGCAGTTTGAATTCCATCGCCGAGAGATCGAGACGTTCGTTGTGTTTTGTAACTTCCGCTCGTTTGAAATCGATCGCGATATTTCCAAATCTAAATGACTCAGCGGTCGCACCATTGGTCTGATGCGGTGAACGCCTGAGCAAAGCCTCAACGCGGGCGAGCAACTCGATCACTTCGAACGGTTTGGTCAGATAATCGTCGGCTCCGAGTTTTAAACCTAATACCTTGTCGATGGTCTCGCCCTTTGCTGTTAGCATCAGGATTGGCGTATTTATGCCCTTTTGCCGGAGATCGCGGCAGACGTCATAGCCGTTTTTCTTCGGCAGCATCACATCAAGAATTATCAGATCAAAATGTCCCGCGAGGGCTGCTTCGAATCCTAATTTCCCGTCGTTCGCGGAGGTCACGTCGAAACCCTCACTCCGCAGACGGTCGGTCAGCGTGATGATCAGACCTTCTTCATCTTCGACCAAAAGGATGTTCATAAGAGATTTTTTCGCAAGAGAGTTCACAGAAAAGGATGAGACTTTTTCAATCTTTGTCTCGTTGTTCTCTGTGGCTAATTGCCATTTGCCGGAATCTCGAGGGTGAACCTACTTCCTATCCCAACCTCGCTCGTTGCGTACACACACCCGCCATGCGCTTTTGCGATCTGCCGAACGAGCGACAGCCCAAGCCCATTCCCGTGGATCTGGGCGTCAACGACGGTTTTGGAACGATAGAATGGCTCGAATATCTGCCGCAGATCGCTCTTTGAAATGCCGATGCCGCGATCTTCGACCGAGATCTTTACATTGCCGCCGCCATTCTCGGCAGAAACTCGAAGCCAATTCGCACCGTTGCCATATTTGACTGAATTAACGATCAGATTCTGGATCGCACCACTGAGAGCCGAGCGGTCGCCTCTTATCGCCGGCAACGTCTCTGCGATGTCAGTCTCGACCTTGATCTCTTTGCCTTCGAGCAGGGAATTGCACTCCGCGAGAGCGTCATCGACGACATCGGCGATATTTGTTTGGACAAAATTGTATTGCTTGCGTCCCGAGTTCGCTCCGGCAAAATCGAGTATCTGCTCGACCATTCCCGACAGCTTTTTGCCTTCGCCCTTGATCAGATCGCCATAACGCGAAACCTGGCCGTCTTCTTTTGCTACTCCGTCGGCGAGGTTCTCGCCGGCGGAGTAGATCACAGCGAGCGGCGTACGAAATTCGTGTGAAACCGAAGAAACAAAATCAACCTGCCTCTGAGCCAGCATTTTTGCCCTGTGAGCCGAAAAGATGATCGCAATAACCGCAGCTGCAAGTAACGCCAAAATGCCGAATCCCATGGCCAGGTTCTGCCTCAGCGTCGAGGCCAAATACGCATCGAGAGAGCCTGACGAATGTTGGACCACTAACGTCCATGGCGAATCGCTGCCGCCGTCAGCCGACGTGCGGGTAAACACAGCCGTTTTCGGCTTGCCGTCTTTTTTGACTTCGATCTGGAACGTCTCGGGCTTGGATTCGAGCGGTTGCCCGGCGACGAGTGTTGTCGTTTCAAGCCGCGAACTTACCATCACGTCGCTTCGAGCTACTTTGCGTTCGCTGTCGATAGCTGAGAGGATATTTTTATTTGTAAATTGGATGAAATTTTCCGGCGCGAGATTTAAGAGCGGAGCGCTTGCGTCGCGGTTCTCTCCGTTTATGGATTGAAAGACATTGTTTCCGGCCTTGTCGCCCACAGCAACGCGGTACTCGCCGTCTCCAAAATACTTCGCCGCGAGATCAGGAAGGACGCGTTCCCTAATAGTTTTTTCATTCAGCCTGATCGCGAGAAAGCCATATCGAGGCGGCATTGTCATTCGCTCATGAGCAGGCCCGTTGGCTGGACGGATCACGATCCGCTCCATCTTTGGTCCGACGCTGTGTATCGGCAAAGCGAGAGTATAAATGTCGTCAAAGACCGGACGGAAACTCTTTTCGTCGGAAATTCGTGTTCGGATCACCGTCAGGTCGGGCGTAGATTCGGCCGGAACAAAGGCCCGCGTTGCCTTGTCATATTTTAGCGGCGGGGATTGCGGATCTGCCTCGAAAAAATAAAAATCATCGATAAGCTCAGGATACGTCGTCTTTTCCCGCCAATAATCGAGCCGTTCGTTAAAGGGAGCCCAGTTTTTTGATTTCCAACTTTCAGCGTCCGTTTGAAAATTGAAATACGCATTCTGCATCTCGCGGTTAAAGTCCATCGCGAATCGATCTGCTTGTTCCTGAACGCGTTGATGTGCTTTTTCGCTCTCGGTCCGGTTGATCTGCGTCAGTCCGCGGTATTGCAGCACACCTAATATCGCGAGCAGCATCAGCAGCCCCGCAACCAAAAGATATGTGACCCACGATCGTCTCATAAAGCCTTGTTCGTTGTTCGCGGTTGGCTGATCGCTGCAAAAGAACTGAATCGCTCCTCGCAACGATCCACGAACTACGAACCGTCATTTGCATTATGCAACTATCCTAATGCGACAAACAATGACTTTTCGCCACATTTTACATCCTTAACAAATTCTTTGCGTTCTCTTAATCACTCTTGCTTTTGACCGCCGTATGATCAAAAATGTCGAACGAGCGAAAAGTCATTTTCTACTGTTCCTCCTGAAGAGTGATTATCAGTTCTCTAGCTCGTTCGCTAAGAATATCTTTTGGTGGAGGCAAGTTATGAAACGATTCATTTTTTCTATTTTATGCGTTGCGGTGTTTTTTGCGGGATTGGGTTCGATCGTCCAGACGACCGGAGCAAAATTCAAATCAGATGAAAAGGCTCTCGACGTTGTGCGTCGCGCACGTGTCGCGATCGGCGGTGACGCCGCGATCGCACAGATCAACAGTATGGTGATAAAGGGGCGTTCGGTCCACGGTGATAAAGGCGAAGTCGGCGAGACTGAGATCGCACTTCAGCTCCCGGACAAGATGATGAGAATGGTCAAGATCGGAAGCGGCGACCAGTCGGCTAGCGGTGAACCGATCATTGATAAACAGATCGACGTGGTCGTTGTGGGAGCCCCCAATGGACAATCGAAGCTTAGGGTCGAAGGTTTACCGGTCGATCCCCAGGGTGACACAAAAGGCCAGATGAAGGTGATGGTCAACGAAGAGGACAACGGTAACGGCCCGGTTCGGCGAGTTGTTATCAAACGTCCTGACGGAACAACACAGGAACTGACCGGTGCCGAAGCCGATAAAATGATCGCCGCACATCCCGGCAAGCCCGGTGAAAACGTCAAACGCATCGTCATCAAGAAAGATGACGGGACTGTCCAAGAATTGACCGGTGCCGAAGCTGACAAAATGATCGCCGCCCGCGGCGAAGGCCATGCAACCTTTACGTCGAAAGACGGAAAGACCTTCAATGTCCGACTTGCCGGTGGGGCGGATGCTCATCACGGAGCTATGAAGCAGAACGAACTGCTTCGGACGACACTTTCTCTGCTGTTGACGGCTCCGCAGGGAATCGATGTCGAGTACACATATGGCGGCGAAACGTCGATCGATGGGATAGCTTGCGATCTCGTAAATGCAACATTTGGCGGTGCGACGTACAAACTTCTCATTTCGCGGGCATCGAGCCTGCCGGTTGCAATGACCTATACGGGCCATAAAATGCCGCAGGTGATCAAGATGCGTAAAGCGGCTACGGGCGACGCTTCGAAAGAGAAGGACGTTGTGGTCTTTACGAAGAAATTGGACGAAATGGCCGAAACCGCAGAGTTTACAGTCAGATTTACCGATTACCGCAGCACCGGCGGCATCCAACTGCCGTATCGCTGGGCCACAACCATAGGCGACAAGGCGGCAGAGACGTTCGATGTCGCGTCATATGAGATCAATCCCGCAGATATCGCGGATCGTTTCAACGGAAATGGTAGTAACAGGGTGATGATCCGAACGAAGAAACCGGATAGCAATTAACCGCGAAATAGGCGAAGATCGCTAAACAAAGGCAGGAACGAATCTTCGTTTCTGCCTTTTCTATTTGGCATTTTTAGAGTTTTTGACGGTTAACTTTTGCTTAAGCAGCGGGATCAGTGACTTCGGGGCGTCGATCGCTCCTTTGATGTGGCGGTGGTTTGTGAAATGGCCCGCAACATAAATGCCGGGGACGTTTGTTTCGAAGGTTTCCGGATCGTAAACCGGAACCTCGCCGCCTTTACCCTGTGTAGTTTCTACACCGAGGCCTTTCATCATCGAAAGATCTGCGTCAGAACCGATCAGCACAAAGACAACATCATTCGGCAAGATGACACGGTCGCCGTTCTCGCTTTCAAGTTCTACTTCATCTTCACGGATCTCGATAACCTTGCCTAAAAAGAATAACTTAAGACAGTTTTCTTTAAGTTCATTCT
This sequence comes from Acidobacteriota bacterium, assembly GCA_016713675.1. NCBI lineage: Bacteria > Pseudomonadati > Acidobacteriota > Acidobacteriota bacterium. The sequence continues at coordinate 2,385,951 of JADJOS010000001.1, forward strand.
CAAGCGGTTGTTTGACCCAATATTTGATACAGCCCTGTTTCGGATCGTTGTTCTCCCAGTCGCCGCGAAAGATCGCAAGCGTCGTGTCGGCACCTTCCTGGGCCAAAAACAACGCCGCTTCGCCCGCCGAATTGCCGCCGCCGACGATCAATGCCCGCTTTTTCACCCACGGATATGTCTCGCGAAAATGATCGTAGACCTTAGGAAGATCTTCGCCGTTTACATTAAGTTTCCGCGGGTAATCCATTGAGCCAATTGCAAATAGCACATTTAGGCCAATGTAAGAATATTTGGATGTTTCGACCCAAAAAGCGTCTTGTACCCCGTTTGTAATATCAGTGACATTGGTTACGGATTCTTCGGTCTTGATATTTAGGTCATGTTCAAGCACAAAGCGAACATAGTACGACAGCAGTTCCTCACGCGTCGGCTTCTCCCTTGCCGGTTTCAATTCGCCTTCGTTGATCTCAAGTTCATTTACGGTCGAAAAAACGGTCAGCCCGACCGGATAGTTATAGATCGTATTCCCGATCAAGCCTTTCTCGATCACGACATAGCTCAGCCCACACTGCTTGGCTTCGTACGCCGCCGAAATCCCGGCGGGGCCGGCTCCGATGATGATCAGGTCTAAAATTGGATCTGGCATATAAAATACAGCGGTTAGCTAATAGCTGTCAGCTGATAACTGTTTTCTAACTCTTGCTTTCCAACGCTTTTAGAACTTCGGTTAGCTTTTCCACCTGAGCGCCAACATTCTCCATGTTTCGTTTAGATTCAAGATATTTTTCCCATTCGCCGGTCAGCGTCATTGCCTTCAGAACATCCTCGTCCACAGCATGAGACATTAGAACTAGCAGGTCACTGAGGGCTTCATGGCCGTCGAGGAGCGATTGAATGATGGTGTACGCGAGTTTGGCGTTCGGCAGGTCAATATCGAGGTCTTCCATAGTATTAACGGATTTTATCACACGCGGCATTTGAACGCCTTAAGGGTGCATATTTGCTATAATTGAGACGTTCTTGGAGGACACGTACCTTATCAATATCGTTCACGGATTCACACGCGGCCTTAAACACAACCAACTTCGACGGATCGAGAAATTGGGTACTCGTCGGGTTTCCGCTGATACCGTCATCTCGCCGGAATTGGCCCGTCAGATGACCGAGCTTTCGCACGAGACAGGCCGTCAGATCGGCGTGCTGATCAACCGCAAGGGCCAGATCGAATACGTCATGGTCGGTACGGCAAAGGGAATTGAGCTTCCCGATTTTGGACGTGCCCGCGTGTCCGAAGACCGCTTTCGCGGCCTAAGATGCGTTCACACGCATCTTGCCGGTGAAAAACTAACGCAGGACGATCTTACCGATCTCGCTTTGCTCCGGCTCGACCTGATGTCGATCATCCAGGTCGATCGAAAGGACGGCCTGCCGGGATTGGTATATTCCGCGCACCTTGTTCCGACCGCCGCCGAAAGCCTCGAGGCCGAAGCCCAGTCGCTTCCTTACGAATTCCTCGAACCAAACATCCCGTCGCAGATCGACACCGATTTCACCTCATTGATCAATTCACTCGAAGACGAGATGGCACGCATTCGTCTGACGGCGAGAAACCGGCAAACGGGCCGTGACCGCGCTATATTGGTCGGCGTAACGACCGGCGATACCGATGTCGCGGCCGAATCGCTTGCCGAACTAAGAGAGTTATCAGAATCAGCGGATGTCGTCATCCTCGACACCATCATCCAACGCCGACCGCAGATCGATCCGAAAACCGTGCTTGGAAAAGGTAAACTCGACGAACTGCTGATCCGCTCGATGCGTTTAGGAGCTGACATTCTAGTGTTTGATACTGAACTGAGTCCGGCACAGGTCAGATCTCTCAGCGACGCCACCGAACTAAAGGTGATCGACCGTCCGCAGTTGATCCTCGATATTTTTGCCCAACGGGCTCAGAGCCGCGAAGGCAAACTCCAGGTCGAACTTGCTCAGCTAAAGTATCTGCTGCCACGACTCGTGATCGGCCAAAATTCGGCGTTTTCGCGTCTAGCCGGCGGCATCGGCGGACGCGGGCCGGGCGAGACGAAGCTTGAGACTGATCGCCGCCGTGTTCGCGACCGCATTGCGAATCTCGAAAAGCAGGTCGATAATCTCGGACACCAGCGTCAGGAACGCAGGAAGAAACGCGTTCAGAAACATCTGCCGATCATCTCGCTGGTCGGTTACACCAACGCCGGGAAATCAACGCTGCTCAATTCATTGACGCAAAGCGAGGTCTATGCCGAAAAAAAGATGTTCGCGACGCTCGACCCGACTTCGCGGCGTTTGCGGCTGCCGTACGATCAGGAAGTGATCATAAACGATACCGTCGGGTTTATCCGCGACCGGCCCGAGGCGCTAGTTTCGGGATTCCGGGCGACGCTTGAGGAGATCGCCGACAGCGACCTTTTGGTGCATGTTGTCGACGCTTCGCACCCGCGAGTTACTCAGCAAATTGCATCGGTCGTCAAGATCATCGGCGACCTGCAATTTAACGAAATTCCGCAACTGATCGTATTGAATAAGTCGGACCTGCTCGAACGGGCTGAGATCGCGAGCTTGACGAGGCAAATTTCGCTTGACACCGACGCACGATGCGTGTCAATTTCAGCTATTCGCCGGGAATCTTTGCGTCCGATGATAGATGCGATCGGGGAAATGATAGTCGTGCCGGATTCGAATTTTCAGGGATTGAGCGAAGAATCTCTGGCAGGGGCACCTGGATAATTTCAAACCGCGACAGACAATGAACATTCGCGATGATTTTTTTGATATTTTTCGCATATTCCGCGGTTAGAAGAGATTTGAATGAGTAAACGGATCAAAGATCTGAAATCGCCCGCTGCACGCTGGTGGGAAAAGGTATTTGCGGCGGCCGCAAAACCGTTTTCGGTGCTTTCCGACGAGCATAAATTCTGGCTCGGATTTACGGTCCTTTGCCTTGTCACGACGCTTCTGATCCAAAATCCGTTGTGGAACTCGTCAAACGAAACCACTTACAAAGAAGGCGACATTGCACGCGCAAGCATCACATCGCCTGCGGACATCTATTTCATAGATCCGGAGGAAGCGGAACGAAAAATTGCGGAGGCGAGAGCCAGCGTAAGGCCGATCTTCCGCTTCGAGTCCAACAAAGCTGAACAAGCAGTACGCAGTTTTGTTTCGGCGTGGGAGAAACTCCAGCGGCACGGCAGCGAGCTTACGGAAGGCAAGCAGGCGAACACTGATTCAAAGAGCGAGACCCATTGGAGCGGCGCCGGCGGACCTGAGGTTGGCAAAGTTCTGGCTTCGCGTAATTTCAGCCGCAACGAAACCGATGCAGTCCAAAGTGCACTTCGCGAAAGCAGCGAAGGTTATATTTATGACGATTCGGAAAAGCAATACCTTCAGAATGAGGTGATCGTATTTGACCGCTCAAAGCCCGGCCAGCAAGCTTCCGTTTCGATGCCTGAAACCAATTGGACCACGCTTTCTACCGCACGTGACAAACTGAAGACCAAGATCGCCGGCGTGAAGAGCTTTTCGCTAAAAGAATCAGAAGCATTTTACACGGCCACGGAGATCCTTCTCGAGCCGAGCATTTCGTTCGACAGCGTCGCTACGGAGGCGGCACGACAAACTGCGATCGATAGTGCCCAACTACCCAACGTCACTCTAAAACGCGGCGAAAAGATCGTGAATGAAGGTGAAAAGATCACGGTGCAGATGCTGTCTCAGATCGCTGCGGTTCGCAATTACAGCAACTCGAATCGGCAGTTGAACCGTTTTTTTGGACTTTTAGTGTTGATCTCTGCGTTGTTCTGGGTATCGTGGAAATTTATCCAGAATCGCGGCATTGTTCCGCGTCTCGCTTTGTCGCCGCGAAAGACATTTGCACTCCTCGGGTTTGTCGTGATCGTGCAGACCGGAGTGGTCGCGGCGTTGTTCAGGCTTGCTGAGTTCACGGCCTTGCAGAATGAAAAGGCACCACTCAATGATCCGATGATATGGGCGTTTGCCATTCCGTTTGCGACCGGCAGTTTGCTGATGACGCTCCTTGCCGACCGGCCGACAGCTTTGTTTACGGGACTCTTGAATGCGCTGATCGCCGGTTTCTTGGCTCCGCGAGGTCTCGAATTTGCGGTATTTGCAGCTATCGTGTCATCGATCGCCGTATACGGGATTGGGCGATACCGCAATCGGCAAACAGTGACGATCGCAGGTGCTTTGGTCGGAGTCGGCGGCGCGGGACTTGCGATCTCGTTGATCGCATTTACGCAGCAGCCGATCATCTTGAATACGATATTGCTGTCGATCGCGTGCGGACTTGCCAGCGGCATTATAACGGCAGCGGTTACATCTGTCCTTCTGCCGATATGTGAGAATACATTCGGTATACTGACCGACGTTAAACTGCTAGAACTTTCAAACGCCGATCTTCCGGTCCTCGGTCAACTCGCCCTGCGTGCTCCGGGAACGAATCAGCACTCGCATGCCGTCGGACAATTGGCCGAAGAAGCCTGCCGCGTCGTCGGAGGAAACGGATTGTTGGCTCGTATCGGTGCCCTTTATCACGACATCGGAAAGACAGCGGCTCCGGAGCATTTCGTTGAAAATCAATTATCGAAGAATCCGCACGACCGCCTCAAACCGACGCAGAGTGCGAAGATAATCATCAGCCACGTAACCTACGGTACAAAGCTCGCTAAGGAAATGGGGTTGCCGCAGCGGATAATCGATTTTATTCCACAGCATCACGGCACACGCACACTTCATTATTTCCTTAAGAAAGCTCAAGCTGAGGCTCGCGACGAATCGGAAATATCGGAAAACGACTTTCGCTATCCCGGCCCAAAGCCTCAATTCAAAGAAGCTGCGATTATGATGATCGCGGATTCTTGCGAAGCGGCAGCCCGCTCTCTCGCTGAGCCGAATCCCGAAAATATTCGATTCATCGTAACCAAGATAATCGATGCGATCCTCGCTGACGATCAACTTGGTGAATGCGACCTGACGCTCAGGGAACTAACCCAGATCCGCGAATCTATGATCAAATCGCTCGTTGCGATCTATCATTCACGAGTCGATTATCCCGGTTATATTCCGCCTAATTCGGGCCAGTTTAATTTTGCCGGCAGTGAAATTGAAAAAGAAGAACGTATCGCCAAATACTCGAATCCGGCTGACATACCGATCAGTCCCGGCGGCGAGATCGAGGACGAGGCGATCGACCGGACCCATGAACCTGAAAAGGCAGAGGCAAATGCTAAGTAGATAGGTAAGATAATAATGTTGAAACGCTACACTTTCTGGCTGTCCGCTGCGGTGTTATTTCAGTTCATAACGGCGTTAGTACATTCGTTGAGCCTGTTTATCAAGGTTCCGCCAACTAATGACACCGAGGCCCAACTGCAAACGCTGATCACGACCTACCATATTAGTGCCGGAGCTGGATTTTCGCCGACGTATGGCGACCTTTTTACTGCGCTCAGCTCTTGCTTCACATTCTTATGCGTATTTGCAGGAATGACCAACGGCTATCTCCTTATAAAACATGCGGAACCGACCTTGATGAAGGGAATCCTAGCGATAAATGTAGCTGTATTCGGAGTGGTGTTTCTGGTGATGGCAGTCTTCACCTTCCTGCCGCCGATCATTTGCACAGGCATGATCTTTATCAATCTGCTGGCGGCTTATATTGTGATCCCAAAGATCGAGTCGGCGGTCGAAGAAATTTGATCGCGAACCGATTCGAAAAAGTCAGGAGTAAATTCCTTCTTTTACATCTTTTAGGATATTTTGCAGTTGAATATTTTAAAATTGTCCCTGCAGCTTGTCGTATGTAGATTGTAGCGTTTCCGGGATCGTCCGGGTTTGGCCGATGGCGGTCATGAAATTGGAATCGCCGACCCAACGCGGCAGGATATGCATGTGATAATGGTCAGCGACACCGGCGCCTGCAGCTCGGCCGAGGTTCATTCCCATATTGATCCCATCAGAATGGTAGATGTCGCTTATTGCAGCGGCCGCATGCTTGACGAGGTCCATCATCTCGTCGGTGGTCGCTTTGCCGGCGTCCGCGGGCGATGCAATGTGTTCGTACGGGAGCACCATCAGATGTCCTGATGTGTAGGGATAAATGTTGAGAATGACAAAATTAAACTCGGCCCGATGAAGAATAAAATTCTCTTCATCACTGGCCGAGTTGTTCAAGATACCACAAAAAACACATCCGCCTTTGTTGGCGTCATTGCTCGCTGTTATGTAATCATACCGCCACGGACTCCAGAGTACATCCACGCTTTCACCTAGATATTGTTGATCATTTCCTTAAGCTCTTTGCCGGGCTTAAAATATGCAACACATTTTGCCGGAATTTCGACAGCTTCACCGGTCTTCGGATTGCGGCCCTTTCGCGAATTGCGTTCACGGACGCGAAAACTGCCAAAACCGCGAAGTTCTATCTTCTCACCCTTATTCAATGAACCGGTGATACTATCGAAAATGATCTCGACGAGTTGTTCCGCATCTTTTTTGGTCATATCCGCTTCTTTCGCGACTTTTTCAACCAGATCAGCTTTTGTCATTTTTCAGTTCTTCTCCAACGACGATGTGCCCCAATTTCCCTTGTTGTCAGTTTAAATTTAGGCCGACTGTTTTTCAGTTTCCTCTTCGGTGGTTTCCTCGGCCGGAGCTTCTTCAGCAGCGACTTCTTCGGCGACAGAAGCTTCAGGTTCAGCGACTGCTTCTTCAGCGGCGGCTTCTTCAGCGACAGCCGCTTCGGGCTCAGCGACTACTTCCGCAGCGGCAACGTCTTCAGCGGCGATTTCTTCAGCGACAGCCGCTTCGGGCTCAGCGACTGTTTCCTCAACAGCAACTTCTTCGATAGCTGCTGTTTCCGGAGCTTCGTCGGTCGCAGTATCCACCGTTTCGGTTTCCGCAGCCGTGCTTTCTTCCGTTTCAGCCGTTTCTGAATCCGCAATTTCTTCAGCCTGAGCCTCAGGTGCGGGCTCCTGGGCTGCAATTTCGGCAGCCGCGGCAGCCTCAGCTTCTTTCGCTGCAAATTCCTCAGCCTTGATCTTTTTGGCCTCGGCCTTTGCCCGTTTCTTTTCTTCAGGATCGATCTCCGCCGGAGCCTCTTCGGCTGCACCGCCAAAGTTCAACTTAGCAAGCTCGCCCAAACTGGCCATACCGCCTTTCGCTTCGGATGAATAGATGCGTGAATCGACGATCGGCTCGTCTTCCTTACCAACAGCACGATGTGAAAGGCCTATTTTCTGGTCAGCCTGGTCGATGCGCAGAATGCGGAAATCCATTTCCTGTCCCATTTCGGCAACCGACTCTGGGCGATCGACACGATCATCAGAAAGCTCTGAGATGTGACAAAGCCCTTCGAGTCCTTCGCCCAGTTCGACAAACACCCCGAAGTTCGTAAATCGCGTGACCTTGCCGCGGACAGTGTCGCCCGCACGATGTGTCGCGACAAATCCTTCCCATGCACTCGGCGTGAGATCCTTCATCGAGAGCGACAAACGCTGATTCTGTTTGTCGATGCTGGTCACGATGGCATCAACTTCCTGGTCTTTCTTGAGCACGTCTTTCGGGTGCTTGATCTTTTTGGCCCACGTGATATCCGATACGTGAACGAGCCCGTCGATACCTTCTTCGAGTTCGACAAATGCACCGAAATCAGTAATGTTGCGGACGCGGCCGTGGATCTTGGTGCCGATCGGATAACGCTGGTCGACATTCGCCCAGGGATTTTCCTGGAATTGTTTCATTCCGAGGCTGATACGTTTTTCGACAGTATCGACGCCAAGCACTTGAACTTCGACCTCGTCACCGCGATTGAACAGTCGTTTCGGGCTCTGCGATCGTCGTGACCACGATATTTCAGAAACGTGGACGAGTCCTTCGACTCCGGCCTCGAGTTCAACAAAAACACCGTATTCGGTTACGGACGAAACCTTGCCCTTAAGCTTTGTGTTGACCGGATAAACTTCGATCACCGTTGACCAAGGATCGGGCTGAAGCTGTTTGTAACCGAGCGAGATCTTGTCGCGTTCGCGTTCCAACTTGAGAACCTTGACTTGAATGTGGTCATTGACCTTGAACATGTCGCCCGGATGGTGGAGGCGTCCCCAGGACATATCTGTGACGTGCAGCAGGCCGTCGATGCCGCCGATATCGACGAATGCACCGTATTCGGTGAGGTTCTTGATCGTGCCTTCGATGACGTAGCCGACATCGATCTTCGACATCGTTTCCGCCTTTTGAGCGTTGACGACCTCGTCGGTCAATACCTTTCGGGACAGGACGATGTTGTTACGGCGGCGGCTGAATTTAATGATCTTGGCTTCGATCTCTTGGCCTTTGTACTGGTCAAGGCTGTAGATCGGACGCGAATCGATCTGCGAGCCGGGCAAAAATGCTTCAACTCCGTTGATATCGACGCGAAGACCGCCTTTGGTCTTGTCGACGACAATACCTTTGACAGTAGCCTCTTCATTGAACGCTTTTTCGATGTCATCCCAAGCCTTTCGGCCAAGTGCATCGACGCGAGAGAGGACGGGCGGCCCGTCGCCTGAGTGCATGCTCTTGAGCACGACCTCGACGTCATCGCCCACAGCGACTGAGAGTTGGCCATCTTCGCCGGTGAAATCTTCGACCGGTGCGATGCCTTCGCTCTTGTAGCCGAAGTCGATCAGGATGCCGCGGTCTGACACGCCGACAACCTTGCCTTCGACAAGTTCGCCCGTATGAAATACCGTCTGCTCCTGCTCAAACTGCTCCAGGATGGCACCAAAATCGATGTCTCCTGAGCCCTGAGCGTCGTCCAATGCAACAGCCGGAGCTGATTGCGCTTCTGCCAATGTTTCCGTCGCGTTCGCCGTATTCTCAGTCGTAGTATCAGTGACGGTTGATTCTTCGACTTCCTGTGTAACCTCGTTTGTCATTTACCGGTAATTAAACTTCCCTAATTTATTAATTCACTGCATAAACTAATGCCTAAACAGCTATTTACACCTTCGACCAACTGTTCCAATCAATCCCAACCAAACAAAATCGCATCGCTCACCATTAAATGTGCATTCGAAATGCTAAATGCAACGGCGGGCAACGTAAATTGCGTGGGTCTAATGGTCCTTCCGCTCGATTGTGTAAACCTAAAAGTTACACGCAATTAAGCCCTTCTGTCAAGACTTATTCGCCGAAACACGTTGATGAATATATATTTTAGCGTGATTCAGTTAATTCGCTAGTTGCGGGTGATGAGATCGCCGACCTGACCGACTCCGCCGCTGCGTTCCATTTCCTCGCGGGCGATCGTCGTAGTATTGTGAATTCCGGCGAGACGCAGACGGAATTCGTCAGGATTTGTGATCCGCGAAGGGCCTCGTCAAGAGAGATCAGACCTGATTGATATAGATAAAATAGCGACTGGTCAAACGTCTGCATGCCATACTGTGAAGTTCCCGCCGCGATCGCATCGCGAATCGCCGACGTCTTGTCCTCGTGCAGTATATAATCGCGGATGAGCGGTGTTGACATCAGAACTTCGACTGCCGGAATCCGGCTGTTGCCCTTGACTGATTTCATCAGACGCTGCGAAACAACGGCCTTTAGAAGGCCGGCCAACTGGATACGTACGGATCGCTGCTGATAGGGCGGAAATGCTGAAATGATTCGGGTTAGCGTTTCCGACGCATCGGTCGTGTGGAGCGTAGAAAGCACAAGATGCCCTGTTTCGGCGGCAACCAAGGCCGTTTCGATAGTCTCAAGATCGCGCATTTCACCAACAAGAATCACGTCCGGATCCTGCCGCAAACTGCCGCGAAGAGCTTCGGCGAAACTACGCGTATCGACATCTACTTCACGCTGAGTCACAAAGGATTCTTTATCTTTGTGCAAGTATTCGATCGGGTCTTCGATAGTTACGATGTGACAATTACGGTTTTGATTGATGTGATCAACGATCGCTGAAAGCGTCGTAGATTTTCCGGAACCGGTCGTGCCGGTAACTAGGATCAAGCCGCGAGTTTCCTCGGCAATATTATTGAGGATCGGAGGAAGGCCAAGCTCGGCAAATGAACGGATCGTGTCCGGAAATTACGCGGGCGACAATGCCGATCGAATTTCTTTGTTGAAAGATATTGACGCGAAAACGACCAAGGCCTGAGACCCCATACCCGATATCTACCTCGAATACTTCTTTGAAGTGCTGCTTTTGCCGGTTCGACATCATCGAAAATGCCATCTCAAGAGTCTCATCCTGAGTCATTTTTGCGACTCCGGACAACGGCTTTAGCTCACCTGTTACCCGAATTACGGGAAATGAACCTGCACGCAAGTGTAGGTCGGAGGCGCCGAAGCTCATCGCCATTCGCAACAGATCATCAATTCGGGTCGGCATAATAAGGAGACCAAGGGAGCATCGGCAACTGCGAAGATCACGAACGTGATAAAACTAACGGTCGTCGCCACTGCGGTCTACTAACATTCTATCTGCTATCTAGACTTATGGTCAATGGTTTTTTATTTGATCCTCACGTACTGAAAATCAGTTCCGATGTGGTCGCGGAAGGAAATTTAACATCGAGTTGTATGACTTCAGGAATGGTTCGCAATCGTTAAGCGAAACAGATCACGACCGTGACCTGGATTTTCTAATATCGATTCCGCGCGGCGAATATGTATATGTTATTATTCTGGTTGAAATTAACACAATTATGAGTGATTTTGATCAGCGGATCGCGGCCCTCGACACGGGGCTCTTTGAGAAGATAACGAGCCAATCTACTGATACGGACAAACAGACGTTGCTCGCATGCCAACTCGCCGTTCGTGAATTAAAAAGTAGTTTTAGTTACCTGGAGATAGGTTCATATCTCGGCGGCAGCATTCAGCCGTACATACTTGACGTAAAATGCGCACGAGTATATTCGATCGACAAACGTCCTGAAACACAGCCTGACGCCCGCGGTTACGATTGGGTCTATCAGAATAATTCAACACAGCGGATGCTTGAATTGCTGAAAGAGGTTGGTCCGACTGATAAAGTGACAACCATCGACGGCGACACGATCGAGATAAAACCAACACAAGTAGATGAAAAGATCGACCTTTGTTTCATCGACGGCGAACATACCGACGAAGCTGTCCTCCGTGATTTCCGTTTTTGTCTGGATGTCCTTGCCGAAAACGGGGCGATCATGTTTCACGACTCGCAGATAACATATAACGGGATCGCGGCGTCCGTAAAGTATCTTGAGGACAATGCCCGGCCGTTTCGAGCATATTCACTGCCGAATTTCGCATTCGTTATTGAGATTGGAGATTTTCCGATTCATAAGAATGAACGTGTTATGGAGCGACTTGTCAATAACTATCAGAGTTTCTTGCCTTCTCTTCAATACAACGATAATTACAGGCGATTTTCGACACGATTTCCATTTGGAATGATCCGTCGGACGTTGATCAAGGTTAGGCGGTCGAATGTGAGTCAGTAGCTTTGCTTGTGGGTTTGGTACAGATCCGTGATAAGATTTCGGCGCAAGTTCCACGTCGAACAATCGCAAAATTCTCATCGGTAAACGTCAACTAATAGTTCGGGCATCGAACGAGATGATTTGTTACGCCCCGAGTCGAAAGTTTTGACGCCCATAAAGCGAGGAATACTAATGTTCAACAAAGTGTCAGCCCTGCGTTCTTTAATTTCATTCTCGTTGATCCCAACAATTGTCTTTACATGCTCGCCTGTCTTCGCTCAGGGGCCTGACCTAGTGCCTGTGAGTGATATAACGGGGGGCTCAAGCGTTTTTGTTCTGCGAAGTTCGGGTCGGCCTTCTCGTAGATTCTCGACGTCAAGAACGACGAGAACCAAGGCACAACGGCTGGAGTCGGCCAAAAAGATCAAAAAACAATTCGATACTATCAACAAGTCGACACCGATTCGCGTGCGCGCGGCTGTCGTGGATCCCAACAAAATGCCGACGAACATAAAGACAATGGCTCCGGCAAGGGCCTCACTGCTGTTCGCGGGTGTTGGTGAGTATTATGTCGATAATAATGACCTTGAGAACTCGCTGAAATTTTTCCGTGAATCTGTTGACCTCGACGCAGCAAATGTAAAGGCTAAGGAAGGCTTGAGCGAGGTTCTTGCTGCTAAGGGAAATGAACTGCTATTGGCCGACAAGGCTGGCACCGCTAAGGGTTATTTCCTTGAGGCGATCAAGACCAATCCCAAGAACTCGGCCGCTTATTTCGGCCTCGGCGAGGTTTATTCGGAACTAGACCAATCGAAAGAGGCGATCAAGAGTTTCGAGGCTGCATTGGCGAATAACCCAAAACTGACTGAAATATTTGTGCCGCTGGGCATTCTTTATTTTCAAACCGGAGAGATTGCCAAGGCTGATGAAATGCTGACAAAGGCGATGGCAAATGCCTCCGAATCCGCTGAAACACAAATATTCCTCGGATCGATTAGACTGTCGCAAAACCGGAATCAGGACGCTCTTGCCGCATTCCAGCAGGCCAAGGCTCTCGATCCTACCAATGCCGACGTTTTCTTTCAATCAGGTGAGGCTTATGTTCGGTTGGACCGGGAAAAGGATGCGATCGCTGAATATCAAAAAGCCGTCGAGCTGAAGCCGAATTACCTAGAGGCATGGATAGGTCTTGCGGACGCATACTATGAACTCAACAATTATGTCGAAGCCGTCAAGGCCTATACCCAGGCCAGAAAGCTGAAAAATGATAACGTTGACGTCCTGGTCGGACTCGGCGACTCTCAGCGAATGTCGAGCGATTTCAACGGTGCCGCCGGAAGCTATAATCAGGCGATTACCTTCATCACCCGCGATCCGAATTTTGACAAGAACGAGGCTGCCGATATTTATAGCAAGTTAGGATATGTGATCGGCCAGCAATGTCAGATAAATCTTAGGCAGGCAAAGGCATGTGCTTGGCCGCAGGCGATCAGAGCATTGGAGAAGTCGGTCGAATTTGGCAGCGGTAACACTGCGGATTTTGCCAACCTCGGTTGGGCATATTACAACGCAGCTCGCGTAGACGGTTACGAAAAGCGTGAATCGGACAAACAGACAAAGCTCGCATTAGCGAAGGCAATGCTCGAAAAAGCTATTGACGCCAATCCGGCGTACGTCGAGGGGCCTTTGCTTAATCTAGGTATGACTTTGACCGACCTTGGTGACTTTGCGGGTGCGGTGAATGCACTCTCAAAAGTGATCGCCAAACAGCCGAAATGGGTGTTTGCACTCAATGAACTTGGAATCGCGTATCGACAGCAAAAGAACTACAAGGAAGCGATAAACTACTTTAAGAAGGCCGTTGACCGAGACGAAAACTTTGCGGCCGCTCACTATAATCTCGGCGAAACGGAATATCGAAACGGTAACACCGCAAATGCCAAAAAATGCTACGAGAAGCTCGTGAAACTTGGCCGCGGAGATCTGGCCGCGCAGCTCGAATTAATTTCCAACGGAGCGGTTCGCAAATAAGTAGATATTTGTGAAGGAACTCTCGATACAGGAAAACGTAATCCTCGCGCCTTATACCACGATGAAGATCGGCGGCAGGGCGCGATTTTTCGTCGAGGCTCATAACGAAAACGACGTTGTCGATGCTTTGCGGTTTGCTTATGAAAAAGGTCTCGACGTTTTTGTTCTTGGCGGCGGCAGCAATGTGTTGATTTCAGACAAAGGGTTTGACGGTATGGTTATGCACATCGCGACCCAAGGTGTCGAGTTCAGCAAAGCCGATGAAAGTGTTACAGCGACTGTACAAGCCGGCGAGGATTGGGACGATTTTGTGGCGAATTGTGTCGAACGAAATTTAGCCGGCATCGAGTGTCTTAGCGGTATTCCCGGCCAAGTCGGTGGAACCCCCGTGCAGAACGTCGGTGCGTACGGGCAAGAGGTTTCGGAAACTATCGTTTCGGTGAGGTGCCTCGACCGGAATAGTCTAGCTATCCGTGAGCTTTGTAACGAAGACTGCTGCTTCTCGTACAGAAGGAGTATATTTAACTCCACCGACTTAGGATATTATATTGTCCTAAGTGTGAAGTTCTCATTGAAACAAAACGGTGAGCCAAAGATCGCATATAAGGATGTCCGCGATTATTTTGTCGACCGAACGCCGACACTCACCGAAGTGCGAGATGCTGTTATGGCGATCCGCCGATCGAAGTCGATGGTGCTTGATGCGGACGATCCCAATTCTCGAAGTGCAGGGTCGTTCTTCAAAAATCCAATCGTGGGCATCGAGATTCTTGCAGCGATCCGCAAGTCTTTTCCTGGAGTACCGAGCTTTACGGTCGATGCCGACAATGCAAAAATTCCGGCTGCATGGTTGATCGAGAACGCGGGGTTTCAGAAGGGCTTTGTTTTGGGCTCTGCCGCCATCTCGTCAAAACATACACTTGCATTGATCAATCGCGGCAACGCTACGAGTGGACAGATCGTTAATCTCAAAGAAAAGATCCAGACTGAGGTCGAGAGCCGATTTGGTATCCTCCTCGAGCCGGAACCGATCTTTGTCGGTTTTTGACGCTTGTGCAAAAAAGTCTTACGCGTTCGTCATAACTCTTGTATAATTTTGTTTAACTTTGAGGTTCTAATATGAGACGAGCAAATTCCTTCATCACTTTTGTGGTTTCTTTCGCGTTGATATTTTCGCTGCTCCCTTCGGCGACGATCGTTCGCGGACAAGACATGGTGGCCTCCGAGAGCATTTCAGGTGGCGGTAGTGCGTTTGTTTTTCGCGGTTCGAAAAAGGCTCCTCAGGCTCGAATGGGCATTGGGTACGCGTCCTCCGGCGAAGCGGCCGGCGGAGCCGCCCGAGCCAGATCGGGCCGTACAAATGCCCAAATCGCCGCTGCGGCGAAAAAACGCAAAGCCGCTGCTGCATTGGCACGTAAAAAGGCTATCATCGCGGCGGCAAACAAAAAACTACAGCTCTCAAATACATTGACAGCCAAGGGTGAGAAGGCTCTTGACGCTGATCAAAATGATGAGGCGATCACCAGCTTCCGTTCGGCCCTAGTTCAGAATCCTAAGAATACACGTGCGATGAACGGTCTGAGCGATGCTTTGACCGAAAAGGGCATTACGGTGGCAGGAGATACGAACAATACGGCGGCGATCCCGCTTTTTGAAGAAGCGATCAAATACGACAAGTCCAATGACGTTGCGTACGCCAAATTAGGAGCGGTTTATGATTCATCGGGACAGAAGGACAAAGCGATCGCGAATTACGAAAAGGCGATTGCTATCAATCCTGATCTTGCAGCACTTCAAACGACATTAGGACTTGCTTACATTGAGAATGGTGACATCGCGAAGGCGGAAGTCGCTTTGAAGAAGAGTGAAGCCGGCGGGTCGGATTCCGTCGATACTCGAACACTCCGGGGACTTATACTCTTCAAGCAGAATAAGAACGAAGAGGCTATCGCCGCGTTTGACCGTGTTCTTGAACTGGACAACCGAAATGCTGCCGCCAACTATTATCGTGGCCAGGCATTCGGGCGTTTGGATCAAAACGATAGGTCTATTGCCGCCTATAAAAAGGCCATCGAGGCTGAGCCGGGTTATGCACCTGCTTCGTTTGATCTCGGTGTTGCCTATTACAATGCAGGCGATTTAAAGAATGCTGAGATTTTTTATCAAAGCGCGATAAAGGCCGACCCGAAAAACTATCAAGCTCACGCGAACCTGGCAAGTACGTATCGTCAGCTCGAGCGCTATCCTGAAGCAAATGCCGAATATGCTATGGCCTCGAATGGCATTAAGACTGCGGATCTATATAGCGAATGGGGCTATTGCCTCGGTAAGACGAATGAATGGGACAAGGCTGCGGCCAGGCTGCAGACAGCCCGAGAATTGAGCCCGACGGCTGTGGACAATTCGAATGTTGGTTGGGCCTATTACAATTCCGGCACGGCTAAGGCCGCAAACAAAGATGAGGCAGGAGCAAAGGCCGATTATGCGGTCGGAAAGACATTTCTGCAAAAAGCAGTCGAGCAGGACCCGAAGCTCGATGCGGCATATCTCAACCTAGGTTCGACGCACAACGGGCTCGGCGAATATCAACTGGCGGTTGGCGTACTGAATACGGCTGTCGGGCTCCGAAAAGGATGGACGCTTGCATTAAATCAGTTGGGTCTCGGATATCGCGGGCTTAATGATCTTACAAATGCGGTAGCGATCTTTAAGCAAGTAACCGATCTCGATGGTAACAACCTGTTTGGACTATTCAGGCTCGGCGAGGCTTACAACGCGAGTGGAAACAAGAAAGAAGCCAAAAAGATCAATGACCGGCTCAAAAAGCTTGATCCAAGGTTGGCGGGTATGCTTAACGACGTGTTCAACGGGAAGATTCCAATGCCAGGTATGGGAAATGTTGGCGTTCCAAATGTAACAAACATTCCGAAGGTGCCCAAGGTGCCCAATATTCCGAGATTTCCCTATTAACTGGGAATTGTCTTTACTCGAAAAGTGCGGTTCGATAGACCGCACTTTTTTTGTATAATGAAGAGTTTAAAAGATGCCTAGACGCGAAGACATACACAAAATTCTGATCATCGGCTCGGGTCCGATCGTAATAGGGCAGGGTTGTGAATTTGATTATTCAGGAACTCAGGCCTGTCGGGCACTCAAGCAAGAAGGATATGAGGTCGTGCTGGTCAATTCAAATCCGGCAACGATCATGACCGACCCCGAGATCGCCGACTGCACTTATATCGAGCCGCTGACACTCGAAACTGTCACCGCAATTATTGAAAAAGAGCGTCCGGATGCGTTGTTGCCGACGGTTGGCGGCCAGACCGGATTGAATCTCTCAGTAGAATTGCACGAGCAGGGAATTCTCGACAAATTCGGCGTAAAACTGATCGGGGCGAACATAAGCGCGATCAAGGTCGGTGAAGACCGTGAATTGTTCAAGGCCGCGATGGACGAGATCGGTATACAGAGCCCGCGTGGCGGATTTGCGCATACGTGGGAAGAAGCACGGCAGATAGTCGAGATGACAGGGTATCCGGCGATCGTTCGACCAAGCTTTACGCTTGGCGGCACAGGAGGCGGGACGGCGTACAACCCCGAAGAATTCGAAGAGATCGCGAGAGGTGGCCTTGCGGCATCGCCAAATTCGCAGATACTCGTCGAAGAATCGATCCTCGGCTGGAAGGAATATGAGCTGGAGGTGATGCGCGATCTTAATGATAACGTAGTCATCATCTGTTCGATCGAGAATTTTGACCCGATGGGCGTTCACACGGGCGATTCGATCACCGTCGCTCCGGCCCAAACATTGACCGACCGCGAGTACCAAAACTTGCGCGACATGTCGAAGGCATGCATTCGAAAAGTAGGTGTCGAAACGGGAGGATCTAACATACAATTTGCCGTAAATCCCGCAAACGGTGATGTGAGGATAATCGAGATGAATCCGCGGGTGTCGCGTTCATCAGCTCTCGCGTCGAAAGCCACTGGATTTCCGATCGCTAAGATCGCTGCCAAACTCGCCGTCGGCTATACGCTAGACGAGATCCCTAACGACATCACAAAAAAGACTCCCGCGTCATTCGAACCGACGATCGATTATGTCGTAACTAAGATCCCGAAATGGGCGTTCGAAAAATTCCCCGGAGCCGAAGATGTACTCGGAACGCAGATGAAATCGGTCGGCGAAGTGATGGCGATCGGCAGGACCTTTAAGGAATCTCTGTTTAAGGGGTTACGTTCACTCGAGGCGGTTACACCGTTGCGTTTACAGGATGTTAGCGATTCCGAACTAGAGCGAAAGTTGGCCCGCCCGAACTCGCAGCGATTCTCGTATCTAACGTACGCCTTGCAGAATGGGAAGTCGATCGAAGAGGTTCACCGATTAAGCAGGATTGATCCATGGTTCCTGGACCAGTTGTCTCAGGTTATGGAATTGCAGGCCGAGATCGACTCGAAACCGATGTCGGACGTGTCGTTGGAATTGTTGCGAGCGGCTAAGGAGTCCGGGTTGTCTGACCGCCGCTTGTTCTTCCTCACCGGAACATCTGAGAACGAGATCCGCGAATATCGCAAATCGAATGGTATCGCTCCCGTATATAAACGTGTTGATACCTGCGGAGCCGAGTTTGAATCGTTTACACCTTATCTTTATTCAACATATGAACAAGAGTGTGAAGCTGAGCCATCTAACCGTAAGAAAATAATGATCTTAGGTTCTGGGCCGAATCGAATTGGGCAGGGAATCGAATTTGACTATTGCTGCTGTCATGCGAGCTTCGCCCTACATGTTGCAAATTTTGAGACGATCATGGTCAATTGCAACCCAGAAACCGTCTCAACGGATTATGACACATCGGACCGCTTGTATTTCGAGCCGCTGACCTTTGAAGATGTAATGAACATCGTCGATGTCGAGCATCCTGATGGCGTAATCGTGCAGTTTGGGGGGCAGACGCCCTTGAATCTTGCCGATCGTTTATACGCGGCGGGCGTTCCGATAATCGGAACATCACCTGATTCGATCGATCTCGCGGAAGACCGCAAGCGGTTCGGTGCGTTGTTGGACGAACTGAAAATTCCATGCCCACAGAATTCAAGTGTTACCTCAGCAGATGAGGCTAAAGTTGTTGCGAATAAAATAGGTTATCCGGTCGTAGTTAGGCCTAGTTTTGTACTTGGGGGACGGGCCATGGCGATCGTCTATGACGATGAATCATTGGACGACTATATGCGTTCTGCAGTTGATGCGTCGCCCGAAAAACCGATCTTGATCGACAAGTTTTTGGAGCGTGCGTCGGAGATCGACGTGGATGCCTTGGCCGATGCAGAGACGGTTGTGATCGCCGGGATTCAAGGGCACATTGAGGAAGCCGGAATTCACTCGGGCGATTCGTCCAGCGTCTTGCCCGCGCAGAAGATCGCTTCCGAGCACCTTGAAACGATCCAGCATTACACAAAACTTCTGGCAAAAGCCCTCAAGGTTGTCGGATTGATGAATCTTCAATTCGCGATCCAGGATGATCGCGTTTTTGTTATCGAGGTCAATCCTCGTGCTTCTCGAACGGTCCCCTTCGTTGCGAAAGCTACCGGCGTACCGATCGCAAAGATCGCTTCGCTTGTCATGGCGGGCCACAAAACTCTCGCTGATTTTAATCTTCCGGACGTTTTGCCGGTGCCTAAGATATTCGTCAAATCCCCGGTTTTCCCGTTCAAGAAGTTCGCAGGCGTAGATCCTATCCTTGGGCCTGAAATGCATTCTACCGGGGAAGTAATGGGCGTTGGGGCGACGTTTGGCGAGGCTTACGGGAAAGCGATGGAGGGAGCTGGCCTCACTTTGCCGCTGAAAGGGAAAGCTTTTATTTCGGTAAATAGTTCAGATAAAGGGCAAGCGGTCGTGCTCGCCCGCCGATTAAGCAAAATGGGTTTCGGACTTGTTGCGACTTATAGAACGACGAATCGACTTCGCGAGGTCGGTTTAGCGTGTGAGTCAGTTTTCAAGGTAAACGAGGGCCGTCCGAACATAGCCGATCTGATCAAACAAGGCGAGATCGCATTGATCATCAATACGCCGCTTGGCAAGACGTCATTCTACGATGAAAAGGCTATTCGCAAGGCCGCTCTGCAATTCAATGTTCCGTGTGTAACGACAATGACTGGTGCTGAGGCGTTGGTCGAAGCAATCGGGACAAAGATCTCACAGAAACATGTGACGGTGCGGAGCTTGCAGGAGATCCACACGGGAACCTCATCCGCATCTCATTCTTGACCAACGCCAAACTTTTCAATAACTTAGTGTTAAGTTTTCTTTAATTTAGCTGCAAAATTTAATAAATGAGTGAATCGCATGACCGCGAGATCATTGGTGGGCATCTGCTCGTGATCGGTGGGGCAGAGGATAAATATAACGAACGGCGTATCTTGAAAAAATTTCTCGAACTGGCCGGCGGTGAAAAGGCTGAGGTGTTGATCGTGCCCGTGGCTTCGGACTTTCCGGAGTTTGCGGCGGACGTTTATACCCAGGCGTTTAGGAATCTAGGAATCGCGAATCCGCGTGTACTGCGAGCGACGTCAAGGCAGGACATTGTTCATGCGGATGTCGAGAAGTTGACCAACGGAGTTACCGGCGTCTTCATGACGGGTGGCGATCAGATGCGGCTTGTGTCGCTGCTAGGTGGAACTAAACTCGCCGAAGCACTCCGGAAAAAGGTTCGCGATACGAACGTCGTGATGGCCGGCACGAGCGCCGGAGCGGCGGCGATGAGTACGTCGATGATCGTCCGCGGCGAGCCAAGTTCGCATCCGCACAAAGACGCTGTAAAGCTCTCACCGGGACTCGGATTCCTAAAAAATATTATAATCGATCAGCACTTTAGTGAGCGCGGGCGCATCAGCCGTTTGATCACGGCAGTAGCTTATAACCCATACAATCTAGGTATCGGTATCGATGAGAATACGGCCATTATTTTGGATGGTCAAGGGATACTTGAGGTTTATGGCCAGGGCTCCGCGACGATTGTCGACGGTTCAGAGATCACGTTTAACGAAATAGCCGAAGTTGCTGACAAAGAGGCATTTAGCATATGTGGCGTTCAGTTTCATGTATTACGTGACGGTCTTGTCTACAACTATCTTGACCGTCATCCGATTCAGCCGACAAACGAATTCTTATTGCCTGATCTCGGTTAAACTTTCCAGCTTGAATAAAGTCGGCGATTCGCAAACGAACTATGGAAATTCTCGAAACACGTACTCTTCGCGGCCCCAATTATTGGAGCGGGTATTGGAAAAAGCTCATAATCATGCGCCTTGATATTGGCGTTTATGAGAAAAAACCAACGAACAAGATAAAGGGATTTTACGATCGTATGGTCGAAGTGCTGCCTTCGCTTCAATCGCACGGCTGTAGCTATGGCGAAGAGGGCGGATTTCTAAAACGCGTTGTCGAAGGTACCTGGGCCGGGCATGCCATCGAGCACTTCGCGTTGGAATTGCAAACACTTGCGGGAATGGACACGGGCTACGGTCGGACGCGCGAGACCGGCGAAAAAGGAATTTACAACGTTGTTTACAGCTATCTCGAAGAAGAGGTGGGGCGATTTGCCGGTAGGACGGCCGTTAGATTGTGGCTTGATCTCGCGGAGGGCCAAGACCTCGGAGGAATCAAAGAAGGTATTGCAGAAGCCATTCAGGAAATGCGCGAGATTCGCGAGAATGTGCGGTTCGGGCCATCCACAGGTTCACTTGTCGAGGAAGCGGATAATCGTGATATTCCGTTCATTCGCCTAAATGACCAGTCTCTAGTCCAACTCGGTTATGGAGTCCACCAGAAGCGCATACAGGCGACGACTACCGTTAATACAAACATGATCTCGGTCGATATCGCCGGAAATAAGCACGCGACCAAAAAGCTCCTCGGCGACATGGGTGTACCCGTGCCGAAAGGATATCGAATTCGTGATATCGAGGACCTAGAAGATACATTAGAAAGTGTTGGCTATCCTGTTGTGATTAAACCACTTGATGGTAATCATGGCAAAGGAGCAACGGTCGGGATCAAGTCGCTTGATGATGCGAAGATCGCGTGGGAAAAGGCAAAAGAATATTCCCGTTTTATCATCGTCGAAAAACAATTGATCGGCGAAGATTTTCGTGCCTTGGTTGTGAACAACAGGCTCATCGCGGTCGCTGAACGCGTACCGGCCCATATTGTAGGCGACGGAAAAAGTGCGATCCAAAAGTTGATCGACAAAACAAACGAAGATCCGCGGCGTGGTTATGGCCACGAAAATGTTCTGACTCAGATCGATATAGACAATCAGACCTTGCGATGTATACGGAAGGCAGGCTACGAGCTGGGGTCGATTTTGAGAAAAGGCGAACGGCTGCTTCTCAAAACCACAGCGAATATTTCGACCGGCGGAACGGCGATCGATCGCACCGATGAGGTGCATCCTGAGAATGTATTTTTATTTGAGCGAATTGCGAAGATAATAGGGCTAGATGTTGCAGGTGTTGATGTTATTGCTCCGAATGTAAGCGAGCCATTAGGTGAGAATGGCGGCGGGATCATCGAGGTGAATGCGGCTCCGGGCTTTCGCATGCATCTCAGCCCGAGCGAAGGTATTGGCAGAAATGTGGCAGAACACGTCATCGATATGCTCTTCCCGCCGGGAACTCCAGCTCGTATTCCGATCTTTTCGATCACCGGAACGAACGGAAAGACAACCACGACACGTTTGATCGCTCATATTCTCAAAAATAGTGGACGAACGGTTGGTTTTACTACTACTGACGGAACGTATATCGGCAACCAGCAGATCACTGCCGGGGACAATACGGGGCCGGTCTCTGCTCAGCTAGTATTAAAAGATCCAACGGTTGACGTCGCGGTACTCGAAACCGCCCGCGGCGGTATTATCCGGTCTGGGCTTGGCTTTGACTACTGTGACATCGGTGTTGTTATGAATATCGCTGCAGACCACCTTGGTCTGAAAGACGTAAATACGCTCGAGGATCTCGCTCGCGTAAAATCGGTCGTGCCGCGGTCGGTTTCCAAGAAGGGTTACGCCGTATTGAATGCCGAAGACCCCCTTGTTTACAAAATGAAAGAGTTGGTCGATGGCAAAGTTGTTTGCTTTTCGATGGATGAGAACAATCCTGTGATCAAGCGCCGGGCTGAACGGGGCCGCGTGTCGTGCGTTTACGAAAATGGCTATGTCACTATTCTCAAGGGCAAATGGAAGGTACGAATTGAAAAGGCGACCAATATTCCGCTCACCTATGGCGGACGAGCCGAGTTCATGGTACAGAATGTGCTCGCGGCAACGCTCGCGTGTTTTGTTCACGGTGTATCGATCGAGGATCTACGGGTTGGTTTGACGACATTCAACGCTGGTACCGCACAAACGCCGGGACGTTTGAATTTTGTCGAGGTCGGCGACGTTACGGTCCTCATGGACTACGCCCATAACCCGGCTGGACTCAGAGGCTTAGCTGACTTTATCTCGAAACTACCTAATAAGTATCATACGGTCGTTTTGAACGGAACAGGCGACCGTCGCGACGACGATATTCGTGAATTCGGCAAGATCGCGGCTGACACATTCGAACGCATCGTTATCCGGACCGGCAACTATCTCCGTGGTCGAACCCCGGAGGAACTTCACACGCTCTTGCAGGAAGGAATTGCACAGAGCAAAAAAACACCCACCGTCCGAGTCATTCCCGATGGACGTGCGGCGATACACCACGCGATAAAATACGGCCGCAAGGGCGAACTGGTGGTCACGCTTGCCGACCGCGTGCCGGACGATATTAGTTATGTCCAGGAATATCGGGACATGGTAAACGAAAAGACAGGATAGGTGGAAGGAGTCGTTCGGATATCAAAGGTTCGCATAGAATGAAAAAATGCGTGGGGAATTTCTCCATTTGGTAGGCGGCGATCGTATTGCACGCACATTCAAAAGAGAGTATTCTTATGTTGAGGTCATAGGTCCTGCGGACTCATGCCTCGCCCATCCGGTTGGACACGAATTGCGTAGGACTTGACCCCTGATCTAACGATGAATAGGGAGGTCAAGAAGATGCAAAAGTACACAAAGACAATTTTGTTCACACTCATTATTGGGCTGTCATTACCGTTTATTGCGTCAGCTCAAACAGCAAATCGCGTTTATTTCTACGAGGATATTGACTATAAGGGCGCCGTAGTGTCGTTTAACGGCATTAGGGACGTACCTGATCTGAGATCATATCCGACAGGTAGCGGTGGTAAGAACTGGAACGACCGGATATCATCCATCAAAGTCGGTACCGGCGTCAAGTTAATTGTTTACAAGGACATTAACTACAAGGGCGGTTCCTACACGGTGCCAGGTCCCGGCTGGATCTCGACACTTGTGTCGAATGGATGGAATGACAAGATCTCGTCATTTAGAGTCGTACCGGAATAAATAAATGCAAGATGTTTATTTAATGAGAGGGCACCCATTCGGTGCCCTCTCCCATTTATATATTGTTATTTGTAGATCTCGATCAGCGGTGCGCTATTATTTGATTCGATCTTTCCTCGATACATTCCTTCGGAGTTGAACGGAAGCGTGACAGTCCCTCGATTATCAACCGCGATCAGTCCGCCTTCGCCGTTTATTGCGGTGAGATGGTCGATCGCTTCCTGAGCGGCCTCAAACAAATTTAATCCTTTGTATTTCATTCTCGCGGCGACGTCATGAGCGGTAGCGGCGAGCATGAAGTATTCGCCGTGCCCGGTGCATGAGACGGCGCAAGTGTCGTCGGCGTATGTTCCTGCACCGATTATCGCTGTGTCGCCGACACGGCCGAACTTTTTGTTGGTCATACCTCCCGTCGATGTGGCGGCAGCCAATCGTGCTTGGGCGTCGCAAGCGACTGCTCCAACAGTTCCGATCGGTTTTGCAACTGAATGGTCGAGTTCAACCCGGCCGTCGGCCATGGCCTCCTGGAGTTGGAGCCAGCGGTGTTCGGTGAAGAAGTATTCGTCAGGTTCGATCTTTACGCCCATTTGCTCGGCGAATTGGTTTGCACCTTCGCCTGCGAGTAGAATGTGCTCGGTGTTTTCCATTATCAAGCGTGCGAGTTTTACAGGGTTCTTGATGTTTTTGACGAACGTTACCGCACCCGCTTTCAGGTTGTGGCCGTCCATTATGGCTGCGTCGAGTTCGACCTGGCCTTCGTGTGTGAAAACGGCACCGCGTCCGGCGTTAAAAAGAGGAAAATCCTCAAGCGAACAAACCGCGGCCTCAACCGCGTCGAGCGAACTGCCGCCATTTTCGAGAATGTTCCATCCGGCTTTTAACGCATTTTCGAGCCCGCCGCGATATTCCGATTCAAGAACAGGCGTCATCTGCGATCTCAGTATTGTTCCCGCCCCACCGTGAATTGCAAGTGCTAGCTTTACCATAAGAAGATGTTAACAGGGATGAAATGGACAACGGAGGTCCATAAAGCCATTTCTTATCCATTTTATCTATGTCATCACTTTAAATTTGTTTTTCTCAACCTGAGCGCATTTGTGATCACCGATACGGAACTGAAGGTCATTGCCGCACTGGCGATCATCGGGGATAGTAGAATCCCAAAGACCGGAAAAAGTACACCGGCCGCAATCGGGACGCCGATCATGTTGTATGCGAAGGCAAAAAAGAGATTCTGACGAATATTGCTCATTGTTGCCTTGCTCAGATTTCTTGCACGCAATATGCCGTCGAGGTCGGATTTTAACAGCGTAATATCGGCCGATTCGATCGCAACGTCGGTGCCGCTGGCAAAGGCGATGCCAACGTCTGCCTGAGCCAAAGCCGGAGCGTCATTAACGCCGTCCCCGGCCATTGCGACGATCTTACCCTCCGTTTGCAATTCTCTGATCTTTGCCGCTTTGTCTTCGGGCATTACTTCGGCAAAAAATTGATCTATGCCAACCTGTTTTGCGACTGCTTTGGCGGTAACGCGATTGTCGCCGGTCATCATTACGACCTCGATGTTTTGACGATGCAGTTCCTCGATCGCAGATCTTGCCGATGGTTTTATTGCGTCGGCAATACCGAAAAACGCTGCGGGCTGTCGATCGACAAAAATCGAAATGACGGTAAGTCCTGCCAAACGCATTGTCTCGACCGCATTTTGTGAACGGCCTTCGAGGTCGTTCGGACCTTGCGTTGAGCCGGGAATTCCTATCTCGATCAGTTTGCCTTCGACCAAACCGACCACGCCTTTGCCCGTGATACTTTGGAAGTTCTCTACCGATGCAACCGCCAATGTACGCGTTTTTGCTTCCGCGACGATCGCGGCAGCCAGCGGATGCTCGCTCAAAGTTTCAACGCTTGCTGCAAAGCGAAGTATCTCGTCTTCATCGAAGCCATCATATACCTGGACGCTCTGGAGCGTCGGCGTTCCTTCCGTTAGCGTTCCGGTCTTATCGACGACGATCACATTTACTTTTTCAAGCGTTTCGAGAGCCTCTGCCTTTTTGACCAAAACACCGTTCTTCGCTCCGTGGCCGGTGCCGACCATGATCGACATCGGCGTTGCGAGGCCGAGAGCACATGGGCAGGCGATTATGAGGACCGAAACTGCAGCCACGATCGCATAAGCGAGGCTTCCGAAAGCAAGCCAGACGCCGAATGCGAGGATCGCGACGACTATTACCGCCGGGACGAAATACGCTGATACGACATCGGCGAGGCGTTGGATCGGGGCTCGGGAGCGTTGGGCTTCGCCGACCATGCGGACGATCTGAGCGAGCAGCGTGTCTTTGCCGACCTTTTCGGCACGCATTAGAAATGTGCGGTTGCCGTTTATCGTGCCGCCGATGACCTTGGCACCTGTCGATTTCTCGACAGGCATTGATTCGCCGGTGACCATCGATTCGTCGATCGAGGTGTCGCCTTCGATGATCTCGCCGTCAGTCGGGACCTTTTCGTTTGCTTTTACTCGCAGAGTCTGTCCGGCGTGAACGTGACGCAGATCGATCGTCTCCTCCTTACCGTCGTCATGAACGACCGTCGCATTTTCAGGTGCGAGACGGAGAAGCTCTTTGATCGCAGACGACGTCTGCGAGCGAGCTTTCAACTCTAGAACCTGTCCGAGTAAAACGAGCGTCGTGATAACCGCTGCGGATTCAAAATATCCGGGCACGAGGCCCGTATGAGCGTCACGCATGGCCGGCGGAAACAGATCGGATAGGAAGAGTGCCCCCAAACTCAGTAAATAGGCCGCTCCCGTCCCGATGCCGATGAGGGTGAACATATTCGGGCTCACGTTTTTGACCGACTCCACTGCCCGTTGAAAGAATGGGAATCCGCCCCAGAGGACCACCGGTGTCGCAAGAACGAACTGTATCCACAGCGAAATTGTCGACGCCCGTCCGTGCGGCCAAGCCGGGAACAGAGCGTTAAAGTCGACGAACATTTCCGACATTGCCAGTACGAACACAGGGATCGTCAAGATCGCCGAAATGCGAAACCGCCGTTTCATGTCGATATATTCGGGGTCCGGTCCATCGTCGAGCGATATTTCCTTAGGCTCAAGAGCCATGCCGCATTTAGGGCAAGAACCGGGGCCGATCTGCACAATTTCAGGGTGCATCGGGCAGGTGTACTCAACGTCGAGCGGCTGTTCGACAGTCTGCTGCGGATCGAGATATTGCTGCGGGTCGGCGACAAATTTGTCCTTACAGCCCACGGCACAAAAATAATACGTTTCACCGTCGTGGTCGTGGGTTGCTGCAGCTGTCGAGGGCCGGACGAGCATTTTGCAGACCGGATCGATGTGCGTGTCTTCGGTGTCGATCCGCATTTCTTCGTCAGTTGGCCCTCGCCGGCTAATGCCAACAAATCCTGATCTTGGAAGTGCGGGGAGTTGAGACCGAAATTTTTCATGACAGCCGCTGCTGCAGAAATAAATAACCTCGCCGTTGTGTTCCAGTTTGCCCGCTGCGGTTTCGGGGTTCACGGTCATGCCGCAAATTGGATCGATATGTGCGTTGTGCATAATAAAATTGCCTCCGAAACCATTGTACAACCTATGAGCAAGTGTCAGGTCAAGCGCTGTTCTCGGTCTCAGCAACAGACTCGATGAGTTGACAGACAGAATGCCCGTCAGGCTCTGAATTTTTCATGCTGCTCCACATCTTAGCTGCTGATTCGAGTTGCGATTGTAGGCGCTTCAATTGACGTATCTTCTCTTTGTTCTCTTCGATCCTCTTTTCGACGACATCGCGGACCATCGGGCACGGCGAATCACCGTGCGACGCGTGGCCTAGTATTTCTTCGATCTCGGCCAGGGTAAATCCCAATTCTTTGGCGGCAGAGATGAATTTTAGACGGTCTTTGTCGGCGGGCTTGTAGATCTTGTAACCATTCCGAAGATCGCGGGATGGTTTTAACAGTCCGATTCGAGTGTAATAACGCACCGTGAAGACCGGTACGTCGGCCCGTTTTGCGAGTATTGACGCAGTCATCATAAGTAACGCTATTTTAGACTATCCAATGAAAATTTATTGGAAGAGAAGTAGCATTGAGCATTTGCATAAATAGGTAAATCTTTTTTGATTTACCGCCTTACACGAAAAGGCAAGTCCCGATGATTGGGATGCGCAAAGCCAGGAACCGTCCATCGAGGAACGTCCGGCTGCCGAAATGAGGTATTAATGAACAAGCGTCTCTTCCTAATATTGGGTCTGTTGGCAATTCTGGCTATAGGATCTCTAGCCCAAACTTTTCCATCGCAAAATCAGTCCGGTCCAAATCTGAGCATTCGAAACACTGCTCTTGAGTTAGACATGGCCGGAATACTTGAGGCCGACGACGATGACGACGAAATAGCCTCGGGAAAGTCGCGGCCGCGGGTTGTGAAGGTAAGGGAATCCAAGGTCAAGTCCTCTGTTCTCGTGAATGTCGGCTTAGTCGAACGGACGGCATTTGAGATATTGAATCAAAAACGCCTTGAACGCGGGCTGCAGCCGCTCGTCTGGAATACGGATCTCTTTAACGTTGCACGTGGGCATTCCCAGAATATGTCCGAATTTCAGTTCTTCGCTCATCGCGGCCTTGACGGAAAAATGGTCAGTGACCGTGCCGATGATAGCGGTCTCGGTAATTGGCGAGCGATCGGCGAGAACATCGCATTCAACCGCGGATATCAGGACCCGATCGCCAAAGCCGTCGAAGGCTGGCTCGATTCGCCTACACATATGCGCAATCTGCTCGACGACAAATGGAAGGAGTCGGCAATTGGCGTGGCGGTCGCAGCGGACGGTTCGTACTATTTTACGCAGGTGTTTTTGGTAAGAAAATAGCGGGAATTTCAAATTTCAGATCTGCATTTTGAGATCGATAGGATTTGGGATTTTGATTCCGGATACGCACCAGATAGCGGATCCGGAATTTCTATTTTATGCTTAAGGGATGCCAATTGGTTTCTCATTGCCGTCGTTCGCCAAGATAAATTGGAAATTGCGCGTTCTTGGCAAGCGTCACGATGGATTTCACGAACTCTTCACAGTGTTTCAAACGGTATCTCTGCATGATACGATCTCGTTCGTTGAGAGTGACGAATTGACATTGACCTGTGATGATGCGGCGGTCCCCGTTGATGAGCGGAATCTGATCTATAAGACCGCAATAGCACTTCTTGATTGGTACGGCACCGAAAAGGGCGCCGCGATACATCTTGAAAAAAAAATTCCATCTCCTGGCGGACTAGGTGGTGGTTCGTCGAATGCGGCGGTCGCATTGATCGGGCTGGGGAGATTATGGAAAATCGAGATGGATATGGGGGCTTTGCTCCAAATCGCGGCCTCCATCGGGTCAGATGTTCCGTTTTTTATACACGGCGGAACCGCGGTCGGCACGGGACGTGGTGAGCTAATTGAGCAAGCCCCCGATGCTAACGAACCGTTTATGTTGATCGTCACGCCAAATGCTTTCGTGTCAACGCGGGATGCATTTGCCGCAATGAATGCGGCGACCTTGACAAATGGTGCCCTGAATCGTATTCTTCCTGTTTGCCGTTCGGAAGCGGAATCATGTGATTTGCACCATTCGGTATTGAAGAACGACTTTGAAGTGAGTGTTTTTGACGCTTACCCCGAGATCAAGAGAGTTAAAGAAACTCTGCTTGAACTCGGTGCAGTAAACGCCGCGATGAGCGGCAGCGGGGCGTCGGTCTTCGCAATATTTGACAAACAAGAGACACGGCAAACTGCTATAAAAGCCCTCGATCATGAATCGACATGGCGAAAGTTTGCTGTAGCAACTATTTCGCGAGACCAGTATCGCGAAGCGCTTTCGATCAAAGCGTAAGGTTGTTTCCGCGTCGTATAAAAGAAATTCGCATTGGGGCGTAGCCAAGTGGTAAGGCACCGGTCTTTGGATCCGGCATTCGTAGGTTCGAGTCCTCCCGCCCCAGCCAATTCTGAATATCGAAACGGACAACCTGAATGCAGGTTGTCCGTTTTTGTTTTTATGAGCGTCACGGGAAAGATCAAAATATTTTCGGGCAACGCCCACCGGGATCTAGCGGAAGAAATTTGCAGAAATCTCGGAATTGAGCTTGGAAAGGCGTCGACTGAGCGATTCTCGGACGACGAATTCAATTTCCAAATCGGCGAAAATGTCCGCGGACACGATATTTTTATTGTCCAGCCGACTTGCCCGCCGAGCGATCGGCATCTGATGGAGCTGTTGATCATGATCGACACATTTGTCAGAGCATCGGCAGAGCGTGTAACGGCAGTAATCCCGTATTTTGGCTATGCTCGTTCGGATAAGAAAGATCGCCCGCGTGTGCCGATCGCAGCAAAGTTGGTTGCGAATTTGCTCACGACCGCCGGAGCACAGCGAATTTTGACGATCGATCTGCACGCTTCGCAGATTCAAGGATTTTTTGATATTCCCGTCGATCACCTATATGCTGCTCCGATCGTAGTCGATTATTTTAAGACCAATCCGATAGAAAATCTGATCGTGGTCGCTCCTGATACGGGTGGAGCCGAGCGTGCAAGAGCTTATGCAAAGCGTCTCGATGCCGGCCTAGCACTTTGCGACAAACGCCGGGAGCGTGCGAACGAGGCTGACGTGATGAATATCGTCGGTGATGTCCGCGGCAAAAATTGTTTGATAATTGATGATATGTGCGACACCGGAGGCACGATCTGTAAGGTCGCCGAAGCACTGCACAAGGCCGGTGCAAACGAGATCTCGGCGTGCTTTACGCATGGCGTATTGTCCGGCAAAGCAGTCGAGAATATCAGCGGTTCGTATTTGAAAAAGGTGATCGTGACCAACACGATCCCGATTCGCGACAACGGAATGCCGCTTGTCGAAGGCGGAAAGATCGAAGTTTTGAGCGTCGCCGGGCTTTTGGCCTCGGCGATCAAGTCAATTCACGATGAGACTAGTGTCTCTTCACTGTTTATTTAAGGTTGAGAGTAAAGTTATGGCAGATAAATTTGTAATAAAGGCTGAAAAGCGTGAAACGCGTGGTAAGAATGTCTCGCGTCGGCTTCGCGTCGATGGCAAGATTCCGGTCGTCGTATACGGCGGAGGCTCTGAGAGCGTCGCTGCTGCGGCATCGTTGGCCGAACTTGCGGCGATCCTTCGAACCGATACCGGCGTAAACACGGTGTTTTCGCTCGATATCGAAGGCGAAGGCATTAACGACGTTATTTTTCAGGATCGTCAGATCCACGCTGTACATGGCCGCATGATACACGCCGATCTTCGCCGTTTTGCAAAGGGCGAAAAGATCGAAATGACTGTGCCTATCCATTTGACCGGCAATGCCGCTGGTTTGCAGGACGAGGGTGCGGTTCTCACGCAAATGATGCGTGAGATCAAAGTGCTCTGCGAGCCAGCAAACACTCCTGATTCGATCGACGTCGACATCACGGATCTGGGCGCGGGTGAATCGATCCACGTTTCCGATCTGAAAATCGGAGCTGGTATCGAGATCCACGACGCACCGGAAACTGTCATCGCCACGATCGTAACGGTCAGCGAAGACGTCCTTGAGCCTCAGACCGAGGAAGGTGCAGCACCTGAGGTCGTTGGTGAAGCTCCGGCTGAACCTGAGGGCGAATAGTTTTATCGTTTTGAGTTCCAACATTAGTTGGCTCGCGTTAAAAAAATGCCGGCTGAAGCTGGAACTCATAATTGGTTGATCGTGGGACTCGGAAATCCGGGTCCTGAGTATGCAAAAACGAGGCACAACCTCGGTTTCATGCTCGTCGATCTGCTCGCGACCCAATTGCAGGCGCAGATACAGCGCGGCGAAGCCCGAGCTTTGATCGGAAGGTCGGAATTGGGTGGACGAACGGTCGAACTCGCCAAGCCGCAGACATATATGAATCTGAGCGGCGAAGCAGTTGGCGGATTGCTCGCGAAGCCTGAGAGGTCGATAGATAGACTGGTCGTGATCTCTGACGATCTGGCATTGCCGTTTGGAAGCATCAGGATACGTCCCAAGGGGAGTCACGGCGGGCAGAATGGACTGAGATCGATCATCGATCGTTTGAAAACACAAGAGTTTACGCGTTTGCGGATCGGTATCCAGCCGGAACATCCAATTCGTGATGCGGCGAAATTCGTTTTGGAAAATTTCTCAAAGAAAGAGACCGAATCGCTTGAAAATATATTAGAAACGGGTGCCGATGCTGTTCGCACGATCATAACTGACGGTGTAGATGCTGCAATGGGCAAGTTTAATTAAAATATCTGATCTCAAATTGCAGATTTGAGATAGATCCTTACTTCATCTCTCGAAGATGAGGTTGGTAAGCCGAAAGGAGATAAGGAAATAAATGGCAAAGAGAACTTACGAAGTAATGTACATCGTCAATCCGGAAACGGAAGGCGAAAAGATCGAGAAGCTAAACGAAGCTGTTGGTAAATTGATCGAGAAAGAAGGCGGCGAGATCGTTCGTATGGATGATATCGGCATTCGCAATCTTGCGTATCCTATCCAAAAGAAAGAAACCGGACACTATGTCCTTTTCGAGATCAATGGTTCGGGCCAAGAAATTCTCGAACTCGAACGACGTATGCGCGTTAATGACATGATCATTCGGTATATGACTGTCCGCGTTGACGAGGATCGCAAAAAGGCAGAAGCGATAAAGGCGAAGCGCGAAGCCCGCAATTCGAAGAAGACGGCTAAATTCCGCAATACGGAAGAAGCAGCGGAGGCACCGGCCGAGGCATAAACGCCCTTGGCGAAAGGAGAAAGTTATGGCAGAAAGAGAAAGAGAAATGGAAATCATGAATGACAGAGACGGCCTCGGTGTCGGCGAAGACGTCATTGGCGATCGCCCGCGTCGATATCAGCGTCGCCGTCCCAAGCAGATGGTGCCTGATTATCTAGACTGGAAAGATGTCGATTATTTAAGGCAGTTTGTTCCTGAACGCGGAAAGATCATGCCGAGACGCATTTCGGGCATTTCTGCAAAAGATCAGCGCCGCCTCGCGACGGCGATCAAACGTGCAAGAGCGATGGCAATGCTGCCGTTTGTCGCGGACTAAGACGAGGAGAACATTTATCATGGCAAATACAACAATTTTATTACGCGAAGATATCGAGCATGTCGGCGGACGCGGCGAGATCGTGAAGGTCAAGGCCGGCTACGCTCGAAACTATCTGTTGCCGCAAAAGTTTGCGACGCTCGCAACCAAAGGTAACGTCAAACAGATCGAACAGGAACGTGCGGCTCTCTTAAAGCGGGCCGCGATCGAAAAAGCGACTGCTGAAGCTCAACTCGAGCAGATGTCGACCATCGCGCTTACGTTCGAACGAAAGTCCGGTGAACACGGAACGCTTTTTGGTTCTGTCACGTCAATGGACATCGCCGAGGCTCTAAACGCCAAAGGCTACGAGATAGACCGGCGTAAGATCGTCCTCAAGGAAGCGATCAAGGAAACAGGCGAATATACCGTCAGCGTCAAACTTCATCGCGAAGTCACGCTCGCAGTGCCTGTCCGTGTAACAGGCGAAGGCGGCGAAATGCCGGTGAAGGAAGAAGCTGTTAAGGTCGAAGAGCCGAAAATCGAAACTCCGGTCGAAGCGGCACCAGTGGTTGAAGAAATAGTCGCCGAGGAAGTCGCAACTGACGAACCGGCAATCGAAAATTCCGAAGACGAAGCTGCGGCATAGTTATTTAGGGAATAGTTAATAAGCCCGAAACTTCGTCAACGCGAGGTTTCGGGCTTTTTATTTCGGTCGAATATAAATTCGGCATTCGTTAAGTCGCGTTCACGTCGCTATAATCTTTAGAATGCCACGATAATGAGTGTCGTTCAACGAAAACTTTCCAATTCGTTCAAAGCATTTTTCGATTCCGAAAGATCGAGCGGGATCGTGCTTATTATCTGCACGCTGATATCGCTAGCGCTGGCAAATTCGGCGTTGGGTGAGAGCTACCTTGGCATGTGGCAAATGTATCTGGGCGGCCTCAGCATCGAGCATTGGATAAACGATGCTTTGATGGCAGTCTTTTTTCTGCTTATCGGCCTCGAACTGGAACGCGAACTCTACAACGGTGAACTTTCGAGCCTAAAAAACGCACTATTGCCCATTTTTGCTGCAATCGGTGGAATTTGTGTTCCGGCGTTGATCCACTTCTTTTTTAATCGCGGTCTGGAAACACAAGCCGGAATGGGCATTCCGATGGCAACGGATATTGCATTTGCTTTGGGTGTACTGGCATTGATCGGCAGCCGGATTCCCGCTTCGCTCAAGGTTTTTCTGACGGCACTTGCCGTGATGGATGATCTAGGTGCGATCATTGTTATCGCAGTATTTTACACGGCAAAATTGTCGGCGATCTACCTCGGGTTATCGTTGCTGACATGGGCTTTCCTTATTGTCCTCAATCGCTACTTCAAAGTTCTTTCGCTCGTCCCTTATTTGATAGGCGGTGTTCTGATGTGGTACCTAATGCTCAAATCGGGCGTACATGCGACGATCGCCGGTGTGCTGCTTGGGTTTGCGATACCGTTTTCTACGAAAGAGGATGACGAAGAATCTCCATCTCATCGTCTCGAACATTTTCTACACACGCCTGTTGCGTTCGTGATCTTACCGATATTCGCCCTCGCTAATACGGGTATCATCATCGGCTCAGAATCACTGAAGACGCTCGCAAATCCAAACGAGATCGGCATAATGGCGGGACTTGTCCTCGGCAAGCCGCTCGGGATAACGCTGCTTTGCTTTATCGTTGTCACGCTCGGCGTCTGCCGGCTACCGCTCGATCTGAACTGGAAACACGTTTTCGGCGCCGGACTGCTCGGCGGTATCGGATTTACGATGTCGATCTTCATAACGAATCTCGCCTTCGCCGGAAATGCGATTGAAATAACTGGCTCCAAAATGGCGATCCTGCTTGCATCACTGACCGCCGGGACGATCGGGTTCATCTGGCTCAAACTGTTTGGAAAGCCCGAAGATACTGACGAAGATATGGATGCGATGGACTTTCACGAGACGGAAATGAACTGACGAAAAATCGTTTCAGATTCTTTGTCAGGGTCTCTCGATGGGAGTAATATTAGAGACTGCAATTCCTAATTTGCGGTCTTTTTTCTGGCGTGAACGGCAATCTCCCAGGCCCGTTTGCCTTCATATTCGATTCTTTTGGAGCATTTTCAACCGATGGCGAGCGTATATCCCGAATCCCGGCGAGAACAGTATTTGGAAAAGCCACTTCCCAGCAACGAGGAAAGTGAGCGCGTCATTCTGGGTGCGATCCTGCTCGACAATTCAGTTATTGCCCAAGCCGTCGAGCATCTCAAGCCCGAGGATTTTTACTCGCCGCTTAATCGCCGGGTGTTTGCGGCGATGATCGCTCTTTTTGAAAAACAAAGGCAGATCGATCCTATTCTGATCGGCGAAGAACTCAAAAAAGAAGGCTCGCTCGAATCGATCGGCGGAACATCAACGATCACGAATCTCACGTTTGGTCTGCCGCATTTTTCGAATGTCGAAGAGTATATCAAGGTCGTCCGCGACAAATCGGTCGTCCGCAATCTTATCCGCACCTGCAACGCCATTACGGGCGAAGCGCTAGCGGAAGAGGACGATGCTGAGAACATACTCGACCATGCCGAGCAACAGATCTTCGCCATTGCCGAGGCTCGAACATCGCAGAGTTTCTCACGTATCGGACCTGTTGCCGACCGTGTGATCGTCCGTGTTCGAGAGCACGCTGAAAAGGGCGGTTCTGCAGGGATCACTGGGCTTTCGACTGGTTACTACGAGCTAGACGAGATCACGTCGGGGCTTCAGCGTACGGATCTCATCATCGTCGCGGCTCGTCCTTCGATGGGCAAAACGGCCCTTTGTCTGAATCTGGCACAGAACGCCGCTCTAAATTCCAACGCGATCGTTGCCGTATTCTCGCTCGAAATGTCTAAGGAGCAACTCGTAACTCGTATGCTCTCGTCAGAGGCTCGCGTCAATGCTCACCGTTTCCGCACGGGCCATCTGATGACAAAAGAATGGGAAAAGCTGGCAGAGGCGATCGGCGTACTCTCGGACGCCAGGCTATTTATCGATGACACGCCCGGCATCTCGGTGCTCGAAATGCGTGCCAAATGCCGCCGTCTCGCTGCGGAACAAAAAGGCCTCGACCTTGTCGTTGTCGATTATCTGCAGCTAATGTCCGGCGGAAAACGCACTGAATCGCGACAGCAGGAAGTGTCGCAGATCTCGCGTGAGCTAAAAGCTCTTGCAAAGGAGCTAAATGTGCCTGTCGTAGCACTATCGCAGCTTTCTCGAGCTCCGGAGGCACGAAATCCGCCCAAACCGCTGATGAGCGACCTTCGCGAATCCGGAAGTATCGAGCAGGACGCCGATGTCGTGGCGTTCATTTTCCGCGAGGATTATTACAACGAGACGGACGAAAACAAGGGCCTCGCCGAGCTGATAATCTCCAAGCAGCGTAACGGGCCGACCGGGACCGTGCGTTTAGCGTTCCTAAAGGAATTCACCAGGTTTGAGAATTACATCGGCGGGTAGTCAGACCCAACTGCGGTGGCGGGTGGTTTAAGCCAACCAACTTGAATGTTTCGCCCGTACTATCGTGCGGGCTTGTGTAACCGACGTACTATGACAAACGATCTACGCTATCCGATCGGCGAATTTGATCGGGATTACGAAGTTTCGACGGCCGCCAGGGCTGCTCGTATTCAGATTATCAAAGACCTACAATCTGCAGTGGCGGCTGCGGTCGCGGGGCTTAATGAAGACCAGCTAGACACTGAATATCGTCCTGACGGTTGGACGGTTCGGCAGACGGTTCATCACATTGCGGACAGCCACTCAAATTCGTTGACACGATTCAAACTTGCTCTTACCGAGGACGAACCTCCGACGATCAGGCCATATTACGAAGATCGCTGGGCCGAGCTTGCCGATAGCAAATTACCGATTGATATATCGCTTAGAATGATCGATTCGCTGCACATTCGCTGGGTGGCATTGCTCGATTCTATGACGGATGCTGACTACCAAAAGACATTTATCCATCCGGAAACCGGCGAGTGGCCGCTCGAAGGTGCGTTGGCTCTCTATGCTTGGCATTCGCTGCATCACACGGCTCATATCACGCATCTGCGTGAACGCGAGGGTTGGTAACGGATATTTTAGCCGCAGATCAGAGCAGCATGCGCGGATCAGGAAATTTCCGATTATTTTCCTAATACCTGCGTCATTTGCGTTGATAGCCATCAAGTATTTCTTGTCCTCTCGAAAGTCAGAACATGATCGAAAGAACCCAAAGACTTGTTTCCCTCGATGTATTTCGCGGTATGACCATCGCGGGGA
Source organism: Acidobacteriota bacterium (assembly GCA_016713675.1). NCBI lineage: Bacteria > Pseudomonadati > Acidobacteriota > Acidobacteriota bacterium. The sequence goes on from JADJOS010000001.1 coordinate 2,423,345, forward strand.
TGGTGCTTGTCAATAATCCGGGCGGATCGCCGGTCTATTGGCCGCTCGAACACGCCGAATGGCACGGCCTGACGCCGACCGATTGGATATTTCCTTTCTTTATTTTCATCGTTGGTGTTTCGATCGCAATTAGCCTGGGCAAACGCGTCGGCGAGAAACCGGATGTCTCCGCATATTGGCGGATTGGTAAGCGGGCCATTTCGATCTACCTGCTCGGGGCCGCGATCTCGATCGTTCCTTTTTTTCAATTCCAGGCCACAGATGCTCCCGATCCGCTAAAGATGCTGATCTGGCTGGCGTTTACGGCGTCGTTGTTCTTTCTGCTGCTTCGAAATTTCAAGATAGCGGCCGTATTGTGTGTGGCGGCATTGCTCGGAATTGCGGGAATGAACCTCGCGGGTTATAACGTGGTGCCCTACAACTACGGAACACTGCGTATTTTTGGTGTCCTGCAGCGTATAGCGGTCGTTTATTTGATCACGTCCATCATATTTCTGCATACGACGTGGAAACAGCAGGTAGGCATTGGCGCCGTGATGTTGCTCGGTTATTGGTTAATAATGACCACGATCCCTGTTCCGGGCTGCGAAGTGACGAGCATCGGCGACAAGGCGTGCAATCTCGCCGCGTATCTAGATCGCCTGATCCTGACTGAAAACCACATCTGGCGGGGCGGAAAGGTCTTTGATCCCGAAGGGATTCTCTCAACGATCCCTGCGATCGTGACGTGCATATCGGGAGTACTGACCGGAAAGTGGCTTATTCGAAATACTGAATTCAGAATACAGAATGATGAATCGCAGCCTCCGAATTCATCATTCATCATGCAGCATTCTGCACTGAATAAGGCCAGCGGAATGTTTTTCTTTGGCCTTGCTCTGCTAGCTCTCGGCCTTATCTGGAACAGCTATTTCCCAATGAACAAGGCACTGTGGACGAGTTCATACGTCCTCGCGACATCTGGATTAGCATTACTCGTGCTCGGGTTCTGTTATTGGCTGATAGATATTCAAGGTTACAAAAAATGGGCTCAGCCCTTTGTTATCTTCGGTGTCAATGCTCTGCCGCTTTTCGTGTTCACCGGCTTCTTCGCCCGAATGATCGCTGCCTATCGCGTCACCGGCCCCGAAGGCACGCCGATTTCGCTCGGCCGGTGGACAATGAATAACATCTATCTCCCAATTTTCAATCCGATCGATGCGTCTCTCGCCTATGCCATCAGCTTTATTTTGCTTTGGCTTTTCCTGATGTGGCTTTTATATCGAAAGCAGATCTACATAAGAGTTTAGGAGGAATTGGCGGCAAAAAGGCGCAAAAAACGCAAAAGAAGACCATTTCTACTTTTGCGTTATTTGCGCCTTTTTGCGGCTATTGCATTCTTACCCTGCGGCTGCAACGACCTTTTCGGCGGCGTCCTGCATGCCTTCGGCGGTTTGGATGCCGATGCCTGATTCTCGTAGGACGCGGCGGCCTTCTTCAACGTTGGTGCCTTCGAGGCGGGCGACGATAGGTATCGTCATCCCCAGGTTCTTGTAGGCTGCGACGACGCCGTTGGCGACCATATCGCAGCGGACAATTCCGCCGAAAATGTTGATCAGCACGGCTTTTACATTCTTATCGGCGAGCAGGATCTTGAATGCCTGTTCGACTCGTTCCTGACTGGCACCGCCGCCTACGTCGAGGAAGTTGGCAGGCTCACCGCCTGCTAGCTTGATAATATCCATTGTCGCCATTGCCAGGCCGGCTCCGTTGACCATGCAGCCGATATTACCGTCGAGCTTGATGTAATTCAGGTCGTATTTTGAAGCTTCGATCTCGAGCGGTTCTTCCTCGTCGAGGTCCCGGAGCTCGATGAAATCCTTATGCCGAAACATAGCGTTATCATCAAAGGTCACCTTGGCATCGAGAGCGATCAGGCGGTTGTCTTTGGTCAAAAGGAAAGGATTGATCTCGACCAAAGACGCGTCGATCTTCTCGTACGCATCGTAGAGCGAGAGCATGAATTTCGTAGCCTGGCCGATCAATTCCGCCGGAATGCCGAGGCCGAAAGCGAGCTTGCGTGCCTGAAATCCACGAAGCCCGACGGCCGGATCGATCGTTTCCTTGAGGATCAATTCGGGAGTTTCTTCGGCGACCTTTTCGATGTCCATTCCGCCGGCGGACGACGCCATAAAGACGTTTCGGCCTGTTACGCGGTCGAGCGTGATACCTAAATAGAACTCGCGGTCGATCGGCAATCCTTCTTCGATGAGGAGCGTCTTGACGATACGGCCCTCAGGTCCCGTCTGATGCGTTATGAGGGTCATGCCGAGGATCTGAGATGCCATTTCGCGGGCCTCAGCGGGCGATCTGGCGATCTTTACGCCGCCGCCCTTGCCTCGCCCTCCGGCGTGGATCTGAGCCTTAACAACAACAACGTCGGTGCCGAGTTCACGTGCGGCCGCTTCGGCTTCGTCCGGCGTGCGGGCGACAATGCCGCGGGGAACAGGAACGCCGTATTCTTTGAGGATGGCTTTGCCTTGATATTCGTGGATTTTCATAGGTGTTTGAAATAAAGAGTTTAGCGTCCATACACGCAAAAATCAAAGACGGCTCCGCAGCCGTCTTTGATCCCAATTTTGAACGCGTCTATTTCTTATAAACGACGCCGTCAATGGTCATTTCGCCATTTTAGGGTGCCTTGTCGATCTTCATCGGCGAGCCCATGCCCAACATGGCGATCCTGAGCGTCTTTTCTTTTTCGCTCACTAGGGCCTTGCCTCCGGTGACGGACGTCCCGCCGATCTTATAATCGGCACTGCCGTCGGAGCGAATGGTGATCGACGAGCCGTCTTTCGATGTCCAGGCTCCGACGAATTCGGGCCCGGCCTGTTTCTCGTCCGCAGCGGCACTGCTGCCGCCGCACGCGAGTCCGACAAGTAAGAGAGCACAAAGTGCAAATGTGACAGTAATAACGTTTCGTTTCATATTTTCTCCTTAGTTGTTAAGTTCTCAGCCTTTACGCCAGGGTTTTAGCAGCGTCGCCCAACTTTCGGCGGTACGCGTGAATTCTGATTCGCAGCGTTCGGCTCGAGCCTTGGGCAGATATCCGTCGGTCACGATGTTCGAATACTTCGACGGATTTGATCCGTAGATCATACATAGCGAGTTGTAAAACCGCTGTTCCTGCAGCAGATGTTCGTCGGCGAGGTCGCTCTTGTCAGCAGTTCGTCGTTTCGACTCGATCTTGAACGAATCGGCCGCTGCGAGAACGGCCCTGACGCCGTCGTCGCCAAGCTCGGTCAGATTGATGAACGCCGAACAGCGATCCGCAGCATCCTCTTCGTTGCCGGTGATCGGCAGTTTGTACGTGTCGGTCAGAGCATGGCCTATCTCGTGCAGGAAGACAAACCTGACGGCGTCAAACATCTTATCGTATGCCTTATCATCGGCCATTCCGGTACCGCGGAATGTGTCGTAAAAATGCTCCATCAGCTCGTAACAGACGGTCACCGATGTATCGTTCGAATCATAAAACGCGTTCGCCTGGCCGCACTCTTCGGTCCGAAGCTCGAGGTCATACGGCAGGATCAGGTTCTTGTTGAGTTGGTCTGCGGCCTTTTCGAGTAAGCGTTCGGACTTGACCTGTTTATCGATCTCGACGTATTTCGAAGATTTGACCGCGATGTGATCGACCGTGAAATCGCCTTTGTCCTCCTTATCTCCGGCCGAAGTGTCGGGCGAGGACGAAGGTTTCTTGTCGCTGTTCGGTGTCGGCGTTGAGCCTGACGCCTTGTTTGCCGTCGTCCCCGGATCATTGGGCTGGTCGCGGTTCGAACGGCAGAAGCATGCCGTAACAAAAAATATTACGACTGCCACGATGATCAGATTTGTTAGGTTTCGGTGCATTATCCGTTGGTGATGTTTTGGATAAGAGGATTAGACAAGATTGTCGGTCGCGTGTCAATTATTATCCACTAATAATCGATTTTTGGGGGAAGACGAAACGTGTATTTTTTACCTCACCAACAATAGTGTGGTACGTACCACAATTAAATCAACAAAATTGGAGAAAATGCCGTAATGATGAGTTCTGCGACAGTTTTTAGGGGGCATGGCGACAATGTTTTAGGGGGCTTGCGACAGTAAAAAACGGGGTCAGCGACAATAAAAAAGACCCCGAGCGACAATCGCAGAACGGGTTCTAAAAACTGTCGCTGGCTGCCCGATCTGCTGTTGCTATCCAGGCACAACGAAAATCCCATCGCCCCCCAACATTCCCATCAAAATAAGGATCTCCACCATCCCATCGCAAGCCCACGTCGCACCCAGCCGCCAATCGCAGCGAATTTTCTAAAAGTTTTCGATAGCGGTGGTAGAATTTGGAAAGATCGACTTCGACTAAACAGGACTATGTAAAGAGAATCGCACGAAAGCGGGCCAAACCGCTGCTGATGTTCGACCCCGGTTGATTTTGTTAATACATACAGAATTTGCCGCTAAATCAATGATCCGTGATATATTTTTCGCTATGGCGGTTTGTGCTGACTGGCAAGCAATTCGGTCTTTTACATCGCAGTGTATCAGCACGCTTGTGGAGAACAGGGAGTAAAGAAAAATGAAAAGAGTAAATTTAGCAATAATCGCAACCATCATCGCCACATTTGTAGTTTCAATGTTCGCGTTTCAACCAACCACGACCGAAGAAAGCAATGGCGTTGTGCCAACTGCAACCCCTACCCCAAGGATCAAACGGGCTGCACGAAAAACACAATGGAACGATTGGAATGGACTTGATCCGATTATTCGGAGAAAAACGAAAAGGGCCACACCATATAATGTCGGTAAGGATGATGGGAGCAGGATCCGGCGAAAACAACCGCGAAAGAAAAGGCACAGCAATCAAACAACTGCGAGATGAATTCTTGAGCGGTAAAAAATCCGTTTAAAAAACACTGAGTCTGGTTAAGCGGATACCAGTGAAAGCGTAAAAATTAAGATCAGACCTGCGATATCGCGATTCTTGATAATTGAAAAGGCTGCCTTCTCTAGGCAGCCTTTCCCTTTTGTTCACGGTTAAAAATTTCCGCTTAATCGATTGTAATTTCCATCTACTGCGACTTTTCGACGAGGCTGATCAGGGTGCGGATGGCGACGCCGGTCGGGCCTTTGGATGTGTGGGGTTTGCCGCTGTCGAGCCATGCGGTTCCGGCGATATCGAGGTGGGCCCATTTGGCTTTGTCGATGAACTCCTGAATAAAGACGGCGCCCATTATGGTGCCGGCTTTGCCCCGAGGGCCGATGTTTTTGATATCGGCGATGTCCGATTTGATCTGTTTGCTGTATTCGGCACTGACCGGAAGCTGCCAAAAGCCTTCGCCGTTCTCTTTGCCGCAGGCGATGATCTCGTCCATGAGGCCCTGATCGTTACCCATCAGGCCGGTATTTTGATCGCCGAGAGCGATGATCACGGCTCCGGTGAGCGTTGCCATGTCGATGATGCTGGTCGCACCCTGTTTCTCGGCATAAGCGACGGCGTCGGCGAGCACGAGGCGGCCTTCGGCGTCGGTATTGAGTATCTCGACGGTCTTGCCGTTCATTGCTGTGACAACATCGCTCGGACGCGAAGCCCCGCCGTCAGGCATGTTCTCGACCGCGGCGATAACGCCGAGGACCGGAACGCTCGGTTTGAGCAGAGCGATCGCACGCATTGCGCCGATGACGGTCGCTCCGCCGGACATGTCGTACTTCATCGCGTCCATATTCTCGCCCGGTTTGAGCGAGATGCCGCCGGTGTCGAACGTGATGCCCTTGCCGACGAGAGCGAGCATTTCGCCTTTCTTGGCGGTGCTCTTAACAGGTGTGTAGCGAAGCACGATCATCTTCGCCGGTTGGGACGATCCGAGCGTCACGCTCATCAGCGAGCCCATGCCCATTTTGGTCATCTTGGCTTCGTCGAGGATCTCGCATTTGAGTCCGACCTCTTTTGCCATTGCCTGAGCTCGTTTTGCCATTTCGGCCGGCGGCAGAACGTTGGCAGGCTCGTTGGCGAGGTCGCGGGTCAGATTCATCGATTCGCCGAGCGCCTGGCCGCGGGCAATGCCGTTCTTCAGATCGGCAGGCTTTGCGTCGTCAACACAGACGACAAGGCTGTCGACCGTTTTGCTCTGCTTGTCTTTGGTCTTGTATTTATCGAGGTCGAACTGGCTGGTGATAAATCCGCACACAGCCTGCTGAGCCACATCGGCAGCCGAGGCTTCGCTGCGGGCCAGGAGCGCAAAACTCTTGATGTTGCGTGATCGCAGATATCGCGTCGCCGTTCCCGCGACGACACCGACTGAGGACGTTTTGTAATCTGCCTTGTCACCGACGCCGATCAGCAAAACGCGGCTCGCCTTGACCTTGCCGCTAGGAGCAAACCGAAGCAAAGCGGTCTGTCCGGAATCGCCCTTGAACTCCTCCGACTTCATGACCGACGAGACGAGGCCGCCGGTCAGTTTGTCCAGATCGTGAAGAATGCCGCTGGCTGCTTTTTCGCCCTTAAAAACTGTGACGGCCAATGCATCTGCACTAGCCTCGGTAAAATTGCCCGAGATTCCCGTAAATTTCATCGATACCTCAATGTAAATGGTCTGAAAACTATTAAAGCTCTTTAATATCTATAACTTATCTAAGCCTTTCTTTCAACTGTTGGGCAGTGTCTTTCGCGACCGCTTTCTTCATTTCGGTCTCGCGTTTGTCGTATAGTTTCTTGCCCTTCGCGACGCCGATCTCAAATTTTATCCGGCCGTTTTTCCAATAAATGCTGGTGATGACGAGCGTCATGCCCTTTTGCGTGGTCTCTTTTTCAAGCTTTTCGATCTCTTTACGATGGAGCAGCAGCTTTCGCGGACGCAGGACGTCGTGGTTATTGATATTGCCGTGCGAATAATGCGAGATGTGCGACCCGAACAGCCAAACCTCGCCGTCCTTGATCTGGACGTACGATTCCTTGAGCTGAATTCGGCCGGCCTGAATGCTCTTGACCTCAGTGCCGAGCAAAGCGGCACCGGCCTCGAATTTTTCAATAATGAAATATTCGTGATAGGCCTGGCGGTTATTGAGTATCTCGGTCTGCATCTTCATAGGTCAGTAGCCTGTTGTCGGTAGTCAGTAGGCAGAAGCCTACGTTTCGCCCGAAACTTTAATTGTCTAACGTCAATACAGTTACCGCAAGTACGTTGTTTGACAATCGGCCTGTCCGCCCCGTAAATTATAACTACGCTGGGAGATCGTCTAATGGTAGGACTGCAGTCTCTGGATCTGCCTATCGGGGTTCGAATCCCTGTCTCCCAGCCAAAAATTCTATGGACGGCTGGCACGAAACTGAGGTTCGCGTTCGCTATGCCGAAACCGACCAGATGGGCATTGTGCATCACGCCAATTACCTTATCTGGTTCGAGGCCGGCCGAAGCGACCTGTGCCGGGCCCGAGGCTTTTCCTACAAAGAGATGGAAGAACAGGACGACGCTCTGATGGTCGTCGCCGAAACCTACGTTCGCCACAAATCACCCGCTTATTACGAAGACGTATTAACGATCCGCACCAAGGTCGGCGAGATCCGCAGCCGCAGCCTACGCTTTTTTTACGAGGTTCACCGTTCGTCAGACGATGTGCTGATAGCCGAAGGCGAAACGAATCACGTCGTGACCGATCATGACAAGAACGTAAAACGCCTGCCCGAATACTACCGCGACCGGCTTCTTCAAAAGGCCGAAAACGCTTTTCCTGCAGGTCACGCACCCAGCTAGTTCGAAGTTCAGCGTTCAAATTCCGAGGTACAGACTCCAAGGTTTGCGGGGAGTTGGATTTCGAACTTGAAACCTTGAACTTTGAACTTTAAAACTCGACCTATGCCCGGAACCGGACGATCTGAAGTAATATTTGTCGCCGCGATGATGATCTTGATATTGATCCTCTCGATCGCGGCGGTTTACATTTTTTTCAGAACATACAAAAAGGAAATGCGCGATAAAGAGCTGAGAAAGCAGGCTAAAGATCGCGATGCGGAAACTGCACAAGTAGAATCCGACGTGTAGAGAGCAATGCCGCATCCCAACATTCTAGACCCAAAGCACACGGCACTCGTCGTCATCGACATTCAGGAGGGCTTTCGCAATGCGATACCTGATTTTGCATTGATCGCGTCGCGGGCGGCGACGGTTGTTCGCGGGTTTCAGGTTCTTGGTTTGCCGGTCTTAGTGACCGAACAGTATCCGAAAGGACTCGGGCATACGGCTGAAGAGATCAAACTCGTAATGGCTGATTCCGGCGAAGTATTTGAAAAATCGGCATTCAGCTCGTGCGGATCAGATGCGTTCGCTGCAAAGCTAGGTGAATTAGGCATCAAACAGGCCGTGATATGCGGGCTCGAAACGCATGTTTGCGTAAACCAGACCGTCCATGACCTGCTCGATCAAGGGATTCAGGTCCATGTTTTGACCGACTGTGTTTGCACACGGTTCGAGTACAACAGGGAAGCCGGACTCACGAAAATGCTGGCGAGCGGTGCGATCTCGTCCTCGATCGAGATGGCATTGTTCGAACTAATGCGAGACTCGAAGCACGAACAATTCAAGGAAATTCAGTCTCTGATCAAATGATCAGAATGCCGATTACAGCCACTCTTTAATGGATATTTTAGCTTCCCTAAATCCTCAGCAGGTCGAGGCCGTTAAGACGACCGACGGGCCGCTCTTGATACTGGCAGGTGCCGGTTCGGGCAAGACGCGTGTGATCACGGTGCGGATCGCGTATCTTATTGCGGAAAAACAGGTTGCACCGCACAATATTTTGGCGGTCACCTTCACGAATAAGGCCGCGGGCGAGATGCGTTCGCGTGTTGCGGAGCTGATAAAGGATCAAAAACTCAACTCAAATCCGCTCATTTCGACGTTTCACAGCCTATGCGTGCGCATCCTGCGGCAGGATATCGACAAGCTTGATGAGGGCTATACAAAGTCGTTCACGATCTATGACACCGACGACTCGAACAAGGTCGTAAAGGCATGCATCAAGGACCTCGGACTCGACGAAAAGCAGATCAATCCGCGCGCGTCGTTCGGGCCGCGATCAGTGCCGGAAAGAACCGCGGCGAAGACTCGGAAATGTTCGCGTCCAAGATCGAATACGGTGATGAAAAACGGGCGGCGATGGCGAAGGTCTTTAAGATGTACGATCAGCGGCTGAATACCGCTAACGCACTTGATTTTGATGATCTCCTGATCAAAACCGTGAAATTGCTGCGGATATCACCCGAAACACGCCAGAAATATAACGAGCGGTACAAGTACATTCTGGTCGATGAATATCAGGACACAAACGCACTGCAATTTGCGTTGATCAGCTTTTTGACCGAAAAGCAACAGAATATCTGTGTGGTCGGAGACGATGCTCAGAGTATTTACGGTTTTAGGCAGGCTGATATTCGTAATATTCTCGGGTTCGAAGAGCATTTTCCGGACGCAAAGGTCATCTTGCTCGAGCAGAATTATAGATCGACGCAGACGATCCTCGACGTCGCCCACGCGATCATCGACAAGAACATCAATCAAAAAAAGAAAAAGCTATGGACCGCAAATCCCGGCGGCGAACGCATCTTTTACTATCAGGCATTCGACGGCGACAGCGAGGCAAGGTTTGTCGCGTCAAAGATCGAAGAGCATCAACGCCGGCGGGGCGATTCGCGGATCGCAGTCCTGTATCGCACTAATGCGCAATCACGTCTGTTCGAAGAATCGCTTCGTCGGATGCGGATCGAATACAACATCGTCGGTGGATTTTCGTTCTACGAGCGTGCCGAGGTCAAGGATGTGATCGCATATGTCACGCCCGCGATGAATCCATTCGATGATATAGCCTTGCTCCGCGTCATAAATACGCCGACTCGAGGGCTCGGCAAGACCAGTCTTGATGAACTGCAGCGGCAGGCAAAGGCCGCCGGGTCGTCGCTTTGGATGACCATCGCCTCGATAACCGATCCTGATCTACCTTTGCAGGTGAACCTGACGCCGAGGGCCAAAGAGGCGATGCGTTCGTTTCGCAAGGTGATCGAAAACCTGATCAAAAAGGTTGCGGAATCGAACGGTGCGGACAAGCCGGTATCGGACATCGTGGTTGCCGCGATCGAGGATACAGGTTATGCAAGTTCGCTGCGGATCGAGAATTCGGACGAGGCCGAAGCAAGGCTCGAGAATCTCGAAGAACTCGTCAACGCTGCGGTCGATTACGACAAGCAGGAGATCGACGGGTTGCGTGATTTTATCGACCACGCGGCGCTGACATCGGACACCGATAAATTCGACGGAAATGCTCCGGTGACGCTGATGACGGTTCATTCGTCGAAAGGGCCTGGAGTTTCCGGTCGTATTTCTCGTTGGTTTGGAGGACGGAATATTTCCGCATTCGCGTTCGATCAACGATCCGAAGGAACTGGAAGAGGAGCGTCGGCTGGCATATGTGGCGATCACGCGGGCGGAGAATATCTTGTACGTGACCCATTCGATGCGGCGGCGCGTTTACGGCGAGGAGATCGCGGCTGAGCCGTCACAATTCTTGAACGAAATGCCGCTCGAACTGATCGAAGATCTATCGCCGGGTTCGTCCTGGCTCTCATATGCCCGAAGTACGACGACAATGGCGGCGAAGGCCACTCAGAGTGCCCTGCGAGGCGAAAGCCCACCGGAAAAGCCAAAGAACGTCTATACGGGCAAGACGTACAACAATGCCGAAGCGATCGCGGAATTTTTTAAAAAGAAAGACATCACGCCCGTAGGAAGACGGGGAGAAGGGGAGAAGGGGAGAAGGGGAGAAGGGGAGCGAGGGGCCGAGCCGCCCGATTCTCAGAATTCCGGCAACGTGCCTCTGTACCGGAAGACGATATCGGAGATTTCAAATTTGAGGTCCCAGACGCCAGAAGTTCCGGAACGTAGGCCTGAACCACCTGCTGCGTCGAGTATCATATCTGAGAATAAAAGCGGGCTGATCCCTGGGTCGCATGTGATGCATGCTAAATATGGACGCGGGCTCGTGCTCAGACGCGAGGGTTCGGGGGATAATACAAAGCTGACCGTTAGCTTTCCCGGTTTCGGCCAAAAGAAGCTGATCGAAAAATATGCTAATCTGCAAAAAGTGTGAACGTTGAACGTCGATCAGGCGTAACTCGATCAGGAAAAACGAATATGAAAAACAAATTTGCGATACTCTTGGTTTGCACACTGCTGTTTGCGGCGGTGCTCGGTTGCGGCATGAATCCGTTCGCGGACAAAGGAAAGACCGGCAACACTCAGTCGTCGAACAAATCTCTGACGGATCAGGGCGTTGACACTGTTGTCGGCGATGAAAAGATCGGCGTTCCGGAATGTGACCAGGTCATGGACATGCTAACCGCCGAGATGAACAATCCGGACGATAATTTTGTAGTTAAGGCCGGAAAGCAGATGGTGCTGAACAAGATCAAACAGTCGATCAAGGACAGTGTCGAAAAGAACAAGAACGACAAGACCGAACTTGCCAAGAACTGCAGCGAATTCAAAAAAGAACTCGACAAATTCAAGGCAGAAGAAGATAAAAAGAAAAGCCAGTAGAGCCGTTTTTACTGGCTTTTCTCTGATTCATCAGATTCGAGCTTTCGCGTCCATTCGCTGGACGGGAAGCTCTTTTTCATGATCGCCGTGATCTGAGCTTGCAGGTCTTCGTTGCTTCCGCAACCGTATTTGGTCCATCCGTTTGCACGCTGGACTATATAAAGTGCTTCGGGAACGCGTTTGTCCGTGGGAAAACGCTTTGCCCAATCGATAACGCGTTTTCCGAGCATCTCAGGTGCATCGCCGAGGGCGATCAGCTTCTTTCTCTCAGCGATAGCCGCCTGACGCTGAGCAGCGGTCAGGAACTTAGGAGCAGGCAGACGCTTGAACCCAAGGTCGACCTCCTCGGACGCGTCGGTGCCGGGTTCGTCAGCCTCAAGATACGACGAACACCACCAGTCGTTCGAGTCCCAATCGCCAAATTCATTATCAGATTTGCCGATGCCGTCCTCGATATAAGGACTCAATAGCGGATTTTTGAGAATGAAATACAGAATTGCCCTGTCTTGGGCAGCTTGGGTCGTCGCGGCCGTTATCTTCTCGAGCTGCGGTTCGAGATCCGGGAAATGTTTGGCCATTTCGGGCGTCATTTTGAGCAATGTCGCGGTGTCGTCAAGTAAATATGCCCGCGTCCAGATCGCAACAACAAATTTTGCACGCAGATAATCAGGAAGAGCCTCTGAACGTTCGACCTCGATGAGCAGCGGCTGAGGGAAAGTGCGATTCATCAGGTCGATAGCGGCGGTATCGAGCATGTCGCGGCTTTGCCATTCGCGCTGTTCCTTATATCGGTCTTCGACCTCTTTGTTATAGGCCTCTTGTCCGTCCTTGTGATACTCCGGGTCGTAGTACATCTTTTCCTTTGCGATCAGCTCATCGATGCTGCCGACGTCGCCGCTGAAATCCCAAGCGTACGGTTTGCGCAGCGAAAATCTGAGAAAATCGTCGAGCGATTCGGTGATGCGTCTTCGCTGATCGAGAAAGTTGTTGCGAGTCGAAATCGGCAGATCATCGCCGATCGCCAGAACGTCATCGATCAAGGTTTTGGCCTCTGCCGTCTTGCCCAGATCGATGAGCAGGCGTGCCTGATGAAAGCCGATAGTCTGATAGCCGGTTGACGTCCGGCTGGTGTTGTTTGCGGCCTCGAGCAGGCGTGCGACATCGGTCGAGTTCCTTTCGGCCTTCGAGATCGCCGTCATCAGCCAGAGTTCCGATCCCGATTCGCGAAATCGCTTCAATGAATACAGATACGCTTCGGGCGTTCGGGTCTGAAACGTGAAAAGCCAATCGGTCAGGTCATCGTTTCGCAAAAAAGCCGGCAGTGCCGATAGATTCAGTTCTTCTTCTGTGTAATAACCGCCTTCGTAGTCTGAACGCTGGCTGTCGCTGAACCGCGAGGCGTATGCTAACTGTTTGGATTCGCGAACGCTCTTTTTCATCGCATCGGTCAATGGCTTGCCTACTGCCTTTTCCGCGGCCGCGATCAATTCGGCATCGGTCGCCTCGGGCTTGACCTTAAAACTCCATGACTCAGCGTAGCTCTCAGAATAGAGATTGATCTGCAGCATGCCGTCATCCGGCACCTTTTCGGTCTCAGTCTCGGTATTGGCGGGCGGTACTGTATTTGTGTTGCCGGCCTTCGCGGCAGCGAGAGCTATCTTTCGCTTTTCTTCAGCTTGTATCGCTTCCGATTCAAATTTATCGAGCAGCCACGTGTAATCGATCAGATCTTGCTTGAAATTGTCGTTTCCCGATCTGTACGAAAGTGTTTTGGCCAGCTCACCGACGCGTTCCTTAGGGTGCAGGCGGTATTTGATCAGGCCGAGCATGCGGTCTGCGGACGCGGCAAATTTACCGGTCTTCGAAACAAAGCGTTCCAGATGGATCTCAGCTTCCTCATAATAGGGCTTCGCTGATTGAGCAGACGGGGAAAGGCTGGCACGTCTGATGAGCGTGCGGGCTACAAGATAATCGGCTGTCTCGGCCCACGGCGATTCGGTGTCCTGAGCTATTTCGGCAAAATGTTTCTTCGCATTCGCATAATCAAGCGAATAGAACTCGGCGGCGGCCTTTTGGTACGCACGATCTTTTTGAAGCCAGACCGGGGCACCCATCGGGGCATCGTCGGGTGCTTGTTTTCCGGCGGCACAATTCTTGAAGACCTGATCCTGAGCGGCGACCCAATTCGCGACGGCCGAATCGGTCGCACCATGCTCTGAAATACGATTTGAAAGTGTTTCCGCGGCTACCTCGAATGCGTTTTTGGTGCAGTTCGGAAAAAAGTCATAGCCGCCATACGAACGTTCGACATAGATCTCCGGCGGCTTTTCCTCTTTTTCAAGGACGACCTTGCGCTGTGCGACCCAGGCCTTTACCGCATCGCCGACATCATCCTGCTGCGGATAATCACGGTCTACTTCGGCTTTCCACAGTTCGACGAGCAAGCGTTGATCATCCGCCGAAAAACTGCCGCCGTTTAGATATCGATATGCCGCGAAGAGGATCGAACGGTTGAATCCTGTCTTGATAATGCCCAATCGCCCCGCTGCATAATTTGCGTACGGATTCTCCGGAGCCTTGGTCTGGTCAAAGACCGGCGAGATATATCCGGGCCCGCAGGGAAGGGCATTTGTCATAAAAGCGGCGAGCAAAACAAGCGAGATCGTAAATTGGTATATGCGGTTCATTGTCGTAAGCGGCCGAGCGAAGATTTTGTACAAATATACTCCAATTCAGGAACGATGGAAAGTAAAGTTCGGTGCATGGAAAAACCCTCCGAAGTGTTTCGGAGGGTCTGATTCAAAATCCAAATGTGACGTTGCTATCCAATTCCGGACAATACGGATCACACGTACCATCGCAAATTAAACGACCATGATCTCAGCTTCTTTGTTTTTGGAAAGCTCATCGATCTTGGCGATGTAAGTGTTTGTCAATTTCTGGACGTCTTCGAGGCCGCTGCGCTCTTCGTCTTCGGAGACCTCTCTGTCCTTAAGCATCTTTTTGAGCAGATCATTGGACTGGTGACGTACGTTGCGGACGGCAATTCGGTGTTCCTCGGCGACCTCGTGAACCTGTTTGGCGAACTGCTTACGGCGTTCTTCGGTAAGAGCGGGAATACTCAGGCGAATGATCTTGCCGTCATTCGAAGGGTTAAGTCCGAGATTGGCGGCAGTGATCGCCTTTTCGATCCCAGCCATCGCGGTCGCATCCCACGGTTGGACCGTCATCATTTGCGGCTCCGGAACGGCGATAGATGCCATCTGATTGAGCGGCGTCGGGACGCCGTAGTAGTCGACGACGACCGCGTCGAGCAGACCGACAGTTGCACGGCCCGTGCGGATGTTAGATAGCTTTCGCTTAAAATCTTCGACCACATGGTCCATTTTTGGGCCGGTCTCTTTAATTACGTCTTGTGCGCTCATAATTAATTACTCACTAATGTTCCGATCGAAAGGTCGCCGCAAACGGCTTTGATAATATTTTCGGACCGCTGCATGTTAAAGACCATGATCGGCAAATTATTGTCCATACAAAGCGATATCGCCGAGGCATCCATCACTTTTAGTTGTTTTTCGAGAACTTCCTGATACGAGATCTTGTCAAATTTGGTCGCTGTCGGGTCTTTCATCGGGTCAGCGGAATAAATTCCATCGACCTTAGTACCTTTGAGAATGACCTCAGATTCGATCTCGAGTGCCCTCAAGGCTGCAGCGGAATCGGTCGTAAAATAGGGGTTTCCTGTTCCGGCAGCAAAGATGACGACCCGTTTCTTTTCAAGATGCCTGACAGCACGCCGGCGAATAAAGGGCTCGGCCAACTGCGGGATATCTATCGCCGACATCACGCGTGTATAAACATCCAGCTGTTCCAATGAGTCCTGCAGCACAACGGCATTCATCACAGTCGCGAGCATTCCGATATAATCGGCGGCCGCGCGATCCATGTTTCCTGCCGACTCTGACACGCCGCGAAAGATATTGCCGCCGCCAATGACGATGGCGATCTCCACGCCGAGATCATGGACCGCCTTGACCTCTTTCGCTACAGCGGCAGCGACCTTGGTGTCAATGCCGTTGTTCTGCGAACCCACAAGGGCTTCGCCCGAAAGCTTAAGCAGAATACGTTTGTATGCAGGCTCCATAAGTATGTAGGCAGTAGGCCGTTAGCGGAAGGCAGACAGTTCATGTACTGGTAACTGCCCTCGGCCAACCGCCAAACGATACTAGCCGACCATCGACGCGACTTCGGCGGCGAAATCGTCCGCCTTTTTCTCAATACCTTCGCCCATTTTGAAACGTGAAAAGCGGCGGATCGAGATGTTCTCTTTGATCGAACCGATCTTTTCGGCAACGAGTTCGCCGACCGTCTTCGAAGGATCTTTGACGAACGCCTGATCGACGAGAACGTTGTCCTCATAAAATTTGTTCAGGCGGCCTTCGATGATCTTATTGAGAACATCTTCGGGTTTGCTGGCGTTCTTCGGGTCATTTTTGAGCTGCTCCATCAGGATCTCGCGTTCTTTATCGAGATCGGCTGCCGGAACTTCGTCGCGGTTCGTGTAACGCGGATCGGTCGCCGCGATGTGCATCGCAACGTCCTTGACGAGCTGTTGAAACTCGTCGCCGCGTGAGACGAAATCACTTTCGCAATTGATCTCGACGAGTACGCCGACCTTGCCGCCCATGTGAATGTACGAACCGACCGCACCCTCAGCGGTGACACGACCGGCTTTCTTGCCGGCCTGTGCCATGCCTTTTTTGCGAAGGATGTCCATTGCTGCGTTCTCGTCGCCGTTTGCTTCGACGAGAGCGTTTTTGCAATCGACCATTCCTGCACCTGATTTTTCACGCAGCGATTTAACTGCGCTTGCTGTAACTTCTGCCATAACTACCTCTAAATAATAATGTCTGCTTGTAAAAAAGCGTAGCCATTTCGCTGTGAACGGAAACGAGCTACGCTATCAATGATAAAAATTTACTTAGCTTGCTGTCGCTTCTGTGCTCTCTTCGGTTGTTGCCGCGGCCGTTTCTTCGGCGGCCGGAACTTCTGCCGCAGGTTCTTCGACCAATCCAGATGCCTCAGCAGGAGCTTCAGCAGCGGCTGTTTCGACCGCAGGAGCTTCGGCATCCACAGGTTCGACCGCCGCAGCTTCGACTTCCGTGGTTTCGACAGTTTCCGTCTCGGCGACTACTTCTACTTCGTCGTCCTCGTCAACTTCCTCAGGGATGTCGACCGATTCGATCTCGGCAACGTCATCTTCGCTGAGGAACTGCTTGGGGATCGAGATCGTAGATTCGACGATAGGAGCGTTAGCTTCCTCGCCGCCTTCTTCGGCTTCGATCTCAGCCGTGCGGCCTTCGGTTCCGACCTGACGGCCTTCGATGATGGCGTCGGCGATACGCGAAGCGAACAATCTGATCGCACGCAGAGCGTCGTCGTTGCCCGGAATTACGAGGTCGATGCCCTCGGGTGAGCAATTTGTATCGACGACCGCTACGATCGGGATGTTGAGGCGGTTTGCTTCTTTGATCGCGATATCTTCTTTGCGGACATCAATTACGAACATCATGTCGGGCATTCCGTTCATGTCTTTGATGCCGGCAAGATTCTTCATCAATTTTTCGTGCTCGCGGTCGAGTTGGAGACGCTCTTTTTTGGTGAGCATCTCAAAACGGCCGTCTTCGCGCATCGTTTCGATCTCTTTTAGCTTGTTGATCGATTTTTTGACGGTCTCGTAGTTCGTCAAAAGGCCGCCGAGCCAGCGGTTGTTGATGTAGAACTGCCCGCAGCGTTCGGCTTCCTCTTTGATGGCGTCCTGAGCCTGGCGTTTGGTGCCGACGAACAGGACCTTCTGATTCGGACGTTCGGTGAGCGATTCGGTGACGTGGTTGAGAGCGTCGCGGAAAAGCTTTTGCGTTTTCTGGAGGTCAATAATATAAATGCCGTTGCGTTCGCCAAAGATGTATTCTTTCATCTTCGGATTCCAACGGCGGACCTGGTGACCAAAATGAACTCCTGCTTCGAGGAGCTCTTTCATCGTTACTGTAGCCAAAACTTTATATCTCCTTGGTTTATGTACTCGGCAAGACGGTGTTTAACCAAAGTGTCTTGTCGATGGATTTTGTTCAGAGTGCAAGCTTTAGCTTGTATCCACTCAATGGAGAAACAAGCTAAAGCTTGCACTCTGAACTCTAATTATCTCTTCGAGAACTGGAATCTCGCACGGGCGCCTTTTTGACCGTATTTTTTACGTTCTTTCTGACGCGGGTCGCGTGTGACGAGGCCTGCTTTCTTCAAAGCGGGACGCAGGTCAGCGTTAAATTCCATCAACGCACGCGTGATGCCGTGGCGAACAGCACCTGCCTGTCCGGCCTGGCCGCCGCCGTCGACGTTTACTAGAATGTCGAACTGCTCTGCCGTCTCCGTCAAACGGAGCGGCTGGCGAATGATCATTCGCAGAGCTTCGTTGGGGAAGTAAGCGTCGAATTCGCGGCGGTTGATGACGATGTTGCCATTGCCCGGACGAAGGTAAACGCGTGCGGTCGAGGTCTTTCTGCGGCCGGTGCCGTAATACTGTATGTCTGCCATATATCAAATTTCGAACGATGAATGATGAATTTCGAATAACGGAATCTTGCGATTCAATATTCGATATTCTTAATTCTATATTTAAAGTTCTCTCGCCTCCGGTTTCTGGGCGATGTGTTTATGTTCTGCGTCGGCGTACACCTTGAGTTTCTTAGCCATTGCCTTGCCGAGCTTTGTTTTCGGTAGCATGCCGCGGACGGCGAGTTCGATGACCTTTTCAGGCTTCTTCTCGAACATCTCCTTGACCGACGTTTCACGCAGACCGCCCGGATAGAGCGTGTGGCGATAATAGATCTTCTGATCGTCCTTGGCACCCGTAAATACGGCGTGACGGGCGTTGATGACCACACAGTGATCGCCCATATCAAGGAACGGCGTCCAGGCCGGATTATTCTTGCCCGAAAGGATGCGGGCGACCTCGGTCGCGAGGCGGCCGACAGTCTTGCCCTTGGCATCAACCACGAGCCATTTACGATTTTCTGCTAAACCTTTTCCGCTAGGAAAATAAGTAGTACTCATATTCACACACACTGATACAAATCTCCGCAAAAATGCGAACGCATAGAATATCGAAATGCGTCGGCGAGGTCAAGCCCAAACGGCAAGATATCGCGCTATACGGCCTGATCCGTAAGCAACACGATGGCGAACACGGCGACGGTGAAATATTACTGCTAACCGGCGTTGATAACAGGAACGAATCACTTTGCAGCCGCATTTGGTGCTAGTGCGACCGGATAAACCATTGCAAACACGAGGCTTAACTGCGAATGACCGCTCAAAACATACAAAAATGCACTTTGGCGACACTCCCGGAGGCTCTGGCGACACCCAAAAACTGCCCTGGTTCCACTCAAAACCGCCCTGGCGACAATCTACATCTTGGACCGCCGGACCCTTTTCTTCGCCGACCTCGACATTATCAAATTCTCCGAATTCGTCGGCCTGGTCATCGCAGCGTGGCCGCTACCGGTTTCGACACAGTCGAATAAGCTAGGAAGAGCGGGCGGCAGTAAGAAGTATGCCGGCGATGGTCTTGGCATCCTCGATGCGTCCGTCGTGAACCATTTGTATGGCGTCGACGAGAGTGAAGCGGACCATCTCGACGATCTCGTCGTCGTCGAGGGTTTGGACAGACTCCGTTAGCTCGGTAGCGAGGAAAACATACATTTTCTCAGTCAGGAAGCCGGGCGAGACGTAGAATTCGGCTAGCTTTTCGATCTTGCCGGCACGGAAACCGGTCTCTTCTTCGAGTTCCCGGGTCGCGGCCTGCTCAAATGTTTCGCCGGGCTCGATACAGCCGGCCGGGAGTTCGAGTTGGTAACCGCCGGTCGCATGCCGATACTGCCGCACAAGAGCAACTGTCCCGTCCTCAAATACCGGCACGATCACAGCACTGCCCTGATGCACCACGATCTCTCGCTTGTACTCAACATCACCCTCGCGGATAGTGTCCACGCGAAGATCGAAGATGCGGCCTTTGAAGATGGTCTCGGATGATAGGGTTTGTGGTTTCATTCGGATATAATTTTCCCACGAAATGCACGAATATAGCTAAAGTGTAAAAGAGTACTCAAGAGTACTCATATAAAATGGTCGAGAGTCCGTGATACTTCGTTCAATAACAAATCAACAACTAGCCGAAGATCCAAATTTACTATGGAATAATTTTATCGATCTTCTGGCAATCGAAGACTTTGATGTCCTAACGGCGGAGCAGCGTCCGGCGCATTTGGTTTTCTGGTATGAGAGCGAGGTTGAAAACGGAGGCCATCTTCAATACTTTGAAAATTGGGGAACTGAACGGCTTCCGGAAACGATTCAGGCTCTTGAACTGTTCGGTGCCGAATGTCAGATGAAGATCCTAATTGAAGCGGGCAAACAATGGACGAGCATTTACAGAAATCATCCAGAAACCGTCGAGGAGTTCGTTGCAACTGCATTGGAAGGCGATCTGGAAGAGTTTGACAGGCAGTTCCACAAATGCAAAATTTCCCTCAATTCATTGCTCGAAGCACATTTGCTTCAATTTAGCGATAACTTCGTTCAGCTAAGTTAGTCGAGTTCGATTCTCCTTTCGTGTTATTTTGTGCATTTCGTGGGAAACTCTTATTCGTATGAAATATCGCGTTGGGTTAGGTGTGACGGGCGGGATCGCGGCTTATAAGGCGGTGGAGGTTTTGCGCGCACTTCAGAAGGCGGGGTGCGAGGTGTCGGTTGCGATGACGCGGCATGCGACGGAGTTTGTGCAGCCGCTGACGTTTAGGGCTTTGACGGACGCTCATGTGATCGTTGACGATTACGATCCGGCGAATCCCGATCCGATCGCGCATATCAATTTTTCGCAGGAGATCGACCTGCTGCTGATCGTTCCGGCGACCGCCAATATCATCGGCAAATTTGCCAACGGCGTGGCAGACGATTTTCTGTCCTCGACATATCTCGCCTCGAACGCCCCGGTAATGATCGCTCCGGCGATGAATACCACAATGTGGAACCAGCCGGCGACCCAGCGAAATGTCGAGCAGCTGCGAAAGGACGGCGTGCATTTTGTGGAACCTGCGTCGGGGGAATTGGCGTGTAAGACTGTGGGGACGGGGAAACTCGAAGATGTTAAGAATATAGTAAGCCAGGCTCTTCTGCTTTTAGAAGGGGAGAAGGGGAGAAGAGGAGAAGGGGAGACAAAAACCGAAGACCAAAGACCGAAGACCGAAGACCTAACAAACGAGAGGATATTGATCACCGTCGGCGGGACTCGCGAGGCGATCGATCCGGTTCGGTTTATTTCTAATCATTCGTCGGGGAAGATGGGCTTTGCCGTTGCTGAGGCGGCGGCGGCGCGTGGGGCTGAGGTGACGGTGGTTGCCGGGATGACGACGGTCGAACCGCCTGCGAACGTTAAGGTTTTACGCGGTGTTTCGGCGGAAGAGATGCACACGGCGGTGATGGGCGAGCTCGAAGGCTCGACCGTTTTTATAGGTGCTGCGGCGGTTGCGGATTACGCCCCTGCAAATGCGGCGGACGCTAAGATCAAGAAAGAAGGCCGCGACACGATGACGCTGGAATTAAAAAAGACGCCTGATATTCTCGCCGGTGTTTCGCAAAAACGGCATGACGGGCTGCTGGTCGTCGGCTTTGCGGCCGAGACAAACGACGTCATCGGCTATGCGCGTTCGAAGATGGAAAAAAAGGGACTCGACATGGTCGTTGCCAATGACATCACCGCGAAAGGTGCGGGTTTTAACACCGACACGAATATCGCGACGATCATCACGCGTTCCGGCGAGACCGAATTGCCGCTAATGTCCAAACGCGATATGGCGGATCGGATATTGGATGAGGTCTTGTTATTGCGGAATAATTGAACGCGGATTTAGCGGATCAGGCGGATAAAGACGGATCAGAAATTAAGAAATATTTGGGGATTTATCTGCTCCCATCCGCCGGATCCGTTCGATCCGCGTTCAAAAATTAACTGAATAAGTAATAAATGCCGAATTCTGAATTGAACAACCTTATCGCAGACGTGCGTGAGCAAGTGCTTTATTTGCGCGAACTGGGCGTTGAGGCGATGGATGTTGAGCTTTCCGACGTTGGGTCGATCTCAGATTCCGGCGTCATCAAACCGCCAGTGCCGGTTCAAAACCAGCCAGGCGTAAGATCTGAAATTCCGAAGGTCGAGATCCCGAATATTCAATCGACCAAGCCCGCGGAACCGAGTGTGCCGGGGCAATCCAGGCTGGCTTCGCTGCCATCGCTGGCGAGTTTGTCGAAGAAGCCGCAGACCGTGACGCCGCCGGTTGTCGCGAAGAAACCTGAGTCGGCGGCAGAGGTAATTAATAATGAACCGGCGACCGAAGCAGTAAGCGGATCGAATACTGTGCCTGCTGCAGAGATAATTGTGACAGAACAACCAACCAAATTAGCCGCGGTGGTCGCGTCCGTATTGCCCGAGCCGACCGAAACGATCGAACAAATTAGGGCTGGGATCGGGCCGGATTGTACGCGGTGTAAGCTCGCGACCCTTGGGCGTTCTAAAGTGGTCAATAGCACGGGCAATTTCAATGCGGATCTGATGTTCGTCGGCGAAGCTCCGGGGGCGGATGAGGATGAGCAAGGGTTTCCGTTCGTTGGGCGTGCGGGGCAATTGCTGACGGATATTATCGAAAAGGGCCTGCAAATTCCGCGGAAAGATGTATTTATCGGCAACATCAACCGCTGCCGTCCGCCGGGCAATCGGGCTCCGGAAGCGGACGAGACCATTGCATGCAAACCCTTTCTAAAACGCGAGATCGCTGTGGTTCGGCCCAAGGTGATCGTTGTTCTCGGCGCGACCGCTGCACAGAATTTGCTTGAGACCAAGGTGCCGATCGGCAAGCTTCGGGGGCATTTTCACGACTATCTTGGCACTAAGGTGATGCCGACGTTTCATCCGGCATATCTGCTCCGCGACCCGCACAAGAAGCGTGAGGTTTGGGAAGATATGAAGATGGTTCGCGACTACCTCGCGTCGTCGAAATAAATTACCGTTCGCTGAATCCAACTCGCGTTTTTGCTCGAAAAATACTATAACAACAGCAAATTGTATCTTTGGCTTTCGTTTTCGAGCATGAAACACATTTCCGAAAATTCAGACATGATCCGCCGCGGACTCGTTGAGTGCCGGGCGATAACGCGTCGTTACGGGACGAGTTTCTATTTTGCGACGCAGTTCTTTCCGAGGGAGACACGTGACGGGATCTATGCGATCTACGCTTTCGCGCGTATTCCGGACGAGATCGTTGACGACCCGGGCAATTCAACGAGGCACGAGCGTGTGCAGCAACTCGAAGCCTGGCGGCAAACCTGGCTTGAGGCAATGCGGACGGGAACATCGGACGATCCGGTGATGGCGGCGATCGTGTATTCGTTCAACAAATACGGCATCGATGTTGAAACGGGCGAGGCGTTTCTCAAGTCGATGTTCATGGACGAGGACAAAAAATCTTACGCAAATTACGCCGAACTCGAAGAATATATGTACGGCTCGGCCGGCGTGATCGGGCTGATGGTGACGCGGATCGTCGGTTTTTCGACGCCGGATGCGTTTCCGCATGCGATAAAATTGGGTTACGCGTTCCAATTGACAAATTTCCTCCGCGACATCCGCGAAGATTTTGACGAACTCGGCCGCGTTTACATGCCCGAGGACGAACTCGCACGTTTTGGCCTCGAGCCGGTCGATCTGCGGCGGAAAGTGTATGACCAGCGGTTCGTCGATTTTATGAAGTTCCAGATCGAGCGAAACAAACAGGTCTATCGGGAGGCTTTTCCGGGCATTAAACTGCTCCATTGGCGAGGCCGTCTGGCGGTCAAGATCTCGTATGTGCTTTACAAGGCCATCTTAGGCGAGATCGAGCGTGCGGATTACAATGTCTATCGTGAGCGTGTGCGGACGGGTTTTCGTCAGAAGGTAAGGTTATCGCTGCTGGCTCTGGCGGGTGTTTACGAGTAGTTTGGAGCTAGAGAAGAATTCAAACAGGATACACAGGATGGGCAGGATAAAGGGTTGATTGGCATCAACCTCTTTTCATCCTGATCATCCTGTTCATCCTGTAAATTTATGCCGAGACAGAAAGTAATTATCATCGGAGCAGGGATCGGCGGGCTGGGAACGGCCGGCCTTTTTGCTAAAAAGGGCTATGACGTCACGGTCTTTGAGAAGAACGAAAATCTCGGTGGACGCGCAAATATCTTTGAATCGGGCGGTTTCAAATTCGACATGGGCCCGTCGTGGTACCTCGCTCCTGATCTGTTCGAACATTTCTTCAACCTCATGGGTGAACGCGTCGAAGATCATCTCGATCTCAAACGGCTCGGCCCTTCATACCGGATCTTCTTTCGCAAAGATTCGGACCGGCTCGATATACATTCAGACATTGAGATCGACGCCGCGACATTTGAGGCGATCGAGCCCGGTGCGGGCGAGAAATTGCGTCAGTATCTTGCTCAGTCCGAATATCAATATGAGGTCGCGACGCAGCATTTCATGTATAAGAATTACGACACGATATTCGATTTTCTGAATAAACGTGTCGCGACCGAAGGCCAAAAGCTGTCCGTCTTTTCGAAGATGCACACGTTCGTGTCGCGGTTCTTCAAATCGCAAAAGCTGCGGCAGGTAATGGAATACACGATGGTCTTTCTCGGCACATCGCCGTACGAAGCACCGGCATTGTACAACCTGATGTCGCACATGGATTTTAACCAGGGCGTGTTTTATCCGCAGGGCGGCTTCTATGGGCTGATCAAGGCACTAGCGAATATGGCGGAAAAGAACGGTGCGAAGCTGTACGCGAATTCGCCGGTCGCCGAGATCCTGGTCGAGAATGGCGTCGCGAAAGGCGTGAGGCTCGAAAATGGCGAGGTCCATGATGCAGACATCGTTATCTCGAACGCTGATATGGCGTTCACCGAGATGAAAATGCTCGCTCCGAAGTGGCAGACGCACAAGGAACGCTACTGGAACAAACGCGTGATGGCGCCGTCAGCATTCATTATGTATCTCGGTGTCAGTGAAAAACTTCCGAGCCTGGTGCATCACAATTTGCTGTTCAGCGAGGATTGGCGGAAGAATTTCGACGATATATACAAACATCCTAACCTGCCGCAGGAACCGTCGCTTTACGTTTGTGCACCGAGCGTGACCGACCCGAGCGTTGCTCCTGAGGGCAAAGAGAATCTGTTCGTGCTGGTGCCGATCGCGTCCGATCTAACGATCACCGAACTTGAAAAAGAAGCTTATGCCGATCGCGTCTTGTCGCTGATGGAAACGGAGATGAACCTGCCAAACCTGCGGGAAAAACTCGAATACGAGCGAATTTACACGGTCGAAAATTTTTCTGCTGACTATAACGCATTCAAAGGCTCAGCGCTAGGTTTAGCTCACAATCTAATGCAGACCGCGATCTTTCGTCCGAAGAACTACTCGAAGAAAGTGAAAGGCTTGTATTACGTCGGTGCCGGAGTTAATCCGGGCATTGGAACTCAGATCTGTCTGATCTCGGCGGAACTGGCGTTCAAGCGTGTTCACGGCATAAGATCGGCCGGGCCGATGGAGAGTTTGTGATCTACACTATGGGCCGGGATGGCAGGGCATGAAAAAGCACAAGTAGAATTTCGAAATCGCTAAATACCAAAAGATCGCGAAGCCAACACCCGCATTGACCAAAGGAAAGCGGCGGTAGATGCCAAATACGGAATCTTTGTCTTTGCTTATCATTGAAACCAGCATAATTCCGACATACAAGAGGCCGATCCAGATCACGCTTTTGCCGAGGTATTGATAAGTTAGGATCGCAGAGCCGATGTAGGCGGCGAGGCAGAACAGATGCGTACCTGTCGAGCCGAGAACGGTCGCGATGGTCGACAATTTAGCTTCGCGGTCGGCATCGATGTCGGGAATTGCAGAATATGCATGCATTGCGGCCGTCCAAAGGCCGCCGGCGAAGAATACGGCATTAGGCGGTTGATCGCCGGTCAGCATCGCAAACGCAAAAACTCCGGGCATGATATAAAGAACGTTAAATAATGAATCGAGGAACGGCCAAGCCTTCGCACGTATCGGCGGAGCCGAGTAGAATATTGAATAGAAGAGAAACGCTCCGAAGGCAATGATCGGCTGTAGACCGAGAGTTGCGGCGATCAAAAGGAAAGGAGCTGTCGTTATGACGATCGCCGCGATCAGCCCGCCGCGGCGTTCGGGAGTGACGAGTGCCTCGTAGCCTGCTTTCTTTGGATTTAATTTGTCGGTCTCGTAGTCAAAGATGTCGTTGATGCCGTAAATCAGGAGGTTAGCGGGAAACGTGAAAAATAGACCGAAAACGAGGATCCGCCAGTCGATCAGTTCTCGTTTGTCAGCGACGGCCGCGATCAGCCCGATCAGATACGGGCCGAAGATATAGATCCAAAATCGCGGACGGCTGGCCTTTAGTAAAAATCTGAGATCGGGCATAGTCTGATTATAGCGTAAGAGCGGCGGCAAGCCCGCCTTCTTGACCGTCGATGGATACGCCGCTCGAGCGAGATCAAACTTGTAAGGATCTCACAGTACTGAAGGCGGGCTTGTCTCGCACTTCGAACGATGCGAATGATTACGCCGAAGAGAACAAAAGAGATATTGATCGCCGCAACGCTGTTGCTTTTGGCAGTGTCGGCCTTTTTCATGGTCAATGTCCCGCTGCCGCCGTGGTCGCATTGGCTGTCAGGGCTCAATGTCGTCCTGTTCGCAATACCGGCATTTTGGGCGACTCGGCGATGGCTTGGGTGGCGTGACGCTTCGCTTTTATGGGCAATTCTTGGCGTTTACGCATTGTTGATCGAGACATTGGCCATCTTCACCGGCTTTCCCTATGGTCATTTCGGCTATTCCGGGCTTTTGGGTGCAAAATTATTTGGTTTGACGCCGTGGACGGTGTTTTTGGCATGGACCCCCTTGATCATCGGTGCATACGCGGTCTCGCGAACGCTGTTTGGCAACATCGTCGTTCGCGTCCTTGCAACGGCGGCCGTGGCGACGTGCTTCGACCTCGTGCTCGATCCCGGAGCTGTCAGGCTAGGATTTTGGAAATATGCGGCAAATATCGGATTCTACGGCGTGCCGATATCTAATTTTGTCGGCTGGCTGATCACCGGTTCGCTGGCCGCTATCGTGATAGAGCTCTTCCTGCGGCGTGCGAAACCATTGCTCCGAGTTCCGGTGCAATTGGCGTCGAGTGCTTTTCTTATCGTGTTCTTTTGGACCGCTATCGCAGCGTTCGGCGGCATGGTATGGCCGGCCGTTATTGGTCTGGCAATTGTCATTTGGCTGGCAATATATTGGTTCAAATACCATTATCGCTTCGACGAAATGCTCGTGTATGTCGATGATGCGGGCACGCCGCTGGCAACTGAAGCGAAGCCGCTTGTCCATCATGCCGAAACAAGACTGCACCTCGCGTTCTCGATATTCCTATTCAATTCCAAAGGAGAACTGCTTCTTCAGCAACGAGCCCTAACCAAGAGAACGTGGCCGGGCGTATGGTCAAATTCGTGTTGCGGACACGTCATGCTGCATGAAAGGACCGTTGATGCGGCGAAACGGCGTTTGAAATTCGAACTCGGCATCAGCGGAGTCGATCTGAAATTGATGCTGCCTGATTTTCGATATCGCGCCGAAAAAGACGGCATTGTCGAAAATGAGATCTGCCCGGTCTTTGTCGGCGTCACCGATAAACTCCCGCGACCGAATCCCGACGAGGTCGGGGCGTTGAAATGGGTAGATTGGAGTGAGTTTCGGGCAGACGCGGCATCGCCGGACACGGACATTTCGCCGTGGGCGGTCGAGGAGGTTGAACTGCTAACGGCTAACGAGGAATTCAAGGCGTTCTTTGGCGAGATCTCGTTGCGGCATTAGTAGATGTCTTAACGACCCGGGAACTTTCCGGCAAAGCCGCAAAGTAAGCAAAGTCCGCGAAGGGAAACAAGGCCTTATGATAATCTGTTTTGGGTCAACGAATTATGTCGGAGCGTATCAATCGATGAAGAAAATTATCTCGGTTATCTTGTTGTTCGCATTTACCATTTTTCCGCTCGGCGTTCTTTCGCAGAAAGGAAGTTTTGGCGAGGTCAAGCAGCTGCAATCGCCGCAGTCGCCGAGGCTCGGGTTCATCATTCACGGCGGAGCGGGCGTGATAACTAAAGGTTCGTTGACGCCGGAAAGGGAAAAAGCGTATCGAGATAAGCTGGCCGAGGTCGTGCTGGCTGGTTACAAAGCACTGCAATCCGGCAAATCGAGCCTCGATGCGGTAGAACTAGCGATCAGAATGATGGAAGATTCGCCGCTGTTCAATGCCGGAAAAGGTGCTGTGTTTACGCACGATGGCAAGAATGAGCTTGATTCTTCGATAATGAACGGAAAATCGCTCGCCGCCGGTTCGGCGGCAGGTTTGCGGCATGTCAAAAACCCGATCACGCTGGCTCGAGCGATCATGGAAAAGTCGCCGCACGTAATGATGACCGGCGACGGTGCCGAGCTGTTCGCGAAAGAGCAGAAGATCGAGATCGTAGATGAGAAATATTTCTTTACGCAAGACCGTTGGGACGGGCTGCAACGGGTGTTGAAGCAGGAAAAACAAAAGGAATCGGTCAAGAAACCGGGAACCGTCTCGGAAATGCCTGCTTCGCAGGAGCCGCAAAATCGATTCGGCACCGTCGGAGCGGTCGCACTCGATAAGGACGGCAATCTCGCGGCAGGAACTTCGACCGGCGGAATGACGAATAAACGTTACGGACGCGTCGGGGACGCGCCGATCATCGGAGCCGGAACGTATGCGAACAATGATACATGCGGCGTTTCGGCGACCGGCTGGGGCGAGTATTTTATACGCTTGGGCGTCGCCCGAGATATCTCGTCAATGATGGAATATCGCGGTTTGCCGGTTCAGAACGCTGCTGATGCGGTCATCAAAAAAGTTGGGACATTGGGCGGTGACGGAGGCGTTATCGCGATGGACAAATTTGGCAACATGGCGATCTCGTTCAACTCCGAAGGCATGTACCGGGCATACATCGACGTGAACGGAAAGCCCGTTGTAGAGATATACAAGTAGCAATTTTCAACCGCGAAACATGCGGAAAGGACGAAATATCAAGATTTCTATTTTTAGCTATTTTCGCGTATTTCGCGGTTAGAATCCTATGCTTAGTGCAGAGATCATCGCAATTGGTTCGGAGCTTTTGACGCCGACCAAGACAGACACGAACAGCCTTTGGCTGACGGAGAAGCTCAACGATATTGGCATTGAGGTGATGCTAAAGACGATCGTTGGGGATGACGGCGCACGGCTGGAGGAAACGGTAAAGGACGCGATGCGGCGTTCTGATATCGTGATCACAACCGGCGGGCTCGGGCCGACGGAGGATGATATCACCCGCGTCTGCACGGCGGCGGCGATCGGTCGTGAATTGAAATATCACGACGATATCGAGGAGCACCTTCGGCAGCGTTTCAAAGCCTGGGGCCGCGAGATGCCTGATATCAACAAACGTCAGGCGTATGTGATCGACGGTGCCGACATCCTGCCGAATCCGCACGGCTCGGCCGTTGGGATGTTGGCTGAGATAGACGGTAAATTGTTGGTAATTTTACCGGGCCCGCCCCGGGAGAATCAGCCGATGTTCAATGAACACGTTTTGCCGCGATTGAAAGCGATCGCCGGTGAAACGCATGTTCGACGGCGTTTGCTTCGAGTTTCGGGACTCGGCGAATCGGCAGTTGATGAGATCGCTGCTCCGATCTATACATCGTATCCGTCGGTTCAAACTTCTATCCTGTTCAATAAGAGCGAGGTCGAACTGCATGTCGCCGCTCGGGCTGATTCGACAGAGGATGCTCAAAGGACCGCAGACGAAGTCGCTGATAAACTCATCTCGGCACTCGGCAAGGCGGTCTTTTCGACAAACGGCGAGACGATGGAAGAGATCGTTGGGGCGCTGCTGACCGCTCGCGGCGAGACCGTCTCCATCGCCGAAAGCTGTACCGGCGGTTTGATCGGCCAGCGTTACGTCCGTTCCAGGTTCGTCCGCTTATTTTATGGAAGGTGCGGTGACCTATTCGAACGCGGCTAAAATGCGAACGCTCAATGTTCCCGCCGAGATCATCGAACAGCACGGAGCCGTTAGTGCCGAATGTGCGGAAGCCATGGCCGCCGGAATGCGAGAATACGCGGGAACCGACCACGCGATCTCGATCACCGGCATCGCCGGCCCCGATGGCGGGAGCGACGATAAACCCGTCGGAACGGTCTATATTGGGTATTCCGGCCGAAATATTACTAAATCGGTCCATCTCGTCCTGCCTGGAGATAGGTATCTCATCCGGTGGCGATCAA
This sequence comes from Acidobacteriota bacterium, assembly GCA_016713675.1. Lineage (NCBI taxonomy): Bacteria > Pseudomonadati > Acidobacteriota > Acidobacteriota bacterium. Next base: position 2,453,448 of record JADJOS010000001.1, read on the forward strand.
GCCAGGCCGCACTCGATTATCTACGGCGGCAACTAATTGTTAAATAGACTCAAATTGGGTTACGTGATGGCTCCGCCGTCGACGATCACGACTTCGCCGCTCATGAAGCTGTTGCGGTCGCTGGTCATAAAGGCGGCGTATTCGGCAAGTTCTTCGGGTCGGCCGAGGCGGCCCTTGGCGACCCAGAAATCGTGCATTTGGAGCAGGCGTTCCGGTAAGGTTTGACCGAGGTCGGTGTCGAAGATGCCTGCGGCGATGGCGTTGACGGAGATACCAAAATTAGAGGCTTCGCGGGCGAGACACTTTGTGAAGCCGATCATTGCGGCCTTTGAGGTCGCGTAATGAACAGATGTCGGCAATGAGCGGATCGCTCCGACCGATGTGATGTTGAGTATCGACCCGGCTCGTTCGCGGATCATTTGTTTGTAGAAAGGCTTAGTGACCGCAAAAAGGCTGTTGACATTGGTATCGACAACCCAATCCCAACTCTTATCCGTCGTCGTGGCGAAATTGTCAGGTTTGTTTACAGCGGCGTTATTTACAAGGATGTTGATCGAACCCCACGCCTCTTTTATCTCACGGGCAACGTGTTTCATACCGTAGCGGTCGGTGACCGACACTTTGAAACTCAAAGCCCTGCGGCCGTGTGCCTCGATCTTGGCGCGTACTTCGTCAGCGAGTGCGTCGCTCGAATGATAATTGAATGCAACGTCCGCACCTTCGCGGGCAAAAACCTCGCAAATGGCGGCGCCGATGCCGCGGGTTCCACCCGACACAAACGCACGTTTTCCTTCAAGTAAAAGACTCAAGCAGTGTTCTCCCGTAAGTAACTATCGCAAACCTAAGTAGATAAGGTTAATAAAATCAGCCGATATCGACAAGCGTTAGTGAGCAAAATTGTGATGATCGATATGCTTTAAGCGGCGGCACGGGCCGTGGTAAACGGATGCGGCAGCAGAGCATTGATCTCGCGGATAATAGAATCGGTCGAATTGGGTATCGTCATTCCGGCCGTTGCGGCCTTCATCCGAGAATAGTCGCCGTTGTTCGAAAGGAGGTTTTGGATCGTCGGCACAATGTCGGTAGAACGATGAAGCAGTATTCCGGCGCCTCGCCGCTGCAGGAGTTGGACAGTGCCGGCCTCTTGCGGCATCGGTTCGGTCGTAGCATCGGCGATTATCGGCAATCGGCACGCAAGAGCCTCGAAGGTCGTCAACCCGCCTAGTTTTGAGACCATGACATTCGCGGACTGCATCAGCTTTTCGATCTCATTTGAATAACCGATGACCTTGACAGGAAATTTTGCCGTTCGAGCGATCTCTTCGGCCTCGAGCCGAAGCTCTTCGTTCTTGCCGGCCAGGAAAATGGCCTGGACGTCGAGTTCGCCGCGAACGAGCTCTTTGAATATCTGCGGAATATTGCCGCCGCCGACCCAACCGGCGTTCACGAATACGGTGAATTTGTCAGGATCGAGGCCGTAAATGCGGCGGGCTTCCTGAGCGTCTTTCTCATCGACCTCGTGAAATTTAGGATTGACCGGCATGCCCGAGATCTTTATCTTTTCGGGCGAAACGCCGTAATCGAGCAATTGGTCGCGGGCGTCTTCATTGGCGACGAGATAGAGTGAAACGTCATCGCACGCCCAGCCTTTCCAAAATCCATAACACGGATCTGTAACGACCGTTACGAGCGGCACTTGCTCACTCAGACTCAATTCGCGCAATATGCGTCCGAAGATATGCTGCGTCAGCGGATGTACGCTGACAACCACGTGCGGGCACCATTTTTCAAATTGATCGCGGACGTATCCGACGCAGCGTTTGTGAAAAAACTCTCGGGTCTCCGGCCTGATCTTATTCATCGCCCAGTAGAGATATTTCATCCAATGCTGCTTGTTCTTGAGCACCCAATTGTAAACCTTTACGAGTTTTTCGGTGATGTGGTGCGATTCCTCGACGGCCTTGATCACGCGAACCACCGGCGATGAGCCCTTCCAAAATTTATTCAGCCCGTCCGCGATAGCCGCCGCAGCGCTGCGATGCCCGCCGCCGGTGTCGGATGAGATTATGAGAATTTTTGGAGTGGTTTGCGACATCTAATTCCGCTGAGGACCTATGCTTTCAACGCAACTTCCTTCGCTGCCAAAAATCCTGCATCTTTCGAAGCTTTTTTCATCTGGCCTTCGAGTTTCTTGATCTTGACCAAATGTCCGGCGTTGAACGGAAGCGACGGATAGAAGCAGTTCGATTCGTGCGTGCAGAAGCAGCCCGCACCGGCCTCTTTACGCCGGGCGTCCATCATGTCGGTGTTCCAGGCAGCCTGGAAATCCCAATCGTAATCACGCAAATTGAGCACATCGGCCTTGTTCTCACACGACGAGAGGGCTCCGTTGTCGTAGATCACGGCACCTGCACTGCCGGCGTAGCATTTGAGCTGTGCCTTGTTCTCCTCTTTCGTTTTGGCGATGAGGTCGTGCATATAAATATCGACTGCTGCCTTGAAAAAGCCGGACTCGCCTCCGTAATTGTTTTTAAGAGCAGCACTCTTAGTGTCCTCAAGGATCATGTTCGAGAGCTGCATATAACGATTGTGGTCAAACTGCAGCTCGATCGGATCGGCTGACGGCGGGCGAATATAGTTGATATTCACCTTGTCCGGTTTGAGGTCGTATTTCAGAAAATCGTACCAGTCGAAGATGGTGTCCTCATTCGAATGCATCACGCAGGTGCAGGTCTGAATGTCGAGCTTGGGATACTGCTCTTTCTTCATCTGCTGCAAAGTGCGGGCAGTGTGAATGGCCTTGTCCCAGCTGCCTTCTTTGCGGCGGATCTTTTCGTGGGCGTCTTTCATCCCGTCGATGCCGAGGGCGACGCTGACGTTCAGATTGGGACATTCGTCCATGATCTGAGCGACGTCAGGGAAGATACGCGGATGGATCTGACCGTTCGACATCAGATAGACCGAATCGAGTTTGTTGTTTTCGTAGAAAGCACGCACGATCTGAGGCAGATCCTTACGCGTGAAAGGCTCGCCGCCGGCAAGTACAAGGACGCCGAGGTTTCCGCCAAGCGTTTCTGAGATCTTGGCGATCTCGTCGGTCTTCATCTGCAATTTCTTACGCGGTCGGTCGTCGAGTTCCTCCGTAAAGAAACAGTGCGTACAGCGCATATCACAGACGCTCGTGACCAAAATATTGAGAAACACAGGCGAGATCGGACGTCCGACCAAAATGCTTGCGTATCTCTTAAAAATCTCTTTTGTTGCAAAATCCATTACTTTTTCCTCGGCCAGCGTGCCGCAAAATTTGATTTTGCAGCACGCAGTCTACCATTCTCTAATTTACGCTAATCGCGTGAAATCGGCAATGTTCGTTGCCGTTACAACGGTGATCGCTTAGAGCCCGTTAAGACGATATACGCTTTATTCTTAGTAATGTTCGTTAATTGGTGGCGGCCGTTTTTATCATCACGGTATCGGAAAAGACCTTGCCCCTAACTACTGCGATCTTTTTACCGTCAAATGACCAATCGTGATAAAAGAGCGACTCCGAGCGGAAACTCGTGAGTTTCTTTACCTTTGTGCCGTCTATCGGTTGGATGGCTATCTCGCCGGAGCCATTTTCAACGGTGTCGAATGAAATCGCTTTTCCGTCACGTGTCCATGAGATCCTTCGAACTGCGATTAGTTCCGGGAATAAGGTCAGAATAAGTGCACCTGTCGTCATCGAATAAATCGAAATGCGCCGCTTTTTCATGTCAGCATCGTTAACGTAAAAAGCGATCTGCGTCTCGTCCGGCGAAACGGCCCATAGATCGGGGGAATCCGCATTGAACCTGGTCGAATTACCGTCAGGGCCGCGTTTCGATAATATCCAGCCAGATTCCGGGGTCTGGGTCTTATAGATCACGGTTCCATCCGAGAGTTGAACGCCATTGAAAATCGGCGTCGGGGCACTCGTGAGTTGAGTTAATCCTTTTCCATCTATGCCAACCCGCCACAGTTGGATCAGGCCGGATCGCGTAGAATTGAAAACAACTGCCTTGCCATCACCTGACATGCTTGGCTGGATCCAGAGACCGTCGGTGCCTTCGGTCAAACGTGTATTCGATCTGCCGTCCAGCGAAACGGCCCTTACCAATTCGGAACTGTTTTCCGTCGTCGAATAACCGATCCGCCCGTCCGGCAGCCAAAAGACCCGTTCGACATGCTGAGGCCCGGATTCCAACTCATGAAAATTCAAGCCTTCGTCGTCTGAGATCCAGATCGACGCCTTCGCGCTTTCCATTAGAGCCACCAGCGATCTGCCGTCAGGCAATATCGATATGTTTTTATAGGAGTTGTTATCGTTTGTTACTCGGACATATTGGCCGGTTGACGGCGTGTATTGCCAAATTTGCTTAATGTCGGCGTTCGGCTCTCTGATCGCCATTAGCAAACTCGATTTATCCGGCAGCCAAACCGCAGAGACAATAAGTGTTTCGCGGTCGGGGACAATTTGTTTTTCAACCCCGCCCGTGATCGTGAATTCGGAAACATAAAAGATGTTCTTCAGATCTGAGATTTGCTTGCGGATCGAACAAAGCAGTGAGCCGCCATCCGGCGTAAAGTTAAAATCCCAAAGCCGAATTTCCGATGGCAATGAGGCGACAACCGCCGGAGATTCGCCGTTCGGACCCCCAACAACGACCTCGACGACGTTCGTGCCGGCCCTTGTATAGGCAATGCGCCCGTCACGTGCCACCGTCACAGATCCGACGCGGTCTGAAAGCTTTCGGTCATCGCCGCCGAAGACCGAGATCTTATGAAGGCCGGTCCGGTCCGGTTCTTCAGTATCATCAAGAACGTAATAAACAAAATTTCCGTCCGGCGAAAAGGCGAGTGCATACAAATGTGCGTCTGTGTATTCGATCAGGCGACGACGCGAACCGGTCGCAAGCTGTTTGATCTCGATAGCAACGCCAGTCGTACCGGACCTCATCATGCATGCGACATAGTTGCCGTCCTGCGAGATCGCCCCCGGGCAATTGCCGTCGTTGGTCAGCTTCTCCTGTCGAACGCGCTCGACTGAAAACTGTGCCCGTGTGCCGCCTGTGTAAAACCTGGAAATGCCGAGTACGGCAATCAACAAGATCCCGAGGCCGACCGCAAGAACTATCCATCGCCGCCCCGACGACACCGGGCCTATCAGTCTCCGGCCCGTCTCTGCGTCATCGTCGATCAGTTCCTCCGTCTCTTCTACGATGATCTCGGTTTGAGTCTGGCGGATAGCGGCGATCGCCGGGCTCTCGACACGCGTTACGTCCGCGACAAAGCTATATCCCTGCCTCGGAATTGTCTTTATAAAGCGGCCTTCGTCCGGCGATTCATCGAGAATGTGGCGAAGCGTGGAAATGCCCTTTTTTAAGCTTGATTGTTCGACGAACGTTCCGGCCCAGACGATGTCGAGCAACTGGTCGTGTGTCAGAAGTTTGCCTTCGTTCTCGATCAGAGCCGATAGCAGATCAAAATTCTTGGCAGAAATGTCGACCAAACCGCCGTTCTTTGTCAAAACGCGCCGCCGAGCATCGAGTTCAAACTCGCCAAATCGATAAAATCTCACACCGGACGCCTTCATATACTTATACAAACACAGCACTTAGCCGGATCTGTCGGAATTCACGTATTTTCACCAAACTATTTCACCATAAGTTACACGATTTTTCACCGTTTGGGAACGACTTCTCGATCGCTACCCTGCGAAGATCGTCGTGCTGACCGAAGTGCCGCCGGCGAAAACACATATGAGGATCATCAGACGAAAACGGATCACGATCCGCCACACCGAACGGTCGGTCGAATTCACGGAAGGCGAGGGTATTCGCGAACAGCGTTGTCCGCATTGTCACGAACTACTTACTAGCGGTCCTGGCGATCTCGAACAAGGAGAGTTACCAGCCTTTATCGATGCCGAAGTCGTCGAATGCCTATCGCCGAGATCATTGGAATTAGAGGAACAAACTTCAAAATGAGAAACAACGTCTATTCAAAACACTTACCTTCCATCGCAGTTTTATTTCTGGTTTTGGCCTCGGGACCGCTTCTTGCCGCAAACGCCCAGGGCCCGAATATTCTGAAACGAACTGTTGTCGTTACACCGCATCGGTTCCTTCGCTGGTGGAAAGTGCCAACGGCTGCCGAACCGGTCTACGACACTTGGAGTTGGGCACCGAAGATCAGATTCGCGATCAACGGCCCGGTCGCTTCCGGCAGTCAGATCTATGTCGATTTTGAAACGGCTGACGGCAAACTCTGGTTTTCGCAGCGGATGCAGACCCCGACGCTCGAAGCCGACTTCTGGGAAGACGTCAAAAATGCCGAAGATATGGATTTTGATCAACTTGAGAAAAAGGCGATCACCGCGACAACAGGGACCTTCGGCTTCAAAATTCGGCTGAAGAATGCCCTCGCCGGTGCGGATACTGTGCTCTTCTCGGGTAAATACAAGATATCGACATACGCTCCGGACCAGAAGATCCCCGAGTATCGCGGCAAAAAGGAATTCTATATCGACGAAGACTGGCGGCTGCCAATGGCATGGCTCTGGATGAATCCGGTCGACAACGAGGATGGTCCGATAATGAATGCCCAGATCTGGTTCAAGAACTCGGAAAATAACGATAATATCGAGGCGTTTCTCTTTTACAACGGCAAACAGATAGCCTCAAATCGCAGTCTCTCAACCGAAGATACTCTGACCAACGGCGTCGACGAACGACCGTACCGGTACACGCTGCGGACGTTCTATTTCGCAACCGTCCGGACGGCGAACGGCGGCTCCATTCCTGATGCCTATCGCGATGCATTCTTTATCGACAAAAATCCCGGTGACTATGAGATCAAGGTACTTCGAAACGGCGAACTGACGCGTTCGTTGAAGTTCACGGTCGGTCCGGATAAAACGATCGCCGACAACGGGATCGTGAAGATCAACAAGATCGGCGGTATCAGAATGCTGACCCCGATCAAGATCGTTGGCCCGGCCGACGGTAAATTTAGCTCGGCCGCCTGGCAGACCGATGCTTTTTACGGTAATCCGCTGGCCGGATTTACCGCTGTCCAATGACCGCAACGGATAAGACAATTCAAAGGAGTTTGAAATGAGGATCGTAAATAATTTGAAGTTCATTAGATATTTTTCAATTATCTCAGGCTTAATATTGACCGCCGGTATGATGCCGGGCGTGATCGCGGCGTCGGACGCCGAACCGGCGTTCCTTACGGAGATAATCCCGTCCGTTCAGGGAAACGGTTCGCCTTTGACGGCACCATTTTCGGTGTTGGTCGTCAATACCGTTGGGGACGGAAGTGATCTGGTGCCGGGAGACGGGTTTTGTGACGACGGCGGCGGCGGATGTTCACTGAGGGCCGCTATCGAGGAGGCGAACGCGATGCCGGGAGCCAACAACATCGACTTTAATATCCCGGGCGGCTGCTATCAGAACATTCAGCCGGCGGTGCCGCTGCCTGTGATTACTGAGACATTGACGATCAACGGATATTCGCAGCCGGGAGCTTTGCCGAACACGGCTGCGATCGGCAGCAATGCGACGATCTGCATCACATTGAATGGCGCGAGCGTTGGGGGTTTCAGCGACGGACTGACGGTCAACGCCGTCAATTCGATGATCCGCGGACTCAACATCATTCGTTGGACCGATGCCGGGATCGAAGTTGGAACCGGTAACGGAAGCGTGATCGAAGGTAACTTTATCGGCGGTTCGGGCCTCGCCAACAGGCTCGGAGTTTCGATCTTTGCAAATGGCGTTCTCGTCGGTGGTTCGACGCTGGTCTCGCGCAATATAATCATCGGAAATACGCGATTCGGTGTCGCAATGACCGAACCCGCATCCAACAATTTTATCCAAAACAACTACGTCGGACTCGATAATTTTTCAAATCCGGTCGGGAACGGCGAAAGCGGCATTAGCGTTTTCCGATCGAGCAATAACACGATCGGCGGCCTGTCCTCGAATGTGCGAAACGTCATATCGTCCAATGGCCAACTCATTCTCGGCGACCTCGACGGCAGCGGGATATCGGTTCTCGGAGACATTGTTGCTCAATCGCCCGGTAATAAGATCCAGGGCAATTACATCGGTACCGATCCCAATGGTACTTTCGCAAGGCCAAACATGTCCCACGGTGTCCGCATTTTCGGGGCGATAAACACAACTATCGGCGGCGGAGCGTCCGGTGCTTCCAACCTGATCTCCGGAAACACATTTGACGGAGTAAATATTACCGGTTCCGGAGCGATGACGAATGCTGTTCGCGGCAACACGATCGGCCTTGACATCTCAAAAGTCAATGATCTCGGAAACAACCGCGACGGTGTCGCAATTACCGGTGTTGCTGACAATATAGTTGGCGGATCGGCGTCCGGCGAAGGCAATTGGATCGCCGGAAACAATCAGTTCGGAGTTCAGATAAGCGGCGTCGGGGCATCTAACAATGCCGTCCAGGGGAACATGATCGGTTTCAATTTCTTTGGAGCGGCTCGGCCGCAGGCTGACGGAGTTCGAATCCTTGCGAGCAGCAATACAGTTGGCGGAACCACTGCCGGTGCGAGGAATTACATCGCCGGACATCCTCAATTTGGTATTGCCGTAGCGTTTTCAAGCGGAAATCAGATCCTCGGCAACCACATCGGCCTGACGAGTGCCGGCATGCCGCTCGGTAACGCAAATGGTGTGTTTATTCAGGACGCGACAAACAACACGGTTGGCGGCACTGCTGCCGGAGCGGGCAATGTGATCTCGAACAATAACTTTGGTGTGCGTTTGATCTTTAACAGTTCGCCGACGACCAATAATCTGGTGCAAGGCAATCTGATCGGCACTGATCCGACCGGAATGAACCCGATGGGCAACGGTTCGCAAGGCGTTCTAATGCAGGGAGCTGACAACAATACGGTCGGCGGGACGACGGCCGCTGCAAGGAACATCATCTCCGGCAATGCTCTTCACGGCGTAAGCCTGCAGAGCGGTTCGAAAAACAACATCATCCAGGGTAATTACATCGGTACGAAAATCGACGGCCTCTCGTCATTACAAAATCAAACAGGGGTCAATATCGAGTCTGGCGGCACAACAGGGAATGTTATTGGGGGAACGGCAACCGGTGCCGGAAACGTCATATCAGGGAACTTGCAGACGGGAATCCAACTCTCAGCTCTGGCCAACAACAACCGCATCGAAGGCAACATCGTCGGCCTCAATGCCAACGGAAATGCCGCAATTCCCAATTCGAACGGCATTGCACTGTTTGACCGGGCGAACACCAATATGATCGGCGGCAGTGCAGCGAACGCCGGAAACGTGATCTCGGGCAACCTTAACAGCGGCATCGTCCTCAATGACGGTGCCAACACCAATCAGATCGCGGGGAACAAGATCGGGACCGATCTGACCGGCTTGATCGATCTCGGAAACGGGCTTCGCGGTGTCGAGATACTACAGGGCGGAGTCGTCGGAAACGTCACAACTAACAATGTCATTGGAGGCCTGACCGCGGCAGAGAGGAACATCATTTCGGGAAATAATAATGGCGGTGTTCGCATAGCCGGGACGACCACCTTGTCAAATGTCATCGCCGGCAACTACATCGGAGCCGACGCGACCGGCAATGGCTATCTTCAGAATGACGTTTACGGAGTTCGGATCGAGTCGCCGCAAAATACGATCGGGGGAGGCACGACTGCACACCGAAACGTCATATCAGGACAGGTCGCGAGTTCGTACAACGGTATTGTGATCGCCAATACCGGTATCTCGACAATGGTCCAGAACAACTACATCGGTACGAATGCCGATGGTGATGACTATTTGTTCAACGGTATAGGCATTACATGCAGCGGCAGCGGCGTCGTCATCGACTCAAATCTAATTTCAGGTTCGTTCTACGGAGTTCTCCTTGGCAACGTGAACGGCGGTATCATCACAAACAATAAATTTGGTACCAATGCCGCAGGCACATCACTTCTTGGCAATGGCTACTCGATATATTTGACTGATTCGTCAAACGTTAAGATCGGCGAAGACGCTTCGTCAAACGCCGCTCCGAATACCATCGCCGGCGGCACACGAACCGGTATCGTGATAAACGGAGGCGGTATCGGCAACATGATCCGACAGAATTCGATCTACGACAATGCTCAATTTGGCATCGATCTCGGCGACGACGGACCGACGCAAAATGATCCCGGCGATATCGATCTGGCAAACAACCTACAGAATTTTCCGGTTTTGAACAGTGTCACCACCGTGATCGATGGATCGCTTAATTCAACACCATTCCGAACGTTTCGCATCGAGTTCTTTAACTCGACCACCGGCGATCCGTCAGGATACGGCGAAGGAAAGACATTCATAACGAGCACTAACGTATCGACGGATGGAGCAGGAAACGTAAATTTTTCGGTACCAAATCCGATACCGATCGGCGGTTTTATCTCCGCAACGGCGACCGACCTGACGACAAACGACACGTCCGAATTTTCGGCCATCAAGCAGGTTTTAGCTCCGACGGCAGTTGCATTCAACGGAGGAAAGGCGACGCACTACGCCGGCCGCGGCAATCTGGTCGAATGGCAAACAGGCCTTGAGACCGACAATCTTGGTTTCAATGTATATCGCGAGACAGACGGCAAACGGGTGCTTGTCACGCCGAATCTCGTCGCCGGCTCGGCGCTCATGACCAGTGCCAGCCTTCGCGCCGAACAGAACTACAGATGGTTCGACGCCGAAGCCCCAGCCGACGCAGCGTACACGATCGAATCGGTCGATCTGGCCGGCGAGCGTGAAACATCGCCCGGGTTTTCGGCGGCTTCCCCCCAAGGGCGGATGACTGATGTATCGAATTCTCCCACATTTCGTGAATTGAACTCGGCGATCGTCGGGACTGCCAACGATGCAGACGAAACGGCAAAGTCGCCGTCGAAACCAACTAACCATCAGTCTGCCGTGCAGAATGCACTGTCCGGTTTCTCGGGTTCAAAGATACTCATTCGAAACGCGGGATATTATCGCGTCTCAGGCTCAGACCTGTTTGCGAATGGACTTGAGCCCGGAAGCGATCCTCGATTCCTCCGAATATTCGCTGATGGCATCGAACAGCCGATCACGGTCAATGGCGGCGAGGACGGGCGGTTCGATCCCTCAGATTCGATCGAATTTTACGGCGTCGGTGCCGACATGCCGGAAACTGCGGACCGCGTATATTACGTGGTCGCTTCCGGTGAGATCGGCAAACGGACGCAATTTGCCGATCTTGAAGGCGGGCCGTCAAATGCCGCGGCATTTATGTCCACCGTCGAACGAAAGGACCGTTCGATATATATCTCGAACTTGCTCAACGGCGAAGAAGAGAATTTCTTCGGCGCGATCGTAACCTCAGCCGGCGTCGATCAAACGATCGATCTGCCGGATGTCGCTGACGGAATGCCGGCGGAGATCCTGGTCCGTCTGCAGGGCATCACCAAGGCCCCGCATCACGTTCGTGTCGAACTCAACGGCCGATCGATCGGCGCGATCGATTTCACTCATCTGTTGAAGGGCGAGGCCCGCGTAAGCGTTGATCCGGAACAGCTGCGTAATGGTGATAACACGATCAGGCTCACGTCCTTTGGAGGCTCAGGCGACGTCAGCGTGGTCGATCGGATACAGATCCGGTATCCGCGGCTGCTCAAGGCGGTCAACGGCTCTCTCAGATTTACTGCAGCAGGCGGACAGAGCGTGACGGTTGGCGGGTTCATGCGAAAGGGAATGCGTATGTATGACGTCACGGATATCGCCGAACCGGTCGAGCTCCCCGTCCGCTTGGCCCGCGAAGCAAGCACGGTCGGCGATGTTCGAACGTTCACCGCGACTGCAACGCCCGTCGGCAGCGGCACAAGATCGTTGATCGCGATCACAGACATGGCTTCAGCTGCGAAATTAATGCCCAACTTCGCATCTAACATCAAAGCGTTAAATGGAGCGGACCTTGTCGTGATCACTACTCGCGAATTCTTCGATTCGGTTCAGCCTCTAACGGCTCGCCGGCAGGCACAAGGGCTGAAAGCTGCACTCGTAGATATTGCCGATATTTACGACGAATATAGTTTCGGGGCGAAATCGTCACATGCCGTGCGGCAATTCATCGAACATGCGTTCGCGACATGGCGGACGAAGCCCAGATATGTCTTGTTTGCGGGCGAAGCGAGCTACGACCAAAAAGGCTATGTCAGCGACACTGACCATTTGCAGACGCGGCTCGTCGATACGCTCTCGATGGAAACTGCGAGCGACGAATGGTTTGGTGATCTAAATAATGACGGCGTGGCAGAGATGGCGATCGGCCGCCTGCCGGCCGCAACCGCGGGTCAACTGAGTGCAATGGTTGCCAAGATCATCGCCTACGAACAGCAATCGCCGTCAAATTCAGCTGTATTCGCTGCGGACCGATCGGATGGCTTTGATTTTGCCAATGTTAATGCGGCCGCTCGACAGACACTTCCTCCAACGATGACGGCGGTCGAACTCATCCGCGATGGTACCAACGACGCCGCAGTACGCTCCGATCTTCTGGCGGCGATCGACTCAGGTCAGCGTTTTGTCAGCTATTCGGGACACGGTTCGACCGGGATCTGGAGAGGAAATATCTTCACCAGATTCGACGCCGAGGCTTTGACAAACACAGGCCGTTTGCCGGTCTTCCTCACACTGACGTGTCTTAACGGCTTTAGTCATCACGTTTCGACCGACAGTATTTCGGAAGCTCTCCTGAAGAATCCGAACGGCGGGGCCGTGGCGGTCTGGGCCTCAAGCGGCACTACACTGCCGGATTCCTACGAAACGTTGACACGCGAGATACATATTTCGCTCCTCGCAGGACAGACACTTGGCGAAGCCCATCTGCGTGCAAAAGGCCTCGTCTTCAACGGAGAGGTGCGGCAAACGTGGATGCTCTTCGGCGATCCGTCGATGAAATTGCGTTAGGAACGTCCGACTGAAGCTGATACGGGCCGCGTTCTCCGGAGCGGCCCGTTTTTTGTTGTGTTAAAATCTGCGTATGTTTCGGCGGATATATTTGGATAACAGCTCAACAACGCGGGTCGATCCGGTGGTGGTCGAGGCGATGCTGCCGTTTTTGACCGAAGATTTCGGCAATGCATCGAGCATCCATTTTTACGGTCAGAGAGCTCGCGGTGCCGTCGACAAGGCTCGTCACCAGGTTGCCGGACTTATAAATTCGCGGCCGAACGAGGTAATCTTTACGTCCGGCGGAACCGAATCGAATAACCTCGCCATTCGCGGCCTCATCGAAGCCTTCGTCAGTGGTCAGCAAGGAAATAAGGGCGACTCGATCCCTCACATAATTACATCTGCGATCGAGCACTCTGCCGTCAAAAGCGTCTGCGAAGACCTTGAAAAGCAGGGAATCGAGGTTACTTATCTTCCTGTTTACAAAAATGGCATTGTTCGCGTCGAAGATGTCATCAACGCGATACGCGAAGAGACCATACTCATCTCAATAATGACCGCCAACAACGAGATCGGCACTCTGCAGCCTGTCGAAGAGATCGGCCGGCGTATTCGCGAGTTAAAACAAAGCGGCAAAAAGATCTGGTTTCACACCGATGCCGTTCAGGCGGCAGGCAAGATCGAAATAGATGTCGAGTCGATCGGCTGTGATCTTCTCTCGCTTTCGGGACATAAGATACACGCTCCGAAGGGCGTCGGAGCACTATACGTGCGTCGCGGAACGCGGCTTCACTCTCAGAATATCGGCGGCCGACAGGAACGAGGGCTACGCGGCGGCACCGAATCGGTTCCCAACATCGTCGCTCTTGGCAAAGCCGCCGAATTGGGAAAAGAAAACCTTGCCGATGAATCGGCAAGGCTGATGACGCTCCGTCAAAAATTAGAAAACGAGATCGGCGAGAAGATCTCCGACCTCGTTTTCAACGGCGAACGTGAATCACGTCTGCCGAACATTGCAAACATCTCGTTCCTTGGCGTCGAAGGTGAGGGTTTGCTTATAAATTTGGATATGCAGGGAATTGCGGTTTCAACCGGCTCTGCATGTTCATCGGGTTCGCTGGAACCGTCAGCGGTCATTCGTGCACTCGGGCATGGTGACGATGTTGCACGTAATGCGATCAGATTCAGTCTCGGCAGATTCAACACCGCCGACGACATCGCCCGCTTGCTCGAGGTCTTGCCCAACGCCGTCGAGACCCTTCGAAAACTCTCGCCCCGTTCCCAGACAACATCCAATTGAAAAACAGCCCGTCGATCTCTCGGCGAGCTGTTTCACTGGTGGGGCACCCCGGTTAGAAAGTGGTCTGTGAGGTTAGTCGCTGACGATGATGCCGCAGTTGACGGTCGTCGATGTGCGGATGTCCGAGACGATTATTCCGGTGAAATCCGAAACGATGATTCCGATGATGTCGGAGACGATGATGCCTGAGTCAACTTTGACGGTTTCTTTGCAAGGATCTTTCGGTGCGTCTCCGTTCAGGTCGCTGACGATGATGCCGCCGTTTGCGAATGCCGATGCTGCCATGATGACCGTGAGTGCGAATGCTGCGATTGTGTTTTTCATTTTTCTTCTCCTAAGTTTTCAGTTTTTAATTTTTTTTCGAAACCCCTTGTTCCGTTCTGCCCTCTCTATTACAATCGCCGTGCCAATGCCGGAAAAATATTTTTGCACTCCGCTAACATCATTAGATAGAGCAGTTACAGACCCTGTCGCATAGGTTCGAGCTGATAAATATTGAAAAATTAAACTGCATACCTAGTATCCAACTAATAACCTAAAAAACCGTAAGATACGCATTTACAGTAACTTGTGAGGTTGTATACAAAATACACACTCTGTTGGTGCATACGTCGTATACACTCGGCCCTATTTTTGCCTAATAAATATGTGGATAAACGAGAAACAAAAATGTTAAACTATGTTGGTTGAGCAAAGGCTCTTCATTCCGACCATAACCTCACAACCTCGCCCGGCGGCCGAATTCGGCCATGCCTCTATGGAAAGAAATCAGATACTGGATCACATAAAGGTAATAGTGATAGGCGTTGGCATTCTTGCCACTGGCCTTTCTTTATTTACGCTCCCGGCCGATTCGTTTGGCTGGGGATATGTGCTGCTGATGTCGTTCGCGATTCTGATCGCACCGCGAATGAGCCTCACGCTCCCGCGATCAAAATTCTCGATCAGTTTTTCGGATTCGATCGTATTCCTCGCGTTCCTGGTCTATGGCGGCGAGATGGCGATCTTTACCGCGTTCGTCGAAACGCTGGCAAATTGCCTATACCTTAAACACAAAGGCCGGCTCACGGGCCGTTGGATCGTACCGTTCAACTCTTCACTTGCTGCTGTCGTGACCGCCATCAGCTATGGTGTGCTGATCGCGTCCTCACTGCTGCCGGCGTTTGAAAAAAACAAAAGCGATACGCGGGCATTAGTGACGGTAATGGGGCTGTTTGCTCTGACGCAGTTCTTTGGATCGTCGATCCTTGTATCGGTTTACCAAAACATCAAATCAAGAGCCGGTATTTGGCAGATCTGGAAAACTCAGGGACTTTCGAGTTCGCTCACCCAATTCACCGGAGCTGCACTGGCCGGCATGGTTTTCAAGCTGATCAACTACGCCGATGTGCTGGTTACCGGGATCGCATGTGTCGGCCTGATATTGATGTATGTCAGCTATCGGCAATCGATCGGCGAGATCAACGATGCGATCGATCAGGTCGAAGAAGCCGAACGGCAAAAGTCCGAGTTGGAACGCGAGCGCCGCCGCGAGGCCGAAAAGCATGCCGACCAGCTAAAGATCACTCTCGAAAAGGAAGAGAACGCGAATATCGCCCTGCGAAAGAGCGAACGAGATTTTCAACATGCCGCATTGCACGATTCGCTGACCCGTCTGCCGAACCGCAAGCACCTCGGCGATATGCTGCGAGGGTTAATAAACGATTACAGACGCGATCCGTCCGAATCGTTTCACGTATTGTTTTTGGATATCAGCCGTTTCAAGAACATCAACGACAGCCTCGGCCATACGATCGGCGACAAGGTGCTGATGATCGCGGCAAAGCGTTTTGTCCGGATGCTCAATCCGAACGACATGGTCGCCCGTATCGGCGGAGACGAATTCGCCATAATCCTCCGCAACGTAAAGACCACCGGCAAAGCTCAAAAGGTCGCACGCCGAATCTACGACAGCATCTCGCAGCCTTTCTCACTAAGCGGTAATAGCATCTCGATTAGTGTAAACATTGGAATCGCACCGTGCGATGCCGAATACAACACGCCCGAAGAGGTGCTCCGCGACGCCGACATCGCGATGCACTACGCCAAGGAAAAGGAGGACGGCGTAGCTATATTTACTAAGGAACTGAGGTATCGGTTCCTTGAGCGCATTCGCACCGAAAACGACCTTCGCCATGCCATCGACCGCGGCGAGCTGTCGATGAATTATCAACCGCTGGTCGACCTGCAGGATGGCCATCTGCTCGGTTTCGAGGCGTTGCTTCGCTGGAACCACAGCGAATTCGGCAACGTCCCGCCGAACAAATTCATACCGATCGCCGAAGACAGCGGCCTCATCATCCCGATCACGATCTGGATCTTGAAAGAGACCTGCACGCGGCTCGCCCGCTGGCAAAAGATCGGTCCGGCATATAAGGACATGATCGTCAGCGTAAATATCTCGGGCAAACATCTGATGCACGGCGACCTGATCGCGGACGTCGAACACGCCCTCGAGATGTCCAAGCTGTCACCGTCTTCGCTCAAACTCGAGATCACCGAAAGCGTCGCGATGGAAAACGCCGATCACACGATCAATGTTCTCAATCGCCTAAAACAGCTTGGTGTAAAACTCTCGATCGACGATTTCGGCACCGGATATTCGAGCCTCAGCATTCTGCACCGTCTGCCGTTCGACAGCCTCAAGATCGACCGCTCGTTCGTCTACAGCGTCGGCGAGAACGGCGAGAACAGCGAGATCCTGCAAACCATCATCTCGCTCGCCAAGAACCTAAAAATGCGGGTCATTGCCGAAGGCATCGAGACCGAAACGCAGCTCAACCTGCTCCAAAACCTCGGCTGCGACTACGGCCAGGGCTACTTGCTCGCACGCCCACAGAACGCCGACGCGGCCGAAAAACTTCTCTACGAAAGCAAAACGTGGCTTCCCGTACCGCTCATGCGTGTCGACGAACCAACGCAAGAATCCATAGCTGACGCAAATCTGCCGGTATTTTAGAGGATCGCCACAGAGTTCGGACACTCCTGTCCGCATCGCCGGTTCCTCCGGCGATAACTTCCTCGTGCTTTGCACATATGCGGACGAGACCGTCCGAACTCCGTCCCGTTTTTGAAATCAACACCGCACGGATTATACTTATCGCAGATCTATTCACACAGGAGAATTTGCGAGATATGTTGTTAAAGAGAAGCTTTGCTTTGTTGCTGGTCTGTGCGTTTGTGGCGGCGAGTGTGCCGGCACAGGGGAAGTTTGAGTATCCTAAGCCGCGACGCGTCGATCAGGTGGATATGTTCCACGGCGTTAGCGTCGCCGATCCGTATCGTTGGATGGAGGAATCGGACACGCCTGAGTGGAACGATTGGATCACGGCTGAAAACAAGATCACCGATGCATATCTCGGCGGAATTCCCGAGCGTGCAAAGATCAAGGATCAACTCACGGCGATGTGGAACTACGAGCGTTTCAGTGCTCCGTCCAAGATAGCTGACGGCTTTTATCTCTATTCCAAAAACGACGGCCTGCAGAACCAGAGCGTCATCTATCGTGCAAAATCGATCGATGATGTCGGCGAGGTTTTCTTCGATCCGAACAAGCTTCGTGCAGATGGAACTGCCGCTCTGAACGGTTCGAATTTCACCGAAGACGGCAAGCTCTGGGCCTACGGCGTATCGGAAGCAGGCAGCGACCGCACGACGTGGCGTGTCCGCGATACGACGACCGGCAAAGACCTGCCCGACACGCTCGCACCTAATCGTCAAGGGGTTTCGGCCTGGCTAAAGGACAACAGCGGCTTCTTTTATAGCAGCTATGCTCCGGTCGAGAAAGGCCAGGAACTCAAGCAGGCAACGAAGTTTCAAAAGGTCTATTTCCACAAACTCGGCACGCCGCAGTCCGCAGATTACGTCGTTTACGAACGCCCCGACAACGGCGATTATTTCAGCGGAGCCGAAGTAAGCGAAGACGGCAACTGGCTGCTCATCACCGTCGGCAAGGGAACCGAGCGAATGAACATGGTCTATTTCAAGAATCTGACCATGGAGAAAGCTCCGTTCATTCCGCTCATTGAAAATCTCGAAAATAGCTGGAATTTCCTCGGCAACGACGGTTCGACGTTCTATTTCCAGACCGACAAAGACGCACCTCGCGGCCGCATTGTTTCGCGAAACGTGCTCGACCGTTCGATGATCTGGAAAGAGATCATCCCGCAATCCGCCGACACGCTAGGCAACGTTTCGTTCATCAACAACCAGTTCGTCCTGAATTATCTAAAGGACGCCGCGACCGCGATCAAGATCTACAATACCGATGGTTCTTTCGTCCGCGACGTAAAACTGCCGGGCATCGGTTCGGCCGGCGGCTTTGGCGGCAAGCGGTCGGACAGCGAGACGTTTTACACCTACTCTAGCTTTAACACGCCGCCGACGATCTATCGTTACGATATGAAAACGGGCCAAAGCAAGATGTTCCGCACGGCCGGCGTGAAAATGGACCCAACGAAATATGAGGTCAAACAGGTCTTTTACACGAGCAAAGACGGCACCAAGGTCCCGATGTTCCTGACCTATAAAAAAGGGAATCAAGCTCAACGGTAAAAAATCCAACACTGCTCTACGGTTACGGTGGATTCAACATCTCTCAGACTCCCGGCTTTTCAGTTTCGCGAATTGCGTGGCTCGACATGGGCGGCGTTTATGCCGTAGCGTGTATCCGCGGCGGAGCCGAATACGGTAAAGACTGGTGGCGTGGCGGTTCGCGTCTGAACAAGCAGAACACATTCGACGATTTCGCGTGGGCAGGGAAATGGCTGATCGAGAACAAATACACCTCGACGCCGAAACTTGCCATACAAGGCGGCTCGAACGGCGGCTTGCTCGTCGGAGCCGTGCTCAATCAGAATCCCGGATTGTTCGGCGCCGCAATCCCGCAAGTAGGCGTGATGGACATGATCAGATTTGATAAGTTCACCATCGGCTGGGCATGGCGCAGCGACTATGGCGATCCGACGAATGCTGAGGATTTCAAGGTAATGTACGCGTATTCGCCGTACCACAACGCAAAGCCCGGCACGAAATATCCGCCGACTTTCGTCACGACCGCCGATCACGACGACCGTGTGCATCCGGCTCACAGTTTCAAATACACAGCTGCGATGCAGTACGCTCAGGCAGGCGATGCGCCGATCCTGATCCGCATCCAGGTCCGCGGCGGCCACGGAGCAGGTTTGCCAACGGCTCTGCAGATCCAACAACAAGCCGACATCTACGGCTTCCTTGTCAAAAGCCTGGATATGAAGATCAAATAGCTCGGTTCGAAAGAACTGCTTATAACGGACGAAAGGAGGCGATCCCAATAGGGGCCGCCTCCTTTTGTGTTATGCGAACAGCGACGATTTACTGCGCGTTGGCCCAAGTGGTGACGACCGCTCGATATTCGAGATCGCCTTCGTTAGCCAGCCGCAGTTTCCACGTTCCGGCGTTCGTTGGTTTATCGTAAAAGATCGAGCGAAACCAACCGCGGGCCTCTGGCGACGACGCGAGATTCTTGCCGACGACCGCACCGCTACTGTCGATCAGCTCCACCGACACCTTTGGATCGGCCATAAAGGTGATACCGAAATTCGCGGCAGCCGCAACCGGTACGTCGATCTCGACAGACTGCTTCGCCGCGAGTTTTACCGACCTTGCAAACGGCGAGTCAGTACCACCTGCGGCAGCGGGTGGTTGAACGTTCATCATCTCAAACGAACTCATACCGTATTCAAGCGAAGGGACGGTCTCTTCGACCGGACCGGCTGATGGCCCGCGGCTTAAACCACCCGCTAACGCAGGTGGTTCTAACTGTCCCGTGTACTGCGACGCGTCCGGTGCCTCGGGCATATGGTCGCCTTTCGGGCCGATCGCGAGCCGCGGTTTGACGAACGCCGAGAAGTCCGACGTTCCGGTCAGATCGGTGTGAATGCTCTTTGATTCGGCATTGTCCTTGATCTTCCATTTTGCCGATGCGACCGGCACGACGCCGTCGTTCCAGACGATCTGCTTACACATTGTCGGCAGCGGATTGCCGGCCAGGACCGAGAATTTGACGCCTTTGCGGGCCTTATTCGTTCGGTTAAAGTTCTCGACCTGATCCTGCCGAAGCTGTCGGATCGCCTCGACGTTATCGCCGAGCATTTCAAACACCACGTTCATCACATCCGCACATGGCGAGCCCATATTCGGCGTTCCGAGCATGACGAGATGCGAGACCTTTGGCCGCGGATCTTCGGCGGTGTTCGGTTCCATGATCTGCGAAATGTAATAGCGCGAGATCAGCCCGCCCATCGAGTGAGCGACGAGGTCGACGTGCCACGCGTTGCGGTCTTCCTGAGCGTATCTGATGTATTTTTCGAGCTCACGTGCATTCTCGCCGATCGAATTTGTCTTCTGCGTCGAGAGGAACGAGCCGCCCGTATTCATCAAACCCTTTTCCGGTTTCTCGCCAACGGCGTACGCCTTCCAATCGTACGAGTGTGACGTCGTCAGGATATTTTGCCAGCTCGACCAGGCCTGGGCGTTGCTCCAAAGGCCGTGGACCAGAACAAGCGGTTTTGGTGCGACCTTGAGATTTTTGGTCATCTCGTCGATCTTTTTGTTGTTCTCCTCGAGTTCGGCCTTGACACGCTGCAGCAATCGCGGGCGGCCGTCATCGAACCACGAGTAGCCGCTCGAATCCCACAACAGCTCGACCGTCTGTTCCGAATTCGCGTCGATCCTCACGCCCACTTCGGCGTCCTTGAGTTCGGCATCGGGCCGGGCACCGTCCCATTTGTCGCCTTTGTAGGTTTCCTTAAATCGGACATTCGCGTACTTCGTTTCTCCTGATTCGTTGAGGACCTTGGCTTTGATCTTGACGAGATTGCCGTCGATGGTGCCTTTTTGCTCTGAGATCGCGTGCCAGTCGTTCCAATTCGGGAATTTCATATCCTCGAATTGCAGGTCCGTAATGCGCAGCGGGGCACCGCACTTCTTGAGGCTCCATGTGATCGTTTCGGTGAATCCGGGCCCTGACGAGGTGTAGCTGCCGCTCAATTGGTTAGGATCGCTCGGATCAACGCGGTCGCGGCCGTCCGAGGTGAGCGAATTGCCTTCGATATTGGTCGGTGTCGAAGGCATCGTGTGGGTTTTGCCTTCTTTCGGTTTACACTGGCCCGAGAACGAAGCTTTTTCCTCGCCTTTCAGCATGCCCTGTATCGGCGGAAGGCCGACGCTGACGGCATACGTGCCGTCGCTGTTGACCCCGACGCTGACATTCGCTTCGACGCCCGAAGCCTGACCGCGAGCCTCGCTCTTTGATTCAAACTCGCCGAACATCACCCGCCACGTCTTGCCCTGATCACACGAATTCTCTTCGCGTGCCTCGGTCTTGTCGCTGCTTACGAATGTATGGTCGATATTGGCCTTGCCGATATTTGTGCCGTTACGCTCGGGCGATTCGAGCACCGCGACCGACGCCTTGTAGTTGTAACGCATCTCCATCGTGCGCGTGTCCTTGCCTCGGTTGCTGACACGCTGGGTCGTCTTGGTGTCGTTCATCGACTGATCGCGTATAGGTGATCTTGCCCGTCCAGGCACCATTGCACTTGCCCGCCGCCGGCTTGTTCGCCGCGGTCGTCTGCCCCGCCGGCCTACGCTGCCCGAACACGCTGACACTCTGCAAGACCATGCTCGTAAAGAACACAACACACAAGGCCTTTCGCCCAAAACCGTCACGTTTATATATTGCTCGCATAATCCTTTCCTCAAATAAAAAAAAATCCTACGACCGTAAAGGCGTAGGACTTCGCAAAAAAGTATCAGTAAATTTAAGAATTATGCCTTTAGGCGTGATTTGAGGATCAGTGGATCAGCAGATCATTGTGCGAAACGCCGATACAATTATATCGGCGTGGTTCGCAGATGTGCGCACGATATGACTCCGGTTTCCCGTCGCGGGGTTGATTTCAGCCTCGATCTTATTTCTCGTTCCGGCCCTTGGGCCGTACGCGGCGGAGATTCCATGTGACGGTCTCGATCCCCACATCCTTGTTGCCTAACTTTAATGTGCCCGCGAGTATGTCAGGCTTCTTCGGATCGACCTTGCCCGCGATGTCGGCCCCGGCACGTTTGTAAGGGCCGGCGAAAACGCTGTCCTCGCCCGTGCTGGTAGCGGTCATCGGAGGCGGATCCTCGCAGCCGCCGGGACGCTGTTCAAAATCCTCACGGGTCCATTTAGTAGTGATATCGGGACGGTCGACGAGGCGGATCTGGTATTCGCCGGTCTCAAACACATAGACGGACACGGTAAGGGTGCCTTTTACATTGCCCGTCTCATCCATTTTCTCGCTCCGACGCTCGGTCGTTGTGCGTAAGTAACTGTTGGCTCCGCGAGGCCGGCAGCGTACCTGCTCCCGAGTCTCGGTGGTCGACGTGTGGTGATACTCAAACTCTCTGGTGAACTGAGCTTTTGGCCTCGAGGGATCAGTTGAGCCAAGCGTCATCGCCCTCAGCATCACGTACAACGTGTCATTCGCGGTAGTGCTTTCCGTGAATTTGGTCTGGGCGACTGCCGAGCTGCCCGGCGTCCCCTCGTCCCCCTTCGAGCTGGATTCATCAAAGCTGTAGGCATAACTTATGTAACCGGTCCAATGTTCGTCGCATTTACCCTGCAGGAAATTGGCCATATCCGCAAGTGCCTGGGCCTTTAGTGTCTCGATCGTTGAGTTCACGGTCTGATCGGTCGCCGGCGGGGCGTCTCGCCGGGCAACAGCTTTGCCTGTAACGGTGTCCAGAACAAGGACCTGAAGATAGACGGTACCGTTCGGAAGTTGGGTCGCATTTATTTTCACTACGTATCTCGCCCCGACGGCACCGCCGAGTTCCCGCAGAAGTTCCTCGTTAGGCTCGGCAGTACCCAAAAGCTCCTGCATGCGCTGATACCCGAGCATCGCTACGATGCCTTGTTTGTCCGCTAGATCCATACACGGATATTTCTTGAACAATCCGTCAAATATCTGCATCTCGAGGCTTGAGGCGGCCGCTTCGGCCTTCGTGCCTCCTTGGCTGGACTCGTAAACAAAGATCGACGGCGGTGCCGACTGTGCGGTGATGCCGCCTACGAACAGAATGGAAATGATAATGGCGTACAGAACCTCGCATATATTTATCCTCCTGCAATAGGAACCGCAACATCTGTGCCGCCGCATAAGGGCATTATTATTGGATGATATGAATGGCGGAAGGAGCAGACTGCGGAATATTACACACTGTTTACGCGGCACACAAAAATTCCTTCACGTAAGTGCCCCGCGAAAAGCTCCCGGAGATCATCCGGAAACTCAGCGGTCCGACTCCGACGTTTCGTGGTCTTTCGTTGTCCCCGGCGGTTGTTTCAATTAGAAGTGATCATTTGAGGTCGGCGATCTCGCTCGAGCCGTTTCCTTTGCAGAGGACGAATTTGCCGCTCATATACTTTTGAACGTTGGCGACGATATGTTTGTCGGCCCATGCGGCGGGCATCGGTTTGTCGATCTCGCCCTGGCCGCTGATCGCCTTGACGTAGCTGATGTAGTCTTTCAGTTCCGAGTCGTCGTCGACAAGTACCAGCTGCGTGTCCGGTTCCTGTTCATGCAGCTTCTGTGCAACATCGATCAGCTCGTTCTCCTTCAGTCCGGCAGGGATCTTGAAATAGGCGAACTTGATACCCTTGATCGTATACGAGTCGAGTTTCGCCAGTTTTGAGTCGGACTGTTTTGTCGATTCAGGCGAAGGTTTCGACGTATTCGACGTCGAATTGCCGCCGATGTTCGAACACGCAAGCCCGAAACCAAGCACTAAAGGCAGGACGATCGCGGCGGAAAAGAGATTCTTATTCATAGCCATGGCTGTATCTCTCCTTACAAGACGAGAATATCACAATTCAAATCCGACAAAGCGACGGCCCATCGCGGATTCAATGCAATGATCCAGAAACTCGTCATCCGGGACGAATCCATTGGCGGCGAGGATTAGACAACATAAGCGTTAAACCGGACCCTGAATAGTGCCGTGCAATTTGGCACGCAACGCGGAAAGACGGTTGCGAGCTATCAAAGGCGGAAACCCAACCGGTAGGGCGGGTGTTCCTGCTGCGGCATCATTGAGCACTGACCGACAGGAAGACACACGCCCTACTCCCTCCACCCCGCCCTTTGGGCACCCCTCCTCCGGCAGGAGGGGAGCACGTGTTTCTGCCTCAGGACGTCCACGCCAAGAGTGTTGGGCGAGATGGACGTGGATGGGCGAATGGGGAGTGTGGTCCGGTTGGTGGTGTTGATGGGTTTGCGGAGATCGCCATTTTCAGATGGGAATGATGGACGATGTTGGGGCTTTGTTGGAATTTGAACCGGGCGACAGGCAGCGACACTGATTTAGACAAGATTTGGAATTGTGGCTGGGCTTCTATTTATTGTCGCTGACCCTGTTTTTTCTTGTTGCAAGACCCCGAAAACACTGTCGCTAACCCCCTAAAAAACTGTCGCAGAACGTGATATTACAGCATTTTTATCAATTTTGTTGATCTATTTGTGGTACGTACCACAATTTGGACCAAACACATAAAAAAACACGATCGGTCATTTTAAAAAGGACCAAAGATCTACCGGTGGTAGGTGCAAAAATCTTTGGGCTCGGTGCCGGGGCGGAAGGTCTTCGCTTCTTTTTTGGGGCATTTGGCGGTCGCACGCGAGCCTGTCAGCGGACAGATGGCGACCGTCACGCTGCCGACGGTGTCGTCCCCGGTCGTTCGTCCGCCCGGATTCGACGGTGAGCCGTCCGGAGGTTCGACGCCGTCCTGCCAGGTCGATGAAACGGGTGTCGGCGAGGGCGTAGGGCGGCGGTCTTCGAGGTCGACGGCCGTCTCGTCGGTCGTGATGAGAGCCTTGTTCGGCACAGTGCCGGCGATGAACAGCTCAACGCGGCGAAACTCCGGCGGAACGTCGGTCACGTAGATCTCTTTTGGTTCTTCGGGCGGCGTTTCGACGAGTGCGGGGTCGACGTTTGTCTTTATCGGCGTCGGAGTTGGGCTCGGTTTGATCACCTGTGCTTCGACAGCGTCGAGTTCGCGGATCAGCTTGCCGTTGCGGACGTCTATCTCGCCCTTTCTCACGCCCGCAGGCATCGCCCAGTCGCCATTCCATTCGGGATGAAGGGCAAGAGCCTCTTTCATAAAATCCGCCCAGACAGGCATCGCGGAATCTGAGCCTTTCATTCCCAGATCGTCGTTATTATCAAACCCGACGTACACCACGCATACAAGCTCGGGCGTAAACCCGGCGAACCAACCGTCACGAGAAGTGCCTGTTTTGCCGGCAAACGCGGTCTTGCCCGGTACATTGCGAAATCCCCAGCCCTGAGCCTGTGCTGCCGTGCCGCGGTTTATGACATCTTTCATTATGTCGTCCATCACGTAGGCGACATCGGGGCGAATGACCGTCTTGCGGTCAGGCGTCGGCAACGCAACGGTGCGTCCATCGCCCTGTGTTACCTGCGTGATCGGCGCAGGCATCACACGGTCGCCCAAATTCGCAAACGTCGTGTACGCCGTCGCAACCTCAAGCGGCGTAGCCTCGGCCGTTCCGAGAGCCATCGATGGGTATGCCTTATCAACCTTTGGAAAACCGGCCTTGGCAGCCAGATTCATTACCTTTCCGATGTTCAACTGCATCGCAAGATCGACCGTGATCACATTCTTGCTTTTGACCAAAGCGTCACGAAGCGTTGTGTCTTTGTTAGAAAAGACATCGCCGAAATTTCCCGGCGTATAGCTATCCTGATTAAAGGTAAATGTTTTCTTTTCGTCCTTAAATATCGTCGCGGCCGTAAATTGCCGCGTCCCGCTGTCATATGCCGAGTTGATAGCGGCCGCATAGACAAAGGGTTTGAAGACCGAACCGGGCTGACGCTTAGCATCGGTCGCCCGATTGAATTGATTCGCCAGGTAATCGCGTCCACCGACCATCGCAACGATCTCACCGGTCTTCGGACGGATCGCTATCAAGGCAGCATTGAGATTGCCTTTCTCCTTTTTCGGGAAATGTTTGTCGAGAGCCTCGAGCCGTTTGTTGACGATCTCGTACGCCGCTTTCTGCAGATCAGGATCGATCGACGTATAAACGCGCAGATGCTGCACAGCTTCGGGATCGGCGACGACTTTGGGCAGTTCCTCGGTCACAAACTGCGAGAAATAGGGCATTCCTTGCAGATCTTTGCGGTTATCGATCTGTTTGAGGACGATAGCGTCGAGCTTTCCGACCGTAGCATTCTCAGGCGTAATGTCGCCGGTCTCGGTCATTGATTCAAGCACCTGATTACGGCGTTCTCTGACCTTTTCGGGGTGTTTATAAGGGTTATAGCGGTTCGGGCTGCGGATGATTCCCGCTATAAACGCGGCTTCGGATAGCGAAAGCTGCGACACATCTTTCCCGAAATAGGCATTTGCCGCCTCACCGACGCCATAGATCGACACACCCGATTGCTGGCCGAGATATATCTGATTCGCGTAGAGCGTAAAGATCTCTTCTTTGGTCAAACGCGTCTCAAGGATGATCGACATCATTGCCTCTTTGGCCTTTCGCTCGAGCGTCGGTTCGTTTGTCAGGACCGTGTTCTTGATCAACTGCTGCGTGATCGACGAACCGCCCTGATTCGACAAAGGCGTGTTCTCTTCGCCGTCGTAACGCCGCCAAAGAGCACGTGCGATGCCACGGAAATTGACACCATAGTGTTCAAAAAAGGCACGATCTTCGGTGACGGTGATCGCTTTGATCAGGTGCGGGGGCAGATCGTTGTAAGTGACGGTCTTACGGCGGCCATCACCTTCGGCAGCGATCGAACTGAGCATCTTAGGCTCAAGCCGTACCTCTTTTATCTGCTCATTCGTATTGATATCACCGATCGCAGCGACCGATTTTAGATCTTTCTTAAACTTAACGGCGACCGTCGGAAATACCTTTTTGCCATCGATCACACCGGTAACTCCCGGCTCGATATTTACGACATCACCCTCGGCAGAAACGGCATAACGACTTCGTGATGCGTCGGCCTTGTTGTTCTTTTCGATGTATCCTGCGGTCTTCAGATAATCTATCAGCCCTTGAAGCGAGATACCTTCATCGACCTTAAGCGTTTTCGGTGCCGAGTAAATGCCAGCAGAGGGCGTAAAGACCTCGCCGCTCAGCAGTTTGCGGTCAATGCGATCCGAGAATTCAAACCAGAAATACGTGAACATTAGAAACGACGTGATCAGTAGGATAAGAAACGCCACAAGAGTGTAGCGATTGAAGATCTTATTCAGGATGCGGCGGAACCGCGACGGAGGCGGAGCCTTGTAAACACTACCTCGACGCGCATTTACCCAGCCTTTCGGCGGCATCTTTGAACGAGTTGTTTTCGCTGGTAAGTTATCCTGCATCTACTGGTTGGAAATACGAAGACGAAATGAGATTATCATCTCGGCGGGTGCCTTTAATATTCTAGCGAGTATTGCCCCGTAATGTCGAACTAATTCTTGGCTATGACTGTCGGAATCCTCGCCACTTTAAGTCACATCATTCGCCGGCGGCTGGCATTTGCGGCAGTGATCGTCGGTTTCATTATTGTGGTCGGTGCATCGGGATTTCGATATTTTGAGGGATTCTCGTGGCTCGACAGTTTTTATACGTCAGCACAAACCGTAACGACCGTTGGTTATGGCGATCTGACGCCGGTCACTAAAGGCGGGCGGTTTTTCGCGATATTATTAATGTTGACCGGTGCCGGCACGGTTCTGTATGCCCTGACCGTGTTGGCTCAGGCCGTTATCCAGTCAGAAATGGTGCATGGTCTGGACCGCCGCCGGAAATTGAAAGAGATGGAAAAGCTAGAAGGACACTACATCGTTTGCGGAGCCGGTCGAGTTGGCCGACGGATCTTGCGCAACCTCGAACGCCAAAATCTGCCGCACGTTATAATCGAGCGCGACGAACATCGGCTAAACGAGGTCGATGACGGTGTTTCGCATATCATTGTCGGCGATGCAACGTCTGAGGAGAATTTGATCAAGGCAGGCGTTCGAAACGCAAAAGGGCTTGCAAGCTGCCTGCCTGATGACGCGGCGAATGTTTATGTTGTATTGACGGCCCGCGGCCTAAATCCGGCCCTGCATATCGTTGCGAGAGCCGTGGAGGAACAGGCGGAGCCGACGCTGATCCGGGCAGGAGCAAGCCGCGTGGTCGCCCCGACGATAATTGGCAGCCAATCGATGGCAAGAGCTTTGTTAAAGCCTGCGATCGCTGATTTTATGGACTCGATCGTAGCCGAATCGCTCGATCTTGTGTTTGAAGAGGTGGCGATCGACGCGGCATCATCGTACGCCGGCAAATTGCTCAAGGACACGAACATTATGAGCGAATTGAGCCTGATCGTCGTGGCGGTCCGTCGCAAGGACGGGGAACTGGCGTTTCAACCAAAAGGCGACACGATGATCGAGGACGGTGATCTCCTGATCGTTATCGGAAAGGCTGAATCGGTACAGCGTTTGGTCGAGGCAAATAGATAAGCAATGAGGACACTTGTCACTGGCGGCACCGGATATCTCGGCACGCACGTACGGCGTTTTCTTAATGCCGACGACCTTTCGCGACACTCGGGCCTCGATATCTTGGAAGCGGACGATGTTAAGGTCGTCGCTGATTATGACGTCGTCATACATCTCGCGGCCGAACTGAACAAATCGCCGGATGCCGCCGATCAAGTCTTCCGGACAAACGTCGAAGGAACGATCAATGTTCTCCGGGAAGTCAAAAAAGACGCGGTATTTGTTTTCGCATCGACCAAAGATGTTTACGGCAGGTTTGCCGATAATTTTTCTGAAGTGCCTGAAACTTGCCAGACCTATTATTCGGGGCAATCTGCCCTCGAATGGTCAAAACTGATCGCCGAGAGATACGTGGAATATTATGCAAATACGCGAAACTTTCGTTCGTGTATTTTTCGGCTATCGACAGTGTATGCACCACTGAGCGAAGGGAATTCTCCAAATTTCGTTGGCCATTATGTTGATGCGGTCAACAAAGGCGAACGATTGCGTCTGCCCGGAAACGGTTTGCCAAGACGTGACCTGCTTCACGTAGACGACTTTTCGGAGGCATGTAGTGCCTTTGCCGATTCGATCATTCGCCATGGCCTCTACAATCTGGGCGGTGGAGCACGAAATGCATGTTCGCTGCGAGATCTGATCACTATGATGGAAAAGGTTTCGGGTCTTCAGGCAGTCGTTGATGAAGAGAATCCGCTGCCGTCGCCCGCACCATTCAATTTTGTAACTGATCTTGGGCGTGTATCGCAGGAATTGGGTTGGACGCCCAAGATTTCTCTCGAGGATGGACTAAGAACGCTCTTTTAGCCGAATGCAGCCGAATATTAAGAAAATCCTTGTTCGCGGGGCCAACTGGATAGGCGATGCCGTTATGTCCGTTCCGGCGATGCGTGAATTGCGTCGGATCTTTCCGGACGCTAAGATCACGCTGCATACGCGTTCCTGGGCGGAAGGCGTTTTTCGCGACGCTTCATTCATCGACGAGATCGTGACATATGACAAGCATAAATGGGTGATCAAAGACATTTTGGATAACTCGCAGTTCCTGAGAGAAGATGGTTATGATCTTGCAGTGCTTTTTCCGAACTCGTTCGAATCGGCATTGACATCGAAAAGGCTGTGCTCGGCCGGGAAACAGTGATGCATAGTGTTCTCGACTCGACGATCGAGATCTCAGAAGAACGGCAATTTGCGGCGCGCGAACAGTTGACCGACTGTGGGGTCGATCTGTCGAAAAGGACTGTTGCCCTTGGTGTCGGTTCGACGAATTCGCGTGCAAAGCGTTGGCCGGCAGAGCGATACGCCGAGTTGAGCGATCGTCTGCAGGCGGAATTGGACGTAAATGTTTTGCTTGTTGGATCTAAGGATGAGGTGGATGTTGCCAAATCTGTCGCGTCATTGGCCTCTAATAAGCCGATAAGTATTGTCGGCAAGACAAGCATCGATGAGGTTGCCGCCATTTTTAGTGAGATCGATCTGATGATCTCGAACGATATGGGCCTGGCACATTTGGCTCCCGCAGTCGGCGCCCTGACCATTGTCCTATTTGGCCCGACAGATCCGGAAACAACCGCTCCGTTTTCCCGGAATTCGATGGTCATGAGAGAACCAGTGGAATGTTCGCCGTGTATGTTGCGAGAATGTCCGATCGATCACAGGTGTATGACCCGTATAACGGTCGATCGTGTATTTGACCAAGCATTTAGAACTATGGACACTAATCATCGAAATGATGCCGATGCTCTCAGCGAAATTCAATTGTTACACTAAATGACAAAATCGGCAATATTTATTGATCGTGACGGCACGTTGATCGAAGAGGTCAATTTTTTGTCGCGCGTTGAGGATCTGCGGGTATTCGAATTTTCGGTATCGGCAATTCGGGCGTTGAAAGATGCCGGATATCTGGTAATCGTGGTGACCAATCAGTCGGGTATAGGCCAGGGCATTTATACCGAGACGGATATGCATAAGATCCACGATCAGATGCAAATCGAGCTCGGAGGTGCGATCGACGCATTTTATTTTTGTCCGCATTTGCCGGACGAGGGCTGCATTTGCAGGAAGCCCGGATTAGGAATGATCGAAGCGGCGCAAGCTGACTTTGAGATCAACATAGAACGATCGTGGATGGTCGGTGACAAAAAGATCGATATCGAAACCGGATGGAACGGAAACCTAAGTACTGCAATGGTTTTGACCGGTTACGGCCCGAACAAAAGAAACTGCTCGAAGTGCAGCCAACGGTGATCGCAAATCACTTTGGGAATGCCGTGGAAGAGATATTGGGCCGAACAAGTACGAACTGAATCTGTTCAGACGCGGCCAAAGTCGTCGTCGAGCCTTATGATATCGTCCTCACCGAAATAGTCGCCGGTCTGAATTTCGATAAAGATGAGATTACCCAACGGGTCGGATTCTCGACGCGGTGTGCCGATTCTGCAGAGATATCGACCGGCCTCGCCGGCTCGGACTAGAATTTCCTTGCCGTTTAATGTTACTTTAGCAGTGCCGCGGACGACGAACCAGTGTTCGGCCCGTCGCGAATGCCGCTGATAGCTGAGACGCTTTCCCGGCAGCACTTCGATTCTTTTCACCTTGAAGTAATCACCATCGTCCAAAACGGTATAACTGCCCCAAGGGCGTTCGTCGTACAGTGGTGAAACGTCCTGTTCCGTTTGATTTGACATAAGGCTTAAACGGTCTGCATGAACAGTTTAGACGAAAAATCAACAACCGCAAATTCAAAGAAGATGCAGAGTATTCAGACTCTCATCATTGGACGGTTAATGGTGATATTCGTGCTGCTTGTGACGATCTGGATATGGAACAGCGGACGGCTGCAGTTGTCCTGGGAGATGTTTCCTCAAGGCTTGTTCCTGGTATTCCTAATTTCGGTCGGACTGACGATAGTTTATTTTTTCTTACTTCGCATTATCGAACGACGTTATTCACAGCAGGTGAAAATTCAATTCCTGTTTGACGCCTTATTGGTAACGTGGTTGGTTTGGCGAACAGGTGATCTTACTTCTCCTTATATAAGTCTCTATATCGTCCTGATCAGTGTTTCCAGTTTTTTTCTTCGGCCTTTATGGACCCTTTTTATGGCCGTAATTAGCGTTGCGTTGCTCACGACACTCGCGATGCTGTCCGTTAACGGGATATTTGAGTCAGCAATTTCTGGTCAGCCGACGGCGAAAGTGGTCCAGATCGTTAGCTTTCACGTCGTCGCCTTTCTGGTAGTCGGTTTACTTGCCTCGAGGTTGTCAGATCGTCGGTCGTCGGGCGAAGAACTCAAAGAAACGGCCGAAACATTAGCTAGTTTACGCGTACTTCACGAGCGAATAATCGAGTCTATCCGTTCAGGCCTAGTCACTACCGACCTTGATGGAAAGATCTACACTTTCAATGCGGCGGCAACCGAAATAACCGGTTACCGTGCAGAAGAAGTACGCGGCAGATCGATATTCGAGCTATTCGGGAACATCCACGAACCGATCAAATTGTCGCTTGAGGCCGTTTCCGCGGGCGACCAAGCTCCGCGATTCGAAGCTGACCTCCACACGCCGGACGGATTTGCTGTTCGCATTGGATATGGCGTTTCCGCAGTTGTTTTCGCAGAATAATCAAGCGACCGGCCTTATTATTACCTTTCAGGACCTTACTGAGATCCGTTCGATGGAAGAAAGCGTTCGAAGGAAGGATAGGCTGGCAGCGGTAGGCCGAGTGGCGGCCGGTCTGGCCCATGAGATTCGAAATCCACTCGGTGCTATGCGTGGCGATACAAGTGCTCGAATCGAGCACATCGCGCGGTTCAACTCAAGCGGAACTGATGGAGATAATTCTGAAAGAGTCTGATCGCCTGGAACAGTATAATCACGAATTTTCTCAACTATGCCCGTCCAGCGGCGACAAATTTCTCTGATATGGATGTCGCTGAAGCGATACGAGAGATGTTCAAACTGCTAAAGCATAGTCCCGATGTTCACGACGGTCATAATTTTATTGACGAATCCGGATCGGATCGCACAGTAATTGCCGCTGATGCGTCACAGCTGAAGCAAATATTCTGGAATCTGGCGTAATGCGATCCAAGCGATGCCCGACGGTGGGACGCTCAGGGTCAGGCTCGAGACACTACCTACCAACCGAGTGCGAATTGTTCTCGAAGATACAGGCCGCGGGATGTCTCAGGAACAGGTGGAACAATTATTCGAACCCTTCGCCAATTCAACCACCGGCGGCACCGGCCTCGGGCTTTCTATCGTTTACCAGATCGTCAAAGATCATAACGGAGCTATAAATGTCCGGAGCATTGAAGGAAGCGGCAGCGTCATAACGATCGAATTGCCCAGAGAAAATCGATCAGCAGGCGCTGAAATACCCGAAAAGGCCGATAATGCTGAAGGAACTACTAAATTAAAACAGTTTCTTAAGGTAGATCACGATTCGAACACAAAATCACCTTGAATTAAGCTCTTTGGATTTGTGAAAATGAAGATGGTCTAATTGGGCCGGTCCGTTTACGAACCTTAAATCAAATGGCAAATATACTAATTGTTGATGACGAGCAAAGTTACCGCCAACTGTTGAGCCTTGTTTTCGATAGCGACGGTCACAAGATCCGCACCGCGATGAATGGCCGCCAGGCTATCGAATTGCTGCAAGAATCGCCCGCCGACGTGATTATCTCAGATGTTAAAATGCCGGATATGGACGGCATCGAGATGCTCCGTGCTGTTCGCGAGACACTACCGGATCTCGGAGTCATCCTAATGACCGCATTCGCGTCGGTGGAAACTGCCAGAGAAGCATTCAAACTCAGTGCCGACGATTTCATTCAGAAACCGTTCGATGTAGAAGAACTAAAATTGATCGTTCGCAAGACGCTTGAGAAACAGGAGTTGATCGTTGAGAATCGAGCATTCAAACGGGCACAGCGAGATCGCGGCAGCATCAAGAACATTGTCGGCACTTCGTCGAAGATGGATTCCATCTTTCAGATGATCGAGACGGTTGCCGAAGTACAATCGACAGTTTTGATCACCGGTGAGAGCGGAACAGGCAAGGAACTTGTCGCACGTGCTATCCACGACCAAAGCCCGCGAGGCGAGCGTCCATTTATATCGATCAACTGCGGAGCATTTACTGAAACACTTCTTGAATCTGAGCTTTTCGGCTACGTCAAGGGTGCGTTTACCGGTGCTAATACTAATCGTA
This sequence comes from Acidobacteriota bacterium, assembly GCA_016713675.1. Lineage (NCBI taxonomy): Bacteria > Pseudomonadati > Acidobacteriota > Acidobacteriota bacterium. The sequence goes on from JADJOS010000001.1 coordinate 2,487,598, forward strand.
AGGGCTTATTTGAGGCTGCAGATAAAGGAACGATCTTTCTGGATGAGATCGGCGAGATGTCACCGGCAATGCAAGTCAAGCTATTACGAGTACTGCAAGAACGACGTGTGCGGCCGGTCGGTGCTCACGACGAATTGGTCATCGACGCGCGGGTCATTGCCGCTACGAATAGGGATCTCAAGCAAATGTCGGGCGACGGGACATTTCGCGAGGATCTGTTCTATCGAATTTCGGTTATTCCGATTCATCTTCCGCCGCTTCGCGACCGTGCCGAGGATATCCCTGAGCTCGTCGATCATTTCATGCGTAAGTTTTGCGATCAGAGCAAGAAAACGCTCACCCTGTCGCCGGTCACCATGCAGCTTTTGGAGAATTATGCGTGGCATGGGAATGTCCGTGAGCTGGAACATACGATCGAACGAGCGGTTGCTCTGGAACGCGGTGAAGAGATTCAACCCGAACGATTACCGGACCACATTACTAATTACAACCCGGAACGAATTAAGGCTGAGTTCGATCTGCCGGAAGACGGCATCAATCTTGTCAGTCATCTTGAAAACCTCGAAAAGACTTATGTCGTTGAGGCCCTCCGCCAAACTTCAGGAAATCAAACCAAGGCGGCGGAGCTTCTTCAAATGCCCGTCAGGTCGCTGCGACACCTGCTTGATAAGCACAGTATTCGTTCGCTATCAGCGCAAATGCGAACTTCGGACTGATCGAACAACGTTCGCTCTTCTAAATCTTAGGTTTCAACGGCATTATTGACATTTTTTGTCAGTTAATAGTTACCAAAAACTGTTATTTACCCCGTTTCTTCCCTCTCGCCTCACTGTATTTCCCACAGTTTAATACTGCATAAACCCCGTAAATAAGGCACTTATCTCTGTATGCGTGCAGATGTCACCGAATGGCACGCCGGTTGTATTAGATACGGCTGCCTGGAAAGGTACAACAGATTTCAAATATTTTAGGAGATTGTGAACTTACAAATGAAAAACCAAAAGGGCTTCTCGCTTATCGAACTCTTGATCGTTGTTGTGATCATCGGCATCATCGCCGCTATCGCTATTCCCAACCTGCTGGCCGCACGCCGCAGTGCTAATGAAGGTTCAACCGTTTCCGCTATGCGTACTCTGCGGCGCACAGATGACCTATGCTTCGACCTACGGTAACGGCAGCTATGCCGGTGTCGGTGCCAGCGGCACGACTGCTCTCTCGCAGCTCGGAACGAATGGTCTGATCGATGGTGTTTTGGCAACCGCAACCAAGAGCGGCTATGCTTACGTCGGCGGCAGCACTGCTGCAACTGCGACCACACCTGCCGTGTTCTGGTATTCGGCTATTCCGACATCCACGACCGGCGTGACAGCAACGGGTTCACGCAAATTCGGTGTTGCTACCGCAGGCGTCATCATGGCTGATACAACGCTCACGCACTTTGCAGACAGCGTCGCGGTCAACGCAGGTACACCACTCAGCAACTAGTTGCTTAGTGAATAAAACTGACGCGGGAAACATTTTAGCAATGTTTCCCGCTTTTGGTTTTAGGAAACGAAGATCTAAGAAGCGATCGCTTTAGGTCATGAGGTGATGGAGATCCGAACAGCGGATCTCCTTTTTCGATCTTGCCGCTCGTGGTAGAATCTCACTTCGAGGGTTCGAGCCTGAGATAACTGAATTAAGATCAATGTCCATTTTAGATCGAATTACTCTTCGCAGCAGTACCGGGAGCGGGATCGTGGCACTCGTTGTGCCGATCCTGCTTTCGGTTGCACTTTTGACGATCCTTTTCCCGCTTCCTCAGCCTACAATTCCGGTCAATTTGCCATTCAAGGCCGAAACAATGCTGACGGCAGCCTTATTGGTGATCCTTCTTTTTTACTCTGCGTTCCATCAGAGGTGACGGATTCGCTCAACTTCGATCAGATCTCATAGTTAGATACATTAGTTTCCCGATCGTGGGATTCATAGCGTGGAGCGGAATATCCTTCATTTGGGGGGCGTGGTTGACGGAGCGGCTCACCATACACTCCTTTGGTCGGTCTATCTCGTATATTTTCTTGTATTTACTGCCCTATTGGGGAACGATCCGAAGAACCGGTTCATAATATCGACGATCACAATTTTGAGCATATTCCTGGGCGTGCTTTGTTTGTTTGATTATTTGACGTTGGCGGATTTCAAGTTGAACGAAGGATATATCCGTATCCGTTATGGCAAATATGCAGAAATGCTCGCGGCGATCTCTCCCATCATGTGGGCTCTTTCTGTTTACGCGAATAAGCGTTCGCTAAAGTTCTTATTTGCGTGCGGGGCGATCCTCAGCTGGATGACAATAATGCTGTCACTCAGCAAGGGTGCGTTTCTAGGCGGGCTGCTCGGATTTATTTTCTTTTTTGTGGGCTCATTGGTCTTCTCTCCTCGGGTTTTTTCGACGGCGGATCGCAATAAGTGCGGTGATATGGGTCGTTTTTACCGTTGGGTTTCAGGATTTTTCTCCGTGACATCGGATGTGCCCGCGACGACGGATTATATTACCGGTGCCAATGATCCGACGCGAACGACCACCGCGTTTCGGGTCTTTTCTTGGGGACTCGGTGGTCAGATGTTTGCTGACAATTGGATCGTCGGTGCAGGGGCCGATAATTTTGGGATAAAACTCAACGCCTCTCGCATAAGATACCGACTGTCGAATCCAGACGACCCTAAAGATGAGCCCGGCGAAGATTACATTTTCGAACGAGCCCACAATGAACCGATACAGATCGCTGCCGAGTTGGGTGTGATCGGGCTTATCCTTGTTTTAGTGCCGTTCGTGATCTTTGGAGCTTACTTTGTCCGGACGTTGGTAAAAAAGCGGTACAGATCTTCGCCGATGTTGTGGGCGTCGGCAGCGGGAATGTGCGTTCGCGTTTAGTTCGATGGTAAGTTCCTTTTCGTTCAGGTCCGCCCAGAACGGAGTCGTCTTCTTTATGGTCTTTGCGATCGCCGTCAACGAGCTTTCAAAGAATGAGCGACGTTTGAGTGGATCGGCTCGTGGATTTCGCATTAAAGGGCCAATATATGCAGCGTTTTGGGCGATCACATTGCTGATGGGCGGTTATTGTTCTTCGAAGATAATTGCCGAATACAATGTCGACCAGGCTGAAAAGACCGGAGACACTGTCGTTTCTCATTACCACTATGACATCGCTCGTGCGTTGGCTCCGGAATATGCGGGACTACATCTATCTAATGCCGCCCGAAATACAGCCGACAATGAGCCGGACAAAGCAGCGATCAATACCCGCAGGGCGATCGATAACGGGATCGGGATGGCATTGACATACTCTTCATTAGCAAAACAGCAGATATTGGCAGGCCTTATGGACGAGGCCGAGGCAACATTTGAAGAGTCGTTGAGAGTTTATCCGCGTTCGATCTATCTCCGAACCGAGTACGCGGTTTTTCTCGAAAAGCAGGGCAGATCCGTTGATGCCGAGCGTCAGTTTCAGATCTCAAGAGATGTTGATCTGCGGAACGCAAACGGTTGGTATCATTTAGTGAAAAAGGGCAGCGTTGAGGCATACTACCTGGCTCAGACCGATGAGAACATTGCACCTCCGGCGGAACTTGTGCCGCAGGACGCGGTCCGAAATTATGTTGAACCGACGCCGGCCGCCAGTGAGGCCAATGAATAGATGTCGACTTGGCCGCTTGTTTGAGGGCTCAAATACGATCAAATTTGTGATAACATACGATTTGCGTTGACAGCCCTGGTCTGTCGTCAATGCGAACACTAATCAACTTCAACTATGCCTAACGAAGGAACAGGATTCCTGCCCCGGATCTTGACCATCGCGAAAAATGCGTTTCGCGAGGCCGTTCGTGACAGGATACTTTACAATCTGATCATTTTCGTTCTGCTGATCACAGCAAGTGCGATATTTCTCGGCGAATTGACCGCCGGACAAGAATCACGCGTGATCGTTAACCTCGGGCTTAGCTCGGTGCTGCTGTTTGGTGCCTTTCATCGCGATATTTGTCGGGGTCAGTTTGGTGTGGAAAGAGATCGAAAAGCGGACCGTATATTCGATCTTTTTCGAAGCCCATTGGTCGCGGGGAATTCATCATCGGCAAATATCTCGGGCTTTGTCTCGCATTGCTTGTAAATGTCGTGATAATGGGCATTGGCGTCACGCTGGCTCTCGTTTACGTAGGCGGCGGACGCTTGATCGGAAGGCGTTTGGGCGGCTGTTTTGCTGATCTTTCTGGAACTCACCATCGTTACGGCGGTGGCGATCATGTTCTCATCGTTTTCGACACCTGCCCTTTCGGCATTACTCACTTTCTTTGTATTTTTGATCCGGTCATTTCAGCTCTTCGCTGCTTGATCTTGCGACCAGTTTAGGCTCGAGATCGGCGGTGTGGCTTTTCACGGCAGTCTACGTTTTGCTTCCAAATCTATCCAATTTCAGTTTTATCGCGAACAGTGCCAACGGTGACGCGCCAACACTTGCCTGGATCGGAAGTGCTGCCGCGTATGCCCTCGTCTATGACGTAATTATCATGACGATAACAGGCGTTATTTTCAGCCGCCGGAATTTCAAATGATGAGTTCGAACGCATTCAGATCGGTCATATTGCCTGCCGTTATCATCGTCGCAGGATTCGCGGCAGTGATAGGGCTGAGCGGATATATGGACCGTAATCGACCGGAAATGCCCGCCGGTTACGATGACAGCGATCTGGCAATGAACGGCTCAAAGCTGAAAGGCTTTGCGCTTGGCTTCGAAGGCCTGATGGCGGACTGGTATTGGATGCGGTCGCTGCAGTATATCGGCGGCAAGATTGTGAATTCTAAGACCGATATCAACATCGACGACCTGCGCGAACTCAATCCACGCCTGCTCTATCCGTCTCTCGACAATGCGACCGACCTCGACCCGCATTTTACTGCGGCTTATGCGTATGGTGCCGTGATCTTGCCGGCGATCGACGAGGAAAAGGCCATTGCGATCGCTAAAAAGGGAATCGAGAACAACCCGAACGAATGGCGCCTGTACCAACATCTCGGCTACATCTATTGGAAGCTGAAGCGCTATGACGAATCGGCAGATATCTACGCAAAGGGCGCGCAGATCGAAGGTGCTTCACCGTTCATGAAGCTGATGTCCGCCGCGATGAAAACCGAAGGCGGCAGCCGTTCGACGTCACGGGCGATGTACACGCAGATGCTCGCCGATGCGCAGGATGAATCAGTGGCCGTTACCGCCAAACGGCGGCTGATGCAGGTCGATTCGCTCGACGACCGTGATGCGATCGACCGTGTGTTGGTAGATTTCAAGGAAAAGAACGCGGCAGATGTGCGAATAGTTTCGGCGAGGTCGGAGCGGTTCTGACCCAATTGAAGCTGCCTGACGGGCGATCGCTCAAGATCGATGGTGCACGACGGCTGGTCGATCCGAGCGACGTTCCGTATTTGCTTGATAAGGAGAATTGCAAGGCCACACTCGACCTTGAGAAGTCGCCGATCTCGCCATATTAGAGTTCGGGTCCGGAAATGTCTATGGAATACGCAGTCGAGATACAGAATTTATCAAAGGATTACGAGACCGGCTTTTGGCGGAAAAAGAAAGTGCGGGCTCTCGACGATCTGACGCTGAATGTGCGGCCGGGGCAGATCTTTGGGTTCCTGGGCGGCAATGGCGCGGGCAAGACCACGACGATCAAGACGCTGATGCGGCTGCAGTTTCCGACCGCAGGCTCGGCGAAGATACTGGGATGCGACATTGCGGACGTGCAAATGCATCGGCGGATCGGTTATTGCCCGGAGAATCCATACTTTTACGATTATCTGACCGCTCGAGAACTGATGGATTGCTTCGGTGAGCTGTTTGGTTTCGATAGATCGAAACGCGCGGCAAAGACTTCGGAACTGTTGACCGCTGTTGGGCTCGATGAGAAAGACTGGAAGAAACAATTGAGAAAGTTCTCTAAGGGAATGCTGCAGCGTGTAGGCCTCGCACAGTCGCTGATAAACAATCCTGAGATCGTGTTTCTCGATGAACCAATGAGCGGCCTCGACCCTGTCGGGCGAAGGGAGATACGCGAACTGATCGCATCGCTTCGTGACAAGGGAACAACGGTCTTTATGTCCACGCATATCTTGTCCGACATCGAAGCCCTGTGTGACGAGGTCGCGATACTGAGAAACGGAAAGCTTTCGGCGTCGGGCAACCTCAACGAACTGCTTAGCGGCGAAGACTCGCGGGCACTCGAGATCAGTATTCAGGGCGTCGCCGCAGACGCGATACGTGAAGGAATCGAATTCATCGCCGGTGCGACGTTCATCCCAAAACCGAACGGTGCGAACATACAAATACTAGACGAATCGGACATCGACGCCGTCCTAAACATCACACGCCAAAAAGGCGGCCGCCTCGCCTCGATCCATCCGGTCAAACAATCGCTCGAAGAACTGTTCGTACGTGAGTCGGAAGACAAGTAACATCGCGAGATAACAAGTTGCGGTAGCAAGGTATCAAACGAACATCGCGAGATAATGTTTTGCAGCAAGATACAAACAGCAGAAATAACTCTTTGCGGAAAGGAAATAACCTTGTGCGTAGACGAAATATCTCGCTGAACATCACGACATAACCAAATGCGGAAGCAAAATAACGTTTTGTTTCCGCATCTTTTCCATACGAACGACGCTCGATAACGCTTTGCCGAAGCTCGATCACTGACGATTTTCGCCCGCTAATCTTCGTATCTGACAAATTTCATGTCGAAAGTGCTTGCAGGGCAGCGATGGTAAGGTCGGCTTCATTCGGAATGTAGAGCGGATCGCCCTGATAAATGGCGATGATATTGTCGAGATGTTCGACACGCTGTGTGTAGCTTGTCTGAGCTGCCGAATGTGCGGCGTCGGCCTCGTTCTCGGGCGTGTTCGGATCGTCAACAGGTTTGGGCGATGCACGTTTGCCGTCGATCTTTCGCTTGAGGCTCTTAACATCGGCGATCGAGTTTTCAGCGGCTCCGGTCGAAGCGTAATAGTTCACCGAACGTGCGACCGTGGTCTGGAGCGGTGCGAAAACATTCTGCCGCGAATTGATAGAGGTCTTGCTGATGCCGAGCTTGACTGTCACGTCGTCCATCGCAGTATCCGCGAGCGAGAATGCCGCTGTCAATTGTGCGAGCTCGATCTGTGCATTTGACGGTTTGTAAACACTACCGTAGCCCGTGACAAACGAGATCAACGACTGGAAATTCTGCAAATTCCTAGCGTGTCCGACTTCTGACATGAATTTTGCTGAGTTTGTGAGGCTAATGTACCGGAAGTCTAAAGTCCGCCGTGGAAGCGTGTGAGCAGTTTGTCGCCTTGTCCAAAAAAGTACACCGATCACGCAGGATGCAAACGATCAGCTTTAACTAAAACATCCCAACCTCACCGTGCCTTACCAACAAACCCGGCTTTCCAGAGACCATTAAAAAATCAACGACGGAAGCATATCAGACGTGAGTTTTTAGGTGTCAAGCATTATTTAATGCGACTGGATTAAGGTCGAAAATGGATTATTTAAATTTAGGAGTTCGAGAATCTGGTTCACATATTGGAAGATCAAATTTCATCATGATTGGCATAGGAAAATCTACGCCAGTTAAAATAGCTTCGCCTTCTCCTAAAATTGGAAGGAAATCAAGAGTATTTCTGTTTGCCGAGCTACACGCATTAACGACTGCTTCTTTGTCATTATGATTTATCAATCTGTGAACTATGAATGTCCCCATTTGGCTCAAAGTGCCGAGAGGAATATCGCGTGGCATTTGAGTGGCTATGCAGAGAAATAATCCGTGTTTTCGACATTCCTTAGCAATCGAATCAAACGCATCAAGACTTACGGATTGGAAATATTCATCTTTGACAGACTTATTCAAGAACTGATTGCCTCGTCTGCGAAGAGTGTTAACGATTTTCTTTGAACTTCCCAGCTCTTGCGGCTAGCAGTAAATATCGACCTAAAAATTCGCTAATATTTCTCTAGATTGGAATTCAAACCCTACTTTCTCGAAGCCGCGAAGAAGATGCTTTGAATCATCGTTTAAGAAATCAGTGATGATCTTTGCACACTCTGAGTCATCGCCGCATGCTTTGTCGAATCCGAACACACCGTTAAACTTGGTGACCTGAATAAGCGTTTCCGTTCTGAGAAAGGGCTCGTGCTATTCTCAAATTCACGTTTGTCGATATCTCCCCATTTTTGTGATGTCGTTGCCAAAGTTAGCAGAGTCGTAGACACATTCACGTCACAATTGCTGAGCCAACTTGAGAATGTCAAAATCGGCGTTTTTCTTTTTCTATTTCCGCACAAATTCATTGTAGAAGTCGATCAGGGTTTCTTTGTCCTTTGGTTCTTTATGTAAATGCCATCGTTGATATCAATCATTGTGCGCTCTTCTCTGAGCAATATTCGCAATCTTTAGACTCTGTACGGCTTCCAATAAGATCGGTTGTTGAACTTGACCGGATGGAAACAAAAGGGCAAATAAGTCTGAGACCGTCAGGTTTTCGATAATGGAAAGAGTCTTCGCCAATTACGTTGCTCATGCAGTAATCGTTATTCTCGAAGCCTTTATATTCGCCAGTAGCATCTAGCAATATGGTCTTTGCACCAGCGTTAACTAATGCTTCAGTTAATTTGCTGACGGTAAAACTCTTTCCTCCGCCTGTAGTGCCGACGACCGCACAATGCCGTCCAAATATTGCTTGAAGTTTCAAGGAAACGGAGGTCAACGGATTTGAAATAAGCCGTCCCAACTTTGCCATCGGAACATCCCCGTCATCGTGTCGCTTACCAAAGGCGCTAAGATATTCCTGAACTAACTTCCCGGAGCTAACAAATACCTTCGCTCCAATATTTGGATAAGCGTCCAAACCCATACTAATCTCGAAGGGTTTGAATAAATCGAAAGACAGTAAAATCTCTATTTTCCCCGTGGGATGAAATCGCTGGTCTGAAATGCCTTCTCGTTCAATGCGAGTCGTTCACTTTCGGGAGCGAAAGTTCAGTGAGACGGCCTAGATAGCCATATCGATCACCTTCAACTACTACAAATGCACCGACAAGGCCTCATTAAAATCTTGACCAAGGTGTAAATCCGTTCAGCAAGACGGACGTAGGAAAGTGCACCTTAACGTACTGTGGTGAGACCTGACTAACATAGCCTAAGAAATAGCTATGGTCGAATGGATTAATTTTGTGCGTCATTCAGTTTAAACCTATTCTCTGATTCCGTTTCAAATCCATAGGTCTGGATTTCGGGAAACCACTTTGCAAATTCTTCGAATTTTTCATCAATAATCATCACTCTTTCTGAAGACTTTGCTTGTTCGATGTAGGGCAAAAAGCAGAGTATTTTCTGGATTGATATTCAGATTTACGATTATCAATTGAAATCCGGGATTCTGGTCTAGTGCTTCATTAATTGCAACATTGACGTGTTTGTCATTAAAACTATACCCAATACAGACCAAAACAGTGCTGTCAGGCCGAATGCTTTGCTGAAATCTTGCCATCATCTCAAAGAATGGCTGGTCATAGGAATTCTCGTATTTTGATTCTCGCGGAAATATCATCAACGGCTTTGCCGGAGTATCGTTTATCTGAATTCTTCCGTCATTATCTTCCCAATTCAGCGAACCATGTAGCTTATAAAGATGAAACAACCTTGAGATGAAACTGTCCTCATCCTTCATTCGACTCTTTCTCTCTGGACAATGTCAAAGTCAAACTGACGACCGCTAAACTCGCGTGGACTCAAAAAAGAAAATCCATCTAATACCACGGACTGGATTAAATTTGCTGCCTGTTCAAATAACGTATCGTAATTGAGGGTAAAGACTTTGACGCGAGGAAACGTGACTTTTCGTTGAGTTATCTTGTCGAGGAAAGTTGCATGAGGAAAGTCATTCTTCTCCTTCGGGCCCTTCAAAGTGCACTTTTCAATAATCAGCGAAAAAAGGCTTGTTCTATGTCCTTCAAGCTCAGCAACCTTTTTCTGCGTTTTGTCCAAAATTAATATGTCCATCGACCTTGGATAATAAGGTTTCTAGGTTCTTTTCTTGGATGTCATGCCCGACATCAGAACATAGTTTTGTAAAAGCCTCGTTAGTTAGTTTTGCGTCTGCCGCATCCCATAACTGTGACATCAACAAGCCCTGGTTTTCGTCAGCACCAATTCCAACTGATGTTCCGGCTCCCGAAAGGATAATAAGATTTTTATCTGTTTACGAAAAAATTCTTGATACTGTGTTCGGGATCTTTTTCTTCCCCTAAGTCGTCAAGATCCTCGCCAGCGTGCCTTTCGGTTACATTCTCATTGTCCAGAAAAATATTTTGCTCACCATTAACGTCGTCTAACGCGATGGATCGTTGGCCGTGTAGAAAGAAATATTTCATTTTAATTTTAGTTACCAAGTCAGAGTCTAATTCATCTTCTCCAGAAGGTAACTCAAGAAGTTGAATCGAAGCGATGGCCTTTCCGGCGATTCCTCTAATTGAACCATGCATTGCAATTGTATTTTCGAGAACCTTTTCAATCCTTTTTTCCCGTTTCTTCCATTGAGCTTTTGCAGCTCGTTGTTCGGCGAGTAAGTCAGTTTGCATTTCCGTGAATCCTTCGACAATTGCCTCAACTCTCATCTTGAATTCGTTTCCAGTGAGAAAGGAATACAACATTTCCATCTTGTCCCCTTTGTTCTCCTGACTTGTCATCGCCCCGTCAAGTGAAGTTATTGTTTCTCTTAGAACCTTACTCAATCCTTTGAATTCATGATATGAACAAACCCATACGCCATCGATCAAATCCATCCGATCTACGCCGACGGGCATCGCTTCAGTCACGAGTACGCCAAAAGTGGCTCCTTTCTCACGCATGTCGGACTTAAACTTTTCAATCCACGATTTCTGAAAGTCCTTCGTCCTCTTACTTTCAAAGTAGATGGAACCAAGGTTCTGCTTTCCGTGTATGCACCACCTGCAAACAGTCAGCTCCTCTCGCCCCTTTCTTAACTTCTTCAATCGTGTCCAGACGAAATGTTTCCCGTAGGAACTCTTCGATTGCAAGTTCCTGAACTTCACCTTGCAATTGAACCGAGCCTTGCTCAAGCTTACGTTTCATTTCCGCGACTTGCTCATTCGCAACTTCAACCTTTCTGTTAGCCTCACGAAGCTTCATTTCAGCGGCATCGTTAGCGGTTTTCTGAGCCTTCTCAACCTCTTCCTGAAGTTGAGTCGTCATCAATTTGGAGTATTTGAGCTCTAGTTCTGTTTCTTGAGTATTTAGTTGCTGTTTGAGTCTTTCGTTTTCAATTGAAATCTTTGACGAAGCAGCGAGTTTCTCACGTGCCTCGGCGAGATCGAAAAGGAGGGCGTTTTTTTCCACCTCGGTTTCACTTTGAATTTTCTCGCGCAATTCTTTCTCGCGCTCTGCGGCTAAGGCTATTGCTTTTTTTTCTATCTGTTCGGCGATTTCCACTTCTCGTTCTCGAAGCTCCTGCTCTCGCTCATTAAGCAAGTCTTCTTTGCCCTTATATTGTTTTCAATATTGGTAATGTCTTCGTTGTATTTTTCACGAAATTTTTCTTCGATACCGTGGGCAAGAACGTCTTCAACATTGAATTCGTTACCGCATTTAGGACAGATGACGGCTGTGGTTTTACTCATTGCGTTGGTCTACTCCTCGAAATATTAACTGGCGAACAACACTTTGGATTAACGGTGACATTAAACGGGGAACAAGTAATTCTTGTCTTGATTTCCTTGAGCCATGTGGTTAACTCACAGTATTTTTGTTGTGTGGAAGATAGTATCCGTGCAAAAGCAAAAATGTAAAGACTTATTTAAATCGGAAGTAAACCTGAAATAAAACTATTTACAGTCATCGTTCAATTGTTTAACATACGAGTTATCCAGAAAAGGACGCTTTTATTTGCCCGGAGGCGAGATTTATGGAAACCATTACGTTTTCAGAAACAACGCGCGTGGAACAGATCAACCGTGTTGTGACGTTCGTTCAAATCTTTTTCCGACAAGAGAAGGACTCACTATATTCAAAAAGTGTTGTCAAGAAGCATGTTTTATATTTAATTGAGAAACATGGGGAACAGATTTTGGAAGACGATGGCGAATTGTTGATCATGTCCGCTAGCAAATCCGCACAAGAGCTTGAGAGACTTCTCGAAGAACCGAATCTGAAAGCGTGGAAGGAACCAAGAACGAGAATCTATCAGCCTGGATTGTTCGAAGAAACTGAAAGCCTATTTAATGGCCACCGCAAATTCTCAGGTGAAACTATCGATGCGATGATCATTCATTTAGCATCGAAAGGTAAAAACCTCAATCCGACAAGGCTTAACAAACTGCTTTTCTATAGTGACTTTAGTTATTTTAGAAAAGCGAAGCGCGGCATCTCAGGAATTGAATATGTCGCTCTCAAATATGGCCCTCTGTTTCCAAATTACGATAACACGTTGAGGACTCTGGAGAAGAAAGGTGAGATCAGAGTAAAGAATATTACTTCAAAGGGTAAACCGGCTCGAATAATCCTGCCGAAAAAATCATATCGTCCCGAAACAAGTAGTTTAAGTGCCGTCAATTGAGGTTCTTGGAATGGGTTATCGAAGAAATATGATCATCTAACCACCGAAGAGCTAGTTCTTCAGTCCCATCGAGAAGATGCATTCTGGAACTCTAATTTCGGAGAGTCAATCAGCTATGACCACGCTCACAATCTCGTCTTCGAACCACCCGATTCTCTTCTTGATCAATAGTCACTAAGATCTGTTTCGCAGGTTTCGCCTGTCTTAAGGTGGGGCTTGTGCAAACTACATTAGATTAACCGGGTCGATCTCGACGTTGATTGTGCGGAGGTCGCAGCCTTGGTGTTCGGCGTCGAGGAGGGCGATGTTTAGGGTTTCCGCAAGGTTCGGCGGGTCGAGCCTTTGAGGATGATCTGGAGGCGGAATTCGTTCTTTAGCGCGAGAGCGATGCGGGGGCGGGGCCTAATATTCGGAGACTTGGAGACTTGGAGACACGGAGACCAGGAGAGTCGATACTCTTGGCGGCATGGTCCAATGACCGGCGTAAGGTATTGGCCTGTTTTGAGGCGTAGGCGTGGTCGCGGTGTTTGATGAGGATCGACGCGAGGACGTAGAACGGCGGGTAGCCTAGACGCTGGCGAAATTTTATCTCTTCGGCATAAAAACCTTCATAGTCTTGTTGTTTAGCGTGTCTGAGGGCGTAGTGTTCGGGGTAATAGGTCTGGATGAGGACCTTTCCGGCCTGTTTGCCGCGGCCGGCACGGCCAGCGACCTGGGTGATGAGCTGGAATGTTCGTTCAGCACTGCGAAGATCGGGCAAACCTAAACCGATATCAACCGAAATGACGCCGACGAGGTGACGTTCGGAAAATCATGGCCTTTGGCGATCATTTGGGTGCCGACGAGCATGTCAGATGGCCTGCGGCAAATTTGAGCAGGACGTCTTCGATCTCGCCTTTGTGCGCCATCGTGTCGCGGTCGACGCGTGCGATCCGCATGTTCGGGAACTTTTTCGTGAGCTGATCGGCATGTTCTCGGTGCCTTCGCCGACGAAATAGAGATATTCGCTCTGGCAATGCGGGCAAACTCTTGGGCGAGCGTTCGCGGTGATTGCAGTAATGACAGAGCAGTTTGTCATCACCGCGGTGAAAGGTGAGCGTGATGTCGCAGTTCGGGCATGTGAGCGTTTCGCCGCAGGTGCGGCACAGCACGAACTGCGAAAATCCGCGTCGGTTGAGCAGGATGATGACCTGTTCACCGCGTGTGTGCGTTTCGGTAATTGCTTCGAGCAATTCTGGCGACAACGCAACGTCCTTGCCAAAGCGTTTGAAAACGTCACGCATATCGATCAACTCCGCCGTCGCCAGGCCGCGTCCGCCGATGCGGTCGGGCAGGCGAAGATATGTGTATTTGCCGGTCTGGGCGTTATAGAACGATTCCATCGCAGGCGTTGCCGAGCCGAGAACGACGACCGCTCCGGCGAGATTGGCTCGCATTACTGCAACATCGCGGGCGTTGTAAAACGGCGATTCGTGCTGGCGGTACGACGGGTCGTGTTCTTCGTCAACGATGACGAGGCCGATGTTCTCCAGCGGTGCAAAGACCGCGCGCGCGTGCCTATCGCGATGCGGGCGTCGCCGCGGCGGATGCGACGCCATTCGTCGTAGCGTTCGCCCGTGCTGAGGTTTGAATGGAGGATCGCGACCTCCGAGCCGAAAACGGCACGCAATCTTCGCGAGAACACAGGCGTCAGAGCGATCTCGGGCACCAGCATCATTGCGCTTCGGCCGTTATCGAGAGCATGCCGCATCGCTCGGATATACACCTCGGTCTTGCCGCTGCCGGTAACGCCGTGTAGGAGGAACGCCTTGAATTTGTCGTGGTCGCCGATCGCCGTCGTGATCGCGTCGAGCGCAGTCTGCTGTTCGGCAGTAAGCGTGAAATCGTCGCGTTCGGGCAGCTTGGCGTCCTTCAGCGGATCGCGATCGACATCTTGGATATAGATCTCGACGATCCCGCGTTTTGCTAAGGTATTGAGCGGCGAGGCACCGACGTTGGCTTGTTCGAGGACGTCGGTGAAGAGCATTTCGTTGTTGTTGGCCGCGAGGAGAGTGATTATGGTGTTTTGGTCATTCGTGAGCGGTCTTTGGCGGGAGAAGAACCACCCCGTCCGACGAAGCGTCACCCCTCCTTGGTAAGGAGGAGCTTTCGTTGAATTTAGCCTAACCGCCTTGCGTCTCTTAGGCCTTACTTTTTCGCTGTTGATGCCGGCGGGCAGGCTTGCCTTGAGCATTTCGCCCCAGAAACTGGCGTAGTAGTCGGCGGTCCATTGGGTGAGTTTTAGGATCTCGGGTGTGATGAGCGGTTCTTCGTCGGTGACGTCGATTATGTCTTTGATCTTTGATTCGTCGATCTCGACATCGGCGGGAAGATCCGTGTGCAGACCGACGGCATAGCCGGTCACGTTTCGGCGGCCAAAGGGAAGCATCAGGCGGGCTCCGAGCTTTAGCTTTTCGCGCAATTCTTCCGGCACGCGGTAAGTGAAAACACGCCGCAAAGGCACCGGCAGGGCGGCCTCGACGTAGCGGGGAAGCGTTTGGATTTCGGTACCGGGATCGGACATTTTTCCGCGTCTGTGGACAAAATGATAACCTATCGTGTCACCTTTTGCCGAAAGGCGGTGTCTAAGAAGTAAGAGAATTGGCCACGGATCGATACAGATAAAAACGGATAAGAAAAGAGGATCTTATTTGGCTTGGTTACTGGTAGTCATATCTATATTCATCCTAATCTATCTGCGGTTAAATTTGTTTGCTGGATTCTCGGGGTCTTTGCGGTAAAATCAAATTATGGACGGGGAATTCAAATACGAGGGAACAAAACGCGGGTTCAATCCGGTGTTGATCTTGGGTGTGCTGATCGGCGTGGCGTTGATAGGCGTTGCGATATATTTTCTGTCGTTGAAGCCGCCAATGGAGCAGCAGACGGCTCAGATCCTCGAAGGATCGCTTCGCGAAGGCTCGCCCGAGTTTGCGGCGATCAGCAGAGACATCATCATTGCGACCGATGACCGGACAGTGGAATCGCCGACCGGCATGGGCACGATCTCGATGTATATAAACGGCAACATCAAGAACAAAGGCACGAAAAACATCACCGCCCTCGAGGTGAACGTCGGGGTCGTCGATGTTAATAACAACGTTCTCCGCGAACGCCGAATTCTCGTCGTGCCGGTTCAGCAGCCTGCTCTGCCGCCCGGCGAGACAATTCCGATCACGCTCACACTTGACGGTTTCAGCCACAAGGACGACCGGGCGAATATTCGCTGGAAAGTAACGGCGATCAAGACGTCGAATTAGAGTTTATCGTTTCCGTGACGCCAGAGGCGTCAGATCTTTATAACACCATGGTATTCAGAAACATTCGACCCCGGCCGGGGTCGTGCCTTTTGTGCGTGACCTTGTTGCCATAAACTTTCGATCCCGCCGGGATCGATATGTTGACAGAAAAATATGTTTTAGACCCACCGATTTTCTGTATAATCGCATTACCGATGCGTGCAATTGTTTCAATTCTAAGTCTGATCTTATGCTCAACTGTCCTGGCACAGTCGGGGTTTCATAAGAACTATTCTGAGAGTGTTTCGCGAAATGAGGCGAACGATCCGGTCGTCGAATTAACAAAAGAACAAAAGAAATCGGATGACGACGTAATTCATGTCGATACCGATCTCGTGACGATACCTGTTCGTGTAATGACGCGAGGTGGGCGGCCTGTTCCGGACATCAAACCCGGCGAATTCAAGATATTTGAGAACGGCGTCGAGCAGGAGATCGCATATTTTTCGAGCCAGGACGAGCCTTTTACGGTCGCACTGATGCTCGATATGAGCTATTCGAGTGTGTTTAAGCTCAACGAGATACAGGCGGCGGCGATGCTGTTCATCGCTCAGCTGCGTAAGAATGACAAAGTGATGATCGTGTCTTTCGACGAAAAGGTCCGCATTCTCTGCGAAGCGACCGATAATCGAAAGGCGTTGCGATATGCGATCGAGGGAGCAAAGATCGGCTCGGGAACAAGCGTTTATACGGCGGTTGATAAAGTGATCAATGAGCGATTCAAGTCGATCGCCGGCCGTAAGGCGATCGTCCTGCTCAGCGACGGGGTCGATACGACCAGCAAGACCGCGAAGCCGGCGGACATTCTGCGTGAGATCGACGAAATGGACACGCTCGTTTATCCACTCCAATACGATACGTTCGACGACGTTCGAGAGTCGCGTCGAAAGGACGCACAGGTGCTCTATGACGACGACGACCGGCCGTATATTGTTGAAGCTCCGCTGGTAAAGGGCGAAAAGGAAGAGGACTACAGCAAGGCAAGGGAATTCTTAGAAGATCTTGCATCGCACTCAGGCGGACGCATGCAACGCGTCAGTTCGACAACGAATCTCAATTCTGCATTTGCCCGTATCGCTGACGAACTTCGCAAAATTTACAGTTTGGGGTATTATCCTAGCAGTGAAAAAACGCCGGGCAAGCGGTACTCGATCAGAGTGCGTGTTTATCGTCCGGATCTTGATATTCGTGCCCGTGATAATTATTCGACGGCGAAGAAAAAGCTGTAGTTTTGACAGGGGCGTGATAATTGATTTGAACGAATTGCCCCTACTAGCGTGCGGGCTTCTAAAAAGAAATTTTAAGGAGAAGTAAGTATGAAGAAAGTAGTCTCAACCCTGATTTTCAGTCTGTTGCTCTGTTTTAGTGCCGCGACGGTCTTTGCTCAAGAGGAAATGACGAACGACGAAGTGATCTCGCTGACCAGAGCGGGACTGGCGGGTTCGATCATTATCGGCAAGATCAGAACGACAAAGACGAACTTTGACATGTCCACTGACGCACTGATCAAGCTGAAGCAGGCCGGTGTCGGCGATGACGTGGTCGGAGCAATGCTCGAAACAAAGAGCAGCAAATCGACCGGCGGCACCACAACTTCAGGAGCGGCGTCCGTAACGGCGGCACTGCAGATCAATTCGACCGATCCGGTGTTCTATTTTTACCTCGACACGTCGAGCGGCGGTATGAACACTTCGAGCGGAATACCTTCGACGCCGAACGAATTTACGCTTGTGCGTTTTAACCAACGCAGCGACAACCGCGAGGTGACCATCGCCAAGAGCAATTCGTGGGGCGGCAAAGGCGGCCTCTCAGACGAATATGTCGTTGGCCTCAAGTCCGAGGATCTCGGCAACGGAACATTCAGAATAACCGCGACTGCACCCTTAAAGAAAGGCGAATACGGCTTTATGCTGCTCAACAGCGGTAATGCAAACAGCGGAGCCGGCGTCGGTTCGAAATTCTTTGATTTCGGCGTGCAGATGACGCCTTAGGCGAGATCGTGATTTCGGTTCAAAAAAGGGCAGTCCGGGAAAAATTTCCCCGGGCTGCCTTTTTCTTACTCGCATATCTTAAGGAGTACCGTAAACAACCGCGGAGTTCGAGAAGTGCGAGGTGTTCGTAGCGGCGACGGCACGGACGCGTATTCGTAAAATTGTCCGGGCGGTTTGGGAGTGTCGACGTAGGCTTGTCTCTTGGTCTTGGAGACACGCATTTGCCGCCGGTACCATTTCATTTTTGTTTTGGGGAAGACCAAACGTGTATTTTAGCTGTTTGGGTGAATTGTGGTACGTACCACAATTTTATCAACAAAAACGAAGGCGTCGGAACCCGTTTTAGGGCACCTGAACCCCATTAAAGCCCGCCCGAACCTCATAAAGGTATACCGGAACCCTGAAGGATCGGGAACCCCAATATTTTTGACCAAAAAATGAGGGTTCCTGATCTGAACATTGTTAGAGAAAAGAATCGTGTCGAATGCGTTTGTGCGGTAGTATTGCGGTTGGCTTTAGCCAACGGATTCGTAGCAGACATCGTTTTTCGGACGTTAGCCCAGCCGCGTGGTTGGGCTAAAGCCCGGAATCTATTTTATGATTCCGGCACCGTTCGCTAAAGCGAACGGCAATACGGAAAATTTAGTCCAGACTAGTGTTTACGAACCAGTTGATAACTCCGACGGATGCGATGAATCTGACGGATCCGATCTCACCCAATGAAACCAACCGCCCATTAGCGTCCGGCAAGCCCAACGCTTTTTGTGCACCATACAAAAATTTCTTTCGAGCCTGAGAGAATTGGCGTATCATAACGGCTATGAAGGGCAGCTTTGCGGTCAACAACGGATCCGGGGCATGTACGCGTGAGGCATCGGTCAACTTTCTGAAGAAAAGCAACAGCCAATCTGGCACCGAACGTTATACGCGTTGTTACCGATGACCAATTTCAAGCATCATATAAAAAGGTCGATGAAGAGTATACTGGGAACAAAGCACGAAAGCAGGCCTGACTCCGATTGCTCCCTCCTGTTAGGCAATATCGGTTTTAGATTCAGTTTGCGAACCAGCACCGAGATACGGTGGCGTTTTTCGACCCGTTCAATAAAGTACGCTTCGGAAATGGCTTCCCCGGGTTTAGTGGTTATTTACCGGATACGAATAAGGTACGTGTTCTATTTTACACGAACTTGCCCATATGGTTTTGGACAAAAAGGCGAAGCTCTGATTCCCGACGATGGAGGAAACCAATATAGCGGTAAGTCCAAAAAGAATACGGACAAGATTCTGAAGTATGTAAAACCGAGATTGATAAGGTTGTCGATTAGAGTCAAGAAAATGAGAATTTTATATAAGTGGGTTTTCCTTGTTTCAGTTTTCTGGGCAATGAGTATTGGTTGTTTAGCCCAATCTTACACGTCGGTTGTCAAGGGTCGAATCGTTGACAAATTGGGAAACCAGTTGTGAACGCAATGGTCTCTTTGGAGTCCCACTCAGATGAGGAAATCGATACATTCACTTATCAAGCCGGTACTTTCACCGACTCAAATGGTGGTTTTTCAGTAATAAATATTAGTAACCGCACCGAACGAAATCGCCGACTTTTCGTTGTGGGTTCCGTTTCGCCAGATGCTATCACTTTGATTGACTTGCCACCCACTGAGAAGTTCTGCCGCACCCTGCCCAATCTAGCAGTTACGACCGTAAGTCTTAAAGCAGACAGACCTATTGACCTTGGAAATATACTAGTGAAGGTGCGATTGCAGGTTGTCGAGATAACGATCATTGACGCCGATGGCAACGCACTAATGAAAACCAGCAAAGATTGGCGATCCATTTACTATACGCTTCGAGATCGTAAGGGTGACGTGTACATCGCGCGGAATTTCAACTTTGGATTTTGAGTCGAGCATCGACGTGAGCACCGGCACGATCGAATGGATCTACCGAAGGAGATTGGAAGATTACATTCATCTCTGATTTGGGCAACTCATCGGCCCTCGCTGAAACAGAATTAATTACTGCGAAGCCTGGAATTAAGAATCTAAAAGTTGAAATAATTGTGCCTAAGAGGAGCGGCGGAGAAGGTATAGAAGGTTAGTGTCAGACATGCGATTCTGACGATTAGCAAATGAAAAGGTTTGTCCGTGATGGCAAAGCCTTTTTGGTCGTATGTTTTGAATTCGGTGATCCGAATTGCGTTAGCGTTTCGATCTTACTGCGACTTTCGACGAGGCTTATTAGCGTTCTAATTGCGACGCCGGTTGGGCCTTTGGATGTGTGGGGTTTGTTGCTGTCGAGCCAGGCTGTGCCAGCGATGTCGAGGTGGGCCCATTTGGCTTTGTCGATGAACTCCTGGATAAAGACGGCGCCCATGATGGTGCCGGCTTTGCCGCGAGGGCCGATGTTTTTGATATCGGCAATGTCAGATTTGATCTGCTTGCTGTATTCAGCACTGAGCGGAAGCTGCCAGAATCCTTCGCCGGTCTCTTTGCCGCAAGCGATGATCTCGTCCACGAGGCCCTGATCGTTGCCCATGATGCCGGTATTCTGGTCGCCGAGAGCGATGATGACGGCGCCGGTGATCTTGCTGAGGACGAGGTGGCGACCGAGACGATCTTGAAAAGAAGGACGGAGAACCCAAACAGCACCGGCGGCTATACTCGCAAAAAGGTCCAGTACGATAGCTTGACGGATTTCTCTTCCTAGACCAGATCGGTTTTAGATTCAGCTTGTTCAAACCAGCACCGCGTGCAGATGCGGTGCTTTTTTCTTTGGGCGGGCGTGAATTTGGTTGGGCGAGCCTCCGCGGCGATCTGTTCGTCGTGGTCGAGATCGCCCCACGGTTTGAAATCGCGGGAATTGCATTTGGGGCAGAGGGTTGGCGATCGGTCTGGCATAAAATGTTAAGGCAAAAGGCAAAATCTGCATGAAGACGACGCGGGACTGTGGGCGAGAGAACCACCCCGTCAGCCGAAGCGGCTGCCACCCCTCGTTCTGGCAAATAGATCTTGCCAGTGTTGTGGTAGGTCCACAACCGCGTAAGGAGGGGAACTTCGGTTCTGACGCGTTGAATCATTTGTTATACTCGACACGTACTATTCCGCGTCCAATTTTAGCAGATTCCTTATTTTGTTTACGATGAAAACCAGACAAACGCATCTTGCAGTATTTTGCTTAGTGCTTAGTGTGTTCGGCTCAGCGGTCTTTGGTCAGACTGAGCCGAAGTTCGATTTTTATGCTCGCGGCGAATATCGTGCTAATGTGCCGAGGCCGCAGAGTTTGCTGCGGTTTGATGTGGGCGACCATCATACGACCTATGCACAGATGGAGCAGGTGATAAACGCCATCGCGGCGGCGGCTCCGGACCGTGTCAAGATCTTTGACATCGGCACGACCAACGAACATCGAATGCAGCACATTGTCGCGATCTCGTCGCCTGAGAATATGGCGAGGCTCGACGAGATCAAGGCGGCGAACGCAAAGCTCGCGGATCCGCGGACGACCTCAGCGTCTGAGGCGAACGCAATAGCGCAGAATAATCCGTCGATCGCGTGGATGGCATATACGATTCACGGCAACGAATCGTCGTCCTTCGAGGCGTTCATGCAGGTGATATATCAGCTCGCGGCGTCGAACGAGCCGGCAACGCTCGATATTCTCAAGAATACGGTCGTTCTGGTCGTGACCGGCGAGAACCCTGACGGGCACGAGCGTTTTGCGACGTGGTACAACTCGGTCGCGATCGGTTCGCCTGACCGCAATGCCATCGAGCATCGCGAACCGTGGTCGATCTGGGGCCGGGTGAATCACTATCGATTCAACCTCAATCGCGACACGCTCGCGTTTACGCAAAAAGAATCGCGCAATATGCAAAAAGCATATATGGAGTGGAACCCGCAGCTCGCGGTCGACCATCACGGCCAGCCATCGCAGTATTTCTTTCCGCCGACCAGCCTGCCGGCCAATCCCAATCTGCCGCAGCCGGTAACATCCAAATGGGAGGAGAGATACGGCCGTGCGAACGCGGCGGCGTTTGACGCGAATAAATGGGATTACTATGTCCGTGACATATTTGACGCATTCTATCCGGGATATTGGGACATGTATCCGTCGCTGAACGGTGCTACGGGAATGACATACGAGACCGACGGCGGCGGCCCGAAGGGACTGAATTGGACACGTGAGGATGGTACGATCGTGACGTTTCGTTCGTCGATCGCAAAGCACTACGTCGCCTCGATGACGACGCTTGAGACCAACGCCAGGCACAAGGTCGAGCGGCTCAAAGATTTTTACGATTTTCGTGCTAAAGGTATGGCCGACAATGCCCGTTCGAAGATGAAGCGTGTCGTCATCGACCCGACCAGCGATCGCGTAAAAGCTGCCGAAATGGTCGAGGTAATGAGGCTTTCAAATATCGAGGTCAAGGTCGCGTCGGCATCTTTCACGTCACCGACGGCCCATTCCTACATGGAAAAGGACTCGATCGCCGCATCAAAGACCTTTCCTGCCGGTTCTTACATCGTCGATCTCGATCAACCGCAGCGGATATTTATAAAATCGATCCTCGAACAGAACACGCCGCAGGACAAGGCCTTCATCGATGAGAACATGGCGCGTTTTCGACGCAATCAGATGCGCGGCAAGGGGCAGCCGAAGGAAGACTACGGCTTTTACGATATCACGGCGTGGTCGCTGCCGCTGTCGTTCGGTGTCGAGGCGTGGTGGACCGAGGAATCGACAAATGTCGCCGGAACGATGGTCGATGCGGCGTACCTCGAAACGGCAAAACGCGGTAGTGTGAACGGGCGAGCCTCGATCTCGTACATCATTCCGTACGAGACCGATTCGACGAGCGCGATGGTGATGCGCCTTACGCAGAACGGATACAGGGTCGCGGTCGCGACGCGGCAGTTGAACGCCGGCGGACGGAACTGGAAGCAGGGCACATTTGTGGTTCGCGTTTCGCGAAATCCGGACACGATCCACGACGCGATCGCAAAATACTCGCGTGAAATGGGCGTCAACGTCACGGCAGTGAACTCGGGATTTTCGGACGAAGGCGACACGAGCGTCGGCGGCGAGGCTGTGATCTCGCTTCGCGAGCCGAAGATCGCGATCGCGGCCGACGAAGGCGTTACTCAGGAATCATACGGTTCGATCTGGTGGACGTTCGATAAACACGGCATCAAATTTACACCGATGACGATCGGCTCGATCCGCGGCGGTGCACTGAAGGGCTATAACGTTCTGATAATCCCCGAGGGCTCGGCCGGTAGATATATGAGCTCGTTCGGCAGCGGCGGCGTGTCAGTACTCAAGGAATTCGCCTCCGGCGGCGGCACGATCGTCACGATTAGCGGCGCGTCGGTTTTTGCGGCACTAAAGGATGTCGGGTTGACTTCGGCAAAAATGGTCGGAAGCGACGAAGATGAACAAAAGGGCAAGATCACCGAAGATAAGGCGGAACCAAAACCCTCGCCGTCGCCCGGTGCAAAACCGGCGGACGCTGCTCCCCCTGAAATTGCATCAGACCGCACTGAGGGCATCGCCCCGAGTTTGCCCGCGATCGCGTCGCCCTCGGCCAATGCCAACAATGTACCCGAGGCCCTGCCGGGAGCGATCATGCGAGCGAAAGTCGACCGCACGACCTATTTGACCTACGGAGTCGACAGGGATGAGATGCCGGTGCTGATGGCGAGCGGTTATTTTTTCAGGTATTCGAAAGAAGGCACCAATGCCCTTGTTTTCGACGCCAACCCTAAAAAGCCGTTGACCATCTCAGGTTTCGTGTGGGAAGGCAACACCGAACGTCTGCTCAAGGGCACGGCTTACGTAATCGACGAATCGATGGGCAGCGGACACGTTGTCCTGTTTGCCGAAGATCCTTTCTTCCGGGGTATGACCAGGGCGAATACAAGGCCGTTTTTTAACGCGATCTTGTTCAACGGAGTGTTTTGAAGAAAGTCCGGGAAGTCTAGAAAGTGAGGGAAGTCTAGGAAGTCTGGGAAGGTATTGGCGAATGGCGACTTTTAAGCGGTTTGAGGACATATTGGCATGGCAGAAGTCTCGTGTGATCGCCCGGGATGTCTACTTAATATGCGGTTCGGGCGAATTTGGCAGAGATTATGATCTACGCAGCCAGATACGGCGGTCAAGCATTTCCATTATGGCGAATATTGCCGAGGGGCAAGGTCGGCGAACCGATAAGGACTTTGCTCATTTTCTGAACATCTCATTAGGTTCCGTCGCTGAAACCAAATCGCATCTTTATCTGGCGTTGGATGTCGGTCATATTTCACAGTCGCAATTTGATGATCTATTTGAAAAACTGGATGAGGTCGGTAAGATGGTCTTTGGACTGAGTTCTCATTTACGAATGCCTTCCTAGACTTCCCGGACTGACTCGACTTCCAAGACAAAGAATATGTTTACCGTAAAAGCAGGTTACAACAACAAGATCGAGGTTCGGTCCAGCGTTGACAGGGTCCGTGAGTTTTTTGCGGATGTGACGAATTTCGCTGAGCTGATGCCGGGGATATCGCAGATCCATATGGATGCGCATGGGGTCGCTCATTGGAAGATACAGGCCGAGATACCGCTGGTCGGCAAGATGCTGCAGAAATTTGCGGTCGAACTTGTCGAGAACTCAGAAGATCGAATCGAATGGTCGCCGGTGGGGGTAGATACGGGGAACTTACTGCGCTATTCGGCTGATTTTCTCGAAAAAACGAAGGATCTGACGGTAGTGCATTTTTCGCAGATGGTCGAGCTGCGGCGAAAGAATGCCCGAGACCTGCATTATCTCGCCGGTTTGGCAGGCGAAAACCTGATCAGCCATGAGATGACCAAGCGGATCACAGAGATGATCAAAGTCTTTATCGACAAGGCGAAAGAGCGTTTGGAGAAGTGACGATCTGTTAATGAAATCGAATTTCCTATTGCATTTTTCCCGATTAAAACCGAAAATTAGCGGAGTACAGTTTTTGGCAGCCGTTCGACAAAATAATTGCAACAAATACGATCAGGGGTCGTGTTTATGGTTGATCCGCCGATTTGGCCAAGCTTTCGTAGGCGTCAATTAAACTTTTAAATAGTTATGAAAAGACCGTTCAATATTCGCGCATTTCTTAGTTTGCTGCTGATGGCAGCGATGTTTTCGCCGACGGCAGTCCTGGCTTTCGGAGACGGCAAAAAGCATTTTAAGCAGGGAATGAAGCACGAATCGGCCGAGGAATGGGACAAGGCCGCTGAGGAATTTGCGCTTGCGGTTGCTGACAATTCGCGAAACCCCGAATATAGGCTCCATTTGATGCGTTCGCTCTTCATGGCGTCGCAAATGTACATCAAAAAGGGAACGCTTGCCGCTCAGGAAAAAGACTATCAGGGTGGTTATGTTGCATTCCGGAAGGCATACGCATACGACCCGACCAATGATTTTGCTAAGTCCGAAATGGCACGAATGGTGAGGCTGCAGGAAGCGGAAAACGGAACACTCCCGGGCGGCAAAAAGGACGACAAAAACTTCGTGCCCGCGTCGTATGGCCCGCAGGCCAATCCGGCCGCACAGATGCCGCAGCGGCTCGAAAAATTGAGGGACATAACGTTCCCGTCAGGTGTTGACCTTCAGGCGATCATCAAGGAATTGGCCCGCGACCTCGATCTGAACGTACTTTTTGATACCGAATCGTTTCGTACTGCCGGGCGAAAGACGAATATCGAACTCAAGGGCGTAACGGCGGCACGCGCACTCGATTACATCTTTTTGCAAGAAGGCCTATTCTTCCAGCGAGTCGGCCCGCACACTATCATGGTCGCCGGCCAGCAGCAGCGGACGAAATTTCAACAGCTTGTCCTGCGTACATTTTACCTTGCGAACGCGTCTCCGAAAGACATTGCCAAGGTCGTACAGACAGCGATCCCGGCTCAACCCGGCCGCAGTCAGACGATCGTGTTGACCGACGACGCGACCAACAGCGTGACGATCCGCGATACTGAAGAGAACATTCGCCTGATCGGTCAATTGATCAAATCGCTCGACAAAGACCGTGCCGAGGTCGTGATGGACGTAGCGATCTATGAGGTAAACAAGAACGATCTGCTTCAATTCGGCAATCAGGTCGGGTCGGCGACGACGTTGACCAATATGGGCGGAGCGGGATTTGGCAGTCTTCAGGCCGGCGGTGCGCAAAACATCACTTCGGGCTTGCCGTTCAAACTCCTGGATCTCGCCAGTGTTGCGTTCGCGTTGCCGATCAGCTCGTTTCAAGCTTTTCAGGCGAAATCAAATACCAAGCTGATCGCCTCGACACAGATACACGCGTTCAATAATGAAGATTCGTCGGCCCGCATCGGGCAACGCGTGCCGGTTCAGAGTGCTCAGATCTACAACGGCAACAACACAGGGGGCAATACCGGAACCAATCCGGGTTTCGTTTCGAACGTCATTAACTACGAACAGGTCGGTCTGACATTAAAATTCAAGCCGCTGGTTTTCCCGAATCAGGACGTGCAGGTTGCAATGGAGATCGAATCGAAAGATGTCGCCGGTGCCTCGACACTGACACCGACATTTACGGAGCGAACGATCAAAGGCACCGCACGTGTTCAGAACAACAAGACGCTGCTTCTTGCAAGCGTCGCTCAGGGCGTCGAGACGAATGGCCGTTCGGGAATTCCGATCCTTGGCCTAATTCCGATCCTCGGGCGCCTCTTTACGGCTCCAACGAGGGACAACCGGCAGGTCGATATA
Organism: Acidobacteriota bacterium; assembly: GCA_016713675.1. Lineage (NCBI taxonomy): Bacteria > Pseudomonadati > Acidobacteriota > Acidobacteriota bacterium. The sequence goes on from JADJOS010000001.1 coordinate 2,514,328, forward strand.
GTCATTGCAGTCACGCCTCGCGTGATCCGTGCTCCGGCCATTTTGCCGGAGGACGAGATCGAAAGGCCGACCGGAAGTCTGGCCGTACCGACGCAAAATTCGCTTGAGGCAATGGTGATCGAGGACGAACAGCAAGATCTGCTTGCGGCAGCACGCAGAGTGCGGACGACGGTTGACGTACAGCTTCCTGATCGTGAGGTCGAGGCTCCGTCCTACGTCCGGGACGACACCTCCGCAGCGACATCGAAAAGTGATGCGGTCCTGACCAAGGTCTCGGCAGATAGTGAACAGAAATTCAAACCGATCGATTCGAGCGTTAAGACGCTTCAGTTGAAGGAGACCTCTGATGTCGTCGGCGAAAACGGAAAGACTGACGTCGAGATGGAAGCCAGCGGCCCATCTACGGAATTAAAACTCGGTGTCGGCGATACCGAATTAAAAGCCGGCCAGCGGACAAGGATCGCGGTTATGGTCAATGGTAATTCAACGTTCAGCTCGGCTGTCCTGGGGCTTAAATACGATGCCAAAAAGCTGGCAGTCCGTTCGGTCACTATCGGCGATGTTTACGGTGTAAATTCCGCAAATAAGGCGATCACACCGTTCCTTAATCAGAACGGCAAGACGTTTGTTTCGCTGATCGCGGCGGATGACCGGGCGGGTACCGCGAACGGCGTGCTTGCGTATGTTGAGATCGAGGCATTGGCGGACGGGATTCCCGCGATCAGCTTCGATCGGGACGTGCTCAATTTTCTAACGGTCGACGGCAAGAATTTTACCGTCAAGTTTGGTTTGTAAGAGGGTGAAGGTTTTTCGAACAGATCGATTTGCCGATTCGGCGGGTTACAGTTTGCTCGAACTGGTCGCGACTCTGACCGTGCTTACGATACTTGTTATGGGGTCGATCCCCGTCGCCCAAAATGCGGTAACGCGTCAAAAGGAGATGCGGCTGAGAGAAACCCTTCGTGACGTTCGATCTGCTATTGATGAGTTCAAACGCGATACGCTCGGTGCATGCCCTCAGGGAGCAGTGACATCAGGCAATCCGACTCAGGGTGCCGGTCAGAACATTCCTGCCGATCCGCGTTCGCGCGTGGTCATCGATGACTGCAAGATCTTTGAGACGGACAATCTGGATCGATATCCGCCGACACTCGACACCCTGGTCGACGGTGTAAAGGTAAAGGCTCGCGGTGCAAATCTTCGCGGCGGCAGCGGCATCACCGACGGCACTCGCCAAGCAACCGAGATCAACGAGACAAAAGAACTGATCAAGAAATATTTGCGCGAATTGCCGATCGATCCGATGACGGGCGAATCTGACTGGAAGATACGATCGTCATATCAGGATAAGGACTCGGAAAATTGGGACGAGATAAATGTCTTTGATATTCGTTCAAGCTCGGAAGAAGAAGGATTGAATGGTGAGAAGTATAGTACATGGTAGATCAGCCGCTCAACGCGGTTTTTCGCTGCTCGAACTGATGATCGCGATGCTGATCCTGGTCATACTGCTCTCGGTGGCGGTGCCGACCTATCAGCGCAGTGTGCAGCATGCCCGTGAGGTCGTTCTGAAGGAGAATCTCTGGCAGATGCGCCGTGCCATCGATCAATATTCTGCCGACAAAGGCAAATTACCAAAATCGCTGGACGACCTCGTCACCGACAAATACCTGCGTGAAAAGCCGATGGACCCGATACTGGAAAAGGCCGAGTGGAATGAGGTTCAGGGTGAAGATACCAATTCGCCTGATGCCGAATCCGGCCTGATCGACGTCAAAAGCATGGCTGACGGAGCCGACAGCGAGGGCAACGAATTTAGCAAATACTGAGAATCAAATGTTCGAACCAAATTATCCAAATGCCGCGATCGGCATCGAACGCGACGGTATTACTGCTATCGCTTTGCAGAAACAGGGCCGCGGCATTTTTGGGATCAAGCAGGCCGCGACGGTCGGCATGCCGGCTGGACTTGTGTCGCCGAGCTTTTTGGATCAGAACATTGCAAGCCGCGAAGAGTTTGCTGCATGTCTTGAAGAAGCGGTGACCAATGCCGGACTGCTGAGCCAAAAGCGATGGTCCGTCGCCTTGCCGAGCAGCACGGCACGAACTGCGATCCTTACGCTCGAAGCTCAGCCGGCGGCAAAAGCCGAAGCCGAGGAAATTCTCGATTGGAAAGCCGAGCAAAGTTTTGGTGCACCTGCGTCCGAACTGCGGATGTCCAAACAGGCGATCTCGCCCGATCGCGAAGGCAAAGCCCGATATTTCGCGACCGCCATCAAGTTGTCGGTGATCGATGAATACGAGAGTGTGTTCGAGGCTTTCGGTTGGAAAGCAGGGCTGATCCTGCCGCGTGCTGTAAGCGAAGCGAACTGGCTCTTGAACAGCAAGGCCGTGGGCGATTCGATGCTGATCAGCGGACAGAATGACGGATTTACGGCATTGCTGCTTCGCGGTTCTGAACCTTCGGTCGTGCGAAGCGTTACCTGCGAACAAAATGAGATCGACGACGAGATCTATCGGCTTCTGATGTTTTACAACGACCGGTTTGGCCGCGATAACGGCGGTACGCTTGAGCGACTGCTGGTGATCGGCCGTGACCTCGTTCCCGCAAAGATCAAGGATATTGCTGCCGAGGCTCTCGGACGCACGGCACAGATTCTTCGGCCCGACGATGTCGGCCTCTATCTTCCGGACAATAGCTTCAATTTTGACGAGATCGCCGCTCCGGCTGCTCTCGCGGCGATGGGCTAAAAAAGCCGACTTGCAGTTTGAAACATTATCTCGGAGAATACCGTAGTATTCTCGAAAGATATGCTTGCCCAATCAATAGCAATAAATGGCTTTAAGACGCTGACCGACGGCGAACTCATCGTAAGTGCGATGACGGGCCGCTCGGAGAGCTTTGAGGAGCTCGTTCACCGTTATCAGCGGCCGATCACCGGCTATGTCTTTCGCATGCTCGGCGATTACGAAGCCTCGCTCGACGTTACACAAGAAGTCTTCATTAAGGTTTACAATTCACTCTCAAAATACAGCGACGAATATAAATTTTCGACATGGCTTTATCGCATAGCACACAATGCGGCGATCGATCATATGCGGCGTAATTCGGTCACCGCTCAAAGTATCGAAGCCGAAAATGCGGACGGAACATTTCAGCTCCAAATAGAGAGCCGCGGCCCGTCGCCCGAACAGGACCATGAACGCAATGAGTGGCGATCCGAGATCGACGCGGTCGTGCGCTGTTTGCCGGCGGCCTATCGCGACCTGATCATCCTGCGACACTCGCGGGATCTGAGCTACGACGAGATCGCTGAGGTAACAAATCTGCCCCTTGGAACGGTCAAGAACCGTTTATTCCGCGCTCGCGAAATGATGCGCGAGCTCTTTATCGAGAGAGGTTTTGACGGAATATAATTCGAGATGATCAACGAATTCGACATTGAATTGGACGCTTGTCCGTCATTTGAGATCGCCGCATATCTTGACGGCGAGCTCGACGCGCAGCGTGAACTCAGCCTCGAATCTCATTTTGCTTCGTGCGGCATCTGCTCGGCCGAGTTGAATCATCAGAAACACTTCCTCATCCAGTTGAACAGCCGATTGAGCAATGAAAGCGAGTTGGAACTGCCTAAGGATTTTACTCGGCAGATCGTGGCAAATGCCGAAAGTAGCGTTGTCGGCCTGAGGGGGCAGCGTGAACGGTTCAATGCCGTTTTTATTATTGCAGCGTTATTGCTCTTCGTTCTGTTTGCCTTGGGAGCCGAAGCCGGTGATCAATTTTCGGGTTTTGCCGCTTCGATCGATCAGACAGCGGCGGTCGTTGGCTTCGTGGGCCGCATCGTATATTCGTTCTTTGTTGGCGTCGTCGTTGTCTTGAGAACGATAGCTGCACCTCTTCAGATCGGGCTGGTGGGTATTGCCGCCGGTCTCGGGCTCTTTGCGGCCGCGGCTGTTTTGATCTCAAAAATGGTCTTCAGGCTGCGTAGAATCTAGATCTTAATTCCTGCCACTGTGCGATATTTATTACCTTCAACAACTTCTACGACGGCTTATATTCCGACGTTGATACGCGTCTTTGCTGCTGCTGCATGCATTGTTGCATTCTGTTTCGTCTCGTTTGCGAACCCTGAAATATCGATGTCCGATGACGACACGACCGTGATCGTTCAGAACGCACCTGAACAGGAAGTTTACGTATTTGGGAAAGCGGTGATCGTCAAAAAGCAGGCCAAGGGCGTTCTCGCGATCGGCGGCGACGTGACGGTCGAAGGCCGTGTTGAAGGCGATGTTGCGACCATCGGCGGCAACGTGATCCAGGAAGAAGGCGGCTATATCGGCGGCGACGTGATCGTTTTCGGCGGAAGTTACAAACCGAAGAGTCAAACGCCGCTGCGTGAGCCCGGAAAAGAGACTGTGATGTTCGGCGTTCTTGAGGATGAGATCAAAGACCTGGCTCAAAACCCTTCGCAGATATTCTCTCCGAGCTGGTCGTGGGGCTTTGTTGCCCAACGCATCGTCGTGGCACTCCTGTGGTTCGTTATTTCGCTTGCAATGACGACCGTCGCTCCAGGTGCCGTTAGCCGGGCGGTTGCACGGATCCAGCTTTCTTCGCTCAAAGTTTGCGGTATCGGAGCCGGCGCATTTATGCTCGCTTCCATTTTGATCGTAACAGGTGCCATAACATTACCTACATTCCTAAGTGCGACGGTCGGGGCAATGGGAATGCTCCTGCTGCTGCTCGGGTATGTTTTCGGCCGCGTTGCCTTACAGGTCAGTGCCGGAAAGATGCTCCAGAAACACTTCTTTCCAGAGAACAACCGGTCCGAAACACTCGCGATACTTGCCGGCGTCCTGATCTGGACGCTGCTGCTTTCGCTGCCGTATATTTGGATCATCGCTCTCTTTTCGGTCTTCGCATTCGGGATCGGGTTGATCCTGACAGCCCGCTCACCGCGACTCCGCCAAATTGCGTAAGTCAATTGCTTGCAGATTTTTACACTTCTTTACAAATCAGCTCGAACCTTACTGATAGAATTAACGTCATAGATACTTGAAGGGTGCAACAATCAGCATTATTCGAGCGTAGATCGTTTCGAGGGTCTTATAACAAAATGATACAGAATCTTATTATTACAGTTCTTTTATTCATATTTTCGGGTATGTTTGCCCTCGTCTTTGGCCAGACTGCCGAAGCGGTCAAACCGTCAGTGGTAACAGGTGATGTGGTGTCTATAAGTTCGACGGAAATCGTCGTAAGTTCGGCAGCCGGGGAAGTCAAGGCCGTCCTGACCGCCGCAACGCAATTCAAAAAGGTTACTGCTGAAAATCCGAGCATTAAGACCGCGATCGCTTCGTCGGCAGCTGACATCGGTGTCGGCGACAAACTATTGGTTACCGGAATATTGAGTGCCGATGGCAAATCGTTGCCGGCTCGGGCCGTTTATTTGATGTCAAAATCAGACATTGCCCAAAAGCAGGCGAAGGAAGCCGAGAACTGGCGAACGCGTGGCATCGCGGGCCGTGTTACAGCTGTGAATGCTCAGACAAATCAGCTTACGGTCGAGATCAGGAGCCTAATGGGCAGCACGTCGATGGTGCTGACGCCCAATGCAGATGCGGTCTTTCATAGATATGCACCGGATTCGATCAAATTTGAAGAGGCATTGAACAGCTCATTAGCGGAAGTCAAACAGGGTGACATGATCCGAGCTCTTGGCGACAAAAGTGCAGACGGGACCAGCTTTTCTGCAGAGCAGGTGGTTACTGGAGCTTTCCAGACAATTGCGGGCACGGTCAAGTCGATCGATATTGAAAAAAATGAGGTCATTATCACAGACCTTCAAACCAAAAAGGACGTTACGGTCGCCATCGGAACGGCGTCGATGATGAAGAGATTTCCCGCTGAATTGGCCCAACGCCTCGCTGGCGGAGCAATGGGCGGCGGAGGCCCGCGGCCACCGGGGCAGGGACAGCCGGCAGCAGGCGGACCGCCGACAACGGGCGGCCAGGTCCGGCCGGCAGGCGGTGCTCCCGGACAGGGAAGGCCAGGAATGGGTGGGCAAGGCGGTATCGACGACATGCTTGAACGTTTTCCGAACATTAAAGCCGAAGACCTAAAGGCCGGCGATATCATCGCGATCTCGAGCACAAGGAACGGAAACACGTCGCGTGTGAACGCGATCAAACTGCTCGCCGGTGTCGAACCGTTCATACGATTGGCACAGGCAACATCGGGCGGCGGACGCGGCCAGGGCGGACAGGCGGTTCAGGGCGGATTTACGATCCCAGGATTGGACGGCATCGGATTCCCCTAAAGATCATATTTATTAAGAAATTGCCGAGGAGCTAACTGCACTCGGCATTTGCGCAGCATCATATATTAAAAGGTATTTATCATGAAATTCATTAGATCTATTTTACTGTTCGGGCTGGTTTCCGCGTTTGCGGTCAGCTCGGCATTTGGACAGGCGACGGGCAGCATTGGCGGCTCGGTGACCGATTCGCTTGGAGCGGTCGTCGTTGGAGCTTCCGTAACGGTCGTGTCTCAGAGCGGGACACAAAAGATGGTCGTGACAAATGCTCGCGGTGAGTATAACGTCACGGGGTTGGAAGCCGGCAAATATACGGTCAAGGCTATCGCTCCAAAATTCGCTCTCTACGAAAATGCAGAGGTGGATGTGGTTGCGGGCGAGAAGACCGACATTTTTGTCGTCCTGACCGTTTCCGGAGTTGAAGAGAGCGTTGACGTCGGCGGAAACGAGACCGTCTCTAACGATGCGGATAACAACGCAGACGCGACCGTCATCAAGGGCAAGGACCTTGATGCACTTCCTGACGATCCGGACGAACTCGAATCGGCACTTCAGGCGCTTGCCGGCCCCTCGGCGGGACCAAACGGCGGGCAGATATATATCGATGGATTTACGGGCGGCCAATTACCGCCGAAAGAATCGATCCGGGAGATCCGCATTAATCAGAATCCGTTCTCAGCCGAGTTTGACCGTCTGGGTTTTGGCCGAATTGAGATATTGACGAAGCCCGGTTCGGACAAGTTCCGCGGTTCGGTCTCGGCAAATTTCAATGACGAGAGTTTGAACTCACGCAATCCGTTTGCGAATAACCGAGCACCCAGCCAGCTGCGCTCATTCGGCGGCAACATTTCCGGGCCGCTGCAGAAAGGACGATCGTCTTTCTTTTTGGATGTCATGAACCGCGACAACGACGGCAACGCTGTTGTTAACGCTGTGGTTCTAGATGCTGCGTTAAATCCTGTAAATTTGCGAGAGGAATTTGTCGTTCCCAGCCGCCGTTTTTCGATCGGTCCCCGGGTGGATTTTGCGATCAACGACAATAACACGCTGGTTGCCAGATACAACTTTAATACCGGTTCCAATGACAATCAGGGTATAGGAGACACCTCGCTTCCTTCGCGGGCATACAACACGACAAGCTTTGGCCACGAGTTCCGGTTGACCGAGACCGCAATAATCAATGCCAAAACGATCAATGAGACCAGGTTTGAATACTCATTCGATAAGCGTTCGCAGACGGGTGACAATTCGATACCGACGATCAATGTCTCGTCCGCATTTACGGGCGGCGGAGCTCAGATCGGTACCAGCTATAACAAGAGCAGCAGGTTCGAGTTAAGTAACTTTACTACAACGGCTTTTGGCAAGAATTCTCAGCATTCCGTTAAGTTCGGCTTTAGGATCAGAAATAATTCGATCTCGGATCGTTCGGAGAATAATTATGGCGGCACATATGTGTTTCCCGGTTTCTTTGGCGTCGATGCCTTTGATACGAACGGTGACGGCGTAGTTTCGCCGCTTGAACAGTATCGAGCGAGCATTCTTAACGCTGCCGGCACGCGGTATGATCCGACCCAGTTTTCATTGACCACGGGCGACCCTCTTGCTAAAGTGTCGCGGTTTGATGCCGGATTGTTCATCACTGATGACTGGCGCATTTCGCCGGCGTTGATGCTGAGCTTTGGCCTGCGGTATGAAAATCAAACGAATGTTAGCGACAACACAAACTTTGCTCCGCGTTTTGGATTTGCTTGGTCGCCGGGTGCAGGCGGAGCAAAGGCACCTAAGACGGTGTTCCGTGGCGGTGCCGGGTTCTTTTATGACCGGTTTAGTGAGAACCTGACGCTTCAGGCGGACCGATTCGACGGAACGACTCAGTTGAATCTTATAGTTAGTGCGAACGAAACGGATCCGATCCGTCGTACGGCAGCCCTCGCGTTGCTCGCACAGCCTGTATTCACACTGGCTGGTGTGACCAATTCTCCGACGGCGGCACAGATACTTGCGGCGTTGCCGCAGTCTAATTCGATCAGGACGATCTCGGCCGATCTACGAGTGCCGTACACGATACAGGTCGCTCTTGGTGTTGAAAGACAACTGCCGTTCAAGACCACATTCGGTGCGTTTTTCATTAAATCCCAAACTAACAACCAGCTGCGTGCCCGGAATGTAAATGCTCCGGTCTGTCCGGCCCAGATCAATTGTCTTAACGCACCGCGTCCCGATCCGACACAGGGAAATGTATTTGAATACGAATCGACAGGCGTTAACAAGCAAACGCAGCTGATCCTGAATTTTAGGAACAATTACAGTTCGCGATTTTCGCTTTTTGGAAATTATCGACTAGGTTTTGCCGATAGCGACACCGATGGAGCCGGAAGTTTTCCTGCTTATAGTTATGATCTTACGGGTGAATTCGGCCGTTCGGCGTTCGACGTTCGGCACAATTTTGTGATCGGCGGAAACGTGACCCTTCCATGGCAGATCTCGCTTAATCCGTTCATTACGGCCAGTTCGGGACGTCCGTTCAACATCACGCGCGGTGTGGACCTAAATGGTGACTCACTGTTTACTGAACGGCCAACGTTCGGTGAACTCGGGAGCCGTTGCACGGAACTGAATCTGACCTCGTCGTACTGTGACGTTGCGGGCCAGGATCCGAATGCGATAATTCCGCGTAACTTCGGTGTCGGGCCGGCTTACGTGAGTGTCAATCTCAGAGTTTCGAAGTCGATCGGCTTTGGCAAGACCGCGGGAGCAACGGCCGGAGCAGGACAGACCGGCGGTAACCGCCCAAGCGGTTCGCCCGGAATGGTCATGGGCGGCGGAATGGGCGGCCGCGGCGGCGGCGGCGGTATGGGCGGAATGTTCGGCGGCGGCGGCGACAGCCGAAAGCCTTACAATCTGAACTTGAGCATTAATTTTAATAATCTGTTCAATACGGTGAACTTCGGTACACCGGTCGGTAATCTTAGTTCGGGCCGTTTTGGCCAGTCGACAAATATCGCCGGAGGATTCGGCGGGTTCGGCGGCGGCGGCGGCGGCGGAGCGACGGCAAATCGCCGGATCGAACTTCAGGCCCGATTTAGTTTCTAGCCCTCCAAATTGCTAGATTGTCTCCTTTCGGAGAGGCAGGGTCGCGAGATCCGGCCTCTCCTTTTTTCATTCTGACAGACGATCGCAGGTATAAAACTTTTACGGATCGATGCGTTCTATACGGCAAAACGGGAGTATAATGTTCGCAGCTTAAAATTATCTTTGTTTCTGAGGAGTAGAGTGATGTTAAAGCGAACGATATCAATTTTCACGATCCTATTGGCAATTTCGGCATCGGCGTATGGACAGTCGGCGGCGCAAGTCTTCGAGCGCGCGATGGGGGACTTTCAAGCTCGCCGCTATGAAATGGCTGCTGCCGGATTCACCCAGTATACCAAACTGGCTCCTACGGACCCTGCCGGTTTCAACAATCTCGGGCTTAGTTACTATTTGATCGACCGTTGCAGCGATGCGTTGGGTGCTTTCGCGTCCGCGATCAGATTGAAGCCGGAATCGTATGTTTCGTGGGTGTACCAAGGGATATGTCAGGACAAGGCATCGAAATATAACGATGCAGTAAACTCGCTGAAAACGGCCGCCGGGATCGATCCGAATAATCCGCTTGCTCATTCGCAGCTTGGTTTGGTGTACCATGGCGGTAAGAATTACACGGAGTCCGAACGCTCGATGCGGCGAGCTGTTCAGTTAAAGCCAAGCGATCACTTCTATCGATATCGGTTAGGTCTGGCACTCTATGAACTGGAGCGATACGGTGAGGCAATTACCGAGGCAAAGGAATCGATTCGTCTTAAGGCGGACTATTCTTACTCGCACAGTCTCTATGGCGATTCGCTCTACGCGACAAAACAATACAAGGAAGCGATCCCTGAGTATCGGGAATCGTTAAGACTAAAGCCGGACGACGCGACCGTGATGTACCAGCTCGGACAATCGTATTACGGCCTCAAAGACTATGTTTCGGCGATCACGGCATTTCGGGACACGGTCAAAACGGCACCGAATGATTATGACGCGTGGGTATATCTCGGGAATTCACTGGATTATGAGAACCGGTTCGCCGAGGCGATCGACGCCTATAAAGAAGCGTTAAAGCTCCGTCCGGACAATGCAATGGCATATTCGGAGATCGGGATCGCATATAACCGCTCAGGCAACTACATCGAAGCCGAAAAATATGCCCGTGAGGCTTTAAAACGGGATCCAGGCAACAGCAAGTATCAAACCGACCTTTGTATGGACCTGCGTAGATTGAAACGGTTTACGGAGGCATTGCCGCCCTGTGAGCAGGCAGTGAAGCTTGATCCGAAGTCCGTGGACGGATATTACGAAATAGGACTGCTTTATCGTGACATGCGTGATCAAGCGATAACGCAGAAGAAACTGGTCGCCGCGCAAGGCTATACGCAGAAAGCAAAGGAACAAGTGGCGAAGATCCAACCATTGGATCCCGATCAGGCACAAAAATTAAGCGACATGATCGATCCGCCGGCTAAGCCAAAGCCTTGAGGTCTACTGGCATCTAAGCCAATGGAATGTAAAACCAATTTTGATTTTCAGCCGTATACCAACCCATGAAGAAAATTTTCTGTTTAGTTTCGTCGATCTTTCTCATTTCGCTCGTATCATTCGCTCAGCCGGCGGCTTCCGGCACTACGGCTGTCGCACCTAAAGCATCAAATCCCGCCGAATCTGCGGCAAAAGAACTTGCCAATGCCGCACTTGCGGCTCATGGGGGCGAAAAATTGAAGCAGATGAAAAGCCTTGTAATGCGAGGGTCGGTCGATATAACGACTACCGCATTCAATCAGGCGATCGCTTCGACATTTGTGACGGTCATCGCCGGCGAAAAATACAACTACGAACTGAATAATCCTTTCCAGCCGTTAAAGCAGATCTTTGACGGCAAGCAGACCTTTTCGTCGCTGCAGGGATTTGCGTTGCCGCCGATCACGAGTCTCGGCTTCCCGCTGCTGCCCAAGATCGGCGAAACCGGCTATGTGATCTCGCCTCTCGCTGACGAAAAGAAGAGACGAAACGGATTTCGTATAACGACGCCTGAAGGCTATTACACTGATTTCCTGATCAACGAAAAGACCAGCCAGATCAAAGGTTATGAGTCGAGCTATGAATACAATGGCCGTCTGATCACCACGTCTGTCGTCGTCGATAAATGTCTGTTGGTGGATGGGGTGCTTGTGCCGGAGCGATATTCGCAGCGTTTCGACCTGGGACAGTTGACGGCGTATGCCGACTTCAAGTCGAAAGTGATACTAGTGAATTCAACGATAGAGGACAGCGTCTTCGCTATGCCCAAATAAGGAAAAGCTAGCGGGCGAACCTGCTGTTCTTCCACCAGTCGATCGTTCGGCTTAGCCCTTCTTCGAGTCCGACGAGCTCCTGATAGCCGAGATGTTCGACGGCGAGCGAATTATCTGCTTGCGAATGTTTGACGTCACCCCGACGGGCGTCCAGATATTCGGCAGCTGCCTCCGTCTTGCCTGTGATCTTTTCAACACCTCTAACAACTGATTCAGAGTGATACGTTCGCCATTCGCCACATTCATCGTCATGCCGATGCCGGTCGCGGCTTGGGCCGCTTTGATGTTGGCGTCGACGACATTTGCGATGTAAGTGAAATCACGCGATTGCTCGCCGTCACCGTAGATCAACGGCGTCGTGCCTTTCAACAATGCATCGATGAATCTTGATATGACGCCAGAATACATTGACGATGGATTCTGCCGCGGCCCAAAGACGTTGAAATATCGCAATGCGAAGGTTTCCAAGCCGTAGACGTTGTTGAAGGAACGTAGGTAAAGTTCGCCGGTCAATTTTGCAACCGCATATGGCGACAGCGGGTCGGCCCTCATCGTTTCCACCTTAGGAAGTGTCGGCTGGTCACCGTATGCCGAACTCGACGCGGCGTAGATGATTCGTCGAACGCCGGTTTCCTTCGCCTTTAACAGGACCTTGAACGTGCCGTCCACGCAAACGCGATGTGTCTCAGCCGGATTTTCCACGGAACGGGGAACGCTGGGCAGTGCGGCCTGGTGAAAGATGATCTCAGCACCTTCCATAGCCCGGGAAAGAGCTTGGTCATCGTTGATGTCGCCCTCAATGAACTCAAGATCTCCACTGATCTCATTTATGTTATCGATACTGCCGGTAGAAAGGTCGTCGATGATGGACACTTTTGCACCTTGCCGGATGAGTTCATCAGCAAGGTTAGAGCCAATAAATCCGGCACCGCCGGTGATGAGAACTTTAGTGGTGATCGCCATCGCTTTACTAAGACAAGAGACCAAAGACGAGAAACCGGAGACATGATCAGGAAACAAATCGCTTTTGCCTCATGATCACTGTCTCCGGACTAATTTTACCGACCGACGCCGACATATTCAAAGCCGAGTTCGCGCATATCTTTGGGTTCGTAGATATTTCGGAGATCGGCGATCTTCGGCGAAGCCAGAAGCTCTTTGACGCGGTCCAGATCGAGAGCTCGAAACTGATTCCATTCGGTCAGGATCACAAGAGCATCCGCACCATCGATTGCATCGTACTCATCCGACGCGTATTCGATCCCGTCGATGTAATGTCGCGATTCTTCCATAGCGACCGGATCGTATGCTTTTATCGAAGCCCCCCGTTTGATCAATTGGGCAATGATGTCGATCGCCGGCGATTCGCGCATATCGTCGGTCTCCGGTTTGAACGAAAGGCCCAGGACGCCGATCTTTTTGCCGGTGAGATCACCGATAAGCTTTTCGATCTTCGGGATCATGGCGTCGCGTTGACGCTCGTTCGCTTCGATGACGGCATCAACGATGCGGGTTTCGACACCAAACTGGTCGGCAACGGTCGTCAACGCACGAGTATCTTTTGGGAAACACGATCCGCCGTAACCAGGGCCCGGATGCAGGAACTTGCGGCCGATACGGTTGTCCATACCCATGCCGCGGGCAACGTCATGCACATCACATCCGATCGCATCGCATAGATTGGCAACCTCATTTATGAATGTGATCTTTGTCGCCAGGAAAGCGTTGGCGGCGTATTTGATCAGCTCGGCGGCTTCGAGGGAAGTGATGACGATCGGTGTTTCGATAAGATACAGCGGGCGATAGAGGTCCTTCATGACATCGATCGCACGTTCCTCATTGCTGCCGATCACTACACGGTCGGGCCGCATGAAATCTTCGATGGCGGCACCTTCGCGAAGGAACTCAGGATTTGACGCGACGCCGAAATCCGTTTCGACAGCCAGATTTGCCGCGACAAACTCTCGCAGCCACTTGCCGGTACCGACCGGCACTGTGGATTTTGTGACCAGAACCTTGTATCCGTTCATCGACTCTGCGATGTCCTTTGCAGCCTGGCGATAGTAGCTCATGTCGGGCGTTCCATCAGGCTGCGGCGGGGTGCCGACAGCAAGGAACACGACCAGGGCACCTTCGACAGCGGACTTGATGTCCGTTGTGAAGTGAAGACGTCCGGCTGCGACATTCTTTGTCACGATCTTATCGAGGCCGGGCTCGTAGATCGGGATAATTCCGTTGTTCAATTTGTCGATCTTAGTGATGTCGACGTCCACGCATGTGACATCCACGCCGAACTCGGCGAAACAGGCCCCAGAGACAAGACCAACATAACCTGTACCAATTACTGCGATATGCATATCAATTAAAAATTAAGTGCGAATAAATGCGAAAACCAAATTACTTGTTAAATAATTCACAAACTGACAATAAAAGATCGCGGGTCACGTAAGATTACATGACCCGCGATGTTCACAAACAATTGATTTGAGACTATCGAGCGGGACTAACGATAACGGCACCGCCGCCGAGCGTGGTGTCATCGCGTTGCGTTCCCAAGAAGATCGCTGCACCGGCCGCACCAGCAGCTAAGAGGAGGAGCCATGGCCATCCGGCAACGGCAGTTTCCGGAGCCGAACCCGGTCGCAGACAAGGCTGGCAGCCTGTCTGTGAAAGGTTGCCGACAGTTGCCGACGTTCCGGCAGCTACCTGCTTGTCGGTCGAGCCTTCACGCATCGTGACCAAGCCACTGGTCGTGTCAACGTGAGTGTGCGAACATTCGACCTCAACCGTAAAGTTATTTGCCTGTCCGGCATCAGCGATCGTCGTGGCATGCTTTGTTGTTACTGTCGTGGCGACGCCGGCTGCATTTGCAAAACGCGACTTGCCTTCGTTGACGGTACCAATGATGCTGCTGTCGGAGAAGCTCAGCGTCATGCTCGAGTTTGCGAGCACTTCGACACGTCCCGATTTGCCGAGACTGATCACAGCATTCGAATTCGCACCGGTCACGATCGTGCTGCCCGAGGTAACTGTTGAGTTTGAAACCGCTGCCTGACCATTAACGGTCACCGTACCTGTTACCGTGATCTCGCCGCCTATAAAGCTAGGGATAGCGTATGCGACCATTGAGTAAACCGTCCAAACGGCTGCAACTGTGAATAAAGTAGTTATTTTGCGAATTCTATTTGTGCCGAGCATTTGAGTAAATATCCTCCTGTACTATTCTACGTCGAATAGATGAATTACCGTTTTAGCGTTTCCCGCTAAGTGGTACAAAAAATTTAACGGTTGGGGCTGACCACTGTTGTGCCGCCGCCTAAGTTTGCACCGTCGTTACGGGTTGCTGCAAAGATCATGACGGCAACTGCTCCGCCGAAGACAGCAGCCCAGATCCACCAGGCGGTGCCACCTTTCTTTTTGTCGTCGTCCTGAGCAGCGGCATTCACTGACTCGCCGGCGGTGATCGCCTTGACCGTTCCGCGGGCATTGACATTTACTGCCTGAGCCGAGCGAAGGTTAGTGACCGAACCTGAATTAAGGTCGACGTTGATCGAATTGGCGTCAAACGACAACGTTACTGAAGTGCCGGCGGCAAGCTCAATGGTTCCGGCTTTGCCGAGATTGAGTGTCGCTGCAGTATCTGCGGGCGTTGAGATGATGCTAGAGGTGAAAATCGTTCGACCGCTCTTAGCGGCTTCACCGTTTACGGTGACAACATTGTTGCCATTTACAATAAGTTCTCCGGCTGCTTTGACGTCACCCGCCAACGCTACCATTGAGTATGTCGCGAGTATCGCAACCATTGAGCACGTCGAAAGTGCTTTCTTAATCCACAGTTTGCTATTCATAGTTCTCCTCTTCAATTGCTTCAAATCAATATTATCAAAAAATCAGACCTTTCAATCTTATACGCGAACCTGAGCTGGTTGTCAATGAAAACCACCCGAGAGGCTCAAAAATAAGAAATTCAACCAGAGACGCTTAATGAAACTTCTAAGCTGAGATTTGGTAACTATTTATAACACAGAACGGTAATGTTTCAAACGAAAACTTGCCCAAAAACGTCACTTTTGCAAAAAAAAACGAAAAACATCCAATTTCGGCCTCACAACCCGGGTTCGGAGGGATTGCCGAAGTCAGTTTATTCTGTTCTAATTTCGTCAGTAAAATAAATCAGCCGGAGATATCCAATATGAAGTTAAAGTTAATTGTCACAGTAATTGCGGCATTCCTGGCGGTTTCGTGTTCGAGCGGCCCAAAAGAGAAAAAGATCAAGATCGGGTTTGCGATGGCAACGGTCAAAGAGGAACGCTGGCAGCGTGATCGCGATGCATTTGAGGCTCACTGCAAAAAAATGAATGTCGAATGCGTTGTTACCGTTGCAGACAACAGCCCCGACCGGCAGGCAAATGATGTGGATAATCTACTTACGCAAAAGGTCGACGTGCTTGTCATTGCACCGCAGGACGCGACGCAGGCGGCCTCGATGGTCGATAAGGCAAAAGCTCAGGGCATTCCCGTTGTCAGTTATGACCGCCTTATCAACTCAGACAAGATCGACCTGTACATATCCCATCAAGTGCCCGTCATCGGCAAAAAGATCGCTGAGTATGCATTGCAGAATATGCCGAAGGGAAATTACGTGATGGTCCTCGGCTCGTCCACTGACAACAACGCTCATATTATGGAGAAGGCTCAGATGGAGGTTTTTCAAGCCGCGATCGATAAAGGCGATATCAAGATCGTCGCAAGGCAGAATATTCAAGATTGGAAGCCCGAACTGGCGTTGAACTTCGCTGAAAATGCGTTGACGCAGAATAATGACAACATTCAGGCGTTCATTGTCTCGAACGACGGGATGGCCGGCGGAGTAGCAAGTGCTCTCAGCAAGAAAGGGTTGGCCGGCAAGATCATCGTGACAGGGCAGGATGCCGACAAAGGTGCCCTCCAGCGAATCGTCGAAGGTAAGCAATCAATGACCGTATATAAGCCGATAATTCCACTCGCAAGTGCTGCCGTCGAGGCTGCTATCAAGCTTGCGAAAAAAGAGCCGCTCGATACCAAGCCATTCAAGAAAGATGATGCGAGTAAAGAAGTTCCGGCGATCTTGCTTGAGGTGACGACCGTCGATAAGGGCAACATTATGGAAACGATCATCAAGGACGGCTATGCAAAGTTCGAAGACGTCTACCAAAATGTGCCGGAGGCCGACCGTCCGAAACGCTGAGCGGTATTAACATGAGAAAAGTAGTTCTGGCACTTGATCTCGGCGGTACGAACGCACGTTTTGCCGCCGTTCGCGAGGACGGCCAAGTGCTCGCCAGGGCACACGGTAAGACGCCGCGATTCGGCACGTCGGGGCCTGTGCTGCAAATGATCTCGGGCGGATTTGCCGAGGTCACTGAGATGCTCGCGGGCCAGACTTTCATCGGCGTGGCTGCAGCTGTTCCATTTGGTTCGGGCCAGGGCGTTTTGACAGATCTGCCGAATCTGCCGGCACTTGAAGGCGTCGATCTCGGCGACGAAATAAGGCGGAGCATCGGGCTCACGGTCGAAATAGTGAATGATGCGACAGCTGCGACGATTGGCGAACATTGGCTCGGAGCATCGCAAGGGTTCGAAAATGTCATCGGGGTCACGCTCGGGACAGGCGTCGGCGGCGGACTGATCATCGGCGGCCGGCCATATTTCGGCGCGAGCGGTTCTGCCGGCGAGGTCGGCCATATCTGTGTTGAACCGGACGGCCCGCCGTGCGGCTGCGGAAGCCGCGGCTGCGTCGAACAATTCGCGTCTGGGACAGCGATCGTCCGAATGGCGAACGAGGCCGGATCATCAGTGGAATCTTCGCTAGAACTTTTCGAATTTGCAAAGTCCGGAAACGAGTCCGCCGCCGCGGTGTTTCACAAAATGGGTACGTATCTCGGCATCGCATTTGCGGGCTTGGTCAATTTGCTCAACCCGGATCTGATAGTGGTCGGCGGCGGCGTTTCGGCGGGTTGGGAATTGTTCATCGAAGATGTTCGAAATGAGGTGAGTAAAAGGGCATTTCGCGATCCGGCAGAACGTGTTAAGATTGTTCGCGCTTCGCTGGGCGACGATGCCGGGGTTCTGGGTGCAGCCCGAATCGCGTTCGAGCGGATAGGCTAAATCATTTTCTCTGACCAGAAAAAGTAAACAATGGATACATATCACAAAATGCTTTTAAAGGTGTTCGAGGCTTCCGGAGGCCGCGAGAGCGTCGACGTCGATTTCGTCGAGATCGCCAAACGCGAGGGCTATTTCCCGAGTATCGACGACATCGTCTCGCACATGAAGTCCGAAAGTTGGGTGACCGAGTCTCGTGCGAACATCGTCCGAATCACCCATTGGGGCATCGCCGAGGTCAAAAAGACCGGCTCCGAACGCCCCGATGCGGCACGCAATCTCGAGCGAGAAGCGAACCGTATGCTTGCCGCGACCCGCGAACTAGGCGTCGTCATCGAAGAGTTTATTGCCGCGCCAGGGTCTGACACGCTGAAGCCTATCGAATTGAAAGTTGCCGAGGTAAGCCAGATCATGACGGCCGTCAGAAGTGCTGTGTAGTTTTTCGTTTGCATTTCTGAGTAGTTTCCTTATATACTAATCGTTTGTTGCGATGCGTATTTCGGACGTATCAAGTGGGTCTCGTGCCCACTTTTTATTTTT
Source organism: Acidobacteriota bacterium (assembly GCA_016713675.1). Taxonomy (NCBI): domain Bacteria; kingdom Pseudomonadati; phylum Acidobacteriota; species Acidobacteriota bacterium. The sequence continues at coordinate 2,532,701 of JADJOS010000001.1, forward strand.
TGTAGTGAGTGAATGATGGGAGAGTTTTCGATTCCGGGCAGGATCAGAGAGATCGCAGCGAGAGTTGCTGAGGATCGAGGCGTCGAATTGGTTCATTCTGAGGTCGCCGGAACAAAGCGTGATTCGGTCGTCCGTATCTACATTGATAAGCCGGATGGGGTTACGCTCGACGATTGCGGCGGATTTTCATCAAGCGTCGAAGACGTGTTGGACGCCGAAGATTTTATTCCGGGCAAATACGTTCTCGAGGTTTCGTCGCCCGGTATCGAACGCGAGCTTTATACGCTTGCAGATTTTGAGAAATTCAAGGGCAGGCTTGTAAAGGTCAAGACCTCGCAGGAATTTGCCGGACAGAAGAATTTTGTTGGTAGTTTGACAGGCGTTGAGGATAGCGAGATCACGATCGAAGATCGAACGGTCGGGGAAGTACAATTCCCGTACGAAACCGTCACGAAGGCAAATTTGAAGATAGATCTCGATGCGGAATTTAAGAAACGCCAGGGCTAGGAAGTTATGACATCATCCATTGGACAGAGCATCGAAATGCTGTGTACGGAACAAGGCCTAGATCGCGACATGGTCATCGAAGCCATGAAGGAAGCCGTTCGTGCGGCGGCCCGTAAGCAGTTTCGCAATCAGGACAAGACCGGCGACAGCATTCAGGTTGATTGGAACAACGAAGAAGGAATGATCGAGATCTCGGTCCAAAAGACCGTGGTCGAAGAGGTCGAGAACGAATCCGCCGAACTCTCGCTCACCGACGCCATCGAAATGGCAGGCGACGAGATCGAGGTCGGCGATATGCTTCTCATCCCTCTTCCGCAAGAGGAGATGGGCCGAATTGCTGCCCAGACCGCCAAACAGATACTCGTCCAAAAGGTACGCGAGGCTATCCGCGAAAAGGTTTACGACGAATATATCGACCGCAAGGGCGAATTGATCAACGGTACCGTCAAGCGTTTCGAACGCGGCGATATGATCGTCGATCTTGGCAACAACCTCGAGGCTATCGTGCCCAAGAGCGAACAGTCTCGCGGCGAAATGTGGAATCAGGGCGAACGAATCCGAGTCGTCATCGTCGATGTTTCCAAAGATCAACGCGGACAGCAGATCAAAGGCTCGCGTGCTTCGTCCGAATTGCTCAAACGTCTCTTTGAGATGGAAGTGCCCGAAATTTACGACGATACGGTCGTCATCAAATCTTGTGTCCGCGAGCCCGGTGATCGAGCTAAGATCGCGGTCTCATCCAATGAAAAGGATGTCGATCCGGTCGGGGCATGTGTCGGTATGAAAGGGTCGAGGGTTCAGGCCATTATCAAGGAACTCCGCGGCGAGAAGATCGATATTATCGAGTGGTCCGAAGAGCCGTCGGTATTCGCCGCGAATGCTTTGTCGCCCGCTAAAGTTTCGCAGGTTCGTATCACCGATCTTAACAATCGCCAGATGGAGGTCATCGTCGGCGAAGATCAGTTAAGCCTCGCGATCGGCAAGAAGGGACAGAACGTCCGCCTGGCCGCACGACTGGTTGGCTGGGATATCAAGATCGTCAGCGAAGAGCTGCTCAAGAAAGAGATCACGAAACAGATGGGCCGTATGATGGCATCCGGCGAGGCTGTCCCGATCACCGCTCTCGAAGGCGTGACCACTACACAGGCCGAAACTCTTGCTGAAAAGGGCATCGACGATGTCGAGAAACTGGCAGCAACATCGGTCGATGATCTGGTCGAATATCTTGATGTCAGCCTCGATCAGGCCGAATCAATTCTCTCGGCCGCAGCCCTTGTGGTAGAGGCGAAGAACGCCGAGGCTGAGCCGAAAGCTGACTCCGCCGCCGAAGTAGAAGAATTGGCGGAAGAAGATATCTCGGAAGAATTAGTTGAGAATGCTACCGAAGCTGAGGTTGAAGCTGAGGCTGTAGAAGAACCGATCGAGACGGAAACGGCAGTTGAGGCCGTCGAAGCGGCGGCAAGTGACGAAAGCCACGAAGAAGCCGAAGCGACAACAGTGGACGAGAAAGAGGCTGAATAATTATGGCTTTTGTCCGAGATCGATGAGAGGCCGCATGCGGCCATTGAGCTTGCTGGATCAGCAAGGAATGCCCGGACCGATCGGGCGATGGTTGAGATATTTTATATATGGCAATTCGAAAAGCAGTTCGAATTTACGACTTGGCGCGAGAGCTGAAGCAGGACACGAAGCGTGTGATGGAAGATCTGCGCCGTGTCGGTGCAGACGTCAGCGTCGCGTCAAACTCGGTCAGCGCCGAGTTTGCTGAAAAGGTCCGGCTCAAGTATTTTCCCAAAACCGAGGTCGCTCCAAAGCGGGCGATCAAGATCATCAAAAAAGCGGCACAAACTGACGATGGTGCCCATCATGACGAGGCGATTCATGCCACCGACGCACCTTCAGCCGAAGCACCAGTCGAGATCCCTGTCGTAGAGACGGCAGAACCGGCGGCGATCGAGCCAGTTGCCGCATCGGACGAAGCACCCAAAACCTCAAAGGTCAAAAAGCTCGTCGCGACCAAGGTGCCCGAAAAGGTTGAGCCGGCGGTCGTCGAACCGACGGTCAGCGTTAACAAGACATTAAAGAAAAGGGTAATTGTCGAGCCCGACGCCGCCGAGGTGGTCGAGGGTCCGGCCGAGACGGCTGCCAGCGAAACAGTTGAGGCTGCACCGGTCGAAGAAGTTCCCGTTGTCTCCGAGATACCGGCTGCTACCGATCCGATCGTCGGCAAGTCCGGTGTTATCAGAAAGACCCTGACGCTCAGTAAAGAGGCTCTTGAAAAGGGCATCAAGCCGGGCGATAAGCTGGTCAGCGACGCCCCGACCAAGACCGGAAGATTGCTCGGTGACAAGAGCGGAGTCGACTCTCGCGGCCGCCGTGTTGAATTCAAAGGCACGCCGGGCGAAAATGCCGCCCCGCAGATGACCTACACGCCGCCGACGGACAATCGCCGACGGCCGGGCCGCGGCGGAGGCCGCAAGGGTGCTGCCGACAAGGGAGGCAGGTTTGCCGAACGTGATCTCGATGCACCGCAGAAGCGTACGATCGAAGAACGTGTTCTCGATCAGGTCGGTGCCATCGACAGCTCAAATCTCAGGTCGGTCCGTCTTACGGAAGGTGCGACGGTCCGAGAATTTGCCGAGGCTCTTGGCATCACTCCGCGCGACATCGTGCAGCTTTTGATCAAAAAAGGCATATTTGCGACGCTCAATCAGCCGATCGGCGAGAAAATGGCGAAGGAAATGGCCACCGGATTTGGATACGAAGTGAGCTTCGTGCCGTTCGAGGAGATGGTCATCGAGCAGGAGTTCGAAGAACTCATTGCCGCCGATGCCGACGACGTCGAACTGCCGCGTGCTCCGGTAATTACGGTCATGGGCCACGTCGATCACGGTAAAACGAGCTTGCTTGACGCCATTCGCTCAGAAAATGTTGCCGAAGGCGAGGCAGGCGGAATCACCCAGCACATCGGTGCTTACAGCGTAATGGTCCCGAACGTAGATAACCCGGCCGAACCGCGACGCGTTGTTTTCCTCGACACACCGGGCCACGAAGCATTTACCATGATGCGTGCCCGCGGTGCGAAGGCGACAGATATCGTTATCCTCGTCGTTGCGGCTGACGACGGCGTCATGCCGCAAACCGTCGAAGCCGTTGAGCACTCAAAGGCCGCCGGTGTTCCGATCATTGTGGCGATCAACAAGGTCGATAAGCCCGGAGCGAATCCGGACAAGGTCAAACAGGGCCTTGCGGTTCTCGGCCTAAATCCTGTCGAATGGGGCGGCGAGACCGAAATGGTCGAAGTTTCAGCAAAGCAGCGTCAGAATCTCGACACTTTGCTAGAAACGGTTCTATTGCAAGCAGATATTCTCGCACTCACAGCCAGCCCGACACGTCGTGCTTCAGGCGTCGTGCTCGAAGCAAAACTCGACAAGGGACGCGGAGCTGTTGCCACCGCTCTTGTCCAACAGGGAACTCTTCGAGTTGGCGATCCGTTTATTGTCGGACAGTATTCTGGCAAGGTCCGTGCGATGTTCTCAGATCGCGGTGAGGCTGTGACCGAGGCTTGGCCGGCGACACCGGTTGAAATTCTCGGCCTTCAAGGTGTACCGCAGGCGGGTGATACTTTCCAGGTCGTCGCCGATGTCGAACGTGCTCAGGACATTGCTCAGACACGGCAAATGCATGCTCGTCAGGCAGCGATGCTCAAGACGACCAAACGCGGCATCGAATCGCTCGGTATGGCTGAGATCAAGGAACTGCTGGTCATTCTCAAGGCTGACGTACAAGGCTCGGTCGAGGTTCTCAAGGGAACACTCGAAAAACTTTCGACCGACAAGGTCAAGGTCCGCGTCATCCGTGCCGGTGTCGGTGCGATCGCGGAATCGGACGTTCTGCTCGCCTCGGCGACCCAGGCGGACGATGCTTCGACCGCGGTCGTCATCATCGGATTCAACGTTCGCCCGGAGGCTCGCGTTGCCGACGTAGCGAAACACGAGGGCGTCGACATTCGTCTCCATTCGATCATTTACAAGGTCGAGGAAGAGATCAAGGCGGCAATGATCGGCATGCTCGATGCCATCGAGAAAGAGGTCATTCTTGGCAAAGCAGTTGTTCAGGAGCTCTTCAAGGTCTCGAAGGTCGGTACGATCGCCGGGTGCCGCGTCACCGACGGGCTCATCAAACGTCAGGCGAAAGCCCGCCTCATCCGTGACGGCGTTGTCACTTGGGAAGGCGACATTGCGACGCTCAAACGCTTTAAGGAAGATACCAACGAGGTCAAACAGGGCTTCGAATGCGGTATCAGCCTCGTCAATTTCAACGATCTCAAGATCGATGACGAGATCGAGGCATTCATAATCGAACGGACAGCCGCGACGGAGTTGTAAACTGCTATGCGGCGGCCCGAGAGATTTGCTGAGGCATTGAAAGAAGAGATCGGTGAGGTTGTCGGGTTCGAACTCGACGATCCGCGGCTCGTGATGGTGACGGTAACCGACGTTTCGGTCGCACCTGATCTGCGTGATGCTAAGGTCTATGTTTTGATAAATGGATCGGACGACGAGATCGCAGCGGCTCTCAAGACGCTTCGAAATGCCTCGACATTCGTTCGCCAACAGGTAGCGATGAATCTTAATCTGAGGCACGCTCCACACATCCATTTTGTACGCGACACTGCCGAAGAGAACGCAGCGCGTGTCAGCGAGATCCTGCAGGATCTCGAGATCAAGGGAGAATTTAGTAAGGAAGATAGTGATGAGTGATGAGTGATGAGTGATGAGTTTTAGAGATCGATTCTGACGTTCACCATTTAGCATTTACCGCTCGCTGCTCGCACAATACGTGTTAAGTCAAGTAGTAGAGTTAATTGAAAACAAGAGCAAGTTCGCGATAACCACGCACATCAAGCCGGACGGCGACGGCGTTGGTTCTTCGCTCGGGCTTTGCTGGCTGCTGCGTTCGCTCGGCAAAACTGCCGAAGTGATCGTGCACGGCGAAGTTCCGCCTGCCTACCGCAGCCTGCCCGGAGCCGACGAGATCCGCGATGTAAAACAGATCGACGGAACGTACGACGCTATTTTCGTGATCGAATGTAGCGATATTCAGCGTCCCGGCATAGCTGGCCTCGAAGCCGAATTTACCGTAAACATCGACCACCACGCCACAAGCGAACATTTCGGGACGATCAACTGGATCGATTCGACCGCGTCAGCTGTCGGCGAAATGATCTACAATCTCTGCAAAGCCATCGGCGGCCGCATTACCAAGGAGATCGCCGAATGTGTCTATATGGCTCTGGTCACCGACACCGGCTCGTTCCATTTTCCAAACACATCTGACCGCACACTCAAGGTCGCTTCTGAGCTGATCAAAGCCGGAGCAAGGCCCGCGACCATCGGCGAGGCCGTCTATAACAACTATCCTTGGTCACGCATCGAGCTAATGCGGCGAGTACTCGAAACGGTAAAACGCGATGAATCCGGCCGCATCGCGATGCTCCGCCAAACCATTGAAATGAAAGAGGTTTCCGGTGCGATCGACGGGGATAACAACGGCTTCGTCAACATCCCGCTCGCTGCTAAAGACGTTCAGGCAGCGGTCTATATGCGTGAGGTCGGCGACGAAAAATATCGTGTGAGCCTGCGTTCAAAAGGTGATATCAATGTCGCCAAGGTCGCCGAAGCTTTTGGCGGCGGCGGCCACAAGAACGCTGCAGGCCTGCGGATCGAGGGCAATTGGGACGAAGCCGAAGCCAAGATCGTGAATGCTTTGCATTACGTCATCGATACATCGCAAAACGGTTCTAACGGCAACGGGTACAAATAGTTAGAGGAAAATTATTGATATTCAGGGCAGTAGAAGCCGTCGCATTTGCCGACCAACACTTCTACTGCCATAATTTTGCAAATGCCCGAAAAAAGATACAAATGGCGGCGTGACGATTACCGCGAGAACACCAAAGGCCTGCTGATGCTCAATACGGGCGACGGCAAGGGAAAAACGACCGCCGCTATCGGCGTGCTCGTGCGTGCCGCGGGTCGCGGAATGCATTGCTGCATGATCCAGTTCATGAAGTCCAGGACCGACCGCTACGGCGAACACGAATCGTTCGAAAAGCTCGGCATAGAGGTCCACACAATGGGCGACGGCTTCACGTGGGACACCAACGACAAATCGCAGGACATCAAAACAAGCGAGGAAACATGGGCACTCTGCGTCGATAAGATGCGAAACGGCGACTACGACGTACTGGTTTTCGACGAACTGCTTTACGTTCTCAGCTACGGCTTTCTCGACATCGATGCTGTTATCAAAGAGATCCGCGAAATACGTGCAAAACAGCCGCACTTGCACTTGATATTGACCGGCAGAAACGTAGATAATGCCCTCGAAAAAGTGATAGCCGAGGCCGATCTCGTCACCGAAATGAAAGAGATCAAACACCCTTTCCACGCAGGAATATTTGCACAGCAGGGAATTGAGTTTTAAAAGTTCAGAGTGCAGCCTTTAGGCTGTATCTTTGCAGCCAGAAACAAGCTAAAGCTTGCACTCTAACCGATGAAGACACCCGTCGAAAAACGAAAACCATCCGGCATCGTCGATTACGTGGCACTTGCGCTCACGACGTGGGGCGTGGGCTATTTGCCGTTGATGCCGGGAACGTTTGGTTCGATGGTTGGCGTCGCGATCTATTTTGGCGTTGTCTGGTTCGATGTGCTTGCGGGCTTTCGATTCTTTACTGCGGGATTCACCGCAGAGCAGGTGAGCGCCCTTGTCTGGGCGTCGAACTCGATCATGCTGGTGATCCTCGTCATCGTCGGCATTTGGGCCTCGGGCAGGACGATCCCGATATTCGGCAACTCCGATCCGAGCGAGGCGGTCGTTGATGAAGTGATGGGTGTACTCGTCACGCTGCTTTTCATACCGCAAGGAGCCGGTTGGATCTATGTTCTCGCGGGTTTCGGCCTATTTCGATTGTTCGACATTTGGAAGCCGTATCCGATCGATAGTTTACAAGACCTGCCCGGCGGGGTCGGAGTTTGTGCCGATGATCTGGTCGCCGGCGTTTATGCCGGAATGTGTCTGTCCATCGCGTATGCGATCACAATATTGGTATGATCTACCACGTTCTCCCCGGCGACGCGGTCGCTGAGGAATTCAAAAAAACTAAGATACGTGGCGAGGTGATCGTCTGCCGCGAATGCCTCGCGGTTGGCGATGTCGATGCCGACATATTGCCTGATTTTTGGGAACAGCGCGCAAGATTTATATTGTCAGAATACGGCGAAGACGAGATCGTCTATCACGAAACGGTCGCTGACGAACTCGCAGTTCTCCTCGATCTCGACTCCGATGATGAAGTCAATCTCTGGTTCGAATACGAACTATTCTGCTCGGTGAATCTGTGGTTTTGCCTGTGGCTTCTGAGCGAAACGGGAGCGGCCGTCTTTCGTGTCGAACCTGTCGTGCTGAAACCGGAAGACCGCTGGGACGGATTTGGCAATCTCGGGTCGGTCGATCTGCAAAAGTGCTACGGCCGGCGTGTCAGGTTCACTCCGAAAGAGATCCAACTCGGTGCTGATCTGTGGAACGCGTTTAGAAAGAACGACCATGAAAGGCTGATCGAGCTTTCAAAGGCCGAACAAGGCCGTTTTCCATACCTTGCCGAGGTCTGTGACGCCGCTATCGAACGCGTCACACGTCCGGCTGAGATCGTCGCTGAGATCCAATTCGAAGGCAAGACCGAATTCGAGGAGATCTTCGCCGAATTCAAACGCCGTGCCGGCGTCTACGGTTACGGCGACCTACAGGTTCAGCGAATAATCGACGGATCGTCCTAGCCAAATACCAAACAACTACATTTTTTCAAAACCCTCTTCTGACCGCTCCGGTTTTTGGGGAACGACGATCTCCGAGTCGCCCTGAAATATCCAGCCGCGTCGCCAGAAATAGAACAGCAGGCCGACGGTGATAAGGGCCATAGCACCGAGCGTCAGGAAATAACCGCGGTCAGACTTTCGCTCGGGCATATTCTCAAAATTCATGCCGTAGATACCGGCGATCAAGCTGAGAGGCAGGATTATCGCTGAAAGCACGGCAAGCGTTTTCATCACGTCGTTAGTGCGGTTGCCGATAACTGCGAAATGGATGTCGAACAGTCCGGCGACGAGGTCGCGATAGCCTTCGGAAAGGTCCGAGATCCGCAGCAGATGGTCGTGAACATCGCGAAAGAATGGCAGTATGTCGGAGGGTATCTGCGGAAATTCGCCGTGTGACATACGATAGAGCACCTCGAGCTGGCGCGAAGATATTCTTTTCAAACGCGCAACGCTGCGGCGAACATCCATCACGTCGCCGAGGACCGCATTGCCGTTGCGGCCCATGTCAAATACACGATCCTCGAGTGCATTTATCTCTTCGTCAAATTCATCGACGATCGGCATATAAAGATCGACGAGTTCGTCCAAAATATGATGCAGCAGGTACGCCGCCCCGCGTTTGCAGTGAAACGGCGAGCTCCGAAGATGTTGTTTCACCAGCTTGATGCTGCGGAAACGCAGGATGTGAAATGTGACGACAAAGTTCGAGCCTAGATAACCGTCGAGCTCTTTGGTCGCAAAATTGGACGGGTTCGTCTCCTCGGGCTTGATGCCGTGGACAATAAAGTAGAGATATTTCTCGTACGCCTCGACCTTAGGCTGGTTTCGCGTCTCGATGCAGTCCTCCACCGTCAGGTGATGAAACTTAAAGACGTTGAGCATCACGTCTTTTGCTTCTTCAAGCTGCTCCACTGTTTCGCCCTGCAGGTCGACCCAAACGACGTTCGTTTGGTCGGCCAACAATTCCGGCAGGTCTTCTCGCGTAAAGCCCTCTTCGACCTGCTCAGCGTCCTTTCTATATACGAAGATCTCCATGTCGAATATATTAACCGCACCGACCAGTTTGCAGAAATCCAACGCGGCTAATACGGCTCTCCCGTGCCGAGGTCATACCTCTCATTTTTTTAGATCTCGTGCCTGCGGGCACTTTTGCTCTTGCCCGATAGCATTGACCAGATCCGGATAATCGTTTAATCTGACTGCATTCTCCAATTACAGTCCGCTGTTCAGGCTCCTTGTTAGAAGGAATGCTGATAGAGATCGCTGATTTATTACGCTTACCTATCGAAACATTATGTTTCACGTGCGATCGTCAAAAGCGGTCAATAGGGCATCAGCGTCGCCAGTGTGACCGTTAAGATCCGTTTATCAAATGGTTCTGTTTTTTTAAGGTTCAGGGGCCAAAAAAGAGGTAATAAGAAAATGAGATCTGTCGTGCGAGTCCCTTTGTCGATATTGAAAGAAAACGATTCATCCCGCAAAACAAACATTAATTGCCGTAGAATTGGGTTGAAGATCGCTCAGTTTTCGGCGGTGCTGATCTGCGGGTTCGCATTTTCTCAGTCAGCAAATGCCCAGGAGTTCGAAGACTGCCGGCCGGGCTTTGAGCCGGCTGCGGGCAATGTTTGCAAGCAAAAATGTCCGCCGGGCTTCACCCGAAATGATGATTTTACGTGTAAAAAACCCCCGTCTTACAGTGTTCAAAGCTTTAATAAGGTATACGGCCATGACGGGAATAATTATAAGAATATGACCGCGCTCGAGAATTGTGAAAGCCGGAGCGCAGAAGAACAGATCTATGGATACGACAACCAGGGACCGAAACAAAGGTGCTATATGTCCGGCGATTTTGCCCTCCCAAGATGCGTACCTGGTTACCACTCGATTAGCGTTGGGGTTTGCTCCCGCAACTGTCCGCCGGGATTCCAGGATGTTGGAGAAGGCTGTCTCGACAACCAACGATACGGGCGAACCCCGAAAGCCGCTCCCGAACCACCGGCTCCCGATCTTACCGGCTGGACGGTGTGTGCCTCGGAAGGAGGCAGATGCCAATTTGAAGGTACTGCCGAAGTGCGATACGGAGTCGGGAACAAATGGAACATTCAGACAGTCACTAACGGCGTCGATTGCAACAACACCGTTTTCGGCGACCCCGCCTCCGGCCTTGCCAAACAGTGCCTGCTGTCACCCAATATAACGCCAAACGCGCCGCCGGATGTTAATACCCGCGACGCCAACGGGAACAACGACCTGCATCTCGCGGTGGGGCGAAATGACATTCCGGCGATCAACGATCTTCTCAATCGAGGGATCGACGTCAACGCACTAAATAGTGCCAACGAGACGCCGGTAACGCTCGCGGTCGAGTTTGATAACACACCTGCATTACTGGCAATGCTTGCGAAGGGCGGCGACATGAATGCAGCACTTCACCGAATTGCCTCTCGGAATAGAGAAGGAATGTTGAGGGCCGTTGCAGGAAATTTCCCGATCCGAATGACCAACGAGATGTTTGATCTGGCGATATCTTCTGGGGCCATCGGGGTCGCGTTGATGTCTTTGAAATATGGCGTTGATCCAAATCGTGCAATGGGCCACGGGATCTATTCCAGAAATATGCAGATGATCGATGCGGCTCTTGCTGCCGGTGCCAATCCCGATACGGCACTTATTTTTGCTATCGAGAATCGAATGCCGGATCTGATTTCGAGATCACTTGTCCAATACAAGGCAACTCCGCAAGTGGCCATGGATCTGGCGATCCCTATTAACGATGCTCAGACATTGGCCCTCGCTCTCGACCGCGGGGCGAACCCGACCATCGGGCTGCCCGTGGCGGTCAAAGCTAGCAACGCCGCAATGGTCGAAAATTTACTGGCCAGAGGCGCGGATGCAAATTCGGGTCTGATGCCTGCCGTTGAGAGCGGCAACGATCAGATCATTGACATGTTGCTCGCCCGAGGTGCAAACCCCAACCCTGCGATGTGGTTCGCTGTCGAGCGGCAAAAGATCTCGCTCGTAAGGCGTCTGCTGGCTGCCAAGGCCATTCCCACGGACCAATTGATCTTAGGACTTGCGGGTAGAATCGGTAACATGGAGGTCATAAATGTGCTTATCGAGGCCGGCGGGTACCCCACCTCGATAATTGGTGGAGCCATCGAGGAGCGTAACTATGATCTCACCAAATACCTTTTGGATAAGGGTGCGGACGCTAAGTTCGGTGAGTTCATTGAAACGGCCGTTTTAGTTGGCGACGTTCGAATAGTGAACCTGTTACTCGAAAGAGGGGCCGATCCGACAAAGGGAATGTTGGTAGCCGTTCAGAGTGGTAGGGAGCAGATCCTGCAGCTTTTGGTAGATAATAAGGCCGACGTTTCTTCCCCGGTACTTATTACACTTGCCGCTAAGAAAGGTAATCTCGGGATCGTGTCGATGCTTCTAAAAGCCGGCGCAGATCCAGAGAACGGAATGAGTGCAGCCGTGTTTGGTGGGTTTGCAGATATTCTCGAAATGTTGATCGAGAAAGGGGCCGATGCTAAGAAGCCGGAGTACATTCTCCATGCGGTTAAAATGGGTAATAGACCTCTTGCGAGCCAGTTGTTTTTGCACGGAGCCCCCAAAAAGGTCATTGACGAAACCGGTCAACCATTGATCATCATTGCGGCGCTCCGTTGGGACACACTTCTGGTTCAACTCCTTCTCAAAAACGGAGTGGATCCGAACGCCAAGAACCGTGCGGGAGACACGGCACTTCACATCGTCGCAAACGACGAGGCGAGCAAGGGTTATCCGAAATTCGAGAAAATGAAAAACGCGCGCTTGCCAATGGTGCAGGCCCTTGTCGATGGAGGTGCCGACGTTAACGCGACTAACGCAAAAGGCGAAACAGTCCGAAAATCGCTCGGCGGCGGCGACGGCGATGTCAAAAAGATCCTCGATGCCGCGGGTGCCGTCAATAAGATCGGGACAAATTAACGCCAAACAAAGTCGAAGCCGAACGCCGCATCTTCTTTCTATTCAGGGAACAAGGCAGAAAAGCGGCCGGAAATGCGGGCGTTAACTCTTGGCCGTTGTCTGCGGCTCGCATTCGGCGATCTGTGTTTTGCGGGATCTCACGCCCGCCGCACCGGTTCCGCAGTTCTCAGATCGAGCAGCAAGACGCCGAGTTCGGTTTGAATATCGGAAAATTTCAGGGTTTGAGTGAGTTTCAAGTGGTGGTCCTTCATCAGTTTGTACCCGCGAAGGAGATAGCCGCCTCGTGATCCGCGTTTTCGCAGCGGGAACGCATGCTGCTCCCCGTTGCGGGCGGGTTTCAGGCCGATCGTTTCTGTTTCGGCCTCGTACATCAGGACCACGGATTTTGGATTTCCCATTGATTCGATCGTGACGCGGCTGAGTTGTATCTCGCCGTTTGGATTGATCGACGCATATTTGACCGCCCAACGGCTCGCCGCGCTGTGTTCGACAATTTTCCAGTTTCTGGGCATAAATTAACCTCCGGCCACTAGTGTACCACATACAAGTGGATGTTGCATAGATAAGATATCAAAATTTCTTTGCAGGATATGATCGTTGATCTTTCGTTGCCACTATAGGCCGACCGAATTTGTATTCATGCCGTGTATGATCGATAGCCGGATCGTCGTCTTTAACAGTTTATGGGCGCTTGTTAGGGCAGGAGCATCAGTAAGGATCATTCGACCGCTTATCGTTTCTGATATTTTTGCTGCCTGACTCAGGACAACCCCGATCCCTCGACAAATTCCGCGATCCGCAGCACTCATCTTGGTGGTGTTGGCAGGCCGGTTGCGTGCTGTTCGAATATCATTCCGTAGTGTCGAAGCGTCGTTTCGATCTCTCCGCAGCCGGCCGATCGATCTGATCGTTTTCGGCACCGCTTACAACCCCTAAAGGAACCCCTTTAAGCCCGTTTTCGATCCCTTTTCGACTCCCGTCTGATTGTCCGGCCTCCATCTGCTTTTTGAGAACGCGCCGCACCGCTAGCTAAACCTGGCTGCAGCCGATAAAATCTGAATCAAATATGAGTGAGCAAGATGTGACATTGCGGGTTGAGAATGTGACCAAACGCTTCGGCGAATTTACGGCGGTCGAAGGGCTGAGCTTTGACGTGCGTGCCGGGCGTGTTTTCGGCTTTCTCGGGCCAAATGGTGCCGGCAAGACGACCACTATCCGCATGATCGTGGGCATAACGGCCCCGGACGAAGGCAAGATCGAGCTGTTCGGCCAAAAAATGGGCCCGTCTTTGCAGGATAAGATCGGCTATCTGCCCGAGGAACGCGGTCTGTACAAGAAGATGAAGATCGTCGATCAGCTCCGCTATTTCGCGGCATTGAAAGACGTCTCAGGTGCCGAGGCCGACAAACGGATCGATTTTTGGCTCGAACGGATGAACCTTTCGGAGTGGAAATCCAAGAAGACCACCGACCTTTCCAAGGGAATGCAGCAGAAGATACAGTTCATCTCGACCGTCCTGCACGACCCCGATCTGCTTATCCTCGACGAGCCGTTTTCGGGCCTTGATCCTGTAAATGTTGAGTTTATGATCGATGTTCTCGCGGAATTCAAGAAGAAAGACAAGACCGTCATCTTCTCGACGCACCTCATGGAAACCGCCGAACGCCTCTGCAACGACATCATCCTGATAAACAGATCGAAAAAGGTCATCGGCGGCAGTCTGCGTGAGATAAAGGAAAGCTACGGCCACAACCGCATCGCCTTGCGTGCAACGGGCGGCGATACGGTGCTGAACGACAAGACCTTGGTCGCAAAGGTGATCGAGCATGCAGATGAAAAGGATATAGAACTCACGGACGGGGCCGACCCGCAAAAGCTGCTCGCGAATCTGATCGCAGCGGGAGCCGTCATCTCCAAATTCGAGCAGGTCGAGCCGAGCTTGAATGACATCTTTATTGAACAGGTCGGTGGGATCGAATAATGAGAAAATTCCTCGCAGTTGTAAAACACGAATACAAAAAGATCGTCTACAAATGGACGTTTCTGCTTGGCACACTGTTGTTTCCGTTGATCGGGATCGGGTTTGCGGTAGTGCCGGCGATCATTTTTTCGATCAAGGGCGAGGCGACGCGGATCGTGGTCATTGACCAGTCGAATAAGATCGCTCCGCGGCTGAAAGAGAATCTATCGGCCGAGAGCATCCAGGCAAAGGCTCGTCAGGCAGCGAAAGATCAGATGGGCGACCTCAACCCCACGCAAGAGGAAAAGATGAAACGCGGGGCCGATCAGCTCGCATCCGCATTTGTCTTCATCGATTACGACAGCACCGGCAGATCGGTGGACCAAATGCGTCAGGAATTGAACAAAAAGGCCGCAGCCGACGAGATCGACGCCTATTTGATCATACCTGCCAATATTGACGAAAAGCAGGCGGCGTTTGAGTTTCGTTCGCGCAAGGCGGGCGATTTTGTTGCAAACGAAACGCTTAAGGATGCTCTCAACCAGGCCGTTAGGTCGCAGCGGTTGGCAGATGCCAGTATCAACGAAGCATTGCTGAAAGGCCTAAGTCAGAATGTCGCGTTCGAGGCCAAAGCGATCAGCGAAAAGGGCGAAGAGAAAGACAGCGATATGCTCTTCATCGCGTCCCTGGTGATCGGAATGATGATCTACATCGCCCTCACGATCTACGGCCAGGTCATAATGGGAGCGGTCATCGAGGAAAAGGAAACTCGTATTGCCGAGATCCTGTTCTCGTCCGCGAGGCCGTTCGAACTGATGCTCGGCAAACTTGTCGGGGTTGGTTTGGCGGGATTGACGCAGATCAGTATATGGGTCTTTTCACTCGCGGCGATGTTAGGATTTCTGATCGCTCAGGGCGGAGCCAGCGAAGTTTTGGGTTCGCTGCCGAATATTTCGCCGCTGATGATCCTGCTCTTTTTGCTGTATTTTATCGTCGGATACTTCATTTACGCGTCGATCTTTGCTCTGATCGGTTCGATGGTCACGACCGCACAAGAAGGCAGCCAATTTGCATTTCCACCGATCATGATAATGCTTATCGGCTTTTATTTTTGCTTTGCCGTGATCCGCGATCCCAATTCGGACCTCTCGTTTTGGGTCTCGATCGCACCGCTATTTGCTCCGCTGACGATGCCCGTGCGGATCTTGGCCGAGATGCCGCCGTTCTGGCAGATCGCTCTCTCGATCGGGCTCAATGTGCTGACCATCGCTTTCCTCGTCTGGTTGGCGTCGCGTGTTTACCGCATCGGAATGCTAATGTACGGCAAACGTGCGACGATACCTGAAGTTTGGAAGTGGATACGGCAGGCTTAGTCGGTTGTCAGCAGTCAGTGGTCGGAAGGTCCATTATGAACAGGCTTTTGTTTGTTTTTGTCGCTCTGTCTTTTGTGTTCGGCTGCCGTTGGTTCTCGGGTCCGGCGAAAAACGTTGAGGAGGCGAACAACGCCAACGTTCCCGCCGTCACGCCTGAGCCGATGCCGGCTGCGGCGACGCCCGTTCCTACTGCGACACCTTCTGAAGGTATGCCGAAAGGCGTGGTTGTCGACAAGGTGATGCCGGTGAAATTCGAGGGCGGCAAGTTCGCGGCCGGCTGGCGTTGGATCGACCCGGACGGCGAGTTTAGCCCGACGAAGTACGAATTCAAAGACAACCGCCTGACGATGACGATCCCGACGACCAAAGACCTCTACGGCGGCAACCGCACTGCCCCGCGTTTGGTAAAGGCCGTGACCGGCGATTTTCAGGTCGAGGTCCGCGTCAATTTTGTGCCGACCCGCGACTATCAGGGTGCGGGGCTGCTGATCTATCTCGACGGTGATAACTATATTCGGCTCGAACGAGCCTTCGGCGGGATCGGCGGCGGAGGCAGCGGCATCCGCCTCGACGCCCGCCGCAAGGACAAGTACGAACCGCTCACGACACCGATCGAGATACCTACGATCACGACCAACGTCAACCTAAAGATCACACGCCGCCTCAACATGTTCTCCGCCTTCTGGCGCGAAGACGAAAGCTCCGAATGGCGGCTGATCGAAGACATCGAAACCGAATTCGGCGACACCGTTCTCGCGGGAATAGTCGCATGTAACACCTCCGAAGAGACTGAGGCAGAGTTCCAGCAGATCAAGCTGTCGCCCCAACCGCTCCAAAAGCCATATTGAACAGCATCACAAGCCCGTAGGAACAGTACGTATCAAGCGGCTGTTTTGCTTCGATTTCGAGATGGTGTTTTTCTGTTTACCGCACGCGCACTTTTGATTTATAGATAGTAGGTGTATTAATTAGGTATTCGGGCCGTCCGGCTAATTTCGGTGAAGGAGAAATAATATGTTTGATATCATTGGACAGCTTATCGGTGGATTGATTGTGGGTATTATTGGCAGGCTTGTCGTGCCCGGAAAGGAAGCTCTGCCCGACGGGGCTCTTGGTTGGCTTTTGACCGCGGTTCTCGGTATAGCAGGTGCGTTTGTAGGCGGATTTATCGCCAGGTCGCTGTGGGCGGGCGAAAGTTATGCTGCCGGTTGGATCATGTCGATCCTTGGGGCGGTCTTGCTCTTGCTGCTTGTTAGGATGTTGTTCGGTAAGAAAGATTAAGTAAGCCAAGTAGTCAGCGGTTCGGATAGTTATTCCGAACCGCTGAATTTCGATCTAGCCGCAGCCTTCGTGACCGCAATCGCAGCTGATCTCGTCCAGATCCATTTCAGCAGCGTCCGTGCAGTGGTCACTGCAATATGTCGAATCTTCGCCGACGGGGCAGCCGCATGCGTTGTGGCCGCATGTCTTTTTGTTATCCATAAGAACCCCCTTTTGCCTATTCAGCAAACATAGATTCACAGATATTCGGCACTAAGACCGTGTGCCATGATACATAGCGGAGATTTGGTGTCTCGCGGCTTATTGCGGAAGTTCCATCTTTACCAGCCCGTCGAACGCTACGTGGTACGCGACGCCTTTGACGGGAATGGTCATTTCTTCCTCGGTCTTGCCTTCGGAATTGGCGATGCCGACGCTGGCGAAATAACACGATGCGCCGTGGTTATTGGCGTGATTGACGAGATGTTCGAAGGTTTCCTGGCCTTCGATTCGGCCGCGGCCCGGGTACATGGCAGTGCGGACCACGAAAAAACCGATCTCACCGTCCTTGTGGGCAACGATCTGCGGTTCCTGCATTCGGTCGGCATAGACGTCGGCGGAGTCGATCTCCCAACCGGCTTCGAGCAGTTGCTTATATACGATCTCGACGCCGAAAGCATGCACGTCGGATTCTTTCATCAATTCGGGTTCTGACATTCTATATATATTACTTCGTCCGGGTCAGTTGCCCAAGCGTTCGATATGTGTCCGTAGCCCGCACGTGAGTAAGGGCTCAAGTGACGGGTTATTCGACTCGACGGACACCTCGCTTGGTCCGGTATAACCTGTATTCATGACCGCGTTGAGCCCTTACTTACGTGCGGGCTACTGACACCGGCGTGATATATTACCAAAATGGACATCAGCGACATCAGATCGGCAGCGGAGCGGATAAAGCCTTACGTCCGGCGGACACACCTCGAATACAGCAACAGTATAAGTCGGCGGCTCGGGGTGCATACTTCGGTAAAATTCGAGCTCTTCCAGAAGACAGGTGCATTCAAGGCTCGCGGGGCGTTTAATAAAATTCTGACCATGTCGGACGAGGAGCGTGCCAAGGGCGTGGTCGCGGTGAGCGGGGGCAATCATGCGCAGGCCGTTGCGTATTCGTCGAACGTCCTGGGCGTTGACGCGGTGATCCTGATGCCTGCAAATACGCCGCAGGTCTATGTAGATGCGACGCGGGGATATGGTGCGACGGTCGAACTTCAGCCCAACATCGCGGCCGCGTTCGACAGAATAAAGGACTACGAGGCCGAAGGCCGTGTCTTTGTGCATCCGTTTGACGACGAAGTGATCATCGCGGGGCAGGGAACGGTGGGTCTGGAGATCCTTGAGGACGCACCGGAGACCACGGACATCATTCTGAGCATCGGCGGAGGTGGTTTGGCGGGCGGAGTTGCTGTGGCGGCAAAGTCGCTCAACCCTGATATCCGTATGTGGGCAGTGGAGACGGAAGGTGCTGATGCGATGTCGCGAGCCGTTGCGGCCGGTAAAGTAGTCGAGATGGATGCGATCACGTCCATTGCAAAGACGCTGGGAGCCCCTTATGTATCAGATCTGACGCTGTCGATGGTGCAGAAATACTACGAATCGGTCACGGTCGTCACTGACGCCGAAGCGGTCGAGGCCATGGTCTTCATCGCGGAGCGGCTCAAGGTAATTACCGAACCCGCGGCGGCCGTAACGCTCGTCGCGGCAGAGAAACTGCGTGACAACTTCAACGCCGACAGCCGCGTCGTCCTCATCCTCTGCGGCGGCAATACGGGCGTGAGCGACCTTTGCGGGTTTTTGCAGTTGCTCTAAGTCAGAACCACCTGCGTGAGCGGGTGGCGTGAACGTGCTTGCCGATCGAGAGCCAACTTCGTTGCCGAACGAACGGTTGTTTGCTCGTTGCATAAAGTTATTTCGTCGTAGCAGAAGGTTATTCTGTCGAAGCAGGAGGTTATTTCGCCGTAGCAGAAGGTTATTTGGTCGTTGCAGAAGGTTATCTGCCCACCGTAGAAGTCTATTTGCTTGCTGCAAGGCGTTCTAAGGAATCGTAACGCGGCTTTCAGTTGAGCGAGATCCGTTGTACTATATCCCGAATTCGGTTACGGGGAGAAAGTTATGGCAACAAATTCGGACTTTGACTGGAGACGTTCGGACAGGCGCGTTTATGGGGCCGTCGCGGTAGTGTTTGTGCTGGTGGTATTGCTTGGCTTTGGCAGGACCTACTATTTTCGGTATGTCGTTGACGGTCCGGCGGTGCCGTCGATCCTCGTTCATATTCATGGGCTGGTGATGACGCTGTGGGTAGCGTTCTTTGTTTCGCAGGTCTGGCTGATCCGCACAAAGCGGGCGAAGGTTCATATGAATATGGGCATGCTTGGCATCGCCCTGGCAATTGTGGTCATTGTTGTTGGCTTCTTTACTGGCGCGGCTGCCGCTAAGAATGGTTCGGCCGCTTCGCCTCCGGATATTCCGCCTCTAGCGTTTT
Source organism: Acidobacteriota bacterium (assembly GCA_016713675.1). Taxonomy (NCBI): domain Bacteria; kingdom Pseudomonadati; phylum Acidobacteriota; species Acidobacteriota bacterium. The sequence continues at coordinate 2,552,195 of JADJOS010000001.1, forward strand.
TTATCGTCCCGTTCGTTGACATAGTGTTGTTCACCGTTTTTTTTGGCGCCGCGATCTACTTTCGCAAACAGCTCGCCGATCACAAAAGGCTGATGCTGCTGACAGTGATTAACTTTCTGCCGCCCGCGGTAGCCCGGATCCCAATTCCGACACTTCAGGCTTTCGGCCCGTTATTCTTCTTTGGTATCCCAACACTTCTGGCGCTTGGATTTCTTATCTACGACACTGTTAAGAACGGGAAGCTCAACAAGCCGTTCATGATCGGTGCTGCAATTCTGATCGCGTCATATCCGCTGCGATTGATGGTTTCGGAGACAAACGCATGGTTGACCTTTGCCGCGTGGATAACCAGCTGGGCGGCCTAACGCACATTTATCTGTTCAAATCCGGTAATATCGCGTCGAATGCCTCGCGGATGGCGAGGCGGTGGGCGGTGAGATGTTCGAGGAGTTCGGCGGGCGACCCAAGACCCATGCGTTCGGCGATGGTCGCAAGTGCAGTTTGGTTGGCGATCGAAAGCCTCGTCGTCCGCCCGATGGTGAGGCGGAGTTGGTGGTCGAGAGCGGAGAGGAAAGTGTGGCCATCTCGCAAAGCCGAGAGAGGGAGAAGGGGAGTAGAGGAGTCGGGTAACGAAGACGCTTCGCGATGATGTTGCTCAAGTTTGTCTAACATCGTGGAAGTGGAGCGCGGGTTCTCATCGGCCCCACTTCTCCTCTTCTCCTCTTCTCCGTTTCTATCCGCAACGTCCGGAACGTTGTCGCGCAGCTGCAAATACCGCATCGCGAAGTAAATGTCGAGCATGCCGCCGCTGCCGTACTTTATATCGATGTCGCCGCCACGCAACGAGCGCGTCCTTTCCTTTTCCAGAGCGAGGCGGACGCGGCGGGTCTCGGTGCGTAGCTCTTCGGTGTCGACGGTGAGGGCACGTTCGTGGATGATGCGGCGGGTTTCGCTTTCGACGTTCCGAGCGAGGCTTTGGTCGCCGCCGACCGCGCGGAGTTTGACGAACGCGAGCATTTCCCAGACGGCCGCTTTATCGCGCATATAGTCCAGAAACGCGTCGATCGAGATCGCGGTCATGCCCTTGGAACCGAAGGGGCGCAGACGAAGGTCGACGCGATACAGATTGCCGTCGCGGGTCATTGACGAAAGCGTTGTCGAGAACAATTCCACGGCCCGTGCATAGAACTCGGCCGCCGTCACGCCGGCGATCTGATGCCCGGGATCGAAATAGACCATCACCAGATCAAGGTCCGAATCATAATCAAGCCCGCGGCCGCCAAGTTTGCCGAGGGCGAGGATCGCGATATCGAGATTGACTTCGTGCGGGCGGTAGCGGTTGGTCAATTCGTCGCGGACGACCTCGAGGGCGGCCTTGATACTCGCCTCGGCAAGCTCGGTCTGAGCCCGTTTAGATTCGTTGAGGCCAAGTTTGCCAAAGATGTCACGCACCACCAGCTCAAGCAGCAGCCGCGACCATACCTTTCGCATCGCCGACAAACGGTGGCCGAAATCTCTCGTGCCGTCGATCGCTGCCGACATTATCATCTCGTAGTCCGGCTGCTCGAATTCGTCTTCCGGATCGGGCAGATCGACCGCTAACTGCGGGTTCGCCGCCAGCATTGCGGCAAAGTGCGGCGACACCGAGACGAGTTTATCCAGCACAGCGACATTCGATTCGGTGGCGTCGAAGTCAACGTCGGATTTCTCGATCGACTCGAGGACATGCGAACGCGTTCGCTCTTCGCGATTGGGCACCTCTGTAACTTCGAGATCGGCATCCTCGGCAGGAGTTTCGCCGAAGATCCGGGTGAAGATCCTGCTGACATTGTCGGTCGCGAGCGTCAGATCGGCCTCGAAATCGCCTGCGGATGCGAACGACATCTTGCGGGCGACGAGGCCGCGTTTATCAGGATCATCGGGAACTGTGTGCGTCTGGACGCCGTTCTTCATCTGCAGGATGTGCTCGGTGCGGCGAAGGAATTCGTAGGCGGTGGACAGCTCGGACAATTCGGCTTTGGAAATATACTTGCGGTCCGCAAGCCGCGACAAACTGATCAACGTGTGCGGGCTGCGGAGCCATTTGTCCTTGCCGCCGTAGGCAAGCTGAAGGGCCTGAGCAAGGAACTCGATCTCGCGAATGCCTCCGCGGCCAAGCTTCACATCGAAACCACGCCGGTTTATGTTCTCCTGATCGATCCGTTCTTTGGAACGACGGACGTTGGCAAGGGCGGTTTCGATAGTTTGCTTTTTTGAAAAGATCAGGTCCTCGACCGTGCCGAAGAATTGTTTGAACAGTTCAGTATCGCCGGCACAACCGCGCGAACGGATCAGCACCTGGCGTTCCCACGCACGGGCCTCGGTCTTGAAATACCTGATCATATCGCCCACCGACAATGCTAACGCCCCGAGCGAACCGTGCGGGCGGAGCCGCAGATCGACGCGATATGCCGCACCCTCGCCCGACGGCGAGCCGACGAGTTTGGTGATGTATTCAGCGAGCTTTACGTAGTATTCGCGGTTGGTCACGCTTTCACGCGAACCGCCGGTGGTCTTACCCTCGGCAGAATATATAAACAGCAGATCGATGTCGGAGGAATAGTTGAGCTCCTTGGATCCGAGTTTGCCGAGTGCGGCAATGCAAAAGCCGGACGGAACGAAGCGGCCTTTGTCGTCGGCCTCCTGCGGATGGCCGAAACGATTGTCGATCTCGTGGCGTGCCCGTTCGAGGGCAGTTTCGAGTATCGCATCGGCGAGATTGGATATTTCCTCAGTGATCTCAGCGATCGTCGCAAGCCGGCGAATATCACGGAGATATATCCGAAGCAATTCACGGCGGCGGAAACGAGCGAATAATACTTGCGGATCGAGTTGGGAATTGGTCAGAGCAAACCGGGCGAGCGACTCGATCAATTCCTCGCGGCTGCGAACGCCCGATTCGAGCCGTTTGCGTCCGAGCCACCAGATGTAATCCGGATGCTGGAGCAGCGTAGTCGCGAGTAAGGGGCTGAACGAGACAAGCGTCAAAACATCTGACAGCAGCCCGTCCTGCCTCAACAGTTTCTCGTGCTGGGCGGCGTGCTGTTCGGTGAACTGGCCGAGAAATCGCCGGGCGGCGTCGGCGTCTGGAAGGTCCTTGATGAGATTTTCTTCTTTACGCATAGCTCGCGTTGTGTCCCTACTACCGTGCGGGCTTCTGCATCATCGGCGGAAACGCTTTCGATCGATCTCGTATTTTACTATCTTATAGCCGAGAATGCGTTCGGTCGAATCGAGCATTTTCGCGGCCTTAGCGACGTTGCCCCGTGTCGATTTGAGCGTGTCGATGATCAGGTCCCGTTCGAACGCTTCGACTGCACTGGCCAGGGTCACGCGAGTTTCCGTACCGCTGACCTCAGCGGTTTGCAGCGTCGGCGGGAGGTGATGGCCGTGAATAACGTTCGAATCGCAGACCAGCACCGACCGTTCGATGACATTTTCGAGCTCACGCACGTTGCCGGGATAATGATAGGCAGTGAGCATGTCGATCGCGGGCGTCGAAATACGCTTGACGTTCTTATTGTGTTCAATCTCGTACTTTTCGAGGAAATGCTCGGCAAGCAGCAGAATGTCGGCCTTCCTTTCGCGTAGCGGCGGCAGATAGATCGTAAAGCCGGCCAGATGATCTAACAGTTCACCGTCAAACGTGCCCACGCGAACCGCATCAGCCAGATCCTGACTAGACGATGCGATAAGACGGATGTTGACGGAAACATCTTCGCCGCTGTCCGTGCGTACGAATTTGCGTTCCTGCACCGCACGGAGCACCTTGGACTGGAGATGGAGCGGCAGACCGCCTACTTCGTCAAGATAAAGCGTTCCGCCGTCGGCAAGTTCAAATCGGCCCTTCTTATCCGATCCGAAGATCTCGCTTTCGATCAACGCGTCGGGCACATCGGAGCAGTTTAGCTTTACGAACGAGCGTTTCGAACGCAGGCTGTTGTAATGAATGGAGCCGGCGATCAGTTCCTTGCCGGTCCCATGCTCTCCGCGGAGAAGCACGGTCGAGTTTGATCGTGCGATCTGCGTCACTTGATCGAGGGCCGTACGCATCGCCCCGGAGTTGCCGATGAGCTGCGACAGGTCATACTTTTGCCTGAGCTCCTGCTTTAGGTGAAGATTCTCCTCGGCGAGTTTACGATTGGCGGCGTCCAACATCCGCTCGACGAACATCGCCTGCGCGATGACAGGGGCAAATGCACCGAGCACTCTGACCACTCGGTTCTCCTCAACGCGTGTTCCGCCTCGAAAGCCCGCCGCAACCATGCCGACGGTCTTGCCTTTTACTGATACGGGGACAGCCACGAGGAAGCGGGTTTGGGTGCCAAATGCCAGGAAATCGAGTGCCCGGTCGGCTCCGACGTCATCGATGGCGAGAGGTTTTGAGAGTTCGAACATACGCCAAAGGCTGCTCTTTGCAATGCGCGATTCGAGGCGGCGAAAATCGGCAACGCCGACGCCTTCGGCCGCGACGAGGTCGGCGACACCGTCGTCGACACGCTGCCGGACGATGAACGCGACGTCAGCCGACAATGCACGCATTACTGTCTTCGTCACGACGCCTGCTCCATCGCGAAGCCCGCTGCCGTCCGCAAAAGCACCGGCCGCCGTCGCGATGAGATCGATGTGGTCTAGTTTCACTTTACCTACAAAATTGTAGCGCAAACGGCGGCCTGATGACGGAAACACGAGGGTAAACGAGTGCGCCAACGGGGTGATTCGTTTCGGCACGTCCGTTCACACTCGCGTTTCCGCTCTGCCCGACAAAGGATACGCTACAATCAAGTGGTGGAAACTCGCGTACACATCACAGCCGGGGACGAGCACAATAAAATGCGGCTCGAAGACTTTCTGCTGGGGCAATTTCATTCGCTCAGCAAGATGTATCTTCGCGCGGTCGTGAAGGCCGAACAGTGCGAGGTGAACGGCCGTTGGGAGAACCGCGGCTACAAACTGCGCCCGAACGATTTTGTTGAGATCACGGTAGACCACACACGCGGGACGGCAATGCAGCCGCAGAAGATCGAGCTCGACATATTATTCGAGGACGACGAACTGCTAATAATCAACAAGCCCGAAGACATGCTCATGCATCCCTCGCATCGTGACAACAGCGGTACGCTGCTGAATGCGCTGGCGTTTTACTTGAACCAGTCAGAACCGCCTGCGTCAGCGGGTGGCGTGTCGGTCGACTTAATCGGCTCGCACACGCCGCCCGCTTACGCAGGCGGTTCTGACAAGAACGACATGATCCGTCCAGGCCTTCCGCACAGGCTTGACCGGCTTACTTCGGGGCTTGTAGTCGTTACGAAGACGGCGAGGGCTCATCGGATTATTTCGGGGCATTTTCTGAAGAAGCGGGTAGAGAAACTTTACCTTGCGTTGGTCGACGGAGTGGTCGAGCACGACAGCGGAACGATCGACGCACCGATCGGGCGGTTTGCGGACATAAAGCTCTGGGGCGTAAAGGACGACGGGAAGAGAGCCGTGACCAATTACAAGGTTCGTGAGCGTTACGAAAAAACAACGCTGCTCGAACTCGAGCCCGTCACAGGCCGTACGAACCAACTCCGCATCCACGCTGCCCATATTGGGTATCCTATTGTTGGTGATGTGCAGCGTGCCGGCTCGAAGTACCGCCGTCTATGTTTGCATGCCTACCGCCTGGCGTTCCCGCATCCGACGACGCGGGAGATGATGCGGTTCGAGAAGGACGTTATATTCTGAGAACAGGTGCATAAGCCCGCACGCAGTAAGGGCGTAACATTCGACGTGCGCGTTACGCCCTTACTGCGTGCGGGCTTGTGCCATTTACTGCAGGACTATGTCGAACGCTTTTCCGCGTGTGCCTTTCTTAAAACGGACGCTGACGGCGTAGTTTTTGCCGGCTTCGAGGGTCCAGCAGCCTTCGCCGTAGCCTTCGTAATACTTGTTATCGGCATAGAGCGTATTCGACCAGAGTTTATAGCAGTACTTTCCGGGCCCGTTAAAGGTGTAAGACTGTTTCGCGACGGGAGTCTTGGTATTGACGACGAAGTCGCGCCTGACGTTGTTCGAGCCGAAGTGCATAATAATGTTCTCGGCACGTTGCCCAGCGGCAATGTTCAGTTCATCGGTGATCGTGATCCTGCCGGGGGCGGTGCTCTTGCGTGCGCCGTATAGCTTTTGGATGCCGACGATATCGAGAGCGGAGAGAGCACCGTCGTTGTTCCAACGCGGGTTGCAGTAATTCATCACGCTGTCGGGGTCGTACACGGTGAGGAGCAGGCCGCCCGATTTGCGAGCCTCGGTCTTACAAGTCGAATCGGCACGATCCTGTTCGTGCATCAGCCCGAGAGCATGGCCAAACTCGTGCACCGCGACGCTCGCAATACACGCCATGCGCCGATTGGCAGCCTGGCAACTGGGCGAGAAGTTCTTGAACGTAAAGTTCAGCTCCATGCCGTTCCGCGAGCCATCCATGTAACGGCCGATGCCCGAATTCGAGCGCGTATCGGTGATCAGGATGCGGATGCCTTTGCTCGCAGCGACGCATTGCTGCCAGCCGTAAAAATTGATGTTTGCCGCGGCTTGCCAGGTGCTCGTTATCTTATTCTTGACGACCGCCGTTTCGGCGTTCCAGCCATTTGGATTTTCCCAACAGACAGGAATGTAAGCAATGCCGTCAGTCGAGGCCGGCCACTGCCAGCCCGCACCTGTAACGGCATAGCCCCTGCTCGAAACCTGTGCGTTTGCGGACAAAGCAATGCCCGCGAGCAGCACAAACACCACTGCCAAAACCTGCTTAAACAAGACCATCGAGCCACTCTGCCTTTTTATCTGTTTGTTCACAACGATTTACAAGATACCATAACCTTCGTTGTGGAGATGGATGTTATTTGCGATTCAAGAGGTTGCAGGGAAAAGATCGAACGTCGCCGTCTGTTTTCGAGCGGATAAGTGTCGCGCAGCGACAATTTGAACGGAGCCGCGGATCTTGATCCGCGGCTCCGATAACCTCGCCGGTCAAGCGGCCGGGAAGCCAACACGGGCATTATGCTCCGACCGCCTTTTTTTCGTCGTCGTCAGTAAACGGATTGTGCAGGTGGACCGGTTCCGCTTTCTTACGGAGTCGCATATTCAGGATCTCAACGATAACCGAGAAGGCCATCGCGAAATAGATGTAGCCCTTCGGGATCTTGTGATGGAAGCCCTCTGCGACAAGCATTACGCCGATCAGCAGCAGGAACGACAGTGCGAGCATCTTGATGGTCGGATGTTTTTGTACAAAGGCACCGATCGAGCCAGCAAAGGCCATCATCGCGGCTATCGAGATGACCACCGCCGTGATCATGATCCAAATACCGTATGGGCCGTATTGGTCGCTGATCATACCGACCGCAGTTATGACCGAATCAAGCGAGAAAACAATGTCGAGAACCACGATCTGCAGGATAACACTGGCAAAACCCGCATAGACCTTTTTAGATTCGTGGCCAACCTCGCCCTCAAGCGAGCCGTGGATCTCGTGGGTCGATTTGGCGATCAGGAACAGCCCGCCGATCAGCAGAACGAGGTCCTTTCCGGAAAAGGTTTGCCCCCAGATCGTGAATAGCGGAGCAACGAGGCCGATCACCCACGAAAGCGAGAAGAGTAAAATGACCCTCATTATCAGCGCGAGAGCCAATCCGATATAGCGGGCCTTTGCCTGCTGCTCTTTCGGCAGTTTGCCGGACAAGATCGAGATGAAAATAACGTTGTCGATGCCCAGTACGAGCTCAAGTACCGTTAAAGTCGCAAAAGCGATCCATACTTGCGGATCTGAAAGGAATTCCATGTAGGTCGATTCTCCAAAGGCACGTAGCCGATAATCTCAAATATTATATGTCACAGTGACGAATTATAAAATTGTTTGATAGATTTGTTTGAGCAAATGGAAACAACGCCGACAGAATCACGGACTGGTCTTTCTAAATGGAAAAAGCGTGTATTCGCGCTTGTGCTTTTGGCCTGCGGTCTTTTGGCCGGTCTGGTCGTGGCTGAAGCAGTCTTGCGAATTGCCGGATATTCGTCACCCGAATTCTACACAGCCCATGAAACACGCGGCTATTCGCTGATCCCGAACATGCACGGCCAGTATCGTAAGGAAGGCCGGAGCTTCGTCGAGATAAACAGCGCCGGGTTTCGTGATGTCGAACACACTATCGCAAAAGCCCCGGGTGTTACGCGGATCGCAATTATCGGAGACTCTTACGTTGAGGCATTACAGGTAGAGAGAGATGAATCGTTCGTGCAGTTTATGCAAGCCGAAATCGAAAAATGCGGCTTTGGCCAACAGTTCGAGGTGCTGCGATTCGGCGTTTCCGGCTACGGCACGGCGCAGCAGCTACTGATGCTCAGGGAAGATGTTCTCAAATACTCGCCCGACGCAGTTATACTTTTGATGACGACCAATAACGACATCTCAGACAACGCCCGCGTGTTTAAGAAGGTCCCGATACCATATTTTGAATACCGTGAGGGCATGCTTGTTCTGGACGAGAGTTTTCGAACCGAGCGGGCATTTTTGGTGCGAAACTCGAACCTCAGCCGTCTCGGCATCTGGCTCAAGAATAGCCTCCGTGTTGTCCAAGCAATAGGCGAAGCTCAAACCTCGATCAAATACAAATACCGGCAATGGAAGGACTCAACGACATCTTCCGCCGGCAATACTTCGGTCGGACCAGCACCATCACCGCCGGTAGCAGAAGTTGGCGTAGACTATCAAGTGTATCGCGAGCCGACCGATGCAAATTGGCAGAATGCGTGGCGTGTTACCGAGGGTATCCTCGATCTGATGAATAACGAAGTTCGTTCAGCGAATGCCAAATTCGTTGTCGTTACTGGGAGCAATGGCGGTCAAGTCCTTCCCAACGTCCAAGAGCGAGATCGGTTAGCGTCGATGCTTGGAATCAATGATCTTCTTTATCCCGACCGGAGGATCGCCGAGTTTTGCAGATCGAAAGAGATTCCCGTCATTGCGCTTGCAACGGCCTTGGGCGACTACACAAGGCGCGTGCAAGCAGACATTCACGGTATAGAGGGAAACATTGGATACGGGCATTGGAACAAGCTCGGTCATCAGGTCGCCGGCACCGAGTTGGGGCGAAGGATGTGCGAACTGCGATAGATAATGGTAAATATTCTCGGTATATCGGCGTTTTATCACGACTCGGCAGCTTGTCTCGTTCAGGACGGCGACATTGTCGCGGCGGCGCAGGAGGAACGTTTTACACGCAAGAAGCACGACGAGAGTTTTCCGGCGCAGGCGATGGAGTTTTGTCTCGAATTCGCGGGCATTACCCGCGACGATATCGACCACGTCGTTTTCTATGACAAGCCTCTCTTGACCTTTGAGAGGCTGCTCGAGACTTACATCGACTTTGCACCACGCGGCTTTCGTTCGTATCTGAAAGCGATGCCGGTTTGGTTGACCGAGAACCTCTGGACACGCGAAACGATCAGAAAGCAGACAGGCTTCGAAGGCAAGGTGCTATTCACCGAACATCACCAAGCTCATGCAGCGTCGGCTTTTTTCCCCTCGCCGTTTGAACACGCTGCGATTCTGACCATAGACGGCGTCGGCGAATGGGCGACGTCGAGCTACGGCATAGGCAATGGAAATGAACTCGATATTCTCGCGGAATTGCGTTTTCCACACTCGCTCGGACTACTGTATTCAGCGTTCACGTATTTTACGGGTTTCAAGGTCAACTCGGGCGAATATAAGCTGATGGGCTTGGCTCCATACGGCGAGCCGGTTTATGTGAAGACGATCTTGGACAATCTGATCGATCTGCGCGGCGACGGCTCGCTGAGGCTGAATATGGAATATTTTGACTTTGCAGCTGGTCTCAGGATGACAAACAAGAAGTTTGCAGCCTTGTTCGGCGGCCCGGAACGAAGTCCCGAGACTAAATGGACACAGCGTGAGATGAACCTGGCACGTTCCGTACAAGAAGTTACGGAAATGGCTATGCTCCGGATGGCAAACCACTTGCACAAAGAGACTGGCGAGACCAATCTATGCCTCGCCGGCGGCGTTGCTTTGAATTGCGTTGCGAACGGCCGAATTTTGCGGGAAACGCCGTTCGAGAACATTTGGATCGAACCCGCGGCGGGTGATGCCGGCGGGGCTCTCGGAGCGGCCCTTTCGGTTTGGCACCAATATCTTGGGAACGAGAGAAAGGTTGGCCCGAGAGATTCGATAAAGGGTTCGCTGCTCGGGCCGGAATTTTCAAAAGCGGTTGTTCGGAAAGTTTTGGATGATGCGGGAGCGGTGTATCTGGAGCTGGCGGAGACCAAAATGATCGATCGAGTCGCCAGGCTTTTGGCCGATGGAAAGATCGTCGGATGGTTTCAGGGACGGATGGAGTTTGGTCCACGTGCACTTGGCGGACGGAGTATTTTAGGCGATCCGCGTTCGGCGGAGATGCAGTCGAGAATGAACCTGAAGATCAAGTTCCGCGAATCTTTCCGGCCTTTCGCACCTGCGGTGTTACGTGAACGAGCAAGCGAATATTTCGATCTCGATTCCGACTCGCCGTACATGCTGCTCGTTGCCGCGGTAAGTGAACGGCAGCGTGTTGCGGCGTCGGACGATGGCGTTCGGGGGCTCGACAAACTGCGAATTCCACGCTCGCGTATCCCTGCGGTCACACATGTAGATCATTCGGCCCGCGTGCAGACCGTTACTCGTGAGGGAAATGCTCGGTTCTTCGACCTGATCACGAGGTTTGGTGAAATTACCGGCGATCCGGTTTTGATCAACACATCATTCAATGTGCGCGGCGAACCAATCGTCTGCACACCGGCGGACGCGTTTCGATGTTTCATGCGAACCGGTATGGACTATCTCGTGTTGGGAGACATTGTGCTCGATAAGAACGATCAGACGGCTGCGATCGCAATGGAAAGCGACTGGCATGCGGAGTTTCCGCTGGATTAGAAATGAATACAGACATTAAAGGCGTAACTCGCGAAGAGGCCCGAAAAACAGCGTTTGTTGTGGCGGTCGTGCTCGTCGGAGCCACAGCCTGGTTTCTTTACCGCGGAAGAATGAACGTGGTCATTGTTTTGGGGGCGATCGCCGCTGTCCTGTTCCTTGTTGGAGCCTTCGTTGCTCCGGCTGCAAAGGTCTTTCATCGGGTCTGGATGAAGATCGCTTTTGCGCTTGGCTACGTAAACAGCAGGATAATTCTAACGCTAGTGTATTGTCTGGTCTTTGTTCCGTACCGGTTCATTTCGCGTCTTAGAGGCCGCGATCCGCTCGACCTGCGGTCAGAGAACCACGAAAGCTATTGGCACAGACGCGAGAAAACCCGACCCGACAACGAACAATTTGAGAGGCTCTTTTGATAAGATAGAAAACGAGAAGCGAACCAATGAGAAGATTTGAGTTATTGCACGAATTTTGGCTGTTTTTCAAACAAAACAAGAAATATTGGCTGTTGCCGATGGTCGTTATCTTGGTAGGGATCGGGGCATTGCTTGTATTTGCTCAATCGTCAGCAATTGCCCCATTCATCTACTCGATATTTTAGTCAAGTGATTTACACGGCATAGTAGACGCCTTATCCGCGGCGATGCGTGCTTCTTCGTTCTGCTTGGAACCCGGCATGATGACGTCCGTCACGCATGATTCTTTTGCGCCGACTTTCGAGACCATGAGATAGGAAGTACTCTTTTGTGAGTCGTCGCTCCCGGCCACGTTATAACGGACGATCATCGCGACGGGCACTTTTCCTTTCATACGCCACTCGATCTTCTCACCCACATAGGAAAAACCGCCATAGAAAGCCCAGAAATTCAGTTCGAATTTCTTCTTGGCGGGCGTGATGACGTTGATCGTCTGTCGAATATCGCCTTCGATCAGTCGGATCTTGTAGCCGCCGGCGCCGCTGCATTCGCCTTCGTAAGAGCCGGCCTCGTCAGGATTTGAACTGATGGTACGACATGCACTGGTTTTGGTGCTTGTATAGATGCTGGTGTACTGCGCAAACGCGATGCCCGCAAACGCGAACATACAAATAACTGACGAAAGTAAATATTTCATAGTTGTTCTCCTTTTTACTGCAACACTTTGCCACAATTAGCGGCGATAGACAATTCGGCCGCCGACGATGGTCGCGACGGCTCCGCCTGTGAATTGCCAGCCGTCGAACGGGGAGTTGCGGGACTTGGATTTGGAGTCTGCGTTGCGGTACGTCCATTGCAGGTCGGGGTCGATGATCGTAATATCTGCGATCGAGCCCGGACGGATCGTTCCGCGCTCTTTAAGGCGGAAGATCTTCGCAGGATTCGTGGAACATAATTGTACTAGCCGAACGAGATCGATGACGCCTTTGTGGACAAGCTCATTAAAGGCCAGGCCGAGCGCTGTTTCGAGCCCCGTAATGCCCATCGGGGCCCGGTCGTATTCAAGTGCCTTCTCATCCGCGTGATGCGGAGCATGGTCCGTGGCAATCGCGTCGATCGTGCCGTCTTTTATTCCCTCGATCACGGCTTCGCGATGCTCCTCGGAGCGTAAAGGCGGAGCCATTTTGGTATTGGTGTCGTAGCCCTCGACCGCTTTATCTGTAAGCGTAAAGTGGTGCGGCGTGACTTCGCACGTAACTTTCAGGCCCTCGGCTTTCGCCCGGCGGACTGCGTCAACGGCCCCTTGCGTCGAGACATGCGCGATGTGAACGTGAGCTCCGGTATCGGCGGCAAGGATGATGTCGCGGACAGCGTCAATGTCTTCGGCGAGGGCCGGCATTCCTTTGAGGCCGAGCAGCAGGGAAATGCGGCCTTCGTGCATCACGCCGCCGCTGGAAAGCGATTTGTCTTCGCAATGATCGATCACCGGTAGATCAAAATCGCGTGCATACTGCATCGCCCGCCGCATAATTCCCGCGTTCGGCACAGGCCGGCCATCATCCGAGACGGCAACTGCACCGGCCGCTTTCATCTCGCCCATTTCAGCGAGTTCGCTGCCGTCGGAAGATTTTGTAATGGCGCCGATCGGGAACACATTCGCGAGGCCCGCGCGTTCCGCCTGCTCGATCATGTAACGCGTGATCGCAGCATTGTCGTTGACGGGATTAGTATTCGGCATCGGACAAACGCTCGCCCAACCGCCAGCTACAGCCGCCGCACAACCGCTCGCGATCGTTTCTTTATGCTCCTGTCCCGGCTCCCGCAGATGCACGTGCATGTCAATAAAACCCGGAGCCACAAGCAGCCCGCTGGCGTCAAACACTTCGCAATCGCTGGGCGTCGGTTCGTTCGGCCGCAGCCACGCCGCGATCTTGCCATCCTCGATGAGGATGTTCATCCCCGTGTTTTCTTCAGCCGCCGGGTCGATGAGATGGCCGTTTGTGATCAGTAACTTCATAAAAAAACTACGAACCGGAAGCCGTGCCTCCTGTTGCGAGATACAAGACCGCCATTCGCACCGCGACACCGTATTTTACTTGGTCTAAGATAAGCGAACGCGAGCTGTCGGCAACCTCGGACGCGATCTCGATGCCTCGGTTCATCGGGCCGGGATGCAGGACGATGGCGTCTTTTTTAGCGAGATCGAGGCGTTCGTTCGTCAGGCCGAAGTGGATCGAGTATTCGCGTAAGGACGGGAAATACGCGGCGTCCTGGCGTTCGCTTTGGATTCGAAGGATCATGACGACATCGGCTCCGGTGATGGCGTCTTCGATGTGGTCGCAGACCTGTAAATTGTTTTCTACCAGATGCTGAAAGTCGCCGGGGACAAGCGTTCCCGGGCCGGCGACGCGGACCTTTGCTCCCATTTTTGTTAGCAGATGAATGTTTGAGCGGGCGACGCGGCTGTGGAGGATGTCGCCGACGATCGCGACTTCGAGGCCGGCGATCTGCTTTTTGTGCTCGCGGATCGTCATCGCGTCGAGCAGTGCCTGCGTCGGATGCTCATTGGCACCGTCACCGGCGTTAATGATCGCGGCTTTGCTTACTTTTGCAAGTTGATGCGGAACGCCGGCACTCGAATGGCGGACGACGATACAGTCGGGTGCCATCGCGTCGAGGTTCATCGCCGTGTCGAGCAGCGTTTCACCTTTGCTGACGCTCGATGACGATACGCTGATATTGACCGCGTCAGCGGAGAGCCGTTTGGCTGCAAGTTCGAAAGACGTTCGTGTGCGGGTTGAGGCCTCGAAAAAGAGATTGATGACCGTCTTGCCGCGTAGGGCCGGAACCTTCTTGACCTCCCGATTTGAGATCTCACTAAAATTTTCCGCTGTGTCGAGAATACCGGTGATCTCCGCGGCAGTTAGATCGCGGATGCCAAGCAAGTCTCGTCGTCTGAACGGTTTATCCATTCGAAAATTAAGCGAAAAAAAACAGGCTGCACAGCCTGTTTACGGTCTTTCAAAAATGCCAACGGCCTCGACATCGTCAAATTCTTTTAGCATGACCTTAATTATCTCGGTCTGCTTGGTCGGTACGAGTTTGCCGATGAAATCGGCCTGGATCGGCAATTCGCGGTGTTCGCGGCCGCGGTCGATGAGGACGGCAAGCTGCACTTTGCGCGGACGGCCGAAATCCATGAGTTGGTCCATAGCCGCGCGAATGGTTCGGCCTGTATACAGCACATCATCTACGAGAACGATTATTTTGTCGTCAATATCGTGGTCCAACTCAGTGCGATTAACGATCGGGTTTGCGCCGACGGTGGAAAGGTCGTCGCGATAGAGTGTGATGTCGAGAATTCCATACAGTGGGCGTTCGCCCTCGAGTGCTTCGATCTTATCGACGATCTTTTCGGCAAGAGGCACGCCGCGACGGCGGACACCGACTATATAAAGGTCTTTTGCACCGTGATTCGTCTCGACGATCTCCGTTGACAGCCGACGCAGTGCGCGCTTCATCGCGGCGGAATCCATGATCCGCGATTTTTCTACCAATTTGATATCGTCACCCATTTGCTAGCAAATCGTAACAAACGTGCGGGTAAAGTTCAAAGTTTCTACTTCGAAGTTTTTATATTCGGCCGCTTCAACTAAAATCAAGCACTAAGACTATGTCATTTCTTTGGGAAAAGCTGATCAGGCCGGCACTATTTCGTCTCGATGCCGAGCGAGCACACGAACTCGGCATCAAGGCGATGGAACTTGGCTTGGCGTCGATCTTTGCTTCGTCTGGTGATGAACCGGCATCAGGCGAAGTCGAGCGGTTTGGTTTGAAATTTGCGAATCCATTGGGAATCGCGGCGGGTTTTGATAAGAACGGCGTTGTGGTCGACCAACTTGCTTCGCTCGGGTTTGGGTTTGTTGAGGTCGGTACCGTCACCTATGATCCGCAGCCGGGCAATCCAAAGCCGAGGATGTTTCGTTTACCGGAAGACAAGGCATTGATAAATCGGCTTGGTTTCAACAACGATGGTGCGAAGGTCGTCACTGAAAGATTGCGGGATATCAAACGAAAATGCGTAGTCGGCGTTAATATCGGCAAGAACAAAGGCGTTCCTAACCAGGACGCGACTGAAAATTATCTCAAGAGTTTTGATATCGTCCATCCGGTTGCAGATTACATTGCGGTGAATATATCATCGCCAAACACTCCGAATTTGCGGGAATTACAAAAAGCTGAAAGTTTGGACGAACTGCTTGGAGAACTGCAAAAGAACAATCGAGAGCTTGGAGCGAAGCCGCTGTTGGTCAAGATCGCTCCGGATCTAAGCGAAGCAGAGATCGAGTCGATCGTTGGTATTGCCATGCGATACGAGCTGGCGGGGATCATCGCGACAAATACGACGATATCGCGTGAAGGTTTGAAAACAAAGAACATTGACGCAATCGGGGCCGGCGGACTAAGCGGAATGCCGCTGACGAACCGCTCGACTACAGTTATCGCGAGCATTTACCGCTATTCTAAGGGTAAACTGCCGATCGTTGGAGTCGGTGGAATCTTTACTGCCGACGATGCATTTGAAAAGATCGCTGCCGGTGCAAGCTTGATCCAGGCATACACCGGATTTGTGTACGGCGGGCCAGCGTTCGCGGTCGAGATCAACCGTGGGTTAGCTGCAATTCTGAAAAAGCGTGGTTTTGCATCATTCGACGAGGCTGTAGGGTCGAGCACGAATTGAGAAAAAGTTTCTTGGTGTTGAGCTGTATTTAGGGTCCTTGGCTACATTACGTCGCGTAATAGAGGTCGGTTTCACAGAAACGCGATAATACGTCAAGAAATGGCAAGGCAGGAAAAACACCTGTGTCGTTATATCCAAGCAACTAATTATAAGACGCTAGGTGTTTCATTTTGACAAAAAATGCAAATTTTCACCGCCGTCTCGCACTTCGATCATTCACACAAGTCCATGGCTGCCGCTTACCCTTCCTCGGCAACTAACTCCGATACAAAGTCACCGACATTCGAGGCATCAACTGCTATTTATTTGACACGGAACTCTAAGAGGCTATAATAAACGTTTGCTTTCGGCTCGGTGGAAGCTGTTATTTGCACTGCGAGTGATGATAATTGATTTGACAAGCATTGTGGCTCGGCCGAAGGCGATCGAACTTAACTTCTTGCCGGATGAGATCGACCTTGAGATCGAAGGTGCTAAGCTGGCCGGTGACGCAAAGTTTAAGGGTGAGACCGAGAGGGTGGATGGTAAGGCTCACGTTCGGGGAACTATCAACGTTGGAGTCTTGGTCGATTGTACGCGTTGTCTGGTGCCGGTAGCGAAAGAGTTTGAAATTTCATTCGACGATATATTCATTGATCCGGCGGACGAGCCTGATGAAATCGAGGTCGTCCTTGATCCTAATGCACTCGATGAGTCGATCGCGATCGACGGAAAGATAGACCTTGCTGAGATCGTCAGAGAGCAGATAATACTTGCTTTGCCGGATCAGGTTTATTGCGATGATGATTGTAAGGGTTTGTGTCCGGAGTGCGGATCGAACCGAAATTTGATAGATTGTAGATGTATTGAAGATGAGATCGACCCGAGATGGTCAGCTCTAAAAGGTTTTTAAGTAGCCGCGAAAAGGCGCAAAAGATACAAGATAGGACTTTTGCGATTCAAGTGATTTTTGCGGCCAATTATTTTTGAGGTAACAAATGCCAAATCCAAAACGACGACATTCACATTCACGCACGCGTCAGCGACGAGCTCATGATGCGCTGGTCACGCCGCAGTTTTATCTTGATAAAGATACAGGCGAAGCCAAAAAGCCGCATCGTGTTGACCCAAAGACAGGCATGTACAAGGGCCGGAAGATTATCGACGTCAAAGAATCCGACTAAATCTCTGAATTTACATTGTGCAGATCTTGAATTCTAATTCTAATCAATGACAGCATTTAACGCGGGAATCATCGGGATGGGGCACTCTTATCCGGAGGGCATTTTAACGAATGCCGATCTGGAAAAGATGGTCGATACGAACGATGAATGGATAACCTCGCGCACCGGCATTAAACAGCGCCACAAGGCTGCTGCCAATGAATATACATCGCAGTTCGGCGTCAGGGCCGCTCTGCAGGCCCTTGAGCGTGCAAATCTTAAACCCGAAGATATTGACCTTATAGTCTGTGCGACAACTACGCCGGACCAGATCATGCCTTCAACAGGTGCATTGATTCAGGCACAGATCGGGGCCGTCAATGCGGCCGGAATGGATGTGTTTGCGGCTTGTTCCGGATTTCTTTACGGCATCACGATGGTCGAATCGATGATCCGGACAGAACAGATCAAATATGCATTGGTCATCGGTGCTGAGGTTTTGACCAAATACGTCGACTACACTGACCGCGGCACATGTGTGATCTTTGGCGACGGCGCCGGGGCTGCGGTACTCGGGCCTGTGCCAAAAGGCAAAGGTATCCTGGCCACAAAGATCCGCTCCGATGGCCGTTATGAAGAGCAGCTCTACGCTCCCGGCGGCGGCACAAAACTCGGCACATCTCACAAAACGATCGATGAAGGCGAACATTTTTTCAAGATGAAGGGCAACGAGCTTTTCAAGGTTGCTGTGCGCTCTATGGCGGATATTTCGGCGGAAATGGTCGAAAAGGCCGGGTATAAGGTCGAGGACATCGATCTTGTGATCCCGCATCAGGCGAATCAGCGGATCACAGATGCGGTCGCTTCGCGGCTCGGCGTTCCGGAAGAAAAAGTTTATTCGAATATTGCGATGATGGGCAATACTTCGTCAGCGTCGATCCCGATCGCCATGGATGAGTGCATACAGTCCGGCCGCATCCATGAGGGAAGTTTAGTTTTGCTCACAGCATTCGGCGGCGGAGTCACATGGGCCGGGACTGTGATCAGATTTTAGATCTCAGTTTTTAGATCTGTAATTTGTATGTCGAAAACTGCGTATATTTTCCCCGGACAAGGGTCTCAGGCCGTTGGAATGGGAAAAGAGCTTTTTGATAATTTTACCTCGGCTCGCGAAGTGTTTGAGGCTGCTGATGACGCGCTTGGCTTTTCGCTTTCGGAATTGTGTTTTTCGGGCGACGAAGCTGAGCTTCAGCTTACGGCCAATACTCAACCCGCGATCCTGACGGTATCGGTCGCGGCGTACCATGCGGCTCGTGCTGAAGGGATTGCGGAACCGGATATTGTCGCAGGCCACAGTCTAGGTGAATATTCCGCGCTAGTAGCGGCCGGAGTTTTGGATTTTGCTGATGCCGTGAGAACCGTGCGAAATCGCGGGACTTACATGCAGGAAGCCGTGCCGGTCGGCGTCGGTGCGATGGCGGCAATATTGGGGCTTGACGCGGCTGCGATCGAAGCAGGTTGTTCCGAAGCGTCGAATGGCCAGATATGCAGCCCAGCGAATATCAATTCACCGTCGCAAGTGGTGATCGCTGGTAACAGCGAAGCAGTCGACCGGGCGTGTGAGATCTTGAAAGATAAGGGAGCTAAGCGGGCGATCCGATTGAATGTCTCGGCTCCTTTTCATTGTGCGTTGATGATGCCCGCTCAAGAACGGCTCTCGGCCGATCTGGCTAAGCTGGAGTACAGCGAATTTGCTTTTCCGATAGTTCACAATGTCGATGCCGAGGTCAATTCAGATCCGTCCGTTGTTCGAGAAAAGGTCACGCTGCAGGTGTCGTCGACGGTGAAATGGCTCCAGTCCGTTGAGAAGATGACGGCTAGTGGAGTCGAACGGTTTATTGAGATCGGACCCGGAAAGGTTTTGACCGGACTTGTGCGTCAGATAAATCGTGACGTAACATACGCAAATATAGAGAATTCCGAAAGTTTGAAAAGTACATTAGTAAGCCTATAAATACAGGAGAATTTATGTCAGAAATACAAGATAAGATCAAACAGATCATCGTCGATGAACTAGGTGTCGATGAAGCAGAAGTTACTGAAAATGCCCGGTTTATCGAGGATCTCGGTGCCGATTCACTCGACCTTGTTGAACTCGTGATGCGTTTCGAAGAGGAATTCGACATCGAAATTCCGGACGAAGATGCTGAGAAGATCCAAGGTGTTCGCGATGCTTATGCATACGTCGAACAGCACAAAGCTGCTTAATTGGTAAATGGTGTTTGGTGAATCGTGAATAGAGACCAGGTCTATTCACGATTCACTATTTCACGATTCACAAAGATATGAAACGTCGGGTAGTAGTTACAGGACTTGGTTTGGTCACGCCATGCGGAAACGATGTTCCAACAACTTGGAACGCGTTGATGAATGGCGTCAGCGGAGCCGATTACATTAAGAAATTCGACGCGTCGAACTATTCCGCCAAATTCGCGTGCGAGGTCAAGGATTTTGACCCGCTCAACTTCCTTGACAAAAAAGAAGCTCGGCGAATGGGGGCATTCACGCATTTTGCATTAGCCGCTTCGGATGAAGCGATGAAGCACAGCGGGCTGGTGATCGACGAATCGAATGCCGAAATGATCGGCACTTACATTAGTTCGGGCATCGGCGACTTTTGGGCGATCGAACGCGAGCATGAAAAGCTGCTCAAATCAGGCCCTGACCGCGTTTCGCCGTTCTTCATCGTCTCAGCCATCGTCAATTTGGCCGCAGGCAACGTGTCGATCCGGCATGGGGCAAAGGGACCGAACTCGGCAACTGCGACAGCCTGTTCGGCCGGTGCCCACGCGATCGGCGATAGCTTTCGGATAATCGAACGCGGTGATGCGGACGCAATGATCTGTGGCGGAGCGGAGAGTGCGATCACGCCAATGTCTGTCGCCGGTTTTGCCTCTATGAGAGCCCTTTCGACAAGGAATGACGACCCGAAGCACGCTTCGCGGCCGTTCGACCTGACGCGTGACGGATTTGTGATCGGCGAAGGTGCAGGATTGCTGATCCTCGAAGAGTTGGAGTTTGCAAAGGCCCGCGGTGCAAATATCCTCGCGGAGATCGTTGGTTACGGAATGAGCGGCGATGCTTTTCACGTGACAATGCCTGACGAAACGGGGTCGGGAGCAATTCGCGTGATGCAGCGTGCATTGAAGGATGCGGGTATTGAACCCGAAGCGATCGGCTATATCAACGCCCACGGCACTTCGACGCCCTACAATGACAAATTTGAAACGCTCGCGATCAAGAAGGTCTTTGGCGACAATGCGTATGATATTCCTGTAAGCTCGACCAAGTCGATGACCGGTCATGCACTAGGTGCTGCGGGCGGTCTCGAAGCCGTCTTTTCGGTCAAGGTTCTGATGGAAAACAAATTGCCCCCGACGATCAACTACGAATTTCCGGATCCCGATTGCGATCTTGATTACATTCCTAATCAACCTCGCGAAGCGGAGGTCGAATATGTCCTTTCCAACAATTTTGGGTTCGGCGGGACCAATGCATGTTTGATTTTTAAGAAGTATTCAGATTAGCAGGAACGGTTATATGAAGATCATTGTTCTGATGAAACAGGTCGCGAACAAAGATGCAGTATTACGCATCGCAGGCGACGGGAAATGGATCAACGAAGCTGACATTTCGCAGCAAACGAACGAATCTGATGGCTACGCGCTGGAAGAGGCACTTCGCACGATCGAAGCAAAAGGCGAAGGTGAGGTCGTAGTGTGTTCGCTCGGGCCCCAGTCAGCGAAAACGGTAATCAAAGACGCCCTTGCGCGTGGTGCTGATCGTGCCATTCACGTGGTTGTCGAGGACAGCAAGACGCTCTCTGCGTATCAGATCGCATCTGCGATCGCCGATGCCGTCAGGGACGAGAAAGCCGATCTGATCTTCTCGGGACTGCAATCGGATGATGCGAGCTTTGGCCAGACTGGGGTGGTACTTGCTGAGCTTCTCGGTATTCCGCACGCTACGATCGTGATCGAGGTCGATCGCGCGAGCCTGGGAGAAACATTGCGTGTCAAGCGTGAGCTTGAGAGTGGCTGGTATCAGTGGTTTACCTATCAGCTGCCCACGTTGCTCACCATCCAATCAGGCATCTCTCAGATCCGCTACGCTTCGCTAAAGGGCATTATGGCGGCTAAGAAAAAAGAGATCCGCGATGTCACACCGACCATCAGCGCATTTGCCTCGGCGGCAACCATCGAAAAAGTCTATATGCCGCTCAAGACCAAACAAACACAGATCCTCGGCAACGGCGATGCGAAGGCCGGTGCGGTAGAATTGATTGGGAAGTTAAAGGATGAGGTTCGGGTCTTGTAAAAGACCTTCGAATTAGGTATTCCTTTAAGGGTTCATTTGAACCCTTTTTTGTCGTCTTGAATCTGCGTTGGCCGAACCTTTGCATCTCCCACGGGGCTCCAAAATAAAAAAAATATCAAAATCCTTGTATTCCAATCAACTTTCCACTACTATCACTCTACAATTCCAAAAAAATGCAGAAGGAGATCAGATAATGAATTTATTTCGCAGATTTCGTTCCTTGTTTTTGTTCCCGGCTATTGCCCTCGCGGTTTTGTTGGCGACCTTTTCAGACACTCCGGCACAAGCGGAATGCAATGTTACGGGAGCCCCGATCGCGACGACAGGCAATATTGACCCGGCGGATCCCGATCAGGTTGGCCGTCTATTTCGTGACGGCATTGGCACAACCTGCATATTTAATCGCCCCCAGTTTATTTCAGGAGCTGCCGCGATCGACTTCGAGCAGCACACGTTTACAAATTCGACTGGCGGACCGATATGTGTTTTTGTTGACCTCGATGCGACCGGATGTGGTGTGGCTACCAACCAGGTCAGTATGGCAGCATATTTAACGAGTTTTGTTCCGGGTAGTCCCGTAACCAATGCAATAGCCGATCCGGGTCTAAGCACGGGAACCAACTTCGCGACTTCGATGAATTTCTCGGTGGCTGCAGGGGCGACCTACGTTATCGTAGTTCATAACATCAATGCTGGAACTTCGTGTCCTAGCTATACTTTCAGGCGCACGATAGCCACAGGTTGCCGAAATCCGGGATATGATGCTGCTAATGACGGAAGTGCCGACCTTGCGTTATTCCGTCCGAGCGGACCTCTTTCCACATTTCACACGCAACCTTTGGCTGGAGGCGTGGTCAATTCTCAACTTGGATCCACGGGCGACGTTCCGGTTCCCGGAGATTATACAGGCGACGAGACAAGTGATGTGGCCGTTTTCCGCCCAATTAACGGCACTTGGTACACTTCGACAAACCCGGCAAATAACTACAATGCCAAGGCGTGGGGAATTGCTACCGATGTTCCCGTTCAAGGAGATTATGACCGTGACGGTATAACGGATCACGCGATATTCAGGCCCTCAGAAAACAATTGGTATATCCTTCGTAGCTCTGATAGCTCGTTCAACGTAGTTGCTCTGGGTACGAGCGGTGATAAGCCGGTCCCGGGGGACTATGATGGGGACGGCAAGACCGATCCTGCGGTCTTCAGACCAAGCAACGGTCTGTGGTCTGTTCGCGGCAGTTCCGGCAACTACGGTTCGACTGTCCTTCAGCGGGTATGGGGAGTCTCGACGGACATACCCGTCGCCGGCGATTTCGATGGCGACGGTAAGACAGATACGACCATCTTCCGGCCCAGCGAAGGAAACTGGTATGTATTTCGCAGTTCATTAACGGCCGGCCAACTTCAAGTTTTTCAGCATGGCCTGAGCGGTGATGTCCCGCAGGCGGCAGACTACGACGGTGACCGACGCGATGATTTCGCGGTGTTCAGACCGTCGAATAATACTTGGTATATCAATCGCAGTACGGCTGGGATATATCAGACCGTGTTTGGCCAAGCGGGAGATATTCCCGTATCTGCACCAAACAGGGTTCCCTAAATTCTGTTGGAAAGTATGATAGCGGCCGGGGCTTGGCGTTTGTCAGGCTCCGGTCTTTTTGTCATAATCTTTCTTTGTTACAACACTTATGAGCAATATTCTAGTATTCATCGAACACAAGGACTGTGTCCTGAACAAAACCTCGCTCGAAGCGGTCGCAGCCGCACAGGAGATCGGGAAGTCGCTTGGCCTGACGGTCTCGGCTGTCCTGCCGTGCGATAAGGATTGTTCACTTGCCCAAGAAATTGCCGGTTACGACCTCGAAAAGGTTATCGTTGCCAAGAACGAAAAACTCGGCATATACACGCCGGACGGCTATGCTGATGCGTGGGAGCAAGTCATTAACGCTGTAAACCCGCAGTACATCGTGATGTCGCACACATATCAGGTGCGTGATTTTGCTCCAAAGGTTGCCGCAAGGCTCGGGCGTGAAGTTGTCGGCGATTGCATTCGCTATAAGGCAGAGGGCGGAAAGCTCGTGCTAACGCGACGGATATTCCTCGGAAAGCTGGACGCAGACGTAACGGTCGGCGGCGAAGCCCCGTATTTTGTGACATTTCAGTCCGGCTCGTTCCGCGGCGATAACGCGGCAAAGGGAAATGCAGCGGTCGAATTAATGAATGTTAACGTAGGCGATATCCGAATGACGCCTGAAGCTCCTTTCCAGGAAGCAAAAGCGACTGTCGATCTCACAAAATCCGAGATCATCATTGCAGTCGGCCGCGGTATCAAATCGCAGGAGAATATCGCTCTGGCGCAACAGCTTGCCGATGTCCTTGGGGCCGATCTTGCGGCTTCGCGGCCGATCTGCGACAGCGAATGGCTGCCTATCGACCGTCAAATAGGTTCGTCGGGGCAGACGGTGGCGCCAAAGGTCTACATCGCCCTCGGTATTTCCGGAGCCATTCAACATATCGTTGGCATGAAGAACGCAGGCACGATCGTGGCTGTCAATAAGGACTCGGAAGCGCCGATCTTCGACATTGCAGATTACGGTATCGTTGGCGACCTATTCGAGGCGGTTCCGGTGATGATAGAGGAAATAAAAAAGGCCAAGGCATAGTAAAAGCCTACGATATATACGAAAGGCACGAATTAAGGAGCTCCCTTCTTTCGTGCCTTTCGTCTGTTTCGTGGCAACCTCTTAGATCGATTCGGCGATCGCTTCGCTGAAGATCTCAAGAGCAACATCGACGTGTTCTTTCGCGAGAATAAGCGGCGGTGACCAGCGAACGGTGCTTGTGCCGCAGCCGAGTATGATCAGACCTTTGTTGAAGCAGGCCATTTCGATGCGGTCGCGAAGCTCAGGGGCCGCCTTTTTCGTCGCCTTGGTGTCGACAAACTCCACTCCGAGCATTAAGCCGAGGCCGCGGACATCTCCAATGCAATCGTATTTATCTGCAAGTTTGCGAAGACCGGCCTCAAGGTATGCACCGACTTCGCGGGCATTATCTACAAGGCCGCCTTCGAGCAGTTCGATCGTTTTCAGCGCCGATGCGATCGCGACCGGGTTGCCGCCGAACGTCGAGGCGTGAGCACCTTTGTGCCAGTCCATGATATCGGCTTTTGCGGTACAGACGCCGATCGGCATTCCTGAGCCGATGCCTTTGGCCATGCAGACGATGTCGGCTTTGACGCCCTCGTGATGGTCGAGCGCGAACATCTTGCCTGTGCGGCCCATGCCTGATTGAACTTCGTCGACGATCAACATGATACCGTGTTCATCACAAATACGTCGAATTTCACGGACAAATTCAGGAGGAGCCGGTACATATCCGCCTTCGCCCTGAACGACCTCGAGAACAATTCCGGCGACCTCTTCGGGAGGTGTTGTCGTATTGAATATCCGATCTTCTATCCAGCTCACGGTGCCCATGCAGCAGGAACCGTCCGAGCATGTGCCAAGATTGAAAGGGCATTGATAACAGTTTGGGTAAGGCACATGGACGACGTCCAATGCCTGACGCATAAAGCCAAGCCGCTGAGCCTTTTTCGAAGATGTCAGCGAAAGAGCACCTAGAGTCCGGCCATGAAACGAACCGAAAAATGAGATGAATTTCTGGCGGCGAGTGTGATACATCGCCAGTTTTAGAGCAGTCTCGATCGCTTCGGCACCTGAATTTGCAAAATGTGATTTGGTGGGCCCGTCGATCGGCACAATTTCGTCGAGTTTCTTGCCGAGTGCCGGCATGTGGCGGTAATAAAAGTCCGTTCCGCAAAGATGTATAAGTTCTGCGGCTTGGTCAGAGATCGCCTTTACGATCTCGGGATGGCAATGACCGGTCGAGCAGACAGCGACGCCGGCGTTGCAATCCAGAAAAATGTTGCCGTCCGGATCTTCGATCCAAACGCCGTAGCCCTTTTCGGCTACGAGCTTATAATCAGGACGTGGGTAGCTCGGAGTGACGTATTTTGCGTCAGCTCTGATGATCTCAAGTGCTTTCGGTCCCGGCAATTCTGTTTTAATGACCGGACGCTGTAATTCTGTTGATGGTGTCATGGTATTTCTCCAAAGTGTTTAAGCAGGTGGCCTGTGACCGCGGTTTAAGGAATGGAATCGGTCGAAGACCGAGGGCTTAACAAATGGGTAAAATTAATCACCGGCGAAAAGATTCGCCCGCTGCTTCATCGGTCGGAGTTTTGAAATGCATCGCGGAGTCATAACAAAAGATGTCGCTAATATAACAGAATGGCCGTGGCGTTTCAAAAATCAGTTGGGGCATGAAACAATAAATCGAATGGAAACCAAGACCAAGTTCACAAACCGCCTGATACAAGAGACAAGTCCTTACCTCTTGCAGCACGCCCACAATCCCGTGGATTGGTATCCGTGGGGCGAAGAGGCGTTTGAACGGGCAAACGCTGAGGAGAAACCCGTGTTGGTCAGTATCGGCTATTCGGCGTGTCATTGGTGTCACGTAATGGAGCATGAGTCGTTCGAGGACGAGACTGTGGCGGCGGTGCATGAATAAGCATTTCATCAACATCAAGGTCGACATGGAAGAACGGCCGGATGTTGATCAGATCTATATGAACTTTGTCCAACTCACGACCGGCCGCGGCGGCTGGCCTATGAACGTCTTCTTGATGCCGGACAAACGGCCTTTCTTTGGCGGGACGTACTTTCCTCCTGCTCCGCGATACAACATGCCTTCGTGGCCGCAGATATTGACTAGCATTGCGGACGCATTTCGCGAAAAACGCGATGACTTAGAGAATTCTGCTAACAACATCGTGGTTGAGTTGCGACGATTGAGTGTCGTTGAATCCACTTCTGGTGGCATTTCGACCGATCTGCTCGATCGGGCATTTTCGAGCTTTACGCGAACATTCGACACGGTGAATGGCGGTTTTGGCGGAGCTCCAAAATTTCCGCCGGCGATGGCGTTAGAGTTTTTGCTGAGATATCACAAACGGACCGGCGACGATATGGCTTTGTCGATGGTCACTCACACGCTCACTAAAATGGCACTCGGCGGCATTTATGACCAACTCGGCGGCGGATTTCATCGTTATGCAGTCGATGCTATTTGGCTGGTACCTCATTTCGAGAAGATGCTCTACGACAACGCGCAGCTTATTAGGGTATATCTGCATGCGTATCAAGTGACCAGTGATGAGTTATTCAAACGCATTGCCGTTGAGACGCTTGAATATGTAAGACGCGAGATGCTCGACGCATCCGGCGGATTTTATTCGACCCAGGACGCCGACAGCGAAGGTGAGGAAGGGAAGTTCTTTGTTTGGACGCCGGAGGAGATCAGCGGGATCTTGGGTGAAGAAGATGCTCGTGAGTTTTGTGCTTTATATGACGTAAAGACGGAAGGGAACTTTGAAGGAGCAAATATCCTCAATGTTCGCGACCGGAACCAACTCAGTTCCGTTCGCTTTGCTGCATTGAGCGGGGCAAGGGCCATATTATTTTCTGAACGCGAAAAACGAATCAAGCCCGCACGCGACGAAAAAGTGTTGACTGCATGGAACGGTCTTATGTTGGCAGCCTTTGCCGACGCATCGGCTGTGCTAGGAAATGAGGAATATCTGGAGATCGCAAAAAATAACGCTGCGTTCGTCGAGAGGGAACTGAAAAGCGATGGGAGACTGCTTAGGACATGGAAAGAAGGTGACGCCAAACTAAACGCCTACATCGAAGATTATGCAAATGTCGCCGACGGTCTCATCGTGCTGTATCAAGTGTCCGGTGATACCAATTACCTTGTCGAGGCGAAGATGCTTGCCGAGGCTATGATCACTGAGTTTTGGGATGAGGGCAACGGCGGATTTTTCTTCACGTCAAACGATCATGAGGAACTAATAGTCCGCAGCAAGGACTTTTTCGACAACGCTACACCGTCTGGCAATTCTGTTGCGGCAGATGTTCTGCTGCGGCTTGCGAAATTATTGAGTGACGAAAAATATGAACGGTTTGCTGTCACAGTTCTCCGGTTGACAGCGTCTAAATTGAGTCAGCATCCGCAGGGGTTTGGACGGGCACTCTCGTCCCTAGAGTTTTATCTGGGGAATACCAAAGAGATCATTGTTGTCGGCGAAGCCGGAAATGAGATAAGCCAGGAAATCCTGGCCCAATATCTGCCGGATGCAGTAATAGTATTGTCGTCAGAGAGCGATTTGAACTCCGAGCTAATTCCAGCCCTGAAAGATCGAAAGATGATCAATGGTGAGCCGACAGCTTATGTATGCGAGAACTTTGTTTGCGCACGACCTATCACCTTGGTCGAAGAACTTGAGATTTGAGTATCGAGCCTCAGCTGCCTTATCCAGCTTGAGCATCAATCCTTACAAAAAACAAAAAAAGGGCTCGACGGTCAAAGACAGTCGAGCCTAAAGTTCTGTCGAGCCTTTCGGCTTGATCAATTATTTGGTTGCGGGCTTTGCCGCTGCAGGGCTTGCTGCCGCAGGCGTTGCCGGAGTTGCCGGAGTGGTGGTCGCCGGTGTAGCCGGTGCGGTGGTCGCCGGAGTTGCCGGTTTCGTCGTTGCCGGAGTCGCCGGTTTTACGTTGGTGTTGTTGCTTGCTGCGTCGCCGCAAGCCATTCCCAGGGCACTCAATGTAAGAACTGCTGAAAGTGCGATCGTTTTTTTCATATTCTTGATTCTCCTGTCTTTCTCAAAGATTAGATCTAAAGTGTATCGTCTTTGACCGTGTTTAAACGATCAGTGTTCCTCATCTTTCTTAATTTTTTGGAACACTCGCCAATATATTGATCAATTTTGCGCAAGTCAACCCGGAAATTTCGAAAATGACGAATCTTCACATTGTAAGTGTCAATAAAATTGTTGGTGGACAGGATCTACTGGTGAAATATTTAAATAAAAAAGAAGACCCAACCGTAAAAACGATCGGGCCTCTTTAAGTAAATAGCTATAGAGCTAAAAATACTATTTGGTTGCAGGCTTTGCAGTTGCAGGGGTTGCTGCTTTGGTGTCAGCCGGTTTCATGGTCGACGAAGTAGCCGGAGCAGTTGTCGCCGGGGTTGCCGGAGCAGTCGTTGCCGGGGTCGCCGGAGCAGTCGTTGTCGGCGTTGCCGGTTTGACTGCATTTGTGTTTGTTTTGTTTGCGTTGTTAGCCGGAGCTTCGCCGCAAGCCATTCCAAGAGCGCTGAGGCCCAAAACTGCTGATAGTACAATTCCTTTTGTCATTTTAATAAGACTCCTTTCTTTCTCAAAGTAAAATTTAAATCCTGTTTCCAGGGGTCGGTTGATGAAACACAACCGTTTGCCGCAAACTCTTTCTTTTTCACGGCAAACGAGAGAATAGAAATATGCGAGGAGTTTGTCAACCTAAAATCAACAAAAAAATCACTTTTTTTCAATTATTTTTCGGCACAGATTTGAGGGATTTTTATTTACTCGCGGGATGCCCGTGATCATTGGGCGGCGCAGAAAAATGTTGACCTTCGGCGTTAAAAAAGGCTATTCTTTTTAATGGAAATAATCTCTTGTATTTCCCCTCTCCGGTCCTCACGCCGAACTCAATAAATGAAATTTTTGGAAGCACCGAAATTGAATGTGAGAACTCTATCCGCGTCTTTGAGTAACCCAATGACATTCGTTGGTGTGTCGCTAGGCGCGATCATCGGGGCTTTTGTGCTGGCAAGTTCTTCATATGAATTTGATACAAAAACGAAAGCGTTTTCTGCGATCATCGTGGTTTTCCTGATGTACTGTGCTATAGCCTTGGTCGGACGTGATGAAATATCCAATTCGGTCAATCGCCGATCAGAAGCTCAATCCTCTGATCTTGAAGTTGAAGGTAGACTCAATTCGATTGAAGAGGCGGCATCATATTTCGGCGGATCTCTCAGGCCCGCAGATATGTTTCGCCTGATGTCGAGCCGTGTCCGCGAATTGGTGCCGTTCGATATGTGTGCGTTATTGATGATCAACTATTCAGAAGGGCGAATGAGGGTCGTGCAAACCGACGGCGCTGACGCCAGGTATCTTCGAGGTATCGAGACCGATATAAATGACGGCCTTGCCGGATCGAGTCTTGCCGCATCCAGCGTTCAGATCGACCGCGGAACAGATGGAAAGAGACGCACCTTTACCGCCGACGTACTCAATGGCTATCGATCTGCAGCGGCTTTGCCTCTAACCCACAACGGCGAGGTCTTTGCTGTTCTCGAACTATATTCGCGATCTAATACTGCATTTGACGGCAATTCTGCCGGACTCTTGGAGGCAGTTTCCGAACGCATTGCACCAATGATCCTGCGCTCGATTTCGTTCGAGCAAAACCTCTCAAAGGCACTCACCGATCCGGTGACCGACCTTCCGAACGAGCGTGCGTTCTATATGATCGTCGAAAACCAGTTGGCTGAATCGCAGCGAAATCGAGACGGACGGCCGCTGTCACTGTTAGCGGTTGACATCAAAAACTTTGCAAATATAAATGAGAGATTCGGCCACGCGGCGGGGGACCGAATTCTCAATTTTGTCGCCCAAAAGATTAAAGAACAGCTTCGTCAGATGGATTTTTTTGCTCGTTCGTCGAATGACGAATTTTTGATCATTTTGCCTACGGCATCAGAAGCTGTCGCGGCTGGAATCGTCGCACGCATATATACAGAATTTGCCGGCTGCAGTTATGCCGTCAATGAGATTCAAACCGTTCAGATCGATCTCAATTTCGGTGCGTCAGCCTTTTGGAAAGACGGCGAGACCGCCCAATCACTCCTAACGGTTGCTCGTGAACGTAAAGAACAGTCTAAAACGATTGTTCCGAGCAAGGTGGTCTGGTTTCCGAAAGAATATATAAACTAGATAACTTCAAGCAGGCGTCGTCAAAAAAGGATCGGGCAGGTGCCTGATCTTTTTGTTTTTGTGATAAATTCGCTCGTATGGCAAGCATCACATTTTTCGGCGGTGTTGGAACCGTCACAGGCTCAAAGTACCTTCTGGAACATAATGGTAAAAGGCTGCTGGTCGATTGTGGTCTGTTTCAGGGGCTGAAAGAACTTAGGATGCGGAACTGGGAGGATCCTCAATTTAAGCCTAATGATATCGACGCCGTTATCATTACCCACGCACATATCGATCACACCGGATGGCTGCCCCGGCTGATAAAGCTCGGGTTCAACGGCAATGTTACGACGTCGCGTGCGACCGGAGATCTTCTTAAGATATTGTTGCCCGACTCGGCTCGCTTGCAAGAAGAGGAAGCTGATTACCGTAATCGTCATGATCTGACAAGCCACGCTCCGGCTTTGCCATTGTACGATGAAGAAGACGCAAGAGCTGCGCTCGAACGGCTTCGACCCGTGCCAAACGATGGAAATCCGGTCGAGATCTGCGAAGGCATCAAGGCGAGCTTTTTGGTTGCGGGACATATTATGGGAGCGAGCCTAGTTCTCGTTGAACTGGAAAATGCCAGGCCCGACGGATCTTCGATCCGATTCTTGTTTTCAGGTGACCTCGGCCATTATGATCAGCCGATCGTTCACGATCCCGCCCAGCCGCCCGATTGCGACTATCTGATGTGTGAATCGACATACGGCAATCGACTCCATGGGGAAGTCGACTCGGAATCGCAGATGGCAAGGATAATCAACGAAGCCGCACACAGAAACAGTCCTATCCTGATACCGGCATTTGCAGTCGGCAGAACTCAAGAGGTCCTTTATATGATCAGGGAACTCGAAGATCAGAAGCGAATTCCGATCCTGCCGGTAGTTGTCGATTCACCGATGGCGGCACAGGCGACACAGGTCTACAATCGCTTTACCGAAGAACACGATCGCGAATACGCTTCGATATTGGCTCATAAACGTCACCCTTTGAGACCGGCGTCGATGTCGACAACGGCATCAAGGGATGAATCGAAGAAGCTCAATGAAATGAAGGGAGCGAGGATCATCATCTCTGCCTCAGGGATGCTGAGCGGCGGCCGAGTGCTCCATCACGCGATTCGAATGCTGCCGAACGAGAATGCGACGCTCGTATTTGTTGGTTATCAGGCAGCCGGTACCACCGGACGACGCATCCAAGACGGAGATCGCGAGGTCAAGATAATGAAGCGTTGGATACCCGTCAACTGCCGCATTGAAAAGGTGGAGGGATTTTCGGCTCACGCCGATTGGAAAGCCGTCATCAAATGGCTTGGCGGCCTTCAAAAAGCTCCGAAGATGGTATTCACAACGCACGGCGAACCAGATGCTGCCGAAGCAATGGCAGGCCATATTCGCGACCAATTTGGCTGGAACGTTGTGGTGCCGGGTTACGAACAAACTATTGAGTTGGAGTAGATGAAGTACCAGGAATCCAAACCTTCGGAGCGGTTGGCCGCATTTGTTAAGTGCTATTGGTCGATCGAATATCGCAATGCGGTCGCCGCCGAACCCGAACCGATCGTGCCGGACGGCTGCATCGAGATCGTCTTTGATCTTGGCGATAGATTTAGGCAATACGACGCGTTCGGCAACTCTGAAATTCAACCCGAAGTGATCGTTGCAGGCCAGCAGAAAGCAAGCGTGTTGATCGGCCCTACCGGTAACGTCTCGTTGTTCGGGATCAGATTTTGGCCGGCCGGAGCAAGACATTTCTTTGAGTCGGACGTGAATGAATTTTCGGGCCGGATAATTGATATGAGCCTTATTTGGGGACAGTCTGTCCGGTTGGTCGCAGAACGACTCGCGGAAGCCGGTTCGTTCGCTCAGAAGGTTCGGATCGTCGAGAGGGAACTTATTTCGCGGCTTCATGAAAGACTCGAATCGCCGACGGCTGTGGATCATGCGGTTAGCTTGATAGTGGCGGGTGCCGGTATGAGTTCGGTCCCAAAGATCGCGCGAATGGCCGCGATCAGCGAACGCAGCCTCGAACGTAAGTTCCGGCAGGCCGTTGGGCTCTCGCCCAAGTCATACTCCCGCATCGTGCGTTTTCAGAGAGTACTCCATTCTGTAGAAACGAGCGATGAAGTAGACGTGTCTGACACCGCGGTCAAATTCGGCTACTACGACCAATCACATCTGATCAACGATTTTCGTCAGTTCTCAGGACTCACGCCGAAAGAGTATCTTCAGCGCCATCTGAGCATGACGGAGGCGTTCATTTCGGCTGAATGATTGGCGGATTTTTCCAATACTTCATCTGGATCAATTGCTAGTCTTTTGTCACTGAACAATATTGTGTTCAGATATTTTAGCAAGGACGGAAATTGAATGAAGATCTTGAATAACGCCGTATTACGCCTATTTCATACGGCCATGGCGGCCTCAATTGTGGTTTTTATCTCCGGGCAAATATCGGCTCAGGTTGTGAAGCCCAAAATCAGCTCTGTGGCTTTTATGTCAGGTTGTTGGGAAATACGGAAGCCGGAACGAAAGTTGGTGATCTCTGAACAATGGATGGCACCGCTCGGAAATGCAATGTTGGGTGTCTCACGAACAGTGAAGGCAGAGAAGATGACCGGTTTTGAGTACATGAAGCTGATCGAAGACGAGAATGGAGTTACCTTTTTTGCACGGCCTGATGGTGCCGCGGTCGATACATCGTTCAAGATGACCAAGTGGTCGGTGAATGAGGCCGTCTTTGAAAATGCGGGCAATGATTTTCCTCAAATGATCATTTATAGACTCGCATCAGCCGATACGCTATTTGCCAGGATCGAGGGGAAAATGAACGGTAAGGTCACCGGTATCGACTTTCCGTATGTCCGCATTAAATGCGGTTGAGAATAATGACCGTTTAACAGCTCGAAAGGACACAACGAAGACAAGATCGAGATCTTGTCTTTTTTGCTATAAATATGGCCGCTGTGCGGTCGACCATTACTATTACTCGCAATTATTACTCGTATCGCAGGCATTCGATCGGATCGAGCCGGGCCGCTTTGCGTGCCGGCAGTACGCCAAAGATCAATCCAACGCCGATGGAAGTTCCAAGGCCCGCGAGGATCGCCCAGAGCGGCACCTGCGCCGGTATGCTTGGAATCAGCAGCATAATGAGATTACTGATGCCGACGGCGACGATCACCCCGATAATGCCGCCGAAGAATGTGAGCGTCATCGCCTCGAGAAGGAATTGCAGCACGATCGCGCCCTTTGTCGCGCCGATCGCCTTGCGGATCCCGATCTCTTTTGTACGTTCGGTAACGGAAACGAGCATGATGTTCATCACGCCGATGCCGCCGACAAGCAGGCCGAGACAGGAGATCGCGATAGCCGCAATGCCGACACCGCCGATGATGCCATCGAACTGGGCAATGAAATTGTCAGCGGTCTTGATATCAAAATTGTTCGGTTCGCCGTATTTTACCTCGCGACGCTGACGTAAAATTCCTTCGACCTCCGCAACAGCATCGCTGATCTGGCCGGGCTTCGCCTGGATGATTATCAACTCTTCTTCGCGATCAGGAGCTGCTTTTCTGGCGGTTCGATATGGGAGGAATACCTTTCGATCTTCCTCATTCTCCCCAAAAAATCCGGCCTTACGTTTTTCGATCACGCCTACGATCTCCCAGGTCGTGCCATTCATGCGAACCAACTTGCCGATCGCTTCATCCTCTTGCCCCGGAAACAACGCCTCAACAGTATTTACTCCAACGACGAGAACGTTTCGGCGCTGATAATTGTCCGATTCCGGTAATAAAGCGGCCGGAACGGAGGACGATGTTCGTCATCTCCATATAATTCGGCAAAACACCGTCGGTCAGTGCCCAGCGGTAGTTTTTGCCTTCGTAAACAAGATTGTCATCAAATCCGCCGTTGAATGAGCCGATATTCGGAGCAACGGTCGTGAGATCCTGAATCGCCGTTGACTGGGCCAGGATCGCTGTTGCGTCATCATCAGTAAGTGGTTTACGGTTACGCTCGTCCCGGCTTCGGGGACCGAAACCGGTCGAGAGATGATACGCATAGATATTGTTCGTTCCGTACTCCTCGACGATCGAAACGATCGAATTGCGCATGCCTGTCAGGATCGAAGCCACGACGATAGCCGTAATAACGCCCACAACGATACCCAGGATCGTCAAAAACGAACGAAACTTGTGCGAATAGATCGAGTCCATCGCCATCTTGAGTACTTCCCGGGGTAAGGATGTTGACATTGCCATACGTTTATTAACTCTTCGTTAATGCCACGATCGGATCCAGGCTCGAGGCCTTCCACGCCGGGTAGAGACCTGCCAGAATTCCGATCCCGCTCGACACGGTTACGGACAAAATGATGTAGCCGACGGTGATCGTCATTGTCATTCCGGCGAGGATCGTGATCAATTGAACGACTCCCGCGGCCAGGACCAACCCGATCATTCCGCCGATAACACATAGCAGGGATGATTCGATCAGGAACTGGAGAAGTATCTGTTTACGCGTCGCCCCGATCGCCTTTCTCAGACCGACCTCAAAAGTGCGTTCGGTCACCGAAACGAGCATTATGTTCATAACGACAATTCCGCCGACAATGAGAATGATCATTGTGATCGGAACTACGACAGCGGCGATCGCACCGGTAAACTGATCCATTTGAGAACCGAACTCCTCGGTATTTACAATGCTGAAAGTTTCTTCGTCGCTGCCCACGAGCTGACGGCGATTGCGTAAGAGGAGCTTTGCTTCATCGATCGCGAGTTGGAACATCTCCTTGTTCTCAGCTTTACCATGGATCTGTATGCCGCCGGTCCGGGCGAACATCTTGTTATGAAGGGTTATCGGAATGTAGATCATTCGGTCCATCGACTGGCCAAGAAATGATCCCCGTTTACCTTCAACTCCTATTATCTCGAGCGGTATGCCGCGAACCTTAATTATCTTTCCGACAGCAGAGGTGCTCTCGAAGAACTTTTCTTTCACATCGGTTCCGATTACGCATACATTTGCGGCTCGAGTAACCTCGTCGGCGGAAAAGAAGCGGCCTTCTTCGAGCGTTTTGTCGGTCATCTCGTACATATTGTCGGTCGAGCCGAAGATCTGGAGCGACGGCATCTCAACGCCATTGTCGCTGACATCAGTGTTAGCTCCGATCTCAGCTCCGACATACAGACAATTCTTGCAATTTTCTTTGACGTACAAATATTCTGACCAGATGACGTCCTTGTTGTTGCGGTTCTTGCGTTCAAACTCCTCGTCGGACATACGCCCCGTCGAAGCCATTCGAGTGATCATGAAATGGTTGCTGCCTGATTTGACGGCGATCCAAAAAGCATCGAAATAAAATGAGTAAACTTCGCGCATAAGGAATTGGTTTTGAGTTCCAACGTTAGTTGGCCATTTGATCCATATTTACCGTCGGCGTACGGCACTCAAAACTTTGGTCACTGTTGCAAACGTATTCGAGCCGCGTTTTGTTCAGCAAAATCTCACCATCTGCTTATTTTGTCCCAAATGGGACGGTCCCGGGACAACCATGTTGACGTATAAACTGTTGATAATATTGTATGTTACGCCGTTTATCTAAAGTGTCCCATTTTTCGCACCTCAGCGCGCGCACACCTTTTCATCTGTGTTGCCCGGGAGCAGACGTGCAACATTTTAACGGGACATTACTTTTATTCCTTGGGTCGATCCTGACCATTGGGTTACTACCACAGTAAATTTCGCATTTCCGTTTGAGATTCACTTTACTCAGTGTTGCAAGCATAGCACAATATTGCATAAATGTCTATCCTTTTGCGTTTGCCAGACTCTGCGGGGTGCGTGATATACTTTCCCTTTGTTTAATTCAGCTTAACCGAAATAAGGAGCGCACCATTGAGCGTTTTAGTAGATAAGAACACACGTCTGATCGTCCAGGGAATTACCGGAAAGGAAGGCACTTTTCACATGCTGCAGATGCGCGATTACGGCACGAACGTAGTCGGCGGCGTCACCCCGGGCAAAGGCGGAACTACGCATGAAGGCGTTGCGGTATTTAATACCGTTGCCGATGCTGTCAACGAAACCGGAGCGAACGCCTCGGTGATCTATGTGCCGCCCGCATTTGCTGCGGACGCGATCATGGAAGCTGCGGACGCCGGCATTCCGCTTGTCGTCTGCATTACCGAGGGCATTCCGGTCGCCGATATGGTCAAGGCAAACGAGTATCTATCGACCCGCTCGACGCGTATGATCGGCCCTAATTGTCCAGGCATCATCTCGCCCGGAAAGTGCAAGATCGGCATCATGCCCGGACACATTCACATGGAAGGCCGCATCGGCGTCGTATCGCGTTCGGGAACGCTGACTTATGAAGCCGTCGGCCAATTGACGGCTCTCGGCCTCGGCCAGTCGACTGCCATCGGCATCGGCGGCGATCCGATCATCGGTACTAATCACACGGACGCTCTGCGTTTATTCCAGGAAGACGACGAAACTGACGCCATCGTTATGATCGGCGAGATCGGCGGCACCGCCGAGGAAGACGCGGCCGCATATGCCAAAGACCACGTCACCAAACCGATCGTCGCCTTCATCGCCGGCCAGACCGCACCTCCGGGCCGCCGAATGGGCCACGCCGGAGCGATCATCTCAGGCGGCAAAGGAACTGCAGCCGAGAAAATGGCGGCATTGACGGCCGCGGGAATCAGGGTCGTGCAGTCGCCGGCAGATATTGGACAGGCGATAAAAGATAGTTTGTGAGATTCTCACATTCATTTTCTGTAGATTCAGGCGAAATCGACGAGCTTGGCCATGTGAACAACGTCGCCTATCTAAAATGGGTGCAGGACATCGCGGTCGCACATTGGAATGATGCGGCAACCCGCGAACAACTTGAAAGGTTTATCTGGGTCGTCGTTCGCCACGAGATCGATTACAAAAAACCGGCGTTCGCGGGCGAAGATATAACCGCCGAAACCTGGGTCGGCGAATGGACAGCGGTCACCTGCGAACGATTCACCGAGATCAAACGCGGCGACGATCTGCTGGTAAAGGGAAGAACGGTTTGGTGCATGATCGATAAGGCAACAATGAGGCCGGTGCGGATCGATTCGAAAATGAGAGAGCGGTTCGTATGAACCGATGTTAAGATAGAGCGGAGGTATTTATGGATAACTTTTATAAACTGCCGTTAGTCTTGGCTCCGCAGCCCGAGGGGGGATGGACGATCACTTGTCCCGTTTTGCCTGAACTAATTACCGAAGCGGATACGTGGGATGAGATCGAACCAAACGTGAGCGATGCTCTTCAGGCCGTAGTTGAAATATACGAGCATCTGGAAAAGCCTTTGCCATCAGTATTAAACCCCATTAACGGGATGGCTCCATTTCTGGCTGACACGATAATACACTTGGAAGCGGCGTGAAGTATCGAGAGGTAGAGAAAAAGCTAAGGAAACTAGGCTGTGTTGAACTCAAGAGTAAGGGCGGTTCCCATCGGAAATGGATCAATCCGGTAGAGAATTGCGGTGCTCCAATTCCGGATTGGGGAAGTAAAGATCTGAAGATGGGTACGCTGCGAGCGGCGATTAAACAACTTGGTTTGAATTGGGACAAATTTAATGAGGCTTAACGCGATTTAGGTGTGAAATGAAAGTCCCAAGCATTTGTTTACTATTACTTACATTTGGGGCGTTCGTGAATGCGCAAACGGCTGTGTTGACAGGGACAGTTTACGACGCATATGGTGCGCTAATTACAAAAGCAAAGATTTCGGCGACGAATTCACGTGGTCAAACGTTCGAATCGATCACCGATGACAACGGCGTTTACGTACTAAATTTGAAGTATTCAAAGTATGATCCGAAACAAAAAAAATGGTATCGGATCATGCAGTACGACATAACGGTTGATAATGCTTTGATGGGGTTCAAGAAATTTGAATTGAAGGGATTCAACTTTGTGCCGTCAGCTAATGGCAAGATGATTCTTGATTTTGCGTTAGAGGGGAGAGACGAAATTTCAATCCAACCAATTTGATACGAATAGTATTTTTTATAAGAACTTAGGAACAATAAGTATAATATCATGAGCAATTTAACATTTGGAATCATCAAGCCCGACGCGGTTCGGGCAGGGAATCAGGGGAAGATCGTTTCGCGCATTTTGGGTGCGGGATTTAAGATCCGTGGGATGAAGCTTATTCATCAGACTCGCAAACAGGCTGAGGGATTTTATGCCGTTCACGCGGGCAAAGGTTTTTTTGACGAGCTTTGCGATTTTATGTCGAGCGGGCCGTGTGTCGTGCTGGCACTTGAGAAGGAAAATGCTGTTCCGGCGTGGCGTGAGCTGATGGGAGCGACCAATCCCGCCGAAGCTGCACCGGACACGCTGCGAAAGGATTTTGCGACGTCGATCGGCGAGAATGCCGTTCACGGTTCGGATTCTGACGAAAATGCCGCGATCGA
Source organism: Acidobacteriota bacterium (assembly GCA_016713675.1). Taxonomy (NCBI): domain Bacteria; kingdom Pseudomonadati; phylum Acidobacteriota; species Acidobacteriota bacterium. The sequence goes on from JADJOS010000001.1 coordinate 2,591,250, forward strand.
GATCGCATATTTCTTTAGCAAACTTGAATTAGTTTAGGCGGTAAAGTATAAAAGTTTCAGAACTTTAACGCTTAAAAAAGGGGAAGTGCCACATCTGCTGCGGCGGATGGACCTGACAGGACTAAATTCATGAAAAAATGCCCAAGTTGTGAAAAGACGTTCGAAGATTCGATGAGGTTTTGTCAGGTCGACGGCACGCCGCTGGTCGATGACGCCCCGGCGTTCGATCCGTATGCGACCATCGTTGCTCCGGCCGGCGTTTCGGCGCCTGTCGAACCTGAGGAACCTGCAGCGGTCGAACCCGAAGCTCCGGTGGACGTAGAGCCGGCAGTGATGTCGGCCGAATCGATCGAAACGGGCGAATCTGAGGCAGCGACGCAGATCGCCGAGTATCCTCAAGTGGACGCTCCGATCGCCGAACCTGACGATGTCCTTGACCTGCCGGAAGCTGATCCGCTCAAGACGATGTACGTCTCAGAGGATGAGATGCGAGCCGCTCTCTCTTCGCCAGACGCGTCCGGCGATCTGATAATGGACATACCTGAGGCGGCACCCGAGCCTCCGGCATTCATTGCACCTGAGATCGCTCCACCGCCATCGCCATTTGCTGAGCCTCAGAATGAACCAGCGATCCCGTCGCCATTCGGGCAACCGGCCGCGGTTTTCGAAGATGTTCCTGCTCCGCAATTTGCTCCACCGGAACCAGAACCGCCGCCGTTCAAGGAGCCTGAACCTGTTTTTGCTCCGTCCGTAAGCGAGCCGATAGTTTCATCTGCACCGGCCGAATGGACACCGCCGCCGGTTCCTGATGCGAACTGGCAGAATCAAGAAATTGGCTCGAACACACCGTTTCAGCCGCCTCCGGCCGGGACCGGTGAACAGAACAAGACACTTCCGATCATTGCTCTTGTTCTTGGTATACTTTCAATTTGTTGTTACGTTTCGCCAATAACCGGGCTTGCCGCCCTTGTAACTGGTTTTCTAGGCATGAAGAATGCAAATAGCCAGCCTGAACTTTACGGAGGGAAGGGACTTGCGATAGCGGGCATGATCGTTGGCGGTATTTTCTTCTTGATCGGACTCATTTACTGGGTATTTCTTTTGTTTTTTGGTGGAATGGCGATGATAATGGACGCCACACGATAGCCTTGGGCTTGTTGAAAAGTAAGATATGTCGTTAGTCTCAGACGTTTTTCAGTCGACAATTGCGGTCATCAAGGGGATGAAGCGCACAATTTCCGAGATACCGCGGGCCAAATGGACTGTGCAATATCCTGATGTGCCGGTCACCGTTCAGCCGCGTTACCGCGGCCAGCATCTGCTGCACGTTGACGAGAACGGCAAGGAAAAGTGCGTTGCGTGCTATCTATGTGCGGCTGCGTGTCCATCGGATTGCATCTATATCGAAGCAATTGACGATCCGCGGCCATATGCCGAACGCGTCGGCAGAGACGAACGCTATGCGAAGGTCTACAACATCGATTACGGCCGCTGCATCTTTTGCGGATTCTGTGTCGAGGCGTGTCCGAAAGATGCGATCACCCACGGATATAACTTCGAGCTTTCCGTTTACAATCGAGCTGATCTATTGAAAACTAAAGACGATCTGCTGATCACCAAGCAAAAGCAGTCAAGCAATTATCGCGTCGCTCTTTCGAGTGAAGACGTCGATTCTGAGTACAAAGAAGTTTAGTCAGACGCGGAGAGCGGAGTAAGAACCAAAGCCGTGGATCCAACTGATCTGCCACCAACACAAAAAGGCCGTCATCATGAAATTCGTGCCCGCGGATTGCGGGAATTCGCGGGGCTTCGGCGTGACGACGAGCCACTCGATCCTTTCAGACTCGCCCATCATGCCAATCTGCTCGTTGCGTCATATGACGTTATCGAGCCGTTATTGACAGATGAGACAAAATCTCATCTTATCGGTGCCGGCAAAAATGCATGGTCAGGCGGGGCCGCTTCGCAAACACTGCCAAACGGGCAAAAGCTGATCATCCTGAATCCGACCCACGGCAAAACGAGGCAGCGTGCGACGCTGATGGAAGAGATCTGCCACGTCTTTCTGGGCCACCAACCGAGCAGGCTTGCGATAAAGAACAAGAACAAGAATGGCGAGACCATCGCCCGCGACTATAACGAAGCGATCGAGGAAGAAGCATATTCGACCGGCACGGCTGCGCTAGTGCCGTATACGGCTCTAAAACGAATGGTCAACGAAGGCAAGACCGTAGCTGAGATCGCCAGACACTTTCAAGTAAGCAAGCCGCTCGTCGAATTTCGGATCAAGGTTTCCCGTCTCTGGGAACTCTATTCAACAAAATTCATCAGCGGTTAAAAGCCGCAATTCGCAACTTGAACGAATCTCGACCGCGTACACGCCGGCTTGCGCAATTTGTGTATAATTGGGATTCGACAAAAACTTAAAATGAATGACGATCTTGAACCAGCGGACAAAAAGCTAACTACCGTCGACAAGCTGCGCCTGCTGCTCGATATCACCAAGACGATCAGCCGCTCGCTCGATCTGGACGAAGTGCTCAGTCTGGTGATGGACACCCTTGGTTCCTTGATCCCTTATGATGCCGCCGGGATCTATCTGATCGAATTTAGTGAGGAAGACAAGAGTCCTTACGTTTTCAAATCAAAGGTGATCCGTGGGTATCAGATCAGTTTTGACCTGATCGAGCCGCGTTTGAAGATCGGCGAAGGCTTTATCGGAGTCGTCGCTCAGACCGGGAAACCGATAATTTCGCCTGACGTAAGCAAGGATGAACGATATTTTGCAGCCCGTGAGTTAACGCGTTCGGAACTCGTCGCCCCGATCATTTCAAATGAGCACGTCATCGGGGTCTTTGATCTGGAAAGCGACAATCTCAACGCATATACCGAGGATGATCTTGAGGTAATGCAGCTGCTGACTTCCCAAGTGGCGATCATTATCGAAAAGGTGAGGCTCCATGACGAAGTCGTTGAAAAGAAGCGGATCCAGGCACAGCTAGAGATCGCAAGGTCCGTGCAGCTCGAATTGCTTCCGGAAAACGATCCGATAGTTCCGAATTTTGACGTCAGCGCATATATCTTCCCTACGGAAGAGGTTTCCGGCGACTATTACGATTGGGTCAAGGTCTTTGACGACCAAGTCGGGATCGTCGTTGCCGATGCTGTCGGAAAAGGGATCCCTGCGGCTCTGCTGATGTCGTTTTTGCGGGCATGTCTGCGGGCATGTGTGCAGATCGGTTATGCACCACACATCGCGTTTTCAAAGGTCAGCAATCTGCTTCGCGATTCGACCGAAGAAAATCAGTTCATTACCGCGATCTACGGGCTGCTCGATTCGACCAACAAAACATTTGTCTTCTCAAATGCGGGGCATAATCCGCCGCTTCTGATCAAATCTGACGGCGAATACCGCTTTGTCGAATACGGTGATATGCCGTTGGGAATGTTTGACGATGTTCATTATCATCAGCATTTCATTCGGTTTGAGCCGGGCCAGGTGATGGTGATATATACCGATGGAATTACCGAGGCTACGAATCCGAACGGCGAAGAATACGGCAGCGAGAGGTTCGCCAAACGCGTTCTCGAATGCATAAACATGCCTGCCAAAAAGATGATCGACCACATCCGCAAAGGGGTCGCTGATTTTACCGAGCGCAAATTCCTCGATGACGACGGTACACTTTTCATTGTCAAAGCCGATTAGAGCTAACGTGTTTAAAATTGAAAGAGTGAAAAAGTTTGAGAATATCTCAAACCTTTTCACTCTTGCCCGCTTCCGGGCGTTCTTTCAGTTGTTGGAAATCGTAAATCAGTGTGCCGTCAGCGAGCAGTGAACAAAATCTCCGCCGGGAACTACCGGCGTGCGGTAATCGTCGTAGTTGATCTTGTCATTGCCTGTCGAGAAGGCGTAAATATCAAACCCATAGGCGTCCAAGAAATCGGTCAGCTCGCCTGAACGATCCATGTAGATGGTTTCGGCAAAGCCAAGCTCTTCGCGGATCTGCAGCAGCCGCTCAATTACCTCGAGCGGAGCAAAACACTGATCTGGGTCTTTGAAAGTAGCCATAAGGGAAAAGCCATTTTTCAGGCAGCCGGCCTCGTTTGTCCGGCATCTGATTAGAGTACGGAAACGGCAAATTGGTTGTTCATAAATAATTGTGGAGTCTTGCGATTTGCCCACATCCTAATAACACGACGAAAATATTGGAAGTTTTTGCCGAAAAAGCATAAGATTGTGACATAAACAGCTTCCTTCAGGAGATAAACATGGTAAACAGATCTATTCGGTTCGTATTTTGTATCGCAATGGCTTTTGCATGAGCTCGGCAGCGTTCGCACAGGAACGCCGCGTCGTCTCCGCAGCAGGTGATAAATACGTCATTTCCGCAAACGCCGGCGGCGTCAATTTCGTTGAAGGTTCGGTCACAGTCGCCCGAAAGGAAGGCCGCAGCGGTCTTCTGCTCAAGGGTGATCAGATCGAGATCGGCGATCGCGTTTCGACCGGAGCCGATGGCAAAGCTGAGATCCTTTTGAATCCCGGCTCATATGTGCGTCTTGGAACGAATACGACATTTGCCTTCAACACCACATTGCTTGATGACCTCAGATTACGAGTCGACAGCGGCAGTGCGATGTTCGAGGTGTTTGCGACCAATGAATTCAAGGTCACGGTCATTTTACCCAAAGGCAGCGTTACGCTCATCGACACCGGTATCTATCGTGTTGACGTTTCGCCTAACGGCACCTCGAAAGTTGCCGTTTGGGACGGCCGGGCAGAGATCCCCAATAGCACCTCAGCTTTGAAGAAAGGTCGGGCAGCCACGATCGGCCTCGGTTCCCCGGCGGTTGCGAAGTTCGACCGCGACGAAAAAGACGCTCTCGCCGTGTGGAGCAAACAGCGCGGCAAAATGCTAACCAAGGCGACCGCTTCGCTCAAGAATCAGTCCGTTCGCGATTCACTTATCAACTCGTACAACAGCGGACGCTGGGGCATTTTCGACGCGTTCGGCGTTTGGGTCTACAACGCTCAGTTCGGCGGACATTGTTTCTTGCCGTTCGGCCGCGGTTGGTATTCGCCTTATTGATATTGGTTTGGAAATAACATCTGGTGGTACGATCTGCCGACAGTGATCTATTATCCTGTTACGCCCGCACCAAGTATTTACGGCACGAAAAACCGAACTCGTGAGAACGAGACCGGCGGCGGCAGTGGCGGCGGTGAATTCGTTCCGCCATTCGTTCGGGCTCAGGAAGGGATCAAGATGAACGATCCGGTGCGTGTGCCTTCGGATAATAATACCGACCGTTCGCCGGTGTTCTTTCCGTCGTCACCGCAAGTCGTGGTCGCGGCTCCGTCACCTACGGGAACAAAGACGAGAGACAACTAGGCCGTGTAATTCGTAAAGTAAGAAGGCGGGAGACATCAGAGTCTCCCGCCTTTCCTATTTGAGAAACTGAACCAGAACCCCCGGATCAGGCGGCATATCGAGATCGCCGGACATCGTGCCCAATATCAGGAAGATCGACTGAATACCATTGAAAAGCGTATGCAGGATGATGCACGGAAGCAGGTTCTTAGACCAGACCCTCATTGCGGTTAGAATCAAACTAAGCAAACCAAGCAAAAAAATAGTTGAATAACTCGGGTAATACTGCGGAACGTGAACGATGGCAAACATAAGCGTCACGATCATAAATGCGCCTGAGACGCCGACCTTTCGTTGAAATGCGGAATAAAGGACACCTCGATAGATCACTTCTTCGACGATAGGGGCTGTGAAAGTTGCCAGAAAAGCGACGATATAAACGGCCGATCTCGAGGAACGCAGCATTCGGATCAGATCATTTTCCTGTTCCGGCGAGATAGAGCCCACAACGACCGCGACCGCTGCGAAGGAGATCAATATCGCAGCGTAATGCCACCAAACCATGCCCCCGGATTTCCAGCCCAGAGTCTCTCTAAATGAATAGGTGCGAAATCGTGTTACCACCAGCCAGGCGATCAGCAGCGTCAAAATATGAGCGGGAATGATAGCTAAGATCTGCAATATGATCGCGGTCGGATCATTTTTTGCAAACTCGACCAGGGCCGGAGTTTCCGTGATCGGAGGCACCTGGGACATCGCATAGGGAAGCAAAAACAGCGACGGAACCGTCACGATCAAGAAAACGCTCAGGATCCAGATTCCGACCGCGACCCAACTGTTCCACGGCGGGTTGTCAGGTGTCGGTCCAACGGCTTCGAACTGCTTGTCGCGGGGATTCATTGGCTCATAGCCGAGATTCTGTTCGATATTTTCCACGAGAGTGAGTTTAGCGAATCAAAGAATAAGTTCAAAATTCGTTTTCAATCTTGCTATTTGGCTCAAACATAGATAACCTAAAATCCCGTGGAGCAACACGGGAATTTCCAACATCAATTAGTGATCGCTATCATTCCGGCACGTTACGGTTCTACTCGTTTGCCCGGCAAGATGCTGCTCGATATTGTCGGCAAACCGTTGATCCTGCACACATTAGGGCAGGCATCGAGGGCTCGGAATGTCTCGCGGGTCATTGTCGCGACAGACGATAAGCGGATATTTGACGTTGTTACTATTAACGGCGGCGAGGCGCATATGACCTCGCCCGATCACCAATCAGGCAGCGACCGTCTCGCGGAGGTCGCGGAGACCCTTGCCGAAGGTTCGATCATTGTAAACATACAGGGCGACGAGCCGACAATTTCGCCGCGAACTATCGAGGCGGCAGTCGATGCGCTGATCAGCGACGAGAATGCCGACATGTCAACGACCTGCGAGACCATCGACAGTGTCGAAGAACTGATGAACGGCAATATCGTCAAGGTCGTCACCGGCGACGCCGGCTATGCGGTCTATTTTTCGCGTTCGCCGATACCATATCCTCGTGACGCGGCGTTAAAATATGATGGTCCGGACAGGGCCTTGCGGGAAGACACCGACCTCTTATCATTGTTTCGAAAACATACGGGCCTCTATGCATATCGCCGTGAGTTCTTGCTCGAGTTTGCAAAAATGCCGCAAACCAAGCTTGAGAAGATCGAGATGCTCGAACAATTACGGGCCCTGGAAAACGGGGCCAAGATCAGGGTCGTTGAAGTGGATGAACCGTCGATCGGTGTTGATACGCAGGACGATCTGGAGCAGGTTCGAGCAATCGTTGGTCGAACATCGATCTGAAATCTCAAATTTGAAATTTCAGGTGTATTAAGGTCTAAAGCGAGGATTTCATGGGTGACTGGATCGGTTTAAGTTTTTTTCTTTTGCTCGCGGTCGGAGCTATAGTCGCACTCAGGGCGCTTAGCAAACCGCGAATAAGCACGTCGGATGAATTCGAGCGAAATGCGGCAGAGGCAACGACGGCACTCGGAGCATCAATGAACGCCTTGCAGGAACTGATGGATCCGGCCGAAGCAAAGAAGCGGGAAGTGATAACGCAGATGAAGGAAGGGAACTTCCAAAAGAAGAAGAGGGAAGGCAAGGCCGAAGGGGATGACGAACATTATGACTAAATACATTTTCGTAACGGGCGGTGTGGTTTCGAGTTTGGGTAAAGGGCTGGCGGCGAGTTCGATCGGGTGCTTGCTCGAGGCTCGGGGGCTGACGGTGCAGATGATGAAGCTTGACCCGTATATTAATGTCGATCCGGGCACGATGTCGCCTTTTCAGCACGGTGAGGTCTATGTCACCGACGACGGAGCCGAGACCGATCTCGACCTTGGCCATTACGAGCGGTTCACGCACGCTAAACTCTCGCAGGCAAACAATTGGACCAGCGGCCGTATCTATCTATCGGTGATCGAAAAAGAACGCCGCGGCGATTATCTCGGCAAGACGATCCAGGTCATTCCGCATATCACGGACGAGATCAAAATGGCCGTTCGTAAAGTCGCTGAAATGCACGAGCCCGACATCCTGATCGTTGAGATCGGCGGGACCGTCGGTGACATTGAGTCGCTGCCGTTCATGGAAGCGATCCGCCAAATGGGCAATGAAGAGGGCCGCAACAACGCGATATTTATCCATGTGACGCTCGTTCCATACATCGCCGCAGCCGGGGAGCTCAAGACCAAACCGACACAGCACAGCGTTCGCGAACTCCGCGAGATCGGTATCTCGCCGGACATTCTGCTCTGCCGCTCCGATCGGCCGCTGCCGGCGGATCTGCGTAAGAAGATCGGCCTGTTCTGTAACGTCCAGGAGAATGCAGTTATCTCAGCGCTCGATGTGCCGTCCATCTATGAGGTGCCGCTCGCATTTCATGAGCAGGCACTCGACGATCTGATCGTCGCGAATCTGCATCTGACCGAGCAATTTCCGCACGCCGATCTGACAAAGTGGCGCGAACTCGTTTCGACGATCAAAGACCCGAGCGGCGGTGCGGTCAAGATCGCTATCGTCGGCAAATATGTCGAACTCGAGGACAGCTATAAATCGCTCCGCGAGGCACTGACGCACGCCGGCGTCGCCAACAATCTGCGAGTAAACGTCAATTGGATCGAATCGGAAAACCTGATGAAGGAAGGTTACGAGAACGAGCTGCAGGATTTTGACGCGATCCTTGTGCCCGGCGGATTTGGCAAACGCGGCATCGGCGGGATGCTTAGGGCGATAAAATACGCCCGCAAATCGGGGACGCCGTATTTCGGTATTTGTTTGGGAATGCAGACGGCGTGCATCGAGTTTGCCCGCAGTGTGTGTGGTCTTCGCGATGCTGATTCGACCGAATTTAACGAGGAAACTCCTTTCCCGATAATCTTCAAACTCCGCGACCTTGTTGACGTCGAAGAACTCGGCGGCACAATGCGTCTGGGCGAATGGGCATGCCGGCTAAAAGATGGTTCGCTGGCTCAGTCGATCTATCACGGAGCGACAGAGATCGGCGAACGGCATCGTCATCGTTACGAATTCAATCCCGAGTACCGCGACGCTCTCGAACGAGAAGGCCTTGTTTTCAGCGGTGTTTCACCGGACGGCAAGTTCGTCGAAATGGTCGAATTGCCGCGCGAGACGCATCCGTATTTTGTTGCGTGCCAGTTTCATCCTGAATATAAATCAAAACCGCTAGATGCACATCCGCTGTTTGTCTCGTTTGTCGAAGCTGCCTGGCAGAATCGGCTTCGCAGCGAAAATCTCGAACACGATGTGACCAGCGACGCAGCGGTCGAAATGCCCGAACGCTCTGAGGTGGATACGGAGGAATTCGAGGCGGAGAACGGATAGTCTGATCAGAACGGGAATATGAGAAATGCAGTCAGTGCATTTGTTTTATTGATGTCGCTCAGTCTGAACACATTCGGGCACGAATACTGGCTCGAATGTGACAATTTCTTTCTGCGCGTCAATGAAAGCACAGATCTGCGGCTGTTTGTCGGTTTGGCGTTAAAGAAGGATGCGGAAAAGCCCTACGAGGCCGCCAAGACAGATTCGTTTCAGATGTTTTCGGGAGGCGAGAGCTTTGATGTGCGGCCGCTAGCCGAGGATCAAAGATCGCCGGTCCTTAAATTTGCTTCCGATCGCTCGGCAACGTATTTAGTATCGATGGAGCGAAACCCGTCATATATTAAACTGGACGCCGCCAAATTCGAAGATTATCTCCGCGAAGACGGTATGGAATACGTCATCGCCGAACGCAAACGGCTCGGCGAATCTGCAAAAGAAGGCCGCGAGCGGTATTCGCGGTACATAAAAACGCTGATACAGGTCGGCGACAGCCGCACCGGTTCTGCCAAAACACGTGTCGGATCAAGGATCGAGATCGTCCCGCTCGAAAATCCGTATTCCAAGAAGGTCGGCGACGATCTGAAGCTGCAGGTCTATTTCTCGGGTTTTCCGCTCGCCGAACGGGCCGTTTATGCCGACAACCGCGATGGCGAAAATTACTCATCCCGGAAATTCACCACCGACAAAGATGGCAAATTCACGATAAAGCTAACGAATAAAGGCGTCTGGCTCATTCGCCTTGTTCATATGCAGCGGTGTTCCCGGAACTGCTCAAATGCCGATTGGGAAAGCTTCTGGGGCACTTTGAGTTTTGGTTTGAAATAAGACAATTGAGATCCAGCGACTGATAAGACACAGATAGATACGGATTTTGGATTGATTTTATCTGTGCTAATCTGAGTGCAACTGTGGTTTCGTATAATATGCAGGTATTTGATGTAAGTAATGTGCGATTCGGCGACGGGCGGCTGGCTTTTATTCTGGGGCCATGTGTGGTCGAGTCGGCTAAGCACGCGTTGTTTATGGCGCAGGAGATCAAGGACATTTGTACGAATGTCGGCGTCGATCTTGTCTATAAATCTTCGTTTGATAAGGCGAACCGGAGTTCGATCGAGAGTTTTCGGGGCGGCGGGATGGAGTTTGGGCTTGAAGTGTTGGCTCAGGTGAGGCACGAGGTCGAGGTTCCGGTGATTACCGATGTCCATGAACCGTGGCAGTGTGAAAAGGCCGCCGAGGTCGTCGACATGCTGCAGATCCCGGCGTTTTTGTGTCGTCAGACCGATCTGCTTGTGGCGGCAGCTAAAACAGAAAAGGCTGTAAATGTTAAAAAAGGTCAGTTTCTCGCTCCGTGGGACTGTAAGAATATCGTTGATAAACTGAACGAAGCCGGCTGTGAAAAGATACTGCTCACCGAACGCGGAGCGAGTTTCGGTTATAATAATTTGGTCGTTGATCTCCGATCTTTTCCGATAATGCGTGGGTTTGGCGTACCGGTGGTCTTCGACGTGACGCACTCGCTGCAATTGCCGGGCGGACTTGGCAAGGCAACCGACGGGCAAGGGCAATACATCGAAAACTTTGCTCGTGCGGGTGTTGCCTGCGGAGTTGATGCCGTTTTTATGGAAGTCCATGACAACCCGTCAAAGGCTCCGAGCGACGGCCCAAACCAATTGCCGCTCAGCCGGCTCGAGGATCTCTTAATGAAACTCGTACAGATCCATGACATCACGAATTCGTAGTTTTCAAGTATAAAGAATGAACAAATTTCGACTAATTGCCGGTTTCGCCGCTATTTTGCTTTCTTCGATCATTGGAGCTGCTCAGGATGAGACGCGTTCCGCGGCTACATGGTCGGTGCAGAAATACGATATACAGGCGACATTGCCGGCAGCTGCTAGCGATCGATCCCTTACATCTAAAACAGTGTTGACGCTCAAAAATGTTTCCGGCAAGCCAGCGTCGACCTTAACACTCAGAATCAGCACGTTGGCCGCTGTGTCGGAGATCAGGATCAACGAGTCGGTGGTTGAGTTTTCCAGATCCGAGTCGACGATCACTCCGGGCACCAGCTTGCAGCGATGTGTCGTGCGTATTCCTGCGGTATCCGCCGGTGGTATTATCACCGCAGTTGTCGATTATAAGCTGACCCTCAAGGACAATTCCGGGCTGAATACGATCTCTCCAACTGCTTCACACTTTTTGCCGCTTTCATTTTGGTATCCAACGCCGAATAGTTGGTTTTCTGGTGCAGGAGCAGATAATGCGACTGTCCGCGTTAAGGTGAATGCGGCGAGCGGCGTTTCGTACGTAGGATCAGGAGTTGAGGCAGGCGGAGTGTTCGAGCAGAAGTTTGGTACACAGCCTTTTTTCGCGACAGGGAACTGGGACGTGTCGAATGTGAACGGAGTTGCGATATATGCACCCAAAGGTACGTCCGCGGATGGCCAGAAGCGGGCAGCAGAGATGGCTTCGATCCTAACCGAAGCCCGGACGTTCGCGACCGCCTATTTAGGGAACGCACCCGATGTGCCGCTGCGAATCGTTGCCGCTCGTAGAGGTGCAGGATTTTCAAGTGCCGGGACGGTGCTCGTCGATGAGTCCGTTTTTCGCCGGTCAAAAGTCGATTCTCTGACGACAATGAATCTCGTGGAATCGGCGGTGCGCACTTGGATCGGAGGTTCGATCACAGCGACAGGTGATGGTTATGGCATTATTCGTGAAGGACTGACTCGTCACATCGCAACCGAATTTATCGAGAGCAAATTCGGCAAAGACGTCGCCGACGTAGAAAGGCTGCGGCAGCGGACCGCTTATTCAGCGATCTCAAAACGCGACGCACCGATGAGCCGGACCTCGCCGCTTGACGATTTCTACTATCCTGAGGTTGCAAACAAAGGTGCGATGGCATGGAGGTTGTTGGAAAAGCGTGTCGGAACCGCTGAGTTTTCTAAGGCATTGAAATCGAATGCACAGGATGGCGATCTCCTTATTTTTGAGATGAGGAACGCATTTTCGGCCCACAAGGATCTCGTCGAATATCTATTTGACCAAGTCACCGAAATGAATCTGCTCGTTGGTTTGCCGCAGATCTCCGGCGGCGAGGCCAGAATTGCCTTAAGAAACACCGGCAGCATCGATGCCACCGTAAATGTGAGGGCAACGCTCAAGACAGGGCCTCCGATGGACGCTTCGTCAACAGTAAAGTCGCTGAGCTTTGGCGAAGTAGTATTCAAGACCAACAGCCCAATTTTGAGGGTCGAGATAGATACGGAAAAATTGTACCCGCAGATCGAATACTCTGACGACATCGCTCCGCGTGAATCGACCGACAGCGACCCAGTCCTCGCGGTCAAGAGGTTATTTGATAAACAGGATTACGCTGCGGCCGAAGGGATGGCGCGTGTGGTCCTACGCGATCTGCCGCGGCTCGATGAAGTACGCATTCTTCTGGGCAGGGCATTGCTGGCATTAAATCGCAATGCCGAGGCGGAAAGGGAATTCAGAGCCGTACTCGACGAACGGTCGCCGACGTCCCGCAGTATCGGATGGGCAAATGTCGGGCTTGCGCAGGTGTCGTCTGCAGCCAATCAAAACGACGCCGCGGCAAAATACGCTGAGACTGCGATCGTCGCCGATGCCGATTACGGGGCTTCGTTTGCAGCACGTAATCTGCGGAATAAGATCGGTGATTTGCCTGCAGTTGACGCAGGTGTAAAGGCATTCTTTACCGATTTCGACCGTGCCGCGGCCTCTAATCGCAAGGCCGATCTGGAAGCATTGTTCATCCCCGGCGAGGCTGCCAAGTTTGTCAGCGGCATTTCAGGATCGACCGAGCAGTGGCAAACGCAGGTCCGAGGCGTCGATCGCCTTGATCCTAACAACGTCCTGGTCGAAACCTCGTTGAATATTAAATTGCTGACGAAGGATTCCGAATCCGGGACCGCCGTCTATCGACTGATCAAGATCGGCTCAGGATGGAAGATCGCTGCGGTCGAGATGTTTGAGGTTCGATAACACAAATGACTGTCCAAAAAACTGAAGGCCTGATCGATCGTACAAAAGCGGTAACACTGTTATTAATGGACTGTGACGGCGTCCTGACAGACGGGCGGCTCTATTTTGGATCGACAGGCGAAGAACTCAAGGTATTTCATGCCCGTGACGGCGAAGGGATCGTCGCGTGGATCAAAGCCGGTTTTCGCTCTGGCATAATATCGGGCCGGAATTCACCGATCGTTGAAATGCGTGCTAAACAGCTCGGCATCGAATTCGTAAAACAGGGCCGCAAAGACAAAGCCGCCGCTCTCGCGGAGATATTGGCTGAATCCGGAGCCTCGTCCGAAGAAACCGCATTCATCGGCGACGATACTCCCGACATTCAGGTTTTCGAACGAGTCGGATTTTCCGCCGCGGTTCACGATGCCCACGAAACCGTCCGGCTAAACGCCGACTACGTGACCGACATAGACGGCGGACGCGGTGCGGTTCGCGAAGTGATCGATCTGCTCCTGGAAGCGAAAGATCGTTGAAACTTGAGTGCAAATTCTGATATCATTCCCGCAAATGCGGGCGTAACTCAATGGTAGAGTGTCAGCTTCCCAAGCTGAAAGTTGCGAGTTCGAGCCTCGTCGCCCGCTCCATTGGTATTTCCTACCTCTCTAATAGGCCGGATTCCGCGAGTTTTGTGAGATTAGATCCGATCATTTCGGGTAATTGGGCCTCGAAGGCACTTCTTTGATCGGAAGGAACGTCAAACATCTCTTTCATTTCATTGAACAACATCGTTCGATCTCTCGTGCCGTCGAGCAGTGAGATGAGTGTACGGACTGCTTCGAATTCGGGTTCTAGGTTGAGGCCGCTGAGCGTCGTGACACTTTTTGAACCTCGTGAGATCTGCCATCGAGCGAATTTGCTGGCGGTCGGGAATTCGGACGCTCCGTGAGCAAAATTCGGCGTATGTTTGTGGAATTTGACAAATCCCGCTCCGTAAAGCTGGATCAAAAACGCAGCAGCCCGTTCTGATTCGTCCTCGAATGTTGAGTCGTCAAACCCGATAAGCGATCTTTTTGCTTCGATCATCAATTCCGGAAATGCAATTGACCTTGACCAGATGCTTCTCAAATGAATGAGTGATGCTTTTGTCAGCGGATGATTGATCTCAAGGGAGGCTCCGTTTGGCCCGATGAACTTCATTGGTACGGGGTTCGCAATTTCGTCCATCGAGCCTTCTGACTCGACATGAGAGGCAACGAGCAGTCCATTAAGTATGCTTGGTTGCTGATCACGGTTCAGGGATAGACCGGAACGGCATATCAATGAAGATCTGAAACGGCGGCACTTAACAAAATCGAGATATTGTTCGAGCTTTATCAGGTCGTCTCCCAATGCGTTAAGAGATTTCCGTGCCTCAGCGGGAAGGTCGCCTGTGTTCATCGCGACCGGATCGGCATCGGATATGTACTGCAAGCCTTTCCCTTCGATCTGTCTGACAAACTCATGAAGGTAAAACGGCTGATTTATGTCAGCAAAATCGTCGTGAAATACGTTTTGGACCGAACGCTCTTCGATCTGGCCAAGTTCTAGTTTGAGCATCGTCTGGTAGATCGAATCGCTTTCGGCCGCTTCGCTGACAAAACGCAGCACCGACTTGCCGTGTTCGACCTTTTCGAGAGGATCGGCAACATCCCCTGCGTGAAACCGCATCATTCCTCGCGTCATATCTCTCAGGTAACAGCCAGGGTAGGCGTTGTAGCTGATATAACCGATACCGTGGGAAGCAAGGCATTCCTCATATATTGTTAGCACGGCCTCACGAACAAAATCCGGCACCCAAGAATAAAGCCCGTGAGCGATGATGAAATCAAATTCGCCCAATTCCTCGGTGTTGAGCTTCACGACGTCCTCTTGACGAAATTCGATGTTTGCTAGGCTTAACGATCCAGCCGCATGCTTTGCGTCATCTATATGCACCGAGGACAGGTCGATCCCGACAAATCGGCTGGCCGGCAAGGCGTATGCCATTGATAGAAGATTCGTACCGTCACCACAGCCAAGTTCGAGCACGCGGCAATCGTACGGCGGAGCGGCATCAAGTCCATAGTATGCGGCGATCGACGCGAGGCGGTCCGGATGGGTTTGCGGGAAGGTGAAACTTGGATAGGGAACCGAATCGTAAAGGAACTCTTGTGTATCCATATGTTTTTTATCAGGCCGGGTCGAAAGCACTTTCAATTATCAAATTACACCGCTGGACAGAATTGACAAAGAAAGGTCTGTGGAAATTGTCAACGATTCGGGATAAATGTGTAAAAGTGATATAGAAATCCGCGATTTGAAGATGACCATAGTGCAAACAGAATCGATGGTAAATTGTTGCCGTACTTTTGTCGATTTCTAGAACATTCCATTGGCCCGAATCATTGACCGGCGAATTTGAGTTTTGGGGTATTGTAGTAGAATCAGACAAATTCCCGAATGGCTGTTATTAGCCAAAACGAATAGTTTCACGGCTTGAGTTTTGACCAGCGATCCAGATATGCGAAATTTCATGGACAGAATGGTGACTTTCTGTGAGAAACCACTTCACTGCCTGATCTTGCTCGTAGCGGCATCGCTTATTGTGATCGTTTTGCCGATACTCATCGGTGGGCTTCACTCGTCGGGCGACCTTGCGGTCTATCTGGGATTCTCGGAGGAACTTCGTTCGGCGATCCGTTCGGGCGATCTCTTTCCCGGGTGGGCCAATGACACCAACGGTTTTGGGAGTCTCGGAATCAGGTTTTATCCACCGCTCACCATTTACCTCACGACCGGCATCGACGCCCTTACGAACAGCATGTATGACACGATTTGGATCTCCTTTCTGCTCTGCATGATCGTGGGTTGTTTGGGGTGCTACCTTTTTGTTCGAGATTGGGGTTCACCAATCCAAGCGGTCTGTGCCGGATTGATATACGCAATAGCACCTTTTCCACTCGCCAAAACATATCAATTCACACTTTAT